>NZ_JAKZFR010000001.1 GCF_022808935.1 Geothrix sp. SG200
CCCGAGCCCATGCGCCACCACTGAATGCCTGGGCCGCCGCGGCCCTGCCTCTGCTCTTCCCTCCCTGCGGCCCGCCGGGCCGCCGGGAGGTGGGCCGTGCCCTATCCACGCCTTCCTGCCCCCCCCGGGCCCCCCCCCGGGGGGGGGGCCGTGAGGTGGGGGGGGGGGGGGGCGGCCGGGGGGGGGGGGGGGGGGGGGGCCCCCCCCCCCCCCCCCCCCCCATGACTTCCGGCGGAGCCGGAAGCGGCCTGCGGCCCCGCCCATGCGGAAAGCACCCTAGGCGCAATCAGCGCAATCAGCGAAATCGGTGGCAAAAGAGCCTTTCGACCGGGCCCAGCCGAGCCGCTCAGCGGCTGAAGAAGGGATCCAGGATGACGGCGGCGGTGAGGACGAGGGCGAAGAGGTTGATGTTCATGAAGACGCGGCGGTAGAGGGGGGCATCCTGGCCTTCTCGCAGCAGCGGCAGCGACCCGGCGATGAGCCACGCCGCGCCCAGGCCCAGCATGACCTCGGCGGGCCAGGAGACCAGCACCCGGAACATCGGCAGCAGGCCGCAGGCGGCGGCGGTGCCGCAGGTCCAGGTGAAGGTCAGCCGCGACAGCCGGGGACGGCCGAAGACCGAGACCAGCGTGGGGAAGCCGGCCTTCTCGTAGCCCTCGGCGTGGAGGCCCACCAGCAGCCAGAAATGGGGGACCTGCCAGATGAAGAAGACGAAGGCCAGGGCCAGGACCGAGGGATCCGCCACGCTGCCGCCGGCGGCGGTCCAGCCGATGGCCGGGGGCAGGGCCCCGATGAGGGAGCCCGGCACCACGGCGAAGGCGCTCACGCGCTTCAGGGGCGTGTAGAAGCCGTTGTACCAGCCCAGCGCCAGGGCGCCGAGGAGGGCCGAGGTGAGGTTGTGGGCGGCCCACAGGAGGCCGAATCCGGCCACGGCCAGGGTCACGGCGAGGACCGCGGCGGAACCGGCGGTGATGTCCCCGTGGGGGATGGGGCGCGAGGCGGTGCGGGGCATCATCGCGTCGTAGCGGCGCTCCTGCACCTCATTGAGGGCGCTGGAGCCCATGGCGAGGAGCAGGATGCCGATCAGCGTGGTGACCAGGCCCGCGTCCACGCCGCGCAGGAAGGCCACGTAGCCCGCCGCCGCCGTGAACGTGGAGGCCCCGGAGATGCGCAGCTTGGTCAGCTCGAGGAAGGTCGAGACCGGGCTGGGCTTGGGAACGGGAATCGCGGCCACGCTCAAATCATCGCTCCTGGTTCAGCCGGAGCCCAGCTTGGCTGGGCGAGGGCGCGGGGGTCCCGGGGGAGTAGGGCGCAAGCCCGGTCCCCCGGATCATTAGAGGGTCTTGAGGTAGCGGACGACCTCGCTGAGCTCCTGCTCCGTCATCGGCGTCTGGGGCATGGCGGGCGGATAGCCGCGGACCACCTGCTCCATGGGGTTGGTGATGGCCCGGCGGACATAGGCCTCGTCCACGGTGACCTGGCGCATGGCGCCGGCCACGAGGACCTCCTGCTGCTTGCCGAAGAGGGCCTTGAGGGTGGGGCCCACCTTGGGCTTGCCGTCCACGGAGTGGCAGGCCAGGCAGCCCTTGGAGGTCAGTACGGCCAGGCCCGGCGGCAGGTCCTTCAGGTCAGGATGGGCCTCGGCGGCTCGGATCGCCTTGCCGGGCTCGGGGGCATCCTCGCCGCCGAAGTACCAGGCCTTGAACTCGTCCTCGGGCACCACGATGACCTTGCTCAGCATGAGGCTGTGGTCCACGCCGCAGATGACCGTGCACTCGATGTCGTACGAGCCCAGCTTGGTGGCCTGGAACCAGGTGGTGTTGGTGCGGGCGGGCACGGCGTCGATCTTGAGGCGGAACGAGGGGATGAAGAAGCCATGCACCACGTCGGCGCTGTGGACCTCCATCTTCATGGGCTTGTTGATGGGGGCGAAGAGCACCTTGCTCTTCTTGCCGTTGGGGTATTCGAAGGACCAGCTCCACTGGCGGGCGGTGACCTTCACGGCCATGGCGTCCCGGGGGGCCTGGCGCATGTATTCGTAGTTGGTCCAGCCGTAGTAGAAGATCGAGAGGAACAGGACCAGGGGAATGGTGGTCCACAGGATCTCGAGGCCCGTGTGGCCTTCGATCTGCTCGGCCTTCGGGTGGCGCTTCTTGCTGTAGCGCACCACGAAGTAGATCATCAGCGCCGTGATGAAGATGAGGAACGCGACGGAGAGGCCGAACACGTAGAAGAAGACCGCGTCGGACTTCTGGGCCGAGAGGGCGGCTTGGTTCATCCAGTCCATGGGTGCCTCAGTGGAAAGCGACGTCGGAGAAGAGCAGGGCGAAGAAGATCAGCAGCGTGCCCAGGGTGACCAGGACCACGATCTTGAGCAGCGGCCCCTCGTACTTCAGGTGCATGAAGAAGTAGAAGACAAGGCCCGCCTTGAGGGGCGTCAGCGTGAGCAGGCCCCAGACGGCGTAGGTCTGACCCAGGTGGCTCACGCCCACCAGGGCGCCCGTGAGGATCAGCAGGGCCACCCAGACCTTGATGAAGGTGCCGTAGCCGGGGTGGTCGGCGTGCTCGAGGGAGTGTTCGGCGTGTTCGTTCATGGTCCTGCCCTTACGCGGCGAGGTAGAAAAGCGGGAGGAGGAAGATCCAGATCACGTCCACCAGGTGCCAGTAGAGGCCGCTGTTCTCCAAGTGGATGTAGCGGTCCGCGCGGATGCGATCCGTGGCCACCCACCAGAGCATGACGGAGAGGAGCGAGAGGCCGACGATGACGTGGAGCCCGTGGAGGCCCGTCATCGTGAAGTAGAGGCCGAAGAAGACCTGCTCCCCAGGCGGCAGCGTGCCCAGATGCGGGGCGTTGGGATAGAGGCCGTGGTGGAACTTGGCGGCCCATTCGAAGGACTTGATGACCAGGAAGGTCAAACCCAGGGCCAGGGTGGTGCCCAGGAAGACCATGGCCTGCTTCTTCTCCGCCCGCTGGATGGCCACGATGGCGAGCACCACCGTGAGGCTGCTGGTGAGCAGCACCAGCGTGTTGATGACGCCCAGGGTGGCGTTCAGCTCGGCGCCGCCGTGGTGGAACTCGACGGGGTACTTGTACCGCATGTACGAATAGCCGATGAAGAGGCCGCCGAAGAGGACGATCTCCGTCACCAGGAACAGCCACATGCCGAGCCGGGCGCCGAAGTCGTCGCGGTGGACGTGCTCGCTCATTGGGACTCCTGCTCGAAGTGGTAGGGGCCGTGAGTGATGGTGGGGATGGTCTCGAAGTTCTCCTGGGGGGGCGGGCTGGGGATGGTCCACTCCAGCGTCACGCCGCCCCAGGGGTTGTCCTCGGCCTTCGACCCCTTGAAGAGGGCGTAGATGAGCGTTCCGAAGAAGGCGAGGAGGCCCAGCACCAGGAACCAGCTGCCGACGGTCGCCACCACGTGCATGGTGTGGAACTGGGGCAGGTGGACGTAGTAGCGGCGGGGCATGCCCATCATGCCGAGGATCAGCATGCCGAAGTAGAGCATGTTGAAGCCGATGAACATGGGGAACCAGGAGGCGTAGATGGCCTTCTTGGAATACATCTTCCCGGACATCTTGGGGAACCAGTAGAGCAGGGCCGCGAAGAAGGCGAAGCCGGTGCCGCCGAACATCACGTAGTGGAAGTGGCCCACGATGAAGTAGGTGTCGTGGATATGCACATTGATGGCCAGGGCCCCCTGCATGACGCCCGTGAGGCCGCCGATGGCGAAGAGGAAGATGAAGGTCAGGGCGAAGAGCAGGGGCGGCTGGAAGTCGATGCTGCCCTTGTAGAGGGTGCTCACCCAGTTGAAGACCTTGATGGCGCTGGGCACGGCCACGACCATCGTCAGCAGGGAGAAGAGCAGCGTGGCCAGGCTGCTCATGCCCGACGTGAACATGTGGTGGGCCCACACCAGGCTGCCCACGCCGGCGATGGCCATGCTGGAGAAGGCGATGGCCTTGTAGCCGAAGATGGTGCGCTTGGCGAAGGTGGGGATGATCTCGGTGATGGCGCCCATGGCCGGCAGGATCATGATGTAGACCGCCGGGTGGGAGTAGATCCAGAACAGGTGCTGGTAGAGCAGGGGATCGCCGCCCTTCGCGGGATCGAAGATGCCGATGCCGAAGAACCGTTCCAGGATGACCAGCACCAGGGTGATGGCCAGGATGGGCGTGGCCAGGAGCTGGATCCAGGATGTGGAGTACAGGGCCCAGCACATGAGCGGCATGCGGAACCACTTCATGCCCGGCGCCCGCAGGCGGTGGATGGTGGTGATGAAGTTGATGCCCGTCAGCATGGACGAGAAGCCCAGGATGAAGGCGCCGAACACCGCCAGGCTCACGTTGGTGCCGGTCTTCAGGCTGAAGGGTGCGTAGAAGGTCCACCCGGTGTCGGGCGCGCCGCCTCCAGTGAAGAGCGAGAGCACCGCGAGGATGGCCCCTGCCATGAAGAAGTACCAGGAGGCCAGGTTCAGCCGCGGGAAGGCCACGTCCTTGGCGCCGATCAGGATCGGCAGGAAGAAGTTTCCGAAGACGGCGGGCAGGCCCGGGATGACGAACAGGAAGATCATGATCACGCCATGGACCGTGAACAGGGCGTTGTAGGTCCGGGCGGTGATCAGGTGCTGGAAGGGCGTCAGCTGCACCAGGCGCATGAGGAAGCCGATGCCCACGCCGACGAAGAAGAAGCTGATCATCGAGTAGAGGTAGAGCACCCCGACCCGCTTGTGGTCCGTGGAGGTCAGCCAGGCCAGGAGGCCCTTGCGGGAGCCCGTGTCCACGAGGTAGCTCGGCTGGGCCGTGGGATAGCCAGGCTGGGCGGTTGCGTGGGTGGTCATTCAGCCTCCTCGGACTTGGTCTTGCGGCCCCGGCGGATGAGGACGAACACGAAGATCAGGGCCGCCAGGATGGTGACGGTGGCGCTGATGGCCGTGGTGTTCAGGACGTATTTCCGTCCCGCGGGGTCATAGCTGAAGCAGAACTTCAGGAACTTGTTGATGGTGGGCTGAGCCTCGCCGCGCCCGGCCTCCTGGGCCGCCAGCTGGAGGTCCGCGGGCAGGTAGGTGACGCCGTACATGTAGCGCGTGACCTTGCCCTGGGGGCTGATGAAGATGATGGCCGCGGCATGGACGAAGTCGTCGCCCACCTGCTTGTACCGGAAGCCCACGGCGTCGGCCAGGGCGCGGCTGGCGGTGGCGGGACCCGTCAGGAAGCGCCAGGCCGCCGGCGGGAAGGGCCGGGTGAGCTCGCCCAGGTAGTTGGTGCGCTTCTGCGCGGCCATCTCGGGCGTGTCCCGCTCGTCGAAGCTGACCGTGAGGACCTGGAAGTCCTTGCCGGGGATGGCCTCGGTGCGGTTCAGCACCTCGACCACCCCGTTGAGCTGGGGCGTGCAGATGCCGGCGCAGCGGAAGTAGTTCAAGGTCAGGATGGTGGGCTTGTCGATGAGCTGGCGCAGGGTGACGGGCTGGCCGTCCTCCCCCTTGAAGGCCAGGTCCAGCGGCAGGGTGGCGCCGAGCTTCTCGTCAATGCCCACTTCCTGGGGCGTGAAGGCGGGGGCCGCTGGGCCTTCAACGGCCGCAGGCGCCGGGGCCGGGGTGGGCGCCGGCGTGGACTTGGCCGCCTGGGCTCCGGCCGGGAGGCACAGGAGCGCCGCGGCGAGGATCAGAACGGAGAATGAGGCGTGGAGGGGGCGGAGGGTCATGGTCGGCCTTGGGGATGGGCCTCGGCGTACTCCCGGCAGAGGATGTCCACGGCGCGGGAGACGGGGATGCGGTTGGGGATGACTTCACCGGCGCTGGCGAAGAGCTTCTCCAGCGCGGCGGTGGCCTTCGGATCGCTCGCGCCATGGTCGAAGGCGCCCAGCGACTGCACCACGTGGACGAGGGCCATGCGGTCCCGCTTGGAGAGGTCCGTGTAGGCCACCATGGAGCTGCCCTTGATGCCTTCGTTCAGGGTCTTGTAGATGTCCTCGACACGGGTGCCGTTCTTCCAGCCCGCGCTCTGGGTGAAGTTGCGGGGCGCCGGGTTGAGGCCCTTCCCCGCCGGGCCGTCGCCCTTGCCCTCGGGGCCATGGCAGCTGGCGCAGGTCTGCGCGAAGATCGCCTTGCCCCGGGCCATGAGCTCGGGATTGGGCGTCATGACCGTCTTGGGGTCGATGGGCGGGATGACCTGCCGGGCCTGGGCCGGGTAGTCCGTGGGGTCCAGCCAGCCGGTCTCGCCCTGCACCGCCTGGACGGGCACGGCATCGGGCTGCGTGTGGGCCTGGTAGCGCAGGCCGGGCAGCACGGTGAAACCGAAGAAGGCGGCGATGAAGATGAAGCAGATCACCACCAGCAGGGCGGACAGCAGGCGCTTCAGCTCGTCCGGGGAGAGGTAGTCTTGGATCTTCATAGCCGGAACTCCAGGCCCTCGCGGAGGAAGGGATCGCCGACGGGCATGTCCTCGCCTTTCTGCATGGCGCCGCGGACCCAGAGGAGGATCCCGCCCAGGAAGAAGAGGGCGAAGCTGAGCTCGGGCCAGGAGAACCTGGGGCTGGCGCCGAGGATGGGGAAGATGAGCCAGTAGATGTCGAGCACGTGCGCTCCGAGCATCAGGTAGGCCACGCGGCGCAGGCGCCGGGGGTCCTTCTTCGAGTCCCGGGTCACCAGGGCGAAGAAGGGCAGCACGAAATGCAGGCCCGCCAGTACCAGCGTGATGAGGTGCCAGGCGCCCTGGAGGCGCACCTTGTACCAGATGACCTCGTCCGGCAGGTTCGCGTACCACATGAGCATGTACTGGGCGAAGCCGATGTAGGACCAGAACACCGTGAAGGCGAAGAGGAAGCCGCCCAGGTTGTAGAGGTGGTCGCCCCGCACGCCCTCCAGCCGGCCCTGGTCCTGGAGGTGCAGGACCGCCAGGGCCGTGGCCGCGAGACCGCTGAGGAAGGCACCGGCGAAGACATAAACGCCGAAGATGTCGCTGTACCACTCGGGCGTGAGGCCGGAGATCCAGTCGAAGGCCACCAGCGTCACCACCAGCGCGAAGATCGCCATGAAAGCGGGGGCGAACTTGCGGGCCCGGAAGTTGAAAGCCGGGTCCTTCGTGGCGTCCTGCTTGAGCGAGCCGCCCACCAGCACCCAGAGGCCCAGGAGGCAGAGGGCCAGGGCCACGATGGTGCGCGCGGAGAAGAATGGCAGGCTCAGCCAGAAGGCCTTGCCGGCCAGGAGGGGATGGTGGGCCGCCTCGGGCCGGGCCCCGGGATAGAGCACCGGGATGGCGCCCAGGGCGATGAGGCCGACGGGGATCGAGGGGATCAGCAGGGTGGCCAGGCGCTCGGGGATGCGCCGGATGGGCACGCTCCACTTGGCGTTGACCAGGTGCTCCAGGGCCACGATGAACAGCGAGCCCAGGCCCAGCGTGAAGAGGAGCACGAACCAGAAGACCCAGTTGGCCCAGAAGCGCTCGGGGCCTGCGGCGGCGTAGCTGCCGAGGACGCCCAGGGCGCCCAGGGCCACGGCGCCCCAGAGCCAGGAGGCGGGGAGGTTGGAGGCGTTCTTGTCCTGGCTCATCGCGTGGCCACCTTCAGATCCTCGTCCTTGGCGTTCTGGGCGCGCTGGAGGGCGCGCACGTAATCCACCACGGCCCACCGCTCCCGCTCGGAGAGGTAGGGGGCGTGGGAGGGCATGGCGTTCTTGCCGTTCACGATGGCCCAGTAGATCTTGCCGTCCGGGTAGTCCAGGAACTGCTGGGCCTGCAGGTTGGCGGGCTTGGCCCCGTAGGCGGCCGTCAGGCTGCCCACGCCGTTGCCGACGGCGCCGTGGCACACTTCGCAGCGGTTGGTGTAGACCTTCTTCCCGAGGGCGAAGACCTCCGGCGTGCGCGGCAGCGGGTTCACCAGGGAAGCGGCTTCCTCCTGGGTGCCCGTGGCCGTGGGCAGGTAGCCCCGAGCCACGGTGCCCGCCACCGGCAGCTGCATCCCGTGGCCGTCCTTGAAGAAGCTGGAGGCCTTCTGGGCGTTCAGGCGGGGCTGCTCCTGCATGTATTTCATGGGTGCCAGCACGGGGAACCACTTGGTGGCGAAGTACATCGCCATGCCCGCCACCACGCAGGCGGTGAAGATGCCGCCGAGGGTGCGGAGGACGTAGTCGCTGGTGAGGAAGGGGCTGCGGTCCGGGGCGGGCAGGGCCTCGACCTCGATGGCGCCGGCGGCCTGGAGGGCCCGGGCGGCGGCGGTACTGTCGAAGGCTTCGCTCTCGGCCTCCAGGGCCAGGACGTAGCGGTCCCGCGTGATGCCCTTGATGGACTTGGACGAGAGCACGGGGTGGCCGAAGAAGGGCAGCTTGTTCAGGAGGAACAGCATCCCCAGGCCCGCGGTGAAGGTGGCGAAGAGCACCGTCACTTCGAACATGATGGGGATGAAGGCTTCCCAGGAGCCCGCGCCCTTGCCGCCGGTGATGATCGGGTAGTCGACGGCGCTGATCCAGTACTGGAAGCCGAAGGCAGTGATGGCGCCCAGGATGCCCATGACCAGCACCATGCCGCCCAGGGGCGACTTGCGGAGACCCAGGGCCTCCTCGATGCCGTGGATCGCGTAGGGCGTATAGGCCTCCACCGCGCCGAGCTTGGCGGCGCGCACCTGGGGGATGGCCTTCATGAGGGCGTCGGGCGTCTCGAAGACGCCGAGGACGGCGTAGGACGTCTCAGGCATGGTGGTCGTCTCCATGGTGAGAGGGCTGGGCGCCGGGCAGGATCGCCTTCACCTCGGTGGTGGCGATGACCGGCAGGACCCGGGCGAAGAGCAGCACCAGGGTGAAGAAGATGCCGAAGGTGCCCAGGAGGACGCCAAAGTCGATCATGGTCGGCTTGTAGATGCGCCAGGCGGAGGGCAGGTAGTCCTGGTGCAGCGAGATCACGATGATCACGAAGCGCTCGAACCACATGCCGATGGTCACGCCGATGGCCACGAGGATCATCCAGAAGTAGCTGGCGCGGGCCTTCTTGAACCAGAGGATCTGCGGAATGAGGATGTTGCAGCTGATGGTCACCCAGCCGGCCCAGCCATAGGTGCCACTGATGATGTTCATGAAGCCGTGGTGGAGGTACTCGTTCATGGAGTACCAGGCCGTGAAGCCCTCCATCATGTAGCTGTAGCCCATGATGCAGCTCATGGCGAGGATCACCTTGTTCATCACGTCCAGGTGGCGCATGGTGATCAGGTTCTTGAGCTGCATGGTCTCGCGCACGACCACCAGCACCATCACCACCATGGCGAAGCCGGCGAAGATGGCGCCCGCCACGAAGTAGGGCGGGAAGATGGTCATGTGCCAGCCCGGCACCACCGACGTGGCGAAGTCGAAGCTCACCACCGAGTGCACGGAGAGCACCAGGCCCGTGGCCAGGCCCGCCAGCAGCAGGTAGGCCTTCTCGTAGTGCTGCCAGTGGGAGGCCGCCCCGCGCCAGCCCATGGCCAGCACGGTGTAGAGGACCTTCCGGATCTTGCTCGTCGTCCGGTCGCGCATGGAGGCGATGTCGGGGATGAGGCCCAGGTACCAGAACATCAGGGACACGGAGAAGTAGGTGTTCACCGCGAAGACGTCCCACAGCAGCGGCGACCGGAAGTTGGTCCACAGGGCGCGCTGGTTCGGATAGGGGAAGAGCCAGTAGGCCAGCCAGGGACGGCCCACGTGGATGAGGGGGAAGATCACGGCGCAGATGACCGCGAAGATGGTCATGGCCTCGGCGAACCGCGCGATGGCGTTGCGCCAGCGCTTGCGGAAGAGGAAGAGGATGGCCGAGATCAGCGTGCCGGCGTGGCCGATGCCCACCCAGAACACGAAGTTGATGATGTCGAAGGCCCAGAACACAGGGCTGGTGTTGCCCCAGGCGCCGATGCCGGTGACGAAGACGTAGCCGATGCAGCCGACGCCGATGAGGAGAGCCGTGAGGGTGACGGCCAGGCCGAGGTACCACTGCTTCGGGGGCTTCATTTCGGGGAAGGCCAGGACCTGGTCGTCCAGGCTGCCGGGAGTGACCACGCCCACGGTGAGCGCGGGCTCGATCAGGGCCTCCGGGATGTCGCCGGCGGACGTGGCGGCATCAAGCTTCATGGTGACCTCCCTCGGTCGAGGCCATAGGCATGGCGGGATTCTTCAGGTCGGCCAGGTAGGTGATGGCGGGCTTGACGCCCAGCTCCTCCAGCACGCGGTAGGCGCGGCTGGCCGCCACCAACTGGGAGACCTTGCTCTTGGGGTCCTTCAGGTCGCCGAAGACGATGGCATCCGAGGGACATCCGGCCATGCAGGCGGTGGTGATCTCACCGTCGAGGATGGCGCGGCCATCTCCCTTGGCGCGGATCTTCACGTCGTTGATGCGCTGCACGCAGAAGGAGCACTTCTCCATGACGCCGCGGGGGCGGACCGTGACCTCGGGGTTGTAGGCCAGGGTCTCAGGCTCGGTCTTGTAGGCGGTGTACTCGAGGAAGTTGAAGCGGCGCACCTTGTAGGGGCAGTTGTTGGCGCAGTACCGGGTGCCCACGCAGCGGTTGTAGGCCATCTGGTTCAGGCCTTCGGGGCTGTGGTTGGTGGCGTTCACCGGGCACACGTTCTCGCAGGGCGCGTTGTCGCAGTGCTGGCACAGCATGGGCTGGTGGACGACCTTCGGATTCTCCAGCTCGCCCTCGTAGTAGCGGTCGATGCGGATCCAGTGCATCTCGCGGCCCCGGGCCACCTGCTCGGGCCCCACGGTGGCCACGTTGTTCTCGGACTGGCAGGCCACCATGCAGGCTGAGCAGCCGGTGCAGGCCGCCAGGTCGATGACCATGCCCCACTTGTGGTCCGGGAATTTCTGGTCCTCGTAGAGGGTCACCAGCTCGGGCATGTGGTGGTGCCCCTGGGGGTTGTGGGCGAACTCGTCCATGGTGAGGGAGCGGACGAGGTCGCGGCCCTCCATGCGGTGGTGGCTCTGAGTGCGGGAGAGCTCCTTCCGGCCGCCGGCCTTGGCCAGCTTCGCGCCGCCGCGGGCGTGGGCGCTGGCGGGATCCAGACCCACAAGTGGGAAGGCGTTGACGCCCATGCCCTTGGCCACGCCGCCGGTGGTGCGACCGTAGCCCAGCGCCAGGGCCAGCACGCCGGGCGCCTGGCCGGGCTGGATCACGGCGGGCAGCTTGAGGGTGGCGCCATCGAGGGCGAGGGTGACCCAGTCGCCCTCTTCGAGGCCCAGGGCCTTGGCGTCCTGCACAGAGACAGCCACGGGGTTGTCCCAGGTCATCTTGGTGATGGGATCCGGCGTTTCCTGCAGCCAGCTGTTGTTGGCGTGGCGGCCGTCGTGCGTGGCGAAGCCGGGGAAGAGCACCAGCTCGAGTCCGTCAGCTTTCGCGGCAACGGCCTTCTTGGCCGCGGCGGCCACGGAGGCGCCCTTGAAGACGGGGGCCGAGGTCTTGGTCTCGCCCTTCACCAGGCCGTCGTGCAGGGCCTGCTCGAAGGAGGTGCCGAAGGGCAGCTCCTTCTTCCAGCGGGCCTGCAGGTAGGCGTGGTAGCCGTCCGGAACGGTCGCGCCCATGGCCTTCAGGACGCCCAGGAGGATGTCCTCGCCCTGGCGGGTGTCGTAGAGGGCCCCGATGGCGGGCTGCTGGAGCACGGCCGCGCCGGGCGTGGCGTAGTCGCCCCAGCTCTCCAGCCAGTGGTTCTCCGGCAGCAGCAGCTGGCACTGGGCGGACGTCTCGTCCTCCACCTGGCCGATCCAGGCCCGGAAGGGCACCTTGGTCACGGCCTCCTTCCAGGCGGCTGCCTTGGGGTAGGTGTAGGCGGGGTTCACGTCCCAGAAGAGGACGGCGGCATAGGCGCCGGAAGCCATCTTCTGCGCGGCGGCCTCCAGGTCCTTCACCGTGGCCAGGGGCTCGGCGGCGCGGAGGGCCACGGCCTCGGAGCCCAGCATGGCGTTGAGCAGGTGGGCGGCCTGGTGGGCTTCGGCGGGCATCTGGGCCCCGCAGAGCACCACGGCGTTCCGGCCGGCAGCCCGGAGGTCCTTCACCAGGCTGGACCAGACGGCTGCCGGGATGTCCGCGGGCGCGCCCGCGGACATCCCGGACAGATCCGTGCCGGTTGGCAGCGCCACGCCCTTGGCCGCCAGTTCCTTCGCCAGAGCGAAGGCCACGGCGCCGAGGCGGGAGGGGGAAACAGGCACGCGCTGATCGGCGTTGGTGCCGGTCAGCGTGAGGGGGCCTTCCAGCACCCAGAGACGGTTGATGGCCTCCTGCGCGTTCTTCAACCTCCGCTTGGCGCCCCAGGCGGCCTGGGCCTCGGGATCCTCGCCGTTCAGGAAGTCCGCGCCGAGCGACAGGATGACCTTGGCCTTGTCCAGGCGGGGCTGGAGGTCCACGGCTTGGCCGAAGCTGGCCAGGGCGGCCACCTCCGCGGCGTCGCCCGCGGCGGGCTCATAGGCCAGGTGCTCCAGGGTGGGCAGGGCGGTCTTGAGGTCCGCCAGCAGGGCCTTGCGGCTGGGCGAGACCACGGCCCCGGAGATCAGGAGCACGGGCTTGCCCGCGGCCTTGGCACCCCGGAGCGCTCCGTGGAACTGGGCTTCCGCGTCCGCCCAGCTCGCCACATGGCCCTGGGCCTTGGGTGCGCGGAGGCGGTCGGGGTCGTAGAGGCGCAGCACGTCGGCCATGACGCGGGGGCTGGTCTTGCCCTTCACGCCGGGGTGCTCGTCGTTGCCGGTGAGGTGGATGGGGCGGCCTTCGCGGGTCTTCACCAGCACGGGGTAGACGCGGCGGCCCTCGTGCGTGGCGCTGGCGTAGTAGTTGGCCACGCCGGGGATCACCTCCACGGGGCGCTTGGTGTAGGGCACCACAGTGCCCTGGCCCTTGCGGTCGCAGGCCACGGTGGCAGCGAGCGCGGCGGCGGCGCTCACCAGGCCCAGGAAGTCGCGGCGGGAGACGCCGCTCTGGGGCGGCAGGCCATGGACGTCGTCGTAGTCCGGGCCGGCCGGAATGGTGCCGGGGAGGAACTCGTCGTGGGCGGCCCGCTGGGCCTCGGGCGTCTCGATGCGCTCCTCGAGGGTGCGCCAGAAGCGCGGGGTCTCGAGGGGGCCGTGTTCGGGAAGTCGTGTCTTCATGAGGTCATCCGCGGCGCTTGATGGCGTGTTCGGGGGGCGTGATGGGGATGCGGAGCGGAACCGCTTCCGGCGGCGTCTCCGGAGGGGCCTCGCGGTCCGGCCTGAAGACCAGGCCCAGGGCCTCCCGGCCCAGGAGGAGCGGCCCCGCCACCAGGGCGGCGGCGCGGTCGAGCAGCGGCTTGCGGGTCTCGTCAGCCATCGTCGGAGCTCCTAGCGGTGGCAGGCGGCGCAGTTCTCGGCGCCCCGGGTGATCTTGGATCCGGCGGGCAGGGCGGCGTGGGGGTCGCGGTGGCAGGCCAGGCAATTGCCCATGCGCATGCCCATCTCGCGGGTGACCACCTTCATGGTCTGCACCTCGCCGTGGCAGCTCTGGCAGGTGATGCCGGCGTTCACGTGGGGCCGGTGGTCGAAGAAGACGTGATCCGGAAGGGTGTGGACCCGCTGCCAGAGGATGGGCTGGCCGGCGTTGGCGATCTGGGTCAGCTTCTGGATGGCGGGCCGGTCGGTCCGGGTCACTTTGTGGCAGCCCATGCAGAGGTCCACGCTGGGAATGCCCGCCACCCGGGATTTGTCCACGCCGGAATGGCAGTACTGACACTGCATGCGGAGGGTGCCGGCGTGCAGCTCGTGGGAGAAGGGGATGGGCTGCTCGGGGGCGTAGCCCTTGGCGAAGCGGTCCGGCTGGGTGAACCAGCCCACGGTGAGCACCGTGAGAAGGACCGCCACGGCCCCGGCCGGCAGGACGAAGCGGAACGCTCGGTCGAATTGGTGCATGCACAACCCCTGGAAAGTTCGGATCCGCACAGTGGCCGGAGCCAGCGGGGACTGAAGGGACGGTTGGACGCGGGACGGATCAGAGGTGATGGCCAGGGATTCTGGCAGGTGCCGGGCGAGCCGGAAGGGATTCCTTCCGGGCGTCGGCGTCTCCGTCCAGAGAATGTCGGCCGAGCGGCGTCAGAGGTAAGACGACACTCATGTCCAGAGGACTTGGTCACACTGGGGCGACATTCGGCAAATTTGTGTCGCAAGTCACCATCATAGATCAGTGCCACAGGATTGTTTATCCCTTTTTTCTGAGGCAGATCCAGCGACTAAGGGGATTATCCGGTGTTCTATTTAGCCACTCGTGAAGGTGGCGATTTCCTCCAGGCCAGAGGCCGTCGAGACGAGGCCGGCTCAGCCTCCGCACCCAGGGCGGCGCATAACCTCCCGGAACCTCTTCTTTGTCAGGGGTTTGGGATTTTTCGCGAGGTCTGACCACCCTACCTGGGGAAGCCCATCCAGGGTTTCAGGAGTCCCAGCTGGAGGAAGAGGGCGCCCATGCGCTCCACGGGCAGGCCCATGACCGTGGAGAAGCTGCCCTCGACCCCCTCGATGAACAGGGCCCCGATGCCCTGGATGGCGTACGAGCCCGCTTTGTCCATGGGCTCGTGGGTGCCGATGTACCAGCGGATCTGGGCCTCGGTGAGGGGGCGGAAGACCACCTGGGCCGTGTCCACGAAGCTGTGGACCTGATCGTTCCGCTGGAGGCAGAAGCCGGTGTGCACCTGGTGGGCGCGGCCCTGGATCAGGCTCAGCATCCGGACGGCGTCCTCCGCGTCCAGGGGCTTGTTGAGCGTGTGATGGTCCACGGCCACGGTGGTGTCCGCGGCCATGACCCAGCGGTCGGGGTTGCGGCCGGCCACCACCTCAGCCTTCAGCTCCGCCAGGCGCAGCACCAGGTCGCCGGGCTCCTCGTCCAGCAGGGGCGTCTCGTCCACCTCGGGCGCCTGGATCTCGAAGGGGATGCGCATGGCCTCCAGCCAATGGCGTCGGCGCGGGCTACTGCTGGCCAGGATCAAGGGCTTCAGGGCGGCCTCGGGAAGGCCGGGGAGGGTCTCGCTCACCGCAGGCCCCGCTGCTCGAGCTCGGCGATGCCCACCCGCATGTGGTAGCTGTCGACCTCCTGGCCCAGGCGGAAGCCGAAGCGGGGGTAGAAGTTGGCCGCGTCCCGGGTCTCCAGGACGAACCGCTGCACCTCGCCCGCCCAGGGGTGCCGCAGGGCCCACTTCACCAGCTCGGTGGCGATGCCCTGGCCCATCAGATCCTGCGCCGTCACCACGTCGTAGAGCTTGGCTTCGTAGGCGTGATCCGACCAGAGCCGGGTGGCGCCCACCAGGCGGCCGCCCCGGTGGCCCTCGGGCACCAGGCGGGCCGTCAGCAGGCGCGAGCAGGCCAGCAGCCGCCGCCACTGCTCGATGGTGCGGTCCGCGGTCCAGTAGACCTCTTCCGCCTGGAAGAAGATCTGGAGCTCGCGGGGGTCCACGCTCCAGGTCTCGTCGAAGAAGGCCACGGTGCCGTGCGGGGTTGAAAGCGGCTCGGGTACGAGGAGATCGCGGTCCATCAGGCCTTCCGGGCTAGGGCTCTCCAGCCTAGCAGTACCGTTCCGAGCGCCAGTCCCGCCATCAGCCCCGGCAGCAGCCAGGCGGAACGGGCGGGGGTGTGCACTGGCCGCCAGGTCAACGCCACGGCGAAGGCTCCTTCGCTGAGAGGCTCTCCCCAAAGCTCGAAGTGGCCGTCCTCCCGGAATACGCCGGACTTCCCCGTGAGCGTGGCCCGCAGCAGGGGGACACCCAGTTCCGTGGCGCGGAGGCGGATCTGGGCCGCGTGCAGGTCCGTGGCGATGCTGCGGTCGAACCAGCCGTCGTTGGTGTGGTTGCTCAGCAGGTCCGCGTGGCCCAGCTCGAAGCCCTGGCGGGTGCGCTGGGTCAGGAGGGCTTCGCTGCAGACGAGCGGGTGCACGTGCAGGTCGCCGGCGGGGGTGGGCACGGCGAAGGCGCAGCCCTCCTTGAGTTCCCCGGCCTCCTGGGACACGAAGCCCATCTTCCCGTCCAGCCACCGCCGGAAGGCCTCGGGGCCGGGCGTGCGCTCGCCGAAGGGCATGGGCTCCGTCTTCGCGAAGACGAAGGGTGGCCGGCCGGCCGCCTCGCCCCGCACCAGGTTGTAGGGGCCCCCCTCGGTGCCGAAGAGCCAGGCCACGCCCCGGGACACGGCCTCGGCGGAAAGCCGCAGGTCCGGGTGGCGGTCGTCCCGGCCCAGCACCGAGCTCTCGGGCCAGAGCAGCAGGGTGGCGCGCCCCGCCCTCGGCCAGCCCCGGGCCTTCAGCAGCGCGTCGCTGCGCCGCCACATCTCCGCTTCCATCCCCGGCCAGCGAACCCCGGCGGGGAAGTTGGGCTGGATCATGGCCACGTCGAGGGTCCGTTCCCCCTCCCGGGGCAGCAGGTGCCAGGCGCCCCCCAGCAGGAGCATCAGGCCCACGGCGAAGCCCGGCCCCGCCAGGATCCGCCGGGGAGAGGCACCCTGGGCCAGGTGGGCGGCGGTCCAGGCCCCGGCGCCCCAGGCCAGGGCCGACAGGCCCGAGGCGCCCAGGAAGGCGGCCGAGCGCGCGGGCCAGGGCAGGGAACCGAAGGCGGCGCCCCAGGTCCAGGGATAGACATGGAAGCCCCAGGTCTCCCAGCCCATCAGGAGGAAGGCGGCCACGCAGGCGGCGGCCAGGGGCCCGATGCGGCGGAAGGCCCAACGCGACCCCAGGACCACCAGCCAGAGCCCCGTGGCTTCCCAGAGGCTCAGCAGGACCATCCCCAGGAGGGCCAGGCCGAAGGGCAGCCCGCCCTTGGAGGCCAGAGTCTGGGGCACCCACTGGTAGAGGAGGAGGAGGCCGCCCAGGAGCGCCGTCCAGGTCCAGACCGCGTGGCGCCCCTTGAACAGGCCTTCCAGCAGCAGCACGGGGAAGAGCAGCGCCAAGACCGGTTCCAGCCAGCCCCCCAGGGCGCCGGGGAAGCGGAAGGCGAGCATGAAGATGCAAGCCAGCACGGCGGTTTCGAGGGGACGGAGGAGCCAGCCGCGGGTCATCGCCCTGATCCCCGGCCCTGCCTCCGCGCCACTTCGTAGCACGCGATGCCCGCGGCCACGGCGGCGTTGAGGCTCTCCACGCCCTGGATGGGGATGGCCAGGCGACGCACGGCCGGGGGCAGGTCGACTCCCTGCCAGCCATGGCCTTCGCTGCCCACCCAGAGCCGCAGGGGCCCTGAGAGATCGGCCTCCGCCAGGGGCACGGCGCCGGGGCCGCCGTCCAGGGCGTACCAGCGGCCCCCGTCCGGCTCCAGGCTCGCCGCCCGGCGCAGGGGCATCAGGAAGGCGGCGCCCATGCTGCCGCGCAGGGCCCTGGGATGGAAGGGGTCCGCGCAACCCGGCCCCAGTAGGGCCTCCTGGAAGCCGAAGGCGGCGGCGCTGCGGAGGAGCGCGCCGAGGTTGCCGGGATCCTGGATGCCCCAGGCGCCGATGACGCGCTCGGCCAGGGGCCCGGCGGGCTCGGGGCCCAGGTCCATCAGCAGGGCGTGCTCGGGCGGACTGCCCGCATCGGCCAGCTCCCGCATGAGGGCTTCGCCGAGCACCTGCGCATCCAGGCCCAGGGCGGATTCCAGCGGGTGGGGGACGGCCTGCTCGAGCCTCAGCCAGAGGGCCGGCGCGAGCCGTTTACCGGCGGGCGTCCGCCGGGCTTCGGCCCAGGCCTCGATGAGCTTCGCGCCCAGCAGGAGCGTCGCCTCGCGGCGGGCGCCGCCCGGGCGGAGGCGGGCCAGGAGCTCCTTGAAGCGCGGATTGGCTTTGCTGGTGAGGGTGGGCATGGGGACCGGGTCCGGGGACATCGCGGGGACGCCCCCACCTTGGGGATGGCAGCGCCAACATGAGCATCATGCCAGGGAGCCGGGCCGCCCCATTTGAAGAAGGCCATGGCCGCGCCGGGATACCCTGGCGAGATGGACGACGACGCGAAGGACCCGGCCCCCGGGGGATCAGGCACGGGCCGGGGGCTGGGCTTCCTGCTGGTGGCCGTCTCGGGGGTCTGCTTCGGCCTCCTGCCCATCTTCAACCGCCAGGCGGCGGCCCTGGGCCTGGGGCTTCCCACCTTCCTGGCGGTGCGCTTCCTCGTGGCCGGAGGCGCCCTCTGGCTGTGGCTGCTCCTGCGGGGGATCCGCTTCGCCCTCACGCCGGCCCAGATCGCCGGCTTCGTGGGCATGGGCGCCCTCTATGTGGTGGAGAGCGGCCTCTATTTCGCCAGCTCCCGCCGGATCCCCGTGGCCCTGACCGCCCTGCTCCTCTACCTCTACCCCGCCATGGTGGCCCTGTGGGAGGTTCTGGCCGGGCGGCACCACCTGGCGGGCCGAGACCTGATCGCCCTCCTCGCGTCGCTGCTGGGAACGGCCCTGGCGGTGGGCGCGCCGGGCCGGGGCACGGATGTCCTGGGCCTCGTCATGGGGCTCGCCACGGCCTTTGGCTACACCGCCTACATTCTGCTGGGCGCGCGCCTCCAGAAGGGGGTGCCCTCGCTGGTCGCCAGCGCCTGGATCATGTCCAGCGCGGGACTCATGTACCTGATTCTGGCCCTGGGTTCGCACCAGTGGGAGCCGGCGCTGGCCCTCCGCGCCCGGAAGCCCCTGCTGGGGCTGGCCGTGGTCGGCACCCTGCTGCCCATCCCCCTCCTGCTGGCGGGCATGGCCCGGGTGGGTGCCGCCCGGGCCTCGGTCGTCAGCACCCTGGAGCCGCTGGCCGCCTGCCTGTTCGGGGCCCTCTTCCTCCGCGAGATCCTGCTGCCCTGGCAGGGGGTGGGCGCGGCCCTGATCCTCGGGGCGGTGATCCTCCTCTCCGTGGAGCGCCGGCCGGACGAACCCCTGGCGGAGCGGTGACCGGGATCCGGATTCCCGCCAGGATGTGGGCCAGTGGTCTGTCGGTCCCTCTCCGGGCGGGATGAGAAGCGCGTTTTTCCGGGGTCGTCTGCCGGGAGGCGGTCCTCCGGGGCGCCCGGGAGCCCGGATCCCCCGCGGGATCTGGGAAGGATCAAACAGCGATGTATTAGACTATCCGCTCCATCCGACCTTTCTTTCCATCCCTCTGCGCCTTTCCAGGAGCACCGATGCAACCTTTTGTCCCCTCTGACCAGAACCTGCGGGAGTTCTCCCTGCGGGCGGTGCTCATCGGCCTCGTCATGGCCGTGGTGCTGGGTTCCGCCAACGCCTACCTCGGCCTGAAGGCCGGCATGACCATCGCCGCCACCTACCCCGCGGCGGTCATCGGCATGGCCCTCATCAAGCTGATGAAGGGCACCATCCTGGAAGAGAACATGGCCCGGACCGTGGGCAGCATCGGCGAGTCCGTGGCCGCCGGCGCCATCTTCACCATCCCGGCCTTCGCCATCAGCGGCATCTGGCCGAAGTTCTTCACGGCCGGGCACTACGTCACCAGCTCGCTGATCATGTTCGGCGGCGGCGTGCTGGGCATCATGTTCGTGGCCCTCCTCCGCCGCGTGATGGTGGAGGACGCCGAGCTGCCCTACCCCGAGAGCGTGGCCGCCGCCGAGATCCACAAGGCCGGCGCCCGCGGGGGCAGCGGCACGAAGTTCCTCTTCGGCGCGATGGGCCTCGGCGCCGGCATCCAGGCCCTGGTGCAGATCTCCATCTTCGCTAGCACCTGGGAGCGGTTCGTGGCCTTCAAGACCACCACCATCAACCTTGTCGGCACCTGGAAGGCCAAGGTGGCGGGCGGCATGCTGCTCAGCTCCCCCGGCATCAGCCCCGCCTACATGGGCGTGGGCTACATCATCGGGCCCAAGCTCGGCGCCCTGAACTTCTCCGGCGGCATCATCGCCTGGGGCCTGCTGGTGCCCATCATCACCTACTTCCTGGCGCCCGGCGTCCTGCCTGAGGGCGCCTCCCAGGGCGACTGGATCGCCCTGTCCTACTCGGTGTGGAAGTTCATCGTCCGCCCCATCGCCATCGGCGGCATGCTCGTGGGCGCCGGCTTCACCCTCTTCAAGATGCGCAAGAGCCTGGCCACGGGCCTGACCCGCTCAGTTTCCGACATGAAGAAGGCCGCTGCCGGCGAGCACGTGGTGGACCGCGTCAACAAGGACCTGCCCTTCACCAACGTCCTCTTCGGTCTCGGGTTCGCGGCCCTGGTCACCTTCTTCATCACCTGGCGCATCTTCCAGGTGAGCCCGCTGGTCTCCTTCGTGGCGGCCCTGGTGGTGGTGATCCTGGGCTTCTTCTTCGCGGCCATCAGCGGCTACCTGGTGGGCATCATGGGCTCGAGCAACAACCCGATCTCCGGCCTGACCCTGACGGCCCTGGTGATCACGGCCCTCGTGATGGTGCTCCTCGGCGTGAAGGGCCAGGAAGGCGTCGCCGCGGTGCTGGGTGTGGCGGCCATCGTCTGCGTCTCCGCCGCCGTGGCCGGCGAGATGCTGCAGGACCTCAAGGCCGGGCACATCCTCGGCGGCACCCCCTGGCGCATGGAGATGGGCGACCTCATCGGTGTGGCCCTGGCCTCCGTGGTGCTGTTCATCCCCCTCATGGTGCTGCACGAAGGCGACATCTCCGCCCAGGGCACCAAGCGCATCGCCGAGCTGACCGCCCAGCAGGTGCAGGTCGTCACCGCCCCTGATGGCAAGAGCTACACCCTGGACGAAGTGAAGAAGCTGCCCGCGGACCAGAAGAAGGCCGTGCTCTCCCTGGACGCCGGCTTCGGCTCCAAGCAGCTGGCGGCGCCCCAGGCGGGCCTCATGGCCCTGCTCAGCAAGGGCATCGTGGAAGGCAAGATGGCGTGGCCGCTGATCATCGTCGGCATGATGATGGGCTTCGCCTTCATCCTCATGCAGGTCAAGAGCCCCATGCTGGTGTCGGTGGGCATGTACCTGCCCCTGGAGACAACCTTCGCCATCTTCCTGGGCGGCCTCATCAAGGGCGCCGTGGAGATGATCGGCGCCAGGCGCGGCCTGAACGAAGCCCAGAAGGTGCGCGTGGAGAACAACGGCGTGCTGCTGGCCGCGGGTCTCATCGCCGGCGAGGCCCTGGTGGGCCTGCTCTTCGCGTCCTTCGCCTTCTTCGAGGTGAAGTACAAGGTCTTCGCCGACCCCGGCATGTTCTGGATCAGCCTGCTGATCCTGGCTGGCATCGCCGTCTACCTGGTGAGGGTGCCCCTGGCCAACGCCGGCGAAGCTGACGAGCCCGCGCCACCGAGTGCCAATTTCTGATGCTGTCCGGGGGTTCCTCGCTGACGCGAACACCCCCGGGCCCCCGCGAGAAGGCCCGGCAAAGCCGGGCCTTCTCTATCCTCCCCCTTGAGATGTATGGATCCCCATGAGCACCTTCCCCGATGAATCCTTCCTGGCCCTCGTGCCGGTCCAGGCCTTGGCGGCCGAGCCCGGTGAGGGGGACACGCTGGTCTTGATTCGGCCCAAGATCCTCTCCCCGCGCTGGGGCTGGGTGCTGAAGCTGATGCGAAAGCCCGTCTTCCGCGTGAAACTCGACGCCCGCGGCACGGCCCTGTGGCAAGCCTGCGACGGGACGCGCACCGTGGCGCAGGTGATGGAGGCCATGGCCCAGGCCCAACCCGGTGAGCCCGATGCCGGCTTCCGGGCGGCCCTGTTCATCCGGGAGTTGGCCCGGGGCGGGTTCGTGCGGCTCAATCAGCTATCCTGATGCCCCGGAGGCGTCATCCATGGCCAGGCAGTCGAAGGAGGCGGGCCAGGTCCTCACCCGCCAGCGGGCGAAGGTGAAGGAGCCCGGGCTGTGGAAGGTGCTCCTCCACAACGACGACTACACCACGCAGGAGTTCGTGGTGTGGCTGCTGAAGACGGTCTTCCGCAAGGCGGAGCCCGAGGCCACGGCCATCATGCTGGCGGTGCACCGGGCCGGCGTGGGCGTGGCGGGCGTCTACACCAAGGACGTGGCCGAGACCCGCGCCGAGCGGGGGCGGCAGCTGGCGGAGCGCGAGGGGTTTCCCCTGCTGCTGACGGTGGAGGCGGAAGATGCCTGAGTCCCCTCAGATCAGCGCGGAGCTGAACCAGGGTTTCCAGCGGGCCTTCGAGCTGGCCAAGGCTCGGCGCCATGAGGACGTGGCCCTGGAGCACCTGCTGCTGGCCCTCCTGGACGAGCCCCACGCGGCCCGGGCCCTCCGGGGCTGCGGGGTGAAGCTGGATGCCCTGCGGCACGACCTGGAGGCCGCCCTGGAGCGGCTGTTCGAGCCGGTGCCGGAGGGCGAGGAGGTCCAGCCCCACAGCACCCTGGGCTTCGTCCGGGTGGTGGAGCGGGCCCTGGTCCATGCCTTCAGCTCGGGGCGGAAGGAGGTTCGCGGCGGCGAGCTGCTGCCGGCCTTCCTGGAGGAGGAGGCCAGCCACGCCCGGCACCTGCTGGAAAAGCACGGCGTGAAGCGCCTGGCCCTGCTGAAGGTGCTCAGCCATGGCCCGGCGGCTCCAAAGGCCAAGGCCCCGGCGAAGAAGCAGGCGGAGGAGCCGGAAGAAGACGAGGGCACCGTGGCCGAGAACCCCCTGGAGGCCTACGCCACGGATCTGGTGGCCCGGGCCGCGGCGGGGCGGCTGGACCCCCTGGTGGGCCGCGACGCCGAGATTACGCGCATGGCCCAGGTGCTCTGCCGCCGGCGGAAGAACAACCCCCTGCTGGTGGGCGAGCCCGGCGTGGGCAAGACCGCCATCGTCGAGGGCCTGGCCCGCCGCATCCACGAGAAGCAGGTGCCAGAGCCGCTCAAGGCCGCCCGCATCTTCGCCCTGGACCTGGGCGCCCTGCTGGCCGGCAGCCGCTACCGGGGCGACTTCGAGGAGCGGCTCAAGGCCGTGCTGAAGGCCCTGGCCGACGAGCCCGGCGCCATCCTCTTCGTGGACGAGCTGCACACCCTGGTGGGCGCCGGGGCCACCAGCGGCGGCGCCATGGATGCGGCGAACCTGCTCAAGCCGGCCCTGGCGTCTGGCGACCTGCGCTGCATCGGGGCCACCACCTTCCAGGACCTCAAGGGCTCCCTGGATCGCGACCGCGCCCTCTCGCGGCGCTTCCAGGTGGTGGAGGTGAGCGAGCCCACCGCGGCCGACGCGCTCGCCATCCTGCAGGGGCTCAAGGCCTCCTACGAATCGCACCACGGCGTGGCCTACTCGGACGAGGCCCTGGAAGCCGCCGTGCGCCTGGCCGCCAAGCACCTGACGGACCGCAAGCTCCCCGACAGCGCCCTGGATGTGGTGGATGAGGCCGGCGCCGCGCAGAAGCTGCTGCCGAAGAAGGCCCGGGCCAAACGGGTGGGCCCCGCCGAGATCGAGGCCGTGGTGGCGCGGATGGCCCGCGTTCCGGTGGCCTCCGTCAGCGCAGACGACCGCGAAGCTTTGCAGACGCTCGAAGCGCAGCTCAGGATGCAGATCTATGGCCAAGATCAGGCGTGCGAAACCGTCGCTGGCGCCATCAAGCTGGCCCGGTCCGGCCTGCGGGACCCCCTCAAGCCCATGGGCTGCTTCCTCTTCGCGGGGCCCACGGGCGTGGGCAAGACAGAGCTGGCCAAGCAGCTGGCCAAGGCCCTGGGCATCGCCTTCCTGCGCTTCGACATGAGCGAGTACCAGGAGAAGCACACGGTGGCTCGCCTCATCGGCGCGCCGCCCGGGTACGTGGGCTACGAGGAGGGCGGCCTGCTCACGGACGCCGTGCGGAAATCCCCCCATGCCGTGCTGCTGCTGGACGAGTTGGAGAAGGCCCATCCCGACCTCTTCGGCATCCTGCTCCAGGTCATGGACCACGCCGCGCTCACGGACAGCCACGGCCGCAGCGCGGACTTCCGGCACACCGTCCTGGTGATGACTACCAACGTGGGCGCCCGCGAGCTGTCGGCCCGGCAGGTGGGCTTCGCCGAGGCCGGCGGCCGGCGCTCGGCCACCGGCGTCATTGAAAAGGCCTTCAGCCCCGAGTTCCGCAACCGCCTGGACGCCATCCTGCAGTTCGCGCCCCTGGGCCGCGAGTCCATGCTCCGCGTGGCGGACAAGCACCTCCGCGAGCTGGAGGAGCAGCTCAAGGAGAAGGGCGTGGCCCTGGCCTGCACCGAGGCCGCCCGCGCCTGGCTGGCTGAGAAGGGGCATGACCCCGCCTTCGGCGCCCGCCCCATGGCGCGGCTCATCGAGCGCGAGCTGCGCCGGCCCCTGGCGGAGGCCATCCTCTTCGGGCCCCTGGCCAAGGGCGGCAAGGCCACCGTGGACCTCAAGGACGGCCGGCCGTGCCTGTCTTTCGGCTGACGAAGGCCCTGGTTTTCCCGGACCCGGAGCTGGCGGAGGACGGCCTGCTGGCCATCGGCGGCGACCTCAGCGAGGCGCGTCTCCTCCTGGCTTACCGCAGCGGCATCTTCCCCTGGTACGGCGAGGGCGATCCGTTGCTCTGGTGGTCGCCAACCGAGCGGGCCCTGCTGCGCCCTGGCCACCTGCACCTGTCGGCTCGTACCCGCCGCAGCCTGCGCCACCGCCCCTTCGAGATCCGCTTCGACACGGCCTTCGAACAGGTCATCGGCCACTGCTCCGCCGTACCGCGCCCCGGCCAGGACGGCACCTGGATCACGGCGGACATGCAGGAGGCCTACGTCGCACTCCACCGCGCCGGCCACGCCCACAGCGTGGAGGCCTGGCGGGGTGGCGAGCTGCTAGGCGGTTTGTACGGCGTATCGCTCGGCCGGGCCTTCTTCGGCGAGAGCATGTTCAGCCTCGAGCCCGAGGCCAGCCGTGCCGCCCTCCAGGCCCTGGACGAGCGACTGAAGGCCTGGGACTTCGCCATGATCGACGGCCAGCTGCCCCACGAGGGGTTGAGGGGCTACGGCTTCCAGGTCGTGCCCCGCGCCCTGTTCCTGGAGGAGCTGGCGGAGGCGCTCCGGGCGGAAGGCCGGCCCGGTTCCTGGTCAGGCGCCTGACCGGAGCCCCTCCGGAGAAGGCTCCGCCGACCGCAGGCGGATCAGGCTGATCTCGCCCCGCCGCCACAGGCGCATGCGCGGCCCCCAGGTGCCCGTGCCGCGGCTGACGATCAGGGTCATGTCCCCCACCTGGACCCGTCCGGCCAAGGCGGGATAGACCCTCGCCACGAGGTGCCCGAAGGGCCAGATCTGGCCGGCGTGCGTGTGGCCGGAGAGCATGAGCCCCACGCCCGAGCGGGCGGCCGCCTCCAGCTGCGTGGGGCGGTGTGACAGCAGCACCAGGGCGCCGGCCGGGCGCTCCCGCGGAACGGCCCACACGGCCTGGCTGCGGCTCCGGCCCGCGTCCGCTCGGCCGGCCAGGACCAGGCCGGGCGCGGGGCTGGCGAGGGCGTCCCGCAGGACCCGCACCCCCGCCGCCTCCAGGGGGGCCCCGGCGACACCGTAGTGCTCATGGTTGCCGTCCACCCCCCAGACGCCCAGCGGGGCCCGCAGGCCCTCGAGGGCCCGGATCGCGCGAGGGTCGGGTCGGCCGTGCCCCTCGAAGACATCTCCCAGCAGTACCACCAGGTCCGGCCTCAGGGCCTGGACCTGCGCCACCCGCGCCGCCAGCCAGTCCGGCCCCAGGATGGCGCCGATATGGAGGTCCGAAAGGGCCGCCACCACGAGGCCGTCCCGCTCCGGCGGCAGGCCGCGCAGGTCCACCTCGTAGGCCACGATCTCGGGCGGGCGCAGGCCCTGGACGGTCGCGACGGCGGCCAACCCCAGGCTGGCGAGGAGGGCCCACCCGCGCAGGCGGGGCGCCGTGGCGCGGAGCCACAGGCCGAACCCCGTGGCCAGGTCCACGGCCAACAGGCAGGCGAAAGCGAGGAAGAGGAGGCCCAGCACGGTCATGCCCGCGAGGGCCGCCCCGCCCGCGCCGGGAAAGGCGGCCTCGTGTCCCAGGAGCCCCCCGACCACCATCAGGCCCCAGGCCCCCGCGAAGGCGACCCCGAGGCGGCGCCGCGGCCAGCGGGCGAACCAGGGAACCGAGGCGGTGCGCCAGGCCACGTAGGCCAGCACCAGGGCCGAGGCCAGGAGGAGGAGGCCGATGAACATGGCTCAGCCTCCGGCCGGGGCGGCCCGGCGGCGCAGGAGCTTGAAGGCCTCGAACCAGAGGATGCTGGCGAAGCCCACCCCCAGGGCCAGCGGGACATCCAGGCCGTGCAGCGGGGCGAAGTGGAAGAGGCGCTGGGCCACGGGCCAGGCGAGCACCAGGGTCAGGCAGGCGGTGGTGCCGCCCAGCACCCACCAGAGGGCGGGGTTGGGGCTTCTCAGGCTTCCGAGGATGCTCCGCGACCAGGACCGGTTGGCCAGGATGATGGCCAGGAACGAGGCCACGAGGCCCGCGAAGGTGAGGGCGCGCGCCGCGTCGTGGCCATGGGTGGGCCGGGCCAGGAGGTAGACCGCCACGCAGGCAGCCAGGGCGGTGATCCCCTGGAGCACGGCCAGCCCGGTGGCCCTCAGGCTGAACAGGCGCTCCTGGGGGTCTCTGGGCGGGCGGCGCATGACGTCGGGCTCCGCCGCCTCGGCCTCGAAGATCAGGGTGCAGGAGGGATCGATCACCAGCTCCAGGAAGACGATGTGGACCGGCAGCAGCAGCAGCGGCCAGCCAAGGAAGACCGGCAGCAGGGACAGCCCGGCGATGGGGATGTGCACGGCCAGGATGAAGGCCACGGCCTTGCGGATGTTGTCGAAGATGCGCCGGCCCATCCGGACGGCGGCCACGATGGAGGAGAAGTCGTCGTCCAGCAGCACCAGGTCGGCGGCCTCCCGGGCCACGTCCGTGCCCCTTCCCCCCATGGCCACGCCGATGTGGGCGGCCTTGAGGGCGGGGGCGTCGTTCACGCCGTCGCCCGTCATGGCCACCACCTCGCGGTTTGCCTTGAGGGCGGCGACAAGGCGCAGCTTCTGCTCGGGCACCACCCGGGCGAAGACGTTCACCTCCCGGATCCGCGCCGCGAGATCCGCGTCGCTCATCCGGTTCAGCTCGGGCCCGGTGAGGACCCGCTCGGGGTGGGGCAGGCCCGCCTGCCGGGCGATGCTGACCGCGGTGGCGGGGTAGTCGCCGGTGATCATCACCACCCGGATGCCCGCGGTGCGGCACTCCGCCACGGCGGCGGGGACACTGGATCGCACGGGGTCCTCCAGCCCCAGCAGGCCCACGAAGTCGAGGTCCAGGTCGTGGTGGCCCTCCGGCAGGTCGGCGGCGCCGTAGCGGCCCCGGGCGACGCCCAGGACGCGCAGGCCGTGGGAGGCCAGCTCCGCCACCCGCGCCTCCACCCGGGCCTGGCGGTCCACGGGCAGGTGGCAGAGGTCCATGACGGCCTCAGGGGCGCCCTTGGTGGCGACCGCGACCTGGTCATCGCCACAGCTCCAGGCGTGGGTGACGGCCAGCAGGCCCGGCGTCAGCGGGTACTCCCTGGCCAGGGACCAGTCCGGGTGCAGGTGCTCGGTCTCCATCAGCCAGCTCTTGCCGGCGGCGTGGAGGGCCCGCTCCATGGGGTCGAAGGGATCCTTCCGGCTGGCCAGGATGGCGTACTCCATCAGCTCGTGGACCGGCTCGGGAAGCTCCGGCCCGGTCGTCGACAGATCCTGGGCGTGCCCCGCCACGTCCAGCCGCCGGAGGGTCATCTGGTTGAGGGTCAGGGTCCCGGTCTTGTCCACGCACAGGACGGTGGCCGCGCCGAGGGTCTCGATGGCGGGCATGCGCCGGGTGAGGACCCGGTGGCGGGAGATGCGCCAGGCGCCCAGGGCCAGAAAGACCGTGAGCACCACGGGGAATTCCTCGGGGAGGGTGGCCATGGCGAGGGCGATGCCGGCCAGCAGGCCCTCCTTCCACACCTCGAAATCGCCGCCCCGGGTCAGCGCGTAGAGGACCACCACCGTCACGCAGGCGCCCAGGCTGAGCAGGGCGAAGGTGCGCACCAGCCGGCCCGTCTCCCGCTGGAGGAAGGTGGCTTCCGTCCCCACCTGCTGCAGGGCCCGGCCGATCCGGCCGAGCTCCGTCCGGGGGCCGGTGGCCAGGACCTCGGCCACGCCCTGGCCCGCAGTCACCAGCGTGCCTGAGAACACGGAGGGCAGGTCGTCTCCGCCCGGGGGCGCCATGGCGCGGGCTTCGGCGGAGACGGCCTTGCGCACGGGCACGGATTCGCCGGTGAGCAGGGACTCGTCCACGGACAGGTGGACGCCGGCGCGCAGGAGGCCGTCCGCGGGCACCCGGTCCCCCTCGGCCAGGACCAGGATGTCCCCGGGCGCCACCTCGCGGCCCGGAATGCGGCGCTGCCGGCCGTCCCGGATCACCAGGGCCCGGGGGCTGGAGAGGTCCCGCAGGGCCTCCAGCGCGTGTTCCGTGCGCCGCTCCTGGACGATGGTGATGCCCATGACCACGAAGACGAAGCCGAGCAGCATCGCGGCGTCCCCGCGCTCGCCCATCAGCAGGTACAGCGCACCCGCCGCGACGAGCATGATGAACATGGGCTCCCGGGCTACCTCCCAGGCGATGGCCAGAAAGCCGCGCCGGTCCCGGGAGGGCAGCTCGTTGGGGCCTTCGCGCGCCAGGCGAAGCTGCGCCTCGGCTTCGGAGAGGCCGGCAAAGCCCTCCAGGTCGAGGCCGGACGGTCGATGGATGCGAGCTTCGGCGGTCATGGGATCCCCGCGGATCCGCTGGGCCCATGCCTTGAGCACGGGCCGATCCCCATCACCTTAGTCCCGCTCCGGCGTGGACGACGAGGGAAAATCGCTTCCCGACAGCCTCGGCGGCCCGTACGGCCATTCGATGGGCGGCCGCGCCGTCATTCAATGGGCAGTCGCACTGTCATTCAATGGGCTGCCCCGCTGTCACTCGATGGGCAGGCGCCCTTGGCCCAGCCGGATGATGGCGGGCACGTGGAGGTCGTCGTTGCCGCCGGGCAGCTCGCCGCTGGGCGTGGGAGCCTGGGGCAGGAGGCGGGTGGGGGTGGGCCCCTGCTCGCTGGCGGGCACCTCGCCGTAGACCCGGCCGCTGGGGCCGTTCACGGGCAGGACGGCCTGGCCGTCCACAGGCTGGATCCCGGCGGCGACCAGCGTCGGCGCGGCGGCCTCCGCGGCTCCGGCCAGGTTCAGGCTGTGGCGGCGATCCTGCAGGAGCTTGTCCTCGCCGTCGAAGCCGCTGGCCAGGACGGTGACCAGCACGCGGTCCTCCATGCCCTCGCCCTCCACGGTGCAGGCCTTGATGTCGGGACGGCCGTTGTAGTGCTCCTGCAGGTAGTTCATGGCCGTCTCGATGGCCGAGGCCTCCATGACCTCCCAGTCGGCGGTGATGGACACCATGACGTTGGCAGCGGCGCCCGTTTGGGCGCGCTCCAGCAGGGGGCAGGCCAGGGCCTTCTTGAGGGCGTCCATGACGGCCTCTTCGCCGCGGCCCGCGCCGGTGCCGATGAGGGCCTCGCCGCCATCCCGCAGCACGGCCTCCACGTCCGCGAAGTCGCCGTTGATGATGCCGGGCTTGAGAATGAGGTCCGCGATGCCGCGCACGCCCTGGATGAGCACGCCGTCGGCCACGCGGAAGGCCTCCTTCATGGTCACGCGGGCATCGCAGACGGCCTTCAGGCGCTCATTGCTCACGACGATGACGGTGTCGGCGGTCTCCCGCAGGTTCGACAGGCCCTGGAGGGCCAGGTCGCCCTTCTTGCGGCCCTCCCAGGCGAAGGGCGTGAGCACCACGGCCACGGTGAGGGCGCCCAGCTCCCGGGCGAAGCTGGCCAGCACTGGTGCCGCGCCCGTGCCCGTGCCGCCGCCCATGCCGCCGGTGATGAAGACCATGTCGGCGCCCTGGAGGGCCGCCAGCACCTCCTCGCGGCTCTCCTCGGCGGCCACGGCGCCGCGCTCGGCGCTCCCGCCTGCGCCCAGGCCCCGGCTGCTCTGGGGGCCCAGGGGCAGCTTCAGGTGGGCCTTGCTCAGGGAGAGGCTCTGCTGGTCCGTGTTCATGGCGATGAACTGCACGCCGGTGACGCCGCTCTCGATCATGCGGTTGATGGCGTTGCAGCCCGCGCCGCCCACGCCCAGCACCTTGATGTTGGCGCCGGGAAGGCTGTGGGGGCAGGGGAGGAAGGGGATCTCGGACATCGGGGCTCCCGGAGGGGTGGTGCTAGAACAGCTTCTTGAAGCGGCCGAGGAAACCGTCTCCCCGGTCCTGCTTGCCGCGGGTCTCGCTCATGTCCCGGGCGAGGGACTTCACCGCGCCCAGGGCGTTCACGAAGTAGGGGTTGCCGGTGGCCTGGGGCAGGCCGGAGACGCCGATGATGCGGCCCAGGACGACGCGCGGCCGCCCGAGGATGGTCTGGGCGAGGATGGCGAGGTGGGTGAGGAGGGCGCCGCCGCCCACCAGGTGCACGCCCCCGTGGATTTCGTGCATGAGGCCCGTGCGGCCCATCTCGGCCAGCACCAGGTTGAGCAGCTCCGCCGCCCGGGCCTGGAGCACCTCCGCGATCTCGCGGCGGGAGACCAGGCGGCCCTCCTCTTCGAGCTCGATGGACTCCTCCGCCGGCACGTGGTTGTGCAGCACGGTGCCGAAGCGAATTTTGATGCGCTCGGAAGCCGCGATGCCGCCCAGGTGCTTGGTGATCTCCAGGTCGCGGGTGAAGTGCATGCCGCCGATGGGGATCACGGCCGAGTGGAACAGGGTGCCGTGCAGGAAGATGCCCAGGTGGGTCAGGTGCTCGCCGATGTCCACCACCACGGCGCCGTTCTCGCGGTCCTCGCGGCTCAGCACGGCCTCGGCGCTGGCCAGGGGCGAGTACATCAGCTCCGCGCCGTGCAGGCCGGCGTTCTTCAGGGCCAGCTGGATGTTCATGATGACGGGGCTGGGGGCCACGATGATGCGGACCTCGGCCTCTAGCGATTCGCCGAACATGCCCACGGGGTTGCGGATGTCCCGCTGGCCCTTGATGTGGAACATCTGGGGGATGCGGTGGAGGACCAGCTCCTCCTTGGCCAGCTTGCAGCCGTTGGTGGCCTGTTCCAGCACGCGGTCGCGGTCCGAGGCGGTGATGATCTTGTCGCTGCTGCTGATGGTGATGGAGTCGCGGAGGTTCTCGCCCTTGAACTGGATGCCGTCCACGGCCACGCGGATGCCGTCCACCTTGGTCTGGCCGGCCGTGTTCATGGCCTCCTCCACGGCGCGCACGACGGCGCGGGTGCAGAGGTCCATGTCCGTGATCTGGCCCTGCGTGAAGCCGCCCTGGGGGGAGGCCTGCCCGGTGCCTGTCACGTTCAGCGTCCCGTCTTCCTCCTGGACGGCCACCACCGCCACCACTTTGCTTGCACCGAGGTCGAGGCCTAGGAGAACGGCACGTTGAGGCATGAAGATCCTTTTCCTTGCTCTAGGTTTACACCACTTCCGTGCCGGGTTCGAGCCTTTGCACACGGAAAAAACGCCGCTTTCTTCCCCTGCGGGTCAGCGTGGTGTCTTGACGCCGGCCGGGGCATCCTCGGGTTCCCCCACGGCGACCTCCTCGTCCCAGCGCAGGTCGATGTACCGGAGCCGGGCCAGATCCGGCCGCTGGGACAGGCGGTCGACGAACAAACCCTGGAAATTGGGCACGTTTTTCGTCACATCCTGGCGGGACAGGTAGATCGGGGCCGGAAGGCCCTCGATGTAGGCCACGGGCCCCTTGGGGCTCCAGCGGAACTCGGTCACCCGGTCGTAAAACCCGGCCTGCTTTTCCCTCAAAACCCGTGCGGCGCTCACGAGTCGGGCCAGACCCTGGTCCGTCTGGCTGGCGGGATCCACCACGACGGGAATGGGACTTAGGTTCGCCTGGTTGACACGATCCAGGAGGATGCCGTCGTCGGATACAAGGAACACGCCGTTGCTCCGCACCAGCCAGAGCACGGGCCGCCGCTCCTCCACCACCAGACTGAGGCGGTCCGGCGGGTCCTTGCGGATCTGGAGGTTCCGCACCCAGCGCTTGGCCTCGATCCGAGACCGGAGCTCCTCCGCGTCCAGCCAGAAGAGGGGCTTGCCCAGCGCCAGCTTCTCCGCCAGGGCCTGGATCTCCGCCTGGCGCTCGCCCCGGCAGCCGCTCACGTTCACCTGCTCAATGGTGAGCTTCTGGAGCCCGAGGTACCGTGTGCCCAGCTCCATCAGGGCCCAGGCCCCGCCCCCCAGCACCACCAGCGTGATCCCCGCCCGCACCCAGGGGAACCAGGGGCGCTTGGGGCGGGTGCGGGGGAGCATGGACATGGGGGTCAGTCTACCGCCTGGAGGCTGCGGCCTGGATGGCCTGGAAGCCTTCCATATCCTCGAGGGTCTGGGAGGATGCCCCATGGCTTCCATCGCCCCCGGCGGCATTCCGGATTTCCTCGATTCCCTCTTCCGTTCGGAATCGCGGCGGATCCTTGCCTCCCTGATCCGGCTGCTCGGTGACTTCGACCTGGCGGAAGACGGCATGCACGATGCGTTTGCGGCTGCCCTGGAGGCCTGGCCCAGGGACGGGGTGCCGGACCATCCCCGCGCCTGGCTGGTGTCCACGGGACGCTTCAAGGCCATCGACCGCCTGCGGCGATCCGCCCGGTTCAGCACCTCGCTCGAGACTCTGGCGGAGCTGCCCGACGAGGGGCCGTCAGGATGGGTCGAGGAGGAGGGCGTCGAGGACGACCGCCTCCGGCTCATCTTCACCTGCTGCCATCCGGCTTTGCCCCTGGAGGCCTGCACGGCGCTGACGCTCCGGGAGGTGTGCGGCCTGACGACGGAGGCCATCGCCCGGGCCTTCCTCACCGCCCCGTCGACGCTGGCCCAGCGGATCGTCCGGGCCAAGGCGAAGCTCCGCGACGCGGGCATTCCCTTCGAGATCCCCGCCCGGGCCGACCTGCCGGGCCGGCTGGAGGCCGTGCTGAAGGTCGTCTACCTGGTGTTCAACGAAGGCTACTCCGCCTCCTCCGGGGAAGCGCTGACGCGTCCGGACCTCTCGGGCGAGGCGATCCGCCTGGGACGGCTGCTCCTCGAGCTGCTGCCGGACCCTGAGGTGAAGGGCCTCCTCGCCCTCATGCTGCTGCAGGAGTCCCGGAGGGCCGCGCGGGTCTCGCCGGAGGGGGACCTGGTGCTGCTGGAGGATCAGGACCGCTCCCGGTGGGACCGGGCCCTGATGGCCGAGGGGAAGGCCCTGGTGGACCAGGCGCTGGCCTCTCGCCGGGTGGGGGCCTACACGCTCCAGGCCGCCATCGCCGCCGTCCACGCGGAGGCGGCCGAGGCCCCGGCCACGGACTGGGGCCGGATCCTCGGGCTGTACACCCTCCTGGCCCGGGTGGCGCCTTCGCCCGTGGTGGAGCTCAACCGGGCGGTGGCGGTGGCCATGCGGGACGGCCCCCAGGCCGGGCTGGACCTCACCGACGCCCTCCTGGCCCGCCGCGACATGGCGGAGTACCACCTGGCGCACGCGGTCCGCGCGGACCTCTGCCGTCGCCTGGGACGAACGGAAGAGGCCCTCGTCTCCTACCGCCAGGCCCTCGGGCTGGTCCAGCAGGGGCCCGAGCGGCGGTTCCTCGAGCGACGGGTGGCGGAGCTTCAAACATAGTTCCAGCCGTGGGGTTACCCCCGCCTGGAATGATCGAACCGCGAATGACGCGAATCGCCCTGCGGGCGCGCGAATGGCGCCCTTTCTCGTCATTCGCGGTTTCTTGCTTTTCTGGCTGAGTCAGGCCGATCACCAAAAAAATCTTCGGTTCCCTGTCGAAACAGCCCCTCCCCGAACGACCAGGGGGTGAAGGCGGTCAGGACGACCCCCCAAAAGGAGCCACCCATGAAATACATCTGCTTCGGGTACCTCGACGTCCAGCAGTGGGCGACCCTCTCCCAGGACAAGCAGAACGCCATGATCGACGCGTGCTTCGCCTACGACGAAGGCTTGAAGAAGGACGGCCACTGGGCCGGCGGGGAGGGGCTGCAGGGCCCGGACACCGCCGTCATGGTGCGCCTCGAGCAGGGCAAGGTGTCCGTGACAGACGGTCCCTATGCCGAGACCAAGGAGCTGCTGGGCGGCCTCCTGATCCTGGAGGCCCGGGACCTCAACCACGCCATCCACCTGATCTCGAACCACCCGGGTCTGAAGATGGGGCCCTGGGAGATCCGGCCGGCGGCGGACCTCGACCAGATGATCCGCGACAGCGAGCGCCGGCGGTCCGTGTCCAAGTAGACCGGCCAGGCTCAGGCGGGGGTCCCCAGGCTCAGCCCCGCCAGATCTCCACTTCCGGCTCCAGGGCCACGCCCCAGCGCTCCAGCACCACGGCCCGCACCCGGTCCATCAGCTCCGCGAACTCGGCGGCGGTGGCGCGGCCGTGGTTCACGAGGAAGTTGGCGTGCTCGGGGCTCACCTCGGCGTCGCCCACCCGCAGGCCCTTGAGGCCCGCCTGGTCGATGAGTCGCCCCGCGCTCTGGCCCGGCGGGTTCTTGAAGATGCAGCCGGCGTTGCGCTTCGACAGGGGCTGGCTGGTGCCGCGCCTGGCCCTGTACTCGGCCACCTGGATGCGAATGGCGGCCGGATCGCCCACCGCGAGCTGGGCTGTGGCAGAGAGCACCACGCGGCCCCCGGTGAGGAAGCTCCAGCGGTACTTGAACTCGCCGGGTTCCGGTGCCTTCTCCACCAGCTCGCCCTCGGGCGTGAGGAAGCGGTAGCGCGTGAGTACGTCCACCCACTCGCGGCCGTAGGCGCCCGCGTTCATGCGGATGGCCCCGCCCAGCGAGCCCGGGATGCCGCTCGCGAACTCCAGGCCCGACAGCCCTGCGGCCGCGGCGGCCTCCGCCAGGGCGATGTGGCCATGGCTGGCCGGCGCCGTGAGCCGCCTGCCGTCGACCTGGACCACCTTCGGCAGGGCGAGCCGCAGCACGGGCACGTCGATGTCGCCCAGCACCACGAGGTTCGACCCGCCCCCCAGCACCCGCCAGGGCAGTCCCTCCCGGGCGCAGGCCCGCACGAAGGCCTGGGCCTCAACCTCCGTCGTGGGCTCGAAGAGCCAGCGGCAGAGCCCACCCACGCCCAGTGTGGTGAGCCGGGCGAAGGGCACCTCGCGGCGGTGCGGGACCTTCAGCAGATCATCGGGGAGGGGGCGCGTCATCGATTCCAGTATGGACGAACCGGCTCAGCTCCCGGCTTCCGGCGCGGGCTGGAGGGAAGCCAGCACCATCTCCAGCAGGCCGTCGATCATGGCGCGGAGTTCGTCGGCGTCCTTGGCGGATTCCTTGAAGCCGTGGACGGCGCGGGTGAGGACGCGGGCGATCTGGCCGGGGGGAAGGGCCTTCGCAGGGGCGCTCGCGCTCAAGGGGGCGAGGATGCCCACCAGCTCGGCCTCGAAGGCCGCCACGGCCTCGTCGATGGCCCCCTTGGCGAAGGCGAGGCCCCCGTGAAGGGGTTCCCGCAGCTCGGGCGAGGCTTCGAAGAACCCGAAAGGGCGCACGGCCCATAGGTCGAAGGCGAAGCGCAGCTTCTCCAGGGGGGTGGGGCGGGCCTCCAGGCCCTGGCGGACCTCCTCCAGCGTGCGGGCGGTGAAGGCCCGGAGGACGGCCTCGAAGGCCTCCTCCTTGTTGCAGAAGACCAGGTAGAGGGCCGGTCGGGACATGCCCGCGGCGGCGGCGAGGTCACCCATGGTGGTCCGCCGGTAGCCGAAGCGGAGGAACACGGATTCGGCGGCCTCCAGGACCCGGGCCTTCTTCTCGTTTCCCATGAAAAGAGTATTGACAAAATTTGTCCAAATGTCAACACTGGCTATCTGACATTATTCGTCATAGTGTCAATTCGTCCATGGAGCGCAACATGACCCTGGAATCTTGGACCTGGGCCCAGGTGCCCGATCAGCGCGGCCGGGTGGCCGTGGTCACCGGGGCCACCTCCGGCACCGGCTTCGAGGCGGCCCGCATGCTGGCGGCCTGCGGGGCCACCGTGGTCCTGGCCTGCCGTAACCTGCCCAAGGCCAAGGCTGTGGCGCAGCGCATCCAGGCGCTGCATCCCGGGGCACGGGTGGAAGTCCAGGCCCTGAACCTGGCGTCCCTGACCTCCGTGCGGAGCACCGCCGCGGACCTCCTGGCCCGCTTCGACCGCCTGGACCTGCTGCTCAACAACGCCGGTGTGATGGTTCCGCCCTACGGCAGGACCGAGGACGGGTTCGAGCTGCAGCTCGGCACGAACCACTTCGGTCCCTTCGCGCTGACCGGCCTCCTGCTGACGCGCCTGATGGCCACGCCGGGTTCCCGGGTGGTGACCATGAGCAGCAATGCCCACCGGATGGGCCGCATCTACGCAGACGATCTGGACTTCGAGCGCGGCTACCGGGCCTGGGCCGCCTATGGCCAGTCCAAGCTGGCCAACCTCCTCTTCGCCTTCGAGCTGCAGCGCCGCCTGGAGGCGGCCGGAGCGACGACGCGTTCCCTGGCCGCGCACCCCGGCTGGGCAAGGACGGAGCTGCAGCGCCACGCGGGCTGGATCCGCTGGCTGCGAACCGTGGGCCTGGAGGCCCTCCTGAGCCAGGATGCCTTTGGTGGTGCCCAGCCGCTGCTGCGGGCCGCCACGGATCCCGAGGCAGAAGGCGGGGCGTACTACGGTCCCTCAGGTTTCCAGGAGATGAAGGGAGCCCCCGTGCCGGTGCGGTCAGACGCCCGCTCGCGGGACGAGGGTCTTCAGCGCTGGATGTGGCGCCTCTCCGAGCGCCGCACGGGGGTGGTCTATCCGATCTGACCGTTTCAGCCGCCGCCTCCGGAAGGCCGGAGCCCTGCTCGTCGCCGCGACGGTGGCGGGGGGCTTCTGGGCCGCCGGCTCCTCTCCCGATGTCTTCAGGAGTCCCCGCATGAACCAATCCCCGCAGTGGCGCGATGGGCGCTTCCGGAACCCCCAGCCCCTCTGGAACGACACCTGGGGGGCCCTCTCCGCCATGGTTCGGCGGGACCCGAACGCCAACCCACAAGCCCCGCTCCCCGTGGTCCATCCCACCGGGGCCGACCTGGTCGCAGAGGCGCCCTCGGGCCTGCGGGCCACCTGGCTGGGCCACTCCACCGTGTACCTGGAGGTGGACGGCACCCGCATTCTCACGGACCCCGTGTGGGGACTCCGGGCCTCGCCCTTCGGCTGGGCCGGGCCACGGCGCTTCTACGCGCCCCTCATCCCCCTGGAGGAGGTGCCGGTCCCGCAGGTGGTGGCCATTTCCCACGACCACTACGACCACCTGGACGAGGGCACCCTGCGCCGCCTGAAGGACTGGGACACGCACTTCGTGACGCCCCTGGGCGTGGGGGCGCGCCTGGTGCGCTGGGGCGTGCCCGCGGCCCGCATCACAGAGCTGGACTGGTGGGAATCGGTGCAGGTGGGCGGCCTGGAGGTGGTCCTCACCCCGGCCCGGCACGCCTCGGGCCGGGGCCTGCGGGACAAGGACCGGACGCTCTGGGGCGGCTTCGCCTTCCGGGGTCCCCGGCACCGGGTCTACTTCTCCGGCGACACGGGCCTGTTCCAGGGCCTGGCCGACATCGGCGAGCGCCTGGGGCCCTTCGACCTGGCGATGATCGAGGCCGGCGCCTACAACCCCGCCTGGCCCGACTGGCACCTGGGTCCCGAGCAGGCCGTGCAGACCTTCGGGATGGTGCGGGGACGGGTGCTCCTGCCCATCCACTGGGGCCTCTTCAACCTGGCGGCCCACGGCTGGACGGAGCCCGTGGAGCGGGTGCTGGCGGCAGCCGGCCCCCAGGGGATCGCCGTGGCCCTGCCGCGGCCCGGCGAAGGCTTCGAGCCCGGCGGATCCTTGCCGACCCAGCGCTGGTGGCCCGTGCTGCCCTGGAAGACGGCGGCAGAGGTGCCCGTCCGTGCCAGGCTGAATGGACAACCCATGCTTCCAGAAGGAGGCCTCCCATGAAGGTCCTGATCTTCGGCGCCACGGGCATGGTGGGGCAGGGCGTCCTGCGCGAGTGCCTGCGGGACCCCGGGGTCACGGAGGTGGTGGCCCTCGTGCGGCGGGCTTCCCTTCCCGCGCACCCCAAGCTGCGCGAAGTCGTCCACGGGGACTTCTTCGACTACCGGGCGGTGGAAGCCGACCTCGCGGGGCTGGACGCCTGCTTCTTCTGCCTGGGCGTGTCGTCGGCGGGCCTGCCGGAGGCCGAGTACCGGCGCCTGACCTTCGACCTGACCCTGGCGGCGGCGGGGACGCTGACCCGCCTCAACCCGGCCCTGACCTTCGTCTACGTGTCCGGTGCCGGGACCGACAGCACCGAGCGGGGCCGCACCATGTGGGCGCGGGTGAAGGGGGAGACCGAGAACGCCCTGCGGCATCTGCCCTTCAAGGCGGTGTATCTCTTCCGCCCCGGCCTCATCCAGCCCCTCCATGGCATCCGCTCGCGCACGGGCTGGTACCAGGCCGCCTACACCCTGATGAATCCCGCCCTCCCTCTGCTGCGGCGGCTCTTTCCCAATTCCATCCTCACCACGGAGGCGCTGGGTCGGGCCATGCTCCGCGCGGCACGGGACGGAGCGCCGAAGGCCGTGCTGGAGGCCGCGGACCTCATCGCCCTGGGGGCGCCTCCAGGGCCAGCAGGCGCGCCTTGACCTCGGGCGATCCGAAGGCGCTCCAGCCGCCGGGGCCGATTGCGGCCACCACGCGGTGGCAGGGCACGAGGATCAGGATGGGGTTCGCCTTCACGGCCTGGCCCACGGCCCGGGCCGCGCCGGGCCGGCCCGCCAGGAGGGCCACCTCGCCGTAGGTGAGGGTCTGGCCGGGGGCCGTGGCCCGCAGCACCTCGGCCACGCAGCGCTGGAAGGGCGTGAGGCCGGACAGGTCCACGGGAAGGTGGGTCAGGTCCTGCGGGCATCCTGCCAGGTGGGCCATGAGGCGCCGCACGGCCTCCAGCACCCAGGCCGGCGCCTCCCGGGCCTCCTCGCGGTCCAGCCTGTCCGTGAAGCGCAGGAGGCAGATCCCCTCCGCCGTCCAGCCCAGGCGGATCCGGCCCAGGGCCGTGGCGAAGGTGAGGGAGGAAGGCCCGGCCAGATTCGCCCGGGGCAGGAGAAAGGTCATGGCCTTCCGGGTCATTGGGTCCGAGCGGTGAGGTCTATGCGGAAGGACCCGATCTCAGGATCGTTACAGCTGAAGAACATCACGCCGTGGTAGTTGCCGACTGGAATCGAGCCATCGGCCACCTTCACAGGCGTGAACTCCACGCGAATGGTCTTGGAAGCCCCGGGTGTGAGCCTGAACGTATAAGTGCCGTCCATCTTCGTCTGGATGGACGGGTCGCCGTAGATATACGGCGTATGGAAGGTAGGCACAAGGCTGTTGACGCCCCAGGGGAAGGTTCCGTCGAGGTCGATGCCGGCAGAAAAGGCGTTCCCGTTGATGACCAGGTCCACCTCACCGGTGTTCTGGAAGAACAGGTCTTGCACCACCGCCGATCCATTCTGGCTAGCGGTTTGGAAGACAAGCGCCTCCCGGAACTCCTGGTGGTGGCGTTTCTCCTGCAGGACCAGCCAGGGCCGGGGGGCCGCCAGGTCTGCAACCCTGAGGGTGATGGTGGGATCGCCCAGGAAATGACCGGGAGAGCCGGAGTAGGTTGTGGTGTAACTCTGCATGTAGGAGCGGCCGACGCCCAGGGCCATGTCGAGCCCGCTGGCCTCCCGGGCGAAGGCGCTATCGGTGTAGAGGGTCACCGCTGGGTTGGCCCTGACCAGGAGCACACTGCTGTCAGCGCCGAAGAGAATCTGCCCCGCGAGGTAGCCTGGGGTGGTGAAATCCCCCGTCGAGCAACTAGCCAGGCTGACGACCTTGGCCCGGGTGGCCACGCTCCCGAATTCCGGTGCATCCATGGAAAGGGAATCTCCGCTTTGTCCCTGGAATAGCACCGAAAGAGGCGCCCCGTGCAGGTTGGCCTCGCAGTGTTCCTTGCCCGCGGTCAGCGCATCGAGGAATCCTTGCTTCAGGGCTGCAGCCGAGGTATTGCCCAGGAAAGTCACCTCACCATTTCCGTACAGCGTATGGTTTTGGTAGGCCTCCAGGAACTTGGTGCCATCCACGCCGCTGTCGGTGGCGGCTGAGATGAAGGCCATTCCCCTGGAATAGCGGTTCCGGTCGCCTCGCACCAGCAGGTTCCGGTCGAGGTACCGCCGGATGTCCCCGAGTTGGCTGGTGGGTGACAGCCCCTTGATCCGCGCCACGGCGATGGTGGGACAGGAGTTGACTAGGAGGTAGCTGAACGTCTGCACATCCACCACGAACCTGCCAGCGGCATCCAGGGAAGGTGTGTCGTAGGGGTAGTCTAGAGCGCGGTAATAGTGATCACTTACATTCAGATAGGTTCCGTAGGGCGAGATGTTCCGCTCGATGAGGGCCGGAATGTCACCAATCAGGAAGGCCATTCGGAGGCTGCCACCCTGCTCCTTGAGGAGGGCCCGGAGGGCGGCAGGCTCCGCTGGAGACTGGATCAGAACACTCTCGCAGCCGGTATCGGCAGCCACTGCGTTCATGAAGGATTGAATCAGGGTGGGCATATCCGCCAGAACATCCGGTGCAACCACATAGGCGATCTTCCCTGCCTGTGTGGGAATGTCTATGGCCGCGTTGAACTGGACGACACCGTCCGAGGTCACAGGGCCCGTCGTGTAGGTCAGGCCGGTCAGAGCGCCGTTGCATCCGGAAGCGGTCGCCATGACGAATCCCGCGTCGAGGCTCAGGGTGAACGTCGCGGTCTTGCCGTACTCGACGGTGGCAGCCGTGGGACTGGCATGGACCCCCGTGCCAACGTTGGCGGTGACTGTATAGAGGCAGGGCTTGGCCTTAACCGTCACCACGCCATCGGCATGGATGGGCGCCGTGGTGTAGACGTTGTCCTTCAGGGTCCCGCCGCATCCCGTGACCGAATCGATCTGGTAGCCCTGATCCGCAGCGATGTGGATGGCAAGCGTCTTGCCTGCCTCCACTTGGGAGGAGGTCGGATTGGCCTGTACCCCCGCCTCGGTTACCACGGTGATGGTGTAGAGCGTCAGAGGTTGAGGTGGAGGTGGGGTATTGGTTGAGCCGCCGCCTCCACAGGCCATCAGGACAGCCATCACGAGTGAGGTGGCGAGGCGGGCGAGGAGCTTCATGGAGACCTCAGTTGCAGATCGACACAATGACGAAGAGATAGATTTGGAAAGCCCAATTCTGGTTGGGGCCAGCATTCGGATCAACCAAAAAGGATCCACCATTCATCTATGTTTCCGCGTCGTCCCTTTCTCCACGTGCGGGCCACAGTTGCGCGCCTGCACCAAGTCCAGAGGCCCTGCTTCGTCAGTCGCAGTGCGCTCAGGCTGCCGCCGAAGCCTGAGCGGACGATGATGAAGTCCCGCTCCAGGAAGGGTTCCTGGGAGGTCCAGGGTCCCGATACGCTTGAGGTCATGCGCTGGCTCGCCATCGACCACGGCACGAAGAAGCTCGGCCTCGCCTTCTCGGACGAGCTGGAGATCCTGGCCTCGCCCTTCGAGGTCTGGCCCCAGGAGGAGGCGCGCACCCTGGATCGCCTGGCGCGGCTCTGCAAGGAGGAGGGCGTGCAGGCCCTCTGCGTGGGCCTGCCCCGGCACAAGGACGGCGCCGAGAGCGCCACGGCTCCGGCGGCCAGGGCCTTCGGCGAGGCTCTCGCGGCACGCGCGGGACTGCCCCTGCGCTTCGTGAACGAGCACCTCACCAGCGCCGAGGCCGACCGCCTGCTGCGGGAGCGGGGCGTGAGAGCCGACAAGCGGAAGCTCCTGCTGGACGCCGCCGCGGCGGCGGTCATCCTGAACGAGCTGCTGGAGGACCGGCGGGCCAAGGGGATCCCCGCCAGTCGTCTGGATTGATCCCCTGACGGGAGGGAGCCATGCGCATCGCATTCCTGGGCCTGGGTCGGATGGGTGATCCCATGGCGCGCCGGCTGGTGGGCGCCTTCGAGCTGACGGTCTTCAACCGGGACATGGCCCGGGCCCGGCCCTTCGGGGCGCTGGGGGCGCAGGTGGCGGGCTCCGTGCGGGAGGCCGTGGCGGGGGCGGAGGTCGCCATCACCATGCTCTCGGACGACGCCGCGGAAGAGGCCATCACCTTCGGTCCTGGTGGCCTGCTGGAGGTCCTTGCCCCGGAGGCCATCCACGTCTCCATGAGCACCATCGGCATCGCCACCTCCGCCCGCCTGGGGGAAGCCCACGCCGAAGCCGGGCAGGGCTTCGTGGCGGCGCCGGTCTTCGGTCGCCCGCCCGCGGCGGCCTCGGGCCAGCTCTGGATCCTGGCCGCCGGTCCCGATGACCAGGTGGCCCGGTGCCAGCCCCTGTTCCAGGCCCTGGGCCAGGGGACCTTCCCGCTGGGGGGGCGGGCCTCCACGGCCCACGCCATGAAGCTGGCGGGCAACAGTCTCCTCGTCACCGCCGTGGAGGCCCTCAGCGAGGCCTTCGCCTACGGTGAGAAGGCGGGGGTCGCGCCGGAGACCACCCTCAAGATCCTCAATACGGCCTTGCTGAAGTCCCCCTTGGCAGATGCCTACGGGGGCGCCGTGGTGCGGGGCGACTTCGAGCCCGCGGGTTTCGCCCTGCGCCTGGGGCTGAAGGACGTGAGCCTGGCCCTCCGCGCTGCCGAGGCCTACCAGGCCCCCCTGCCCATCGCCAGCCTCCTGCGGGACCGCCTCCTGTCCGCCGTGGCCAAGGGCTACGGCGAGCAGGATCTGGCCGCCCTCTCCCGCCTCAGCCGGGAGGATGCGGGGTTGGCTTGAAGGGGGGCGACTCCAGGTTGCCTCTTTTTTTGCCGACCTGGATTCATGGGAATCGAGAACTTTCTTGAGGTTGTAGCAGGTCAAACCGATGCATGATGGGTCGCGAGGAGCTGGCCTCCGGGTCGCTCCAAAGGCCGTCCTCTCCGACTCCAGGGGTCCAGGCATGGCAGGTTCCCTCCGATCTCTCCATCCAGCCTTCCGCAAGGCAGGCGCCGTCCGCGGACTCCTGGCGACGGGGACTCCGGAAGGATCCCGGCCGTGGGCCTGAAGGAGGCTCAGGGGCCGGACGACGCCTCCTCCGGCGATGCCCGGTCCGAGGAGCGGCGCGGCCGGCGGTTCGAGGACGCCATCACCAGCTTCCTGCCCCGCATCGGGCGGATGGCCAAGGTGGGGGGCTGGAGCTTCGAAGTGGATTCAGGCGAGGGTTGGTGGACAGAAGAGGTGGCCCGCATCCACGACCTCGATCCCTCGACGCCGACCTCCGCCGCCCTGGGCCTGAACTTCTACACGGCCCAGTCCCGGCCCCTGATCGAGCGGGCCATCCAGGAGGCCATCGAGAAGGGGCGTCCCTACGACCTGGAACTGGAGCTGGTGAGCGCCACAGGGGCGCGCAAGTGGGTGTGGACCCAGGGCCAGCCGGTGGTCGTGGGAGGGCGGGTGGTCCGCATCCAGGGCACCTTCCAGGACATCACCGAGCGCAAACGTACGGAACTGGCCCTCCGCGAGAGCCAGGAGCGCCTGCAGATGCTCATCGACCACGCCCCGGCGGCCCTGGCGATGTTCGACCGGGAGATGCGGTACCTCGCGGTGAGCCGGCGCTGGCTCAGCGACTTCCACCTGGGCGAGCAGGCCATCCTGGGGCGCTCCCACTACGACATCTTCCCGGAGATCCCCGAGGCCTGGCGGGAGGCCCACCGGCGGGGATTGGCGGGCGAGGTCCTGCACTCGGACGAGGACCGGTTCGTCCGGCAGGACGGGACGGTGTACTGGCGGCGCTGGGAACTCCGGCCCTGGCATGCCGCCGACGGGACCGTGGGCGGCATCGTGATCTTTTCGGAGGACATCACTGAGCGGGTGGAGGCGCTTCAGGCCCTGCGCGAGAGCGAGCAGCGCTTCCGCCTGGCCCTGCGGAATGCGCCCGTGTCGGTGGCCGTCCAGGATCGGGACCTGCGCTACGTATGGGCCTACAACCAGCGGACCGCAAGGCCCGAGGACATGGTGGGCCGACGCGACGCCGACCTGTTCCCCCCCGACCAGGCGGCCCGGCTGGATGAGCTGAAGCGGAGGGTGCTGGAGGAGGGCGCGGAGATCCATCAGCAGATGTGGCTGGACCGCCCGGGACGTCGCCTGTTCCTGGATTTCTACTGCGAGCCTGTGCGGGACGCAGAGGGACGGATCACCGGCGTGGGCACCGCGACCGTCGACCTGACGCCGGTCCGCGAGGCCGAGGAGGAGCGGCGGCGGCTCGAGGCCGAGGTCGCCCACGGGCAGAAGCTGGAGTCCCTCGGCGCCTTGGCGGGAGGCGTCTCCCACGACATGAACAACGTGCTGGCGGCCATCATGGCGGTGGCGTCCATGCTCAGGGAGAAGCGCCCGGACGATCCGGACCTGGTGAAGTCCATGGACACCCTGCTCCATGCCGCAGGCCGGGGCCGGGACCTGGTGAAGGGGCTGACCGACTTCGCCCGAAAGGACCTCCCCGAACCCCAGCCCCTGGACCTCAACGAGGTGGTCCGGAAGGAGGCCGCCCTCCTCCAGCGGACCACGCTGCAGAAGGTGGGCGTGGAGCTGGCGCTGGCCGAGGGCCTTCCCCTGGTGATGGGCGATCCCAGCGCCATCTCCAACGCCCTCATGAACCTCTGCGTCAACGCCCTGGATGCCATGCCCGAGGGGGGCCGCCTGCGCCTCGCCACCCGTTCCGGAACGGGCGGAACCGCGGAGCTCGTCGTGGAGGACTCGGGCCACGGCATGGCGCCGGAAGTGCTGGCCCGCGCCCTGGAGCCCTTCTTCACCACGAAGCCGGCGGGCAAGGGCACCGGCCTGGGCCTGGCCCTGGTCTATGGCGTGATGAAGGCCCATGGCGGTCGCGTGGACCTCCGCAGCGCGCCGGGCCAGGGCACGGAGATCACCCTCGTCTTCCCGACGTACCAGGCCGACCTTCCCTTCGAGGTGGGAATCCCCCCGGCGGACGAAGCGAGGGGTCGCCGCCTCCGCATCCTGCTGGTGGACGATGACGAGCTCGTCCGTGGCACCGTGCCGGTCATGCTCGAGGCCCTGGGGCACCAGGTGCTGGCCACGGCCGGGGGAGCCCAGGCCCTGGAGCGGCTGGAGGCGGGCTACGACCCGGATCTCGTGATCCTGGATCTCAGCATGCCGGGCATGGACGGCGAGGAGACCCTGAGGCGGCTCCGGATCCTGCGGCCTGACCTGCCGGTCCTGCTGGCCACGGGCTACCGGGACGAGCGGGGCGACCGGATCCTCGAGCAGGGCGCCCACGTGGGACTGATCCTGAAGCCCTTCACGCTCATGGACCTCAAGCTGAAGCTGGGGCAGATGGCCTGAGCCCGCCTCGGCTCACCCGAGCCGCACCGTCCGCATGCAGCGTTCCGCCAGGCCCGGGTTGTGGGTGACGAGCAGGGTGGTGGGTCGCAGCTCGGCATGGAGGTCCATCAGGAAGCCAAAGACCTCCTCGGCCGTGGCGGGATCCAGGTTGCCCGTGGGCTCGTCCAGCAGCCAGAGGGCGGGCTTGCGCACCAGGGCGCGGGCCAAGCCTGCCCGGGCGGCCTGACCGCCGGAGAGCTGGCCGGGCAGCCGCTCGCCGAGATCGCCCAGGCCCACGGTGGATAGCAGCTGTCCGATCCAGGCCTCGGCCTCGGCCGAGCCGTCGCCATCGATGAGCAGGGGCATGCGGAGGTTCTCCCGCACCGTGAACTCCGGCAGCAGGTGGGGCTGCTGGAAGGCCAGGCCCACCCGGCGGCGGCGGTAGAGGGCCCGGGCCTCGGCGCCTGCGGGCACGGGGCCGCCGCCCACGGCGATGCTGCCGCCCTCCCAGTGATCCAAGCCGGCCACGCAGTTCAGGAGTGTGGTCTTGCCCACGCCGGAGACGCCCACCACGGCGCAGAGGCTGCCGGCTTCGACGTCGAGGGAGAAGCCGTCGAAGACCGGATGGGCGTTGCCGGGGTAGGTCTTGTGCAGGTCCCGGATGGAAAGGGGTTCTCCGATCATTCGGCCCTCAGCGCGTCGACGGGGTCCAGGGCCGCGGCCTTCTTGGCGGGGTAGCGCGCGGCCAGCCAGGAGACCAGCAGGGGGAAGACGGCCACCAGCACGACATCCAGCACCTTGAGCCGGAAGGGCATGTAGGTGATGAAGTCGTAGACCGCGGCGGGCAGCTTCAGGAGCCTCCAGTGGTCAAGGATGAGGCACAGCGGCACGCTGACGCCCAGGCCCCAGGCGGTGCCAACGGCCCCGATGCGCAGGCCCTGCAGCTCGAAGAGCCGCTGGATCTGCTGCGGCGTGGCGCCCAGGGCCAGCAGCACGCCCAGGTCCCGGCGCTTCTCCGTCACCAGGAGGACCAGGGAGGCCACGATGTTGAAGGCCGCCACCAGCACGATGAGGCCGAATACGGCGGCGAATCCCCATTTCTCTAATGCCAGCGCGGCAAAAAGTGTCTTATTGGACTCCCTCAGATCGGTGGCCATGTAGCCAGGGCCCAGGGTCTCGAGCACTCGGGTTTTCACTTCATCGATGAGGTTGATGCCTTGGGCACGCACTTCGATCATCTCGGCCCGGCCATCGGACCGGGCGATCCGCATGGAGTCCGCCAGGTGGATGAAGGCCCAGGCCTTGTCGTATTCGGAGCTGTGGCTGTAGAAGGTGCCCGCAACTCGGAAGGCCGCCACCTTGGGCTGCTGGCCGCCTAGTCCAAGTTCCAAGCGAAAGAAAGCCAGGGCCACCGTGTCGCCGACTTTCAGGCTGAGGCGCTGGGCCAGCTCTTTGCCCAGAACGATCTCGCCCTCCTTCAACTGCTCTACCGGGATGGGCTTCATGGAATCGAAGATGCTTGAAGTCCCGTGGGCTGTTGCGGGATCCACGGCCTTGATGATTACGGGCTCCGGAGGCATATCGCTGTCCGTGCGCCGCAGCAGGCCCTTCTCCAACCGGATGGGTGAGACGGCCTGGACGCCGGGCACCGCACGGATGGTCCTCAAGGCCCCCTCGGTGTCAGGTATATCACCGGCCAGGTGGTACACCGTGAAGTGGGCCGTAGCGCTGTAGAGGGTGGCCTGGATCTCCTCGCGGATGCCGTTCATCAGGGCCAGGGTCACCACCATGGCGAAGACGCCCAGGGCTGTCCCGAAGCGGGTGAGGATGACCATGATCCGCACGAAGGCCCCCTTCCGGTGGGTCTTCAGGTAGCGGTCGGCGATGGTGCGTTCGAACAGGGCCATGCCACCAGGGTAGCCGGGACTTGAATCTTGCCTCCGGGCACGGCAGCTTTGGCTCATGGCCGAAACCCCGCCCCGCTGTCTGCTCATCGCCCGCCAGGGCCCCGAGGACCGGGAGGACCGCATTGAGGACCACCTGCTGGAGCTGGTGGAGCTGGCCCGCAGCTGCGGCTTCGAGGTCTGGGCCCACCGCCGCCTGAAGCGCCCCCAGATCGCCCCCCGCACCTTCTACGGCTCCGGCCAGCTCCAGGCCCTGGCGGACGAGGCCGCCCGACAGGGGGTGCGGCACCTCATCTGCGACGACGAACTGAGCGGCAGCCAGGTGAACGCCATCGAGAAGCTCACGAACCTCACCTGCCTCGACCGCACGGGACTCATCCTCAGCATCTTCGAGCAGCGGGCCCAGACCCGGGAGGCCAAGGCCCAGGTGGAGCTGGCCCGGCTGGAGTATGAGCTGCCCCGCCTCAAGGGGGCCTGGACCCACCTGGAGCGCCAGGTGGGCGGCGTGGGCGTCCGCGGGGGCCCCGGCGAGACCCAGATCGAGGTGGACCGCCGCATGATCCGCACCCGCATCAGCCAGCTCAAGCGCGAGCTCACCCACCTGGAGCAGGTGCGGGAGACCCAGCGCCAGGGCCGGCCCCAGGGCCTGCCCCGGGTGGCCCTGGTGGGCTACACCAACGCCGGCAAGACCACCCTCCTGAAGGCGCTGACGGGCGAAGGCGAGCCGCGGGACCTGCTCTTCGCCACCCTCGACACCACCACCCGCAAGGCCTGGCTGGGCCAGGATTTCGACCCCGGGACCGGGGAGGGCAGCCTGGAACCCAAGCACTGCCTGGTGGCGGACACCGTGGGCTTCATCCGCAAGCTGCCCCACCAGCTGGTGGCGGCCTTCCGCAGCACCCTGGGCGAGGTCCGCACGGCGGACGCCCTGCTGGTGGTGGCCGACGCCGCCCACCCCGACCTGGAGGATCACCTCAAGGTGGTGGGCGCCACCCTGCGGGAGATCGGCTGCGCCCCCGAAGACGGTGACGCCCAGCCCCGCCTGCTGGTGCTGAACCAGGTGGACCGCCTGCACCGGCCCCAGAAGCTGGACCTGAAGAAGCGGCACCCGGGGGCCGTCCAGGCTTGCGCCCTCCACAGCACAGGGATTCCCGAGATCCGCGCCTGGCTCCGGGAGCTGATCCCCGGGCCGCCCAAGCCCCGGGAGCTGGAGGACTGGGAGCTGCCGGATCCCGCTCCGGCGGTCTGATTCAAGGTTGCGTTCAGTTCCAAAGGAAGCCGAAAGGCCAACGCGAAGCGTGCGAAGGGGTGTCCGGGATGAGTCGAGTTCCCTTCGCGTATGTCACGTTCCTCTTTTGTGGTTGAGGTCTGCCGTTCATCAGGCGATCTCATTCTTTGAACGCAGAAGCGCCGGATCCGCACCCTGCTGGTAGAGGCGCCCTCGACAACCGGGACCGGGCCTTCCTGGCGGGAGGCTTCGTCCATGTGGCGCTGAAGGTGGCCGCCGCGAGCCGCTTCGCGGTGCCTGCCGAGGCCCTGGCCCTGCGGGAGGGCAACCCCTTGGCGGCCGTGGCGCAGGCCGATGGCCGGGTGCGCTTCCAGGCCCTCCACCCTTGGGGCATGGTGGTGCTGAATCCGCCCCTAGGCCTGAAGGATGGGGACCGCGTTCAGGCCGAGGGGGCCTGACCCTTCCGGGGGAGCATCCCCACGGTGGCCGCCAGGCCCAGGGCCAGGAGGATGCGCAGGAAGAAGAGGTTGCGGCTGAGGCTGTGGGCCTTGTTGTAGGCCACGCGGTCCGCATGCTCCGGCGCCAGCGTCTCGATGGGCGCGTCGATGCGGGCCCGGATGGCCCGGACCTTGGGCGTCACCACGAAGGTGCTGGCCAGGCACATGAGCATGGCCACCAGCCAGGCGGCGCTCCAGAGGCGGATGGGGCCGATGAGGTCCTCCTTCACCTCGGCGATCCACCGGGCGCCCCAGCTCAGCCCCGCCAGGCCGAAGACCGTCCAGGCCGCCCAGTCCAGGCGGCCGAGAATGAGGCCGGCGATGTGGCCCGCCACGTCGCGGCTGGGCAGCTCGCGGAAGAAGACCGGCGCGGAGAACACGCCGAAGCCCAGCGCGGCGCCCGCCCAGAGCAGCAGGAGGGCTGTGGTGATGCGGTCGAGGCGGTGCAGGGTGCTGGGGCTCATGGGTTCCCGGGCTGGAAGCTGAGGACTGAGGACTGGAGCCTGAGGATTCCCCTACCACTCGTTGTAGGGGATCTGGTTGGTGGGGCTCTTGTCGGCGGAGCCGCTTCGGACGCGCCACACGCCCAGGTCGGCATCAGGGTTATCGGGATCCGGGGGCTCTGTTTCGAGCTGCCAGGTGTCCCGGGACTGGGTCATGGGATCCCAGGGGATGTCCCGCAGGTAGCCCAGCTCCCGGAGAGGCGCGAGGCTCGAGGGGTACTTGCCGCGATCCGCCCGGTACTGCTCGAGGGCGTGGTTGATCTGGAACAGGTTCTCCTTGAGGACGGCCTCACGGGCCACCGTCGTCTTGTACCGGTAGCCCACCAGACCGATCGTGGCCAGGAGGGCCAGGATGGTCATGACGACCAGCAGTTCCATCAGGGTGAACCCGCGCTGGCGGGAGGGGACGAGGCGCATGGCATTACCTTAGCGCAGCCCAGGCCGGCCGGGGGGCGGTTGCGGGATTGCCCGGGCCCGGACGGCTGGATCGACGTATGCTGGGCCCGTCCGGAAGGGGGCCCCATGCCCGAAACCGCCATCACCTTCGACGACGTTCTCCTCATTCCGGCCTACAACCATCACGAATCCCGGCGGATCGTGGACATCAGCATGACCGACAAGACCGGGAGGCTCCGGCTGGAGCTGCCCGTCCTGACGGCGAACATGGACACGGTGACCGAGGAGGCCATGGCCGACTTCATCGGCGAGCGGGGCGGCATGGGCGTCCTCCACCGGTTCATGTCCGTGGAGGAGAACGTCGCCATGTTCCGGCGCTGCCGTTTCCCCACCTTCGTCTCCGTGGGCACGGCCGATGCGGAGATGGAGCGGGTGGAGGCCCTCCGGGACGCGGGGGCCCAGTACTTTTGCGTGGACGTGGCCCACGGCCATGCCAAGTACGTCGGCAAGATGGTCAAGCGGATGCGGGCGATCCTGCCGAACGAATGCATCATGGCGGGGAACGTGGCCACCTACGCGGGGGCGGACTACCTGGCCAGCGTGAAGGCCGACATCGTGAAGGTGGGCATCGGCCCGGGCAGCGTCTGCACCACGCGCATCAAGACCGGCTTCGGCGTGCCCCAGCTCACGGCCATCAAGGAGTGTTCCCGGGCGGACCGCTCCATTGTGGCCGACGGGGGCATCCGCACCCCGGGAGACGTCGTGAAGGCCCTGGCCTTCGGCGCCGACTTCGTGATGATCGGCGGCATGCTGGCCGGCACGCGGCCCACGCCGGGAGAGCCGCTCAGGGACGACGCCGGGTCGCCCACCCGCAAGGTGTACCGGGGCATGGCCAGCCAGGAGGTGGCCGACGACCACCTGGGCGGGCTCACGGGCTGGAAGACGGCCGAAGGGGTGTCCACGGAGGTCCCCTACCGCGAAGACGAGGAGGAGATCCTCGCCGACATTGTCGGCGGCCTGCGCTCGGGCCTGACCTATGCTGGCGCGAACACCATCCGTGAGCTCCAGCGCAAGCTCAACTACGTGCAGGTCTCCCCCGCCGGATGGATCGAAGGCCTGCCCCACAAGACGCTGCGTTAGAGCACGCCCCTCTTTTTCTGGTCGAGCTCGATGGTCGCGACCGCCGGATGGCGTAGCGGGCTCCGGCGGAGGCTGCGGAGCCGAGACCCGGCGAGGAGCGAATCAGGAAGGGAGGATTACAGAACGCCCCTCTTCTTCTGGTCCAATTCAATGGAGTCGTACAAGGCCTGGAAGTTGCCCTCGCCGAAGCCCATGGCGCGACCGGCCATCGGAGGCTCCGGTGGAGCCTCCGATAGGGAGCGCATGAACCAGGGTCGCATTGCGGCCCCGGTTCGAGGGGAACAGGGGCGGGGTTAGAGAACGCCCCTCTTCTTCTGATCCAGTTCAATGGAGTCGTACAGCGCCTGGAAGTTGCCCTCGCCGAAGCCCATGTTCCCCCGCCGCTGGATGATCTCGAAGAACAGCGGACCGATCTGGTCCTCGGTGAAGATCTGCAGGAGGTAGCCAGTCTCGTCGCCGTCGATCTGTACGCCCAGTTCCTGCACGGTGGCCAGATCCTCCCGCACGGTGTAGCCGTTCGCCGCGATGCGCCCCGGCAGCAGCTCGTAGTAGGTGTCGGGAACCCGCAGGAACTTGAACCCCTGGTCTCGCAGGGTGCGCAGGGTGTGGAAGATGTCGTTGGTGGAGAGGGCGATGTGCTGCACGCCCTGGCCCTTGTGGCGGTTCACGTACTCCTGGACCTGGCTCTTCTCGTCCGTGGGCTGGTTGATGGGGATGATCACCTGGTTGTTGGCGCTCTGGACCACCTTGGAGTCGAGGCCCGTGCCCAGGGCACCGCGGATGTGGAACTCGCGGGTGACGACGAAGCCGTAGACGCGCTCGTAGAAGTCCACCAGGGCATCCATCTCGGCCGGGCCCACGTTGTTGGTGAGGTGATCGACGCGCACCAGGCCGGGATCGCAGAAGGCCGGGGCCGGGTCGGGCGCGAGGCCGGGCCAGAAGGAGGCCAGGACGCCTGTCCGTTCCACCAGGAAGTTCCAGACGTCGCCCACGCCCTGGATGGCCGCGAAGCGGAGCGTGCCGTCGCCCAGGGCGTGCGTCTCGGGCTCCCGCATGACGCGGGCGCCCTGGGCGCGGGCCTGGGCCATGGCCACGTCGAGGTCGTCCACCAGGAAATTCAGCGCGCAGACGCCTTCTCCGTGGGTCTGGGCGTAGCGGCCGGCCGGATGAGAAGCCATGGCCTCGAAGATGAGGATGTCCATGCGCTGCTGGCGCAGGTGGACCATCCGGCCCCAGGCGTGGGATCCGCTGGCCACGCGGGCGAACCCCAGGCCGCGGTAGAGGGGCTCCAGGCGCTCGACGGAGCCGGTCAGCTGGAAGTGGTCGATGCGCTGCAGCCCCATGGGATTGCCGCCGGGCTTCCGGTTGGAGGGGGCGGTCAGGGCGAAGCTGGGAGCGGACATGGAAACCTCATCGGAGCAGACCGCCCAGTCTGGGCCCGAGGGGACGTGACGGGGGTCACATGAATGATGTTTACACCAATGTATTCAATATTTAAACACCATTGAGTCAATTATGAAAATCAATAAAAACGGGCCCGCAAAGCGGGCCCGTTTCCGATCTGCGCGAAGCGCGGATTGCCTCAACTCAGTGACGTCGCGATCACCTTCTCCTTGCTGAAGAACTCGAGGATGTCCCCTTCCTTCAGCTCGTCGAAGCCGTCGAGGGAGATGCCGCAGTCGAGGCCGTTCTTCACCTCGGTCACGTCCTCCTTGAAGCGCTTGAGGTTCTTGATGCCGCCCTCGAAGAGGACCTCCTCACCGCGCTTCACGCGGACCTTGTTCGCCTTCTGGACCTTGCCCTCGGTGACGAAGGAGCCGGCGATGACGGCCTTGCCAATCTTGAAGAGCTGGCGCACCTCGGCCTGGCCGTGGACGGTCTCCTTCTCGGTGGCGTCCAGCATGCCAACCATGGCCTGTTCGACTTCTTCCGTGACCTTGTAGATGATGTCGTGGAAGCGAAGGTCCACGCCCTCCTCGTGGGCGAGCTCCTCGGTCTTCTTCTCGGCCCGGGTCTGGAAGCCGATGATGGTGGCCTTGGAGGCCTCGGCGAGGAGCACGTCGTTCTCGGTGACGGTGCCAGCGGCGCTGTGGATGATGCGCACCCGAACCTTCTCGGTGCTGAGGCGCTCCAGCTGGCCCACCAGCGATTCGACCGAGCCCTGGGTGTCCGCCTTGATGATCAGGGGCAGTTCCTTGACCTGGCCGTCCTTGAGGGTGCTGAACAGGGTCTCCAGCGTGGCGCGCTGCTTCTGCTGGGCCGCCTGCTTGGCCTTCTCCTGGCGGAAGGAGACGATGGTGCGGGCCTTGCCTTCGTCCTCCACCACCTGGAAGTTGTCGCCGGCGCTGGGCACTTCCTCGAAGCCGAGGATCTGCACCGCGGTGGACGGCTCGGCCTCGGTGACGCGCTGGCCCAGGTAGTCGAACATGGCGCGGACGCGGCCCATGGTGGCGCCGGCCACGAAGATGTCGCCGGCCTTCAGAGTGCCGCGCTGCACGAGGACCGTGGCCACGGGGCCGCGGCCCCGATCCAGGCGGCCTTCGATGATGGACCCGGCGGCCGGGCAGTCGTAGACGGCCTTCAGCTCCTTGAGGTCCGCCACGAGGAGCAGCGTCTCGAGCAGGTCGTCGAGGCCCTGCTGGGTCTTGGCGCTGACGAGGACGGCCGGCACGTCGCCGCCGTAGGCCTCGGTCTGGACGCCGTACTGGAGCAGGCCCTGCTGGACCTTGTCCGGATTGGCGCCGGGCTTGTCGATCTTGTTGATGGCGACGACCAGGGGGACGTCCGCGGCCTTGGCGTGGTTGATGGACTCCACGGTCTGGGGCATGACGCCGTCGTCGGCGGCCACCACCAGGACGGCGATGTCCGTGACCTTGGCGCCCCGGGCGCGCATCTTGGTGAACGCCTCGTGACCCGGCGTGTCGAGGAAGACCACCTTGCGCTTCTCGCCGGTGTTCGGGTCCTTCACGGCCACGTGGTAGGCCCCCACGTGCTGCGTGATGCCGCCGGCTTCGCCCGCGGCCACCTTGGTCTTGCGGATGGCGTCCAGCAGCGAGGTCTTGCCGTGGTCGACGTGGCCCATGATGGTGACGACCGGGGGACGGGACAGCTTCTCGCCCGCCACCTCTCCGGACTCATCCGCGGCGATCTGCACGTCCTCCTCGAAGGAGACGATGTCGGCCAGGTAGCCGAACTCGCGGGCGATGTCCTTGGCCATCTCGGTGTCGAGGGGCTGGTTGATGGTGGCGAAGATGCCCCGATGGAGCAGCTTGGCGACCACATCCTTGGCGGGCCGATTGCACTTCTCGGCGAGTTCCTTGACCGTCACGCCCTCGGAGAGCATGACGATGCCGATCTCCTCCTCGATGTACTCGCTGGCGACCTGCTGGGCGCGGGAGCGGGGCTGGCGGAGCTTGAGGTCGAGTTCCTCCTCCTTGCTCCGGACGTAGCCGCCCTTCTTCTTCTTGCCGCCCACGTGGGCGCCGCGACCGGGGCCCTTCTGGCTGTTGGGGTCGATGGGGCCCGAGGCCGGGATGGAGGGGCCGCGACCGGGGCCGCCGGGGCGGGAGCCCATGCCGGGACGGCCGGGGCCGCCGGGACGGGGACCCATGCCAGGACGGCCGGGGCCGCCGGGACGGCTGCCGGGGCCGCCCGGACGACCGCCGGGGCCGCTGGGGCGGCTGCCGGGCGCAGGGCGCGCCTGGGGCAGCTGGATGTAGCGGGCAGGTTCCGTGGACCGGGGCGCCGGGGCCGGGGTGTCCGAGGTCTTGATGCGGCTGAAGCCCTGGTCCGGGCGCAGCTCAGTGATGGCGGGCGGAATGTAGGGACGCCGGCTGGGGGTCACGGGGGCGGGGGCGTCGTGGCGCACCTCGCCGCGGCCCGTGTTGGTGGCCATCTGGAGAACGGCCTTCTCCTTCTGGGGCATGCCGGAGCGCTGGACGTCCCTAGGCGCGGGGGCCTGGCCGGGCCGCTGGACAATGGGCCGGGCGCCCGCTTCGGGGCGGGGACCGGAGCCCTGGGCCGCGGAGGGCTGGGCCGGACGCTGGGGCGCCGGGGCGCCCGCGGGCCGGGTGGGCGGAAGCTGGATGTAGCGGGCAGGCTTCTCTTCGCGGGGGGCGGGCGCGGCGCCCGTGGACACCTTCAGGCGGGAGAAGGTCTCCTTCGGCGCCTCTGCCTGGGCCGTCTGGGCCTCGGCCGGGGCTGGCGCGGCGGCCGGAGCCGTGGCGGCCGGAGCTGCGGGCGCAGCCGGAGCGGGCACCGGAGCCGGGGCGGGCTCGGTCGGCTTCGTCTGGGGAGCGGGCGTGGCCGCGGGGGCCGCCGCCTGCGGCTCGGGGCTCGGTTCGGGCTGGGGCTCGGGCCGGGCTTCAGGCTTGGGCTCGGCCTTCTTCACCAGCACGGCGGGCGCGGCCTTGGGGGCCTCGACCGGGGGCTCGGGACGGGGGGAGACCGGAGCGGGCCCCTTCACCACCTTCACGGCGGCGGAGGGCTTGTGCAGCGCGAGGGGGGGCGCTTCGGTCTCCCCCTTGTGCTTGCCCTGGAAGGCTCGGCGCAGCTGGTCCGCCTGGTCATCGGTGAGGTTGGAGCTGTGGCTCTTCCCTTGGAGGCCCAGACGCTTCTCGCAGGCCTCGATGACCTCCTGGTTGGCGACTCCGAGCTCTTTGGCGAGTTGGTTGATACGCAGCATGTAAGGGGATTACCTCGGCCTGGGGGTGGGAAACGGGAAGGGCTGCAGGACTACAGCCTACTCCCCGAAGTACGCCTGCACGGCATCGATGAGACGGAAGGCCAGATCCTGATCCATGCCTTCCACCTGCATGAGCTGCTCGGCAGTGACAGTGTAAAGGGATTTGGCATCGGAATAGCCCGCGGCGGCCAGTCGGTCGGCGAGGGCGGCGTCCAGCCCCTCGGCCTGGATCTCGTCCAGCAGGGTGGAGGCGGGGGCGGCGGCTTCGGCGGCGGGGGCCGCCTCGGCGCCCATCTCCGGGAGGGCCAGGCCCATGGCGACTTCGGCCTCGCGGCGCTTGTCGGCCTCGCTGCGGACGTCGATGTTCCAGCCCGTGAGCTTGGCGGCCAGGCGGACGTTCTGGCCCCGCTTGCCGATGGCGACGCTGAGCTGCTCGTCGTCCACGACCACCTCGACCCGGTGGGCCTCGGGGTCCACCAGGTTCACCCGGATGGACTTGGCGGGGTTCAGGGCGTTGGCGATGAACTGGGCCGCGTCATCCGAGAAGCGCACGATGTCGATCTTCTCGTTCTTCAGCTCGCGGATGATGGCCTGCACGCGGCTGCCCTTGAGGCCCACGCAGGCGCCCACGGGATCGACATCCGGATCGAGGCTGTGGACGGCCACCTTGGCCCGGTCGCCGGCCTCGCGCACGCAGTTGCGGATGACCACGGTGCCGTCGTGGATTTCGGGCACCTCGTTCTCGAAGAGCTTGATGAGCAGCCGCGGATCCGTGCGGCTGACCTGCACCTGGGGATCCTTGGCGCTGCGGTCGACGCTCACGATGACGACCTTGATGCGCTGGCCCTTGTCGAAGCGGTCGCCGCGCAGCGCCTCGGAGCGGCGCAGCATGGCCTCGACGCGGTCGATCTCGAGGATGATGGCGCTCTTCTCGAAGCGCTTGACCTCGGCCACCACCACCTCGCCGATGCGGTCGGCGAACTCGGTGAAGATGCGCTCGCGTTCGGCCTCGCGGACCTTCTGCACCAGCACCTGCTTGGCGGCCTGGGCGGCGATGCGGCCGAGCTGGCTGGTGTCCTGGGGCAGCCAGAGGGTGTCGCCCTCGGCCGCGTCCGGGTTCAGCGTCTGGGCTTCCGCCAGGCTGATCTCCAGGTCCTCCTCCTCGACCTCGGCCACCACCTGCTTCAGGGCGTAGACGTGGAACTCGCCGGTCTCCCGGTCCATCTGGGCCTGGAAGTTGCCGTAGAAATCCTGGGCATTGAAGAACTTGTCCGCGGCCTTGGCCAGGGCCTCCTCCACCGCCGCGAAGACATCTTCCTCGTTGATGCCCTTCTCGGCGGCGATCATCTTCACGCTGTCGAAAAAGGTCGTTGCCACGTTCGCCATCTCAGGCCTCCTCGTCCTCGACGGCGCTTGTCTCTACGCCATCGGCATCGGGTACTTCAGTCAAACGGGCGGCCAGGTGCTTCGGCCGCGGGGTCTTGTCCTCATCGAAGGGCGCCAGGCGCGCCTTCTGGATGGACTCAAGGGGAATGCTCTTGAGGACGCCGTCCTCTTCCAGGGTGACGCTGGCGCCCTCCACGGGGCCGATCCAGCCCTTGAAGCGCTTCTGGCCGTTGATGGGCGCGGCGGTCTGAACGCGGCAGAGCCGGCCTGCGAAGCGGCGGAAGTGCTCGGCCTTGACCAGGGGGCGCTCCATGCCCGGGCTGCTGACCTCGACGCCGAGCTTCTCCCGCAGGTCGGGGAACTCCACGTCCATCCAGAGCAGCAGGCCCTCGTGGGCGGCGGTGCAGTCGTCCAGGGTGACCCTGCGGCCGCTGGTGGCGCCATCCAGGTGGTCGATGTAGAGGCGCAGCACCTCGTCCCGGCCTTCGCGGGCCAGCTCCAGGTGCACCAGCTCATAGCCCAGCAGGGCCAGCTGACGCTCGAGGAGGGGTTGCGCTTTCTTCAGATCCACGAAGGCTCCGGGTCAACAACAAAAAAGGTGGGCCGAACCCACCCAGTCTTGGCACCCGAGTCCGGGAGGCCATGGCCGAATTGACCTATGAGTCTAGCGCGATGTGCAAGGGTTCTCAAGGCCGGGAACGCATCCGGGGGTGCCGGGCCCCGGCCCTCGGCGGGCCCGCCCTCGGAGGGCCGGGCCGGCTGGTAGGCTGGATTGGGGGCTGGCGGGTCCCCTTTTACCCGGGAAGGATGGCCCATGGCTCAGGTGCTGGACGGCAAGGCGCATGCGGACCGCATGCTGGAGGTGGTTCGCCAGGGCGTGGAGGCCCGGCTGGCTGAAGGGAAGCGCGCCCCGGCCCTGGCCGTGGTGCTGGTGGGCGACGATCCCGCCAGCCACGTCTATGTGCGGAACAAGTCGGCGGCCTGTGCCAAGGTGGGCATCACCTCCCTGGAACACCGGCTGGCCGCGGACACGCCCCAGGCCGTGCTGGACGACCTCATCGACCGCCTGAACGCCGATCCCGGGGTGGACGGGATCCTGGTGCAGCTGCCCCTGCCCAAGGGCCTGGATTCCAAGCGGGCCCTGCACCGCATCAGTCCCGCCAAGGACGTGGACGGCTTCCACCCGGTGAACCAGGGCCTCCTGCTGGAGGGCCTGCCGGGCCTGCGCCCCTGCACGCCCAGCGCCTGCATGTCCCTCCTGGCCCACCATGGCCTGGAGCTGAAGGGCCTGCGGGCCGTGGTGCTGGGCCGCAGCGAGATCGTGGGCAAGCCCATGGCCCTCATGCTGCTCGAGAAGCACGCCACCGTGACCATCGCCCACAGCCGCACCAGGGACCTGCCCGCCGTCTGCCGCGAGGCGGACCTGCTGGTGGCCGCCGTGGGCAAGCCGGGCCTCGTGGAGGGCTCCTGGATCAAGCCGGGCGCTGTGGTGGTGGACGTGGGCATCAACCGCGTGGACGACCTCGTCCTGGGCGAGCGCATCTTCGCCGCCGAGCCCAAGAAGCTGGAGACACTGATGGCCAAGGGCGCCGTCCTCTGCGGCGACGTGCGCTACGGCGAGGCCATGCAGGTGGCCTCCGCCGTGACGCCCGTCCCCGGCGGCGTCGGCCCCCTCACCATCGCGGGCCTGCTGACCAACACCCTCCAGGCGGCGAATCAGCCAGGCTGAGGGACGTGCTTCGCCCCTGACGGTCGTGTGGCATGACCTCCTCGCCGGGTCCCGACTTCGCAGGCTCCCCCGGAGCCTGTTCCGTTGCCCTGCGTTCCTGTGGCGTGACCTCCTCGCCGGGGCCCGACTCCGCAGGCTCCCCCGGAGCCTGCTCCGTTGCCCTGCGTTCCTGTGGCATGACCTCCTCGCGGGGTCCCGACTTCGCGGGCTCCCCCGGAGCCTGCTCTGTTGCTCCGTGTTCCTGTGGCGTGACCTCCTCGCCGGGGCCCGACTCCGCAGGCTCCCCCGGAGCCTGCTCCGTCACCCGGCGGTCGGTCAGGGGCAGAGCCCGCCATCCACGTTGATGATCTGGCCGCTCATGTAGCTGGCCCAGTCGGAGCAGAGGAAGGCCACGACGCTGGCGACCTCCTCGGGCTCGCCTTCGCGCTTGAGGATGGTGGGGGCGAGGAGGTCGCGCTTGGCCTCCTCCGAGACGTCTGCCGTCAGCTCGGTGTGGATGAACCCGGGATTCACGGCGTTCACCAGGACGCCGAAGGGGGCCACCTCGCGGGCCAGGCTCTTGGTGAGGGACATGACGGCACCCTTGCTGGCGCCGTAGTTGGTCTGGCCGGCCATGCCGATGATGCCGGTGGGGCTCACGATGTTGACGACGCGCCCCCACTTGCGGGCCATCATGCCCCGCACAAAGGCCTTGGTGGCGTACACGGTACCCCGGAGGTTCACGTCCATGACCTCCTCCCACTTCGCGTCGCCCATGAGGATGAAGGGGCCATCCTTCCGCGTCCCGGCGTTGTTCACGAGGATGTCCACGGGTCCCAGTTCGGCCTTCACGCGGTCGGCGGCAGCTTCCAGCTCGGCCTTCGCGCGGACGTCGGCCAGCACGGCCATGGCCCGGCGGCCCATGCCGCGGACCTCCGCCGCCACGGCCTCTGCCAAGTCCTGGTTCTTCTGGGCGTGCACCACCACGTCCGCGCCCCATCGGGCCAGCTCCACGGCGATGGCCCGGCCGATGCCCCGGGAGGAACCGGTGACGAAGGCGATGCGGCCGAGCAGGGGTGGCTGGTTGAAGGGCATGGCGCGATTCCAGGGCAACGGATTAGGATGCCCCATGGGGGAAAGCATGTCCAAGGATCTGGTCAGCCCTGACGCCATGGAGGCCTTCCTGAAGGCGCATCCCGACTGGGTCGCACAGGGGGATGCCCATGGCCTGACCCTCCGGCGCCGCTATGTTTTCTCCGCCTACCCGCGAGGCCTGGGCTTCGTCATGGCCGCCGCGGAGCATGCCGAAAAGGTGAATCACCACCCGGATCTGACCCTCGGTTACCGCTGGGTCGTGGCGGTCCTCACCACCCATGTGAGCCGCGGGGTCACCCAGCGGGACCTGGACTTGGCCGAGGCCCTGGACCGGATGTACCAGGAGCACATCTAGGCAGGAGACACGGTCTCACTGCGCCGGTGAGGTGCGGGGCGGTGGATTGAACCGCTCCTGCATGGACTGCACCTTGGTGAGGTCCAGCTGCTGGGGGTTCGAGGGATCCGACGCGACCAGCTCGCTCAATTCGATCTTCCCGTGGCTGGGCGGCGGGGCCGCAAAGGCCCGGACCAGGCGATCCCGCAAAGCCTTGAGCGTGAGGTTGAAGGCCTCGCGCCGAGGTGTGTCCTGGTAGGCCAGATCCCACACCTCCACCGTGGCCCCTGCGGGCCCCCCAGCGGTGCCCCGCTGGGGGGCCCGCAGGGGCCGGGGGGCTGCATGCAGGATCAGGCTGCCCCAGCACCCGGGCTGGACGAGGCGGAGATGCACGATGGGATCGGTGCCCAGATCCGTGTGCAGATCCAGAGTTCCCACCTCCTGGGCCGCCAGGAAGGGCGTGAGGACGACACCGAGCCAGCAGAGGCGCATGGAAGTGGGGTGAGCCGAGTCGGGATGCGGTTCCTCAGGACTTCCGGGGCTTGGGTTTCCCGGTACGCGGACCGGGCTTGCTTGCGGGGCGTCCACCGGGGCCTTCGCGGCGCGGGCCTGCCGGGCGGCTGGTGGCGCTGTAGCTGCGGCGCGGACGATCGTCGCCCTCGTCGCGGCGGGGCCGGGCTGGGCGGTCGCCGGGGGTGAAGGGCCGGTGGGGCCGCTCGTCGCTGTCGTCGCGCCGCGGGCGGGCGGGGCGCTCGGCGGAGCCGAAGCTGCGGCGCGGACGTTCGTCGCCCTCGTCACGGCGGGGCCGGGCCGGACGGTCGCCGGGGGTGAAGGGACGGCGGGGCCGCTCGTCGCTGTCGTCGCGCCGGGGGCGGGCGGGGCGCTCGGTGGAACCGAAGCTGCGGCGAGGACGTTCGTCACTCTCCTCGCGGCGAGGCCGGGCCGGGCGGTCGCCGGGGGTGAAGGGACGGCGGGGCCGCTCATCGCTGTCGTCGCGCCGCGGGCGGGCGGGGCGCTCGGTGGAACCGAAGCTGCGGCGAGGACGTTCGTCACTCTCCTCGCGGCGAGGCCGGGCCGGGCGGTCGCCGGGGGTGAAGGGACGGCGGGGCCGCTCGTCGCTGTCGTCGCGCCGCGGGCGGGCGGGGCGCTCGGTGGAGCCGAAGCTGCGGCGCGGACGTTCGTCGCCCTCGTCACGGCGGGGCCGGGCCGGGCGGTCGCCGGGGGTGAAGGGACGGCGGGGCCGCTCGTCGCCATTGATGGGGCGTGGACGTACGGGCGCTTCCCGCTCATCGAACCGCTTGGCGCGGGCCACGCGCTTGAGCTTGTGGTCGCGGCTCTCGGTGGGCTGGAAGATGCCCTCCTCGCCCTTGGCGCCCGTGGCGGCGCGCTGCAGGCGGGCGGAATTCCGAAGGGCCTTGAGGGCCGCCTCCATGTCCGCGGGCATGGGGGCCGTCACCGTGACCTGCTCCTCGGTGACGGGATGCTTGAAGCCCAGCAGCTCGGCGTGGAGGGCCTGGCGATCCAGCAGGGGGCTCTCGGTGCCGTAGACCTGGTCGCCCAGCAGGGGGAAGCCGCGGTCCGCGAACTGCACGCGGATCTGGTTGCGGCGGCCGGTCTCCAGGCGCACTTCCACCACGGTATGACCGGGCAGACGCTCGATCACGCGGTAGTGGGTGACGGCCTCCTTGGCGCCGGCGGGCATGCGTTTGCCGCCGCCGGGGCCCTTGCGGACCTTGGCCACGGACATCTTCAGGGACTTGGCGTGCTCGATGAGGTGACCCGCCAGGGTGCCGCTGTTCTCCGGCAGTTCGCCCACGAGGATGGCGAAGTAGACGCGCTGGAGGCGGTGCAGCTCGAAGTGCTTCTTGAGGCCGTGCAGGGCCTCGGGGGTCTTGGCGAAGACCAGCACGCCGCTGGTGAAGCGGTCGAGGCGGTGGACGATGAAGAGGTTGAACCGCTTGAAGCCGCGGCGGCGGTAGGACTCGGTGATGGCTTCCGCCAGGCTGGGCTCTCCGCCTTGTTCAGCCGGCACCGTCAGCAGGCCCGCGGGCTTGAACACGAAGAGCAGGTGGTTGTCCTCCCACAGCGTCTCGTAGGGGCCGGAATTCAGCTTCCTCGGCGCCGGCAGCACCTCGTAGGTGAGCTCGGGATCGAAGACCACCTTCACCGTGTCCCCGGCCTTGAGCCGGTGGCCGTGCTTCTCGGCGGTCTCGCCGTTCACCGTCACGCAGCGCCCGTCGATGAAGCCCTTGGCCTGCCGGTGGCTGATGACCATCACCTTGTGCAGTTCTGAAGCCAGGGCCGCGCCCTCCTGCTCCGCCTGCCATTCCCGTTCGATGCGTGCCATGGCGACGCCCTCCGTCATCGCCCCCCGTCACTGTCAACGCCGAGCGGACATCCAGAAGACCATGAAACGCTTTCCCCACCTAGCAAAATGGGGAGCGGCTCGCCGCTCCCCATTTTGCTGGCGCGGGGAAGACTACTTCTTTGAAAAGTCTCCCGCCTTCACGATGACGAGCTTTGCGGGGTCCAGGTGCTTGCGGAGGGCGGCGTTGACCTCGTCGAGTCTGAGGGCCTGGACCTTGGCCTCCAGCTCCGCCTGGAAGCGCACGGGACGGTCCAGGTAGAGGGAGGTGTTCAGCCAGCCGGCGATCGCGCGGTCGTCCTGCCGCTCGGTCTGCTCGCCCTGCAGCCAGGTCTTGCGGGCGAAGTCCAGCTCCTCCTGGGTGAAGCCGTCCTTCAGGGCCTTCTGCAGTTCCTCCTGGAAGGCCGCCTCCAGCTTCGCTGCGTTCTGGGGCGCGTAGATGGCGTAGGCCTGCCAGGAGGTCACGGGATCCTGGCTGCTGACGTTGGCGTAGGATCCGGCCCCGTAGCTGAAGCCCTCCTTCTGGCGGAGGCGATCACCGAGGCGGTTCTTCAGGGTACCGCCCCCGAGGATCTGGTTGGCCATGAGGAAGGCCGGGTAGTCGGGGTCCGTGTCCTTCATGGCCCAGCGCTCCACGGCCAGGAAGATGGCCATCTGCTTGTCAGGCGTCTCAAGGACCTTGGACTGGCCGGGGACCTCCTTCATCCGCGCGGGGATGCGCGCGTAGGCCGAGGCGGATTTCCAGGCGCCGAAGAGGTCGGTCACGAGGGCCTGGAGCTCCTTGGCGTCGAAGTCGCCCGAGGCGGCGAAGGTGGCGTGGTCCGCGCCGTAGAAGGCGGCGTGGAAGGCCTTGAGGTCCTCCACCTTGGCCGCCTTCAGGTCCTGGATCCGGGTCTCCAGGGACCGGTAGGCCGAGGGGTGGCCGGCGGGGTAGGCGTCCAGGGTCTGGCCCAGGAACTCCATGGCCTTGGCCTGGGGCTCCTGGCGCTGGGACTCGATGCCCGTGGTCTGCTGCTTCACGAGGGTGTCCAGCTCGGAGGCGGGGAAGGCGGGTTCGCGCAGCACCTCGGCCACGAGCTTCAGCGTGGCGGCCAGGTTCTCCCGAGGCACCTTGATTCGGGCATTGGCGGACGTGGCACTGCCCGTGACCATCACCTCCGCCTTCAGCCGGTCGAAGGCGTCGGCAAGCTCCTGGCGCGAGTGCTTGAGGGTGCCGCGCATGAGCATGGCGCCCGTGAGGTCCGGCACGGCCTGCTTCTCCCGCAGCGTGGACTCCTGCCCGAATCGCAGGGTGAGCTGCACCGAGGCCATGCTGCCCTTGGTCTTCTTGGACAGCAGGGCGCCCTTCAGGCCGTTGGGAGCGGTGAAGCGCAGCGTGCGGCGGTCCACGTTCTCCGGGGTGGCGTCGAAGGCCTCACCCTGGGCGATGGTCTGCTTGCCGGTGTAGCCCTTCACATCCGCCGCGACGTCGGGCACGCCGGGAACCTCGGTGCGGTCCGGCTTCTCCGTGGGGAGGTACTCCCCGAGGGTGCGGTTGCTGGGCTTGAAGTAGGTCACCGCGGCCTTCTGGACCTGCTCGAGGGTGGCGGACAGCGTGCGGTCGCGATCCAGGAACCACTCCCGCCAGTCGCCGGTGGCCATGGCCTCGCTGAGGCTGATGGCCATGTTCTTGGTGTTGGAGAGGGTCTGGTCGATGCCCTTCTGGACCTGGGCCTTGGCGCGGTCCAGCTCGGCCTGGGTGAGGGGGGTGTCCTTCAAGCCCTCCACCTCGTGCAGGAGAATGGCCTTCACCTTCTCCACGTCCCCGTCCTTCGGCAGCATCACGCCGAACATCTGGAGGCCGGGCTCGTAGGTGGAGAAGGAGAGGGGAATGACCTGGGCCGCGAGCTTGGTCTCCACCAGGGCCTTGTAGAGGCGGCCGCTGGGCGCGTCCGTGAGGATGGCCGCCGCCAGATCCGTGGCGCTGCGATCCGCCTGGGCGGAGGGGGGGACGTGGTACCCGGCCACCAGGAGCGGGGTGCCGCCCACGCGCCGGATGGTCACCAGCCGCTCGCCGTCCTGGACGGGCTCCACGGTGTAGGTGGGCTCCAGGGTCCGGGTCGGCTTCGGCAGCCGCCCGAAGGTGGCGTTGACGTAGGCCAGGGTCTTCGGCCCGTCGAACTGTCCCGCCACCATCAGGACCGCGTTGTCCGGCTGGTAGTACTTCGTGTAGAAGGCCCGGAGGTGGGCCACGTTCACATGCTCGATGTCGCTGCGGGCCCCGATGACCGGCTTCCCGTAGTTGTGCCAGTCGTAGGCCGCGGACATCACGCGCAGGATGGTGGTGCGGAAGGGGCTGTTCTCGCCGGACTCGAACTCGTTGCGGACGACGGTCATCTCGCCGCTCTTGCCGTCCTTCCCCCAGAGCGTCTCGGCCGTGAAGGTGCAGTTCAGCATCCGGTCCGCTTCCAGATCCAGCGCCTTCTTCAGGTTCTCCTCGGAGGCCGGGAAGGAAACGTAGTAGTTGGTGCGGTCGAAGTTGGTGGTGCCGTTGGCGTCGCCGCCCAGCTCGTTGAGGATCTTCCAGGTGTCCGGCCGCGCTTTCGTGCCCTTGAAGAGCATGTGCTCCAGCAGGTGGGCCATGCCCGTCTCGCCGTAGTGTTCCTGCCGGCTGCCCACCAGGTAGGTGATGTTGGTCGTGATGGTGGGCTTGCTCGCGTCGGGATAGAGGAGCACCCGCAGGCCGTTGGCCAGGCGGTACTCGGTGATGCCCTCCACCGTCGTCACCTGCACGGGCCCGGCCAGATTCGACGGTTTGGCGACCTTGGCCGCGGCGGCTTTCTGGGGCTTGGCGGGCTTGGGGGCGTCCCCCGCCACCAGCGCCATGGCCAGGGCCCCACAGAGGGGCAGCATCAATCGACGGGAGAAGGGCATGTGACCTCCAAGTTGTGAAAGATTCCCGATGGGAGACCCTCAGATTACGCGGCATGCAGAGATGCGCTTGTTAAGAAATGTTTAGCTCTGGCCCGAGGTTCCACCCCTCGGCCTAAGACCGGGCAGGGGGAAGGTTGACAGGAGGGACGGAAGGAATCATGTTTATGCATCTAGATGTCATAAACATCTAGATGTTCAAAGTGGAGTCCACCCTCATGTCTTCCCTCATCCTGCTTGCGCTGGCCTTGTCCGGCCTCCTCCTGTCCGCCCGGAAGGACCGGGCCCGTACCCGCAAGGCCATGGAGGCGGCGTGGCGGTCCTGGCTCGGCCTGCTTCCGTCGCTCCTGGGGCTGACCGCGGGCATCGGGCTGGCCACGGCGCTGATCTCGCCCCAGGCCGTGGCGCGGCTGTTCCAGGAGCACGGGGCCGCGGGCTTCTTCCTCCTGTCAGGCCTGGGCGCCCTGATCACGATCCCGTCGCCGGTGGCGTACCCCTTGGCGGGGACGCTCCACCGCATGGGCGCCAGCCTTCCCGCCCTCGCCAGCTTCATCACCACCCTCACCATGGTGGGGTTCCTCACCGCGCCGCTGGAGGTCAAGGCCTTCGGCCGGGCGTTCACCTTCCGGAGGCAGGCCCTGAGCCTGGTCCTGGCCCTGACCATCGGGGCGACCATGGGGGTGCTGCTGTGAGCCGGACCTGGCGTCCCGTCCTCTGGATCCTGGCGGCCGTTGCGGCGGTCCACTTCGGCCTGGCCTGGCGGTTCCCGGGCCTTGCGGTCGCCTCGGCCAAGGGGGGCCTGCGGGGCTTCGGCCAGATCCTGGCCATCCTGCCTGCGGTGCTGGTCCTCCTGGCCCTGTTCGACGCCTGGGTTCCCCGGGCGGTGGTGGAGCGGAGCCTGGGGCCAGGTTCAGGCCTCCGGGGGGTGGCCTTCGCCATGCTGCTGGGCACGGCGGCGGCGGGGCCCATCTACGCGGCCTTCCCCCTGGGCCTGTCCCTCCGGGAGAAGGGGGCCCGGACCGCCAACCTGGTCATCTTCCTGGGCGCCTGGGCCACCATCAAAGTGCCCATGCTGATGCTGGAGAGCGCCTTCCTGGGCCCGCGCTTCGCCTTGACCCGCCTCGTCCTCACCGTCCCCGGTATCCTCGGCTGCGGGTTCCTCATGGAGCGGCTGGAGCGTCGATCAACGCGCCAAGGAGCGCGCTGAGAGTACACTTCCCTTCATCCCATGCCCGCCGCCCACCGCCACGCCCGCCACCTGCCCGCCTTCATCCTGCTGGCCCTCACGGACGGTCCCCTGCACGGGCATGCCATCCGGGGAGCGCTCCACGCGCGGTTCACGGACTTCAAGGGCGATCCCGGTGCCATCTACCGGACGCTCCAGGCCCTGGATGCCGCAGGGGAGGTGACGGCCCACTGGGACACGGGCACTCGCGGCCCCGCCCGGAAGATCTACGAACTGACGCCCCTCGGCTGGGAGCGGCTTGGCTTCTGGGAGACGGACATCCGCCAGCGGCTTGGCTTCCTCCAGGGCTTCCTGGACGGCTATGCGAAGGTGCGGCGTTCCGGCCGATCCTGATCGAGAAGCCGCCGGAGCCGGGCCTCCCACTCGGCGCGGAGATCCTCCAGCCGCAGGCCTTTCCCCTTGCCCGGCGCGGCCTGCAGCAGGCCCTGGGCGCTGGGGTGGGGAAGGGCGTGCAGCTCGAAGGGGGGCGCGCCCTCCAGCCGCGAGAGCACCCACTGCGCCCGTTTCCCGAAGGCGATGACGCGCAGGGTGGAAGCGCCACCTTGCGAGGCCCGCACCAGCTCCGCCTCCAGTCGAGCCAGGTTGGCCGGGTCCAGCAGGTCGCGGTTGGAGGGGGCATGGAAGTGCTCGCCATCCTTCGTGGGGCAGGCGGGGTAGGCGTTGCTGAGGGCCGTGCCGATGAGGCGCGGGGCCAGGCCCAGGGCCTTGAAGCGGGCGCCGTCCCAGTCTTCCCAGGCTGCCGCAGGCACGTCGGCCCGGTGCGTGGCTGTCAAGGCTCGGTAGACGGTGACGCCCGCGCCGTCGCCCCAGAAGGGAAGGCCCGACTGGTCCGCGCCCCGGGGCCCGGGGGCTTCGCCGAAGAGCATGACGGTGACCGGCCCGGCGTCGGGAAAGAGGGCGGGGACGGGTCGACCTTGAATGCGGGGCATGGCGCTTCCTGAAGGCGTACATTCTGCAGTGGTCCCGCCGCGTGGAGAACGCCCTTCCACCAGAGGCGGGCTGCGGACCCGGACCGGGAAGCTCAGGGGGAGGTGGATCGTGGGGCGACTCGCGGAGAACCTCGAGAAGGGAGCCGCCCTGCTGGCGGGAGCGGCGGCCCTGCTGCTCGGACCGGCCTGCGGGGGTGGTGGCGGAGACGGGGAAGTGGCGATCCCGCCCTTCTGGGTCTGGGGCCAGGTGGTGGTGGCGGACCTGAACAGGGACGGCCGGGCGGATGTGGCGGTTCCCGCCACTCTGATCGACGGCGGAACGCACCGGAGCAGCGTGCAGGTCTTCCTCCGGGACGCGGCGGGCGGGTTTGCCGCGCCGGCCGCCTACCCCCTGGCCTTCGATCCCTGGGGCCTGGCGGCGGGAGACCTGGACGGGGATGGACGGCCGGATCTCGTCGTGGCCGTTCCCGCCTCCACACCCCCGCAACTGAACACCCCGGGGGACAGTGGCGGGCTGATCGTGCTCCGGCAGGACCCCGTGATGCCGGGGCGTTTCCTCCCTCAAGCCTGGATCCAGACCGGTGGGGCGGCGGAAGCCGCAACGGTGGCGGATCTGACGGGAGATGGCCGGGCGGACCTGGCCGTGGCGGACGGGGTGCGTGTCAACGGCCGCATGCTCCTGCTGGCGCAGGCTCCGGACTCACCGGGCGCCTTCCTGCCGGCGGTCTCGGTGCCTGTGGCGGCCGGGCAGGGGTTCAGCGACCTGGTGGCGGCGGATGTCGATGGCGACGGCCGATCGGACCTGGTGCTGGCGGGCTCGGGGGGCCTGGCCCTGCTCTTGCGGCAGGCGGGCGGAGGCTTCGCGCCGCCGATCTTCCTCGCCCCGGGCCAGCGGCTCGATGGAGTGGCCGCGGCGGACCTCGACGGCGACGGCCGGATGGACCTGGTGGCGGCGAACCCCGGGAATGCCCCAGACGGCGGCCGGGGCGGGGCCAGCGTGACGGTCTTCCTGCAGAACCAGCCCGGCGCCTTCTCCGCCACGGCCATTCCCGTGGCCGACGGGGCACGCCAGGTGGCCATCGGGGACCTGAATGGCGACGGCGTGCCGGACATCGCGGTGATCTCGCTGGTGTACCAGTCTCTGTCGATGCCCTCGAGGGTGACGGTCCTCCTGCAGTCCGCCGCCGGCCGGGGCGCCTTCGCGGTGGGCGCCGTCATGGACGGGACTGGGTCATCCAACTTCATCGCGCTCGGCGATGTCGATGGCGATGGCCGCACGGACGTGGTCCTGAACCAGGGGCCCAGCGTGATGGTCCAGACGGCGCCCGGTGTCTTCAGCTCGCCTCGGGCGCTGCGCTGAAGGGTGCTCAGCCGGGCTGCCCTTCCTTCATGAGCGCGGACAGCGCCTTGAACTGGGGGTGGTTCTTGTCCCGGGCCCACTCGAAGGCCACGGACTCGTGGTTGGTGAGTGTGGCGCCGGCGGCGGCCATGCGGTCCAGCGCGTGGCGGCGGTACTCCTCGCCCCGGCCGCTGACGGCGTCCCAGCAGAGGTGCACCTCGTGGCCCGAGCCCAGCAGCTCGAGCACGGTCTGCATCACGCAGACATGGGCCTCGATGCCCGCCACCACGATCTGGCGCTTCTCCCGGGCGAGGTGGGGCCGGGCCTGCTTGAGCAGGGCCTCGAAGCCGCTGTCGCCGCAGCAGCCGAAGGCGGTCTTCTCCAGGAAGAACTTCGGCGTGGCCAGGGCGTCGTAGGTGGCGCGGATGCTCTCCTCGGTGGGGCCGATGCCCTTCGGGTACTGCTCGGTGAGGACCACGGGCACCGAGAAAAGGTCCGCCAGCCGCATGAGGCGGCGCGTGGCCTCCAGCACCAGGGCCGGCCGGTGGACCATGCCCACGAGCTTGCCCTGGAGGTCGATGACGACGAGGATGCTGCGGCTGGAATCGAGCAGGGCCATGGGAATCTCCCGGGGTCTACCAGATCTTCACGCGGTCCGCGGGCGCCAGGTAAAGCTTCTGGTCCGGCTTCACGCCGAAGGCGGGATACCAGGCGTCCAGGTTCCGGACGGTGTAGGGGCGGAAGGAGGCCGGGGCGTGGCCGTCCGTGAGGATCTGCTGGCGCAGCTGGGGCTCGCGGGTCTTCTCGCGCCAGCTCTGGGCGTAGCTGAGGAAGAACTGCTGGTCGCCGGTGAGCCCCTGGACCACGGGCGCCTCCTTGCCCTTCAGGGACAGGCGGTAGGCGTCGTAGGCGGCGGCGAGGCCGGCCACATCCGCGATGTTCTCTCCCAGGGTCTGCTTGCCCTTGATGTGCAGGCCCGGGAAGGGCTCGTAGGCGTCGAACTGCTTCACCAGCTGGTCGGCGGAGGCCTGGAAGTGCTTCAGGTCCTCGGGGGTCCACCAGTTCTCCAGCTTGCCTGTGGCGTCGAAGAGGGAGCCCGAGTCGTCGAAGCTGTGGCTGATCTCGTGCCCGATCACCGCGCCGATGGCGCCGTAGTCCATGACCATGGGCCGCTTCGGGTCGAAGAATGGGGGCTGCAGGATGGCCGCCGGGAAGTTGAGGGCGTTCATCACCGGCAGGTTCACGGCGTTCACGAGCTGGGGATTCATCACCCACTCCGTGCGGTCGATGGGCTTGCCGAGCTTGGCCAGGTTGCGTGCGTACTCGAAGCGCTCGGCCCGGTCCGCATTGCCGAAGGCGTCGCCCGGCACGATCTTCAGGCGCCGGTAGTCGCGCCAGCGGTCCGGGTAGCCGACGCTCACCTGGAGCGCCTCGAGCTTGGCGAGGGCCTTGGCCTTGGTGGCGGGGGACATCCAGTCCAGGTGCTCGATGCGGACGCGGAAGGCACCCTTGATGTTCGCCACCATGCGCTCGGCCCGGATCTTCTCGGAGGGGGGGAAGTACTTCGAGACATAGGCCTTCCCCACGGTCTCGCCCAGGGCCTGGTTGGTGAGGTCCACGGCCACCGTCCAGCGTTCGCGGGGCTGAGAGGCGCCGCTCAGCACCTTGCCGTAGAAGGCGAAAGACTGGTCGCGCACGGCCTTGGGCAGGACCGGGGCGGCGTGCTGGATGGCGTGGAAGGCCAGGTAGTCCCGCCAGACGCTCAGCGGCACCTCGGCGGTCAGGGCGGACAGTCCCGTGACCGCCCCCGGCTGCCACACCACGAACACGCTCGGCTTCGTCAGGCCTGCGGCGGCGAAGAAAGCCTCCCAGTCCAGGCCCGGCGCCTTGGCGGCGAAGTCGGCGCGGCGCCAGTGGTTGTTCCCCTTCGGGATGTCGCCGGATTCCTCGCGGCCCAGGTGGGCCTTGGCCATGCGGGTTTCCAGGTCCACCACCGCCGTGGCGCGTTCAAGCACGCCGGAGAGTCCGGCCAGCTTCAGCATGGCCGCCACGTGGGTGGTGTACTGGGTGCGGACGGCCGCCATGCCCTCGGAGGGGTCCAGGTAGTAGCTGCGCTCGGGTAGGCCGAGTCCCCCCTGGACGAGGAAGGGGGCGTACTGGTCGGGCTGGTCCAGATCCTGGGCCACCCAGAGGCCGAGGAAGTTGGCCGTGTGGTAGTTGGTGGCGTTCAGTAGGTCCACGTCCGCCCGCAGCGTCGAGCCCAGGTAGCGGGCCAGCTGGGTGCGGTCCTGGATGGCGGCGATGGCCTTGAAGGCGGGCCCGAGGGGCGACAGGCCCCTGGCCTCGATCCGCTTCTGGTCCATGAAGCTGGCGTAGCAGTCGCCGACCTTGCGCAGCTCGGATCCTGCGGGCGCCTGGGCGGCTCCCCGGATCAGGGCGGCGGTGCGGCGGTCGGTCAGGTCCGCCACCTCGCGTCCGACCCCGTAGGATCCCCGGTCCGCAGGGATCTCGGTCCGCTTCACCCAGGCCCCGTTGGCGTAGGCGAAGAAATCGTCGCCGGGGGCCACGGTGCGGTCCATGCCCGCCAGGTCGAGCCCATGGGGCGCCGCCTTGGGCGGGGCCGCCACAAGGGCGGGGACGGTGATACACAGGGAAAGGAGGGGCAAAGATCCGCGCATGGAGTACCTCAGGACCTACCAGGGTGGACTGAAAGGTCCGCCACGGGAAGGTCCTGGGTCCACGGAGGCGGATCCACCTCTCCTGGCCCGGGAGTCGGGGACCCCCCCGGGCGGGATGGGCAGGGCCGGGGAAACCTCAGTCCAACGGGATGCGGAGCGTCTGGCCCACCTGGATCTTGTCGGGATCGCTGAGCTGGTCCCGGTTCGCCTCGAAGATCCGCAGGTAGGCGTTCGCGTCTCCATAGAACCGCTTGGCGATCTTGGAAAGTGAATCTCCAGAGTGGACTTCGTAGGCGGCCTCCTTGGGAGCCAGGGCGGGATTCACGTCGATGTCGCAGGTCACGTCGTCCACGCTGGGGTTCACGGTCTTCAGGGCGTCCCAGACCGCGTTCTTTAGCTGATCTGATCCGGCACTTGCCTTCAGGAAGAGCTTGTCATCCTGCAGGTGGAGGTTGTGGACCTGGAACCCCGGGCCATTCACGATGCTCAGGGCCTGGGAGTAGGCGGACTTCAGAAGGTCGAAGCGATCCATGGGGCGGCTCCTTGAAAAGGGTTGGGGGTGGAGGTGACGAGGGTGTGCCCTGGGGGATGGGCGGTGGTCCGTCCGAGGTGGGAAGGGAAGGGGCGGAGAAACCTCCAGGGCCGGCCAATCGGTGCGGGTCAAGGGCTGGCTGCGGGAGCGGGGAGCGCGTGGCGCCAGTCCCGCCCCACCAGCAGGACCTGGACCTTGCCATTCCCGAGGAACATGGCGGTATCCCAAAGAAGCCCAGGGATGGTGCGGGCTGGACCGGCGGCGGCGTCGAAGGCGAGGCTGCGAGTGCGGAACCAGCGCCGGTAGACCAGGTGCCAGCTCCCGCCCGCCTGCACGAGGAAGGCGCCATGGAACCGCGGCAGACCCTTCACCCGCCGGGCGAAGCAGGGCAGGATCTCCGTGGGGCGGGTGGGCGCCAGCTCCAGGGCCTTCAGCTCCGCCCAGAGGGGGACCTCGTCGCGGCTTCCGCGCCCCACCAGGGAGCGCACCGCCCCACGGAAGCCCGTGAGCACGAACACCAGGGCCCGAGCCAGCAATGGCACGAGGAGGGCCGTGGCCACCAGCACCGCGCCGAGCACGGGCAGGGCGATGGCCGGGTGGCTGTAGGCCAGGGCCAGGAGGCCGACGACACCCATGTCCTCCGCCACGCTGAGGACGCCGTGGCTGGTGGGCTCCGGCGCGGTGTGGGCGAGCAGGCGTACCCCCATCTTGCTGCCGTGGGTGCCCAGGGCGATGGCGCCGCCTGCCAGCAGGGCCAGCACCTTGGCCACGGGATGCAGCTCGCCCGCGGCCCCAAGAGCCAGGAGGGCGCCGCCCAGGGGTCGGATGAAGGTGTGGAGGCCGTCCCAGATGGGCGTGACGAAGGGCACCTTGTCCGCCAGGAACTCCAGGAGAAACAAAAGGGCCGCGGTCCCCAGCACCACCGGGTGGCTCAGGACAGCCAGATCCGGGGGCAGGCCGTGGATCCAGCCGTAACGCTGCCCGGCGCCCACCAGGAGCACCGTGAGGTAGAGGTTGATGCCGGAGACCGTGGAGAGGCCGAGGATGGCCGCCAGGGTCTGCGCTGGGCCCATCAAGCCGTGAACCGTTTATACAGGTGGTAGACCCCCAGGAGGATCACCGCGCCCACCACGGACATGAGGAAGCCCGCGCCCTGGCCTTCCTGGTAGTGGCCCACGGCCCGGCCGATCCAGGTGCCCAGGAAGGAGCCCGCGATGCCGAGGACCATGGTGACGATCCACCCGCCCGGATCCTTGCCGGGCATGAGGAGCTTCGCCACGGCGCCGGCGATGAGACCGATGATGCAGGTCCAGATGAGGTGGAGCATGCAGACCTCCCCGATGGGTTTGGTTGATGTCGCAGCCACCTTAGGCTTCGGGTCAGTTGCGGTCAATCGCAAAACCCATTACACATCACGCCGAGATGCCTTGAATTGAGGGCTTGCGGGAGGCGGGACCGGAGAGGAACCTGGGGCTCCACTTCCTGAGGAGGATGTCATGGGTCTGCTGGACATGGTGGGCGGTCTGCTGGGACAGGGCGGTCAGGCAGAAGGCGGCAACCCGCTCCTGGGGGCCGTCATGGGTCTCATCCAGAACCATCCCGGGGGCCTCCAGGGCCTGCTGGGCCAGTTCCAGGAGAAGGGGCTGGGGGACCAGGTGGCCTCCTGGATCGGCACGGGGGCGAACCAGCCCATCAGTGCCGAGCACGTCCAGACAGCCCTGGGCTCCGACCAGCTGCAGCAGCTGGCGGGCCAGCTGGGGATCTCCCACGGCGAGGCCGCCTCGGGGCTGGCGAATCTCCTGCCCCAGGTGGTGGACAAGCTCAGCCCCCAGGGCAGCCTGCCCGAGGGCGGGATCGGCATGGACCTGCTGAAGAAGTTTTTGGGCTAGGAGGGCCGAGACCTACATTCGGAGCGCGGTCTCCGCGGCCGTGGCATCGCGTGCCTTCAGGTGGTCGAAGACGATCAGGTACCACCCGATGGCCGCGAGGATGGCATGCCGGAAGCGGGCCGGGTGCGTCGTGTCCAGTTCCACGTCGCCCTGCTCGTAGCCGGGAAGGGAAGTGACGTCCCGGCCTGTGCGGGCATGGAGGCGCACCAGAGGCATGCCACTGAGATCCGCAAAGGTCCCGCCGGGGCCGACCCCGTGATGCCAGATCCAGTCGAAGGCCGCGCCATCCTCGAATTCCAGGCGCCCGTGCCGGAAGGCGTGAGGGTGGAAGGTGGCGAGGTTCACCTTCCCGCCCTCCTCCCGGAGGGTCACCACCGGGTTCATCACGCCCAGGTGCTTGAGGGTCCAGGTCCCTTCGGCTGTCTCGACGCGGGCCAGGATGCAGCCTTCATCCATGAAGGTCATGGTGGCGAAGACCTCCTGCTCCACGTGCAGTTCAAAGCTCCTGGGATTGGCTCCGGACCGCCGCCATTCCAGGATGTTGGTGGTGGATTCGCTGAGTGACCTCATGACCTGCCCCCAGTTCCCGCGGGGAATGCGTCCGCGTACGGGAAATGTACGTCCGATGGGAGAATAGAGTCAGAGGGTGTGGCGGGAAAATACAGGTTGGATTGAGGCGCTGTATGGATTGGGCCTTGACTCGGTTCTCCCGTCCCCCGGACCGACCGGGGCGGAGGGGGCACCGGGAGACCAGGGGGTGGTGGCGCGGGGGGTGGAGAGCCCTATCTTTAGAATTCACAGAGGAAAGTGATGACCTGCGAGACACGGGGCGACCGGCGCCATTCGCCGGGAGTGCGGAAAGACGAGGCGCGAGGGGCCCTTTGGTCCCTGCCGGATGGCCACCGTCTGCCCAACCTGGTGGACGCGGCGCCCCTCCTGCTGGCGGATCCGGCCCATCCCGCCCGCCTGCGCCCCACGGACCTGGAACACCCCGAGGATTTCCACATGCGCCTGACGGCCTGGCTCCTGCGCCAGGGCTGACACGGGACCGCGAAAATCCGGTCAGGACTGGGTCTGGAAGCTGTCCAGAACACAGCGGCCGTGAAGGCGGGGAATCAGGTCGCCCAGCCGGGCTTCGGGCACCAGGAAGGCGATGGAGACGGTGCTGCCGCCCGTGAGCAGCCCGCCTACGGGCTCCTGCCCCAGGGCCGCCAGATGACGCAGGGCGGCCAGGGGATCGGTCCGCAGGCCCTCGCCCACCAGGGCCACCACGGCCCACCCCCCTTCCAGGTCCGGGCCCTCGGCGGCCAGGTCCGCCAGCACCTTGGCCGCCGCGGCCGTGTCCGGCCGCACCGCCAGCAGGGTGCCTGCCGGGCTGGACACCAGCCCGAAGCGCAGGGCTCCGGCCTCCTCCAGGCGCCGGGCGGCCTCCAGGGGCGGTTCCAGGCCATCCGAGGCCGGGAATCGCAGGAGGCTGAGACCTTCCTTGTACGCCACGGAGGTGACGGCGCCCGGCGTCCGCGCGGGCGGCACGGGCAGGATCTCCGTGCGGGAGGCCGCGGGTCGCAGCGTGTTGGCCACCACGAGCCGGAAGCCCCCCCGGCCGCCGGGAGCCAGGGAGTCCGCGTGCAGCACCTTGGCGCCGAAGGCGCTGAGGGCCTCGGCTTCGCCCAGGCTCATCTGGGGGATGGGCTGGGCCTCGGCCACCAGGCTGGGATCCGCGGTGAGCACGCCGTCCACATCCGTCCAGATCTGCACTTCGGTCGCGCCCAGCGCCTCGCCCAGCAGGGTGGCGCTGGTGTCCGAGCCGCCCCGGCCCAGCGTGGTGGTGTGCCCCTCGGCCGTGGCGCCCAGGAAGCCCTGGGTGACCCAGAGGGCGCCGGCGGCCAGACCCTCGCGCCAGGGCGCGGCGGCGGCGCGCAGGGCCGCGAGCTGCGGCCGGGCCTTGCCGAAGCGGGCATCGGTCCGCATCACCTCCCGCACGTCCTTGAAGGTCCCGCCGAAGCAGAGGGCCGCCAGGTGAGCCGACAGCGTCTCGCCCAGCGCCAGGGCCGAGTCCCGTCCCCGGGCCGTCGCCTCGCCCAGCATGGCCATGCCCGTGAGCAGCTGGTCCAGCCGCTCGAAGAGGGGTGTCCAGGCCGGCCGGACCTCGGCCCAGAGGCCCAGCTCGGAGGCCACCTGGCGGTGCCGGTCCCGCAGGGCGACCAGATGCTCCCGCGCACCGGGCAGGTCGCCCCGGCCCGCCGCGGCGCAGGCCTCCAGGAGGCGGTCCGTGGTGCCCCTCAGGGCCGAGACCACCACCAGGCCGCCGGAGGGGAGCTCGTCGCGGACGATGGCGGCCGCCCGGCGGAGCGCGTCGGCGCTGCCCACGGAGCTGCCGCCGAACTTGAGGACCTTCAGGCTCATGCCCGCCCCCCTTCCGCCGGCAGGGCGTCCGCCTGGAAGGGGACCTCCTGATAGACGGCGTAGTTCAGCCAGTTCGAGAAGAGGAGGTTGGCGTGGCTCCGCCAGCGCACCTGGGGCTCGCGGGTGGGGTCGTCGTCCGGGAAGTAGTTCCGGGGAATGCCGATGGGCAGGCCCTTGCCCAGGTCCCGGGCGTACTCGCCCTGGAGGGTGCCGGGGTCGTACTCCGAGTGGCCGGTGACGAAGACCTGCCGCCGGTCCGCGGACTGCAGCAGGTACACGCCTGCCTCGTCGGACTCGGCCAGGAGCATGAGCCGCGGCTCCGCCAGGACGTCCGCCCGGCGGGTCTCCGTGTGGCGCGAGTGGGGCGCGAAGAACACATCGTCGAAGCCCTGCACCAGGTGCTCCTGGCGCACGTTCACCCGGTGGGGAAACACTCCGAACTGCTTCTCGGCCAGGGGGTGCTTGGGGATCCCGTAGTAGTGGTGGAGGGCCGCCTGGGCGCCCCAGCAGATGAAGAAGCTGGAGAAGACGTTCGTGCGGGCCCAGTCCAGCAGCTGCGCCAGCTCCGGCCAGTAGTCCACCGCCTCGAAGGGCAGCGTCTCCACGGGGGCGCCGGTGACGATGAGCCCGTCGAAGGCCTGCCCGCGCACGTCCGTGAAGGACACGTAGTGCTCCAGCAGGTGCTCCGAGGGGGTGTTCTTCGCCTCGTGGGAGGCCATGTGGAGCAGCGTCACCTCCACCTGCAGGGGGGAGTTGCCGAGCAGGCGCAGGAGCTGGGTCTCCGTGGCGATCTTGGTGGGCATCAGGTTGAGGATGGCGATGCGGAGGGGGCGGATGTCCTGCTGGAGGGCGCGATGCTCCTCCATGAGGAACACGTTCTCCGCCTCCAGGACGCCGCGGGCGGGCAGGGTGTCGGGGATCTTGACGGGCATGGGCGGAATCCCCTCTAGGCTTTCGCCAGGGCCTGGTCCAGGTCCGCGATGAGGTCGTCGATGTGCTCGAGTCCCACGGAGAGTCGGATGAGGTCGTCGGTCACACCGGTGGCCAGCCGCTGCTCGGCGGAGAGCTGCTGGTGGGTGGTGCTGGCGGGGTGGATGATGAGGCTCTTGGCGTCGCCCAGGTTGGCCAGGCGCGAGAAGAGCTGGACCGCGTCGATGACGGCCCCGCCGGCCTTCAACCCTCCCCCCGATGCTGAGGATCTGAGGCCGAAGGTGAGGATGCCGCCGAAGCCCGCGCCCTGCCGGAAGTACCGGGCCGCCGCGGCATGGTTCGCGTTGCCGGGCAGGCCGGGGTAGTTCACCCAGGCCACCTTGGGATGCGTCTCCAGCCACTGGGCCAGGGCCAGGGCGTTCTGGCCGTGGCGCTCGATGCGGAGGGGGAGCGTCTCGATGCCCTGGAGGATGAGGAAGGCATTGAAGGGGCTCAGGGCGGCGCCGGTGTCGCGCAGCCCCTCGATGCGGGCCTTGGTGATGAAGGCCGCGGGCCCCGCGAGGTCCGCCAGCACAGCGCCGTGGTAGGCGGCGAAAGGCTCGGTGAACTCGGGGAACTTCCCGCTCTTCCAGTCGAAGGTGCCGCCGTCCACGATGATCCCCGCCACGGAGGTGCCGTGCCCGCCGAGGTACTTGGTGGCGCTGTGCACCACGATGTCGGCGCCCAGCTTGAAGGGGTTCAGCAGGTAGGGGCTGGGCAGGGTGTTGTCCACGATGAGCGGGATGCCCGTCCCGTGCGCGACGGCGGCGATGGCCTCGAAGTCGGGCACGTCCAGCTTGGGGTTGCCCACGGCCTCGATGTAGATGGCTCGGGTCTCCGGCCGCAGGGCGGCGCGGAAGGCCTCGGGCTTCGTCGAGTCCACGAAGGTGGTGGTGATGCCCGTCCTGGGCAGGGTGTTCGACAGCAGGTTGTAGGTGCCGCCGTAGAGGTTGTTGCCGGCCACGATATGGTCGCCGGACCGCAGCAGCGTCGTGAGGGCGAGCGTGATGGCCGCCTGGCCCGAGGCCGTGGCCAGGGCGGCGATGCCGCCCTCCAGCTGGGCCACGCGCTGCTCCAGCACGGCCGTGGTGGGGTTCATGATGCGGGTGTAGATGTTCCCCGGCACCTCCAGGTTGAAGAGGGCCGCGCCGTGCTCCGTGCTGTCGAACACGTAGCTCGTGGTCTGGTAGATGGGGACAGCCCGGCTCTTGGTGTCCGAATCCGGGCTGTGGCCCCCGTGGAGGGCGAGGGTCTCGAAGCTGGGCGTGGGGGTGGCGCTCATGGCGTCTCCTGGAACGGGAAGTTGAAAAGGCCGAGGCCTCGTCTGTCCAAGCAAGTCCAGGAAAAGCAAAAGGGGCCCGATTGCTCGGGCCCCTTCGATGATTGCGTCAGTTCGACACAGCTCGACATCTCTCCGCGCTTGATCGCTCACGCGCGGCAGGAATTGGCACCTTGCTTTCGCAGGTTGCCAAGGTTTCACAGGGCCCGTCCCTCCACCTTTCTGGATAACTCGCTATGGAACTGACAAGGATCTCGTAAGAGAACGGCCCCGAAGGGCCGGTGGAGAACAGTAACGCTGGGCAACCTGCTTGGCAACCCCTTTCGTTGTCTTCACAGAGGCACCGGCTCCTTCCGCTTCGTGGGAGCTGGGCCGGGCGCAGGGGAGGGATCGACCGACGTGGCCGGCCTGGCCGGCCTGGCTTTGGGCGCCGGTGCGGATTCGACCGTTCTCAGGGCCTCCTCCAGCGGCAGGATCCTTCCCCCTTCAGAGGTGAAGGCCTGGGTCGGCTCGATCACCTTGAATCGGCGGATGGTGAAGGGCTTCTCCTCTTCCACCACCAAATGGTCGAAACGGGAATGGTCCACTTGGGTGAAACGGGCGGTCGCGGGATCCAACCTCAGGAAGCACACATCATCCTTCCAGCCCACTTCCTTGTCGGCCGGCACGGGCCAGAAGCCGGACTGGATGAGTTCCGCCTTCCGGAGCTGAGGGAGCTTGGACCAGGCCAGGTCGATGTCCGCGCGGTCCAGGGGGAGGAACACCTGGGTCGGGACCAGGATGGCTCCGTCCCCATCGAGAAAGGCCCGGCCGAACAGGGAGGGATTCTGGAATTCTCCCGTGTCCTTGCACAGGGTGATGCCGGCCGCGCCCCAGACATTGGTGTGGATCAGGTCCACGGACCAGGGTTCCGTGCCCACCCGCACCCGGACCGCCTTCCCCGTTGCCGTCAGGAGGTAGAAGGCATCGCGGGAAAACGCGGCCGTCATGCGCGCATCGCTTCCGACCTGCACCTCCAGGAGTTGCGCGGCCTCCCCGGTCAGCAGATCCACCCGGACCAGGCATTGGGATACGGCCCCGCCCTTGGGGGGTGAGGCTGATCGAGACCCTGCCTTGGCATCCCGGCTCACCTGGAGGAAGAGGAGGCGGTCTTCCCATGCCCCCAGGAGTTTCCAGCTTTCCCCCGGCTTGGCGGGGAGGGCCTTCGGTTCAGTCCAGGTCCATCGCCGTTCCCCGGCATCGGTGAAGAAGGGCTTTCCCGAACGGGCCACTGGATGGTGGTCTTCCGTGAATCCGACCTGGTAGACCTTGGACCCGTCCCAAGCCACTTCCATGCGCCCCAGGGGCTTCAGGCCGGGCCGGAAGTCCGGCAGGTCCCGGACCTGAGCGAGCCTTGACTCCGCGGTGGTTCGCCGCAACACCTGGCCTTCCAGGACGACCTCCTGCCGATCCGCCAAGCCCACGACGGATTGCCCGGGGAGCGCCCGCGCGGCGAGCAGCAGACATCCACCCATCGAGGCCAGCTTCATGGCCACCTCCCACGCCCGATCACCCGACCATTGGATCATGGCCCGACGTGCCCCAGCCACGATCGCAGCGCGGGCCGTTCGTACCCTCGCGCCCGGTTCCTCATGGCCTGCTGCGCATTCCCTTCGATGCCCGGAAAGGTCACCTCTGCCACACTGCTCTTCTTGGCAGGATCCGCCCACTGCGAGGGCCGCCTGCCCCGGAATGGGGGGCCTCACCATGCAACGCCGCTTCGCCGCTTTGATCATCGCCCTCCCGGCGGTTGTCTCCATGGGCTGTACCAAGCCAGATCTGGATGTGACGAAGCTCAGGGTGGGGATGACCAAGAAGGAGGTGCTCGAACGCGTGGGAGGCCCCTCCAAGACGACGGTCGCCAACGACACCGAAGTGCTTGAGTACGAGGCCTACGATCGGTACGGAGCCATCAAGATCAACAGCCGAACCCAGTACGTCCGTCTCGTGAATGGTCGGGTGGACGCCTTCGGAACCCAGGAGGACCTGAAGGCTGGGCGGCCCTCCCCGCGGGCGAAGGAAACCCGGGTGAAGGCCGCCGATGACCGAGCGGCTCTGCCTGCCCCGCCTGCATTCGATCTGCGAACGGAACTGGAGAAACTGGAGAAGCTCAAGAAGGATGGACTCATCTCCGAGACGGAGTTCCAGGAGCTTCGCCAGAAGGTCATGGACAAGGCCCGAGCCCAGTAGCCCTCCACCCTGGAGGAAACCGGGTCAGGCGGAGAAGTACCGCGCCTGGGGATGCCAGGCCACCAGGGCGCTGGTGCTGTACTCAGGGTCCATCTGGTGGCTGTCGCTGAGGTGGACGCCGATCTCCGCGCCGCGCAGCAGGTCGAGGATGGGGCCATTGCCTTCCAGGTCGGGGCAGGCGGGGTAGCCGTAGGAGTAGCGGGAGCCCTGGTAGCCCTGGGCGAAGAGGGCGCGGCCGGGCAGGTCCCTGTGGTGGATGCCCAGCTCCCGGCGGATGCGGGCGTGGACGCGCTCGGCGTAGGCCTCCGTCAGCTCCGTGGCGAGGCCGTGGAAGGCGAAGTAGTCCGCGTAGCCGTCCTCCCGGTAGAGCCTGGCCGCGTGGTCCGCGGCGGCCTGGCCCAGGGTGACGAGCTGGAGGGCCAGCACATCGGTGGCGTCCGCGCGGAAGAAGTCTGCGATGCAGAGTCTCCTTCCCGAGCCCTGGCGCGGGAAGCCGAGCACGGCGAGAGTCTTGGAACGGTCGCCGGGATCGAGCACCCGCAGCGCATCGCCTTCGGCCCGCACGGGGAAGTAGCCGTAGCGGGCCTTCGGTTGGAAGACCGGATCGGCCGCGAGGCGCTCCTTCCAGCGCGCCAGCTGGGGCTCGGCCTTGTTCCGGAGCACGGCCGCGAAGGCCTCGGCGCCCTGGCTGCCCTGGCTGAAGCCCCAGCGGTTGCGGACCAGGGCGAACTCGTCCAGGTGCTCGAAGAGATCCACGGGCGCGTCGGCGATCTCCCGCACGCCCCAGAAGGGCGGCTCCGGGGAGGGCGCGTCATGGCGCACCCAGCTGCTCTGGCCATGTTCCGTCAGCGGGACTGAAGCACTTCCCCGCTTCAGGATCCTGATATCTCCAGCCGCGGAAGCGGCCGGCGCAGGTGCCGGCACGCTGACATCCCCCGCCACCAGCGCCTGCATGTGTCGCAGGCCCTCGAAGGCGTCCTCCGCATAGAGCACCGCGCCCGAATAGGACCGGCGGCAGTCACCCTCCACATAGTCGCGGGTGAGGGCGGCACCGCCGAGGATGACGGGCACCCGCTGGGCCTGCTCCTCCAGGAAGTGCAGGTTCTCCTTCATGATCACCGTGGACTTCACCAGCAGGCCCGAGAGGCCGATGGCGTCCGCGGGCCAGGCCTCCAGCTCCTTGAGGATGGACTCGATGGGCTGCTTGATGCCCAGGTTCTTCACCTCGAAGCCGTTGTTGCTGAGGATGATGTCCACCAGGTTCTTGCCGATGTCGTGGACGTCGCCCTTCACCGTGGCCAGCAGGATGCGGCCCTTCTGGTAGGTGGACTCCCGGGGCAGGTGCGGCTCGATGCGCTTGATGGCGGCCTTCATGGCCTCGGCGCTCTCCAGCACGAAGGGCAGCTGCATCTCGCCGGAGCCGAAGCGCTCACCCACCACCTTCATGGCGCCCAGCAGCACCTCGTTGATGAGCTTCAGCGGGTCGTGGTCCTTCAGGGCCTCGTCCACATCGGCCAGGATGGCCTGCTTCTCGCCATCGAGGATGCCGTGGTGCAGGCGCTCCAGCACGGGCAGGTCGGCCCGGTGGTCGTCGGCGAGGGTGGCCTTGCGGTCGCTGAAGCGCGCCAGGACGGCCTTGAGGGGGTCGTAGCCCTCCGAGCGCCGGTCGAAGATCAGGTCCTCGACCATGCGGCGCTCCTCGGGGTCGATCTTCGCGACGGGGAGCACCTTCGAGGCGTTGAAGATGGCCATGTCCAGCCCGTGCTTCACGCCGTGGTAGAGCATGAGGGCGTTGAGCACGTGGCGCGCCGCGGGGTTCAGGCCGAAGCTCACGTTGCTCACGCCGAGCATGGTCATCACGCCCGGCAGCTCGGCCTTGATGAGGCGCAAGGCCTCCAGCGTCTCCACGGCGGAGCCGCGGAAGGTCTCGTCGCCGCTGCCCAGTGTGAAGGTCAGCGGATCGATGATGAGGTCGCCGGCATCCATCCCGTACTCACCCACCACGAGAGCGTGCAGCCGCTTCGCCACGGCCAGCTTCTCCTCCCGCGTCTTGGCCATGCCCCGCTCGTCGATGGTGAGGCCCACCACGGCGGCCCCATAGGTCCTGCACAGATCCAGGATCTTCCGCGCCTTGCCCTCGCCGTCCTCGAAGTTGATGGAGTTCACCACGCACCTGCCGGGGCTGCGCTGGAGGGCCTTCTCGATGACCGGAACCTCGGTGCTGTCGATGACCAGGGGCAGGGTGATCTGGGAGACCAGGCGGCCCAGCAGCTCGCCCGCGTCGCGCACCTCGTCGCGGCCCACGTAGGCCACGCAGAGGTCCAGCAGGTGGGCGCCCTCCTTCTGCTGCTCTTTCGCCAGGGCGATCATGCCGTCCCAGTCCTCTGCGGCCAGCAGGTCGCGGAACTTCTTCGAGCCGTTCGCATTGGTCCGCTCGCCCACGATGAGGGGCGCGGGCTCCTGCTTGAGGGCCACGCTCTGGTAGAGGCTGGCGGCGCTGCGCTCCAGTTTCGGCGTGCGCTCCGGGGGATTCAGCTTCTCCACCCCGGGGGCCAGGGCGCGGATGTGGTCCGGCGTGGTGCCGCAGCATCCGCCCAGGATGGCGAGGCCGAACTCCGAGGCCGCGTGCAGCACCTTGGGAGCGAAGGCCGCCGGATCCAGCGGGTAGACCACCTGGCCGGCCACGTTCTCGGGCAGGCCCGCGTTGGGCAGGCAGCTGATGGGAAAGGGACTGGCCTCGCAGAGGGTCTGCAGGTGCTGGTGCATTTCGTCGGGGCCCGTGGCGCAGTTGAGGCCCAGCACATCGATGCCCAGTGGCTCCACGCTGGTGAGCACGGCGGCGATGTCCGAGCCCACCAGCAGGGTGCCCGTGGTCTCGACGGTGGCCTGGACCCAGAGGGGTACCTTGCGCTGCTTGGCGGCCATGGCCTCGCGCGCGGCGCGCACGGCCACCTTGATCTGGCCCAGGTCCTGGCAGGTCTCGATGAGGATCGCGTCGGCGCCTCCGTCCAGCAGGCCATCCATCTGCACGCGGTACGAGGCCAGCAGCTCGGCGTAGCCCACGTGGCCCAGCGTGATGAGCTTGGTGCCGGGGCCCACGGAGCCGATGACGAAGCGGGGCCGGTCGAAGCTGCGGGCCACCTCCTTCGCCAACGATGCCGCCTGCACGTTCAGGCCGTAGGCCTTGTCCGCCAGGCCGAACTCGCCGAGCACCAGCGGGTTCGCGCCGAAGGTATTGGTCTCCACCGCATCGGCGCCCGCGTTGAGATAGCTTTCGTGGATCTCGCGGATCCACTGGGGCCGCCGCTCGGTCAGCAGGTCCACGCAGCCCTCCAGCGCCGGGCCGCCGTAGTCCTCCACCGTGGGCGTGCGGGCGAAGATCTGCGTCCCCATGCCGCCGTCCAGCAGCAGCACCTTGTCGCGGAGGAGCGTGTCGAGGGTCGTCATGCAACAGCCTTTTTCATTCGCCACGGGTGAACACGGATGAACTCAGATGGAAGCCGTGGGTGATTGAGATGGGGCGGAGTCTCCTTGCGATTTTCGATCCTTGTTCATCTGTGTTCATCCGTGGCTAAAGCCCCAGGTAGTCGATGGCCACGTCGCCATGGACGGTCACCTGGCAGGCGAGGCGCTGGTCGGCCGGCGCGTCCAGGCCCTGGAGGAAGTCCCGCTCCTCCGCGCCCATCTCGCTGCAGTGGCCCAGGCCTTCGGCCACGCGCACCCGGCAGGTGCCGCAGGAGCCCGTGCGGCAGCCGAAGGTGATGTCCGCCCCGGCGGCGTCGGCGATCGCCTGCAACGGCGTCCCCTCCGGCGCTTCGACCAGCAGATCTTCCAGCAGGAAATGGACCTTCACGCTCATGCAACCTCCCGTTTCGGCAGGAGCGGCGCGACGAGCTCGACCTGGCCGAAGGGGGCGCTGAGCTGGAGGCCGCGGATGCGGGGGCGGATGGCCTCGATGGTCTCCTGGGCGATGGCCAGGCCCTCCTTGACCTGGTCGTCGGCGGTGGCCCACCTGGCCATGCGGGTGAGCAGGGCGGGCGGCACGAGGACGCCGGGCACCTCGTTGGCCATGAACTCAGCGTTGCGCAGGCTCTTGAAGGGCCAGATGCCGGCGATGACGGGCAGGCCGGGGGCCACGCCCTCGGCGAAGTCCAGGAAGCGGAAGAGGCTGTCCGGGTCGAAGACGGGCTGGGTGATGGCCCACTGGGCGCCAGCCTCGACCTTGTAGCGGAATCGGGTCTTCTCCCGCTCCAGGTCCGGGGCCACGGGATTGGCGCCCACGCCCACGCTGAAGGAGGTGGGCTTGCCGATGCTGGCGCCGCCGAGGTCGAGGCCCGTGTTGAGGCGCTTGAGCATGTTCACGAGGCCGATGGCGTCCACGTCGAAGACCGCCGTGGCCTGGGGATAAGGCCCCAGCTTCGGGGGGTCGCCGGTGACGGCCAGGATGTTGCGCAGCCCCAGGCCCGCGGCCCCCAGCAGGTCGCTCTGCATGCCCAGCAGGTTCCGGTCCCGGCAGGCGTAGTGGAGGATGGTCTCCACGCCCACCTGCTGCTCGATGATCAGGGCCGTGGCCAGGGCGGACATGCGGGCCATGGCCCGGGGGCCGTCCGGCACGTTGATGGCGTCCACGCCCAGGGCCCGGCACTGGCGGGTCTTGGCCAGGAGCTTGTCGTACTCCATGCCCTTGGGCGGCACGAGTTCCACGGTGTGGGTGAATTCGCCCTGGGCGAGCTTGAGGCTGAAGCGGCTCCGGAAGGCGAAGGGGACCTCGGGCTGGGGCTGCTCGTGGGGCTTGAGTTCGTAGCGCCCCCCGGCCTGGACGAAGGCCCGCTCCTGGCGGAAAGCCCCCCGCATGGCGCGGATGTGGGCGGCCGTCGTGCCGCTGCAGCCTCCCACGGCGCGGGCGCCGCCGGCCAGGGCCCGGGCCGCGAAGCCGCCCAGGTACTCGGGGCTGGCCCCGTAGATCAGGCGGCCATCCACCATGTGGGGCAGGCCTGGGTTGGGCAGCAGGACGATGGGCCGGGTGGTGACGCCCTTCAGGTGCTCCAGCAGCCGCAGGTGCGGTGCGGGGCCGTTGCCGCCGATGAGGCCCACCAGGTCCGCGCCCCAGGTGTCGAGCTGCTTGATGAACCACTCCGGTTCCGCGCCGAAGAGGGCCTGGCCCTCGTCGTTGGTGGTCATCAGGGCGGCGAGGGGCAGGCGGCCGACCTCCTGGACGGCGAGGATGGCCTGGTGGATCTCGTTGAGATCCTCGAAGCCCTCCAGCACGACCAGGTCGGAACCGGCCCCGACGAGCGCCTCCGCCTGCTCGCGGAAGAAGGCTCGGGCCTCCTCGAAGGAGGTGGGCCCCCAGGGCTCGATGCGGACGCCCAGGGGGCCGATGCAGCCCGCCACCCAGGCGCGGGCCTGCTGCTGGGCGATGGCCTGCTTCGCCAGGGCCACGCCCTCGCGGTTGACGGCGTCGAGCTGGCCCTCCAGGCCCCGGGCGGCAAGCTTCAGCCGGTTGGCGCCCCAGGTGTTGGTGGTGAGCACCTGGGAGCCCGCGGCGAGGAACTCGCCGTGGATGGCCAGCAGCAGGTCCGGCGCCTTGAGGTTGCACTCCTCGAAGCTGCGCTGGAGCGTGATGCCCCGGTCATGCAGGGCCGAGGCGGTGCTTCCGTCGAAGAGGAAACACTCGCCCTCGTCGAGGGCCTGCCGGAAGGTGGGTTGGGTCATGGATGCGCCTGGTGGTGATCAGGGCAGTCTTCAGCGGCATCCAGGGGGTCTCGGGTCAGTCCGGGTCGTTCGGTATCTTCCCCCCGGGATACGCCGGGGGCAGGAATTGGCACCTTGCGTTCGCAGGTTGCCAAGGTTTCACAGGGCCTTTCCCTCCACCTTTCTGGATAGCGCTATGGAGTGCCAGGGGCACTCATGGGGACTGCCAAAGATCGAGGAACCAGGATGGTCTGACCACACCCGTCCGTCAAGCCTGGGGCGGCGGGGCGGCCCCTCCCCCGGCCGGATGGGCCGTGAGGCCCTTGCGCTTCAGGTGGCCCCAGCTGTCCTTGCCTCGAATCCAGTCGAAGGTGCCCCGGAGTCGCCACCACAGTGTCAGCTGCCGGTAGCCGAAGTTCTCGGCCACGGCCGCGAACAGGAGCAGGGCCCAGGCCTTGAGGCCCTGGTAGCGGTGCCCGCTGATCTCCTGGAGCACCACGGCCACCACGGAGTTCAGCACACCCAGGAGCAGGGCCACGTAGATGAAGAGGATGGCGAATGGCGTGTTCAGTGAGTGGGTCCAGACAGACCAGGCGAAGAGAAGGTAGCCGCCCACCTCGACGATGGGGGCCAGGGCCTCGAAGAAGATGAAATAGGGCATGGAGAAGAAGCCGATGCGCCCGTACTTCGGGTTGAAGCACATCGCCCGGTGCCGCCAGAGGGTCTCCAGCAGGCCGCGCTGCCAGCGGTTCCGCTGCCGGCCCAGGCCTCGGAAGTCCTCGGGCACCTCGGTCCAGCACACGGGATCGGGGACCAGGGTGATGTGGTGGGGCCGCTTCCACTCGCGCAGGCAGCGGTGAAGACGAACGACGAGCTCGAAGTCCTCGCCGATGGTGGCGGTCTCGAAGCCCCCCGCGGCCACCACCAAGTCCTTCCGGAACACGCCGAAGGCGCCGCTGACGATGAACATGCTGTCCAGGGAGGCCAGGCCCACGCGGGCGAAGAGGAAGGCCCGCAGGTACTCGACGATCTGGAAGCGGGCTAGCCAGGAACCGGGCAGGAAGATGCCGCGGATGCCCATGGGGGTGACCTTGCAGCCGTTCACGGGCCGCACCACGCCGCCGGAGGCCACCATGTCGGGACGGTCCATGAAGGGCCGGGCGATGCGGAGGAGGGCATCGTTCTCCAGGAGGCTGTCTCCGTCCATGCAGCAGACCAGCGGGTAGCGGGCCAGGTTGATGCCGCAGTTCAGGGCGTCCGCCTTGCCACCATTGGCCTTGTCCACCACCACCAGGTTGGGCACGTAGGCGCTCTCGTAGATGCCGCGCACTTCCTGGGTGGGCAGCAGGTGGCGCACGACCCTCTGGCTGGGCTGGAGCTTGAAGGCCTTGACCAGGCGCTCCAGGGTGGCGTCCGTGCTGCCGTCGCTCACCACCACCACCTGGAACTCGGGGTAGCGCAGGCTGATGAGGCTGTTGACGCTGGGCACCGCGCCGGCCTCCTCGTTGTAGACCGGGCAGATCAGCGTGATGGGCTTGTAGTGGCTGGTCTCGAAGGCCGTGTCGAGACGGTCGATCCTCACCGCATCCAGGTAGCTGCGGATGGAGAAGAAGGCCCTCAGGATCAGTGACAGGTTCGTCAGCTGCATGGCCAGGTAGTAGAGGAGGATGCCCCACTCGGCGAAGGCCAGGATGATGGCGCGGAAGGTCACAGGTGCCCCCGTTCATCGGCCCACTCGAGCCGCTCCCGGGCCATGTCGCGGGCGAAGCGGTCGGACCCGGGATCCTCCGCCAGCCAGGACAGGGCGGACACGCCGGAGTGGCCGAGGTCCACGAGGCTCTGGGCGGCGTTGCGGCGGACTTCGTAGACGGGATCGGTCATCAGCGGGAGCAGGTCGGGAACGGCCGAGGGGCCGCCCAGCACGCCCAGGGCCCGGGCCACCTGGGCGCGGATCTCCCAGGCGGGGCTTGCGGCAAGGCTCAGCACCCGCGGGTAGACCTCCGGGTCCGCCAGGATGATGAGGGCCTTGAGGACGGAGGCCCGGAGGTCCACGCTCGGCACGTCCAGCAGCCACAGAAGGCGCGGGAGGGACTCGCGGTGGCGGTGGGAGCCCACCAGCAGGGCGTAGAGGATCCAGGGCTCCGGGTTCTGGTTCGGCGACTCCAGGTTCTCCTTCATCCAGGGCAGCAGGTCCGGCCCGAATCCTTCGAGCACCCGGAGGAGCCGCTCCCGCTGGTAGAGCTCTTCGCGCATGACCCAGGCCAGCACCGGCGCGGCGAACCTCAGGCTCCGGCTGTGGGTCAGGGCCTGGGCCGCCGTGTGGGCCACGAAGGGGACCGGATCATCAAGCAGGGGCAGGACCTGCTCCAGGTAGCCCTCCATGCGGATGCCGGGCTTCCACCGCCAGGGGCGCTCCGTCACCGGGGGCGGCGCGTGCTCCGCCGGTTCGTCCAGGCGGAAGACGGAGATTTCCTTGGCCGCCTGGGCCCGGACGTTGGGATCGCGGTCCTTCAGCCGCTGGGGCAGGGACGCGTGGAGGCCCATGCTCAGGTAGAGCTCCCGGAGCAGCTCGAATTCCTGCCCGGCGATGGTGGACTGGTAGCGGGCGAGGAAGTCCCGGAACAGCCACCGGTCGGCCCAGGGGACCGGCCCGAAGGATTCGTGCTCGAAGCCCCTCTTGAACAGGTAATCCGTGAGCTGGGTCTCCCAGGCCTGGTAGCAGGCGATGCGATGCCGATTCTGGCGGTCCTTGCGGTACTGCAGGACGGTGCCCACCAGCACCAGCCCGCCGGTCAGTGCCAGGAGGCCGAATGTCGCCCAGCGGAGGAGGGGCAGCAGCAGGTCGTGGGGAAAGGGCATGGACAGGATGGCTCACCCCACGCGGTGGGAGCGTTCGTAGAGCCGCCACAGCCGCTCCACCATCACCTGGACCGAGATCGGCTTCGCCATGTAGTCATCCGCGCCGGCCGCCAGGCAGCGCACCATGTCCTGCTCGCTGTGGTTGCTGGAGAGGAGCAGGATGGGGATGCGGCCCTTGGGCGGCGCGAGGTCCCGCACCTCCTGCACCAGCCGGAACCCGTTCATGGCAGGCATCATGAGGTCGGTGGTGATCATGTCGACCTGGTCGCGGTGGAGGATCTCGAGAGCGTCCATGCCGTTGGCGGCCACGAGCACCTTGAGCCCCTCCATCTCCAGGCGGACCTGGATGATCTTCGCGGTCGCAGGGTCGTCTTCGACCACCAGGATCGTCGTTTGGGCTGGCCAGCGTCGGGTCATCGGAAAAAGTCTACCCCTTTCTACCAGAACCATCGATTCCCTCGGATCCGGATCCCGAACCGGAGGGTGTGGTCGCGGTAGCTGGTGGGGTCCGTGGGATCGGCGATGGGCAGGCCCGCCACGCTCTGGCTCCAGGAGGCGAAGAGGGTGGCGGCGGAGCCCCCGGGCGTCCAGGTTCCCGCCAAGGCGTAGCCCCAGGTGAACTGGCTGGCGGTCTGGTTCACCACCTGGCTTCCGCCCCACCCGTCGAGGGCCACCTCCCAGCGCTCCTCGCGCCGCGCCGAGACACCGGCGGTGGCGCCGTAGTAGCGGTAGCGCTCGGGGTTGAAGAACCCGATGCGGAGGCTCTGGTCCTGGTCGATGAACCGGGTGGCGAGCCCCGCGCGCCACTCCCCCCACTCGATGGGGAACCGATGCCCCGCCTCTGCCCGGACGCCCGTCCGGGCCGCGCCGTGGGAGAGGAAGGCCCGCTCCAGGGACAGGGCCGCATGGTCAAGGGTCTGGTTGAAGACCCACGTCCCGCCCAACCCCCAGGTCCGGGTGAACGTGCGGAGGTCCAGGGCCCGGGGGGTGGCCAGGTTCGGCGCGAAGGTGTGGGACAGCACCAGGTTCAGGCCCGGCGCCGCGCGCCAACCCAGGGCCAGGCTGTGGAAGCCCGCAGCGTCCCCGCCCACGTCATCCACCCGGCCCACCTGGGCCGAGGCCGTGACCCGCGAGCCCAGGGGATGGCTGAGGCCCAGCGACCATTCTTGCGGCTTGCGCTCCGCCTGGCCGCTCTGGTCCAGCAGGTCGAAGCTCGCGCCGGCCCGGAGGCTCCCGTCGAAGAACGGCACCGCCGCGTCCACCCGCCGGGCCTGGGCGCGCAGACCCTCGTTGGAGTCCGTGCGGGTCTGGGAGAGCTCGATCCAGGGGCCCTGGGCGTCGGCCAGGCCGCGGAGGCGGGCCTGGGCGTCCTCGCGCGTGTCCGGCTGGTCCGCCAGGGCCTCGGCGCGAGTCCGCGCCCGGCGGAGACGGCCCATTCGCTGGTCGATCTGCGCCCGGATGAGCTCCGCTTCGGAGCTCTGGACATCCTCGGATCCGAGGCCGCCCAGACGCCGCTCGGCCGCTTCGGGATCGCCGGCCCAGAGGTCCAGCTGGGCCAGCCCCAGGATCGCCTGGCGGTTGCCCGGCGTCCGGGCGAGGGCCTCCTGGTAGGCCCGGCGGGCCTGCCCGTGCCGCCCGCGCCAGCCGAGCACGCGGCCCCGGAGCAGGTGGAAGTCCGTGTCGGCGGGATGGGCCTGCAGCCAGGCGTCCGCCATGGCCAGGCTCTGGTCCATGCGCCCGTCCCAGCTCAGGTAGGTGGCCGTGTCCAGGGTGGCCTGGCGGTCGCCCTTGGCCACGTGGGGCCGGAGGATCTCCACGGCCTCGCCGAAGCGTCCGGACCAGGCGGTGACCCGGGCCAGCACCGGCTCGGATTCCGCCGCCAGCTCCGGATGGACCTCCCGGTGCCGCTTCAGGTCGCGGATGGCCTCGTCGAACCGCTTCATCCAGCTGAAGGTCCGGGCTCGCTCGAGAAGGGCGTCGGGCTGGTCCTTCCAGAGCTCCAGCATTCGGGTGTAGACCGCCACGGCCTCGGGGAACCGCTTCTGCGAGCGCAGCTCCCGGGCCTGCTTCAGGAGCGCGGCGGCATCCGGAGCCGGGGCGGGCTCCTGCATGGCGGGCGGTGCGGGATGGATCATCGGGGCAACCTCGGTTCGTCGGGGGTGGCGGCCAGGGCTTTCTGATAGATCGAGAAGGACAGCTTGCGGAAGCGATGAAAGGTCGGCCGGTTCCAGGCCCGCCAGGTGTAGAGCGGGGGCACGGGGATGGCGCCGCGGACGGCGGCGGGGAGGGTGAGGCGGAGGGTGCTGGGACCTTCTCCGAGCGGTTTGTCGGCATCCACGATCGCCAACACGAATCTGAACCCTGGGGTTTTGGAAGATTCCAGGGGGCCGCCGGTTTTCCACCCGGGATCGTCCAGCACCATCCGCTGACTCGGATCCGTGACCTGGATCAGCGTCCAGGGGATGCGCGCCTCGATGAACCCCCGGCCGTCGGGGGCCCGGCCCGCCTGCCATTCGGCGCGGGAGTCGAAGGCGGGATCGGCGCGGTCCTGGGTTCCCTGGCGGAGCCAGCCGATCTCCGTGGTGTGGCCCGGGAACCGCGTGCCATCGCGGCCGATTCGGGGGTGGTTGCTCTTGGCCGTGGGCATGAGGAAGCGGCCCGCCTCGTTGGCCACGCTCTGATAACGGTGATGGGGCAGGGGCCGGTAGTCGGGGACGGCGTAGGGGGCATCCACGAACACCCCCGTGTGGTCCGGCCCCTGGAAGAGGACCGCGAACTCCAGGCCGGCCTCGCTGCGCGGGCTGGCCACCCAGGGAAGCCGGTGGTCGCCCCGGCGGGTGTCCACGGTGTCGAGGCCCACGAGGATCGCTTCCTTCGTGAAGTCCGCGGGACGCGGGAGGAACAGGCCGAGGTGGAGCCAGCCCTCGTCCGCCACGGCCTTCAGGGAGAGCCCGTCGGCCTCGAGGTATGCGGGAATCCGGGCCCAGTCGTCCGCCTTGCCGTCGATCAGGATGGATGGCCCCTTGGCGCCGGGCCGGTAGGCGATGAGGCCGTAGTTCTCCTCGGCGTCCATGGCGTTGTACCAGAGCGGCTTCCGCTCGAAGGGGCGCTCGAAGGGCAGGGTGAGCCAGTTCTTCTTGAACCACTCGTCGATCCAGGCGAAGAGCACGCCCCCGGCGCAGCCCGCGTCGTAGATGTCCTGCTGGAGCCGGGCATCCTGCTCGCCCTGCTCGCGCTCGCCTTGGCCGCCGTGGGTCAGGCCCTGGGGCTGCCAGTGGGCGACGATGCGGGAGGAGGGCACGCCGAATTCCGCGATGAGCACCGGATGGCGGGCGTGATGCCTCACCAGGTCGGCGAGGTAGCCCGAGTAATGGCTGGGGCCCAGGTGATCCCGGGCCTGGGCGTAGCCAGGATCCAGGTTCATGAAGTCGGGGTAGTACGGGTAGGCGTGGTAGCTGGCGAAGAGCCCGGCCCTGAGCTGTGACGTGCCCTCGAACTTCTCCATGTCCAGGCTGGCGGCGTCCTCGTCGTCGGGCTCCGGGTTCGGGGCCTCCGCCGCCATGCCGAGCTTCTGCCGCAGGGCGCGTTCCTCCTGCTCCGTGGATTCCGTGATGTGGAAGAGAGGGTCCAGGGTGGGCCAGTTGGTGAAGGCGATGGGCCGCTGGGCCTGGAACCGGTCCCATTCCTCGGCGAGGAAGTAATCCAGGCTCTGGGCGAGGAACCGCTCCATGGCGTGGCCCTCCCGCACCGTGACGAAACGGCCGGTCCAGGTCGAGGTCCGCGAGTGCTGGCGATTGAAGGCCACCACGCTCGAAGACTCCCATTCGCGGCCCAGGATGACGGCCAGGGTCCAGGGGCTGACGTCCGCGCCAAAGGTGCCGCTGGCGTGGCCCGGGCGGGCGGGGATGCGGGCCTGGCCGTGGAGCACCCCGGCCACGTCCCGCATCTCCCGGTGCCAGGCCGCGAGCCAGGCGGGATCCAGGAAGTCGTGGCGGGGGGGCAGCTCGGTCCAGACGCCGTGGATGAGCCGCATGGGCTTCCGGGCGCCGAGGTTGTAGGCGCGCAGGGCCTCGTAGAACGCGGGCGGATGGATGGTGTAGACGCGGATGGTGTTGAAGCCCGCCTCCGCCATCTCCCGGATCCACCCGTCGTAGGTGGCCCGGTCCGGGAACTCGCTGGGGTGCCGGCCGGGAATGGCTGCGCCCAGGTTCACGCCCTTGACATAGAAGGGATGCCATCCGCCGGCGCCATCCGCCACCTCCAACCGGCGGTCGTGGGCGCGTGCCGGGATCAGGGGCTGGGAGGGGCGGGTGACCGGATGCGGAGGATTGGCCTGAAGGCGGGAGGGAGGCGCCGGGGCCGCCGACAGGGGGGCTTCACCCCCCGGGAGACCCAGAGAAAGGGCGAGGCCAATCATCTTCAGGGCTGGTAAAGGCCGAATCATCTGCTTCATTAGAGCGGGAATTTACCGTTCGCGAGCAGAAAATCACAGGCAGTGCCTTTGATCAGGGGGGAGGGCTCTCCGAGGGGACCTACCAGGCCAGGAGGCGGTCCAGGGCGGATCGCAGGGCTTTCGTCCCGGGCAGGTGGGCGGCCTCCAGGGGGGGGCTGGCGGGGATCGGCGTGTCCGCGCCCCCCACCCGCAGCACCGGGGCGTCCAGCCAGCCGAAGCAGGTCTCGCCGATGCGGGCGGCCAGCTCGGCGCCGGGGCCGTAGGTGAGGCTGGCTTCGGTGAGCACCAGGACGCGATGGGTCCGCTTCGCGAGCGCGGTGATGGCCTCGTCATCCAGGGGCCAGAGGGTGCGCAGGTCCAGCACGGCCACGTCCAGCTCCGCCACGGCTTCCAGCGCCACGTGCTGGGCGGCGCCGTAGGTGATCACGCAGGCCTTCGAGCCGTCTTTCCGCAGGGCGGCTTCACCGAGCCGGGCCGTGGGAGCCTCGTCCCATTCGTCCTTGAGGCGGCGATAGAGGTGCTTGTGCTCGAAGAACAGCACGGGATCGGGGTCGTCGATGGCCGCGCGGAGCAGAGCGTAGGCATCGCGCACGGTGCCCGGCGCCACCACCTTCAGGCCGGGGCTGCCGAGGAAGTGGCCCTCGGGGTTCTGGCTGTGGAAGGGCCCGCCGCCATTGCCGGCGCCGGAGGGTCCCCGGAACACGGCGGGCACGGTGGCGCCCCAGCGCCAGTGGGCCTTGGCCGCGAAGTTCACCATGAGGTCGGACGCCAGCAGGGCGAAGTCCATGAACTGGAACTCCGCCACGGGCCGCTGACCCATCAGGGCCGCGCCGATGGCGGCGCCGGCGATGGCCTGCTCGGAGATGGGCGTGTCGATCACCCGGTCCGCGCCGAAGCGCTCCAGCAGGCCCTCCGTGGCCCGGAAGGCGCCGCCGTAGGTGCCGATGTCCTCGCCCAGGCAGCAGACGCGGGGATCGGCCTCCATGGCGTCGAAGAGGGCCTGGCGGATGGCGTCGACGTAGGTGCCCGAGAAGGCGGTCATCCCTCCGCCTCGAGCAGGCCCCTCTCCGCGAGCCACGCGTCGTTGAAGATGCTGCTGAGGTAGCGGCCCGCCCCGTCGGGGAACACAGTCACGATTCGCGCCGGGCGGTCCATGGGCGGCAGCTTGGCCGCCACCTGCCGCACGGCCCACAGCGCGGCGCCGCTGGAGCCGCCGCCCAGGACGCCCTCCTCCTTCACCAGCCGCCGCGCGTGGTGGAAGGCGTCGCGGTCCGTCACCTGGAACATCTCATCGATGAGCTCGAACTCCATGGTCGGGATGAGGAACTCGTCGCCCAGGCCCTCGATCTTGTAGGGCCCGGCCTTCAGCTCCTTCTCGCCGCGGAAGTGGGGCGTGAAGACGGACCCCACGGGGTCCACGGCCACGACCTTGATCTTCGGATCCTTCTCTTTCAGGTAGCGGCCCACGCCCCCGATCGTGCCGCCGGTGCCGGCGCCGGCCACCAGGACGTCGATGCGGCCCTCCATCTGTTCCCAGATCTCCGGTCCCGTGCCGGCGTAGTGGGCGGCGTTGTTCTCCCGGTTGCCGTGCTGGTCGGGGAAGAAGCAGTGCGGCGTCTCCCGGGCCAGGCGCGGCGTGATGTTGTTGTAGCTGTCCGGGTGCTCCGGCGGCAGGCTGGTGTCCACCTTGTGCACCTGGGCGCCGAGCGCCAGCAACTGGTTCAGCTTCTCCTGGCTGATGGTGTCGCGCACCACGACCTTCAGCCTGTAGCCCTTCTGGATGGCCATGAGGGCCAGGCCCATGGCCGTGTTGCCCGAGGAGTTCTCGATGATGGTGTCGCCGGGCTTCAGCCGGCCATCCCGCTCCGCCGCCTCGATCATGTGCTTGGCGATGCGGTCCTTGCTGCTGCCCATGGGGTTCAGGAACTCGAGCTTGGCGAAGACCTCCGCCGGAAGGTCCGACACCACGCGGCGCAGCCGCACCAGCGGCGTGTTGCCGATGGCTTCCAGGACACTGCCGCAGGGCTTCCGGTACTGCATGGGGTTCCTCCGGGAACCAGTATGCCCGGAGGCGGCGGGGGCTCCGCGCCGGGTCGCGCCCCGTGCTCCCGGCCGAGGCCGGTGCGCCCGGGTGCTGCGGGAGAAGAGCTGCCTGGAGGCGGGACCCGGCGGGTGAGGCGCTTTGAGCGGTTTTGCGGCGCTTTGACGCTTGAGGGCCGGAACCACCCTCCAAATCCTGGTCGGGCCATCCCTCATTCACGAGTGATGGGTCGCTCATGCCGGGAAAGGAGCCCCTATGAGTCAGATCATGCGCAGCATCACCATCGCGCTGGCCGCCGCGACGGCCGCACCGGTGATCCAGGCCCAGGATTTCACCGCGGTGAGGGGGATGGGTCAGGCCATGCTCCCGGCGGTCGTCCATCTCCACGAGAACGACACCTGGGGCGGCACCATGTTCCTCACCCTGGACGGCAAAGAGATGCTGGTGGGCGTCTTTTCCGGGCAGGACGGCGAGGTCACCTGGCACGGCCCTGAGGGGCTGAATGGGAACGGCAAGGGCGGCACCAACACCTTCGCCTTCAACCTGCAGCCCGACGGCACCTACAAGGACACCTTCACCACCTTCGTGGTGAACGGCAGCTTCCCCTCCCCCAAGGGCCAGCTCGGGTTTGGCAACTACCAGGGCTCCCACCGGATCGTCTCCGGCACAGGCCGCTTCGCCAATGCCTCGGGAACCCTCCTGTTGACCGGCACCTTCGTCTGGTTCCCCCTGGCCGGCGGCACCCAGGAACTGGGCTACTTCAACCCCGAGGTCTCCGGCGTGCTCACCAACGTCGCGCCTCCGGAGTAGGCCGACGGGACGTGACCAGCCTGGGCGCCATTGAAATCGAAACCATATGTTATGAAATAACGGGTGAATTCCATCGACAGAAAAGTCTTTTTCTGTCAGATTGCCCGTGCATCCAAGCTGTTTCAGGGCAGTAGGTGACACGGTCGGGAGGAGGAGCGGCATGGCCCCTTCAGGCGACACCCCGGGCGGCGCCAGGATGGGGGAGGTGTGCCTGCGCTCCTGGAAGGAGATCGCCGCCTATGCGCAGGTGAGCGTGGCCACCGTCCAGCGCTGGGAGAAGTGGGAGCGGCTTCCCGTCCACCGCCACATGCACCGGCGGCTCGGCTCCGTCTATGCCTACCCTTTCGAGATCGATGGGTGGCTGGAGGGCAGGGACCTGTTCGTGGCGCTGCGGCGGGTCGGGGCCGAATAGGCGGGTTCCGGAGGCCGCCTCCGCTGGGAAGCGGCCGAGGCTCGCCTTCGCCCGCACCAGGGGCCCGGAGCTGGCCCCAGTGTCGCGGGCGGGGCGGCATTTCCGGTCGTCAGGGCGTTCCCAATCGCGGTGTCCTGGCGTGGCCTCTCAGTGGCAGCGCCTGCAGGATGGCGTGTCGCGAACCGGGATCCCCTTCGGCGCCGGCGTCGAAGCCGGGCGGGGCTTGGGGGCGGGCCGTGTCATGGGGCAGGCTCGGGCCGGGAGATCGGCAACCTGGATGGGGAAGGGGCGCAGGTGATCTTTCAGGAAGTAGGCGGGCACGGCCCGGAGCGCCCGCTCCGCCTCCGCCTTGGAGGCGTAGGCCCCCAGGAAGAGCTGGTTGAGGCTCCTCCCGTCTCGCAACTGGAGGGGCGCGATGAAGAGGTCGGGCAGGCCGGGGTAAGCCCAGGCCGCATTCTTGAGGGTGACGGTCAGCCGGGCCGCTTCGAGCCGAAGGGTCCATTGGCGCGCCGGGAGGGTCGCGAGGTAGGCCCGGCTCAGGTCCAGGGCCCGGGAGATGTCGCCCCTCCGGAGCGCCGCGAGCCGATCAGCCGCGCTGGAATCCGAAGGATCAACCTTCCTGGGGGTGGCGGTCTCCTGGGCGCGGGGCACGGAAACGGGGCCGGCACCCTGAGCAGAGGCCATCCCGCCAGGCGAAGCCGCAGCCACCATGGGGCGGGCTGGTACCGCGGGAGAATCCGGGCCCTGAGATGGCGCCTGGGACTCGGGCCCTGGCAGGGTTGGAGCGGGGAAGGCCGAGGCGCGGGGCGCGGAAACGGGAGCGGCGCCCTGAGCAGAGGCTGTCTCGTCAGGCGAAGCCGCAGCCACCATGGGGCGGGCTGGTACCGCGGGAGAAGCCGAGCCCCGAGATGGCGCCTGGGACGCAGGCCCTGGCAGGGCCGGAGCGCCGGAGGCCGAGGCGCGGGGCATGGTAACGGGGGCGGTGCCCTGAGCAGAGGCCATCCCGCCAGGCGAAGCCGCAGCCACCATGGGGCGGGCTGGTACCGCGGGAGAAGCTGGGCCCTGGTATGGCGCCTGGGACGCGGGCCCTGGCAGGGTCGGAGCGGCTGAGGCCGAGGCGCGGGGCGCGGAAACGGGGGCGGCGCCCTGAGCAGAGGCCGTCCCGCCAGCCGAAGCCACGGCCACCATGGGGCGGGCTGATTTCGCGGGAGAAACTGGGCCCTGAGATGGCGCCTGGGACTCGGGCCCTGGCAGGGTTGGAGCGGGGAAGGCCGGGGCGCGGGGCACGGAACCGGGGGCCGCGTCCGGAGCAGAGGCCGTCCCGCCAGGCGAAGCCGCAGTCACCATGGGGCGGGCTGGTACCGCGGGAGAAGCCGGACCCTGAGATGGCGCCTGGGAGACAGACGCCGGCAGGGCCGGAGCGGTGGAGAGCGGGGCCCGGGATGCGGCAGGAGGGGATGGGGGGGCGGCGGAGCTGGCACCCCAGGCGTATCCCAGAAGGAGGGAGGCCTGGATCTCCTGGAGCGATCTGGAGGGGAGGCGGAAGATGGCTCGCCCTTCCATCCCCCAGAACAGCGCGGTCCCGGAATGCTGGACGAACCCCAGGGAAGCGTGGACTGTCGTGGTGCGGGTGGTGGTCTGGGTGTAGGTGAGGGCGTCGGTCTCCGAGGATCGGAGGGTTCCCAGTCCCAGTCCCAGGTAGGGCCACATCGCCATGGCCGGGTCCTCGGACAAGGTCGTCAGGAAGCTGGCCGAGAGGGCCTGGTATCGGGGCTTCGCGCCTGGAAGGGTCGAGCTCCTGGTTTCGTACTGGTAGCCGTCGAGGGAGATGCCGTGACGCCCGCCCTTGAAGACAAGGGTCCCCTGGAGGCCCAGAAGGATGGGGGATCCTGCATTTTCCGGGGGATCGAAGAAGAGCGATCCGGCCCTGATACCCAGCCACTTGAACCCGGGGTCACCGGCTTCGGGGCCAGGGCTCGCGGCGAGGCTAATGCCAAGGCCCATGGCCAGGATCGGCTGTAGGCGCATCTGCCTGCCCATCATTACGACCTCCGGGTAAACAAAGCGTCAGAGTAACCCAAGAGGCTCTTCCAAAATTATCCTTGTTGATCACAACTTGCCCGATCCGGGGGGCGGGCGGAGCCTGGAGGGCGGAACCGAGGTACATCGGGCGGACTTCATGCCTTCCGCCGCCCCGGTAGACTGATCCGATGCTCTCATCTCTTCGCATCCAGAACCTGGCCCTGGTCGAAGACCTGTCCCTCGACTGGGGGCCGGGCTTCACGGTGCTCACGGGCGAGACGGGAGCGGGCAAGTCCCTGCTGGTGGATGCGCTGTCGCTGCTGGTGGGCGCCCGGGGCGACGGGGAGCTGGTGCGGCACGGCGCGGACCGGGCCACGGTGGAGGCCGTGGTGGAGGGCCGCTTCGAGGCCTGGCGGGCCTTCCTGGTCGAGCGTGGCTTGCCGGAGGAACAGCCGGTGGTGTTGCGCCGCGAGGTGGGGGCGGGCCGCAGCCGGGCCTGGATCAACGGCGCCAGCTGCGCCCTGGCGGACCTGCGGGAGGCGGGCCGCCTCTGGATGCGCCTCACCAGCCAGCACGACCACCAGTCGTTGCTGGGCGAAGACCGCCATCTGACGCTCATCGACGAGGTGCTGGGAATCGAGCCCGCCCTGGAACCCCAAGCTGCCGCCGTGCGGGAGGCCGAGGCCGCGCTGAAGGCCCGCCGGCGCAGCGAGGCCGAACGCGAGCAGCGCCTGGAGCAGCTCGCGGAGGCCCTGGCGGATCTGGAGAAGCTGGCGCCGAAGCCCGGCGAGTGGGCCCAGCTCAAGGCCGACCGCGAGCCCCTGCGCCATGCCGTTCACCTGGAGCAGGCCTTCCGGGAAGCCGCCGAGGCCCTTGACGCCGGCATTCCCAAGGTGGAGCTGGCCCACAAGGCGCTGGTGCGCGCCGTGACCCATTGGCCGGACGCCGTGGCCGAGCAGGACCGCCTGCGATCCGCCGTCCTGGAGCTGGAGGATCTCCTGGCCCTTTCCCAGGACCAGGCTTTGCGCTGGTCCCAGGCCGGCGCCGATCGCATCGAGGCCATGGAGGCCCGCCTCGCCCTCTACGAGCGTCTGGCCCGCCGCCACCGCTGCGAGCCCGAGGACTTGGCCGCGCGCCAGCAGGCGCTCAAGGACGAACAGCGGGCCCTGCTGGCTGGCGATGTCTCCGTGAAGGAGCTGGAACAGGCCCTGACGAAGGCCACGGAGGCCTACCGCCAGCTGGCCGAGGTGCTGCATGGTCGCCGGTCCGAGGCCATTCCCAAGCTGGAAGCCGAAGTCCAGAAGCGACTGGGCCGCCTGGGCATGAAGGGGGCACGGATCCAGCTGCGGCTCGTCCTGGCGGAGGAATCCGGCAGCCCCGTCCAGCAGAGCGGCCGGCCCGTCCGCGTGGCGGCCCAGGGCTTCTCGGCCCTGGCCATCTGGATCGAGCCGAACCCCGGCGAGGGTTTCCGCCCCCTGGCGAAGATCGCCTCCGGCGGCGAGCTGAGCCGCCTCATGCTGTCGCTCGTGGGGGCCGGTCTCGCCCTCGGCGCGGGCGTCAGGGACGGCCTCACCCTGGTGCTGGACGAGGTGGATGCGGGTCTCGGCGGTGAGACGGCCCTGGCTGTGGGCAAGGCCGTGGCGGAACTCGGGAAGGCCCATCAGGTGCTGGCGGTGACGCACCTGGCCCAGGTGGCGGCTCGCGCCGATCGGCACGGACGCCTGCACAAGGAGACCGAAGGCGGCCGCACCCGGAGTGCCCTGGGCTGGGTGGCGGGCGAGACCCGCAATCGGGAGCTGGCCCGCCTCCTCTCCGGCCATCCCGACCGACCGGAGGCGCTGGAGCACGCGAAGGTGCTGCTCGAAGGATGAGCCTGGGCGGATGAAAAAGGGCCGCCCGGAGGCGGCCCTTTCCGTGGTTCGTTCCGACTACTTGACGCTCACATCGTCGACGACGAAGGAGGTCTGGAGGCTGCTGTCCTCCACAGAGTAGAAGCGCAGGCGGATGGTCTGGCCCTTGTAGGCGCTGAGGCTCAGCGACTTCTGGGTGTAGCCCGTGCCCTTGTTCAGGTTGGAGTAGGTAGCCAGGGTGGCCAGCACGGTGCCGGAGGTGTTGAGGACCTGCACCTTCATCGTGTCGTAGGCGGTGGTGGTGGTGGTCTCCGCCGTGTCGATGTGGAGCCAGAAGGTCAGGGTGCCGGTGGCGGTGCTGGGGATGGCGATCTGCTGGTAGATGTAGTCGGTGTGGGCGGAGCCGTAGCCGCACATCCAGGCATCGTAGGAGCCGCCGTGGGCGGGCTCGCCGGTGTAGGTGCCGATGACGCCGGTGGTCTGGGTCCAGCTGGTGGCGCCGCTCTCGAAGCCGCCGTTCAGGACCAGTTCGGTGCCGGAGGTGCTGTTGGAGACCGTGAAGCTCACGCCGGTGCTGGTGCCCACGTTGCCGGCGGCGTCATAGGCCTTGGCGGTCAGCGTGTGGGTGGCGTTGGTCAGCGTGGTGCTGTCCAGCGTCATGCTGTAGGGGCTGGTGGTGTCGCTGCCCTTCAGCGCGCCATCCACGTAGAACTCCACCTTGGTGACGCCCACGTTGTCGGAGGCGGTGGCGGAGAAGGTGATGGTGCCGCTGGTGCCGGATTCAGAGGCGGAGACGGTGGGGGCGGTGGTGTCGGAGGAGCCACTGGTCCAGGCCGATCCCACGTTGATGCCGTGGAAGGCGTTCCACACGGCCTGCTCCTCGACGCCACCGGCGCCGTAGAGGTCCTTGGCGGCGCTGATGGCGGCCGTGCGAGCCCCGGCGTAGTTGGTGCTGGAGGTCATGTAGACCGTCAGCGCGCGGAACCAGATGGCCGCGGCCTTGTCGTTGCCGATGCCGGTCATGCCGCTGGGCAGGTAGGTGGTGCTGGTGTTGCCGCTGGTGGTGGCGCCCTGACTCAGGAAGTAGAAGCAGCGGTTCATGGGGCCGCTGGAGTAGTGCACGTCCAGGTTGCCGATGGTGGAGGACCAGGCGTCGGGGCTGGAGCCATCGAGGCTGGGCTTGTACATCCAGCGCAGGGGGTTGGTGGCCAGCTGCTCGCCGATGGTCCAGTTGCCGCCGGTGCTGCCGATGGTGGAACCCGACCCGCCGCGGGCGTAGAACTCGATCATGGTGCCGAAGATGTCGGAGTTCGACTCGTTCAGGCCGCCCGATTCGCCGGAGTAGGTGAGGTTGGCGGTGCGGGCGCAGACGCCGTGGCTCATCTCGTGGCCGGCCACGTCCAGGGCAGTCAGCGTCGTGAAACTGGAGCCGTCGCCGTAGGTCATGCAGAAGCAGCTGTCAGACCAGAAGGCGTTGTCGTAGCTGTTGCTGATGTGGACGCGGCTGTAGGTGGCGGTGCCGGCGCCGTCGATGCCATTGCGGCCGAAGACGTTCTTGTAGAAGTCCCAGCTCTTGATCATGCCGAACATGGCGTCCACAGCCGCGGTCTCGCCGTTGGCGGCGGTGGTGGAGGAGCCTTCCACGTAGTTCGCGCCATCGCCCCAGGTGTTGTCCGCATCGGTGTAGAGCGTGCCGGTGGCGGTGGAGGTGGTGGCGGCGTGGGCCATGTTGGTGACCACGTTGTTGCCGAAGGAGCCGCCGCTGCCGCGGGTCATGTCGCGCAGCTCATAGGTGCTGCCGGTGTAGTTCGTGGGCAGGGAGACGGTGCCGTTGTACTGGCTGTTGCCCGTGCCGGTGGCCGCGGTGGTGTGGAGGGAGTTCCAGGACTTCAGGATGGCGCCGTTACGGGCGTCCACCAGGTAGTCGGTGTGCTTGATGCCGTCCTGGTCGTTCTCGAGCTCGGTGTGGACGTGGTAGGCCAGGGTGTAACGGACGACCTGGCGGGTCATGTCCTCGGCGTTCAGGTCGGCGGCGGCCCGGCCGTGGCGGGCGACCTCGATCGTTTCGGGATAGACCACCAGCTCGGCGCTGGGGGCATAGGCGTAGGCACCCTTGGGGGCCAGGTCTCGCTGGACGACGGCCAGGGCTTCCGCCGTGTCGAGGGAGGGCGTCACGTTCAGCTGGATGCCCTTGAGCAGGGCGTTCGTGAGGGGAAGCTCGGTGCCGTTCTTGGCGGTGTGGGTGATGACGTCGCCGCCCCACACCTTCACGCCCTTGTAGGTCTGCTGGAAGTGGGCGTGCGACTGACCGAGCTGGTCGGAGTGGGCGTCGCGGAGGAGGAACGCGTGATCGCCGTCCAGGCCGAGCTGGGCGCGGGAGGCCAGGAGGTGCTGGGACGCGGACTCTGCGCGCAGGGTGTCCTGCGGGAGGCGGGCGCTCAGGGAACCGGCGGCGAGGGCCGCGGTGAGGAAGGACAGGGCCATACGGCCCGTGGAGGTCGCCATGGGGGCTCCTTGACTTGGGGGGGGGGAGGGCCTGCCCGCTTCGCGCAAGCGAGGGCGGAGGCTCAGTGGGGGGGGAAAGATCGGAAAGTCGGAACCAGAGTCCCTACCGCGCGTCAACCCCTCAAGTTAAGGCTTGTTAATTTTCTTGAGAATCATTTCTATTTAAAAAAATACGATACAAACTTATTAATACCAATGGTTGATAATTAATCCATCGGTCCGGTTTGATCATTTTGATCAAAGGCCTGAAGGGATCTCGCCCTTCTGGAACCCCGGGGGCGGATCCGGAGCTTAGGGCCGCTTGGTGGATTTCTGGCGGACCCGCTTCGGGCCGGTGCCCTTGCGGGGGGCCTGCTTGGCCGCCGGTCGGGGGCCTTCCTTCTTCTTGGGCCTGGGCCGGGCCTTCACCCTGTCCGCCCGCTGGGCCTGGAGGGACTCGTTGCTGCGGGAGGGCTTGAGGCCTTCGCCGGGATCGAGGATGCGGCGCACGGGAGCCATCTCGGCCTCCTCGCCCTCGCCCTTCTGCTTCTTCTGGACGCTGAGGCGGAGGGGCACGCCCGCCAGGCCGAACTGCTCGCGCAGGCGGTTCTCCAGGTAGCGCACGTAGCTGAAGTGCAGGCCCCGGTCCGTGTTGGCCTTCACCACGAAGCTGGGAGGTCGCACGCCCACCTGGGTCATGAAGTAGAGCTTGGGAAGCTTGCCGTCCACCGCGTGGGGGCTCATGGCCGCCACGGATTCGCGCAGGAAGCGGTTCAGTTCGCCCGTGGGGATGCGCCGTGCGTGGGCTTCGGCCAGCTCGTCGATCATGCCGAAGAGTTTGGACACTCGCTGTCCAGTCAAGGCGGAGAGGAAGATCATGGGCGCGTGGTGCAGGAAGCCGAGGCTGCGGCGGAGGTCCTCCTCGGCGCCGTAGATGGTGTGCGTGTCCTTCTCCACCAGGTCCCACTTGTTCACCACGAGGATGACGGCGGCGCCGGCCTCCTGCGCGTAGCCGGCGATGACGGCGTCCTGGTGGGTGGCGCCTTCGACGGCGTCCAGCAGCAGGAGGCTGACATCAGCCCGGGCCATGGCCTGCTTGGCCTTGAGGATGCTGAGCTTCTCGGCGCCCTCGTGGGTCTTGCCCTTCTTGCGGATTCCGGCCGTGTCGATCATCCGGTAGACCTTCCCCTTCACGTGGAAGACCGTGTCCACCGTGTCCCGCGTGGTGCCAGCCACGTCGCTCACCAGGCTGCGCTCATAGCCCAGCAGCCGGTTCGTGAGGGAGGACTTGCCCACGTTGGGGCGGCCGATGAGGGCGAAGCGCAGCTCGTCCGAGAGGTTGTGGATGGCCGCTTCCTCGGGGGTGCGGTGGAAGGGCAGGCGGGCGCGGATGGCCTCAAGCAGCTCGGGCACGCCGGACCCGTGGGCCGCAGAGATGGAGAGCACCGCGTCGAAGCCCAGGCCGTAGAAGCCGGCGTCGGGAGCCCCGCCCTTCATGCCGTCCAGCTTGTTGATGACCAGGAGGATGGGCTTGCCTTGGCGGCGGAGGCGACCCGCGATCTCCTCGTCGCCGGCCGTGAGGCCATCGTGCCCGTCCACCAGAAGGATGGCCACGTGGGCCTCGCCCAGGGCCGCTTCGGCCATGCGGGTGATGCCCTGGGTGATGACATCATCGCCTTCGAAATCCAGACCGCCGGTGTCCACCAGCTCGAAGACCTCCTCGGCCATCCCCTCGTCATCGAGGCAGGTGACGCGACCATAGCTGCGGTCCCTGGTCATGCCCGGCAGGTCGTGGACCAGGGCTGCCCGGCTGCGGGTGAGCCGGTTGAAGAGGGTGGACTTGCCCACGTTGGGACGTCCGCAGAGGGCGACGAGAGGCAGTTTCATATCTGTTCCAAGCCCTCCAGTCTATCGGCCTGGGCCGGAAAAGACAGCGCAGGAATGAGGACGCGTCGTCACTTCCGCCGTAAGCTGGAGTGGATAAATCCGACGAGGTGCGTTCATGAAGAGGATTCTTGCGGTCTTCCTGGTCGTGGCGGGGCTGTTCACCGGAGTCTACTACGTCATGACGGGCCGCCTTCCCTGGGTGGCCCTCTCCCAGGAGGAACAGCAGGTCATCGCCCTGGGCGAGGAGTTCCAGCGGGCGCGGGAGCAGTGGCAGACGGCCGGCCGGACCCAGGCCCTGGGGGTGGATGCGTCCAGCCAGATCGAGGCTCCGCTGGCGACCTTGGATCGCCTCGACCAGGAACTGGCGGACCTGACGCCCCAGCTGAAGTCGACCGAAGCCAAGAACCGGGCCACGATCCTGCGGAGGGAGATCGCGGCGTTCAAGAGCGAGATGCGGTAGAGGGCCCATCGGGTTGGCCGTTCTCCCCCTTCCGCACCGACCCATGAAGTCGCGGGGCTCGACCATTCGACTGAAGCGCAGCGGAAGGAGAATAGGACGGCATGACCGGAGGTCATGGCCGCCCGAAGGGCGAGGGCGGAGCCCGAGTCAGCGGGTCCGCGGCGCCCTTCGGGCTTGCGTCCCCCGGCCTTGCTCTGACAGGGCATCAAGCCCTGTCTCCGCAAGTCCACTCGACGCTGGATCCTGGCCGCGCATGCGCGGCCGGGGCGGGTCCGAGCCCCATCGGCCCCGCCGTTCTCCTCCTCTCGTTTCGACCCACCTAGTCGCGGGGCTCGAACGCGGCTCCGTCGCCCTTCGGGCTAGGATCCGCCGCGTAGCCGGCAGCTACTCCGGCCCTCCACTGGAGAGCCTCCGCTGACGCTGCCGTCTCCGCACTCGCGGGTCCGAGCCCCATCAGCCCCGCCGTTCCCCTCCTCTCGTTTCGACCCACGTAGTCGCGGGGCTCGAACGCGGCTCCGTCGCCCTTCGGGCTAGGATCCGCCGCGTAGCCGGCAGCTACTCCGGCCCTCCACTGGAGGGCCTCCGCTGACGCTGCCGTCTCCGCACTCGCGGGTCCGAGCCCCATCAGCCCCAAACGCGAAAAAGCGCCCGACTGGGCGCTTTTTGGCGGGGCTGACGGGGCTCGAACCCGCGACCTCCGGCGTGACAGGCCGGCACTCTAACCGACTGAGCTACAACCCCTTGCTTTTTCACCAGATGGATCTGGTGGGCGATGACGGGCTCGAACCGCCGACATGCTGCGTGTAAGGCAGCTGCTCTACCGACTGAGCTAATCGCCCGAATCGCCGAACCATGATGCTCACACAGGATGCAGGAAGGGTCAAGGCCAAAGGTCTGCGTTGAGGGTTTCCTCCAGATCTGGTAAGGTTTTCAGACTTCCGTGCCAGGGGTTCCCGGGGACCTTTCGCTGGTGTCGGTGTGACCCTGGCCGATCCCTTCGGCCGTGGCCTTGGGACGTTTCTGGAGGGTGGCCTGTGGCGCTGCTGGAACTGGCGAATCTGACGCTCCGATCACCGGAAGGGGACGGCCCCGTCGCGCGCATCCTGGCCCAGATGCCGGATCCCATGCGCCCGGACCTGCCGGCCATCCTGTTCGTGATCGTCCTGCTCGTGGTGCTCTACATCTACCTCAAGGTGGTGTTCTTCAAGCCCATCACCCAGGTCATGGACGACCGGGAGCGGGACCTGAGCGCCGGCGGAGACGCCAAGGCCGAGGCCGCGGCGCAGCTGGAGGCCCGTCAGAAGGATTATCAGGGCCGCCTGAAGGATCTCCGCGCGCAGGCCTTCGAGCGGCGCAAGGCCCTGGCGGATGCCGCCGGCAAGGACAAGCAGCAGCTGCTTGACGAGGCCCGGGCCAAGGCCCTGGCCGAGCGTCAGGCCGCCGTGGCTTCCCTGAAGGCGCAGCAGGCCGAAGCCAAGCAGAACCTGCTGGCCCAGGTGGACGCCCTGTCCGAGACCATGGCCCAGACCCTCCTGAAGCAGGCCTGAGCATGAAGACCCCGAGCATGAATACCCTGACCCGACTCTCCCTCGCCGCCGCCCTGGTGCTCAGCCCCCTCGGGCTGTCGGCCCAGGCCCAAGACTCCCACACAGCCCCCGCCGCTGAGGCGCACGAGGCGCCTGCGGCCGGCCACGGCGCCCAGCCTGCGGCGCATGAGGCCCAGCCCGCGGAAGGCCATGCGCCCGAAGCCCATGGCGAGGCGGCCGCCGGTCACGAAACGGCCGGTCAGGAAGCGCATGGCGGCGCCCACCACGGCCCGGCCATGAAGCTCTTCGGCAAGGCGTACGGCAACCTGGGCGCCTTCCTCGTCCAGCTGCTGAACTTCGCCATCTACGCCGCGGCCCTCTTCTTCCTGCTGAAGGGCGCCCTGTCCGCCATGTTCAAGTCCCGCAAGGAGGAGCTGGAAACGATGCTCGCCCAGGCGGAGAAGGACAAGGCCGAGAGCGAGGCCCAGATGAAGGAGATGGAGGCCAAGATGGCTGGGCTCGAAGGTGAGCTGGCGGGCATCCTGGCCAAGGCCGAGACCGACGCCGAGGCCGAGAAGCAGCGCGTGCTGGAGGCCGCGAAAGCCGAGGCCGGCCAGATCCTGGCCCAGGCCCAGGCAGAGATCGGCTTCCAGAAGCGGCAGGCCGAGCAGGAACTGCGGGCTCTCGTGGCCGAGCTGGCCGTCGAAGGCGCTGCCAAGCGCCTGGAGGCCAAGCTGGCGGGCCCTGACGCCGCCAAGGCCATCGACCGCGCCATCCAGCAGATCGGCCAGCAGACCGCCCAGCAAACCGGGGGTATCCAGTGAGCAACCGCCTGACCGCCCGGCGCTACGCCAAGGCCCTCCTCCAGATCGGCGACAAGCAGGGCAACGTGCCCCAGCTCCAGCAGGAGCTGGACACCGTGGCCGCCACCGTGGCCGCCAATGCCGACCTCACCCGCCTGGTGGCGTCGCCCCTGGTGCTGCCCACCAGGAAGGCCGAGGTCTTCGAGGCCATTCTCGCCAGCGCCAAGGTGAGCCAGACCCTCCGCCACTTCTTCCGGGTGGTGACCGAGGCCGGCCGCCTGAACCTGCTTCCCGACATCCACCGCACCTTCGCGGAGCTGGTGGACGAGCGGGCCGGCATCGTGGAGGCCCGGGTGTCCAGCGCCCAAGCCCTGAGCGAGGCCCAGTCCAAGGCCCTCGTCGCGTCGCTGGCCGCCCGCACGGGCAAGACCATCCGCCTCTCCTGGCAGCAGGATTCCGCCCTTCTCGGCGGACTGAAGGTCCAGGTGGGCTCCACGGTCCTGGATGCCTCGCTCCAGGGCCAGCTCCGCCAGCTCAAGACGCAGCTTCTCTCGGCCTAGACCGCTCCGGCATCACCCCCTTCGCTTTCACTCGCAGGTTTTGGAGGACTTCATGGACATCCGCGCGGAAGAGATCTCCCGCATCATCCGCAGCCAGATCGAGGGTTTTGACGCCCAGGTGGACGTGGCCGAGGTCGGCACCGTCATCAGCGTCGGTGACGGCATCGCCCGCGCCTACGGCCTCGAGAAGGCCATGGCCGGCGAGCTGCTGGAGCTGCCCCACGGCGTGATGGGCCTCGCCTTCAACCTGGAGGAGGACAACGTCGGCATCATCCTGCTGGGCGATGCGGCCGCCATCAAGGAAGGCGACACGGTCAAGCGCACCGGCAAGATCATGTCCGTGCCCGTGGGCCCCGCTTTCGTGGGCCGAGTCATCGACGCCCTGGGCAACCCCATCGATGGCAAGGGCCCCATCCAGGCGGCCTCCACCAACCCCATCGAGCGGATCGCCCCTGGCATCGTGGACCGCAAGAGCGTGCACGAGCCCATGCAGACGGGCCTCAAGGCCATCGACAGCCTGATCCCCATCGGCCGCGGCCAGCGCGAGTTGATCATCGGCGACCGCCAGACCGGCAAGACTGCCGTGGCTGTGGACACGATCATCAACCAGCGCGACACCGGCGTGACCTGCATCTACGTCGCCATCGGCCAGAAGCGCTCCACCATCGCCCAGGTGGTGAAGACCCTGGAAGAGTACGACGCCATGAAGCACACCATCGTGGTGGCCGCCTCCGCTTCCGAGGCCGCCCCACTGCTCTTCCTGGCCCCCATGACCGGCGCGGCCCTGGGCGAGTACTTCATGTGGCACGGCAAGGACGGCAAGCCGGCCGGCAAGGACAACCCCGGCGGCCACGTGCTCTGCATCTACGACGACCTCTCCAAGCAGGCCGCCGCCTACCGCGAAATCTCCCTGCTGGTGCGCCGCCCTCCCGGACGTGAGGCCTACCCCGGCGACGTGTTCTACCTCCACTCCCGCCTGCTGGAGCGCGCCTGCAAGCTCAGCGACGAGCGCGGCGCCGGCTCCCTGACCGCCCTGCCGGTCATCGAGACCCAGGCCGGTGACGTGTCCGCCTACATCCCCACCAACGTCATCTCCATCACCGACGGCCAGATCTTCCTCGAGAGCGACCTCTTCAACGCGGGCGTCCGCCCGGCCGTGAACGTGGGCATCTCCGTGAGCCGCGTGGGCGGTTCCGCCCAGGTTAAGGCCATGAAGTCCGTGGCCGGCACCATCAAGCTCGATCTGGCCCAGTACCGCGAGCTGGCGGCCTTCGCCCAGTTCGGCTCCGACCTGGACAAGGCCACCCTGGCCCAGCTCAACCGCGGCCAGCGGCTCGTCGAGATCCTGAAGCAGGGCCAGTACCAGCCCATGTCCGTGGAGAAGCAGGTCGTCAGCATCTGGGCCGCCACCAACGGCTACGTGGACGACCTGCCGGTGCCCCAGGTGCGCCGGTTCGAGAGCGAGTTCATGGCCTACCTCGACGTGAACGCCCCGGAGCTGCTCCGTGGCATCCGCGACACCAAGGTGCTGAGCGACGACGCCAAGGGCCAGCTCAAGACCCAGGTGGCGACCTTCAAGGAGACCTTCCTGGCCTCCCTGAACCAGGCCGCGGGAGCCTAGTCCGATGGCCGGTCTCCAGGACATTCGCCGCCGCATCCGGTCGGTGAAGAACACCCAACAGGTCACCAAGGCCATGAAGATGATTTCCGCCGTGAAGCTGCGGAAGTCCCAGGAACGCCTCGTGGCCCTGCGCCCCTACGCCGGGAAGATGATGGACGTCGTCCATCGCGTCGTGGGCCGCATCAAGGGTGATTCCGAGATCCAGCCGGGCCCCGCCGCCCAGGCCTTCCTGGCCCCCCGCGAGGAGAAGCGCATCCGCGTGGTCCTCGTGGCTTCGGACAAGGGCCTCTGCGGCGGCTTCAACGCCAACGTGCTCAAGGCCGCCACCGCCTTCGCCACGGAAACCCAGGCCGAGATCGTGCATCTGGACGTGGTCGGCAAGCGCGCGGCCGAGTGGGCGCGCAAGCGCAAGCTGACCGCCACCGGGGAATACCTGAACATCCCCCTCGCGGGCTTCCAGCGGGTGGTGACGGAGATCTCCGAAGGCGCCGCCACCCAGTATCACGCCGGGGAGATCGACGCGCTCTACGTCATCTACAACTACTTCAACAGCCCCGTGGCGCAGACGCCCACGGTCTTCAAAGTCTTCCCCATGGAGCTGGACCGGCGCACCGAGAGCCGCGAGGCCGCCGAGGTGCCCCACCTCCTCGAGCCTGATCCCAACGCGGTCCTCGAGACGCTGCTGCCCCGCTTCGTGGAGACCGAGCTGCTGCGCAACCTCCTGGAGAGCAGCGCCTCCGAGCACGGCGCCCGCATGGCGGCCATGGACAAGGCCAGCAACAACGCCGGCGAGATGATCGCCAAGCTGACGCTGACCATGAACAAGATCCGCCAGGCCAGCATCACCAACCAGATCATCGAGATCGTGTCCGGAGCAAATGCTTGAAACCGCGAATTTCGCGAATGTTCGCGAATGGAACGGCTCCTTGAATCACCCGCCTTGTTTTCACGTTTCTCTTCGCACCCATTAGCGTCATTCGCGGTTACTTCTTTTTCGAGGTCCCCATGTCAACCAACCTTCAAGGCCGCGTGATCGCCATCGTCGGTCCCGCCGTGGACGTCGAGTTCGACGCCCACCTGCCCGAGATCATGAACGCCCTGCACACCGAGATCGCCGGCGTCACGGTGACGCTGGAGGTGCAGCAGCACCTCGGCGAGAACCGCGTACGCTGCGTCTCCATGCAGCCCACGGAAGGCATGATCCGCGGCCAGATCGTGACCGACACCGGCAAGGCCATCAACGTGCCCGTGGGTCCTGAGACCCTGGGCCGCATCATCAACGTGGTGGGCGACCCCGTGGACGAGCGCGGCCCCATCGGCCACAAGATGACCCTGCCCATCCACCGCGAAGCCCCCAAGTACGAAGACCTGAACACCTCCTCCGAGATGTTCGAGACGGGCATCAAGGTCATCGACCTGCTGGAACCCTACGCGAAGGGCGGCAAGACGGGCCTCTTCGGCGGCGCCGGCGTGGGCAAGACCGTGCTCATCATGGAGCTCATCAACAACATCGCCAAGGGCCACGGCGGCTACTCCGTGTTCGCCGGCGTGGGCGAGCGCACCCGCGAGGGCAACGATCTCTGGCACGAGATGATGGATTCCGGCGTCATCAACAAGGACGACATCTCGAAGAGCAAGGTGGCGCTCATCTACGGCCAGATGACCGAACCCCCCGGAGCCCGTGCCCGCGTGGCGCTGACCGGCCTCACCGTCGCCGAGTACTTCCGGGACGTGGAAGGCAAGGACGTGCTGCTCTTCGTGGACAACATCTTCCGCTTCACCCAGGCCGGCGCCGAAGTGTCCGCGCTGCTGGGCCGCATGCCCTCCGCCGTGGGCTACCAGCCCACGCTGGCCACGGAGATGGGCGAGCTCCAGGAGCGCATCACCTCCACGAAGAAGGGCTCCATCACCTCCGTGCAGGCCGTGTACGTGCCCGCGGACGACTACACGGATCCCGCGCCCGCCACCACCTTCGCCCACCTGGACGCCACCACGAACCTGAGCCGCGAGATCGCGGCCCTGGGCATCTACCCCGCCGTGGATCCCCTGGCTTCCACCAGCCGCCTGCTGGATCCCCGCATCCTGGGCGAGGCCCACTACAACACCGCCATGCGCGTGAAGGCGATCCTGCAGAAGTACAAGGAGCTGCAGGACATCATCGCCATCCTGGGCATGGACGAACTCTCCGATGACGACAAGCTCGTCGTGGCCCGCGCCCGCAAGATCCAGCGCTTCCTCAGCCAGCCCTTCCACGTGGCCGAACAGTTCACGGGCATGCAGGGCAAGTACGTGAAGCTCGAGGACAGCATCAAGGGCTTCAGCGAGATCTGCGACGGCAAGTGGGACCACCTGCCCGAGCAGGCCTTCTACCTCGTCGGCACCATCGAGGAAGCCGTCGAGAAGGCTGAGAAATTGGCGGCGGTTTAACCACCCAGCCAGGTTGAAAAGTCATGGAACGGTACGCCGAGGCATCCACCTTTGATGTCTCGGCAATCCGCGAAGCGGATTCCGAGAAGATGGCCACGGATCCCGAGAGGCAATCATGTCCCAATCCATCAAGCTTGAAGTCGTGACCCCGGAACGTCCCGTCTTTTCGGCCGACGTGGCGGAGGTTCAGTTCCCCACGGCCACCCGCGGCTACTACGGCATCCTGCCGGGCCACACGCCCCTGATGACCGCTGTGGGCGACGGCCTGCTCTACTACGTGCAGGATGGCCAGAAGCACTGGCTGACGGTGTTCGGGGGCTTCGCGGAAGTCGGCCCCGATCGCGTCACGATCCTGGCCCGCGAAAGCGAGACGGTGGACATGATCGATCTGGAGCGCGTCGAGGCGGACCGCCAGCACGCACTGAAGCTCCTCAAGGAGGCCCAGACCGAGCATGACCTGGCCTCCGCCCAGGCCGCCCTCGACGCCAGCCTCATCCGCCTCCAGGCCGCGGGCCACCCGGCCGGCCACGGATTCTGATCGGCTGCTCTCCCGCCGACGTCTTCACCCGTTCTCATGGACCCGCTGCCCGGGGCCGATGAGGGCGGGTGAAGTCTTCCTGTCGGAGCCGCCTTGCCGGATCTTCTGCCCATCCTCGACCCACGTCCTCTCCACGCCCTCCTGGAGATGGGGGCGGAACCGGGCTTGGTGACGGAGCTGATCGGCCTGCTGGAGGCGGATGTCCCCGCGCGGATGGCCGCCCTGCGGCAGGCACTGGAGCGCGAGGACGGCGACGCCGCGATACCGGAGGCCCACCAGCTGAAGGGGGCCCTGGGGACCATGGGGCTCCAGCGCTTCGCCGACCTGGGCCACCGGATGGAGGAGCACCTCCGCGCCGGCGAGTGGGAAGCCGCGCGCCACCTCCTGGAGGCGTTCCCCGCCGCCTATGGGGAAGCCCTGGCCGCGATCCGGGCGGCCTTTCCGGAGGCCTGACCGTCCCCTACCAGACCAGCCGTTCGTCCTGGGCCAGCAGGCTGACCCGGCGGTCGCCCAGGGCCTGGATCTGGGGCAGCATGGTGGCCTTGTCACCGGGGGTGAGGTGGTAGATCCTCACGGGCACGTCCCGGGTGAGCTTCCGGAGCTCGGTTCCGAGCATGGCGGGGGTCAGGTGCTTGGAGGCCTCGGCGAGCCCGGCCTGTTCGTTGGGGAAGCTGGCTTCCGTGATGACCAGGCGCAGGTTGGGCGTGGCGTTGGCTTCCGCCCAGATGCGATCCGTTCCCGCGGTGTCGCTGGTGAAGATGAAGGCGTCCTTCCCGTCGTCGACCTTGTAGCCGACGCAGGGAACCAGGTGGTTCACGCGGATGGGCGTGATGGCGAGGCCGCAGACGCGGTAGGTGTGCTCGGGTTCGATCTCCGTGTAGCGGATGGTGGGATCGTTGGGGCTGGGGATCACGCTGAAGTCGGGCCACAGCTCGTCGTTGAAGAGGTGGCGCCGGAGCACGTCGAGGGTCTCGGGCAGGGCATGGATCTCCACGGCCTCGTGGGTGTGCCCGAAGATGTTCTTGGTGAAGAAGGGCAGGGTGCAGATGTGGTCCAGGTGCGAGTGGCTGAGGAACACATGCTGGATGGCCACCTGCTCAGCGACCGTGAGAGCCGCCGTCAGCGAGCCGGCATCGATGGCCACGCAGCCGTTGACGAGCAGGCCCGTGAGGCGCTCGCCCTCGACTTCTCCGCCGCTGCAGCCCAGGACTCTGAGTTCCATCGTTCCTCGGTGTAAGTGGACTCATCATACGAAAAAGGAGCGCCGGAGGCGCCCCTTTTTCGTCACGGGGACCGACCGCTAGAAGCGGATGCCGCCGTAGATGCCGATCTGCACCTGCGGAGCGAGGGCCTCGCTCAGATCCTTGTAGGTGGCCGTGGTGTCCTTCTTGGTGAGGGGCGCGGCCACTTCGAGGGTGAAGAAGGGGCTCACGAGGGGGGTCGGGATGCTGAAGCCGACGTTCACGCGGGCCCAGGGGCGGCCCAGGGTGCTGTCCGTGCTGGCGCCCGCGGTGGGGCGGAAGGTGAGGCTCTCGGAGCGGTATTCCACGCCGGCGCCCACGTTCACCAGGAGCTTCCAGTTCACCATGGCGCCCACGGCCCAGTACTGGTTCTCCAGCTCGCCATACTTGGTGCCGCCGTAGGTGAGGTCGCCGGTGGTCTTGTTGTGCCAGGTGGCGTTCAGTTGGAGGGCGGCCACCTTCAAGTCCACGACGTCGAAGCCGCCGCGGATGGCGAAGCCCGTGGGGCTCACGGCATCGTACTTCTGGCCCGTGCCGAAGGAAGCGGCCTGGGCCTTGCCCACCTGCTTGTCCAGCAGCACGCCGACCTCGCCGGCGGAGGCCGGGAGGGCGGTCATGGCGGCGAGCGCCGCGAGTGAAAGCAGTTGCCTGCGCATAGAGTCCCCCAATCCGGCAGATATGGCATCATCGGGCCTCCGGAGGCTGTGGTCAACCTCCGCCGGTCCCGCCATCTTGTTAACCTCAGGTCATGCGGGCCCACCTTCGCTTCCTGATCCTGGACGGCTTCGACCCCGATACGGGCGAACTCGCCCTGCGGGTGGCCTTCCAGGCGGGGCCGGAGCCGGGCATGGACCTGATCCGCCTCCATCTGCACCTCGGAAGGGCCGGCAACGCGCTGGACCCCCTGAGCCGCCAGCTCCGGACGCACGTGCAGATGCCGGTGCCGCCCCTCTGGGAACACGGCCTCAAGACCGTCATCCACGCCATCGAGGAGGAGCTGCCCGGCCCCGAGGGGCGCAACCCCCTGCGCTACCTGTGGGTCAGGACCCAGCTGCTCCACCCGGCCGAGGCGGCGCGTTCCACGCCGAACCATCCCGTGGCCCGCCAGGTGGAGATCCTGCGGGACTGGGCGAACCGCCTGGACCAGGAGGGCCAGGCCCTCCGGGCCGCCGAAGTTCTGGATCGCCTGCTGCTCCTCGCGCCCAAGGATGTCGCCAGCCTCGCCTACCTGACCACCTTCTTCCGGGACCAGGGCATGGCCGAGGAGATGGCCGCCGTCGCCGAGCGGTGGGTCAAGGCCGAGCCCGGGCGCCTGGAGGCGCAGCTGCGCCTGGGCGAGGCGCACCTGCGCCTGGGTCGCGCGCGGGAGGCCCGGGCGGCCTTCGAGGCTGTCCTGAAGGCCCAGCCGGTCCACCTGCTGGGCCACCTCGGCATGGCCCAGGCCCTGGGGATGCTGGGGGGAAACCCGTTTCCGCACCTGGACGCGGCTCAGGAGTTGGATCCCGCCGCCACGGCTTCGGTGCTGCGGGAGACCTTCGACTACCGGCTGCTGGAGCCCCCGGCCGGCGACCGGGTCCATCCTCTGGACGCGCTGCCGCCCCTCCTCGGCGTCTCCGGCGCCGAGATCCAGGACTTCCTCCAGTTCCTGGGCCTGCCCCTCACGGGGCCCGAGGGCACCGTGCGCGAATCAGAGCTGGCCCGGTGGGTGGGCGTGATGAACCGCTACGCCCTGCTGCCCGGAGGCCTCAACTGGTCGGCCCCCACCCCCCGGCGGCTGCCGGATCTGGTATAGGAGCTGACGGCTATCAGCTGTCAGCGATCAGTGACGGACCGGTGACGGCCGGCCGCTAGGATGGATGTTTCGACTCTGGAGGCTTCATGGCCGTCGTGTTGAGCACCGATCTTCCCTTCCCCGTGTTCCGCCGGGGCAAGGTCCGGGATGTGTATGACCTGGGCAAGCAGCTGCTCATCGTGGCCACGGACCGCATCAGCGCCTTCGACTGCGTGATGCCCGAGGGCATCCCGGACAAGGGGCGCATCCTCACGGCGGTGGCGGCCTACTGGTTCGAGGCCACCGAGGATCTGGTGCCCAACCACTTCCGCGGCAATCCCGCGTGGCCGGCGGCGCTGGAACCCTACCGCGAGGCCCTGGCCGGCCGCGCCGTGGTGGTGGAGAAGACCCGGCCCATGCCGGTGGAGTGCGTGGTGCGCGGCTACCTGGCGGGCAGCGGCTGGAAGGAATACCAGAGCGGCCAGTCCGTCTGCGGCGTGCCGCTGCCGGCGGGCCTGCGCCTGGCGGATCGCCTGCCCGAGCCCATCTTCACGCCCGCCACCAAGGAGGAGGAGGGGCACGACGAGAACATCAGCTTCGAGCGCATGGCCGAGATCGTGGGCGCGGATCTGGCGGGGCGGCTGCGGGACCTGAGCCTGGCCCTCTACCGGCGCGGCGCGGAGCTGGCGGCCCAGAAGGGCATCCTGCTGGCGGACACGAAATTCGAGTTCGGCCTCAGCGACGCCGGCGAGCTGATCCTCATTGATGAGGCCCTCACCCCGGACAGCAGCCGCTACTGGCTGGCGGACAGCTGGGCGCCGGGGAAGAATCCCCCGAGCCTGGACAAGCAGTTCCTCCGCGACTACCTGGAGACGCTCCCGGGCTGGGACAAGCAGCCGCCGGCACCGCATCTGCCGGAGGCCATCATCGAAGGGATCCGGGCCCGGTACCTGGACCTGGCCGGACGGTTCGGCGTGCAGGTCTGATCAGGGGCCGACGGGGCCGGCGAGGACTCCGGTCCGGATGCGGGCCGGGTCCAGCCACCGGCGGAGCCCTTGGTTCAGGGTCTCCAACGTGAGCGCATTCACGCGCGTGGGGGAGACCGACCGCCCCCGCGCTTCGGCCAGGGCTTCGCGGACCTGGGCTTCCGGGTGGAGGGTGATGAGGGCGCGGCTTTCGGACCAGGCGGCCTGAGCGCGGCGGAGGTCCGTCTCGGTGAAGCCGCGCTGACGGATGGCCTGGAGGCGCTCCACCATCGAAGTTTCAGCGCTGGAGGCGGATCCGGAGGGATCCGCCTCCAGCTCGCCCACCAGATCCAGACCCTCCAATCGGAGCTGCGCGGGAGCCAGGGCCGGGTCTCCGGGGAGCAGCAGAGCGAGAAGCGCCGCCGATTCAGGATCCAGGTCCTCCGGCTGGGCCGCCACGGCCATGGCCAGGAGAGCGGGTCGAGGGCTCCGGACCAGGATCCGGGGGGCCTGCGGGGTCGCGGGAGCCGGGGCCGATGCGGCGGCGGGTGCCGAGGCGGCGGCGGGTTGGACGGTAGCCTGGGCGGCGGCCTCGGTGGTGGCGGGAACCGGGGGCTGCGCCTGGACGGTCCAGGTGCCGAAGCTGAGGAGCACGAGGCGCTTGGCCTGCTCCAGGCCGAGGTCGCCCTGGAGGACCAGCACCGCCCGGTCGGGTCTCAGCGCGCGGGCATAGAAGGCCAGCAGGTCCGGGTGGTTGATGGCGGACAGGTGGTCGAGTGTGGGGATCTGGAGGGTCGGGTCCGGCTCCAGCAGCAGGCGCAGCTTGGCCCGGGGCGTGGCCTCCAGGCGCTCCGTCTCGCGCCAGCTGGCGAGGCGGTCGGTCTCGAGCGTGAGGGAGGTGGCCACCGAGCGGAAGGCGCGATCCGCCAGCAGGCCCAGGGCCAGATCCTGATCCCGGCTCCGGGCCAGGAGGCTCCAGGATAGGCCGTCCGTCCGGAGGGCGGGAACCAGCTCGATGCCGGCCCCGGCCAGGAGCTGCTCGAACTCGTCGAGGCTGAAGGCGCCGGCGTCCGAATGCCCCAGGACACGCAGGGCCAGGGCCGCCAGGCCCGGGTGGACCGTCTCCAGGTCGCGGCTCAGGAGCACGTTCAGGCGGGCCCGGACCAGGGGGCGCTCGTGATCCTCCAGGAGGACCACCCGCATTCCGTTGGGCAGGCTGAAGGCCTGGGGCCGGATCGAGGTCTGGGCCTGCCCTGGGAGGGTGAGGATGATCGCGGCCAGGGCCGCCAGGGGTCTCATCGCTTCTCCGGTGTGAGCTGGGCTTCCAGGAGCTTGAGGGTCCGGCGGCGCTCGTCGAGGCTGAGCATGCGGAGCTGGCGGAGCCCCTCCGAGACCAGGCGCTCCCGCTGGGCCAGATCCTCGATGCGGGTGGCCGCGAGGGCCTTCAGCACCCGCGCTGTCTCTGCCTCCAGGGGATCCTGGCTCTCGTCCGTGCCCGACTGCAGCCAGAGGGTCGTCCGATGGCTCGGGTTCAGCCAGGTCCGAGTGGCCAGCTGGACGGCCTCCGGCCCCAGGTTCCGCAGGCGCTGGACCTCCTGTTCCGCCTGCCGCCAGTCCCCAGCCTCCGCCCAGGCTCGAGCCAGGGTCGAGGCGAGGGCTCCGGGCTCATCCTGGATCCGGAGCTGCTCCACGTCGATCTGGGTCAAGGCGCGCTGCCACTCGTCCGTGGGGATGGGCTCCTGCTGGAGCCGCAGGATCTCCGTGTGCAGGGCGCCTTCCAACTCCGCGAGGCTGTGGCCTTCCGACGGCACGGCGCGGACCACCAGCAGGCCGGGCAGGCGGCCTCCCGGGACATCCATCCACACATCGGCGGACTGGGCCACGGCCTTTTGGCGCACCAGCCGCTGGGCCAGGCGGCCCGAGGGGCCCTCCAGGAGGCGGGCGGCCATGCGCAGGGCCAGGTGGTCCCGGTGCGGGCGCGCCGGGATGCGCCAGCTCACCAGCAGGGCGGGGGTCCCGCCCAGGCTCGCCTGAATGCGCCGGTCGCCGAGGTCTGCCGGGATTTCCGGCAGGAGGGGGTCCTCCGTCGAGGCGCTGGCCGCGCCGGCGGGCAGCGCCCCGAAGGTCCGCTCCACGAGGGGCAGGGCCGCGTCCATGCTGAGGCCGCCCACCAGCACCACCGTGAGCTGGTCCGGTCGGCAGGCGCGGCGGGCCCAGGTCTGGAGGTCCGAGCGGCGCATGGCCTCCAGGGCGGGGAGGTGGTCCGCCAGGTCGCGGCCGTACGGGTGGCCGGGCAGGGCGGCGCCCTGGATCATCGGCAGGCCCTGGGGGCCCCGGGACCGCAGTTCCGTCGCCAGGGCGGCGCGGGCTTCGGAGAACCGGCTGAGTTGGAGGACGTTCAGCCGCTGGACCTCCGTGCGGCACCAGAACTCGAAGTCCGAGGCGGGCAGTTCGGTCTGGACCAGCAGCGCATCGGCGCCGGCGGTGGCCGTCTGGCGCCCGCCGCGGGCCGCGTAGAGGTCCGCCAGGGGCGAGGTGGAATAGCGGGCCCGCACGGCCTGGTGCAGGGTCCAGAGGCTGGCTCCCAGGGCCTGCGCCTGGTTCGCGGACTCGGGCGCCTTCCGCTGGCGGAGCCGCTCCAGCCGCAGAGCCTCCAGCAGGCCCTCCTCCTCCTTGAGCAGGGCGTCGAGCGAGCCGTTCCCCTTGGCCGGGTCCAGATCCTCGGGCCAGGTGGCGCCGTAGAGGGCCCGGGCCAGCAGGTCGGTGGCGCCGGCCAGCGGCGGGGGTTCCTCCGCCCGGCCGCCCCGGAAGACCAGGGCCGCATGGAAGGCGGTCACGGCCCGCCGCTCCACCACCAGGAGCCGGACGCCGTTCGCCAGACGCCGCTCCTGCACATCCTCCGTGTGGGAGTCGAGGAGGGGCGCCTGGGCGCTCAGACCGAGGACGGCAAGAAGGGGCAGGACCAGGCGTCGCATGGTCCGTAGGGTACTACTTCACCCGGATGCTGCCGTTGGTGGTTTCAAGCCGGATCTGCTGCGTCCGGCCGGGCACCTTCACATGGGCGCTGTGCTTGGTGATCTCGATGACCTGCGCGCCCGGGACCTTGACGTCCATGGAGCCGTTGCTGTTCTCGGCCATCAGCTCGCCCGTGGCCTTGCCCAGCTCCACCTCGATGCTGCCGTTGGTGGATTCCAGGTAGATGCCTTCGCCCCAGCCGTCCAGGTTCCGGGCCCGGACGCTGCCGTTGGTGGTTTCCAGGCGGATGCCGCCGGCCACGTCCTCGAGGGTGATGCGTCCGTTGGTGGTGCCGCCCTTGATCCGGGCCGCCAGGTTCCGGGCCTCGATGGGGCCGTTGGTGGTGTCCGCCTGGACCTCGCCCCGCACGTCCGAGACCAGGATGGCGCCGTTGGTGGCCTCGCAGCGGGCGTAGCCCTCGAGGTGCTCCACGGCCACGGTGCCGTTGGTGGTGCGGAAATAGCCCAGGACCCGACGGGGCACCTGAAGCGTCATTTCGCAGCGGGGGCTGATGTAGACGCCGAAGCTCCAGGAGGGCTGCTGGAACATCGCCTCGATGTCCAGGTCCGATCCCTTGCGCTGGAGCACCAACTCCACCCGGCGCTTCTCGCTGTCGCGGATCTGGGCGGTGAGGGCGACCTCCTCCTTGTCCCAGCCGGTCACCCGGATGCCGCCGTTCCGGTTCTTCACCCAGAGCTTCGACCCGTAGGCGAGCTGCTCTGTGCGCTGCTCCGTGCGCGAGCCTGAGGGCACGTCCACCCCGATCATCGGGGCCGGGGGCGCCGGCGGGGGGGGCGGGGGCGGCGGCGGGGGAGCCTGGGCCAGCAGGGCGCTCCCGACCAGGAACAGGGGGATCCAACGGCTGGAGACGGTCATGGTGGCTTCCGTGGAGGAAAGAACCAGGGCGGGCCTGGATGTGAAGTTCACGGTAATGTCTCGGGGGCGTTTAGTCATCAGGGCTTGTCCGGGTCCCGACCGGGGCGGCCGGACCTCAGCTTTTCCTGGGGGCGGGCCCCAGGGTGGACCCCTCGACGATCTTCACCGGGACCACCACGTGCCGGACGGCGTCGCGCTCGATGGCCCCGAGGGCCAGCGCGACAGCTTCGTGGGCGATGGCGGGAATGTCCTGGGCCACGGAGGCGAGCCCGGGATAGAGGTCCACCAGGCCGTCAAAGCCCAGCACGGAGACCTGTTCGGGGACGGCCACGGACAGGTCGGCCAGGGCGCCGAGGGCCCCCACGGCCATCTCGTCTGTCGCGCAAAAGATGCCTGTCGGACGGTGGCCCTGCTGCCAGGCGTCCCGCATGAGCCGGTAGCCGCCCAGCACCGAGCCCCCGCCACGCAGGATGACGGGGGCCAGGGACTGGCCGCCGTGCTCGGCCAGGGCGGCGGTGAAGCCGGCGGCGCGGTCCACGGCCCACTGGTGCTCATCGGCCACCGTGAGGTGCAGCAGGTCGCGGTGGCCCAGCGCGAGCAGGCGCATGGCGGCGAGGCGGCCGCCGCCGATGTCGTCGGGCGCCACGCAGGACACGCCCGGGTGGTGGCCGATGAGCGCGCCCGGGACCCCGCGCCGCCAGAGGGTCGCCAACCGCTGGTCGATGTCGGCGCAATGGAACATCAGCACCGCATCCAGCCGCCGCCGCACGGGGGTGATGTCCACCGGAAGCTCGATGAACTGGGTGGCGTGCATCTGCATCTCCCGCAGCAGGGCGCGCCAGATCACGCTGAAGTAGGGCGACAGCCGGTTCTCGCCGGCGCCCACCCAGATGCCGAGGGTGTGCTTGCTGCGCCGCGACAGCTCCCGGGCCACGGGGTCCGGCTCGTAGCCGAGCTTCTTCATCACGGCGAGGACGGTTTCCCGCGTTTCAGCGGCCACGGTGGGCTTGCCGTTGATGACACGGCTCACCGTGCCCGTGGACACGCCAGCCTGGCGGGCGATCTCACCGATGGTGATCTTCATTGGGGGCCGCCAGGGAAGGAGCGCGGGAGAGGGAAGGGACCACCCATGAATAGCGTTCGGTCATCCGGGCGTCAATCCAGGCAGTCCAGGGCGCGGGCCGCGCCGTAGAGGCTCAGGTCGTAGTCCCGGGTGATGAAGACCGGCGTTTCCCGGGCGAGGGTGTCGATGTGCGGGCGGTAGTTCCGCTCGAACCGGGCCATGAAGCGCCCACCCTCCATGAAGCGGTCCGAGTTCTTGGCGGCGATGCCCCCGGCGAGGAAGAGTCCCCCGGTGGGCAGGAACGCGGCGCAGAGCTCGGCGCAGACCCGGGCGTAGAGGTCCACGAACATCGCCATGGTGCGGGCGCAGGCCGGATCCCAGCCGGCACGGGCGGAGATGGCGGCGGGCTGGTCCGCGGCGGGAAGGTCCAGGAGGGCGGTGGCTCCAGCCGTCCCATGCGCGCGGCCCGAGTCGAGGAGGAAGCGGAGGATGCGCGTCAGGCCCTGCCCTGAGACGGCCAGCTCGGCGCCCGGCGGGCCGGGCAGGCCTTCAGCCAGGTGCCTCCAGAGGGCCAGGGAGTCCTCGTCGAACACTGGCAGGCCGATGTGCCCCCCTTCGCTGGGGTAGGCCCGCGGGCCCTGGGGCGTGCGGATGATGAAGCCCGCACCGAGGCCCGTGCCGGCGCCCACCACCAGGGCGAGGCCCTTGGGATCCGCCATTGGGAGGCTGCCGTCGCCGTGGGGAAGCGGGAGGACCTGGCCGGCGTCCGAGAGGTTCAGCTCGAGCACGCCGCAGGACAGGGCCGTGAAGTCGTTGATCAGGCGGACCGGGATGCCCAGCGCCTGCTCCAGCTCGGCGCCGTCCATGTCCCAGGGGGCGTTGGTGAGGCGGATGCGGCGATCGAGAACCGGGCCGGCGCCGGACAGGCAGGCCCGGACCGGCCGATCGGCCGGAGCGGCGGCGAGGAACCGCCGGATAGGACCGAGAAGGGACGGCTCCTCCTGGGTGCTGAAGCGTTCCTTGCGGTGGAGGCGATAGCCGGAGTCACCGGGCGCCAGCAGGGCCAGGCTCAGGTTGGTGCCCCCCACGTCCGCCACCAGAATGAGGTTGTCAACGGTTGCATTCACTGGATATCACCTCAGCAGATCCCGAAAGTGGGGGCAGCACCGCCCCTTCATCCATGACGGACGGCCAACACCAGATTGTCCCCTCCCGGGCGAGGCGTCCACCGGATCCCATGGGATGACCCAGGCGGGTCGGAAGGGCTTCCAGGCGGGCGCCGGCGGCTGAAAACCAGCCTGGATGCTGAATCGCATGCGAATCGCCAAAAAGTTCCCCCACCTCTGAATTCCTTCCTTGACACGCCCATGACACCAGTCGACCATACCTGCGACCTCCTTGTAACCGTTTACACACGCCTCGACGCCACACCCCTGTCCCCATCCATGTTTCCCGCAGGTACCCAGGAAAAGCCCACCGGGAATATCGATTTGTAACCGGTTACATACGAATTCACCCTGTGCCCCGCTCCCGTCCTCACCCCAACAAGGAACTCTGACCATGCCCGTCCGGGAACCCGTCGCCCACCCGATCCCAGGCACCGAATGGTGGCGCGGGGCGGCGATCTACCAGATCTACCCCCGGAGCTTCCAGGACACGAACGGGGATGGCATCGGCGACCTTCCGGGCATCACTCGCCATCTGGCCCACGTGGCCGACCTCGGGGTGGACGCCATCTGGATCTCGCCCTTCTTCACGTCGCCCATGAAGGACTTCGGCTACGACGTGTCGAACTACCGGGACGTGGACCCCACCTTCGGCACGTTGGCGGACTTCGACCGGATGGTGGCCGAGGCGCACCGCCTAGGCATGAAGGTGCTCATCGACCAGGTGCTGTCTCATTCCTCCGACCAGCACGCCTGGTTCAAGGAGAGCCGAGCCAGCCGGATCAATCCCAAGGCGGATTGGTACGTCTGGGCCGAGGCCAAGGCGGACGGCACGCCGCCCAACAATTGGCAGTCGGTCTTCGGGGGTCCCGCCTGGACCTGGGAGCCGCACCGGCGGCAGTACTATCTCCACAACTTCCTGGAGTCCCAGCCGGACCTCAACTTCCACCATGAGCCCGTGCAGGCCCAGCTGCTCGAGGAAGTGCGCTTCTGGATGGAGCGCGGCGTGGACGGCTTCCGCTTCGACGCCTGCAACTTCCACTTCCACGACCGGCGGCTGCGGAACAACCCGGCGGCCCGGCCCGGATCCGTGGAGCTCACCTCCGTCCAGGAGGGCAACCCCTACGGGCGGCAGATCCACCGCTACGACAAGACCCAGCCGGAGAACCTGGGGTTCCTGAAGCGCCTCCGGACGCTGCTGGACCAGTACGGGGCCATGAGCGTGGGCGAGATCGGCGACGAAGGCGCCCTCGCCACCATGGCCGAGTACACCGCGGATGGCGACAAGCTGCACATGGCCTACGGGTTCAGCCTCTTCACGGACGAGTTCAGCGCCGGGCGCATCCGGTCCGTGGTGGAGGAGTTCGAGCGCTATGTCCGTCGCGGCGGCGGGTGGGGCTGCTGGTCGCTCTCCAACCACGACAGCGTCCGGGTGGTCACCCGCTGGGGCAAGGGCGTGGATGATCCCGCCTTCCCCAAGCTGCTGCTGGCGGTGCTCGGTTCGCTGCGCGGGAGCTTCTGCATCTACCAAGGCGAGGAGCTGGGCCTGCCCGAGGCCGAAGTGCCCTTCGACCGTCTCATCGACCCGTACGGCATCACCTTCTGGCCGGACTTCAAGGGCCGGGACGGCTGCCGCACCCCCATGCCCTGGACCAGCGAGGCGCCGCGGGGCGGGTTCTCGACCGTGGAACCCTGGCTGCCCATGTTCCCGGATCACCTGCGCCGCTCCGTGGCCGCCCAGGCCTCCGACCCCGATTCGGTCATGGGCTTCTACCGTCGTTTCCTCGCCTGGCGGAAAGGCTTCGAATCCCTCCGGCGCGGGACCATCCGGTTCCAGCGCACCGCCGAGCCCCTCCTGGCCTTCCGCCGCGAGGCCGGCGACGAGCACATCTTGGCGGCCTTCAACCTGAGCCCCAACCCCATCAGCCACACCGTCCCCGGTTCCGTCCAGCCCTTCGACGGGCATGGCCTCCCGGCCTGCCGCCTCGAAGGCCGGACCCTCCACCTTCCCCCTTGGGGAGGGTTCTTCGGCCGCATGGCCTGATTCCATGCGCCAGCCCTCCCTCCGCAAGCTTCCCACCCAACCCGCCGCCCCCGCGGCTTCTCCCACTGGAGGCAAGACCATGAAGTCTCTCTCCCTCATCAAGGCCGCGCTGCCCTTGGCGCTGGCCTGCGGACCGCTCCTCGCGCAGGACGTGGTCGAAATCCACGGCTACACCCGCATGGGCGTCGGCCGCTCGTCGAACGGCGGCGAGCAGGGCAGCTTCTACCTGCCCGGCACCATCAACAACCCCTCCGGAGGCCCCGGCTACCGGCTCGGCAATGAGGAGGACAACTACCTCGAGCTCGCCATCGACGTGAAGGCCTACGAGAGGGGCGATACCAACTTCAAGCTCCACTTCCGCCCGACCTTCCGGCAGTACTACGATGCGCGGGATGCGAGCGTGGACGCCGGCGGCAACGTGGACTACTCCCACGCGGCCACCCAGAACCAGATGGTCTACCTGCGCGAGGCCTGGGGCGAGGCGAATGGCATGCTGGGTGACTCCTTCATGCTGAAGAATGCCTCCATCTGGGCGGGCCGGCGGTTCTACCAGCGCCACGACCTTCACATGCTGGACTTCTACTACTGGAACAACAGCGGCGATGGCGTGGGGGTCGAAGGCATCGACGTCGGGCTCGGCAAGTTGAGCTACGCCTACATCCAGGCCGACCGGAACAATGTGGACTACGGCTGGGGCGCGGGGCACTTCCCCGGCGCGATCCAGACGGACGTCTTCAACTACAACGGCAAGGTGGTGGTCGCCTCCCATGACCTCCGCTGGTCGGGCCTGTCCATCTGGGAAGGGTCTTCCTTCACCCTCGGGTTCCAGTACAACGAGCCCAGCGTGAGGAAGGGGGCCGCCACGCCCTCCAACAACAACATCGGCCGGCGATTCCACCTCGAGTACCAGCAGTCGGGCATTCTCGGCGGCGACAACAAGCTGTACCTCACCAAGGGTGATGGCTCCACGTTCTGGAATTGGTACAACCCCGAATTCAACACCCGTAACAACTGGTGGATGGCCATGGACAGCCTGTTCATCCAGCCGACCAAGCAGTTCGGCATGGGAGCCGTGGTGGTGCACCGCGTCCAGAACGAGGATGACCGTCAGCCGGGTCATCGGGACATGGTCTGGGATTCCATCGGTGCCCGTCCCGTCTGGTTCTTCTCCAAGCACGTCAGCCTGGCGGCCGAGATCGGCATGGACCGGTTCAAGGTCAGCGGCGACGGCTCGCCTTCCGACGGACAGGCCCGCAGCATGGTCAAGAAGACCCTGGCCCTCCAGTTCAGCCCCCAGGCGAGCTGGTGGTCCCGCCCGGTCCTGCGCCTTTTCGTGACCCGAGCCAACTGGAACCAGTACGCCACCGCCTGGGGCACCCCCAGCGGCCTCGGCGTATTCGCTGGCTCGCAGGCCGGGACCACGTTCGGCGCCCAGGTCGAGGCTTGGTGGTAATGGCTGGCCGACGAAACGGCCCGTCCTTCGGGGCGGGCCGTTTCCTGGCTTCTGATTCCAAGGACGAGATGTGAAGACCCTGCGCCTGACGATCGCTCCCTCCCTGCTGGTCCTCCTCCTGGCCGGCGGGCTGGCCTGCGTCGGCCCGAGCACCGATGCCGCTTCCCGCTATCCGGTAGACACCTCGGTCATCGAGCCGGGGCAGCAGCTGGAGAACGCCCCCGGCTGGTACCGGGATGCGGTGGTCTACCACATCTGGGTGAAGGCCTTCGCCGATGGCGCCTACCAGGACGGCATCGGCGACCTTCCCGGCCTCCAGGGCAAGCTGGACTACCTCCAGTCCCTGGGTGTGAACACCCTGTGGCTGTCGCCGATCTTCGAGTGCGGCTACAAGGGCGACAACATGCATGGGTACGACACGACGGACTACTACGCCGTGAACGACCGCTTCGGCACCCGCGCGGACCTCAAGGCCCTCATCGAGGCCGTGCATGCGAAGGGGATGCGGATCCTCTTCGACTTCGTGCCGAACCACACCTCCACGAAGCATCCCTGGTTCACGAACGCCGCCACGCGGGACAGCTGGTACATCTGGAGCGCCGGCCAGCCCGCGGGCTGGGGCCTCCCCTGGGGCGGGGGAACCCCGCAGGACGTCTGGAAATCCGGCGCCTCCGGCTACTTCTACACCTCCTTCGCCACGGACTCCCTGGCGGACCTGAACTTCTACAACCCCGCCGTTCAGGCCGAGATGCGAAAGGTCCAGGCCTTCTGGCTGGATCGCGGCTTCGACGGCATGCGGGTGGACGCGGTGCGCTACCTCTGCGAGACCGGCCCCGGCCAGCAGGCGGACCAGCCGGACACCCACGCGCGGCTCCAGGCCTTCCGCGCCCTGCTGGACGAGTACGACAGCGGCGACCAGCATCCCCATCCCGGCGGGGACCCTTTGAAGCACAGCAGCAAGGCCATGATCGCCGAGGCCTGGACCAACGACGCCTCGGGCGTGGCGCCCTACTACGGCAACGGCGCGAACGAGTTCCACATGTGCCTGGACTTCAGCGCGCCCTGGGCGGTCTACCACACCATCAGCCAGGGGGACGCCACGCAGCTGACCTCCCTCTGGGAGTTCGAGCAGCGCACCTACCCGGCGGGCTACCGCTCGGCGACCTTCGACTCGAACCACGACAACCTCATCTCCCGCCCCGGCACCCAGTACGGCGGCGACAAGGCGCGGATCATCCTGGCCGAGGCCCTGAACCTCCTGTCCCCCGGCACCCCCATCCTCTACTACGGCAACGAAGTGGGCATGACCGGCAAGGCCGGCTCGGACATCAACCTCCGCCAACCCATGGACTGGGCAGCGGTGTCGGCCCAGACGGGCCAGCCCGACTCGATCCTGAGCTGGTGCACCTACCTCATCCAGGCCCGGAAGGCCTATCCGGCCCTTCGGGGCGGCTACGCGACCCTTCCCACCGACGTGAGCACCGGCAAGGCCCTGGCCTACCTGCGCGATGCGGGCACCGAGCGGGTTCTGGTGGTGGCGAACCTCACGGGCGCGCCCCAGACCGTCACCGTCTCCGGACTGACGGCCCTCGGCGTGCCAGCCGGAGGCCCTGTCCAGGCCATCCTCGGCGACCTGAAGGGTTCGGTCGCCCTCAGCAGCGACACCTACACCGCCGCCAGCCTGCCCCCCTACGGTGTCCGCGTGCTCTACGTGTCGGGTACGGCCTTCCAGGGCACCCTCCACGGCGACCTGAACTGACCTTGCCTCCCGGGCCCTGCGGCCCTATCCATCTGGCTCCAACCGTCTCATCCGGAATCCCCATGGCCGACCTCCAGTTCAAAGCCCTCCGCAAGTCCTTCGGTGACACCGAGATCCTCCATGGAATCGACCTCGGCATCACCGACGGGGAGTTCGTCGTGTTCGTGGGGCCCTCGGGCTGCGGAAAGTCCACACTCCTGCGCTGCATCGCGGGCCTGGAGGAGATCACCAGCGGCGAGCTCTTCATCGGAGGCCGCCAGGTGAACGAGGTGCCCCCCTCCAAGCGCGGCATCGCCATGGTGTTCCAGAGCTACGCGCTCTACCCCCACATGACCGTGGCCGAGAACATGGCCTTCGGCCTCAAGCTCGCCGGGCGTCCGAAACCGGAGATCGCGGAGGCCGTCCAGCGGGCCGCCCAGATCCTCCAGATCGAACCCCTGCTCGATCGCCGTCCGAAGGCGCTGTCGGGGGGACAGCGCCAGCGGGTGGCGATCGGCAGGGCCATTGTTCGGAAGCCCGGCGTCTTCCTCTTTGACGAACCCCTCTCCAACCTGGACGCCGGCCTGCGCGTGCAGATGCGAGTCGAGCTGGCCCGCCTGCACAAGGACCTGGCCACCACCATGGTCTACGTCACCCACGACCAGGTGGAGGCCATGACGCTGGCCGATCGCATCGTGGTCATCAACGAGGGCCGCATCGAGCAGGTGGGCACGCCGCTGGAGCTCTACCGCCGCCCCGCCAACCGCTTCGTGGCCGGCTTCATCGGCTCGCCCAAAATGAACTTCCTTCCCTGCGCGCTGGTCTCCGCGACGGAGGCGCTGGCTACGGTGCGGCTGGAGGACGGCACGCAGGTGACCGCGCAGGTCGATGCCCGGGGCCTGGCCGAGGGCATGGCGCTCACCTTGGCCATCCGCCCGGAGCGCCTTCTGGCGGAGACCGCCTCCGGCGAAGGCACGGCCCGCACGTCCGTCATCGTGTCCGAGCACCTGGGCGACACCGTCTTCCTGTACGTCCATGCCCCCGGCGGCCAGGGGCAGCTCACCGTGAAGGCTCAGCCCGAGACCCCCCTCCGGACCGGCGACGAGACCCACCTCCGTTTCCCGGCCAAGCACTGCCACCTGTTCGGCCCGGATGGCCGGGCCTGTACCCGCCTCATCTAGCGTTCTCATCCACCGGACCTTCCGGCCCAACCCAAGGAGACTGTCGTGAGTCATCCATCCACCCTCCGCAAACTGGCGGCCACCACCGCCACCCTGCTCGTCGCCGGCGCCCTCACCGTGGCCCAGGCCGCCGAGAAGGGCAAGCTCCTCATCTGGATCAACGGCGACAAGGGCTACAACGGCCTCCAGAAGGTGGGCGACGAATTCACCAAGAAGACCGGCGTGAAGGTCGTTGTCGAGCATCCCGAGGACGCCCCCGGCAAGTTCCAGGCGGCCGCCGAAGAGGGCAAGGGGCCCGACATCTGGATCTGGGCCCATGACCGCGTGGGCGAGTGGGCCGACAGCGGCGTCATCAACGCCGTGACCCCCGGCAAGAAGATCAAGGAGCAGATCGACGCGAAGGCCTGGCAGGCCTTCACCATCAAGGGCAAGGTGTGGGCCTACCCCGTGGCCATCGAGGCGGTCTCCCTCATCTACAACAAGAACCTGATCAAGACGCCGCCCAAGACCTTCGAGGAGATCTTCGCCCTCGACAAGAAGTTCGCGGCCCAGGGCAAGAAGGCCATCCTCTGGGACTACACGAACACCTACTTCACCATGCCCATGCTGGCGGCCAATGGCGGCTACGCCTTCAAGATGAACGCCGACGGCACCTATGACCAGAAGGACACCGGCGTGAACAACGCCGGGGCCGTCATCGGCGCCGAGCTGCTCACGAAGATGGTGAAGGAGGGCGTGATGCCCAAGGGCGCCACCTATGCCGACATGGAAGCCCAGATGGCCCAGGGCAAGCTCGCCATGATGATCAGCGGCCCCTGGGCCTGGGACAACCTCAAGAAGGCCAAGGTCAACTTCGGCGTGGCCAAGCTCCCCAGCGTGGCCGGCAAGCCCGCCAAGCCCTTCGTGGGCTACATGGGCGCCATGATCACCAAGGCCGCCTCCTCCGCCGGGAACGTGGACATCGCCCGCGAGTTCATCGAGAACAACATGCTGACGCTGAAGGGGCTCGAGACCATCAACGCCGACGTGGCCATCGGCGCTCCGGCCAACAAGGCCGCCTACGCCAAGATGAAGAACGATCCCTTCATCCAGGTCTCCATGGCCAGCGCCACCGATGGCGTCGTCATGCCGAACAACCCCCGCATGGGCCGCTTCTGGGCCGCCATGGTCTCCGCCCTGAACAACATGACCGAAGGCCGCCAGACCCCGAAGGAAGCCCTGGACGCCGCCGCCAAGCGGATCCTCAAGTAGCCGTTCCTCCCGGCGCGGGGCGGGCCTCCGGGCCCGCCCCGCCAGCCGGGGCCCTCTTCCCGATTCGGATCCACCCATGCCCATGTCGCCGGTTCTCAAACGCCTCCTGCCGCCCCTCCTGATGGTCCTCCTGGGACTGGCCGGGCTGTACGTCGTCACCGTGATCTATGCCACCGGTGAGACCCTGCTGGCAGGCGTCATGCTCGTGACCCTGGTCTGCTTCGTGTGGATCTACACCTCGAAGAGGACCTACGCGTACCGCTACCTCTTCCCGGGCATCGGCGCGGCCCTGATCTTCGTCGTCTTCCCGATGCTCTACACCATCCGCATCGGCTTCACCAACTACAGCTCCACGAACCTCCTGACCTTCAAGCGGGCCACCCAGTATCTGCTGGAGGAGACCTATCGGGCCGAAGGCGCCACCTACACCTCCGAGCTCCATGCCGACGGCAATCGCTGGCGGTTCCGCCTGGAGGACGCCGACAGCGGCGTCACCTTCGCGACGGAGCCTTTCGCCCTGGGCGCCGAGGGGACGCACCTCACCCTGAAGGCCCAATCGGCTACTGGGCTGCTTCCCAGCGACGAGATGCCCCTCAAGGACCTGATCGACCGCCAGCCCTTCCTCAAGGGCATCACAGTGGTCATGCCCGACGGCGGCCAGGTGCGCATGACCGGCCTGCGGGAGTTCGCCCCCAGCCGACCCCAGTTCACGCACAACGCCGACGGCAGCCTCACAAACAACGAGACCCATGACGTCCTCCGGCCCAACTTCAAGACGGGGTTCTACGAGACCGCCGACGGCGAGTCGGTGACGCCGGGCTTCCAGGTGGACATCGGCTGGAAGAACTACGTCGACATCTTTACGGACACCTCCCTGCGCGAGCCGCTCTGGCGGATCTTCACTTGGACGATCGTCTTCTCCACGCTGACAGTGGTGTTCTGCACCGCGCTCGGCATGGTGCTGGCCGTGCTGCTGAGCTGGGAGAACCTGCGGTTCCGGGGCGTGTACCGGCTGCTGCTCTTCCTGCCCTACGCGGTGCCGGGCTTCATCTCCATCCTGGTGTTCAAGGGGCTCTTCAACAACAACTTCGGCGAGATCAACCTGGTGCTGAACGGCCTCTTCGGCATCAAGCCCACCTGGTTCTCGGATCCCTTCCTGGCCAAGACGATGATCCTCATCGTCAACACCTGGCTGGGCTTCCCCTACATGATGGTGGTCTGCATGGGCCTCATCAAGGCGATCCCACAGGACCTCTATGAGGCCTCGGCGGTGGCGGGCGCGGGACCGATCACCAACTTCTTCAGGATCACGATGCCGCTGATCCTGAAGCCCCTGACGCCGCTGCTCATCTCCTCCTTCGCCTTCAACTTCAACAACTTCGTGCTCATCAGCCTCCTGACGGGCGGACTGCCGGACTTCCTGAACACCTCCACGCCGGCGGGCACCACGGACATCCTCGTGTCCTACACCTACCGCATGGCCTTCCAGGACTCGGGCCAGAAGTTCGGCCTGGGCGCGGCCATCTCCACGGTGGTGTTCCTGATGGTGGCCGTGATCTCGATGATCCAGATCCGGTCCACCCGCATCGCCGAAGACACCAAGCGCTGAGAGGAGACGCCATGGCCATCGTCATCGACAAGTCCCAGCGCTGGCGTGTCGTCGCCGCCCACCTCTTCCTGATCTGCCTCTGCGCCCTGGTCATCTTTCCGCTGCTGATGGTGGTCTCCATCTCGCTCCGCCCCGGGAACTTCGCCACGGGGAGCCTGATCCCCACGACCATCAGCCTCGAACACTGGCGCTTCGCCCTGGGTCTCCCCGTGACCAACGCGGACGGCCAAGTGATTATCCCCGACCTGCCCGTGCTGCGCTGGCTGTGGAACTCCGTGAAGGTGGCCACCCTCTCGGCCACCACGGCGGTGCTGCTCTCCACCACCGCCGCCTACGCGTTCTCCCGGATGAAATTCGGAGGGAAGAAGGCTTCGCTCGTGGGGCTGATGCTGATGCAGATGTTCCCCACGATCCTGGCTCTCATCGCCATCCACGCCATCTTCTCCCGCCTCGGGCACACCTTCCCCGCCTTCGGCATCGACAGTCCATGGGCCCTGGTGCTGGCCTATTCCGGCGGCATCGCCCTTCACATCTGGACCATCAAGGGCTTCTACGAGACCATCCCCGCCGAGATCGAAGAGGCCGCCACCGTGGACGGGGCCACGCCCTGGCAGGCGTTCTGGCGGGTGCTCCTGCCCATGGCCCTGCCCATCATCATGGTCATCTTTCTGCTGGCCTTCATCGGCGCCGTCAACGAGTACCCCGTGGCCTCCATCCTGCTGCGCAGCCAGGACCAGCTCACCATGGCCGCCGGCATGAAGCAGTTCCTCTACCAGCAGAAGTACCTCTGGGGCGATTTCGCCGCCGCGGCCATTCTCTCCGGCCTGCCCATCGCCGTCGTCTTCATCCTCGTCCAGCGTTGGATGATCTCCGGCCTCACGGCCGGCGCCAACAAGGGCTGATCCGCTTTCCCCCCCAACCCGAGGGCCGAGCCCTCTTTTCCCCCAAGGAGTCACGCATGAGCCTCCGCACGACCTTCCTCAAGGCGATCGCCGTGATCGCCCTGATCATCACCCCCGCCCTCTCCGCGCCGCCCGAGGGCAAGATCCAGATCAACTACCACCGCTGCGACGGCAAGTACGAGCGCTGGGGCGTGCACCTCTGGAAGAGCCCCAACATGCCCCTGCCCGACATCGAGTGGCCCAACCCCATGATGCCCACCGGGAAGACCGACTTCGGCGTCTTCTGGCAGGTGGACCTGGAGGAGTTCAACACCGGCTCCAAGTCCCAGGTGAACTACATCATCCACAAGGGCGACATCAAGGAGCAGGGCGCCAAGGACATGGCCTTCGACGGCCGCGCCCACAAGGAGATCTGGGTGATCAACGGCGACCGCACCATCTACTTCTCCAAGGAAGAGGCCCTGAAGGACCACGACTGCACGAAGGACAAGAAGTAAATGAATGCCCCGGCGCCAGGGCCGGACTGCGTCCGGCCCTGGCTGCCCTTGAACTCTGATGGGATGCCCATGACCAACCCTCTCCGCTCCTCCGCTGTCGTCCGCGCCTTCCTCGTGGCCGGCGGCCTCGCCGCGGCCTGGCTGCCCTCGCGGGCCCAGGCTCCGATGCCGGCTCCAGGGCAGGCTCCGGCGGCCGTCCCCGGCACCTTCGCCGAGAACCCCATCGTCTACTTCGTGATGACAGACCGCTTCGTCAACGGCGATCCTTCCAATGACCACGCCTACGGCCGCCAGCGGGAGATGAATCCCAAGGACGACGTGGGCACCTGGCACGGGGGCGACTTCAAGGGCCTCACCCAGAAGCTCAAGAAGGGCTGGTTCAAGGAGCTGGGCGTGAACGCCCTCTGGATCACCGCGCCGTACGAGCAGATCCACGGCTGGGTGCAGGGCGGCCAGCGGGAGTTCAAGCACTACGGCTACCACGGCTACTGGGCCTTGGACTACACGGTGATCGACCAGAACCTGGGCACGGCGGCAGACCTCCGCGACCTGGTGGACACGGCCCACGCCCAGGGCATCCGCGTGCTCTTCGACGTGGTGATGAACCACCCCGGCTACCTCGACCTCCAGACCGCCAAGGACCTGAAGGTGGATGTCCTGTGGGACGGCTGGGAGAAGGATCCCAACCTGCTGCGGAACTACCACAACTACATCGACTACAACTCCTTCAAGTTCGGCGACTGGTGGGGCCGGCCCTGGGTGCGCGCCGGGCTGCCTGGCTACATCGACGGCGGCCGCAACGACCTCACCATGCAGCTGGCCTTCCTGCCCGACTTCCGCACGGAGAGCCCCGAGGCCGTGAAGCTCCCGAAGTTCCTGAAGGAGAAGGGGGACACGAAGGCGGTGGACCTCCCCAGCACCACCGTGCGCGGCTACCTCATCAAGTGGCTCACGGACTGGGTGCGCGAGTACGGCGTCGACGGCTTCCGCTGCGACACCGTGAAGCATGTGGAGCCCGAGGCCTGGGCCGCCCTCAAGGCCGAGGCCGTGAAGGCCCTGGCGGAGTTCAAGGCCAAGAACCCCACCCGCAAGATCGACGACGCCCCCTTCTGGATGGTGGGCGAGTACTGGGGCGCCGGGCCCGAGAAGCACAAGCTGACGGGCTTCGGCTTCGACGCCATGATCAACTTCGACTTCCAGCAGGAGGACGGCGCCTTCGCCAGGCCCGAGAAGCTCTTCCGGGGCTATGCCCAGGCCCAGGCTGGCAAGCCCGTCCACATGCTGAACTACCTCTCGTCCCACGATACGGAGCTCTTCGACCGCACGCGGCTCATCGAGGGGGGCACGGCTCTCCTGCTGGCGCCTGGTGGCGTGCAGATCTTCTACGGCGACGAGACCGCCCGGCCCGAGGGGCCCATGCCCCGCACGGACAAGCAGCAAGCCACGCGCTCGGACATGAACTGGGGCCACGAGAACGCCAAGGTGCTGGCCCACTGGCGCAAGCTGGGCACCTTCAGGGCCCGTCACCGGGCCCTGGCTACCGGCGAGCACAAGCAGCTGGGAGATGCGCCCTACACCTTCAGCCGCGTCGAAACGACCAGCGGCGACCGCGTGGTGGTGGCCCTGGGCGCCAAGGGCGCGGTGAGCCTGTCCGTGGCCGGCGTGTTCCAGGCCGGCGAGACCCTGCAGGACGCCTACACCGGACGCACGGCCACGGTGGCGGCCGGAAAGGTCGCGCTGGAGGCCGACGGCGTCGTTCTGCTGGAGCGGGTGCAGGGCGAGGCCCATTGAATTTGACCTTCGCGCCGTTCGGCATGAATGGCGCGCTAAACATCGCACAAACCGGGAACGAAGGAGCCTGCATGACCACCAAGAAGCTGCCCCGGGTCGCGTACTTCTGCATGGAGTACGCCCTCGAGAGCTCGTTCAAGATCTACTCCGGCGGCCTGGGCATCCTCGCCGGCGACTACCTGAAGGGCGTGAAGGACCACGGCTATCCCATGGTGGGCATCGGCATCCGCTGGAAGCAGGGCTACGGCGAGCAGATGGTGGATCCCGCGACGGGCCGCGTGTATGACGCCTACAAGAACGCCAGCCACGAGTTCCTGGAGGACACCGGCGTCACCGTCGAGGTGGAGATCAAGGCCCGGCCCGTGAAGATCAAGGTCTGGCGGGTGAACAGCTATGGCGTGGATTCCCTCTACCTTCTGGACACCGACATCGAGGAGAACGACGGCGAGGCGCGCTGGATCACGGGCCAGCTCTACGGCTGGTTCGGCGAGGAGCGGGTGGCCCAGGAGATGGTGCTGGGCATCGGCGGTGTTCGCGCTCTCCAGGCCCTCCGCATCAAGCCAGATGTCTACCACTTCAACGAAGGCCACGCCCTGTTCGCGGGCTTCGAGCTGATCCACCAGCGCATGGCGAAGGGCGCCACCTTCGAGGCCGCCTGGGCGAAGACCCGCGAGGAGGTCGTCTTCACCACCCACACGCCCATCGTCCAGGGGAACGAGTCCCATCCCATCGACCGCTTCCTGTACATGGGCGCCAACCTCGGGATGACGAAGGCCCAGCTCAAGCAGCTCGGCGGCAGCCCCTTCAACATGACGGTGGGGGCGCTGCGCCTGTCGCGCATCTCCAACGCCGTGGCCGACCTGCACCGCGTCACCTCCAACCAGATGTGGAAGCACATCGAGGGGCGCAGCGAGATCATCGGCATCACCAACGCCATCCACCGCCCCACCTGGGTGGACCATCGGATGCTGGAGCTTGGGGCTGGCTACGACGGCACGAAGAAGGCCAAGGACGCGCTCTGGAAGACGCACCTGGACAACAAGAAGAAGCTCATCGCCTTCGTGGAGGCCCGCACGGGCGTGAAGCTCGATGCGGAGAAGCTGCTCATCGGCTTCTCCCGCCGCGCCGCGCCCTACAAGCGCTCGAACTTCATCTTCACCGACCGCAAGTTCATCGAACCCCTGCTCAAGAGCGGCCGCCTCCAGATCGTCTTCTCCGGCAAGGCTCATCCCCTGGACGACAACGGGAAGCGCATCGTCGAGAACATCCTGGAGATGACCCGGAAATACCCCGGCAGCGTCGTGTTCCTGGAGAACTACGACATGGAGATCGGCCGCATGCTCACCCGCGGCTCCGACGTGTGGCTCAACAACCCGCGCCGGCCCAAAGAGGCCTCGGGCACCTCCGGCATGAAGGCCGCCATGAACGGGGTCCTGAACCTGTCGATCCTGGACGGATGGTGGCCCGAGGCCTGCGAACACGGGGTGAACGGCTGGCAGTTCGGCGACGGGTTCGAGAGCGAGGACGAGGCGGTGCTGGACAAGCACGACTTCAAGGCCTTCAAGAAGGTGCTGGCCGACGAGGTGCTGCCCGCCTACTACGATCGCCACGACGCCTGGGTGGAGATGATGGCCGCCTCGATCCGGAGCACCCGTGACGCCTTCGGCGTCGAACGCATGCTCGATGAGTACTACAGCCGGATGTACAAGCGGGCCACCCGCTAGCTCCTCCGCAGGAGGTCCCATGTCCCGAACTGCCCTGTCTCTCCTGACCGCCAGCCTGGTCCTCATGCTCGCTTGCGGGGGTGGAGGCGGTGGGGGCGGTGGCACGGGCCCCTCCAACCCCAGCGCCTCCGCCTTGGATGCGGATCCGAACGCCACGCCGGCCCCTGACGCCAGCTACTACAAGGTGCCCAGCACCGCCCTCGGCCCCGTCTTCGGCGCCGGGACCGTGACCTTCTCCTACTGGAACCCCAACGCGGCGAGCGTGAGCCTCTCCCTCTACGCCCACTGGAACGACGCCCTGAACGCCCCTGCGGCGACCGTGGCCATGACCCGTGGGTCCGGCGGCGTCTGGAGCACCGGAGCCATCGCACTTCCCGCTCAGAGCCTCTACGTCTTCAAGGTGGGCAGCGAGTACGTGCTGGACCCCTACGCCAAGTCCATGGCCCAGTGGGTGCGTACGCCCAGCGCCTCCATCCCCGGCGACAGCATCGGGAAGGGCGCGATCGTCGATCCCACCCCGATCGGTCCGGATGGTGGCTGGACGCCCTATGCGGGCGCCTCCTACTACTTCGACGGATCCGCCATGAGGGGGCCGGATGGCGCCAGCGCCCCCTACGCCTACGCCTCGAACCGGGACGCCATCATCTACGAGGCCGGCGTGCGCGACCTCACGGTGGACCCGAACCTCAGCGGCTTCGCGGCAGGGCATACCTGGGGCACCTTCAAGGGGTTGGTGGACCTGCTGCCGCATATCCAGAGACTGGGCGTCACCCACGTGCAGCTGCTCTGCCCGCTGGAGAACTACACCTACGACCAGACGAAGATCGGCACCCGGGAGCTGGACCTCGCCAAGACCTCCGGCGCCAACTACAACTGGGGCTACGATCCGCAGAACTACTTCACCCCCACGGGCATGTACTCGGCCGCCCCGAACGATCCCGCGGCCCGCATCAACGAGCTGAAGACCCTGGTCAACGAGATCCACAAGCAGGGCATGGGCGTCATCCTGGACGTGGTCTACAACCACACGGTCAACAACGCCGTGCTGGGCGATACCGGCATCCAGGGCTACTTCTACCGCAGCACCAGCCGCAACGGGGCCGGCAGCCAGGACGTGCGCTCCGAGGCCAAGATGGCGCGGAAGCTCATCGTGGACTCGGTCGCCTACTGGGTGCGGGAGTACAAGGTGGACGGGTTCCGCTTCGACCTCATGGGGGTGCTGGACACCCAGACGGTGAAGGCCGCCTACGCCGCGGCCACCTCCTACAACCCGAAGGCCCTCTTCATCGGGGAGGGCTGGAACGGCTTCTACAGCGGGCCGGCCACGGATTACAACGGCGACGCCACCGCGGGGGCGGACCAGGGGAACTCCGCCCAGTTCCTCGGCCGGAACGTCGCCATGTTCTCCGACAGCTACCGTCAGGTGTTCAAGAACGGCTATCCCAACGACGGCCAGCCCGCCTACCTCACGGGCGTCTCCCAGTCGGTGGCCGCCCTGTTCTCCAACATCGCCGGCGTGCCCACCAACACCAGCCCCGCCTTCGCGCCCGGCTCCACGAACAACGTGGCCAGCTACCTCACCTGCCACGACAACCTCTGCCTCTACGACGTGCTGGCCATGGCCACCGCCTCGCCCAAAACCGCCGCGGGCGACGCCGTCCTGCTCAAACGGGCCCGGGTAGGCTATGCCGCGCTGCTCACCTCCCAGGGGCTCGCGTTCATCCACGCCGGGGACGAGATGTTCCGGACGAAGGAGACCACGGGGCTGTACGCCAACACCAGGTCGAACGGCGGCCGCTACTTCGTGGACAACTCGTACAACGCCTCCGACGCCATCAACCTGGTGGCCTGGTCCCGGGTGTACACGAACGGCAATCCCCTGGCCGGCGGTTTCACCAACTACGATACGACCCAGAACGGCACCCAGCTCTACCGCTACGTCCAGGGCCTCATCGTCCTGAGAAAAAGCACCAACGCCTTCCGCCTGCCCGACGCCGTGCGTTCCGCGAACCTGACCAGCCTTCCGGCCGGCGCCGGTACCAGCGCCCTGGCCTTCGGCTACAAGGCCGTGTCCTCGGACGGCACCGGCACCTGGTACGTCTTCCACAATGCCGACACCACCGCGAAGACCTTCTCGGCGGACATCGACCTCACCACGGCCACCCTGGTCGCCGATGGCGCGACCGCCGGCACCGCGGCGATCTCCACGCCCACCGGCGTGGCCGTCAGCGGCACCACGGTGACGTTGGATCCGCTGACCTCGGCCATCTTCAGGAAATAGTCAGGGGACTACTTCAATCCGATGAAGGTGGCCTCCACTCTCCGGTGGCCCGGAAAGCCGGGCAGGGAACGGCTGGTGCGCTTCGCGAGTCGCCCGTCGAAGACGTAGGGCCGCAGGACCGCCTTCGGATCCTTGGGGGCGAAGTAGAGCACTGCAGGTTGGTGGTGGAGGGCCTGGGCGGTGAGGTAGCCCACCAGGGCGTGCTCGGCGGAGTGGTAGCCGCTCTTCCACTGGTGGATCTTGGGGCCCTCCCAGGGCTCGAAATCAGGCCCACCAGCGCCGCCCCAGACCTCGTGGTTCAGGGGGTCCACCATGCGCGTGAACCAGAAGGCGGTGGTGCGAGGCAGGGGGGCGGCCTGCGCAGGGTCGCGCAATGCCAGGGTCTCGGCCAGCTGGTCCAGCTCGGCGTAGATCCACCATTCCTTGCCCGGGTCCACGCTGCCGTCGCGGCCGAGGCGCGAGCCCCAGGTCCCGGAGTCCGGCAGGTAGGCCTGCTTCAGCACGGCCTTCGCGCCAGTGGTGGCGAGGTCCGCCAGCGCCCGGTCACCCGTGAGCCGACCGATGCGCTCCAGCATCCAGTAGGCCTTGGCCGTGTGGCCGAAGTCCGTGTGGCGGGAGCCCAGCCGCTTCTGGGCTGGGTCGTGGATCGTGCCCCAGAACAGGTGCCGGTCGGCCTCGTGGTAGTCCTTCACCATCACCTCTGCCAGGCGCTTCAGGTCGGCGGTCCAGGCCTGGCGCTCCTTGGCGGGCAGAAGGGGCGTCATGAGCAGGAGGTAGGCGTTCACCTGGTCCAGCTGGGCCACCAGCTCCTGGCGGAGCTGGCTCTTGTCCGCGTCCTCCTTCACCACCCAGCGGAGGGCCTGCCAGTCGGGATTCCAGTACTGGGTGAAGATGTGTGCCTTCAGGCGCCGGATGTCCGCCAGCACCGCCTCGTCGCGGGTGAGGTACCAGTACATCGCCATGCCCAGCTCCGCATAGGCCAGGTCCTGGCTGGTGCGGGCCAGCACCTCGGGCTTCGGCTCGCCCTTCTCGAACCAGGAGACGGCGCTGCCGGTGGCGGGATCCAGCGCCTTGGACCGGATGAAGGTCACGCCATCCCGGGCCAGCTCGAGCATCTTGGGATCGCCGGTCAGGTGGTAGGCCACACCATAGAAGTAAGTCTGGCGGGACTTCATGCGGACGTACTCGCGGCCGAATTCGGCCCGGATCCAGCCTGGCGCGTCCGCCAGCTCGGCGGGCGGCTTGGCCAAGTCCACGGCCTTGCCGTCGTTGCCCCGGAAGGTGGGGAAGTCGCCCCGGGGCGAGCCCCAGGCGTCGGGAATGTTCCAGAAGGGCAGCAGGTCCTCGCGGAAGTGCCGCAGCCAGCGTTCGCCCGTGGGCAGCTCGGCCGGGACCTGAGCTAGGACCTGGGCCTGGGCCCGGGGCCCCGGGGCCAGCTGCGCCCGGGCCGGGAGCCCGGGGGCGAGGAGCAGGAGGCTCGCGAACAGCACGAGGGGCTTGGACATGGGAACTCCGCCGGGGAAACCGGACCAGGATACCGGCGATCCGGAGGCCCGGACCCCGCGCCTACTTCGCGATGACCCGCACCATCTCCAGGAGCTTGCTGGAGTAGCCCCACTCGTTGTCGTACCAGGCCACGAGCTTGACGAAGGTGCCGTCCAGGGCCATGCCGGCGTCGGCGTCGAAGACGCAGGTGCAGCTCTCGCCGCGGAAGTCCGTGGAGACCACCTTCCGGTCCGTGTAGCCCAGGATCCCCTTCATGGGGCCCTCGGAGGCGGCCTTCATGGCGGCGCAGATGGCTTCGTACGTGGTCTCCGTCTTCAGCTCGGCGGTGAGGTCCACCACGGAGACATCGGAGGTGGGCACGCGGAAGGACACGCCCGTGAGCTTCTTGTTCAGCTCGGGGATCACCTTGCCCACGGCCTTCGCCGCGCCGGTGCTGCTGGGGATGATGTTTTCCAGGATGCCCCGGCCGCCGCGCCAGTCGCGGTGGCTGAGGCCGTCCACGGTGCGCTGGGAGGCGGTGGCGGCATGCACGGTGGTCATGAGGCCGCGCTTGATGCCGAAGGTGTCGTTCAGCACCTTGGCCAGGGGCGCCAGGCAGTTGGTGGTGCAGGAGGCGTTGGAGACGATGGCCTGGCCAGCGTAGGTCTCATGGTTCACGCCATAGACGAACATGGGCGTGGCGTCCTTGCTGGGAGCCGAGAGGACGACCTTCTTCGCTCCGGCCGTCAGGTGCTTCGAGGCCAGCTCCTCCGTGAGGAAGAGGCCGGTGGATTCCACCACCACGTCCACGCCCGCTTCGTCCCAGCGAAGGGCCGCCGGATCCTTCTCGGCGGTGAGGCGGATCTTCCGGCCGTCCACCACCAGGTGTCCGTCCTCGAGGGAGATCTTGCCCCGGAAGCGGCCGTGCACCGAGTCGTAGCGCAGCAGATAGCCGAGGTAGTCGGGCTCCAGCAGGTCGTTGATGGCCACCACCTCCAGGTCCGGGAAGTCCTGCGCGGCGGCGCGGAACACCATGCGGCCGATGCGGCCGAACCCGTTGATGCCGAGCTTGAGGGTCATGAGGTCTCCTGAGAGGAAGGTCAGCGGAGCGCGGCGGCCTCGCGGGCCAGCCGGGTGACGGCGGCCCAGTCGCCGGCGTCCATGAGGGCTTTCGGGGCAAGCCAGGAGCCGCCCACGCAGACCACGTTGGGCTGGGCCAGGTAGGCGGCGGCGGTGGCGGGGCTGATGCCGCCGGTGGGGCAGAAGGCGAGGTCGCGGAAGGGACCGGCCAGGGCCTTGAGCATGGGGATGCCGCCCGCCGGCTCGGCGGGGAAGAGCTTGAGGAAGCGGAAGCCCGCGTCCACGGCGGCCATCACCTCCGTGGGCGTCATGACGCCCGGCAGCAGGGGCAGGCCCGAGCCGGCCGCGGCCTCCAGCAGGGGACGGGTGAGGCCGGGGCTCACGGCGAAGGCCGCGCCCGCCTCGGCCACCTGCCGCAGCGCCTCGGGCGTGGTCACGGTGCCGGCGCCCACGTGGGCCCGGGGGAAGGCCTGGCGGATCTGTCGGATGGCCTCCAGCGCCACAGGGGTGCGCAGGGTGACCTCCAGGGTGGGGATGCCGCCCTCCAGCAGGGCCGCGGCCAGGGGCAGGGCCTGGTCCAGGCGGTCCAGGGCGATGACCGGCATCACCGGCGCGGCACGGAGGATCGTATCGAGGGAGGTCGTCATGGCCGGCTCCGGTCGAAGGCCTCGCCGAAGGAGGTGGCCCCGGCCTCGGCCTCGGTGGCGTGGGCCCGGAAGAGCCCGAACAGCTCGCGGCCCGTGCCGTGGTCGTGGCGGGCCGGGGGCGAGGCCAGGGGGCGCCGGGCCCACTCCGCCGGATCCACCTTCACCTCCAGCCGTCCATGCTCAGCATCCAGCTCGATGAGGTCGCCGTCGCGCACCTTCGCCAGGGGCCCGCCGGCCAGAGCTTCGGGCGAGACGTGGATGGCGGCGGGCACCCGACCCGAGGCGCCGGACATGCGGCCGTCGGTGACCAGGGCCACGTGGAGGCCCTGGTCCTGGAGGTTGGCCAGGGTGGGCGTGAGTTGATGCAGCTCGGGCATGCCGTTGGCCCGGGGGCCCTGGAAGCGCACCACGGCCACGAGGTTCCCGGTGAGGCTCCCGGCCTTGTAGGCGGCCTGAAGGGCCTCCTGGCTGTCGAAGACCCGGGCGGGGGCCACCACGTGGCGGTGCTCGGGCTTCACGGCCGAGACCTTGATGACCGAGCGGCCCAGGTTGCCCGTGAGCAGGCGCAGGCCGCCGTTGGGATCGAAGGGCCGCGCCATGGGCCGCAGCACGGACTCGTCGCCGCTCTCGGCGGGCACGTCGCGCCAGACCAGCTCGCCGGCCTCCAGCGCCGGGGCCTGGGTGTAGGGCCGCAGGCCCGGTCCGGCCACGGTCAGCACGTCGCTGTGCAGCAGGCCCGCGTCCAGCAGCTCGCGGATGAGGAAGCCCATGCCCCCGGCGCGGTGGAAGGCGTTCACGTCCGCCTGGCCGTTGGGGTAGGCCCGCACCAGCAGGGGCACGTGGGCGGACAGCTCGTCGAAGTCGGTCCAGTCGATGAGGATGCCCGCGGCGCGGGCGATGGCCACCAGGTGCAGGGTGTGGTTGGTGGAGCCGCCCGTGGCCAGCAGGCCCACCATGCCGTTCACGATGGCGCGCTCGTCGATCACCAGGCCCAGGGGCGTGTATTCGGAGCCGCCTTCCACCAGGGCCGCGGCGCGCACGGCAGCACGGCGCGTGAGCGCCTCCCGCAGGGGCGTGCCCGTGGGCACGAAGGAGGCGCCCGGCAGGTGCAGGCCCATGACCTCCATGAGCATCTGGTTGCTGTTGGCGGTGCCGTAGAAGGTGCAGGTGCCGGGAGCCCAGTAGGCGGCGCCTTCGGCCGCCAGCAGCTCCTCCCGCGTGGCCTTCCCGGCCTGGTAGCGCTGGCGGACCTTCGACTTCTCCTCGTTGGAGAGGCCGCTGGGCATGGGACCGCCGGGCACGAAGACCACGGGCAGGTGCCCGAACTGGAGGGCCCCGATGAGCAGGCCCGGCACGATCTTGTCGCAGACGCCCAGGCAGAGCGCCGCGTCGAACACGTTGTGGGAGAGCGCCACGGCCGTGGCCATGGCGATGACGTCCCGGGAGAACAGGGACAGCTCCATGCCCGGCTGGCCCTGGGTGATGCCATCGCACATGGCGGGCACCCCGCCGGCCACCTGGGCCGTGGCGCCCGCGGCGCGGGCAGCCTCCTTGATCCAGGCGGGGAAGGCCCCCAGGGGCTGGTGGGCCGAGAGCATGTCGTTGTAGGCGGTGACGATGCCCAGATTCGGTTCGCGGCCCTCCTTCAGCGCGGCCTTGTCGGCGCCGGCGGCGGCGAAGGTGTGGGCCAGGTTGGAGCAGGAGACGTCGCAGCGATGGGGACGGGCCGCCCCGGCCTCCCGCAGCTGGGCCAGGTAGGCCTCCCGGCCGGCGCGGCTGCGTTGGCGGATGCGATCCGTGAGGGCGGAGACATGGGCGTTCAGGGCCATGGGGAGGTTCCTTCCCGGAGTCCCGGTGGGTCGGGTGCCTGTAACATTATTACTATTTGTAAGCGCTTGCATGAAAAAAAGTCGTAGTATTTCTACATCCGGAGATCCCATGAGAACCCTGCCTGATTTCGACATGGTGCTGTTCGGCGGGACCGGCGACCTGGCCATGCGCAAGCTGCTGCCCGCGCTCTACCAGCAGGTGAAGGCGGGCACCGTGAGCCCGGGCTCCCGCATTCTCGCCGCGGCACGCCGGTCGCTCACGCGGGAGGCCTTCCTGGAGCTGGCTGAGACCAGCTGCAAGCCCTTCCTGGGCGCGGACTACGACGCTGCCACCTGGGCCGCCTTCGCGGAGCGCATCAGCTACTTCCCCATGGACGTCCAGTCCGAGGACAGCTACGGGCCGCTGGGCGCCGCGCTGGGCCAGCATCCCGACCGCATCCGCGTCTTCTACTACTCCACCTCGCCGGACTTCTTCGCGGCCATCTCCGCCCACCTGGGCGGCGCGGGCCTCATCTCGCCGCACTCCCGCGTGGTGGTGGAGAAGCCCCTGGGCCACGACCTGGAGTCCTCCCGCGAGATCAACGATGCCGTGGGCCGGCACTTCACCGAGCGCCAGATCTTCCGCATCGACCACTACCTGGGCAAGGAGCCAGTCCAGAACCTGCTGGCCCTGCGCTTCGCCAACGTGCTCTTCGAGCCGCTCTGGCGGCGGGAGTGGGTGCAGGACGTGCAGATCACCGTGGCCGAGCAGCTGGGCGTGGAGGGCCGGGGCGACTTCTACGAGGGCACCGGCGCCCTGCGCGACATGCTGCAGAACCACCTGCTCCAGCTCCTCTGCATCGTGGCCATGGAGCCGCCCACGGCCAGCGATCCCGACGCGGTGCGCGACGAGAAGCTCAAGGTGCTGCGCTCCCTCCGGGCCTTCACGCCCCAGGAAGTGGCCGCCAAGACCGTGCGCGGCCAGTACAAGGCCGGCGCCGTGGCGGGGCGGCCCGTCGCCGGCTACGTGGAGGAGCCGGGCGTGGCTCCGGAGAGCCGCACCGAGACCTTCGTGGCCGTGAAGGCGGAGATCGACACCTGGCGCTGGGCCGGGGTGCCCTTCTTCCTCCGCACCGGCAAGCGCATGCCCGAGAAGCTGGCGGAGATCGTCATCAACTTCCGCCAGGTGCCCCACTTCATCTTCGGCGAGGCCTCCCACGGCACCCGGGCCAATCGCCTCGTCATCCGCATGCAGCCGGACGAGAGCATGCGCCTCTACCTGGTGGCCAAGCAGCCCGGCGACGCCATGGCCCTCCATCCCGTGAACCTCAACCTCGATTTCGCCGAGTCCTTCCGCGCGCGTCGCCTGGAGGCCTACGAGCGGCTGCTGCTGGACGCCATCCGCGGGCGGCTCACGCTCTTCGTGCGCCGGGACGAGCAGGAGGCGGCCTGGCGCTGGGTGGAGCCCATCCTCGACAGCTGGGCCGCCAGCGAGGACCGGCCCAAGTCCTACACCGCCGGGAGCTGGGGCCCCGCGGCCTCCAGCGCCCTGCTGTCGCGGGATGGCCTGGCCTGGTCCGAGGAGGACTAGGTGTGTGTTCTCAAAGAGTTCTCTGACCAGGCCACGCTCGTCGCGGCCCTGGCCCAGGATGTGGCGCGGCGGCTGAAGGAGGAGCTCGCTCGCCAGGATCGAACGGTGCTCGTGGTCTCTGGTGGCCGCAGCCCCGTGCCCCTCTTCCAGGCCCTGGCCAGGCAGGTTCTCCCCTGGGAGCGCGTGACGGTGACGCTGGCCGACGAGCGGTGGGTGCCAGCGGATCATTCCGACAGCAATGAGGCCCTGGTGCGGGCCCACCTCCTGCAGGGCGCCGCCGCCGCGGCCAGGATGGCGCCCCTGTTCACGGGGGCCCTCACCCCGGAGCAAGGCGCTCCCGCCGTCTGCGCGGCCCTCGCGGAGCTGCCTCGGCCCTTCTGTCGGGTGATTCTCGGCATGGGCGAGGACGGGCACATCGCCTCGCTGTTCCCGGGGGCCGCGGAGCTGGCCGAAGGCCTGATCACGGAGGCCGCGGCCCTGGCCGTGCATCCCCCCCGCGCGCCCCATCCGCGCCTCAGCCTCTCCCTGCGCGCCCTGCTGGACACCCGCGACCTCGTGCTGATGATCTCCGGCCCGGCCAAGCGCCGCGTGCTGGAGCAGGCCCTGGAGGAGGGCCCCGTGGAGGACCTGCCGGTGCGGGCCATCCTGCGCCAGACCGCGGTGCCGGTCTCGGTATGCTGGGCGCCATGAGCCTCCTGACCCGCATCCAGGCCCTCCTGCCCGAGCTGCCGCCCTCGGAGCGGCGCGTGGCGGACCTGGTGCTCAACCATCCGGTGGAGGTGGTCTCCGCCCCCATCTCGCGGATCGCCGCCCTGGCCGACGTGAGCCAGCCCACGGTCATCCGGTTCTGCCGCCGCCTCAGGTTCCCGGGCCTGCCTGGCTTCAAGCTGAAGCTGGCGGGGGATCTGGGCGCCGGCATCCCCTTTGTCCACGACCGCCTGGCGGCCGGCGACGGCATGGACCGCCTGATCTCGAAGGTGTTCGACAGCGCCCTGGCGGGCCTGGCCCGGGGCCGGGACGCCCTGCGGCCCGAGCAGCTCGCCCGGGTCGTGGAGGCCCTCGACCGGGCCAGCCGCATCGAGTGCTACGGCCTGGGCAATTCCGGCGTCACGGCCCAGGACGCCCAGATGAAGCTGTTCCGCATGGGGACGCCCACGTTGGTCTGCACGGATTCCCAGATGCAGCGCGTCGCCGCGGCCCTGCTGCCCGCCGACGCGGTGGTGCTGGCCATCTCCAACTCGGGGCGCACCCGGAACCTGCTGGAGGTCGTCGCCCTGGCGCGGCACTCCGGGGCCACGGTCATCGCCCTCACGCGCTCGGGCACACCCCTGGCGGAGGCCGCGGACCTGCTGCTGCCCGCGGACGTGCAGGAGAACCCCGAGGTCTACGCGCCCATGGTGGCCCGGCTCGTCCACCTGGCCATCATCGACGTGCTCACCGTGGCCCTGGCCCTGCGCAAGGGACCCGCGGCCATCACGCGGATGGAGGCCGCCAAGGTCTCCCTCCAATCGACCCGGGAGCCCCGCTAGGCGTCCTTCGCTATGCTTCCGGAACGGCTCCGGCCACGACCCAGGAGGGGAACATGCGACACCGAGGCGAACTGGTCCGGGCCCTGGCGCTCGCGGCGGCCCTGCTCCCCGGCCTGGCGACCCCGGCCGCCGAGGCCGACCGCACCCAGTGGAAGCTCGCCAGCTTCACCTGGGTGAATCGCGTGGCCGCCGAGCCGGGGGCCCCCGCCAACGACCATCCCGCGCAGGTCTCCCGGGAGGCCATCCAGATGGCCCTCGGACCCGTGGTGGCGCAGGTGGACGGGAGCGACACGCCGCTCTTCGAGGCGAAGGAGCTGGCGGCCCTGGCCAAGGCCCTGGAGGAGGCCTTCGCCGTGGTCAAGCCCTCGGAGGACCTGGTCCTCCTGAGCACCCAGCGGCGGGGCGGCCACTTCATGGATCCCGCCTTCGGCGTGACCGCGCGGGTCTTCGTGAAGGGGGGCGCCCTGAACCTCATCGTCCACGACGCCCGGCTCGACTTCATGGACCGCTATTCCGCCGACCGCACCCTGCCCACCTTCGCCTACGGGTCCCGGAAGGCCGCGTCCGCGGTGTCCCTCCGCGGTCCGGGAGCCGCCCTGGTCCGGCCCGACTGGCTGGCCATCCCCCTCGCGGTGGCGTCCGCAGCCCCGGCTCCGGCGCCGGCTCCGGCTCTGGGGCAGGCCCAGGCCCCGTCTGCCCCGACGCCGGCCCCCACCGCCGAGGCCCCGAAGCGGGACCAGGACTTCTATGACCAGCAGTACCAGAGGCTCAAGGCCCTCAAGCGGATGCGGGACGAGAACCTGATCACCGAGGCCGAATACCAGCAGAAGCGAGAGGCGATCCTGAAGACGCTCTGAGGCCCGCTGGATACCGGCGCGTCCTTGCGGCGCGGCTTCGCGATACCCTGGGGGGTCCCCCCCGGAGTCCGCCATGTCCACCTACATCCTGTCCGCGACCCGCACCGCCGTCGGTTCTTTTGGGGGCGGCCTGAAGCCGCTGAATGCCGTGCAGATGGGCGCCCTGGCCATCACCGAGGCCCTGAAGCGGGCCGGCGTGGCGCCGGAGGCCGTGGGCGACGTGGTCATGGGCAACGTGCTCCAGGCCGGCAGCGGGCAGAATGTCGCCCGGCTCGCGGCCCTCAAGGCCGGCCTGTCCTTCTCGACGCCCGCCCACACCCCGAACCAGGTGTGCGGCTCGGGCCTCAAGGCCATCGCCCTGGGCGCCCAGTCCATCGCCATGGGCGATGCGGACCTGGTGGTGGCCGGGGGCACCGAGAGCATGTCCAACGCGCCCTACCTGCTGCCCGCCGCCCGCTGGGGCGCCCGCATGGGCAACGCCCAGCTCATCGACAGCATGATCCAGGACGGCCTCTGGTGCGGCCACGGCGACACCCACATGGGCATCACCGCCGAGAACGTGGCCGCCAAGCACGGCCTCACCCGCGAGGCCCAGGATGCCTTCTCCCTCGCCAGCCAGCAGAAGGCCGCCGCCGCCCAGGCCGCGGGCGCCTTCGACCGCGAGGTGTTCACCGTCACTCTGGCGGGCAAGAAGGGCGATGTCCTCTTCAACCGCGACGAGTACATCAAGGCCGACGCCTCTGCCGAGGGACTGGCCAAGCTCAAGCCCGCCTTCAAGAAGGACGGCACCGTCACCGCCGGCAACGCCAGCGGCATCAACGATGGCGCCGCGGCCCTGGTGCTGGCCTCCGAGGCGGCCGCCAAGGCCCACCAGCCCATTGCCCGCATCCTCGGCTTCGCCCAGGCCGGTGTGGATCCCGCCACCATGGGCCTGGGCCCCGTGCCCGCCATCCAGAAGCTGCTGGCCAAGACCGGCGTGAAGCTGCAGGACATCGACCTCTTCGAGCTCAACGAGGCCTTCGCCGCCCAGAGCCTGGGTGTGCTGGCGGAGCTGCCCGAGCTCGACCCCGCCAAGGTGAACCTGCGCGGCGGCGCCATCGCCATCGGCCACCCCATTGGGGCCAGCGGCACCCGGATCCTCGTCACCCTCATCCACCTGCTCCAGGACGAGAACAAGAAGCTCGGCCTCGCCGCCCTCTGCGTTGGCGGCGGCCAGGGCGTGGCCATGCTGGTGGAGCGGCTTTAGACCGAGAGCTATTCGAACACCACCGTCTTGTTCCCGTAAGTCAGCACCCGGTGCTGGAGGTGGAGCCGCACGGCCCGCGAGAGGGCCAGGCGCTCCATGTCCCGGCCCTTGCGGACCAAGTCCTCGACCGTGTCGCGGTGGCTGACGCGGACCACGTCCTGATCGATGATCGGGCCCGAGTCGAGGTCCGGCGTGACGTAGTGCGCCGTGGCGCCGATGAGCTTCACGCCCCGGGCGTGGGCCTGGTGGTAAGGCTGGGCCCCGGCGAAGGCGGGCAGGAAGCTGTGGTGGATGTTGATGACGGAGGGGAAGGCCTCCAGGAAGGCGGGGCTGAGGACCTGCATATACTTGGCGAGGATCACCAGGTCCACGCGCTCAGAACGCAGCAGGGCCAGTTCCTGGGCCTCGGCGGCGTCCTGGGTCTCGCGGGTGATGGGGACCATGTGGAAGGGGATGCCCAGGGGTTCGACATGGCGGCTCAGCGTGGCGTGGTTGCTGAGCACCAGGGCGATCTCCGCCCCCAGCTCGCCGGCCTGATGGCGCCAGAGGAGGTCCAGGAGGCAGTGCTCCTGCTTGCTGCACCAGATGGCAATCCGGGGGACCACGTCCGAGAAATGGAGCTCCCAGTGGCCGCCCATGGGTTCGGCGATGTCTGCGAACCCCTTCCGGAGCCCGGCCCGGTCGAGGTCCAGGCCCTCGACCTCCAGCTCGATGCGGCCCAGGAAGCGCCCGGCCTGCAGGTCCGAGTGATGATCCGAGTCGACGATGTTCCCGCCGTGCTGGTACACGAAGCCGGCCAGGCGCGCCACGATGCCCTTCTGGTCCGGGCAGGAGATGAGGAAGATGGCCGTGGGCTTGGACATAGGTGATTTCACCCCAGGGCAGCTCGGCCCGCAAGCAAATCGGGCGGCCAGGACGCGGCCAGGCTGGTGGAAAGGAACCGAAAGACTGGAACCGCGAATGGCGCGAATATGAAAGACATGTATTCGCGCGCATTCGCGCCATTCGCGGTTAGGTTTTTTTCATGATCACCCTCACCCACGTCGGCAAGCAGTACGACCGCATCCACACGGCCCTCTCGGACGTGAGCTTCGCCATCGATTCGGGGGAGTTCGTGTTCCTCACGGGGCCCAGCGGCGCGGGGAAGTCCACGCTGCTGAAGCTGCTCTTCCGGGAGCAGGTGCCCAGCAGCGGCGAGATCCAGCTGGCGGGGCACCGCCTCTCCGCCATGCCCGAGAAGGAGATCCCCCTGCTGCGCAGGAAGCTGGGCGTGGTGTTCCAGGACTTCAAGCTCATCCGGACCCGCACCATCTTCGAGAATGTGGCCTTCGTCCTGCGGGTGCTGGGCGTGAGCGCCGCCGAGCAGAAGCAGCGCACCTTCCGGGCGCTCAAGATGGTGGGCCTCCAGCACAAGCTCAGCAGCTATCCGCTCCAGCTCTCCGGCGGCGAGCAGCAGCGCGTGGCCATCGCGCGGGCTCTGGTGAACGACCCCCTGCTGCTGCTGGCGGACGAGCCCACGGGCAACCTGGACCCCGACCTCGCCCAGGAGATCATGGCCCTCTTCGAGCGCATCAACGGCCAGGGCACCACCGTCGTCGTGGCCACCCACGACCGCAGCCTCATCCAGCGCATGAGGAAGCGCGTCATCGGCCTCGACCACGGGCGCATCGCCTTCGACCAGCCGGCGCCCACGAGCCTGGTGACGGTGTAGGGGCAGTTCGGACTCCAGGCGCCGGATGGCCTGGAAGGGCGCTAATCTTGTATCTGCCTCGACCTTCGTCGTAGCCACCCGAGGTCCCATGGCCCAGCCCCTCACCGATGCCCGTTTCGTCACCTCCGCCTCCGACGCGCGGACGCTGGGTGTCTGCCATGCGGAGGTGGCCTTCGTGGGGCGCAGCAACGTGGGGAAGTCCTCGCTGCTCAACGCCCTGGCCAACCAGAAGCAGCTGGCGCGGGTATCCAAGACGCCGGGCCGCACGCGGCTCATCAACGTGTTCCTCACGGGGCCGGACCGCTGGATCGTGGATCTTCCTGGCTACGGCTTCGCCACCGGACCTGCCGCCGAGCGGGCCACCTGGCAGAAGATGATCGAGGGCTACCTCACGGGCCGGGCCACGCTGCGCATGGTCTTCGTGCTGGTGGACGCCGAAGTGGGCCCCACCAAGCTGGACCACCAGATGATCGAGTGGCTCCGCGCCGAGGGCCTGCCCCTCCGCGTCGTGGCCACCAAGGCCGACCAGGTGAAGCCCAGCAGGGCCCTGAAGCAGCGCAAGGACGTGGCCGCGGACCTGGGCCTGCATGCCGGCGACATCGCCTGGGTGAGCGCGGGCAAGGGCACGGGCATTCCCGAGCTGCGGCGCGAAGTGGCGGACCTGCTAGGGCTCTGAGGGAAGTCTGGAGTCTTCAGTCTTCAGGTACAGCTTGAAGCGCCCTTCGGCCGCGCCATTGTTTTTCATTTGGGCTCGGACGATCGCTGGTGTGGGTCGATCCCAAACCAAAAGATCCGGGGCGGCGCTCGAGCCGCATCAGGAAGCAGTACCTGAGGACTGAGGACTGAGGACCAAGCCCCTACAACTCCTCGACCTTCCCGCCCCGCCACACCATGAACCGCCCCTCGTGGGCCCAGGGCAGGGCGATGCCGTTGGCTTCGACCTCGTGGGTGTGGAAGTGGCCGGTGAGGAAGGTGGCCGGGGCATGGGCCTGGGCCGCGGCGCGGAAGGCCTCGCGCGGGAAGGTGAGCTTGTAGGCGGCGTTGGTGGTGCGGAGCTTCCGCTCCATCCAGGCGGACACCTTCCGGGCCATGCCGGCGGGCATCAGGCGGAACACCAGCCACAGGGCCCCCGAGCGGGACACCAGGTTCCACAGGCGGTACTGACGGTCCGCGGTGTTGATGAGGTCGCCGTGCTCCCAGGCCAGCCCTTCCCCCTCGAGGACGCCGCCGATCCCCTCGCCCATCAGGTCGAACCTGGCCGCGTGGCGGTCCAGGAAGTACTCGCGGTTCCCCATCCACAGGCCCACCCAGCGGCCCCCGGCGCGGCGGGCGTCCGCCCAGGCGAGGAAGGCCCGTTGCGCCTCCGTTTCCATGCCCGGAAAGCCCACCCACACGTCGAAGATGTCGCCGAGGAAGAGCCAGTCGGCCTCCGGATGGGCCGCGGTGGCCGCCTCCAGGCCAGTGAGCGCGGCGTTCCAGTGGGGGTCTGCGACCAGGATGAGGTCCCGGGCGGGGTCCGACCTGCGCGGCGCCCCGCGGCGCCAGGAGAGGGCTCCCAGGCGCCGGGTGAACAGCAGGTGGAGGGATCCAAGGGTCAGGCCCAACCCCCCGCCGAAGCAGTCCGCCAGCCAGTCGCCGAATTCGCAGGAGCGGCCGGGGACGAAGAACTGGTGCAGCTCGTCAGAGGCGCCGTAGAGGGCGACGGCGGCCAGGATCCACAGGTGCCGACGGTAGAGGGGCAGGCCGGTGGCGGTGTGGCGCAGCGTCCGGTCCAAGGCCAGGGCCAGCAGCGCGTACACCGAGGCATGGGCGGCCTTGTCCAGGGGCGGCGGCAGCTCGATCCCGCCCGGGTAGTGCCCTTGCGCACTCAGCCAGAAGATCATCCCGGCCAGGGCCAGGGGAAGGAGCCAGTACCCACGAAAGCGCATGGTCCATCGAACCACAGGCGATGGGGAGATGCGAGCCGGCGCTCCCACGCAGATCCTGGACTGGGCGATCCCCGAAATATCAGCGCCCGGAGACCTTGCCACCGCCCGTGGAGGCCGTACCTTCCGGGCGTAGGCCCCGGATCTGGCCGCTCAGAAGCCGGAGGTTCCATGCCCAGGAGCTTCGATTCCCTCATCCCCAGCATCGAGCAGCGCGAGGCCGGATGGATGCGCCTCCGGGAGCGCTTCGATCAGGCCCATCGGCCCCAGGCTCATCCGTCCGTGACCATCTCCAGGCAGTACGGGTGCGAGGGCTATGCGCTGGCCCAGCGGCTCAAGGTGCTGCTGGAGGAGGCCTCAGGACAGCCCTGGAACCTCTTCGACAAGGCCCTGGTGGACCAGGTGGCCTCGGACGAGAACCTGTCCCGCCAGCTCCTGGGCCATCTGGGGGATGAGAGCCACGCGCAGGATGTCCTCCGGACCCACTTCGGCCACCTTACCCACGATGATGCCTACGCCAAGGTGGTGAAGCACCTCGTCCAGATCGCCATGGTCGGCAGTGCCATCATCGTCGGCCGGGGCGGTGCCGTCGCCTGCCAGGACCTGAAGAACTGCTTCCATTTCCGCCTGGAGGCCGGCTTCGAATTCCGGATCTCGACCATCGCCCGCCGCCTGGACATCCCCCTGGCGGAGGCCGAGAAACTGGTCCGGAAGCAGTCGAAGCTGCGGGAGAAGTTCATCAGCGAGTGCCTCCACGCGGATGTCACGTCGTCCCGCTGGTACGACGCCGTGTTCAACAACGAGCGCCAGAGCGTGGAAACCATCGCCCAGGCCTGTCGGCGGATCGTGGTCAGCGGCTGGCCCGATCCGGACTACTTCAGGCACGACCCGATGCGCGTGGGCCTGGTGATCCGGAGCTGACTCCTTCCATGGCCCGGGCCTGGCAGGTCGGGCAGTGGCCCGGGCAGGTCCAGGAGCAGGCGGGGCGCGCGGCCCTGGGCGCCGGCGGGGGGATGGGAGCAGAGGCGGCCATGCTTCCAGGATAGCGCCGGGGAGGGGGCGACCGCGGGCGGTTGGCTCGGCTGGGCGGAGACAACTTGGACATGATGCTCAGCCCGCCGGGGGCCGGCTCGGAAGACGGCCTTTGCCGTCTCCCGAGCCACCCGGCTGGGCTTCGCCATCCGTGACTTCGATTCCCCTTGGGACATGAGAAAGGCCCGGCAGGTGCCGGGCCGTTTGGTAGTCCCAAGGGGAATCCCTCCGCGTCACCCCTGCGGCTGCGCCTTCGGGGTGACGCTCTGGCCGCACGGCTGGCTGCGCACGGGCCTCCGCCTGCGGCGGATCGGCCCGGACAGCCCCCCGGGCTGTTCGGGCCTGGCCCTACCTGCGCGCCAACCGTGACTTCGATTCCCCTTGGGACATGAAGAAGGCCCGGCAGGTGCCGGGCCTCGTTGGTAGTCCCAAGGGGAATCGAACCCCTGTTTACGCCGTGAGAGGGCGTCGTCCTAACCGCTAGACGATGGGACCAGGAACCAAGTTTTGAGTGGTTGGGGAGGAAGGACTCGAACCCTCACCTGACAGAACCAGAATCTGTTGTCCTACCATTAGACCACTCCCCAACGAGTGGAAGATTCAATGTACCAGGTGTTGAGTAAAAGACAAGAGGTGGTTCCTGCAGGTGGGATGTAGTCTTCCAAAAAAGAAGGGATCTCCCGGAGGACCCATGGTGCGCAAACGGCCTGCTCCGCCCCGGCCCGTGCAGGCGCCCGTCACCGCGGACATGCCCACGCTGGCGGGAATCCAGCCTGGAGGCGACCTCCCCGAGACTCCTTCGGAGTGGGCGCTCGTGGCCTACGCGGGCGCGGCTTTGGGACGGATCTTCGCCCTGCGGCCGGGGGCTTCCCTCATCGGCCGGGCGCCGGACGTCCAGGTGGCGCTGCTGGATGGCGAGGTGAGCCGACACCATGCCAGGATCGGCGTGATCGGCGGCCAGGTGTGGCTTGAGGACCTCGGGTCCACCAACGGCACCCTGCTGAACGGCTCGCGCATCCAGGGGGCTGTGGCCCTGCATCCGGGCGATCGCATCGCCATCGGTGGCCACGTGCTGAAGCTGGTGGCCATGGATCCCCTCGAGCGCGCCTTCCACGAGACCCTGCTCGACCTCAGCACCAAGGATCCGCTCACGGGTCTGGCCAACCGCACCCGCGTCCTGGCGGAGTTCCAGACTCGCTTCGGTCTCAGCGTCCGCTACGGCCGGCCGCTGTCGGTGCTGATGTGCGACCTGGACCACTTCAAGCAGATCAACGACACCCACGGCCACGGCGCCGGGGACTTCGTGCTCCAGGTCTTCGGGGAACGGCTGCGGGCGACGCTGCGCGAGGCAGACCTGGCCGGCCGCATCGGCGGGGAAGAGTTCCTTGTGATCCTTCCGGAGACGGACCTGACTGGCGCGCGGCCCCTCGCGGATCGCTTCCGCAAGGCCATGGGGGAAGTGCCCGTGCCCCTTCCCGGCGGCGGGCTGCTGGTCACCTGCAGCCTCGGCATCGCCGAGCGGGCCCCCGGGGACCTGGACGCGGGGCAGATGCTGGCCCGGGCGGACGCCGGCCTCTACCGGGCCAAGGTGGAGGGGCGCAACCGCGTGTGCGCCCTCTGAGGGGGCCTCCTCAATGGAGGCGGGGGCTTCCAAGGTGGCTACCATGGGCCCTTCCAGGCGGAGGCACGGATGGTTCTGCTCTTTCTCGTGATGGCCTTCGCCATCGGGCTGGCGGTGCCCCTCCAGTCGGCGGTCAACAACGCGCTCAGGGCATCGCTCCACAGCGGCTCCATGCTGGCGGCCCTGGTGTCCTTCGCGGTGGGCACCGTGGCGTTGCTGGTGGTTTCCGCCCTCACGGGCCAGCCCTTCGCGGCGCTGGGCGGCCTCTCCCGCGTGCCGTGGTGGCAGTGGCTGGGCGGCTTCCTGGGAGCCTTCTTCGTGTTCGGGACGACCCTGCTCGCTCCCCGCATCGGCCTGGCGGCCATGGTGTCGCTCATCGTGGCCGGACAGGTGTGCTCCTCGCTGGCCTTCGATCATTTCGGCCTCATCGGCCTCCAGGCCCGGGGCCTGTCCTGGATCCGCCTTCTCGGGGCCGGATTCATCCTGGCGGGCGCGATCCTCGTGAACTTCGGCGACCGCTGGCTGGCGCGCTGAGGCCGGCCGCTCAGGCCTTGCGGACCCGCTCGGCCACCTTGTCGAGCGTGTCCCAGATCTGATGGCAGTCCTCGCAGGAGGAACGCGGATCGCCGCAGGGGAAGCCCTCGATGCCGATGCCCTGGCAGCGAGGGGTGCGGAAGAAGAACAGCAGCTCGCCGATGGAGGTCTGCATGCGCTCCCGGAGGGCCGCGTCCGGAAGGGAACGCAGGTCCTGGATGAGCTTCCACTCGGCGGGGCTGAGTTCGGGGCGGTCGATGGTCTGGGACATGAGAACTCCGCGCACTCCCAAGTATACGGAGCTGGAAAGAAGTCTAAACCGGCTCCGAAGGCCTTCGTATCACCACCAACGTTCTCTGACAGCGCTGGAGGCCTCCATGTCCCTCACCCATCCCCTCGCCGCGGCCGTGGCCGCCGTCCTCCTCTGGGCCCCGCTCGCCGCTCAGACCCAGGTGATCCAGCCCGCCAAGGCGGAGAAGGTCACGGAGACCCGCACGGTGCCCCTGGCGGCCGGCTCGACGCTCAAGGTGAAGAACGTCAACGGATTCATCCATGTGGAGGCCTGGGACCGCGACGAGGTGCAGTTCACAGGCGAGTTCAAGCCCAGCAGCCGGGACGAGCAGGTGAAGGTGGTCCTCGAATCCGGGAAGAACGGTCTGGAAATCCGCGGCGAGTATCCCAAGCACCATGGCTGGGGTTCCTACCAGGGGCCGCAGTGCCAGATGACCCTCAAAGTGCCGCGCCGCGTGGTTCCCTCCCTGGAGACCGTGAACGGCGAAGTGGCCCTCAGCGGAACCCGGGGCGCCGCCAGCCTCACCACCGTGAACGGCGGGGTCCGCGCCGTGGATCTCGGGGAGTCCCTGCAGGCCACCACGGTGAACGGCGCCGTCACCTTGGAGCGGGTGCAGGGTGGCCTCACCATCCAGACTGTGAACGGGACCATCAAGGGCACGGGCCTGGATGGGCAGGGCCGCGGGGTCAAGGCCGAGACCGTCAACGGCACCATCCACCTCCAGATCGCGGGCCTGAAGGGGCACCTCACCGCCACCACGCTGAACGGCGGCATCACCTTCAAGGCCAAGGGGGCCGAGCAGGTGGAGGTGACCAAGCGACGGGTCACCGCCACCTTCCCCGGAGGGGATCAGGACATCCACCTGAGCACGGTGAACGGGGCGATCACCCTCGACTAGATTGCCCGGAGTCTTGATGCGACGCTGGATCACCCTCCTTCTCTGCGCCTGTGCCCTGGTTTCCGCGCAGGCGCAGGGCTCAGCTCCCGAAGCGGTCCTGGCCCTTGAGCCCTACCGGAAGACCATCGCCCTGCGCGCCACCGTGGGGGGCAGGGAGGGGCTGTTCCTCTTCGATACGGCGGGAGGGCTCTCCTTGATCTCGCCCGCCTTCGCCGAGAAGATCGGCCGCCAGCCCTGGGGCCGGTTGACGGGCCACCAGATGATGGGCCAGCGCCTGGACACTCCGCGCTGCGACGACCTGGAGGTGAAGGTGGGCCGGCTGCAGCTGAAGGCGCCGGTGGTGGGGGTCCTGGACCTCATGACCCTCTTCCCCAAAGATGCGGCTCCCGTGGATGGCAGCCTGGCCCTGGATCTCTTCGATGGGAGGGCCATCACCCTCGACTTCCCGGCCGGCAGGCTCATCGTCGAGACGGCCGCAAGCCTGAAGGCCCGCGTCGGGAACAACCGGCCGCTGCCCTTGCGCCTGGCTCGCGAACTGCAGGGACGCGCCCTGTCGGCCCACGTGGGCGTGCCCACCTCCAAGGGGCTGGTGTGGATGGAACTCGATTCGGGGAACGGCGGGACGATCCTCGTGGCCAAGCCCTACGCGACGCTCGTTGGGCTGGATCCTGACAAGGAGGGCCCCCAGCAGGCGTCCTTCGAGGTTGGGCCAGGTCTCCGCGCCGTCGGGCCGGCATTCACGCCCGACATGATCCTCGACGGCAACCTCGGCATGCCCTTTCTGAAGGACAAGGTCGTCACCTTCGATCTGGCCGCGGGCCGCCTGTGGATCGTTCCAAACCCCGCGCCGCCGCCTCATTGACCGGGGGCCATTCCAGCCACGAGAGCTGGTGGAGCAGGCTCTCCCCGTAGATAGGCACCCAAAGAGTCGTAAAAGAAATTTTGATATCGGATTGACAGGTCCTAATTTTATCTCATCCTGTTCCGGTCGGAGGACGGACCCTCGGACATCGGATGGATACCCCGTGAGCGGAAAGCGTCGCCTCTTCCTGTTGAGCGTCCTCGCCAGCGTCTTCGCGGGCGTCTTCGTGGGGTCCGGGGCCTACACGTTCGTGGCGGCCCACGGCACCTCGTACCTGTCGAACGATCCCCAGGTCTGCGTGAACTGCCACGTGATGCGGGGGGAGTACGACAGCTGGCGGCACGGTTCGCACCATGCGGTGGCCGTGTGCAACGACTGCCACCTGCCCCACGACAACGTCGTGAACAAGTTCTTCGTGAAGGCCAGCAACGGGTACCACCATTCGAAGGCCTTCACGCTCCTGAATTTCGCGGAGCCCATCCGCATCAAGCCCGGCAACGCCAAGGTGCTGGAGGACAACTGCATCCGCTGCCACGGCGAACTGACGGGCGAGATCACCGCCCACGGCACCCTGGGCGTGCCCACGGACCCTACCCAGAAGGCCGACCTCTACGGCTGCGTGCGCTGCCACCAGGAGGTGGGCCATGGGCCCATGGGCTGAGCTTTCGACCGACCTGACCACCTACTCCTGATCCCAACCCCGATCCCACTTCAAGGCGCGTGGCTCGCCACGCGGGAGGAACCCCAGATGACCGACAACCCCACCCCGTTCTTCTCCCGGCCCGTGGTCCGGATGGGCCTCATCGCCGCGGGCGCCGCCGTGGCGACGGTGCTCGTGATGGCCCTCTACGCCAGCATCACCACCCGCAAGGCCGAGGCGAAGCAGACCAGCTTCAAGCTCGTGGACCTCGACGAGAAGGTCGTCGATCCCGCCCTGTGGGGGAAGAACTTCCCCCGCGAGTACGAGACCTACCTGAAGACCTCCGAGAAGTACAACACCAAGTACGGCGGCGCCGGCAGCGAAGCCCTGCCCAAGAGCCGCATCCTGGAGGACCCGCGGCTGGTGACCATCTTCGACGGCTATGCCTTCGCCATCGACTTCAACCAGCGCCGCGGCCACGCCTACATGCTGGACGACCAGCGCAACACCAAGCGCGTCACCGAGCGCAAGCAGCCCGGATCCTGCCTCCACTGCCACGCCTCCAACACGGTGGCCTTCCGCGAGCAGGGTCTGAAGGCCGGCGCACCCGGCACGCTGGATGAGGACTTCACCAGCGCCAACGCCCAGGCCCAGCTCATGGCCGGCTTCGAGGCCGTCTGCAAGATGCCTTACGCCGACGCCACCAAGCTCGTGAAACACCCCGTGGCCTGCATCGACTGCCACGACCCAAAGAACATGGCCCTGCGCGTCACCAAGCCCGGCTTCATCCGCGGCATCGTGGCCCTGGCCAACAGCCCCGAACCCGTCCCGCACCTGCCGTCCATCGAGAAGTGGCGCAAAGGCGACCGCGCCACGCCCTATGACGCGAACCGCGACGCCTCCCGCCAGGAGATGCGGTCCATGGTGTGCGGCCAGTGCCACGTGGAGTACTACTGCGGCCCCAAGGTCACGCTCTTCTTCCCCTGGAACAACGGCCTGAAGGTCGAGCAGATCGAGGCCACCTACGACAGCTACAAGTTCCCCGACGGCCACCGCTTCTTCGACTGGCAGCACGGCAAGACCGGCGCCGAGGTCCTGAAGGCCCAGCACCCCGAGTTCGAGATGTGGAGCCAGGGCATCCATGCCCGGTCCGGCGTCTCCTGCTCCGACTGCCACATGCCCTACGTCCGCGAGGGCGCGCTCAAGATCAGCGACCACCAGGTGCGCAGCCCGCTGCTCAACGTCTCCCGCTCCTGCCAGACCTGCCACCGCTTCCCCGAGGAGGAATTGAAAGCCCGCGTGACGGCCATCCAGGACCGCACCAAGGCCCTCATGGACCGCGCCGAGGATGCCGTGGTGAACCTCATCAACGACATCGAGGCTGCCAAGAAGGCCGGTCTGGACGAGGCCAAGCTCAAGCCCATCCTCGAATTCCAGCGCAAGGCCCAGTGGCGGGTGGACTTCGTGAACGCCGAGAACTCCATGGGCTTCCACGCGCCCCAGGAGGTTGCCCGCATCCTCGGCGAGGCCATCGATTTCGGCCGGCAGGGCCAGGTGGCCCTCCGCGATCTGGGCGCCTCCAAGTCGGCCCGGAAGTAGGCATCTCCACTTTGCACCCCGTGGGGCCGGCTCAGCCGGCCCCACTTGCGTCAGGGGGTAGCATGGAAGGAACCGATCCCACCTATGACCTGCTCCGTGCATCCGGAGGCGTCCCATGGCCCGTTTCCGCCTGATCTTCCTGGCCCTGATCCTGGTCCTGGGCCGCGGGCTCGCCGCCCAGTCCCACCTCGCCGAGGGATTCACGGGACTGCCCGCCGGCGCCACAGTGGCTGTGATGCCGCTCGACGTGGAGCTGTTCGCCGTGACCGCCGGCGGCGTGCTGGAGCCCCGGGCGGAGTGGACCACCAAGGCCATCGCGAACCTGAAGGAGGTGCTCCGCCTTCGGAAGGCTGGGCAGAGCGGGACCTTTGTGCCCGTGCCAGCCGGGGACGGAGAGCTTCTGGCGGAGCTCAACCACCTGCACGGCGCCGTGGCCCGCGCCATCGACCTCCACCACTTCGGCAGCTGGAAGCTGCCCAGCAAGGCCGGGAAGCTCGACTGGTCCCTGGGCGAGGAGGTTGCCGAAATCCGGAAGCAGGCCTCGGCGGAGTACGCGCTGTTCATCTTCCTGCGGGACAGCTACGCCACCGGCGGCCGGGTGGCGACCATGGTCCTCTACGCGGCGCTGGGCGTGGGGGTGGGCGGAGGCGCCCAGGTGGGCTACGCCTCCCTGGTGGACCTGAAGACGGGCCGCATCCTGTGGTTCAACGAGATGGCCAAGGTCACCGGAGATGTGCGGGAACTGGAACCCGCGAAGGCCACCCTCGGCCATCTGCTCAAGGACTTCCCGGAGTAGGGTGTGGACCGCCGCGACTTCGTCGGAACCTGCGGGTGCTGCGGCGCCATGGCCCTCCTGGGCCCGGCGCTGAGGGCGGCGCAGGCCTGGACGCCGCCGCCCCGGATCCCGCGGCCCTCGCCGAAGACGGATGAGGGCGGCCTCTGGGCCCTCATGGACCGGGAGGAGGAGCGCCTGCGCCAGAGCTCCTTCCTGGTGCGGGACGGGGCCCTCTCCGCCTATGTCCACGCCATCACCTGCCGCCTGGCCCAGGCCCACTGCCCGGACGTTCGCACCTACGTGGTCCGGTCCCCCTACTTCAACGCGAACATGGCCCCCAATGGCATGATGCAGGTCTGGACAGGGCTGATCCTCCGGGCGGAGAACGAAGCCCAGCTGGCGGCGGTGATCGGCCACGAGGTGGGGCACTACATGGCCCGCCATTCGGTGGAGCGCCTCCGGGACGCCAAGTCGCGGACGGCCTTCGCCCATGTCTTGGGCCTGGTGCCCGTGGCCGGCACGCTGGCGGGCCTGGGCGTCCTGGCTGGGGCGTTCGCCTACAGCCGGAACCACGAGCGGGTGGCCGATCAGATCGGGCTGGAGCTGATGGCCGCCGCGGGCTATCCGCCCCTGGAGGCCTCGAAGGTCTGGACGAACCTCCTGGCGGAACTGCAGGCGGAGAAGGACTGGACGGGCGATGCCTCCTCCCGGAGCCTCCTCTTCGCCACGCACCCCACGGAGAAGGAGCGCCAGACCAAGCTGGAGGCCGCGGCCAAGGCGCTCGGCCAATCGGAGCTCGACCCCCGCGTCCCGGCGCTCCGCCAGGCCACGGCGCCCTGGCGCCAAGTCTGGCTGGAGGACGAGCTCCGGCGCCGCAAGTTCGGCGAGAGCCTGGCGCTGCTGGACCGGCTCACCGCGGCGGATCCCCAGGATGGCCAGGCCGCCTACTTTCTTGGCGAGGCCTACCGCCTGCGGGCCTCGGAGGGGGACGGCGAGCGCGCGCTGGCCGCCTACCAGAAGGCCGCGGGCCTGCCGGGCGCGCCGCCCGAAGTCCACCGGGCCCTGGGCGTCCTCCACCGCAAGGCCGGACGGTTGCCCGAGATGCGGGAGGCCTTCGGCCGGTACCTGGCGGCCCGCCCCGATGCCGAGGACGCCGAGATGATCCGTTCCTATCTGACGGAAGGGGGTTGAGATGAACCTGAAGCCCGTGCTCCTCGTCGCGCTCCTCGCCTCGCTGGTGCTGTTGGCCGCCTGCGCGAAACCGGCCACCTGGGTGGGCGTCACGCCCGGGGAAATGGTGGTGTGCGAGCGTCTGGCGGTCCGCATCGACGGCGCCTGGAGCCGCCTCGAGGGCACCCAGCAGCCCAAGCATGATGTCTGGACCTCCGAGGGCATGCCCCTGGACCAGCTCCACTTCTATGCAGGGCTCGCCGAGGGGGAGGCCTTCGTGGTCGTCAAGGACCGTCCGGCCGACAAGCCCATCCCCCGCTTCCGGAAGGACATGCAGGCCCAGGACGTGGTGGAGATGTACGAAGCCTTCGCCAGCCGCGACGGCAGCGTCTTCAAGCTGGAGAAGCTGGCCCCGGCACGGTTCGCGGACGAGAGCGGCTTCCGGTTCGAGTTCAGCCGGGTGAGGAAGGGCGACGAGGTCCGCACGCGGGGCGTGGCCTACGGGGCCATCCATCGCGGCGAGCTCTTCCTCATGGTGTACGAGGCCCCCAGGATCCACTACTTCGCCAAGCACCTGCCCCAGGTCGAGGCCATCGCCCAGTCCGCGCGCGCCCGCGAGAAGGGCTGACCAGAGAAGGGAATCGCTTGACGAAGGCCGGTGACCTCCGGAGGCTGGAGCCATTGATTCCAAGTCCGCCGGAGGCTCCGATGCAGAAGCTGTCCATCGTTCCCGCCCTGCTGCGCCTCATCTCCGAGGGCAGCTTTTTCAAGCAGGTCTTCTCCTGGCTCCTCCGGTTGTGGACCGTGGCCGCCCTGGTGGCGGGAATCTGGCTGTCCATCGAGCTGTGGCGGGGCGGCGGGACGAGCACCCAGGCCATCTTCGGACAGCTGGTCTTCCAGGTCGCCCTGGTCCTGGCCGCCTACCTCGTGGCCCACCTGAGCTGGGTGCGGGCCCAGGACGTGGCGGCCATGCCCCAGATCGCCGGTGAGGTGATCATCCCTCTCACGCGGCTGCTGCTGCGGCTGGGCGGGGAGCTCTACGCCAGCCTGATGGCCGTGGCCAGCGTGGGCGGCGCCCTCATGATCTGGATCAGCGCCGGCGAGGCGCGACCTGACATGGGCGAGCTGCGCATGCTCCTGCCTGCCGCCGGCGGCGACCCCTTCCCTGCGGGCCTGGCCATGCTGCTCGCCGGCCTGGCTTCCGCCGCCCTGGGCCTCCTGGGCGGCTACCTCGCCTCCGAACTCCTGGGCCTGCTCTGCGCCATCGAGAGCAACACGCGGAAGCAGGGCTGAGACCTACCGGTACCGGGCCGCCATGGCCTTCAAGGTGGCCGCCAGATGCGCCCGCAGGGCCTTCGGCTCGAGCACTTCCGCGTCGACTCCCAGCTGGAGGATGTAGCGGGTGGGACCGTGGAGGTCCGTCGCCATGAAGCTGAGCAGGACGGTGCCGCCCTTCTCCTTCCGCACTTCGATCCGGGGCAGGGCGGGGGGGGCGTCCTGCAGGGACTGGGGCCAGTTGGAGCCGCCCACGCGCACCTGCACCTGAAAAGGTGCGCCGGGGCTGAACCAGCCGCCGATCTGGAGGTCCCGGGCCTGTTCGAGGGGGCGCTTGTCGGGGATGAGGCCGCGCCGCGAGAGGGCCCTGGCCTCCACGATGCGGGCCAGGCGGAAGTGGCGGGGCTCCTGCTTGGCGGGGTCCCAGGCCAGCAGGAAGGCGCCGCCAGAGAACACGTCGTGGGTGAGGGTGAAGGGCACCACCGTGCGCGTGCCGGTGCGCCCCGTGGAGGCGGCCGCATAGGTGAGCTCCAGCTCGCGCGGCCCCTCCGGGTGGCCCAGGGCCATCAGCACCTGGGAGAGCATCTTCGTGTCGAGAGCCTGCTGGTCGTCGGCGGCTCCGCGCAAGCACACGTGCGACTGGAGGGCGTCGAAGAGGTTCCGATCGCGGCTGCTGAGGTGGCTGTCCGCCAGCGCGCGCAGGCCCTCGAGCTGGTCGTACCACATCTCCGTCGCCGTGCCCTCCAGGGCCATGAGCGCCACCTCCAGGGCCAGGCGGGCGTGGGGCGTGATCTTGCTGTCCCAGTCCGGGGCCTTCTCCAGGGTGAAGTGGATGACGGCGGGCTGGCCTTCGCGGGCCTTGCCGAAGCGCGCCCCCTGTTCCTCCAGCAGCACGATGGCGCGGTCCACGGTGCGCATGGCCACGCCGCCCAGCTTCCGGACCAGGGCGGCCTTGGTGATGCCGCGCTCCCCGGCGTCCCGGATGGCGTCCAGCACCGCCTGGAGACGCTCCGGCTTCACAAGGCTGGCCCCGTCCGGACGGGGGGATTCGGGGGCCTTGCGGGACGCGGGACGGGCCATGGCGACCTCCTGGGGACCATGATTGGCCAGCGACTGTCCAGAATCAAGGCAGGAGGGAGCGGGCTCCGCGATCGGCTATCGGTCCGTGGCCGTCCCGAGGGGGGCCCAGAAAGCCTTGAATGGTGTCGGATCCCATGGGGTTTCGTGGTGGCGGAAGCGGGCCAGGAGGCCGGTAGCCGGGGCGGCGGAAGGGGCCAGCACGGCATGGGCGCCGGCGAAGAGGGCGCTCCAGAGGGCTGCGCGAAGGGCAGGCTCGCCCAGGCGGGCCAGGGGCAGGTCCACGCGGGTGTCGTGATCCCAGCCCAGAAGCCCGTTCAGGCGCCGCAGGCGGACCATCAGTTCGCCATGGGTCAGACCTGTCGTGAAGGGTGTGCCCTCGGTGACGACCTGTTCCCGGGCATGGTAGGCGCTGCGCCCGGCTTCGGTGTTGAAGCGGGGGCCGCCCAGGACCTCCATGGGCACGGATTGCCCTTCCGGCTCCCACGCCAGGCCCGAGGCCGCCGCGGCCAGCTCGGCGGCCCAATCCCAGATGGTGCCCGTGGCGCTGAACACCGCCGCGGGGGGTGAGTCAGCCAGCAAACCCAGGGCCACCCCCTCGACGCGGTTGCGCAGCTGGGCGTAGGTCAACATCCCCCAGCCGGGGGCCGTCAGGGCCGGGCGGCCCTGGAGGCGGGCTGCGCGCTGGATGAGGAGGTCCCGCAGGGTGGAGGCCATTCGATCTCCCTGGACCAGTTTGGCCGGACCCGGGCTCCGGATTGCATCCTGAAACCTGTGATCAACCCTTTCCCGGAAGGGCGGGTCAGAGGGGTGTCCGCTTTCCCCTTCATCCGGAGCCCGGCTCCGCCCCATGGAGATTCCCATGCGCCCTGTTCTCCGCGCTTACCCCCTGCTGGCGCTTCCCCTGGGCCTCACCGCCCTGGCCCTCGGCCTGGCCTGCGGCGGCGGTTCCTCCAGCAGCACCGCCGGCTCCGCCACGCCCATGGGCACGGCGGCCGTCATCCTCACCGACGCCCCGTCGGACCAGTGGTCCGCCGTCGAGGTGGTGGTCACCCAGGTGGCCTTCCTGAACAAGGCCGACCACACCAGGGAGGTGGTGGCCTTCCAGGGCGCCAGCGCCAAGATCAACCTGGTGGACCTGGACAGCGTGGGCGAGCTGCTGGCCTCGGCGCAGATTCCCGCGGGCACCTACGACGCCCTGCGCATCACCATCGATCCCACGAGCGTGAACCTGGTGAAGGCCGATGGCACGGCGGTACCCTCCAGCCAGGTGAAGGTGGCGGGCGGCAGCGTCCTCGTGAACCTCAGCTCCGACCTGGTGGTGACCGCCAACGGCAGCAATGCCGTCCAGCTCGACTTCGACCTGAGCCATCCCCTCTTCCTGGTGCAGCTGCCGGACGGCACCTGGGTGATGAACCTCCAGGTCAGGCACCGACCCAACGCCAACGGCATGACCGGCGTGGCGCAGCTGATGTTCCGCCATCGCAAGGGCACCATCGCCTCCGTGGGCACCTCGAGCTTCGTGCTTCACACGGACAGCGGCAACGACCTCACGGTGAACGTGGGCACGGGCGCCTGGTTCTTCGACGCCGACACGAAGACGGTCGGCAGCCTCTCGGGCCTGGCCGCCGGGAAGTACGCGCTGGTCTCCCTGCGCATGCAGCCGGATGGCAGCCTCTGGGCGGTGCGCGTGTGGTACAGCGTCAACCCGCTGCAACCCTGGACGCCCGAAGGCCATGTCTACGGCGTGGACCAGGCCAACGGCCTCATGGTGGTCAGTTCCGGCAATGGCACGCCCCGGACCATCGCCATCGACCCCGACACCGCCTTCACCTACCACATGGCCCAGTCCTTCGGCACCGGATCGGCGGCCCTCGCCAACCTTTGGACGGGCTTCAAGGTCCAGGTCCAGGTGAAGGATCCTCTCGCCACGCCCATGCACGCGCAGTCCGTGAATATCCAGCGCGCCGTGGACGGCGGCCGCATCAGCGCGGCCTCCACCAGCTCCTTCACCTACCAGCACGCCAGCGGCGACCGGATCCACGCCTACGACAGCGCCTTCGCCTGGTGGTACGTGGGCTTCCCCGGCATGACGTCCAGCAGCGTCAGCGCCTTCTCCTCGGCCTGCTCCGGCATGGGCATGGGCATGATGGGCACGATCTCCCCCGACCTGATGCCCCGGGGCCTGAGCGACCTGGTCTGGAACACCGGCACCAGCGCCTGGGATGCCAACAATGCCATCTTCATGCCTGTGGCCCTTCCGAAGGGCACCATCAGCACCTCCTACAATGGCGGCCAGCTGGGCTTCACCTTCGTGGATTCCACTGCCGCCACCCAGTCCGTCACCGTCACCCTGAACACCACCATGGGCGCGCAGCCGCTGGTGCTGGAGGTGGCCAAGCAGAGCGGCGCCATCACGGTCACCCCCGTGGACGCGACGGCCTGGGCCACCAAGCTCGTGACGGCCACCCAGGCCCGCGTGGCCGTGGTGCCCAAGCCCGATGGCACCTATGCCGCCTACGCCGTGGTGGTGTTCACGGGGTTCTGATCCACCCCTCCCTGGGTGGGGCGGCGCTCCGCGAGGGGCGCCGCTTTTTCGTACCTGCACGCTCAGACCGCGGCCGAGATCGCTCCCACGTTGAAGGCCGGATGCCGGTCCATCAGCGGGCGGGGAGGGGGGATGTGGCGGACGTCCCGGAAGCCCGCGTGGCGCAGGCAGTCGTCCCAGGCCTCGGGGGTGAGGAAGCCGTGCCGGGGCCGCCAGCGCGGGTCGAGCTTCACCTCGGTGAAGCTTCGGATGAAGCTGAAGAAGAATTCCAGGTAGAGGGGCGTGTCGAGGGTGGGCTTCAGGCACTCGCCGATCACGAGGCGCCCGCCGGGCCTCAGCCGGCTCCGCAGGTCGAGCAGGGTGGCTTCGAGATCCTGGGCCACGTGCAGGACATTGATCCCCACGATGGCGTCGAGGCTCTCCGGCTCGATGCCCTGGCCCCCCAGGGGCTGGTTCAGGTCGAGGGTCTGGAAGCAGAGGGGGAGTCCGGGTGCCGCCTCCGGAAGGCGCCGCCGGGCCCGGTGGATGAAGGTGGGCGCCACGTCGGTGAAGCGGTACTCCGCCATCCGGGAAAGCCAGCCTTCGGCGGCGCCCCGTGCGGCCACAAGCTGGGCGAAGGAGCCCACGCCGCCGCCCAGCTCCAGGATCCGCGCGCCTTCCGGCAGCCCCTTTCGGAGAGCCAGGAGCGTCAACAAGTTGTTGGGGAAGTAGACGAGGTTCTCGTTGCGGAAGTAGGCGAGCCAGAGAGGGAAGAGGGACAGCCCGAAGAGCAGGGAATCCCCGTCCTTCCCGTCCGTGAAGAAGGGACGGATGTGGGAGCGCACCCCGTCGAGGAGGTCGAAGTTGGCCGCATGTCCCGGCGCCTCGGCTTCCACGGCCTCCCGGATGCCGGCCAGGTCCAGATCGGGTTTGCTGGACAGGACGAAGCGGTCGCCCTCTTGGGCGAGCATCCCCTCGCTGGCGAGGAAGGGCAGCATCCAGGCCAGGGGCTTGCGGGCCTGGGCGGGCAGGCCTTCACACAAGGATTCGAGGGTTGCCCCCTGCCGGAGCCGGGCCTCCCATCCCAGATCGAAGAGCAGGTGCAGGCAGGTCCGCGCGGTGTAGAGGCCCGAAGCCCGGTGCAGGGCCAGGAAGGGGCGCGTCAGGAGGGACGAGATCTCCGGTCCCTCGGGCCCCAGCAGGTCGAGACCCGGAGGTCCGTCGATGGGCCCAAGGCGGACGGCCATCAGTCCATCATTTCGCTGATGCTGCGGCCTCCATGGATGCGGAGGATGGCGTCGCCGAAGAGGGCGGCCGTGGAGAGCACCCGCAGGTTGGGCAGGGCCTTGGCGCGATCCGGGGGAACCGGGATGCTGTCGGTGATGACCAGCTCGTCCAGGTTGGCGGAGTTGAGGGTCTCCACCGCGTTCCCTGAGAGGACGCCATGGGTGACGCCCACGCGGACCGTCCTGGCCCCGAACTCGCGCAGGATGCGGGCCGCCTCCTTGATGGAGCCGCCCGTGGCGATCTCGTCATCGTAGATGATGGCGTCGCGGCCCTTCACGTCGCCGATGAGGGCCACGCTCTGGGCCTTTTCGGAATCGTCGAAGCGGCGCTTGTCGATGATGGCCATGGGCACGGAGAGGCGCTTGGCGAAATGGCCGGCGAACTTGGCGGCCCCTGCGTCCGTGGCCACCACCGTGGTGTTGGTGAGATCCTTGGTCTTGAAGTAGTTCGTGAGGGTGGGCGTCGCCAGCAGCTGATCCGCGGGCTTGCGGAAGAAGCCCAGGATCTGCGGCGCGTGCAGGGTCATGGTGAGCACGCGGTCGGCGCCGGCGGTCTCCAGCAGGTCGGCCACCAGCCGGGCCGTGATGGAGATGCGCGCCTCGTCCTTCTTGTCGCTGCGGGCGTAGGGGAAGTAGGGGAGCACGGCGGTGATGCGGGCCGCGGACGCGAACTTCAGCGCGTCGATGAGGATCAGCAGCTCCAGCAGGTTGTCGCTGACGGGCGGGCAGGAGGTCTGGATCACGAAGACGTCCGATTCGCGGACGTTCTCCTCGATCTTCACCTTGATGTTCTCGTTGGAGAACCGGGTGATCTTGAGCTTGCCCAGGGGCATCCCCATGTGTGTGGCGATGCCCCTCGCCAGCTCCGGGTGGCTGCTCCCGGAAAACACCTTCATCTCGCCGAACATGGATCCCCCGATCTCGATTCCAAGTGTAGCCGAGGCCCTGGGTGGAGGTCGTCACAGGGATGAGGCGGGAGCAGCCTGGCCCGGCTCCGGCTCAGTTCTCGTCGGCGCTGGGCCCGTAGATGGAAGGAACCGGCACATCCAGCATGCGGAGGTAGACGGCGACCTGGGCCCGGTGGTGGATGAGGTGGTTCATGACGAAGCCGCGGTAGACCGCGATGCGCGGCATGGCGAAGAGGACCTGGCCTTCGTTCTTGAGGGTCCAGACGACCTGGAAATCCTCGTCGGAGGCCTGGTTCAGGGCGTTCAGCGCGCCCTCCACGGCCGCGTCCAGGGTGCGCAGCAGCCCCTCGGTGGTCGCGCTCGGCTTGGGCTGCTTCGCCCGGGTCTCCGGCAGGCCGAAGTCCAGCTCCGTCTCCTTCAGGGTGGTGATGGCCCACCCCGGGATCGTGACCAGGTGGTTCGCCAGGTCATGGAGGGTGAAGGACTTGGGGTGTGGACGGTAGTCCATCCGGTCCGCGGGGATGCGCTCGATCACCCGGCGCAGGGTGGCCGTTTCGTGTTCGAACTCGGGGAGGAGGGCTTTGGCGAGGGCCATGGGGGCTCCTTGGGTGATGGAGGACCATCATGACGCTGGCTCCTGACAGCCTGGTGGCAGGAGTGTTCAGAGCCTGGTCTTTTCCGTCCTGATTTTTCCCAGGTAGTCCTCCAGGCCCTGGCCGGCCACCGCCTCGAAGGGCCCGAGGAGCTCGCTGGCCTGGATGCGGTCCACGCGGAAGGTCCGCAGCGCCTCGCGGAGCTCGCACCAGGCCGCCAGGTGCCAGCGGTACCCCCAGAAGATCACCCCCAGGGGCTGAACCACCCGCACCGAGCCTGTCCCGTCCGCCCGGGCGTAGGTGATCCGGACCCGGCGCTGCTCGCGGAGGCCCTGGCGGAGATCCCCGAGGAAGCGGGCGGTCTCGGGCGGCACGTGGAAGTCGGGGACCAGGAAGGGGAGATCCGAAAGGGCCGTCCGCCGGCCCGGGGGCAGGACGGCCTCCACCTTCCGGAGCAGGCTCTCCGCCGCCGCCCGGAGCGAGGGATCGCCCCAGGCCGCCGCGACGCGCGCCCCCAGGAGCAGGGCCTCGGCCTCTTCGGCGTTGAACATGAAGGGCGGTAGGTCGAAGTGGCGCGGCAGGCTGTAGCCCACCCCGGCCTCGCTCTCGATGGGCACACCGGAGGCCATGAGGTCGGCGATGTCGCGGTAGAGCGTCCGTTCGCTGACGCCGAGCTCCCGGGCCAGCTTCGCGGCGGTGCTGATGCGGTCGCGCCGGAGCAGCTGGACGATCTGGAACAGGCGGTCGGCGCGGCGCATGAGGATCGGAGATCTGGGGCGTCGGTCCGGACCAGGCCTAGACTCGGCCGCCGCCCACGCGCTCGATGCGGGCGCCCACGCCCTGGAGCTTCTTCTCCAGGCCGGCGTAGCCGCGGTCCAGGTGGTAGATGCGGTCCACGATGGTCTCGCCCGTGGCCACGAGGCCGGCGATGACCAGGGCGGCGCTGGCCCGGAGGTCCGTGGCCATGACCGTGCAGCCCGTCAGCTCCGCGGGGCCGGCCACGATGGCCGTGTGGCCGTCCGTGCGCAGGTTGGCGCCCAGGCGCTCCAGCTCCATGGCGTGCTGGAAGCGGTTCTCGAAGATGCCCTCGTTGATGACGCTGATGCCGCAGGCCTGGGTCATGACGGCCATCACCTGGGCCTGCAGGTCCGTGGGGAAGCCGGGGAAGGGCAGCGTGGTGACGTCCTTGGAGCGCAGCTTCTGGCCACACTCGCGCTGGATGCGGAGCTGGCGGCCGTCCTGGCCCTCGCGCTCGGTGATGACGCAGCCCGAGCGCTCCAGCAGGTCCAGCAGGGCCCGCAGGTGCTCGGGCTCGCAGCGGTCCAGCACCACGTCGCCGCAGGCGGCGGCCACGGCGCACAGGTAGGTGCCCGCCTCGATGCGATCCGGGATGACAGCGTGTTCGCAGCCATGGAGCCCCTCGACGCCGGTGATGGTGAGGGTGCCCGTGCCGATGCCCTCGATCTTCGCGCCCATCTTGACCAGCAGCTGGGCCAGGTCGCCGATCTCCGGCTCCTGCGCGGCATTGCGCAGGACCGTCGTGCCCGCCGCCAGGGCCGCGGCCATGAGGAGGTTCTCGGTCGCGCCCACGCTCACCTTCGCGAAGGCGTGGTCGATGGCCTTGAGCCGGCCCTTCACCGAGGCGTGGATGTAGCCGTGGCTGATCTCGATCACGGCGCCCATGCGCTCCAGGGCCTCCAGGTGCAGGTTCACGGGCCGCGCGCCGATGGCGCAGCCGCCGGGCAGGCTCACGGTGGCCTTCCCGAAGCGGGCGAGGAGGGGCCCCAGTACGAGAATGGAGGCCCGCATGGTCTTCACCAGCTCGTAGGGGGCCTTGGGATCCTCGCTGCCCCCGCAGGCCAGCTTCGCCGTCAGCTCGAAGCCCTCGCCTTCGGGCTCCAGCGCCGCCTCCGTGCCCAGGGACTGGAGCACCTTCACCATGGTGCGGATGTCCGCCACCGCGGGCAGGTTGGACAGCACGACGGCATCCGGCGTCAACAGGGCCGCTGCCAGGCAGGGCAGGGCGGCGTTCTTCGCCCCCGACACCCGGATGCGCCCCCGCAGGGCCTGTCCACCTTGGATCACCAGTCGGTCCATCGAAACTCCAGCCTTCCAGCGTAGCCCAACCTTGCGGAGGGGGGACGAATCACCATGCTTGAAGTGGGGCTGGGCGGAGGGAGGCCATGAAGGTTTACCCCGGTGCTCCCACCATGAAACCCGGCGACCCCCGAACCTGGATGTGGACCCGCGCCCTCGAGGTGCTGAACGAGGCCGAGCGCCTGCAGAAGCAGTTCTTCCACGTGGGCCGGTCCGCGTCGCGCCGTCCGGCCTGGGAACCGCCGGTGGACATCTTCGAGTCCGAGGGAGGCCTGCGCATCGTGGTGGCTCTGCCGGGCCGGTCCGTCGACCGCCTGAAGGTGCTCTGGGAAGGGACCGATCTGGTGATCAGCGGGGAACTACCCGTTCCCTGGAAGGACCGCGTCGGCGCCATCCACCGCGTGGAGATCCCCCACGGCCACTTCGAGCGCCGGATCGAGGGCCTGCCCCCGGGGCTCGAAGTCGTCCGGAATGAATGGAGCGACGGCTGCCTGCTCCTCACGATCCGGAAGGCTGGCGGGTCATGACCAGGATCCATGGATCGCGGGCCGGCCGCGAACCCGTCAGGGAGGCCGAGCCGGAGCCGCTGTCGGTACCCGACCTTCCCAAGGATGCCGCGGCCATCATCGCCGTGCCGAAACTCGACCTCTTCCCTGGCATGGTGACGGTGGTGACCATCGGCCAGGGGCAGCCATCCGTCATCGCGGCGCAGGAGGCCATCAAGACGGAACGCGGGCTGGGGCTCCTGTTGCAGCGGGATCCCGCCAAGGAGGAGCCGGGACCGGAAGACCTCTATCAGGTCGGGACCCTGGCCCACATCCTCCGGTTCATCACGACGCCGGATGGCTCCCACCACCTCATCTGCCACGGGGAGCAGCGCTTCCGGGTGCTTGAATTCCTCGACGGGTGGCCCTTTCTGGCCGCCCGCATCATCCGGGTCCGGGAGGACGACACTCTGTCCAGCGCCCTGGAAGCCCGGCTCGTCACCCTGCGCCAGCAGGTGCAGGAATACGCCGAAGCCCTCCCCATGCCTCCCCTGGAGCTGATCAACGCCATCCGGCAGCTCAATGCGCCAGGACCGGCCGCCGATCTGGTGACGGGGCTGATGGACATCAAGGCCCAGGACAAGCAGGACATCCTCGAGACCTTCGATGTGCGGGAGCGGCTGGACAAGGTGCTGGCCCGCATGGCTCACGCCCTGGAAGTGATCCACATGTCCCGCAAGATCACCGAGCAGACGCGGGAAGCCATGAACGCCCAGCAGCGGGAATTCCTTCTGCGCGAGCAGCTGAAGCAGATCCAGAAGGAGCTCGGGGACACGGACGAGACGGCGGCGGAGCTGGAGGCGGTCGCGAAGGCCATCGCCGACGCGAAGATGCCGGAAGACGTCGAGAAGCAGGCCCGCAAGGAGCTGAGGCGCCTGCAGCGCATGCCGGATTCGGCCGCCGAATATTCCATGATCCGCACCTACCTTGACTGGCTGACCGAGCTGCCCTGGTCCCGCGAAAGCGAGGCCGGCATCGACATCTCCGAGGCGCGGACGATCCTGGACGCGGACCACTACGGCCTGGAGAAGGTCAAGAAGCGCATGCTCGAGTACCTGGCGGTCCGCAAGCTCAACCCCGGGGGGAAGAGCCCCATCCTGTGCTTCGTCGGACCTCCCGGGGTGGGGAAGACCTCGCTCGGGCAGAGCATCGCCCACGCCACTGGGCGAAAGTTCGTGCATGCGAGTCTGGGCGGCGTCCACGACGAGGCGGAGATCCGGGGCCATCGGCGCACGTACATCGGCGCCCTGCCCGGCAGCATCATCCAGGGCATCCACAACGCCGGCACACGCAACCCGGTGTTCATGCTGGACGAGATGGACAAGCTGGGCGCCGGGGGGTTCCACGGCGATCCCGCCTCGGCCCTGCTGGAAGCCCTGGATCCGGAGCAGAACAGCACTTTCCGCGACAACTACCTCGGCCTCCCCTTCGATCTGTCGCACGTGATGTTCATCGGCACGGCCAATGTGCTGGAGACCATTCCCGGCCCGCTCCGCGACCGCATGGAGGTGATCCAGCTCCCCGGCTACACGGAGGAGGAGAAGCTCGAGATCGCACGCCGGTACCTGGTGGGGCGGCAACTGGCCACCAACGGGCTGACGGCGCCGCAGTGCGCCTTCGAGGAGGGGACCCTCACCGGCATCGTCCGGGACTACACGCGGGAGGCCGGCGTGCGCAACCTGGAGCGGGAGATCGGATCCGTGCTCCGCCACGTGGCCATGGGCGTGGCCGAAGGCAGGCTGGAGACCGTCCGCGTGAAGCCGGAGGATCTGGGCGAGATCCTCGGCCCGCCCCGGTTCGAGTCGGAGAGCGCCATGCGCTCGGGAAGGCCGGGCGTGGCCACGGGGCTCGCCTGGACCCCCGTGGGCGGCGACATCCTGTTCGTCGAAGCGGCCCGGATGCCGGGCAGCGGCAAGCTCCTCCTGACCGGCCAGCTGGGCGACGTGATGAAGGAGAGCGCCCAGGCCGCCCTGTCCCTCCTGAAGGGGCACCTGGGCGAGCTGGGCCTGGCGGGCGAGGACTTCGAGCGGCTGGATGTCCACATCCACGTGCCGGCCGGGGCCACGCCGAAAGACGGGCCCAGCGCTGGCATCGCCATGTTCGTGGCGCTGGTCTCCCTGTTCACCGGACGCTCCGTCCGGAGCGACACGGCCATGACTGGAGAGATCTCCCTGCGGGGGCTCGTCCTGCCGGTGGGCGGCATCAAGGAGAAGGTGCTTGCGGCCCTGCGCTCAGGGATCACCCGGGTCATGCTGCCTTCCCGGAATCGGAAGGATCTGGAGGATATCCCGCCCTTGGCCCGGGAGCGCCTGCGGATCATCTGGATCGACCAGGTGTACGAAGCGCTCGGCGCGGTCCTGGAAGAAGGCCCCTGAGGCGGGCGGCATGCGCTTTCCCATGAACAAGGAGGGCCCGGTCCGCGTGGATCCGGGCCCTGGCCTTCAGGAGCGCCTACTTGGCCTCGGCGGCGTAGGCGTTGGGGTTCGCCTTGACCTTGGCGGCGCATTCATCGCAGCAGACGGTCAGCTCCTTGCCCGCCACCCGCACCTTGATCCCGCCGTCCTTCATGTCCCAGTCGCACACGGGGCACTTTTCGATGCTCATGGACTTTCTCCTCGTGGGGGTTCGACGTGAGGCCACCATGGCCGCCGGGCTCGAACCCTGTGAGAACAAAGGTAGGAAAGGGCGGATTCTCAAACTTCCAGATTCTTGCTCATTTGACGCAGCGTTCGAACGCTGGCGTTCCTTCGCACATTCGAAGGCGTCCGGCCGAATTCCTTCCGGAAGGCGTCCGCGAAGTGGCTGTGGCTGGAGAAGCCGAGCTCCAGGGCCAGGGCGGTCAGATCCGCCTCGCCGCCCGCCAGGCGATCCAAGGAGGCCCTGAGGCGCAGCAGGGTGAGGTAGCGATGGATGGAAATCCCGGTGCGCTGCTGGAACACGCGGGCGAAGTGGAAGGGCGAGGCGTGGACGGCCTGGGCCACCTCGTCGAGGCTGAGGCGTTCCCCCAGGCGGGCCGCGAGGTGGCTCTTGGCCGCTTCGACGAGGGCCTCATGATCGGCTTCCGTGCCCTCCCGGCGGGGACGGCGGGGATGGCCTTGCTGGGCGAAGGCGGCCTCCAGGGCGTCGGCCACGATCTGGAGGGCCGTGACATCCACCCAGAAGGGCTCCAGGGCTCCGGCCCCTGCTTCCAGGCGCCGCACCAGTTCCCGGTGCCTCCAGAAGACCGTCGAATCACAGGGGCCGGACACGAAGGGGAAGGGCTGCTCCGGCCGATCATCCACCGTGGGATCCAGCTCCCGGATGATGTCCTGGAGGACGCGCGGCGCGACGGCGAATACCGTGCCCCTGTCTCCGCCGTCGCCAGGGTGGCTCACGCGATACGTGGATCCCTTCGAGAAGAAGACCGCCTGGTTGACGTCCGCGGTGGCGTGGCTCCGGCTGAAATGCCGGCAGAAGGCGCCATGCCGCATGAGAACGAGCGTGTTGGCGTCGGAGGCCTCTTCGGGCCCGGGGCCGCCGCCGCAGGCATGGCAGCGGTATTCACGGACGCCGACGAGGGGGCTGTCGTACAGGCCCCGGAAGGCGACGGGAATGTCAGGGCGACCCGGCATGCCTTCATCCTAGTGCACCCTCCGGGGAGGCGGCGGGCTGGTTTCCGGGCCACCCTGTCGCGACAGTTGTACGCCTTGGATCATGGCCCTCCCACCAGCATCCCCGGGCCTCCCGGCTGATCACCCGGCGGCCGGCCCGCGCAGGCGGAAGGGCTGGAGCCGTCCATAGCTCAAGGAGCGCCAGATCCATTCCAAGGGGCCGAACTGGAATCGTGCGAGCCACCACCGGCTGGCCAGGACCTGCAGCCCGTAGACCACGACTCCGAGCAGGGTGGCGGAAGCAAGGCCCATGCGGTCGTAGAGGCCCAGGCCCCAGTGATAGAAGATGCCCGTCATGACGAGGCTCTGGGCCAGGTAGTTCGTGAAGGCCATGCGCCCCGGCCAGGTCAGGACCCGAAGCCGGCGGCGCCAGGTCTCGTCCTGCCAGAGCAGCAGCAGGCCGGCCCCGTACCCGAGGGCGAGGATCATGGGTTGCAGGGTGGTGAGGGCGCGGAGCGGCAGCAACCAGCGGGAGAGGGGCCAGTGGGAGAGGGCCCAGGCCCTGGCCGGAGGCGTGTCCCGGCCGGCCCACACGAGGCCCAGGAGGAGACCCAGGGCCAAGCCCCCCTTGGCGACGCGGCGGAGCAGGGGGAGGTGGGCGGCCGGATCCTTCAGGAGGCCCGACTTCCAGATTCCGAGACCGACGAGGAAGTTCAGGATGGAGTATCCAAGCCCCCCCAGGAGCAGGCCGCTGGCGTCATGGAGCCAGTCCCGGAGGCGGAAGACGAGGATCTGCCACCAGGAGCCTTGCCCATAGGCGGCCAGGCACTGGCTGGTCCAGGCGCGGGCGGCGGCCAGCTCGGCGGCGGAAGGCATCGGCGGGGCGCCCCGGCGCAGATGGAAGATTGAGACCACGAGCGCGATCCCCAGCCCCAGTCCCCAGAGAGAGGCTGCCCAGATCCAGACGGTGCGGGCCCGCCTTCCCAGGAAGGGCAGCAGGAGGAAGCCGCACAGTGCATAGGCGTGGAGGATGTCCCCCATCCAGAGCAGGAGGATGTGCAGGATGCCGAACCCGAGCAGGACCGCGAGCCGGCGCCGGATGAAGGGACCGAAAGCCTCCCCCCTCGCTTCGATCCGCTCCTTCTGGATGCTCAGGCCCACGGCAAAGAGCATCGAGAAGAGGGTCATGGCCTTTCCGGAAAGGAAGACGGTGGTCAGGAAGGCCGTCGCCCCGTCAGCCAGGCTGGGCCAGGATTCCCGGAGAGACTGGACCCGCGCCTCGGGCGCGAAGAACCATGGCACGTTCATGAGGAGGACGCCGAACAGGGCCGCCCCGCGGAGGGCGTCCAGGTGACCCAGCCGCTCGGATTGGGACACCGGCCGGGCCTCGAGGTGATCCATGCGGGCTCCTGGGATTGGACGGAAGCCTATCGGGAGTCCGGCCTCCCCGCGAGGCCGGAACCGAGGAGCCTCCCCTGGAGGGACCCGCCCGGGAGCGGGCCCCAGGTTCGTCCATCCTGGCTATCCGGCCGGTTGTCGCCCAGGACCAGGTACCCGGCCCCGCAGGTCTGGCGCCCCGCGCCGTTCCGCTCGGGATGCAGGACCCAGGGTTCCTCCAGGCGCCGGCCGTCGATCCAGAGATCCGGGCCGTCCCAGCTCAGGGTCTCGCCGGGAAGTCCCAGCACGCGCTTCACCGAGGGCCCGTGGGGGCCCGCGACGACCCAGACCTCCCCCCTCCTGGGTCTGTGGCTGGCCCATGCCCGCACGGCCCAGCGCAGGTCGCCGTCGCGGAGCGCGGGCTCCATGCTGTGCCCTGACACCCGGATCGGATGCAGCACCGTCAGGGGCGACAGGGCCAGGGCCAGGGCGGCCAGGGGGATCCAGGGTTTCACGGGCGGACGGTCAGCCGCCTTCCCCGTCCGTCCGTCAGCGCGAGTTCCTTGAGACGGGCGGGGGCGGAGACGAAGGGGGCCAGCTCGATCAGCAGCCGCCGGGCCAGGGCCAGGGGACCGTCCAGGCCCAGCTCCGATAGGAGCTTCCCCTGGAGGGGCGCCAGGCTGCGGTCCAGGGCCGCTTCCAGATCCCGGAAGTCCACCACCACGTCGAAGCTGTCCAGGCCCGGGCGGGTGGCCACCACCTCCACGGTGTAGTCGTGGCCCTCCCAGGCCTCGCCCGTGCGGAACACCACCGACAGGGGGCGGGTCACGGCGGCTTCGAAGATCAGGGGTACGGCGGGACTCAAAGGGGGCTCCGGAAACTGACTCCAGGTCGGGCCTTCAGTTTGTCATGGGCAAGGCTACACTGGGCCTTCGACCGCATACCTGATAACCGGGTGAGACAATGATCGGCCTCCGGCTCCTTGCCGAAGGACGAGCTGAACCTTGAATGCTGGAGGGATTGCCATGAAGGCCCTGGAAATCGCGCTGTTCTGGATCATGACCCTGGCTGCGGGCGGGTTCTTCGCGTGGACCATCCGCCTGCGCATCGCCACCCTGAAGGCGGGCCTGCCAGACAACCGGTTCGACCAGCCCTGGGTGCGCCTGAAGGGCGTCTTCACCCTCGCGCTGATGCAGAAGCGGATGGTCCGCGACAAGTACGCGGGCTTCTACCACATCCTCATCTTCTGGGGCTTCTGCGTCCTGTCCCTGCGCACCATCGGGCTGGTGCTGGAGGGACTCTTCCCAGTCTTCCACATGACCGAGGCCCTGGGCGGCTTCGGACTGGGCTACCAGGCCACCAAGGACGTCTTCGAGGTGCTGGTGCTCCTGGGCCTGGGCCTCGCCACCTTCCGCCGCCTGGCCGCCAAGCCCTGGCGCCTGGAGAACTCCTGGGATGCCTGGGCCACGCTGAGCCTCATCGGCGGCCTCATGGTCACGGACCTCTTGGCGGACGGCGCCTTCGTGGCCCTGCACCATCCCACCTGGGCGGCCTGGTCTCCTGCGGGCGTGGCCGTGGCCGGCTGGCTGGGCGGAATGAGCGAAACGGGCCTCACCGTCCTCTACAAGACGATGTGGTGGCTGCACCTGGCCATCCTCTACTTCTTCGCCAACTTCCTGCCCTACTCCAAGCACTTCCACGTCTTCACCAGCCTCTTCAACATCTACTTCCGCGAGCTGGAGCCCCAGAAGAACCTCAAGCCCATGGACCTGGAGGCCGAGCACTTCGGCATCAACAAGATCCAGGACTTCAGCTGGAAGCAGATGCTGGACTTCTACACCTGCGTGGAGTGCGGCCGCTGCCTGGAGAACTGCCCCACGACGCTCACGGGCAAGCCCCTCCGGCCCAAGAACTTCGGCAACGACCTGCGCGACTACCTGAAGGCCACGCCCCTGGAGCAGATGGCCCAGGACAAGCCCGTGCCCGAGGACCGCAAGCTCATCGGCGGGCCCGTGCCCGAAGGTTCCTTCTGGAAGCGCGATGACGAGCACGCCCCCTGGAGCAAGGAGCAGCTCGAAGGCTGGATCAGCCAGGACACCATCTGGGCCTGCACCAGCTGCGGCTACTGCGAGTGGGCCTGCCCGCTGCAGATCAGCTTCGTGGACAAGCTGGTGGGCATGCGCCGCTACCTCACACTGGAGGAGAGCGACTTCCCCGCCGAGGCGCAGACCGCCTTCAAGGGCATGGAGCGCCAGGGCAATCCCTGGAACCTGCCCCAGGCGGATCGTGCCAAGTGGGCCGAGGGCCTCGAAGTCCCCACCTTCGCGGAGAACCCCGAGGCCGAGTACCTCTTCTGGGTGGGCTGCGCTGGCAGCTACGACGCGGCTGGACAGAAGGTATCCAAGTCCCTGGTGAAGCTGCTGAAGGCCGCGAACGTCTCCTTCGCCATCCTGGGCACCGAGGAGAGCTGCACCTGCGAATCCGCCCGGCGCCTTGGCAACGAATACCTCTACCAGTCCGCCACCGAGGCCAACATCGAGACCCTCAAGGGCCATGGCGTGAAGAAGGTCGTCACCAACTGCCCCCACTGCCTCAACACCCTGAAGAACGAGTACCCGGCCTTCGGCGGCGACTTCGAGGTGGTGCACGGCACGGAGCTGGTGGCCAAGCTGATGTCGGAAGGCAAGCTCAAGCTCGACCAGAAGGTGGACGTGGACCTCACCTACCACGACCCCTGCTACCTCAGCCGCATCAACGGCCAGGTGGAGGCCCCCCGCGCCATCCTGGACGCCATCCCCGGCGTGAAGCTCACCGAGATGGAGAAGCACGGCGAGGCCACCATGTGCTGCGGCGCCGGTGGCGGCCGGTTCTGGCTGGAGGAGCACCTGGGCAAGCGCGTGAACCACGAGCGCTTCGAGCAGGCCCTGGAGACCAAGGCCACCACCATCGCCGTGGGATGCCCCTTCTGCAACGTCATGCTGAACAACGCGGCAGGCGAGACCAACCACGAGGGCGTGGCCACCACGGACGTGCTGGAGCTGGCGGCCAAGGCCCTCAAGGCCTGAACCACCCGGCCAGGGTTACCCACCGGGGCGCGCCCGCGCCCCGGGCCCGCCCCGGGGAAGTTTCGTCACCACGGCCTCCAACCCTGTGATCAGATGATGGGGCCCCCGCTCACGAGGCTCCAGGCATGCGCATTGCAGCGAAGATCATCTCCCTTACGGTCGCCACGGCTTCGATCGCGGGCCTGGCGCTCGGGACCTTCCTCGTCATCGAGGGGCGGCGCACGTCCGAGCAGCGCATCGAGCAGCTCGAGCGGACCCTGCGCACCGACTACGACCGGCGGGCGCGCCTCGAGGTCGAGACCGCGGCATCCATGCTCAAGGCGATCGCGGAGCGGCAGCAGAAGGGCGAGATCAAGGCCGACGAGGCGAGGCAACTCGGTGCCGATCTCCTGCGTGGCCTCCGGTACGACGGGGAGGGGTACTTCTGGGCGGACACGGTGGATGGCCTGAACGTGGTCCACGCCACCCAGCCCGGCCTTGAGGGCAAGAACCGGATCGACGCCGTGGATCCGAAGGGCACCCCATACATGCGGGACATCATCCAGGCCGGCACCAGCGGCGGCGGATACAGCAACTACTGGTTCCCCAAGCAGGGTGGCAGCGTGCCGTTGCCCAAGCGGGCCTACTCGCTCCTGGTGCCCTCATTCGGCTGGGTGATCGGCACCGGCAACTACGTGGACGACATCGACGCGATCGTGGCCGCCGAGCGGACGGCCGCCCTGGCCGATATTCGGCAGCGCACCCAGGTGCTGCTCGCCGTGGTCGTCCTGTGCCTGGTCGTGACCGTGGCGGTGTGGGCGACCTTCGGGCACCGGATCGCCCGGCCCATCTTGGCGATCACCGCCAGCCTCGGCCGCCTGGCCGCCTACGATTTCCGGGAGGACGAGCCCCTGAAGGCTTTCGAGGCCGCGCAGGACGAGACCGGCGCGATGGCCAGCGCCCTGCGGGCCATGCGGGAGGCCGTGGCCTCCCTGATCGCCACGCTCCAGCACTCGGTCGAGGTCGTCAAGCAGGTGAGCACCCAGCTGAACGCCACGTCGCAGGATGTGAGCCACGGCTCCTCGGAGCAGGCGGCCTCGGTGGAGGAGCTGACGGCTTCCATGCAGGAGCTGGCCGCCGGGGCGGCCCGGGCCGCGGAAGATGCGAGGAAGGCGAGCGATCGGGCTGCCGGCGTGGCGGAGGAGGTGCGCGTCGGGACCAGCGCCGCCGCGGAGACCTCGGCGGCCATGCGCGACATCGCCGAGCGGATCGGCATGGTGGAGGACCTCGCCTATCAGACCAACCTCCTGGCCCTCAACGCGGCCATCGAGGCGGCGCGCGCCGGCGTCCACGGACGCGGCTTCGCGGTGGTGGCCGCCGAGGTGCAGAAGCTCGCGGAGCGCAGCGGCGAGGGGGCCAAGGAGATCCGCGCCATCTCGGACCGGAGCGTGGGCATCGCCGTGCGCGCCGAGGCGCTGCTCGCCCGGGTGGCGCCCGAGGTGACGCGGAGCGCCCGGAAGCTGAAGGCCTTCGCCGACGCCGCCATGGCCCAGGACCACACGGTGCGGGAGATCAACCGCGCCCTCGAGGAGCTCTCCCAGGTGGTGCAGCGGCACGCGACGGCCGCCGAGGAGATGTCCGCCACGTCAGAGGTCCTGTCGTCGCAGGCGACAGCCCTCGACGAGAGCGCCAGGGCCTTCGTGCTCGAGGGGCCCGCCCGCGACCTCGCCCAGGGGTGAGGGCCCAAGCGTGATCCATGGGCTGGCTGGGGAGTCCGGCCGGCGAAGATGCACCCGGCAAAAATCAGCATTGCGCTTGGGGACGAATGGCATATTCATGTAAGAAGGTGATATTGTAATCGCCTATAGCCTTGTTTTTACAATGATCACTGATCATGAGTGAGGGCCAGTGGTCCTCATGGCGGCGGCCAACCACTTCCATTCACAGGGGGTATCCAATGGTCTGGTCAAGAATCAGTCGACGCGCGGCGACGCTCATTCGCCTCCTTTGTGTGCCTGTGCTCCTGGCACTGGGGATGGTGGGTGGCGCCCTATGGGGAGATGAGGCTCCGGCCGGGATCACCGTCCTCACCCAGCCCACGGACCAGAAGGTGGGCCCGGGGCAGACGATGACCATGAAAGCCGAGGCTCCGCCCGAGAACCCAGTGGTGTACCTGGCTCCCTTCGTCACCGCGGGAAAGGCGGGGCTCGTGGCGAGCACCCCGGACTGGGGGCCGAAGGCCGTCTATGCCTGGACCTTGACCGGGGGGACGCTCACCTCAGGCCAGGGAAGCCCCGCCATCACCTTCACCGCTGGCGTGACCGGCGCCACCCTGACCGCCCAGGTGGTCGTCACGGCCTATGGCGGCAGCGGCTCCGGGAGCGCCTCCGCCTCCGTGGTGTCCGCCCCCAACGCCGAGCTGGCCCTGCCCTTGAAAACGCACCCAGGCGATGCCTGGATGAAGGCCAGCGTGCCCCACCAGCAGGGGATGACCTACCTCTGGTCCATCGTTCCCGGCAACGGCAGGGCCAGCATCACCGCCGGACAGGGTACCCACGTGATCAGCTTCTCGGCGGGCCCATCGGCGGGCAGCTTCCACCTGAAGGTGGATGTCCAGAACCAGGCCGGGGATGCCGCCACCTCCATTCGGAAGGTCGCCATCCAGACGGGAACCTGGCTGGTCAAGAACGGAGGTGCTTCCGTCACGAGGTTCCCCTGCCAGTCCACGCGCCTCCCCAGTGGCCGCGTGCTGGTGACAGGCGGCGGTGGGAACAGTGCCGAGGTCTATGATCCCGAGACGGGCCATTGGAACCTCGTCGGCAGCATGGCGAATCCGCGGGACTGGCACACCTCCACCCTCCTCCGCACCGGCCAGGTGCTGGTGGCAGGCAATGGCACGGCCGAGCTCTACAACCCCGCTTCGGGAACCTGGCATCCCACGGGCAAACCGGGAACCTCGCGGCGCGCCTTTACGGCTACGCTACTCCCGGACGGGAAGGTGCTCGCCGCAGGCGGTGACACGGCCACCGCGGAAATCTACGACCCTGCGACTGAGGCCTGGACGCCCACCGGCAGCATGGGGATCGCACGGACCTTCCACACAGCCACGCTGCTGCTGGACGGGAAGGTCCTGGTGGCTGGCGGATCCGAAGACAACTCTGTCACGGAGCTCTACGACCCGGCGACTGGCACTTGGGCTTCCACCGGAAGCCTGAACCAGGCGCGGAACGAGTGCGCGGCCACGCTGCTCGCGGATGGGAAGGTCCTCGTGACGGGCGGTTCGATCCTCGTCTCGGGAACGTCCAGCGCCGAAATCTACGATCCCGGGACCGGGACCTGGACCCTCACGGCCACCATGGGGGAAGAACGCCGCCACCATACGACCACCCTCCTTCCGGATGGGCGGGTGCTGATGGCGGGTGGTGAATACCATGACAATTTCCTCTTCAGCACGGCCATCTACGACCCCGTGGCATCGGCCTGGACACCCGCCGGCAGCCTGGGGACAGGACGGTTTGGCCATAAAGCCACCCTGCTCCAGGACGGGACTGTCCTGGTGACCGGCGGCCGCGGCTCCCTGTACTTCCATGGCATCGCCAGTTCAGAAATCTACGACCCGGGAAACGGGACCTGGCGGCCCCTGGCCGGGCAGCCGATGGCCCCACGCGAGTTCCACACGGTAACCCTTCTCGCGAACGGGCAGGCGCTGGTCGCGGGAGGAGAGAACTTTCCTCGAGGGAACCTGAACGACGCGGAGATCGCCGCCCCTGCGACTGGGTACTGGACGCCTGCGGAGAGCATGGGCACCACCCGCAGGGGTCACACGGCCACCTTGCTCGCGGATGGGAAAGTTCTGGTGGTAGGCGGTGACGCCCAGTCGCAACCAGGTTTCACCACTGCTGAGCTCTACGATCCCGCTGGAGGGTCCTGGACTCCGGTTGGCAGTCTGAACGAGACGCGGATCGGTCATACCGCCACGCTGCTCCCGAACGGAAAGGTCCTGGTCGTGGGAGGCTTCGTCGGAGGCATCGCATCGGATAGCGCCGAACTCTACGACCCCGCCACCGCGACTTGGCGGCCCACCACCAGTCTCGGGATCGCCCATGTCGGCCACACCTCCACCCTGCTTCCCAACGGGAAGGTGTTGGTGGCCGGTGGCGGGAGTTCCTCCGAACCAATCGCCAGCGCTGAACTCTACGACCCTGCTGGAGAGACCTGGACCGCCGTGGGCGCTCTCGGAACGGCCCGCCGGGGCCACCTGGCCACGCTGCTGCCGGATGGGAAGGTGCTCGTGACAGGCGGGACAGGGGCCTCCGGAACCCTGGACAGTGCTGAAGTCTTCGACCCAGCGACGAACGGCTGGCTCCCCACTTCCGCCATGGGATCGGCGCGCAGAGGCCACTCGGCGGACCTCCTCGCGAACGGCAAGGTTCTGGTGGTGGGAGGTCGGAATTCTTCCGACGCCATCCTCGGCAGCGCGGAAATCTACGATCCCGCCACGCAGGCCTGGACGCCGACGGATGGCCTGGCCTTGCCGCGGGCAGGCCACGGTTCCGTACGTTTCCCAAACGGAGACATCATGGTCGCCTTCGGCCCTGGTGGCGATCTCGTCACCGAGATCTACAGGCCCTAGACGGTAGGACCTCCTTCAGCAGGTTCCTCGTCTCCCGGAGCATGGCGGCGGTGTCGTCCCAGCCCAGGCAGGCGTCGGTGACCGAGCAGCCATAGCGGAGGGTGGATAGGTCCGCGGGGATGGGCTGGTTGCCTTCTTCCAGGAAGCTCTCCACCATGACTCCGACGATGGAGCTGTTGCCGCGCCGGATCTGGTGGGCGCAGTCCTGGAGGACCAGGGGCTGGAGGCGGGGGTTCTTGTGGCTGTTGGCGTGGGAGCAGTCCACCACGATGTTCCCGGGCAGCCCCGCCTTGCGCAGGGCCTCCTCCGCCAGGGCGATGCTGACGGTGTCGTAGTTGGGCCGCCCCCCGCCGCCGCGGAGCACCAGGTGGCCGTGGGCATTCCCCCGGGTGCGCACGATGGCCGCCGAGCCCTGGTCGTTGAGGCCCAGGAAGCTGTGGGGACGCGAGGCCGAAAGGATGGCGTTCACCGCCGCCGCCAGGTCGCCGTCCGTGGCGTTCTTGAAGCCCACGGGCGTGGAGAGGCCGCTGGACATCTCCCGGTGGGTCTGGGATTCGGAGGTTCGGGCGCCGATGGCGGTCCAGCTGATGAGATCGCCGATGTACTGGGGCGTGTTCGGATCCAGGGCCTCGGTGGCCGCCGGGAGGCCGAGCTCCCCGATGCGGAGCAGGAATTCCCGGGCCTTCCGCATGCCCTCCTCGATGTGGAAGGAGTCGTCCATGCGGGGATCGTTGATGAAGCCCTTCCAGCCCGTGGCGGTGCGGGGCTTCTCGAAGTAGACCCGCATGACCAGCAGGAGCGTGTCCGCGACCTCGTCCGCCAGGACCTTGAGCCGCCGCGCGTAGTCGAGGCCCGCCACGGGATCGTGGATGCTGCAGGGCCCCACCACCACCACGAGGCGGGGATCCTCCCGCGCGAGGATGCGCTGGAGATTCCGACGACCGCCGGCCACGGTCTCGGCCACGGCGTCCGGGACGGGCAGGGCCGCGTGGATCTCCGCCGGGGAGGGCATCCGGTCGAAGGAGTCAATGTTCAGGTTCTCGAGCGCCTGGTGGGTCATGGGGGCCTTCCGGGATAAAGAAAAACCCCGATCCGGGGAACGGATCGGGGTGGTCATGGGGATGTTCCAGGGATCAGGCTGGACCCTCGCCGTGCCACGCGCGATCCGCGCGCGGGGACCAATAATAGCGATGGAAGCGGGGCGTCATGGTGGGGTCCGAAGGTGCTCCATCCTGGACCTGGGGCGCCGGGGCGTCAAGGCAAGAACAGGTTCCGGATGCGTGCCCCTGATGCGTCGAATATCCAATCAATGAATGTTTTTTGACATTCGATTTTATGTTTGTCGAGACATGGACTAGGCTTGGCTTCTTTCCAGGGAGTCGCCATGGATCGCCGCACCCTTCTCGGAACCCTCGCCGCCGGCGCCGTGGGCGCCGGACTGCACGCCAAGGGACTGGGCCCCGGCGCCACGGACGCGAAGCCCACGGAAAACCCCCTGGCGGACTATGCGGCCCGCGCCTTCGACTTCGGCACGGGGCTGCCCGGCCTCGGCAAGGAGCTGCTGGCAGAGCATCTCGCGCTCTACAAAGGCTACGTGAGCCGCACGAACGCGCTTCTCAGGGACACGCTGGCCGCGGAGCGGGAGGGCAAGGCCGGTCCCGCGGTGCAGGAGCTGCGCCGGCGGCTGGGCTTCGAGTTCAGCGGCATGCGCCTCCACGAGCTCTACTTCGAGGCCCTGTCCGCCAGCGCGGCCACACCCAGCGCATCACATCCCCTCCACCAGGCCATCGCCGCCACCTGGGGCTCCTTCGATGCCTGGTGGGCCGCCTTCAGGGCCACCTGCACCATGACGGGCATCGGCTGGGGTGTCCTCCTGAAGGATCCGGCCACGGGCCGGCTCATGAACGCCTGGTTCCAGGACCACGAGAACGCCGTGGCCGTGGGGGCCCAGGCGCTCCTGGTCGTGGATGTGTGGGAGCACGCCTACGTGAGGGACTACGGCGCTACGGGCCGGGCCAAGTACGTGGATGCGGTGAAGTCCCTCATCGACTGGCGCGTGGTCGAGAAGCGCTTCTGAAACCTGGGGAGTCTTGGGGAATTTACAAAATTGTAAGATCGAATCAAAGTCTGTACAATTTTGTAGACCACTCGCCGGAGCCCCCATGGCCGCCTCGGAGGACGCCCTTCACCTCTCGCCCCTGCTGGAGCTGAGCCAGGCCCTGGCCGCCTCGGACATCCGGGCCTCCCTGCCCCGGGTGCTGGAGATCCTGGCGGAGGCCTTCGGCGCCCTGAATGGCGCCATCCTGCTGGCGGACGAGGAGGGGGGCGCCCTCCGGGTCGAGGCGGCCCGGGGCCTCTCCAGCCAGGAGGTGGCCCGGGCCCGCTACCGCGTGGGGGAGGGCATCAACGGGCGGGTGCTGGCCAGTGGCAAGGCCATCGTGGTGCCCCAGGCCAGCCTGGAGCCCCTCTTCCTGGACCGCACCGGCGTCCTCAAGGCCCAGAAGCGGAAGAAGTCGGACATGTCCTTCTTCTGCATCCCGGTCTTCCTGGACCGGAAGACGGCCGGGACCCTCTGCCTCACCGTGCCCTACGACAGCCGCCGCGACTTCGACCGGGACACGAAGCTCCTCCAGATCGCGGCCTCCATGGTGGGCCTGGCCATGAAGGTGGCCCGGCTGGTGGCGGCGGACCGGCAGCGGCTGGTGGAGGAGAACCAGCAGCTCCGCCTGGAGCTTCGCGAGCGCTACGAGCTGCACCACCTCATCGGCCACAGCCATGCCATGCAGCGGGTCTACGAGGCGGTGGCCCAGGCGGCGCCCAGCAGCACCACCGTGCTCATCCGCGGAGAGTCCGGCACGGGCAAGGAGCTGGTGGCCCACGCCCTCCACTACAACTCGCCGCGGGCCGAGAAGCCCTTCGTGAAGGTGAACTGCGGGGCCCTGCCCGAGCCCCTCATCGAGTCCGAGCTGTTCGGCTACGAGCCCGGCGCCTTCACGGACGCCCGCCAGGTGAAGAAGGGCCGCTTCGAGCTGGCTCACGGCGGCACGCTGTTCCTGGACGAGGTGGGCGAGCTGACCCCGGCCACCCAGGTGAAGCTGCTGCGGGTCCTCCAGGAGCGCGAGTTCGAGCGCCTGGGCGGCGTGCGGCCCGTGAAGGTGGACGTGCGGCTCCTGGCCGCCACCAACCGGGACCTGGAGGCCGCCGTGCGGGCCGGCACTTTCCGGGAGGACCTCTACTACCGCCTCCGCGTCTTCGAGATCTTCCTGCCGCCCCTGCGGGAGCGCCAGGCGGACATCCTGCTCCTGGCGGACCACTTCGTGGAGAAGATCGCGGCGGCCCAGGGCAAGGACGTCCGCCGCATCTCCACCTCGGCCATCGACATGCTCACGGCCTACCACTGGCCCGGCAACGTGCGCGAGCTGGAGAACGCCCTCGAGCGGGCCATCCTCGTCTGCGAAGGCGGCGTCATCCACGCCCACCACCTGCCGCCCTCCCTCCAGACGGCGGAGGTCTCGGGCACCGTGCCGGGGACGGGCCTGGGCGAGGCCGTGGCGGCCTTCGAGCGCGACCTGCTCCAGGACGCCCTGAAGTCCGCCCGGGGCAACCGCTCCCGCGCCGCCCGGCTCCTCCAGACCACCGAGCGCATCCTGAACTACAAGGTCCAGAAGTACGGGCTGGAGCCCGAACGGTTCCGGTCATCTTGAGGCGAAATGGTACAAAAATGTAATTAAACCGAGTTGTCATTACATTTTTGTCAATTCGATTCTAAGAGAATTCGCTGTTCATCTGGCATTCAAGAGCCGCATTTTCATTATTTGGATGAAATGCCCCCTCGTGCCCGTGAATAGGCACGTTCCCTGCTCTCTCTTCTGGGCACGGGGAGCCGGTGGTCGGCTCCCGGACTCCAGGGAGGATCGGAAGAGAGCCGTGGCCTGAGCCGATCCACCGGATTCCCTCGGTGAAGGCCACACCGATCCCCTTGTTCCACAAGAAGGAGAAACTCCCATGAACCGCCGAACCCTGTTCCGGGGTCTCGCGGTGGCGTTGGCTTTTGCGGCCATCTCCCCGCTGCTCTTCGCGGCCGACCCAAATGGCGGCGCCACCGGAGGCATCCAGAATGTGCCCGCCCAAGCGGCCGGTGCCCCCACCCTCCAGGAGCTGGGCGCGGCCGTGGGCCAGACCCGTGTCGCCCTGAATTTCGTATGGGTCCTGGTCGCGGGATTCCTGGTGATGTTCATGCAGGCCGGCTTCGCCCTGGCGGAGACGGGATTCACCCGCGCCAAGAACGCCGCCCACACCATGATGATGAACTTCATGGTCTACGCCCTCGGCATCCTGGGGTTCTGGGCCGTGGGCTATGCCCTGCAGATGGGTGGCTCGGGGGCCCCGATGGGGGCGGCCCTGAGCGCGCCCGAAGGCATGGCCAGGCTCGTGGGCCCCACCATCCATGGGAACCTGTGGGGCCTCTTCGGCGCCAAGGGGTTCTTCCTCACGGGCCCGGCCTATGACGTGTCGGCCTTCGCCGTGTTCCTGTTCCAGATGGTCTTCATGGACACCACCCTGACCATCCCCACCGGGGCCATGGCGGAGCGGTGGAAGCTGTCCGCCTTCATCGTCTACGCCCTGGTCGCATCCAGCTTCATCTATCCCATCTACGCCTGCTGGGCCTGGGGCGGCGGCTGGCTGTCGGCCCTGGGTCGCAACCTCGGCCTGGGTCACGGGTACGTGGATTTCGCGGGGTCGGGCGTGGTGCATCTCACCGGCGGGGTGATGGCCTTCACGGGCGCCCTCGTCCTCGGCCCCCGGCTCGGGAAGTATGTGAAGGGGAAGGCCCAGGCGCTGCCCGGCCACAACGTGCCCATGGCGGTGCTCGGGTGCTTCATCCTGGCGTTCGGCTGGTTCGGCTTCAACGCCGGCTCCACCCTGGCGGGCACGGACCTCCGGATCGCCGTGGTGGCCACCAACACCATGCTGGCCTCCGCCTCCGGCGCCCTGATGGCCTACCTCTACACCTGGGCGAAGTTCGACCGCCCTGATCTCTCCATGGCCGTGAACGGCATGCTGGCGGGCCTGGTGGCCGTCACCGCCCCCTGCGCCTTCGTCACCGCCCCCTCGGCGGTGCTCATCGGAGCGGTGTCCGGCGTCCTCGTGGTGGCCGCGGCCCTCTTCGTGGAGAACACCCTCAAGATCGACGATCCGGTGGGCGCCATCGCGGTCCACGGCGTGAACGGCGCCTGGGGCCTCATCGCCCTTGGCCTGCTGGCGGACGGCACCTACGGCCAGGGCCTGAATGGTCCCGCCTCCGGCGTCACGGGTCTGTTCTACGGCGACGGGCGGCAGCTCGTGGCCCAGCTCATCGGCATCGGAGCCAACCTGGTGTGGGTCGGCGTCACGAGCTATGTCCTGTTCAAGGTGATCGACAAGGTCATCGGCATGCGGGTCACCCCGGAGCAGGAGATGGCCGGTCTCGACTTCCACGAGATCTCAGCCCCGGCCTACCCGGGCGACGGCGCCACGGTGAACACACCGGTGATCGTCTTCCCCAAGGTCGCCAAGCCGGCGCCGGTGGTCCTGCCCACTTCCCCCAACTCCATTCCCGCTCGCCTGGGAGGTGAAGCATGAGGCTCATCACAGCCGTCATCCGACCTGAGAAGCTGGAAGACGTGAAGACCGCCCTGTTCGCGGCCGAAGTCACGGGCCTCACGATCCTGCGCGTGGCGGGCCACGGCGGCGAAAAGATCGCCGTGGAGACCTACCGCGGGGCCCAGATGGCCTATGAGTTCCATGAGAAGGTCCAGCTCGACATCGCCGTCTCCGAGCCCTTCGTGGATGTGACCATCAAGGCCATCCTCGGGGCGGCGCGGACCGGTGAAGTCGGGGACGGCAAGATCTTCGTCCAGCCCCTGGAGCAGGTGATCCGGATCCGGACCGGGGAATACGACATCGAGGCGCTCACGCCCGAGCCCATGCGCCACCACTGAATGCCTGGGCCGCCGCGGCCCTGCCTCTGCTCTTCCCTCCCTGCGGCCCGCCGGGCCGCCGGGAGGTGGGCCGTGCCCTATCCACGCCTTCCTCCCACCCACTGCCCCCCCCCTTTCTGGAGCCCATCATGTCGGTCTCATTCAGGCCCCTCGCCCTGGGGCTTGCCCTCCCCCTATCTCTGAGCGCCGAGAGTCCTGCGCCTCCCCCCGCGATCCTCGGGGCCGCCCTGAGCGGTTCGGCCACCTTCGGGTCCCAGTACATCTTCCGCGGCCTCACCCAGACCGACGGGAAGCCCACCATCCAGGGAGAGCTGGACCTGGTCCATCCCTCGGGCTTCTACCTCAGCGCGAGCTTCAGCAACATCACCTGGATCACGGACCTCTACGCAGGTTCCGGCGGCAAGGTCTCCTCCGGCGTGGAAGCGGACCTCTTCGGGGGCTACAAGTGGGCCTTCGCCAAGGACTGGACCCTGGACCTCGGAGCCTACCGCTACCTCTACCCCGGCACCTACCAGAACGTCGGCTCCTTCAACCCCAACACCACCGAGGCCTACCTGGGCCTCAGCTACACCTGGGCCAGCCTGAAGTACTCGCGGGTGGTCAGCGCGGGCAACTTCGGGGTCGCCGACGCCGAAGGCTCCAGCTATGTGGACTTGAGCCTGGCCATCCCGATCGGCGAAAGCGGATGGACCGTGCTCGCCCACGGGGGCAGGACCACCTACACCACCGGCGATCCGGCGGTCGAATCCCTGCTCAACTACACGGACTACAAGCTGGGCATCGCCAAGGAGTTCAAGGGCTACACCTTCACCTTGGCGGGCACGAAGGCCGACACCAAGGACCTGGGGTACAACAACGCCTTCGGCCGGAACATCGGCGGAACCCGCGGGACCTTCACCATCGCCAAGAGCTTCTGAGACCCTCCCGGTGCCCCTCGCAGCGCTGACCCCGCCCGCCGGGGACCTGGGCCTCGAAGCCTTCCGCAGGCTCGGTCCCTGGTCTTCGGCCCTGGGGTTCGCACCGTTCTCCCTCCTCCTGGCGGCCATCGCCGTCCTGCCCCTGGTGCCCAAGGTCGCGGGGTGGTGGGGCCGCCTGCCGAACAAGTGGGCCCTGGCCCTCCTGTGCAGCGTCGCGGGGGCCGGGTTCCACTACACCGTGGCCGGGGATCCCGCGCGGCTGCTGGACACCCTGCTGGACTACCTGGCCTTCATCGCCCTGCTTTCCTCGCTCTACGTGGTGAGCGGGGGGATCCATATCTCGGGGGCCTTCTCCGGGCTGCCCTGGCTGAACACGGTCTTTCTCGCCCTCGGCGGCGTGCTGGCCAACGTCATGGGCACCACGGGAGCCAGCATGGTCCTGATCCGGCCGCTGCTCCACGCAAACCGGCGCCGGCGCCACAAGGTCCATGTGGTGGTCTTCTTCATCTTCGTCGTATCGAATACCGGCGGGCTGCTGACGCCGCTGGGGGATCCGCCCCTCTACCTGGGATTCCTCAAGGGCGTGCCCTTCGCCTGGACGCTGGGGCTGTTGCCCCAGTGGGCACTGCTCCAGGGGCTCCTGCTGACCATCTTCCACTTCCTGGACGAAATCGTGTTCCACCGGGAGGAACTGGAGGTCAAGCACGCGCTGGTCGAGGACCTCCGGCAGGCGGAGCGCCCGCTCCACGTCCAGGGCAAGGCGAATGTGGGGCTGCTCCTCGGGATTCTGGCCGTCGTGATCGGCGCAGGCCATTGGCTGCTTCCCGCCCTGCAGGCCAGGTGGGGCGAGGCGCACGCGGCGCTCCTCGGCAAGGCGGTGCAGATCCTGGCCTTCGGAGGCATCACGGGGCTGGCGCTCTGGCTGAAGGCCAGCCCGGCCGGCGGCGTGCCGTTCCGGCGGAACCACTTCAGCTTCGAACCCCTCGAGGAGGTGGCCGCCGTATTCCTGGGCATCTTCGGGGCCATGCTCCCGGCCCTGGACCTGCTGCAGGCCCGGGCTGCGGACCTGCCCCTGCACAGCCCCTGGCAGTTCTTCTGGATGACCGGCGTGCTGAGCAGCTTCCTGGACAACGCGCCCACCTACCTCACCTTCGCCTCCCTGGCGGCGGTCAAGGCGGATGCGGCCGGGGGTTCCCTGGGCGCCCTGGCCCATGCGTCTCCGCTCCTGCTGAAGGCGGTGGCCTGCGGCGCCGTGTTCATGGGCGCCAACACCTACATCGGCAACGGTCCCAACTTCATGGTGAAGGCCATCGCGGAACGCAGTGGCTTGGAGATGCCGTCCTTCCTCGCCTATGTCGGCTGGTCTGCGGCCGTGCTGCTGCCGCTGTTCCTCGTCGAGACGCTGGTGTTCTTCCGCTGAGGCTCGCTGGAGGGGCCGCCGGGGGCCCGGGATTCCGATAAGCTGGTCCCATGCCGCTCGACCCGCGCCTCCTCGAGATCCTCTGCTGTCCGGCCTGCCACGGCGACCTCGTGGAGAAGGCGGAGGGTCTGCACTGCCAGAGCTGCGGGCTGCTCTATCCCATCGAGGACGGCATCCCCGTGATGCTGGTGGACCAGGCCAGGCAGGTGGACCTGTGAGGCTCGACCGCGCCCAGGCCGAGTCCCTGCTCCAGCGCGTCCAGGGCCGCAAGGTGGCCGTCCTGGGCGACGTGATGCTGGACGAGTACCTCTTCGGCGAGGTGAGCCGAATCTCGCCGGAAGCGCCCGTGCCCATCGTGCGGGTGGTGCGTGAGCAGGCGGTGCTGGGCGGGGCGGCCAACGTGGCGGCCAACCTCAAGGCTCTCGGGGCGGAACCCTTGCTCATCGGGACGCTGCAGAAGGACATCGCTGGCGACCGGCTGCTGGGCCTCCTGGGCCGGCTGGACATCTCCATCTCGGGCCTGGTGCTGGATCCCTCCCGCCCCACCATCATCAAGACCCGCGTCATCGGCCAGCAGCAGCAGATGCTCCGCATCGACCGCGAGGAGTCCGGCCCGCCCGAGGCCGCCGTGCTGATGGGCCTCAGGGACCGCCTGACGCGGGCTCTGGGTGAGGCCTCGGCCCTCATTGTGTCCGACTATGCCAAGGGCACCGTGAACGAACCGGTCATGGAGACGGTGCGGGAGCTCTGCGCCGCCAAGGGCCTGCCCTGGATCGTGGATCCCAAGCCCGCCCACAAGGCCCTCTACCAGGGCGCGACGCTCATGACCCCCAACACCAAGGAGACCTCGGAGCTTACGCACCGCGCCGCGAAGTCGGATGCGGAAGTGACCGAGGCCGGGAGGTCGCTGGTGGCGGAGCTGGGCCTGAAGGGTCTGCTGGTGACCCGCAGCGAGCGGGGCATGGCCCTCTTCGCGCCGGACGGGGACCACCGGGCGCCCTGGATGGTGCCCACGGAGGCCCGGGAGGTCTTCGACGTGAGCGGCGCGGGCGACACCGTCATCGCGGCCTTCAGCGCCGCCGTCGCCGCGGGTGCCGACTGGCGGGAGGCCGCCATGCTGGCCAATGCCGCGGCGGGCCTGGTGGTGGCCAAGGTGGGAACAGCCACGGTCACGCCCGCGGAGCTGCTGGCCCACTACCACGAGCAGGAAGCGAACTGACCGCCCCCGGCGGGCCTAGGTCCGCCGATGCCACTGCTCCCAGGCTCCTGCGGCGGCGAACAGGAAGAAGGCGGCGGTCGCGCTGAGGGCCATCCTTCCCGGCTGGTTGAAGTAGTCCCGTTCCATGATCTTCCAGACGGCGAGGGCGGCCAGGCTTCCGAGCAGCAGACCCGGGACGATCCGCGGGCCCTTGACCAGGCGGTCGGCGGCGAAGACCAGGACCAGCAGGACCCCTAGTCCCGCCCAAAGACCCCAGGCCTTTCCGCTCAGGAGCGCGAGGACCACCACCGCCAGGGTTCCGCCGCAGCCCAGCAGGCACCCCGCGGCGCCCCCGCAGCCATCCCCGCGGACGGTGGAGGGCGGGAGGGGGCGGTAGCGGAGGCGGTTCCAGTCCGGAGTGGGGATCATGGCTGGGCTACGGGAAGAGGCGCTCAGGCCGCGGGACGGAAGATGCGCGGCACCTCCCGCTTGTGAATCAGCACGTGCTGGTAGCCCCGACCGCTGGCGTAGGGGAGGAGCACCTCTTCGCAGAACAGGCGGGTGCGGATGATCGTGGCGAAGAGGGCCGCGAAGGTGAGCGCGGCCAGGCCGGCGGTCACGCGGTCTGCGGGAGCCAGGGCGGCCCCTCCAGGCAGGAGGAAGGATCCCGCGGCCAGGGTGCCCATGCCGGTCATGAGGATGGGCCCCCAGGTGCGCGTCGGGTGGCGGAGATACAGCAGGCAGGCGCCGGCCTCCACCTGCCGGTCGAGCCGACCCTGGGCGTAGAGAGCCAGGGCGGATCCCCGACGCACCATTGCTTTCGGATGGCCCCTGCGGCGGACTTCGTAGGCGCCCAGGAGGACGGCTCCCAGGATGGCCCCGCCCAGGGCGAGGGCCCCGCCTCCGTCCAGCTTGGCGGGCTGGAAGGCCGTGAGCTGCGCGAAGGTGGCGCAGGCCAGGGCCCAGGCGGCCGGGGCCCACCCGAAGGCCTCGGGGATGCGCTCGCCTTCGGGCACCTGGGCCAAGTCGGAGGGGAAGGGAGCCGGATCGGCCATGGGATCACCGGAAGATGGCGTAGGGGATGAAGGCGATGAGGAGGACCCCCAGGACGCGCAGCCAGATCTCGGAGGCCGGATCGAGGAGCTTCCCGGCGAACCCCGGCGCCGGTGCCGGTGGAAGGCCTTCGGTGAGGCTCCGCCTCCCGAGCCGCGGCAGTTCAGGTGTGATCTCTCCTTGGCCTGCCGACCGGGCCAGGGCCAGCACGCGATCCGCGGCGGCGATGTCCTCCGGACGGCGGAGGGAGAACCGGACCTGCTCTCCGCCGTCGAAGTCGAAGCGGTACCCCAGGCCGGTCCAAGTGGAGCCGTGGTACTCCTCCACCCGCTGGAAGGCCCGGGCGAGGGAGAGCCGGTGGATGTCCAGGGGGCGGTGGCCGCCCGTGCACTGGACCAGGTCGTAGGGTGTGAGCAGCAGGCAGGGACGCCATCCGCCCGTGCGCCCCCGGAGGACCTCGACCAGGGCGAGGGGGCCGTAGGCGAGGCCCAGCAGCGCCACCCTGGCCGCCCAGGCATCCGCGGGCCGGGGCCATTCCGAGAAGCCGGACACCAGCCCCCAGGCGGACCCGAGCCCCGCGGCAAGGCTGAGGAGACCCATGGCCAGCAGCCATCGTCGTGGGCGCTTCTGGGAAAAGGCCCCGTCCACGCCACCGGCCCCCAGAACGCTCTGGAGGGAGGCGGCCCGGTCCGCCGGCAGGTCCTGGATCCGCACGCGCATCAGGCGGGTCCGAAGGGGCGGCCTGGTTTGGACGCCTCGGGCCGCGTGCCGCCCGTGATCCCCTGGTAGGAGGCCTCGTCCACCTGGTCCGGGTTGGCCTTCGCCAGGGCCGCGATCCATTCGGGACGGGCGGCCAGGTAGACGGCGGTATGGGCGTCGAGGCCCCAGCGGGACTTGCCGGCGTAGTAGGCGGCCATCCCCCACACGGCCTGGTCCGGGCGGCGGGGATGCCTGCGCCGCTTGACGAAGCGGGCCGCCAGGTAGAAGAGGATCCCGGCGAGGATGCCCAGCGCGGCACCGCCGGCGACCACGAAGTCCGCCTGGAGCGGCGTGCAGACGCCGGTCACCGGGTCCTTCAGGACCTCGCCCAGCGCGAGGACCCCGGCCACCGCCCCCAGGAAGGCCACCAGCAGGCTGGACCAGCCCCAGCGGCGCAGCCCGTCGGCGGAGCGGGCCTGGGGAAGGCAGGAGGGGCAGTAGTGGAAGGACTGGTAGAACGTGGTGCGGGTGAGCCAGCCTTCGAGGCCCTTGTAGCCGTAGCGGAGGTGTTCGCGGCCCTCGGCCAGGCAGTTGGGGCAGACCGGGGGGATGACCTGGGCCTCCCCCTTCATCACGATTCGGGTCCAGTCCTTGGGCATGGCTCCTCGCGGGGGTCGATTCAGAGACCGTATCGGTAGATCGGGACGCGATTCAAGAATCGGATACGTTGGTGCCTTGACGGGGGGGTGGCGGCTGCGATCCTGAGTCCGCCCCCTCTCGCCCCCAGGACCCGGATGGCCTCCCGAAACCCGGATGAACGCAGTCTTGCCCGTGTCCGGGCGGGGTTCGTGCGGCACGATCTGTATCTCCTGGTGGCTGTCCTCCTGGTGGCCCTGGCCTTGGTCGTGCCCCGCCTCGCCCTGGGCGAGTGGAAGGGCGCCTTCCTCGCGCTCCTGGTCCTGGCGGCGGTGGTCCTGGGCGGGATCGGCCTCCTGGTGGGAGCCCAGTGGATCGGGGACGGATCTGGAGAGGGGCGGGGGACCTGGCGATCCGCCCTGGCCAAGGGCATCGGAGACCTGGCGCGATTCGGGCTCTCGGGGCTGGCCGGCGCGGTGATCGCCTCTGGGCTGGCCGCGAACCACCACCTGGGCGCCCGTGGAGAGGACTGGGCCGCCGGCCTCGCCGGAGGTCTGGCCGGCCTGACGGGAGTGGTCCTGGGCCGGTGGATGGGCGGCCCCCGGTTCTGGCGGCTCTTCGGGTGGTTCAGCCTTGCGCTGCTCGGCGCGTTCGTCGGCGGAATTCTCGGCCTCCTGGGCCCCGAGCCCTGGGGCGTGGATGTGGGCGTCCTGGCCCCGCTTGCGGCCTTTGCCGCGCTGGCTGCCTCGGGGCGGTTCCGATCCCGGGTGTCCCCCCAGCCCCCGCCGCCTTCCGCCTAGGTTTCCCTGGAGGTCCCATGCCGAAGATCCTGATGTCCCTCATGCTGCTCGGCGCCCTCGCCGGGTGGTCGCAGGTGCCTCCCTCCCCGCCCGGGAGCGGGGCGCCGGTGCTGGAGTGGCGCGGCCAGTACCACGGCCAGCCCCAGCCGGGCGCCGAGGCGGTGATGGACGCGCATCGCTGGGAGCGCCTGTGGAGGAGCCTGGACCAGCGCGCCCCGGCCCTGGACTTCACCACGCACTGTGCGGTGGTGGCCTACGCCGGCGAACGCCCCACAGGCGGCTTCACCCTCGAGTTCCTTGATCCTGTGGCCCAGGGAGATGACCTCCTGATCCGCTGGCGGGTGCGCAGGCCCTCGCCGGACAGCTACACGACGCAGGCCCTTGCCCAGCCCTGGAAGGTGAAGGCCCTGCCGCGCCCCCGCGGCTCCGTGCGGCTGGTCCGCCTCGACGACTGACCTTTCCTCCGAGGGCATCCATGGCCGTCTCCGCTGCCGAAGCCGCCGTACGCTTCCTCGCCTCCATCCACGAGCGCCTCCAGATGGCGGAGCACCAGGATTCCCGGGGCCGCCGGATCGAGGCCCTCCTGCCCGCGGAGGAGGCGGCGATCCTGGAGGCCGCGGCCCAGTGGGCGGCGCGCCGGGAGGACAAGAACCTCGAGCTGGTCCTGGAGCTGGACGAGGAGGCCCGGAAGCACGTGGTGGCCTTCTTCGGGCTCCTCCCCCTGCTGGAGGCCGACCTGGCGGGGCGCGGCGGGATCCTCTACCTGGCCTGCGACGGCAATGGCGAGGCCGGCGCCCAGCTCGACTACAGCGCCTTCCCCATCCTCAGCCCCCCGGTGGCCTTCGGGACCTGGGAGGAGGTAGTCCCGCGGTTCGAGAACGGCTACAAGCAGGTCCCTCTGGCGAACCTGTGGGTGATCGGGGACCTGGACTGGAGCGGGAATCCCGTGGGCGACCCCATCGCGGCCCAGCGCCGGGAGGGACTCGACCTGGTCCGGAGGTCGCCGGCCTGCCGCAAGGTGCTGCTGCACCAGCGGGGGAAGGGCACCCTCGTCCCCTTCCCGTTGAAGAAGGGCGGCTGCTTCATCGCCACCGCCGCCTGCGGATCGCCGGAGGCCTGGGAGGTGGCGGCGCTCCGTTCATTCCGGGACCGTCGGCTCTCCACCTCCTATGTCGGCCGGCTCGCGGTGGCGGCCTACTACCGGGTCTCGCCCCCGCTGGCCCGGTGGATCGAAGGTCGGCCCGGGGTCCGGGCCTGGGTCCGCCGGCGCCTCATCGCCCCGCTGGCCCGCCTCGTGTCTCAGCGGTCGTAAGCGGCCTCCGCCCTCAGGAGGAGGGCATTCCCCGGCAGGAGGCGCAGCCCGTTGCGGATGCAGGCGCAAGCCGCCTCCAGCCGCCCCAGGCGGGCCAGGGCCGCGGCCTTCGCCGCATAGGCGCCCGCCAGTCGCGGATCCAGCTCCAGGGCCCGCCCGGCGGCTTCCAGGCCCTCCTCCAGCCGGCCCAGCTCCACCAGGGCCGTGGCGCGGTTGCTCCAGGCCTTGGCATAGAGCGGGTTGATGGCGAGGGCCCGGTCCGCGCTGGCGGCCGCCTCGGCGGGAAGTCCCAGGCGCCGCAGGAGGACGGCGCGGTTGTTCCAGGTCATCACCGCCGCGGGGTCCTCCTCGAGGATCCGGTCCAGGAGGGCCAGGGCCTCCTCTCCGGGAAGGTGCTCCACCAGCAGGAGCGATGCGGTGTCCAGGTCCACGTACCGGTTGCGGGCCTCGCACAGCCGCAGGCCCCGCTCCAGCCAGGCGGCGGCTACCTGAGCCTCCCCGCCGTCGCGGGCCGCCAGGGCCGCGTTGAGGAGAGGGGCCACCTCCCCGGGGGCTGCGCGGTGGGCGGCCTCGAAGCTGGCCAGGGCGCCGCCGGGATCGCCCTGGCGCAGGCGGGCCTCTCCCAGGGCGCAGTGGGCCTTCCAGTGATCCGGATCAAGCCTCAGGGCCTTGCGGGCGGCTTCCACCGCCTCCGCCAGGCGGCCCAGGTTCGTCCAGGAGGCGGCCAAGTTGGCCAGGGCATCCGCCTGGGCGGGGGCGTCGGGCTCGGGAGACGCGGGCGGAGCGGTTCCCAGCAGGCGGAGGTGGAGGGCCTCCAGGGCCGGCAGGAGCTCCTGGAAGCCCCCCGGCCGCGCGTCGGGATCGCGGTCCAGGCAGGCGAGGATCAGGTCGGCGAAGGGGGAGGGCAGGTCGCCCTGGATCCGCCGCGGATCGGGAGCGGCCTGCACCCGATTGAGCCAGGGCTGGTCGGGAGGGAAGGGCGTCCGCCCCGTGACGGTTTCGTAGAGGGTGGCGCCGAAGGCGTACATGTCCGTCCGGGCCGTGCGCTGGGGGGCCTCGAACCACATCTCGGGCGCCAGGTAGGCGGGGGTTCCGGCCAGGGTCTCCGCGTCCTGCGCCTCCGCCAGGGCCCGGGAGAGGGACAGGCCGAAGTCCGCGACCTTCACGGAACCGGAGGGCGTGAGCAGGAGGTTGAGGGGCTTGAGGTCCCCGTGGACCAGGCCCAGCCGCTGTTCCGCATAGGCCAGGCCCCGGGCGGTGTCCAAGGCGATCCAGAGGGCGCGCAGCCAGTTCATCCGGCCGGCCTGGATCTCCTGGTGCAGGCTGCAGGCGCCCTCCACGTACTCCATGACGAGGAAGGGGAGGCGGAGATGCTCCTCGACGCCGTAGGCCAGGACCAGGTTCGGGTGGGCGCCCAGGGCGATCCACTGGGCAGCCTCCCGGTGGAAGGCTTCCAGGGTTCCCAGATCCGCGAGGCGGTGGCGGAGGGGCGTCTTGAGCGCCACCCGCCGGTTTCCGCGGGCGTAGGCCTCGCCCGTCCGGGCCTCGCAGACGAGGATGCGGCCGAAGCCTCCGCGCAGGACCTCAAGGATGCGGTACCGTCCCGCGATCCAGTCCCCGGGTCCCAGGGCCTCCGCTTCCTCCGGCGGGACCGCCCCGTCCTCCGCCAGGCGGCTGAGGGTCTCGGGCTTCGCCAGGAGGACGGTGGAGCCGTAGAGCTCGGCCAGGCGCGCGGGGTCGAGGCGCAGGTCCCCGAGGACCGATCTCTCGGCGGGATCACGGCTCGTCAGCTCCCGGAACCGCGCGGGGGTGATCCAGCCGTGGTGGAGGGCGACCAGGGCCCGGGCCAGGTCCAGCCGGGGAAGGGGCGTGGTCGGTCCCGGGACGTCGGGTGGCACGCTCGGCTCAGTTCCTCAGCTCGATGGCCAGCAGGAAGCGGTCGCCCTTGGGGAGGCGCTCCTTCACCTGGGTGAAGTTCAGGTCGAAGGTCTCGGTCTCGCCGGGCTTCACGGTCCCCAGCTTGGTGCCGCCGGAGGCCACGCCCAGCAGCTTGCCGTCCTTGTCCAGCACGGCCACTGCGAAGCCGGGGATGCGGGGATACTTGGCGGTGTTGGTCACCTCCACCTGAGCCCGCGTGCCGAACTCGGCCCCCTTGAGGATGTTGAAGAACCCGGGCTGCATGACGCGCCGGTTGAAGAAGATGCTGCTGACCTTGAGGCCGTCCACGTTCACGGACAGGGGGATCACGCGGTCCCAGGCGAAGGGGAGTGACTCCGAGAAGTAGGAGAGTGAGGCATCGGGGATGGGCGCGGCGGCCGGCGTGGAAGTCGGCGTGGAAGTCGGCGTGGAAGTCGGCGTGGGAGCGGGGGCAGGCGGGGTCTGCGCCAGGCAGAGGAGGGCGGCGAGGGCGAGGGTCTGCATGATCAGTTCTTCCCGAAGAGGCCGCCGAAGAGGCTCTTCTTGGGAGCGATCTCCGGGATGGACGAGGCGTCGAAGCCGGGGGCGCCCTCGCGCCCTCGGCGCAGGCGATCGAAGACCAGGCGGAGGCCGGGCACTTTGTGGGCCTCCAGCCAGTTCTCGCTGTGCTGGCGGGCCACCAGGTGATGTTCGAGCACGCGCCCTTCTTCGATCCAGGCGGTGAGCTGGGCCATGGTGAGCCCCGGATAGATCTCCTCCCCGATCTTCAGCCGCAGCCGCTCGGCACCGGCCTCCTCGGCCGCTGGCGCGGCGGGGGCGGGCGGCTCCGGCAGTGGAACCGCCAGGTCTGAAGGCCGCAGGGCCTCGGTGGCAGGCTCCGCTGGGGGGGCGGGTTTGGCCGCGGCCAGGGCGGTCTGGAGATCTTCCTGGGACAGGCGCAGGGTGGTGGTGGAGGTGGCCTGGAGCACGTCAGAGAGGCTGCCCGCGGAAGTGGGTTCGTCCCCATCCGGAAGGGAAGGCGCCAGAGGGCCGGTGGACTTGCCCAAGGTGGCCTCCAGGGCCGAGAGGGTGGCCTCCATGTCCATGGTGCCGGGGTCCTTCGGCGCCTTGGACACTGAGGGGAGATCCGGCATGCCGGCGAACAGCTTGCTGATGGCGTCCTTGGCGGAGCTGTAGGTGCCCGTGAGGGTGTCCTCCCCGGCTTCCGCCACCTGGGCGGCGGGGGCAGTGGGGGCTGGAGTGGGGATGGCAGCGGGGGCCGGCGGTTCCACCTCAGGAGCGGAAGGCGCGTCGGGAACCGCCAGGACGGCGGCGGGAACGGGCTCGGCGGAAAGGCCCGAGAGGGTCTTCTCCAGGATGTCCTCGTCGGTGCTTTCCAGGTCCCCCAGCGTGAGGGAGGACGGAGCGGCGGGAACCGGCTCCAGGGCGGCGGCCACGTCGGCCAGGTCGAAGGAGGCGGTGGCCGCGGGCGACTCGGCGGGCGGAGGGGGAACCAGGTCCGGCATCGCGAGGCCCAGGGGGAACACCTCGCCGCAGCTGAAGCAGCGGGCCCGGCGGTAGGCCGGCCTCCACCGCTCGGGACGCAGGCGGTATCGGGTGGAGCAGCTGGGGCAATGGATCGCTTCGGCCACCTGGAACTCCTCGAGTTTCGAGCAGGATAGCACTGCGGCGGAAGGCGGCCAAACCGCGAAGGGCCGGCCCCCGGGTATCCTCATCGGGCGGAGGTCCGGTGCGGGGCGTGTTCATCACCATCGAAGGCGTGGAGGGTTCGGGGAAATCCACCCAGCTGCTGAGGCTCTCCGAGCGGCTGCGGCACCTTGGCCTCCCCCTGGTGGTGTCCAAGGAACCCGGCGGCACGGCCCTGGGCCGGGAGCTGCGGCGCCTCCTGCTGGAGCGCCATGCCAGCGGCGAAGCCTGGTGCGCGGATGCCGAGCTTCTGCTCTTCTACGCGGACCGGGCCCAGCACCTGGAGGCCGTGGTCCGGCCGGCCCTGGCCGAAGGCAAGGTGGTGCTGGTGGACCGCTTCGAGGACTCCAGCCGAGCCTACCAGGGCGCCAGTGGCGTGTCCGAGGCCAACCTGGACCGCCTCAGCGAGGTGGTGCTGCGGGGGCTGCGGCCGAACCTCACGGTGCTCCTCGACATGGATCCCGAGGTGTCCCTCCAGCGCGTGGAGGTGCGCAACCTGTCTCTGGGTACCGAGTTTGCGGAGACGCGCTTTGACGAGGCGGCCCTGGAGTTCCACCGCAAGGTGCGGAACCGCTTCCTGGTCATCGCGCAGGCCCACCCCACCCGCGTGGCGGTGGTTCCCGCGAGGGATCCCGTGGACCAGGTGGAGGCGGCCATCTGGTCCCGGGTGGCGCCGCTCCTGCGCAGCGCCGGGTTCAAGGTCGACTGAGGAACCGCATGTTCGCCCCCGAGATCGTCGGCCACCACACCATCCGCCAGCGCCTGCTGGACCGTCTCCGGTCCGGGCGGATCCGGGGCTCGCTCCTGTTCACGGGGCCCGAGGGCATCGGCAAGCGCCGCGTGGCCCTGGAGCTGGCCCGCCGCGAGATCTGCCTCCGCCGGAACGCCTGCGGGCAGTGCGAAGGCTGCCGCATGGTGATGGGCGAGGACCTGCCCTTCGAGCTTCCGAACCTTCTGCGCCTCTCGCCCGAGGGCAAGGCGGGTGTCATCCGCATCGACCAGATCCGCGAAGGCCTCGATTCGAACAACCAGCCGCGCTTCAGCCGGGGCGTCATCGAGTGGGCCTCCCTGGCGCCGCCCGTGGGCTGCCACCGCTGGGTCCTGGTGGAGGAGGCCCACCGCCTCCACGAGAACAGCGCCAACCTCCTGCTGAAGACCCTCGAGGAGCCGCCCGCGGACACCCACTTCATCCTGGTGACCCACCGCCCCGAGGCCCTGCTCCAGACCATCCGCAGCCGCTGCGAGCGCATCCCCTTCGCGCCGCTCGGGCCCGAGGAGGCCTGGGCCGTGGCCCTCCAGCAGGGGTGGACCGAGGCCGACCGCCCCCGCTGGACCGCCCTGGGGGAAGGTGGGCTGCGCCTCCTCGACGAGGCCGCCTTCCGCCGGGCCGAGGCCCAGGTCGACGCCTGGCTGGCTCTCCTGGGAGGCCAGCCCTTCAGCGAGGTCGGCGGGGCCCTTTTGCCCGACAAGGAGTCCACCCTGGCCCAGGGTGAGCAGCTGCGCCAGCCCCTGGAACTGCTCCTGCGCCTCCTGGCGGACCTGGCGCGGCTCCGCGCCGGCCAGGCTCCGGCGCTGGAGCCCTGGCGCGAGGCCCTGGAACTCCTGGCCGCCCGGGACCGGGACCTGGGACCGCCCCAGCAGGCGGTCCTCGAAGGGCTCCGGCACCTGCCGCGGAACCTCAGCCCCGAGCCCCTGCTGCGGGAGGTGGGCCTGGCGCTCCAGGGGACTTGAGGGGCCGTGACCCCCGTCACCGCCGGGGCCGATAGACTTGGTTCAGGAGTCACGACTCCTGAACCGGAGCCCGACATGTCCGAACCCCTCTACGGCCACGACCTGCTTTCCCTGCTGGTGGAACGGGGCGGGAGCTGTCTCCTGGAAGAGCTGCGCGCGGCCTCCGCGGCCGCCCACGGCGTCTCCGCGGTCTACTGCAACTGCCACGGCGACCAGTTCGACTTCGACGGCGTCATCGCCTTCCTGGGCAGCAAGGGCAAGGTGCAGGTGGCGGACGGCACGGTGACCCTGGGCATGGCCCCGGCCTGCCAGCACTGAAGGTCGTCCGGGAGGATGCCGCTAGGATCTCTGCAGGACGTCTTTCCAGCGGATTCCATGGCACCCCCTCGATCCACCTCTGTCCAGATCTTCGCGCCCAAGTGCTTCCTGCTCCTGCTGGGGGCGGGCGTCCTGGTCCTCAACCTCTTCGTCATCCTCATGGCCTGGGTCTCCCTCCAAAAGGCCCTGAGGACCCACCGGGACCAGGCCGCGGCCACGGCCCAGAACCTGGCCCGGGTGCTGGACGACTCCGTGGGAGGGACCTTCGGCAAGGCCGACCTCGCCCTGCAGGCGGTGCGGGACGAGGCCGAGCGCGCGCTCGCGGACCCCGCCCGGGCCGGCGCGGCCCTGGATGCCTTCATCGGCCGCCAGCAGGCGCGGGTGCCGGAGGTGAAGGCCCTGCGTGTGACCAACGCCGAAGGCGTGGTCGTGCGTGGCCTCGGCGCCGGCATGGCCACCCCCGTGGATCTGTCGGACCGGGCGCACTTCCTCCGCCTCCGGAACAATCCCAGTGCTGGGCTGGTGATCTCCAAGCCTCTGGTGGGGCGGCTCACGGGCACCTGGGTGATCGTCCTGGCCCGGCGCATCGAGCGTCCGGACCACAGCTTCGCCGGCATGGCCCACGCCGTCATCGAACTGGACCAGTTCAGCCGGACCTTCTCGGCCCTGGATGTGGGGCCCCGCGGCTCCGTGGCCCTCCGGGGTCTGGATCTGGAGCTGATCGCCCGCCACCCTGAGCCCGTCAGCGCCGGCACCGCCATTGGACAGAGCGTTGTCTCTCCGGAGCTCGAGGCCTTCGTACGATCCGGCCGGGGCGCCGGCACCTACCGCGCCCTCACGCCCTTCGATCGCATTCGGCGCACCTTCGCCATCCGCCGGGTCGAGGGGCAGCCTTTCTATGTGGTGGTGGGCCTGGCCGATCAGGATGTCCTGGCGGAGTGGCGGCAGGACATGGCCCAGGAGGTGCTGGAGGTGGTCCTCTTCACCTGCCTGACCCTGGCGGCCTCGTGGCTGCTGCATCGCATATGGGTCCGCCAGCAGGCCGCCCATGCGCGTCTGGAGGCCCTCCTCGCCGAAGTGAAGACCCTGGGAGGCATGCTCCCCATCTGCAGCCACTGCAAGAAGATCCGGGATGACAAGGGCTACTGGAACCAGCTCGAGGCCTACCTGAATGAGCACACCGATGCCGAGTTCACCCATGGCATCTGCCCGGACTGCGCGAAGGAGGTCTTCCCCAACTCCGGGAAGGGTCGTTCCGCCTAGGCCCGAGGCTCCAGTCTCGTCCTACACTGGTTCCGGGAGTCCCGCATGAAGCTGCTTCGGATCAACCACCTGGGCATCGCGACGCCGGGCCTGGAGGAGGCCATGGTGCGCATGGCGCGGCTCTTCGACATGAAGGCCGACCACACGGAGGCCGTGCCCGAGCAGAAAGTGACGACGGCCTTCTTCCCCGTGGGCGAGAGCACCCTGGAGTTTCTGGAGAGCACGGATCCCGAGGGCCCCATCGGGAAGTTCCTCGCCAAGCGCGGGCCCGGCATCCACCACGTCTGCTTCGAGGTGGACGACATCGACGCGGCCGTGGCTCAGCTGCTCGCCAAGGGCGTCCGCATGATCGATCAGGCTCCGAGGGACGGCGCCCATGGTTGCCGTGTGGCCTTCATCCACCCCGCGGAGACCGGCGGCGTGCTCATGGAGCTGAGCCAAGGGCGTTGAGGCGCCCTCAAGGCCAGGCGCTGAGGCGGCTTCGGGGCCGGCCGCCGCCCAGGCGGGCGAGCAGCTCTCGCTGGGCCGGACCCTGGGCGAGCTTCCGGTAGGCGTCGACCATGTCCTCCGTGGCGAGTTCGAGCATGACGCGGTTCTCCACCCAGAACTCGTAGAGCTCGAAGAGCCGGGTCTGGGGGTTGGGCCCCCGCCAGAAGTGCAGCGTCCGCCAGCCCTCGCGCGCGCCGATCCGCTCGATCTCCGCCCGACCGGCCTTGACCGAGATCAGGGCATGGAAGGCGACGGCAGCGGGGGCCTCGCGCAGCGCGACGGCGCCCATGCTCCCGGCCTCGCCGGGCACCAGGGTGGTCCGCTCGGGGTAGACCTCGATCCCGGTGCCGTGGGCGTCCTCCGCGTACGCGACCCAGGCGCCGGGGATGGGGCCGACGAAGGGGCCTGCGTAGCCGCCCGTGTGGCCGCCGATCAGCTCCGCGAGCACCTTGGCCACGTGTTCCGGGTCGCGGGCGGGAATCGAGATGTGATGGATCATTCCTGGCTCCGATGGTCAGTTGACCTGACTAGATATGGTCAGCTAAACTGACTTCATGTCAAGACCCCGATCCTCCGTCCGCCGCACGGACCCAGCTGAGCGCCCGCTTCTCGGAGCGCTGCTCCGGCTGGCCAACCAGGTCATGGGGCAGGAGCTGGTCCGATGGCTCGCCGCTTCAGGGCACGCGGACATCCAGCCTGCCCACTGCGCCGCCATCCAGGCGCTGTGGAACCGGCCCGAGGGGGCCCGCTTGACGGATCTCGCCCAGACGGCGCACGTCACCAAGCAGTCGATGGGGGCCCTCGTGGATCACCTGTGCCGGGCCGGCTATGCGGAGCGCGTGGGCGATCCCGACGACCGCCGGGCCTCGCGCGTGCGTCTCACGGCGCGGGGGCGCGCCTTCACGAAGGAGGTCCGCGCCTTCGTCCGCGGCGTCGAGGCGGACTGGGCCCGACGGGTGGGCGCCCGCCGTATCCGGGACCTGCAGGAGACGCTGGCGACGATCGTCCTCGAGCCCGCGGAGACGCCCTAGGGTCGGTTTCAAAGTGGATGCGAACCGCGACCCTAGCCCACCACGCCCAGGTACCCCAGCCACAACGCCCGACCGAAGAACACCACGATGGGTGTAGCCAGGGCGAGGAAGCAGCCGAAGGGGAGCATGGTCTGGCCGCCAGAGCGGCGCGTGAGCATGAGCGGCACGCCCACGGCGGCCCCCAGGCCCGCGCCCAGGAAGAGGATGCCCAGCATGGGGCCCCAGCCCCAGAAGGCGCCCAGCCAGGCCAGCATCTTGAAGTCGCCCATGCCCAGGCCGTCGGTCTTGCGGATGGCCTTGTAGAGCAGGTTCAGCAGGGCCGGGGCGCCGTAGCCGATGGCCAGGCCCAGGAGGCTGGCCTGCCAGGTGACGGTGGGCTCGAAGCCCCGATAGGCCGGGGCGGGCTGGAGGCCGTTGTGGAAAGCCAGAGCCTGGATGAGCGTGTCGCCGCGGCCCCAGGCCTTCAGGAGCGCCTCCGACCAGGCCAGCTGCGGCAGGGCGAAGAGCACGCCCAGGGCCATGAGGGGAAACTGCAGGACGTCCGGCAGGATCATCTCCGTGAAATCGGTGAAGAACAGCACCAGCAGCGCGTAGGCGCAGATCACCGCCTTGACCCAGATGAGCGTCCCGAAGGGGAAGAGCCAGTGGGCCCCGCCGAGGATCAGGCCCCCCAGCAGCTCCACCAGCGGGTAGCGGACGGGGATGCGCCAGCCGCAGGCCGCGCACTTCCCTCGCAGCCACAGCCAGCCGAAGAGGGGCACGTTGTGCCAGGGCCTGATCTTCGCCTTGCAGGAGGGGCAGTGGCTGGCCTTCGTCACCACGTTGCGGTCCTCGGGCGCCTCCTGGGGCAGCCGGTGGATCAGCACGTTGCAGAAGGAGCCGATCATCAGGCCGAAGGGGGCCAGGAAGAGGCTGAGGATCCAGGGCGGCAGGTCCAGGAAGGGCATAAGACACGATACCGGGGACTTCTTGGCGGTTCGCGGCAGAATGGAAGGGAACGCCCCAGGAGTTCCCGTGTCCCGCCTGCTTCCGTGCCTCCTCCTTGCCACCTCCCTGTCCGCGCAGGCGCCTGCGCCGGCCCCGCCCGCCCAGGCCCCCGCGCCCGCCCCGGTGGCCACGCCCGCGCCGGTGGCGAAACCCCGCGTGCAGCTCATGACCAGCTATGGGCCCATCGTGGTGGAGCTGGAACCGGGGCTGGCGCCCAAGACGGTGGAGAACTTCCTCCAGTACGTGAAGGACGGGTTCTACAAGGGCACCATCTTCCACCGCGTCATCGAGGGCTTCATGATCCAGGGCGGCGGCCTGCTGGAGACCATGGACGAGAAGCCCACCCGGCCGGCCATCCTCAATGAGGCGCCCGAGACCTTCCGCGGAGGCCTGAAGAACACCCGCGGCACCATCGCCATGGCCCGCACGGGCTCCCCCCACAGCGCCACCGCCCAGTTCTTCATCAACACCGTGGACAACAAGGCCCTCGACCACCGGGACATGAGCGAGGACGGCTACGGGTACTGTGCCTTCGGCCGGGTGGTGTCGGGCATGGACGTGGTGGACAAGATCGAGAAGGTACGGACGGAATGGCGCAAGGGCCAGAGCGGCGTGCCCCAGTACGCGGTGCGCATCAAGGACGCCGTGCTCCTGCCGCCGCAGTAGGCGCCGGTGGGAAGGCCCTTCGTCCGTCCGCTCCTGGTCTGGACCTTCGGCGCCATGATGCTGGCGCTGGCCGTCTGCCTCTGCTTCCTCCTGGCGCCCTTCCTCGGCGGCCCGCGCGCCTTCTGGATCGTGGCGCCGTGGTACATCCGCGGGACCGCGGAAGCCTTCGGCATCCGGCGCGAGTTGGAGGGTTGGGACAGCCTGCCGGAGGACCTGCGCACGGGCCGGCGGCCCGGCGTGTTCATCGGGAATCACACCTCGCTCTTCGATCCGCCCCTGATGATCTCCACGCTGCCCTGCCGCCCCGTCTTCGTGGCCAAGCGGGAGCTGGCGCGGGTGCCCTTCCTGGGCTGGGTGATCTGGCTGGCGGACTTCATCTTCATCGACCGCCGCGACCGCGCCGCCGCCATGGCGAGCTTGGCCGAAGCCGCCGTGCGCATCCGCGCGGGCCAGGCCATCGTGGCCTTCCCCGAGGGCACCCGCAGCCGCGATGGAAGCCTGCTCCCCTTCAAGAAGGGCGCCTTCGCCCTGGCCTTCGAGGCCGGCGTGCCCGTGGTGCCCTTCGCCATCCACGGTGGTCCCGCGATCCTGCCCAAGGGCGCCTGGCGCGTGAAGGGCGGCCACTACCGCATCACCGTGGGGGTTCCCATGGAATCCAGCGCCTACGCAGATCCCGACGCCCTGCGGGAAGCCGCGAAATCGGCGGTACAAGGGCTATTGGAAAAGACGAAAAACATTTAACCGCAGAGAACGCAGAGGGCGCAGAGTGGGGCGGAGTCGGGCGTATTTCCAGGATCGGCTCAGGCATCAGGTCACCCGAACGCGGTACCTAACCTGCCATCACCCGCTTGTCTCTGCGCTCTCCGCGATCTCTGCGGTGAATGCCTTTTCAGTTCACGATCTTGATGCGCTGGGCCGGCCCCTGGGGGCGCTGGCGGTCCTTGGGGATGAAGAGAGTGCCGAGGATCGAGGCCACGACGCTGGTCACCAGGGCGCCGAAGAAGCCGGCCCAGAAGCCGCTGACGGTGAACTGGAGGCCCAGCCGCGCGGAGAGCGTGCCGGCCAGCCAGAACACCAGGCCGTTGATGACCAGGCTGAAGCAGCCGAGGGAGCAGGCCATGGGCACGAAGGCGATGACCTTCAGGAGGCTGCCCACCGTGGCGTTCAGGGCGGCCAGGATGACGGCCACGATGAGCAGGTCCAGGAAGGCGCCGTGGCCCAGGCCGGGCACGACGGCGCTGGCCACCAGGAGCCCGATGGCGGAGAAGAGGAAGCGCAGCAGGGTGGTCATCAGGGCATCCCGTCCTTCTCGTTGGCCTGGGTGATGACGCTGCCGGCGGGCACGCTGCGGGTGAGCCAGACGTTGCCGCCGATGGCAGAACCCCGGCCGATGGTGATGCGGCCCAGGACCGTGGCGTTGGAGTAGATGATCACGTCGTCTTCCACCACGGGGTGGCGGGGGATGCCCTTCACGGGGTGCCCGCCGGCATCCAGGGGGAAGCTCTTGGCGCCCAGGGTCACGCCCTGGTAGAGGCGGACGTTGCGGCCGATGACGCAGGTCTCGCCGATGACGACGCCCGTGCCGTGGTCGATGAAGAACCGCTCGCCGATCTGCGCGCCAGGGTGGATGTCGATGCCGGTGAGGCTGTGGGCGTGCTCGGTGATCATGCGGGGCAGCAGGGGCACGCTCAGCTTCAGCAGCTCGTGGGCCAGGCGCTGGTTGGTGATGGCCAGCAGGCCCGGGTAGCTGAAGAGCACTTCGTCGGGACTGGTGGCGGCCGGATCGCCCTCGAAGCCGGCCTGGATGTCCGTGGCCAGGAGGCGGCGGACCTCCGGCAGCCGCGCCAGGAAGGCCCGGGCCAGGGTCAGGGCCCGTTCGGCGCAGTCGCCACAGGCGGGATCCGAGGCGGTCATCCCCCGTTGGATCTGGTCGGCGAGGCCGTGGAGCACACGGTCCATGCGGGCGCCCAGGTGGTAGCGCAGGGTTTCCGCGTTCAGTTCCGAGGCGCCGAAGTAGCCGGGGAAGAGCAGGGCCCGCATCTCCTCCACCAGCGCGGCCAGCGCGGTGCGCGACGGGAACTCCCGACAGCCCAGGGACATCTCCGTGAGGGCGGAGGAAGCCTCCGCCAGCGCCTCGACCACCGCGTGGAGGTCGGGCCGGTTCTCCAGGTGTCGCGTGCCGGGCATGGGTTCTCCAGGATCCGTCCGGACCGGGAAGGTCCGGTTGGATAAGGATGCCATGCGCCTAGTCACGCACGTAGTGGCAGGTGTAGCCGCCCGGGTGCTTGATCAGGTAGTCCTGGTGGTATTCCTCGGCCTTCCACCACGGGCCGGCGGGCGTGATCTCCGTGACGACGGGGCGCTTCCACTTGCCGCTGGCGTCCACCTCGGCCTTCACCCGCTCGGCGGTCTGCCGCTGGGCCTCGCTGTGATAGAAGATCGCGCTGCGGTACGAGGTGCCCACGTCGTTGCCCTGGCGGTTGAGCGTGGTGGGGTCGTGCATGCGGAAGAAGAAGCGCAGCAGCGCCTCGAAGGTGGTCTTCGTAGGGTCGAAGCGGATCTGGACGGCTTCGGCGTGGCCCTCGTGGTGCTCGTAGGTGGCGTTGGGCACCTTTCCGCCGGTGTAGCCCACCTCGATGGCGAGGACGCCGGGCTGCTTCCGCAGCAGGTCCTCCATGCCCCAGAAGCAGCCGCCGGCCAGGGTGGCGATCTCCTCGGCCGAACCCGTCTTCGGGGTGGGTGCGGCCTTGGCCGTCCGCCCGAATAGGGGCAGGAAGCGGCCGAGGCCCTCCTGCTCCAGGTCGTCCACGGGCACGAAGCGCAGGGAGGCGGAGTTGATGCAGTAGCGAAGGCCGCCCTTGTCGCGGGGACCGTCGTCGAACACATGGCCCAGGTGGGAGTCGGCGCCCTTGGACCGCACTTCCGTGCGGATCATGCCGTGGGAGGTGTCGCGGTTCTCCACCACCTCATCGGCGGCCAGGGGCTTCGAGAAGCTGGGCCAGCCGCACGCCGAGTCGAACTTGTCCTTGGAGGAGAAGAGCGGCTCGCCGCTCACCACGTCCACGTAGACCCCCTCCCGGTGGTCGTTCCAGAAGGCGTTCTGGAAGGGCGGCTCGGTGCCGGCTTCCTGGGTGACGTGGTACTGCATGGGCGTGAGCTTCTTCCTGAGCACGTCCTGGCTGGGCTTCTCGGGTGCGTTCACCTTCACCTCGCGATCAATCTGAGTCATCTGCCCGAATGCCGGCTCGTGGCGGGGAAGAGCCAGCGCCGCCCCAGCGGCAAGCACCACCGTCCCGGCCATGGCCAGCCAAATCTTCCCGCTCGACATGGATGGCTCCTCCAGATGCAGAGTTGGATGCCGGCGGGGGGCCGGGCGTTCCGCCCGCGAAGGGCGTGGGGGACAATGGGGCCGGAGGCGCCCATGCGGTTCATCTTCGAGCAGATCAAGGTGGGCGGGGACCGCAACTTCGGCTATCTCCTGGGCGATCGGGAAGCCGGTGAGGGCGTCCTGGTGGATCCGTCCTACGACCCCGGCGCCCTGGTGGCCCGGGCCACGGCCCAGGGACTGCGGATCACGGCCATCCTCAACACCCACGGGCACGCGGACCACAGCAACGGCAACGGCGGGGCCCAGGCGCTCACCGGGGCCCCCGTGCTCGGAGGCCCCGGCCATCCCGGCCCCCTGGACCGGGTGCTGAAGGACGGCGAGCGCGTCCCCTTCGGCGCCTGGCGCCTGGGCGTGTGGCACGTGCCCGGCCACTGCCCGGACCACCTGGCCTTCCTGACCGAGGGCCTGCCCGGCGACCTGGCGGCAGGGCTCACCGGCGACCTCCTCTTCGTGGGGAAGGTGGGCGGCACACCGGACGACCGGGACGCCCGCACCGAGTGGGACAGCCTCCAGCGCCTGCTGCGCGAGTGGCCCGCCCACACGACGATCTGGCCTGGCCACGACTACGGCGCCCGGCCCAGCTCCACCTTGGCCTGGGAGCGCGAGGCCAACCCCTTCCTCCGCTGCCCCGACGTGGTGGCCTTCATCCGCCTCAAGGCGGAGTGGCCCGCCTTCAAGGCGATGTACGGGCTGCGCTGAGCGGCCAAGGCGAGAGGGACAGGCCGGCCAGGGCAGGCGCGGCTAGGCGGCGTGTCGCCGTTCCACCGCCAGGCGGATGGCCAATCCGGTGAGGACGAACCCCATGAAGTAGCGCTGCGCCGACAGCCAGAGCGGGTTGCGGCCGAACCAGGCTGCCAGCCGGGCGGCGGAGAGCGCGATGGCGAGGTTGACCGAGAAGCTGACGGCGATCTGTGTAAGGCCCAGGGTGATGCTCTGCGTGAAGATGGAGCCATGCGCCGCAGAGACGAACTGGGGGAACACCGAGAGATAGAACATGGCGATTTTGGGGTTCAGCAGGTTCGTGAGGAATCCCATGGCGAACAGCCGGGAAGGTGGATCCGCCGGCAGGGACTTGGCCTCGAAGGGGGAGCGGGCTCCGGGGCGGACCGCCTGCCAGGACAGCCACAGGAGGTAGGCCGCGCCAGCCCACTTGAGCACCTCGTAGGCCAGCGGGACGGCCAGGAAGAGCGTCGTCAGCCCCACGGCGGCGGAGAACATGTGGACCAGGAAGCCCGCGATGACCCCAAGAAGGGAGATGACCCCCGCCTTGCGGCCCTGGCAGATCGAGCGTGAGATCAGGTAGATCATGTTGGGCCCAGGGCTGAGCACCATGAGCAGCGCGGCACCGGCGAACAGGACGAGCTCTTTGGGAGGGACCAATCGACGCTCCTGGAGGATGGGACGGACAGAACCGATTGATGTTGATTGTATATACAGGCGAATGCCTGGCCAGGAATCGGATCGAGGATGATGTAGTGGAGGGATCGGCGTTCGAGCCGCACGAGCCCCACCCGCGCCGCCGGACGCTTCCCAGAAGGATCAATCCCGTGAACCTGTTCGACGAACCCAGTGAGGTCCACACCGCCGCGGTCGATGCCGCCATCACCAGCCGCCGCTCCATCCGCGCCTTCCTTCCCACGCCCGTGCCCCGGGCCCTGGTGGAGGACATCCTGCGCGTGGCGTCCCGGGCGCCTTCGGGCACCAACATCCAGCCTTGGCAGGTCCACGTGCTGACGGGCGCGGCCAAGCAGCGCCTTTCCGCACGCATCCTCGCCATCTACGGGGATCCCGCCGAGCGGGCGAAGCACGAGCACGAATACGAGTACTACCCGAAGGAGTGGGCCTCGCCCTACCTCGACCGGCGGCGCAAGGTGGGCTGGGACCTCTATGGCCTCCTCGGCATCGAGAAGACCGACAAGGCCCGCATGCACGAGCAGCACGGCCGCAACTACCGGTTCTTCGACGCGCCCGTGGGCCTGATCTTCAGCATCGACCGGATCATGCAGGTGGGCAGCTGGCTGGACTACGGCATGTTCCTCCAGAGCGTGATGGTCGCCGCCCGGGCCCGGGGCCTGCACACCTGCCCCCAGGCGGCCTTCACCCAGTTCCACCGCGTCATCGCCGAGGAGCTGGCCTTCCGGCCCGACCAGATGCTGGTCTGCGGCATGGCGCTCGGCTACGCCGACCCGGAGGCCGTGGAGAACCGCCTGGAGACCGAGCGTGCCCCGGTCTCCGAGTTCGCGCGGTTCCTGGAGGACTAGGCCCTCAGCCCCCGCCCACCAGGGGGAAGAGGGCCAGGGTGTCGCGCTCGCTCAAGGGATGGTCCAGGGGCGCGTGCTGGCCGTTCACCATGACGATGCCCATCTCGCCCAGGCGGAAGCCCAGCCCGAGGATGACGTCGCGGCAGGCTGTGCCCGGCGGGAACTGGTGGTCGGCCTCCTTGAACCGGCCATGGCGGAAGTGGGCGAAGAGCTTGATGGTGACGGTGATCGGCGCCACCTCAGAAATCCCAGAAGGCGTCGATCTCCTCGTTCGTGAAGTCCCACACGGCCTGGTGGGGCGACACGGGGTCCGAGCAGAAGAACTCCGGCAGGCGGTCATCGGCGCTGGTCAGGCCGGCCGCCAGGTTGAAGGCGCGCTCGAGCTTCAACACGGACTTGCCCAGGCCCGTGACGTCCTCGCCAGTCAGCTTCGCGCCGAAGCGGGCGTTGATCATGCCGATCAGGGCCGGCAGGCACTCGGGGATGTCCAGGGCCGGGAAGGCGATGAAGATGCACATGCCCGTGGAATCCACGGCGGCGGTGGCGATCTGGAGGTTCCGGGAGAGCTCGACCTGCCCTTCCTTCTTCAGCGGGTCCACCTGGCCGCCCACGTTGAGGATGTTGGTGGCGATGGTGTAGCCCGCGGTGTGGTCCGCGCCCATGGGGCTGGTGCAGTAGGTGATGCCGATGCCCTTGACCGAGCGGGGGTCGTAGGCCGGGATGGCCTGGTTCTTCACCACGGGCACCCGGGTGACGCCGTAGGTGCGGCCCACGGCGCCCGCGCCGGAGCCGATCACGCGGCCCAGGGCCGTGCCCTTGCCGACCTCCTCGCGCAGGATGCGGACCACTTCCTTGCCGTCGCCCCAGGGGAGGATGCCCGCCTCCATGGCCACGCCGAAGGCCACGGCGGTCTCGATGGAGTCGAGGCCGAGGTCGTCCATGACGCTGTCCGCCAGGGCGATGTCGTCCAGCTCCTTGATGAGGCAGTTGGCGCCCAGGCCCCAGATGGTCTCGTACTCGAAGCCGGAGGTCAGGTACTGGCCTTCCTTGTCGTGGTAGACCTGCGAGCACTGGATGACGCAGCCCGCGTGGCAGCCGTGCCGGGGCTTGCCCCCGCGGGCCACGATGGTGTCGTGCATGGTCTCGCCGCAGATCTGCTCGTGCCCGTCGAACTGCCCGTGGGTGAAGTTGCGGGTGGGCAGGCCGCCGGCCTCGTGGAGGATGTTGACCAGCACGTTCGTGCCGTAGGTGGGGAGGCCCTGGCCGCTCACGGGATGGTCCATGAGGGCCTTCGTGAAGACGCAGGAGGCAGCCTTGAAGGCCTCGGGATCCGCGATCTGGATGCCGGGAGCGCCCTCGTCGTCGATGGCGATGAACTTGATGCGCTTGGAGCCCATGACGGCGCCGAGGCCGCCGCGGCCGTGGCTGCGGATCTTGCCCGAGGGATCCTTCACCGAGATGTTCGCCGAGGTGAGCTTCATCTCGCCCGCGGGGCCGATGGCGATCACGCCGGTCTTCTTGCCCAGCAGCGCCTGGAGGGCGTCGATGACGGCGAAGTTGCCCAGGCCCAGGAGCCCGCGCTCCTCCTCGATGGTGACACCGTCCTTGCCGACCTTGAGCGCGTACCAGCCCTCGCCCGGGGGCACGCCTTCGACGATGAGGGCCTTGATGCCGAGCCGGGCGAACATCTGGGCCGCCGTGCCGCCCACGTTGCTCTCCTTGATGCCCCCCGTCAGCGGGCTCTTGGCGCCGGCGGAGAGCCGGCCCGAGTTGGAGGCCGCCGTGCCCGACAGCAGGCCGGGCGCGAAGACCAGCTTGTTGTGGGGCCCGAGGGCGTGGCAGGCGGGCGGGACCTCCTTCGCCACGATGGTCGACGTGAGGGCCCGGCCCCCCAGGCCGGCCCACTCGGCGGGCGTCTCCTCGACCCGGGTGGTCAAGTCGGTCATGTTCACGCGCAGGATCTTGTCCATGGTGGATTCCCCTTGAGGGTTCGGGTTGATTCCCGACCAAGGCAGGAGGTGTGCCGGGAGCCCGAGGCCGGAAGTCATTCACGACATGGACATCCACGAAGCTCGGCCCTCCTGGGCGAAGATGGGAAAAAAGACGAGCCGGGTTCCCCTGGGGCCCTCGCCTGCCTTTGTGCTGAAACGTTACTTATTGATCTTTTATGTATCGAATTGCTACGATACTGGAACAGTTCGGCGCGGTTCCGGGACCGGCCTCTGGAGGGGCCATGGCACAGAAGGAGGGAGAGGCCACGGAGCGCTGGGCGGTCTGGGATCGCTTCATCCGGGAGGGGGTCCTCGAGCCCGGCACGCTGGGGCCCGAGCTGGAGGCCTCCTGGCGCCGCTGCAAGGCCGCGGGCGTGGACCCGCTGGCGGAGCGCTCCACGAGGGTGCTGGGGTCCGCTGAGTTCGCGGCGCTGGCGGAGCGGAAGCAGGACCTGATCCGGGTCGCCAAGCCCTTCATGGAGAACCTGTACAGCCTGGTGGCGGGCTCCAGCTTCGTGGTGCTGCTCTTCGACGAGCAGGGCTACCTCCTGGAGGCCGTGGGCAACCCAGACCGCATCCTCGCCTCCCAGGACCTGAACCTGAACAAGGGGGCGCTCTGGGCCGAGGCCGAGGTGGGCACCAACGGGGCCGGCACGCCCCTGGTGCTGGGCCGCCCCTTCCAGGTCTCGGGCGCCGAGCACTACTGCCAGAAGCACCACCGGTGGACCTGCTCCGGGGCGCCCATCTTCGATCCCCGGGGGAAGACCATCGGCCTGCTGGACATGACCGGGCCCGTGGACGAGACGCACATCCACACGCTCGGGCTGGTGATGGCCGCGGTGGAGGCCATCCAGCACGAGCTGGAGGTGGGCCAGAAGAACCGGGAGCTGAGGCTGCTGAACAACCGGCTCTCCAGCATCATCCTCACGGTCACCGACGGGGTGCTGGTGCTGGACGTCGACGGCGTCCTTGATCAGATCAACCCCGTGGCGGAGCGGCTGCTGGGAGTCTCCAGCCAGCAGGCCGCCGGCAAGCGCATCACAGACCTGGTCCGGGACCTGGGACCCATCCGCGAGCTGCTGGCCTGGGGCCGCGAGTTCCTGGACCGGGAGCTGGAGCTCGCCTCCGGAAAGGGCGCCCTCCAGTGCGTCGCCAGCGGCAAGCCCATCCTGGACGAGGGCGGCGTGGTCAAGGGGGCCGTGCTGTTCGTGAACCCCATCAACAAGATCAAGGGGCTCATCAACCGCTTCAGCGGAGCCCAGGCCACCTTCCGCTTCGAGGACATCCTGGGGCAGGGGGAGGTCCTGCAGCGCGCCGTCCAGCTGGGCCAGCTGGCTGCCGCCAACGAGAGCAACGTGCTGCTGACCGGGGAGAGCGGCACGGGCAAGGAGATGTTCGCCCACGCCATCCACAACCAGTCGGAGCGCCGGACGGGGCCCTTCGTGGCCATCAACTGCGGCGCCATCCCCCGGGAGCTCATCGCCAGCGAGCTGTTCGGCTACCAGGACGGGGCCTTCACGGGCGCGGCCCGGGGCGGGCGCCCGGGGAAGTTCGAGCTGGCCAGCGGAGGCACCCTCTTCCTGGACGAGATCGGGGACATGCCCCTGGAGCAGCAGATCGCCCTGCTCCGCGTGCTCCAGGACCGGACCATCACCCGCCTGGGCGGCGACCGGCCCTTCGTGGTGGACGTGCGGATCATCTGCGCCACGCACAAGGACCTACGGGAGGAGATCCGCAAGGGGACCTTCCGCCAGGACCTCTACTACCGGCTCAACGTCTCCATGATCAAGCTCCCGCCTCTGCGGGAGCATCCCGAGGACATCCCGGAGCTGCTGGAGGCCTTCCTCCACAAGTTCGCCGCCCGCAAAGGGGCCGCCAACCTCCGCATCGATCCCGGCGTGAGCGGCGCCCTCCAGGGCTATGCCTGGCCCGGCAACATCCGCGAGTTCCAGAACGTGGTCGAGCGCATGGTCCACGCCGTCCGGGGCGCGGTACTCCTCCCGGAGGGCGTCCCCGACGAGATTCTCCGCCCCCCGGAACCCCCGGCCTCCATCTCAGGCCCCGCGGCGCCGGGCCCGTTCCGCGCCTCGGGCTCCGCCAGCCTCCGGGACCAGCTGCTGGAGGAGGAGCGGGAGCAGATCCAGGCCTGCCTACGCGCCTGGAAGGGGAACATGAGCCAGGCGGCCCGGGAGCTGGGGATGGCCCGGAACACCCTCTACCGGAAGGTGCAGAAGCTGGGCATCTGATCGGCCTATCGCCCGCCGGCCATCATCAGGGGCCGGATCTCGGCAAGGCCCGTCCTGACGTGGCTTCCTTCAGCACCGCCAGGAAGGCGGCCAGGAGGGGGGAGGCGTCGCCCTGCCGGTAGGCCGCGGCGACTTCGATCTGCACCTGGGGCGGCGCCAGGGGCACGTAGGCCACGCCCGCGTGCGAGAGGCGGCGCACGGCGCGGGGCATCAGGGACACGCCGTAGCCGGCGGCCACGAAGCCCACCACGGTCTGGATCTCCTTGGCCTCCTGGGCGATGTGGGGCGTGAAGCCGGCGGCGAGGCAGGCGCCCATCACCAGGTCCAGGATCCCCAGGCCGTGGCTGCGGGGGATCATGATGAACGGATCGCCGGCCAGGGCGGCCAGGGGGATGCGCGGCCGGCCCGCCAGGCGGTGGTCGGCCGGGAGCACCGCCACCAGGGGTTCCCGCAGGACCGTGGTGGTGGCGAGGCCCGGCTCGTGGATGGGCGGGCGCAGCAGGCCCACCCGGATTCGGTCCTCCCGAAGCGCCGCCACCTGCTCGCCGCTGCTCAGCTCGTGGAGGGTGATGGCCACGTCAGGATGGCGCTCGCGGTAGGCCCGGAGGATGCGCGGAAGCGTGTCCTCGTAGGAGGCGGAGCTCACCAGGCCGATGGCGATCTCGCCCACCTCGCCCCGGGCGGCGCGCTGGACCTGGAGCACGGCGTGGTCCACCCGGGCGAGGATCTCCTGCGCCGAGCCCAGGAACTGCCGGCCGGGCTCGGTCAGCTCGACGTGGCGCCGGGTTCGGACGAACAGCGGGACGCCGATCTCCTGCTCCAGCTGCTTGATCTGCTGGCTCAGGGGGGGCTGGGCCATGTGAAGGCGGGCGGCGGCCCGGCTGAAGTGCAGCTCCTCGGCGACGAGGGTGAAGTAGCGGAGCAGGCGGAGTTCCATTGATATCTCCTGAATATCAGATAGCACTCCAATAGATATTTTTCATCGGATATGAAGGTTCCGACCATGGAGCCATGCGCGAAGGTGATCTATCCCCGACCCCTGTTTCCGGCTCAGACTCCCGGGGGGCGGAGGGCCGCCGCACCCTGGCCGTGGCCTTCGCGGGTTTCTGCGCCTTCCTGGGTCTCTACGCCACCCAGCCCCTGCTGCCGATGCTGGAGCGGCTCTTCCACGCCAGCAAGGCGGCCGTGGGCCTGACGCTCACGAGTTCCACCCTGGGCGTGGCGATCGCGGCGCCCCTGGTGGGGTCCGTGGCCGACCGGCTGGGCCGGAAGCGGGTGATCGTCTTCTCCGCCAGCCTGCTGGCGCTGGTGACCCTGCTGAACGCCACGGCGACGGGCCTCCCCGCCCTGGTCTTCTGGCGCTTCCTGCAGGGGCTCTTCACGCCGGGCGTCTTCGCGGTGACGGTGGCCTACGTGCAGGAGGAGTGGGCTGGAGGAGGGGTGGGACGGGCCATGGCCACCTACGTCACCGGCACCGTCATCGGCGGCTTCACAGGGCGCATGACCACCGGGCTCATCGTGTCCCGCTGGCACTGGTCCTGGGCCTTCCTCGCCATCGGGATCATGGGCGTGGTCTCGGCCTTCCTCCTCCAGGCCTGGCTCCCCGAAGAGCGGAGGTTCACCGGCCGGGTCCAGGGCGAATCACCGTGGGCGGGCGCGCTCGCGCACCTCCGCAACCCCCGCCTCCAGGCGACCTTCGCCGTGGGCTTCGGCGTCCTGTTCTCGCTCATCGCCTGCTTCTCCTACGTGACCTTCCACCTGGCGGGGGCGCCCTTCCACCTGAGCCCCGTGGCCATCGGGCTCCTGTTCGTCACCTACCTCGTCGGCGCGGTCATCACGCCTTCCGCGGGTCGCATCATCGACCACTACGGCCACCGGACGGCCATGGTGCTGGCCATGGGCACGGGCATCGCCGGCATGCTGCTCACCATGATCCCGAACCTCTGGGCCGTGGTGGCGGGCCTGGCCCTCAGCTGCACGGGCGTGTTCGTGGCCCAGGCGGCCACCACCAGCTACATCGGAGTGGCGGCGCGCCAGGACAAGGCCCTGGCGGTGGGGATCTACGTCACCTGCTACTACATCGGCGGCTCCCTCGGCGGCGAGCTGCCGGCCTACCTCTGGCGCTTCGGCGGCTGGTCCGCCTGCGTGGCGCTGGTCATCCTCGTCCAGCTCCTGACCATCGCCATCACCCTCGCCGGCTGCACCGACCCCGCGAAGGAGGCCGGCCCGGCTCTCGAGCCCCTGACCGAGTTCAAGTGAGTCCAACCCTGGGCAGCGCGCTGGCCCAGACCTCCACGCCCTCCGCCAGATGAGGGATCCCAGGTCCGAAGCGGGCCGCGCCAAGCCAGTGGAGGCCCGGCGGAACCCCCTGGAGCACCCGCGCCACCCGGGCGCCGTGGCCCGGCTCCAGCAGGGGGAAGGCGCCGGGGCAGGCTTCCTCCCGCACCTGCACCGCCTCGTCCAGCTCCGGCAGCCAGCGGCGCAGTTCCCGGAAGACGCCCGGCCAGGCCGCCAGCGCCGGGTCCACGGGATAGGCGCCGCCCACATAGGCGCACAGTTGGAGCAGGCCCGGCACGCCCCGGGGGTCGTCCGCCGCGAAGGACACGGCGCCCAGCAACCCCCGGCCCTCCGGCGGATGCACCAGCAGGCCGAGGCCCCGCTCCCAGCCCCGCACCAGGGGATGGCGGCTGTGCCAGACGCGGAGATCCAGGTGGGGGATGGCCGCCAGCTCCGCGGCCACTCCGGGGGCGAAGGGTCGCAGGAGTCCTGCGGCTGCGGGCGCCGGCAGGGCCAGGACCACCGCTCCGGCCTCCACATGGGGGCCGTTGCCGTGGATCCGCCACTGGCCGTCGGGCAGAGGCTCCAAGGCCATGGCCGCCCGGCCCGTGGACACCCCGCCAAGCCGCTCCGCCAGTGCCTGCGCCAGCGCGCCGGTACCGCCCACGGGCTGGCGCGTGCGCTCGAGGCCCGTTCGAAGTCCGCCCAGGACCAGGCCGCCATGCGCCTCCAGGCGCTTCAGGCGCGGCGCGGCCTCCAGGCCCAGGCGCTCCGGCGGAGCCGCCAGCACCCCGGCCACCAAGGCCGGCAGCAGCTCCCGGGCGAAGCCCTCCCCCAGCCGCCGGGCGAAGAACGCGTGGAGGGTCTCCTCAGGCCTGGATCCTGCCGGGATGAAGGGTTCCGCCAGCATCCGCAGCTTCCCGCCGAGACCCAGGCCCGGCGCGCGCAGCACTCCCGCCAGCGAGGCCGGCCCGGGATGCCGGCGCCCCGCCTTGCCCAGCCAGCGGGGACCCCTGGGCCGGGAGGGACGCAGCTCGATGGCCAGCGCACGCAGCAGGCGGTCCAGCGCGCCGCCGCGACCCACGAGCAGGCCCTGGGGTCCGCGCTCCAGCCAGCCCGGCTCGCCCGCCGGCCCCGGCCAGGGCAGGGTCTGCGCCCATCCGCCCAGCGCCGCGGAGGCCTCCCAGACCGTCGGGTTGTAGCCCTGTTGGCGCAGATGCCACCCCGCCAGCAGGCCGGTGATTCCGCCCCCCAGGACGACGACCTGCGCGCGCTCCCCGTTCCCGTCCACACCGCTCCGATGTCCGCCCTCCCATCGCGGGGAACCGGCGCCTGGGGCCAGGATACAGCGGGGGGATTCCTTCCCGAGGCTAGGAACGTCCCTTCCCGCGGAGGAACCGGGTGCTGGCCTCCAGGTCCCGCCGACCCCGGGTCTGATGAACCTCCATGGATTCCAGGGCGCGGGTCAGGGCCAGGGGGCCGCCGTCGAAGGGCTGGACCCGGGGCCGGAGGAAGGCCTCGAAGGACTCGCGGCTCACGGTGTCCCACAGGGCCTCGCCCAGGCGCCCGACGAGACCGCAGAAATCGTCGCTGCGGAACAGCGGGGCCATCTCGTCGAAGTGCCGCTGGAGCCAGGCCCAGGCCACGGGGCGGGTCTCGGGGTCGGACAGGGCGCCATCCAGGATCAGCACGGACTCCCGGATGTCGAAGTCCTTCCGGAGCAGCAGGTCCAGCGCGGCGTTCACGAGGACGGGGGCGCGGAAGGCGCCGAGCCCTGCCATGAGCCGGGCGCGCTCCTGGCGATCCTGGGTCGCGCGGGCCTGCGCCACCATCCGGTCGAAGTAGGACCGGCCGGAGGCCCGGGCAGCAGTGGCGAGGATCGGGACCACCAGATCCGGGTCCACACCCTTCCTCGACTTCAGCCAGCGGGCCGCGAGGGTCTTCGCGTCCCGGGTAAGGGCGGGGTCCTGGCCTCGGAAGGCCACGAGGGGCACCAGGAGGGCCCGGAGGCGCCGGGTCTCCACGTCCTCGCCCGGTCGCGGCGTCCAGCCCAGCGTCCGGGCCCGAGCCCCCCAGGTGGCGCGGAGGTACCATGCCAGCCGCAGCCGGTCGGCCGGGCCCAGGAGCCCGGCGGGGATGCGGGCGGCAAGGGCCAGGGACTGGGCCACGATGAGCCGGTCGGGATCCTGGGCCGCCGCCCCCGCGAGCCGCATCGTAGAGGGCAGGTCCAGGGCCCCCGTCTCACCCATGGCCTTCGCATCGTCCAGCAGCCGGAACCGTTCCTGGGCTGTCAGCGCCGAGGCCGGTGCCTGCAGGAGCGCCGTCAGCTGGTCCGCCTCGTAGGCCACCCGGTAGTAGCCCGAGCCGCCGGCGTTGAGCAGGATCCACTCGGGCCGCTGGCCGCTGGGGATGGGAAAGGTGGCCGACTTCTCCGTGAGCACCGCGTAGAAGGGCTCGGAGGTCCGGTCTGTCCGGATCCCCACGGGGATGGTCCAGACCGCCGGGGTCCTTGGCTCCGTGCCTGCAGACAGGAATCGCCTCTGGGTGAGCTCGAGGCTCCAGCCCCCGGGTGTCTGGACGCAGCGGCCCGTGAGGACCGGGACGCCGGGCTGGCCGATGAAGGTCTCGAACACCGCTCTGGCCGGGGCGCTGGCCCCGTCCTGCACGGCCTTGAGCCAGTCCTCGGAGGTGGCATTGCTCCACTGGTGCTGCTGGATGTAGGTCCGCACGATCCCCTGGAAGCGCTCGGGGCCCACCCATCGCTCCACCATGGACATGAGGGCGTTGCCCTTGAAGTAGGTGAGGTTGTTGTCGAAGGAGTTCTCGATGTTGTCCTTGGAGGCCACGGGCTGGCGAACCCGCTTGGCCGAGGGCAGGGCATCCGCGGCCATGGCGTTGGCCATGAGCTGGAGCCGGTTCGCGGGGACCCGCCAGGACGGCTCGAAGGCCTCCATCATCTTGGCGTCGATCCAGGTGGTCATGCCCTCGTTCAGCCAGGTGTCGTCCCACCAGGCCATGGTCACCACATCGCCGAACCAGTAGTGGCCCAGCTCATGCACGGCGATGGTGCTGTAGAACTCCTTCCGGGCCGGCGTCTCCTCGCCGGGCTTGATGAGCGTCAGGGGCTGGCCCAGGGCCACCAGCCCGGGGTGCTCCATGGTGCCCCAGTAGCGCGGGACCACGGCCACGTCGAGCTTCCCGAAGGGGTAGGGCATGCCGAAGAAATCCTCCAGCAGGCTCACCAGCCGCGGTGTGGCTTCCGCCGCGTAGCGGGTTTCCGCGCCGCGGCCCTTGGGAACCACGAACCGGAGCGGCGTGCCGTGGTGCCCGGCCGTGCCCGCGGGGATCACGTCGAAGGGACCGACTACCAGGGCCACAAGGTACGAAGGCAGGGGGCGGGACTCCGCGAACGTGATCCGCTTCATGCCGCCGGGCTCGGCGGTTTCCTCCGTGGCCGGGGCGTTGGCCAGCCCCACCTGGTCCTGGGGCACGTGGAGCACCAGGGTCCATGGGATCTTGAACCCGGGCTCATCGAAGCAGGGGAAGGCCCGCCGCGCGTCGATGGGCTCGAAGAAGGTGTAGGCGTACCAGTCGTCGCCCTCCTTCACCCGGTAGAGGCCCTGGCTGCGGGTGGAATCCAGCGCGCCCTCCCAGGCGAGCGTCAGCCGCGCAGGGCCAGACACCACGGGCGCCGCGAAGCGCAGGCCCACCACGTCCTCGTTTCCGGGGATCACCGTGGCGGTCTGGCTCGCGCCGCCCGCCGCGAGCTCCGCGCGCTGGAACCTGAGGCCCGTGGCGTGGATCCAGAGGGTCGCCGTGGGCTCCGAGATCGCCAGGTCGTACGTGGCGGTTCCCGTGAAGGACTCCCGCGAGGGGACGATGGTCAGCTCCAGCCGCCCCCGGAGCGGGCGCACGGAGGCCGGAAGGCGCAGCGTGGGGGGTGTGGCCTCCCCGCTCCAGAGGGCGGCCCCCATCGCGCAGAGCACCGTGCCGACGATCGCCTTGAGCCGCATGGGGAAACCTCCCGGTCCGGGGCCTGAGGGGCCCGGGATCCTGGGTTCGATTGGATCACGGGCGGGGTCGCGGGGGTATCCGCGCCGGGAGGGTGCGGGCGACGAGGCGCGTCTCGACCAGACACGGGCGGGTCCGGGCTCCCCGTCAGGTTCCCTCGCCCCGGATGCACTCCTTCGTCCGCGAGGTCATGGCCCGGCTGACGGTCAGCTCCACCTGGGGCGCCACCAGCACCTTGATGCGGCCCACCGTGGATGGGCGGATCCCCTTGACCATCTGGGGCCGCAGCAGCAGGTTCCGCTGGATGCGGAGCATGCCAGCTTCCGGGAAGGCCTGCTCCACTTCCGCCAGGGTGGACCATCGGGTCAGGTAGCGGTTCTGGCCCCGGCAGGCCCACACGCGGTCGCTCTCGAGCTCGAAATGCGTCACCAGCTCCAGGTCCATGTAGATCTCGCCGTCTCCAGCCCGGATGGGGAAGCGGACGGGAGGCGGCATGAGCGTCTTCAGCTCCGAAGGGCTGAGCCGCCGGACCAGGCGGTCGCGGAGGCGCTGCAGGCACTTGGCGAGGCGGTCCTCGAACACCGGCTTGAGCAGGTAGTCCACCGCGGCGAGCTCGAAGGCCCGCACGGCGTAATCGGAGAAGGCCGTCACGAACACCACCGGCGGGCAGTCCGGAACCTCGGCCAGCACCTCCAGCCCGTTGAGGCCGGGCATCTGGATGTCCAGGAAGATGACGTCCACCTCGGCCGGCTGCTTCAGCCACTGGAGCAACGCGACGCCGTCCCCGAGCTCATCCACGATCGTGCATTCGGCCTCCTGAAGGAGCCGCGAGAGGCGCTCCCTGGCCAGAGGCTCGTCATCAACTACCAGGGCCTTCAGAGGCTTCATGGGGCCATTCTACTTGGGTCGCCTCGAACTGGATGCAGGCGAGCGTGCCCTGGCCCGAAGGCCCTATGACGAGCTCGGCGCCGGAGCCGAAGTGCAGGGCGAGGCGCGAGCGCAGATTCTTCAGGCCGATGCCGCTTCCGTTCACCTGGCTCGGGAAAGGCCTGCCGGAGTTCCAGATCTCCAGCCGGACCGAGCCGTCCCGGGAGCGGGCCCGGATGATGATGTCGCCGCCCGGGATGCTCGGCGCGATCCCATGCTTGATGGCGTTCTCCACCAGGGGCTGGAGAAGGAGCGGCGGGATCTCGATGGAATCGAGCCCCTCGTCCCAGTCCCACAGGACCCTGAGCCGGGGCCCCAGCCGGATGGCCTCCAGGGCCAGGAAATCGGAGATGATCTTCCGCTCTTCGCCGAGGGGCAGGCGCATGTGCTCGGAGGCCCGCAGGATCCGGCGGAGCAGGTCCGACAGGTGCCGGATGGCGGTTTCGGCCGCCTTGGGATCCTTGTGGACCAGCTCCGCCAGGCCGTTGAGCGCGTTGAACAGCACATGGGGGTGGACCTGCCCCTGGAGCAGGCGGTTCTTGGCGACCTGCGCCTCGGCCTCGGAGGCCGCCCGCAGCTCCTCCGACCGGGCCCGTGACGCGGTGAGACCTCCGACGATCATCATAGCTGGCCCCACGAATGAGCTGTAGACGGCCGTGGCGCGGGCCATGTTGAACTGGTGGCCCGCTCGCGAGAGCAGCCACCCGTCGAAGATGGGCAGGAGGTAGGAGACGGATTCACAGGCGACCACCGAGGCGACGAACCCCACGGCGAACCTCCACGGGGAGGGAAGCCGGCGGGACAGGGTCCAGGGCAGGGGGGCCAGCCCTGCGAAGGCGGTAATGTGCGTGAAGGGCCCGGAGAGGAGGCTGGCCCAGAACCAGATGTTCCCGAGCCGGTGGGTGGTCTGGTAGCTGTACATGAGGACCGCCACCCAGAGGAGGTAGCAGACCAGGAGGACCCGCCAGTTCCGGGCCAACGGGAACAGCCGGACCCATGGCTTCGACGCATCCACCTCCACGGCAAGGGCTCCATGCAGGTCGCCCCTAGATCGTGAAGACCGTGGTGGTGAGGGTGGGCGCCCAGGGCTCATGAGCGGTCCTCTGGCCCTGGCCCTCGGCGGCGGCCTTCTGCCGGTTCAGCGTCTCGCTGACGCTGCTCGCCTGCTGGATGGATTCTTTGCGGAAGGAAAGGGTGGTGGTCATGGGAGCTCCCAGGTGGCGCCGCGCGGCGCGACCTCGTTTGTGAGCCCTTGCGGGAGCCCTTCCAACCGATTTCCATGAACGGTATGTAACCACGGCTCGAACCGTTCGGCCCCCCACCTGCTACCGTTCGGCCCTTCCCGGGCCGGCATCCGCGGGACATGTTCTCCTGGGAGGGATTCTCTTCGGAAAGACCATCGGTCCATGCCGCAGCCTTCCTGTCAGACCACCGATTTCTTCGTGCTCCGGAGCCCGGGTCTCCCCCTGGATGCGCTCGCCGTGACGGTTCCGCCGCCGCAGGAAGGCCTGTCGCGGGAAGGTTTGGCGGAGGAGACCCCGGAAGCCCGGCTGGAGCGGGATCGGGAGGCACTGCGCGCCGCGCTTCGCGCGCAGATCCGCCAGCCCGCCGTGCGGGAGGCCGTGGCGCTGGCTTCGCCGGACCTGGCCGGGCGCCTGGATGCCTGGCTGGAGGGCGCGCTGGACGACGCGGCGACCCGCGGGGTGGAGCGGGCCCTGGTGAAGTACCTCAGCCGGATGAGCAGCCGCGCGACGCCCTTCGGGCTCTTCGCGGGGGTGTCCACGGGCGCCTGGGGACCGGAAAGCCGCCTGGCCCTGGCCTCCTGGCGCTCGTGCCGCAAGGCCGTGCGTCTGGACTGGGGCATCCTGGAGGCCCTGGTGAACCGCCTGGAGGGGGATCCGGAGGTGCGGTCCCGCGTGACCTACCGGCCCAATTCCAGCCTCTACGCCTGGGGCGGATGGCACCGCTACCTCGAGACCCGCGACGCGGAAGGGAAGGGGCGGTCGTACCACCTGGAGGCGGTGGAGACCACGCCCCACCTCGATTTCGCGCTCCAGCAGGCGCGGGCGGGGCAATCCTTCGGGGACCTGGCCGTGCGGCTGGCGGTTCGCCTGAAGGTTGATCTGTCGGACGCGCGCGCCTTCCTCGAACAGATCGTGGAAGCCCAGGTGCTGCGCGGGGACCTGCACCCGCCCTTGACCAGCCCCGATCCCCTGGGCCACGTGGTCGCCGGGCTTCGGGCCCATGCCCTGACCGCACCCCAGGCGGAACCGCTGGTGGCCCTCGGCCGGGACCTGGACCGCCTCCGCCAGGCGCCCCTCGGCGCCTGTCCTGAAGGCTACCCGGCCCACCTGCCGTCCCTCCAGGGGCTGGACCTGCCCACGGGAATCCGGGACCTCCTCCAGGTGGACCTCTTCCGCCCGGCGCCGGGCCTGGCGCTGTCCACCGGGATCCGCCGGGCCCTGGAGGAGGGCGCCGACACCCTTCGGCGTCTGACGCAGGGGCCGGTCGACCGGCCCCTGGAGAGGTTCTGTTGGGCCTTCAGAGAGCGGTACGGCCAGCGGTGGATGCCCCTGCTGGAGGTGCTCGACGAGGAGAGCGGCATCGGGTTCGACGGCGCTCCCGCCTACGACGATCCCCTGCTGGAGGGTCTGCCCTTCCAGGCGCCGGCGCCCCCGCGGAGCCTGTCGCCCCGGGATCAGTTCCTCCTGGCCCAGCTCCCGAGGTGGGCGGGGACGCGGATCTGGACCCTGGAGGAGGCGGATGTGGAGGCGCTGGCCCAGCCGGATCCCCAGCCCTTCCCCGCGGCTTTCGCGGCGCTGGCCACCCTGGTGGCCTCCAGCCCCGCGGACCTGGATCGCGGCAACTTCCAGTTCTGGATGGAACAGTATTCGGGTCCCACGGCGGCCCGGTGGCTGGGGCGCTTCGCCTCCGGCGACCCGGGCCTCCAGGCCTCCCTCCAGCGGCACCTCCGGAAGGAGGAGGCGCTGCGGCCGGAGGCGGTGTTCGCCGAGGTGGTCCACGTGCCCGAGGGCCGCATGGGCAACGTCCTGGCCCGGCCCGCCCTGCGGGAGTACGAGATCCCCTTCCTGGCGGCGGCGGGCGTCCCCCAGGATCATGTGATTCCCCCGTCCGACCTCCAGGTGACCGTGCGGGGAGACCGGGTGGTGCTGGCCTCCGTGCGCCTGGGGCGGGAGGTGATCCCCCGCCTGTCCTCCGCCCACAACTTCGCCCGCGGTCCCGTGGTCTACCGGTTCCTGTCCCACCTGCAGGACCAGGACGGCCGGGCCGGCGGCTGGTCCTGGGGGGCCCTGGCCGAGCAGCCGTTCCTGCCCAGGGTGGTCCGTGGACGCCATGTCCTCAGTCGCGCGCGATGGCGGATCCGCGCCGAGGAGCTGAAGGCGGCCCTGGCCGCCGGCGGCGAGGGGGCCTGGGGGGCTTTCCAGATCCTGCGGGAGCGCCTGGGGCTGCCGCGGTTCGTCACGCTCACCGATGCCGACAACAGCCTGCGGGTGGACCTGGATCGCGTGCTCTGGGTGGAGACCCTGCACCACCTCGTGGCGGGCCGGTCCGCCTTCATCCTCACGGAGTGCTTCCCGGATGCCGGGCAGGCGCCGGTCACCTCGCCCGAAGGGACCTTCGCCCACGAGCTGGTCATCCCCTTCGAGGCTGCTCCCGCCGCGCCGCCGCGACCGGTGCGGCTCCCGCCGGATTCCACGGCCACTGAGATCCGCGCCTACCCGCCGGGCTCGGAATGGCTCTACCTGAAGCTCTACGGCGGCGCCGCCAGCGGGGACCGTCTCCTCGTGGCGCTGGAGCCCCTGCTCCGGTGGACCCGGGCGCAGGGATTCTGGGACCGCTGGCACTTCGTCCGGTACCGCGATCCGGAGCCCCACCTCCGCGTCCGGTTCCATGGCCTGCCCCTCCGCCTCCTCACGGGCCTGCTGCCCGAGGTCCACCGGCACCTGGAGAACTGCCGAGCCCAGGGCCTCCTGTGGAAATGGCAGGTGGACACCTTCGAGCCCGAGCTGGAGCGCTACGGCGGGCCCCGGGGGTTCGACCTCGCGGAGGCGTGGTTCTTCGAGGACAGCGAGTGGATCCTGAGCCACCTGCTGGTGGGCCTGGGTCGGAAGGACCGATGGAAGGCGGGCCTCCGGCAGGTGGACGCGATCTGGGCCGCCCTGGGGCTGGACGACCTGGCGCGCCGGGATCTGTCCCGGGACACGCGGGACGCCCTCCGGAAGGAGTTCGAGGGCACGGGACCCGGGGTCGTGGCGATCGGCGCGAGGTTCAGGCCGCTGAGGAAGGATCTGGAGGCGGAGCTCTCCCGGCCTCCCGGGACGGGGGAGGTGTTCGGCCTGCGGAGCCTGGGGGCCATCCGCGAGGCCTGCGACCAGGGGCAGCTGCGGGAGGACCGGGCCGCCCTGGCCGGGAGCCTGGCGCACATGCACCTCAACCGGCTGTTCCGCACCCACCCCCGGGAGCAGGAGTGGATCCTCATGGAATTCCTGGCCCGCCTCTACGAGTCCCGGCTGGCCAGGCCCGGGGAGGGGAGGCCGGCGCCGGGGCCGGAATCGCCGGGGGTCGAATCCGTTCGGCCCTGAAAATCGACCGTTCGGGGGGAAATCTCGCCCCGCCGGCGGGCGGGGCCTAGGATCCCACGTAGGGACACGCATCTGGGCCCCTGCCCGGGTGCGATATCGATCCACAGGAGGTTCTGTGCCCGACAACCTGCAGATCCCATCGTCCGAAAGCCAGGAGCTGATCCATATCGAGGACCCCTACGACCTGCGGGACTGGGCCATCTACTTCAGCATCTCCCGCGAGCGGCTCCGGGAGGCGGTCCTGGCCGTGGGCCCTGCCATGGTGGATGTGAAGCACTTCCTCGGGAAATGACCCTGGTCCAGGTAGAGTCGAAGGCCGGGAGGCCTCGGCTGGCATGGCGCTTTCAGGGTGGGCGACGGACTATGTGAGGCTGGTGCTGGCGGTGGGTCGCCATGACGCCGATTTCGTGGATGCCTACTACGGGCCCCCGGCCTGGAAGGCCGAGGCGGAGACCGGGGATCCGCGGCCCCTTCCGGCGCTGAGGGCGGAGGCCGGGCGCATCCTGGACGGCGTGGCCGCGGCCGAGGTCCCGCCCGGCGAGGCGCCGCGGCGCGACTACCTGCTGGGGCAGCTGGGGGCCGTGGCGGCCCACCTGGCGCGCCTGGACAGCCAGGGCTTCAGCTTCGACGACGAAGCCGAGGCCCTCTACCAGGTCCGCCCGCCCCGCACGCCGGAAGCCACCTTCGAGGCGGCCCTGGCGCGGCTGGACCTGGCGCTCGAGGGCGCCGGCTCCGTGCAGGACCGCTACCAGGCGGCCCGGGCGCGGGTGCTCATTCCGGAGGACCGGGTGGACGCGGTCTTCCAGGCCGCCATCGCCGAGGCCCGTGAGCGCACGCGGCTTCACGCGACGCTGCCGGCCTCGGACCATTTCCGCGTGGAGTATGTGCGGGGCAAGGCTTGGTCCGGCTACAACTGGTACCAGGGCGGCGGCAGCTCGGTGATCCAGGTGAACCTGGACCTGCCCATCGCCATCGACCGCGCCCTGGACCTGGCCGCCCACGAGGGCTACCCGGGCCACCATGTCTACAACGCGCTCCTGGAGCAGCGCTTCGCCCAGGCGCCCCCGGCGGGCCGGGGCTGGGTGGAGTTCACGGCCTATCCGCTCTTCTCTCCCCAGTCCCTCATCGCCGAAGGCACCGCCAACTTCGGCGTGGAGGTGGCCTTCCCCGGCGAGGAACGGCTCGCCTTCGAGCGTGATGTCCTCTTCCCCCTGGCCGGCCTGGATCTCGCCGAGGCGGAGCGCTGGGCCCGGGTGCAGGCGGAGCTGAAGCTCCTGGCCTTCGCCGACAACGAGGCCGCCCGCGGCTACCTGGACGGCCACCTCCGGCGCGACGAGGCCGAGGCCTTCCTGGTCCGCTACTCGCTGCGGACTCCGGCCCAGGCCGCCCAGCGCCTGCGCTTCATCGACACCTACCGCAGCTATGTCATCAACTACAACCTGGGTGAGCACCTGGTGCGGAGCTGGGTGGAGAAGCAGGGCGGCACCGTGGCCGACCCCGCCCGCCGCTGGGCCGCCTTCGTGGACCTCATCTCCAGCCCGCGGCTGCCGAAGGCGCTGGGGCTGTAGAGCATTCCCTGCGTCCCCCTACAATGGGACTCGCTCCCGGGAGCCACCCCTGCGCCTGATCATCGCCGAGAAACCGAGCATGGGCCGAGCCCTGGCGGAGGCCCTGGGCGTGACCGGGCGGGGCCGAAGCCTCCTCGAGGGGAACGGCCTGGTGGTGACTTGGTGCGTGGGGCATCTCGTGGAGGCCCTGAACCCCGAGGGCTACGACCCGGCCTGGAAGCCCTGGCGCTGGGACCGGTTGCCCATCTTCCCGGAGGCCTTCCGCTACGCCCCCATCGCGCAGACCCGGGACCAGTTCGACGTGGTGGCGCGGCTGCTGAACCGCGAGGACATCACGGAGGTCGTGAACGCCACGGACGCCGGGCGCGAGGGCGAGCTGATCTTCGACCTGGTGTACCGGCTGGCGGGCTGCGCCAAGCCCGTGCTGCGCTTCTGGACCTCCAGCCTCACGCCCGAGGCCGTCCGCGAGGCCTACGGCGCCATGAAGCCCGGCGAGGCCTACGCGGGCCTGCGCGACGCCGCCCGCAGCCGCCAGGAGGCGGATTGGCTGGTGGGCATCAACGCCACCCGGGCCCAGACCCTGCGCATGCGCCGGGCCGGGCTGGAGGAGGGCGTGTGGAGCGTGGGCCGCGTGCAGACGCCCACGCTGGCGCTGCTCGTGCGCCGGGAGCTGGACATCCGCACCTTCAAGCCCCAGCCCTTCTGGACGCTCCGGGCCCGCTTCGCCCACGTCAACGGAGCCTACGAGGGCCGCTGGTTCAAGGATCAGGAGGGCCAGACCCAGGAGCGTTTCGCCACCGAGGAAGAGGCCCGGGCCCTCGCTGCGCGGCTGGCGGGCAAGCCGGGGAAGATCAAGAGCGCCACAGGCCGCACCGAGAAGAAGAAGCCCGAGCTGCTCTACGACCTCACGGCCCTCCAGAAGGAGGCCAACAAGCGCTTCGGGTTCACGGCCGAGGGCACCCTGGCCCTGGCGCAGGCCCTCTACGAGAGGCAGCTCATCTCGTACCCCCGCACCAGCAGCCGCCACCTCACGGAGGCCGACGCCCAGAAGGCGCCGCACTGGATCAAGGCCCTGGCCCAGGGCCAGCTCGCGGAGCTGCAGCCCTTCCTGGACGAGCTCCGGAAGCACTGGCCCGTGAAGCTGGACAAGCGCTTCGTGAACGACAAGGAAGTGGAGGACCACGCGGCCCTCGTGCCCACGGAGAAACCCGCGCGGGGCCTGGAGGGCGACGAGCTGCGGATCTACGACCTCATCGCCCGGCGCTTCCTCGCGGCCTACTTCCCGGACCGCGTGGAGGCCAAGACCACGATCATCACCGAGGTGGAGGGCGAGACCTTCAAGACCAGCGGTACCGTGGTGAAGGAGGAGGGCTGGTCCGCCGTGGATCCGCCCCACCGCAGGAAGAAGGCGGAGAAGGCCGCCGATCCGGCCGAAGCCGAGGAGGAGGCCGACGAGGAGGCCGAAGGCGGCCTGCCCGCGGTAAAGAAGGGCGAGGCCGTGGACGTGGCCTCCCTCCACCCCAAGGAAGGGAAGACCACGCCCCCCAAGCGCATGAGCGAAGGCGACCTGCTGGCGGCCATGCAGGGCGCGGGCCGGGAGCTGGACGACGAGGCCCTGCGGGGCGCCATGCGCGACTGCGGCCTGGGAACGCCCGCCACCCGCGCCAACATGATCGAGACCCTCATCAAGCGCGCCTACATCGAGCGCAAGCGCAACGTCCTGCTCCCCACCGAGAAAGGCATCCGCCTCATCGAGGGGCTGCCGAGCGAAGCCCTGCGCAGCGCCGAGCTGACCGGGAGTTGGGAGGCCCGCCTGGAGCGCATGCGCCGCGGCGAGGAACCCCGCGAGGCCTTCATGGCCGACATCCGGGGCTTTGTCTCAGGAATCGTCGCCGAGCTCCAGGATGCTCCCACGCCGCAGGTCCACGGCGGGCCCTGCCCCAAGTGCGGCCAGCCCCTGCGCATCCTCCCCAGCACCCGTCGCGGCGAGTTCGTCCACCGCTGCATGGCCTGCCGGCACGTGGAAGCGGGGAAGCCCACCCCGGCCGAAACCGAGTCGCCCCACTGACCGACTTCCTCTCCGGGGCCGGACCGGGAATTTCGGGGAAATGTGGAAGTCATGGGAAGTAGACTGGTTGTATTCGGCATTTCCGGCTCGTCTGCCGCAAGGAGAACGGGTGGTCCAGGTACGAAGCGTCATCACCGGCACGGGCAGCTGCATCCCTTCCCGGAAGGTTCCGAACGAGGCGTTCCTCGGCCAGGCCTTTTACGAAGGCGAAGGGCGGCCCTATCCCGCCGGCGAGACGGCGCGGATGGTGGGGAAGTTCCGGGAGATCACCGAGATCGCCGAACGGCGCTACGTCTCAGAGGATCAGGTCGCCTCGGACCTGGCCCTGGAGGCCGCGCAGAAGGCCCTGGCTTCGGCCGCCATCGACCCGGAGACCCTGGACTACATCATCGTGGCCCACAACTTCGGCGACGTGACCGCGGGCAGCCGGCAGCCCGACCTGGTCCCGACCTTGGCCGCGCGGGTCAAGGCGAGGCTGGGCATCGCCAACCCCTTCTGCGTGGCCTACGACCTGCCCTTCGGATGCCCCGGCTGGGTCCAGGCCGTGATCCAGGCGGACTACTTCCTGCGCTCGGGGGACGCGAAGCGGGCCCTGGTGATCGGCGCCGAGACCCTCTCCCGCGTGTCCGATCCCGTCGACCGGGACAGCCTGATCTATGCCGACGGCGCCGGGGCCGTGGTGCTGGAGGCCCAGGCCCATGACGGGACCGTGGGCATCCTCTCGCACGCCACCCGGTCCGACGCTCTCGACCATGCCGGGCTGCTGAAGATGGGCCCCTCCTTCAATCTCGAAGGCGGCGATCGCCAGCTCTACATCAAGATGCAGGGGCGGAAGCTCTACGAGTACGCCATCGCCACCGTGCCGGGCCTGGTGCGCCTGAGCCTCGAGCGGGCGGGGCTCTCCCTGGAGCACGTGGACAAGGTGCTGATCCACCAGGCCAACGGGAAGATGGACGAGGCCATCCTCAAGCGGCTCTTCCGGCTCTACGGCAGGGCCGAAATGCCCGCGGGCATCATGCCCATGACCGTCTCCTGGCTGGGCAACAGTTCGGTGGCCACCGTGCCCACCCTCCTTGACCTGATCGTGAGAGGCCAGCTGGAGGGCCACACCCTGGCGAGCGGGAACATCGTCGTGTTCGCCTCGGTGGGCGCGGGCATGAGCATCAACGCCATGGTCTACCGCTGGCCCTGAGGCTCAAGCGGCCACGCACCCGCGATCGGCACTTACAGCGAAGGTTCGGCCCTGAGGGCGGCGCCAAGTCCCGTGAACCGGCGGCTGGTCTGTTCCAGCCCCGCGTCGAGGGCTGCTCGGGTCCCAAGGATGGTGGCCGCGGTGCGCGCACGCGTGAGGGCCGTATAGAGGATCTCGCGGGTCAGCAGGGGGCTGTCGGCGGGTGGGAGGACCAGGACCACGCGGTCGAACTCGGAGCCCTGGGCTTTGTGGACCGTCAGCGCCCAGGCCAGCTCGAGCTGGGGCTGGAGGGGGCGGTAGGGCAGGAGCCTGAAGCCGGTGGAGGTCCGGAAGGCCACGGCCTGGTGGACGCCGTCCTCCTGGCGGGCCTTGAGCACGACGCCCTGGTCGCCGTTGAAGAGGCCGCGGCGGTAGTCATTGAGGGTGACCATCACGGGCTCGCCGGCGTAGACGGCCAGGTCGCGATCGAGCGCGCCGGCGGCTTCGCGCCCGGTCAGGTGATGGAGCCGCTGGTTCAGGCCGGCCACGCTCCGAAGGCCGGGCGTCTCGCGCAGGGGGCAGAGGATCTTGGCGTGCTCATGGGCCCGGAAGAGGGCCTCCAGGGCCGCTTCATCTCCCGCGGCCCAGGCGCCTCCGTCGTGGTGGTAGATCCGGTCGGAGGCCTCCCGGAATCCAGGTTGGTCGAGGATCTCCTGTTCGAGGTACTCCCGCAGGAAGGCCCTCAAGGCGGCATCGTCCACGTCGGCGTGCTCGGCGCCCCGGCCCTGGAGGTCGGCGGCGGAGGGCCGCGTGGCGAGCGCGCCCTCCGCATCCAGGGCGGCGGCCTCGCCGGCGCGAAGGGCCTGGGCCGCCAGCAGCACGGAGCGGCCGTCGGGATTGGCGGCATCCATCCGGTAGCTGTGGGTCAGGCGGAGGGTGGCTTCGGGCAGGGCCTCCACCAGGTCGCGGAAGACCGCGCCGGCCTCGACGGACGGAAGCTGCTCCGCGTCCCCGAGCAGGACCAGCCGGGCCTGCGGGTCGAGGGCGCCGGCCAGGCCGTCCATCAGGTCCAGTCCCACCATGGAGCTCTCGTCCACGATCACCAGGCGCTGGGGCAAGGGATTGTTCCGGTGATGCCGGAAGGTCTGGCGGAAGGGCAGGAAGGCCAGGAGGCGATGCAGGGTCTGGGGCTCGGGCAGGTTCTCCAGAAGCCGCCGGTCCTCGTCGCTGGGGGACGCGATCCTGCCCAGGGTCCCGCGGAGGCTTTCGCCCATGCGCTGGGCCGCCTTGCCCGTGGGCGCGGCCAGGGCGATCTCGGATGGATCGAAGCCGAGGCGCATCGCCGCCCGGAGGATGGTCACCACGATGGAGGTCTTTCCCGTGCCCGGCCCGCCGGTGAGCAGCGTGAACGGCGCGCGGATGGCCCGACTCACGGCCTGGCGCTGTTCCCCGGAGAGGATGATGGGCGCCTCGGGCAGGTCCCCCAGGTCTGGGTGGTCCGCTTCCCCAGCGGAGCCTGCGGCCGTCCGCGATCGGGTGGTCTCGGACAGCCGCGTTTCCGCCGCATGCAGCCGGGCGGAGGCGAGCCATTCCCCGGTGCGCACGAAGGGCCGGGCGGGTTCTCCGGGGGCTCCGAAGGCCACCGAGAGGGCCGGGCGATCGAGAAGGTCGGTCAGGGGCACCTCGGAGCCGGTGAAGAGGGCCAGCCGCGCCTGGGCCTCCTCGCCGCCGGTGCCGGCGAGCGGCAGGCGGGTGTGGCCGTCCTGGGTGGAGAGCAGCACCAGCAGGGCCACCAGGGTGAGGGCGTCCCGGTCCTGGCGTTCCAGCCCCGGGGGAATGCCCGCGAAGGTCTCGGCCAGGGTCAGGAGTTCCGGCCCATGGCCCATGCGGACGAGGGTCTCCCGCCAGGCCTTCGGATCGCCCAGGGGGCGGGCGGTGCGTGCGGCGCGCTCAGCCATGCATCCCCCGCTCCATGCGGCTCAGGGCCAGCTCCTCAATGTGCATGGCCCCAAGCTCCCGCCGCCAGGTCTGGACCTCCTCCCAGCCGGGCCGGCGCGTCCAGATCCCCCCGGTCGGGAGACCGCGCAGGAACACGTACACCGCCCCGCCGAAGCCTGCCTTGAACGCGGCCTCATCCTCGATCCCCGCGAAGGCCAGGGCGGCGAGGGTGTAGATGCGCACCTGCAGGTCATAGTGGGCGGCCATGGTGCGGTCCAGCGATTCCGCGCCGTAGTCGCCGCCCTCGAGGGTGTTGGTCTTCCAGTCAAGGACGTAGATCCGGCCTTCCCACTCGAACAGGAGGTCCAGCGAGCCTTCGAGGCCGTCGGGGTGGTCCGGGAAGGGCATCTGGAAGGGGACCTCGGGGAGTCGCTTCGTCACGTCGTCCAGCCGTATCGCAGGTCCTTCGGGCAGGTGGGTCTCGGTGGTCAAGGCGGCCCAGGCCAGGCGGAGGGCCTCGCCGGCCAGGGCAGGGCTCAGGCCCTGGCCCCGCAGGCATTCCGTGGCCAGCGGCAGGAAGGCCTCCCGCCAGGCGTCGGGAGCCAAGGCGCGGGTCCTCCCGGTGGGGATGCGCTCGAGCAGCTCATGCAGCGCCGTGCCCGTGGCAGTGCCGCCAGGGAGGCCGCCGGCCGGCCGCTGCGGTCGCGGCATCTGCACTTCGTCGGCCCGCGCTTCCTCCTCCTGGCTAGCGGCGCGCTGGGTTTCCCCGAAGGCCCGGGCCAGGGAGGTGAAGGAGTGGAGCTGCAGCGGTCGGCCCCGCCGGGCGAGGCCCGGGAAATCGGGCGAGGGCGGAGCGGGAGGGAGCCGGAGCAGCGCTGGCAGGGCGGGCGCTGGCCCCTCGGGGAGGGCGCGCACCGGGACCGGAAGGGGTGTCGTCCAGGCGCCCCAGGTGTCGGGCTCGGCCTCCTTCAGGGCCCGGACGCGCCGGTTGAGGCGGCCGTGGCGGCCCTTGGGATGGGCATCGGCGTCGAAGGAGCCCTGCGAGCTGGGTGGCTCGGGCCCCAGGGTGAACACAGGCAGCACCAGGTGCACCTTGGGCCGGGTGATGGCCACGTACAGCAGGCGCTCGTCCTCCCGTTCAGCATCGGCCTTGGCCAGTTCCTGGATCACCTCCGGCATGGCCCTCCGCGGCCCGAGGAAGGCGCAGCGGGTGTTCGCGGCGTCGTGGAAGCGATGCACGCTCCCCGCCTTCGCGAGCTGGTTTTCGCTGTAGCCTCCGAACAGGGCCACCACCGGCGCTTCCAGGCCCTTCGCCTTGTGGATGGTCAGGAGGCGCACAGCCATTGCCTGTCCTTCCGCCCGCTGGATGCCGGGCTCGGCGTCGAGGGTGGGTAGGTCCTCCTCGCGGATCCAGCGCCCCAGCCGCAGGAGCAGGTCCTCGGGATCGAGGTGGGACGCGGTGGCCTCCGTCAGCAGCTGCTCGACGAGGTGGTGCAGGTTGGTGAGGGAGCGGTCGCCCCGCTCCGTGATCAGGAGGCGCGGGACGATGCCGCTTTCCTCGAGGATGGCGTTGAACAGGCGGGGGTAGCGCCGCTGGTGCGCCAGCTCCCGCCAGCGTTCCAGCCGCGCCAGGACGGGATGGCCCGCGGGCAGGTCGAGGCAGGCCTCGGCCTCCGCGATCCCGAAGCCGAAGAACCGGGTGAGCAGCGCCCGGCCCCGGGCGTCCGGATCATCCGGGCGCAGGATCGCGCCGAGCAGATCCTTCAGCTCGAAGGCCTCCCGCGTCTGGAAGAGCCCGTCGGCCTTGAAGAACGCCGAAGGCAGGCCAGCCTCCCGCAGGGCCTGGGCCATGAGCTGGGATTCCGCGCCCGTGTGGGTCAGCACCATCAGGTCCCCCGGGTGGAGGAGGCGGGACGGTTCGGACGTTCCGGAATGGAGGGTGGTCCCGCGGTCGATCAGCTCCCGGAACACGGAAGCGATGCCCGCGGCGATCTGCGCGCGCATCCGGCCTACAGGGCTTGCCACCGGGACCTCCAGCAGCCGCAGGGGCGGCAGGTCGCCCTCCGGCCCCGCCAGGCGGGGCTTCCGGCCGGCCGTGACCGGTTCCGGGTATTCGTTCGGCGCCGAGAAGAACCCGCCCTCGGGGGCCAGGACGGTGTTCACGGCCCCGATCAGCGCTTCGGAAGATCGGAAGTTCTGCTGGAGGGCGAGCCGCGCCCCGCCGGATTCCAAGAGGGTCTTCCGCGCCTCGAAGTAGGTGGGCAGGTCCCCGCCGCGGAAGTCGTAGATGGCCTGCTTGGGATCGCCCACGAGGACGAGGCGGTGGTCCGGGCCGTGGAACAGCCGCCGGAAGATCTCCCACTGGCGGCCGTCCGTGTCCTGGAACTCGTCGATGAGGGCGGCCCTGTAGCGCGCCTGGAGGCGGGCCGCCAGATCGGGATGCGTCACGCCCTCGGCCACCTGGTCGATCATGTCGTTGAAGTCGAAGAGTCCCTCGGAGTCCTTCCGGGTCTTCATGGCCTCTTTGAGCGGCGGCAGGAGCCGGTGGACGATCACGGCCTCCAGCGTGGGAAGAACCGCCTTCAGCGCCTGGAGGCCGTCCCGGATGCGCGTGGCGGGACCGGCAGGGAGGGCGTCATCCCACACGGCCTGCAGCCACTTCTTCTTGTCCGAAGGCGCCTCGAAGAGGTCGCTGCCGGTGAGAGCCTCCCAGGCTGCCAGCGTCTCCCCCGCCTGAAGCGAGCCCAGCAGGCGGTCCAGGAGGGCCAGCCGTTCGAGAGCCGTCTTGGCGGATTTCCCGTAGGCCGCTCGGAGCGCCTCGGTGTCTCTGAGATCCGCCATCGGGAAGACCCCGACCGCCGCCCTGGCCTGGGCCAGTTGGTTTTCGTCGGGACACAGGGCTGCCCGCGTGGTCCAGCCGTCCCTGAGGAGCTTTTCCAGGTCCTCCGGGGATCCGGTCTGCTCCAGGGCCTCCATCAGGAACGCCTGGTCGGCCTCCGTGGCGCAGAAGGCGGTGCGCAGGTGGTTCTTGAAGACCTCCGCGAAGAGCTCGCCTTCGGCCATCCGCGTCTGGCGGAACAGGCGGCCCGTCTCGAAGGCGGCATCCTGGAGCACCTTCTGGCAGAAGGCGTGGATGGTGGAGATCACCGTGCGGTCGAAGGCCTGGAGGGCGGCGTCCAGCTTCGCGCGGGCCGCGTCGTCCAGCTCCCAGTGGGCGCGGCCGGGCTCGAAGCGGTCCTCCTGAAGGTCGCGCAGCTCCTGGAGCTTCTGGCGGATGCGCCGCCGCAGCTCCAGGGCCGCGGCTTCGGTGAAGGTGACGATGACGATCTGCTCGAGGGGCAGCCCGGCGGTCAGCACCAGGTCCACGACCAGGTGCTCCAGGGTGAAGGTCTTCCCGGTGCCGGCGCTGGCCTCCAGCACCCAGTGCTTGGGCTCCAGGTCCGGGAAGGCGGCGGGCTTGGGGTAGCGGAGGGGGCTCATTCGACCTCCTCCGTGGTGCCGGTCGCCGCCTGGCGGAGGAAGTCGCCCAGCCGCCGCTCAGCAGTCACTGCGGGATCGGGATCGAGGTCGAAGCGCTCGGCGCGGCGGAGGGGGCCGGCCTTGAAGGCGGCGAAGCTCCGGTCGTTCGCCGCCTGGTCGAGAACCCACTGCTGAAGCTCCGCCGCATTCCGCTGCGGGTCTTCCAGCAGGGCCTCGATGGGCAGCAGGCCGGGCTCCCGGGTTTCCAGGAGTTCGGTGATCCAGGATGTGAGCCGCGTCCGGGCCGCCGCTGGATCCAGGGGCGAGAAGGGCACCTCGCTTCGGTACGCCCCGGACGCCTTTCCGTCGGCGGATCGCCCGGCGATGCCGAGGGCCCTGTGGGTGATCTCCGACTCCGAAGCCGCGGCCAGCAGGTGCTGGTCCAGGTAGGCCCGAAGCAGCTTGCCCTTGAAGGCGTCCGTCAGGTTGTGATTCCGCTTGGCCCCGGCCTGCTTCAGGAGGAAGAGGCTGGCTTGCCCCGCCTGGGGCTGCAGGGAGCCCACCAGCCGGACCTTCAGGGCCTCCCCATGCACGGGAACGGCGAGCTCCAGGGCCGGCCGGACCTCATCGGCCGCCTCCTCCACGCTCATGGAAGGACCGAACCGCACCAGCCGGATCTTTTCCCCTCGCAGGGCCTTCACCTGGTGCCCGAGAAGCTCCAGATCCTCCTGGATTTCGGCCTGCCCGAAGATCCCCGGCGCGGCCCGTCCGGCGCGCTGGAGGGCCCGCCGGGCCTCGTGGTAGGCCGCGTCCGGATCCTGGTCCTGGCGGGCGACGCGGAGGAGGGCCTCCTTGCGGAGCAGGGCCCGGTGCAGGGCCGAGGTGCCGAGGGCCTCCTCCTCCAGCTCCGCCACGTCCTCCTCCTCGTCCCGCAGCTGCAGCCGGACCTTGGCGGTGCCCTGGACGGGGCACTCCAGCCAGGCCCTCAGATGGGCCAGGCGCAGGGTCAGGGTCTCGGGGAGGCTCCGGCCGGAGGGGGCGGGACAGGGATCCACCAGGACGTCGAGGTCCTTGCGGATGGGCTCGGGCAGGGGCAGCGAGGACCAGGGCCGGTCCTCCGTCCCCGGGATGGAGGCGGCCACCAGCCGGCCGGCGGTTTGGGCCTGAGCTTCGCGGTGCGCAGAGGGGGCCAGCGAGCGGAGGCCGGTGGATCCTTCCGCGGGGAAGTAGGCCTCGTCGAACCGGTAGCGGGGGTGCTGCTCCTGGAGATCCGGCAGGGTGAGGGGCGCGAGGGACTGGACGAGGTCCTGGACGAGGCTCGAGGGGAGCCGCGCCTCCTTGCTGACGGGATCCTCGGTGGGGTAGGTCAGGCGCAGGCTCTCCCGGGCCCCCAGCACCATTTCCAGAAAGAGGTACCGGTCCCGCTCGGCCGCGCCGACATCCCCGGCCTTGCGCCTGGCATGGCGCAGGTCGAGGGGCTGCCGCTCCTCGGGCGACGGGAACTGGCCCTCCCCAAGCCCCATGAGGATGACGGCCCGGAAAGGCAGGGCCCGCATGGGCGCATAGCTGCCGACCACCACGCCCTGGAGGGGGCGCCCGCCGGCTTCGCCCCGGATGCCGGCGAGGGCCTGGCCGGCCAGCTCGCGGGCCTGCCGGTAGTTCAGGATGGGCGGCTCCAATCCCGGCGGCACGAGGGTCGAGAGGCGGAGGAGGGCCTGGGCCAGCTTGGCGCGGCCTCCGGCATCGGCGGCATCCTCGCCGCCGAGGTGGGCCAGCAAGTGGTCCGAGAGCCGCTCCCCCCAGGCGGCGGGCGTGCCGTGGAAGGTCCGAAGGCCGCGCACCCGCTGGATGAGGGCGGAAGCCTGATCCACGAAGGCCGCCGTGGCGGCGGCGTCCCCGGCGTGGGCGGAGGGGCGCTCGAAACCGGCGTCTGACCAGGTGAGCTCGGGGGGCAGGAAGGCGGAGAGGGCCAGCCGCTCGAGCCCCTGCTCCCAGTGGAAGAAGCCCGGCTCGACCAGGGCCTCGTCCGCCAGATCCTCGGGTCCCAGGCCCCGGACGATGCCCGCAGCCTCGGTCCACCGGGCCCAGACCTCCGTGTCCAGGTCGGGGAAATGCGCCGTCACGGCCGGATGGGTCAGGGCCCGCAGCAGGTCCCGGCGGCTGCCTCGGCCCAGGGGGAGATCCAGGAGCAGCTCGGCCCCGTCCAGCAGGGTTGCCAGCGCCGGCGAGGGGGCGTCCACCACCACCAGGGGGATGCGGCCCGTGGTGTCGAAGGCCGTGCGCAGGTGATCGATGTAGGCGGTGCGCAGGCTCCCCTCCGGCGGCACCACGACGGCGATGTCCGAGAACCGCAGCGGCCGCCCGGCGGGAGCCGCCTCCATCAGCCGCCAGATCTCGGAGGCCACCACCTCGGCCTCCCGCGCCGGGCTGGGGCAGGCCAGGATGCGCACGGAGCCGTCCGGCTCACCAGGCTCGCAGGCCGCACGGTGCTGGAGCGCGTCCTGCACCCGGCGCAGCAGGGTGGAGCGGTCCGGCTCCGGGAAGGCGCTCTGGAAGTCGCAGTCCGAGATCTCGTTGAGCAGGCGGACGTTTTCCCGCCCCGGACGCCCCCAGCGGCGCAGGAGCAGGGGATCGGCTTCGGACTCGAGGGCATAGGGATCGGCCTCGTCCAGTGCCTCAGGCAGGAGGGCCCGCCGCTGGCTCCGGCGGCGCTGCTCGGCCTCGGTGGGGAGGTCGTCCCAGAATTCCTGGCAGGGGTTCAGGGCGTACAGGTGGACGTCCACCCGCCTGGCGGCCGCCTCGAAAGCCCGGTGGTAGACCTCGGCCGCATAGCTCAACCCGAAGACATGGATCCGGGGCGGCAGGGGGATCCGGTCGAAGCGTCCCTCCCGCAGGAGGCCGGCGAGGGTGGTCCAGCGCTCGGGGCCCGCCTCGGCCCCGGCGAGGATCCGGTTCCACAGGCCCCGCTGCCAGGCTTCCAGGTCGGTCGGCGCACCGGAGACGGACCGCCCAGCGGTCCAGGCCACCGCCCACTCCGGGCGGGTGAGGCTGTAGTCCTCCAGGAGGCCGGCGGCCTTCTCCGCCAGCTGCAAAAGCTTCAGGTCGGCCCCGTCGCCCTCGAGGTAGCGCTTCAGCGGCTGCAGGTCCACGGCCTCCAGGGCACCCGGCTGCGACAGCACGGACAGGATCGCGCCCTGGAGCGCGTGGCGGTTCCACAGCCGCACCGGCGGATCCATCTGGCCCAGCGGCCCCCGCCACAGGCCATCCAGGTAGTCCACCTTGAAATGGGCCAGGATGCCCAGGGACTTCCCCAGGCCGTCCAGCAGGTAGCGCTTCACATTCGGATTGGGCACCACCAGCTGGATGGGCTCCCACATCCCGAAGGCCTGCCGTTCCCGGCGCAGAGCTTCCGTCAGCGCCTCGAGGAGGCGCTCCGTGCGGTTGGCGTAGGTCAGGCTCAGCATGGTCAGGAAGAGTCCAGCGTAGCGGAAGCGGGAAGAGATGAGGCTGCGTGCCCTCGGAGCGGCAGGCCCCGCGCCGGCCTGGGACAGGGGCATCCATGTATGGCACGTCACGATGGACAGCCACTGTCCGTTCAAGCCGCCGACATTCAGCTTCCCGAACCAGCCTGGACGATCAACCTGGTTGGCACTTACACCCCGTCACCTGGCTGGCGCGTGCTTCAGGGCCTCGAGGACCCGCTCTGGGGTGAAGGGCACGTGGGTGACCCGGGCACCCGTGGCGTCAAACACGGCGTTGGCCAAGGCGGCGGCCACGGGCACGACGGGGGGCTCGCCGATGCCCTGCGTGACTGCGGTGGAGGTTTCCGGGAACACGACCTGGATGCGGGGGATGGCGGAAAACCGGGGCAGCAGGTAGGTGTCGAAGTTCTTGTCGAGGATGCGGCCGCCCTTGAAGCGGATCTCCTCGCTGAGGGCCTGTCCGATGCACTGGGTGATGGCGCCCTCCACCTGCTGGCGCGCCCCGTCGGGGTTCACCACGAGGCCCACATCCACGGCCTCGAGGACGCGCTCCGTCTTGACCTTGCCGGTGGCCTTGTCCACGGAGACCTGGGCGATGGCGACCACGAGCCCCTGGCGCCAGGCGCCGCAGGCCAGTCCGATGCCCCGGCCTGTGGGGCCGGGCGCGGGCTCCCACCCGAAGGTCTCCACGGCCAGATCCAGGAGACTCAGCAGCCGGCCATCGGTGATGAGGCGGCGGCGAAGGGTCACGGGATCCAGGCCAGCCTTGGCCGCCAGCGCATCCAGCTGGCTCTCCCGCGCGAAGGCGTTGGTGTGGGCGTTGGGGGCACGCCAGGCGCCGACCTTGAGGGGGTGGAGGTTGGGGACGGCCGGGGCCTGATACCGGTTCGACTGCATGTCGTAGGCGAGTTCAGCCTCGCCCTGGGAGACGCCCGCCACGGTGCTGTCCCAGAAGGTGATGGCGCCGCGCCCGGCATCCAGGCCGGAGCGGATCTTCACCACGGCGGCCGGCCGGTAGCCGTCCAGGAAGAAGTCCTCCTCCCGGTTCCAGGCCACCTGGATGGGCACGCCGGGCACCTGCCGGGCGATGCGGGCAGCTTCGACCGCGTCCAGGCCCACGAGCTTGCCGCCGAAGCCGCCCCCCACGAACTGGGCGATGATGTGGACCTTGTCCGGGGGCAGCTTGAGGGCCTCGGCCACGGAATCGCGGAAGACGAAGGGCGACTGGGTGGAGGACCAGACGGTCATCCGGCCCCCCTCCCACTTGGCCACGGAGGCGTGGGGCTCCAGCGTGGCGTGGCTCTCGTACGCGTTGCGGTACTCCCCCTCCACCACGGTGGCGGCCCGCTTCTCGCCCGCCGCCACGTCGCCGCGAGAGATCATCACGCGCTGACCTGGTGCGGCCTTGTCCACGAGGTACTGGTAAATGCGGGCATCGTCCACATCGGGCTCCGGCCCTTCGAAGGTGCCCTTCACGAGGGCCAGGGCCTTGCGGGCGGTGTCGGGCTGGGGGTGGAGCACGGCCAGGAGGCTGCCGTCCCGCACGATGCGAACCCCAGGCACCCGCTCCGCGGCCGAGGTGTCCGCAGCGACCAGGGTCTGGCCCTGGGCCGGGGGCCGGAGGATGCAGGCGTGGAGCGTCCCGGGAAGGCGCAGGTCGCCGGCGTACTTGGCGGCGCCGGTGACCTTGGCGAGGGCATCCTTGCGGGGCACGCGGCGCCCGATCAGGGTGCAGTCGGAGAGGGGCTTGGGCTTGACCTTGCCCAGGTGCCGCTCCAGCTTGCGTCCCTTCACCAGCTCTCCGAAGGTGGTGCGGCGGGCGGGGGCCGTCTTCACCCAGATGGCCCCATCCTTCAGGGCCAGGTCTGCGACCGGGGCGTTGAGGGAATTCGAGGCCATGCCCAGGAGCACGGCACGCGCCTCCGCGGCCGCGCCGCGCAGGACCGGGGCCGTATGCCACATGGTGAGGGAACCGCCGGTGGGCAGGTCCCAGGGGCAGAGGTCCGTATCGCCCAGGACCATGTCCACCTTGGCGGGATCCAGCTCCAATTCCTCGGCCACGAGCATCGCCAGCACGGTCATGGCGCCCTGGCCCAGCTCCACCTTGCCCACGAAGCAGCCTACGCGGCCGTCGGCCGAGATCTTCAGGAAGGCATTGAAGTCCTCGGGGTAGGCGCCCGGCCGGGTCGGCACGATGGGCGCCGAGCCCGCTGGGATGGTGAAGAGGAAGGTCACGGCCCCCGCGGCGACACCCTGAAGGAAGTCCCGGCGCCTCATCGCGCACCTCCCATGGCCTGTCCTGCCGATTCGACCGCGTCCAGGATCCTCACATGGGCCCCGCAGCGGCAGAGGTTCCCTTCCATGGCCTCCACGATCTCGCTCCGGGTGGCTTTCGGCTTCTTCTTCAGGAAGGCCCAGGCCGCCATGATCATCCCGGAGGTGCAGTAGCCGCACTGGAAGGCGTGGTGTTCCCGGAAGGCTTCCTGGACTGGGTTTAGCTTCCCGTCCAGGGCCAGGCCCTCGATGGTGAGCACGGCCTTTCCGGCCACGTCTCCCAACGTCGTGGAGCAGGAGGGCACCGCTTCAGAGTCGACGATCACGGTGCAGGCCCCGCAGAGCCCTGCCTCGCAGCCCACCTTGGTGCCCGTGAGGCCCAGCTCATCACGCAGGACCCACACCAGCATGCGGTCGCGAGGGCTCGCGACGCTCACGGGCTTGCCGTTGAGGACGAACGAGACCGTGGGCTCCATCGAGTACCTCCACTGATGCGGTCATGCCGGGGGATGGCCCGATTATAGGCCTGCTGCCGGGGAGCCGCTTCTATCGATCGCCCATGGTCATGGGACGTGTCTCTTGTGGTTCATCCGGAAGGGTGGCGGAATCTGCGTGGCTCAGGGCGGTTCCTTCGAGCTGGACGCAGGAAGGCCGCCATATCCCGGAAGGCACTCGGGACTGTGGGCCGGACCCTGGCGACAAACGCGTCGCCTCGCGGAGTGGATCACGCCGGGGACCGAATCCGCCTCCGGGGTCTCCAGCTCAAGACCAGGCGCGCACCTTGCCTTCCAGCGCTTCCAGGTGCTCACCGATGGTGATGGCGGAATGGATGAGCCCTACGTGCGTGTAGGCCTGGGGGAAATTCCCCAGCAGGCGGCCCGTGGCGGGATCGATGTCCTCCGAAAAGAGGCCCAGCGGGTTCGCGTGACGGCACACGCGGTCGAAGACCTGGATCGCCTCCTCCAGCCGTCCAGCCAGCGCCAGGGCCTCGGCCCACCAGAAGGAGCAGATGGTGAAGGCGGAGGTCGTCCGCCCGAAGTCGTCGTCATTCCGGTAGCGGAGCATCAATCCTCCCTCGGTCAGTTCCTCGCTGTAGGCCTCCAGGGTGGAAAGGAAGCGGGGGTCCTTGGGATCGACCAATCCCAGGGTCGGGAGCAGCAGGATCGAGGCATCGGGGAACTCCCCGTCGAGGGACTGGGTGAAGAACCCGCGCTTCGCGTTGAATCCCCGCTCCAGGATGGTGATATGTTCCCGGTCCGCCACGCGCTCCCAGCGCCTGGCGAAATCCAACTCTCCGAACCGCCTGGCGATGGCGGCCCCGCGGTGGACGGCGACCCAGCACATCGTGCGCGAGAACGTGTGGTTCCGCATCAAGGACCGGAACTCCCAGATGGACGTGTCCGGCTCGGGGGCGCGGAGGATGGCTTCCTCGACCAGCCGCTGGACCAGCGGGAAGAACCTCAAGTCCTCCTCGTCATGAACGAGCCTCGGGTCCCGCAGCAGGGTCTCGAGGCAGAGCACCAGCTCTCCCATGAGGTCGTGCTGGCGCTGCTCCGTGGCGCCGTTTCCGATGCGCACCGGCCCGCAGCCCCCGAAGCCTTCCAGGTGATCCAGGATCTCCTCGGGAGCAGATGGATTCCCGTCCAGGGCGTAGAGGGGCTGGAGGGGCCCGGCTTCCGCGACGTCGCGAAGGAAGCGCAGGAAGCGCTCCCCCTCGCGGAGGTGGCTCAAGCGGCGGAGGGCCTCCACCACGAAGGCGGCGTCCCGCAGCCAGCAGTAGCGGTAGTCCCAGGTCCGGGAGGTGTTCAAGGCTTCGGGGATGCTGGTGGTGGTCGCGGCGATGATCGCGCCCGTGTCTTCGCAGGCATGAAGTTTCAGGCAGAGCGCGGATCGGAGCACGAGCTCCGGGTTGAACAAGGGAAGGGCGCACGACTTGGCCCACACGTGCCACCCCTGCTCGGTCAGTTCGAGCTCATGGCCCACTTGGGACATCGACACGCGGGTCCGACAGCCGTAGGACAGGTCGAAGAACACGGGCCCGTCCAGGACGAAATCACGGCGGTTGGCCACGTAGCTGATGGGAAGGTTGCTCTGGAGGAAGAGGGGGCCGCCTGGTCCGCGAACCTCGATGCCGTCGGGCATGGCCAGGAGTTCGGTCTCCCCCCGGGCGTAGTCGAGTCTGGGATCGAAATCGACCCGGAGGCGCACCAGGCCATGCAGGGGTCGGAGGATCCGCACCAGGCGCAGCGGGGCGTCCACGGCCCAACCGTAGGGGAGGCGCGGGGCGAAATCGATGAGTTCCCAGGACACGCCATCGTGCTGGAACCGGTTGATCAGCACGTTGGTGTTCGTGAGGTACTGAAGCTCTCCTCGCACTTCCTCGCCGTTCACCAGGAAGCGGAAGACGCCGCCCTTGCGTCTGTCCAGCAGCCGGGCGAAGACCGATGGAGAGTCAAACCGCGGCAGGCAGAGCCACTCGATCGCGCTGGTGGGAGAGACCAGGGCCAGCAGGTTGCCGTTGCCGATGAGTCCGTGGTCGAGGGTGGGGAGCACTTCGGATGGGCTCATGGTTTCCTCTCGCCTGCCTGCCTGAAGGCGCTTCCCCTCTGCAGGGTAAACTTGCCGAGCTTGGACCCGGCTCTCATCCTGACTTGACGTTCCTGGCCCGCCGAGTTGGAGAGGCCATGCACGCGAATTCCCAGGGGTGTTCGCTCTGCGGGCCGCATCATCACCCCCTCCTTTGGACATCCGTCACTTCAGGGAGGCGGCCCGACCCCCCCAGGGTCCTGCGACACGCCGTGCGTCGCACCCAATCTGGATGGTTTCTCGAATCCGGCCGGGCCCCCGTCGGGCTGCGGCAGGCGGGTCAATCCTCCGCGAAGAAGAAGGGCGCCCGAAGCTCGTGGGCGTCCAGGACCTGCTCCAAAATGTGCAAGGATTCGACCAAACTCACGATTTGACCGGTTTGCATGGATTCCAGGCCTTTGAGAAGGTGCCCCTGGGCAGGATGGGGGGCTTTTGCCAGGATTACCTGCCCTTTTTCAGTGAGGGTCAAGGAGATCCTGCGGCCATCTCGAGGGTCTGGACCGCGCTGGACCAGTCCCTTGAGCGCCAGTCGATCGATGACGCCCACCACCGTGCTGGGTTCCAGCTGCATGCGCGCGGCCAGATCCTTGAGGGACATCGGTCCGTATTCCCCGAGCCCCCACAGGGCCCACACCTGCGGGCCCGTCAGGCCGAATGTCCGCTCCACGGCGCGGGAGTAGTCCTCCAGGGCCCTCACGATCCTGCGCAAGCTCTGCATCGCCTGGCCGATCAATCGGGTTTTCCCGGGCGAATGGGTGCGATTCACCTCTGGCTGGGTTGCCTTGACCATGTCTCGTGCCCTCTTCGGTTCAGGGAAGCATGGGTGGCCACCCGCGCACCCATGGAGGACTGGCCGTGTTCAAGCCACCCGCAGGTCCCGCAACCTGGCCAAGCCGCCTCCAGGTGGTTTGGCCCGTCCGAACCTCCCGGCGGTGGAACCACTTTTTGATTTGCCATGCAAATAATTTGCATTGCAAATCAAAGTTGTCAACCCATGCTTGACCTGCCGCCACCCCAGGCTGAAACGCGGATGCGCAACACACCCTCCACCTTCGATCTCCCCTTCTCTCGGATCATGAGATGAAGCACCGGCTGGCCGAAGAGAGCGTGCTCTTCATCAGCATCATCAAGTGGGTGGTGCTGGCCACCTGCGTGGGGCTGATCGTGGGGCTCGCCACCGCGGGTTTCCTGCGGAGCCTGGCCTGGAGCACCTCCCTCGCCCACCGGTGGTCGGGAACGATCTACCTGCTGCCCCTGGCCCTCGCCATCAGCTCGCTGCTCGTCAATTGGTGCGCGCCTGAGGCCGAAGGCCACGGGACGGAGAAGGTGATCGAGGCCATCCATCGGCGGGCCGGAAGGATCAAGGCCGCCGTGGTCCCGGTGAAGATCGTGGTCACCGTGCTCACCCTGGCGCTCGGGGGCTCGGCCGGCAAAGAGGGGCCCTGCGCCCAGATCGGAGGCGGTCTGTCCTCTCTGTTCGCCGACCTGCTGAAGTTCGGCGACCAGGACCGGAAGAAGCTGGTGATCTGCGGCATCAGCGCGGGGTTCGCCTCGGTGTTCGGTGCTCCCATCGCCGGGTCGATCTTCGGGGTGGAGGTGCTGTTCGTCGGCACGATCCTGTACGACGTCCTGCTTCCCTCGTTCATCGCCGGGATCACGAGTTTCCAGGTGGCCAAGGCGCTCAGGGTGGAGTACTTCCACCACAACCTCGATTTCACGCCCGTGTTCAGCGAGGCGTTCTTCCTCAAAGTCATGCTGGCGGGCATCTTCTTCGGGCTCTGCTCCATGCTGCTGATCGAGATCCTGAAAGCCGGGGAGTGGGTGGCACGCAGGCTGCGGATCTGGATGCCGCTCAAGGGGCTGTTGGGAGGCGCCGCCATGCTGGCCCTGGCGCTGCTGTTCTCGAGGGATTACCTGGGGCTAGGTCTGGGGACGATCGAGTCCTGCCTACGAGGGAATTCGAGTCCCTGGTATGCGTTCCTGCTCAAGCCCGTGTTCACCAGCCTGACCCTCAACTTCGGAGGGAGCGGAGGGATCGTGACGCCGATCTTCTTCGTTGGGGCCACCTCCGGAACCCTGTTCGCGACCCTGCTTCACCAGAACGTGCCGACGTTCGCGGCCATCGGCACCACCAGCCTCCTGGCCGGGGCGGCCAATACGCCCATCGCGGCCAGCATCCTCACGGTGGAACTGTTCGGACCCGCGGTGGCTCCCTATGCCGCGGTCGCCTGCGTCATCAGCTTCCTCATGACCGGCCACCGGAGCGTCTACCCCTCCCAGATCCTCTCCATGCGCAAATCGGCGTCCATCGACGTCGAGATCGGGCGTGAGGTGGACCAGATTGAAGCCAGGTTCAAGGGACGGGAGAAGAGCCTGACGGGCCAACTGCTCAGAGCGGCGAAATACGCCCTCAGCCACGTCAGGCCCCCGAAGGCCTGACGCGAGGCGTCGGGGGGGTCGACAGGGGCGACACCCCGTGCGTCATCCCCCTGGGGACTGGTGAACGGTCCCGTTTCTGCGAGCGGAGAAGGTCACCGCCGGGACCTCGTCACGGGCTTCCGGGATCAGGTTCGGGAATCCAAAGGCTCGGCTGGGGAGACGAACCTCGGTGGATCCGCCTGCGGCCACAGGACAGGAAGGCATCTGCTCACCTTTCCTTGAACTGCTTCTGGAGTCTGCTGATGCGGCGCCACTTCTCCTCGCGCTCACGCCAGAGATGTTCGTCGCTGCGAGCCGCCTCGAAGGCCACCTCCCTGCGCAGGCGCAGGTAGTGGCCGTGGCGGTCCGGGTCGAGGGAGCCCTCCGCGAGGGCCACCTGCACCGCGCACCCTGGCTCAGCGCTGTGGCTGCAATCGCGGAAGCGACAATCACCGGCAAGGCCTGCGATATCGGAGAAGGCGGAATCCAGGTCGGCTCCCTCGGCGCCAAGGCCCACTTCGCGAATGCCCGGCGTGTCGATGAGGCATCCGCCACGGGGCAGCAGGAAGAGTTCGCGCAGGGACGTGGTGTGGCGCCCTCGGCCATCCGAGACGCGGATCTCTTTCGTGCGCCGCACATCGCTGCCCATCAGGGCGTTGAGGAGGGTGGACTTTCCGGCACCCGAGGACCCGACCATGACAGCGGTGTGCCCTTCGGGAAGAAAGCCCTGGAGCTCCTCCAGGCCTTCGCCGCTGTGCGCTGAGATCGCCAGCACCGGCACGCCGGGAGCAATCCCTTCAATACGGGTTGCGAAGGCCTCCCATTGTGCGTTCAGGTCGCGCTTGGTGAGCACGACCACAGGTTGGGCGCCGCTGCCCCAGGCCAGGGCGAGCAACCGTTCCATGCGCGCCGGATTGAAGTTGCGGTCCAGCCCCATGACCAGCCAGACCACTTCGAGGTTGGCCGCAAGGCACTGCTGGCGGATGCCGGGGCCGGTCCCCTGTCGCATGAGCGAAGCGCTGCGTGGGAGCAGGTCAATGATCGAGGCTTTCGAGGGACCTGGATTCGGCTGAAGCATGATCCAGTCTCCTGCGCACAGGCTTATTCCATCCCTTTGCAGGCGTTCGCGGAAGCGGCCTGTAGGTGCGCTCCAGCATTCGCCCTTGGCGGTTCGCGCGAGGACGAGTCCGCGTGATGCGGCCACGATGCGTCCTGGTTCGCAACCGAGAGGAGCAGAGATCTGAAATGCCTCGCTGCGGGCCGGGGACCAGCCGTAGGGAGCGAGGATGTTGAACGATGGCAGGCCCGGGCCTACAGAAGCATGCGTCATGGTGGATTCCCTGGATGAATGACCGCTCAAGCCCCTCATGGGGGCGCATCTGAGTGGGGTGAGGGCCGGAGCCTAGGCTTCGGCCCTGGAGACTCCAACCGTCTCCAGGCTCATCCAGGTTGTCGCGTGCTGGTGGCGCATCCAAACTCCGCCTCCAACGTAAAAGGCCAGCACCCTGAAGGCAAGCCCATCCTCCGGGGAGTGCCTGAAGGTCTGTTCACGGACTCTCGGGGGCATCTTTTTCCCCGACATTTTCCCGTGGGAAGAAATTTGAGGAGGATGGCCGGAATCCAGAAAAGAAAACCCACTGATTTCTCAGTGGGTTGGCTGGTAGGGCTAACGGGATTCGAACCCGTGTTACCGCCGTGAAAGGGCGGTGTCCTGACCCCTAGACGATAGCCCCATGGGGTGGAACTTGGTGGGCCCTGCGGGATTTGAACCCGCGGCCAACGGCTTAAAAGGCCGCTGCTCTACCGCTGAGCTAAGGGCCCTTGCCGGTGGCTTCAGGCCCGCGAGCCCTCGAGCGCGCGGTGCACGCGAGCGTGCGGTGCCTGAATGGGCAGGACGACCAGTGTGCCTGCGATACCGCTCATGGTCAAGCCAGGAGCGGTTCCAGGAAGGTCCCGGGATAGATGCAGCCCTCCTGGCGATCGGGGCCGGTGCTGAGGTAGGCGATGGGCACCTCGACGCTCTCGACCAGGGCCTCGAGGTAGGCGTGGGCGGCGTCCGGGAGCTGGCCGTGCCGGGTGATGCCGCGGGTGCTGGCCCAGCCCTTGAACAGCTTCACCTCGGGCTTCAGGTCCTTCCAGTCGGCGGCGCAGCTGGGGAGCTTGGTGGTGACGGTGCCTTCGCCGGTGCGGTAGCCCACGATGAGGCCCACCTCGTCCAGGCCGTCCAGTACGTCCAGCTTCATGATGGCCAGGCCATCCACGCCATTGGTGCGGCAGGCGTGGGCGGTGATGGGAGCGTCGAACCAGCCGCAGCGGCGGGGCCGGCCGGTGGTGGTGCCGAATTCCTTGCCCACCTGGCGCAGGCGCTCGCCGGTGGCGTCGTGCATCTCGGCGGGGAAGGGGCCCGATCCCACCCGGGTGGTGTAGGCCTTGGCGATGCCCAGGATCTTGTCCAGGGCCTTGGGAGGCAGGCCGGTGCCGGTGAAGAGGCCGCCCAGGCTGCAGTTGCTGGAGGTGACGAAGGGGTAGGTGCCGTGGTCGATGTCGAGGAGGGTGGCCTGGGCGCCTTCGAAGAGGATGCGGTCGCCGCGCTCCCAGGCGGTCACCAGGTGGCTCTGGGTGTCGCCGATGTAGGGCAGGAGGGGCTCGGCGGTGCGGAGCAGGCCGTCGACGACGGCCTCCAGGGCGGGCAGGCTGGCCGCCTCGGCGCCCAGGCGCAGGCGGACCTCCTCGTAGCCGGGGCGGATGCGGTCGGCCAGCGTCTCCGGGTGCAGCAGGTCGCCCAGGCGCACGCCCATGCGGCCGGCCTTCATCTCGTAGGCGGGACCGATGCCGCGGCCCGTGGTGCCGATCTTGTTGGCGCCGCCCTCGCGCCAGAGATCCAGGGCGATGTGGTGGGGCAGGATGAGGTGGGCCCGGTCGGACAGCATCAGCCGGCCGCCCAGGTCGAAGCCCCGGGCCTTGAGACGGTCCAGTTCCTGCTGGAAGACGTCGAGGTTGAGGACGACGCCGTTGCCCACCACCAGGAAGCAGCCGGGGTGGAGGGCGCCGCTGGGCACCTGATGCAGTGCGATGCTCTGGCCGTCGACCACCACCGTGTGGCCGGCGTTGTTGCCGCCCTGGAAACGCACGACCTGCTGGAACTTGGGGCTGAGGAGGTCCACGACCTTGCCCTTGCCCTCATCCCCCCACTGGAGCCCCAGGATCGCCAGATTGGTCCTAACCAGGCTCATGTCGCCCTCCCAGCCCTCCAGTCTACCGTCGCAGCGGGGTTCTGTCCCGGGTGGAGGCGGGGTCCGGCCCCGGGTCAGGGGTCGGTTCCGTCCCAGCGGGGCCGGGACAACGGTGTTGGAAGGCGCTACCCTGGTAGGCCGCCCCGGAACCATCCCGGCTTCGGAGCCATCCAATCCCCCGTAAGGGCGATCCGCACCTAACCCGAAAGGGTGTCCCGTGTTCGAAAAATTCACCGAAAAAGCACGACGCGTGATGTTCTTCGCCCGCTACGAGGCGAGCCAGTTCGGTGCGGAAAGCATCCAGAGCGGCCACCTCCTGCTGGGGCTTCTCCGGGAGTCGGAAAAGACCAGCACCCAGCTGCTCGAGCGCATGGGCGTGCACGTGAGCGCCCTGCGCGAGCGCCTGGTGGCGGCCCTGACTCCGCGGGACAAGAAGATCACCCCCAGCAGCACCAGCATCGACATCCCCATGGAGGAGGAGGTCAAGCGCATCCTCCAGCACGCCACGGCGGAGAGCGCCAAGCTCAACCACAAGCATGTGGGGGCCGAGCACCTGCTGCTGGGCATGCTCAAGGAGGAGGGCTGCCTGGCCGGCCGGCTCCTGATCGAGGCGGGGGCGGACCTCATCGCCGCCAAGGAGATCCTGCTGGAGAGCACCAAGGAGGAGAAGATCGCGAAGAAGAAGAAGGAGCACCCGCTCCTCTCCGAGTTCGCGCGCAACCTCTCGGAGATGGCCGAGCGGGGCATCTTCGACAACCTCATCGGCCGCGAGCAGGAGGTCGAGCGCATCATCCAGATCCTCAGCCGGCGCCGGAAGAACAACCCCATCCTGCTGGGCGAGGCGGGCGTGGGCAAGACCGCCATCGTGGAGGGCCTGGCCCAGAAGATCTATGAGGGTCTGGTCCCGCCCAGCCTGGTGGACAAGCGCATCTACGCGCTGGACCTCAGCCTCGTGGTGGCCGGCACCAAGTACCGCGGCCAGTTCGAGGAGCGGCTGAAGTCCATCATCGCCGAGGCCAGTAAGGATCCCAGCGTGGTGCTCTTCATCGATGAGATCCACAGCCTCATCGGCACCGGCGCCGCCGAGGGCAGCCTCGACGCCGCCAACATCCTGAAGCCGGCCCTCAGCCGGGGCGAGATCCAGTGCATCGGCGCCACCACGCACAAGGAATACGCCAAGTACATCGACAAGGACCGCAGCCTGGTGCGGCGCTTCCAGCCCGTGACGGTGAACCCCCCGGACGAGGCCGAGAGCCTGCGCATCATCGAGGGCATCCGCAGCCGCTACGAGCTGTTCCACCGGGTGCGCTACGCCCAGAAGACCATGGAAGCCTCGGTCTACCTGTCCAACCGCTACATCACCGACCGCTTCCTGCCCGACAAGGCCATCGACCTGCTGGACGAGGCCGGCGCCCGGGTGAAGCTGCGCGTGGGGCCCGGCGGCCAGGACGCCGAGGGCCAGTCCCACGAAGAGGAGCTGCACCGGGTCATCAACGAGATGAACGAGGCGGTCCTCAGCCGCGATTTCGAGAAGGCCGTGCTGCTCCGCCAGAAGGAACTGCAGCTGCGCGAGGAGCTCCAGAAGGACCGGGGCGAGCTGACGGACGAGGACTACGCACGCTTCCCCGAAGTGACCGAGCAGGACATCGAGGACGTGGTGGCCAGCTGGACGGGCATTCCCGTGAAGGCCCTCAAGGGCGACGAGAAGGCCAACCTGGTGAACATGGAGCCCAAGCTCAACGAGCGCGTCATCGGCCAGCCCGAGGCGGTGAGCGCCGTGGCCCGCGCCGTGCGCCGGGCCCGCACGGGCCTCAAGAATCCCAACCGGCCCATGGGTTCGTTCCTGTTCCTGGGCCCCACGGGCGTGGGCAAGACCGAGCTGGCCAAGACCCTGGCGGCCTTCCTGTTCGGCGACGCCAAGAAGATGATCCGCTTCGACATGTCCGAGTACATGGAGAAGCACGAGGTCTCCAAGTTACTCGGCGCCCCTCCGGGGTACGTGGGCTACGAGGAGGGCGGCATGCTCACGGACCGCATCCGGCGGAATCCGTACTGCGTCCTGCTCTTCGACGAGATCGAGAAGGCCCATCCCGACCTGATCAACATCCTGCTGCAGATCTTTGACGATGGTCAGGCTTCGGACGCCTTCGGGAACCTGGTGGACTTCAAGAACACCATCATCATCATGACGTCCAATGTGGGCAGCCGGGAGCTGCTGGCGGAGAAGAACCTCGGCTTTGTCGAGCAGGACGCCCGTCCCGACGCGAAGTCCGGCGACGCCATGAAGGTGCTCAAGCGGACCTTCCCGCCCGAGTTCCTCAACCGCATCGACGAGATCGTGGTGTTCAACCGCCTGGGCGACGACGAGCTGCGCAAGATCGTCCGCCTGCTGGTGGAGGATCTCAACGTCACCCTCCAGAAGCACAAGCTCTCCGTGTCCCTCACGGATGCCGCCTGCGACTGGCTGGTGAAGACCACCCTGCGGGATCGCGCCTACGGGGCGAGGCCGCTGCGGCGGGCCATCCAGAAGCAGGTGGAGGACCCCCTCGCCGAGCTGATGGTGGGCCAGGACACGGTGCCCTCGGGACTCGTGAAGTTCGATCTGGTGGGCGAGAAGCTCGTCCCCACCCTGTCTGATTCCGGAGACGTGGCCGCTGGCCAGGAAACCCATCTGGTCGGAGCGCCTGAATGACGCAGCGGAACATGGAGTGGAACCGGACTCAGCCCCGGTGGTGGAGCGGCGTGCTTCCCCTGCTGCTGGCTGCGGGGTTCTCGTTCTCCCTGGCGGCCCAGGACATCGAACCCATCGTCAAGATCGAGGTGATCGGCGCCCAGAAGCAGACCGCCGAGACGGTGATCTTCAAGTCGGGCGTGAAGGTGGGCGACGACCTCAGGAACATCGATTTCAGCGGTGTGATGGGGAAGCTCTGGGCCAGCGGTTCCTTCGATGACGTCAAGCTCGAGGTGGAGGACGCCCCGGGCGGCAAGAAGCTGGTCATCCGGATCAAGGAGCGCCCCCTGATCAAGGAGATCGACTACCGCGGCGGCACCGAGGTGGGCATCACCAACATCAAGGACAAGATCAAGGAGAAGAAGCTCACCATCAACCCGGACACGGTCTACGACCCGGAGGCCGCCCGCAAGATCAAGAACCAGATCGTGGAGCAGGCCGGCGAGAAGGGATTCCGGAACCCGGTGGTGGACATCACCCTCGAGCCCATGGGCCCGGGCGTGGCCCGCCTGGTCTTCGACATCAAGGAAGGCGGCAAGGCCAAGATCTACCGCGTGGAATTCCGCGGGAACAAAGTGTTCTCCAGCGCCCAGCTGCGGAGCGTCATGAAGAAGACGCGCCGGCACTGGATGTTCAGCTGGCTCACCACGCACGACCTGCTGGTGGACAAGAACATGGAAGAGGACCTGGAGAACCTCAAGAAGGCCTACTGGCGGCTGGGCTACAAGGATGTCTTCGTCGGCAAGCCGGTCATCGAGGTGGAGGACAAGACCACCGAGAAGCAGAAGAAGAAGAACGAGAAGCGCATCAAGGAGGCGAAGTCCCCCAAGTACGACCTCCGTGCCACCCTCACCATTCCCATCCTCGAGGGCGAGCAGTTCTTCGAGGGGACCTTCAAGGCCGAGGGCGGCAAGCTCTTCCGCGACACCTACTACCCGATGAAGTACGCGGAGGTGAAGCGGGACAACCACTCCTTCCTCAAGAAGTTCTTCAACATCCGGCCGTCGCTGGAGGCTCCGAAACCCGGCGCCAAGCCGGTGCCCTTCGACCTGGACGCGGTGAACCAGACCGTGGACAAGCTCAAGGAGGCCTACAGCAACCAGGCCTACATCCTCTTCCGCGCGGAGAAGAAGTTCGACATCCGCGAAGAGAACGGCGTCAAGAAGGTGGATACCCTCCTGAAGCTGGACGAGGGCGAGCAGTACACAGTCCGGCGCATCGAGTTCGAAGGCAACCTCACCACCAAGGACAAGGTGCTCCGCCGCAGCATGATGCTGAAGGAGGGAGACCTCTTCCGCACGGACTTCTTCAAGGATTCTCTGCTGGGCATCAGCCAGCTGAGCTTCTTCGACGTGAAGAACTCCGAGCCCAAGGTGGACCTGGTGCCGGACAAGCCCCAGGTGGACGTGGTGATCCGCGGCGAGGAGGCCGGCGTCAACGAACTGCTCTTCCAGGGCGGCTACGGGTCGCTGTTCGGCTTCTCCCTGGGCGTGAGCTTCTCCACCCGCAACCTCGGCGGCGGCGGCGAGACCCTGTCCGTCAGCTACAACGGCGGCAAGTTCTCGAAGAACATCTCGGTGGGCTTCACGGAGCCCTTCGTCTTCGACCTGCCGTACTCGTTCTCGACCTCGGTGTCGAACGGGTCCGCGGACTACGACGCCTCCCGCGTGGGCATCGCCAACGCCTACAAGCAGTTCACCCGCAGCCTCGGCGTGTCCGTGGGCGCCCGCCTGAGCAACTGGTTCCCCAACCAGCCCTGGGCCTTCTTCACCACCTACTCCATGGGCTACAGCTTCCGGCTCATCCGCATCGAGGGCGGTCGGAACTACTACTTCCGGGACATGGGCAACCAGCTGACGTCCACCTTCAGCCAGAGCCTGTCCTACAGCACGGTGAACCACCAGTTCAAGCCCACCCAGGGCACCCGGGTGTCCTTTGGCCTGGAATACGGCGGCTGGCAGTTCGGGGGCGACAAGCCCTTCCTGCGCGCCACCTGGGATTTCGCCAAATTCGCCAATATCGGCGACCGCCACATCTTCGCCGCCAACCTCAGCTACGGCTACCTCCAGAACATGGGCAGCGACGATCTCCCGCTCTACGACCTCTACCGGCCCGGCGGCGAGAACAGCATCCGCGGCTACCGTTACGGCCAGGTGGGCAGCGTCCTCCTGGACAACTACGGCCAGCCCGTGGTGGTGGGCGGCAACAAGCAGTTCATCGCGAACTTCGAGTACCAGTTCAAGATCGCCGACCAGTTCCGACTCGTCTTCTTCTACGACGCGGGCAACGCCTGGGGCAGCGGCACGAAGGTCTTCAGCAAGGACACGGTGACCTACAAGGACCTCCGCAACAACGAGTACTCCTACACCAATCCGACCCTGCTGCGCTCGGCGGGCCTGGAGTTCCGGTTCTTCCTGCCCATCAGCCCGGCCCCGCTGCGCCTGATCTGGTCCCGGAAGCTGAATCCGTATCCCTTCGATACGGAGGGCCGGAACGACTTCCAGTTCTCCATCGGCACCACCTTCTGATTCCTGCGAGGGGCCCCGTCCCACGCTACAATGGCTCTTTCGCCCTGGAGATCCCCCATGCGCCTGCTCGCCCCGTCCGTGGCCGCCCTGTGCCTGTCCGCCGCCCTCGCCGCGCCCGCCGCGGCCCAGGAGGCTCCCCGCTTCGCCTTCTTCAGCATCAACCAGCTGGTCCGCATCTCCAAGAAGGCCGGCGCCATCTTCTCTGAGCTGGAGATCACCGGGAAGAACCTCCAGGAGAAGCTCCAGGCCAAGGGCCAGGAGCTGCAGACCCTGCAGCAGCAGCTGAACTCGCCGAGCATCGACCCCGACAAGAAGGAGGCCCTGGCCAAGAAGTACCGGGACCTGGAGTTCGAGGCCAAGAAGATGCAGGAGGACAGCCAGCAGGAGTACCAGCGCGTGGAGAAGAAGGTGGGCGAGGCCATCACCAAGCTGGCGGGCCCCATCGTCGAGCAGCTGGCCAAGGAGCAGAAGCTCCAGATGGTCTTCTCGGATCAGGCCGTGCAGGTCCTCTCCTGGGCCGACCAGGAGTGGATGAGGGGCTTTACTGCCGAGGTGGCCAAGCGGCTGGACGCCAGCGAGACTGCCGCCGCCCCCGCGGCCAAGCCCGCGGCGCCCGCGCCCAAGCCCGCCGCCAAGCCCGCGGCCCCCAAGAAGTAGCCTGACCCGCCGCGCCACGAGATGACCGCCGCCCGACGGCTGCTCCTGCTGCTCACCGGCATCAACCTGGTGAACTACCTGGACCGGTACGTCGTGGCGGCGATCCTCGAGCCCCTCGGCCGGGAACTGCACCTGTCCGACGCCCAGCTCGGACGGCTGACCTTCGTTTTCATCGCGGTGTACATGTGCGCCGCGCCGCTCTTCGGCTATCTGGCCGACCGGTTCCACCGCCCCCGCCTCGTGGCCGGGGGCGTCGCGCTCTGGAGCCTGGCCACCGTGGGCGCGGCCTTCGTCCACAGCTACCCGGCTCTGCTGGTGACGCGCTCCCTCGTGGGGGTGGGTGAGGCCGCCTATGCCAGCCTGGGCCCGGCCATGCTGGCGGACGGCTTCCACGAATCGGACCGGGCCCGGACCTTCACCTGGTTCTACCTGGCCATTCCCGTGGGCAGTGCCTTCGGCTATGGGCTGGGCGGCCTGGTGGCAGGGGCCTGGGGCTGGCGGGCCGCCTTCCTGGTGGCGGGTCTGCCGGGCCTGCTTCTCGCCCTCTGGATGGCCTTCCAGTTGGATCCCGTGCGGGGGGCCATGGATGAAGGCGGGGACCAGGAGGCCGGGGAGCCTTATCTGCGGCGCCTGGGCCACGTCTTCCGGAATCGGATCTGGCTGGCCTGCACCGCCAGCTACGTGGCCTACACCTTCGCCATGGGAGGCCTCAGCACCTGGGGGCCGACGCTGGTCCAGCGCCGGTTTGGCGTGTCCACCGCCCGGGCGGGCCTCGTCTTCGGGGCGCTGGCGGTGGTGACGGGCATCCTGGGGACCTTCCTGGGCGGCTGGCTCACGGACCGCTGGCAGAAGCGCTGGCCCGATGCCGGGGCCGGGATCTCGGGCCTCACCCTGGTGGCCTCGGCGCCGGTGGTGGCCTGGGCTCTGGCCACCGGCCACCTGGGGACGGCCTATGCCCTGTTCTTCGCGGGCATGTTCCTGCTCTTCGTGAACACCAGCCCGGTCAACGCCCTCACGGTCAGCAGCCTGCCCGCCAGCATCCGGGCCACGGGGGTGGCGGTGAACGTGCTCCTCATCCACCTGCTGGGGGACGCCATCAGTCCCGAGCTGGTGGGTCGCCGGGCGGATGCGCTTCACGCCGCCGGGCGGTCCGGCGGCGATGCCCTGGCCCAGGCGCTCACCCTTGTCCTGCCGGCCATCGTTCTCAGCGGTGCGTTCCTCTGGTGGGCCCGGCACCGCCCGGCGAAGGCCTGACATGGCGGCCAGCCGGGTCGCGCGGCTGCTGGGGCGGATCTGGTTCCGCGCCCTTCGCCGGGAGGGTCCGGACCTGCCGCAGGGCCCCTGCCTGATCCTCCTGAACCATCCCAACGGCCTGCTGGATCCCCTGGCAGCGGGGGCCCTCCTGGAGCGCCGGGCGGGTTGGCTGGCCAAGGCCACGCTGTGGAAGCTCGCGCCCCTGCGACCTTTCCTTGCGGCCTTCCGGGCCATCCCCGTAACCCGGCCCAAGGACGGCGGCGCCACGCCGGAGACCATCCAGCAGTGCTTTCGGAAGGTCCACGACGTGCTGGCCGAAGGCGGCTCCGTGGCCATGTTCCCTGAGGGCGTGAGCCACTCGGAAGCGGACCTGGCCCCCCTCAAGACCGGCGCCGCCCGGATGGCCCTGTCCAGTCCCGTGCCGGTGGCCCTGGTGCCCGCGGGCCTGGTCTACGGGGACCGTGCCACCTTCCGCCACAGCGTCCTCCTGCGGGTGGGCGAGCCCGTGGCCTGGCGGGATCTTGCGCCGCGAGGGGCCAACCCGGAGGCCGTGGCGGAGCTGACCGCCCGCATCCGGGCCGCCCTCAAGCCCCTCACCCTCCATGATGAGGAGGTGCGGGTGCTGGCCCTGGCCCAGGAGGTGGCCTGGCTCCTGACGGACGCGCCCGGCAGCCGCGTGGACCTGGAGGTCCTGCGCCGCCGGGTGCGGACCCTGGTGCCGCACCTCGCCGCACTGCCGGAGGAGGACCTGGCTGCCCTGGAGGCCCGGGTCCACGGGGCCCAGGCCTGGCTCCGGGCCAAGGGGGTCCGGCCCGATCAGGTGGGGCATCCCTATCCGGGTGCGGAGGTCCGGCGCTGGCTGCCGGGTGCCGTCCTGCGGCTGGGGCTGGCGGCCCTGCTGCTTCCACCGGCGCTGCTGTTCTGGCCTTCCTACCGCCTGGTGGGCTGGGTGGCGGGCCGGTTCACCGACGAGGGCGACCAGGCGGCCACCCTGAAGCTGCTGGCGGGACTCCTCCTGCACCCTCTCTGGGCCGTGGCTCTCGGCGGCTTGGCCGGCAGCCTATGGGGTTGGCCCGTCGCCCTGGTCCCGCCCCTGGCCCTGTTGGTGGTGCTCCTGGGCCTCCCGGCCCTCGAGCGCGCCGGCGAGGACCTTCAGGCCATCCAGGGCTTCCGCCGTCGCCGGGATCCCGCCGCGCCGGAGCTGCTGGAGGCGCGGCAGCAGCTGCTCGCGGCCTTCCCGGAGCTGGAAGGGTAGACACGGAGAGGCGGGGCCGAAGCCCCGCCTCTCCTGGATGCGGCCCTGGGATCAGTGGCCGAGGATGGTGTACTGCGCGGGCACCTGCACGCCGGGGAAGGCGGGCGGGGCCACGGGCAGGGCAGCGCCGCCCTGGGTGGGATCCACCACGAGGTTGACGCCGGTCATGCCCAGGAAGTAGCGCATCTGCTTCTGGATGAGCATGAGGTTGGTCAGGTTCGAGGGATCCAGCAGGGAGCTGTGGCCGATGCCGGTCTGGTCGAACTGGAAGTAGCCCTGGGTCGGGGCCGTGTCCGCGGCGGTGATGGCGGCGTTGGCCACCTTCGGGGCGAGGGCGCCGCCGGTGATCGTGAACATGAACTGGGCCGGGACGCCCGCGGCGTGGTTGGGGGTTCCGCCAGCGGTGTAGGCCAGCTGCTTGAAGCCCGGGGCCACCGCGGCGCCGACGGACCCGAGGACCTCGCGTCCGCCGAGGGCGTTCCCCAGGTAGCGGGTGTAGGGGTTGCTGATGACCTGGTCACCCACGGATTCCTGGATGCAGACGCGGTTGGAGAGGCGGCTGGGCAGGCCCGCGGCCAGCGGCGTGGTCATGGTGGCGGGATCCGCCGGATCCACGATGGTCTGGGTCACCAGGAAGAACTGGTGGTAGGTGGGCGAGTTCTTGGCGATGCCCACGGCCGCCAGGCCGGCATCCACGGAGGGGCCGAAGGCGGGGCTGTTCTGGATGAGGTAGGCCGTGCGGCCGCCGGGCACGCTGAGGTAGCCCTTCATGTCCGCATCCAGCGTGGCCTGCGTGTAGGGGGCGCCGGTGCTGGCGAGGGTGGTGTTCCCGGCCAGGTAGTAGGTCCCGACGATGGAGCCGAGGCTGTGGCCGACGAAGGTGATGCCGGCGGCGGATGGCGGCGCGGGCAGGGCGGCGAAGCCGCCGGCGGCCACGGTGAGCTCCAGGCGGTTCAGGTTGAACGCGGCCTGCTGAATGTTGGAGCGGGTGGCCAGCGGGGCGCCGATGGCCATGAAGTCCTGGCCCCAGGCCGCGGACTTCTGGGCCTTCACCGTGGCGGAGTCCCCGGGGGCGACCTGGTGGGCCGGGACGGCCAGGGCCCCGTGCAGGGGCAGGTCGATGGCCACCACGGCGCGGCCGACGGCGCTGAGCGTCGGAGCCAGGGCGATGACCGTCTCCTTCTGGCTGGTGATGCCGTGCTGGTAGATCACCAGGGGCCAGTTGGAGCCTGCGGCCGGGGCGATGTAGACGAAGGGGATGGCGCGGGGCACGTGGTAGTAGCTGGTGAGGGCACCGCTCGTGCGGTAGGGCTGGACCACGCCTGCCGCCGGATTGTAGGCGCCGGTGACGCCCGTGAGGTCGCCGCCGGCCACGGAGGCGTTGGTGGCCACGACGACGGGATCCACGGACAGCTCGCCGCTGTTGATGGTGCCGAGAATGACCGTGCCCACGCTGGCGGGGGCCGCGGTGGCGGTGCCCATGACGGCGCTCCAGTAGGCGTCAGGGCTGGGGTTCGTGCCGCCACGGTCGAAGACGGCCGTCACGCTGACGGCGTTCGACCAGGTCTTGCCCGGCAGGCCGCCCAGGGTGGCGCCGGCCGCGAAGGAGCGCAGGGCGGTCTCCACGGGGATGCGGGTATTGGGGGCGAGGGGGTTGGGCACGATGTAGCCGGCGCCCGTGGTGATGAACCGGCCCATCACCGTGATGTCGGATCGCTGGGCGACGGTGGTGGTCGCCGAGGCGGTGATGAGGTCGTTCATCACCTTGGCGTAGCCGGAGAAGACGATGGTGGAGCCGCTGGTGACGTTGGCCCGGACGGGCTCGAGCGCGGCAAAGGAGCCGGTGAGCGGGGTGGTGGACTTGAGGGCCTCGAAGTAGGGGGAGGCGGAAATCGGCTTGCCCGCGGTGTCCTTCACGCGGTTGGTGACCACGTAGAGGTAGCGGGTGCCAGGCAGCAGGGGGAAGTTGGGGAACAGGAAGAGGTCGGTACCACCAGCGGCGTACTGGTAGGTGAACAGGCCGGAGACGTCCGCGAAGCCCAGGGGGTTGTTCTCGGTGCCGGCGGCATCGGGCGTGATCTGGAAGACCTTGACGTTGGCGGCGGTGACGGTGGTGGCGTCGACGGCGGCGTTGAACTGGATGTAGATCGGGGCGTTCAGGCCGGAGACGGCGTTGGTGCCGCCCATCTCATGGAGGTTCACGTAGGCCAGGGCCTCGGGGGGCGTCATGGGCTTGTTCGGGGCCCGGCCCGTCAGGGGGTCCGCGGCCGTGGCCGTGGCCAGGACGTTCGGCAGGGGCACGTTCGCGTTGGCCGGATCAAAGACCGGCGTGGTGGTGCTGGGCATGTAGCCCGGGCCCGTGACGATCGTGGGGGCCTTGGAGTCCCCGCCGCTGCTGCAGGCCAGAAGCGTCAGCAGGGAAGCTCCGAGGAGCGCCTGATTCAAGCGTGAAAGCATCGCGTCACCTCATGGGTGGGGTTGAAGTGGAATCGGTCCTGGATTGGTTTGATGACGATAGGCGGCCCGGCGTGGAATTGCCACACAAAAACAAGGGGCCCCGGTTGGGGCCCCTTGTTGACTTCGGGTAGGTCAGTCCGTGACGGCGAAGACGACCTTGTCGTTCTTGAAGCGGCTCACCGTGATGAGCTCCACGGTGGCGGTCTGCTTGTCGGGGCTGATGGTGAGCTTGTAGTGCTCGTCCTTCAGGTAGGAGCCCGGCACCACGTTCACCTTGCCGATCTTCTTCAGGCCCACCTCGGAAGCCTTGATGGTGATGGTCTTGCCGGAGCGGAGGTCGAGGCTCTGGGTGAAGACCTCGTCGCGCCAGTTCTTGCCGGCCCGGTCCTTGGCGAAGACGGGGATCTCGATGACGCCCTCGGCCTTCAGGGTGTCGCGGTTGCCGACGACGTAGTGGATGGAGTTCAGGCTGGCGAGCTGGGAGGCGTTGTCGGCCTGCAGCTTGGTGCGCTCGTCGATCAGGTTGGCGCGCTCGGTCTGGAGCGTGGCGATCTCCTCGGTGATCTTCTGCTTCTGGGTCTCGAGGTCTGTGACCTCTTCCTGCAGCTTCTCGTTCTGGGCCACGGCCTCGTCGCGCTCGCCCTCGATCTTCTCCCGCTCCTGGCGCATCAGGTCGTTGGGGGTGATCTTCGCCTTGCCCTGGGAGACCCAGGTGCCGTAGGTGCCGTTGGCGTAGAAGTGGTAGACCTCGAAGCCGGGGGCCAGCTTCTCCATGATGGCCACGCGGCTCACCAGCCTCTTGGCCTCGGCCTCGGACACGCCCTTCTTCTTGAGGAAGCGCATGGCCATGCCGTAGTGGCTGTCGTTGGGACGGGCGATGTCAGGCTTGGGCAGGTCGGCCTTCAGCTTGGCGATCTTCGAGTTGAGGTCCTTGATCTCCTTGTCCTTGTCGAGCACTTCCTGGAGGAGGGCCTGGTAGGAGCTGTTCTTCTCGTTCTTGATGCGCTCTTCCAGGGCCTTCTTCTGTTCGTCGGTGAGCTGGAGGGTCTCGGCATTGGGCCGGATGTCGTTCACGCCGGCCTGGGCCAGCTTCTTCTGCTGCTCCGCGCTGGCCTGGTTGGCCTGCTGGCTGGCCTTGTCGGCCTCAGCGGCCTTCTGGGTCAGTTCCCGGATCTGCGGATCCTCGCGCTTGCATGCGGTGGACACCATCAGGATGGACGCGGCCATCAGCGTGAGGGCCAGCGCCGGACGACGGAAGAGAATCATGGGTTCCTCCACTGAGGGGGCTTGGGGGCAATCGCTGCGGGGATGGAAACATCCCACCTTAATCCCACAGGTTAGGGCATGGCAAGGTTTCCCGCGTCATCCGAAAGGTGTATGAACCTGAGGTCCCACGATATACTTTCCGTTTCCTCCGAGATCGTCCGGAGGAGTTCCCAGGAGTCAGGCATGGCCGCCCAGGGGCGTCATCTCTTCACATCCGAAAGCGTCACCGAAGGCCATCCCGACAAGATGGCGGACCAGATCTCCGACGCCGTGCTGGACGCGGCCCTCAAGGACGATCCTCGCAGCCGCGTGGCCTGCGAGACACTCCTGACCACCGGGCTCGTGCTGGTGGCCGGCGAGATCACCACCGAGACCTACATCCCCGTCGCCGCGCTGGTGCGCGACGTGGTGAAGGACATCGGCTACGACCACCACATCAAGGGCTTCGACTACGCCACCTGCGCCGTGATGGTCACCATCGACCAGCAGAGCCCCGACATCGCCATGGGCGTGGACACCGGCGGCGCCGGCGACCAGGGCCTGATGTTCGGCTACGCCTGCCGGGAGACGCCGGAGCTGATGCCCGCGCCCGTGCACTTCGCCCATTCGCTCACCCGGAAGCTGGCGGAGGTGCGCAAGAACGGCGAGCTGCCCTGGCTGCGCCCCGACGGCAAGTCCCAGGTGACCGTGGAGTACGACGGGGACCAGGTCAAGCGCATCCACACCGTCGTCATCTCCACCCAGCACGACGAGCACATCACCCAGAACAGCATCCGCGACGCAGTGGTCCAGGATGTCATCAAGGCTGCCCTGCCCCAGGACCTGCTGGACGCGCAGACCATCTTCCACGTGAACCCCACCGGCCGTTTCGTGGTGGGCGGGCCCATGGGCGACACGGGCCTCACTGGGCGCAAGATCATCGTGGACACCTACGGCGGCAGCGGCCACCACGGCGGCGGCGCCTTCTCGGGCAAGGACCCCAGCAAGGTGGATCGCAGCGCGGCCTACATGGGCCGCTACATCGCCAAGAACATCGTGGCCGCCGGCCTGGCGGACCGCTGCGAGATCCAGCTGGCCTACGCCATCGGCGTGGCCGAGCCCGTCTCCATCGCCGTGGACACCTTCGGCACCGGCCAGGTGTCGGACGAGGCCATCGTCCGCGCCGTGCGCGAGGTCTTCAGCTGCACCCCCAAGGCCATGATCGAAGCCCTGGATCTCCGCAAGCCCATCTACCGGGCGACGTCCGCCTACGGCCACTTCGGCCGCCCGGAGTTCAGCTGGGAGAACACGGACAAGATCGAGGCGCTGCGGAAGGCGGCGAAATAGGGTTCCAGTCCTCAGTCCTGAGCCTTCAGTCTTCAGTGAGAAAAGGATGCGGCCTCCTGGGCCGCATTCTTGTTTGCCTTTGGGCCCGTCGGCTGGGTCGGCGCCTAACTTAACCATCAATGCGCCGCTGGGCGGCGCATCAGGAATCATTTCCTGAAGACTGAAGGCTGAGGGCTGAGGGCTGGCGCCTACTCCGCCCGTTCCACCCGGTTTCTGCCGCCCTGCTTGGCGCGGTAGAGGGCCTCGTCGGCCAGCCTCAGCAGCTCCTCTGCCCCAGGCATCTCGGCCTGGCCGTCGCGGGAGGATACGCCGAGGCTGACGGTCTTCTGGATGGCGGTGCCGCCCAGGGTGTGAACCTGGTTGGCGATCTTCACCCGCAGGCCCTCGGCCACCTGGAAGGCCGCGGCGCCGTCGGTGTAGGGAAGCACCAGCGTGAGTTCCTCCCCCCCGTAGCGCGCGGCCAGGTCCGTGGCCCGGATGGACGCGTTCAGCAGGGCCCCGATGTTGCGCAGCACTAGGTCGCCCATGGCGTGGCCGTAGGTGTCGTTCACGTTCTTGAAGTGGTCGATGTCGATCATCACGACGGAGATCGGCACCCTGGTGCGCCGGGCGCGCCGCACTTCCTCCTCCAGCCGGGAGTACAGGAGGCGCCGGTTCGCCAGGCCCGTGAGGGCGTCGGTGACGGACAGCCCTTCGAGGCGGGCATTCATCTCCCGGAGCTCGTCCTGGAGGCGCTTGAGCTTGGTGTGGATGCGGACCCTGGCCAGGAGCTCTTTCTCGTGGAAGGGCTTGGTGACGTAGTCGGAAGCTCCCCGAGCCAGGATCTCGGCCTTGCGGTCCAGGTCGTCCTCGGCGGTGAGCATGATCACGGGGATCTGCTCCAGCTCCTTGCGGCTGGCCTTGAGGCCGAGGAACTTCAGGCCGTCGAAGCCCGGCATCACCAGGTCGCAGAGCACCAGGTCCGGGGGCGTCTCCATGATGGTCTTGAAGGCCGTGAGGCCGTCCGCGGCCTCCAGGAAGTGCGTGAAGCCTCCATCGCGCATGAGCACCGCCTTGATCTCGTTCCGGATCATGGCGTTGTCGTCGACGATGAGGACGCGGGCGCTCATCAGATCCTTTCGGCCGCGCTCCGGAGCCGCTTGAGCCAGCCGTCCCAGGCCGCGGCCCCGAAGGGCGGGGCGGGGGGCAGGTGGCGCCGCATGGCCCGGGCGGCTTGGACAGGGGCGGCCCACAGGGACTCGGGAAGGCGGTCCGCGGCCTCCGCGCAGGCGGCCCAGCCCTCGGGGCTCTGGCAGACCAGCAGCCACTGGTGGCCGGCCTCCAGCGACAAGCGCACCCGGTCGTCCCAGCTCCAGTCCGCGCAGCCGCCCATCTCCAGGTCGTCCGGGAGGAACCGCCCCTGGATGCCCCAGGGGTTGGCGGCCACGGAGCCGCGGTGCAGGCTGGCGGGCAGGGGGGTCGAGGCGGGGGTGCGGAGGTGGGCGACCATCACCAGCCGGTCCGCGTGGGCGAGGGGGAGGAAGGCCGCGGCGTTGCGATCCACCTGGGCGGCCTCCTCCAGGCCGGGCAGGCCCTTGTGGCTGTCCAGGATCGTGCCGCCCAGGCCGGGGAAGTGCTTCAGGCAGCCCCGGACACCGGTGGATTCCAGGCCGTGGAGGAAGGCCCCGGCGGCGGCGGCGACCTCGGAAGGCTCCCCGCTGGCGGCCCGGTCGCCGATGCCTGCGTCCGGGTGGCCGTCCCAGAGGTCCACCACGGGCGCGAAGTCCACGTTGAAGCCCAGCAGGCGGAGGCCCTCGCCCCAGAGGCGGCCCCAGGCCTCGCAGGCCTCTGCGCCGCCGCTGGTCCAGATCAGCCGCAAGGGCGGGGTGGCTCCCACCCAGGGGCGCAGGCGGCTCACGGGCCCGCCCTCCTGATCCAGGGCCACGGCCAGCGGCAGGTCCTGTCCGTAGCGGCCCTGGAGGCCATCGATGAGGGCCCGGCAGCGGGCGGGGCCCGCCCCGGGGTCCGGGTCCAGGTTCCGTCCGAAGAGGATGATCCCCCCTGGGGCGAACGGAAGGTCCACCTCCGCGGTGTCGAGACCTCGGAAGCCGGTCCAGAGAAGCTGCTGCGGGCTGGTCATTCCCCCACCTTACCTTGAGGGTCGGCCTTGAGGGTCGGCGTCGGTCATGAGACGGCCGTTCTCCCCTGCACCATGGTGCGTTCGTAGATCCGGGCCCCGATGAAGATGCGCAGCGCCTCGGCATCCAGCAGGTTCGCCCTGGCCTCCTGGTCCAGGATCTCCAGGCTGCGCTCCAGGCTCACGGCGGCCTTGTAGGGGCGGTCGGCCGCGGTGAGGGCGTCGTATACGTCGGTCACGGCCATGAGCCGGCTCTGCACCGGGATATCCGGTGCCGTCAGGCGCCTCGGGTACCCGCGCCCGTTCAGGCGCTCGTGGTGGGCGTAGGCGATGTCGGGCACACCGGCCAGCTCGTTCGTCCATGGGATCTGGGTGAGAAAGCGGTAGGTGTGGGTGACATGGCTCTCGATCTCCTCCCGCTCCTCGGTGGAGAGGCTTCCCTTGGGGATCCGCAGCAGGTCCAGGTCGTCGGGTTCGAAGAGGACCCGGCGATCCCCGCTCCAGTGCTGGTAGGTGAGGTCCTCCAGCCGGTCCAGCTCCTGGGCCACTTCCTGGGGCAGCACCGTGGGCTCGTTGCTCCGCCGCACCAGGTCCATGATGCGCCGGGTCTCCTCCTCCTGGCGGCGGAGCAGGTCCTCGAGCTGGATCTCATCGAGGGTTTGCCCCTGGCCCCAGGCCTCGAGGACCCGATCCCGCAACGACTCGACGGAACGCTGGTGGAGGCGCTGATAGAGGCTCTCCAGGCGCTCGTGGGGCAGCTTCTTGGCCTTCACCAGCACCTGCTCGCGGACGCCGACCTTCCCGAAGTCGTGGAGCAGGCTGGCGTAGCGGAGCTCGCGGATCTGGACCGGCGTGAAGTGGACCTGGCCGTAGGGGCCGTTGGGCGTACCGTTCACGGCCTCCGCCAGGCCCACGGTGAGCTCGGCCACGCGGCTGGAGTGGCCGGAGGTGCTGGGATCGCGCGCCTCGATGGCGGTCACGGAGGCATTCACGAAGCCTTCGAAGAGCCGCTCGATGTCGTTCTTCAGGCCCAGGATCTCCTGGGTGCGGGCCTCCACCATGCGCTCGAGGTTCTGCTGGTACTCCTCGTTCTCCCGCAGCAGCCGGTAGTGCTCCAGGGCGCGCCCCAGGCTGGCTTCGATCTCCACCAGCTTGAAGGGCTTCTGGATGAAATCGTAGGCCCCGCGCTTGAGGGCCTGGATGGCCGATTCCGTGGTCGCGTAGCCCGTCATCAGGATGCCGAGGCTGCGCGGGTCCTCCTCGTGGATGGCCCGCAGCAGCTCCAGGCCCGACAGTCCGCCCGGCATGTTGAGGTCGGTGAAGATGACCGGGAAATGCTTCTGGCGGACCTGCTCCAGCGCCCGGGCGCCATCCTCGGCGCCGGTCGCGTCATAGCCGTGGTCCACCAGGGCCTCCACCAGGAGGTTCCGGAGATCGGCCTCGTCGTCCACGATCAAGATGGGGATGGGAGGGGTGAGAGGCACGCGGGCTCCGTGTACCTGGGCCTCATCGGGTGGGGCCAAGCCTGGGGCAAGTTTCGCACGGATGCGGCGTTTTCTGCCCGCATCTCCCCTGAACCCAAGCGCAGCGCGGGGTGAAGGCTGCCGGGCGAGGGCGCCTACTGGACGGCCTCGCCCTCCACCAGGAGCTGGCCGTCGCGGACTGAGAGCAGGGCCCGGCCGCCGGGCTGGAGCTGGCCCTGGAGGATGAGGCGGGACAGCGGGTTGACGACAGACTGCTGGATGAGCCGCTTGAGCGGGCGGGCGCCGTAGTGGGGGTCGAAGCCCTCCGTCGCCAGCCAGTCCAGCGCTTCTTCCGGCACCTCCAGGTCCAGCCGCTGCTCCTTCAGCAGCGCCTCCACGCGCCTGAGCTGGATGCGGGCCACGGCCTTCATGTCGGCCTGATCCAGGGACCGGAAGATCACCACCTCGTCCAGTCGGTTCAGGAACTCGGGCCGGAAGTGGCCGTGGAGGGCGGCCTTGACCGCCGCGTCGGCCTTGGTGGCGTCGCCGCCGGCGTCGAAGATGGCCTGGCTGCCCAGGTTGGTGGTCATGAGCACCACCGTGTTGCGGAAGTTCACCGTGCGGCCCTGGCCGTCCGTGAGGCGGCCGTCCTCCAGCACCTGGAGGAAGAGGTCGAAGGTGCGCGGGTGGGCCTTCTCCATCTCATCGAGGAGGATCACCGCGTAGGGGCGGCGGCGGATGGCCTCCGTGAGGCGGCCCCCCTCCTCGTAGCCCACATAGCCCGGCGCCGCGCCGATGAGCCGGGTGGCGTCGGCCTCGTGGGTGAACTCGCTCATGTCGATGCGCACCAGGGCGTTCTCGTCGTCGAAGAGGAACTCCGCCAGGGCCCGGGCCACTTCCGTCTTGCCCACGCCCGTGGGGCCGAGGAAGAGAAAGCTGCCGATGGGCCGTTTGGGGTCGCCCAGGCCGGCGCGGTTCCGCCGCAGGGCGTCTGAGATGGCCGTCAAGGCGGGATCCTGGCCCACCACGCGCTCCTGGAGGCGGGCCTCCATCTTCAGGAGCTTCTCCACCTCGCCCTCGAGAATGCGGCTCACGGGGATGCCGGTCCAGCGGCTCACGATGGCGGCCACGTCGGGCTCGCCCACCTCCAGGCGCAGCATGGCGCTCTCCCGGGGCGAGCTGAGCGCGATCTGCTTCTCCAGGGCCGGGATCTCGCCGTACTCGAGCCGCGAGGCCCGCTCGTACTCGCCCTTGGTCTTGGCCTGGTCCAGCTCGATGCGCAGGTCGTCCAGCTTCTTCTGCAGCGCGCGCGTGTCCTCGATGACCTTCTTCTCGTTCTCCCACTGGGCCCGGAGCTTGCTCAGCTCCTCGTTCAGCTCGGCCAGCTCCTTGTCCAGCTCGGCCAGCCGCGCGCGGCTGGCCGCATCCTTCTCCTTCGTCAGGGAGTGCCGCTCGAGCTGCAGCTGCATTTCGCGGCGCTCGCGGACATCGATTTCCGTGGGGCGGCTGTCGATCTGCATGCGCACGGCGCTGGCGGCCTCGTCCATGAGGTCCACGGCCTTGTCGGGCAGGAAGCGGTCGGAGATGTAGCGCTGGCTGAGGTGGGCGGCGGCCACCAGGGCCGCGTCCTGGATGCGCACGCCGTGGTGCAGCTCGTAGCGCTCCTTCAGGCCGCGCAGGATGGAGATGGCGTCCTCCACCGAGGGCTCGTCCACGAGCACCGGCTGGAAGCGGCGCTCCAGGGCGGCGTCCTTCTCGATGTGCTTGCGGTACTCGTCCAGGGTGGTGGCGCCGATGCAGCGCAGCTCGCCCCGGGCCAGGGCGGGCTTCAGCAGGTTGGCGGCGTCCATGCCGCCCGATACCGCCCCTGCGCCCACCAGCAGGTGCAGCTCGTCGATGAAGAGGACGATCTGGCCCTCGGCCTTCTCCACTTCCTCGATGACGCCCTTGAGGCGCTCCTCGAACTGGCCCCGGTACTGGGTGCCCGCCACCAGCGAGCCCATGTCCAGGCCCATGACCCGCAGGCCCTTCAGGCTCTCGGGCACGTCGCGCTTGTGGATGCGCTGGGCCAGGCCCTCCACGATGGCGGTCTTGCCCACGCCGGGCTCTCCGATGAGCACGGGGTTGTTCTTGGTGCGCCGGGAGAGCACCTGCAGGACGCGGCGGATCTCCTCGTCGCGGCCGATGACCGGATCGAGCTTGCCGGCCTCGGCCAGGGCCGTGTAGTCCTTGGCGTACTTCTCCAGGCTGGCGAACTTCTCCTCGGCCTTTTCGTCCTCCACCCTCGAGCCCTTGCGGGTCTCGCGGATGGCGGCCTCCAGCGTCTTCCGGTCCAATCCGAAGCGCTCCAGCACCTTCTTGGCGTCCGTGTGGGCGTTGCTGAGGGCCAGCAGCAGGGCGTCCGTGGCCAGGAAGCGGTCGCCGAGCCCGCGGCCCGTGTCGCTGGCGACTTCGAGGAAGTGGCGGAAGGCGGGGCCCACCTGGGGTTCGGCGCCGCCCACGGCCCGAGGCAGCTTCGAAACGAGCTCTTCGGCGGCGGCGGTCAGCCCCTGGAGGGCCTCGGGCGCCAGCCCGGCCCGCTCGAGCAGCGGGCGCAGCCCGGCCTCGGGGGCCAGCAGGGCCAGGAGCAGGTGCTGGGGCACCATCTCCGGGTGCTGGTCCGCCACGGCCCGCTCTCGGGCGGCCACCAGGGCGTCGTTGGCTTTCTGGGTGAAGGGAAGGAGGGACATGGACCACCTCGGGTTCCATGGTGATACAAATATGATCTGATTGCACTAAAATTTTCTTCCAAAAATCGTACGAACCTCTGAACCCCAGGGCACGACCTGAACGGCCCGGGTGGAGCCCACCCGCCTGTCCAGGCCCTGGCCGAACCCTCCCCCACGAACCTGCCGGTCGTCTCCGAACACCTGCCCGGGCCCCTCAGGGCGATCTCTGGCTGGCTCGCCCAGTATCGGCACTTCCGGGGGGCGCGCCGACGCCTGGAGGATGGCCTGGACTGGTTCGCGGCGGAGGTGGCCCCTGAACGGGACCGCCGGATCAGGCCAGACCCCGCCTCGCCGCCTCACGCTTCAGTGTCGGATTCAGCTGGAGGGCCTTGGCCGCCTGGGTCCTGGCCTCGTCCGGGCGCCCCTCCCGCTTCAGCCGCTCCGCGTCCAGCAGCTGGGCCCAGCCGTCCCAGGGACGCATCCGGGCGGCGGCGCGGAGGGCGGCGGCCGCAGCGGGATCCAGGGGCAGCCGCAGCTCCCGGGTGGCGTCGAGGGCCAGGGCCCCCCAGGCGATCTGGAGAACCGGATTGCCGGGGGTGGCCATCACGGCGCGTTTCTGGAGGGCCAGGGCCTCCCGGGCCAGCGCGGAGGCGCGGCCAGCGAGGGCCGAAAGCAGCCGCTCGCGGGCGCTGGCCGCCAGGGCGTCCGGCTGGCCAGGCCCCCGGGCCAGGACGGCCTCGATCTCCCGGCGGGCTTCGGCCAGGTCTGCGGTGGCGTTCCGGCCCTGGGTCAGGTCTGTGGCCGCCCGGTCCAGGAGGGCGGTCGCCAGGCCCAGGCGCGAGAGGCGCGACGAAGGCTGGAGGGCCAGGCCCTTCCGGTGGCAGCGCAGGGCCTCCTCGAGGGCGGCGCGGGGATCGGCGCCGGCCCAGGCCTGATACTGGGCCAGGGTCTGGTAGGCCGCGCCCTCGCTGTAGTCGTGGCCGACCCAGGGGCGCATGGCGGAGGCGGCTTCCAGGCGGTCGGCGGCGGCCCGGATTTCCGCGGTCGGATCCATTCCGGTCTGGAGCTGGCGCTCGCCCCGCAGGGCGTGGATGTTGCCAAGCGCGTCCAGAAGGAAGTCGTGCAGGCGCGGCTGTTCGAGCGCCTTCTGAAGGCCGGCCTCGGCCTTGGACAGGAACGGCTCCGGATCGCGTCCCTGGGCCATCTCGCGTTCGGCGCGGTTGCGGAGGACCGTGGCCCAGTTCACCCACAGGGCGGCCTCGGCTGGCCGGAGCGCGAGCGCCATCTCGGCATCCGCCGCGGCCGCATCGAGTTCGGAGCTGGGGTCCTCGCCGCGGTTCAGCAGGTAGGCGGCCCAGCGGCGGTGGATGGCGGTCCCGTAGCTGTGCGCCCGCCAGTTGTCGCGGTCCACCGTCAGGGCTTCGCGGACGGGAGTGAGCGCCCAGTCGCGATCCACCGGGGTGGCCTGGCCCTGGTCCACCTTCAGGCCCAGCAGGACGAAGCGGCGCTGGGCTTCCTCCACCAGGGGCTCGGGGGCGCTGCGGGCCCGGTCCTGGGCCGCCGTGAGCGCGACGCCCTCTTCCCCGATCTGGGCCAGGGCGTCCTCCCGCCGGCCCTTGGCGAGAAGGCCGAAGGCCAGCTCCTGGCGAACTTCGGCCTCCAGCAGCCAGGGCTCCGGGAACCAGGGCTGATGCGCCTGGGCCTCCTTCGCTTTCTGCAGGGCCTCGTCGTGGCGCCCCTCCACGAGGGCGAGCAGGCCCTCGGCGTAGGCGGATCCCTCCAGGCTGCGCCCCCGAGCCTCATGCAGAAGGGTCAGAGCTGGACCACGCAGGGTGGACTCCAGGTCCCGGCGTCGTTCCTCCAGGGCCTGGCCATGGAGGCCTTCGAGCTCCGCCACGTAGAGGCGCGCCAGGGTGGTGCCGAGGGCCTGGGCCGCGTTCGGATCCCAGGGCACGGCCTTCCTGGCCGCCTCGAGCTGGATGCGGGCCTGCTCCAGGTCCCCCAGGGCGAGGTGGCCGCGGCCGATGGCGAGGCGGGCAGGTCCCTGGGCCCAGCGGCCCTGCGCCTCGGTTTCCGCCTGAAGCCGCGCCAGGGCGGCGCGGACCTCCAGAAGCTCCGGACCCGTGGGATGGCGGGGCAGGCTGCGCACCTGGAAGATGCGGCTGTTGAGACGCTCCACCTCCTGAGTCAGCTGCTGGGCGAAGCGCGCCTGAGAGCGGGCCCTCAGGGCGAAGAAGAGGCCATAGACCGCCGCCAGGAGGAAACAGGTCAGGAGGATCGCCGCCGGCCGGTTCCGCCGGAAGAGCCGATCCGCGCGGTAGAGGAGGGAGGGGCGCCGGGCCTGGATCGGATCGCCGTCGAGGAAGCGGCGGAGGTCCTCGCCGAACGCGCGGGCCGAGTCGTAGCGGCGCTCGGGTTCCTTCTCCAGGGCCTTGAGGATGATGGTCTGGAGGTCCCGCGGAAGCCCGGGAACGTGACGGGCGGGCGGAACGGGCTCGTCTTCGGCGATGCTCCTCAGCAGGGCCAGCGGGGTCGCGCCCCGGAAGGGGGGCACTCCCGCAACGCACTCGTAGAGGAGGGTGCCGAGGGCGTAGACGTCCGAGCGGCGGTCCACCTTGTCGGCCCGGCCCAGCGCCTGCTCCGGGCTCAGGTACGTCGGGGTGCCCATGATGGCGTGGGTGCGAGTGTGCGAGATGGCGTCCAGATCCCGCGCCACGCCGAAGTCCATGAGGTAGGCGTGCAGGCCCTTGTCGGTCTTCTGCAGCATCACGTTGCCGGGTTTGACGTCGCGGTGGACGATGCCGGCGCGGTGGCAGGTGTGCAGGGCCTCGGCGGTCTGGAGGATGACCTCCACCTTGGCCCGCAGGTCGAGGCCCTCGTTGGCTTCCCGGAGGGTCGGACCATCCACGAACTGCATGACGAGGTAGGGGTGGCCCTTCGCCTCGCCGACCTCGAAGATGTGGCAGATGTTCGGATGTTCCAGCTGGGCCTGGACCCGCGCCTCCTGGAGGAACCGCTCGGTGTCCTCCCGGTCCAGCCGCTTGAGGAGCTTGATGGCCACGGTGCGCTGCAGCTGGCGGTCGAAGGCCCGGTAGACCACCCCCATGCCGCCCTCGGCGACCACCTCCAGGGCCTCATAGCGCCCCTCCCGGGGCAGCGGAAAACGGGCCAGGAGTTCCTCGTGGCTCAGGCCGGGGCCGCGGTCGCCAGAGTTCCCGGAGGACCCGTCGGCCCGCTCGAGCCGGGTCGCATCCTGGGCCGGTTCCGGGGCGGCGGCGGTCCAGTCGTCCCCGTTTCCGCCGGGGACGGAAGAGGGCGAGGGCGGATCCGGGAAGAAGTCGGTCATGGGCAGGTCCCAGGATTATCGACCCTCGGGCCCATGGTGTCTCAGAAAACCCGGCCTCCGCGCCGGTGGCACTGATCAAAGCCGCGCTGATGGTGGCTCCGGGGTGGAAGCCGGTCCGACCCCCGGCCGACCGGGCGGAGGCGGCGCCCTGGGACCGGATGCTTCCCACCGGCCTCGGCGTGAGGCGACGACCTAGCCCGCCGCTTCCACGGCCAGGGCCAGGCTGGCGGTGAGGCCGGGAGATTCGATGCCGAACAGGTTCACCAGGCCGGGAATCCCGTGGATGTCCTCCCGCTGGATGACGAAGTCGGGAGCGGGCTCGCCCGGGCCGTGGAGCTTGGGCCGCATGCCCGCGTAGGCGGGCTGGAGGGCGCCGTCGGAGAGGCCCGGCCAGTACTTTCGGACCTCGGCATAGAAGCCGTCCGCCCGGCGGATGTCGACGTCGTAGTTCTCGCGTTCCACCCACTCCATGTCGGGCCCGAAGCGGGCCTGCCCGGCCAGGTCCAGCGTGAGGTGCACGCCCAGGTGGCTGCCATCGGGCACGGGATAGACCAGCCGCGAGAAGGGTGCGGCGCCGGAGAGGGAGAAGTAGCTGCCCTTCGAGAGGTGCAGGGGCGGCACACTGCCTGGGCGGATGCCCGCGAAGCCGCTCGCCACGGCTTGGGCGCCCAGGCCGGCGCAGTTGAAGACGCGCGCCGCGATGAGGCTCATGGGCTCGGCTCCGCCCACCTCCACCCGCAGGCCTTCCGGCGTGTCCAGGCCGCCGAGGACGGGGCTCTTCAGCACGACGGTCGCGCCCGCGGCTTCTGCGTCCACCCGCAGAGCCCGCATGAGGCCGTGGCTGTCCACGATGCCCGTGCTGGGGGAGAGCAGGGCCGCGGCGCAGCGGAGACGCGGCTCCAGGCTGCGGGCCTCATCGGCCTCCAGCCATTGGAGGTCCAGGACCCCATTGGCCTCGGCCTTGGCCCGGAGCCCCCGCAGGGCGTCCACCTGGCCAGGCTCCGTGGCGACGATGAGCTTGCCGCAGCGGCGGTGCTCGACGCCGCGGGCGGCGCAGTAGGCGTAGAGGGCCCGGTTCCCGGCCACGCAGAGGCGGGCCTTGAGGGAATCCGTCGGGTAGTAGATCCCCGCGTGGATGACCTCGCTGTTGCGCGAGCTGATGCCGGTGCCGACGCGATCCTCAGCCTCCAGCAGCACCACCTCGCGGCCCCGGAGGGCCAGCTCGCGCGCCAGGGCCAGCCCCACGACCCCCGCGCCGATGACGATGCAGTCCACCCGTTCCATGGCCCCATCATCGCGGCAACCCGGCGGCTGTGGGAAGATCGGGGTTTCGTCACAGCACGAGCGTATGGAATTTCAGGTGAAAGGAATCGGGGAAGAAGCTGAGGGGAGCGGAGTGGTGGAGGAGAGCGGAGGATTGGAGCAGGAGCGTTTGACGGAGGCGATCCTAGGCTGTGCTATCAAAGGTCAGCGAACTTTGGGTCCAGGCTTGCTCGAAAGCGCTTATGAGGCTTGCTTGGCCTACGAACTCGAGAAGGCTGGGCTCAAGGTCGAACGCCAGGTTCCCCTCGGCATTCACTACGAAAACCTGGAGATTCCCGTGGCCTACCGGATGGACCTGCTGGTCGAGGGCGAGATCGTGCTGGAATTGAAGACCGTGGAGCACCTCACGGATTTCCACGAGGCTCAGTTGCTGACCTATCTGCGTTGCGCCTCCAAACGGCTTGCATTCCTCCTCAACTTCTGGCGCTGGCCCATGAAGGACGGCGGCATCAAGCGCATGCTGAACCCCAGGGTTCCTCCGCTTTCCTCCGCCCCTCCGCTTCCCTCCGCTTAATTCATTCCTTTTTTCCTACAGGTCAGGAAGCCCATGTCCACGCCGATGATGCAGCAGATCGCCGCCCTCAAGCGCGAGGCGGGGGACGCCGTGCTGCTCACGCGGATGGGGGACTTCTACGAGATCCTCGGCGAGGACGCGGTGCGGGCGGCGCCGGTGCTGGAGATCGCGTTGACGCTGCGCGGCAAGGGCACCGAATCGGAAACCCCCATGTGCGGCGTGCCCCACTTCGCCCTCGACTCGTACCTCCCGAAGCTTCTGGCGGCGGGCTTCTCCGCGGCCATCGCCGAGCCCACGGCCAAGGCCGAGGAGGTGAAGGGCCTGCTGCCCCGCGCCATCAAGCGCATCATCACGCCCGGCACCTGGCTGGACGACGACGCCCGCTGGCTCTGCGCCCTTCATCGCTCGGGCAGTGCGTGGGGCCTGGCCCTGCTGCAGCTGGCCTCCGGTGCCCTGCGGGTGCTTCCCGGCGACGGCGAAGAGGCCCTCCGCGCCACGCTGGAGCGCCTGGGGCCCCAGGAGCTGATCCTGGCAGAAGGCGCCGAGGACCTTCCCGACCTGGAGGCCGCCCGAACGCGCCTTCCCGCCTGGCGCTTCGAGGCCTCCCGCGCGAAGCAGCAGGTGCTGGCTTTTTTTGGCTGGCAGCACCTGGAGGGTGTGGGGCTCGATCCCTACCCGGCGGCGCTCGGCGCCCTGGCGGCCTTGCTCGATCACGTGGAGGCCACGCAGAAGGGCCGTCCCGCCCATCTCCAGGGCGTGTCGCTGGAACTGGGCGCGGCGGGCCCCCTGCTGGACGCCACCAGCGCCCGGCACCTGGAGGTGCTGGCCAACGGCCTGGACGGCGGCCGTGCGGGCTCCTTGCTGGCCCTGCTGGACCAGTGCCGCACGCGGATGGGATCGCGCTTGCTGAAGGCCTGGCTGGAGCAGCCCCTGCGCGACCGCGCCTCCCTGGAGCGCCGGTGGTCCCAGGTGGCCTGGCTCACGGAGGACCGCCGCCGCACGCCCATCCAGAGCCTCCTGGACCAGGTGCCGGACCTGGACCGCCTACTGGGCCGCGTGGCCCTGGGGCTCGCCACGGCCCCGGAGCTGGCCCAGCTGCGCGAGGGCCTGGCTGTGCTTCAGAAGCTGCCCGCCCGCATCCATGACGAAGGCTGGGCGGACGAGGTGGCGGAGCTGGGCCTCTGGCCTGCGGAGACGCCGCTTTGCACGCCCCTGCTTTCCGAGCTTCAGCGGGTCCTCGCCGAAGCCCCACCCCTGGACCTGGAGAAGGGGGGCGCCATCCGCGAGGGGGTCGACGCCGAGCTGGACGCCGTGCGCCGCCTGGCCCGGGACGCCAAGCAGGTGATGTTGGAGCTGGAGGAGGAGGAGCGTGCCGCCTCGGGCATCCAGAGCCTGAAGATCAAGTACAACCGGGTGTTCGGCTACTACTTCGAGATCACCAAGGCCAACCTGGGCGCCGTGCCCGGCCACTTCCTGCGCAAGCAGACGCTCGCCAACGCCGAGCGCTTCACAACCGAAAAGCTGGTGGCCTTCGAGCAGCGGCTGCTGAGCGCCGAGAGCGACCAGGTCCGCCTGGAGGCCGTGCAGTTCCAGCGCCTGCTGGCCCTGGTGCTGGAGCACCGGGCCGACCTCACCAGGCTGGCCCGGGCCGTGGCAGCCCTTGACGTGCTGGCGGCCCTGGCCGAGCGGGCGCGGCTGTCGGGCTGGACGCGGCCCGAACTGGGCGAGGACCGGGAGCTGGTGCTGGCCTCCGCCCGCCATCCCATGCTGGAGGCGCGGCTGGGCCGCGAGTGCATTCCCAACGACCTCCAGTTCACCGCCGCGCAGCCTATGGCCGTGGTGACGGGCCCCAACATGGGCGGCAAGTCCACCTTCCTGCGCACAGCGGCCCTGCTGGTGGTGCTGGCCCAGGCGGGGTCCTTCGTACCCGCGGAGCTCATGCGCTTCGGGCTGGTGGACCGCATCTTCACGCGCATCGGCGCCTCCGACCAGCTGGCCAAGGGCCAGTCCACCTTCATGGTGGAGATGACGGAGACCGCGCGGATCCTCAACCAGGCCACGGCGGCGAGCCTCGTCATCCTCGACGAGATCGGCCGGGGCACCTCCACCCGCGACGGACTGGCGCTGGCGGAGGCCATCGCCGTCTTCCTGCGCGACCTCAAAAGCGGCGCGCCCCGCACGCTCTTCGCCACCCACTACTTCGAGATGACCAAGCTGGCCGATGACGCCCGCATCCAGAACCTCCACGTGGAGGTGCAGGAGTGGGAGGAGCAGCTGCACTTCCTCCATCGCGTGGCCCAGGGTCCGGCGGACCGCAGCTATGGCATCCAGGTGGCGCGGTTGGCGGGCCTCCCCAAGGCCGTCATCCAGAAGGCCCAGCGGCTGCTGGCCCAGGCGCCCGAAGCGCCGCCCCGGGCGCCCATGCCATCTCAACCCGCCTTGCCCCTCTTCGAGGTGGAACCCGACGCCCTCCGCGGCGAATTGGAGGCCCTGGACCTCAGCCGCATGACGCCCCTGGAGGCGCTGAACTGGCTGGCGATGAAGCAGAAGGAGCGCTCATGAGCGCCCCGAACCACCCCATCCGCCGCCGCGACCGCGCCCTGGACGAGGCGGAGGCCCTGCGCCTGCTCCAGGAGGCGGAGTGGGGCGTGCTGGCCACGGTGGATGCGGAGGGCTGGCCCTACGCGGTGCCCGTGAACCACGCCGTGGTGGATGGCGCGCTGATCCTCCACTGCGCCACGAAGGGCCACAAGCTGGACAACCTGGCTTTCAACCCCAAGGTGTCGTACTGCGCCGTGACCCTGGCGGAGCCCATCCCTGCGGAGCTGGCCACCCGCTACGCCAGCGTCATCGTCTTCGGCCGCGCGGAGTTGGTCGCGGACGAGGCCGGGAAGCGGGCGGCCCTGCAGGCCCTGGGGCTCCGCTTCGCCCCGGACCACGCGGACGTGGTGGCGCGGGAGATCGGCAAGGACCTCCTCCGCACGGCGGTGGTGCGCATCCGCATCGAACGGGCCACGGGGAAGGCCCGCCGCTGATCAGGGCTTGACGCCCAGCTTCCGGAGCGCGACCAGGAGTGCCACCGGCCCTGTGTAGGTGATCCCGTGCATCCCGGTGGCGCGGGCACCTTCGACGTTCCCGGGAAGGTCATCGATGAAGACGCAGGCCCCCGGCGGGAGGCCGAGTTTGGCCACGATGTCCTGGTAGATGCGGGGATCGGGCTTCATGGCGCCCACCTCGTAGGAGAAGCTCGCGGCGTCGAAGAGGGGGAACACCCCCGTGGTCCGAATGCCGTGCTCCGCGTGCCAGGGGCTGGTGTTGGAGAGCAGACCCAGGCGGTAGCGGGGCTTCAGGCGCCGGATCAGGTCGAAGGTTGAGGGGATGGGCGTGAAGATGTCCGTGAAGGCACGGATGAAGTCGGCCTCGGGGAAGGCGAAGCCGCACAAGACGGACAGGCCTTCCAGGAAGGCTGGGGAGGAGATCTCGCCGGACTCGTAGGCGCGGGGGAGGTCCGAACTGGCCACGCGCCGGGCCAGGTCCTCCTCCGACAGGCCGCAGAGGGCCGAGAGGGCGCGATACATGCGGCGGTTATCGAAGGTGCAGACCACCTGGCCGAAGTCGAAGATCACGGCCTGGAGGGCGGATGGGGCGGGTGGCGCGAGGGGCATGGGGCGTCCGGAGGCGGAGCCTCCATCCTCGCATTCCGGAGGACCGGGCGTAGACTTCCTCACATGATCCGTCCCCTCAGCAGAACGCGCATCCGCCTGGCCTGGGCCATCGCCCTGGCGGTGGACGCCATCCAGGTGCCCGCGGACCTCACGGGCCCCGCGGGCTGGTTCCTGGGGGCCGGCCTGGACCTTCTCACCATGATCGTGATGTGGCTCCTGGTGGGCTTCCACTGGGCCTTCCTGCCCTCCTTCGTCACCGAGGCCGTGCCCTGGCTGAACCTGGCGCCCCTCTGGACCCTGGCCGTGGCCCTGGCCACCCGGGGGCGGGGGACGGACGCGCTTCCCGTTCCACCGACCCTTCCCCCTCAACCCTGAAGGAGGTTGCCATGAAGATGAACATAGGAGGCACCGACAAGGTCGTGCGCATCCTGGTCGGGCTCGTGCTCCTGAGCCTGCTCTTCCTGCTGAAGGGCAACGCCCGCTGGTTCGGCCTCATCGGGCTGGTGCCGCTGGCGACCGCCTTCACGGGGACCTGCCCGCTCTACACCCTGGTGGGCGTGGACACCAACCCGAAAAAATAGGCCAGCCGCCGCCTCAGTCCACCGCCGCGCCGCGGAATTCGTCCTGTTCGTGCCGGTTCTGCTCTTCCATGAGGAGCAGGCTCAGCTCCTTCTTCAGGGTGTTGAAGGCCGGGCTTGCCACGTCCCGGGGGCGCGGCAGGTCCACGCGCAAGTCGCGCTTGATGGTGCCGGGACGGTAGGTCATCACCACGGTGCGGTCCGCCAGGTAGAGGGCCTCCTCGATGCTGTGGGTGACGAAGAGGATGGTCTTCTTCAGCTCGGTCCAGAGGCGCAGCAGCTCGTCCTGCAGGTTGCGCCGCGTGAGGGCGTCCAGGGCGCCGAAGGGCTCGTCCATGAGCATGATGGGCGAGTCCAGGGCCAGCACCCGGGCGATGGCCACGCGCTGGCGCATGCCGCCGCTCAGGTCCTTGGGATAGCGCTTGCGGAAATCCTGGAGGTGCAGCAACTCCAGCAGGCTGTCCACCTTGGACTGGATGGAGGCCTTCGGCTGCCCCTTGATCTGGAGGCCGAAGGCGATGTTCTGCTCCACGGTCATCCAGGGGAACAAGGCGTACTCCTGGAACACCATGCCGCGGTCGGGGCCGGGGGTCTCGATGCGCTGGCCCTCGACCAGGATGTGCCCGGAGCTGGGCAGGCTGAAGCCCGCGACCGCGTTGAGGAGCGTGGATTTCCCGCAGCCCGAGGGGCCCAGCAGGCAGACGAACTCGCCGCGGGCGACCTCGAGATCGATGGCCTTGAGGGCGTACACGTCCTGTCCCCCGCTCTGGAAGACCTTGTGCACGCCCTGGACGGAGATGTGGCTGTCCATGGCGCTCATCCCTGCTCCAGGCCGCGGTGCCAGCGCAGCATGCGCGAGCTGAGGCGGCTCATGACCGTGTCGATGCCCAGGCCCAGCAGGCCGATGGTGAACATGCCGGCGATGATCTTGTCGGACCAGAGGTATTCGCGGGCCTCCAGGATGCGGTAGCCCAGGCCGTTGTTCACGGCGATCATCTCGGAGACGATCACCACGATGAACGCGGTGCCCATGCCGATGCGCGCGCCCGTGAAGATGTAGGGCGTGGCGGCCGGCAGGATGATGCGCGTGAACTGGGTGAACCCCGAGGCCCCCAGGTTGCGGCCCACGCGAAGGTAGATGCTGTCGACGTTCTGCACGCCGGTGACGGTGTTCATCAGGACGGGGAAGAAGGCCCCGATGCTGATGAGGAAGATGGCCGGCGGGTTGCCCAGACCGAACCAGAGGATGGACAGCGGGATGTAGGCGATGGGCGGGATGGGCCGCAGCACCTGGATGAGGGGGTTGAAGAGGGCGTAGACCACCTTGCTGTACCCCATGCCCAGGCCCAGTGGCAGGGCCAGGCCCGTGCCGATGAGGAAGCCCACGAGCACGCGGTAGAGGCTCCCCATGGCGTCCTGCGGCAGCTCGCCGGAGAAGCACCACTTGAGGTACGAGCCCTGGGCCGGATCGAAGGCCTCCAGAGGCCGCAGGTAGGCCCACCACTTGGTGAGCACCTGCATGGGCGACGGCAGGATGGTGGCGTTCACCCAGCCCTTGGCGGACAGCAGCTGCCAGAGGGCCAGGGCCGCCAGCGGGACGAGGATGCCGGAGGCGGCGTGCCTGTAGCGCTTCATCCCTTCTTCACCTTCTTGGCGGGGGCCGCCTTCTTGGGAGCCGCCGCCGGCTGGTCGATCTTCAGCTGCTTCTTGGCCTCGGCCAGGAGGTCCAGCTTCACCCAATCGGACGCCTTGGGCGGCGTGGCCATCTTGCCCACGCCGTACTTGGCCATCAGGTCCGTGGTGACCTGCACATGCTCCGTGGTGATGTCATAGCTGAAGGGGGAGTTGCCGATGGCGTCCTGGTAGTCCTCGGAGCTGATCTGGTTCTTGAACATGTTCTCGCGGACGTACTTCTCGGCCAGCTTGGGGTCGTCGATGAACTTCTTGGTGGCCTCCACGAAGCAGAGCAGGAAGCGCTGGGCTACGTCGCGGCGTTCCTTGTAGAGCTTCTCGGTGATGACCAGGGCGCGGATGGGCTCGCCGAGGGGGGTGTCATAGGGCTTCAGGAGCTCCACGCCGAACTTCCGGTTGATGGCCTGGGAGCTGTAGGGCTCGCTCTGGCACATGGCGTCGATGTTCTTGGCCATGAGGGCCTGGTTCAGGTCCGCGAAGGGCATGTAGAGCACCAGCACATCCTTGCCGGGCTTGTCCGACCACGTCAGGCCGGCCTTCGCCAGCTCCGCCAGCAGCAGCAGCTCCTGGGCGCCGCCCCGGGCCACGCCCACCTTCCTGCCCTTGAGGTCCTTCAGCGACTTGATGCCCGTGGCGGCGTTCACCACGATGCGGGCGCCGCCCTTGGCGAAGCCGGCCACCACGTAGATGGGCACGCCCTGGGCCCGGCCCGCGATGGCGGCGTCCAGAGCCGCGGCGCTGGCGTCGATCTCGCCGGCCACGATGGCTGGGTTGATGTCGATGCCCTTGGCGAACATCCGCTCGTCGATCTTCAGGTTGTACTTCGGCGCGATCTCCTTCATGTAGGACACGGCGCCGTAGTGGGCGAACTTCAGGTTGCCCAGACGCACCACGTCCTGGGCCAGCAGGCTCAGCGTAGAAAGCGAGAGAAGGAAAGCCAAGGGCTTCATTCGCATGGGGCGCTCCGGGGGTTTGGACCATTCTAGGCCAAGGATTCCCGGAGGGGCACCGGTCAATCCTGCCGGCGCCTCGCCACCATCAGCAGCTCGCGCCCCGCCCGGCGGGGATGGCTGGCGGAGGCTCGCGCGAGGTGGAGGATTTCGAAGCGGGGGAGGGCGAGCTCGCGGCAAGTCTCCAGCGGGATGGCATGCGGTGGGCCGGGACGCCCCTGGACGTCGTCGAAGACCACGGCGATCCACAGCCCGCCGGGCCTCAGGTGGCGCGCGCAGGCCTCCACGTAGTCCCGGCGCCGCTCCGGGTCCATGGCCACGAAGCAGGTGTGGTCGAAGATGGCGTCCCAGGGACCGAGCGCGGGGGAGAACCAGTCCGCCGACGACCAGGTGATCCGGTCGCCGTAGCGCGCCCGGGCGCCCTGGAGGGCCAGGGGCGCGAAGTCCAGGCCCGTGACCGCGAAGCCCTCGGCTTCGAGCCCGGCGGCGTCGTGGCCGTAGCCGCAGCCCGGCACGACGACGGAGGCGCCCGGCGCCAGACCCGCGGCCGCGGCGCAGGCCAGGGCCTCCGCCAGCACGGGCGTGGGCCGGGCCATGTCCCAGCCGGGCCGGGCCTCGTCATCGTAGAAGGCGTTCCAGTAGTCGGGGTGGGCGGTCATGGGAGCAGGATCTCCTCGGCGCCCACGAAGGTGGCCAGGCGTTCCAGGGCCTCGTCCAGGCCGCGCTTCCGGGCTTTGGTGGCCTTGATGCCGGGTTCCCACCAGAGGCCCCGGACCTCCAGCTGGCCGCGGTCGCGGTGCAGCTTGGGATCGAGGCGGCCCACGAAGCGCTCGCCCTCGAGGATGGGCAGCACGAAGTAGCCGTACTGGCGCTTGGGTTCGGGCACGAAGGCCTCGAAGCGGTAGTCGAACCCGAAGCGGCGCAGCGCCCGGGCGCGGTCCCTCAGCACCGGGTCGAAGGGGCAGAGCAGCCGCGTGCGCTCCGGGGGATCGGGCAGCTTGGCCAGGCGCTTCTCCCAGTCCGCCAGGGCGAAGGCAGGCCGAGCTTCGCCGTCGGCGCCTTCCACGGCCACGGGGACAATGCGCCCGGCCTTGGCCGCGCGGTCGCACCAGGCCTTGGCTTCCGCAGCCTCGATGGAGGCCCAGAACTCCGCCAGCTCCTTCGGCGTGAAGACCACGAGCCGCTCGGCGGCGCTGGCGCAGGCCCACTCCACGTGCGCCTCGGGATTCGGGCAGGGCAGGGCGTGATGGTCCGGCAGCACCCGTTCGGTCAGGTCGTACAGCTTCTGGAAGCCTTCGCGGCGCGGGATCATCAGCTCGCCGCTGCGCCAGAGGAAGTCCAAGGCGGCCTTCTGCGGCTTCCAGCCCCACCATGGCCCGCGCTTCTCCGGGTGCTCGAAATCCGAGGATTTCAGCGGTCCCTCGCGCTCGATGCGGGCCTTCACGTCTCCCACCACCCGGGCCCCGTCCGTGCCCCGGAAGTGGTGCTGCCACCAGGCGTGGGCGTGGATGCGCTCCCGGTCCCGCGCGAAGCGCGGTTTCCAGTGCCCGAACCAGGCCGTGGGGATGGCGGAGGCGTCGTGGGTGAAGGCTTCGAAGAGGCTACGGCGGTCCTCCAGCAGCTTCCGCAGGTGCTCCGGACGGTAGCCGTCCAGGCGGCTGGAGAGGGTGAGGTCGTGGGCCCGGGCCACCACGTTGATGGTGTCCACCTGCACGAAGCCCAGCTTCTCGATGAGGGCCTGGAGCGATGGCACCGTCGCCCGGCGCGTCGGATCATCCAGCAGTCCCTGGGCGCCCAGGAAGAGGCGCCGCGCGGCGGAAGCGGAAACAAAGGGAAGTATGTTTGCCACGGATGAACTCAGATGAACACGGATGAATCAGTATCCGCGTTCATCCGTGTTCATCCGTGGCAAAAAAATCAAATCTTCGCCGCCAGTTCCGCGCCTTGACGAATGGCGCGCTGGGCGTCCAGCTCGGCGGCGAGGTCGGCGCCGCCGATGAGGTGCACGGAGACGCCGCGCTCGGTGAGGGGCGTGGCGAGGCTGCGCTCGGAGACCTGGCCCGCGCAGAGGATCACGCTGTCCACGGCCAGGCACCTGGAGCCGGCGTCCTTCCCGTCGCGGATCCAGAGGCCCTCGTCGTCGACGCGCTCGTAGTGGATGCCGCCCATCATCTTCACCTTCATGGCCTTGAGGCCGGCCCGGTGGGCCCAACCCGTGGTCTTGCCCAAGCCGGCCCCCATGCGGTCCGTCTTGCGCTGGAGCAGGTACACGGTGCGGGCCGGCAGGGGCGGCTGGGGGGCCGGAAGCAGGCCGCCCCGGTGGGCGTGGGCGCCGTCCACGCCCCATTCCGCGAGGTAGCGGGCGCGGTCCGGGCCGTGGTCGGCGTGCACCAGGAACTCCGCCACGTCGAAGCCGATGCCGCCGGCGCCGATGATGGCGACGGTCTGTCCGGCCACCTTCCGGCCCGAGAGCAGGTCCGGGTAGCTGATGACCTTGGGATGGTCCACACCGGGGAAGTCCGGCGTGCGGGGCAGGACGCCGGTGGCCAGGACGACCTCCTCGAAGTCCGCCAGCTGGTCTGCGGTGGCCCGCTCGCCCAGGCGCAGGGTGACGCCCGCGGTGGCCAGGCGGCGACCGAAGTAGCGGAGCATCTCGTAGAACTCCTCCTTCCCCGGCACGCGCTTGGCGTAGTTGACCTGGCCGCCCAGCTCGGTCTGGGCCTCGAAGAGGGTGACCACGTGCCCTCGCTCGGCCGCGTGGCAGGCGAAGCTCATGCCCGCCGCGCCTCCGCCGACCACCGCGATGCGGCGGGGAGCGTAGGCGGGCTCGAAGACCAGCTCGGTCTCGTAGCAGGCCCGGGGGTTCACCAGGCAGGTGGCCCGCTTCTGCTCGAAGACATGGTCCAGGCAGGCCTGGTTGCAGGCGATGCACGTGGCGATGTCCAGGGCGCGGTCCTCGGCGGCCTTCTTCACGAACTCGGCGTCCGCCAGCAGGGGACGGGCCATGCTCACCATGTCCGCGCAGCCCTCCGCCAGCACCTCCTCGGCCACCTCCGGCGTGTTGATGCGGTTGGTGGTGACCAGCGGGATCGACACTTCGCCCTTGAGCTTCTTCGTCACCCAGGCGTAGGCGCCGCGGGGCACCATGGGGCCGATGGTGGGCACCCGGGCCTCGTGCCAGCCGATGCCCGTGTTGAGGATCGTGGCGCCCGCGGCCTCGATGGCCTTGGCGAGCTGGACCACTTCCTCCCAGGTGCTGCCGTCAGGCACCAGGTCGAGCATGGACAGGCGGAAGATCACGATGAAGTCGGGGCCCACGGCGGCGCGCACGGCCTTCACCACCTCCACGGGGAAGCGCATGCGGTTCTCGTAGCTGCCGCCCCAGGCGTCCGTGCGGCGGTTGGTGCGGGCGGCGATGAACTCGTTGATGAGGTAGCCCTCGCTGCCCATGATCTCCACGCCGTCGTAGCCGGCCTTCCTGGCGAGGGCCGCGCAGCGGGCATAGTCGCGGATGGTGGCTCGGATGCCACGCGGGGAGAGAGCCCGGGGCTTGAAGGGGGTGATGGGGCTCTTGAGGGCCGAAGGCGCCACGCTGAGGGGATGGTAGCTGTAGCGCCCGCCGTGGAGGATCTGGAGGGCGATCTTGCCGCCGGCCTCGTGGACCGCGGTGGTCACCTGGCGATGCTTTCCCACCTGCCAGGGCCAGGAGAGCTGCGAGCCGAAGGGTGAGAGCCGGCCGCGCAGGTTGGGCGCGATGCCGCCCGTGACGATGAGGCCAACGCCGCCGCGGGCGCGCTCCGCGTAGAAGGCCGCCAGCTTGGCGAAGCCGCCCTTGGCCTCCTCCAGGTTGGTGTGCATGGAGCCCATCAGCACGCGGTTGCGCAGCGTGGTGAAGCCCAGGTCGAGGGGGGCCAGCAGGTGGGGGTACGGCATGGAGGCTCCGGTGGGTGATGCCAGTGTACGGTGCCCGGGAGATCCGCGATGCCGGGATGAATGCCTCGTGTCGCTACGGGCCATCGGCCCAGGCCGGGTTTTCCCTGGGCGCGTGCCACCGGCGCTGGCTCTTGCATGGGCCGATTTTCCGCATCTTGACCAGGTCCACGCGGGGCCTTCCAATGGTGGACCACTCAACCCGTCGATCCTCCTTGATTGGTAAGTCCCCGGCCATGCCCTACTCATCGCTCCATGCCTTCCCCCGCAGCACCCCTTCCGCCGGGGCGGCGGGAATCCGCGCTTTCACGGCTCCGGAGCGCCCATGAGCAACCTCCGGGGCCTCCTCGAGAGCATCAGCATCACGGACGTGGTGCAGCTGCTCCATCTGAACAAGAAGACCGGCCAGCTGCTCATGCAGAACGGCCGCTTCCAGGGCGTGATGTACGTGAGCGGCGGCGCGGTGGTCCATGCGGAAACCTCGCGCTCCACCGGCGAATCCGCCGCCTTCGAGCTGCTGGCCTGGGAGCGGGGCGAATTCGAGTTCCAGGCGGTGCCGGTCAAGCCCGTGGGCAGCATCCGGCGGAGCGTGCCGGACCTGCTCATGGAATCGGCCCGCACCCTGGACACCCGCCGCCGCCTGGGGGCCTACTTCCCCTCCTTGGACGCGGTGCCCTGGACCTTCCTTCCGGAGCCGGCCCTCACCGCGGGCCTGAAGCTCACCCCCGAGGCCCTCAAGGCCATCGCACACTTCGACGGCTACCAGGACTTCCACCAGGTGATGGCCTCCACCCAGTTGAACGAGACGGCGGTGCTGGAGGCGGCCTTCGCGCTGCTGGAGGCCGAGCGCCTGCAGGTCTTCGAGCCTGCCGTCCCCCTGGCAGTAGAGGCGATGAAGACGGGGCTGTTCAAGAAGGGCGACCATGTGGCGCTGGGCGTCATCCACGAATCCCGCTGGCGGGGCCTCCAGCCCTACAGCCATGGCTTCATCACCCAGGTGCGGATCCAGTGGCGGGGCGGCGTGGCCCACGAGGCGGCGCGCTTCGTGCCCGGCCTGGCCGACGGCGTGATCTCGGTGCCTGAACCCCTGCTCAAGAGCTGGGGCCTCGGCCCCACCGAATCGGTGGTGGTGCGGCCCGCGCCCTGACGATCTTCTTCCGGAGCAAGACCATGGTCCAAACCATCGCCGATCTGTTCTACCAGGCCTGTTCCTTCCAGTCGCCGGATGCCCTGGCCTACCGGAAGGGCGGCGGCTACGTGCCGATCTCCCACCAGGACCTGCAGGCCCGGGTGGAGCGCCTGGCCCTGGCCCTGGAGTCCCGCGGCCTCAAGGCGGGCGAGCCCGTGGCCCTGATCTGCGAGAACCGCCCGGAGTGGGCCGTCGTGGACTACGCCTGCGCCATCTCGGGCCTGCCCACCGTGCCGGTCTATCCCACCCTGAACGCGCCCCAGAGCGCCTTCATCCTCAAGCACTCCGAGGCGCGCATCGTCTTCTGCTCCACGGCGGACCAGGCGCGGAAGGCCCTGACCGCGCAGGGGCCTGGTTCCGCCCTGCAGTGGGTGGTGCAGATGGACGGCATTCCCGCCGATTCCAGCGTGATCCCCTTCTCCACCCTCATGGCCGAGGGCGAGGGCCTGGAGGCCCGCCGCGCCGAGGTGCGGGCCTGGGCCAAGGAGCGGAAGGCGGACGACCTGCTGACCATCATCTACACGTCCGGCACCACGGGCGATCCCAAGGGCGCCATGCTCACCCACGGGAACCTGGTGTCCAACGTGGAGCGCACGCTCCAGCTGCTGCAGCTCAAGAAGGGGGATCGCTGCCTCTCCTTCCTGCCCCTCTCTCACATTCTCGAGCGCATGGCGGGGCACTACTCCACCTTCCGCATCGGCGCCAGCATCTACTACGCGGAGAGCATCGCCACCGTGGCCGATGACCTCCAGGCCACCAAGCCCACCATCATCATCAGCGTGCCCCGCATCTACGAGAAGATCTACGCCCGGGTGCGCGAGAACGTGGCCTCCAGCAGCCTCGTGAAGCGCTTCATCTTCCACTGGGCCATGTGGGCGGGCGACATGTCCGTGCCCTACCTGTACGAGAAGCAGAACATCCCCATCTGGATCCAGTTCCAGCTCTGGTGGAGCCGCCACCTGGTCTTCCACAAGATCCTGGCCCGAACCGGCGGGAACATCCGCTTCGCCATCAGCGGCGGCGCGCCGCTGGCGCCCAAGGTCATGGCCTTCTTCTGGGCCGTGGGCCTGCCCATCACCGAGGGCTATGGCCTCACGGAGACGAGCCCCGTGGTCTCCTTCAACCGCTTCGGCGAGGTGGCTCCCGGCAAGGTGGGGCGCCCCATCTACGACGCCTGGGACGGCAAGCCCTACGTGAAGATCGCGGAGGACGGCGAGATCCTCGTCAAGGGCCCGAACGTGATGAAGGGCTACTGGAAGAATCCGGAGGGCACGGCGGAAGCCTTCGACGCGGACGGCTACTTCCGCACCGGCGACATCGGCGAGCTGAGCCCCCGCGGCCTCCTCAAGATCACGGACCGCAAGAAGGAGATCATCGTCACCAGCGGCGGCAAGAAGGTGGCGCCCCAGCCCATCGAGGAGCTGCTCAAGACGGACAAGTTCATCACCCAGGCGGTCCTGCTGGGCGACAAGCGGAACTACATCTCCGCCCTGCTCATCCCCAACTTCGACAGCCTGCACCGCTGGGCCCACCAGAAGAAGATCCGCTTCTCCAACAACCGCGACCTGGTGGCCCGCCCGGAGGTGCACGAGCTGATGATGGAGCGGGTGGAGACGGTCAACCAGCACCTCTCCAACTTCGAGCGGGTCAAGAAGGTGGCCATCCTCGACCACGAGCTGAGCCTGGAGAGCGGCCAGCTCACCCCCAGCCTCAAGGTCAAGCGCCGGGTGGTGAACGAGATGTACGCCACCCTCATCGAGTCGCTCTACAAGGGCGCCTGAACCCCGCCCGCGCTCAATCTGCCGAGGGTCCCTTCAGCTCGATCACGTTGCCCTCCGGGTCCCGGAGGTAGACGGAGGGGCCGGTGCCCTCGGCCCCGTAGTTGTCGTGGACCTCGCTCAGCCCGAGGCCCTGGTCGGCGAAGCGCGCCCGCAGGGCGGCTTCGTCGAAGGGCTCGATGCGCAGGCAGAAATGATCCTGGTTGCGCCCTTCCGAGCCCGGCGCCGCCCCTCCGGACACGCCCAGCTTCCCGCCCACGGAAACGAGGTCGAGCATGGATCGCCCCGCCCGGAGGTGGACGAGCCCCAGGTCGGGCACCCGCCGGTCGAGCTCCAGGCCGATCACCCGCGTGTAGAAGTCGGTCATGGCTTCCAGGTCGGTGACGCGGAGGACCAGGTGGTCGAGGGCGAGGATGCGCATGGCCGTTGTTTCTCCGGCCCCAGCATAACGGGACAGGCCCGGCGGGTGCGCCGCCGGGCCTGTCCGACTCGGGTGGGATCAGAACCGGATGCCGGCGTAGATGCCGATCTGGCTCTTGGGGGCGAGGCTCTTCAGCAGGTCCGCCGCGGAGGCGAAGTCGTTGCTCTTGGAGCTGAGGGGGAAGGCCGCCTCGATGCCGATGAAGGGCTTCACCAGCGGCGTGGGGAAGGCGTACCCGGCGTTCACGCGGGCCCACACGCGGTTGTAGGTGGTGCTGTCCCCGCCGCTCTCCTTCAGGGACTCGGAGCGGAACTCCAGGCCCGCGCCCACGGCGATGACGGCCTTGAAGTTGAACATGGCCCCGGCGGACCAGTGGCTCTGCTTCAGCTCGCTCTCGCCCATGGGCGTGCCGGCCAGGGTGGCCTTGAGGGTCGACTTGGATTCCGGCTGGTAGCCGGCGGTGAGCTGGAGCAGGACGGGGCCGAAGTCCACCACCGAGTAGCCGAAGCGGGCGCCAACGACGGTCTTGTTGTCCGCCTCCACGTTCAGGGTGGTGCCGGGCGCCACGTCCATGTGGGGGGAGGGGTACTGCTGCTGCCCGACGAAGAGCCCCACCTCGAAGGACTGGGCCGCGAGGGGGGCGCCGAGGAGCAGGGCGAGCGCGAGGGTCTTCTTCATGGGATCTCCTGATGGAAAAGGGGAAGGCGGCCCATCCTTCCATCGCGCTGCCCGGAAATCAAGAAGATTGAAGTGTCATCAATCGAGGCCGCCCTCGGGCCCCGGTTTTGGCTTCCGGGTCCGATGGTAGTGGCGGCGGGCCTTCTCCCGGTTGCCGCAGCTGGTCATCGAGCACCAGCGCCGGGAGCGGCCGCGGCTGAGGTCCAGGAACAGCCAGGTGCACTGGGAGCCTCCGCACTCCCGAACCGGGGCCGGCTTCTCCGCGGTCAGCAGGTCCGCCGCGGCCCGGGCGATGGGCCAGAGGGGGGCCGTGAGGTGCCGTTCCATCTCCCGCCAGCGCCAGGCCGGAGTGGCCGCGTCGTCGGCGAGGCAGAGGTGGGGCAGGGCTTCCCGGAGGGCCCGGTTCAGGGCGGCCAGGTCCCCGGGGGGCACCCCCCGCCCATGGGCCCGGGCCGAGAAGAGGCCGTACAGCGCCTCCCGGAGGGCCCGGGCGGCCTGGAGGGCGGCCTCGGCGGCGGTCGGGTCGGCCAGGGCCTGGGCGGCGAGGGCTTCCGGGGCGCCGGCGGTCAGGAGCTCCGCCTGCCGGGCGAAGGCCAGGAGCCGCGGGTAGGACCCCAGGTCGTCGGTCTCGGGGCGGCCCCGGTCCCCCCAGGTGTTCGCGAAATCCAGGCTGAGGTCGCCTCCGGAGAACTCGAAGGGGGCGGCCGGGGCCAGCTCGGGGGCCAGGTTGGGGGCCAGGTTGAGGGCCAGTTTGAGGGCCAGGTTGAGCGAAGGTTCCATGGGAGAAGGCTAACCTGCCTTGCATGCTTGACAGGTTAAAAGATCGGTCCATATTAACCTGCATCAAGCACCAAGGAGGTTAGTCATGTCCGAGACCTGCGACACGGCCCCCACCCGCCTGGCGGACCAGCTGGAGCGTGCCTTCCGGGGGGGCGCCTGGCATGGCCCCGCGGTCATGGAGCTGCTGGCCGGCGTCGATGCGGCCCGCGCCCGCTGGCGGCCGGGGCCCTCCGCCCATTCCATCGCCGACCTCGCGGGACACCTGGCCTACTGGATGGAGGACGCCCGGCGCCAGATCCTCGGCGAGACCCGCTCCTCCACGGAGGCCGGAGGGGACTGGGAAGCCGCGGCGCCCGGCTCCGACGCCGCCTGGCAGGCCCTCTGCCAGACCCTGGAGGCGGCGCACTGCGGCCTCCGGGACGCGGTGCGCCCCCTGGAGGAGACCCGCCTGGACGAGGCCAGGCCGGGCTCCGACACCACGCTCCGGGGGCTCCTCCTGGGCACTCTGCAGCACAATGCCTACCATGCGGGCCAGATCGGCCTCCTCCGCAAGCTGTCCGAGGCGGCCCTGGGGAAGCTGCCGTGACGCCCCTGGAAGCGCGGACCCTCGAGCGGCTCAGCGCCCGGCGGGACCACCTGGCCCGCCTGACCGCCTCCCGGAACGAGCACCGGTGGGTGGACCTGATGCGGCGGGTGGACGCGGCCATCGGCGCCCTGGAGGTGGGGACCTGGGGCTTTTGCGCGGTCTGCCACGACCCCATGAGCGCCGAGCGCCTGGCCGAGGATCCCCTGGTCCGGGTCTGCCTGGAATGCCTGTCGGAAGCCGAGCGCCGGGGCCTGGAGCGGGATCTCCAGGCTGCGGGGAAGGTGCAGCGCACCCTCCTGCCGCCCGCGCGCCTGGTCCAGGCCGGGTGGGAGGTGGCCTACCACTGGGAGCCCCGCGGCGTGGTCTCCGGCGACCACGTGGACCTCATCCCGCCCGCCGCGCCCGGCTCCCCCCTCCACCTGGTGCTGGGGGACGTGTCGGGGAAGGGCGTGGCGGCGGCCCTGCTCCAGTCCCACCTGCACGCCCTGTTCCGGGCCCTGGTGCCCACGGGACAGCCGCTTCCGGACCTGTTCAAGCGGGCCAACGAGCTCTTCGCCGAGGCCACCTCCTCGGTCAGCTACGCGACCCTGGCCGCCCTGAGGCTGGAATCGGACGGGCGCTTCTCCATTGCCAACGCGGGGCATCCCCGGCCGCTGCTGGCGGACGGCCGCGGCGTGCGGCCCCTCGAAGGGGGCGGCCTGCCGCTGGGGCTGTTCGGCGATTCGGTCTACACCGAGCGGGAGCTGGCGCTGGCTCCGGGCCAGACCCTGCTGCTCTACACGGACGGGTGGACCGAGGCCGCCCGGGGCGAGCGCGAGTTCGGCATCGGGCGGGCGGCCGCCTCCCTGCGCCGGAGCGCGAGCCTTCCCCTTCCCGACCTGCTGACGGCCTGCCGGGCGGACCTGGAGCGCTACCTGGGAGATGCCCCCCGGGGCGACGACCTCACCCTGGTGGCCGTGCGGCGGGTGGCCTGATCTTTCAGTCCGCCTCGGTCTTCTCGATCACGATCACCATGCGGGTGACCACGGCGGCCAGGGCGCCCACGGCGGCGAACACCGGCAGCAGGGCCGCGCCCACCACACCCACCGTGAGGGGGATCTCGATGAGGGTCTTCCCCTCCTCGTTCTTCAGGGTGATCCGCCGGATGTTCCCCTGGTGGATGAGCTCCTTGATCTTGTCGAGGATCTTGCCGCCCTCGAGCTTGAATTCCTCAGTGCGTGTGGCCATGGGATCTCCTTCAGGGCTTGACCAGCAGGTGCCGGGCCAGCCAGATCTGGAAGCGGCCCAGCAGCAGGGCCAGGTGGAGGGTGAGGGGCAGGAGGGCCAGACCCGCCAGGCCGCAGAGGGCCACCGCCAGGCCCGGGTGGGCGGAGATCCAGGCCACGCCGCCCACATCGCCGGTGAAGCTGCCGCCCACCTGCAGCAGGTGCAGCACCGGCACGGCCAGCAGAGCCAGGCTCGTGGCCAGCAGGCTGACGAGCAGCGTGAAGTAGGCGATGCCCAGGGGCATGAGCAGCACGAAGTAGAGGAGGCTGGTCCAGGTGCGGGGGTCGCCCGCCAGGGCCTTCGTGCGGGCCAGCCACCCTTCGCCCGGCGGCAGCAGGGCCGGCGCCTCGGGGGTTCCCTCGCCCACGAGCGCCCCCAGCAGGCGCAGCTCCGCCACAGAGAGCAGGCGGGCGCCGGCCAGGAAGGCCACCGCCACGGGGACGCCGATGATGAGGATGGCCAGCCCCAGGCTCAGGGACAGCCCCGTCACCGCGTAGGTGAAGGCCAGGATGCCCGTGACGAGGGTGAGCAGCAGGTAGAGCACGGTGGTGTAGGCCCGGCGCGTGGTCAGGACCTCGAAGAAACCAGGGTGGGGAGGGGACTGCAAGGGCATGGGATCTCCCGGGGTGCCTTCAATCTAGGGAGAGTTCCCCCCTGCCGGGGAGCGAACCGGCGAACCGCGGGTCCGGGCCGGCGAAGGACCGGGGATCGCGGCCGTCAGGCGCCTTCGTAGCAGGGCCCCGTCTCGCGCACCTCGACGGTGGCCCACTCGGCGGCGGGGCAGGCCAGGGCGATGGCCACCGCCTCCTCCCGGGTCTGGCAGGTGAGGTAGAAGAAGCCGCCGACCATCTCCTTGGACTCGGCAAAGGGGCCGTCGAGCAGGGATGGCCGTCCGTTCCGCACCTCCACGCGAACCCCTTCGTGATCGGAGTGGAGCGAGCTGGTGAGCTTGAGCAGGCCCCGGCCCTGGAGATCCTCGGCAAACCGCAGCATCCGGTCGTAGACGGCGCGGCCCGCCTCTTCGCCGCGGGCGGCGCGTTGTCCTCGGGGTTCCATGATCAGCAGCATGTAGGGCATCGGAGGCTCCTGGTGGGTTGGGTCCGGAATCCGGGCCGGGAGGTCACGCGCCGCCGCAGGCCGCCGCCCGCTCGAGCAGGAAGCCGCGTTCCCGGGCGTTCCGAGTGAGCGCGGCGGCCTGCTCGAAGGCCGCCTTCGCCTCCTCCGCGCGGCCGAGCTTGGCGAGCAGATCGCCGCGGACGCTCGGGAGCAGGTGGTAGCCCTTGAGCGACGGCTCGGTGGCCAGCGCCTCCACGGCCTCGAGCCCGGCGGCGGGGCCGAAGGCCATGCCGAGGGCCACGGCGCGGTTGAGTTCCACCACGGGAGAGGGGGCGACCTGGGCGAGCTCGCCATAGAGGGCGGCGATGCGCGCCCAGTCCGTGTCGGCGGCCGCGCGGGCGCGTGCGTGGCAGCCGGCGATGGCCGCCTGGAGCGTGTAGGGCCCCGGGGGGACACCCAGCGCCTGGGCCAGCGCCAGGGCCCGCTCCAGGGCTTCCAGGCCGCGCCGGATGAGGAGCTGATCCCACCGCCCGCGGTCCTGGTCGAGCAGGAGGATGGGCTCGCCGTCGGGCCCCACGCGCGCCCGCAGCCGGGAGGCCTGGATCTCCAGGAGGGCGGCCAGGCCGTGGACCTCCGGCTCCCGCGGGACCAGCCCGGCCAGGATGCGGGCGAGCCGCAGGGCCTCCTCGCAGAGCCCCGGGCGGATCCAGTCCTCGCCGGCGGTGGCCGAGTAGCCCTCGTTGAAGATGAGGTAGATCACGTCCAGCACTGAGTCCAGGCGGTCGCGGAGCTCGGCCCCGCGGGGCCCCTCGAAGGGGACCCGCGCCTCGGCCAGGGTCCGCTTGGCCCGGACGATGCGCTGGGCGATGGTGGGTTCCGGCACGAGGAAGGCGCGGGCGATCTCCCCGGTCGTCAGGCCCCCCAGCAGCCGCAGGGTGAGCGCGGTCCTGGCCTCGGGCGAGAGGCGCGGATGGCAGGCGATGAACATGAGCCGCAGTAGGTCGTCCCCGATGGGATCATCCAGCTCGGCGTCGAAGGCCTCCATGGCGGTCTCCTGCTCGGCCTCGAGCTCCCGGCCCAGGGCCTCGTGCTTCCGCTCCATCAGCTTGATCCGCCGCAGCCGGTCGATGGCCCGGCGCTTGGCCGTGGCCATGAGCCAGGCCCCGGGATTCTCCGGGACCCCGGTCCCGGGCCACTGCTCCAGGGCGGCGACGAGGGCGTCCTGGGCGAGCTCCTCCGCCAGGTCCAGGTCGCGCACCATCCGCAGGAGCCCTCCGATGAGCCGCGCGGATTCCATCCGCCAGACGGCGTCGATGGCTCGATGGGCGTCGGATGTCGTCACATGGGAATCAGACCAGCTTCACCGGCGGGCCGCAACCTCCCGGGGCGCCTCAACCTTTCCGAGGGGTGGGAATCAACCCCGTATCGCCTTTTCGATGGCAGCGATGTCGATCTTCCCCATGGGCATCATGGCCTCGAAGGCGCGCTTGGCGGCCGGGCCGCCCCTGGCCATCGCGTCGGTCAGGATGCGGGGCGTGATCTGCCAGCTGATGCCCCACTTGTCCTTGCACCACCCACACTGGCTTTCTTCGCCGCCGTTTCCGACGATCGCGTTCCAGTACCGGTCCGTCTCCTCTTGGTCTTCCGTCGTGATCTGGAACGAGAAGGCCTCGCTGTGCTTGAACTGGGGCCCCCCGTTCAACCCGATGCAGGGGATCCCGGCGACGACGAACTCCACGACCAGGGTGTCGCCGGCTTTTCCGTCCGGATAGTCGGAAGGGGCCTTGTGGATGGCGCCGAGGCGGCTTTGCGGGAAGGTCTCGGCGTAGAAGCGCGCCGCCTCCTCCGCGTCGCGGTCGAACCACAGACAGATCGTGCTCTTGCTCATCGGGAAGCCTCCTTTGAGTCGTGACCGACGGGGTCGGTCTTCAAGGGTCCGGCAACCCGGTATGTCGTGAAGATGATGCCGGTGTGGAAGGCATTCGTGCTGACGAGCTCGAAGGAACGGGGCGGGGTTCCCTCGGCGAAGAAGCGCTTCCCCGTGCCCAGCAGGACCGGATAGACAACCAGCAGGACTTCGTCCGCGAGCCCATGCTCGAGCAGCGTCGAGGTCAGCGTGGAGCTGCCCGAGAGGATGAGATCCCGGCCGTCCTGTGCCTTGACGCGGCGAAGGTCCCCGACGACGTCCGGCCCAAGGCCCTCGAACGGGCCCCACGCAAGGCTCTCCGGACGGTGGGTCGCGACGAATTTGGTGGCCGCATTGAGGCCGTCGGCCATCGGGCTGCTCGGCGCCTTGGGCCAGTAGCCCGACCAGATGTCGTAGGTGCGGCGGCCAAGCAGCAGATCGAAGCTCCCGCCATACGCCGCCAGCATGGCATCCCGGCCCGCGGGTGACCGGTACGGCACGGTCCAGTCGCCGTAGCGGAAACCGTCGTCATCGGCGGAATGCTGGATCACGCCGTCCAGCGAGATGTGTTCGATGATCCTGAGCCGTCTCATGGGAGCCCCTTCAACCGGCCTGCTGCTCATGGGGGATCGCCGACGGATCCATCCACACCGGCCCCCAGGCGTGCCCGTCCGGATCGGCGAAATCGCGGCCGTACATGAAACCGAGGTCCTGGATGGGGTTGATGTCGGCCTCTCCACCATGCGCGGCCGCGGCGGCGTTCATCGCATCCACCGCCTCCCGGCTCTCGCAGGAGAGGGAGAGCATCACCTCGCTGGAGGTGGGCGGAGGAATGGGCCGTGCCGTGAAGGTCCGCCACTTGGCATGGGTCAGGAGCATCACGTAGATGGCCTCGCTCCAGACCATGCAGGCCGCCGTCTCGTCCGAGAAGGCGGGATTGTTGGTGAAGCCGAGGGCGGTGTAGAACGCCATCGACGTCTTGAGGTCGGCGACGGGCAGGTTCACGAAGATCATCTTTGGCATCGGAGGCTCTCCCTGGTGGCGTGGCGGAGGTGGGGCTGGTGCGACTAGGCTTTCCCGGCGATCTGGGCGCGCAGGCGTTCCTCCTGCTCCCGCAGCTCGGGGGTGAACTCGGGGCCGAAGTCCTCGGCTTCGAAGACCTGGCGGAGCTCGATCTCGGCCGTCTCCCCCGTGGGATTGGGGCAGCGCTTGATCCATTCCACGGCCTCCGCCATCGACCGGACCTGCCAGAGCCAGAACCCGGCGACCAGTTCCTTCGTCTCCGTGAACGGCCCGTCGGTCACGGTCCGCGTCGCGCCGGAGAACCGCACCCGCACGCCCTTCGAGCTGGGGTGGAGCCCTTCCCCCGCGAGCATCACGCCGGCCTTCACCAGCTCGTCGTTGTAGCGGCCCATGTCGGCCAGCAGCTTCTCGTCGGGGAGGGCGCCTGCCTCCGTATCCTGGGTTGCCTTGATCATGACCATGACGCGCATGTTCATTGCTCCTTGGAAGGGTTGGGGTTGGAAAGGTCGATCGTCCGGAGCGGCAGGAGCGCCTCGAGCCGCGCCTCGCGCAGGTACAGCCCTCCCCACACCAGTGCGGCCACATAGGTGGGGAAGAGGATGTGGGAGAACAGGGGATCGCCGACCCGCACATGGGTGGCGACCGCGCCGCCCAGGTAGCCCGTGAGCAGGATGGCTCCGAGCACGGAGGTCCTGGGAACCGCGTAGAGCACGACGCAGGCGGACAGGGTGAGGCCGAGGGGGCGCGCGACGTTCTCGGAGTAGCCGAGCTTGATGAAGCCCTCGAGGACCGGCGGCAGCCGCATCACCTTCGCGAGGCCGTCGAAGGCCAGGAGCAGGATCGGCAGGGCGCTGAGGATGCGGCCCGCCCAGAGCCATCGGGGCCGGGTGGGGTGCGCGGAGGGGGCGGGCGAGGTGTTCGTGGGCATGGGGGCCTCCGTGGATGCGCTTCGGGTGGGAACCACGGGATGCTTCCGCACGGTATGGCGGCTGGCCCCGGATTCTACTCATGCGTCGAACGGAGGGCGGCGGGATCGACAGGCTTTGAAACTTTTTTGAGATTAATTATTAAATTATTTATTTGGTGTAAATGAAATATCAATTGCCTGATGTTCGGCGGGCTTCTGCCTGAAAAGCCGGAACCGCACGGAGCGCGGAGAACGCAGAGGCGTCCAGGGCAGGACATCCGGGCCTCCGGCCCCGGGCCGCACCTCGCGCGGCCCGTTACTCGGGTGGCGTCCGTGCCCTACCGGGAAGGGAAGGGCGGGCTCAGCCCAGATCGGGCACGCGCCAGAGGGCCAGTTCGTCACCGCGGGTGGGCGCTGGCAGGAGGCCGTTCTCCACGGCGCCGTCGTCGCTCTCGGCCTCGCAGAGGTAGGCGGCGATGGCGCCCAGGGGCTGGTCCGTGGGCACCAGGGACCAGCCGGCCGGCGCCTTCCGCGGGCCGCGCCGCCAGGAAACGGACAGCTCGCCCACGGCGGCGGCCTCCAGGATGGCCCGGCCCCCTTCGGTCTCCAGGGCCTCCACCACCGGGACTTCCACCTCGAAGGTGCCCAGGGCCTCCTGGAGCGCCAGGCCGTGCAGGCGCAGGTGGGCGGCCACGGGCGGCGGCACCAGGTAGGCCGCGGGGCGGTCCACCACCAGGCTGCCCACGAAGCGGCCCAGGTGGGGGATCGTCACGGTGCTGGGCGCGCCCTCCAGGGTGCGTGGCGTGCGCGTGAGGATCTCCACGGGCTGGGGGAAGGTCTTCAGGTCGTAGCGCACGGCGATGCGGTTCCGGGGCGTGCGGCTCTCCGCCACGGTCTGCACCACCTCGTCCCGGTGGGCCGCCACGTACTTGAAGGTCTCCAGCATGAAGGCATAGGCCGTGCGGACGCGCTCGGAGAAGGGGATGTAGCTGTAGCACTCCAGCAGCAGATCCATGCGGCTGGTGAGGCCCCGGTAGTTGCTGCCGAAGCGCGGGTGGTGCGGGTAGGTCATCCACCCCTCGCGCACGGGGGCGCCGGGCTCGGCGTCGCGGTCCGCGTCCAGGGCCCGCTCGTCCTCCACGAAGTTGCCGTACCAGCCCGCGTCCAGGCCGTGGTTGGCCTTCAGGGCGGCGGTGACGGGCGGCAGCAGGCGCTGGCGCATGTACTCGATGGGCTCGCCCCGGCCGCTCTCCACGGTGTGGGGGATGTCATAGGTCATGGAGAAGCGGTGCACCGAGCCGTTCGTCGCGTGGTTGTCGATGGTGAGGTCGGCCGCCCAGGGCTGGCACACGCGGGTCTGCAGCAGGCGCATCTCGGCGCCCTCGTACTTCAGGTAGTCGCGGTTCAGGTTGATCTTCGCGGCGTTCACGCGGGTGCCCACGCCGCTGTCGGGCCCGAGCTGGCCCGTGAGCTTGGGCAGGTGCAGCTTCCGGTTGCCGGGGTCGATGGCGTCGTTGCCGTCCGGGTTGAAGAGCGGCGCCACCACCAGCGTGAGGCTTTCGAGGATCTGGCCCGCGTCCAGGCCCGGCTTGCCGTCCAGCAGGTCGCGCACCAGCATGAGGCAGCCTTCCTTGCCCTCCACCTCGCCGGCGTGGATGCCGCTGATGACCAGCACCACGGGAAGGCCCAGGGCCCGCGCCTCCTCGGGGGTCTTCGCACCGTGAGCGGAGAGCACCAGCAGGGGCAGCTCGCGGCCCTGGGGGCTCGCACCGAAGCTGGTGACGTGCAGGCGCTTGTCACCCTTGGCCCGCAGGCCCGCGATGAAGGTCATCACGTCGGCGTGGCGGCTGGTCTCCTCGTAGCGGGTGGCTTCGGCCCGGGTGAGCGGGTTGGTGGGCGGGGTCATGGCGGCTCCGGGAGTGGAGGGGTATTCTCACGCCCCGGCCACCCGGCGTCCATCGGGAGCGCGCGGGTTGGGGATCGAAGCCACCTTTCGCGGCTCCGGCCCTACATCCGCTTCAGCACCTGCTGCCCCAGGTGGGACACGCGGTAGTGCCCGGCCGGGCGCTCGCGGATGAGGTCCTGGCGCTCCAGGTAGGCCAGGTCGGCCTCCGCGGCCCCGGCCTTCAGCAGGTGATCCCGGGCCACGTCGGGGTGCTGGGCCACCAGCTGCAGCAGCATCTTCTGGCGGGGTGTGATGGGTTCGGCCACGGGGGCTCCTAGGGTTCGCTGGTCTGCCGGCGGTAGCTGGCGCGGTGCAGCTCGCTGACCTGCACGGTGAGGTTCAGGCGCATGGCCGCCGAGGTGCGGGGGAAGGCCCTGGCGAGCAGGGCCATCAGGGCTTCGCTGAGCTGCGCCTTCACCGCGTCCTCGCGGCCTTCCATGATCTGCAGGTCCAGGGTGACGAAGGCCCGGTCCGGCGCGCCGTCCCCCACCCGGAAGGTCCGGTGCAGGATGACGCGGCTCTTGAGGTCCTCCTCGCGGAAGAGGCCCGTGGCCGTCAGGGTCCCGTGGAGCCGCTCCAGCAGGCCCGCCCAGTCCGGCACGTCCAGCAGGTTGTCCGAGGCTTCGAGGATGCAGTGGGGCATGGTCGGCTCCTACCTTCCCGCCAGGGGCTTGCGAGCCACCTTCTTCTTCGCGCCCTTGTCCCAGTAGTCGGATTCGTCGGCGAAGCAGATGTCCGAGAGCTCGCTCACGCGCTCCTGCACGCAGGCCTGGGCATCGGCCACCGCCTGGTTGTAGATGGCCGGGCCGAGCTCCACCAGGCAGAAGCGCAGGAACGTGTCCGCTCCCAGGTCGCCGAGGCTCACGCCGTATTCCTCGCTCACGAAGCGCTGGATGGGGCCGCGCAGGCGCTTCTCGGTGTCGGGGGAGAGCTTGATGTCCATGGGCGACCTTCTGCCGGCGGGCGGCCGGGCAAGTGTACAGTGGGGACTCGCCGGGAGGTCCCATGCCCTCGAATGCCCGCCTGGACGCCGACGGCCGCCTCCTCTTCCTCACCCGCGCCGCGCGGATGTTCTCGTACGGCTTCCTGTCCGTGGTGCTGGTGCTCTACCTGGCCGGCCTGGGCTTCAGCGAGGGGCGCATCGGGCTGCTGCTCACGCTGACCCTGGTGGGCGACACGCTCATCTCGCTCTGGATCACCCTCCACGCCGACCGCCTGGGCCGGAAGAAGATGCTGATGGTGGGCGCCGCCCTCATGGTGGCGGCGGGCATCCCCTTCGCCCTCAGCGGCGATTTCACGGTGCTGGTGCTGGCGGCCACCTTCGGCGTCATCAGCCCCTCCGGCAATGAGGTGGGGCCCTTCCTGGCCATCGAGCAGGCGGCCCTCTCCCAGGTGCTGCCCGGGGAACGGCGCACCGGCGTCTTCGCCTGGTACAACCTCACGGGCTCCTTCGCGACCGCCCTGGGCGCCCTGGCCGGGGGCTGGTCCGCCCAGGCCCTCCAGGCCGCCGGCCGCACCCCCGTGGCCAGCTACCGCGTCCTGGTCTTCGCCTACGCCGCCGTGGGGCTGCTTCTCGCAGCGCTCTTCGCGCGAATGTCGCCAGCCGTGGAGGCGCCGCCCGCCGCGGCCCACGCCAGCCGCTGGGGCCTGCACGCCTCCAAGGGCGTGGTGCTGCGGCTGTCGGCGCTGTTCTCGCTGGACGCCTTCGCCGGCGGCTTCGTCATCCAGAGCATCATGGCCTACTGGTTCCACGTGAAATTCGGCGTGGCGCCCGGGACCCTGGGGTCGATCTTCTTCGCGGCGAACATCCTCGCGGGCCTCTCCAGCCTGTACGCCGTGAAGCTGGCGGAGAAGATCGGCCTCGTCCGCACCATGGTCTTCACCCACATCCCCTCGAACGTGCTGCTGATCCTCGTGCCGCTGATGCCCACCCTGCCGCTCGCGGTGGCCATGCTGCTGCTGCGCTTCAGCATCTCCCAGATGGACGTGCCCACGCGCCAGGCCTACACCATGGCCGTGGTGGCGCCGGACGAGCGCTCCGCCGCCGCCGGCGTCACCGGCATCGCCCGCACCACCGGCGCGGCGATTTCGCCCTCGCTGGCCGGACCCCTGCTCGCGGTGCCCGCCCTGGCCGGAGCCCCCTTCCTCATCGCCGGCACCCTGAAGATCCTCTACGACCTGCTGCTCTACCGGAGCTTCAAGGCCTCGGAGGTGGGGAAGCCCGAGGGCGCCTGAACGGGACGGCCGGTGCCCATGGAACACCGCCCTTCCGGCGGTGGGACCGCCGAGGCCATCCAGCGCCTGCGCCAGGTCGGAATGGCTGATGGGCAAGTGTCGAGAAGCTGCTGATGCTCTGGTTTGTTATTGGATAAAACAGGTTTATTTATCCTGTTACAACATAAAAAATACTAGGTATGGAGTATGGAGGGGGACTACCCTCGGGTCCGCCCTCTGGAGGTGGGCTTCCATGAAGCATTCCCCCTTCTCCCCATTCCCGGCTTTCCGGCTGGCCTTCTTCATGGCCCCGGTTCTCCTCGCCCCGTCCCTCGCGACCCTGCGGGCCCAGGGCGGTCCCCAGCCGCCGCCCCCGCTCCTGATGGTCTACCGCGAGGCGGTCAAGCCAGGCCACGGCGCCGCCCACGCCGCCACCGAGTCCGCCTGGAGCCGGGCCCTGGCCAAGGGCAAGTCCTCGGAGCACTACCTGGGCATGAGCTCCCTCACGGGGCCCTCGGAGGCCTGGTTCTGCATGGGCTTCCGGTCCTACGCGGACTGGGAGGCCAAGCAGCAGGAGCAGGAGAAGAACATGGCCCTGAAGAAGGAGGTCGACGCCATCTCGCAGAAGGATGGCGAGCACCTCAGCGAGGCGCAGAGCTTCCTGTCCTCCTACCGGAAGGACCTGAGCTACGGGCCCGACGTGGAGATCGGGAAGATGCGGTACATGCGGGTGCGCACCTTCCGGGTCAAGCAGGGCATGACCAAGGCCTTCGAGGATGCCGTGAAGATGGCCATCGCCGCCTACGAGAAGAGCCACTTCCCGGCCTCCTTCGCCTTCTACGAGGTCGAGGCCGGCACCTGGTCGCCCACCTACGTGGTGCTGCGTCCCATGAAGTCCCTGGCGGACATGGACGCGATGGACACCGCCAACAAGGCCTTCATGGACGCCCTGGGCGAGGAGGGCCGGAAAGCCATGCAGAAGGCGTTCGTGGAAACAGTCAACGGGGTGAGCAACCAGCTCTTCGCCTTCAGCCCCAAGCTGAGCTACCCCAGCCCCGGCCTCATCGCCAGCGATCCCGCCTTCTGGGCGCCCAAGCCCGCGAAGGAACCCGCGAAGTAGGGCCCGGCGCTCAGCCTTCGTCAACGTCCTGCGGCGGATGCTTGTCTTCCGCCGTGGGCTTGGCGAACCGCTGGGCGCGCAGGTGGAAGTCGTCCGTGAACACCCGGCGCACGGGCGGGGGCGGGGCGGCGTCGGCCACCCGCTTGGCCTTCCGCACGCGCCACAGGCCCCAGGCGGCGGGCAGAAGGAGCAGCACCGGGTATTCCAGCAGCACGCGCAGGGGCGTCAGGCGGAACTGGGTGGGGCGCAGCCCGTCGGCGTACCAGGCGTCGAGGATCCACACCTCGTCATCCGGGCGCAGCTCCGCCGCCTCGGCCTTGGCCATCTTGAGCACCTGCTCCGAGTCCCCCTGCTTCACCGTCACGAAGTCCGTGATCTGGCTGTCGGGGTCCCGGTCGACGCTGCGCACCTCCACGTGGGCCACGCCGGGCCGCTGCGCGTGGCAGAAGGGGTTCAGCGCCAGCAGAAAGACCTGCACCAGCAGGATCCACAGCACCGCGCCCACCACCGCCCAGAGGGCGATGAGGACGGACCAGCGGATCGCGGGGCGGGCGAGGAAGGGCATGGGGGGAGTATCCCATCACCTGGCATTCGGCAGGCGGCCCAGAAAGGCCTCGATGGCCTGGGCGCAGGCGTCGGGGCGGGTCTGCAGGAGCCAGTGCGGGCCCTGCAGGCGCGTGATGTCCAGGTTGGGCAGGCGGGCGCGGAGCCAGGCGGTGGCGGAAGGGGGCACCAGGCGGTCCCGGGCGGCGACGAGGGCCAGGACGGGCACGCGGAGATGGCCCAGCAGCGGCGTCTGGTCCACGGCCACCACGGCGCGCAGGCGGGCCTTCACCGTGGCGGCCGGAACCTGCGGGACCAGGGCGCGCAGGAGGTCCATGAGCGGCTCCGTGGCCCAGCGGCCCAGGAGCAGGAAGCGGATCACCGCCGCCGGCAGGCGGTTGGGCAGGATGGGCAGCAGCGGCGCCAGCCGGCCCAGGCCGGGCCGCGGATTCTTCGCGAAGGTGCCGCAGAGCGCCACGCCCACCAGGTACTCCGGCGCCTCCGCCGCCAGGGCCAGGGCCACGGGGCCCGAGAAGGACTCCCCCAGCAGCAGGAAGGGCCGGTCCCGGGGCAGCAGCGTGCGGGCGAAGTGGGCGCAGGCCGGGTAGGACACCAGGGCCGGCGGATAGCGCACCACCCGCGCCTCAAAGCCCGCGGCCTCCAGGGCCGCCACGAAGGGCCCGAACATGATCCCCGTGCCGTCCAGGCCCGGCAGCAGGACCAGGAGCGGACGCTCAGCGCGGGCCGGCGAAGGGTCGGAACCTGGGAGGGACATGGGGGCAGTATCCCAGCTTCGCGCGGGAAGGCCTCAGAGGCAGAACTCCGCCGCGTGGAGGAAGGCCCTCGGGGCCACGCCCACCGCGGCCACGACCTGGCGGATGAAGTGGGCCTGGTCGTAGTACCCCGCGTCCAGGGCGAGCCGGGTCAGGGGCGTCCCCGGGCGATGGGCGCCGAGGGCCCGGCGCAGGCGGAGGATGGAGGCCACCTGCTTGGGAGAGGCCCCGACGCCGCGGCGGAAGCGCTTCTCCAGCCCGTCCACGCTCAGGCCGAGCTCTCCCGCGAGGGGCGCGACGCGCAGGGACGGATCGGCCCGGAGGGCCCGGAGCGCGGCACCCACCACCGGATCCCTGCGCCAGTCCCGGCGCGCCCTCTGCGCCAGCAGGAACCGCTCGAGGACGTCCACGCGCGCCCGGTGGTCGCGGGCCGCCCGGATGCCGGCGGAGGCCGCCTCCACCGCCCGGGGATCCGCCAGCTCCTCGAGCGGCAGGGTGGCCCCGAAGAGCTGGTGCAGCGGCGGATCGAAGAAGGCCCCGGCCGCGCCGTCCCGGAACTTCGCCAGGACGATCCCGCTGCCGGCGGCGGTGACCATGCGGCGGGCCGTGGCCCGCAGGCCCGTCACGACGTGGTCCGGGACCGCGAGCCGCGTGGCGCCCTCCACCAGACTCGACGAACCCGCGTAGCGGAAGCCGAGGATCAGCCCCGTCTCGGGGATGAGCAGCTTCTCCGTGGCGCCGTCCGCCTCGATGATCTCGAAGGCGCGGACGAAGGGGGCGAGCGCTTCGGTCGGGGCGAAGGCGTGGACCTGCATGGGGTGATGCTACTCCTGCCTGGAGTTCCTGAATTCATACAAGTTCCAGATGGCCGTCGCGACAAGCATTCGGGAGGCGGCGCGATCCGTTCCGCCATCCATCAGGAGCCCCCATGTCCCCCTTCTCCCTCGACCTCGACCGCGAGCCTGGACTCTACTTCCTGCACGACGCCTTCACGGTGCCGGAGGCCGACCGGGCCGCGTTCACGGACCGGATGCAGCAGAACCTGGCCTTCATCCGCACCCTGCCCGGCTTCCGGGGCCACCTGGTCCTCGAGCAGCGGGACGGGGCGTCCGCCTTCAACCTCGTGACCCTCGCCGCCTGGGCCAGCCGCGACGCCTACGAAGCGGCGGGCCGCGAGGTCCGCGCCCACTACCAGCGGCTCGGGTTCGACCTGCCCGCGGCCCTGAAGGGCTGGGGTGTCGAGATGGTGCGGGGGATCTACCAGGCCGCCGAGGTCAGGACTTCCCGGCCGTGAAGCCGCCATCCACCATCAGGAGGGCCCCGGTGGTGAAGCTGGCCTCGTCGCTCAGGAGGAAGGCCACGGCGTGGGCCACCTCCTCCGGGCGGCCCAGGCGACCCAGAGGGTGCAGCTCGATGAGCGCCCGGCGCACATCGGGGTCCAGGCCCGAGAGCAGGGGCGTGTCGATGTAGCCCGGCCCCACGGCGTTCACGCGCACGCCCTTGGCGGCGGCCTCCAGCGCCAGCGTGCGGGTGAGGTTCACCACCCCACCCTTGGCCGCCGAGTAGGCCGCCACCATGGTCTGGCCGAACACGCCCAGGATGGACGCGCAGTTCACGATGCTGCCGCTGCCCTGCGGGTACATCTGGCGCAGCGCCGCCCGGGCCACGCGGAACACGCCGATGAGGTTGATGTCGATCACCCGCAGGAAGTCCTCGTCGCTGGTGGCGTGGGCCAGGCTCATGCCGCCGATGCCGGCATTGTTGAACACACCGTCCAGGCGGCCCAGCTCCTTGACGGTGTCGGCGATGAGCCGGTCCACCTGATCCGTGGCGGTGACGTCGCAGGGCAGGAACAGGCAGCGGCCCGCGTGGCGGCCGTCCAGGTCCTTGGCGTGGGCCACGCCCTGGGAGGTGGGGAGGTCCGCGAGGACGACGCTGGCGCCCTCCTCCAGGCAGCGAACCGCCGTGGCCAGCCCGATGCCGCTGGCGCCGCCGGTGATGAGGATGGACTTGCCCTTCAGGCGCATGGGAACCTCCTCACAGGGCCCGGCGCCGGGCGCCGCCCGGGAAAGGCCGATCTCAGCGGATCTACATGTCCACGAGCTTCGGGTGGGTCAGGCGCTCGAAGTCCTTGTAGGCCATGCGGATCAGCTCGGTGTGGGAGCCGGCGTTGAAGGCGATCTCCGGGTCGGCCGCCAGGTGCGGCTCCACGTAGACGTCCATGCCGTACAGGTTCCCGAAGGGCGGCATGGCGCCGGGCTCGCACTCGGGGAAGTCGCCGATGAACTCGCGCTCGTCGGCCAGCTCGACGTTGACGGCCCCGGTGGCCTGCCGCAGCCGCTCCAGGTCCACCTTGCGGTCGGCGGGCAGCACCGCCATGGCCAGGTGGCCGTCCAGGTTCACCATGACGGTCTTGGCCATCTCCTTGCCTTTGATGTGGGCGGCCCCGGCCACCGAGGTGGCCGTGAACGCCAGCGGATGATGGATGATCTGGTGGACCACCCCGTTCTGGTTGAGGAATTCCTCCAGCTTCGTCGTGGCCATGGCAGCCTCCTTCGACACAGCGCACCCCCAAGGATGGGGCCGGCCTGGGGTCGGTGCCATCGGAGCCTTCGGGCGGGGTGGAGGAAAGGTTTTCTGGAGCCACCGATGAACATCGATGAAAGCGGAACTGCTTTTCGCCACCGATTTCACCGATTTCAGTGATTACCGCGACCAGGCAGCATGGGCGGAGCCGGGGGCGCCGCCGCCGTGCCTTCTGGGAGCGCGGCCACGGCGCCCCCGGCTCCCTTCCGGCGACGCCGGAAGCCGCCTCCGGCGGGCCCATGCGGAGAACTTGCGGCGCGCCATCAGCGTCATCAGCGGAATCGGTGGCGAAAAGATCTTTTCAATCGGTGGCCATCAGTGGCCCTTTCGCGAGCCCCCGGATCTGGGTAGGCTCTCTCCCCACCCCCACGGAGGACCCCATGGCGAGCACCCCGGATCCGCAGGACGCCACCGCCGCCTACCGGGCGAGAATCCTGGGGTTCCTGGGGGACCGGGATCCGCTGGAGGTGCTCGGCTCGACGGGCGACGTGCTGGCGGGCCTGGTCCGGGACCACGCCGGGAAGCGGCTGCAGACCCGGCCCATCGCCGGGAAGTGGACGCCCTGCGAGGTCATCGGCCACCTCTGCGACTGCGAGTGGGTCTACGGCTACCGCACCCGGCTCATCCTCTGCGAGGAGAACCCGCCCATGCAGGTCATGGACCAGGATCAGTGGGTGGTGGGGCAGCGCCACAACGCGCGCGACCCCCGGGAGCTCGTCGAGACGTTCCGCGCCCTGCGCCCCCACAACCTGCGCCTCTGGGGGAGCCTCACGCCCGTGGAGCTGGAACGCGCCGGCCTGCACAGCGAGCGCGGTCCCGAATCCCTGGGCCAGCTCCTGCCCATGCTCGCCGGCCACGACCTCCTGCACCTGGACCAGCTCCAGCGCCTGCTCATGGCCATCCTATAGCCATGGATGAACACGGATGCAGGGCCGGAAGAGCATGGGAACCAGTGATGAACGGTGATGAACAGTGATAGGAATTCTTTCATCACCGTCCATCACTGTTCATCACCGGTTCATTCAGCTTTCCTGCTGATCGGCTTGGCTCAGCCATGAAAAGCAAGCAACCGCGAATGACGCGAAAGGGCGCGAAACGCGGCGGGGATGGGCCGCCTGGGCCTTCGGCCCCCAGTCGCGCGAGGCGCGGCTGGCCACACGCGGGGCGGGAATGCCGGCTCCTGAAGGCCGCCAGACCCGCCCCGCGCGTGGAGGCGGAAGCAGGATCGTTCGCCATTCGCGCGTCCGCAGGGCGATTCGCGTCATTCGCGGTTCGATCATTCCAGGCCGGAAGCCGCCTCCGGCGGGCCCATGCGGGAAGCTCGCGGCGCGCCATCACCGTTCATCCCCGTTCATCTCCGGCTGAATGATCTTTCATCGGTCTTCATCCGTGTTCATCCGAGGCTGATTCAGCTTTTCGCTTTGGATGCGGCGGCGAGCTGTTCTTCGGTGAGGCCGAAGCGGGGGGCGACGGGGCGGCCGCGGAGGCTGGCCATGAGGTAGAGCTGGCCGCGGTGGTGGGCCTCGTGCTCGACCATGGCGCGGAGCCACTTCCATGTGGCCATGGAAGCCCCGGCTGGGTTCACGCAGGGGGCCAGCAGGTCCGTGTCCGCGAGGGTGCCGAAGATGGCCAGGGACTCGGCGTGGCAGCGGTCCGGGTAGGCGCGCACGCCGTCCAGGCCCGCCGCCAAGACAGCCCCGTGGCCCGGGTAGGTGCTGGGGCGGCCCTGCACGTTCTCCGCGTACATGAAGCGCTCCAGCCCAGCCAGGTGGCGGAACAGGTCGCCGAAGGTGAAGGCCCCGGTCGCCGGCGCCCACTCCAGATCCTCGGGTGCCAGCGCCTCCAGCACCCGCACCGTGCGGGAGCGGGCGTTGCGCCAGTAGGCGAGGATGGCCTGGAGATCCTGAAGCATGGAGAGGGCTCCACTAGGTGGCGAAATGATTTTCTAAGCTGACCTGCATATCTAAATATTTTTTAATTGACCAGCCGCGATCTAATGCGACCCGCCTTTAAGAAAGATTTTCTGAGGCCTGAAAAAGTCCTATGGCTTATCGAGCGAAGAGGCCCTTTGGGGAAGACCCAGGGCTCTAATTTAATATATATAAATAAAAATCCGAGAATGTATACAAGTATTTTAATTATTGGGATGAGAACCGGGTATTTAGTTAAATTTAGATGAGTGATGTAGGAAGAAATTGAATAGGAGATTCCGCATATGAATATTATGAAACCACAGTTCAGTAGATTTATGATTTGTTTCAATTTTCTTTTTTGACGCTGTCGCCGGGCCCATTTCTGCTGTAATGCCTCTTCTTTAAGTGTTTGAATGGTTTGTTCTGATTTTTGAAGTTGCTTAGCGATTGGTTCAATTTGCTTCTCTACAAGTGCTTCGAATTTTTGTGTCGTAAACTCAATTATTTCTGGAAGTGTTTTTTCGGATAATGCCTTATCATTAGTGAGTGTAAAATCGGCAATTTCTGAGGAGTGAGCTCTCAATTTGTAATAGGTGTCGCTATCGATCTTTTCTTTCCTTAAAAGATCATCTAATTCATACTGAACTTGTTCGTTACGGATTGTGATTTTTTCGAGGCAAGATATTGAGTGTGCGAGCAAGGCATTGTCAATTATTCTGCTGTTCTTGCTCGGGGCCAGTAACCACAGACGATTGATTAACCAATAATCGGTCACAATGGGTGGGAATCCATTAAAGTCATCCCCTTCTGCGTTTATAAATGTTCTAACGGCTTTAGCCAATGCGGAATTGTGAGTAATAAAAATTGCAGCGTTTTCGCTAATTTTTTTCGTCAATTTCCCTTCTCTAAATTGGTAAATTGCTGCAATACAATCTATATCATGTCGATTGGCCGCCAAAGGCCGTTCTCGACCATACTCTTGATTTATTAATTCCTCTAGTTTTCTTTCATCAATTACATAATTGGGGTCCCGTTGCGGTATATCGATTTGGTCAATGCCCTTTGAGTTGAGAGTAGAAACAAACTCGAGTTTAATTTGCATAAGGCCAGCAGTAGAGATTTTTTTACTTCTAGCTGCTCTTAATGCCGTTTTGATTGTTTTAATATTGGTATCATTAAGGTTTTTTGCCGTATCCAAAATAATACCAACAACTTCATCTTTGGTTCTGTCGAAAAAAGCAATTTTTGCTTTATATGCGAGCAATAAATTTGTAAGTTCCTGAATTGACTTCTCTTCTTCGGGAGATGATAATCCAATTAAAGCTAAAATTAATCTTGTATCATAAAGAAATAAACAACTAGTGTAATTTGATTTAAAATCGTTGCAGTTTTCTTCATGGGTTACGGATTGATATAACAAAAACCCTTGAAAAAAGGAAGAGATGATTTCGAACTCAGCTAAATTATTATCATGAAGGTGTTTTATGAATTGAGCAATCGGCCATAACTTACCAGTGGTTTCTTTTTTCTTGATTGAGAAATCTTTAATTAGTAGATCATAAGAATGAATTTGTAAGAAATTAATTATTTCGGACATAAAATTAAAATTTTCATTAATTTTAATTTCTTTGTCACGGCAAAATGTTATAAAATTGTCCTTGATCGTATCAAATCTTTTGTTGTTCCTGTTGATAGTCTCCACTATCTCGGCAGTTCTGATTTTATTCTTTACGACAATAACATTCTCATGCTTTGTTAAAATATTTCTGTCAATTAATTTTACGATTAAACGATCTATAATATTTATTGGTAATTCTAGTCCACTTGTTTCAAGTAGTGAAACCCTTACTTGTTCAGAAGTAATATTTTGGGATTGAATTTTTGAAATCGCAATTTTAACAAACGGTATCAACATGTCGTAGTAGTCCTGATGCTCAATCATGAAGGAGCGTAGGACTGCGATAGATAACAATCTATTTTTCTCGATTTGGCTTGCAGGAATCAATGTATCCCCCGCTTTCTGATAGTTCAATAGCTATAATCATTCACTTGTGTTGGTAGATTATGTTTGTTGATCTGCGGGTGTGCAATAGCGTTTGTGGTCGGCAATTCACGAGCCGTAAATTATGACGGCGTCGACGTGAAGCCTATCCCATCGGCTCCTCATGCCCGCACTTGGGGCAGAGCAGCACCTGAATCGGATCCTTCCCCCGCGGCTTGCGGGTCTTCTCGCCCATGGTGGGGTTCTTGCAGGCGGGGCAGGTGACGGGGACGGGCTTGTCCCAGGCGGTGAAGTCGCACTTGGGGTAGTTCACGCAGCCGTAGAAGACCTTGCCGAAGCGGGTCTTGCGGGGGCTGAGGCCGCCGCCGCACTTGGGGCAGGGGACGGCCAGGATCTCCTTCTTCACCGTCTTGCAGGTGGGGTAGTCGATGCAGCAGATGAACTCGCCGTAGCGGCCGTGGCGCTTCACGAAGTCCTTGCCGCAGTTGGGGCACTTCTCGCCGATGGGCTCGTCCGGCGGCACGGGGATGCCCTTGGGATCGGCCTTCACGATGCCCTTGCACTTGGGGTAGTTGGGGCAGGCCCAGAAGGGGCCCCACTGGCCCTTGCGCAGGTTCATGGGCGTGGTGCCGCAGAGCGGGCACTCGGGCGCGTCCTCGGGCTCCTCCATCTTCTCGAGGTCCGCCGTGTAGTCGCACTTGTCCTTCTCGGCCTCGGCGCTGTAGTTGGTGCAGCCCACGAAGAGCCCGTTGCGGCCGATGCGCTTGAGCAGCATGCCCGGGTGCTTCTTCCGGTCGCCGCACTTGGGGCACTTCTCGCCCGTGGGCACGCCGGCCTTGAGGTTCTGCATGTCCTGCCCGGCGGCCTGGAGCGCCTTCTCGAAGGGGCCGTAGAAGTCCGTCATGGCCTTCTTGAAGGTGAGCTGGCCCTCCTCGATGCGGTCGAGGTTGCCCTCCATGCCCGAGGTGTACTTGCTGTCCAGCAGGCGCGGGAAGCCCTGGATGAGCAGCTCGGTGACCACCATGCCCAGCTCCGTGGGCTTGAAGCGGCCCTCGTGCTTCTTCACGTAGTCCCGGTCCTGGATGGTGCTGATGATGCTGGCGTAGGTGGAGGGCCGGCCGATGCCGTCCTCCTCCAGCTCCTTCACCAGCGTGGCTTCGTTGAAGCGCGCCGGGGGCTTGGTGAAGGACTGGTCGGCGTCGAGCTGCTCCAGCTTCAGGGCCTCGCCCAGCTTCAGGGCCGGGAGCTGCTCCTCGTCCTCGTCCTCCTCGCCATCCCGGGTGCCATCCTTGGTGGCGTCGGCGATGGACTCGGCGTCGCTCTCCGTCTTGTCGGCGCGGTAGACCGCCAGCCAGCCGGGGAAGCGCTCGATCTCGCCCTTGGCCTCGAAGAGGGCCGTCTCGTTGCCCACTTCCGCTTCCGTCTGCACCACCGTCTCGTCGAAGCGCGCGGCTTCCATCTGCGAGGCCATGGTCCGCCGCCAGATGAGGGCGTAGAGGCGGAACTGGTCGGGCTCCAGGTGCCCGCGCAGGCTCTCGGGGGTGCGGGCGACGTCCGTGGGGCGGATGGCCTCGTGGGCGTCCTGCGCCCCGGCCTTGCCCGTGTAGACGCGGGCCTTGGCGGGCAGGTATTCCTTGCCGTATTTCTTCGCGATGAGCTCGCGGGTGGCCTCCACGGCCTCGGGGGCCATGCGGGGCGAGTCGGTTCTCATGTAGGTGATGAGGCCCACGGGGCCTTCGCCGAAGTCGACGCCTTCATACAGGCGCTGGGCGTTCTGCATGGTGCGGCTGACGCTCATCTTGAGCTTCTGGGCCGACTCCTGCTGGAGCTTGGCGGTGGTGAAGGGGGCGGCGGGGTTCCGCTTCTTCTCCTTCGTCTCCAGGCTGGTCACCTTGTAGGCGGCCTTCTCCAGCTTCGTCTTCAGGTCCTTGGCCTGGGCGGCGTCGGCCACCCGGCGCTTGGCCTCCTTGTTGCCGAGCTGCAGGGCCTCGCCCCCCACCTTCACCAGCTTCATCCAGAAGCTGGGCGGCAGCTTGGCGGCGAACTTGCCCTTGAGCACCCAGTACTCGACGGGGTTGAAGGCCTGGATCTCCTTCTCGCGGTCCACGATGATGCGCACGGCCACGCTCTGGACGCGCCCGGCGCTGAGGCCGCGGCGCACCTTGTCCCAGAGCACCTGGCTCACCTTGTAGCCCACGAGCCGGTCCAGCACCCGGCGGGCCCGCTGGGCGTCCACGAGCTTCTTATTAATGGAGGTGGGCGCGGCCATGGCCTTCTGGATGCCCGCCGGGGTGATCTCGTTGAAGAGGACGCGGCTCACGGGCAGGCTCTTGGGCGGCTTGATGGCCTCCAGCAGGTGCCAGCTGATGGCCTCCCCCTCGCGGTCGGGGTCGGTGGCGAGCACCAGCTCGTCGGCGGTCTTGGCGGCGGCCTTCAGCTCCTTGACCACCTTCTCCTTGGCCGGGCTGATCTCGTATTCCTCCTGGAAGCCGTTCTCGATGTCGACCCCCAGCTTGCGCGGGAGGTCCCGGATGTGGCCCACGGAGGCCATGACCTTGTACCCCTTGCCGAGGTATTTGGTGATGGTCTTCGCCTTCGACGGGCTTTCGACGATCACGAGTTTGGTCACGGCACTTCTCCTTGGAGGCCAGGCCTCCCATTCACAGCACTTGGACATTCTCAAAAGCCAGGGGGCGCAGGGCCCGCCCCGGGGCCGCCCGAAAAACGCTGTCCGCCCCGAACGGCCCCTAAGGATGGATCCTGGCCCTGCCGGTTTGTCAAGTGCGGGGGGGGAGGCCCAGGTCCTGCAACAGGCCCTCCGGGGATAGGCAAACCCGTGCAGCGCCTTCCCTTAGTAAAAAGTTCGGACCTTCGGCGGAAGGGTCCTCCGGAGACCCGGGGCACACCCAGAGGTCCTTGCCCAGGTCCAGGGCGAGGCGGGCGGTGACCATGGACCCGGACTGCCACCGGGCCTCCACCACCAGGACGCCCTCGGACCAAGCCGCCAGCAGCCAGTTCCGGCGGGGGAAGTGCCACTTCCGGGGCGGGGCCTCGGGCGGGAAGGGGGTGATGATGCCGCCCCCGGCGGCCACCATGCGGTCCATGAGGGGGGCGTGCTCCGGCGGGTAGGGATGGTCCAGGCCCGAGCCCAGGACGCCCCAGGTGCCCGCGCCGCCCGGGCCCGCGTCCAGCGCCCCCAGGTGCGCGGCGACATCGATGCCCCGGGCCAGGCCGGAGATCACCGCCACGCCCGCCTCGGCCAGCACCTTGGCCCAGTTCCGGGCGCGGTCCCGACCGTGCCGGCTGGCCTGGCGGCTGCCCACGATGGCCAGGCTATGACGCCCGCCGGGCACCGGCGGGGGCAGGTTTCCCCGCACCCACAGGGCCACGGGGTAGGGCAGGGGCGCCAGCAGGGCGTCGGCGCCCTCGTCGCCCGGCAGCAGCAGGCGGGCGCCGCGGTTGAGAGCCTCCTGCCGCCGCCGGGGCAGGCTGGCCTCCAGGCGGGCCAGGGCCGCGGCCTGGTCGGGCGCCATCGCGGGCTCCGCCCCCGCTTGGACCGCCGCCCAGGCTTCGGCCTTCTGGCGTTCGGGCCAGTCCAGAACCGTGAAGGCGAGGGCCCAGAGGGCGAGGTCCATGGGATTCCAGGTCGTGGAGGCTATCCTGGATGCGGCGGGGCGCGCGGCGCAAGCCCTTTCCCCTTGCATTTCCCAGACATCCGATTACACTGAGTCTCTTGGCTATTTCCCTTTCTGGCCCGTGAGGTTCCCATGTCCCGTCAGTGCGAAGTCTGTGGCAAGAAGCCCCAGTTCGGGAACAACGTCTCCCATTCCAACAACGTCACCAAGCGCCGCTGGAATCCGAACATCCAGCGCGTGCGCGCCCTGGTGGGCGGCGCCCCCAAGCGCCTGCGCGTCTGCACCTCCTGCATCCAGGCCGGCAAGGTCCTGAAGGCGGTCTAGGGCTTTTCTCCATACGCGAAGCGGCGGCCGGACGGCCGCCGCTTCGCGTATGGGCGCGGCGCGCCGGTTCGAGCGCTTGGGCACGGCGCGCCTGTCAGACTGGATTCCATGCTGCTCGCCCTCGACACCACCACGGAAATCCTGCACCTGGCGCTGATCCGGGGGGACCGCGCGTGGACGCGGCGGGTGGTCTCGGGTGTGGGACGGGGGCACAGCGAGCGCCTGATCCCCACGCTGGACGAGCTCATGGCCGAGGCCGGCGCCGCCCCGCGCGACCTCACGGGCGTGGCCGCCTGCCTGGGGCCCGGGGGCTTCACCAGCCTGCGCATCGGCGTGGCCACGGCCGAGGGCTTCGGCCTCACGGGCCTGCCCACCTGGGGCTTCTCCGCCTTCGCGCTGCGGGCGGAAGCGCTGCGCCAAGCGGGGGAAGTAGCGGGCGTGGCCGGGCCGGTCTGGATCCTCCTGGACGGCCAGCGGGGCGAAGCCTTCCATCAGCGCTGGGGCGCGGACGGCCCCACGGAACCCGCCGCCAAGCATGCCCTGGCGGACCTGCCCGGGCGCGTGGGCGAGGAGGCCTGGTGGGCGCCGGAGGCCTTCGCGCCCAAGGTGGCGGCCGTGCTGCCGGACCACCGCATCGCGCTGGCCGACGAGGGCGCGGCCACGCTGGCGGGCCTGGTGGCGCTGGCGCGGCGGGTGGCCCAGGGCACGCCGGAAGCGCCCCTCAAGCCCTTCTACCTGCGGGAGACCGACGCGGAGGTCAACTTCCCCCACGCCGCCGCCCACCTGCCGGAGGCCCTGCGGAAGGGCGTGGCGCGATGACCCGGCCCCACGCGGTCCACCGGCTGCTGGAGGGGGCCGCGCTGCCGCCCTGGGTGGTGGCCCTGGACCGCGAGGCCTTCGGGGAGCCCTGGGGCGACCTGGCCGGCCACGAGGCCCTGTGGACGGTGCCGGAGGTGGGCTTCGCCCTGTGGTCGCGGGCGCCCCGGGCGGGGGAGGCCGAGCTGGTGCGGATCGCGGTGGCCCCGGCGGCCCGGGGCCGCGGCCTGGGCCGGGCCCTGCTGCTGGCCAGCCAGCGGGAGCTGGCGGCGGACGGGATGGACCGGCTGTACCTGGAGGTGCGCCCCTCGAACGAGGCCGCCGTGCGGCTTTACGAGGCCTGCGGCTGGTCGCCCTGCGGCCGGCGCCCCCGCTACTACGCCGACGGCGAGGACGCGCTGCTGTACCAGCGCCTGGGCTGAGCCGGGCCACCGGAACCGCAGGCCGGCGGAATGGGAGGGAACAAAGCGTCCCCTCGTGCATCCCTTCCTGTGAGCCGCCGAATCCGGCGGACTCACCTGGGAGAAGCCATGAAGATCACTCGAACCCCACTCGCCCTGCTGGCGCTTGCCGCGTTCGCCCCTGCCTTCGCCGGGGGCGCAGGCTCCATGCACTCGATGCACTCGATGCACGCCGATGCCCCCTCAGCCTGCCAGATGGCCTCCTGCACCATGAAGATGGATATGGCGCACATGGATATGGCGCACATGCGAATGGCGAAGGCCGCCCACGACGCGCCCGCCCCGGAGGCGACCGGCTCCTGGTACCTGCCGACCTGGGAGGAGGCGAAGGCCGCGACGAACGGCATGATGGCCTGCGATGAGGTGCAGAGCCCCGCGGCCCCGGCCGTGACGGCCCCCACCGCCTGGTACCTGCCCACCTGGGAGGATGCCGCCGCCACGGCGGCGAATCCCATGGCCTGCTGCGAGACAGCCTGCCCCATGAACCAGGCCAGCCACGCCCAGCCCGCTCCGTCCGAGAAGCCCGCCGAGTCCTGGTACTTGCCGTCCTGATCCGTCCTGTGGTCTGGTGGAGTGGCCCACCGCGCCCCGGTCCCGGCCGGTTCGTCCGGATGCCGCGCGGGGTGGTCGCCACGGTCGGGCGCGTCGAGGACGGCATGCAGGACATCCATTGGACCTGACATCTGAATCCCTGGTGGAGGGGCATCTTGACGCGGTGTACGCCTACGCCCGGGCGAAGCTCCGCCAGGAGGACCTCGCCCGGGAGCTCGTCCAGCGGACCTTTCTCAAGGCCTTCGAGAAGCTGGGCCAGCTGCGGGACGCCCTGGCGGCCCGCGGCTGGCTGCTGTCCATCCTCCGCCACGAGATCGCCATGGAGTTCAGGGCCAGCGCCCGGTTCGAAGTCTGGGACGACGAGGCCTTCGAGAACCTGCCGGGCCCCGAGGTGGACGAGGCCGTGGATCCGTCGCTGCTCGCGGCGCTGCCCGGCGCCCTCGACCGGCTTCCCGAGGCGGCCCGCTCCATCCTGCTCCTGCGCTTCCAGCAGGAGCTCTCCTACGAGCAGATCGGTGGCCTCCTGGACCTTCCCCTGGGCACCGTCCAGAGCCGGATCCACCGGGCCAAGGCGGCCCTGAAGGCCGCCATGGCAGAGGAAGGGCGCCCCGTGAAAGGAGGTGCGGTATGACCCGGAACATGACCTCGACCCCTGGGTTCGACCAGCAGCTCAAGGACACCCTGCGCCCCGGCGCCGCCCCCGACGATCTTCGGCGCAGCCTGCTGCTCGGGGCCGGAACGCGGCGTTCGCGCTGGACCTGGCCGGCCCTGGGGATCGCCGCCCTGCTGATGGTCCTCCTGGGCGGGGGAACCTGGGGGTGGATGGCCCTCGGGCGCGGCCAGGAAGGCTCGCGGCTCGCCCGGGCCTCGATCCAGCAGTACATGGAGGGCCCGCGCATGGAGTTCACCGCGGGGGCCTCCGGCCCGGATTCCGGGGAGCAGGGCCGGCGATGGTCCGCCCAGGCCGCCGGATTCTCCGCCGCACTGCCGAAGTGCCTGGCCGGGCAGGCCATGAAGGGGGGCTGCGTGTGCGACATGGAGGCCTGCCGCGCCGTCTGCTACTACCTCCAGGACGGCCGGGCCATCTACGTCTTCGACCGCACCCTCCAGGGCCTGCCCTTCGATTCGGACCAGCCCCGCCGGATCGCTTCCGAGGGACACCGGGCCCAGGCCTGGAACGAGAACGGCCGGGCCTATGTCCTCGTCGAGCCGCCGGGATGGGGCGGGCAGAGCTGAGCGGGCCGCGCGAGGGGCTCCCGGAACCGGCGGCGGCTGGGAGTCCTGAAACGGGATAGAGTGCCCTGGATCGCTTGCCGCGGGAGACACCCATGCCTCACGACCACGGGCACCATCCTTCCGCCCGGCCCGAAGCCGCCCCGGCAGCGCCTTCCGGGCCGTGGTACGTCTGCCCCATGCATCCCGACATCCGCCGGGACCGGCCCGGCGCTTGCCCCACGTGCGGCATGGCGCTGGAGCCCGAGGCTCCGATGCAGGCCGCGGCAACGGAGTACGTCTGTCCCATGCACCCGGAGGTGGTGCGGGACCGGCCCGGCGCCTGCCCGATCTGCGGGATGGCGCTGGAGCCCCGCGCCGCAGCCATGGAGGATGAGCCGAATCCCGAGCTGGCCGACATGAGCCGGCGCTTCTGGACCGGCGCGGCCCTGACGCTTCCCGTGTTCCTCATGGCCATGTCCGACCTGGTCCCGGGCGACCCCTTGCGCGCCCGCCTCGGCGCGGCCGCCTTCACCTGGATCCAGCTGGCGCTGGCGACGCCGGTGGTGCTCTGGGCGGGCTGGCCCTTCTTCGAGCGCGGCTGGGCCTCGGTCCGGAACCGCTCCCTGAACATGTTCACGCTGATCGCCCTGGGCACGGGCGTGGCCTACGTGTACAGCCTGTTCGCGGCCCTGTTCCCGGGGGCGCTGCCCCACAGCTTCCGGGGACACGGCGGCACGGTCCCCGTGTACTTCGAAGCCGCCGCGGTCATCGTCACCCTGGTGCTGCTGGGGCAGGTGCTGGAGCTGAAGGCCCGCAGCGCGACGTCGAGCGCCATCAAGGCGCTGCTGGGGCTCGCCCCCCGGACCGCGCGGCGGGTGGAGGCCGACGGCGCCGAGCGCGATGTGCTCCTGGCGGAGGTCCAGGTGGGGGACCGCCTGCGGGTGCGCCCCGGCGAGAAGGTGCCCGTGGACGGCGTGGTGCTGGAAGGCGCGAGCGCCGTGGACGAATCCATGGTCACCGGCGAATCCATCCCCACCGAGAAGGCCCCCGCCTCGAAGGTGATCGGAGGCACCCTCAACGGGACCGGCGGGCTGCTCATCCGCGCCGAGCGCGTGGGCCGCGACACGCTGCTCGCCCAGATCGTGCAGCAGGTGAGCGAGGCCCAGCGCAGCCGCGCCCCCATCCAGCGCCTGGCGGACCAGGTGGCCGCCTGGTTCGTCCCCGCCGTGGTGGTCGCCGCCGCGGCGACGGCCCTGGTCTGGGCCCTCCGGGGGCCCGAGCCCCGCCTGGCCTACGCCCTGCTCAACGCCGTGGCGGTGCTCATCATCGCCTGCCCCTGCGCCCTGGGGCTCGCCACGCCCATGTCCATCATGGTGGGGGCCGGTGCCGGCGCCCGCGCGGGGGTGCTGATCCGCGACGCCGAGGCCCTGGAGGCCATGGAGAAGGTGGACACGCTCCTGGTGGACAAAACCGGCACGCTCACCGAAGGCAGGCCCCGCCTGGCGTCGGTGGCGCCGGTCGAGGGCCAGGACGAAGCCACCCTGCTGCGCCTGGCCGCGGCCCTGGAGCGCGGCAGCGAGCACCCGCTCGCCGCCGCCATCGTCGCGGGGGCCGAGGCCCGGCAGCTGGTCCTGCCCCCGGCGGACGGCTTCCAGTCCGTCACGGGCCTGGGCGTGACGGGCACCGTCGAAGGCCGCGCGGTGCTCCTGGGCAATGCGGGGCTGCTCCGCGACCGCGGCATCGCCACCGAAGCCCTGGAGGCGAAAGCCGAGGCGCTGCGGCGCGAGGGCCAGACCGTGATGCTCGTGGCCCTGGACGGCCGCCCGGCGGGCCTCATCGGCGTGGCGGACCCCATCAAGGCGAGCACGCCGGAGGCCCTGGCCCAGCTGCGGAAGGAGGGCCTCCGCATCGTCATGCTGACGGGCGACAGCCGGGCCACGGCGGCGGCCGTGGCGGCGCGCCTCGGGCTTGAGGACTTCGAGGCGGAGATCCTTCCCCAGGGCAAGGGGGATGTGGTCAGGCGGCTCCAGGCCGAGGGCCGCGTCGTCGCCATGGCGGGCGACGGGGTGAACGATGCGCCGGCGCTGGCGCTGGCCCAGGTGGGCATCGCCATGGGCACGGGCACGGACATCGCCATGCAGAGCTCCGGCATCACCCTGGTGAAGGGCGACCTGCGCGGCATCCTGCGGGCGATCCGCCTGAGCCGGGCCACCCTGGGCAACATCCGCCAGAACCTGTTCCTGGCCTTCATCTACAACGTGATCGGAATCCCCCTGGCCGCGGGCGTGCTGTACCCGGTCTTCGGGCTGCTGCTGAGCCCCATGATCGCCAGCGCCGCCATGAGCCTGTCCTCGGTGTCGGTCATCGGGAACGCGCTGCGGCTGCGGTCGGTGAAGCTGTAGGGGGGTGCGGAGCCCACGTGCTGGTTGTGCTGAGAAGGGGACTCAGTCATCCGCAAAATTGTTGACCCATGGGTATTGACCAATGTGACTCGTTCGGTAATGTTAGTGAAATAGTCACATTCCGGGGCCCCATGATCGGCATCTCCAGACAGACGGACTACGCGGCGAGGCTGGTGCTGCACCTGGCCACGCTCGAGCCCGGCACGCGCGTCTCCATCGGCGAGATCGCCCAGCTCCGCCTCCTGCCGGAGGCCTTCGTGCGGCGCCTGTCCGCCAGCCTCGTGAAGACGGACATCCTCCGCACGGCCCGGGGCACGGGGGGCGGCATCAGCCTGGCGCGGCCCGCCGCGGAGATCTCGCTGCTCGATGTCATCGAGGCGGTGGAGGGCGGCATCGTCCTCAACCAGTGCCTCGACGGCAAGCACATCTGCCCCCTGTCGAAGGGCTGCCCCGTGCAGGGCGCCTGGGCGGCCGCCACGCAGGCCCTGCGGGACCACCTGGCGGGCGTGCGCTTCGACGCCCTGGCCCACGATTCCGAGGCGCACCTCAGCGCCCACCTCTCCCGCCACGCCGCCGTCCGGACGGCGGCGTCGGCCTGTACCGTCTCCTAGCGCACTCACCCATACCCCCCCCTGAAAGGAGGACACCTTGGATGTCCTAGCCCTGTCGCGCCTGCAATTCGCGGTCGCCACCTACTTCCACTTCCTGTTCGTGCCCCTGACGCTGGGCCTCTCGATGCTCGTCGCCCTCATGGAGACGCAGTACGTGCGCACCGGCGACGAGGACTACAAGCGCATGGCGAAGTTCTGGGGGAAGCTCTTCCTCATCAACTTCGCCGTGGGCGTGGTGACGGGCCTGACGCTGGAGTTCCAGTTCGGCACGAACTGGTCGCGCTACTCCGCCTACGTGGGCGACATCTTCGGCTCGCTGCTGGCCATCGAGGCCACGGCGGCCTTCTTCCTGGAGTCCACCTTCATCGCCGTGTGGCACTTCGGCTGGGAGAAGCTCTCGAAGAAGGCCCACGTCACCGCCATCTGGCTGGTGGCCATCGCCTCGAACCTCTCGGCCTTCTGGATCCTGGTGGCCAACGCCTGGATGCAGCACCCCACGGGCTTCGTGCTGCGGAACGGCCGCGCCGAGCTGGCGGACTTCGTCGCCGTCATCACCCAGCGCTTCGCCATCCTGGAGTTCATCCACACCCTGGGCGGCGCCTACCTCACGGCGGGCTTCTTCGTGCTGGGCATCTCCGCCTGGCACCTGATCCGCAGGCATGAGACGGCCTTCTTCAAGAAGTCCTTCCGCCTGGCGGCGGCCTGGACGCTGATCTTCGCGCTGTTTGAGATCGCCCAGGGCCACATGAACGCCGAGATCCTCAGCACCGCCCAGCCCACCAAGCTGGCGGCCATGGAGGCCCACTGGGAGACGGGCCGCCACGTGCCCATGCACCTGCTGGCCTGGCCCGACGCCGCGAACGAGCGCAACACCGTGCAGTCGCTCTCCGTGCCCAGCGGCCTCAGCCTGCTGGCCACCTACTCCACCGGCGGCGAGGTGAAGGGCCTGAAGGACTACCCCGCCTCGGAGCGCCCGCCCGTGCTGCCCGTGTTCCTCAGCTTCCGCGCCATGGTGGGCCTGGGCATGCTGTTCCTGGCGCTGGGCCTCTGGGCCTTCCTCAAGCGCCACCGCATCGAAGAGCAGCCGCGCTTCCTGAAGGTGCTGCCCTGGCTCATCCCGCTGCCCTACCTGGCCAACGAGCTGGGCTGGACCATCGCGGAGCTGGGCCGCCAGCCGTGGATCGTCTACGGCCTGATGAAGACCTCCGACGCCGTGTCGCCCCTGGCCACCTCGCAGGTGGGCACCTCGCTCGCGGCGTTCTTCCTCGTCTACGCGCTGCTGGGCGCGGTGGACTTCTACCTGCTGTTCACGTTCGCCCGCAAGGGCCCTGACGCCGCCGCCGCGGCCGCGAAGTGAGGGAGGCGACCATGCTGGAATCCATCTGGTTCGTGATCTGGGGCGTGGCCTGGGCCGTCTACTTCATGCTCGACGGCTTCGACCTGGGCCTGGGCACGCTGTTCCCCTTCCTGGCGAAGGACGAAACCGACAAGCGCATCCTCGTGAACGCCATGGGGCCCTTCTGGGACGGCAACGAGGTGTGGCTCATCACGGCGGGCGGCGTGACCTTCGCGGCCTTCCCAAGGGCCTACGCCATCATGTTCTCCGGCCTCTACACGCCGCTGATGCTGCTGCTCTTCGCGCTCATCCTGCGGGGCGTGGCCTTCGAGTTCCGGGGCAAGGTGGACAGCGACCGCTGGCGCGCCACGTGGGACGCCTGCCTGGTGGCGGGCTCCTTCCTGCCCGCGCTGCTGCTGGGCGTGGCCTTCGCCAACATCTTCCAGGGCCTGCCCCTGGACGCTGCGGGGCTCTTCCACGGCAACCTGCTCACGCTGCTGAACCCCTACGGCCTGCTGGGCGGCGCGCTGTTCGTGCTGATCTTCGCCGTGCATGGCGCCCTGTGGCTGACCACCCGCACCGAGGGCGACCTGCAGGCGCGGGCCGGCCGCATGGCCACCACCCTGTGGCTGATGGAAGCCGTCGTGGCCGTGGCCTTCCTCGTCCAGACCTGGTTCAGCACGCGGCTCTGGCAGAACGTGCTGGCGAAGCCCGTCCTCCTCGCGCTGCCCCTGCTGGCCGTGGCGGGCCTGCTGCTGACGCGGGTCTTCGCAGGGAAGGGCGCCTGGTGGAAGGCCTGGTTCGCCTCGTCGGCCCTCATCCTGGGCGCCGTGCTCTTCGGCGTGGCGGGCCTCTTCCCCGATCTTCTGCCCTCCAGCCTGGACCCCGCGGCCTCGGTGACGGCGTTCAACGCCGCCTCCAGCCCGCTGACGCTGAAGATCATGCTGGGCGTGGTGCTCTGCTTCCTGCCCGTGGTCATCGGCTACCAGCTGTGGGTGTACCTGACGTTCCGGGATGCGGTGACCGCCGAGAGCATCGAACGCGGACCTTCCTACTGATCTGATCCCTCGCGTGTGAACCGGCTCCCCGTCCCATGGCGGGGCGGGGGGCCTTTGTGTCCCATGCCCCGCTTCTGGGGCGATGCCAAGGAGATGTCCCATGAAGTCCCTCATCCTGCCGGTGGCTCTGGCCGCCGGGTTGCTGAGCTCTGCCCCGCTCCGGGCCCAGGAAGGGCCATGGATGGTGCGCCTGCGCGCCGTCTCGCTCCAGCCCGCCGACAAGTCCGACGCGGCCTCCGGCCTCCCCGCCGACGCCATCCACGTCAGCTCGAAGACCATTCCGGAAGTGGACATCAGCTACTTCTTCACGAAGAACCTCGCCGCGGAGCTGGTGCTCACCGTGCCCCAGGAGCACGACGTCACGCTGTCGGGCGCGAAGATCGGCACCTTCAAGGAGCTGCCGCCCACCCTCACGGCCCAGTGGCACTTCCTCCCGGACCAGACGATGGATCCCTACGTGGGCCTGGGCCTGAACCTCACCTTGATCTCCGATGTGAAGCTGGCGGGCGGCGCCCTGGACCTGGACAAGACCAGCGTCGGCCTCGCCGCCCAGGTGGGCGTGGACGTCAAGGTCGCGAAGCGGTGCTTCATCAACCTGGATGCGAAGTTCGCGCAGATCCGCAGCGACGTGAAGACCGCCGCCGGCGCCAAGGTCACCACGGTGAAGGTGGATCCGTTCCTCTTCGGGGTGGGTGTCGGCTACCGGTTTTAATGTTGTCCGATGGATCCCTGCCATGCATGCATGGCAGGGATCCATCGGCGCGCTGCGCGCATCCCCCCGGGCCCCCGCGTCCGGGCTTGCTGTCCGAGGACGTTGGCTAATCGCTGACTCCTTGGAATCAGCTCAGGAGATGGGGATCGGCGCTTCGCCTGCGATGCGGGCGAGGCGCTCGTCCAGGCCGGCGCGGAAGGCGGTCACGGCGTCGTCGGCGTAGGCGCGGAAGTCCTGGGGAAGGCGCCGGTACCGGGCCTGCATCTGGGCGAGCACCCGGTCGCGGGCGGATCTGAGCTCGGCCAAATGCTGGGGTAGGCGCTGGGGCACGTCCTGCGCGCGGGCGGCCTGGAGGCGCGCCTCGAAGGTCCGCGCCAGCTCCTGCAGGCTGGCCTTGAACCGCTCGAGCTCGAGGAGGCTGCGGGTGATCTTGAAGTAGTGGTGGCCCTTGACGGCCAGGGTGACGGTCTCGGGCACCATGAGGGGCCGCGCGAAGAAGCCCTTCACCAGGAAGCGCCAGTAGGCCCAGCCGTAGCGCGAGAAGGTCTGGACGAGAAGGGACCGGACGAAGGCCCGGAGCTCCATGGCGTGCAGCTTCCGCCGCGTGGCGCGATGGGGTTTCAGGGTCTTCAGGAGCCGCAGGCAGCGGTCGAAGTAGCGGTCCGGGTGGTAGATCTCGGCCAGGAGGCGCTTGTAGCCGTCGACGAGCTTGCGGGGCTCCATCTTCGGGAGGAAGTTGAGGCGCAGGTCGTGGGTGTTGTTGCCGCCGCCGGAATCGCCCGTGAGGCGCCCCTCCGCCGCCAGACGCCGGTGGAGGCGGGTACGGGGCAGGGCCGTGAGCAGGCCCACCATGGCCGTGGGGATGGCGGCCTCCTGGATGAAGCGGGCCTGGCGCTCGAAGATGTCGCCGCGGTCGCTATCGAAGCCCACGATGAAGCCGCCGCAGACCTCCATGCCCTTGCGCTGGATCGTCCGGACGCTGGCGAGCAGGTCGGCCCGGAGGTTCTGCTGCTTGCCGGCGGCCTTCAGGGCGCAGGGGTCGGGCGTCTCGATGCCCAGGAACACCATGTTGAAGCCGGCCTGGACCATCTGGTCCATGAGGGATTCGTCGCTGGCCAGGTCCAGGCTGGCCTCGGTGAAGAAGGCGAAGGGGTGGTGGTGGGCGCGCTGCCAGGGGATCAGCTCGGCGAGCAGGGCCTTCACCTCCCGGCGGTTCCCGATGAAGTTGTCGTCCACCAGGAAGAGGGGACCGCGCCAGCCTTCCCGATGCAGGAGCTCCAGCTCGTGGAGGAACTGGGCCGGCGTCTTGGTGCGGGGACGGCGGCCGAAGAGCTCGATGATGTCGCAGAACTCGCAATCGAACGGGCAGCCGCGGGAGAACTGCAGAGCCATCTCGGCGTAGTCCTTCCGCCGAACCAGGTCGAAGCGCGGCGCGGGGCTGCGCGTGAGGTCGGGCTTCTCCGCGCTGGCGTAGAGGGGCTTGGCTTCCCCCTTGGCGTAGTCCTGGAGGAACAGCGGCAGCGTGACTTCCGCCTCGTTCAGCACGAAGTGGGCCACGCCTTCGATCTGGTCATGGCAGCTGGTGGGGTAGGGCCCGCCCGCCACCACCGGCTTGCCCAGCGTGTTGCAGCGGCGGACGACCCGCGCCATGGATTCCTTCTGCACGATCATGGCGGAGATGAAGACGAGGTCTGCCGCGGCGAGGGCGGCATCCGTCAGCGGCGTCACGTTCAGGTCCACCATGGAGACCTCGGTGCCCTCCGGCAGCAGGGCCGCCACCGTGAGCAGGCCCAGGGGCGGGAAGACCGCCTTCTTGCCGATGAAGGGCAGGGCGTAGCGCATGCTCCAGTAGGTGGGCGGCATTTCCGGATAGACCAGCAGGACTCTGAGTCCCAATCCCGCCCCCTTCCTGGTTCTGAAACCAGGACAAGGGTCGGCCCTTCCGGGTCTGGGGCAAGCCGCTATTCCCGGACCGCCACCACTTCCAGGTACTCGGCCTCGACATCCGTGGTGCCGTCCTGGGCGCGGTTGTGGTCGGCCCAGAGCTGCTCGAGATCCTGGTGCAGGGCCATCTGCCCGTCGGAATCCAGCGAGGCGAAGGCCCGGTTGAGCGGGCCGTAGTAGGTCTGGAAGAAGTCCACCACGTCCCCTGGCGGGAAGGGATAGCGCATGGGATACAGGTGCTTGCGGGACTCCACCTTCGCCACGCCCTCGCGGAATCGCTCGCGGACCGTGGCCTCGTCCCCCCACTTCACCGGGGGCGCCATGAGCGGGGGCGGCGGGACATGCTTGCCGATGGCCTTGAACATCTGGCCGACGAAGCCCTCGGGCGTCCAGTTCGCCATGGCGATGCGGCCGCCGGGCCGGCACACGCGCACCAGCTCGGCCGCCACCTGCTCGGGCCGAGGCGCGAACATGGCGCCGATGAGGCTCACCACCAGGTCGAACGCCGCATCCTCGTAGGCGATCATTTCCGCATCGCCTTCCTCGAAGCGGGCCTCCACGCCTTCGGCCCTGGCGCGGGACCGCGCGGCCTCGATGGCGTTGGTGGCGATGTCGATGCCCGTCACGCGCACCCCGGCCCGCGCCGCGGGAATCGCGATCTGGCCCGCGCCGCAGGCCACGTCCAGCATCCGCGTGCCGGGCTCGGGGCCGAGGCGGTTCAGGAACTCCAGGGCCCCCGGTTCCAGGTAGGTGGCGAAATGGCCGTAGTTGCCGGCCATCCACACGGCTTTGAGGCGGGCCTTGAGGGCGGCCATGTCTGGCGTCAGGGGGGCGGTGGCGGTCGCGGTCATGGTCGCACCTCCGGGTGGCTGGGTCTGGCGGCCCAAGGCATCTGCCCGGGAATGGCTGGGCAGCCAAGGACAGAGCCCCAAGATGGGATTTATTGAACCTGAGTCAATGAATCAAAACGATTTTTGCATCGGTTTTTAACCATGGCTTCGCCTGAATCCCGGGCTGGGCTCTGGCGAAGGCCACGGTGGCCCTGACCCTCAGACCTTCTCGAACAGCACGATGCGGTTGCTGTTGGTGCCCTTGTCGTTGTTGTCCACGCCCCAGATGTGGGCGGTCTTGGTGAAGACCTGGGTGTTCACCAGCACCCCGTGGGCGCGGAAGCCCGCCGCCAGGCCCAGGGGCAGGGCGACCTCGTCGAGCTTCAGCCTGCCGCCCCGCACCTCGCCCACCTCGAAGGCCACGAAGCCGCCGGACCGGGTGAGGCGGAACAGCTCGGCGAAGACCTCGCCCATGGCCTGGGACCAGGCTTCCACCGTGCGGTGGGTGCTGAGGCCCCGGCCGATGGCCTGGGCGTCCAGGCCGTTGAACCAGCAGCGCAGCCAGTTGTCGCCCACGTAGTCGACCACATCGAGGAAGGGCGGCGAGGTGACGGTGAGGGTCACGGAGCCGTCCGCCAGGGCCGGTGTGGACCGGGCCTCGCCGGTGAGGAAGAACGCGTCCTCGGCCGCCATCGCCAGGTTCCGCAGGGCCAGGGCGTCGAGCCCGGCGAGGAGCTGCCGCGTCTTCTTCAGGACCAGCGCGTGGGTGTCCCGGTAGGGGGGCACCTGCTCGCGCTTGGCGTTGATCTGGCGCTGCTTGTCGGCGCTGACCGCCTGGTTGGGAGGCAGGGTGTAGACGGAGAAGAAACCGGGGCTGTGGCCCGTGAGGCGGTTGGTGGCCACCATGCGGATCCAGGCGTCCAGCGCGTCCAGCTCGCCCGCGGCCTCGCGGCCCAGGAACCAGGCCCGCAGGCCGCGGATCTCGGCTTCGGTGTCGGCGTGGAAGAACATGGACAGGTCCAGCCCGTCGGAGGCGCCGGCGCGGGGGATGTCCGCCAGGCGCGCGGCCACGGCGGCGGGCTCCGGGGGCGTGAGGCGGGGCTCCGCCAGCATCCGGGACAGGGGATTGAGATCGTTGGCGGCCACGCGGCGTCCCATGAGGGCCGCCTCCAGCGCGGTGGTGCCCCGGCCGCTGAAGGGATCGTAGACCCGCTCGCCGGGCAGGGTGAGGCGCTCGATGAAGTGCCGGGGGAGCTGGGGCTTGTAGCAGGCCCGGTACGAGATCTCGTGGAGGTTGGCGGCCTGCCGCTGGCGGGAGGTCCAGAACTCGGCCGATAGGCGGGGGCGCCGGCCGGAGGCCGTCTCGACCTCATCCCAGGCCGCGTCCTCCACCGGGGCGAGGTCGGCCAGGAAGGCCCTGCTCGCGGCTGTCTCCGTATCCATCGCCCTGCCTTTCGGGGAGCTTCCAGGATAGCCTGCTGGCATGGTCCCCAAGCCGCCCAAGCGCCACCCCGAGCTGACCCGACTCTACGTGGCGGTGGGGCTGGGCGTTCTGATCGTCATGATCATCCTCAGCTACAAGGCCGTGGGGAACCGCGTGGCGGAGGGCGGGCTGGACGCGCCCTCGCGCTGGGCCCTCATCGCCCTGGGCCTGGCCAACGTGCTGGCCATCGGGACCCTGCTCTTCATCGTGGCCCGCAGCCTGGCCAAGCTCTACTTCGAGCGCAAGAGCGGCATCCTGGGCTCCCGGCTGCGCACCCGCATGGTGCTGACCCTCTTCATCGTGGGCATCGTGCCCAGCCTGATCCTCTTCCTGGTGGGCCGGAACTTCATCAACAAGAACGTGGAGCGCTGGTTCAGCCCCGAGACGGAGGTGGCCATCCGCGACGGGCAGAAGGTGGCCGGCGATCTCCGCGCCGCCGCCGAGGCCCGCCTGGTCTTCGGCGCGGGCCGCCTGCTGGAGTCCCCCTCGGCAGAGGCGCCCGCCCTCCGCGCGGCGACCAACCTCGACCTGGTGGCCTTTCTAGGGCCCCGGGCCGGCGAAGGCGTGAAGGGCGGCGAGGGCGGCGTGAAGGCCATGGACCTGCGCGAGGGCCTCGAGCCGCCGGACCTGGCCGGCCTGGGGGCCGAGGGTGGGCGGGAGACCCGCGAGGGCCTCTGGCTGCTGCGCACCGTACCCCGGGGCGACGGAACCTGGGCCGTGGGCATCCTGATGCCGCGGGAGACCCTCGAGCGGGTGCTGGCCCTGGAGCAGCGCTACCGGGAGAGCCAGCAGATCCGGGCCGCCCGCGCCACGCTCCAGACCCTGCCCCAGAGCACGTTCCTCTTCCTCACCCTGCTCACCCTCTTCTTCGCGGTGTGGTCGGGCCTGGCGCTGGCCAAGTCCCTGAGCGAGCCCATCCGCGCCCTGGCCAAGGCCGCCCAGCGCGTGGGCAGCGGGGACCTGGAGGTGCAGATCCCGGAGATGGGCGAGGACGAGCTGGCCTTCCTGGCCCGCACCTTCAACGCCATGATCCGCGACCTCAAGGCCAGCCGAGCCGCCATCGAGGCCCAGGCCAGCCGCCTGGAGCAGCAGCGGGCCTACCTGGGCCAGATCCTGGCGGCCCTGCCCGTGGGCGTCATGAGCTGGCGGGCGGACGGCGAGCTGCGCACCTTCAACGCCGCGGCCAAGACCTGGATGGGCCTGGAAGCCTTCGATCCCTCCGAGGAGAGCTGGGGTTCCGTGGCGGCCCTGCCGCGGCTGGGCCGCCTGCCCGAGCTGCTGGCGGCGGTCCGCGAATCCGGCCGCGGCGTGCAGGAGGAGCTGCGCCTCGGCGGCGAAGGCGAGGGCCGCCCCGTGCGCGCCATCCTCGAGCCGCTGGAGGGCGGCGGCGTCCTGGCCGTGCTGGAGGACCTCTCCCTCCTGGCCCAGGCCGAGAAGCGCGCGGCCTGGCAGGAGGTGGCCCGGCGCATGGCCCACGAGGTGAAGAACCCGCTCACGCCCATCCAGCTCACGGCCCAGCGGCTGCTGCGGCGCACCCGCGAAGGGCGCCTGGATCCCGAGGCCGTGCAGGAAGGCGCGGAGACCATCCTGGCGGAGGTCGCCAGCCTCTCGCGCCTGGTGGACAGCTTCAGCCGCTTCGCCCGCCTGCCCTCGCCCCAGTTCGCGCCCTGCGATCCGGCGGAGCTGCTGCGCCAGGTGCTGGCCCTCTACGAGCCCAACCAGCCGGGCATCCGATGGACCCTGACCTTCCCTCAGGGCCCCCGGGAGGCCTTCTGGGACGGGGACATGGTGAAGCGGGCCCTCATCAACCTGGTGGACAACGCCGTGGCCGCCGTGGAGGGCCATGGCCACGTCTCCATGTCGCTCACGGATACGGACGGGCGGCTGCGCTTCGACGTGGAGGACGACGGGGCCGGCGTGGCCGAGGCGGAGCGGGACCGGCTCTTCGAGCCCTACTTCTCCACCAAGTGGAAGGGCACGGGCCTGGGCCTGGCCATCGTGCGCCGCATCGCCCACGACCACGGCGGCGACGCCTGGTACGAGCCCCTGGCCCGGGGCAGCCGCTTCAGCCTGGCCCTGCCGCCCCAGCTCTGATCCTCCGGCCCTGGAGGCGGTCCCGCCGGGTCAGGTGGTCCGTCGGCGCCGGCGGCGCAGCCAGAGCCCCACGGGGCCGATCACCAGCCAGGCCAGCACGACCATCTTGAACAGGGGGGACACCAAAGGCTCCGAACCGGGGGGAACCCCCCGACCAGCCTCTCACGGCGGGGGCTATGCTGGCTGGATGGCGCATGAACTGGCTGGATCGGCGGGAACCTGCCTCATCGCGGGCTGCGGCTACACGGGAACACGCCTGGCCCGGCGCCTGTCCGGGCATCTGGTCGGCCAGGGCCCAGTGCTGGCCCTGGTGCGGTCGGCGGCGGCCGCGGCCGGGCTGGCCCGCGAGGGCATCCGGGCCGTCCCGGCGGATTTCGACGGGACCGCGGCGTTCCCGGTTCCGGAGGACCTCTCGGCCGTGGTCTACCTGGCCCCACCGGCCGGACCGGACGGCGAGGACGGGCGGTTCCGGCGCTTCCTGGCGGTCCTTGGCCCGGCCCGGCCCCGGGTGCTCGTGTACGTGAGCACCACCGGCGTGTACGGAGACACGGGCGGCGCGGCGGTGGACGAGTCCGCCCCGCCGGCGCCTGCGGATGACCGCGCGCGCCAGCGGCTGCACGCGGAAGGCCAGGCCCGGCGCTGGTGCGAGGCGCGGGAGGCCCGCTGGGTGATCCTGCGCGTGGCGGCCATCTACGGGCCCGATCGCCTGCCCCTGGACCGACTGCGCCGCGGCGAGCCGGTGCTCCGGGCCGAGGACTCGGGCCCGGGCAACCGCATCCACGTGGACGACCTGGTGGCGGCCTGCCTGGCGGCCCTGGCGCGACCGGTGGCGGGCGTGGTCAACGTGGCGGACGGCTGCTCCGAGAGCATGGCCGCCTTCACGGCGCGGGTGGCGGTCCTGGCGGGCCTGCCCGCCCCCCGGGAAGTCACCTGGGCGGAAGCCCAGGGCGCCCTGAGCCCGGGCCTCCTGGCATTCCTGCGGGAGTCCCGGCGGGTGCTCAATCCGCGCCTGGTGCGCGACCTGGGCGTGACGCCCCGCGGGCCGGAGGCCGGCATCCGGGACAGCCTGGAGGAGATGGGGCTGCTGGGCGGGAGGCCGCGAGGACAAAAGGCAACTGCGGAACGCGAAGGGCGCTAAGAAAGGCGCGAAGAAAAGCGCGAAGGCTGAAAGGGGTGTCCTTCCTGGTTATCGGCCTGACTCAGCCAAAAGCGCTAGCAACCGCGAATGACGCGAAAGGGCGCGAAACGCAACGGAGTTCGGCCGCCTGGGCCTTCGGCCCCCAATCGCGCCATGCGCGATTGGCCACACGCGGGGCGGGATTGCCGGCTCCTGGAGGCCGCCGGGCCCGCCCCGCGTGTGGAGGCGGAAGCAAGGCCGTGCGCCGTTCGGGCGCCCGCAGGGCGATTCGCGTCTTTCGCGGTTCGATCATTCCAGGCGGAAGCAAGCCGATGGCCAGGATGTCCTTTTTTGACTAAGCATCCATTCGCGGTCTTCGCGCGGTTCTTCGCGCGCTTCGCGTTCCGCCTTTTCTTCAGTAGCGAAGCACGCTGAAGACGGGCAGCCCCTCGACCTTCTCGCGGCCGGGCAGGGAGGTCAGTTCGATGAAGACCGTGAGGGCCACGGGCTGGGCGCCGGTGCGGTTCACGAGGCGCTGGGCGGCGGCGGCGGTGCCGCCCGTGGCCATGACGTCGTCCACGATGAGCACCCGGTCGCCGGGGCCGAAGGCATCCTTGTGGATCTCCAGGGCATCGCTGCCGTACTCGAGGCCGTAGGCCTCCTTGTGGGTGGGCATGGGCAGCTTGCCGGGCTTGCGGGCGGGCACGAAGCCCACGCCCAGCTTCTGGGCCAGGGCGCTGCCGAAGATGAAGCCCCGGGATTCCAGGCCCAGCACGTGGGTGGGCTGGAGGGTGAGCACGGGCTGGGACATGGCCTCCACGGCCTCGCCGAACGCCTCGGCGTGCGACAGCAGGGGCGTGATGTCCCGGAAGAGGATTCCGGCTTTCGGAAAGTCCGGAACATCGCGGACGAAGGCGGTGAGGGGAGTCGTGAGGGTCATGGCTACCTGATGATCTGGAAAGGAAGGGGAAGCGAGGATCGCACATCCAGGGCCTCCCAGTCCAGCCGCCCCACGGCCGCGAAGGCCGGGCCTTCCGCCAGGCGGGCGCGGAAGGCCGCCAGGGCGGTGTCGGGGCCTTCCACTTCGCCGCTCACCGATCCATCCAGCTCATTGCGCACCCAGCCTGCGAGGTCGAGCGCCCGGGCCTCCCGCTCGGCGAAGCGGCGGTAGCCCACGCCCTGGACGGCGCCATGGACGCGGAAGCGGAAGGGCATGGGCTACGCTCCCGTTGGCCCGTTGAAGGCCGAGTCGAAGTCGGCCTGCCGCGCCAGGGTCTCGGGGCAGCCCAGGTCGAGCCGCAGGGGCGTGACGCTGGCGAAGCCCTCGAACACGGCTTCGGCGTCGCTGCCGGGGGCCTTGGCGTAGGTGGGGCCCGCGTCGCCGCCGATCCAGAAGTAGGGGGTGTTCCGGGGATCCGCCCGGCGCTCCACCAGGTCGTGGTAGGCGCGGCTGTCCTGGCCCGTGAGGCGGAAGCCCTGGGGCTCGCCCTTGGGGAAGTTCACGTTCCAGATGCGGTTGGCCGGCAGGTCCATGGTTTCCCAGCGCTCGAGGAAGCGGCCGATCCAGGGCTCCGCCTGCTCCAGGGAGCCCCGGGGATCGATGGAGAAGGCCGCGGCGCGCGCGCCCTGGAGGCGGCCTTCGAAGGCCGCGCCCACGGTGCCGGAATAGAACACGTCCTCGCCCAGGTTGAAGCCGTGGTTGATGCCGGAGAGCACCCAGTCCGGGCGGCGGTCCAGCACCTCGCAGACGCCCAGCAGCACGCAGTCCACGGGGGTGCCGTCGCAGGCGTGGCGGTCGGGGCCGATCTCGTGCAGGCGGAGGATGTTGTGCAGGCTCAAGGCCGAGGAGATGGCCGAGCGGTTGCGGTCGGGGGCCACGGTGACCACCCGGCCGAAGCGGGACGCCACTCGGGCCAGGACCGCCAGCCCCGGGGCCCAGAGGCCATCGTCGTTGGTGAGCAGGATCAGGCGTTCAGACATGGAACCAGTGTACCCGCCGGGCGGGGGCGTCAGTCCTGGGCCAGGTATTTGTAGAAGTCCCGGTCCGAGCCGAGGATGTGCCCCTTGACCAGGTCGAGGGCCAGGAACCCGAGGATGGCCGGAAGGTCCGTGCTGTCGCCTCCCATCTGCTGCTGGAGGACCTTGGCCTTGGCGAGGAGGCGGCCGTGCTCCTGGGCGTGGGCGGTGAATTTCGGATACCCCACCCGGATCAGGATGGCCTCCTCGTCGTGGAAATGCTGGGCCACGTGGGCGATGAGGAGCTGCATGTGGAGCTTGGTCTCCTCGGGATACCGGCCCTGGTTGATGGAGGCCAGGAGGGCGTTGGAGAGGCGGTAGAGCTCCTGGTGCTGGTGGTCGATCAGGGCCTCGCCGCAGGCCAGGGCCGGGTCCCAGACGAGGGCCAGGAACGATGGCCGGTCTTCCCCGGCGGCCACGCCCACCTCCAGGGAGGCCTCGGTCTGGTTCCGGCCCCGGGCCTTGGCCCGGTAGAGGGCCTCGTCGGCGCGGCGGATCCAGCCTTCCAGGGGTTCCTTCTCCTGGCGCTGGGCCACGCCCAGGCTGATGGTCACCACGCCGACCTGCGGGGTGACGCGGGCCTCCACGGCCTGGCGGATCTTCTCGGCCAGGATGGTGGCCCCCGCCAGGGTGGTGGCCGGGCAGAGCGCGATGAACTCCTCGCCGCCCCAGCGGGCCAGCGCGTCCGAGGCGCGCAGCTGGCCGCGGACGGCCTCCGTGACGGACCTGAGCACCTCATCGCCCACTTCGTGGCCGAAGGAGTCGTTCACGCGCTTGAAGTGGTCCAGGTCGTACAGGATGAGGCTGATGGGCGCATCGCCGCGGCCGGCCGCGGCGATGAGCTGGGCGGCGCCGTCCTCGAGCCAGCGGCGGTTCCAGGTTCCGGTGAGGCGATCCGTGGCGGCCGTGCGTTCCAGCTGGTCCAGCGCCCGCCGAAGCTCGGCGTTCGCCCGTTCGCTGGCCTCCCGGGCCCGGGCCAGGGCCTCCAGCTGGTGCTGGCAGTCGGGATCGACGGGACCCCCCGCCCGGGGCCGCCGCCGGTACCACAGGCCCGCCACCAGGGCGCCCAGCACCCCGGAGAGGAGGGAGGCGAGGAGGACCAGGAAGATGGACAGTGCCAGGGGCATGGGGTTCTCGGCGTGAGGTGGGACGGGCCATGCTTAGATTAGGACCAGCGCGTATTCTATCTTGCCGGCCAATCAGTCTTGGCAGTTTTCCTGCCAGGATGGAGCGCGCCCCATCCCCGCCATGGATCCCGACCTCCCGATGACTTCCGCCCTCCCGATCCCCGACGGGGAGGCGGGGGACGCGGCGGTGCCGGGGCGGTCTGAGGTCCTGGCCCGCCTCCGTGAAAGGATCGTCGCCTTCGCGGCATCCCGGGGTGCAGGCGCCCATGCGGAGGACCTGGCGCAGGAGGTGCTGGTGCTCATCCACACGAAGTACGGCCATCTGGAGCGGGCGGAGGACCTGGTCCCCCTGGCCTTCCAGATCCTGCGCTTCAAGCTGGGGGCCCACTTCCGCAAGGCGGCCCGCCGGGGCGAGTTCGACGCCGTGGACGTGGATACCTTCCCGCCCGCCTCGGACGCGCCGGATCCCGCGGCCATGCTGGAGCGGAAGGAGCTGCTCACCCGTCTCATGGGCGGCATCGCCAGCCTCGGCGAGCGCTGCCGCGAGCTGTTCCGGCTGAAGCTGGAGGGGCGCAGCTTCCCCGAGATTCAGGGCCTGCTGGGCGCCGCCACGCTCAACACCGTCTACACCTGGGACCACCGCTGCCGGAAGCAGCTGCTCGAAGCCCTGGGCGGCCGGTGGGAAGGGCCGGGAAGGGGGGCGTCATGAAGCGCGCCACGGCCGAGAAGCTCCTGGGCGGGTACGCCACCGGCACCCTCACCGCCGAGGAGCGCCGCACCCTGTTCGAGGCCGCCCTGGCGCACCAGGACCTCTTCGACGCCCTGGCCGACGAGGAGGCCCTGCGGGAGCTGCTGGCGGATCCCGCCGCGCGGGCCCAGGTGCTCGCCGCCCTCGCGGCCCCGAACCCGGCCCGGAATCCAGCTTCGGCGAAGGTCGTGCCCTTCTGGCGGCGGCCCGGCGTGCTCGGCACGGCGGCCGGGGTGCTGATGGCCTCCCTGGCGGGCCTGACCTGGCTGCGGAACCCCCAGACCCCACCTCCGGCCCAGCAGGCGCCGACCCCGGCCCAGCAGGCGCCACCTTCGGTTCGGCAGGCGCCCGCGAGCCCGAAGGCCCTGTCCTTCGAGGCTGCTCCGGAGGCGCCCGCGGAACCGGCCGCTGGATCCAGGCTCGAGCGACGCGCCCCGGCCCAGACCCCGCCAAACCCCCAGAAAGCTCCCGCGCAGGAGGCCGCGCCCCCGCCGGCCGCCGGCATCTCCGCCGGCATCTCCTCCGCCTCCGCCTCCGCGCCCGCGGCCCCGCCGCCCCCACCCGTGCCTGTACCGGTGCCGGTGCCAGTACCAGTGCCGGTAGCCGCACCTGCCCCACGGCCGGTCCCGGTGGTCCAGGACCGTGCCCAGGGGGCGGTCGCGGCCCCGCCGGATCGCCTGGCTCCGCAGGATCGCCTTGCTCCGCAGGCGGTGACGGAGGCCCTGTCCGCCGCGCCCCAGGCTCCGAACCTGGCTCGGGCCAAAGCCGCGAAGCTGGCCAAGGCCGAGGGCTGGTCCAGCGGAGCCACGGCCCTGGCGGTTCCCACCTGGACCCTCACACCCCAGGCGGACGGTACCACCCTGGTGACCGTGACCGCTCCGCCGCAGACGCAGGTGTGGCTCCTCAGGCGCGGGGGCGGGGGTGTGGAAGTCCTCCAGGATCGCGCCGTGGCGCTCCAGGAAGTCCGGGAGGCGCAGCGCCGCTACCTGGTGCGCCTGAAGGCGGGGGATGCCCTGGACCTCTACGCGCTGGCCCATCCGGTCGCGGACCCCGCGAAGCTGCCGGAAGCCGGCCCCCTGGCGGGTTTCCGGGCGCGGATCTTCCCCTCCGAGAAAAAAGATCCGGATCGGTGAAAGGGACCTGGGGGCGGCGGCATTCCCTCCTGAACCGCGCCGACGCGCGGTCACCGGGAGGATCCCATGTCGCACCGCGCCACCGCCCTCATGCTCGCCTGCTGGACCGGGCTGACGCCCCTGGCCTGCGCCCGCAGCCGTCCCATGCACCCCTTGGCCTTCCGGCCCGACCCCCAGGGCGAGGCCTCCGCGGACCGGACCCTCTCGCCCTACTTCTTCGTGAAGGGTGAGGATGCCGCCCTGGACCAGCTGCCGCTGAAATCCACCTCCGCCAAGGTGGCCATCGCCGGTGTCATCGCCGACGTGACGGTGACCCAGGTCTACCGCAACACGGGCACGAAGCCCCTGGAGGCCCTCTACGTGTTTCCGGGCTCCACGCGCTCGGCGGTCTACGGGATGACCATGCGCATCGGCGAGCGGGTGCTGAAGGCCCAGATCAAGGAGCGCGGCCAGGCCCGGGCCGACTACGAGCGGGCCAAGCAGGAGGGCCGCAGCGCCTCCCTGCTGGAGCAGCACCGGCCCAACGTCTTCCAGATGAACGTGGCGAACATCCTGCCCGGCGACGAGATCCGCGTGGAGCTCCGCTACACCGAGCTGCTGGTGCCCACGGACGGCACCTACAGCTTCGTGTATCCCACGGTGGTGGGACCGCGGTATGCCGGGAAGGCCGGTACGGATTCCTCCACCGGCGAAGCGTGGGTGGCCAACCCCTACACCCACGCTGGCGAGAAGCCCGCCACCACCTTCGACCTGGAGGTGAAGCTGTCCGCGGGCCTGCCCATCCAGCGCATGGCCTGCGACACGCACAAGACCTCCATCGCCTACGACGGCAAGGCGGACGCCACGCTGCGGCTGGATCCCTCCGAAGCCCACGGCGGCAACCGCGACGTCATCGTGAAGTACCAGCTGGCGGGAAATGCCGTGCAATCGGGGCTGCTGCTCAACCAGGGCAAGGACGAGAACACCTTCCTGCTCATGGCCCAGCCGCCCAAGCGCGTCACGCCGAAGGACCTGCCGCCCCGCGAGTACGTCTTCATCATGGACGTCTCCGGCAGCCAGATGGGCTTCCCCATCGAAGTCTCCAAGGTGCTCATGAAGGAGATGATCCAGGGCCTGCGGCCCCAGGACCTCTTCAACGTGATGGTCTTCGAGGGCACCTCGGCCTTCTGGTCGCCCAAGGGGTCGCAGCACGCCACGCCCGAGGCCACCGCGCAGGCCCTCGCCTTCGTGGGCTCCCAGCACGGCGGCGGCGGCACGGAGCTGGGCAGTGCGCTGCGCAAGGCCCTGGGCCTGCCCCGGGTGCCCGGCATCTCGCGCACCTTCGTGGTCTCCACGGACGGCTACATCAGCGCCGACGGCCAGGTCTTCGACCTCATCCGCAAGAACCTGGGCGCCGCCAACCTCTTCGCCTTCGGCATCGGCAGCTCCGTGAACCGCCACCTCATCGAAGGCATGGCCCACGCGGGACAGGGCGAGGCCTTCGTCATCACCAGGCCCGAGCAGGCCGCGGCCGAGGCGGAGCGCTTCCGCGCCTACGTGTCGTCGCCGGTGCTCACGAACGTGAAGCTCACCACGAACGGGTTCCGCATCCAGGACCTCGAGCCCCTGCAGCTTCCCGATGTGCTGGCGGACCGGCCTGTCATCTGCCTGGGCAAGTGGGCCGGCGAGGCCAAGGGCACGGTCACGCTGTCGGGCATGACCGCCGCCGGCCCCTGGAGCCAGACCTTCGACGTGGGGAAGGTGAAGGACCGCGACCACGGCGCCCTGCGCCAGCTCTGGGCGCGCCAGCGCATCCAGGCCCTGTCGGACTACGACCAGTTCGGCGCGGACGAAGGTCGCAAGGCCGAGGTGACGCGGCTGGGCCTGGCCTACCACCTGCTGACGGCCTACACCTCCTTCGTGGCGGTGGACACCCAGGTGCGCAATGCGAACGGCACGTCCACCACCGTCACCCAGCCCCTGCCGCTGCCCGAAGGCGTGTCCGACGCGGCCGTGGGCAGCATGGGCGGCGCGGCGACCAAGGCCATGGCCTACGCCCCGGCGCCGCGGATGATGTCCCTGGAGGCGCCTGCCGCCGCGGCGGCGGGAGTCGTGGCCCAGGATCAGTCCCGGCGCGAGCGGGCCAAGGAGGCCAAGGCCGCGCCCCGGCTCCGGATCCTGGCCTTCTCGGGCCTCACGGGGACCTCGGATCCTCGGCACCTGAGGGGCGAGCTGGAGGCCCGGCTGATGGACCCGGCCCTGGCGGCGGCGCTGGCGGGACTTCCCTCCGCCACGGACCTGGAGCTCAAGGTGGACGCCTCCGGGCAGGTGACCGCCGTGACCTTCAGCCAGGCCTTCCCGGGGGCCGCGAAGGCCAAGGCCCTGATCCTGGCCTGGCGCCTGCGGAGCTGGACCGGCGGCCTGGCCGGGCAGCTCGAGCTCACCCTCGGCTGATGCCAAGCTATTGCCCTACGCGCATCCCGGGCCTGCCCGGGATGCGCGCTGGCGCAGACCCCCGTACGGGGTACCTTCGAACCATGCGATGGCATCTGGGAGTGACCTTGATGCTGACCCTCGGAGGCTGTGACCCGGAACCCGCCCGGCCCGCTGCTCCGGTGGCGGATGCGGTGCTCGCGCAGGCCCGGATGCGCATGGTGCGCGAGCAGATCGTGGCCCGGGGCGTGGCCGATCCCCGGGTGCTCGAAGCCATGGGCCGGGTGCCCCGGCACGAATTCGTCCCGGCCGCCCAGCGCGGCCAGGCCTACGAGGACTGGCCCCTGGCCATCGGCTACGGCCAGACCATCTCCCAGCCCTACATCGTGGCTTTCATGACGGCGGCGCTGGCGCCGCGGCCCGAAGACCGGGTGCTGGAGATCGGCACAGGGTCGGGGTACCAAGCCGCCGTGCTGGCGGGCCTGGTGGCCGAGGTCTACACCATGGAGATCGTGGAGCCCCTGGCCCAGCGTGCCGAGGCCGACCTGAAGCGGCTCGGCTACACCAATGTGAAGGTCCGCGCCGGGGACGGCTACCTTGGCTGGCCCGAGGCGGCGCCCTTCGACGCCATCATCGTCACCTGCGCGCCCGAAGACGTGCCCAGGGCGCTGGTGGACCAGCTCAAGGTGGGTGGCCGCATGATCATCCCCGTGGGTTCCCAGTGGGGGGCCCAGGAGCTGTACCTGCTGCGGAAGACGGCCACGGGGCTGAGGCGCCAGGGGGTGCTGCCGGTGCGCTTCGTGCCGATGGTGAGAGGCCATTGACCCGGCCTCCTGCCCCATGATCACCCGCCAGCCCAGCGGGTACGACCACGGCGTGGCGGTGCGCCTCGCCAGCTCCGAAGGCACCATCCTCGCGTCTGACTCCAGCCACGCCGCCGCCCAGGCCATCCGCGAGGCGGAGCTGGGCCGCAGCCAGGCCTGCCCGGAGGGGCCACCGCAGGGCCTGGAACTCGACGCGTCAGGTCAGGAGCCTGGCGCTGCGGGGGCCTTCGCAGGCGCGGGCGCGGGTCGGCCGGGGCGGTCCCAGCCCCCGCCCAGGACCTTGTAGAGGCTGACGAGGTTGCCATACCTGGCCTGCCGGAGGGCGATGAGGCCCTGTTGCGCGGCGTAGGTGGACCGCTGGGCGTCCAGGACCCCCAGGTAGCCGTCGATGCCCGCGGTGTAGCGGGCCTGGGCGAGGCGATAGGTGCCCTCGAGGGCCTGCGTGAGCGATTCCTGCGCCGCCAGCTGGTCGTCGAGGGTGCCCCGCTGGGCCAGGGCGTCGGCCACTTCCCGGAAGGCCACCTGGATGGCCTTCTCGTACTGGGCCAAGGCGATGTCGCGGTCGGCGTTCGCCGCCTTGAGGTTGGCCCGCCGCGCGCCCGTGTCGAAGATCGGGAGGACGATCTGGGGCGAGAAGGTCCAGGCGTCGGAGCCGGACTGGAACAGCCCGGAGAGCTGGCGGTCCATGGTGCCGAGGTTCGTGGTGAGGGAGATCCGGGGGAAGAAGGCCGCCCGGGCCGCGCCGATGTTGGCATTGGCGGCCTTGAGCTGGTTCTCGGCCATGAGGATGTCCGGCCGGCGGGCCAGCACCTCGGAGGGCAGGTCCGGGGCGACGTCGGTCAGGGCGGTCACGCTGCTCAGGGCGTCGGGCAGCCATTCCGCGGGCACCGACGAGCCCACCAGGAGCTGCAGCGCGTTCTGGTCCATGGCCACGGTGCGGGTGTACCGGGCCATGTCGCCCCGCGCGGTCTCCACGCTCACCTGGGCACGGTACGAGTCGATCTCGGAGACGACGCCCACCTCGTACTGCCGGCGGACGATCCGGTAGGCCGCCTCCTGGTTCGCGAGGGTCTCCTGGGCGAGCTTCAGGCTCTCGCGATCCGCGGCGAGGGCGAGGTAGACGTTGGCCACTTCCGCCAGCAGGGAGACCTGGGCGCTGTTGCGGGCCTGCTCCGTGGCGAGGTACTGCTCCAGGGCCCGGTTCTTGAGGCTTCGGACACGCCCGAAGAAATCCAGTTCCCAGGCGCTGATGCCCACGTTGGCGGCGTACTGCTCGGCCACGATGCGCTGGCCGGTGCCGGAGACGCTGGCGGGCAGCCGCTGGCGGGTGCCGTAGCCGACCGCGTTGACCGTGGGGAGCAGCTCGGCCCGCTGGATCCGGTAGTAGGCCCGCGCCTTCTCGGTGCTCAGGGCCGCGATCCGGAGGTCCCGGTTGTTGCGCAGGGCGAGGTCGAGCACCTTCCGCAGCCGCTCGTCCGCGAAGAAGGCCTGCCAGGGGAGGTCCGCGGCCGGCTGGCCCGGGGCAGTGGCGCCCTTGTAGGCGGGGCCCTCCGGCCAGGCTTTCGGCACGGGCGGCTCGGGCGTCCGGTACCTCGGGGCCATGGAGACGCAGCCGGACATGGCCAAGGCGAGGGCCAGAGCGGTGGGAAGGCTGGGCCAGGCTTTGGGCGACATCATGGCTGCCCCTCCTCGGAAACCGCGGCCTGGGCCGGGGCGGGCTCCTGGCCCTTCTTCCTGAACAGCTGACTCACCAGGAGGAAGGACAGGGGGATGTAGAAGATGGCGATGAAGGTGGCCGACAGCATGCCGCCGACCACACCGGTCCCGATGGCGTTCTGGGCCGCCGCGCCCGCGCCCCGGGTGAGGGCCATGGGCAGCACGCCGAAAGTGAAGGCCAGGGAGGTCATCAGGATGGGCCGGAGCCGCAGGCGGGAGGCTTCCATGGCCGCCTCGAAGAGGCCGGCGCCCTGGGCGATCTGCTCCTCGGCGAACTGCACGATGAGGATGGCGTTCTTGGCGGTGAGGCCCAGGGTGGTCAGCAGGCCGATCTGGAAGTAGACGTCGCTGGACATGCCCCGCGACCAGGTGGCCAGGACGGCGCCGAAGATCCCCAGGGGCAGGATCAGCAGGATCGAGAAGGGGATCGTCCAGCTCTCGTAGAGGGCCGCGAGGCACAGGAAGATCACTAGGATCGAGACCGCGTAGAGGGCCGGAGCCTGGGCGCCCGCCTGCCGTTCCTGGTAGGAGAGGCCCGTCCACTCGAAGCCGATGCCGGCGGGGAGCTTCTTGGCGAGCGATTCCATGGCCAGCATGGCGTCGCCGGTGCTCTTGCCCGCCGCGGGCTCGCCCTGGATGTTCACGGATGGGAAGCTGTTGTAGCGCTGGAGGTTGGGGGATCCGTAGCTCCATTCCCCGGCGGAGAAGGCCGAGAACGGGACCATCGCGCCGGCGGTGTTCCTGACGTAGAGCTTGTTCAGGTCCTCCAGCTGCATGCGGAAGGGCGCGTCGGCCTGCATGTAGACGCGCTTGACCCGGCCGCGGTTGATGAAGTCGTTCACGTAGGAGCCGCCCCAGGCGCTGGCGAGGGTATCGCTGATGACCGGCAGGGGAACGCCCAGCGCGCCGGCCCGGTCCTGGTTGAGCTTGACGTTGTACTCGGGCTGGTCGTCCAGCCCGTTGGGGCGCACGGCCTTGAGGTTGGGATCCTGCGCCGTCAGGCCCAGCAGCTGGTTGCGGGCCTCCATGAGCTTGGCGTGGCCGACGCCCGCGCGGTCCTGCAGCTGGAAGTCGAAGCCCGTGGCGTTGCCGAGCTCCAGGATGGCGGGAGGCGCCACGGCGAAGACCATGGAGTCCCGGCGCGAGGAGAAGGTGCGCATGGCCCGTCGGATGACGGCCTCCGCCTTCAGCTCGGAGCGGTCCCGGAGGTGCCAGTCCTTGAGCTTGACGAAGGCCATGCCGTTGTTCTGGCCGCGGCCGGCCACGCTGAACCCGCCCACGGTCAGGCAGGAGGCGACCGCCTCCTTCTCATCGTCCTGGAAGTAGTGCTGGACCTCGGACAAGACCTTCTGGGTCTGCTCCAGCGTGGATCCGGCGGGGAGCTGGACGAGGGTCATGATGATGCCCTGGTCCTCCTCGGGCAGGAAGGCGGTGGGCAGGCGCATGAAGAGGACCCCCATGCCGGCCACGATCACGCCGTAGATGACGACGTAGCGGCCCCACTTGGAGAGCACGCGCTCCAGCTGGCCCACGAAGATGTGGTTCAGCTTGTAGTAGGCCCGGTCGAACCAGAGGAAGAAGGGGCGCGTGACCTTCCACCCCTTCTCGGCGGCCTCGTGGCCCTTCTCGACAGGCTTCAGGAAGGTGACGCAGAGGGAGGGCGTGAGGACCAGGGCCACCACCACGGAGAGCATCATGGCGGTGATGAGGGTGAAGGAGAACTGGCGGAAGATGATGCCCGTGGACCCGCCGAAGAAGGCCATGGGGCCGAACACGGCGGACAGCACCAGGCCGATGCCCACCAGGGCGCTGGTGATCTGGCCCATGGACTTCCGGGTGGCCGCCAGGGGCGGCAGGCCCTCCTCGTGCATGATGCGCTCGACGTTCTCCACCACGACGATGGCGTCGTCCACCAGCAGGCCGATGGCCAGCACCATGGCGAACATGGTGAGCATGTTGATGGACATGCCCACGTACTGGAGGATGGCGAAGGTGCCCAGGAGCACCACGGGGACGGCGATGGTGGGGATCAGGGTGGCGCGGAAGTTCCCCAGGAAGAGCAGCATCACCAGGAAGACGAGGATCACGGCCTCGATGAGGGTCTTCACGACTTCGTTGATGGCCACGGACACGAAGGGGGTGGTCTCGTAGGGGTAGTCGACCTTCACGCCCGGCGGGAAATAGGGGGAGAGCTCGTTGAGCTTGGCCTTGATGAGCTTCGAGGTGTCCAGCGCGTTGGCGCCGGAGGCGAGGCGGATGAGCATGCCGGCGGCGGGCTGGCCGTTGAGCCGCGTGTCGCTCTCGTAGGATTCGGTGCCCAGCTCCGTTCGGGCCACGTCCCGCAGGCGGATGGTGGAGCCGTCGGGGTTGATGCGCAGGGGGATGGCCGCGAACTGCTCGGGTGTCTGGAGGAGCTCCTGCACGTTCACGGTCACGTTCAGGCGCTGGCCCTTGACGGCCGGCAGGCCGCCCGCCTGGCCGGCGGAGATCTGGGCGTTGTAGGCCTTCACGGCCTGCCGGATGTCGTCGGGGGTGATGTGGTAGCCGACCATCTTGTCCGGGTTCAGCCAGATGCGCATGGCGTACTGGGTGCCGAAGGACAGCACCTCGCCGACGCCCTCCACACGGCTGATGACGTTCTCCACGTTGGAGGCCAGGTAGTCGCGCAGGTCCTCGGCGTTCATGCTGCCGTCCGTCGAGGTGATGGACAGGATCATGAAGATGTTCTTGGTGGATTTCGTGACGGCGATGCCCATCTGCTGGACGACCTGGGGCATCAGGGGCTTGGCCAGCTCCAGCTTGTTCTGCACCTTGGCCCAGGCGGCGTCGGGATCGGTGCCGGGCTGGAAGGTGAGCGTGACGCTGCCGTGGCCCGCCGAGTCGCTGGAGGCGGACATGTAGAGCAGGCGGTCCAGGCCCGTCATCTTCTGCTCGATGATCTGGGTGACGGTGTTCTCCACGGTCTTCGCGGAGGCGCCGGGGTAGAAGGCATCCACGGAGATGGAGGGCGGAGCCACGGGCGGGTACTGGGAGATGGGCAGGGTCTTGATGGCCAGCAGGCCCGCCAGCATCATGACGATGGCCACCACCCAGGCGAAGATCGGCCGGTCGATGAAGAAATTGACCATGGACGGCTCCTCTACTTGCCAGCCGCGGGAGCGGGGGCCGAGGTGGAGGTCGGCGCTGGCACGACCTTCACGGCCGTGCCCGGGCGGATCTTCTGCAGGCCTTCCACGACCACGCGGTCCCCGGCGGCGAGCCCTTCAAGGACCAGCCACTTCGAGCCGATGGCGCGGTCCACCTTGAGGGTCCGCTGCTCGATCTTGTCGGACGGGCCCACCACCATGGCGATGGCGTTCCCCTTGGGATCGCGGGTAACGCCCTGCTGGGGCACCAGGATGGCCTGTTCGGCCACGCCCTCCTCGACGATGGCGCGCACGTACATGCCCGGCAGCAGGATGTGGCGAGGATTCGGGAAGACCATGCGCAGGAGCTGCGAGCCCGTGCTGGGATCCACGGTCACATCCGAGAACTTCAGGATCCCCGCCTGGGGATAGGGCGTGCCGTCCTCCAGCAGCAGCTTCACGCGGGCGGAATCCGCGCTGCCCTTGATGCGGTTGGCGGCCAGGTTCCGCTGGATGCCGAGCAGGATGGCGCTGGACTGGGGCGAATCCACGTAGACCTGGTCCAGCTGCTGGATGGTGGTGAAGGCCGGGCCCTGGTAGGCCGCGGCCAGGGCGCCGGGCGTCACGCTGGACTTGCCCGTCCGCCCCGAGATCGGCGCGATGATGCGGGTGTAGCCGAGGTTGATGCGGGCGGACTCGACGCCCGCCTTCAGCGACTGGACCTCGGCCTCGGACTGCTTGAGGGCCGCGGCCGCGTCATCGTAGTCCTGCTGGCCCACGGCGTGGACCGCGAGCAGTTCCTTGAACCGCTCGGCGCGCTTCCGGATGGCGGGCAGGTTGGCCTCGGCCCGGGCGAGCGCGGCGGCGGCCGTGTCGTAGGCGGCCTGGTAGGGCCTGGGGTCGATCTGGTAGAGCACGTCGCCCTGCTTCACGTCGGCCCCCTCGGTGAAGAGCCGCTGCTGGACGATGCCGTTCACCTGGGGGTGGACCTCGGCCACGAGGAACGCGGACGTCCGTCCCGGCAGCTCGGAGGTGATCGCGACCTTTTCCGGCTGCAGGGTCACCACGGAGACCTCGGGTGTGGCCTTCGCCTGTTCCTTCTTGCCGCAACCGATGGTCAGCGCACCTGCCATCAGGGCGCCGGCGACGACGATCATTCCGCCTCGATAGGGAGTCTGCATGGGGGTGCTCCAGGAAGGGCTGAGAAAAATCTGGTCGCGGTGGCCGGGCAACGGTTCGGGACCGCCAGTATCAGCAGGATTGAAGACCGTGGTAAGCAAAATCCGCCAGGCGGTCGGCCATGGCTTCGAGGGAAGGGGATGGGTCGACCGAGTCCCAGGCCATGTGGTGGACCTCTGACATCAGCGCGTGGTGCACGCAGGCGCCGTGGAGGGTGATCCCCCAGAAGTCCACGTCCGCAGGCGGCAGATCGGGGCGCAGGGCCTGGATGCAGGCGCGGCCTTCGCGCACGAAGGGTTCCAGGTGGGCCTGGAGGAGGTCCTTGACCTCGTGGCGAGGCGACTGGATCTCACTCAGCAGCAGCCGCGAGGCCGGTTCCCGCAGGGGATCCGAGGCGTCCCGGTGGGCGTCCACCTCGCGGAGGACCCAGAGGATGTGGGCACGGAGCCGGCTCCGCCCGTCCGGGAAGGCGGCCCCATCCTCCGGGCCGAGATCGGGGGACTTGGCGGCGAAGTGGGCGAGGAGGTACCGGAAGACCTCCCGGTACATCCCCTCCTTGCCCTTGAAGTAGTAGGAGATGAGGGAGGCGTTCTTCCCGGCCATGGAGGCCACGAGGCGGATGGAGGTGGCCTCGTAGCCGTACCTGGCGAAGCAGGCCAGGGCCGCCTCGAGGAGGGCCTCGCGGGTGTCGGCGGGAACAGCGGTGTCGGATGGGGTCATGGGGTTGGGCCTGAGTCGTTCGACCGAACAGTAGAATTGATCAAGCGAACAAGAAAGGCAAGTGATTTGAATTAATTTTTATTATTTGATCAATATTGGTTAAATCAAGTATATATTCAATCATTTTCGTTTTACAAAAGAATATTCAAATTGGTCAATCGACCTATCAATTTAAATTTGTTCGCCGGTCCTTGGACCGATGAACACCGCCTGGCCTCGCCCGGCTGGTTCCCGAGACCCGCCCCACATCGGGGCGGCAAGGAGATTCCCATGAGATCGAGCCTTCCCCTGGCGCTCTGCCTGACCGCCGCCGCGTTGGCCAGCGCCCCGCTCGCAGCCCAGGACCTGACGAACGGCCTCCAAGCCACCCTGACCCATCCCACCGGCGACCTCTGCGACAAGGACCTGCTGGACAAGTCCCTTGGCTACGGCCTGGGCGCACTCATGCAGATCGCCTTCTCCGGCGGGCACGCCATCGTTCCTCGCCTGGACTACACCTCCTTCGACAGGAGCGGGCGCACGGTCCAGATGCTCCAGCTCGGGGCCGACCACCACCACTTCTTCTCCGGGAAGGTCGACCAGGGAGCCTACCTCAGGGCCGGGCTCGGCCTCGGCATGGCCAAATTCGAGGTGGATCTCCCGGGCATGGGCGACAGCGACACTCCGAATGCAGTCCACGGCGCTGCTGCCGTGGGCTACAGGTTCACCCCCCACCTCGGGGCCGAGCTCAGGTACGTCTAGGGGAAGTACAAGCCCGAGCTGCTCGGCGCCAAGCCTGAGGTGACTTCTCCCACGGTGAACGCCAGCTTCCTCTACCGATTCTGAGGTCCCTGCGCCAGCTGGAGGCCGGGAGACGAGTTCCCCGGCCTTCCTGTTTCACCGTGGGGGGACGGTCTGCAGCCCATGGAGGCAGAACTCCACGAGCAGCTCGGCCTCCTGGAAGGGGCTCCCGAACGGGGGGTGGTCGCCCCACAGCACCCGGTTGATGCCGGACATGGACCGGTGCCCGACGACCTGGCCGATGATCGTGATGCCGAGGAAGGCGACCTGGGCCGGGTTCAGGTCGGGCCGCAGGATGCGGAGACAGGTTGCGATGGCCTCGGCAGTCGGCCCGATGTACTGGCGGAACAGGGGGTGGAGGCTGGGCCGGGGTGACCGGAACTCCTGCACCCACAGCCGGGCCCCCCACTCCTCCATGGGCTGCCGTGCGGGCGAGGCCGGTGCGCCCTGCTCGTACATGAGGTGGATCTGCTCCCGCAGCAGGCGGATGGCCCCGGCCCGGTCCTGCGGATCCAGGGTCACGGGCGGAGTGGCGGGTCCCGCCTGGCGGCCCGTGCTTTCCAGGAGGAGCTTGAACACCTCCAGGTACAGCCCCTCCTTGTTGCCGAAGTAGTGGGAGAGCAGAGACAGGGGACGCCCCGCCCGCTCCGCGATCATGCGCATGCTCGTGCCGTCGAACCCGTGATCGGCGAAGCAGGCCAGGGCGGCCAGAAGCAGGGCGGTGCGGGTGTCGGGGGTTGAGGTGTCCATGCTGGACCCCATCATATCCAGCCGTGGGTTCGGCTCCTGACCGCATCCCGCACTGTCTCCGCGATCCTACTCGGAGGTGGGCCGTGCTCCGCATTTGGGATCGACCCATCGAGGCCGGATTCGAACTGCGCCTGGCCGCGCCAGCCGCCGGTCTCGCTCCGGCGCCACAGAGGCTCCACCTCCGCGAGGAACGAGCGGGAGCGCCCTCCGGGGGAGGGTGCGTCAGGTGGAGAGTGGCGCCTGCCGAACCGGGCACCCCCGGCCTGAGGTTCGAATCCTCTCGATCTGAAGGATCGAGACACCAGAAAAAGGGGCCCGATTGGGCCCCATTTTCTGGTGTTTTGGTCGGCGCGAGAGGATTCGAACCTCCGACCCCTACCACCCCAAGGTAGTGCGCTACCAGGCTGCGCCACGCGCCGTGAACCATTGACTCTAGACCGGGTGGGGCCTCAGGTCAAGGTTTGACTGGATGGGACAGCCGTTCGTACAGGGCGCGCACGGACTTGAGGATGGGCTGGAGGTCGGAGCTCGTCCGCAGAAGCCGGGGGATCGTGGGCTTGGGCTTCACGGCGGGGGCCGCGGGAAGCTCCTCCGCGTCGAGGCCGAGATCGAGGCGCTGTACGAGGTGGCCATGGGCCAGAAGCTCCGCGCAGTCGGCCACGGTGAGGCCTTCGGCCAGCCAGGCCTTGATGCGCCTCAGGCGGGGCAGTTCGTCCACATGGTAGTAGCGGAGGTTGCCCTTGCTGCGCCGGGGCTTGATGTCGGGGATGACGTCTTCCCAGTACCGCAGGTCCTTGGGACCGACGCCGATGAGCAGGGCGGCTTCACCGATCTTGAACCACTTCTTGTCACTCACGGCCCGCCTCCGACCGTCGTGATTCACTCCCTGTGGGGACCCCGCTCCGCAGGCTCCCCCGGAGCCTGCTCCGCGACCCACATGGTCGCGAGTTCTTGAACCACGTCTTCTCGGCCATGGCGCGCTGCCTAGCTCTCCCTGGGCTCGATGCCCAGGGCCTTGAGGCGCTTGTAGAGGTTGGAGCGGTCCACGCCCACGCGCTCGGCCACGCGGGTCATGTTGCCGCTCTGGAGCTTCATTTCCCGCTGCAGGTACTGGGCCTCGAACCAGTCGCGGGCCTCCTTGAGGCTGGGGAACTCCGGGAACGAGAAGGGATCGGGCTCGGCCAGATGCCGGGCGGCCAGGGCGCCCAGGTCGCGGGGGCCGATCTCGGCGCCGCGCCCCAGGATGACGGCGCGCTCCATGAGGTTCTTCAGCTCGCGCACGTTGCCCGGCCAGTCGTGGCGCAGGAGGGTGTCCTTGGCCTCGGGGCCCAGGTGCCTGGGCGGACGCCCGTACTGGCGGCCGATGCGGCTGATGAACGCCTCCGCCAGCGGCAGGATGTCCTCGGGCCGCTCGCGCAGGGGGGGGATGCGCAGGGGTACGACGGCCAGACGGAAATACAGGTCCTCGCGGAAGCGACCCTTGGTGATCTCGCCGGCCAGGTCCTTGTTGGTGGCGGCGATGACGCGCACGTCCACGCCCACGGCCCCGCCCCCACCCACGGGCTCCACGCGGCCCTCCTGGAGGGCGCGCAGGACCTTCGCCTGGGTCTTGAGCGACATGTCGCCGACTTCGTCGAGGAACAGCGTCCCGCCGTCGGCCTCGCGGAACTTGCCCTTCTGGTCGCGGACGGCGCCCGTGAAGGCGCCCTTCTGGTGGCCGAACAGTTCGCTCTCGATGAGCTCCTCGGGGATGGCGGCGCAGTTCACCTCCACGAAGGGCGCGTCCTTGCGGGGGCTCTGCTGGTGGATGAGGCGCGCCACCTCCTCCTTGCCGCTGCCGTTCTCGCCGGTGAGCAGCACGCGGCCTTCCGTGGGGGCCACGAGAGCCACGTCGGCCATGAGCCGCTTCATGGCGGGGCTGTCCGCCAGGAAGAAGCGCCCGCCCTCCACCGCGGCGTGCAGCCTCTGGTTCTCCTGCTCCAGCCGGGACTGCCGCAGGGCGTTGCCGGTCACCAGCAGCAGGCGGTCCAGGTCGATGGGCTTCTCAAGGAAGTCGAAGGCGCCCAGCTTGGTGGCCTGGAGGGCCGTGTCGATGCTGGCGTGGCCGGAGATCATCACCACGGGCAGGTCGGAGCGGATCTGCTTGGCCTGCTTCAGGGTCTCCAGGCCGTCCTGGCCCGGCAGCCAGACATCGAGCAGCATGAGCTGGATGCCCTCGCCATCCGGGTTGTGGAGCAGGTCGATGGCCTGCTCGCCCCGCTCGGCCTTCACCACGTGGTAGCCCTCATCCTTGAGGGCTTCGCCCAGGGACCGCCGGATGCCCGGCTCGTCATCCACCAGGAGGATGGTCGTGGGGACAGTCATGGCTCCATGCTGGACGCGGGGCAAGCCTTTGTCCAGCAGGGGGTTGGCTAGATTTCCGCCAGCGCCTTCTCGGCTTCCGGCAGCAGGGCCGCGGCCAGTTCCGAAGCGGCCAGGTAGTAGGGATGGGCCTGCACCTGGGGCAGCTGTTCGGCCACCACCGCCGTGAAGGGGCGCAGGTGCTTCTGAATCAGGCGTTGGGCCAGTTCCACGTACCGGTCGCGCTCCGCCAGGTCGCCTTCGATCACCTGGGCCAGGAGGTAGCTGAGGCAGGAAAGCTCCAGGCCCAGGTGGTCGGGCGGGATGCCGAGATCCTCCTGGAGGCTGATGTCGGCCTCGTCGTAGATGGCCTTGAGGGGCTCCAGCACCTCGGGGGCCATGTGGTGGCCCCGGGCCTGGACGGACTCGAAGAGGTGGACCGTGTCCGAGTCCTTGGCGTGGAGGAACAGCCGGGCGTATTCCACGGGCTGGTCCTCCGCGGAGAGGGCGGACTCCGCCATCCGGCCGAGGGGAGACGCCAGGGAGGGGCTGGAGCAGCCGTCCAGCAGCTGCTTCAGCCCCTCCTTGAGGTCGGCGTCGGGCTCCAGGAAGGCTTCGGCGAGGATCTGGGCGAGGTCTGCCTGGAGCGCGAGCGACATGGGTGATCCTTCCTAGCGCAGCATTCCCATCCGGTGGAAGCTGCTCACCTGGCCAGCGTAGACGAAGATGTAGCGGAGCAGGAAGCCTCCGAAGAGCACGAGGCCCGCGGCGGTCAGGGCCATGCGGCGGCTGCCGTGGAATTCGTGGCCCTTGAAGATGCTGGGGAAGAGTTCGTAGACCTCGATGGCCAGGGGCACCAGGAGGCCCAGGAAGAGGAAGAACACCCAGAAGACCACGGTGTAGGGACCGCCGAGGATGAGGGTCAGGGCGTCCTTCACGGCCTGGGACGAGAGCTGCCCGTGGATGATGTAGGGCAGGATGATGAACAGCTCCAGGGAGATGAACACCACATCCAGGGTTACCAGGAACTTGGTCTCGTGCTTCTCGATGGGGTTCTTCCGGTCCAGCAGCATGGCGAGCAGCAGGGCCGCGGAGCCGCTGGAGAGGGCGGAGAACAGGAACATCTGGGCCACCAGGTTGGTGTTCCAGAACGGCCGGGCCGAGACGGCGCCCAGCAGCACGCCGGTGTAGATGCCCACGCCGATGGAGAAGGGGAAGCCCACCATGGCGATCTTCTCGCGCCAGGAGGAGATGTCCACGTTCAGACGATGCACCTGCTTCCAGGTCGCGGGGATCTTGCTGAAGATCCACTTGCGCTCATCCTCCTTCAGCCAGGCGAAGAGGTAGACGAAGGCGATGAGGGTGAAGATGGTCAGCAGGTAGGAGCCGATGGACATCGGGCTCTGCCAGCGGAAGTGCAGGAACAGCTTGTAGAAGCGGTACCAGTTCCCCAGGTCGAGGATGAGCAGGCCGGAGCCAATGGCCACGGGCCAGGGGGCCAGGAGGGCGCCCATGCGGGCGACCTTGGCGTAGACGGGCTTGTCGTCGACGGTCAGGTAGTTCGCCAGGCCCGCGGCGAAGAACAGCCCCGCGGAAAGGCCACCCAGGAACAGGTAGACGACGATGAGGAGACCCCAATTGAACTCGTGCATGGCTTCCTCCTAGAGCAGGTAATAGAGTTGGGGGCCGTTGCCCGTCTGGGGTTCCTTCACGCGGTAGCGCCGCGTGGAGAGCAGCTCGTGGATCCGGGCGGTGGGATCCTCCAGATCGCCGAAGACGCGCACCTTGGAGGGGCAGGTCTCGACGCAGGCCGGGATGTCGCCCTTGTCCACGCGGTGGCTGCAGAAGGTGCACTTGTCCACCACGCCCTCTTCCTCGTTGAAGTAGCGGGCGTCGTAGGGGCAGGCGACCATGCAGTAGCGGCAGCCGATGCATTCGTCGTAGTTCACGAGGACGATGCCGTCCTTGCGCTGCCAGGAGGCCCCGGTGGGGCACACGCGGACGCAGGAGGGATCCGCGCAGTGGTGGCACTGCTCAGGCTCGAAGTTGATGCTCAGCTTGGGGTACTCGCCCTTCCGCTCCTCGTTGATGCGGTTCCGGAAGTTGCCCACGGGAACCTTGTTCTCGGCCTTGCAAGCCACGACGCAGGCCTTGCAGTTGATGCATTTCCTGGAGTCGATGACGAGGGCGTAGCGCTTCTTCTTGATGGCCATGGTTCACCCTCCTCAGGCGTTCGCGACTTTGACGAAGGTTTCGTGGAAGGCCGCGTTCCCGGAGACCTTGTCCCAGGCGGTCTCGAGGATCACGGCATCGCTGGCGCCCACGTTGTAGACGAGGCTCTGCATCTTCGACTTTTTGCCGAAGCCGTGGAGCATGAACACGCAGTCCGGGCGGATCTCCTCGGTGACGCGGGCCTTGAGCTTCACGCTGCCCACGCTGCTGGTGACCGTGATGTAGCTGCCATCCTTGATCCCGAGCCGCTCAGCGGGCTTGGGATTGATCCAGAGGTCGTTCTCCTTCATGAACTCGTGCAGCCAGACGTTGTTGGACTGGTTGGCGTGGGTGAAGTAGCCCACGCGGCCCAGGATGAGTCGGAACTGGTCGTTCCGGGGCTGGGGCTGGGCCGTGTAGACAGGCAGGGGGTCGTGGCCGGCCTCCTGGAGGCGCTCCGAGAAGAGCTCGATCTTGCCGCTCTTGGTGACGAAGCGGTGCTCCGGGTTCAGGGTCTTGCCATAGCTGGGCTGGCCGCTGGCGGCCCAGACGCCGTGCTTCTTCATGTGCTCGGCGGCCATGGGGATGGGCAGGTCCTTGAACTCCGCCTCGACCCACTGGTCGATGGTGTAGTCGAAGTAGTCGCTGAGGCCCAGTCGCTTGGCGAGGCCCTGGACGATCTCGAGGTTCGGCTTCGTGTCGTGGATGGGCTTGACCACCTGCTGGCGGTAGACCACGGCGGGCCAGATGCCGGGCATCACCTCCACGGGATCCGTGCGCTCCAGGTAGGCGCTCTCGGGGAAGACCACGTCCGCATACCAGGCCATGTCGCTCATCTGCAGGTCGATGACGCCGATGAAGTCCATCTGCTCGATCATCTTCATGGTCTTGGCCTGGTCGGGCAGGGAGTTCATGGGGTCCTGCTTGTAGACCATCCAGCCCTTCACGGGGTAGGGCTTCCCGCTGAGGACGTTCTCGCGGAGCTTGAGGTAGACGCCGTCGCCCTTGGCGGCGAGAGGGAAGGCGGTCTCGATCTCGTCCACCCGGGCGGCCTTGGGCTCGTCCCAGGGCATGAACAGGAACTCGCCCTTCGGCAGCTTGGCGTTGGGCACCATGCCGCCCATCTGGTCCCAGTTGCCGACGATGGCGTTGAGGATGGCCTGGGCGCGGCGCATCTGGAAGTCGTTCTGGTACCACGAGGACCGGCGGCCCGCGTAGTAGAGGGCCCGGGCGCCCGCATCAGCGAACTCGCGGGCGATGCGGACGATGTCCGCGGCGGGGATCTCGGTCTCCTTCTCGGCCCACTCCGGCGTGTACTGCTTCACGTGCTCGGCGAGCTGGTCGAAGCCGGTGGTGTAGGTGGCGACGAAGTCCTTGCTGTGGCGGCCCTCCTTGATGATCACGTGGATCATGGCGAGGATGAAGGCCAGGTCGGAGCCGGGCTTGATGGGGTACCACTCGTCAGCCTTGGCGGCGGTGACGGTGAAGCGGGGGTCGAGGTAGACCAGCTTGGCCTTGCGCTCCATCACGCCGCCGATGAGGTCCATCGTGTCGGGCGTGATGATGCTCTCGAAGCGGTTGGCGCCGGACATGATGACGAACTTGCTGTTCAGCAGGTCGAAGCTCGGGACCGTGCCGAAGGTGGCGCTGTAGGCCAGGTTCACCGAGGCGAGGCACAGCGTCGGATGGCGCACGATGTTGGGAGAGCCGAAGGCCAGGCCCAGGTTCTTGAAGAAGACCTCCTGGAAGCCCTCGGTGGAGGACCAGAGAGTGCCCTGCGGACCGTACTTGTCCTTCACCTCGGACAGCTTCTTGGCCGCGAAGTCGAAGGCCTCGTCCCAGCTCACGGGCTTCCACTTGCCCTCGCCCCGGGCGCCCACGCGGATCATGGGCTGCTTGATGCGGTCGGGATCGTAGACCTGCTTGATGGCCGCGTTGCCGCGGGCGCACAGCATGTCGCGGGACTTGGGGTTCTCGGGGTTGGGGTTCAGCTTCTTGACGAAGCCGCCCTCGACCACGGCAATGGCCGAACACTTGTTCGGGCACAACTCGCAGGTCGTCGGGATCTCCTTCGTTTCTGCGGCGGAGCTGCGCCCCTTCTTGAAGTATCTGAGGCATCCCACCTGTGTGGCGGCGACGGCCCCCGCGGTGGCGCCCGCGCTTTTCAGGAACAGCCGGCGATCCATGCGAATCGTTCCCATCGTGGTCTCCCTGGTGATGCGAGGAAGGGTGGTGGAGGACGGGCCGGAGGGTCGCCCCTCCGGCCCGCGGTTTCAGGTCTCTAGAACGTCACTTCGATGGCGGCGTAGGTGTTCTTCACCCGGGCCGGGAAGCTGTACTGGAGCATGGGGTTCTTGCTCAGGTCGTAGGCGTCTTCCCAGCTCTGGCCAGGCATGGCGCCGGGGCCGATCTGCCAGCCGCTGAAGGCGTGGCTGTACTTGTAGTCCAGGTAGCCCAGGCGGAGGGCGGCGTTCTTGGCGAAGCGCCAGTGGATGTAGCCTTCCCACACGTCGCCGCGCGTGCCCAGCTTCTCGCTGTACTCGCCGGTGGCGGGGTTGTAGGTGAACCAGCGCGGCGAACCGTGGTTGAACTCGACGCCGATCCCGAGCTTCTCGGTGGGATCCCAGCGCATGCCGGCGTAGTAGGCCGTGGCGGTGTGGCTGTGATCGGGATCGCCCATGAGGCCGCCGAAGCCGGCGAGCTGCTGGGTGCCGGTGGGGTATCCGGGAGGCATCACGGCCGGGAAGTCCCAGTAGGCGCCGTACTGCGACACCTTGCCGTTCGGATGGCTCTTGATGTAGCCGCCGCTCAGGAAGTAGGTGAACTGGTCGCCCACCTTGTGCTTCCAGGTCATGGTCCACTGGTCCATGTCGCCGAGGTTGTTGGTGGCGGTCACGTACTGGCTGGCGGGCATGCCGCCGATCCCGGGCATGGCGGGGATCGGGAAGTTGTTCAGGCTGCCGTACGGGATGTCCATCATGTTCCCGAAGCGGTTGTAGCCCAGGTAGAAGTTGGCGCTCTGGACGCTCTCGCCGATCTGGAACAGCAGGGGCATGTCGAACATGGCGCCGAGGACGGTGGTGTCCTTCAGGGGGCCGATGCTGGCGACCTGCATGGAGGCGTTCTGCATGTTCGGCTGGCCGGTGGTGGTGTTGATGTCCACGTTGGTGAAGTTGAAGCCCACGGGGGCCGCGTTGGTCTTCACCAGGCCGCCGCCGCCGAAGCCGGACTCGTAGCCCACGCCGTAGCAGATGCCGAGCAGGGTGCCTTCGGGCAGGCCGAGCTTCTCGAGCTGGAACTTCCAGCCGAGACCGTCGATGGTGGCATTCACGGCCAGGGCCTGGGGCGTGGCCTGGCGCTCACCGCCCTCGCGGACTTCGAACGGCGGGCCATCCGTGGTGTTCTGGCGACCGATGGACAGGATGCTGGCGAGCGAGTTGAAGTGGTAGACCAGGCTGGCGCGCTCGACGCGCAGCACGTCGGTGCTGGGGATCTTGCCGGAGTTGAAGGAGTTCGCGACGGTGTTCGGCGAGCCGTTGAAGGTCGGCACGTCGGCGCCGCCATGGACCTTGTACATCACGAGGCGGCCCATGATCTTGGCGTTCTCGTTGATGGTGATGCCCATCTTCAGGCGCAGACGGGTGGACCACTGGACGGAGTTGCTCCAGTCCTGATCGGGGACCTGCTGCGTCAGCGGCATGGGCATGCCCGTCGCCGGGTTCTGGGCGAAGCCCATGAAGGCCTGGTAGGGCTTGAAGTGCCAGGTGGTGCTGTCGAAGCGGGTGCGAAGATCGCCGCCCCACTGGATGTTGTCGCCGGCGACCTTGGTCTCGACCTTGGTCAGGCGGGTGTCCACTTCCTGTGCGGCGGCGGCCTTCTCTTCGACGGCCTTGAGCTGGACCTTCAACTGCTCGATCTGCTTCTGCAGGTCCTGGGCGGACTGGGCGCTGAGGGCCGCGGGCGCCAGCATGGCGACCAGGGCGAGCGCGATTCTGGAATTCATGACGTATGCCTCCGGGGTGAGGGGTTCAAGGGCAGGGGTTCGGATGCGAGGCTGGGATCAGCCGCCGCAGGTTTCGGGCTGAGGGGAATCGGAGGCGTGGTTCACGAGGAAGGTCTGGATGTCCTTGACCTGCTCGGGCTTCACGACGGAGTCGATCTTCTCGGCGCCCTTCTTGTGCTTGCCGGCGGCGAAGTAGGCCTTCCACTGGGCCTGGGTCTTGGAGAGGGGGGTGATCTCCTTGGCGGCGCTTCCGGGGGTGTGGCAGGACTTGCAGGTCTTCTTGAAGAAGAATTTGCCCTTGGTGTCGCTGCCGCCCTGAGCGGCGAGGGGCACCGTGAGTGCCGCGAGCACGGCGAGGAGCTTCAGGGTGTTCCGCATGGAGCACGTCCTTTCTGGGGTGGGTGAGGAAGGGATGGCGCCCGGCCAGGCAGGCCGAAGGCACTGGATCCCGGGGATCCTGTGGGAGCTTGTTACGGGCGCGGATGAGAGCGCCGCTGAATAGAGGATGAATGGGTGGATAACGAGGTCAAGTTGTTCGTGACCATGGTCACCAATAATTAAATAACCACCAAGTAATTTGAACGAAAACCTTCGATTGGCATGGATCTGGAACCTGGCCATAGACGCTGGAATGGACTGTTATCTTGAGGGTTGCGAGGTTCTCCATGGATGCACCCCGATCCATCCCCACCCCCGAGCAGGACGCCGCGGTGACCCCGGTGATGGGGCCCGCACTGAAGCGGCAGGTGCTGGTCTGCACCGCCAAGAGCTGCACAGCCAATGGTTCCGAGGCGGTCCTGGAGGCCTTCAAGGCCCACCTCATCGAGGAGAAGCTGCTGTTCTACAAGGGGAACCGTGAAGGTGAGGTGCAGTGCATCCACTGCGGCTCTGTGGGCTTTTGCGCCATCGGTCCGGCGGTGCTGGTCTACCCCGACGGCATCTGGTACGCCCACGTCACGCCCGAGGACGTGCCCGAGATCATCGAGAGCCACCTCAAGGGCGGCGTGCCCGTGGAGCGTCTGGTGCGCAAGCGCCTGGGCTGAGCTTTCCTCGGTCACCAGCCACCAGCCTTAGCCCTGGTCCTGGCCCTCATCCTCGAAGGCGCGCCGCTCTTCCGGCGTATCCACGTCCAGCCACTCGGGGCCCTCGGCGGGCAGGACCAAGTGCGGCAGGGACTCCGCCAGGGCCATGAGCGAGCGGGAGGTCGCGGCGGCGAGGGCCGGGCGAAGCGCGGTGGCGATCCAGCCGCCCAGGGGCTGGAGGTGGCCCCGGTGGCGCGCCATCACCCAGTGGAGGGCCTGGGGATCGGCGGCCTCGGCGCGGTGGGCCCAGTCCTCCAGGCGCTCCGGCGTCCAGCGCACCTGGTCGCAGGCCAGCACCCACCAGCGGCGGGCAGCGGGCGCCTCGAGGGCCGCCCAGGTCTGCAGCGCCCGGGCAGGTCCCTCCCGGGGATCGTCGATCACCGGCAACCCGGGACGGTCCGGCAGGGGCTCTCCCAGCACCTGGACGGGCGCCCCCGGGAACACGGCCTCGAAGACCTGGACGAGGCGCGCCCCCCAGGAGCCGCCGGCCGGGTGCGCCAGGGTGTGCTTGGCCTCGCCCATCCTGCGTCCCTGGCCGCCGCTCAGAAGCAGCAGGCCGGCGCGCGGGGAGCTCATCCACCCACCTGCCACATGCCACTCGAGAGGACCGGGGCCTCCCCGCGGCGCATGGGGTGGCAATCCAGCTTCTCGGTGAGGGCCTGGCGGACGAGGCGTGCGAGATCCTCGTGCGAGGCGTGGTTCCGCAGGGGCTCCAGGAGATCCACCGGCTTGTTCCCGAAGAGGCAGGCCTTCAGTTCGCCGCGGCTGGTGAGCCGAACGCGGTTGCAGCGGTCGCAGAAGTCCGCGCTGAGGGTCGAGATGACGCCGACCTTGCCTTCACTCCCCGCCAGCTTGAAGATCCGCGCAGGACCTTCCTCCAGGCCCACCACCGGCTCTTCCTCCAGGGAGATCCCGAGGCCTTCCTGGGCGATGCGCAAGATCTCGCCGGCGGGCATGAACTGGTCGCGCCCCCAGCCATTGCCCTGGTAGGGCATGAACTCGATGAAGCGCACCTGGATGCCCTCCGTCTGGGCCAGCCGGGCTAGGGGGACGATCTGGTCTTCGTTCCAGCCCTTCAGGACCACCGCGTTCAGCTTGGTCTTGAGGCCGGCGGACCGGGCCGCCTCGATCCCCGCCAGCACGCGGGACAGGCCATCCTTGCGGGTGAGGCGCTCGAAGGAGCCGCGCTCCGCGGCGTCCAGGCTCACGTTCACCCCGCAAAGACCGGCGTCCCGCAGGCCCCTGGCCCGGCGGGCCAGGTGGATGCCGTTGGTGGTGAGGTGCACCCGGCCCTCCACCTCGGGGCTGATGCCCGCGACGATGGTCTCCAGATCCCGGCGCATCAGGGGCTCGCCGCCCGTGAGGCGCACCTTCCGGATGCCCAGGCTGGTGAAGACCTGGGCGATCTGCACCAGCTCGTTCCGGCTCATGGCCGGGGGTTCGGCGCGCTCCTGGGCTCCGGTTCTCGGCTTGCAGTAGACGCAGGCCAGGTTGCACTGCTCAGTCACCGAGATCCGAAGGTAGGTGATGGCCCTGCCGAGGCCGTCCTTGAGGCCGTCCTTCAGCCTGAGCATCCGGGGGGGCTGGCTGTTCATCGGCATGGGGAAAGAGGGGGGCACAAAGTCTCCGGGTCCACCCAGGATGCTCGGAACGGCCCGGACGTGCCTGGGGTTTATGCCCTCGGTCACAGGGATCAGGCTTCCTGCAGCGGGAGCTCCACCATGAAGCGGGCGCCCCGGCCGGGTTCGCTGTCGATCTTCATCTCCCCCTGGTGCGCGTCGATGAGGCTGCGGCAGATGAAGAGGCCGAGCCCCCATCCATGGGCGGCATCGCCGGCCTGGGTCTGCCGGAAGGGCATGAGCAGCTCCTCGACCTTCGAGACATCCAGCCCGCGCCCGGTGTCCCAGACCTCGAGGCGCCAGATCCGGGCCTCCCAGTCCACCGAGGACCTGACGCCCACCTCGCCTCCGGACGGCGTGAACTTGAGGGCGTTCTCGAAGAGGTTCAGGAGGATCTGGTGGAGGGTGGCCGTATCAGCGAGGATGTGCGCCCGCCCTGCGTCCGGGGAGACCTCGAGGTGGAAGGCGAGGCCCCTGGCCTCGGCCTTCAGCCGAAGCACGTCCTCGAAACCCTCGGTGACCTCGGCGGGGACGGTGGGCACCAGCTTGAGGCTCTGCAGCAGCGCCTCCGAGCGGCTCTGATCCAGGAGGTTCCGCAGGAGCGTCTCGATGCGGTTCGCCTCCCGCTCCATCACGTCGAGCAGGTTCAGGTTGGCGCGGGGAATCAGCTCGCGCAGGCGGTCCAGGGTGAGGAGGATGGTGGTGAGGGGCGAGCGGAGGTCGTGCGTGACCATGTCCAGCAGCTTCAGCCGGCTTTCGAGGCTGCGCTTGATCTGCTGGTGGGCGTGCTCCAGGGCGCGGTTCTGCCGGTCCAGCATGAGAGTCCGGTTCTCGATGGTCTCTTCGAGCTCGCGGGAACGCATGGCGAGGCTGTGGCCGCGCCACCAGAGCACCCAGGCGAGCAGGCCGATCAGGGCCAGGGCGATCAGCCCGCGCATCAGCCAGCGCTCGTACCAGGCGGGACGGACTTCGATGGAGACGGGTGCCGCCTCGGCCCAGGTCACGCCATCGCTGGAGGCGCGCAGGTAGAACTCGTAGTGGCCCGCCCGGAGGTTCCGGTACTGGAGCGTGAGGCCCTGGTTCACGGGCTGCCATCCGTCGTCCACGCCCTGGAGGCAGGCCTGGTAGTGGAGCTGGGAGGGCACCAGCGGGTCGCCGGTGTCGAAGCTGAGGTCCAGGTAGTCCGGGCGCGGCGGAACGGTCGCCTTGTCGGGAAGCGCCTGGGAACCTCCGGGCCACCGCACATCGAGAAGGGTGGGCGGCCGCAGGGGCGTGTTGTGGAACGACAGGGCGTCCTGCAGGATGCAGACGCCCCCGATCATGCCGATCCACAGGCGGCCCTTGGAATCCAGCAGGAAGCCGTCGTGGTTGGTCTCCTCGGAGATCAGGCCCTGGCTGCGGCTCAGGTGGTGGAGGTTCCGGCCCTCCAGCAGCGTTACGCCCTTGTTGTGGCCGAAGGCCATGTGACCGCGCCCCACGTCGGCGATGAAATTGATCCCTTCGTCCGGCAGGCCTTCGTTGAGCCCGAAGGTCGTCCACTGGTCGTCCCGCCACAGGTGGAGGCCTTTCATGGTTCCGATCCAGAGCCGCCCCCGGGAATCGACGGCCATGGCCGTCACGGTGGAACTGGCGAAGGGCGCGTACGGGAAGGCCCGCTGGAGCTTCCCGCCGACCAGTTCCCACAGCCCGTAGCCCGTGGCCAGAAGGAGGCGGCCCTGGTAGCGCAGGATGTTCGAGACGGTCTCGTTGCCGGCCTCGGGGGGCAGGCGGTGGTGGGACAGCAGGCGCCCTTGGCCATCCAGCTCGAACAGGCCCTGATCGGTGCCCGCCAGGATGCCGGTGCCGCTCCGCACCAGGGTCAGCACCGCCGCCTTGGACATCTGCGCCGGGCCGGCGGGCGACACCTGGCCGTTCTTCCAGCGGGCGAGGCCGCGATCCGTTCCCACCCAGGCGCCGCCCGAGCCATCGGCGAGCATGCCCCAGGTCTCGGTGGCGGGCAGGCCGTCGCGCTGGGTCCAGTGGGCGGTGATGTTGCGGCCGTCCTCGACCAGGTAGACGCCAGTGCTGGCGGCGAGGAGGTACCTCTGGGGATCGAGCTCGAGGATGCCCGAGACCGCGGCCAGATCCTTGCCCAGGATCACGCCGGAACTGTCGATGGTCAGCAGCTCCGGCAGCGCCTGGGCCGCCAGCCCGTCGCCATCGGAACCGACCCAGAGCACGCCCCGGTGATCGCGCATGGCGACGAAGATCCGGTCCCGGGGAAGGCCGCTGTCGGAGGTGAGGATGCGGCTGCGCCCATCGGGTTCCCGCACCAGCACGCCATCGCCGCCCAGGGAGATCTGGAATCCCTCGCCCTGGGCATTGAACCGGAGGCTGACCATCCGCGGAACGCGGGGAAGACCGGACAGCGGCTCGTTCACCCACCGGCCACGGTCCATGCGGAGCAGCGCGCCGTCGAGCAGCACCCAGGCCTGTCCGCGAGCATCCACCTGGAGGTCTCGAACCCGACCGCCCGGATGCTTGGGGGACAGGGAATACATGCGGAGGCCCTGCGGATCCCAGCGGGCCACGGCGCCATCCTTGCCAAGGATCCAGATGCCCTTGGCGCGGTCCCGGACCAGGCGCCGGATCGGGCCGCCGGGCCAGGGTGCGGGCAGCCGGATCGGAAGGAACTTCCCCTCCTCCAGCCGGAACAGCCCCTGGCGATTGCCCACGAGGACGCGATCCTGGTCATCCAGGCCGAGGGCCAGGCCCTCGAAGACCCCTTCTCCTTCGGCGAGGCCGTAGTTCAGGACCGTGTCGCCGCGGATCTCGGAGACCCCTTCCTGGCTGCCCACCCAGATGCTTCCGGAGGGGGATTCCATGAGGGCGTAGACGAAGAGGGCCTTGAGTCCCTGCGGGGCCGCGAAAGTCCGGAAGCCGGAGGCGCCCAGCCGGGCGACGCCGCCGGTGTTGGTGCCCACCCACAGGAACCCGTGCTGGTCCTCGATCAGCGCCGTCACCTGGCTCTGCGGAAGGCCATCCCGCAGCCCGAAACGCCGGAACGCGGGCTGCTGTCCCGCCAGGGGCAGGATGGCTCCGACCAGTCCCAGCCAGAGCCAGGCGAAGAATACGAGGGATGTTGAGCGCATGAAACCGAGGTCAATGGAATCATCGGCGCGGAAGCGCGCAACGTGATTCTTGGATGGCATGGGACTATGAAAGCATGCTTGTGGACGCCCACTGCCATCTCACGGGAACCTACCTGGCTGAGGGCCAGGTGGAGGCCACGCTGGCACGAGCACGCGCAGAAGGGGTGACTGGCTTCATCGCCGTTGGCACCGATTTGGAGGATTCCCGCGCGGTGCTTGACCTTGCGCGGCGCATTCCAGGCGTCCAGGCCAGCCTGGGCGTGCATCCCCACGAGGCCAAGACGTGGTCTCAGGATACGGAACCCGCCCTGAAGGCCCTGGCGGCTGACCCCGCCGTGCGCTTCGTGGGCGAGACAGGTCTGGACTGGCATTACGATCTGAGTCCGAGGGACGAGCAGGAGGCGGTGTTCCGCGCCCAGATCCGCCTGGCGAAGGCGCTTCGGAAACCCCTCATGATCCACACCCGCTCCGCCCCCGAAGCCACGCTGAGGATCCTGGAAGAGGAGGGCGCCGACGCCGTCCGGGGCATCATCCACTGCTTCAGCGAGGACCGGCCCTTCGCCGCGAAGGCCCTGGACCTGGGCTTCTACCTGAGCTTTTCAGGCATCGCCACGTTCAAGAAGGCCGAGGCGGTGCGGGACGTGGCGGCCTGGGCCCCCGCGGATCGCATCCTGGTGGAGACGGACGCGCCCTTCCTGGCGCCGGTCCCCTACCGGGGCAAGCCGAACGAACCGGGCTTCGTGCGGTACACCGCCGAGGCCGTGGCCGGCCTGCGGGGGATCTCCTCCCTGAAGCTGGCTGAACTGACCACCCGAAACCTGGAGGCCCTGTGCGGCTGGGCGCCCTCTTCCTGACCGGGGCGGCGCTGGCCGCCGCCACCCCCCAGCTTCCCCCCGCTGCCGCCCAGGGAGCGCAGGGCCGCCCGCGCCTGCCCTGGGAGCAGGCCTCCCCCCTCGCCTGGCAGGCGGAACGCTGGGCGCCGCCGGCGGACGTGCCGGGCGTTCCTGCGGCTTCGCAGGGGCCCATGACCGTGCACCTGAGCGGAGATGGCACCCTGCGGGTCAGCGACGCCCGGGGCCTGATCCTTCTGCAGGCGGGGCTGCCGGGGCGGCCCCTGCGGGCCTGGCGTGACGGCGGCGTGCCGCTCGCCTCGGCCTGGGGCGTCTGGAGTTTCCCCACGGATTCGCCGCTCACACAGGGGCTGGGCGGGCTCCGCTGGGCCGCCGATGATTTCCGCCCCTTCCTGCGGGGCCTGCTCTGGGTGCTGGAGGATGGCGAAGGCTTCCTGACCGTGGTGCATCCCGCCACGGCCCGGGTGGTCCATCTGCCCCTGCCGCCGGGCCGCGACCTGCGGATCCGCTTCCTCCCGGATCGCCTCGAAGTGGCCGCTGGAGATGTGGAAAAGGGCGCACCCCGCCAGTGGTCCATCCCCTGGATGGGCCTGCTGCCGAGGCTGGCCGCCCTGGGCCCCCATGCCGAAGCCCCCAAGCTGGGCACGGCCCTCGCCCCTTTCCCCAAGGACTGAAAGAATGGAAGGGCCTAGGGTTTCCAAACTGGCACGACCCTGGCTCAGTAGCCCCCGGAACCGACCCTATGGGCGTCGGCATCCAATCCAGCGGAGGTCCCATGAACGCGTCCTTCACCCATTCACGTTACGCCGCGGCCCTGTTGCTTCCCGCTGCCCTCCTCAGCGCCGCTCCCCAGGCCGCCAATCAGAACCCGGCGGACGATGAAACCTACCAGGGCGAGGCTCCAGAACGCTATGCCATGGTTCGGGCCCTGGAGGGCGAAGTCCGCATCCGCAAGGGCGACGTGGACGAGACCCTGAGCCGCGGCACACCCGTCGGAGAGGGCGATGTCGTGGAAAGCCGCGGTCGTGGCGTTCTGCAACTGGGCGATGGCACCCGGATCGCCTTCGGCGGCGCCACCCGGTTCACCGTCGCGGCCCTCTTCACCGACCGGAAGGGCGAGAAGCAAGTCCTGCTGCGCCTGGACTACGGCCGGATGAGGGTGCTGCTGGGCGGCCATTCCGATGCGCGATTCCGGGTGGACACGCCTTCGGGCACGGCCACCTGCTTCGACAGCGGATCCTTCACCATCGAGGCCGAGCGTGACAAGGTGGTGCGGCTCAAGGTCCACAGCGGCCGCGTCTCCTTCGCCAACGAGCGGGACGAGAACCGGATCGCCGCCGGCGAGCGCCTCACCGTCTACAGCCCCCAGGACCGCCTGGACCGCATTCGCGACTTCAACACCTACGATGGCGACGACTTCGACCGCTGGAGCGAGCGGGCCGTGGTCATCCGGCGCGGCGAAAGCTGGGACCGGGTGCCCCCGGAGATCCGCTACTACGCAGACGAGCTGGACGACCATGGCCGCTGGGTCCACTCCGACGAGTTCGGCTGGGTCTGGCAGCCGGCCGGCGTGGCCGAAGACTGGCGTCCCTACTACGATGGCCGCTGGGCGCCCTACTCCGGCGGCATGACCTGGGTCTCCGACGAGCCCTGGGCCTATGTGGCCTATCACCACGGCCGCTGGCACTGGAGCCTCGGCGTGGGCTGGTTCTGGATCCCCGGCATCTACTACAGCCCCGCCTGGGTGGCCTGGAACTACACGCCCGGCTACTACGGCTGGGCGCCCCTGGGCTACTACAACACCCCCTGCCACTGGGGTTATGGCGCCTGGGGCGGCGGCTACGCGTGGAACGTGGTGTCCGTGAACTACATCAATGTCGTGAACGTCCGCGGGCGCATCTACTCCGACGCCAATGTCCTCCGGACCTTCAACGGTCCCACCGGCAGCACCACCTGGACCGGCGGCGGCCGCGACCTGACCCCTCCCTGGCGCCGCTCTCCGCTGGTGGTCTCGCCGACCGAGTTCCGCAACCCGTCCCAGATCCAGCCGGTCTTCCAGCGCGACGTGAACCGCCAGCGCCTCGCGGCCTATGAGCGCCAGGCCCAGGCCGCCACCGGCCGGACCATCATCCGCCGGGAACTCCCCCCCGCCGCGGCCGGAGCCAGGCCCGGCACCCCGGGGACGCCGGGAGCAGCCGTCACCCGCGTGCCCTTCGAGGATCGCGGCCGGAGGGTCCAGCAGGGGGCCGATCGTCCCGCCGCCTCCCCCCGCGGACGGGGCTTCGAGGACCGGCCGAGGGACCGCGCACGCGAGCTGCCCGCGACCCAGGACCGCAAGGCTGAACCCGCTCCCCGGGAACGCGGCGCGGATCCCCGCGGACGCATCGAGGATCGGCGCCAGGAGTCCGTCACGCGGGAACGCCCCGTGGAGCCCCGGTCCCGCGTGGAGGATCGGCGCCAGGAACCCCAGCCCCGGGAGTCCCAGCCTCGGGAGTCCCAGCCCCGGGAACGCGGCTACGAGTCCCGGCCTTCCGCCCCGGACCGACGCCTGGAAGCCGCCCCCCGGGAGCGCCCCGTGGAGCCGCGGCAGCGGATCGAGCGCGAAGAGCGCCGCCCGGACCCTTCGCCTCGGCCCGCAGAGCGGGAATACCGCCCCGCGCCGCGGGTCGATCCGCCCCGCGAAGAGCGCCGAGAGTCGGCTCCCGAGTCCCGACCCACCCAGGCGCCCTCCCGGCCCTCCGGCGGTGAAGGACGGGGCGGCGGCCGCGAGATCCGGCGCTGAACTGATTCCCTGAATGCAGAATGGGCCCCGTCGGGGCCCATTCCGTGTCTGCCGTCACGCAGAATCAGATCACTTCGACGGGGTAGCAGCCCTTCTGGATCAGTTCCGAGGCGATGCGGCCGCGCAGGCGGGCGCTGCTGGTGGGGTGGAACTCGGTGAAGGCCTTCACGCCGGCCAGGGCGTGGCGAAGGGCCTCGCCCTCGACCACGTCCGCGCAGAGCATGCGGGCGTCGCCGTGGACCTTGTGCCAGCTCTCGTTCACGTAGAGCTCGGTCATGTCGCGGGCGATCTGGGCCCAGCGGTGGCCGGACTCCACCATGCGCTCGGCGCGCACCACGGCGCTCTCCATGGCGTAGATCTCCATGAGCATGTTGCTCATGCGGGCCATGACCTCCTGGTTGTCCACGAGCTTCTGGCCCAGCACCTGCACCGCCAGGCCCGCGGCCAGCATGCACTGGCGCTTGCTGAGCTCCACGCCGTGCTTCAGGCGGGCGAGGGGGCCCGTGAAGCTCTCGGCCTTGATCGGGTTGGAGATCTCCTTGGCCACCTGCTGGCCGAACTGCATGAGCGGCAGCTCACCCTTCATGGCGCGCTTGAGCAGCGTGCCGGCGATGAGGAGGCGGTTGATCTCGTTGGTGCCCTCGAAGATGCGGTTGATGCGGCAGTCGCGCTGGGCCTTCTCGGGCGGGTACTCGGCGCTGAAGCCGTAGCCGCCGAAGGCCTGCACGGCCTCGTCCGCCACGTTGAACAGGGCCTCGCTGGCCCACACCTTCGAGATGCTGCACTCGATGGCGTACTCGTCGATGGCGGCCATCTTGTCGGCGCCGGCCGTGGGGCTGTCCCAGCTGGTGGCGTGGAGGGCGTCGTCGAGGTAGCCGATGGTGCGGAAGTTCAGGGCCTCGGCCACGAAGATCTTGGTGGCCATATCCGCGAGCTTCTGCTGGATGAGCCCGAAGGAGTTGATGGGCTTGCCGAACTGCTGGCGCTCGCCGGTGTACTTGATCGTGTATTCCAGGATGCGCTTCATGCCGCCCTGGCTGCCCACGCCCAGCTTGAACCGGCCGATGTTCAGGATGCCGAAGGCGATCTTGTGGCCCTTGCCGATCTCGCCCAGCAGGCGGTCCTTGGGGATGCGGCAGTTCTCCAGGATGACGGTGCGGGTGGAGCTGCCCTTGATGCCCATCTTCTTCTCTTCGGCGCCCGTGCTCACGCCGGGGTCCGTCTTCTCGACGATGAAGGCGCTGAAGTCCTTGCCGTCCACCTTGGCGAAGATCACGAAGACATCCGCGAAGCCGGCGTTGGTGATCCACATCTTGGTGCCGTTCAGCACCCAGGTGTCCCCGTCCAGCACGGCCGTGGCCTTCGCGCCGAGCGCGTCGGAGCCGCTGCCGGCTTCCGTCAGCGCGTAGGCGGCCAGCCACTCACCCGTGGCCAGCTTGGGCAGGTAAGCCTTCTTCTGGGCCTCGGTGCCGAAGTAGACGATGGGCAGGGTGCCGATGCCGGTGTTGGCGCTGTAGCTCACGGCGAAGCTGCCCTGCTTGCTCATCTCCTCGAGCACGAGCATGGCCGTGCGCTTGTCCACGTCCATGCCTTCGTAGGCCTCGGGGATCTCCAGGCCCAGGAGGCCCAGCTCGCCGGCCTTCTTCATGAGCTCGATGGTGAGGGGGAGGTCGAGCTTGTCGATGGCCTCGTCCTTGGGGATGACCTCGCCTTCGATGAAGTCCCGGGCGGCCCGGGCGAACTCCTTGGCGTCATCGCCGAACTCCTCGGCGGTGAACTGGGGCAGCGCCCCGATGGGGGTCAGCAGGAAACTGCCTCCCTTGACCTGCTCTGCAGCGGCGGTGCTCATCTCTGTCCTCCAGATTGGGTAGGGATCACGATGGGGGTCCCCGTGGCTCTTGGCTAGCCTCTACCTTCGGTCAACGCCCTCTGGGGGGACCGCCTGCTCGCTCTGCTCGCGAGTCCTCCCGGACCCCTCGTGCCGACGCCAGGCTGGGCCTGACGCCGGTACCACGGGATATACCTCCGGTAGGTCTCCTCTCTGGTTCAATGGAATGACCCCTGGAGGTTGAATGCCGGAAGGCCGTCACGTGCAGCAGATGTTTTCGGCCATCGCCGGGAAGTACGACCTCCTGAACCATGTGCTCTCGGGCGGCGTGGACTTCTGGTGGTGGTGGCGCATGGCCCGCCGCGCCGGGGCCGCGCCCGGGAAGCGCTTCTTGGACGTGGCCGCGGGCACCGGGGATTCCAGCGTGGCCCTGGCCCGCCGCGGCGCCGAGGTGGTGAGCACGGACTTCACCCACGCCATGCTGCGCCTGGGGCCCGCCAAGTTCCAGCGCAAGGGCCTGGCGGACCGCATCTGGGCCTCCAGCGACGCGGATGCCCAGCGGCTGCCCTTCAAGGACGCCACCTTCGACGGCATCACCATCTGCTACGGCATCCGCAACGTGGAGGCGCGGCCCCTGGCCTATGCGGAGTTCCTGCGGGTGCTGAAGCCCGGTGGCCAGCTCACCATCCTGGAGTTCAGCACTCCGGTGGTTCCGGGCCTGAAGGCGCTCTACGACTGGTACAGCCTCCGGGTGCTGCCCCGCATCGGCGCATGGATCAGCGGCGACGCCTCGGCCTACACCTACCTTCCCGAGAGCATCCGGGGCTTCCCGGATCAGCGGGCCCTGGCCTCCGAGCTAGGGACTGCGGGGTTCCGCGAGGTCGGCTGGACGAACCTCACGGGCGGCATCGCCGCCCTGCACACCGGGATCAAGTAGCTGATTGGCCGGCCGATCAGCCGATGGGATACCGCCCCTGATCCATGAGGGCCAGGGCGATGCGGTTCCGCAGGACGGAGAGCGGCGCCGGGGCCGGGGCGCGCATGGCCAGCAGCTCGTCCATGAGGGCGTCCAGGGCCGCTCCGGCGGCCAGCTCGCCGGCCAGCATGCGGGCCTCGGACTGAACCCGGTTCCAGGCCTCCTGAGCGTAGACCTCGGCCAGGTCCCTGGCCAGGGCGGCCCAGCGGTGGCCGCTGGCGGCCATCTTCCCGGCGCGCACGGCGGCGGACTCCATGGCGTAGAGCTCCAGAAGGAGGTTGCTGATGTGGGCCGCGGCCTCCTGGTTGTCGAGGATCTTCGGTCCGTGCTCCGCCTGGGCGCGGGCGATCACGCGGAGAGCCCGGGCCTTGGCCAGGGCCACGGTGGCCAGCAGGCCGTCCTCCGGCACCTGGGCGGGGGCCGTCCCGGCCTCCACCAGGGGCAGGCCGTCCGTGCCACTGCAGCGCTTGAGGAAGGTCTGGGCGATGAGCAGACGGTTGATCTCGTTGGTGCCCTCGAAGATGCGGTTGATGCGGCAGTCGCGGTAGATCTTCTCGGCCGGGTACTCGGCGCTGAAGCCGGCGCCGCCGAAGGTCTGCAGGGCGTCGTCGGCGGTGGCGAAGAGGGCCTCGCTGCCCCACACCTTGGCCATGGAGGCTTCCATGGCGTACTCCTCGATGGCCTTCATCTTGTCGGCGCCGCCGGTCTCGCTCTCCCAGCTCGTGTGGCCCAGGGCCTCGTCCAGGTAGCCGATGGTGCGGAAGTTCATGCTCTCGCCCACGAAGATCCGCACGGCCATGTTGGCCAGCTTCTGCTGGATGAGGCCGAAGGCCGTGAGGGGTTTGCCGAACTGGGTGCGCTCTCCGGCGTACTTCAGGGTGTATTCGAGCACGCGCTTGCCGGCCCCGGCGGAGCTGGCGCCCAGCTTGAAGCGGCCCACGTTCAGGATGCCGAAGGCGATGCGGGCGCCCTTGCCCTTGCCGCCCAGGATCCGGTCCTCGGGGATGCGGCAGTTGTCGAGGATGACCGTGCGGGTGGAGCTTCCCTTGATCCCGAGCTTCTTCTCCTCGGCGCCGGTGCTCACGCCAGGATCGGCGCGCTCCACGATGAACGCGCTGAGGTGGGTGCCGTTGACCTTGGCGAAGACCACGAAGACATCCGCGAAGCCGGCGTTGGTGATCCAGGCCTTGGTTCCGTTCAGCACCCAGTGGCCGTCCTCCAGCACGGCGGTGGCCTTGGCGCCCAGCGCGTCGGAGCCGCTGCCGGCCTCGGTCAGGGCGTAGGCCGCCACCCACTCGCCGCTGGCGAGCTTCGGCAGGTACTTCGCCTTCTGCTCGTGGTTCCCGAAGTAGACGATGGGCAGGGTGCCGATGCTGGTGTGGGCGCCGTAGCTGGTGGAGAAGCTGGCCTGCTTGGCCATCTCCTCCAGCACCAGGAGGGCGGTCTTCTTCTCCAGGTCCAGGCCCCCGTAGGCCTCGGGGATCTCGATGCCCAGGATGCCCAGCTCGCCGGCCTTGCGCAGCAGCTCGCGGTTCAGGTCGAGGTCGAGATGGTCGATCGCCTCGTCCCGGGGCATGACTTCGCCGCTGACGAAGTCGCGGGCGGCCTCGGCGATGGCGAGCGCCTCCTCGCTGCTCTCCTCGGGCGTGAACTGGGGCAGGGCGCCCGCGGGGTGGAACATGAAGCTGGCGCCGCGCACGGACAGGATGCTGGTCTCGGCCATAACGGACCTCCCGACCTCCTGATCATCTACCCGGAGTCAGGCTCCCTCCAGAGGGGAGTGGGGGACCTGGGTCACATTCTGGCTAAAGCAGCCGTTTCTGGCCCTTGGGGTGGCTCAGGACGACCTCCTTGACCCGGTGGATCCAGCCCGGCCGGTCCTTGGGATCCAGGCGCTCGAAGGGGATGGACCGTTCCTCCAGGAGCTTGTCCACCAGCTTGTCGATGGCCTCGGCGAAGAAAGTGTCCGTGTCCCGCACGCCGTCCGCCGCCAGGTGCCCTGAGAACGGCACCTTGAAGAGCAGGTCGTAGCCCTTCATCCAGTGGTGCATGAAGCGCTCGATGGGCAGCTGGCGGCCGAAGGCCAGCATCATGTAGGCGTAGTTGTCGAGCACGCTTCGGTCGCACACCACCACGTCATGCTGGCTGGCGGAACGGATCTCCTCGGCCATCTGGGTGAAGAAGATCCAGGTCTGCGCCTCGAGGGAGGTCTTCTGGTTGATGGGCAGGGGCGAGAGGCGCGCCACCTCCTTCACGATGTCCACATGGACCCCGTCCCGCTTGAGGGCCGCGGCCAGCTCATAGCAGAGCGTGGTCTTGCCCACGCCGTGCGTGCCGATGAAGGCGATCTTCACTCGGCACCTCCGGTGCCTCGCCCTTCGGGCTTCGCCTTCGGCAAAGTGGCCCTCCATGTATCGGCCAGCGCACCGCGCTGTCCTCCCACGCGCTCGCGCTCGTGGACATGGAGCCTTTGCTGTCGCTGCATGCTCACTCGGCACCTCCGGTGCCTCGCCCTTCGGGCTTCGCCTTCGGCAAAGTGGCCCTCCATGTATCGGCGAGCGCACCGCGCAGTCCTCCTGCTCGCTGGCGCTCGTGGACATGGAGCCTTCGCTGTCGCTCCGTGCTCATGATCCGTCCCCTTCCGTCCTCTGGGCACGGAGTGCCTGCATTTCATCCCTGAGCTTCTGGGCGCAGTCGGGGCAGACGCCGTGGGTGAAGGTGGCTTCCGTGTGCTCGGAAAGGTAGGTCTCGATCTGGCTCCAGTAGCCGTGGTCGTCTCGGACCTTCTTGCAGCTGCTGCAGATGGGGAGCATGCCGCTGAGCTGCTTCACGTCGGCCAGCGCCTGGGTCAGCCCTTCGATCAGCCGCTCCCGCTCCGCCTCCATGCGCCGGCGTTCCGTGATGTCGCGGGTGACGCCCTGGAAGCCCAGCAGGCGTCCATCCTCGCCCCAGACGATCCGCCACTGCGCTTCGACCTGGATCTCCCGGCCATCCCTGCGCCTCACGGTCGCCTGCATCAGGTCATCCTCGAAGGGTTGGGACCCCGGGGGGAGCTGGTGGGCCCGGGCCATGCGCTCCCGCACGATTTCGCTGCCCTTCCGGGAAAGGGCTCGCTCCTCGGGACCGAGGGCCATGAATTCTTCGGGGGTCCAACCCCGCTGGCGGAGGATGGAGGGGCTGATGTAGGTGAGCCGCCCCTCGGGGTCCATGGACCAGATGACATCCCCGAGGTTCTCGGCCAGCAACCGGTACTTGGCCTCCTGGGCGGCCAGCTGGGCTTGATCCTCCATCTGGCGGATCCAGGAGGAGCGGGCCTGCCAGCCCAGGGCCAGGGTGAGGGCGGCCAGGCCGAGGACCGCCGCGGCGGCGAAGGCCGCCTGGTGGCGCCAGGTCCGGAGGTACTCGGACTGGGCCAGGCCCACGAGGATGTAGAACACGGGCCGGCCGGTCTTCCGCATGACGTAGGTCCGGTGCACGCCATCCAGGACCGACCGCTCGCTGAAGTGGAAGGTGCTGTTCCCTGCCTGCACGGCCCGCAGGTAGGTTCCCTGGATCCGAGTCGTGCCGGTCATCCGCTGTTGGCCCTCGAAGTCCGGGTACCGGGCCAGGAGGCTGAGATCCTGGCCCCGCAGGGACACGGATCCGTGCCGGCCCACATCCAGGTGGGACATGGTCCGGGCCAGCTGCTCCGTGGGGAGCATGGCGAAGACCCCGCCCGCGAACCGCCCATCGGCGCGGACCATCCGGCGGGCCAGGACGATGACCCAGGCTCCCGAGGGCCCCCGGACGGGCCGCGAGATGGCCAACTCATCCCCGGCCAGTGCCTTGAGCTGGGCGAAGAAAGGCTGGTCCCCCACGTTTCCGGGGGCCTGGACCGGGGCGGCCTGCAGGACCCGGCCGGTGGCATCCGCCACCTGCAGGGAGGTCAGCAGGCCCACCCGCCGGAACTGGGTCTGGACGAGGGCTCCGATCCGGTGGTGGCCCGGGTCCTGGTGGGCTTCGTCCTGGATGGACTGGAGGGTCAGGTCGATCCGGTGGACCGTGTCCTCCACGTTGTCCTCCAGGACCTCAGCCAGGTTCTGCGTCGCGGCCTCCGCGCGCTCCACGTAATGCCGGTGACTCAGGACCAGCAGCCACGCCGCGGTGAAGGCGGCCAGGAGGTTGAACAGGACCAGCAGTGCCCCCACGCCCTTGATGAAGGTGGACGGGCTGAGCCTGGGGCGGGGCCGGTCGGTCATGCGATCTCGTCAGAACAGGCTCGCGCCGTCCATGGCCTGGGGCTGGGGCAGACCGAAGAGCTTCAGGAGGGTGGGGGCCACGTCGCTGAGGGCGCCTCCGGCTCGCAGCTGGAAGGCCTCGAAGCCCCGGGCCACGAGGACCGCGGGGACCGGATTCAGGGTGTGCGAGGTGTGGGGATTGCCGCCTTCGTCTCGCATGCACTCGCAGTTGCCGTGGTCGGCGGTGATGAAGAGGGCGCCGCCCATGGCCAGGGTGGCGTCGGCGATGCGGCCCACGGCGGCGTCCACGGCCTCGCAGGCGGTCACGGCGGCTTTCAGGTCCCCGGTGTGGCCGATCATGTCGGGGTTGGCCAGGTTGCAGACCAGGAACCGGTACTCGCGGGAGCGGATGGCGGATTCGAGGCCCTGGCTCACGTCGGCCAGGCTCATCTCGGGCTGCAGGTCGTAGGTGGCCACCTTGGGGGAGGGCACCAGGCGGCGCTCCTCGGCCTCGAAGGGCGCCTCCCGGCCGCCGTTGAAGAAGTAGGTGACGTGGGCGTACTTCTCGGTTTCGGCCGTGCGGAACTGCTTCCAGCCCTGGGCGGAGATGAGCTCGCCCAGGATGTGCTCCAGGCTCTGGGGCGGGTAGGCCACGGAGACGTAGGGATCCAGCTCGATGTCGTAAGCCGTGAAGGTGACCAGCCTCACCGCCGGCCGGTGCTTCGGCGCGAAGCCCTTGAAGTCCGGATGCACCAGGGCATGGCACATCTGGCGGGCCCGGTCGGCGCGGAAGTTGAACCACAGCACGCCGTCCCCATCGGCGATGGGGTGGAAGGCGGCGAGCTTGGTGGGGGCCACGAACTCGTCCGTCTCGCCGCGGGCGTAGGCGGCCTGGATGGCGGCCAGGGCGTCCGGCGCGGCCTGGGGGGCCTCGCCGTCCACGTAGAGCTTCCAGGCCTGCTCCGTGCGCTCCCAGCGCTTGTCCCGGTCCATGGCCGTGTAGCGCCCGCAGACGGAGCCGATCGTCACCAGCGGCGTGTTCCGCAGCTGGAAGGCCAGCCACTGGAGGTAGCCGTCGGCGCTCTTCTGGCCCGTGTCCCGGCCGTCCGTGATGGCGTGGATGGTGGTGGGCACGCCCTCGGCCTGGGCCCACTGGGCCAGCGCCACGAGGTGGTTCTGGTGGCTGTGCACGCCGCCGTCGCTCACGAGGCCCATGAGGTGGAGCCGCTTCCCGGAGGCCTTCAGCCCCGCCAGCAGGGCCCCCATGGCCGCATTCTCCCGGAAGGTTCCCCGCCGGATGGCCGCGTCGATGCGGGTCAGCTCCTGCCATACCACGCGGCCCGCGCCCAGGTTCATGTGCCCCACCTCCGAGTTGCCGAACTGCCCGTCGGGCAGGCCCACGGCCTCGCCGCTGGTGAAGAGCTGGGTGGTGGCGTAGGCCTTCCGCAGCGCGTTGAAGCGCGGCATGGCGGCGACGAAGGTGGCGTCGAAGGCGTTCCGGGGTCCATCGCCGAAGCCGTCGAGGATGAGGAGGGTGATGGGGCCGGGGATCATGAATGCCTTTGGAACGCGAAGGGCGCGAAGGGGGCGAAGAAGGCGAATCCTACTCTGGAACTTGATGGACGACGCGTTCCCATTCCAGTTTCGGATGGGATCCAAAATTGATCAGAAGCCCAACGTGGAGCCCCGTGGCCTTCAGGTAGTTCACCACCTGGGCTCGCTCCAGCAGACCGAGCTTGGCGACGGCCTTGAGCTCCACGATCAGGACGCCTCCGACGACCAAATCCGCCTGGAATCGTTTGGACAGGGGCTTTCCCCGGTACATGATCTCCAGGCTCACTTCGCGTTCAAAGGGGATGTCCCTGGCCTCAAGCTCCCGCGCCAACGCCTCAGCGTAGACCGATTCCAGGAACCCGGCCCCTAGGTGCCGATGGACATCGATCGCGGCCCCGATCACCGCGAAAACCTCGTCCTTGAGAGCCAGATCCTTCATTCGCGTCCTTCGCTCTATTTGCGCTCTTCGCGTTCTGTTTTCCCGCGCTGCCCGGACTTCAGCCCATGGGGCAGGTCTTCTTCGTTGACGAAGCCGATGGGGCGCTGCTTCGGGGCGCCCTCCACCTCCTCGCCCTGGATGACCTTGATGAGCGTATCCAGCTTCTGCTCCAGGGCCGTGACGCGCAAGGACAGCTCCGCCTGGGCCGTGATCACGTGCCGGGCCTCGGCGAAGGCGGGCAGGAGCTTGAGCAGGGCCGGCTCGTGTCCGGGCACCAGGCCTGTCAGCAGGGCGGCTCCGGCCTCGGTGAAGGCCAGCACGGGGGCATCCGGGATGCGCTGGCGCTCCTCGGCGGTCAGGTGGAAGACCAGGGCCTCGGGGAAGCGGTCGGGCTGGGCGGTCACCAGGGCCGCGAGGGCCTTGGCCTCCAGCCCCAGCTGGTCTGCCAGGGCCTGGTCGGGGAGGGCCGCGGCATCGCGGACCCAGAGCAGGCGGGAGAGGATCTCGACGGGGGCGGCCATGGTCACTTCCTCGGACGGAAGCCGATGGGCTTCTTGGCTGGGACGGGTGGCTCCATCAAGTCCCGGATCGCTTCAAATACCACCCGGAACTGGCCATCATACTTGCGTTCCTGGGCTTCGAGCTTTCTGGCGAGATCGGCATGGGAAGCCAGAATGCCCCGGAGGCGCGTGAAGGCTCGCATGATCTCGATGTTCACGGCGATGGCCTGGTCGCTGTTGAGAACGCTCGAAAGCATGGCAATGCCATGTTCGGTGAATGCGTAGGGAGCCGTTCTGCGACCGCCCCAGGCACTTGAGATCACCGTTTGTGATCTCAAGTCGGCCCATTCCTCCCCATCAAGCTGGAACATGAAGTCGGCCGGAAATCGCCTGGCGTTGCGTTTGACGGCCTGGACGAGGGCCCGGGTCTCTACACCGTAGAGGGCCGCCAGGTCCGCATCGAGCATGACCCGCTCCTTTCGGAACAGGTGGATGGAATGGAAGATGCGCTCCGCCGGGAGGGCGCTCACGGCACCTGCTCGCCGTGGGGGTGGGACAGCAGGTAGAGCACGGCCATGCGGACCGGCACGCCGTTGGTGACCTGATCCAGGATCAGGTTGTTGGGGCCGTCGGCCACGTCGCTGGTGATCTCCAGGCCGCGGTTGATGGGGCCGGGGTGCAGCACCACCACGTTCTTCTTCGCGCGCTTCATGCGCGCCGGGTTGAGCTGGAAGAAGCGGCTGTACTCGCCCTGGCCAGGGATGTAGGCGCCAGTGCCGCGCTCGAACTGGGCCCGAAGCATCATGATGGCGTCCTGCTCGGGGATCACGGAATCGAAGTCATGGCTGATCCGGATGCCGGGCCAGGTGGCGGCCATCTCCTGGGGCACCAGCGTGGGGGGGCCGACGAGCGTCACCTTGGCGCCCATGCGGGTGAGGAGCCAGAGGTTGGAGCGTACCACGCGGCTGTTGCGGATGTCGCCCACGATGGCCACCCGCAGGCCCTCCAGGCCTCCGAAGTGCTTCCGCAGTGTGTAGGCGTCCAGCAGGGCCTGGGTGGGGTGCTCGTGGGCCCCGTCCCCGGCGTTCACGATGCTGGCCTTCATGTGCCGGGACAGGAGGGCGTGGGCCCCGGGGGCGCTGTGGCGCATGACGATGAGGTCCGGGTGCATGGCCTCCAGGTTCATGGCCGTGTCGATGAGCGTCTCGCCCTTGTTCAGGCTGCTGGTGTCGGCGTCGAAGTTGATGATCTCCGCCGAGAGGCGCTTCTCCGCGATCTCGAAGCTGTTGCGGGTGCGGGTGCTGTTCTCGAAGAAGAGGTTCACCACCAGCTTCTTGCGCAGGGCGGGCACGATCTTGATGCTGGGGCGCTCGCAGACCTCCTCGAAGGCCCGGGCCTGGTCCAGGATCGCCGTGATGTCCTGGGGGCTGAGGGGCTCGATGCCCAGCAGGTGCTTGTGGGGGAAGACGTAGCGTTCGGACGTCATCAGCAGGCCTCCACGGTCACGCCGTCTTCACCATCGATTTCCTTCAGCCGCACGGCCACGCGATGGCCCGGCGGCACCTCCACCCGCAGGCCCGCGAGATCGGCCTGGATGGGCAGCTCCCGACCGCTGCGGTCCGCCAGCACCAGCAGCATCACCCGCCGGGGGCGGCCGTGGTCCAGCAGGGCGTCGAGGGCGGCGCGCACCGTGCGACCCGTGTAGAGCACATCATCCACCAGCACCACCGTGCGCTCCTTCAGGGTGAAGGGGATCTCCGTGGGCCGGACGATGGGGCTGCCCACCATCTCGGTGAGGTCGTCCCGGTAGAGGGTGATGTCCAGGGCGCCCACGGGCACCTCGGCCCCGGTGGCGGTGCGGAGGTGGGTGGCCAGGCGCTCGGCCAGGGGCAGGCCCCGGGAGCGGATGCCCAGGAGGACGACCTCCTCCCCGGGCCGCAGGTGGGCCAGCAGTTCCTCGGCCAGGCGCCGGAGGGTGGCTTCCAATTGGCCGGGGTCCATGGGGCAGGGGCCTTGGGCTTCGGGCATGGAACCTCCGGGGTGCGCCCCCGCGGGGCGCGCGCACGGGACCCAGTCTATCCCAGCCCGGTCCCGGACCGGGGGCCGCCGGGGCCAGAATTGACGACGTTCCAAACCCCCATGATTGGGAGACAATGCCCGGAGCGCCCCGGGCGCCAACCCTTCCCTGGAGCCCCCGTGAAGATCCTCGTGGTGGATGACTCCCCGACGATGCGCCGCATCATCATCGGCAACCTCGTCCGCATGGGCCACCCGGACGTGGTGGAGGGCGAAAACGGCCGGTCCGGGCTGGAGCAGCTGGACCGGGGCGGGGTGGATCTCATCATCACCGACTGGGACATGCCGGAGATGGACGGGATCGCGTTCGCTAGGGCCGTGCGGAGCCGGGGCGCCACCATGCCCATCCTCATGGTCACCACCCACGCCGCCACCCAGGACATCGTCCAGGCCCTCGAGGCCGGCGTGAGCACCTACGTGGTGAAGCCGTTCACGCAGGAATCGCTCAAGGAGAAGATCGACTCCTTGTTGGGATAGGACCCTGGAGCCGGCTCCTTTCCCCGGGCACAATAGAGGTTTAGGCCCAGGAGCCCCCGTGACCAGCCAGCCCTTCACCGAAGTCCGATTCCTCGCCGGCCAGGTCGGCGAGACCGTCCGGCTGCGGGGCTGGGTCCGCAATGCCCGCACCAGCAAGACCCGCTTCATCGAGCTGCGGGACGGCTCCGGCTTCGTCCAGTGCGTCGTCGGCGCCGCAGAGGCGGACCCCGAGAGCTACGAGTTGGCCGGGAAGCTCACCCAGGAATCGGCCATCACGGTGACGGGCGTGGTGCAGCAGCACCCCAAGACCGGCCAGCCGGAGCTGCTGGTGAAGTCGCTGGAACTCGTCGGCGGCAGCGTGGACTTCCCCATCACCCCCAAGGAGCACGGCACCGAGTTCCTCATGGAGAACCGGCACCTCTGGCTGCGCAGCAAGCGCCAGTGGGCCATCCTCCGCATCCGCCACACCCTGGTGAAGGGCATCCGCGACTTCTTCGACGGCGACGGCTTCACGCTGCTGGACGCGCCCATCCTCACGCCAAGCGCCTGCGAGGGCACCAGCACGCTCTTCGGCACCGAGTACTTCCATGAGGGCATGGCCTTCCTCAGCCAGTCCGGCCAGCTCTACCAGGAGCCGGGCATCGCGGCCTTCGGCAAGACCTACTGCTTCGGCCCCACCTTCCGGGCCGAGAAGAGCAAGACCCGGCGGCACCTCACGGAATTCTGGATGGTGGAGCCCGAAGTGGCCTTCGCCCACCTGGACGATGTCATGGCGCTCGGCGAGCGCATGACCAAGTTCCTGATCCAGCGCGTGCTGGAGGGCCGCCAGGAGGAGCTGAAGATCCTCGAGCGCGACACGGCGCCCCTGGAGACCGCCCTCAACACCACCTTCGACCGCATGACCTACACCGAGGCCGTTGAGAAGCTGAAGGCTCTGGGCAGCGACATCAACTGGGGCGAGGATTTCGGCAACGACGACGAGACCATCCTCATGAACGCCACGGACAAGCCCCTCTGGGTGCACCGCTTCCCCAAGGCCTTCAAGGCCTTCTACATGGAGCCCGACCCCCAGGATCCCCGCCTGGCCCTGGGCGCCGACCTGCTGGCCCCCGAGGGCTACGGCGAGGTCATCGGCGGCGGCGAGCGCGCCTCCAGCCTCCAGTACCTCCTGGACCAGATCGAGCACGAGGGCCTAAGCCGTGCGGACTACGAGTGGTATCTCGATGTCCGCAAGTACGGCAGCGTCCCCCACGCCGGCTTCGGCATGGGCCTCGAGCGCGCCGTGGCGTGGATCTGCAAGCTGCCGCATGTGAGGGAGACCATTCCGTATCCCCGCATGATGGGCACACTCAGGCCGTAGCGCTCGGTCACGACACCGCTCCCGCTGCGCGATCGCGGGCGGCAGCCTCCGCAGGGCTGCGCCCTGCTCCGACTCGGGCCGGCGGGGCCCCGCGCCGCGGGTCCGGGAGACAATCCCGTACTCCTGCATGATGGAGACGTTGCGGCCGTAGTTTCGCCGAAGATTCGATTCCTACGCGCGGGCGCAGCCCGCGCGTAGGAATCGAAAACCGCTGTGGGGTTTTCGTGGCCTTAGTGGATCTTCGTCTTCGGAGATGGGGGCTGGGGCTTGGCAGGTTTAGCAGTTGTGCTAGGAGCTTTGGCGAGGGCTTTTTTGAGACTCTCCATCGGGACCAGTCGATTGGCCACACTGCTCCAGCACCAACGCTCCAAGGATTTTTGAGAGGGGGGAGTCAGATTGATGGTCAGGTTTGGATCGTCAGGAACCAGCATGATGGCGCCGACCTTTTCGATGACGGGACGTGAACCGTCTGAAAACGCGAATTGCTTTTCCTCTTCAACGTCCAAGGATTTGTAGATGAAGGCCATCTGGCTACCGCCCTGGATGGGCAGGAAATAGCATTGGGCTGAAGTGCTGGGATGCTCCACCGTCGAAATGAAGATGTCTTTTCCAGATGGCTTGGCGCGCTCGATGTCCTGGTCGAGGGATTCATCCGTGAGGAGAGGCCAAGGAACCCGGAACCGCCTGAGGGTATGGGAATCCAGATCGTAGCCGCAGAGATCCCCTGACATCGGGAAATAGGCGTAGGCCATGCGATCGTCGAGGCCCGTCACGCAGGCTTTCCAGAACAACTCCGGGAACCGCTTCTGGATAGGGCACGCATCCAGAAGATCGAGGGTCCCGCCGGTCAGGGTGCCCGCCAGGTGATAGCGCCCCTTGACTGGGTCGAAGACACCGAAGAGGAGGAAGCTGTCCTCGTCCATGACCTCGAAATGAGCGGCCCGGACTTCCAGGCGGTGCAGGAGCTTCCAGGAACGGGACTCAGGGTCGAAACGGTACAGTTCGGAGAGACGTTGCTCTGGCAGGTGCCCCCGCTCCGGTCTGAGGAACCACCAGGCACCCCGGCGATATTTGATGAAACCCGCCCAGCCGTCGAGCAGGGCGGGAGGATGGAAGGTGGATTCGGTGAGAACTTCAGACTGGAGGGTGAACGATTTATTCGAGGCCCCATCTCGAAAATGGATGCTATTTCCCTCCCTCCAGGTTTCCATAAAGGGCTGAGCCGCGACATCACCACGTGAATGGATGAAGACGCGTGGCATAGCGGGCTTGGTGTTGTCTGAAATACCTTTTGCGGCCAAGGATAGGAATGGCAGGATCGCAAGGAAAACATAGAAAGGATGCATGATAAGCATGGGCTTAATCCTTCTCTGCCACGGCAGCGACGATCGTAGCCCGGAGCCCCTATCGAACTGCCAGTTTCCGCTGAACGGTAGCAATCAGCCCTCTGAACGGGCATACCTTCCCCGAGCGCCTACGAAAATCGCGCAGCGATTTTGCCTCCTCGCCCTACAGCTGCATCACCACCCCTGGCAGCTTCTGGATCGCCTCCCGCAGCGGGGTCTCTGCCTGGGCATGCGGCAGGGTGACCCAGAAGGTGTAGCTGATGAAGGCGCCCTTGCAGTTGGCGGTGTGCTGCTCGTCGCCGTCGGCCTGGGGGCCGAGGTGGGCGAGGATCAGTTCCATGACCATGTCGGGGCGCAGCTCTTCCTGGCGCCCGATGATCTTCATGGGGATGCGGGTGGGGTAGGTGATGTCGGGGCGGCGGCAAACTTCCATGCCCTCCATCTTACCGTTTGCTAGGCTGAAGGGTCCGGCCCGCTCCGGACGCCCGGAGGGCCGACCGTGCTGGACCGTCTGAAGGATCTCGAATCTCTGTCCCGAGGCCTGGACCCCGGGCCGGAGGCGCGGGTGGCGCTGTGGGAGGCCACGCACGGCTACGCGGAGGGGTTCCTGCGGGCCCTGCCGGAGGCTCCGGCCTTCGTACAGCGGGATCGGCCCGGAGCGGGCCTGGCGGACTTCCCCATCCCCGAGGCGGGGCGCCCCTTCCCCCAGGTGCTGGGTGCCCTGGCCGAGCATGTGGATGGCGTGGGGGCCAACGGGGCCTCCGGCCGCCATCTGGCGTTCATCCCGCCCTCCGCCCTCTTCACGGGAGCCCTGGGCGACCTGCTGGCGGCCCTCACCAACCGCTACGCGGCCTATTTCTTCGCCGGGCCCGGGGCGGTGCGCATGGAGAACCAGGTCCTCGGCTGGCTGGCCCGGGAGATGGGCCTGCCCGAGGGCAGCTCGGGCAACCTGGCCGCGGGGGGCAGCATGGCCCACCTCATCGGGATCTGCACCGCCCGGGAGGCTGCGGGCCTCAAGGCGGCGGATTACCCGAAGGCCTGTGTGTATCTGTCGGACCAGGCCCACCACTGCCTCGTGAAGGCCCTCCGGGTGGCCGGCATGGGCGAGGCGCCCGTGCGGGAGATCCCCACGGATGTCGACTTCCGCCTGCGCCCGGAGGCGCTGGAGGCGGCGATCCAGGCGGATCTGCGGGCAGGTCTGCGCCCCTGGCTCCTGGTTCCCACTGCCGGCACCACCAACACCGGGGCGGTGGACCCCCTGGAGGCCTGCGCCGACCTGGCCGCCCGCCACGGCCTGTGGCTCCACACGGACGGGGCCTACGGGGCCTCCTTCGCCCTGACGGACCTGGGGAAGGCCGCCCTCCGGGGGCTGGAGCGCAGCGACAGCCTGGTGCTGGACCCCCACAAGGGCCTCTTCGCGCCCCTGGGCCTGGGGACCCTGCTGACACGGCACCTGGAGCCCCTGCGGCGAGCCCACGCCTTCGAGGCGGACTACCTGCCCTCGCCGCCGGAGGACCTGGAAGAGCTGAGCCCCTCGGAAACCACCCTGGAGTTCAGCAAGCACGCCCGGGCCCTGCGCCTCTGGCTGCCCCTCCAGGTGCATGGCGTGGCGGCCTTCCGGGCCGCCCTGGAGGAGAAGCTGCTTCTGGCCCGCCACGCCTACGGGCGCCTCCAGGAGATGCCCGGCGTGGATCCGGGACCCGCGCCCCAGCTGAGCGTCCTGGCCTTCCGGTTCCTGCCCAGGACCGGCGATCCGGACGCCTTCAATCAGGCCCTGCTCCAGCGCCTGACGGCCGAGGGCCGGGTCTTCCTCAGCGGCACCAAGCTGAACGGCGCCTTCCACCTGCGCCTGGCCATCCTCGCCGCGCGCACACACCAGGACCAGGTGGACGAAGCCCTGGACCGCCTCCAATCGGAAGCGGCCAAGTTCGCCTGATCACCGCCTTTTTTACCGAGCAACGCGCCAGCGTGGTGCGCAGGCTACCCGACCTCGATCTCCCGCAGGTCCTTCCCGGGCTTGAAGCGGATGCTCTTGCCCTTGGGGATCTGGACGCTGGCGCCGGTCTTGATGTTCCGGCCCATGCCGCGCTTGCGGGGGCGGGGCTCGAAGACGCCGAAGCCCCGGATCTCGATGCGGTGCCCGTTCAGGAGGGCATCCTTGAGGCGCTCCGTGAGGAGGTCCACCACCTGGAGGGCGGTGGCGCGGGAGCAGGGATGCACCTTCATCAGCGAATTGGCGATGTCGATCTTGATCATCGGCGACCTCGGTTCGGGGGTGGGAGAGCCAGGATAAGGGGAAGGGCGGTCAGCGTGCCAGGGTGATTTTCACGTCGGTGCCCGGAGGCATGGCCATGGGCATGCCCGGGGCGGGGGGCTGGACCTGGGGCGCGGCCGACGGGGCGCCGGATTCCCGGCCTCCGCCCTGGGCGATGGACATGCCGCGTTCCATGTTGGCCCGGGCCATGTCCGCCGTGGCCATGACGCCTTCGAGGCGCAGCTTGAACTCGCCCACGTTGGTGGCACGCAGCAGGGCCTCCTCCTCGGTGATGAGACCCTGGCGCAGCAGGAAGTAGAGACTCTGGTCGAAGGTCTGCATGCCGTACTGGGCCGTGCCCGCCGCGATGACATCCTTCAGCATCTTGGTCTTGTCCTTGTCCTCGATGCAGGTGCGCACGGTTTCCGTGGCCACCATGACCTCCACGGCGGGCACGCGGCCCTGGCCGTCGGCCCGGGGCACCAGGCGCTGGGAGATGATGCCCTTGAGCACGGCCGCCATCTGGAGGCGGATCTGCTTCTGGTGGTGGGGCGGGAACACGGAGATCACGCGGTTGATGGTCTCGGTGGCGTCCAGGGTGTGCAGGGTGCTGAAGACCAGGTGGCCGGTCTCGGCGGCGTGCAGGGCCGTCTCGATGGTCTCCAGGTCGCGCATCTCGCCCACGAGGATCACGTCCGGGTCCTGGCGGAGGGCGGCGCGCAGGGCCGTGGCGAAGGTCTTGCAGTCCGCCTCCACCTCGCGCTGGTTCACGATGCTGAGGTTGTCCCGGTGCAGGTACTCGATGGGGTCCTCGATGGTGAGGATGTGCTCGGACCGCGTGGCGTTGATCAGGTCGATCATGGCGGCGAGGGTCGTGGACTTGCCCGAGCCGGTGGTGCCCGTCACCAGCACCAGGCCGCGCTGCTCCTGGCAGATGGTCTTGAGGACCTTGGGGAGCATCAGGTCGTCGATGGTGTAGATCTTCCGGGGGATCACGCGGAGGACGAGGCCGACGGTGCCGCGCTGGTTGAAGATGTTGCAGCGGAAGCGGCCGAGGCTCGGCACCGAATAGGCGATGTCGAGGTCGAGGTTCTCCTTGAACTTCGCCTTCTGCTTGTCGCTGGCCATGATGGCGTAGGCCATGGCGATGGTGTCCTCCTGCACCAGGCGCTTGAACTGCGTCATGGGCGTGAGTTTTCCCTTGATGCGGGCGATGGGGTGGTTGCCGACCTTGAGGTGGAGGTCGCTGGCGCCCTGCTCGCAGACCACGGTGAGCAGTTCGTTGATATGCATGGGGTTCTCCCGGTGAGGGTCCGCTTATCTTAGACCCCTGGCGCGACAATGGAAGGGGTTGCAATCAGGGCTCGGAAATCAGCCTCGCGTCTGGTAAAATCAAAGGTTCTGCCTGGCTTGTGCCCGGGCTGCCGGGAGCCAGATGACCTCGCTCGAGAAGATCCGCAACATCGCCATCATCGCCCACGTCGACCATGGCAAGACCACCCTCGTGGACGCCCTGTTCAAGGGCGCCCACATGTTCCGGGACAACCAGCGGGTTCAGGAACGGGCCATGGACAGCAACGACCAGGAGCGCGAGCGCGGCATCACCATCCTGGCCAAGACGACCTCCCTGCACTGGGGCGGCTACCGCTTCAACATCGTGGACACGCCCGGCCACGCCGACTTCGGCGGCGAGGTGGAGCGCGTGCTCTCCATGGTGGATTCGGTCCTGCTGGTGGTGGACGCCTTCGACGGCCCCATGCCCCAGACCAAGTTCGTGACCCGCAAGGCCCTGGCGCTCGGTTTGCGCCCGATTGTCGTCATCAACAAGGTGGATCGCCCCGGCGCCCGCCCGCTCTGGTCCCAGGACCAGGTCTTCGACCTGCTCATCGAGCTGGGCGCCACGGAGGAGCAGCTGGACTTCCCCTGCGTCTTCGCCAGCGCCAAGCAGGGCTACGCCATGCTGGACATGAACGATGCCAGCGAGAACCTGGACCCGCTCTTCGACACCATCGTCAAGCACTGCCCCCATCCCAAGGGCAGCCCTGACGCGCCCCTCCAGATGCTCGTCACCCTCATGGACTGGAGCGACTTCGTCGGCCAGATCGGCATCGGCCGCATCGTGAACGGCCGCATCAAGGTGGGCGAGACCGTGGGGGTGGTGAAGCGCGACGGTAGCGTCCAGCAGCACAAGGTCACCCAGCTCTATGGCTTCGAGGGCCTGTCCCGAATCCAGCAGACGGAGGCCAGCGCCGGCGAGATCGTGGCTCTGGCGGGCATCCCCGACATCCGTGTGGGCGAGACCATCGCCGACGCCGCGAGCCCCGTGGCCCTGACTTACGTGGACATCGACGAGCCCACCATCTCCATGATGTTCATGGTGAACGCCGGGCCCTTCGCGGGCCAGGACGGCAAGCACGTGCAGAGCCGCCGCATCCGCGAGCGCCTCCAGAAGGAGCTGCAGCACAATGTGGCCCTGCGCGTGGAGGACACCGACAGCCCCGATTCCTTCAAGGTGAGCGGCCGCGGCGAGCTGCACCTCTCCGTGCTCATCGAGACCATGCGCCGTGAGGGCTTCGAGCTCTGCGTGAGCCGCCCCGAGGTGATCCTCCACACGGACCCCGAGACCGGCGAGAAGCTGGAGCCCTACGAGGACGTCACCATCGACATCCCCGAGGCCTTCATGGGCGTGGTGATGGAGCACATGGGCAACCGCAAGGCCGAGATGCAGGACATGGGCAACGAGGGCGGTCGCCTGCGCCTGCACTTCAAGATCCCCAGCCGCGGCCTCATCGGCTTCCGCAGCGAGTTCATGACCGACACCCGCGGCGAGGGCATCCTCCACAGCCTCTTCAGCCACTACGGCCCCTACAAGGGCGAGCTGCCGGGCCGCAAGAACGGCGTGCTCATCAGCATGGAGTCGTGCGAGGCCGTGGGTTTCGCGCTCATGAACCTGGAGGAGCGCGGCGTCATCTTCATCCACCCGAACACCCGCTGCTACGAGGGCATGATCGTGGGCGAGCACGCCCGCGAGAACGACCTGGTGGTGAACGTGGCCAAGGGCAAGAAGCTGTCCAACATGCGCGCCAGCGGCAGCGACGAGGCCACCCGCCTCACCCCGCCCCGGGAGCACACCCTGGAGCAGGCCCTGGAGTACATCGAGGCCGACGAGCTGGTGGAGGTCACCCCCAACTTCATCCGCATGCGCAAGCGCGTGCTGGACACCAACGAAAGAAAGAAGTCGGAAAAGCGCACCGAGGCCTGAGGCCAGGCACTCCAAGCGCCCCGGGGCTTGAGTCCCGGGGCGCTTCGCGTATATGCTCCAGGGCTCATCCCTTTATTCTTGGAGCGCGGCTGAGGGGCAAACCCCTTTAAGTACGTTCTGGCCCGGAGGTTCCCCATGCGCCTCGTTGCCGCCTTCCTCGGTCTGGCCCTCTCCACCCTTGGGTTTGCCCAGGATCTGCCCATGCCCATCCTGGCCAAGGCCGATCCCCAGATGGTCTACCCCCAGTCCGCCGGCTGGCTGGATGCCTACGGCCGCGTGGTGATCACCCTCACGGGCGCCAACCTCGCGCCGCCGGACGGCGACCTCGGGCATCCCGCCGGGCCCGAGGGCGGCTACCAGCACATCTTCGTGCGGGGCGTCTCGCCCGGCGGCGACCGGGCCACCGCCTGGGTGCCCGCGGTCTGGGAGAACGGCGCCCGGGTGCTGGGCGCCTGCGCGAGCACGGTCATCCTGCTGGCGGTGGATCCCGGGCGCTTCCTCAGCGAGCCGGGCAGCCACCTCCAGGTGAAGCTCTGGGTGTCGGCCGGCGCGGACGGGGCGAGCGACCCCAGCGGGTCCCACCAGCTGAGCAGCCCCTGGTCCGCCATCAAGACCATCGACGTGGCGCCCGCCGGCGCCGTGAAGCCGGTGACGACGCCCCCGCCCAGCGCGCCGGCGGCGCTCACGCGCATCGTCCCCTCCGACATCCAGATCGGGGCGTCCCAGCCCTCTTTCCGGCTGAAGATCTACGGCACCCACCTGAGCCCCAACGCGCTGAAGGTGGTCTTCAACGGCGATCGGGGCGGCGCGGTGCCCGCGGAGGACCGCGTCCACTACTACGACGATGACGGCAGCTTCACGAAGGGGGGCGAGGGCCTCATCCACGTGACCATCCCGGAGCGCTACCGCCTGGCCAGGCCCGGCCAGCTCCGGATCGCCGTGATGGACGACAGCGGCGCCACCCCGGAGAAGGTGGTCACCTTCATCCTCCCGGTCCGCACCTCGGCCCGGCCCGCGGTCCCCGCCCTCTCCCAGACGGGCGCGGCGATCGCCGCCCGGTCGGCCGCTCCTGGAGCCCAGGCCGGGACCGCGAATCCGGGCGCCGCGATCCCAGGGATCATCGGCCCTGGGCCGCAGATCACGCGCCTGAATCCGATGGAGTTGAAGGTGGGCGACCGGGCCGCGGCCTTCCGCATCCGGATCTACGCCAGGCACCTGGGGCCGGAGGTGCCGAAGGTGGTGTTCAACGGAGAAGAGGCCCTGGCCATCCCCGCCGAGGATGCGGGCCGGACGGCGGACGACGATGGCGCCAGCCTCCAGGCGGGCGAGAAGGTGCTGCACGTCACGATCCCGGACCGCTACCGCCGCGCCATGCCCGGCCCCCTGTCCCTGAGCCTGCTGGCGGGGAAGGCGAAGAGCGCCCCGGCCCAGATCCTGTTCAAGGGTCCAGAGCCGGTCCAGTCGGTGCGACCCCTCGCCCCGGCGTTGCGTCCCGCGCCGGCCCCCGCGCCGCCTCCCCTGGCGGCGCCCACCATCCGCCGCTGATCCCAGTGCCGGCTGGGATGGCATCCTGAAGCATGGCGCCGGACCGTCCCTACACCGCTCCGCCCCGGTCCACCTTCCTGCAGAAGCTGGGACCGGGGGGATTGGCGTCCTTCTTCCTGGCTTCGGGCTCAGCCGTGCTGCTGCTGGGCTTGCCGGTCTGGTGGCGGATGCGGCGCGTACTCCAGGGGGCGGGCGGCGACCCCGTGGAGCCCTCGGACCTCATCCTGGTGCTGGGCCGCCGCCTGGAGGGGGACCACCCCACGAGGACCTTTGAAGCGCGGCTGGCGCATGCCGCCGACCTCTGGCGGCGGGGCTTCGCCCAGCGGATCCTCGTGGCCGGCGGGCTGACGGGGCGCGCGCGGATCAGCGAGGCCGAAGCGGGCTGCGCGTGGCTGCGCGGCCAGGGAATCCTCAATGAGGCCCTCCGGACCGAGGACCAGAGCCAGCACACCCTCGAGAACCTGTTCCACGTGCGGGAGACCCTGCGTGCCGAGGGCTGGCGGACCCTCATCCTGGTCTCCGACCACCTGCACCTGGCCAGGGCGGGGGCCCTGGCGCGGGGCCTGGGCCTGGCGGTGCGCTGCAGCCCCGCGCCCAGCTGCCCCCCGACGCCGGGAAGCCTGGCCTGGTGGCGGAGGGCCGCCCTCGAAGCCTTCTTCCTGCACTGGTACCACACCGGCCTGGCCTACAGCCGCCTGATCCGCAGCGAACGACAGCTCAACCGGGTAACGTGATTATGGATGATCGACATGAATCGCGTGTAGATGCTTACAAGGTATCTTAAAAAAAAGATATATTCATGAGCATTTGGGCGTAGCCTCATGGGCCTCACTCAAGGAGGAGTCCATGGACACCCGGATCCTGCTCTGCCTTTCCCTCGGCGCCACGCTCGTGGGTGGCGAACCGCCGGTCCCGAGCTGGCCCAAGGTCCTGCGCATCGGCGTGGAGGACGTGAAGCCCGGCAAGGAGGCCGCCCACCAGAAGAACGAGTTCGCCTGGTCCAAGGTCCTCGCCCAGGCGAAGAGCCCTTACCACTTCCTGGGCCTGGTGCCGGTGGTCGGCGCGAACCAGGCCACGTGGGTGTGGTTCTATGATTCCCTGGCGGGCATGGAGGCGCAGCAGGCCTACATGGAGAAGCACCCGGCCCTCAAGGCCCAGGTCGAGGCGTTGGCCGTCAAGGATGCCGAGTACATCACGACCTACAGCAGCGCGGCCTACATGCTGCGTGGGGACCTCAGCCGGGAGATCGGGAACATGGCGCCCCGCTACTACTGGACCTCCACGATCCAGGTGAAGCCGGGCCACGACGCCGAGTTCGCGGCTGGCGCGAAGAAATACGCCGAGCTCTGCGAGAAGGCTGGCCTGAAGCCCCGGTGGGCCGTGTACCAGGCCGTGGCTGGGGCCGCCAATCCCACGTATCTCTGGGTGGTGCCGCTGCACAGCCTGGCCGATGCGGATGCGACCATGGCCGATGACGAGAAGATGGCCAAATCCGCTGGTCCCGAGGAACTCAAAGGCCTTTCGAAGCTCGTCGCCGACTGCTTCCTGCGGGAGGACGCCCAGCTGCTGGCCGTGGATCCGAAGATGAGCTATCCGGATGCCGGGGACATTGCCGCGGACCCCGAGTTCTGGAAAGCCTGGACGGCCAAGCCCGCTCCGAAGGCGGCGGCTGCAAAGTAGGCCTCGGAAACAGGACCGGAGGGGCGTTGCGGATGCGGCGCCCTCCGCCTGCCCTGCCAGAATGAAGCCATGGCCGGCCACCTCATTCTCGTCCCCACGCCCATCGGCAACCGGGGGCCTCTCTCCGCGAAGCCAAGCGAAAGCGCCGGCTGAGTGGGAGGACGCGACTTCCGCCTGACGCCCCCTGCCCCGCAGGGCGCTCCCGCTCGCCCTGCGGGCTTTCGGAGGCGGAGCCTTTGTCGCGTCCGATCGAGGGCTGCCAGACTGGATGGATCATGACCGGTCATCTCATCCTCGTCCCCACGCCCATCGGCAACCTCGGCGACCTCACGGACCGCGCGAAGGAGGCCCTGGCGGAGGCCGACCTGGTGGCCTGCGAGGACACCCGCCGCACCGGCGGCCTGCTGAAGCATCTGGGGATCGAGAAACCCCTGCTGCGCTTCGACGACCACGCCGGCGCCGCGGCCTACGAGCGCATCGGCCTGGAGCTGGCCTCGGGCCGAACCGTGGCCTACTGCAGCGACGCGGGCATGCCCGGCATCAATGATCCCGGCTTCGAGATCGCCCGGGCGGCCCGGGCCGCGGGAGCCAAGGTCACGGTGCTGCCCGGCGCCTCGGCCGTGCTGCTGGCGGTGGTGGCCTCGGGCCTGCCCAGCCACGCCTTCAGCTTCTGGGGCTACCTGCCCAACCGCAGCGAGCCGCGCCGCGCCCTTCTGCGGAAGTTGGGTGCCGAGGAGGAGACGGTGGTGGTCTTCGAGACGCCCCATCGCATCCACGAGACCCTGTCCGATCTGGCGGAGCTGCTGCCGGACCGCGAGATGGCCCTGGGCCGCGAGCTGACCAAGCTGCACGAGAGCTGGTACCGCGGCACGCCGGACCAGGTGAAGGCCCAGCTGGGCCGGGAGGATCGCGGCGAGATGGTGCTGGTGCTGGCGGGCGCCGGGGCCAAGCGGATCGTCAACGAGGGGCAGGCGGCGTTCGACGGCACCCTGCCGGACTGGGCCAAGGCCTACCTTGCCGCCGCCCGCGAAGGCGGCATGACCCTTCGCGAAGCGGTGAAGCCCCTGGCCAAGCACCTGGGCGTGTCCGCCTCCGAGCTCTACCGCCTGGCGGCCGAGCTCTAGGGAAGACCTGATCTACTGGCGGGCCGGTCCCAGCCCTCACCCCGACTCGTGCCCGATTCCGTGGGTCGCGACCATGTGGGTCGCGAAGCAGGCTCCGGTGGAGCCTGCGGAGCGGGGCCCCACAGGGAGCGAGTTTGACCAGGTGGGTCGGAGAGCAGGCTCCAGGGGAGCCTGCGGAGCGGGGCCCCACAAGGAGCGAATCATGCTGAACTCGCGCGCTGGACTAATCGGGCTCCGAGCCGATGCCGTGGGTCGCGACCATGTGGGTCGCGGAGCAGGCTCCGGGGGAGCCTGCAGAGCGGGGCCCCACAAGGAGCGAATCATGCTGAACTCGCGCGCTGGGCTACTCGGGCTCTGAGCCGATGCCGTGGGTAATGCTCTGGTGCCCGAACACCTCCCAGGCCAGCTGGCGGAACCGCTCCGTGTGGCCCCAATCCTTTTCCCGGTCCATCCAGAGCTTGAAATGGATCAGCTCGTGCTCGAGGATGCGCCGCTGGATGTCGTCGGGCGTGTGGCAGTTCATCCCGCAGACCGGCTGGGGCCAGGGCCAGTCCCGGCGGCGGAGCAGGGGGATGCTGAGGCGGATCTCCGGATGCCACTTCCCCCGCGAATCCTTCTCGATCACGAAGAGCCCCGCGCAGCGGGCCATGCGGGGCGACCAGATGACGGGTGGCGGCGTAAGGTCCCAGCCCGCGCCGTCGAGGATGGCCTGGGCGCGGGCGCGGAGCGTGAGGTGCATGTCTCCATTGTGGGGCAGGTCCGGGTTTTCCGAAGGGCGTAGGCTTGGACGGCAGGAGGCGCCCATGATGAAGGCCCTTCCACTCTCAGATGTGTACACCCTTCTGGAGCCGGGGCCCGTGGTGCTGCTGGCCACCGCGCACCGAGGCCATGCCAACGTCATGGCCATGTCCTGGCACATGATGATGGAGTTCAATCCGCCCCTGGTGGGCTGCCTGGTCAGCGGCGCCAACCACAGCTTCGAGGCCCTGCGGAAGACGCGGCAGTGCGTGATCGCGATCCCCGCGGCCGGGCTGGCGAAGCAGGTGGTGAAGGTGGGCAACGCCTCGGGCCGCGACGTGGACAAGTTCGCGGCCTTCGGCCTCACGCGCCTGCCGGCGAAGAAGGTGGCCGCGCCGCTGGTGGCCGAGTGCTTCGCGAACCTGGAGTGCCGGGTCGCGGACACGCGCTTCGTGAACCGCTACAACCTCTTCGTGCTGGAGGTGGTGCAGGCCTGGATCGATCCCGCCCAGAAGAAGCCGAAGACCCTCCACCACCAGGGGCGCGGCGTCTTCGCGGTGGACGGGGAGACGATCCGGCTGAACTCCGGGAAGCCCTGAGAATCCGATCGCTCAGCGCCCGTAGGTGCCCATCCAGGTGCCTTCGGCCAGGACCTTGCCCTTCGCCGCTGCGTCCACCTGGGTTCGGCTGGCGCCGGCGGGGAGGCCTAGCGGCGCCGAGAGGGCCAGGAGGCGGAAGAAGTAGCGGTGGGGCTTCCCCGGCGGGGGCGAGGGGCCGTTCCAGCCCAGGCGGCCCCAGCTGTTCTTTCCCTGGTGCGCGCCGCCCGGAAGGGCGGCCGTGCGGGGATGATCCTCCGCCAAGGACCGGGCCGTGCCGGGCAGGTCGTAGAGGACCCAGTGGATCCAGGTGCCCACGGGGGCATCCGGGTCATCCACGATCAGGGCGAAGGCGACGGTGCCGGCGGGCGGTTCGCCCCACTGGAGGGCCGGCGAGCGATCAGCGCCATCCGCGGTGTGGGCGCGGGGGATCGTGCCCCCATTCGGGAAGGCGGACATCCGGAGTTCCATGCGGGCCTCCTTCGCCGGCGAGAAGGCCAGCAGGGCGGGGAGCAGCAGGACGGGGATCATGGGTCTCAGAAGTCCTGGATGGCGAGGGGGATGCGCCGGGGGCCGAAGGGTCGGGGATCGGCCTCGAAATGGCCCGGGATCAGGGTGCCGCAGTCCGGGCAGCGGCCGTCGGAGGCCAGTCGGTTCCGCTCGATGCGGTACCAATCCCGGACGATGAGGGGGGCCTGACAGCCGGAGCAGTGGGTCGTCCCCCCCGCGGCATCATGCACGTTGCCGGTGTAGACGTAGTGGAGGCCTGCGGCAAGGGCGATCTCCCGTGCCCGGGTGAGGGTGGAGGCGGGCGTTCGCGGCAGGTCCGTCATCTTGTAGTCCGGGTGGAAGGCGGTGAAGTGCAGGGGCATATCCGGGCCCAGCTCCCGGGCGATCCAGGTGGACAGCGCCGCGAGCTCTTCGCTGGAGTCGTTCTGGCCGGGGATGAGCAGGGTGGTGATCTCCATCCAGACCTCCGTCTCGTGATGGAGGTACAAGAGGGTGTCCAGTACCGGCTGGAGGTGGGCCACGGAGAGCCGGGCGTAGAAGCCCTCGGTGAAGGCCTTGAGGTCCACGTTGGCGGCATCCATCTTGGCGTAGAAGGCCCGGCGGGGCTCGGCATGCATGTGGCCCGCGGTGACCGCCACGGTGCGCAGGCCCCGCTCGTGGCAGGCGTCGGCCACGTCCATGGCGTACTCCGCGAAGATCACCGGGTCGTTGTAGGTGAAGGCCACGCTCCGGCACTCGGCCTCGGCGGCGGCCCGGGCGATGGCCTCGGGCGAGGCCTGGTCCGTCAGCCGGTCCATGTCCCGGGCTTTGCTGATGTCCCAGTTCTGGCAGAACTTGCACATGAGGTTGCAGCCCGCGGTGCCGAAGGACAGCACCCGCGAGCCCGGGAGGAAATGATTCAGAGGCTTCTTCTCGATGGGATCGACGCAGAAGCCCGACGACCGGCCGTAGGTGGTGAGGACCATGCCGCCGCCCAGGTTCTGCCGGACGAAGCAGGCGCCGCGCTGGCCTTCGGCCAGCTTGCAGTCGCGGGGGCAGAGGTCGCACTGGAGCCGTCCATCGTCCAGGCGATGCCACCAGCGAGCCGGGTGGGGGGCGGGGCGGGAGGTCGGATGGGAGGCGGGATCCATGGCGCTACCCCGGGCTGCCCACCTCGGCTTCCTCGTGGAAGCGCGTCACCGTGAACCGGGTGGTCCGGATTCCGTCATCCCAGAAGGCCATGGGCAGGCCGGCCTTCCGCTTCAGGTGGGCCAGGAAGTCCCCGGGTTCGGGCAGCTGGTCCCAGACCTGGGGCAGGAAGGCGCCCCGCAATCCCTGCCATTCCAGCACCAGGCCATCCTCACCCGGCCGCAGCAGGGTCAGCAGCTGAGCTTGGCTGTTGAAAGGGAGCGGCTCGAGGGCGGAGAGAAGGGATACCTCCACCTGGAGGTCGGTGAATTCGCTGCGGGCCAGGGGCGGGAAGCGGGGATCGTGGAAGGCCGCCTGCCGGGCATTCTCGGCCACATCCTCGCCCAGGGGCCGCCGGGGCTCCAGGGTGCCCATGCACCCCCGGAGCTGGCCCAGACGGTGGAGGGTGACGAAGGTGGCGGCGGGCTCCTCGAGCCAGGCGGCGGTCGGAACCGGCGGGGCCGCCATGCCCAGCTTTTCCGCGATGGCGCCGCGGGCGATCCGCAGCAGGATAGGACCCCAGTCAATGCTCGCGGGCGGATGGGTCATGGGCGCCCTCCTGGATGAACGCGAAGGCGGCATAGCCCACGACGTGGTCGCGGTCTCCGGCGGTGTCGCCGGAGTTGCGCAGGTCCATCAGATGAGGCGTCAACCGATGATTCCGGGCGGTCAGCAGCAGCCCGTTCACTGCCGTGGCGCCGCAGGCCTGGTCGTGGCTGGCCAGCAGGTTCAGGTCCGAAATGCTGGCGCAGGTGCGGCGATCCAGGGCCTGCGCCCGCTCGTAGGGCAGGTAGTGGGACAGGTCGGAGCTCACCACGATCAGGGTCTCCATCCCTCCCCAGACGGCCTCGATGGCCTCCGCCACGCGCTCCGCGGTGGCATGGCCAACGGCCAGGGGCACCAGCTGGAAGCTGCCCAGGGCCTGCTGGAGGAAGGGAAGCTGGACTTCGATGGAGTGCTCCCTGGCGTGGGCTGCGGGGCTTGTGGTCACCCCGGCCAGAGGCTGGAGGACCTCCGCGGCCGAGATATCCACGGGAATCCGCCCGAGGGGTGTGTCGAAAGCGGAAACGCCGGGCAGGGCGAGACCCACCACGGGCACATGATGGGCCGGGCCCAGCAGGACCACCCGCCGGATGATGCCCCGCAGGCGGTTCAGGGAGGCATAGGCGCTGGCGGCGATGGGCCCGGAGTAGACATAGCCCGCATGCGGGACGATCAGGGCCTTGGGGGGCCCCAGCCAGGGATTGGCCCCGGTGGCGTCCGCGAACATCGCCTGGATGGCCTGGCTCAGCTCGCTGCTCTCCCGCGGGTAGAAAATTCCGGCCACCGCGGCCGCACGGACATCCATCGTCGTGTCCATGCCGCAAAAATAACCCCTGGACCGGACCGGGCCAGGGGTTGCGGAGAGAATAGGGTGGAGACGAAGGTCGGCGCGGCGGGGAGCCCGCTCAGGGCGCGAGGAAGGTCGTGGCGACGCCGGCGGGGGTCACGGTCCTCAGCAGGTGGTTGGCCGTATCGGCCACCGCCAGGTTGCCCGCGGGGGTGACGGCGATGCCACAGGGCCGGAAGAAGAGGGCCGCGGTGCCGGTGCCGTCCGCGTTGCCGGCCGTGCCGCCCGTCCCGGCGGGGGTGCTGACCGTGCCATCGGTTCCGATGCGCCGGACGGCGTGGTTCTGGGTGTCGGCGACCCACAGGATCCCGGCGGCATCCAGCGCGATCCCCACGGGGGAATTGAACTTGGCGGCGGAGAGGCCGTTGCCGTCGGCGAAGCCGTAGGTGCTGGTCTGCCCGGCCAGCCGGGTCACGATGCCGCCCGGCGCGATGGCGCGGATGCAGGAATTGCCATAGTCCGCCACGTACAGGGTCCCGTTCGGTGCCAGGGCGATCCCGTTGGGCTGGTTGAACTGGGCGGCCGCGGCGGTCCCATCCACGAGTCCCGGCGCGCCGGCCTTGCCCGCGTAGGTGGAGACCGTTCCGTCCACGGCCAGGTAGCGGATGGTGTGGTTCTGGGTATCGGCGACGTAGGTTCCGCCGGCGGCGTCCACGGCCAGGCCGACGGGGGCATTGAAGCGGGCCTGGGCAGCCGGGCCGTCCGTGGTCCCGGGTTGTCCCGCGGCGCCGGCCAGGGTGGTCACGGTGCCATCGGGCGCGATCCGCCGGAGGGTGTGGTTGCCCGTGTCCGCCACCAGCAGGTTTCCGGCGGGATCGACGGCGAGGCCGCCCGGATGGCTGAACCGCGCGTCCGCGCCCAGGCCGTCGGCAGAACCGGCCAGCCCAGAGCTGCCCGCCAGGAGGGTCTTGTGGTTCGTGGCGTCCACCTTCCAGATGGTGTGGTCGTCCATGTCGCACACGAAGAGGTTGCCCGAGGCGTCGTAGGCCAGGCCCACCGGCGCAGGGAACATCACGGCGGCGGTCACGGTCAGCGTGGCGATGCCGCTGGTGACGGTGCCGTTGGGATTGGTGATGGTCACGGTGTAGTCGCCCGCATCCTCGACCCTGGGCTGGAAGAGGGTGAAGCTGGAGCTGATGGCCCCCAGGATGTTCTGGCCATCCTTGGCCCACTGGTAGGCCAGCGTGGCGGCTCCGGTGGCGGTGACCGAGAAGGTGACCGGGCGGCCGGTGACGGTGCTGGCGTTCACCGGGGCGGCGGTGATGGCCGGCGGGGTGCCCGGGGCGGAGGCATCGGCGGACTTGTGGCCGGAACATGCCGTCCCCAGTGCCAGGCCCATCGCCAGGAGGAGGACCGTCGATAGGGACAGGAGCCGGGCCCGCATCGAACCGGCGGCCCCGACCAGGCTAGGACATCCCTGGATCATCGAATCTCTCCGAAAAACTAGACCCCGTGGGCCGAAGCGTGATGGAAGGGTGGACCGGGTCTCGCCGAAAGGGAGGATCCCATGAATGGTGGCCGCTCGACCGGTAAGGTTCCACGGAGGGCCTCAGAACTCGAAGGTCGGGCCGCTGAGGGTCTGGGCGTCGAGGATCTGGCCCTGGGCGTCGAGGGTGACGAGGCCCTGGGCCTGGCGAGGCGTCATCTGGCTGATCTGCTGGAGGGCCTGGCCCCGCAGTTCGGGACTTCCGCCTTCGGCGCTCTCGAAGAAGACGGCCCCCACGCGGTAGGTCTGCTTCGCGTCCTGCATCAGGTGCAGCTCGCGAAGCTGGCGCTCGTCCACCGGGCTGGGGGCGTCCGTCATGAGGCAGCGGGCCTGGGCCGTCTTGGGGAAGGCGATGACCTCACGGATGTTGTCCACGCCCGCCAGCAGCATGACGAGCCGGTCCAGGCCCAGGGCCAGGCCGCCGTGGGGCGGGGCGCCGTAGCTGAGGGCGTCCAGGAGGAAGCCGAACTTCGCGCGGGCTTCCTCGGGGCCGATGCCGATGGCCCGGAACATTCGGCTCTGCGTCTCGGCATCGTGGATGCGGATGCTGCCGCCGCCCACCTCGAAGCCGTTGAGCACCAGGTCGTAGGCCACGGCGCGGCAGCGGGCGGGATCCCTCTCCAGCAGGTCCAGGTCCTCCGGGTGCGGGCTGGTGAAGGGATGGTGGCAGGCCACGAAGCGGCCCTCCCCGTCATCCTCGCCGCTCCATTCCAGCAGGGGAAAGTCCACGACCCAGAGGAAGTCGAACCGGGATTCGTCCAGCATCCCGAACTGGCGGGCGAGGCGGAGGCGCAGCTCGCCCAGCACGCGGCTGGTCTGGGCGTCGGGTCCCACGGCGAAGATGGCCAGGCCATCCCCGGTCGCGCCGAGACGCTGTCGTAGGGCGGCTTCATCCGCGGGTTCGAGGAACTTCTTGAAGCTGCTGGAGAGCCCGTCCTTGCCCCACTTGGCGTAGGGCAGGCCGCCGGCACCCAGCTGCTTGGCCGTTTCGCCCAGCTCGTCCAGCTGCTTGCGGCTGAGGGAACCCGCGGCCTCGCCGGGGAAGAAGAGGGCCCGCACCCGGCGGTGCCCCTGGCTCTCGGAGGCGGCGCGGAAGAGGTTGAAGCCGCTCTGGGCGAAGAGGCCGGTGACGTCCTGGATCTTGATGGCGCAGCGGAGGTCGGGCTTGTCGGATCCGTACCACTCCATGGCATCGCGGTAAGGAAGGTGGGGAAAGGGCGCGGTCACGTCCTTGCCGACCATCTTCGCCAGCTTGACCATGAGCGGCTCGATGACGCCTTGCACGTCCTCCTGGCGCGCGAAGCTCATCTCGATGTCGATCTGGGTGAACTCGGGTTGGCGGTCGGCGCGCAGGTCCTCGTCGCGGAAGCAGCGGCAGATCTGGACGTAGCGCTCGAAACCCGAGACCTGGAGCAGCTGCTTGAAGAGCTGGGGGCTCTGGGGCAGCGCGAAGAACTCCCCGGCATGGACGCGGCTGGGCACCAGGTAGTCCCGGGCGCCCTCGGGCGTGGACTTGGTGAGGATGGGCGTCTCGACCTCGATGAAGTCCAGCTCCCGGAAGTGGTTCCGGGTGAGGTTCGCCACCTCGCTGCGGAGCACCAGGTTGCGCTGGAGCTGCTCCCGGCGCAGGTCCAGGAAGCGGTAGGTGAGGCGCAGGTCCTCGCCCACCCCCTCGTCCTCCAGGGGGAAGGGCAGGGGGGCGGCGGTGTTGAGGATCCGCAGGCCCGTCAGGCGGATCTCGATGTCGCCGGTGGGCAAATTGGGGTTCTTGCTCTCCCGCTCAGCCACCACGCCTTCGACCGCCAGCACGAACTCGCTGCGCACGGCCTTGAGCCGGGCCAGCAGCTCCGGATCGGCGGTCTCCTCGTTGGCCACCAGCTGCACCAGGCCCCAGCGGTCCCGGAGGTCCAGGAACACGAGGGAGCCGAGGTTGCGCACGCGCCGGCACCAGCCGAGCAGGCGCACGGTCTGGCCCGCGTGGTCGAGGCGGAGGTCGCCGTTGCGGTGGGTGCGTTGGAAGTCGCCGAGCCGATCGAGTTTCATAGCCTTCCAGGATCGCATCCTGGGCCGGGTCGCTCAAGGCGGGGCGGAAAAGAAGGGGAATTAAGCGGAGGATGGCGGAGGGGCGGAGGAGTGCGGTGGGTGGCCGGGGGTTGGTGATCGTGAGGCTGGGCCAGAGCGTTCTTTTCGCTGCTGATTTCGCAGATTGCGGCGATAGGGCCATGGCACCCCCACGGAGCCCATGCTGAGCCGGGGCAGGTACGGTCTTTTCTCCGCTCTCCTCCGCCCCTCAGCCTTCCTCCGCTTATTCGATTCCTTTTCCTTTTCAGTTCCCCCCAGGCGCCACAGCGACCTTGGCTCGGTTGGCGGCGCGGTAGCGGGCCCACCGCAGCCGGGCGCGGTCCATGTAGAGGTAGATGACGGGGGTGGTGTAGAGGGTCAGGAGCTGGCTGAAGAGGAGGCCGCCCACGATGGCGATGCCCAGGGGGCGGCGCAGCTCGGAGCCGGTGCCCATGCCGATGGCCAGGGGCAGGCCGCCCAGCAGGGCCGCCATGGTGGTCATGGTGATGGGCCGGAACCGCAGCAGGCAGGCCTGGAAGATGGACTCCTCCGGGGTCTTGCCCTCCCGGCGCTCCACCTCGATGGCGAAGTCGATCATGAGGATGGCGTTCTTCTTCACGATGCCGATGAGCAGGATGATGCCGATGAAGGCGATGACGCTCAGCTCCGTGCGGAAGGCCAGCAGGGCCAGCAGGGCCCCCACGCCCGCGGAAGGCAGGGTGGAGAGGATGGTCAGCGGGTGGATGAGGCTTTCGTACAGGACGCCCAGCACGATGTAAACCACCAGCAGCGCCGCTGCCAGGAGCAGCGGCTGGTTCGCCAGGGAGGCCTTGAAGGCCTGGGCCGTGCCCATGAAGCTGCCGCGGATGGTGCCCGGGAGGCGGATCTCCTGCTGGGCCGCGTCGATGGCCGCCACCGCGTCGCCCAGGGCCACGCCGGGCGGCAGGTTGAAGGAGAGGGTCACCGAGGGCTGCTGGCCCTGGTGGTTCACGGAGAGGGCCGTGTTCCGCCGCTCCAGGCGGGTGAAGGCGCTGAGGGGCACCAGGTTCCCCGAGCTGGCGCGCACGTAGGTGTGGCGCAGGCCGTCGGGGGTCTGCATGAAAGGCGTGTCCACCTCCATGACCACGTGGTACTGGTTCAGGGTGGTGTAGATGGTGGAGACGAAGCGCTGGCCGAAGGCGTCGTAGAGGGTGCTGTCGATGGCCTGGGGCGTGATGCCCAGGCGGGAGGCGGTGGGACGGTCGATGACCAGCGTCGCCTCCAGGCCCTTGTTCTGGAGGTCCGTGTTGACATCGGCCAGCTGGGGCACGGTGCGGAGCTTCTGGAGCACCCGTGGCGCCCAGTCGAACAGCTCCCGGGCGTCATCGCCCTGGAGGGTGTACTGGTACTGGGAGCTGGAAGGCCGGCCGCCGATGCGGATGTCCTGGACGGGCTGCATGTAGAGCGTGCCGCCGGGCAGGTGGGCGGTCTTCCCCCGCAGGCGGGCGATGACCTGGTCGGCGGTCTCCTTCCGCTGATCGTTGGGCTTCAGCGAGCAGAACATGCGGCCCGTGTTGCCCCCGCCGATGAAGGCCGTGACGTTCTCCACGGCGGGATCCGCCTGGACGATGGCCACGTAGCCCGTCATCAGCTTCTCCATGCCCGCAAAGGAGATGTCCTGGGCGGCCTGGATGGAGCCGGTGAGGCGGCCCGTGTCCTGCTGGGGGAAGAAGCCCTTGGGGATGACCACGTAGAGCCCCACGGTGGCCAGCATGGTGCCCAGGGCCAGGCCCAGGGTGAAGCGCTGGTGCCGCAGCACCCAGGCCAGCGAGGTCTCGTAGTGGCGCATGACCCACTGGAAGGCCCGCTCCGTGGCCATGAACATGCGGCCGTGCCGCTCCTCGGCGTGGGGCCGCAGCAGGCGCGAGCACATCATGGGTGTGGTGGTGAGGGAGACCACCATGGACACCAGGATGGCCACGGAGAGAGTCACCGCGAACTCGCGGAAGAGCCGACCCACGATGCCGCCCATGAGCAGGATGGGAATGAACACGGCGATGAGGGAGATGCTGATGGAGACCACCGTGAAGCCGATCTCCTTGGCTCCGTAGAGGGCCGCCTCCATGGGCTGCATGCCGTCCTCGAGGTGGCGCGTGATGTTCTCCACCACCACGATGGCATCGTCCACCACGAAGCCCGTGGCCACGGTGAGCGCCATGAGCGACAGGTTGTCGATGGTGTAGCCGAGCATGTACATGGCGCCGAAGGTGCCGATGAGGGAGATGGGCACCGCCACGCTGGGGATGAGGGTGGACCGCACGCTGCGGAGGAAGACGAACACCACCAGGATCACCAGGCCGATGGAGATGCTCATGGCCAGCTGCACGTCCTTCACCGAGGCCCGGATGGTGCGGGTGGCGTCGATGAGCACCTTCAGCTCGATGGTGGGCGGCAGGGAGGCCTGGAGCTGGGGGAGGATGGCCCGCACGCGGTCCACGGTGTCGATGATGTTGGCGTCAGGCTGGCGGAAGATGGGAATGATGATGGCGGGGACGCCGTTGGAGAGGCCGCGGTTGCGGACGTTCTCCACGGAATCCGTGACCTGGGCCACGTCTGACAGGCGCACGGCGCTGCCGTTCCGGTACCTCACGATGAGGGGCTGGTAGTCCGCGGCCTTCATCAGCTGGTCCGTGGTGGACAGGGACCAGGTGGTGCTGGGGCTGGCGATGTCCCCCTTGGGCCGGTTGATGTTGGCGGCCGCGATCGCCAGGCGGACGTCCTCCAGGGCCATGCCCTGGGCGTTCAGCGCCGCGGGATTCACATCCACGCGCACGGCGGGCAGCGCGCCGCCCCACACGAAGACCTGGCCCACGCCCTGGACCTGGGACAGCTTCTGCTGGAGGACCGAGGAGGCCACGTCGTACATGCGCTCCCGGGGGATCAGGTTCGACGTCAGCGCCAGCATGAGGATGGGCGAATCGGCCGGGTTCACCTTCCGGTACCAGGGATTGTTCGGCAGGTTCGAGGGCAGGTCGCCCCGCGCCGCGTTGATGGCCGCCTGCACGTCCCGGCCCGCCGCGTCGATGTTGCGGCTCAGGTCGAACTGGAGGGTGATGTTCGTGGACCCCAGTGAGCTGGCGGAAGTCATCTCCGTGATGCCCGCGATGCGGCCGAACTGGCGCTCCAGGGGCGTCGCCACGGAGGAAGCCATGGTCTCGGGGCTCGCGCCGGGCAGGCCTGCCGAAACCTGGATGGTGGGGAACTCCACCTGGGGGAGGGGCGAGACCGGCAGGAACTGGTAGGCGATGGCGCCCAACAGGGCGAGGGCCACCGTCAGCAGCGTGGTGGCGACGGGCCGGTGGATGAAGGGCGTGGAGATGCTCACAGGCGTGCGGGCAGGGGCTCCAGGCGTTCCGCCTGGAGCATGGTGCCGCTGGCGCGGCGCGGAGAGATGGGGTGGGCGTGGCCGTTCATGACTCGGCCATATCAGGCGAAGCCTGTTCTGCGCCTCGCCAGCGGCGCACCCTCCTGGCCAGCCGGTCGAAAGCTAGATAGATGACGGGCGTCGTGTAGAGCGTCAGGATCTGGCTGAAGATGAGGCCGCCCACGATGGCGATGCCCAGGGGGCGGCGCAGCTCGGCGCCGACGCCGGTGCCCAGCGCCAGGGGCACGCCCCCGAGCAGGGCCGCCATGGTGGTCATGATGATGGGCCGGAAGCGCAGCAGGGAGGCCTGGTAGATGGCCTCCTCCGGCGGCAGGCCGTCCTTGCGCTCGGCTTCCAGCGCGAAGTCGATCATCATGATGGCGTTCTTCTCGACGATGCCGATGAGCAGGATGATGCCGATCAGGGCGATCACGCTGAAGTCGGTCCGGCAGATCATGAGCGAGAGCAGGGCGCCCACGCCGGCCGAGGGCAGGGTCGAGAGGATCGTGATGGGGTGGATGTAGCTCTCGTACAGCACGCCCAGCAGGATGTAGACCGTCAGGACCGCGGCGAGGATGAGGAAGGGCGTGTTCGTGAGGGAAGCGCCGAAGGCCTGGGCCGTGCCCTGGAAGCCCGCCTTGATGCTGGCGGGCATGTCGAGCTCGCTCCGGGCGCGCTGGATGGCTTTCACCGCGTCGCCGAGAGAGGCGCCGGGGGCCAGGTTGAAGGAGACGGTGGCGGTCGGGAACTGTCCCTGGTGGTTCACGGCCAGGGGCGCGGTGACGGTCTCGATGCGGGTGAAGGCGCTGAGGGGCACGGATCCGCCGGAGGCCGACCGGACATAGATGTTCTGCAGATCCTCGGGCCTCTGGTACTGGCCCGGTCGTGCCTCCAGCACCACGCGGTACTGGTTCAGCTGGGTGAACATGGTGGAGACCTGCCTCTGGCCGAAGGCGTCATAGAGCGCGTCGTCGAGCATCTGGGGCGTGATGCCCAGGCGCGAGGCGGTGGCCCGATCCAGGACGATGCGCACCTGGAGGCCGGCGTTCTGCTGGTCGCTGGCGACATCCCTGAGCTCCGGCAGCGACGAGATGCGCTCGACGAAGCGGGGGACCCACAGGCCCAGCTCCTTTGGATCCGCGTCCTCGAGGGTGTACTGGTACTGGGTGCGGCTGACCCGGTCCTCCACGGTGAGGTCCTGGATGGGCTGGAGGTACAGGCGGATGCCCTGGATCTTCGCCAACTCGGGCTGGAGGCGGTGGATGACGTCCATGGCGCTGAGGCCGCGCTCCTCGAGGGGCTTGAGGTTGATCTGGATGCGCCCGCTGTTGAGGGTGGTGTTCGTGCCGTCGATGCCGATGAAGGAGGACAGGCTCTCCACGGCCGGGTCCTTGAGGATCTCCGCGGCGAGGGCCTGCTGCCGCTCGGCCATGGCGGAGAACGACACGGTCTGCGAAGCCTCGGAGATGCCCAGGAGCACGCCGGTGTCCTGCACCGGGAAGAAGCCCTTGGGGATGGCGAGGTAGAGCAGCACGGTGGACGCCAGAGTGGCCATGGCCACCACGAGGGTGCCGGTCTGGTGCTTGAGCACCCAGGAGAGTGTGCGGCCGTAGAAAGCGATGATCCGCTGGAAGACCCGCTCCGAGGACTGGTAGAAGCGGCCCTGTTCCGAGGGCGGCGTGTGCTTCAGCAGCTTGGCGCACATCATGGGCGTGAGGGTGAGCGACACCACCGCGGACACCAGGATGGTGACGCTCAGGGTGACGGCGAACTCGCGGAAGAGGCGGCCCACGATGTCGCCCATGAACAGCAGGGGGATCAGCACGGCGATGAGCGAGACGGTCAGGGACAGGATGGTGAAGCCGATCTGGCCCGAGCCCTTCAGCGCCGCCTGGAGAGGCGGCTCGCCCTCCTCGATGTAGCGCATGATGTTCTCGATCATCACGATGGCATCGTCCACCACGAAGCCCGTGGAGATCGTGAGGGCCATGAGCGTGAGGTTGTTCAGGCTGTAGCCGAGCAGGTACATCACCCCGAAGGTGCCCACCAGCGAGAGCGGCACGGCCACGCTGGGGATGACCGTCGCGGCCAGGGTGCGCAGGAACAGGAAGATCACCATGACCACCAGGGCGATGGTGAGCATCAGCTCGAACTCCACGTCCGCCACCGAGGCGCGGATGGTGACCGTGCGGTCGGTGAGGATGTTGAGCTCCACGGCGGCGGGCAGGGAGGCCCGGAGCTGGGGCATCAGGTCCTTTACCCGGTCCACCACGGCGATGATGTTGGCGCCGGGCTGCCGCTGGATGTTGAGGATGACGGCGGGCGTGCGGTTCATCCAGGCGGCGAGCCGCGCGTTCTCCACGTCGTCGGCGACGGTGGCCACCTCGGACAGGGCCACCGGCGCGCCGTTCTTGTAGGCGATGATGAGGGGCCGATAGTCCTCGCTGGAGAGCAGCTGGTCGTTGGCGCCGATCGCGTAGGCCTGTCGCAGGCCATCGAAGCTGCCCTTGGCCTGGTTCACGTTGCTCTGGGCCACGGCGGTGCGCACATCGCCCAGGGTGAGTCCCTTGGCTGCCAGGTCCGCGGGGTTGGCCTGGATGCGGACGGCGGGCTTCTGGCCGCCGCTGATGCTCACGAGGCCCACGCCGGGAAGCTGGGAGATCTTCTGGGCCAGCCGGGTGTCCGCGAAGTCCTCGACCTTCGACAGGGGCAGGGTCTTCGAGGTGAGGGCCAGGGTGAGGATGGGTGCGTCGGCCGGGTTGATCTTGCTGTAGATGGGCGGATTGGGAAGGTCGCGGGGGAGGTAGGTGCCTGCGGCATTCACGGCCGCCTGCACCTGCTGCTCGGCCACGTCGATGTTCAGGTCCAGCACGAACTGGAGGGTGATGATCGAACTGCCACCGGAGCTGGAGGAGGACATGCGGTTCAGGCCCGGGAGCTGGCCGAACTGGCGCTCCAGGGGGGCGGTGATGGCGGAGGCCATCACGTCCGGGCTGGCGCCGGGATAGAAGGTGACCACCTGGATGGTGGGGTAGTCCACCTGGGGAAGCGCCGAGACCGGGAGCTGGCGGAAGGCCAGCAGGCCCACCAGGAGCAGCCCGGCCATCAGCAGCGAGGTCGCGATCGGCCGAAGGATGAAGGGCCGGGATGGATTCATCGGGTCAGCCCTTCGCGGCCGGGGGTTTCGGAAGGGCGACCTTGCTGCCCGGACGGAGCTTGTCGAGGCCGTCGGTGATGACGGTCTCGCCGCCCGCCACGCCCTGCTTGAGGGCGGTGTCGTCGCCATCGGTGGCGAGCACTTCCACCGGGCGCATGTCTGCGGTGCCGTCCGCCTTCACCACGTACACGAAGGCTCCCTGGGGGCTGCGCTGCACCGCGGCCGTGGGCACGATCACCACGCCGCGCAGGGTGTCGACCAGCAGTCGGGCGTTCACGAACTGGTTGGGAAAGAGGGTGCGGTCCTCGTTGGTGAAGAGGGCCTTGAGGCGCACGGTGCCCGTGGCGGAGTCCACCTGGTTGTCGATGGCCGCGAGGGAGCCGGTGGCGAGGCGGACCTTGAGGTCCCGGTCCCAGGCTTCGACGGGCAGCTTCGCGCCCTTGGCGGTCTGCCGCAGCACGTTCTGGATGTTGTCGGCGGGCACCGCGAACACGACGTTGATGGGCTGGATCGGCGCGATGACCGCCAGGCCGTTGGCGTCACTGGCCCGCACCATGTTGCCGGCGTCCACCTGGCGCAGGCCCACCCGACCCGAGATCGGTGCGGTGATGCGGCTGTAGGTGAGGTTCAGCTTGGCGCTTTCCACCTGGGCCTGGTCGGCCTTGAGGGTGGCTTCGTACTGGGCCACGGAGGAACTCTGGGTGTCCAACTGCTGCCGGGAGATGATGCCCTGCTGGACCAGTCCCTGGAGCCGGTTCAGGTCCGCGAGCGCGTTCTGGTAGGCGGCCCGGTCCTTGGCCAGCTGGCCCTCGGCCTGCATGAGCTGCACCTGGAACGGCCGAGGGTCGATCTCCGCCAGCAGATCGCCCTGGCGCACCATCTGGCCCTCGGTGAAGGCCACGCGCACCAGCTGGCCATCCACGCGGCTCTTCACGGTGACGGTGTTCAGGGCAGTGACCGTGCCAAGGCCCGTGAGGCTCATGGGCATGTCGCCCTGCCGGGCGGCGGCCGCCACCACGGGAACGGGGCGTCCCCCCGCGGGGTTCTTGCCGGCGTCCTTCTTCGTGCCGCCACGGAAGAAGATCGCCCAGACGAGGATCGCGACCGCTCCCAGGACAGCCCAGAGGCGCCAACCGCTCAGGAGGGCGGGGCGGGCGGCGCTGGATTCATACGACGGGATGGGATCGGTGGCGTCCATGCGGGAGTCGAAGCCTTTTCAAGGAGGGGGCGGAGGATGAGCTCAGCTCCGGACCGGCGACAGGTCCAATGGTTGGACCATCCAGCCGGATACCCGGTTGGCCATGAAAGTAGAAAACCTGCTCCCGGCGGGCCGGACATGACCCCGATCAGATGGGACGGATGAGGCAGGCCGCGGCCCGGTCATGGCACTGGAGCCTGGTCCGTGCTCTGGGCGACCGTGGCGGCATACATGGCCTCCAGGTTGCCGACCATGGTCCGCAGGCTGTGGGTCAGGACCCGCTGCTCTTCCGGAGTCAGGCCGGCCGTCATGGACTCCCGGATCTCCGTGGCCAGATCCCGCAGCTCGTGGGCCAGGGCCAGGGCGCCCGGGGCGAGCTCGATGAGGATGCGGCGCCCGTGCCGGGGGTCCGGCTTGGCGGTGAGCAAGCCCCGCTTCACCATGGCCTTCACCACCCGGCTGGCGGTGGGATCGTCCATCCAGACCTGCTGGGCCAGGGGGTGGAGGGAGGAGGGGCCCTGTTCGAGGAGCACCAGCATCACCCAGAACTGCTGGGGGCTGAGGCCGTAGGGAGCCAGCCGCGCCCAGACCACCTGCTTGAGGACCCGCCGGACGGCGGCGGCCAGGGTGCCGGGGTTGGCGTCAGAGAGGGAGATGGAAACCCGATCTTGCATAAGCAACAAGGCTGCGCCCCATCTACCCTCGTGTCAAGGGGTATAAGCGCCTTTGTTGACTTGGCAGGTCGCCTGATTACTTGCCGCGGGTGCTGGGTCGGGCCGGATGGCGGCCGCGCTCGCCCCGGGGGGTCTGGCCCTGGTCGGAGCGGGGGCCGGAGCGAGAGTTGGGGCGGGAGCTGCGCGCGGGGCCGCGGCCCCGGCCGCCGCCCCCGCCCTGGCGCCCCGTCTGGATGGGCTCGGCCGGGATGCTGGGATCCGGGGCGTAGCCCGTCACCACCTGTTTCGGCAGCTCCTTGCGGAGCAGCTTCTCGATGTCGCGCAGCAGCTTGTGTTCGTCCACGCAGACCAGGGACAGGGCCTCTCCCTCCGCGCCCGCGCGGCCCGTGCGGCCGATGCGGTGGATGTAGTCCTCCGGCACCTGGGGCAGCTCGTAGTTCACGACGTTGGGAAGCTGATCGATGTCCAGGCCCCGGGCGGCGATGTCCGTGGCCACGAGGACGCGGACCGCGCCCTTCTTGAAGTCCTCCAGGGCCTTGATGCGCTGGGGCTGGCTCTTGTTGCCGTGGATGGCCATGGAGCTGATGCCGTCCTTGTCCAGCTGCTCGGAGAGCCGGTTGGCGCCGTGCTTGGTGCGGGTGAAGACCAGCACCTGCTCGAGGTTGCGGCTCTGGATGAGGTGGGCCAGCAGGGCGCGCTTGCGCTCCCGGTCCACGGGATGCACGACCTGGCGCACCAGCTCGGCGGCCGTGTTCTGCGGGGTGATCTGCACGGAGGCGGGGTTCTTGAGGAACTTGGAGGCCAATTGCTTGATCTCGTCCGTGAAGGTGGCCGAGAAGAGCAGGGTCTGGCGGCTGGTGGGCAGCAGGGCGAGGATCTTCTGGATGTCGCGGATGAAGCCCATGTCGAGCATGCGATCGGCTTCGTCCAGCACCAGGATCTCGAGCTGGCTGAAGTTCAGGTTGCCCTGGCCCTGGTGGTCCAGCAGGCGGCCGGGGGTCGCGACCAGGATCTCGACGCCGGCCCGCAGGGCCTTGGTCTGGGGGTTGATGTTCACGCCGCCGAAGATGGTGGTGGAGCGCAGGGGGATGTGCTTGCCGTAGGCGCGGACGCTCTCCTCCACCTGCATGGCCAGCTCGCGGGTGGGCGTGAGGATGAGGGCGCGGATGGGGTGGCGCGCGGGCGAGGCCGAGGTGCTGGCGTGGGGGGCCAGCAGCTGCAGCAGGGGCAGGGTGAAGCCCGCGGTCTTGCCGGTGCCGGTCTGGGCGCGGGCCAGCAGGTCGCGGCCCTCCAGCACCAGGGGAATGGCCTGGGCCTGGATGGGGGTGGGGGTTTCGTAGCCCTGCTCGCGTACGGCGCGCAGCAGCTCGGGCATCAGCCCGAGGGTGTCGAAGGACATGGTCGCTCCTGGAAGGGCCCGCCCGCGGATGGTTCCGGGGGCCCGGTCAGGGCGAGAAAGGGGTATTCGGACTGAAAAGAGGCGGAGACCGGGGGTCGCCTGCGATCACGAAGCCATTAGTTTATCTGAATAGTCAGGATTTCGCCAGCCACCTTCCAGACAGGCGTTCCAGGTCGGCCATAGAGCCAGGAACGATGGGGCGCTTCAGATGGAAGACGCCGTGCGCAGCAGGGCATCCGCGGGGGCCGGGCGGCGGGCGCGGCGATGGCGGCGGTGGTGGTGCCGGCGGTGGACCTCGAAGGCGAAGGCGTCCAGGGCCTCGGAATCCGGGGGCTCGCCGTTGAGCGACAGGGAGAGCGTGAGCAGCCCCTCCCGTTCGGCCACGTGGACGAACTGGGCGTCCGCCAGCTTGGAGGGCATGCACTCCAGGGGGCCCACCAGGACGGCAGCGTCGATCTCGCCCCGGCGCCAGCCCAGGATGGGGGCGCCGAGGGTGAGCACGGCCTCCCCTTCCAGGGCCTCGCGAAGGTAGGGGGCGGAAGCCTCCAGGACCCGGGGCAGGGACCCGCGGCGCGGCCAGCCCAGCTCCGCCTCCAGAAGGCCCTCGGCCACGGCCAGGATCCGCTCGCGGATCCAGCGCTCCACCTGGGTGGCGGGGCCCTTCTTGGCGCCCTGGGCCCGCGACGTGTACTCGGAATACTGGATGAACTCCGTGGTGGCCTCCATGTCCACCCGGAGCCCCCGGGACGCGAGGGCACGGGCGGCCTCCCCATTGGCGAAGGGATCCAGGCGCACGTAGATCTCGCCCGTCATCAGCACGCGGGGCAGGTCGGCGCCGCTGTCCGCTTGCCGGAGCTCGCCGAGGGCCTGGCGGAGCAGTGCGGGCAGGCCGTAGACGCGCCCCGTGGCGACCTCGGTGATCACGCGGGTCGCGCTGAGGTCTCCCTTCGCGGCCGCTTCCAGGTGGGCGGCCAGGCGGCCGGCCCAGCGGTCCCGGATGGACTGCGCCTGACCCGGCAGCCGTTCCGCGGCCCGGACCAGGCCGAGGGCGCGCTCCAGCGTGCCGAAGGCCGCCATGCCCGCGAAGAGGATGGCCTTGAAGCCGGCGGGCAGGCCACCGAAATAGTCGCCGTAGGGGGGTGACCAGATCCGCACGCGCCCCTCTTCGCCCAGCCGCTTCAGCACCAGCTGGTGCAGGGTGCGGTAGGCGCCCATGCGGCAGGGGCCCGAGGCGGCGGGGAGCAGCAGGCTGACGCGCTCGCCGGGATGGCGCTCCAGGTGGGCCAGGAGGTTCCCCAGCACGAGGGTCATGGGCAGGCACTCCTTCCCGGAGGTCTGCCGACGGCCCAGGAGCAGGGCGGTGTGGTCCGAGGGGGGCAGGGCTTCCGCGTTCACGCCCATGCCCCGCAGGGTGGCCGCGGCGGCTTCGGTCTCCGGACCCATGGGCGGGATCAGCAGGCGCTCGCCCAGGCTCTGGATCTCCCGGAAGGTGCGGGTGCCCACGGACAGGTCCGACGCGTCCCGCGGGGCGCTCCGGGTGGTCCGCTGCCGGTCCTCGCGGACGCAGTGGAGGAAGGCCTCCACGCGCGTCTTGGTGCCCGCGTCCCCGGAGTGGCCGTCGGTCTCGATCACGGCATAGGGTCGTCCCTCCATGAGCCAGGCGAACATCGGCACCGTGAAGCTGTCCGGCCCGCAGGCGTAGTTGGAGCAGAAGATGCTGTAGATGTCCGGCGTCCTCCGGACCTGCCAGGCGGCGCGCAGGATGCGCTGGCTGTGGCCCCAGAAGATCTCGTCGAAGATGGGCGCGTCCTCCGCCACGGGCAGGCAGTCCAGGGGGATGCCGATGGCCCCCTGTTCCCGGAGGATGGCGGGCACGTTGGAGTTCAGCACGTCGTTGTGGAGGGTGTAGCCCCGCCCCAGCAGGACGACCGGCACGATCCCGCGCTCCCGGCAGAAGGCCAGGGCCCGGCGGCCCATCTCGCGAAGGTCGGCCTCGAAGGCGAGCTGCGCCGCGCGGGCGATCCGCCAGGCGGGGCGCCAGCTCAGGGGCCGGCCCAGGTCCGTGGCGAGGGTGCGGCAGGCGGCGAGGAAGGTCCGGGAGTCGAAGGCGCCGGCGCCGTGGTCCACCACGGGCGAGAGCACCTTGGGCCCGTCCTCGCCCAGCAGAAGCCGGAGCACGTCCGGCGCGCCCTGCGAGATGGGACAGACGACGGAGTGGGTCTCTCCGCCCACCCGCGGGAGCTCGCGCATCATGGGCAGGAACAGGTAGTCCGGCCGGTCCTCGGCCATGCCCGCCACGAGGCCGTGGTACTGCTGCATGGGGGCGCAGAAGGGCACCCCGGCTTCCTCGATGCCGCGCTTCAGGGCCTCCCGGCCCGGGGAGGGCGCCACCTGCAGGTCGAAGCCCAGCTCGTGGAGGAAGGTGGCGAAGAAGGGGAAGGTGCCCTGCAGCTGGAACTCACCGCTGATCCCGATGAGCGGGCGGCCGCGCCGCTCGGAGAGGCGCTCGGAGAGGCGGGCCAGCCACTCGCGGCGCTCCCGGAAGGGGTCGGGGGCCAGGTCGGGCAGCTTGGCGCGGCGCGTCCCCTTGTCCCACAGCGAGCAGCCGCCGCCCCAGGTGAACTTCGTGACCCGGCCATCCACCTGGGTGGTGAGCCGGTCGATGCGGCACTTGTTCCCGGCGCCGCCGCATCCCTGAGTGGCCGTGCAGACGAACTGGTCCTTGGCTGCCACTTCCGCCTGCAGGAAGCGGGCGCCGTCGAGGGGCCCGACCTCTTCCCAGGCCACCTCCCGCGCCGCCAGGAGCGCGATGCCCACGGCGCCCATGAGGCCGGGCCGCGGCGGCACGATGACCTCCGCCCCGGTCTGGCGGGCCACGGCCGCGGCCAGCGCGTCCGACGCGAAGGGCATGCCCTGGCAGAAGACCACCTGGCCCACCGATCGGCTGCCCTTCACCCGGTTCAGGTAGTTCGCCACCACGGAGTCGTAGATGCCCGAGATGATGCTGGCCTGCGGGGCGCCGGCGGCCACGGCCTCGTCGATGACCTCTGCCATGAAGATCGAGCAATGCTGTCCCAGGGAGATGCAGCTGTCCGCCGACAGGGCCACCTGTCCCAGCTGGGCCACGGACTCGATGCCGGTGAACCGCCGCCCCTGCTCTTCGATGAAGGAGCCCGTGCCGGCGGAGCAGGCCTCGTTCATGGCGGCGTCCACCACCTTGCCGTCCGCGAGGCGGATGTACTTCGCGTCCTGCCCGCCGATCTCGAAGATGGTGTCCACCCGTGGATCGCACTGGAGGGCGCCGGTGGCGTGCGCGGCGATCTCGTTGATCACCCAGACCGACTCCCGGCCGTAGCACACGGAGAGCAGCGAGCCGACGATCTCGCGCCCCGAACCCGTGACGCCGAAGCCCTGGATGCGGTGGGTGGCGGCGGGGCTGGCGAGGAGCTGGCGCATGAGGGCCTGGGCGGCGGCCACCGGGGCGCCGTCCGTGGGCAGGTAGCCCTCCCAGAGCACCGCGCCCAGCCGGGCGTCCAGGGCCACGGCCTTCGATCCGGTCGAGCCGATGTCGAAGCCCACGACCACCTCCCGGGGCTCCATGTCCACAGACCCGGAGGACACAGGCCCGGCGGCCAGGGGGCCCGACGGCTCCGCCAGGCGGCGGACCCGGTTCAGGTGGAAGGCCAGGGGCTCGGTCACCTCCAGGGAGGCCCGGTCCGGCGGGCGCAGCAGGGCGCCCAGTCCGGGCACGGCGGCCGGGGTCTCCGCGGCCAGCACCGCGCAGCCCAGGGCTTCGAGGAAGAGGCGATCCTCCTCCCCGGTCTCCAGGAAGGTCAGGCCGTGGGCCGCCGCATGGCGCCGGAAGTGGGCCTGGACGCGCGCCGAGCGGGCCACGCCGCCCGCCAGGAGGAGGCGTTCGGGGCAGACCTTCGGCTTCATGAGGGCCTGCACGTTCTCGGCGATGGCGTCGAGCAGCCCCGCCAGGATGCGCTCCCGGGATTCCCCCTTGTTGGCCAGATGGGTCATGTCCGTCTTGAGGATCACGGGGCAGCGCCCCGACAGCGGCGCCGGGTCCGTCACGCCCTCCGCCAGGCCGGACGCCTCCTCCACCGTGAGGCCGAACCGCCCCACCAGCTGCTGCAGGAAGTTGCCCGTGCCCTGGGCGCAGCGGCCGTTCTCCCGGAAGATCTCGCGGCCTTCCCCCCGGAGCTCCAGCACGGAGAAGCCCCGGCTGCCGATGGACACCACGGTGGCAGGCGTCGCGCCGTGACGGAGGCGGAACCCCGCGGCCAGGGCCTGTCGCCCCGGCACCCGCGCCAGTGCCACGGGGCGGCCCATGCGGCCGGTCACCGCCGCGCCGTCCACGCTGCCCCAGTCCCAGGCGCCGAGCAGGTCCACGAGCACCTTGCCGGGTTCCTTCCCATGGGGCACCCGGGCCCGGCGGGTCCAGGTCCAGGCCCCGGCCTCGCCCACCAGCTCCACCGCCTTCAGGGTCTCCGCGCCGAGATCGAGGCCGATGAAGCGTGCCATGGCGTCTCCCTACGATCACCCGATGGGTTCCCGGGCAGGATGGGTGTGACCAGAGGCCAGCGGCCAGCGGCAAGGCGCGGGTGTCGTCCTTTGTCGTGCCCTTCCGGGATTCGGGTAATCCCTCCATGGATCCGCGGTTTTGGCTTGACGGTCAAGGGGGTATCGGTAGAATTCCGTTGCATTTTCAATGGGATCATCCGGCGTCGGAAGGTGGAGGAAAGGTTCTCCCCGGGAGTGGCGATGGCAGACGAGGCCCTGGAGGAGCGGCTGGAATCCTGGAAGGAGATCGCGGCCTACCTGGACCGCGATGTCCGGACGGTCCAGCGCTGGGAGAAGGGAGAGGGCCTTCCCGTGCACCGGCACCTCCACGACAAGCAGGGCAGCGTCTTCGCCCACCGCTCGGAGGTGGACGCCTGGCGGGCCGGGCGGATCCTGGCCCCCGACGGGGAAGGACCGGCCGCGGCGCCGGAGGCCGTCGCCGCGGCGGAGCCCGCGCCGGTCGAGGTGATCCGGCCGGAACCGCGGGGCGCGATGCCCTGGGTGCTCTGGTCCCTCACCGCGGCGCTGGTGCTGGCGGGCGTCCTCGCCCTGGTCTGGCGCCTGGGCTTCAGGCCCTCCCGGCCGGGCCCGGCCCTGGCGGTGCTCCCCTTCGTGGACCTCGGCGGAGAGCGTGGCCAGGAATTCTTCAGTGACGGCTTCACCGAGGAACTCATCACCCAGCTCGGCCGGCAGCAGGGCGAGGGTGGCCGCGTGGTGGCCCTGCGTTCGGCCCTGGGCTACCGGAATACGGAGAAGCGGCCCCGCCAGGTGGCCCGCGAGCTGGGCGTGGACTACCTGCTGCAGGGGTCGGTGCGGCGGTCGGGCGACCGGGTGCGGGTGGCGGTGCACCTGCTGCGCGGCGCCGACGAGACGCACATCTGGGACAGCAGCTTCGACCGCAACGTGCGGGATGTCCTGGTGCTCCAGCGGGAGGTGGCGGATGCCATCGCCAGCGGAATCAGCCTCAAGCTGGAGCCCGGACGGGCCCACCCCAGGCCCGTCAAGCCGGAGGCCTACGAGGCCTACCTCCGGGGCCGTTTCCTCTGGAACAAGCGCACCCCGCAGGACCTCTACCTTGCGCTGGAACGATTCCAGGAGGCCGCGCGGCTGGATCCCACCTTCGCCCCCACCCACGTGGGCATCGCGGACTGCTACGCGCTCCTGGGTTCCGCCGAGATGGGCGCCCTGCGGCCCGGCGAGGCCATGCCCCTGGCCAAGCGGGAGGTGACGACCGCGCTGGAGCTGGATCCCGCATCGGCCGAGGCCCACGCTTCGCTCGGCCACATCCGACTGATCTACGAGTGGGATTGGGATGGGGCCGAGGCCTCCTTCAACCGGGCCCTCGATCTGAACCCGGGCTACGCCACCGCCCACCAGTGGTACGCCCTCTACCTCAGCGCCGTGGGCCGGAGCGACGATGCCCTGGCCGAGCTGCGGAAGGCCGAGGAGCTGGACCCGCTGTCGCCCGCGGTGAAGTCCGCCGTGGCCGAGGCCCACTACTTCAACCGGCGCTACGGCGAAGCCGTCGCGGCCTCGCAGAAGGCCCTGGAGCTGGACCCCGGGTTCATCCTGGGCTACCTGAACCTGGGCCGGGCCCTGGTCATGCAGGGGCGGCACGAGGAGGCCATCACGGCCCTGACCGAAGGCTGGGAGCGCTCCGGCCGGGCCCCGGGCATGACGCTCTTCCTGGGGCTGGCCTACGCGGCCAAGGGGAACCGCGGCAAGGCCCAGGAGATGCTGAATCTCCTCAACCACCCCCCGGACTTCCATGGGAAGCCGGTGTACGTGCCGGCCCTCTACCTGGCTGGGCTCCAGGGCGGCCTGGGGGATCGGGAAGGCGAGTTCCGCAGCCTGCAAAGGGCCTTGGAGGAGCGCTGCGAGTACCTGATCTACCTGGACCGCGAGCCCATGGCGGATCCCATTCGCCGGGACCCCCGGTTCAAGGATCTCCTCAAGGCCGTCCGGCGGTAGGAGAGCTCAGGACCGTCCGAGGCGCCCCGCCAGTTCGCCCAGGGGCCAGCTCTCCTGCTCGCCGCTGGCCATGTGCTTGACGGTGATGGTGCCCCCATCCAGTTCCCCGTCGCCGAGGATGAGCACGGTCTGGATGCCGGTGCGGTTGGCCGTGGCCATGGCCTTCTTGAGGGCCCCGCCGCGGGTCTCCAGCTGGAGGGCGATGCCCGCGTCCCAGAGCTGGCGCGCGAGCTTGAAGGCTTCGACGGTGGCCCGCTCGCCAAGAGGGATGAGCAGGGCGGGAGCGGCCTGGGGGGCCTCGCCGCGCACCTGCTCCAGCACCATGGCCAGGCGGTCCAGGCCGATGGCCCAGCCGAAGGCGGGCACATCAGGGCCGCCCAGGTGCTTCACCAGCAGGTCGTAGCGCCCGCCGCCCAGCAGGGCGCTCTGGGCGCCAAGGTCGGAGCTGAGCAGTTCGAAGGCCGTGCGGGTGTAGTAGTCCAGGCCGCGGACCAGGCGCGGGTTCTCCTCGAAGGGGATGTCCAGCTCCGTGAGCAGGGCCTTGAGCCGCGCGTGGTGCTTCGCCGAGGCCTCATCGAGGTAATCGGTGATGACCGGGTGGCCTTCCAGCGCCGCCTGGCAGCTCTCGTTCTTGCAGTCCAACACGCGCAGCGGATTGGACTCGATGCGTCGGTGGCAGTCCGCGCAGAACTGCGCTTCCCGCGCCGCGAAGAAGGCGCGGAAGGCCTCATAGAAGGCCGGCCGGGATTCGGGCGTGCCCACGCTGTTGATGGAGAACACCATCCGCTTGAGCCCCAGCTCCTTCAGGAAGCTGTGGAGCATGAGCAGGCTCTCGGCCTCGCTCTCGGGCGTGGCCACGCCGAAGCTCTCGGCCCCGATCTGCCAGAACTGGCGGTAACGGCCCGTCTGCATGCGCTCGTAGCGGAACTGGGGACCGATGTAATAGAACAGGGCGGGATCGCTGGAGGCCAGCAGCTTGTGCTGGATGGCGGCCCGCACCACGCCGGCGGTGTTCTCCGGGCGCATGACCACCTGGCGGCCGCCCTTGTCCGTGAACTCGTACATCTCCTTGTTCACGATGTCGGAACTTTCCCCCACGCTGCGTTTGAAGACATCGAGTTCCTCGAGGATGGGCGTGCGGATCTCCCCGTACCCGTGGCGGCCGAACACGCGCCGGGCGGTTTCCTCGATATGCTGGAACCAGCGAAGCTCCGCCCCGAACAGATCCCGCATACCTTTCACCGACTGGGCCATGATCCGACTCCTGAGCTTTCTGCCGCTCGCCACCTTCAGCCTACTGTCTTGGGCCCAGAGTCCCAAACCCGCCGGTCCGGCCCTCCATCCCCCCCGCCTGAAGGTCATGGTCGACCCGGGGCATGGGGGCGACGACGGGGGGGCCCGGGGGCCCAAGGGCCTGAAGGAGAAGGCGGCGGCCCTGGAGATCGGCAGGGCCGTGGCGGCCAAGCTCGAGACTGCGGGCTTCGAAGCCGTCCTCACCCGCGAGGACGACACCTTCATCCCCCTCTGGGACCGGGCCAAGGCCGCCAACGCCCAGGGGGCCGACCTCTTCATCAGCCTCCACCTGAACGCCGCCCGCGCCCGGGCCGCCCGGGGCTCCGAGGTGTACTTCCTGAGCCTGGGGAAGGGCGATGACGAGGAGGTGGTGGCGGCCGAGAACGCCGGCGCCGGGGACGCCCCGGCCAGCGCGGACACCGTGGTGGCGAGCATCCTGGACGACCTGGCCCAGAAGGCCTTCCTCCAGGACTCCGAGCGGCTGGCCGTGGCCATCCAGGGCCAGCTGAACCGTCTGGCCGGCATCAAGGAGCGGGGGGTCAAGCAGGCCCCCTTCATCGTCCTCCGGGGCGCGGCCATGCCCGCCGTGCTGGTCGAGGTGGCCTTCATCTCCAACCCCAAGGAGGAGGGGAAGCTCAAGGAGGCCGCGTTCCGCGCCAAGGTGGCCGATGCCATCACCCGCGGCGTCCGCCGCTACTTCGCCCAGGCCAACGGCAGCGTGCGCCGGAAGACCGTGGCCGGACCAGGCTGAACGCCCCTCAGCGTCCTCTGCCCTCCGAAGCCAATGGTCGCGGGAACCCCGCCTCCCGAGCCTCAACCTTGAACAGAACCCCGATCGCCGCCATGATGGAAGGCCGCAGTACCCGTAGCTCAGTTGGATAGAGCGTTGGCCTCCGAAGCCAAAGGTCGCTGGTTCGAATCCAGTCGGGTGCACCAACAAAGCCAGGGGGGCCGCATGGCCCCCCTGGCTTTGTTGATGGTCTCTGGATTCGAACCAGCGAGTGGACCGCCCGAGACGCGCCTAGATGGCGCGTCGAAGCGGGCCGGCGGCGCGAAGCGGCGCGGTTCGAATCCCGACCGGGCCGCATGGCCCCCATGCCTTTGTTGCGGTTCCCTGGATTCGAACCAGCGAGTGGACCGCCCGAGACGCGCCTAGATGGCGCGTCGAAGCGGGCCGGCGGCGCGAAGCGGCGCGGTTCGAATCCCGACCGGGCCGCATGGCCCCCCTGCCTTTGTTGCGGTTCCCTGGATTCGAACCAGCGGGTTGGCCGCCGAAGGCGCTGCCTCCGTCTGACAGACAGGGCCAGCGCTGTCCTCCCGCTCCTCAGCTCCGCTCGTTGGCGGAGCCGGAGCCTCGGTGGCGCCGGCGCGGGCCAAGGCGGCGCAGCCGCACGGTTCGACTCCCGACCGGGCCGCCTGCCCCCCGCCGGTGGGAAGTTCCTTCCTGTGAAAACATTTGTGGGGGCGCCTTGACTGGCCTCATTTTGCGAGGCACAATGATCCTGCCTAAACCGGAGGTCCCAGTGGATCGTGAACTCCTGAAAGGCAGCACTCCCTTGCTGCTGCTGTCGCTGCTCTGCGAGGGGCCCATGTACGGCTACCAGATCATCGAGACGGTCCGCCAGAGAACGGGGGGAACCTACACCCTCAAGGAAGGGGCTTTGTATCCGGCCCTCCACAAGCTCGAGGCGACCGAGTTCATCACCTCGTACTGGGAAACCCAGGAGAACGGGCGGGAACGGCGCTATTACGCCATCCAGCCCGCGGGCCAGGCCTTCCTGACCGCCAAGAAGAAGGAGTGGAACCAGTTCGTGGACATGGTCCAGGCCTTCGTCGGGCCGAGGGCCTGAAGGATCCCTCACCGTGTCCCGCGCGCTCGACGGCTACCTCGCGCAAGTGGCTGCTGGCCTGAGGGGAGTGTCCCGCTGGCGGCGCCTCAGGCTGCTGCGGGAGCTGGAGGCCCACCTGCTGGATGAGGCCGAGGCCAGGGGCATCGAAGGTGAATCGGCCATGGCGGCCCTGCTCGCCGAGAAGGAGCGCCCCGGCTTGCTGGCCGGGGAACTGGCGGCGGGCGAGGGCCAGGACGCCACCCACCGCGGGGGCACTGCCCTGGCCGCGGGCATGATCATCGGGATCGCCACGGGCAGCCACATGTGGTTCGAAGGCTGGCGCTGGTACATCTGCGTGGCCTTCGCCGCGGCCCAGGGGCTGGCCGTGGGGGCCGGCTACTTCTGGGCCCGGCGCCACTGGCTCCGGCTCGATCCCTGGGCGAGAACGGCCGTGGCCGTGCTGCTCACCTCCCTGCTCTCGATCCCCCTCGGGTTCACCACGGCCCACGGGTTCAAGCCCACGCGGCTGTTCTATGGGGCCTATACGGGATTCCTCCTGGAGCGCCACAGCCAGGAGCGCCCGCTCTGGCAGACCCTCCTGGAACCTGTCCTCTTCACGGCCTTCATGTTCGCCCTCGAGACGGGGTTCCTGGGCCGGATCCGCTTCCGGTGGTGGCAAGTGCCCCTGGAGCTCAGCTTCAACGCCACCTTGCTGGTCAGCGTGATGCTGGCGCTGAAGCTGCGCCGCGTCCTGGCCGAGCGCTGGGTGCTGACGCCCCAGGAGCAGGAGGGCTGATCCAGGCCTGTTTCCGGGCCCTGCCCGGGGAATCCTCCTTGAGGGACGGGTGATTTGGCGATAAGCTATCCATCTTGCGTGGACAAGCCGCGTGCGTTCACCCCGCCCATGGGGGCATCCGGTCGGTCCCAGGAGGAAGAGATGAAGGAAAAAATCCACCCCGAACTGCACGATGTGAAGGTGCACTGCGCCTGCGGCAACGAGTTCATGACGCGCTCCACCAAGAAGGAGCTGCGCGTGGAAATCTGCTCCAACTGCCACCCGTTCTTCACGGGCAAGCAGCGCCTGATGGACACCGAGGGCCGCGTGGAGAAGTTCAACAAGAAGTACGCGAAGAAGGAAGCCCCGGCCGCCGCTCCCGAAGCCGCTGTCGAGACGACCGAAGCCTAGCTGCACCATTCCGAGGGAGGGGCCGATCTTCGGCCCCTCCCTTTTTCGTACCGGTGCTCTGGAGGCCCCATGCTTGACCAGCTAGAAGCCGTGGATGCCCGCTTCCAGGAAGTGGAGGCGCAGCTGCAGGATCCCGCCGTGGTGTCCGACCCCAAGCGGCTGCGGGAGCTGACCAAGCTCCGCGCGGAGCTGGAGCCCGTGGTCCAGGCCTTCCAGGCCCAGCGCACGCGTCTCAAGCAGCTGGAGGAGGCCGAGTCCATCCTGGGCGACAAGACCATGGACGCGGACCTCCGCGAGATGGCCGAGATGGAGATCCCCGACCTGAAGAAGGCCATCGCCGAAGGCGAAGCCGAGATCAAGCGCCTGCTCATTCCCAAGGATCCCGCTGACGCCAAGAACGTGATTCTCGAGGTCCGCGCCGGCACCGGCGGCGAGGAGGCGGCGCTCTTCGCCGCGGAGCTCTTCCGCATGTACATCCGCTTCGCCGAGCGCCGGGGCTTTAAGGTATCCGTGTTGGATGAGAGCGACGCTGATGCGGGCGGGCTCAAGGAGGCCACTGCGGAGATCCAGGGCGACGGCGCCTACAGCCTCTTCCGCTTCGAGAGCGGCGTCCACCGCGTGCAGCGGGTCCCCAAGACCGAGACCCAGGGCCGCATCCACACCTCCGCCGCCACTGTGGCCGTCATGCCCGAGGCGGAGGAGGTCGACATCGAGATCCACCAGAAGGATCTGCGCATCGACACCTTCTGCTCCGGCGGCAAGGGCGGCCAGAGCGTGAACACCACGTACTCCGCCGTGCGCCTCACCCACCTGCCCACGAACACGGTGGTCAGCTGCCAGGACGAGCGCAGCCAGATCAAGAACATGGCCAAGGCCATGACTGTGCTGCGCAGCCGGCTGCTCCAGAAGGCCCAGGACGAGGCGGACGCGGCCCACTCGGCCCTCCGCAAGTCCCAGGTGGGCAGCGGCGACCGCAGCGAGAAGATCCGCACCTACAACTTCCCCCAGGGCCGCGTCACCGACCACCGCATCGGCGTCACCATCCACCAGATCGACAGCTTCATGTCCGGCCAGCTCGAGCCCATCATCGAGCCCCTGCGCGCCGCGTTCGAGGCGGAGCGCCTGCAGGCGCTGGAGGCGTGAAGCTCTGCCGCTGAGCGCTCGCCGCATACGCGGCTCTGCGTACGCTGCGACTGGCAGCCCGCGATCGGGCGGTCCCCCGGACCGCCCTCCCGTTCGCCCGGCCCTTGGGGCCCGGGCTCACGGAGCGGGGCCCCCCATGTCCGGCCAGCTCGAGCCCATCATCGAGCCACTGCGCGCCGCGTTCGAGGCGGAGCGCCTGCAGGCGCTGGAGGCGTGAACTGGCTATCAGCCATCATCTGTCAGCTCTCAGTAAAAGCAGAAGCGGGAGGCGAGCCTCCCGCTTCCTTGTTGTTTCTGACAGCTGATGGCCGGCAGCTACTTCTTCAGCGTCACCTTCTCCGGCGAGGTCAGGCTGAAGGCGACGGGCTTGCTCGCTGGGATCTTGATCACAGTGTCGGCGGTGCCGGCGGCCACGGCGGTGCCGGCGGCGGCGCCGATGGCCGCGCCACCGAGGGCGTGGTCACCTTGGTTCTTCTTGTCGGAGAGCAGGCCCACCAGGGCGCCGAGGGCCGCGCCGCCGCCGATGTACTTGGCGTTGCGCTCGCCGCGGGCGGTGGCCACCACCACATGCGTGTCCGTATCGATGCCGACGCCGGCGACCTCGGTGAGACGGATGCCCAGGGCGCCCTTGCCGTTGCTGAGACGTCCCGCCGCAGCGCTCTGGGTCACGACGCCCCGGGCGGGGCTGCCGGCGCTCCAGACCAGCTTGCCGTCCACCACGACGTCAGAGGCCAGCGAGCCCTCCCAGGCATCCCCGGCCTGGTCTTTGTCCGTTGCCAGCTCGCGGGCCAGGGTGATCTCGAGTTTCGTGCCGGTGGGCACGTCGATCACCACGGGCTTGGGCGCCTCCTTGGCGACGGGGGCGGAAGCCAGCATGGCGGCTTCCTGCTTCTTGGCCTCGGCGCGCTTCTTCGCGTCAGCCACCTGGCGCTCCAGGGCCTTCACCTGGGACTTGGTCACCTGCTTGACGGTCTCGGCGTCCTCTCCGGTGACCTTGCCGGACTTGGCCTCGGCGAGCTGCTGTTCGAGCTGGGCAACTTTGGCCTCGGCTGCCTTGGCGGCTTCGTCCGCCTGGATGGCGGCTTCGCTCTTGCGGTTGCATCCCACGGCCAGGACAAGCGCCGCGGCGAGGGACATTCGGATCAGGGCTGTGCGCATGGGACCTCCGTTGGGGGGGTATATAGTATGACAGCCCGCAAAGTTTACCTACCATGGCCACCCCCAACCTCAATCCCCGCGGCGAATCCGTGCTGCGCACCCTCATCGAGGCCTACCTGGAGGCCGGCGAGCCCGTGGGTTCGCGCCTGCTGTCCAAGCGGTTCCCGGAACCCCTCTCCAGCGCCACCATCCGGAACGTGCTCTCGGACCTGGAGGACGAATCCCTGGTGGCCCAGCCGCACACGTCGGCCGGGCGGGTCCCCACGGAGCGGGCGTATCGCTACTACGTGGATCGCTGGCTGAAGGCGCAACCCCCGGACTCCGAGCTGGAAGGGCGTCTTGCCACGGCGCTGGATGGCCTCGACCTGGATCCCGAGTCGTGGGCCCGGCACGCCAGCCGGACGCTGGCGGAGGTGATGGGAGGGGTCTGCCTGGCCCTGCCTCTGCCTCTGACCCAGAGCCGCCTCGTGCGCCTGGAGTTCGTGCCGGTGGGACCGGGCCGCCTGGTGGCGATCTGGGTGGGGAGCCTGGGCGAGGTCGATCACCGCATCATGGATAACCCTTGGAATTACAGCGATACCGTGCTGACTGAGCTGGCGAACTTCGCCACTGCCCAGTTCGCGGGCCTCACCCTTGGGGAGATGCGGTCGAAGTTGCTGGACGCCCTGCAGGCGGGGGCCCGGGAGGGGGAGACATTCCGGACCCGGCTTCAGGAGCTGGCCTCCCAGTGGCCCGAGGAGCGGCAAGCTGGCGACCCTCCCGTGCTGGTGTCAGGGCTGGGGCGTCTCGGCCAGCTTCCCGAATTCGAGGATGTGGCCCGGTTTCGTGGCCTGGTGGCCGCCTTCGAGGAGCAGGGCCGCCTGGCCCGCCTGCTGAATGCCTTCGCGGACAGGGCCTCCCAGGACATCCAGCTACTGCTGGGGTCGGAGAATCCCTATCTGGACGGCTGGCCTCTGGCCACCGCCGTTCGCACGGTGGGGCTGGGACCGGCGGGCTATGTCACCTTCGCCCTGGTGGGGCCGCTCCGCATGGACTACGGCCGGGTCATGGGTGGCCTGCGGTGGTGGTCCAGGCAGGTCCAGCGGCGGCAGGGCGGATCCTGACGCGGTTCCCCGCCGGACTGCGTATACTGCTGCGATGACCACCGGCACTCCCCGCGAGCCCAACGACCTGCCCGCTCCACCCTCCGGCGAGCCCGAGGATGTGGTGGATCTCAGCCTGGACGATGCCTTGGAGGCGGATCTCCAGTCCGTCGCGGACGAGGTGGCCTCGGGGTATCCCGCACCATCTCTCGAGGAGGGCGAGCTCACGGAGCTCGACGGCTCTCGGGAGGGTTTGGAGGCGGCCCTCACCGAAGCCGAGCGGCAGATGGAGGAGATGCTCCGGCGGGAGGCCGAGCTGATGGATCAGCACCGGCGTCTGGCGGCGGACTTCAACAACTTCCGCAATCGCGTCCAGCGCGACATCGCCCTGGCCGTGGAGCAGGCCGAGCGGAAGATTCTCCTCGAAGTGCTTCCCGTCCTCGACAACTTCGAGCGGGGACTCAGCGCCTCATACCAGGATGTCGACACCTTCCGGGCCGGCGTGGAGCTGATCCAGAAGCAGTTCGCGGAAGCGCTTCGCCGCATGAACGTCGAGCCGCTTCCGCTGAAAGTCGGAGACACGTACGACGCCCTTCACGCCGAAGCGCTCACCACCTTCAGTGATCCGGGCCTTCCGGACGGCGCGGTGGCCGCGGTCTACGAGCGCGGCTACAACCTCAAGGGACAGCTCCTTCGTCCCGCCCGCGTGGTGGTGAATCGGCTCCAGGATTCCGGGAAGCCCTAGCGGCCGCCCGCCCCGTGCCTTTGGATGACCCAAGAATCCGATTTATCATGAAGTTGCAATTCACCGGGAGTTCCACCCATGGCAGGCAAACTGATCGGCATTGACCTCGGTACGACGAACAGTTGCGTCTGCGTGATGGAGAGTGGCGATTCGCGGGTGATCCCCAACCGGGAGGGGAGCCGCACGACTCCCTCGGTGGTGGCCTTCACGGACAAGGGTGACGTGCTGGTGGGCCACATCGCCAAGCGCCAGGCGGTCACGAACCCGCAGCGCACCCTGTTCGCCGTCAAGCGCCTCATCGGCCAGCGGTTCAACGCCCCCAAGGTCCAGGAGGCCATCGGCCGGCTGCCCTTCCCCGTGGTCTCCGCGCCCAACGGGGATGCCTGGCTGCGCGTGGGCGAGCGGGACTATGCGCCGCCCGAGGTCACGGCCATCGTCCTGCGATCTCTGAAGCAGGCGGCCGAAGCCTTCCTCCATGAGGACGTGATGGACGCGGTCATCACGGTCCCGGCGTACTTTGATGATGCCCAGCGCCAGGCCACCAAGGATGCCGGCAAGATCGCCGGCCTCAACGTGCAGCGCATCATCAACGAGCCCACGGCGGCGGCCCTGGCCTACGGCTTCAACAAGAAGGGCCTGAAGCAGATCCTAGCCATCTACGACTTCGGCGGCGGCACCTTCGACTTCACATTGATGGAGATGAACGACGGCGTGTTCGAGGTGCTGGCCACCAGCGGCGACACCTTCCTGGGCGGCGAGGACATCGATCTGGCCATCCAGAACTGGCTCGTGCAGCAGTTCCGTGAGAAGACGGGCATCGACCTATCCTTCGACCGCATGGCGCTTCAGCGGCTGAAAGAGGCCAGCGAGAAGGCCAAGTGCGAGCTGTCCACCCTGGACCGGGTGGAGATCCGCCTGCCCTTCATCGCCCAGGCCCCAAGCGGCCCCCAGCACCTCGAGGCCACCCTGACTCGCGACCAGCTCGAAGATATGGCCCGCGCGCTGGTGGAGCAGACGCTGGTCCCCATCAAGGACGCGCTGGAGCAGGGCGGCAAGACGCCCAAGCAGGTGGACGAGGTGATCCTCGTGGGCGGGCAGACCCGCATGCCCATGGTGCAGCGCCTGGTGCGGGACTTCTTCGGCAAGGAGCCCAACCGCAGCATCAACCCGGACGAAGTGGTGGCCACGGGCGCCTCCATCCAGGGCGCGGTCCTGAAGGGCGACATCAAGGACCTGGTGCTGCTGGACGTCACGCCGCTCAGCTTGGGCATCGAAACCCAGGGCGGCGGCTTCGTGAAGATCATCCAGCGCAACGCCACCATCCCCACCCGGGACGCGCGCACCTTCACCACGGTTACGGACAATCAGAGCCGGGTGGAGATCCACGTGCTGCAGGGCGAGCGCGAACTGGCCGAGCACAACAAGAGCCTGGGCCGGTTCGACCTCATCAACCTGCCGCCCCTCCCCAAGGGCGTGCCTCAGATCGAGGTGGCCTTCGACATCGACTCCAACGGCATCGTGAAGGTTTCGGCCCGGGATCTCATGACCGGCCTGGAGCAGAGCATGAGCATCCGGCCCAGTTCCGGCCTGTCCGAACTGGAGATCCAGCGCATGATCCGCGAGGCCCTGGCCAACGCCGAGACCGATGTGAAGAAGCGCGACGCGCTGAAGTACATCGCCTCCGCCGAGGGCCTGATCTTCTCCTGCGACAAGAGCTTCGCGGAATGCGGCAAGTACCTGGCGGAAGACCAGCAGATCATGATCCGCGAGGTGCTCTCCCGCGCCCGGCAGGCCGTGGCCTCGCAGGACTCCACGGCTCTCCGGGCCTGCGAGGGCCAGCTGCTCGAGGCCCAGAACCTGCTGACCGACGCCGTCCTGGCCGCCAGCGAGGCCATGATGGCCTCCCTGGATGGCGAGGATGAAGGGGCGGGGCCGAATTAGGCCGGCCCATCGGCTATCCTGGAATCCAGGATGGGTGCATGAAGCGTGACTACTACGAAGTCCTCGGCGTCTCGAAGGACGCGGGGACGGATGAACTGAAGAAGGCCTACCGCAAGCTGGCCATGGAGCTGCATCCCGACCGCAATCCGGGCAACAAGGAGGCGGAGGAGAAATTCAAGGAGGCCGCGGAGGCCTACAGCGTGCTGTCGGATCCCGAGAAGCGCCGGGTGTACGACCAGTTCGGCCACGCGGGCCTGGGCGGCGCGGGGGGCGGCGGCCAGCAGTTCCAGTTCGACCCGAACCAGTTCGCGGATTTCGAGGACATCCTCGGCAGCTTCTTCGGCGGCGGGCTGTTCGGCGACCTCTTCGGCGGCGGCCGGCGGCGGGCCAGCGGCGAAGAGCGGGGTTCGGACCTGCAGTACAACCTGAAGCTCAGCTTCAAGGACGCGGTCTTCGGTAAGGAGAGCGTGGAGCTCAGCATCCCGCGCCTGGAGGCCTGCGGCACCTGCCATGGCTCGGGCTGTGAGCCGGGCACGCGTCCGGAGACCTGCCCCCAGTGCCGTGGCGCGGGCCAGGTGGCCATGCGCCAGGGCTTCTTCCAGATGCTCACGCCCTGCCCCCGCTGCGAAGGCAAGGGCCGCATCATCCCGAAGCCCTGCCGCGAGTGCCGCGGAGAGGGACGGGTCCATCGGAAGGCCAAGGTGAGCTTCAAGGTGCCCGCGGGCGTGGACCGGGGCACGCGCCTCCGCCTCCAGAATCAGGGCGAGGCCGGACGCTTCGGAGGCCGCACCGGCGATCTCTACGTGGTGTTCGACGTGGAGCAGGATCCGAAGTACGAGCGGGACGGGTTCGATCTCCACCAGCGGCTGGAGGTGTCCTGGCCCCTGCTCGTGACCGGCGGCGCGCTCGACGTCGAGACGCCCTACGGCGCGGACAAGGTGAAGCTGGCGGCGGGAACTCCCGCGGACCATGTGGTGAAGCTGGTGAACGCCGGCGTTCCCCGGCTCCAGGGCAGCGGCCGGGGCGATCTCTATCTGCACCTGCGGGCGGCCGTGCCGAAGTCCATTACGGCCGAGCAGCGCCAGTTGCTGGAGCAACTCCGCCGGAGCCTCGACGGCGAACCCGCCGGGGAGGGGGAAGAAGGCTTCCTGGCCAAGGTATTCGGGGCCGAGAAGGGCGGGAAGAAGAAGCGGAAGTAGGGGACTCGGGCTTCAGTCCTCAGGCTTCAGTAAAAGATGCGAACCTGCCGGGCCGCTCTGGTGGGTTGACGCAAAACTGAGGACTGAGGACCGAGGACTGTCCCCTTACCCTGCCACCACCACCTGCCGCTTGCCTTCCCGCTTGGCGCGCAGGAGGGCGCGGTCGGCCTGTTCGATGAGGTGGCCGGCCCCGTCCGCGTGCTCCGGGAAGGCGGCCACGCCGGCGCTGAGAGAGATGGTCAGGCGGTCGTTCCCGATGGCGACGGGCTGGCCCAGGGTGACTTCGATGAGGCGCTCCGCCAGCTTCTGAGCCCCCAGGGAGCGGGTACTGGGCATGATGAGGCAGAACTCGTCCCCCCCATAGCGGTAGAGGCGGTCATGGGCGCGGCAGAGACGTTGGGCGGTCCGGGCGACGGCCTCGAGCACGATGCTTCCCGCGGGGTGGCCGTACTGGCTGTTCACCTGCTTGAGGTCGTCCACGTCGATGAACACCAGGGCCACGGATTCCCCCTTGGCGGCGGCTTCGCGCACCGTCTGGGGCAGCTCCGTCTCCAGGCACCGGCGATTCTGGGCCACGGTGAGGTCGTCCTTGAAGGACAGGGCCTTGCTCTCTTCCAGGCGCCAGGCGTTGAGCAGCAGGGGCTCCACGTCCTCGAAGCCCAGGAGGAAGCGCTCGGGTGGCTCGAGAGGGTTCAGCAGGCGCAGGAGGCCCAGTTGCTCCGAGGCGGCCAGGAGGAAGGCCTCGCCCCGGCGAACCAGGTCCAGGGCCTCGTGGCGGGGCAGGGGGGCCTCCGGGAAGGACCCGTCGCCGGCCCGCTGGTAGAACCGGTTCTCCTTGCGGAGCCAGATCGCGCCGCCCTTCGCCCGGGATTGCCGGATGGCGCGGGTCAGCATGAGCTTCAGCAGCTCGTCCAGGGAGGCCAGATGGAGCATCTGGCGCAGCCATCCCTCGCTGCCGAGGTCCCGCTGCCGCAGGTGCCGGAGCGCCTCCCGGGCCGCCTCGAGAGGGCGGTCCTGGCGCATCACCCAGCCCGGCCGCTGTTCCAGCACGGCGCTGATCTCCTCCGCCTCCGCCTCCTGGACCCACCACAGGATTTCCGATCCTTCCGCCGGAATCAGCCGCGGATCGGGCCGTTCCGCCACCAGCACCAGCGAACCGGGGCCCGGCCCCGGCACCACGTCGTGGCCCCAGGCCTCCAGGGCCGCTCGCAACGCATGACCGGCCGTGGACGGTTGCGGTTCCAGCCAGTGGATGTGGTGCATGGGGCTCCGGGGAGGTGGGGGGTCGGGTCGTTCGCGGGCGGTCAGCCCAGCGCGGCTTCGAGTCTCATGGCGAGTTGGCCGAGGTGGGCGGCGAGCGGCTCCAGGACGGGAAGCGAGCCTTCCCGCTGCCCGCGCTCGGCGCGGATCCAGCGCTTGAGAAGGACCACGGCCTGGGCGTCGCGCACGCCGAGGCGCTTGGTGCTCTGGATCAGCTTGTGGGAAAGGCGGGCGCGCTCGGGTCCCGCCGGGCTTCCCCTCAGGCTGGCGATGAGCTGCAGGGCTTCCTGGGCCACTTCCAGGTCCTGCCGGATGAGGGGCACCCGGGCGTTGATCCGGAGCAGGAACAGCTCCAGGAATCGCAGCAGCTCGCCCAGCACGTCCATGGCGTCACGGAGGGCCTGGTGGACCTCCTCCGGGGATTCCAGCAGCTGGCCCAGGTCCGCGATGAGCCGTTCGGCCTCCTCGCGGTCGGGCCGCCTCATCAGCGGGAACTCCGGACTGCGGCGGAAGGCCAGCAGGTGGCGGTAGGCCTGGGCGAGCCCGAGGGCGAGCCGGGGCCAGTCCTGGAGCTCCAGGCTCAGGAGGAGGTGGGTGTGGATGGGCGGGACCTGCTCCCAGAGCCGCTGGATGCGTAGCCGGAGGCGATCCCCCTCTTCCATCAGGCTGGGGGAGTCCGGGAACAGGCGCTGCTGCACGTCAGGAGAGAACAGGCCCACGAGCTCGCCCATGAGCTGCTTCTGGTGATTGAGGAGCAGGCCGCGCAGGCTGTCCTGAGCGTGGGCCACCTGCTCGGCGTCGGCCCCGGCCAGGGCCTGCTGCAGGAGGCTCCGCAGGGTCCCCTGGTCCTGGCGCAGGCTCAGCACGGCCTGGCGGAGGTAGGCCCGGAGCCGGGGGGCCTCGGGCCGGTCGGGGTTCACCAGGGCGGCCCGGCCAGGGTCGTAGGCGCGTTCCGCCACCCGCCCCAGCTCGGATTCGATGACCAGAAAGGTGGGCACGGACGCGTAGATCTCCTGGGCGCCGGCTCCGGCCGAAGGTTCCAGGGACTCCATCAACCCCAGGAGGGAGATGTGGCTGGCCATGGCCCGGGCCACCACGGAGAAGAGGGCCGGATCCCCGGCACGGAGATCCCGGAGCAGCTGCCGCAGCTCGACCGGGGTGCGGTCCCTGAACAGCTCGGCGTCCATGCGGGGCAGCACCCAGCCCAGGTGGTCCCAGAGCCAGCGCAGGCTTCCTCGCACCTGCTCCACCGCAGGCCAATGGATGCCCCGATCCATGGGCCGCATCAGGCCCAGGCGCAGGTTGGACACCACGTGCTGCAGCAGCAGCAGGGGCTCCACGCGGGCATGGAACTCCGGAGGGATGCAGGCTTCCAGGTGCTCCGCCAGCCGGGCCAGGGACTCCTCAAGCCGGCCCTGGCCCTGGATGGCCCGGTTCACCACCTTCATCTGGGCGTTCAGCCGCGCCACGGCCTCTGGTCCGTCCTTGCAGGTCTGGAGCGCGGTCAGGATCTGGCGGAAGGAATCGCGGTGATCTTCCAGGAAGGCCGCCCACAAGGCCTGAAGGGTTCCGGCTTCCTCTCCGGGCGGGGCGGCCATGGTCCGGAGCGAGGCCAGGAGATCAAGCAGCAGGCCCACCCACGCCGGCTGGTCGTGTTCCACCATCAGCTCCCGATGGGCGGTGCCGGTCAGGTGGGCCAGCCGCCCGAGGCTGTGCTGCAGAACCAGCCCCATGGCGACCCGGGCTTCGCCGAGGCGGCGGGGCGAGAACTGGTGCAGAAAGGCCAGGAAGAGTCCGAGGTTGCGTCGCAGGTTGGCCTGGGCCGGGGACTCCTCGCTGCTGGCAGGCTCACCGGAAGGCGCTTCCAGCAGGGGATCCAGGTCTCCGGCCCCTTCCCGCAGGATGTCCTCCAGCAGGGCCAGGTCCGTCCTGGATAGGCCTTTCTCCCGGATCAATTGCCGGGCCAGCATCAGACGCTGGGGCGGAGTCCCTGGGGCAGGCATGGCGAAAGCATACAATGGGCCGGGCGTGGGATACCTCCGGGAGGTGTTACCATCGCATCACCCCACCCGGAGGCAGCCAGTGGTCAGCAAGCTAGGGGAAATGCTCGTCAAAGCTCAGCTCCTCACGGATGCCCAGTTGGAAGAAGTGATCAGGATCCAGCGCCGGGAAGGCGGCAAGCTGGGCAGCATCGTCGTGCGCCAGGGCTACTGCTCGGACCAGGACATCGTCAGCTTCCTGGGCATGCAGTACGGCGTCCCCGCAGCGGACCTGGAGCAGTGGCCGCCCATCGATCCCGCTGTCATCGCGCTGATCCCGAAGGACCTGGCCCAGCGTCACAAGGTGCTGCCCCTGCAGCGCACCGGCAATGTCCTGACCCTGGCCATGTCCGATCCCACGGACATCTTCGCCATGGATGACGTGCGGTTCCACACCGGCTACAACGTGGATCCCGTCGTCTCCAGCGAGATGGGCCTGGTGCGGGCCGTCGAGAAGTACTACGGGGGCTCCAGCGGCCTGCGCCTGGCGGATGCCCAGGGCGCGCGGACCACCATGGGCGGCGCGGCGGCGGCCGGTCCCACCGACACCGGCCCTTCGAATCCATTCAATGAGCAGGACGAGCAATTCGACCTCCAGGACCTGGAGCAGGAGCTGGACGCCGACGCCGAGTACGAAGCCACGGACGACGACGAAGAGAGCATCAACGTCGGCGCCCTGAAGAAGGGCAGCGAGGATGCCCCGGTGGTGAAGCTCGTGAACATGGTGCTCATCGACGCCATCAAGCGCGGCGCCTCGGACATCCACGTCGAGCCCTACGAGAAGAACTACCGCATCCGCTTCCGCATCGACGGCATCCTCCAGGAGGTGATGCGGCCGAACCTCAAGCTGAGGGACCCCCTCACCTCCCGCGTGAAGATCCTGGCCAAGCTCAACATCGCCGAGAAGCGCCTGCCCCAGGACGGCCGCATCAAGCTGCGCGTGAACATGGGCGGCCGGCAGAAGGTCATCGACTACCGCGTGAGCATCCTGCCCACCCTCTTCGGCGAGAAGATCGTGCTGCGGCTGCTGGACAGCGACAAGCTCATGCTCGACCTCACCAAGCTCGGCTTCGAGCCCGAGAGCCTGGAGCGCTGGGACCGGCAGATCTCCAAGCCCTACGGCATGGTGCTGGTGACGGGACCCACGGGATCGGGCAAGACGAACACGCTGTATTCTTCCATCGCCAAGCTCAATACCGTGGACACCAACATCCTGACGGCCGAGGATCCCGTCGAGTTCAACTTCCCCGGCATCAACCAGGTGCAGATGAAGGAGCAGATCGGCCTCAACTTCGCCGCCGCCCTGCGCTCCTTCCTCCGCCAGGATCCCAACATCATCCTCGTGGGCGAGATCCGCGACTTCGAGACGGCGGAGATCGCCATCAAGGCCTCGCTCACGGGCCACCTGGTGCTTTCAACCCTGCACACCAACGACGCCCCCAGCACCATCAACCGCCTCATGAACATGGGCGTGGAGCCGTTCCTGGTGGCCACCTCGGTGAACATCATCTGCGCCCAGCGCCTGGTGCGGCGCCTCTGCAACAGCTGCAAGGCCGTCGACACCCACCATCAGCCCGAGGAGGCCCTGCGCGAGGTGGGCTTCACGCCGGAGGAGATCCAGCGGGGCATCACCTTCTACAAGCCTGTCGGGTGCGATATTTGCAACAAGCGCGGCTACAAGGGCCGCGTCGGCCTCTACGAGGTGCTGGAGATGTCGGAGACCCTGAAGGACATGATCCTCACGGGCGCCTCGGCCATCGAACTCCGCGAGCAGGGGCAGAAGGAGGGCATGATCACCCTCCGCCGCTCCGGTTGCCGCAAGGTGCTCGACGGCGTCACCACCATCGAAGAGATCATCCGCGAGACAGTCCTCTAGGAAAGGTTCGGCATGAGTGAGATCGGTTCCAACTACGTAGCTCCGCTGCAGCAGCTGCTCAAGACGATGGTGGAGTACGGGGGCACCGACCTCCACATCACCACGGACTCGGCGCCGCAGATCCGCATCGACGGTCGCATGGTGCCTCTCAAGCTGCCCCCCATGGACGCCTCCCAGACCCGCTGGCTCTGCTACGGCGTCATGACCGACCAGCAGAAGCACCGCCTGGAGGAGGACCTGGAGGTGGACTTCTCCTTCGGCCTCCAGGGCGTGGCCCGCTTCCGCGCCAACGTCTTCAACCAGCGGGGCGCCACGGCGGGCGTCTTCCGCACCATCCCCGAGAACATCCGCAGCTTCGACCAGCTGGGCCTGCCGCCCTCGGTCCAGGCCCTCTGCGACAAGCCCCGCGGCCTGGTGCTGGTGACCGGCGTGACGGGCTCCGGCAAGTCCACGACCCTGGCCGCGATGGTGGACAAGATCAACGCCGAGGAACCCGTCCACATCCTCACCATCGAGGACCCGGTGGAGTACGTGCACAAGCACCGGCGAGCCCTGGTGAACCAGCGCGAGATCCACGCGGACACCCACAGCTTCAAGAAGGCCCTGCGCTCGGCCCTCCGCCAGGATCCCGACGTGGTGCTGGTGGGAGAGCTGCGCGACCTGGAAACCATCGAATCGGCGCTCACCATCGCCGAGACGGGCCACCTCACCTTCGCCACCCTGCACACCAACAGCACCGTGCAGACCATCAACCGCATCATCGACGTGTTCCCCAGCCACCAGCAGGCCCAGGTGAGGGCCCAGCTCTCCCTGGTGCTGGAGGGCGTCATCTGCCAGAGCCTCATCCCCAAGGTGGGCGGCAAGGGGCGGGCGCTGGCGCTGGAGATCATGATCCCCAACTCCGCCATCCGGAACCTCATCCGCGAGGACAAGATCCACCAGATCTACGGCACCATGCAGTCCGGCCAAACAAAATACGGCATGCAGACCTTCAACCAGAGCCTCTCGGACCTGGTGCTCCGCAAGGAGATCAGCCAGGAGCAGGCCTTCGAGTACACCTCGAACGCCGACGAGCTGCGGGAGCTCATCAACCGGGGCGTGGGCGTCGGCGCGGCCGGCGGCCGCGGGGCGGCTCCGGCCCAGCCGGCCGCCACCAGCAATCCCGCACTGGGGGGCCGGAATCCCAACATCAAGTACACCTAAACCATTCCCTGCGACCCATTAGCTCTTCACCACTGATCCATTCCTGCCTATCCTGAAGGCACCATCGTTCCCAGCTGTCCGCCGAGGTCCGCATGCCCGCATACGCATGGAAAGGCAAGAATCGATTGGGGGAGGCCCAGGAGGGCGTCCTGGTGTCCGAATCCCGGGATGCCGCCGCCGCCACCCTGAAGCGCAACGGCATCGAAGTCACGGGCATCAGCGCCATGGCCGCCAAGGGCACCAAGTCCTTCGGCAAGGTGAAGCCCAAGGATCTTGCCATCTTCACCCGGCAGTTCAGCGTGATGATCGATGCGGGCCTGCCCCTGGTGCAGTGCCTGGAGATCCTGGGCGCCCAGCAGGTGGACAAGGGCTTCCAGAAGATCATCGAGGCCGTGCGCGAGGACGTGGAGAAGGGCCTCACCCTGCAGGCGGCCCTTTCCAAGCACCCCAAGGCCTTCAACGACCTCTACGTGAACATGGTGGGCGCCGGCGAGAGCGGCGGCATCCTGGATGTCATCCTCCAGCGGCTCTCGGGCTACATCGAGAAGGCCGTCAAGCTCACGGCCAAGGTGAAGGGCGCCATGACCTACCCGGTGGCCGTTATCTCCATCGCCATCGCCGTGGTGGTCATCATCATGGTGAAGGTGATTCCCGTCTTCTCCGCCATGTATGACGGCCTGGGCAGCAAGCTGCCATTCCCCACCCTCGTCTGCATGGCCCTCTCCAATGCCCTCATCAACTACAGTTGGCTCATCATCATCGCCATCGCCCTCATCGTGGTGGGCCTGCGCCAGTACTATAAGACGACGGCGGGCCGGCTCCAGATTGACAGCCTCATGCTGAAGATTCCCATCATCGGCGACGTGCTTCGCAAGGTGGCCGTGGCCCGGTTCTGCCGCACCCTGGGCACCCTCATCAGCTCTGGCGTGCCCATCCTCGAAGGCATGGACATCACGGCCCGCACCGCCGGCAACATGGTCATTCAGAACGCCATCCTGAAATCCAAGGACGCCGTGGAACAGGGCCGCAACATCGCCACTCCGCTGGCGGAAACCAAGGTCTTCCCGCCCATGGTGGTGCAGATGGTGGGCGTGGGTGAGGCCACGGGCGCCCTGGACGCCATGCTCTCCAAGGTGGCGGACTTCTACGAGGACGAGGTGGACAACGCCGTGGCCAACCTCACCAGCCTCATGGAACCCGTCATGATCGCCATGCTCGGCGGCATCATCGGCTTCATCGTCATCGCCATGTATATGCCCATCTTCAACCTGGCCAACGTGTTCGGGAAAGACTGAGCGGGCGCCGTTCCGCACGCGCCTTGCATGCTTACCTGAACATCCTGGAGGTCCCCATGTCCGGTCTGCTGTCCCGCCTGTCGCCCCGCCGTGCCGACCGGGCGCGCGGTTTTTCCCTGGTCGAGCTCCTGCTGGTCCTGGCCCTCATCGGCATCATCAGCGCCATCGCCATCCCCAGCTACCTGGGGCAGCGGCGCCGGGCCCGGGTCATCGGCGATGCCATGTCCAACGCCAAGACCCTCCAGATGATTCTTGAGAACCGCAGGGCCGAAACGGGTCTCTATGCTGTGGAGGGTACCTATGATTGGACGGCGGATGGCAAAGCTACCACCGGTCCCGCCCTCCTCCCCACGTTCGTGCCCCAAGGCAACAGCAAGATGGACTACACCCTTGTGGTGGATGCCAGCGGTCTCACCTACACCTTGACGGTCACGGACACCACCCTGGGTGGGGCAACCGCTTTTCAAACCAACCAAGCCGGTCAGGAACTGAAACGCCTCCACTGACCCCGGGGTGACAGGGGTTCATTAGTCCTGGCGCTCCATGACGGCGCGTCTCTGCTGTTGATTTAGTCTCTGCCCCATGGATTGCACGTAGATCTGCTGGAAGGGGTCCAACCCTTGGGCCTTGGCCTTCAACAGCCAACGGTAGCCTTCCACGGGATCGGCAGATCCACCCAGACCCTCTGAAAGCATCCGCCCGAAAGCGAAGATCGCATTGGTATTCCCCAGCTGCGCCTCCCGTTGAATGAAAGTTCGGGCCTGCGCATAGGTTTGTTGTGCTGATTCGCCGGGTTCGGCAAGGCCGGGGCGAACAGTCAGGATCTCTCCAACCAGGAGCATCGCCAACGGATGGCCTTGAGCCGCTGCAGCGCGCGCCCATCGAAGGGCAGCAATGGGATCCGAGGGGCCGCCCGTCCCCCCATACCACATCTGAGCCAGGGTGAACTCAGCTTCCCGGTCACCCTGGCTGGCTGCCCGGGTCAACCAGGCCCTTGCCTGGATGCGGTCCTGTGGAAGCAGTCCCCTCCCCGAGAAGTAGTCCATGGCAAGCGCACGCTGAGCTTCGGCCTTGCCGAAGGTCGCTTCGGCGAAGGCCCAGGCCAGGGGGCCATGCAGCAGAATCGCCGAGATCAGCACAGTCAGAGGGCCGGCCCAACGGAAGGTCCGGAGCAGTCGGAAGACAGAAGCCCGTCCCTGGCTGCCGATGCGGTTCAGATAGAAACCGAAAAGAATGCTCCAACCCAGCAGGAGGAGCAGGCTGACCAGCAGCAGGATGGGCAGGGCGGTCTTCATGTGCTCGCTGTTCATCGATCGGTTCCCAGGAATAAGTGTAAGGAGGGCGCGGTTCAAACGAAAACCGGGCCCCGTTCGGGGCCCGGTTTCGGAGGTCAGGCTGGATTACTCCAGGTTGCTGACCTTGTAGAACACGTGGGTGGCGGTACCAGCGGCATCGGTGAAGGAATTGTAGAGGTACACGGCGGTCACCAGGGTGCCGGGGATGGCGGGGGTGGCGGTGCCATCGGGGGGCAGGTAGCCGATCTGGACCTGGCCCTGGTTGGTGGCGGTAGCGGCTGTGCGCGTAGCGGTTCCGTCGACAGCGGTTTCCGAGACAATCGTCTGGTTGTAGGCGGGGAGGGCACCAGTGGTGTTCCAGGGGTTCTTGGACACCCAGAGGGCATTGATCTTCGTGGTGGCAGCGTCAGTTCCGACGATGTTGGTGGTGAAGGTGGACACGGTGGAGACATCAGTGCCTTCCTCACGAGCCTTGTCGTAGGCGGAGATGAAGTCGCCGATGATGGCGGAGCAGTTCTCCTGGGCGCTCTTGTCGCGGGCGCGGGCGCGCTGGCCGAGCAGGGCCGGGATGGCGATGGCGCTGATGATGCCGATGATGGCGAGCACGAGCAGCAGTTCGATGAGGGTGAAGCCCTTCTGGCTCTTCATGGAGTTCTCCTATGGGCGATTGCCGCGCTTAAGGTATCAACCTCCGTGCCAACGGGCCAACCGGAATCCGAACCCTTGTGTGAACAGGGCCTCAGGACCCCCAACTCAGCACCCATGACTCTCTCCGCTGGGCCGAAGGTCAAGAAACTGACGCGATGGGTCAGTCCCCCTGCTCCAACGCGTCCATCAGGTCCCTCGCCCCCCGATGCTTCGGATCGAGCTTCAGGGTTTCCTGGGCGGCCTTGCGGGCTTCATCTTTCCTTCCCAGGTCGCGGAGGATCTGGCCTTTGCGCCACCAGGCGCCGGGGGTGCCGGCGGCGCCGCCTTCGAGGGGCTCGCGGAGGACCTGGTCGAGGGCGGCCAGGCCTTCGGGGCGGTGGAGGCCGCTGACGGCGGCCACCTTGCCCAGCTGCAGGCGCAGGAGGCTGGGGGCGTCCACCTGGGCGAGGTGGTCCTGGACCACCTGCCAGGCGAGGTCGGGGCGGCCGCCGTGCAGGTAGGCGTCGCTGACGGCGGCCACGCCCCGGGCGCGGGTGCGCACGCCGGGCAGCAGGCGGGCGGCCTCGGCGAGCAGGCGGGCGTTCTTCCCGGCTTCACCCAGGGCCTTCTTGGCGGGGCGGCGGTCCAAGGCATCGAGCCACTGGCCCACCACTTCGGGATCCTGGGGCGCCTGTGTCAGGGCGCGACCGAAGTACGGCTGGGCCTCCCACCACTTGTTTTCTTCGACCAGGACCAGGGCCTGGAGAAGGTCCCCTCGGGCCGGAGCCACGCGGCGGAGCTGGTCGGCACAGCGCAGGGCCTTTCGGGTGGAGCCGCCCAGAATGCCCGGCAGCATCTCGTAGGCCAGACCCAGGCTCATCCAGGCGGGGGCCAGCGTGGGATCGGCCTCCGTGGCGGCGCGCAGGTCGTCCATGGCGTCCAGGGCGCCGCGCAGGCTGCCGAAGTCCCGCTGGCGGATGGCCTCGCCCGCCCGGGCCAGACCCCGGGCCAGGAGGGCGTCCGCCAGGCGGGGATTCAAGGCCAGGGCCCGGTCCGCGGCCGAGTGGGCCTCGGCGAAGCGCTGAAGGCTGGAGAGGGCCTGGGACTTGGCCGCCCAGGCCGCGGCATCATTCGGGTCCTGGCGCAGGCGGGCCTCGGCGTCTGCGAGCACCTTGAGGTAGCGCCCGGCATCCAGGTCGGCCCGAAAAGAGGGCGCCGCGGGCTGGGCCAGGAACACAAGGGCGATGGGGACGGGGAGGGGCACGGGCATCCTTCAAGCGAACGCGAAGACATGAGTAACAGGATTGAAAGCGGACAGGCAGGATTCGGTTGACGGATGCATGGATGATGCGCATATTCAATGCGTATCGGGAGGGTCCATGGCATCCAAGAAGGCGGTCAACCTCAGCCTGGACAGCGATTTGCTGAAGGAAGCCCGGGATCTGGGGCTCAACCTTTCGGGTGTGGCTGAGGAAGCCATCGCCTATGCAGTGAAGGCCCGGCAGGCGGAGCGCTGGGCGGAGGAGAACCGGGTGGCGATCGAGGCTTACAACCGGCGGATCGAGGCCCAGGGGGTGTTCAGCGATGGAGTCCGGACCTTCTGATGGCGGTGTGCACGGTCTTCAAGAACCCTAATCCCCGGACGAACGCCGCGGTCCCCTACCTGCTGGACGTGCAATCGAAGCTGTTCTCGGAACTCGGTACCCGGCTGGTGGTGCCGCTGTACCGGGCCGAAGCCGCCGGGGTGCAGGCCATTTCCCGGTTGACCCCGGTGATGCGGTTCCAAGGTGCCTCCCTGGTGGCCATGGTCCCGGAGCTGGCGGGCATTCCCCGAAGGGAGCTGGGGGTTCCGTGCGGGGATCTTCCTGACGCGCGGAACGAGGTTCTCCGGGCCATCGACCTCCTGCTGGCAGGATTCTGAAGGCCCCGTCCTGACCTCGGGTATAGCGTGGCGGCGCGGGTTCGGCTATGCTAAGTGATTGTTTGCACATGGCTCTGGAGGAGATCGCATGAGCGCCAAGGGCGGATTGTTGGAAGGGAAGCGGGGCCTGATCATCGGCGTGGCGAACAAGCGGTCCATCGCCTGGGGCATCACCCAGAAGGTGGCCGAGGCCGGCGCCCAGCTCTGCCTGACCTACCAGAACGAGCGCCTGGGCGAGAACGTCCGCGAGCTGGCGGCGGAGCTGAAGAATCCCCTGCTGCTGCCCATGGACGTGGGCAGCGACAGCCAGATCGTCATGGCCTTCGACGAGATCCGCAAGAAGTGGGGCAAGCTCGACTTCCTGGTGCACGCGGTGGCCTACGCCCCCCGGCAGGCCCTGGAAGGCCGCTTCGTGGAGACCAGCCGCGAGGACTTCCGCGTAGCCCACGACATCAGCGCCTACTCCCTGGCGGCGGTCTGCAACGCGGCCCAGCCCCTCATGGCCGAGGGCGGCTCCATCGTGACCCTCAGCTACCTGGGCGGTGAGCGGGTGGTGCCCGGATACAACGTGATGGGCGTAGCCAAGGCCGCTCTGGAATCCACCGTGCGCTACCTGGCCGCGGATCTGGGGCCTCAGGGCATCCGCGTGAACGCCATCTCCGCCGGCCCCATCAAGACCCTGGCCTCCTCGGCCATTCCCGGCATCGGCTCCAAGCTGAAGGCCCACCGCTCCCACACCCCGCTGCAGCGCGACACGGACCAGCTGGAAGTGGGCGATGCCGGCGTGTTCCTCGTCAGCGACATGGGCCGCGGCATCACCGGCCAGGTGCTCTACGTGGACGGCGGCTTCAGCATCATGGCGGGGTGAGGGTCGGCCGTTCGAAGGGTGGGGACAGGATTAACAGGATGGAAAGACGGATTAACGGAATTTAAAAAACGAGATCGCTTTTTTTAGTACTGTTAATCAAGCACTTAATCCTGTTAATCCTGTCTCAGCTTTTCAGCTTCTCGAGCACGTCCAGCACCTCCTGCACATGCCCCTTCACGCTCACCTTGGGCCAGACGTGGCGGACGACGCCCTTGGGGTCGATGAGGAAGGTGCTGCGGATGATGCCTTCCACTTCCTTGCCGTACATCATCTTCTTGCCGAAGGCGCCGAGTGGCTTGAGAAGGGCGCAGTCGGGGTCGGAGAGCAGGCGGAAGGGGAGGCTCTGCTTGGTGATGAAGTTCTGGTGGCTCTTGAGGCTGTCGCGGCTGAGGCCGTAGACCTGGGCGCCCAGGGCCTGCATGCGGGTCCAGCTGTCGCGGAGGTCGCAGGCCTCCGTGGTGCAGCCGGGGGTGCTGTCCTTGGGGTAGGCGTAGAGCACGGTCCAGCGGCCCTTGAGGTCCGCGGCCGTGACCGTGGCGCCCTGGTCGTCCTGGAGGGAGAAGGCGGGGAGGGGATGTCCGATCAGCGAGGTCATGGGTCGTAGCCTAATACGAGTCGAGTCCCCGGCGTGGGGGAAGCCGCTCGAAAGGATTATTCCGCCACCGATTTCGATGATTCCGTCGATGAAAAGCAGATTGCCGCCTCGCTGCAGCATGGGCTCTATGGGGGCGCCAGGGTCGCGACCTTCTGGGGAGGTGAGGCCCTGGCGCCCCCATGACTTCCGGCAAAGCCGGAAGCGGCCTGAGGACGGCCCATGCGGGAAGCATCCGAGGCGCAATCACCGCCATCGGCGAAATTGGTGGCGAAATAGCTTTTCTCCCGGAAGCCGTTCCTCCGCCGCCTGTGACCGGGGACATGCGGTCTTGCGGCCAGAATGGGGGCCGCGAGGTTGTCCATGGATCTGACCGAGTACCTGTCCGCCGAATGGAAGCCGGCCCTGGGCTGCACGGAGCCCGCGGCGGTGGCCTACGCCGCCTGCCTGGCGGCCCGCCAGGGGCGCGGCGAGCCGCGCATGGCCCGGCTGGTGCTTGATGTGCGCACCTACAAGAACTGCCATGCCGTGGGCATTCCCAACAGCGGCGGGCGCACCGGGGTGCTCTGGGCGCTCGCCCTGGGGGCCGTGCTTCCGGACCCCTCGCCGGCGCTGCAGATGTTTGAAACCGTCACGCCCGAAGCGCTCGAGCAGGCTGGACGGCTGCTGGACCGCGGCGCGCTCCACGTGGAGGTGGACGCCTCCCGCACGGAGCTCTACATTGACTGCACCGTGGCCTGCGAAGGGGGCGTGGGGCGGGCGGTGCTGGAGCAGGAGCACACCCGCCTGACCCGCCTGGAGACGGATGGCGTGGCGGTGCCCCTCGCCGCGGCCCAGGTGGACCCGGACGCGGGAGACCGCATCCGGGAGCAGGTCGGGACCAGATCCCTGGCGCAATTGGTGGCTCTGGCGGGAACGATCACCGAGGCGGACCGGGTGCGCCTGCGCGAGGGCCTGGCCCTCAACCTCGCCATGGCCGAGCACAGCGTCAACCACCTCCCGCCGGGCTTCGTGCCCGGGCCCGACGGCGAGCCCTGGCTCCGCATCCCGCGCCTGGTGAGCTCCGGTGTGCTGGGCCGCATGTCCGGCGAGCCGCTCACGGTCATGTCCCTGGCCGGCTCCGGCAACAAGGGCATCACCGTGTCTGTCGCCCTGGGTCTGTGGGCCCGGCGCAAGGGGTACGAGGAGGCCCGCATCGAGGAGGCCCTGGCCCTGGCCTGCCTCCTGACCACGGCCACCACCCACCGCCTGGGGACGCTATCGGCGGTGTGCGGGGCCTCCAATGCGGCCGGCATCGGCATCGCCGTGGGCCTGGTGCACCTGGGCGGTGGCGGCATCCCCCAGATGGAGCTGGCCATCCACAACATGGTGGGCAACCTGGCGGGGCTCATCTGCGATGGGGCCAAGATCGGCTGCGCCATGAAGGCCATGACCGGCGCGGAGGCGGCGTTCCGTTCGGCGGAACTGGCCCTGGCGGGCTTCGGCATTCCCGGAACGGATGGCATCGTGGGCGCCACCGGCGAGGCCTCCCTGGCCCATTTGGGCCGCCTGGCCCAGCAGGGCATGGCCTGCGCCGATGGGGAGATCCTGGACATCATGCAGGCCAAGCTGGGCTGAGAAGGGAGACCGCCTCAGAGGCTCGCCCGCCGGGGCACGGACGCCCAGGCCAGGCCCAGCACCAGAGCCAGCGCAGCCCAGCCGAGGGGAGTGGGGTCCGTGGCGAGACGGGGGAGCTGTTCCAGCAACAGGCGCCCCAGGCTGTCGTGGTCGGGACCGGGGCCCAGGCCGAGGGTGGACAGGGTGGCCTCGCCCCACAGGGCCCCGAGCCAGGCGCTGGGGAAGAGGCCCGCAGCCTGATCCAGGGCCCAGGGAGACCAGCGGCGGAGAGTGGAGGCCGGCGTGGCGCCCAGGGTCCGCTCTGCGGCCCTGGCCGGCGAATGGCGGAAGGCGTCGAGCTTGACGCGCAGGGGAGGCTCCAGGTGGGGGGCCAGCAGCAGGCCCAGCAGCAGGAAGAGGGCCGCGATGCCGAGGCCTCCGGCGGCCGCGGCCAGGGGAAGCAGGAAGAGCACCGGCGGCAGGCTGCGCAGGGCGGATGCCGCGCCCGACCAGCGCCGGCCGTGCCAGGCGAGCAGCAGCGCGGCCCCCAGCCCCAGCAGGGCGCAGGCGCTGGCGAATCCCACGCTGCGGGAACCCGCCAGCAGCAGGCGCAGCAGGGCATCCCGCCCCAGGTCGTCCACCCCCAAGGGATGGCCGGGCGAGGCGGGGAGCCCCCCGTGGAACGGGTCGAGGGGCAGGTCCGGGAGGGCCAGTGCCAGAAGGAAGGCGAGGCGCCATTTCACGGCGCGGCCTCCGGATCCATCCATCTGGACAGCAGCCAGAGCAGGGCCAGCGCCGCCACCCAGGCGGAAAGTCCGGCGCGATCCCGACCGGCCACGCGATCCATCCAGTCCATGCCGAGACCCGGCACGCCCAGCATCCGTTCCAGGACCATCGAGGCCGTGAGCCAGATGGGAAGCCGCGCCGCGATCCAGCGGCCCGTGAGGCGTGCGAGAGCGAGCCGCCGTGCCCGGAGCGTCACCGCCCGGCCCCAGGCGGCGGGGAAGGGCACCTCGCCGGGAAGCGCCGTCGCCAGCCACCGGACCTCGCCAGGGAGGGCGGCCAGGAGGAAGGCCGCGAGCCAGCCGCCCGGGCCCGGCGGGCCCCAGGCCGCGGGCCAGAGGGCGAGCAAGGTGCCGGCCCAGAGCAAATCAGGTGGGGCTTCCAGCAGGGCCAGGGAGCTCCGGACCGCCAGGGTGGGCCCGCCAAGCCAGGCCAGCACCGGCGCCGCGATGGCCAGGGCGCCCAGGGCGAGGGCCGCCGGAAGCAGGGCGTGAACCGGAAAAGACGGGGGCGGAACCGGCCGCCAGAGGGCGCCGGGCAGGCTCCAGGCCAGGGCCAGGGCGAGGCCCCAGACGGCCAGGCCCTGCAGGCTGGCCCGCCTCACCGGTTCCAGCGCCAGCCCGCGGCCCCCGGCGTGGCCAGGTACAGACCCAGGGGGCTGGGCGTCACGGCGAGGCGCTTGTCCACCCAGACCACGCTCTGGAAGTCGAGGATGGGCAGCGCCGCCGGATGCTTGGCCCAGACACCCTGGAGTTCCCGCCAGCCGAGATCGCCCGCCTGCCGGAGCCCGGCGGCCAGCGAGGCGACCTGGGGGTCGGACCAGCCGGTGACGTTCATGGGGCCCCTGGGTTCGAGGTATTCCAGGACGGCCCAGGGATGAGGCTCGAAGACCACCACGGAACAGGCCAGTTCGAACTCGCCCTTGCGGAGCCGGTCCACCAGGATGGCCTGCTCCAGGGGCATCAGCTGGAGGTCGAAGCCGTCCTTCCGGGCCCGGTCCCGCAGCGCCAGCAGCAGGTTCTCGGTGGACGCCTCGCCTGCGGCATAGAGCAGCTTCAGCCGGCCCGGGGGCTTGGGCGGATCAGCCGGACTGTCGATGGCCTGGGGATCGAAGCCCAGGCTCTCGGGCCACAGGCCGCGGCTGGGCCTGGCGTTTTGCCCCAGCAGGCCGGGCGGGAAGGCGTCCTGGCGCCAGCGCTCCAGGAGCTGCAGGGGCCCCGTTCCGGCGTGGCTCCAGACCACCAGCTGGGCGTTCATGGGCTGGACGACCACGCGATGGGAGGTGGGCGGCGGCAGGGGCCGGGCCGGCGGGGCGCCGATGGTGAGCCAGCCTTTCTGGAGGGCCTGGAGCACGGCGGTCGGGTCGGGCAGCAGGCGGAACCGGATGCCGTCGATGCGTGGCTTCAGGAAGTGGTCCCGGCGGTAGAAGGTCCAGGCCGCGGGATCCTTCTGGAAGCGGAAGGGGCCGGAGCCGCGCTCGGGATGGCCCTTCTGGGCCACGGGCACCCGGGCCAGCTCCAGCAGCAGGCGACCGGGGGGCTTGGGTGAGCGGATCCAGATCCGGCCGTCCTGCTGTCCGGTCACCGCGCCGTCGAGAATCGCCCGCTTGGTGGCGCTGGCGGAGGGGTCGCGGCGGATCTCGGAGAAGGTCCAGAGCACGTCGTCCGGCGTCACCAGGCTGCCGTCGGTGAATCGCGCGTCGTCGCGCAGGGTGAAGGTGATCAGCCCGTCCCTCTGGATCTTCCAGGAGGCGGCCAGCCTGGGCACGGCCTGTCCCTCGGACCCTAGGCCCACGAGCGAGTCGCCGGCCAGGGACTGGAGGATCCACTGCTCGTAGCTGTCGCCGCGGATGAAGTCCAGGGGCCCGGGATCCCGGGGCAGGGACTCCTCGACCATCTGGCCCCAGGCCGGAGCGAGGGCGGAGAGGAAGACCAAGGTCAGGGCGGCAAGGCGATTCCGCATGGCTGGGGGCTCGAGGAAGTTTCATCCAGCATGCCCGGGTGCCCAGGGCTCTGCCAAGGGACCCTGCCAGGCGACACCGCCAGGGGACACCACCGGACGATGGCTGTTGCTACTCTGATTGGCGGAGGCCTCGTGGCGGATCTTTCGGAATCCAAGCTGTTCTGGTGGTGGCCGCTGATGAATCGCCACCGGCGGACCCTCTACTGGGGTTTGGCAGCCACGGTCTGGTGCAGCGTGGCCGCCTCCGTGGTGCCTTACTGGTCCGGCCGGGCGGTGCACGCCCTGGAGCGCCAGGACTGGCATGGCTCGCGGGTCTTCCTGGCGTGGATGCTGGCCTTCACGGCGGCGGCGGGGATTGGCCGCTACCTCATGCGCAACACGCTCATCGGCCTCAGCCGCGACGTGGAGCGGGAGCAGCGCGAGTCCCTCTACACGTTCCTGCTGTCGCGCCCCTTCGCCTTCTACGAGCGGCAGCGGGTGGGCGACCTCATGTCCCGCCTGGGCGACGACGTGGGCACGGTGCGCATGGCCACGGGGCCGGGGCTCATGAGCTTCCTCCAGGTGCTCTCGATCCTGCCGGTGACGCTGGGCCTGATGTTCAGCACGAGCTGGAAGCTCACCGTCGCGGTCATGCTGCCCTTCTCCTTCCTGGCCATGGGCTACTACGTCATCGGGAAATGGAGCCACGTGGTGCAGCAGAAGCTGCAGCTGGCCTTCTCGGCCCTCACCACTCACAGCCACGAGACCATCAGCGGCGAGCGCGTGGTGCAGGCCTTCGGCCTGGAGCGGATCCGGGTGGCCCAGTTCAGCGAGCTCAGCCGTCGCCACGCCTCCCTCAGCATGAAGCAGTCGGTGATCTTCAGTGCCTACGCGCCCCTGTCCGCCTTCATCAGCGGCGTGTCGGCCCTGGTGCTGGTGGCCTACGGCGGCAGCCTGGTGGTGCGGGGCGTCCTCAACCTGGGCGACCTCACCGCCTTCACGGGCTTCCTGGTGGCCCTGGCCTGGCCGATGATGAGCCTGGGCTGGTCGGCCAACCTGTTCCAGCGGGCCAGGGCCGGCCAGGAGCGGCTGGACCAGCTGCTGCGCAGCCCGGAAACCTCCCTGCCGCCCGCCGAGGCCATCGCGCTGCCGGAGGTTCCCGCCGCGCTGGTCCTGGATGGCGCCAGCCACCGCTTCGAGACCGGCCGCGGCCTGGGCCCCCTGGATCTCACCCTGGCGCCGGGCGACAGCCTGGCCGTGGTGGGCGGCATCGGCTCGGGCAAGACCCTGCTGCTGCAGATGCTGGCGGGCCTGCGCGCTCCCCAGGCGGGGCGCCTGCTCGTGGACGGGGAGTCCCTGTCGGATGCCACCCTGCGTCGCCACTGGGCCGGCCTGGGCTGGGTGCCCCAGGAAGCCTTCCTCTTCTCGGACACGCTGCGCATGAACCTGGCCATGGGGCGCCCCGAGGCCACCGAGGAGGAGATCTGGGAGATCGCCCGCGTCGTGGCCATGGATGACCTCATCCACCGCCTGCCCCAGGGGCTGGACACGGTGGTGGGCGAGCGGGGCGTGGCCCTCAGCGGCGGCGAGCGCCAGCGGACGGCCCTGGCCCGCGCCCTCCTGCGCCGCCCCCGCCTGCTCCTCCTGGATGACGCCCTGTCGGCGGTGGACGCGGAGACCGAGAGCCGCATCCTCGAGAACCTCCGCGCCTTCCTCGGCAAGTCCACGCTGGTGCTGGCCACGCACCGGGTGTTCGTGGCGGAGACCTGCACCCGGGTGCTGGTGCTGGAGGAGGGCCGTGCGGTCCAGCTGGACACGCCCGAGGTTCTGGCCACTCAGCCGGGCCTCTTCGCGCGCCTCAAGCGGCTGCAGAGCCTGGAACGGGAGCTGGTGAAGGGAACCCTGTGAAGGTTTCCTTCCTCGACCGCGCCGTGGTGTCGCGGGGGCTGGTGCTGGCCCTCTCCGCCTGGGTCGCCTTCACCATCGCCACGCTGGTGCATGTGCAGAACGCCTACTGGGCGGCCATGCCGGTGTGGGTGGTGGCCCAGGCCTCCCGCGGGGTGCTCCTGGAGCGGGCCCTCTTCCGCGTGGTGGGCACCCTGCTGGGGGCGGCCGTGGGCTTCGCGCTGCTCCACGTGCCCGCACCCCCCTACGTCCAGTTCCTCCTGCTGGGCCTGTGGGTGGCCCTTAACGGCGGCCTCACGCACGTTCTGCGGGGCGTGCATGGCTACGGGGCGCTGTTGGCGGGGATCACCGCCGCCATCGTCGTCGTCCCCTCCGTGCTGGCGCCGGGGGCCTCCCTGGAACTCGCCACGGCGCGGGTGGAGTGCACCCTCATCGGCGTGCTGGTGACCACGGTCATCACGGGCCTGGCGACCCCCAAGTCGCCGGCCCAGGCCTTCTTCCTCCAGATCCGGGGCCTGTCGGCGGACGCGGTGGCCTACGCCGCGGAGGTGCTGCGCCATGGCGCCCCGGCCATGGGCGCAGAGAAGCGCCGCATCCTCGCGGAGATCAGCGAGGTGGAGGCCTCCGCCCGCCTGACCCTGGCGGGATCCTTCGAGGGGTACCGGCGGCTGCACGATGTGGATTCGCTGGTGGTGGGCGCGCTGGGCGTCATGAGCGCCGCGGTGGCGCTCCGGCCTCAGGTCGCGGCGCCGGCCGGCTGGATGGAGGAGCTGGTCTCCAGGCTGACCTCCCTGGCGGAGCGCCTGCGCTCGGCATCGGATCTGCCGCTGGAGGAGACCTCTCCCATCGACGCGGGGGCAGGCGAGCGCCTCTCCCGTGCCCTGGCCCGTCTTTTTGAGGCCAACGCGGCGCTGGCCCGGCCCCTGGGGCCCTCCCGGGCGCTCCCCTTCCGGCGCGAATTGGCCGTCCTCGCGCCGCACCGGGAATGGCCCCAGGCTGGGCGCACGGCCCTGGCCTCCGGAGCCGCCGCCTTCCTGGCCGCGGCCCTGGCCCACGGGACCGCCTCGCCCCTGGTGGTCCAGGCCGCGATGGGCCTCTGCATCTTCCCCCTGGTGCTGGGATCCATGGCGCTGCCCCAGCGCGTGGCGCCCAAGCTGCTGACCGGCGTGGTGGCCGGGGCCACCGTGGCGGTCCTGTACCGCCTGCTGGTGCAGCCGGTCTTTCCCGCACCCCCGGCGCTGTGGTGGACCCTGGCGCCCTTCCTGCTGGTCGGCGGCCTCCTGAGGGCCCACCCCCGCACGGCCATCGCGGGCGTGGACTTCAACATGTGCTTCATGCTGGCCAGTCAGGCCGGCGCCACGGCGGTTGTCAGCCCTCTGGCCATTGTCGGCGGATCGGCCGCGCTGGCCGCCGCGGCTGGCCTGGTGGCCGGCGCCTACATCCTGGTGCCACGCAGCTCTGTGAAGCAGGCGGAGGAAGCCGTCGGCGTCATCCGTCGGGACCTGCTCCGGATGGTGGAGCCCGGCCCAGGGGACGCCATCGGCGACTGGCGGGCCCGCGGCGCGCGGCAGATCCTGCGGCTCTCGCTCCACCTGGGCCGCGCCAAGGAACTGGGCCGGCGCTGGCCCAAGGGGATGCTGGCGGTGCTGAGTCTGGGGCACGCCATCGAGCAGCTGCACGAGGTTCCCGACACTTTGGGCGGAAGCGTCAAGCGGGAAGCTTTCGACGCCTTGCGGGGCCTGGTCGGGGATCCCCACGGGACGGCTCGGATCATGCGGGCCCTGGCTGAGGCCGCCCCGGAGCCATCCCTGCGGGACCCGATGCTCGATCTGGCCGAAAGCCTCGAGGGATCGGCGGAACTGTTGAGCTCCGGTCGATTCCTGTAGCCGGAATTCTGCTAGTCTGCTGGGACTGTACCTACGGTCGTGCTCCATGAGCCTCGCCCCTGGAACGAATCTCGGCCCCTACCGGATCCTCAGCCTACTGGGGAAGGGCGGCATGGGGGAGGTGTACCGGGCGGAGGATCCCAAGCTCCGACGGGAGGTGGCCATCAAGGTGCTGCCTGGGGCCTTCGCGGAGGATCCGGAACGCCTGCGGCGCTTCGAGCGGGAGGCGCGGGCGGCGAGCGCCCTGAACCACCCGAATATCCTGACCATCTACGAACTGGAGCTCAGCGACGGAAGGCCGTACCTGGTAATGGAGCTTCTGGAAGGGCAGACGCTCCGAACCCTGATGGACCATGGGGCCTTTCCCGTGGAGCGGGTGGTGGATCTGGCCGAGCAGATCGCGGCAGGGCTTGCCGCGGCCCATGAACGGGGGATTGTCCACCGGGACTTGAAGCCGGAGAACCTGTTCCTTACGCGGGATCGGGTGGTGAAGATCCTGGACTTCGGCTTGGCGAAGCAGGAGTCGCTGGGAAGGGCGGATTCGACCGAGGAGACCGCGGCGGGAGCGGTGCTGGGCACCACCTCGTACATGAGCCCCGAACAGGCTTGCGGCCGCCCGGTGGACTTCCGTACGGATCAATTCAGCCTAGGGGTGGTGCTGTACGAGATGTTGAGCGGGTGCCAGCCCTTCATCGGGCATTCGGCCGCTGAAACGCTCGTGGCGATCATGCGCGAGGATCCGTCTCCCCTGTTGCCGCCCGGCGCGCTGGCGGAGGTGGTGGCGCGATGCCTGGAGAAAGCGCCGGAGAGGCGATATGGCTCGACGAAGGAACTGGCGCGACAGTTGGGTTCCCTGCACCGTCAAGCGGCTTCCGGCGGGGATCCATCGGTGAAGGGCTCTCCGCTGGGGTGGAGGCGCCGGGCCAAGCCGGTCCTGATTGGAGCCGCCCTGGCGGGGGCGGTCATGGCGCTGGGCTGGCCCGTCTGGAGGTTGAGATCCCAGAAGCCGCCCGGGAACCCGAACCTGGTAGTGTTGCCCGCCAAGGTAGTGGGGCCCGCCGAATCGGCCTTTCTGGCGGACGCCATTCCCGACACGCTCTCGACCCTGCTGGCGGGTGTGGAGGGGCTGGATACGAAGGTGCCTCCTACCAGCTACCAGGTGGAAAAGGTGCATGGGGACCTGGGGAAGATCGCGGAGGCTTACGGGGTGGAGAACCTGGTGGTGACCTCGGTGACTGCCGAGGGGGAGAGACTCATCCTGATTACGCAGCTGGTGGAGACGGCCACCTTGAAGGTCAAGTGGGCGGGCCGGTTCGAGGGGTCCCGCGGGGCCTACCAGCACCTTCTGGAACAGGCGACGGATTCGCTCATCGGTTTCCTGAAACCATCCAGTGCCCCTTATGATCCGCGTCGGATCGGGCGGGGCCCGACGGAGGTGGAGGTGGAACTCGGCCTTCGGGAGGGGGTGTTTTTCCAGCAGCGCTATGCCCGCAGCAAGGATCCGCGGGACTTTGACCAGGGGCTGATGGCGTTCCAGCGCGCCCACCGCCTGGACCCCGCCAATGCGCGCCTGGTCGCCGAGATCGCCGGGCTCTTCGAATTCCAGCACTTCATCACGAGAGATGCGCGGGCCGGCGCGGAGGCAGAGCAGTGGGTGGCGCGGGCTCTGGCTCTGGATCCCCGCTGCGGCCGCGCCTGGGCCGTCCGGAGCCAAATCGAGGTCAACCGGCCCAAGGTCGACCCCATGGCCGTGACGGCCTTCGCCATCAAGGCGACGCACTATGCGCCGACCGAGGCCCGGGGCTTCATCACGCTGGGCTCCGTGGCCCCCACGGCCGGATTCCAGCAGGCCGCCGGTCTGAGGAGCATGGAGCTCGATCCCCTGAACCCGCTGGGGTACTCGTGGGCGGCCATGTGCCTGACGATGCGGGGGCGCACAGCTGAAGGGGTCGCGATGGCGGAGCGGGCCGCGCGGGTGGAGAGTCGGCCTGGGTTCCATACCTGGATCCTGTATTTCTCCCTGTTCCATGCCGGTCGCTATGACGAGGCCCGGAAGGCCTACACCGAGATCCAATGGGAGGCAGTCTCCCGGCTCATGCGGTTCCTGATGGACGGGGATCTGGAGGGCGGAAGGCGGCTGGCGCGGCAGGTCCACCAGGACTGGCGCAGGGCGGACCTGGGCGCTATGGACTGGGTGAACCGCGCCGGGTTCTACGGCCCCCTGCTGGTCCGTCTGGACATGCGGGAGGAGGCCCTCTGGCTGCTGGACCAGTGCACGAACTCAGGCTTTCTGCCCTACCTGGACTGGCTGCTCGTGGATCCGGACATGCAGAAGCTCCGGGGCGATCCGCGGTACGCCAGGGCCGTTTCCGCAGCCCGGGACTCCGCCGCCACCTTCCTGGCGGAAGCCGAGGCGGCGAGGGCCCGGGGCGAGTTCCCCAGGTCGCTCGAACCGGCCCTGGCGGAGCTCCGGGAGCTGGTGGAACGCACCAAGGCCCCACCAAATGCGCACTGAACAGAGGTGATCAGGCCCCGTCGCGGAAGGTCACCTTGTTGATCTCGGCGAAGGTGGTAATCCCAAGTCTCACCTTCTCGATGGCGCTCTCCCGGAGGAACTGCATGCCGCCCCGGCGGGCCGCGGCCTTCACTTCGCGCGTCGGGGCGCGCTGGATGAGCAGCTCGCGGATCTCGTCGTTGAGGCCCATGAACTCGATGATGGCCTGTCGGCCCCGGAAGCCCGTGCCGTGGCAGTCCACGCAGCCCACGCGGTCGAAGAGGGTGGCGCTCCGCAGCCAGGCCTCGTCCACGCCGTTCTCCTCCAGCTCCTGGGGGGCGGGGAGCGGAGCGGGGCGCTTGCACTTGGGGCAGAGCACGCGGATGAGGCGCTGGGCGAGGATGCAGTTCAGGGACGACACGAAGTTGTAGACCTCGACGCCCATGTGCTGGAAGCGGCCGATGACGTCCAGCACGTTGTTGGCGTGGACGGTGGTGAAGACCAGGTGGCCCGTGAGGGCGGACTGGATGGCGATCTGGGCCGTCTCGGGGTCGCGGATCTCGCCGACGAGGATCTTGTCGGGGTCGTGGCGGAGGATGGAGCGCAGGCCCAGGGCGAAGGTGAGGCCCTTCTTCTCGTTCACGGGGATCTGGGTGACGCCCTCGAGCTGGTATTCGACGGGGTCCTCGATGGTGATGATCTTGTCCTCGGGGGCCTTGATCTCGCTCAGCACGGCGTAGAGGGTGGTGGTCTTGCCCGATCCCGTGGGGCCCGTCACCAGGAACATGCCGTAGGGTTCGCGGGAGAAGCGGCGCAGGCGCTTCAGCTCGTGCTCGGAGAAACCCAGGATCTCGAGGCTGAGGGCCTGAAACTCCTCGGTGAGGTTCTCCTTGTCGAGGATGCGGATCACCGCGTCCTCGCCGTGGATGGTGGGCATGATGCTCACGCGGAAGTCGATGGCCCGGCCGCGGACCTTGAGCTTGAAGCGGCCGTCCTGCGGCTTGCGCTTCTCGGCGATGTCCAGCTCGGACATGACCTTGATGCGACTGATGATGGGCGAGGCGAAGCGCCGGTCGATGGGCTCGGCGGCGGGATACAGGCTTCCGTCGATGCGGTACTTGATCTGGAAGCCCGAGGCCGTGGTCTCGAGGTGGATGTCGGAGGCGCGGCGCTGGAGGGCGTTGAAGACGGTGGTGTCGACGAGGCGGACGATGGGGGCCTCGTCCTTGTCGGTCAGGCGCTCGAGGTCGAGCACCTCCTCGTCCAGGTCCTCCTCGTGGAGCACCTGGATCTTGAGGGCCTCGCCGGCCTCGTCCATGACCTTCTGCCCGCTCTCGGACTTCTTCAGCACCTCCTGGATCTGCGCCAGGGGCGCGCCAGCGAAGCGCAGGGGGCGCTTGAGCTGCTGGCGCAGGAGGTCCTGGGTGGGGATGTCCAGGGGGTCGGCCATGGCCAGCCACAGCACGCCCTCCCGCTCCTGCACCGGCACGAAGTGGTGCTTGAGCATCAGGTCGAGCGGGATGGCCTGGAACAGGGCGAACTCCACCAGTTCCCGGGTCAGGTCCAGGGTGGGGTAGAGCTCCCGGGCCGGCCGGAAGCCAGTCAGGCCAGGATCGCCGGTCTCGACACTATCCGCGGGCTCCGGAGGATTGGGAAAAGTCATGGAATCATCCTACTGGAAGGCGCGCCCGCCCGGATGCGCGGAATCGGACCTGGATCACAAAGGACGCCCCGGTTGGCTTCGATCGTTGACCTGCGCCGTACCTGCGCCGCACAATGACTGGTCCTGGAGGCTCCATGCGTGGGTACGCGTCCATCCTGCTGCTGATCCTGGTAGCAGTGGCCCTGCCGATCATCATCCTGAATCTGTCACGGCTCTTGCGCCCGAGTTGGCCAAGTGCCGCGAAGTATTCAACTTATGAATGCGGCATCGTCACCACCAGCGGAGCGCGGGAGAAGTTCTCGGTCCGCTACTACCTGGTGGCGGTGATGTTCCTGGTGTTCGACGTGGAAACCGTCTTTCTGATGCCGTGGGCCATTCAGATGAAGGAACTGGCCGTCTTCGGCTTCATCGAACTGGGCCTGTTCCTGTTCCTGCTGCTGTTCGGCTACGGCTACATCTGGTCCAAGGGAGCCCTGACATGGGAATGAACCAACCCACCGCCCTTGAGCACATCCTGATCACCACCAAGGTCGAGAAGGTCATGAACTGGTCCCGCGCCACCAGCGTGTGGCCGGTGACGTTCGGCCTGGCCTGCTGCGCCATCGAGATGATGGCCGCGGGCGCCAGCCGCTTCGACTTCGACCGCTTCGGCGCCGGGATCTTCCGCGCCAGCCCGCGCCAGGCCGACCTGATGATCATCGCGGGCACGGTGACCTACAAGATGGCGCCGGTCATCAAGACCCTCTACGACCAGATGCCTGAGCCGAAGTGGGTGATGGCCATGGGTTCCTGCGCCACCGCCGGCGGTCCCTTCGACTCGTACCACACGATCCAGGGCGTGGACAAGGTCATCCCGGTGGACGTCTACATCCCGGGTTGCCCGCCCCGTCCCGAGGCCTTCATCTACGGGTTCCTGAAGCTGCAGGACAAGATCATGACCAGCAGCCTGGCCGACCGGTACAAGGACATCTTCGAGGAGGTCGGCTGATGTCGGAACCGAACGTCCCCCAGGCTCCGGAAGCCGCGGAGGTGCCCGCGGGCCCCTACGTGTACGACTACAAGGCGGCGCCGTACCGGCAGATCGCCATGCCGAAGACGGTGCCCCTGCCGAGCCACCGCGCCTACGTGGCCGAGCAGAAGGCGGCCGCCGAGGCGGACGAGGCCAAGTGGCAGAAGACCCTGGCCGACTACGAGACCGCCAAGGCCAAGGCCGAAGCCGAGGGGAAGGATGCCCCCAAGCCGCCGGTCCGGCCCGTCCCCCGCAAGGACGACAACGACATGAAGCCCCCGGTTCCGCAGGAGGCGACGGACGCCGACCTCCTGAAGCTGAAGGAGCTCCTGGGGGACAAGGTCGAGGAGATCTTCGAACAGGCCGGTGAGCTGGTCTGCCAGGTGAAGAAGGAAGCCATCCACGAGGCGCTGGCGTTCTGCCGCGACGAGGCGGCGCTGAAGTACGAGATGCTCGCCGACCAGTCCGCCACCCACTACCCGGCGGCCAAGGACTATGCCTGCAGCGTGGTCTACCACCTGACGAGCATCAGCCGCCGCAAGCGGCTCCGGCTGCGCATCCTCGTGCCCGAGGGCTTCGCGCCGGAGAGCGCCTGCTCGCTCTATCCCAGCGCGAACTGGATGGAGCGGGAGATCTACGACATGCTCGGGATCCGCTTCCAGAACCATCCCGACATGACCCGCATCCTCTGCCCCGAGGACTGGGAAGGCTATCCGCTCCGGAAGGACTACCCGACCGTGGGCTGGGGCCAGCGCGACATCGCCTTCCGCGAGGATCGCGGCGGCATGCTCGAACGCATCGCCCTCCAGAAGGCCGGCCAGCTGGGCATCAACCTGAAGCAACCCAAGGCGGACTAGGAGCGGACGGTGTTCAAGAACGAGGAAATGGAAATCAACCTGGGCCCGCAGCACCCGTCCACCCACGGCGTGCTCCGGGTCAAGCTGCGGCTGGATGGCGAGACTGTCACCCACTGCCGGCCGATGATCGGGTACCTGCACCGCGGCGTGGAGAAGATCTGCGAGAACCAGTCCTTCTTCCAGGGTCAGGTCTGGACGGACCGCATGGACTACTGCTCCGCCGTGGCCAACAACCTGGGGTGGGCGGAAGCCAATGAGAAGCTGCTCGGCATCACCGTGCCGCGCCGCGCCCAGTACATCCGCACCCTGCTGAACGAGTTCAACCGCATCGCCTCGCACCTGATCTGGCTGGGCACCCACGCCATGGACATCGGCGCCTTGACGGTGTTCCTCTACGCCTTCCGCGAGCGCGAGGATGTCCTCGACATCAACGAGGCCTTCTGCGGCTCCCGGCTGACCACCACCGCCTTCCGCATCGGCGGCCTGCGCGAGGACCTGCCTCCCGGCTTCGAGAAGATGGTGCGGAAGTTCCTGGCGAAGTTCTCCGATTGCCTCGAGGAGTACGAGGCTCTGCTCACGGAGAACCGCATCTGGAAGAAGCGCACCATCGGCGTGGCCCGCCTCAGCGCCGAGGACGCCATCGCCCTGGGTGTCACCGGCCCCATGCTGCGCGCGGCCGGCGTGGCCTACGACATCCGCAAGGCCTTCCCCTACGCGGCCTATGAGGAGATGGACTTCGAGGTCCCCACCCGCACCGAGGCCGACACCTACGCCCGGTATCAGGTGCGCATGGCCGAAATGCGCCAGAGCGCCCGCATCATCCAGCAGTGCATGGACGGCATGCCGGAAGGCCCCGTCATGGCCAAGCTGCCCAAGATCCTGCGCTCCGAGGTCAACGAGGTCTACCACGCCACCGAGTCGCCCAAGGGCGAGATCGGGTACTACCTCGTGGGCGAGAAGGGTTCCCTGAACCCCTACCGCTTCCACGTGCGGGCTCCCGGGTTCATCAACCTCCAATCCCTGCCCAAGATGGCCGAGGGAGGACTGATCGCCGACGTTGTCGCGGCCATCGGATCCCTGGACATCGTGCTCGGCGAGATCGACCGCTAGCCGACGAGGATCCCAAGACATGCCGACCCCGACCCTCACCCAGTCCATCGTGATCACCCTCATCCAGTGCCTGATGGTGGTGATCTTCGTCTTCGTCGTCGTCCCCCTCACCGTGTTCGCCGAGCGCAAGGTGCTCGGCCACCTCCAGCAGCGCCTCGGTTCCACCCGCGTCGCCAGTGGCCATGTCGGCTTCAGTGGCTGGATGAACCGCAGAATGTGGAAGATGGGCAAGGTGCCTGTCATCTCCTACTGGCGCGGCATTCCCGGCCTCGTGGGCGACGTCCTGAAGCTGATCCTCAAGGAAGACGTCATCCCGGCCAAGGCCGACAAGTTCGTCTTCTTCCTCGCGCCGTCCATCAGCATGGTGGCCGCGATCGTGGTGTTCGCCGCGATCTCCTTCGTGCCCGGCACCTTCTTCACGTTCCCCACCTGGTTCCCCTACCTGGGCGGCCTCCCGGTCTCCGGGGGCATCTCCGACATCAACGTGGGCCTGCTCTGGATCCTGGGCGTGGCGACGGTGGGTGTGTACGGCATCGTCCTGGCCGGCTGGTCCTCGAACTCCAAATACCCCCTCCTGGGCGGCCTGCGCAGCGCGGCCCAGATGGTGAGCTATGAAGTCCCTCTGACCCTCAGCCTCCTCGCGCCGGTGGTCCTGTCCTCCAGCCTGAACTTCAGCGAGATGGCCACGCGCATGGCGGTCGGCATGCCCGTCTGGGCCCTGATCCCCCAGGTCATCGGCTTCCTGCTGTATCTCACCTGCGGCTTCGCGGAGACCAACCGCCTGCCCTTCGACATGCCCGAGGCCGAGAACGAGCTGGTGGCGGGCTTCCACACCGAGTACTCCGGCATGAAGTTCGGCCTCTTCTACCTGGCCGAGTACATCAACATGACCGTCGTGTCGGCCCTAGCCTCCGCCTTCTTCCTGGGCGGCCCCTGGCTGCTGCCCTTCGGCCTGCAGGGCCTGCTGAACCCCTACCTGCCCGGGTTCCTGTCCTGGTTCACGGAGCCCCACGCCATCTTCTTCGTGGCCAAGATCGTCTTCCTGCTCTTCACCTTCATCTGGGTGCGCGGCACCATCCCCCGCTACCGGTACGACCAGATCATGGCCGTGGGCTGGAAGTACCTGATCCCCCTGGCGCTGGTCAACCTCCTGCTGGCGGCCGCCATCCGCTGCTTCGTCGTCTAAGGGGCCGACCATGAACAAGTTCCTCAGGACCCTTCTCCCCGCCGACATCGCCAAGGGCCTGTCCGTCACCGGCAAGCACTTCCGCCAGGTCTTCTTCACGGCCAACCGACGCAAGGTGCCCTTCCACATCGTCTCCGAGTACCCCGAGGTTCCCGCCAAGGTCCAGCCGCGTTTCCGCGGGCGCCTGACGATGCTGAAGGACGAGCAGGGCGTGATCAAGTGCGTCTGCTGCCTGGCCTGCGAAAAGATCTGCCCCACCCAGGTGATCACCATCGAGAAGGGCAAGCAGGAAGGGCGCAAGATGCCCTATCCCGTGCGGTACGACTTCGAGATGGAGCGCTGCATCTTCTGCGAATTCTGCGTGGAGAGCTGCGGATTCGACGCCATCATCCTCAACCACCAGTTCGAGCTGGCCGCCTACAACCGCGAGGACTTCTCCCTCGGCACGGAGGGCCTGGGCCAGAACATGTTCGAGCCCTCGCACGTGGGCAAGTTCAGCGTGGCTGACGACTGACTCCATCCCTTCGCGCCTATCCAGAGGACGTCCCATGGAACATTTCATCGAAACGATCGGCCGGAACATGTTCGCCATTTTCGGCGTCCTGGCCCTTGTCGGCGCCCTGATCATGATCGGCGCCAGGAGCGCGATCCACAGCGTGCTGGGCTTCCTCTTCGCGATGCTGAACATCGCCGGTTGCTTCCTCGCGCTGGAGGCCGAGTTCCTGGGCGTGGCCCAGATCCTGGTCTACGCGGGCGGCATCGTGGTGCTCTTCCTCTTCGTGGTCATGCTCGTGGAGATGAGCAAGAAGCACGAGGGCGAGGTCTTCCAGCTGCAGTCCCGCTACGCGGTGCTGGCCGTCGCGGGCGGCGTGGCGCTGTTCCTGGGGGTGTTCCGCAAAGCCATCTTCGGCGCTCCCTCGCCGGAGTCCCTGGTGCTCCGGCCTGAGCTGGCCAAGGGGCTCGACGTGGCCCACCAGAACGCCCAGGCGGTGAGCCGCGGCCTTTTCGCGGACTACCTCCTGCCCTTCGAGATCCTCAGCGTGATCCTGCTGGTCGCCCTGGTGGGCGCCGTGGTGCTGGCAAAGACGGAGCGGGTGTGATGGTCAGCCTGAACGCAGTCCTCGTGATCTCCTTCCTGCTGTTCTCCATCGGCATCGCGGGGGTGCTCATCCGCCGCAACGCCCTGATCATCCTCATGTGCGTGGAGCTCATGCTCAACGCCGCCAACCTGAACTTCATCGCCTTCGCCCGCCACAGCGGGTCCGCCTCCGGCCAAGCCTTCGCCCTTCTCGTGATGGGCTTCGCGGCCGCCGAGGTCGCCGTGGGCCTCGCGCTGGTGGTGGCCCTCTACCGGCGGCGCGACACCGTCCAGGTGGACGACATCAACCTGCTGAAGGGATGACGACGACCATGAGTGCCGAAATGACCCTGACGCACGCCGCCACCGCCGCCTCCCAGGCCGGCAGCTACCTCTGGCTGATTCCCTTCCTGCCCTTCTTCGGGTTCCTCATCAACGGTCTGAGCGGCCGCAAGCTGCGGAACACCGCCATCGTGGATACCCTCGCCCTCGGCAGCGTGGGCCTGGCCTTCCTGCTCACGATCTGGCATTTCATCCAGCTGGCCGGCCTGCCGGCCGAGGGCCGCTCCATCCACCAGAGCCTCTGGACCTGGTTCAGCATCGGTGGTGCCCACGTGCTGGGGGGACTCACCACCGCCAAGTTCGAGTGGGCCTACAAGTTCGATGTGCTGAGCGGCTGCATGGCCCTCCTGGTCTCGGGCGCCGGCTTCCTGATCCACCTGTTCAGCACCGGCTACATGGCGGAGGAGCGCAACGACGGACGCTACTACCGGTTCATGGCCTACCTGAACCTCTTCGTGTTCAGCATGCTGAACCTGGTGCTGGGCGCCAACATCCTGATGATGTTCCTGGGCTGGGAAGGGGTGGGCCTCTGCTCCTACCTGCTCATCGGTTTCTACTTCGACAAGGAGTTCGCCGCCGTCGCCGGGAAGAAGGCCTTCGTCACGAACCGCATCGGCGACTTCGGCTTCATGATCGGCTTCTTCCTGATCTTCCAGGTCTTCGGCACCCTCGACTACGACACGCTGATGGGCTCGGTCCGCGGCATCGCGACCATGCCGGCCATCACGCTCTACGGCCACACCGCGAGCCCCACCTGGTGGTTCAACCTCATCGGCTGCTGCCTCTTCGTGGGCGCCATGGGCAAGTCCGCGCAGATCCCCCTGTACGTCTGGCTGCCGGACGCCATGGCCGGCCCGACGCCGGTGAGCGCCCTGATCCACGCCGCCACCATGGTCACCAGCGGCCTCTACATGATCACCCGGCTGAACTTCATCTACGTGAACGCCCCGGTGGCGCTCGCCGTGGTGCTGGCCTTCGGCTCCCTGACGGCCTTCGTCGCCGCCACCATGGGCCTGGCCCAGTACGACATCAAGAAGGTGCTGGCCTACTCCACCGTGTCCCAGCTGGGCTTCATGTTCATGGGCATGGGCGCCGGGGCCTTCAGCGCCGGCATGTTCCACGTCTTCACCCACGCCTTCTTCAAGGCCAGCCTCTTCCTCGGGTCGGGCGCCGTGATCGCCGCCTGCCACCACGAGCAGGACATGAGGAACATGGGCGGGCTCCGCAAGCTCATGCCGATCACTTCGCTCTCGATGATCGCGGCGACCTTCGCCATCGCGGGCATCTTCCCCTTCTCGGGCTTCTTCTCCAAGGACGAGATCCTCTGGAAGGTGTTCGAGGGTTGGTACCAGCACGGCCACTACACGGGCCCCACGCTGAACCTGGTGGCCTGGATCCTGGGGATGCTCGGCGCCTTCTGCACCGCCTTCTACATGACCCGTCTCATCGCCATGACCTTCTACGGCAACTACCGCGGCGCGGGCGACGATCCCTGGGGCCTGTCGGTGCAGTCGGAGGCCCACCATGGCCACGATGACCACGGCCACGGCGACCACGCTCATGTGGCGCACGCCCCGGAGGTCCCCGGCCACCCCGAGAACCACGCCCATGAGCTGGGCAAGGCGCACGACCATCACGTGGATGACCCGGAGGACCATGACTTCGTTCCCGGCCACCATCCCCACGAGGTCTCCTGGCGCATGTGGTTGCCGGTGGCCATTCTCGCGGGCCTGGCGGTGGTCGGCGGCTTCCTGAACTACCCCGAGAGCCTCCACCGAATCCTGCCCATCGTGCCGGCCGAACTGTTCAGCAAGTGGATCGAGCCGATCCTCTACCAGGCGGCGCCCGTCCACCACGGCGAGCACGTACCGCCCGCCATCGAGTACGGCCTCATGGCCTGGGCGACCTTCATCTGGGCCCCCGGCGCCATGATCCTCGCCTGGTGGATCTACAAGGTGGATCCCAGTTGGGGCCGGGCCAAGGCCTTCGTGGCCCGCTTCCCGAACCTCTACCGCTGGGTGAACGCCAAGTACTATGTGGACGAGTTCTACGAGGCGGCCCTCATCGAGCCCATCAAGCGCTTCTCCGCCCAGCTCTGGAGCTTCGACACCTGGGTGGTGGACGGCATGGTGAACGGCGCGGCCCGCATGACGGTCCTCTGGGCCGAGCTCTCGCACTGGGTGGACGAATACCTGGTGGACGGCACCGTCGACCTCGTCGAGTACATGGTGCAGGAGACCAGCCAGGTCTTCCGCAGCGTCCAGAGCGGCCGGGTGCAGCACTACGCCTTCGTGATGTTCCTCGGCTTCCTCGTCATCGCCTTCTGGAAATTCCTCGTCTAGCCCTCATTGGTCGGAGTCCCCATGTTCACCGCAAACACGACACTGATGCTGGTGGCGACCTTTCTGCCCCTTCTGGGGGCGCTGGTCCTGCTTCTCGTGCCCAAGGACCAGCGCCGGGTCTTCGAGATCGGCTCCCTGCTGGTGATGATCGTCAGCTTCCTGATGAGCGTCGTCTTCTGGTTCGGCTATGACCGGGCCAGCGACGCGGTCCAGTGGGCCCAGGCCTGGAACTGGATCCCCGCCATCGGGGTGAAGTTCAGCGTGGGCATGGACGGCATCAGCCTCCTGCTCTGGCTGCTGACCACCTTCATCGGCCCCATCGCCATCGCCTGCTCCTTCAGCTCCATCACGGAGCGCCACAAGGAGTACTACATCTGGATGCTGGTCCTCCAGACGGCCATGCTCGGCGTGTTCATCACCCAGGACATGTTCCTCTTCTACCTGTTCTGGGAAGTCATGCTGGTGCCGATGTACTTCCTGATCGCCATCTGGGGCGGCCCGCAGAAGCTCTACGCGGCCATCAAGCTCTTCCTCTACACCCTGGCCGGCGGCGTGTTGATGCTGGTGGCCATCCTCGCCATCTACTTCCTGCAGCACAAGACGACGGGCGTCTACGACTTCTCCCTGGCCAGCTTCCAGGCCATGGCCCCCGTGATCGCCCAGCAGACCAAGACCTATCAGGTACTCCTGGCCCTGGCCTTCTTCATCGGCTTCGCCATCAAGGTTCCGATGTTCCCCTTCCATACCTGGCTGCCGGACGCCCACGTGCAGGCACCCACGGCCGGTTCGGTCATCCTCGCCGCCATCCTCCTGAAGATGGGCACCTACGGCTTTGTCCGGTTCCTGCTGCCCATCCTGCCGACCGCCACCAAGGAATTGCTACCCTGGTTCATCGGCCTGTCCCTCATCGGCATCATCTACGGCGCCCTGGTGGCCATGATCCAGAAGGACATGAAGAAGCTGGTGGCCTACTCCTCCGTCAGCCACCTGGGCATCTGCATGCTGGGCCTCTTCGCCCTGAACCCCTACGGCATCAAGGGCGGCCTGTTCCAGATGATCAACCACGGCATCAGCACCAGCGGGCTCTTCCTCGCGGTGGGCATCGTCTACGAGCGCCGGCATACCCGCATGATCGCGGACTTCGGCGGGCTCTCGAAGAGCATGCCCGTCTACGCCACCATCTTCATGATCATGACCATGAGCAGCCTGGGCCTGCCCCTGCTGAACGGGTTCATCGGCGAGGGCGTGGTCCTCATGGGCGCCTTCCAGGCCTTCCCCTGGGCCGCCGTAGTCGCCACCCTGGGCATCATCCTCGGCGCCGCCTACCTGCTGTGGATGTACCAGCGCGTGATGTTCGGACCCATCACCGCCGTCAACGAGAAGATGGACGACCTCAACCTCCGCGAGGTGCTCTACTTCGCTCCCCTGGTGGTGACTGCCTTCTGGATCGGGATGTATCCCAAGCCGATCATGGACGTGATGGACGCGCCGGTGAAGAAGCTCGTCGAGCAGATCACCCCCGGCTACCACGCCGCCCAGTCCCTGGCCGCCCAGCAGGCCGTCGCCGCCAAGCTCGGCATGCAGGGGATGACCGCCCCGGCCCACCACGAGGAGACGGCGCCTGCCGGCCATGAAGCCGCCACCGCCGGTCACGAGGCTCCCGTCCATGAAGCTGCTGCCCCCGAAACTCATGGCCACGGCGGAGGCCACTGATGACCGGCTTCGCACAGGGGCTTCTGGACGCGCTCCTTCGGGACACGCACCTCATCACGCCCCAACTCTTCCTGATGGTCGTGGCCACGCTCATGCTGTGGCCCGGCGACCTCTTCTTCAACCGGAACGAGAAGCACCGGTGGGCGCCCATCACCCTGGTGGTCCTCGCCATCACGGCGGCCCTGATCGGCCGCACGCCGGATGGCGAAGGCTTCTCCCGCATGTTCCGCATGGACGGCCTCACCCGGGGCTTCGAGATGCTGTGCGTGCTGGGCGCCGCGGCCACCGTGGCCCTCAGCGTGAAGCTGCTCAACGGGCTCAAGCAGCAGACGGTCGAGTACTACGCCCTGATCCTGTTCTCCCTGGCGGGCATGCTCTTCCTCTGTGGCGCCTCTGACCTGATTTCCGTGTACTTCAGCCTCGAGCTGATGGCCATCTGCATCTACATTCTGGTGGCGTACCTCCGGGACCGCGCCACCAGCGTGGAAGCGGGCATGAAGTACTTCCTGCTCGGCGCCTTCTCCAGCGGCATCCTCGTCTACGGCATCAGCCTGCTCTACGGCGCGGCCGGCGGCACCACCACCAACCTGGCGGACCTGAACCAGGCGCTGGCCCTGACGCCCACCACCAGCAACCTCCTGGTGTTCTCCGGCGTACTCATGGTGCTGATGGGCATGGCCTTCAAGGTGGCGGCGGTCCCCTTCCACATGTGGTCGCCGGACGCCTACGAGGGCGCCCCGACGCCCATCACCATGTTCATGGCCACCGCTCCGAAGGCCGCCGCGCTGGCCGCCTTCCTGCGAGTCTTCGGCGCCGGCCTCCACGGGGTGTCCAGCGAGTGGGTCCTGCCCCTCAGCTACATCGCCGGGGCCAGCATGATCCTGGGCAATGTCACCGCCGTGCGGCAGGAGAGCATGAAGCGCCTGCTGGCCTACTCGAGCATCGCCCATGTGGGCTACATGCTGCTGGGCGTCCTGTCGGGCGATCCCAGGGCCGGGGCCCAGGCCGTGTGGCTCTACATGCTCATCTACATCGTGATGAACACCGGCGCCTTCGCCGTGGTGATCTACCTCCAGGGCAAGGGCGAGGGCGAGCGCATCGAGGACTTCAAGGGCCTGGGACGCAAGCATCCCGTGCTGGCCTTCGCCATGATGGTCTTCATGCTCAGCCTGGCCGGCATTCCGCCCCTGGCCGGCTTCTTCGGCAAGTTCTACCTCTTCAAGCTGGCCATCGAGCAGGGCTTCGTCACCCTCACCGTGATCGCGCTGCTCACCAGCGCCGTGGGCGCCTACTACTACCTGGGCGTGGTGAAGGAGATGTACTTCCGGGAGCCCGAGGGCGAGGCCGTCCCCATGGGCGCCACCTCGGTCTTCGTGGTGACCCTGGCCTGTGCCCTGGTCCTGGTGGCCACGGCGTTCGGTCCCTGGCTGGTGGACTGGGCTTCTAAAGTTACGTGGGTGTAGGCCTCGGCCGTACACTGGGAGGCGCGGGGAAACCCGCGCCTTTTCGTTGGGGTTCAGGTGATCTTCAAGCGGAATGAGGGATCGGATCCCGGGGAACGGGCCCTGTGGGGCGACCTCATGTCCCTGGGCCTCACCTTTCCCATCTGCATCGCCCTGGGGTTCTTCCTCGGGCGCTGGATCGGCGGGCGGTTCGGCCACGCGGCGGCGGGGCAGTGGGTGGGCCTGGTCTGGGGCATCGTCACGGCCTTCTGGGAGCTCTACAAGGTGAACCAGCGCATGGCGAAGCGGGATGCCGAGGAGCTGAAGCGCCTCAAGCATGGGAAGGACCGCCATGAGTGAGGGCGGGGGCAGGGGCCAGGTCATGGACGAGGGCGAGGACCATCTCCGCCGGGTGACCTGGGCCATGGTGGCCCTGGGCCTCCTGGGCGTTCTCCTCTGGGGGTTTCTGCGCTCCTGGACCGCGGCCCTGGCCTTCGGCGTGGGGGCCCTGGCCAGCCTGGGCTTCTGGGCGCTCCACCGCTACCTGACGGCCCGCATGTTGACGCCGTCGGTGCGCCGGAGATGGCTCTACGGCTTCCTGTCCATCGGCAAACTGGCGTTGATCGCGCTGGTGCTGCGTGGGATGATGGGGAGATACCCGGCGGAAGCCCTGCCGCTGGCCATGGGAGTGCTTCTCTTTGTGGCCGGTATCCTGCTGGAAGCCCTCCGCCTGGCCTTCCAGAAACCTGAAGCCACGCCGCCTGATTGAGGTCCGACCGAGATGGAACACCACGCATCATTGCTCGCCCAGTGGCTTACCCAGGTCCTGCACCTGTCGCAGCACCCCTGGCCCGGGTTCGCCCACGGGGCGGCCCTGTCCATTCTCGAGCGCTACGACCATCTGCTGAACGCGGCCCTGGCGGCTCTGGTGACCATGCTCTTCACGGCCGTGGTCCGGAAGAACCTCTCCCGGATCCCCGGCCCCCTCCAGCAGATGTTCGAGGGCGTGGTCGAGTGGCTCAAGGGCATGATAAACGACAACATCGCCCACCACGGGGAGAAGTACCTGCCCTTCATCGGGACGATGGCGCTCTTCGTCTTCTTCAACAATCTCTTCGGCCTCCTGCCCGGCCTCAGCCCTGGCACCAGCAACTGGAACGTGACGCTGGGCGCGGCCCTCGTGGTGTTCGGCTACTACAACTTCCATGGGATGAAGGAACAGGGCTTCCTGAAGTACTGGGCCCACTTCGCCGGCCCCATCTGGTGGCTGTCGATCCTGATGTTCCCGCTGGAGATCCTGGGCCTGCTCAGCCGCATCCTCAGCCACTCCCTCCGTCTCTTCGGCAACATCGCCGGCGAGCACGTGGTGGCCGGCATCTTCTTCGGCCTGATGCCCATCCTCCTGCCGGTGCCCATGATGTTCCTGGGCCTGTTCTTCGGGCTCATCCAGACCTTCGTGTTCACCATGCTGGCCACCATCTACTTGAGTGGTGCCGTCTCCCACGAGCATTAGCGTCGTCCGGGGGGCGCCCGCTTGGCGGGCGACGGCCCCCCGGAACCCCCCGATGCGAGTCTCCGGCAAACCCTGATCCCCGCATCCGCCCTTCCGGGCAAGGCCATCCGCCGTTTCCCCTTCACCGTCCGCGGGATTCCGAACCCTTCGGGCACCACTTAGGAGCACCACCATGAAGAAGTTCCTCACCACCGCCTTCCTGTTCACCCTGGCCGCCGTCGCCTTCGCGCAGGGTGCCCCCGCCGCTGCCACGAAGAGCCTCTTCGAGGGCCAGTTCACCGCCCACATCGCCCTCGCCATCGCCGCCGCCGGCTGCGGTCTGGCCCAGGGCAAGGCCGTGGTCGCCGCCTGCGAGGGCGTGGCCCGCAACCCCCAGGCCGCCGGCAACATCCGCACCACCATGATCATCGGCCTGGCCCTCATCGAGGCCCTCGTGATCTACGTGCTCGTGGCCGCGTTCGCCATCAAGTAGGATCGAAGCGGTTTCAGAAACGGGGCGTTCCTTTTCCGGGGCGCCCCGTTTTTTTATGATTCATACTGAGGAAAGTCGGTAAAGATGCTGGACGTCATGCGCCACCATGCCCTATTTCCCATGCCGCCGGAGGTCACCCAGGTGATCCTTGGCGGGGGGTCGCCCATCGACCTCGAGGGTCTGCGCATCCAGTCCTCCGACGAGGCCTGGACCTTCGCCCTCAACTACGGCTACGACATGAGCGTCCCCGCTCAACGGGCCAAGGTCGTGAAGATCTACGAGGACGCCATCGACTTCCTCGAAGGGGTGGTGCTGGAAGGCACGAATCTGCATGTTCCGAACGAGCTGCGGGCCGTCGGGGACCCCCTCGACCTTCTGGTCTGGGCTTCGGAACGTCCGCGTACGCTCAGTGGCCGCTGGGCCTGCGCGATCCTGCGGGTGATGCACACCCTCTTCCATGTGGACCACAACGTGAACCTCCGGTATCTCCCGGAGATCCAGCGCCAGGTGTTCAGCCGCTACGACCAGTTCCTGGTGTGCGAGGAGGGGCGCTGGCTGCTGCGGGGCGCCTACGAGGTGCCGCTCGTGGCCGTGGAGCGAAAGGAGAACAAGGACCGCGTCTCCATGCTCCTGAAGATGCTCCACAAGCCCGAGAACGTCGCCGAGACCATCTACGACCAGATCGGCATCCGGTTCGTGGCCGAGGACCGCCTGGGCGTGCTCATGGCCATCCGCTTCCTGCTGGACCACCACGTGCTGATGCCCACCCACATCAAGCCCAGCCGCAGCCGGAACCTGATGATCGACCTGAACGCCCTGGCCGCCTGGACGGAGACCCTGCCGCCCCTGTTCCAGATCCAGGATCTGAGCCCCGAAGAACGGCAGACTCTCAGCGGCACGCTGGCCCTCAAGACCGGCGGCATTGAACAGAACCCGTTTTCCAGCAAGGATTATTCAGCCATCCAGTTCACGGCGCGCACCCTGATCCGCCTCCCGGGCCCCGGCGCCTCCGTGCTTGAAACCCTCCAGGACCGCCTCCGGGGCCTGGGACACGAGGACCTGGCGGAACTCGCCCGGATTCCAGAGTTGATCCAGGAACAGGAGGAGTTTACTTTCTTCTTCGCACACGAAGTCCAAGTGATGGAACAATCAGGGTTTCAAAGCTCACGTTCAGGTCCAGCATCCCATTCGGAATACAAGCAACGCCAGCGTGACGCTGCGCGCCGGAGAGTGCTTCAGGGAATTCTTCAGGAGGAGCCATGTTGAACATCCAGACCCGCCAAGAAGGCACCGCTTCCGTGGTGTCGATCCAGGGCAAGGTCAACTTCGAAGTGACCGCCCAGCTGCGGGATGTGATCCGGGAAACGGTGGCCACGGCCCAGCCCAAGCTCCTGGTGATCAACCTGGAGGGCGTCAGCTTCATTGATTCCTCGGGCCTGGGCCTGCTCGTCGCGGCCCGGAACAGCGTGGACAAGTCCGGCGGCAAGCTCCACCTGTCCTGCCTTCCGGCGCCGGTGAAGAAGACCTTCGACCAGACGAACCTCACCAACTACTTCTCCATCTTCGCCACGGAGCAGGACGCCCTCCGCGGGGCGTGACGGCCCCGCAGGGGCCTTCCTGAAGGGTCTGCATGGCCAAGGGCGTGGTCCTGGTGGTGGATGATGAAGCGCCCATCCGGGACATCCTCAGCTTCTACCTCAAGCGGGCGGGCTACCAGGTCCTGACCGCGGGCCACGGCGTGGAGGCGATCGCAGAGATGACCCGCCTGAAGCCGGACCTCATCATCTCGGACCTTCGCATGCCCGAGATGTCCGGGGACGAGCTGTGCAAGCGGGTGAAGAGCGATCCCGCCACCCAGGACGTCTACTTCATCATCCTCTCGGCCCTGGACGGGACGGCCTCGCGCATCGGCAGCCTCAGCATCGGCGCCGACGACATGATTCCCAAGCCCTTCCACGCCCAGGAGGTGCTGGCCAAGGTGGATTCCACCTTCCGCCTCATCGGGATGCAGAAGGAGATCAGGCGCCAGAACAAGGAGCTGACCGCCTTCCAGGAGCGGGTGCAGGAGGAGATGGAGCTCGCCGCCGCGCTCCAGATGGGCCTGCTGCCCAAGCTTCCCGGCGAGGGGCCCGGGGTGCGCTACACCCACTGCTACCTGCCGGCCGCCGGCATCGGCGGGGACATCTACGCGGTCCTGCCGCTGCCGGACGGCAGCACGGCCATGATGATCGCCGACGTGAGCGGCCACGGCGTCACCGCCGCGCTCATCTCCGCCATGGTGAAGACCTCCTTCGAGAACCAGGTGCGGCTGGGCGGTGAGCCCCTGGCCTGGGCCACGGGCATGAACGAGGACCTGTGCCGCTCCACCCTGGCCGAGCAGTTCGCCACGGCCTGGCTGGGTCGCCTGGACCCGGCCACGAACCGCATCCGCTACGTGGCGGCCGGCCACTGCGCGCCGCTGCGCATCGTGCGGGGGTCCCAGGGGGGGCTCCAGCGCTCCGAGGTGTTGCGGGGCAAGGGGTTCATGCTGGGGCTGGACGTCCAGCTGCCCTTCATGGAGCACGACGCGGAGTTCCTCCCCGGGGACCGCCTGGTGCTGTACACGGACGGCCTGGTGGAGGTGGAGCGGGAGGACCGCACCATGCTCGAGGAGGCCGGACTGCGCCGCATCTGCGCCGAGCTGCCCGCCGGGGCGGAGGACGCCGCGGCCGCGATCATCGCCCAGACCCGGAGCTTCAACGCCCCGGCGCCCTTCGTGGACGACGTGACGCTCGTGGTGCTGGACCGCAGGGGCTAGATTTCCGCCTAGATCTCCGCGAGGGTGGCGGCGATGCCGGCCTCCAGCTCCGTGAAGGGGGCGGTGTAGCCCGTGGCGCGCAGGCTGCGCACGTCCGCCTGGGTGAAGCTCTGGTACTTCCCTCGCAGGGCGTCGGGGAAGGGGATGTACTCGATGCGGCCCTGCCCCAGGTGGGCGATGAGGGTCTTCGCGATGTCGTTGAAGCTGCGGGCCTTCCCGGTGCCCGCATTGACGATGCCCTTGGCCATGGCTCCGCCGCCGAAGTGCAGGTTGATGGCCACGATGTCGCCCACGAAGATGAAATCGCGCCGCTGCTCGCCGTCGCCGTAGCCCTCCGTGCCCTCGAAGAGGCGGCAGACGCCCTCCTCCTTCAGCTGGCGCAGGAGCTGGTGCAGCACGGACATCATGCGGCCCTTGTGGCCCTCCCGGGGGCCGAACACGTTGAAGTAGCGCAGGCCCACCACGGGGCTCTGGATGGCGGCCATCAGGCTCCGCACGTGCTGGTCGAAGGCCAGCTTGGAGTATCCGTAGACGTTGAGGGGGCCCTCGTTCGCCGGCACCGGCTCGAAATCCGTACTGGCGCCGTAGGTGGCCGCGCTGCTGGCGTAGACCAGGGGCGTCTTCCGAGCCAGGCACCAGTGGAGCAGGGCCTTCGAGTCCCCGTAGTTGTTCTCCATCATGTAGCGGCCGTCGGTCTCCATGGTGTCGGAGCAGGCGCCGTTGTGGAACACGGCCTCGGGCCGCAGGTCCAGGGTGCCCGCATCCAGCCGGGCCCGGAACTCCCGCTTGTCCATGTAGTCCGAGAGGGTCAGGTCCGCCAGGTTCCGGGCCTTCTCCGCCCGGGCCAGGTTGTCCACCACGAGGATGTCCGTGTGTCCCCGGCGGTTCAGCTCCCGCACCAGGTTGCTGCCCACGAATCCCGCGCCGCCCGTGACGATGAACATGCCCGACTCCTCTTCTCCAACAGGATACCGGCTTCGTCGTCGCCCAAATTCACTGGCCGACGGCATCAGGGGCCGTAACGGAGTGCCCCGGCCTGGCCAGGCGCTCCGCAACGGCCCCTAACCGATGGCCTCTTCGGCCTCCGGCCGCTGGAACCGCTTCAGCAGTCTCGGTCCCAGCTCGGCCACGAAGGTGGCGGCGAAGATCAACAGGCCGCCGGCGAGCTGCGTTGGGCTGAGGTGCTCCCGGATGCCCGGGACGAAGCCGCTGACGGAGATGGCCAGCGTCCAGACCGGTTCGAGGCTGAACAGGATGGCGCTCTCCGTCGCCCCCAGACGGGCCTGCATGGTGCTCTGCACGTAGAAGGCGAGGGTGGTGGCCAGCAGTCCCATGAAGCCCAGGGAGACCCAGGTGCCTGCGTGGGCGAGGGCGGCGCCGGACCCCTGGAAGCTGTGCGGCGCCGGGAGGGCCAGCGTGATGGCCAGGGAGATCGCCCCCGTGACGGCCACCTGGATGAAGGCCAGCACCCACCCGGAGGACCGGCGTGAGAAGTGGGCTGTCATCACGATGTGGAAGCCGCACAGCACCGCCGCCAGGAGCGTCTCGGAATCGCCCCGGGTCCAGCCCCCCCAGGCCGCGCCGGGAACCCGGACGAGCAGCACCAGGCCCGTGACGGCCACCAGGGCGGCCAGCCCGTGCGACGCCCGCAGGCGGTCGCCGGCCAGCAGCGCCACCAGCGGGGTGAAGATGACGTAGAGTCCCGTGATGAAGCCGGACTTGGACGGCGAGGTGAACCGGAGGCCGTCGGTCTGCACCCAGAAGATGGCGGCCAGCACGAGCCCCAGCCAGAGGCCGTCCAGGGCGTCCCGGCGCCGGATGGGCACCCGCAGCACCAGCAGCATCAGGCCCAGCCCCGCGGTCCCGATGGCGAAGCGCAGGGTCAGCAGGGTCCCCACCGAAAGGCCCGCCTGGAGGCAGTACTTGGTGGCGGGGAAGCCGCCGCCCCATACGGCCGCGATGGAGGCCATGGCGAAGACGGCGATGAGGTGCGACCTGCGGGATTCCGGCATCCTTCCAGGCTATCGCCCCACCCGGGATGGGCGAAGGAGGAATCGCGAAGTCTTTGACGTTCTGCTGTTATTTTAAGATCGCAGCCAGGCGGATCGTCAATTCCGGCTGGTTCGGGTCGTCGGTGGTCAGGGACAGGACTTCGCTGTACCGCCCGGCCTTCAAGGAGGCGGGCAGCACCACGGACAGCTCCTGGCTGGCGGAACGCTGGCCCAGGCCCTCCACTCGGACGCCCGTGAGGGAACACCGGGTTCCGGTGACGCGGAAGGCATGGCCGTCCGCCTGCTTGAGGGCGAGCTTCTGCCGCAGCTCTTTGCCGGCCGCGTCCTGGAAGACCAGCTCGACCGGCGTGGCCTGGATCGAGGGCTTCAGCTCCCACTGGATGTTCAGGCCCATCTGGCTCATGCGGGGGTTCGTGAAGTGCACCGTGGCCTGTTCCACGCCGCGGAACCGGCCGGCGGGCACTTTGCGGCCGTCGAAGGCGACTTCCAGGACCAGGTCCTTGCCCTCCTGCCGGTAGGCGAAGGCGAGGAAGGGGGCCCCAGGAGCCTTCACGTCCACGATCTGGACCGGCTCGCCGTTGCCGCTGGCGTAACGGACTGTGCTGCGCGAGGTGGCGGACTTGGGGGCGTTGTGGAAGTAGACGGATTCAACCGAGGGCATGATCTCCTGCACCACCTCGGCCTCGAGGGTCAGGCTGGTGGCCGGAGCCTTCGGATCGTTGCAGACCACCTCAATGGACTTGCGCACGCCGCCCTTGAGGCCCCGCGGATCGAAGGTGGCCTCCAGGTCGGTGCTCTCGCCCGGCGCGATGGACCACTTGCCGATGACCGTGGCCGTGCAGCCGCAGCTGGGCCGCACCTGGGTGATGCTCAGGATGGCGTTGCCGGTGTTGGTCACGCGGTACTTCGCGGCCACCTTCCGGTCCGGCGTGATGCGGCCGAAATCGTGGTGGGTCTTGTCGAAGTGGATGGCGGGGGCCTGGGCCATGAGCGTGACGGCGGCGCAGGCGAAGAAGAGGCGGCGGAGCATCGGGACCTCGTCGGGAAGAAGTGTGATTCTATCCGCAGATCAGGTCGCGGAGGGCGCCCCAGACCTGATCCGGTCCGATCCCCGCGAGACAGGGGTGGCCGGGAATGAAGCAGTCCCGCTTGAAGCAGGGGGCGCAGGGGACGTCATCCTTGCGCAGGCCGCGGCTCTTCGGTCCCCAGGGGGTGGACCCGCCGGGGTCCGTGGCGCCGTAGAGGGCCAGCACGGGCGCGCCGGTGGCGGCGGCCAGATGGCTGAGCCCCGAGTCGTTGCCCAGCACCGCCGCGGCGCCGCGCATCCAGGCGGCGGCCTCCTTGAGGGTGGTTTTCCCGCAGAGATCCAGGCCCTCGGTCCCGGCCACCGCCGCGCAGGTGACGGCCTCGTCCGGCGAGCCCAGCACCGCCACGGCGAAGCCTTCGGACCTGGCCTTCAGCAGCAGGGCCCGGTAGTGTTCCACGGGCCAGGCCTTGGAGGGCCAGGTGGAGCCTGGCATCAGGCAGAGGTAGCGCCCCGCGGGCTTGTCGATGGCCACCCGCGGATCGAAGTCCGCGTAGGGCATGGGCGGCAGGTCCGGCCAGCGCCGCTTCAGCACCGCGTGGTAGCGGAGCAGGAAGGGGCCTTCCGCGTCCCAGAACGGGCCGCTGTGGGTATTGAAGGGGCCCGCCAGGCTCTCGTCCACCCCGATGCGCTCGGGCACCCGCGCCAGCCAGGCCGCCAGGGCGGGCCGCAGGGACTTCGGGAAGTGGATGCTGCGGGCGGCGCGGTGCTCACGGAGGATCCGCGCCATGGCGATGGGACCGGGCTTGCCCTCGTCCGGCAGCGCCACGTCGCAGAACCACGTCTCCGCCACCAGGCCCACGGTGGTCTTCGGTCCCCAGACGACCAGCGGGCCGGCGTCGATCTCCCGGAGCAGGCGCAGCACGGGAAGCTGCATGGCGGCGTCGCCCACGAACCGCGGGAAGCGCACCCAGGTGGCGTGGTGTGGGATCACGGCGGTCATTTCGAAAGCTCCAGCGGGGCTCGCCGCTTGGGACTACCCCCCGATCGCACCGCGCCCCGCGCGGTGCTCCTGCTCCCGCTGCGCCTCTGGCTTGCGATCGCAGAGGGCGCCCCGTCGTCGCCGACGAATCGCGGGAATCGTACCCAGGTGGCGTGCTCGGGGATCACAGCCACGGCGCCACCGCCTCGCGGAACCTCGCCGCGGCGTCGTAGTCCCGGGTGAGGGCCGTGCCGAAGGCGTGGGCCTTCGCGCGCTGGGCCTCCCAGGCCGCGGGATCCGCCAGCAGGGGGGCGATCCGGGCGGCGGCGGCGCGCAACAGGCCATCCTCGATGGTCTTGCGGTCGTCGGGCTTGGGGATGAGGAAGCCGCCCTCGCCGTCCTTCAGCATGGTCCCGATGCCGCCCACGGTGGGCGCCAGGACGGGCACGCCCCGCTCCAGGGCCTCGATGAGCGCCAGGGGAAAGAAGCCCTCGTTGCGGCTGGTCATGACGTAGAGATCCAGGGCGGCGAAGGCGGGGGAGAGGTCCTTGAGCGGGCCCGTGCGGGTGCAGTGGTCCAGCAACCTCTCGCCCACCAGCGCATCCTGGATCTCCTGGGCGTAGGCTTGGTCTTCCCGGCCCGCCAGCAGCAGGTGCAGGGGGCCCGGCACCTGCTCTCCCAGCCGGGCGGCGAAGCGGATCACGTCCGCGGTCGCCTTCCGGGCGTCCATCTGCCCTGCGTAGCCCACCACCACCGCGTTTTCTGGTACGCGCAGCGCGATGCGCGCCGCGCGCCTCGCCTCCGCGTCCACAGGTTCCACCGCCGCCCGCGGATACAGGGGGTGGATGATGCTGCATGGGGCGGCGCTGAGGTGCTGCCGCACCGCGGTGGTGAAGTCGTAGGTGCAGATCCAGCGGTCCACGAGGCTTCGCACGCCGCGGTACTTCCGCAGGTGGCGCTCGTAGTGCTCATGCAGGGTGAGGACCGTCGGAATCCGCAGGCCGAAGCGCGCCAGCCAGGGCAGGGCCCGCTGCACACCCTTGTGGTTGCAGAGCACCAGGAGGTCCGGGCGCGTCCGGCGAAGCCAGCGGAAGGCGCCCAGGGCGCCGGGGAGGTGGAGCACCTCGGCCACGTTCGGGTTCCGCTGCCGCAGCTCGGGCTCGATGTCGCGCTTCCCGGGCTCTTTCCGGAAGATCACGCTGACCTTCACGGGCAGCCCCGCCAGGGCCGCCACCTGCTCCAGGAGCACCCGCTCGCCTCCTCCGAAGGACAGTTTCCGGTGCGCGAACACGACGTGCTTCACGGGACTCCACGAAAGGGTTCAAGATAGGGTAACTGACCTAACGCGTCACTTCTCCAGGTTGCCATGTCCCTCGTCTCGACCCAACGGATCCTGCTGGTGGAGGACGAACCCGGCCTTCGGGAGGTGCTGACCCTGGCCCTGGAGGGGGCCGGCTTCAAGTGCGAGGCCGCTTCAGGCATCGAGGAGGGGCGGCAGGCCCTCCGGGAGACCACCTTCGACGGCGTGCTCTCGGACCTGAAGCTGAAGGACGGCTCCGGCATCGAGCTGCTCACCTGGATGAAGGAGCAGGGCCTGGAGACGCCGGTGGTGATCATGACCGCCTACGCCACCACGGAGACCACCGTGCAGGCCCTCAACCAAGGCGCCGTGGACTTCATCACCAAGCCCTTCAAGCACGAGGAGCTCATCGGAATGCTGAAGGGCCTGCTGGCTGCGGCGGAACCCGAGGCCCCGCTGCCGCAGGACCTGGGCGAGCTGGTGGGCGTGGGCCCGACCATGCGGAAGATCAACGCCCTCATCGGCAAGGTCTCGCGCGCCGACACGACGGTGCTGCTCACCGGTGAGAGCGGCACCGGCAAGGAAGTGGTGGCCCGGCTCATCCACCGCTATTCCGACCGGGCCAAGGGCCCCTTCATCCCCGTGAACTGCGGGGCCCTGCCCGAGGCTCTGCTGGAAAGCGAGCTGTTCGGCTTCGAGAAGGGGGCCTTCACCGGGGCCGGGGCCATGAAGCGTGGGCTCTTCGAGGAGGCCGGCGGCGGGATCCTTTTCTTGGACGAGATCGGCGAGATGCCGCTGCCCTTGCAGGTGAAGCTGCTGCGGGCCCTGCAGGAACGGCGGGTCCGCCGGCTGGGGGCCACGGAGGAGCGGCCCGTGGATGTGCGCGTCATCGCCGCCACCAACCGGGACCTGCGGGCCCGGGCCGAATCCGGCGCCTTCCGTGAGGATCTCTTCTACCGGCTGAACATCCTCCAGATCGAGCTGCCGCCCCTGCGGGAGCGCCTGGATGATCTGCCCATCCTCGCGGAGCATTTCATCCGCCGGTTCTGCCAGAAGCTGGGCAAGCCGCCCATGCAGCTCCACGCGGACACCATGGCCCAGCTCCTGGCCTACCGGTTCCCGGGCAACGTGCGGGAGCTGGAGAACCTCATGGAGCGCTGCGTGGCCCTCAACGCTGGCGGACCGATCACCCGGGACCTGCTGCCCGACGGCTTCGGCCAGGCTGGCGTCAGCGAAGGCGCGGGGCGCCCGGCTCCCCTGACCATCCCCCCGGAGGGCTTCGACCTGGAGGCCTGGATCAACGCCCTCAAGGGCCACTTCCTCAAGCGCGCCCTGGAAGAAGTCGGCGGGGTGAAGACCAAGGCGGGCAAGCGGCTGGGCATGAGTTTCCGGGCCTACCGCTACTGGTTGGCCGAACTCGGGGGCCTGGAGGCCCTGCCCCAGGACTTCCCCTGGCCCGAGGACTTCCCCCCCGTCCCCGTGGAGGAAGGCGGCGGAACCGAGGGCGGCAAGGACGCATGATGCTGATGGATCCTTGTTTTTTCAGCCATTTCTGGCACACTGTAACGCTCGGATGCACTGCAGACGAGCCCTCACCGCGGACCCTCCCATGACCCCGACCCACGCCCGCCGACGAGACCAGGGATTTTCCCTGCTGGAGCTCCTGGTGGCGATGATGATCATCGCCGTCCTGGGCACCCTCGGCTTCTCCCAGTACAAGAAGCACTCCGCCCAGGCCCGCTACCTCAAGGCCCAGGACGATCTCAAGATCGTGGCCGAGGGGCTCGACCAGTACTACCTCAAGCATGGCCGCTTCCCGGATTTCGGCAGCTTCGACGCCATGGTGGACGGCAACTCCTCGCTGGTGAAGGAGAGCCTCATCAAGGTGGGCATGGCCGCCCAGGATCCCTTTGGCCAGCCCTACGAGGGCAAGTCGAGCCGGGGCACGTACGAGCTGAAGTGCGCCGGCGACCCCGGCAACCAGGAGGACGCCGGCCCCATCGTCCGGACCCCCGGCCAGGTGACCGGTTCCTCACCCGTCAGCGGGGCGGGCAGCACGGCGGCGCCCAAGGCGGACGCTCCTGCCGCGGACGCTGGAGCCCCCAAGTGATCGATCTCCACAAGCTGCCCCTGGAGGGCCTCCGCCTGAACGGCACCACCGACGAGGTGGCCCTGGAGGGGGGCGTGTCCTTGCGGGATCTGGCCTGGTCGGTGTTCGCGCTGGCCTCGGACGGCGATGTCTTCCTGGAGGTGAAGGGCCAGGCGGTGTGGCAGGGGGCCTGCAGCCGCTGCCTTGTGCCCCTGGACCGGCCCATCTCCGTGGAGAGCCAGTTCCTGGGCAGCAAGGATCCCGACTTGGTGGGCCGCGGCTCCCATACCCTGGGCTCGCAAGATCTGGACGTGGTCTTCCTGCCGGAGGACACGCTGGACGAGACTGAGCTGGTGCGGGAGCAGTTCGAGCTCCAGGCCCCCATGCATCCCCTCTGCGCCGAGGACTGCAAGGGGCTCTGTCCCACCTGCGGCAAGAACTGGAACAAGGGCCCCTGCCAGTGCCCGACCGGATCCGCGCAGGCCCCCTCCGCCCTCAACCGGGCCCTCACGAAGGCGCTGGCGGGAATCAAGCTGGACCCGGAATCCTGAAACCCTTAACCTGGAACTTTGCGTTTTCCCCCTAGGAGCAAGCCATGCCGAATCCCAAGCGCCGCCATTCCAAGGCCCGCCGCGACCGCCGGCGCACCCACGACGCGCTGGAGGCCATGAGCGCCAGCACCTGCCCCAACTGCCAGACCCCCAAGCTGCCCCACCGCGTGTGCCCCAGCTGCGGCTTCTATCGCGGCAAGCTGGCCGTCCGCGTCGCCGAGAACGCCTAAGAGCCGTCCAGTGGACGGTCATCGCATCGCATTGGACGTCATGGGGGGCGACCACGCTCCCCATGCGACGCTGCTGGGCGCCCGGGAGGCCCTCCAGGCCTGGCCGGGACTCTTCCTTCTCCTCGTCGGGGATGAGGCGGTGCTCCGTCCGCAGCTGGCCCGCCACGGCTTCACGCCGGAGCTGCTGACCCGCGCGGAAGTGGTCCATGCCTCCCAGACCGTGGTCATGGAGGACAAGGCCACCAGCATCCTCAAGGAGAAGAAGGACAGCTCCATCCGTGTCGCCGCCCAGCTCGTCCGCGAGGGGCAGGCCCACGGCGTGGTGTCCATGGGCCACACCGGCGCCGCCATGGTGGCCTCCAGCCTCGTCATCGGCAAGCTCGAGGGCGTGGACCGGCCGGCCCTGGCCAGCGTCCTGCCCAACATGAAGGGAGCGCCCACGGTGCTCCTGGACGTGGGCGCCAACGTGGACTGCCGGGCGGAGCACATCGCCCAGTTCGCCGTGATGGGCTCGGTCTATGCCGAGGAAGTGCTCGGCCTCGAGCGGCCCCGCGTGGGCATCCTCAGCGTGGGCGAGGAGGACGGCAAGGGCACGGACGTGACCAAGGACGCCTCCGCCATGCTCCGCGAGATGGAGATCCGCTTCGAGGGCAACGCCGAAGGGCGGGACATCTGGAACGGCAATTTCGACGTCATCGCCTGTGACGGCTTCGTGGGCAATGTGGTCCTGAAGTCCAGCGAGGCCCTGGCCGAAGGCATCATCGGCGGCCTGCGGGACAGCTTCATGGAGTCGCCCATCACCAAGCTGGCGGGCCTTCTCGCGAAGCCCGCCATGAAGCGGTTCAAGCAGAAGCTCGACTATGCGGAGTACGGCGGCGCACCGCTGCTGGGCGTGAAGGGCGTGAGCATCATCGGCCACGGCCGCAGCGACCACAAGGCCGTGCGCAACGCCATCCGCGCCGCCCTGCGCGCCGCCGAGCACCGCCTCCACGAGCGCATCCAGGAGCGCGTGGCGCTGCTTCTCCCGCAGGACTGATCCTATCTGCCACGGATGAACACGGATAAACACGGATGTATCGTCATCTGAGTTCATCCGTGTTCATCTGTGGCGGACATTTCTTGAGGTTGTCATGAGCAAAGTGGCTTGGCTGTTTCCGGGGCAGGGGTCGCAGGCGGTGGGCATGGGCGTGGCGCTGGCGGAGGCCGAGCCGGCGGCGCGGGCCGTCCTCCAGGACGCGGACGCGGCCCTGGGCTTCCCGCTCTCGAAGCTCATGGCCGAGGGGCCCGAGGACACGCTGAAGCTGACGGAGCACACCCAGCCCGCCATCCTGACCCACAGCACCATGGTGGTGCGCGCCTGGGCCCATCGCCTGCCGAAGCCCGATTTCGCCGCGGGGCATTCCCTGGGCGAATACAGCGCTCTGGTGGCGCTGGGCGCCCTGGGCTTCCAGGATGCGGTCCGAACCGTGCGGGAGCGTGGCCGTGCCATGCAGGAGGCCGTGCCCGTGGGCATGGGCGCCATGGCGGCCATCCTTGGGATGAGCCAGGCGGATGTGGAGGCCAGCTGCGCCGAGGCCGCCGCCGCGACCGGGAAGATCGTGGTGCCCGCCAACTTCAACGGCCCCGGCCAGATCGTCATCGCCGGCCACGCCGAGGCCGTGGACGCGGCCCTGGAGGCCGCCAAGGCCCGGGGCGGGCGCAAGGCCATGAAGCTGCCCGTGAGCGCGCCTTTCCATTCGCCCCTGATGGAGCCCGCCCAGGCTCGCATGGAACCCATCCTGGAGGGCCTGGCTTTCAAGGCCCCCATCTGCCCCCTGGTGAACAACGTGGACGCAGCCGCGGTCTCAGAACCTGAGGCGCTGCGGACCGGGCTGGTGCGCCAGATCCCCGGCGCCGTGCGATGGCAGGCCACGCTGGACCTGCTGCTGGACCAGGGCGTCACCTCCTACGTCGAACTGGGCCCGGGCAAGGTCCTGGCGGGCCTGGTGAAGCGGCAGGCCAAGGAGCGGGGCATGGAGGTGACGGCGCTGAGCCTCGGCGCTCCCGAAGACCTCGCCCAGCTGGGCTGACACTGCAATGGCAGGGCCTTTCCGCCGGGAAGGTGTGATGAAAAGCAATGCCCCCCGGGGGTAGGGTGGATGGAACGACACTGCGTCTTCCAGTGGGCGGCGGCGGGCGGCGGAAAGTGGCCCGGTGCCGCGCACATCACCCTCAGTCCGAGGTGCCCATGCGCAAGGATCTTGTCTTCGGAATGGCCGGTTCAGGAGGCGATGGCATCGTCTCCGCCGGCGACTCCCTTCTCCAGGCTGCTTCGGCGGAGGGTTATCACGGCGTGATGACCAAGAGCTTCGGCTCCCAGATCCGCGGCGGCGAGTCCTCCTGCCGCGTCCGCATCAGCACGGACCCGGTCCTGAACCCCGGCGGCAACCTGGACGTGGCCGTGGCCCTGAACTGGGAGGACTTCCTCAAGTTCGGCGCCGAACTCCCCGTGGCGGGCTCCACCGTGGTGATCTACGAGGCCGCCACGGGCGTGCCCGAGAACCAGATTCCTCTGGTGGGCGTGACGCCTCTGCAGGTGATCGCGGTGCCCATCGCGGCCATGGCCAAGGAGACCGCGGGCACGGAGCGCGCGAAGAACACGGTGGTGCTGGGCCTCATCGCCGGCTGGTTCGGCATCGGCGGCGAAGCGGTGATGAAGGGCATCTCGAAGAAGCTGGCCAAGAAGAGCATGGAGCTCGTCGAAGCCAACCAGAAGGCCTTCGACGCGGGCGTGGCCTTCGCGAAGTCCCATCCGCTCAAGGCCGACATGACCGTCGTGCCTTCCTCGACCAAGGGCGCCGTGAAGCTCCTGACGGACGGCAACGACATGTGCGCCGCCGCCGCCCTCTTCGCCGGCTGCCAGTTCTTCGGCGGCTACCCGATCACGCCCTCCACCGAGATCATGCAGTTCTTCACCAACCACGTCTGGAAGTACGGCGGCGCCGTGCTGCAGGCCGAGGACGAGATCGCGGGCATCGGCGCGGCCGTGGGCGCCTCCTTCGCCGGCAAGAAGTCCATGACCGCCACCAGCGGCCCCGGCCTCTCCCTGAAGTCCGAGATGATGGGCCTTGCCAGCATCGCCGAGCTGCCCCTGGTGATCGTCGATGTGCAGCGCGGCGGCCCCTCCACGGGCCTGCCCACCAAGACCGAGCAGTCCGACCTCTTCGCGGCGGCCTTCTCCGCCCACGGCGACGTGATCCGCCCCGTGCTGGCCCCCACCTCCGTGGCGGACATGTTCCGCACCACCGTGGAGGCCTTCAACATCGCCGAGCACTACCAGACGCCGGTGATCATCCTCTCCGACCAGGAGATCGCCTCCCGCAAGGAGACGCTGGATCCCATCGACACCAGCACGTTCAAGATCATCAACCGCCTGGTCCCCGCCGGCGCGGACCTGCAGGACTACAAGCGGTTCAAGCAGACCGAGAACCACATCAGCCCCATCAGCCATCCGGGCATGCTGGGCGGTACCTACCTGGCCTCCGGCATCGAGCATGTGGAATCCGGCGCCCCCACGAACAGCGGCTCCGTCCACCAGCGCATGAACGACAAGCGCATCAAGAAGCTGGACCCCCTGAAGGAGCGCAAGGATCTCTTCGAGATCACGGGCAACCCCGACGCCCCGCTGGCCCTGGTGGCCTGGGGCAGCGTGGCCGGCGTCTGCCGCGAGGCGCTGCAGATGGCCCAGGCCGAGGGCCTGGACGTGAAGCTCATGGTGCCCTACCTGCTCTACCCCGTGGCCGAGCAGACCTACCGCGACTTCTTCGCCTCGGTGCAGAAGGGGCTCGTGGTCGAGCAGTCCCACCTGGCCCAGACGTTCAAGGTGCTGCGCATGCACCTCGACCTGCCCAAGGGCTTGCAGTCCCTGGCCCGCAGCGGCGCGAACCCCTTCCTGCCCGGCGAGATCGTCGCGGCCCTCCACCATCTCCTCTCGGAGCTGCAGCGCAGCCACGAGGGCAAGCTTCAGCCCCAGGAGTGAGGTCGATCATGAGCGCCACCTGCGAATTCCAAGCGAAGGACTACAAGAGCGACCTGAAGCCCATCTGGTGCCCCGGATGCGGCGACTACTCCGTGGTGCAGGGCATCTACCGGGCCCTGGCCGCCGTCGGCCGTCCGCCCCATGAGGTCGCCTTCATCTCGGGCATCGGCTGCTCAAGCCGCATCCCCGGCTACACCACGGCCTACGGCTTCAACACCGTGCACGGCCGCGCCCTCCCCATCGCCCAGGGCATCAAGCTGGCCAACCCCGACCTGCTGGTGCTGGCGGCCGGCGGCGACGGCGACGGCTTCTCCATCGGCGGCGGCCACATCGCCCACCTGATCCGCCGCAACATCGACATCACCTACATCGTGATGGACAACCAGATCTACGGCCTCACCAAGGGCCAGCTCTCGCCCACCTCCCAGAAGGGCCGCACCACCTGCACCTCGCCCTACGGGAGTCTCGAGAACCCCGTGAACCCGCTCCTCTACGTGCTGGCCTACGGCGCCGGCTTCGTGGCCCAGGCCTCGCCCACCGACCTGGCTGGCATGGCCGCCACCCTTGAGGAGGCCATCCGCTACCCGGGCTTCGCCTTCGTGAACGTCCAGTCCCCCTGCGTCACTTACGGCGAGGAGGCCCAGCAGATCAAGGGCCTCAAGGCCATCAGCGAGAATCTCTCCGCCATCGGCCACAACCCGGCGGACCGGCTCGCGGCCATGGACCTCGCCCAGCACTATGGCGAGAAGCTGCATCTGGGCGTGTTCTACAAGAACCCCGAGCCGCCGCCCACCTACGACGCCCTGATCCGCGAGCGTCAGGCCCAGCTGTCCCAGGGCGCCCTCCCCAAGGAGCGCATCCTGGATCTCTTCATCAAGAAGTGACGGGAGGCCCCATGGCCGCACGGATCGATTTCGCCAGTCTGAGCCTGATGGATGCCCTCGATCTGGCCGTCCTGATCGAGGACGAGGCCAAGGAGCGCTACGAGGAATTCGCGGCGCAGATGGACCAGCACCGGACGCCGGAGGCCGCCAGGTTCTTCCGCCTCATGGCGGTGAACGAGGCCAAGCACGGGCAGGAGCTGGCTGATCGCCGGAGCCAGCTGTTCGGCGGCGTGACGCCCACGGTCACCCGGGCCATGGTCTTCGAGGTGGAAGCCCCTGACTACGACCAAGCCCGCGCCTTCATGAGCCCGCGCCAGGCCATGAAGGCGGCCCTGGCCTCCGAGGTCAAGGCCCACGCTTTCTTCGTGGCGGCCCTCCCCGCCCTGAAGGATGCGAAGGTCCGCGCCCTCTTCGAGGAGCTCCGCGACGAGGAGGTTCAGCACCAGGCCCTCGTCAAGGCCGAGCTGGCCAAGCTGCCCCCGGACAGCGGCCTCTCCGACGACGACTTCGTGGACGAGCCTACGGCTCAGTAGCCCCCTTCGTTCAAGCCAGAGAGAGACCTCTTCACCACCAAGTCACCAAGAACGGCTCTTCTTGGTGTCTTGGTGGTGGTCCTTATTCCAGGCCTTCGGCAGGGCGGCGCCAGAGCTCTGTAAGCACGAAGCCCGCCGCGGCCAGGTACGCCGCCGCCAGCAGCCCCAGGGCCGCCCAGGGCGCCCAGGCGGTGCCGGGGTGGCCCTGGCGCATCCACCAGAGGGTGGCGTCGAACAGCACGGCCACCGCGCAGCCCCCCATGAGGAGGTGGCGGCCCGGCCAGGTCAGGCGCCGAAGGTACAGGATGGCCATGGCCAGGAACACCAGCGGGAAGGCGGTGAGATGGAGGCCCCGGGCGCCGATCGTGGCGTAGAGGCTCTCGGAGGTTTCTTCCAGGGCCAGGGGCCGCAGGTCCTCGTAGGTCGTGAGGCGTGGGTACTGGCCGCCGTCGCTGTGGCAGCTGGCGCAGTTGTTGGCGACGATGGCCTCCACGGGCGCAAAGCCTTCACGGGTGGCGCCCTCCTGCACCCAGGTCCGGAAGACTGCGATCTGCGCGGGGTTGGTGTTGGGCGCCATGACGCCCTCCAGCACCGTGATCAGGCGGGGCCGGGCCGGCGGGGCCGCCGCCGCCGGGCGCTCCTGCCGCGCGGCGAAGGCCAGGCCGCCCGCGAAGAAGGCCCCCAGGGCCAGGATCACGAAGGTGGCGAAGGCGCGTTCAGAGGAGGGCAGGGTTCGCAGGGACATGGGCCCATGGTAGGGCGGATACTGGTCGAAGAGGAGGTCCCGTGAGCGACTTCGATGTCAAGGCAGCGACCTGGGACCAGGACCCCATCAAGGTGGAGCGCGCCACTACCGTGGGACGGGCCATCGCCGGCAGCGTGGCCGTGGAGGGCCGCACCATCCTTGAGTACGGCTGCGGCACAGGACTGCTCGGCTTCGTCCTTCAGCCCCTCGCCGGCCATGTGACCCTGGCAGACACTTCCGCGGGAATGCTCGAGGTTCTCCGGGGGAAGGTCGCCGCCACGGGAGCCGCGAACATGACGCCCCTCCGGCTGGACCTGCTGGCGGATCCCCTGCCTGCCGGGCGCTTCGACCTGGTGTGCAGCCTGATGACCCTCCACCACATCCCCGATACCCCGGGCATCCTGGAGAAGTTCCATCAGGTGCTGGCGCCGGGCGGGTGGGTGGCCCTGTCGGACCTGGATGCGGAGGATGGATCCTTCCACGGAAAAGACGTGACGGATGTGCACCCCGGGTTCGACCGCACGGCCCTGGGGAGGCAGCTGGAGGCCGCGGGGTTCCGGGAGATCCGTTTCAGCACGGTCTTCGAGATTCCCCGGGAGACGGCCTCGGGCCCCCGCCGGTTCCCGGTGTTCCTGGCGCTGGGAAGGAAGGGCTGATCCTACTCCAGCGGCATGTCGCCAGTGGCGAGGCTCCGCCGCATGAGGAAGAGCAGGGGGAAGAGGCAGAAGCAAAGGATGCCCATGAACCAGAAGGTGTCCGCGAAGGCCATCATGGTGGACTGCTTCACCACGGTGCCGTAGGCGGCGCCCTGGGCCATGTGGGCGGCGTCGGCCGGCGACAGCCCCCCGCGCAGGACGCCCAGCTGGGTCGTGCGGTCCAGGAAGCCCTGGTAGGCCGGATTCCCGGGCGACAGGTGGCCGATGAGGTTCGCCTGATGCACCTGGGATCGGCGGGCCAGCATGGTGGTGGCCAGGGCGATGCCCGTGCTGCCGCCGATGTTGCGCACCAGGTTCATGAGGCCCGTGGCGTAGGCCGTCTTCTCGTGCGGGATGTGCTGGAAGGCCGAGACGTTGATGGGGATGAAGAGGAAGGCGAAGCCAAGGCTCTGCACCACGCGTGACCACATGGCCGTGCGGAAGTCCACCTGGAGGTTGAAGCCCGCCATCTGGATGAGGCCCAGACCGCAGGTGAAGAACCCGATGCCGATGAGCCAGCGGGTGTCCACCTTCTTCAGCAGCATGGCCACCACCGGCATCATCAGCATGATGGCCAGGCCGCCGGGGCTCAGCACCCAGCCGCTCAGCAGGGCCGTGTAGCCCAGCAGGGTCTGGAGGAAGATGGGCAGCAGGGCCAGGCTGCCGTAGAGCACGAAGCCCAGCACGAAGAGCATGAGGATGGACACAGCGAAGGTGCGGTCCTTCATCAGTCGGAAATCCACGATGGGCCGCGTCTTGCGCAGCTCGTAGAGGACGGCGAACACCAGGGCCACCGCGGCGATGATGGCGAAGAAGACGATGAAGTTCGAGGAGAACCAGTCCTTGCGCTGGCCCTCGTCCAGCACGATCTCCAGCGAAGCCAGGCCCAGGGTGAGGACGCCGATGCCGAAGTAGTCGAACTTCGCGCCCTCCTTGAGCGAGATGCGGTGGAAGGTCGGGGGGTCCTGCACCAGGGCGCTGGTGAGCGTGAAGGACAGGAACCCCACGGGGATGTTGATGAGGAAGATCCAGTGCCAGCTGAAGTTGTCGGTGATCCAGCCGCCCAGCACCGGCCCGATGATGGGCGCCAGCACCACGCCCATGCCGTAGACGGCCATGGCGGCGCCGCGCTTCTCGTGGGGGAAGGTCTCGACGAGGATGGCCTGGGAGATGGGCTGCAGGCCGCCGCCACCCAGCCCCTGGAGCACCCGGAAGAAGATCAGCCAGCCCAGTGAGGGCGCGATGCCGCAGAGCAGGGAGGCCACCGTGAAGATGCTCACGCACGTGAGGTAGAACCGCTTGCGGCCCATGAGGCTGGAGAAGTAGCCCCCCAGGGGCAGCACTACGGCGTTGGCCACCAGGTACGAGGTCAGCACCCAGGTGGTCTCCTCCACCGTGGCGGACAGGTTCCCCGCGATGTGCGGGAGCGCCACGTTCGCCACGCTGGTATCGAGGACCTCCATGAAGGTCGCGATCATCACCGTGAGGGCGATGATCCAGGGGTTGATGCGGCGGTGTCCGGTCATTCGGATCTACTCAACGAGGGTGAAGCATCAAGTCAAAGGGAGGAAGAAAACGCCAACCGCGGAGAACGCTGAGAATGCCGAGAACGCGGAGACATCAGGGCATTCCCCTGCGCTCTCTGCGGTGGGCTGACATGTCACTTCACGATCACCGTCGCCTCGACGTTCATGCCGGGGCGGAGGACGACCTTCTGGGCTTCGGACTCGTCGATGTGGATCTTCACGGGGATGCGCTGGACCACCTTCACGAAGTTGCCCACGGCGTTCTCGGGGGGCAGCAGGCTCATGCGCGAGCCGGTGGAGCCGGCGATGGAATCCACGTGGCCCTTGAGCACCGCGCCGTTCATGTCCACCTTGATCTCGGCCTCCTGGCCGGGCTTCATCTTCGCGAGCTGGGTCTCCTTGAAGTTGGCCGTCACCCAGGTCTGGTGCAGGGGGATCAGGGTCATCAGGCCCTGGCCCGGCTGGATGGTCTGCCCGGCCTCCACGAACTTGCGGGTCACGACGCCGTCCACTGGCGCCAGGATCTTCGTGTACCCGAGCTGCAGTTCCAGTCCCTCCTGGCTGGCGCGGGCCTGCTCCACCTGGGCCTGGGCCGACGCCAGGCGGGCCTCGGCGGCGCCCACGGCCACGCGGCGGATGTCCGCCTCGCGCTGCAGGGAGCCCAGCTTCTGCTGGGCGGCGCGCCAGTCGCCGTCGGCCACCTCGGCCTGGGTGCGGATGCCGTCGAACTGCTGGGCGGAGATCTCCTCGCGTTCCGCCAGGGGCTTCATGCGCTGGACGTCCATCTTCGCCTTGTCGAGGCTGGCCTTCTTGGAATCCAGGTTGGCCTTGGCCGTCTCCAGGTCCGAGCCCTTGGCCTGCTGGAAGGCCACCTGGGCTCGCTCCAGATCGGCCCTGGCGCCTTCGACCTGGGCCTTGGCCTGGGCCAGGGCCGCCTTGGCCTGGTCGAGCCGGGCCTGGATGTCACGGGGGTCCACGGCCACCAGGGGGTCGCCGGCCTTCACGGCCTGGTTGTCCTCCACCAGCACCTTGTCCACGGTGCCGTAGACCCGGCAGGAGACGGGCACGAGATGGCCGTCCACCTGGGCGTCGTCGGTGCTCACACGGTTGCGGGAGTAGAGCCACAAGCCGCCGCCGAGGAGGAGGGCGATGGGGGTGCCGATGAGGAGGGCCCGCATGGCCCTGGAGATGCCGGCGGCTGCGGCGCCGCTGGGGGTGTCCGTCACGGGGGTAGCATCTTGGTTCATGGGTGTCTCCATCAGCGGGCGAAGGTCTGCTCAAGCTGGCCGGTGGCGCGGGCCAGGTCCACGCGGGACTGGTTGAGGCGGTAGAGGGCGTTGATCTGGTTGTCGTTCGCGCGGGCCAGCTCGTCCTGGGCGTTGATCACTTCGATGTTGTTGCTCACGCCGGCTTCGAACCGGTGCCGGGCCTGGGTGAGGACCTCGGTGGACAGGCTCACGGCGAGGTTGGCGACCTCCACCTCGTGGGTCGCGGCCTCCAGCTCGGCCTGCGCCACCTGGACCTCGTAGCCCACCTGGGCGCGCACCTCGCGGCGGGCCTCCTGCACGCGGGCCTGCTCGGACTTGGCGCGGGACACATGGGAGGACACCAGGCCGCCCGTGAAGAGCGGCACTCGGAGCCCCAGCGAGATCTGGTAGGTGCGGGCCCAGGACTCCGACTGGAGGCCCGTGGTCCCGTAGGTCCCGCTGGCGACGAGGGTGGGCAGGCGCAGGCCCTGGGCGGCCTGGCGCAGGTTCTCGGCGGCTTTCTCGCGGGCATCGAGGGCCGCGAGCTCCGGGCGCTGGGCCAGGCCGGCCTGGTAGGCCGCCTCGAAGCCGCCCGCGGGCAGGGCGGGCGCCGAGAGGGTGTCGGCCAGCTCGATGCGGGTTCCGGGTTTCAGGTCCAGCAGCCGGCCCAGGCCGGCCAGGGCGGTGGTGCGCTGGGTCTGGGCCTGGATGAGGCGCTGGCGCTCGGTTTGCAATTGCACCTGGGACCGCAGCGTGTCGAGCTTGGTGCCCACCCCCTGCTTCTGCTGGTTCTCGGCCAGCTTGGCCAGGGCTTCCGCCAGCTCCACGCGGGATTCCCCCGCCTTCACCGAGGCGGCGGCGCGGAGCGCGTGCAGGTACTGGCCCACCACCAGCGCGGCGATCTCCTCACGCACGGCGCGGCCCTGGGCGCGGGCTGCGTCCTCCGCGTGGCGGGAAGCCCGCCACTTCTTCCAGAGGCTGAGGTCGAACAGGGAGACCTGGGCCTCCACGCCCACCTGACCCCAGTTGAAGGGGCCCACCACTTCGGGCCCGCCGGGCTGCGGAATGCCCATCAGGGCGTCCAGGTTGTACTTGTTGCGCTGGCCGAAGGCCTGGGCGCTCACCTGGGGCATGAGGGCCGCGGCGGCCGCCCGGCGGTCATCTCCGCTCTCGGCGATGGCCAGGAGTGACTGCTGCAGCCGCGGGTTCTGCTCGAGGGCGGTCTTGAGGGCCTGGGCCAGCGTGAGCTGCACAGTGGGGTAGGGGGTGGCGGCGACGGGGGGAGGGGGAACCTGGGCCCAGGCGGTTCCTGCGGTCAGCAGGGCGAGCGAGAGCGCTTGGCCCCGGCCGAGGGCCCGGGAGCTGGTGGGGGACATGCAAACCTCCATCTGTCTCGAAACATCACGTGGGTCGGTCATGAAGGCAGCTCGCTGTTGGCCCGGATCCGGTTCAGGAAACCCTTGAGCTGGTCCAGCTCGTCCCGGGAGAAGCCCTTCAGGTGCGCGTTCAGCACCTTGATGGCCACGGGCGGGAGGTGGGGCAGCAGGTCCCGGCCCGCTTCCGTCAGCTCAAGGAGGGTGATGCGCCGGTCCTTGCTGCTGGGAACCCGGCGGATGAGGCCCTTCTCCTCCAGGCGGTCCAGCATGCGGGTCATGGAGCCGGTGTCGCAGTGGCCGAAGCGGCAGAGCTCGGCGGCCGTGGACGCGCAGCCCCGGGCGATGCGCATGAGGATGACCCACTGGGCCCCGGTGATGCCCATGCCCTGGCTGGCCATCTCCTCGTCGAAGCCGGCCAGGATGCGCCGGGAGACGTCCGCGATCAGGCGCCCCAGGCTTTCTTCGGGCTGGTAGTTCTCGGGGGTGTACAGCGGCTCGGTCTTTTCGGGTTCGACAGGCATGGCGACATCCTGATTGAGTGCCTAAGCAATTACTGCCAGAGCAGCAATCTTGGGAACCTCAAGGGCTTCCGTCAACTGCCGAGGCCGCCCATGGGCCTCTCAAAGATGGCGGTACGGTTTGGAAACCTATGTCTTTGTGTCTTGTTATCAATTGTGTGATGGTTGAAAACAGGCTCAAAAAAATAACGAAACCTGATTATCGGCCGAACTCAGCCAAAAAGAGGAACGCAGAGGAGAGGACAATGGGGGCCTCCGCAGGAGGTCGCCATGGTTCGCGCACCCTTGCTCAAACGGATCCTGCCTGCCGCCCTGCCTGCCGCCTTGGCCGGCGCCCTGGTTGGCCCCCTGCTCGGCGGCGGCCCCCTCATCCCTCAGGCCCCACCTTCGCCGAGTCCCGGTGGGCTCCTGGCGCTGCCCCCGCCCGCGGCCGGCACCGTCCCGCTGGACGCCGCCCTGCGGGAACGACGCACTACGCGCGCGCTGGCGGGCCCGGCCCTCTCCCTGGTGGAGGCCTCCCAGCTGGCCTGGAGCGCCCAGGGCGAAAACCGCCCGGGCCGGCGCACGGTGCCGAGCGCCCATGCGAGCTATCCGCTGGGCCTCTACCTCGTGACTGAGGGAAGCCCCACCCTGGGAGCCGGCACCTACCGCTATCAGCCGGGCGCGCATGGGCTCAAGAGCTCAGGGCCCAGGGGCGTGGCCGCCCTGCTCGGCCCCATCCGCGCGATGCAGCCCTGGATCGTCAAGGCGCCCGCGGTCTTCGTGGTCACCGGAAGGCCCCTGAAGATCTCCTCGCGCGAGCCGGCGCCCAGGATGGACTACACCTTCTGGGAGGCGGGCGCGGCGTCCCAGGCCCTGCTGCTGCAGGCCGCGGCCCTCGGCCTCGGGGCCGGCGTGGCTTCCGGGGTGGACCTGGCCTCGGTGGGCGCGGCCCTGGGCCTGGACCCGGAGGAGAAGGTGCTCGTCCTGCTGCCGGTGGGGCGCCCGAAGGGGAAGTGATCCGCGGCGAACCTTCGACCGCGCCGGCCCACTGAAGGGAAAGATCCACGCTTCGTCTACCCTGGACGAAGGGACGCCCGCGACCCTGGAGACCTCATGAACCCTGCCTGGCCCTGCCTTCCCCTCACGGCGCTCGCGGCGTTCTCCCAGGCGGTCCCGGCTCCCGCGCCGAAGTCCGTTCCAGCGCCCGTCCCAGCGCCCGTCCAGGCCACGGCGGATCGCGAGATCACCTTCCCCGGCTTCAACGCCTTCCCCTTGAAAGGCAGCGTCAGGGCCGGTGGAGCGCACCGCTACTTCGCGGTGATGGTGGCCGGCTCCGGGCCCACGGACCGCGACTGGTCCAATCCCCTGATTCCCGTGCCCAGCCACGGCGGACGCGACCTCGCGGCCTGGCTGCAGGGGCAGGGCATCGGCTCCCTGCGCTACGACAAGCGGTTCATCGGCTCGAAGGATCCGAAGCTCGACATCTCCCTGGACGCCCAGGTGGGGGACCTCAGGGCCGCCCTGCAGGCCGCCCGCGCGCTCCCGGAAGCGAGGGGGAAGAAGCTGCTGCTGGTGGGCCACAGCGAAGGGGCGCTGCTGGCCCTGCTGACGGGCGGGGAGGCGGACGCCGCCCTGCTGCTGGCCATGCCCGGCTTCAGCATGGGCCGCGTGATCCTGGCCCAGGTGAAAGCGCAGCTGGACGCCGCCGGGGCACCCGCGGAGGTGACCCTCGCCAACCTTGGCTTCCTGGAGGCGGCGGAGGCCTCGATCCGCCAGGACAAGCCCCTGCCCGAGGCGGGTCCCCAGGTCGCGCCCGGCGTCCTGCGCCTGGCCCGGGTGCTGGCCCAGCCGGAAAGCAGGGGCTTCGTCCGCGACACCCTTGACCTGGATCCCTGGGCGCTGGCCCAGCGCCTGCCCGTGCCCTGCGCCGTGGCCTGGGGTGACCGCGACGTGCAGACCTGGCGGCCCGATGCGGTGCCGCCGGGCTTCAAGGGCACAGTCATCGAGCTGCCCGAGGCGAACCACCTGCTGAAGCGTGAGACCCGCCCCCGCGTCTCGCTCGATGGCCGGTCGGCTGCGTCCGCCTACGGCGACGGTACGCCCCTGGCGGACCTGGGGCCGGTGGCCCGCTGGCTGGAAGGGCTGAAATAGTCTTGGAACGGAGCCGGAAGTCGCCTCATCATAGGAAAAGATCTTCGAGGTTCACCATGTTTCCTATCCGGCTCCTTCCGCTGGTGATCGTCCTGTCCGCAGCCCGGGCCGCCTATGCCACCGAGTCGTGGGACGCCGCCGCATCGCGCCTCCAGGCCCATGTGGACGCCCGGCAGGGCCAGGGCGCCGTGGTGCAGGTCGAGCGGCTGGATGCCCAGACGGTGCGCGTCCGCCTCAAGACCCTCTGGCCCCGGTTCATGCGCGCCAGCCTCCAGGGCGCGGGGGGCCGGCCGGGCCACCGCCTGTGCCAGATGGAGGGCCGGGCCGGCGAGACGCTCGAGGGCACCGCGCGGATCGAGCCCGGTACCACCCGCCTGGAGGTGCGCCTCCATGGCTCCGACTTCAACCCCAAGATCATGCTGAGGCTCCCGGAGACGGGCCAGAGCGAGGTGGGGGTGGTGCTCGTGGCGGCCAGCCCCGAGGCCAACACCGGGGCCAACACTGGGGCCAGCCCGGAGGCCTGAACGTCCGGGATGCCGCGCGGCTAGACTGGACCTTCATCCGTTCGGAGGTCCCATGTTCAGCCTTCAGGGCAAGGTCGCCCTCGTCACCGGTGCCAGCCAGGGCATCGGCGAAGCCATCGCGAAGCGCCTCGCCGCCCAGGGCGCCACGGTGGTGTGCGCGGCGCGCACGCTGAGGAAGCTCCAGGAAGTGGCGGATGCCATCACCGCCGCGGGCGGCAAGGCCGATGTGGTGGTGGCGGACCTCTCGGACGGCGCCTCCGTGCGCGCGGCGGTTGCCACGACGGTGGAGCGCCACGGCGCCATCCACATCCTGGTGAACAACGCCGGCATCACCCGCGACAAGCTGCTCATCCAGATGAAGGAGGAGGACTGGGACGCGGTGATCGACACCAACCTCAAGGGCGCGTGGACGGCCATCCAGGCCGCCACCAAGCCCATGATGAAGCAGCGCTGGGGCCGCATCATCAACATCGCCTCCGTGGTGGGCCAAATGGGCAACCCCGGCCAGGCGAACTACGTGGCCGCCAAGGCGGGCCTCATCGGCCTCACCAAGTCCGTGGCGCGGGAGCTGGCCAGCCGCAACGTGACGGCCAACGCCGTGACGCCCGGCTACATCGAGACCGCCATGACCGCGGGCCTGCCCGACGAGGTGAAGGCCGAGTTCACCAAGCAGATCCCCCTGGGACGCATGGGCACCGCCGACGACATCGCCGCTTCCGTGGCCTTCCTCGCCAGCGACGAGGCGGGCTACATCACGGGCCAGGTGCTCAGCGTCAACGGCGGCATGCTGATGGCCTGAGCCGACCATGCTCCAACGCGCGAAGGACCTGATCCGCCGCGGCTGGGCCGCCTTCCGATTCCGCCGCCACTGGCCCTGGGTGCTGGTGGTCCTCGGCCTGCCCCTGGCCCTGAAGCCCGTGGACTCGGGCTGCGCGGCCTTCCTGGCCTGGATCGGAGGCCTGGTCCTGCTGGGCCGGGCCCTGCGCTGGATCTGGGACCGGCTGCTGTTCCGGGTGTCCCGGCGGCTCTGGGTGATCCTCGCCCTCATGTCCGTGCTCCCCGTGGTGGCCATGGCCGTGATGCTCATGGCCCTCGGCTGGCTGGGGCTCGGCGCGCAGGTGAGCCGCTCCACCCAGCAGACCCTGGCGGCCTGGGAGGAGGCCCTGCGGACCGCCAACGGCGAGGCCTCCGACGCGGCGGCTCTCCAGGCGCTCCGCACCTACGGCGGAGCCTGGGTGGAGCACGCACGCCAGCTGCCCGAGGGTGTGGATGCGTCCTTCGTGGGCATGGTCTGGGCGGACAGCCATGATGTGCGAGATGGCGTGAGTGCCGAGGCGGGCCGGAAGGACACCTACCTCCGGGCGGTGCGCAAGGAGGCCGGCGGCTACCGCATCCTGTCGCTCAACCTGGGCGTGCTGGGCGACCGGGCCCAGGCCCTGGCCGGGGGCCAGGTGGTGTTCCAGCTCACGCCCCGGAAGGAAGGCCGGGCGCGCGACGAGAAGCTGCAGATCAAGGCCGGCGGGCGGCGGAGGGATGCGGAGGCGCCCATCCTCGTGGGCCAGCGGGAGGCCCTTGCGAGCTGGGTCAAGGGCCAAGCGCTCCAGGGTTCCGGGCTGTTCGCCCCGTTCAACCTGCCGCCCCTGGCCTTCCCCATCGTGGACTGGACCTCGGGCCGGTCCATGGTGTTGACGGCCACGCCGGAGACCAACCTCTACGCCCTGTTCGCCGGCTTCCGCTCCGGCGACCGCCAGGCGCTGTCCGAGGGCACCGTGAAGGCCATCGTCGTGGTCTCCCTGGTGCTGCTGGCCCTGCTCATGGCCCAGGCGGTGGCGGCGATCCTCGGGCTGGTGCTGGCCTGGTCCCTGGGCCGGGCGGTGAACGACCTGCATGGCGGCGTGAAGCGCCTCAGCCTCGGGGACTTCTCCACCCGCATCCGCCCCCGGGGCCGCGACCAGGTGGCCCAGCTCTCCTCGGCCTTCAACGAGATGGCGGGCCGTCTCCAGGCCGCCGCCACCGAGCGGGACGAGCGCCTGCGCATGGAGGAGGAGCTGCGCGTGGCCCGCGAGGTCCAGATGCGGCTGCTGCCGGACCTGGAAGCCCTGCGGATGCCGTCGGTGCGGGCCGCCATCCTGCCCGCCCTCGAGGTGGCCGGGGACTACTACGACCTGTTTCCCCTGCCGGACGGCAGCCTGGCCTTCCTCATCCTGGACGTGAGCGGCAAGGGCACCAGCGCCGCCTTCTACGCGGCCGAGACGAAGGGTGTGCTGTCCGCCCTGGACAAGCAGGCCCTGGGGCCGCTGGAGGTGGCCGACCGCCTGAACGCCATCTGGTGCCAGGGCCACGACCGCCGCCTCTTCCTCACCCTGGCCTACGGCACCTTCCACCCCCGCACGGGCCAGTACCGATTCGTGCGGGCGGGCCATCCCCCGGCTTTCCTGCGCGGCGCGGACGGCCGCGTGGCGCGCCTCCACCCCCGGGGCCTGGGCGTGGGCCTCAGCGCCACCCGGTTCAAGGCCTCGCTGGAACTGTGCGAAGGCATCCTGGAGCCCGGCGACAGCCTGATCTTCTACACGGACGGCCTGTCGGAGGCCCAGGCCCTGGACGCCTCCTTCTACGGCGAGGACCGCCTGGAAGCCCTGCTGGCCGGCCCATCCGAAGACCTGCAAGCCACCATCCTGGCGGACGTGATGGCCTTCACCCAGGGCCGGCCCCTGGCGGACGACCTGACGCTGCTGATCCTCAAGCGCTGATCAGCCTCAAATACGGATCAGAACGATTCAGCCCTGGGCCGCCGCCTTCAGCTCCCGCACGATCTCCGGGGCCTGGATGCGGGCCCCGCTGAGGGCCTTCGCGAACAGCAGCTTCGCCTCGTCCAGCCGGCCCTCGGCGCGGGCCAGCCAGGCCTGGGCCCGGAGGATGTAGGGCGTCTCCTCGGTGGAAAGGCCGCGGCTCCGGTCCAGCAGGGCCCGGGCCATGCCGCGCCGGCCCTCGCGGGCCATGCATTCCGCCTCCGCCGCCAGGCAGTGCGTCTCCATCAGCGTGTCCGCCAGCTCCTCATGGAGGGCCAGGGACTGCCGGTAGAACGTGCGCGCTGCGTCGTAGCGCCCGGCATCGCGGTTGATCTCGCCCAGGTTGTAGAGGGCGGTGGCCTCCATCGGCTTGAGCTGGGTCTTCCGGGCCTGCTCGAGGCACTGGCGCTCCAGGATCTCCGCATGGTCCAGGTCGCCCCGCGCCTGGGCCACGCTGGCCAGGCCCATGAGGGAGTAAACCAGGCCGTTGTCGTCGCCGATGGATTGGCGCAGCGCCTGCGCCTTGCGGAAGAAGGCCTCCGCACGGTCCAGGCCGCCCTCCTGGGCGAGGGCCAGGTCGCCCAGGTTGTTGGTGATGAAGGACTCGCCCCAGCGGTCGCCGTAGGCCTGCACGGTCTGGAGGGCGCTCTGGTAGCGAGCCTCCGCCTCCTTCAGGTGGCCGCGCTCCTTCTCGATCACCGCCAGGTTGTTGAGCGACCGGGTGGCGTTCAGCTTGTCGCCCAGACGCTGGTACGTGGCCAGGGCCTGCTGGTATTCCGCCTCCGCCTCGGCGGCCTTGTGCTGGCGCTGGAAGTTCACGCCGAGGGTGGCGTGGATCCCCGCCTCGAAGGCCGCCTCGCCGAGGGCCTGGGCCAGCTCCAGGGCCTCCCGGCCAACGCGGTCCGAGGCTTCCCACTGGCCCCGGTCCCCGTGCCGCACGGACAAGTAGTGGAGGGCCTTCATCTCGCTGATCCGGTCGCCCTGCGCATGGGCGGACCACCGCGCCCAGTGGAAGACAGGCTCGGGGGGCGCGTCCGCCAGGCGGCTGAGGCAGCGGGCGTAGCCGAGGATGGCCGGGGCGAAGTCGGGGGCCTTCAGCGCGGCGATTTGGAAGGCGGGGGCGGCTTCCTTGAAGTCGCCGCGGTCCATGAGCTCTGCGCCGCGAACGTAGGCATCCATGGCTTCCGGCGCCACGGTCAGCATCGCCTTCGGTTCGGAGGCCAGGGGATCCACGGCCTTGACCAGCGCCGCCGCCACCTTGCGGGCCAGGGGCTGGGACACGGCCGAGCGATCGCTGGCCTCGCGGATTTCCCCGGCGTGGCGGACTTGGCCGGCGGCGTCCCGGAGTTCATAGGCCAGCACCACCGAGCCTCCGCCGCCCGGCGAGAGGGTGCCCTGGAGCACCAGCTGGGCGCCCAGCGCGGAGATCAGGGAGGCCTGGGCCTCCGGCGCGAGGGGCCCGTGCGCCGGCAAGCGCAGAGCGGCCCGGCCCCGGGCCAGCGTGTCCGCGTCCACGGGGGCCAGCTTGGTGCGGACCCCCAGGGAGGTCTCGATCATCTGGGGCAGCACGAGCTGGGTCATGGAATCCAGCCGGGGATCTCCGGTGGCGTTGGCGAAGGGCAGGACCGCGAGGCGGGCCGGGCGTTCCCGGGTCAGGTCCGCGATGATCCCGCGGGAGGTGAACCAGTTGGCGCCCGCCGCCAGCGCCAGAGCGCCGAGGGCCGAGGCGCCGGCCCAACGCAGAGCGCTGCGGGGGCGGAGCAGGTCGTCGAGGCGCCGGCCGACCTGGGCCGCGGTGGGGCGCTTGAAGGGGTGCGCGTCGAGCATGGACAGCAGCAGCACCGAGGTTCCCGAGGGCAGGCCCCGGACCTTCAACTCCTTGTGGTTGCCCCGCACGATGGCCACCATCCGCGCCCGGCCTTCGCCGGGGAAGGGATGCTCGCCGGCCAGCAGCTCCCAGGCGAGGATGCCGAGGGAGAACAAATCGCTGGAAGAGCCCGCCGCCTGGCCCTGGATCTGCTCCGGGGAGGCATAGCTCGGGCTGCCCATGAACGCGCCCGCCTGAGTGAGCCGGTCCCAGGAGGGGCTCCCGGCCTCGTCGCCGCCCGGCCCGTCCTTCGCCCGGCGCGCGTCCTCCGCGGCCCTTTCTGCGGCCCTTTCTGCGGCTTTGAGCGTCACCAGCGAGGGCACGCCCTGGGGCGTGGTGCGAGCCTCTCCCGAACCGGCGGGGTCGGCCAACCTGGCCAGGCCGAAGTCGAGCACCTTCACCTGGAGCTTCCGGCTGCCGGGGGCCTGGGCCACCATGATGTTCCTGGGCGTCAGGTCCCGGTGGATCAGCCCCTTCGCGTGGGCGGCCTCCAGGGCGTGGGCCACGGCGCTGATCACCTGCAGCTTCTCGCGGGTGGTCAGCTCCGGCCCGGCCTGGTCCAGCGTCCGCCCTTCGATGAGCTCCATGGCGATGTACGTGCCGCTGGGGTTCTCCACCCAGTCATGCACCTGGCAGACGTTGGGGTGGTTGAGCTGCGCCAGCGCCAGGGCTTCGCGACGGAAGCGCTCCGGCGCCGTGGCTTCGCGTTCCTGCCCCGAGCGGAGGGCCTTGAGCGCCACGCTGCGCTCCAGGGTGGGGTCCCAGGCCTGGTAGACCTCGCCCATGCCACCCGTGCCCAGCAGGGCCTCCACCCGGAAGCGGCCCACCTGAGTCCCGGCGTCGAGGATCCGCCTCTTGGAAGAGGGTGCGGACTCGGCATCGATTTCATTGGACATTTGAGCACCGGCTAATTTTTTTTACGTTATCACGCGACGCGGTCCAGGGCGCATAAACGTGGCCTCCATTTACCGGCCTATCGGCGCCTCAGCCTGACGAACGGCTTCAAAAGCCTCCACGAAGGACACGAAGGACGCTCCTTGAGCGCGGGAATCGCACGGATGGACCTCGACCGACCTCGGGCCGAAGGCCCGGATGCCCTGTGCCGCAGGGCTGGTGGCTGCCTTCGTGGCCTTCGTGGAGACCTTTATCGGTCTGAACTCCGCCGAAGTCGGCCTACTCCAGCCGCGCCTTCCGCTCGCCGTCCTGCCAGCGCAGGCGGAGGGCCGCGCCCGCGGGCAGGGTCTGGGCCGCGGTCACGGGGCGCCCCTCGGCGTCCAGGGCCAGGACGAAGCCCCGCTGGAGGGGCCCGGCGGGATCCAGGCCCCGCAGCCGCTCCGCCAGCACGGCCAGGCGCTGGTCGCGGCGCTGGCAGGCGCCCAGGACGGCCGGCACCAGGCGGCGCCGGGCCTCGTGCACCCGGGGCAGGTCCAGGTCGCCGGCGGCGCGGCCTGCCGCCTGGCCCAGGCGGTGCCGCAGGAGGGCCAGCCTTGCGCCGGCGGCGTCCAGCCCGCGGCTGGGGTGGGCCAGGGCCAGCCGCTGGCCCAGGGCGGCCAGGCGCGTCCCGCCCGGGGCCAGCGGTTCCGCCCGCTGCAGGCCGTGGTCCACCAGCAGGTTCAGCGTGGTCTCCAGGCCCCGGAGGCGCCAGGCGGTCCTGGCGGCCAGGGCCTCCACGCGCCGGCGCAGTTCCGCGCCCAGGGCCGCCCGGTCCGGCGTGGCCAGCTCGGCGGCCTGGCTGGGCGTGGCGGCACGGCGATCCGCTGCCAGGTCCACCAGCGTGGTGTCGATCTCGTGGCCCACGCCGGTGATCACAGGGATGCGGCACTCGGCCACGGCCCGCACCAGCTCCGGATCGTTGAAGGCCCAGAGATCCTCCAGGCTGCCGCCGCCCCGCACCAGCAGCAGGGCCTCGCAGCCCCAGTAGGGATCCTGGAGCTCCTGGATGGCGAGGAGCGTCTCCGGCACGCAGCGCTCACCCTGGGCCGCCGCCGGGGCGATGAGCAGGTGGATGCCCGGGGCGCGGCGGCTCGTCACCTCCAGCACATCGCGCAGGGCCGCGCCGCCCAGGGCCGCCACGATGCCGAGCTTCTCGGGGAAGCGGGGCAGGGGGCGCTTGGGCCGGTCGAAGAGGCCCTGGGCGCGCAGGTCCGCCTCCAACGCCCGCAGCCGCGCCTGCAGATCGCCCACGCCCGCGGGCTCGCAGTGCGTGACCGCCAGCGTGATCGTTCCGCCCGCCACGTAGAGGTTGAGGCTGCCCTTCAGCACCACCCGCTGACCGTCCGCCGGCTTGTGCTGGAGAAAGCGCTGCTGGCTGGCCCACACCGCGCAGGAGAGCGCCGCGCCCTCCTCCTTCAGCGTGAAGTACCAGTGCTTCCCCGAACCCCGGAAGTTCGACACCTCGCCCACCACGCACACCGCCGCAAACGGCGGCTCCAGCCGGGCCTTGACCTGTTCCAGCAGGCGCTTGACGGAGAGAGGGGTGTCCATTCCGGCATGATCGCATGCCAGCCCGATCCGGCTAAGGCCGGGCGGCTCAATGGACACGATGTGACCAAGGGGATCAGCCACAATCGATACCCTGACCAAGCGCCTAATCCAATCCGCCCCTGGTAGCTTCTTCTTACCGCCGGATGCGCACAGCGCATTGCTACATCTCGCTTCCGCCCCTGGAGTGAACCGATCCATGTTCGAGCAGACTTTCAAGAACATCGACGACATCCTGCGCAAGGACGCGGGATGCACCAGTGAATTGGACTACACCGAGCAGTCCTCCTGGCTGCTGTTCCTGAAATACCTGGATGCCCTGGAGCAGGATAGGACCACCGAGGAGGCCCTGAAGGGGAAGACCTATGCCTTCATCCTCGACCAGCCTTACCGCTGGGGGACCTGGGCGGCGCCGAAGGGCAAGGACGGGAAGCTGGACCACAATGCCGCGTTGACGGGTGACGATCTCCGCGACTTCGTGAACCAGAAACTCTTCCCCTACCTGCACGGCTTCAAGCAGAAGGCCAGTGGGCCGGATACCACGGAGTACAAGATCGGAGAGATCTTCGGGGAGCTCAAGAACCGCATCCAGAGCGGCTACAACCTGCGCGAGGTCATCGACCTGGTGGACGAGCTGCGGTTCCACTCGCAGAAGGAGAAGCACGAACTCTCCCACTTGTACGAAGCCAAGATCAAGAACATGGGCAACGCCGGTCGCAACGGCGGCGAGTACTACACGCCCCGGCCCCTCATCCGGGCCATCATCCATGTGGTCCAGCCCAGAATCGGCGAGCGCATCTACGATCCGGCAGTCGGATCAGCAGGATTCCTGTGCGAATCCTTCGAGTTCCTGAAGAAGAAGCACGGCCTGACCACGGCGGATCTGACCACCCTCCAGAAGCGCACCTTCTACGGCAAAGAGAAGAAGAGCCTGGCCTATGTCATCGGGATCATGAACATGATCCTGCACGGCATCGAGGCCCCCAACCTCGTCCATACGAACACCCTGGCCGAGAACCTGTCGGACATCCAGGAGAAGGACCGCTACGACATCGTGATGGCCAATCCGCCCTTCGGTGGCAAGGAACGGGTCGAGGTTCAGCAGAACTTCCCCATCCGCACTGGCGAGACGGCCTACCTGTTCCTCCAGCACTTCATCAAGAGCCTGAAGGCCGGGGGCCGGGCGGGCATCGTCATCAAGAACACCTTCCTCAGCAACACGGATCAGGCCTCCGTGTCCCTGCGGAAGAAGCTGCTGGAGGAGTGCAACCTCCACACCGTGCTGGACTGCCCCGGCGGCACCTTCCAGGGTGCGGGCGTGAAGACCGTGGTGCTGTTCTTCGAGAAGGGCGCGCCCACCCAGAAGGTCTGGTACTACCAGCTCCAGCCAGGCCGGAACTTGGGGAAGACCAATCCCCTGAATGATGAGGATCTAACCGAGTTCCTGGCCTTGCAGAAGACCCACGTCGACTCGCCCAAGTCCTGGTCCGTGGACATGAAGGCAATCGACCAGGCCACCTTTGACTTGTCCGTGAAGAATCCCAACGGTGGGGAGGAAGTGGTTCTACGAAGTCCCGAAGTGATTTTGGACGAGATCGCGGCCTTGGATGCGGAGAGCGCCGAAGTGCTGGCGACCATCCGGGAGTTGTTGTGAAGACTGGGTGGCGAAAAGTAGCCTTGGGCGATGCTTTCACGACTGTAACTGGGAACACTCCGCCAAAGGGAAGTGCCCATTATTACGGGCATGACATTCCACTTGTTAAGCCACCAGAGTTACGCGACTGTCCAATTGATTCTGCTGAAGACGGTCTTTCGAGATCTGGCGCCGAGGTTGCGCGTATCGCACCTCCAAACTCAATCCTGGTCTCCTGCATCGGGAATCTAGGGAAGGTCGGATTCAATACCATTCCTGTTGCCTTTAACCAGCAAATCAACGCCATCATTACAAACGAGGCTCAGGTATACCCCTACTTCATGTTCTATCAGGCCCTCTCCGATGCATTCCGAGACCAACTGAAATCCCTGTCATCAGGAACAACGGTATCGATAGTCAACAAATCAAAATTCAACAGCATAGAGATTGTCCTTCCCCCCCTACAAGAGCAGAAGCGCATCGTCACCATCCTCGATGAAGCTTTCGATGGCATCGCCACCGCCAAGGCCAACGCCGAGAAAAACCTTCAGAACGCCCGTGAGGTGTTTGAGAACCAATTGCTCTCCATATTTTCAAATCCTGGAGAAGGCTGGGTGGGTAAGACCCTGAAGCAGATTGCCATGGATTTTGGACGCGGCAGATCTCGGCATCGCCCTCGGAATGAACCTGGGTTGTATGGAGGTCCATACCCATTTATCCAAACTGGTGACATCCGAAATGCTGACCATCTGATTACGGAATACACCCAGACATACAGTGAACTTGGATTATCCCAAAGCAAACTGTGGCCAAAGGGAACGCTCTGTATCACGATTGCTGCGAATATTGCAGAAACAGGCATTCTGAACTTTGACTCTTGCTTTCCCGATAGTGTTATCGGTGTAGTTGTTGACGAACGGCAGACCAGTACCAAATTCCTTGAATACTTACTTCAAAGCGTCAAATCGGACCTGAAGGCTAAGGGTAAAGGTAGCGCTCAAGACAACATCAACCTCGGCACCTTCGAAAACCACCTATTCCCATTTCCTGACCTCACTATCCAATCATTTATCACGAACCAACTCGATGCCCTTTCCAAAGAAGTTCAGAACCTAGAATCGATCTACCAGCAAAAGCTCACCGCGCTTGATGAACTGAACCAGTCCCTCCTTCACCGTGCCTTCAACGGCGACCTGTAAGGGAGATGCCCGTGCAGCAGGTCCCAGCCCAATTCGAGGACCAGGCCATCCGGCGGGTCTATGACGAGGCCTCGGAGACCTGGTGGTTCTCGGTGGTGGACATCGTGCAGGTACTCACCCAGCAACCGGATTTTCAGACGGCCCGGAAGTACTGGAACAAGCTCAAGACGCGTCTAAATGCTGAAGGCAGTGAATCGGTGACAACATGTCACCGGTTGAAACTGCTCGCGGCGGACGGGAAGCTGCGACTGACGGATGTGGCCACGGCGGAGACCCTGCTGCGTCTGATCCAATCCATTCCCAGCCCCAAGGCGGAGCCCTTCAAGCTCTGGCTGGCCAAGGTGGGCTACGAGCGCATGCAGGAGCTGGCGGATCCGGCCCTTTCGCTGGAACGCGCCCGTGAGCTATGGCAGCAGCATGGGCGAAGTGAGAAGTGGATCCAGCAACGGATGATGGGCCAGGAAACCCGCGCCAAGCTGACGGATTACTGGGCCACCCACGACATCAAGGAAGGGCAGGAATTCGCCATCCTGACCAACCTGATCCACCAGGAATGGGCCGAAGTCAGCATCAAGGCCCACAAGGATCTGAAGGGCCTGAAGACGCAGAACCTGCGCGATCACATGAGCGAGGCCGAACTCATCTTCACGGCCCTGGCGGAACTCTCCACCCGGCAGATCGCCGAGCAGGCGGACGCGCGGGGGATGAAGCCGAACGAGGTGGCCGCCAAGATCGGCGGCGGCATCGCCCGCAAGGCGCGGCTGGAACTGGAGAGCCGCACGGGCCAGAAGGTGGTCACAGCCGAAAACGCCCTTCCACCCGCGAAGACTCTCCGCCGGAAGAAGCCATGAACGAAGCTGAAACCCGCGCCGAACACATCGACCCTGCCCTGAAGGCGGCGGGGTGGGGTGTGGTCGAGGGCAGCCGCATCCTGCGGGAATGCGGCATCACCCAGGGGCGGCTTCAGGGTGGCGGCCAGCGAGCCAAGGCTGAGATCGCGGATTATGTGCTGGTCTACCGCAACACCAAGCTGGCCGTGGTGGAAGCCAAGGCCTGGGACAAGCCCTACACCGAGGGCGTGGGCCAGGCCAAGAGCTACGCCGCCAAGCTGGCCGTCCGGTTCACCTATGCCACCAACGGCCAGGCCATCTACGGCATGGACATGGCCCTGGGCCAGGAAGGCGATGTTTCAGCGTTCCCCAGCCCCGATGAACTCTGGAACCGGACCTATGCCGAAGCGAATGCCTGGCGGGACCGCTTCGCCGCCGTGCCCTTCGAGGACAAGGGCGGCTCTCATCCGGGCCGCTACTACCAGGACATCGCCGTCCAGCGGGTGCTGGAGGCCATGGCCATGGGGCAGAATCGCATCCTGCTCACCCTGGCCACCGGCACCGGCAAGACCTTCATCGCCTTCCAGATCGCTTGGAAGCTGTTCCACAGCCGGTGGAGCCTCAGTGGCGAACCCACACGGCGGCCCCGCATCCTTTTCCTGGCCGACCGGAACATCCTGGCGAACCAGGCCTACAACGCCTTTTCCGCCTTCCCGGAGGACGCGCTGATCCGCATCGCCACCGATGAGATCCGCAAGAAGGGCAAGGTCCCGAAGAACGGCAGCATCTTCTTCACCATCTTCCAGACCTTCATGAGCGGCCCCGGCGACACGCCCTATTTCGGCGAGTATCCGCCCGACTTTTTCGATTTCATCGTGATCGACGAATGCCACCGGGGCGGGGCCAAGGATGAGAGCACCTGGCGGAGCATCCTCGACTACTTCGAACCTGCGGTGAAACTGGGCCTCACGGCCACGCCCAAGCGCACGGACAACGTGGACACCTACGCCTATTTCGGCGATCCGGTGTTCGTGTATTCCCTGAAAGAGGGCATCAACGATGGCTTCCTGACGCCCTTCAAGGTCAAGCAGATCGCCACCACGCTGGATGAATACGTCTACACCCCGGACGACATTCTGCTGGAAGGGGTGGCCGAAGAAGGGAAGCGCTACACCGAGTCGGACTTCAACCGGATCATCGAGATCAAGGAGCGGGAAGACTACCGGGTGCGGCTCTTCATGGACCTGATCCACCAGGATGAAAAGACCCTGACCTTCTGCGCCAGCCAGCCCCACGCGCTGGCCGTGCGCGACCTCATCAACCAGGTGAGCCGCAGCACCAACCCTCTCTATTGCGTCCGCGTCACGGCCAACGATGGGGCCCTGGGCGAGCAGTACCTGCGGGACTTCCAGGACAACGAAAAGACCATCCCCACCATCCTGACCACTTCCCAGAAGCTCTCGACCGGCGTGGATGCGCGGAATGTCCGTAACATCGTCCTCATGCGCCCCGTGAATTCGATGATTGAGTTCAAGCAGATCATCGGGCGCGGCACGCGGCTCTTCGAGGGCAAGGACTACTTCACCATCTACGATTTCGTGCAGGCCCATCACCACTTCAGTGATCCTGAATGGGATGGGGAGCCGGAACCGCCGGAAGCGGCGGAGGAGCCCGCCACTCGGCGAGCGGCAGCGGCCCCGGACCCCAAACCTGAAGGAGAAGCGCCAGAGCGCCCGCAGAAGACCCGCATCAAGCTGGCGGACGGGAAGGAGCGGGCCATCCAGCACATGCTGTCCACCACCTTCTGGAGCGCAGACGGGCGGCCCATGTCGGCGGCCCAGTTTCTGGAGAACCTGTTCGGGGCCCTGCCGGAGTTCTTCAAAAATGAGGCGGAATTGCGGGCCATCTGGAGCAAGCCGGACACCCGGAAGGCCTTGCTGGCAGGGCTTTCCGACAAGGGCTACGGTCGGGACACCATGGCCGAGATGCAGCGGATCATCGAGGCCGAGAACTGCGACCTGTTCGATGTGCTGGCCTATGTCGCCTTCGCCCTGCACCCCCGGACCCGCGAGGCCCGCGCCGACCGGGCCAAGGTCCTCATCCATGACAACTATTCAGACAGGCAGCGAGCCTTTCTGGAATTCGTCCTGGCCCAGTACGTGAAGCAGGGCGTGGACGAACTCGATCAGGAGAAGCTGTCGCCCCTGCTCAAGCTGAAGTACCACAACGCCATTTCCGATGCCGTGGCCGACCTGGGCAGCGTCGAGGAGATCAGGGAAGCCTTCACCGGCTTCCAGCGGTATCTGTACGAATCTGCCATTTGATCGGCTCATGGGGAGAACCAACTTAGGCCCGCTGTGCCGGTCCAAGGGCCGCCGCTCGGAAGTTTCCGTTGGCTCGGCCTTACCTCGTCATACAATGCCTGCATCTCCAACCTCAGAGGTGCACCGATGCCCGGGCGACCCTTCCTTCTTTCCCGGCTGGCCCTGACGCTCGCGTTCTGCGGCGTGGCGCAGGCCCAGACGAAGCTGCTGCGCTTCCCGGACATCCACGGGGACAAGGTGGTGTTCACCCACGGCGGCGACCTCTGGAGCGCGCCGGCCACGGGCGGCACGGCCACGCGCTTGACGGCGCACCCGGGCCTGGAGCTGTTCGCGAAGTTCAGTCCGGATGGGAAGTGGATCGCCTTCACGGGCCAGTACGACGGCGATGAGCAGGTCTATGTGATGCCCAGCGGAGGCGGCATTCCGCGCCAGCTCACCTTCGATCCCGCCGCCGGGCCGCTTCCGCCCCGGGGCGGCTACGATCACCAGGTGGTGGGCTGGACGCCGGACGGCTCCAGCGTGCTGTTCCGCGCCGGCAGCGACGCCGATGGCGTGCTGAGCCGCACGGCCCTCTACACCGTGAGCCTCAAGGGCGGCCTGCCCACCCGGCTGCCCATGCCCACGGCCGGGCCGGGCGCCTACTCACCGGACGGCACGCGCCTGGCCTACGCGCCCATGTTCCGCGACTTCCGCCACTGGAAGCGCTACCAGGGCGGCTGGGCCCAGGACCTCTACGTCTTCGACTTCGCCACGAAGCAGCAGAAGAAGATCGCCGCCAGCTCGCGCACCGAGCGGGACCCCATGTGGATCGGCGACCAGGTGTACTTCGCCTCGGACCGGGACGGCACCCTCAACCTGTTCTCGGTGGACCCCGCCACGGACGCGGTGAAGCAGCTCACCTTCCAGAAGACCTGGGACGTGCGCTGGCCCTCCAGCGACCGCCAGTCCCGCATCGTCTACGAGCTGAACGGCGAGCTGCGCGTGTTCAACGTGAAAGAGGGCCGCGACCAGGGGCTCTCCATCACGGTGCCCACGGACGGCGGCGCCTCGCGGCCCTCGCGCATCGCCGTGGAGCGCAACATCGAAGGCTTCGCGCTGTCCCCCAAGGGCGAGCGGGCCCTCTTCGTGGCCCGGGGCGATGTGTTCACCGTGCCCATCGAGAAGGGCCCCGTGCGCAACCTCACGAACAGCTCCGGCGCCCATGACCGCCTGGCCCGCTGGTCGCCGGACGGCAAGACCATCGCCTTCATCTCGGACATGACCGGCGAGGACCAGGTCTACCTCGTGCCCCAGGACGGGAAGGGGAAGCCCGAGGCACTCACCAGCGGCCTGGTGGGCCAGCTCAACGGGCTCACCTGGGCGCCGGATGGCAAGCACCTGGCCTTCACGCACAAGGACGGCGTGGTCTACGTGCTGGGCGTCCAGGACCGCAAGCTCGCCCAGGCCGCCAAGGACATCTTCGCCCGGGTGGGCGACCTGGCCTGGTCGCCGGACGGCCAGTTCCTGGCCTTCTCCCTGGCCAACCTGAACGGCACGCGCAGCCTCCATGTCTGGGGCCTGGCGGATCAGCAGCTCCATCGCCTCACCGGCGAGCTGTTCACGGTGGCCGATCCCGCCTGGGACCCCGAAGGCAAGTACCTCTACACCCTCAGCCGCCGCGACTACGCGCCCCAGATCAGCAACCTGGAGTTCGACTTTGCCGGCAACCGCAACACGGACATCGTGGCCTACGCCCTGACGAAGGCGGTGCCCCATCCCTTCCCGCCGGAGAGCGACGAGGTGGGGGCGGCGCCGGAGAAGGCCGAACCGGAAAAGACCGGGCCCGAGAAGAAGGAGGAGGGCGGGAAGAAGCCTGAGGCCGCGAAGGCCCCCGTTGCCGTGCGCATCGACTTCGACGGCTTCGAGCAGCGCGGCGTGCGCGTGCCGGTGCCCGCGGACAACCTGGGCGGCCTGGAGGCGATCAAGGGCTTCCTGCTCTACAGCAAGGCCGAGCCCTTCGTGTACGGCGAGGCCAATGGCCGCCGGCCCGGCGGCGGCGCCCTGTGGATCTTCGACCTCAAGAAGCGCCAGGAGAGCGAGCTGCTGGCGGGCGTGCAGGGCTGGGTGCTGAGCCAGGACGGCGGCAAGGTCCTGGCCCGGGCCGGGCAGGGGCCCGCGGCCTCGTACCAGCTCATCGACGCCAAGCCCAAGGCCACGGAGAAGAAGACGGTCTCCACCAAGGAGCTCACCGTGGACCGCATCCCCGCCGAGGAGTGGCGCGAAGTCTACGACGAGACCTGGCGGCGCTTCCGCGACTTCTTCTACGTGAAGAACATGCACGGCTACGACTGGAAGGCCCTGCGCGAGCAGTACCGGCCCTGGCTCCAGCACGTGACCCACCGCTCGGACCTGACCTACGTGCTCACGGAGCTCATCTCCGAGCTGAACATCGGCCACACCTACACCGAGGGCGGCGACCAGTTCCTGCCCGAGCGCGCCAAGGTGGGCCTGCCCGGCGCCCGCTTCGAGCTGGATGTGAAGGCCGGCCGCTACAAGCTGGCTCACATCTACCGGGGTCACAACGAGGAGCCCAAGTACCGCAGCCCCCTCACGGAACCCGGCGTGGACGCCCGCGAAGGCGACTACATCCTGGCCATCGACGGCACGGAGCTGAAGGCCGACGACAGCCCCTACCGCCTGCTGCGGAACAAGACCTTCCCCGTGACGCTGACGCTGAACGCCAAGCCCAGCCTCGAGGGCGCCCGCCAGGTCACCTACCAGCCCATCCAGAGCGACGCCAGCCTGCGCTACCTGGACTTCGTGCTGCGCTCGAAGGAGACCGTGGACAAGCTCAGCGGCGGCAAGGTGGGCTACCTCCACATCCCCGACATGGGCGGGTCCGGCCTGTACGAGTTCATCAAGTGGTACTACCCTCAGATCCGCAAGGAGGGGCTCGTCGTGGATGTCCGCGCCAACGGCGGAGGCAACATCAGCCAGATGATCCTGGAGCGCCTGGGCAAGAAGCTTCTCGGCACGCGCTTCGGCTATGCGGGCGAGCACCCCACCACGTACCCGTCCACCGTGTTCCACGGCCCCATGGTCGCCCTCGTCAGCGAGACCAGCGCCAGCGACGGCGACATCTTTCCCTACCACTTCCGCTTCGCAGGGCTGGGTCCCCTCATCGGCAAGCGCACCTGGGGCGGCGTCGTGGGCGGCGGCAACTCGCCCCTCATCGACGGCGGCAGCGTCTTCGTGCCCCAGTCCGGCACCAACGCCCCCACGGGCGAGTGGATCATCGAGGGCCAGGGCGTGACGCCTGACATCGAGGTGGAGAACGATCCCGCCTCCATGTTGGCGGGTCGGGACCTGCAGCTGGAGCGGGGGGTGCAGGAGGTGTTGAAGCGCATGGCGGAGACCCCCATGCACCTGCCGAAACGCCCGGCCGATCCGGTCAAAGTGAAATAGGTCTGGTGGTCTAACCGCCTCATTTAGTGCCGATAAAATCCACTTTGAAAGATGTAGCCACAAGGGCCGGGATCTGAACGATTCCGGCCCTTGTGGCTCAAAAACGTTTTTGGCTTGGTGGTCAGACCGACCCCAGATACTGTTTGGCAACCGATTCGGAGGTCGACAATGTTTTTGAGCATCCTTGCAGCCACGCTGCCCCTCATCGTTCTGCTCATCGGCATCCCGCTGCTGATGAAACCCGCCGCCAAGGTGGCGCCCATCGCGCTGCTGGTGACGGTGCTCGCGGCGGTCACCGTGTTCCACTTCCCGGTGAAGACGACGGTGCTGGCGGCCTTCCAGGGCGGCCTCACGGGCATCTTCCCGATCATGTACATCCCCTTCGGCGCGCTGGTGGTCTACAACGTGCTGAAGGCCACGGGCTGGATGGACAAGATGCAGGGCGCCATGGCGAACCTCACCGTGGACCGTCGCGCCCAGGCCCTGCTCATCGCCTTCGGCTTCGGCGCCTTCCTCGAGGGGATCTGCGGCTTCGGCGCCCCGGTGGCCATTCCCGCCAGCATCCTCATCGGCCTGGGCTACAACCCCATGATGGCCGCCCTGGTGTGCCTCGTGGCCAACACGGGCCCGGTGCCCTTCGGGTCGCTCGCCATCCCCACGGTGACCCTGGCCAAGACCACGGGCCTCGACGTGATGAAGCTCTCCCAGATGACGGGCCGGTTCATGGCGCCCCTGGCGCTGATCATGGCCTTCGCCACCGTGTACGCCATGTCCAAGTCCAAGGGCCTCAAAGGCGCCCTGGGCACGATCCTGGTCTCAGGCCTCAGCTTCGCCATCACCGAGTTCCTGGTGTCCAACTTCATCGGCGCGGACCTCACCTCCGTGCTGGCGGGCCTGGTCTGCCTCGTGGCCACCGCCATCTACCTGAACTTCCAGAAGCACGCGCAGCCCTGGCTCTTCGAGGGCGAGGCCCCGGCCACCGGGGAGCGGCGCGAGTTCCATCCGAAGGAGCTGTTCCTCTCCTGGCTGCCCTACCTGCTGCTGGCCGTGCTCGTCATCGCCGTGAACCTGCCCAGCACCAAGCCGCTCTTCAATGGCAGCGCCCCGGGCTGGAAGTGGGTGCTCCTCAAGGCCCAGATCTACAACCCCGGCAAGCTCTACGCCTTCACCTGGCTGCAGAGCCCCGGCACCATCATGCTCATCGCCGGCCTCATCGCCTTCCCCTTCATGGGCATCAGCTACGGCGTGATGGGCGAGCAGTTCGGCAAGACCTTCAAGCAGATGATCCCCTCCTTCATCGCGGTGGCCAGCATCCTCGCCATCGCCGAAGTGATGAACATGGCCCTGCCCATCATCGACCCCAAGACCAAGCTGGCCGTAGTCGGCGACCTGGCCACCAAGCAGATCTCCATGGTGGCCACCATGGCCAACGGCATCGTGGCCCTGGTGAGCAGGCACGTCTATCCCTTCCTGAGCCCGCTCTTCGGCACCCTGGGCGTGTTCCTCACGGGCAGCAACACCTCGGCCAACGCCCTCTTCGGCAACCTGCAGCGCCTCACCGCCAACGGCATGGGCCTGTCCGACATCCTCATGGCCTCGGCCGGCAGCGCGGGCGCCTCCGCGGGCAAGATGATCTCGCCCCAGAGCATCGTCATCGCCGCCACCGCCGTGGGCCTGGCCGGCAAGGAAGGCCTCATCATGCGCCAGACCATCAAGTACACGATCCCCTACGTGATCCTGCTGGGCCTCATGGTCTTTGGCTTCGCGTTCCTGTTCCCGGGGCTCGTACCCTGATCTGCTGATCGTCAGCCGCCAAGACGCAAGAGCGTCTTGGCGGTAGTTTTATCTCTGGCTGAAATCGAGGTGGGTTCCATGCGCATCATCGTGGCTCCGGATTCCTTCAAGGGCAGCGTGTCGGCCCTCGGTGTGGCGGAGGCCATGGAGCGGGGCATCCATGCCGTGTTTCCCGCCGCGGAGGTGGTCAAGGTGCCCATCGCCGACGGTGGCGAAGGCACGGTGGAGGCCCTGGTGGCCGCCACGGGCGGTCGCCTCATGCACACGGAGGTGCGCGGTCCCCTGGGCGAACCCGTGCGGGCCCACTGGGGCATCTCCGGCGATGGCGGCACCGCCTTCATCGAGATGGCCTCGGCCTCGGGCCTGCCCCTGGTGCCGAAGGAACTCCGGGATCCCCGTGTCACCAGCACCTTCGGCACGGGCGAGCTGATGAAGGCCGCCCTCGACGCGGGCCTGCGCGCCATCGTCATCGGCATCGGCGGCAGCGCCACCAACGACGGCGGCACGGGCATGGCCCGGGCCCTGGGCGTGCGCTTCCTGGATGCGGAGGGCCGCGACCTGCCCGAGGGCGGGGCCGCCCTGGCCCGGCTGGCCCGCATCGATCTTTCGGGCCTGGACCCGCGGCTGGCTGAGGCCAGCGTCATGGTGGCCTGCGATGTGGACAATCCCCTCTGCGGGCCCCGGGGCGCCTCCGCCGTCTACGGCCCCCAGAAGGGCGCCACGCCGGAGATGGTGCAGGAACTGGACGCGGCCCTCGGCGTCTTCGCGGATGTGGCCAAGGCCGCCACGGGCCGCGACATCGCCCTGCTGCCCGGGGCCGGCGCCGCCGGCGGCCTGGGCGCGGGCCTGCTCTTCTTCACGCCCGCCAGCCTGCGGCCCGGCGTCTCCATCGTGCTGGAGACCACGGGCTTCGAGGCCCTGGCCCAGCGGGCGGATCTGGTCATCACCGGCGAGGGACGCACGGACTTCCAGACCGCCATGGGCAAGGCCCCCGTGGGCGTGGCGGCCGTGGCCAAGCGCCATGGCGTGCCCGTGGTCTGCATCGCCGGCGGCCTGGGCGACGGCGCCGACGATGTGCTGGTCCACGGCATCGACGCCCTGGCCACCACCGTGCCCCAGCCCATGAGCCTGGAGGACTGCATGGGGCAGGGCGCCGCCCTGGTGGAGGCTGCCGCCGCCCGGGCCTGCCGCCTGGTGAAGGTGGGCATGGGCATGCACCGATGAAATGCGATTGACAGCCGCCGGCCGTGTGATTGACATGCGATTGACACGCACACCTGTTTGACACGCGCTCGAGGGGTGGAAGCACCCACCGATCCGCAAGAATGGATGCACCTGTCCTGCTGATGTTCCGAAGGGAGACCCACCATGACCCTCGAATTCCGTGATGCCGTCCTGTCCAGCTATCCGGATGTCTACACGCCGGAGGTGATCCGCGCCCTGGAGGCGCTGGCCCCCCTGGACGACCGCCGTCGCGAGCGCATGGCTGCCCGGCTCGCCCGTCGCAAGCAGCGGGCCGAGGCCGGCGAGCGCATCGGCTTCCTCGATCCCGCGGCCCTAATCCCGGGCAAGCCCTTCACCGTGGCCGACGCCCGGGCCGGCAACTTCGACGGCGCCGTGATCCCGCCGGACCTCCAGCGCCAGTGGATCCAGGGCACGGGCCCGGCCACCAAGCCGCGCTCGGATGTCCGCTCCGGCATCCGCAATGTCGCCTACGCCCTGCTCTCCGGCGCCGATGGCTGGATGTTCGATGGCGAGGACGCCCTGGGCCAGGTGGACACCATGTCCCTCGACAACCACCGCAACCTCAAGCTGGCCATCGCCCGCGACCCTCTCTTCCTGGAGGTGGCCGAGGAGGTCAGCCGCGAGATGAATCAGTGGGCGAAGGGCTTCTTCGGCCACCCGATCATCGAGGACTGGCGGAAGCAGCTGGACTTCACCACCGTCATCTACCGAGTGCGGGGCCTGCACCTGGAGGATCGCCACATCCGCCGCGACGGGCACGGCTTCTCCGCCTCCATCGCCGACATGGTGCTCTACGTGGTGAACAACCACGGGCGCCTCCGCGCCGCAGGCCGCAGCCTCGTGCTCTACCTGCCCAAGACCCAGACCGCCGAGGATGCGGCCCTCTTCAACGCCATGCTGGTGGCCCTGGAGGAGCACCTGGGCCTCGACGTGGGCACCATCAAGGCCTATGTGCTGGTGGAGCAGCTGGAGCAGTGCTACCAGCTCATGGAGATCCGCGCCGCGTTGGCGCCCCACTTCGTGGGCTTCAACACGGGCAGGTGGGACTACATCAACAGCGTCTCGGACGCCCTGGCCTGGGACAAGGCCTTCGTGAACCCCGACATCAGCGCGATCACCATGACCTACGGCTACATGCGGACCTACGAGGACCGCGTGCGCCGGGCCATGAACACGCCGGACCGGAACGGCCGCTTCGCTCTCTGGCAGGGCGGCATGGAGCCCAACATCCCGGTGGGATCCGAAGCGGGCGTGGCCGCCAGCATGAAGCGGGCCGTGGCCGGCGCCGAGCGCGAGCAGCGCGAGGGCGCCTCGGGCAAGTGGGTGGCCCACTGGAAGATGGTCCACATCGTGCGCCCCGTGTGGGAGAAGGTGGGCCAGGCCAACCAGATGGGCCGCGCCTTCCCGGCCCTGACCTACGGCCCTGAGGACGCCGCCGGCCTGATGATGCTGGAGAAGGCCCCCCGCACCATCGCCGGAGCGCGCGACCTGCTTTCGGTGGCACTGCAGTACGGCAACGCCTTCCTGCGGGGCTTCCAGGCCGCGGCCCTCAAGCCCGCGGACTTCTTCGGCAACGACGACGTGCTCTACCTCATGGAGGACATGGCCACGGGCGAGATCCGCCTCTCCATCCTCTGGGAGTGGCTGCACAAGGGCGCGACGTTCACGGAGGCGGACGCCGCCACGGGTACGGCGGTCGGCGACGCGCTGACGCCGGCCCTCTTCGCCCGCCTGGTCGACGAGGAATACGCCAAGCTGCGCAAGGCCAGCAACCGCGATGTCCACGACGACTCCAAGGACACCACGCTTCCCGTGGCCCGGGCCATCGTGCAGGCCTACGTCAACAGCCCCGTGAAGGCCCCCTGGTATGTGGACCTGCTCAACCTGAACCTCGGCGTCGAAAGCCTGCCCGAGGCCGAGAAGCGCATCGCCACTTTCCTTCAGACCTTCAGCAAGAACGGCACCCGGATCACGGAGAACCTGGACTTCTGAGGAAAGAGCGGGGACAGGATTAACAGGATGGAAGGATATCCGGCCATCGGCTTGCCTCCGCCTGGGATGATCGAACCGTGAAAGACGCGAATCGCCCTGCGGGCGCGCGAACGGCGAACGATCCTGCTTTCGACTCCACACGCGGGGCGGGCTTGGCGGCCTTTAGGAGCCGGCATTCCCGCCCCGCGTGCGGCCAGTCTCGCTTGGCGCGACTGGGGGCCAAAGGCCCAGGCGGCCGATCTCTGCCGCGTTTCGCGCCCTTTCGCGTCATTCGCGGTTCCTTGTTCTTCCGGCTGAGTTAGGCCGCTCACCAGGTCCTGTTAATCCTTCCAATCCTGTTCCCGCGTTTCAGCTTGTGGTGCCGGCCGGCGCTACGCGACGGCGGAGCGCTGCCGCACGATGGCCTTGGCGCAGTCGGGGCAGACGCCGTGGGTGAGGGTGGGACCGGCGCGCTCCAGGAGCGCAGGCTCCGCCGGGACCCACTCGCCTTCGTCGATCCGGACCTTCCGGCACCAGCCGCAGACGTGGACGAGGCCGTCCCGGGCGCGGAGGGTCGCCAGGCGGGCGGCATCCAGGCGCTGGTGCAGGGTGTTCAGGCGGGCGGAGGCTGTCCGGCCCAAGGTGCGGCGAATCGAGGCGATCTCCCGGGCTTCCGGCGGACCAGGACGATCCCGTTCCGTAGGCCAACCTCGATGGTGGAAGAAAGAAGCTGTTTTGACAGTGATCTTGGGCACGACCACCGAGCCTACTTGTGGTCAGGCCGTGGTCAGCTTGCGGTCAGCCCTTCAGTTTGGCCGCGAAGGCGTCCAGGGCGCGGTAGTAGGGGTCGATGCTGGGGATGAAGTGGCGCTCGCCGGCTGCGTGGGGGCCGATGCCGGTCTGGCCCCAGACCACGCCCTGGCCCTTGGGGGCGAAGCGGGCGGAGGTGCCGGCGCCCTTGCGGCCGATGCGGACCTCACCGCCGGCGGCCTCGATGCCGGCCAGCAGGGCCTTGAGGTAGGGGTTCTCCGGGTCGCAGGCCACGCCGGGCTCCCAGGCGGAGGGCACCAGCTCCAGCTCCCGCGCCGCGGCCAGGGCCTCGATGTCGGCGCGCAGGCCGGAGATGTCGTCCTGGGGGATGGGGCGGATCTCCACGCCCAGGGCGCCGCGGTCCGGCGTGATGTTGTAGACGCCCGGCGTGCCCACCTGGATGTAGGCGAAGCGGGCGAGGGACTGCCAGCCGTCCGCGGCCTTCAGGGTGAGGCGCTTGGCGAACATTTCGCGCAGGGCCTCGCGGGCGCCCAGGAGGCGTTCCGTGAGGTCGCTGCCCCCCGCCAGTCCGCTGTGGCCGCGGGTGCCTCGGGCCACCAGCTCGAAGCGCAGGACGCCGCGGTTCTGGGTGCAGACCTCGCCCCAGAGCTCCGTGCCCTTCTCCCCCGTGCGCTCGCCGGCCACGAAGAAGGAGGGCTCGTAGCCCCACTCCTCCTTGAGCTGCCTCAGCACGTGGGGCGTGCCCATGGGCTCCAGCTCGCCGTTCTCCTCGTTGCCGAGCATGAGCAGGCTCACGGGCGGGTAGGGCGCGCCCTTCTTGAAGGTGTCCTTCATCCACACCAGGTAGGTGGAGAGCACGGTCTTCATGTCGGCGGCGCCGCGGCCCCAGAGGTAGTCGCCTTCGATCTTCGGCTCGAACTGGCTGTCGTCGGGCTCGGGCTCCACCACGTCGAAGTGGCCGCACAGCATGGCCGGGGCCTGCTCGCCGCCCGGGAAGTGGGCCAGCACGGCCGGGAAGGTGGCCTGGTTGAAGTAGCGCACGGGCACGCCGTGGTTGCGCAGGTAGTCGTAGATGAACGTGGCCGCCCGGTGGATCTCGGGCATGCGCTCTTCGGGGCAGGCGGTGACGCTGGGGATGCGGATGAGGCGCTGGGATACGGCCAGCACTTCCGCAGTCTTGCTCGCGAAGGTCCCCTCCACCACGGCCTCGGGCCGGGGGCGGAAGCGCACGGGGGCCCGGGGATCCAGATGCACCTCGTCCCGCGCGTGCTCCACGAAGTCCTTGAGCTTGTCCTGTTCTGGTCCGAGGTCCGCCAGGCGGGCGGTGATGGCCTCGACCTCGTCGCGGACCTGGGCCTTCCGGGCCTCGGCCAGCTCCACGAGCAGGGCCGGCGGCACGATGTCCGAGGTGCCGAGCTTGGCCTTCAGCTTCTGGCGCATCTTTTCGGCGGTGCTGGGCGCGCCCTCCGCCATCTCGCGGAGCGGCTGGAGGTCCTCCCAGAAGCCCAGGGCCTCGGCCAGGGGCCGCAGCTGGTTGAGCGTCCAGGCCAGAAAGACCCGCATGGCCACGGGCTTGGCGGTGAGGGGGTCCTCGATGACGGCGTTGAGGCCTTCCTTGGCGGCGAGCTCTTCGTTCCGCCGGGCCCGGGTGATGTCCTCGGCGTCGTAGCGGAAGCCGCGGGCGAAGTCGGGATCGGCGTAGAAGCGGAGGAGGAGCAGGTGCTTGAGGGTGAGGTTGGCCACGTCCAGGGCCAGCTCGTGGCCGGGATCGTCCGTGCGGACCTCCACGCGGGCCATGGGCAGGTCGATGCGGGCGAAGAGGTTCTGGCGCTCGATCTGGGCGGCCATGTCCTCGACGTTGCGCGTCTCGCCGGCGGCGAAGAGGCCGCGGGCGTAGATGTCATGGAGCTGGTCGCTGGTCACCTGGATGAGGCGCTCGACGGGCTCGGCCTGGGAGCGGGCGCGCACGGGGATCCAGTTGTTGTTGCCGAACCGGACGCCGCGCCGCACCAGGTCGTAGGACAGGCGCAGGTAGTCGGCGTGGGTGCGGTTCAGGTCCGGCACGTCCAGGGCCGGCGGGTTCGGGAAGGTGAGGTTCCGCACGGATTCAAACGGCGTGAGTCGGACCACGGGCTTGCCGCCTTCCTCCGAGGCCTGGAGGGGGGTGCTGGCGCTGGTGGCGATGAAGAGCCCGGCGAAGGCCCGCATGAGCCGCGTGCCCGTGATGTAGACCTGGTTCTTGTAGTCGTCGAGGTGGTGATCGCCCCGCTGGGAGGCGGGCAGGTGCATGAAGTCCCAGGCCAGCATGGGCTCGGGCAGGCTGAGGTTGCAGTGCGTGCCCGCGGTGGCCAGCTCGGTGCCGTACATCTCGACGCAGCGCTGCAGGTACCGCCGTTTGGCCAGGTGCCAGGACTCGGGCACGCAGTCGGGCCCGATCTCCGGCAGCACGAGCAGGTTCCCGTGCCAGTAGTGCAGGGGCTCCCCGAAGGCGCGGCCCGCCTTGTAGAGGGCGTTGATGAGGGCGGCCTCCAGCAGGCGCCCTTCGTACACCGCGCCCCGGGGCGTGTGGTAGGGCCGGGTGACCCACTCGATCATCCAGTGGAAGACCTCGAGCTGGTGGTACTCCCCGGTCCAGGGCGCCAGCACCTTCGTCCGCAGGTGGTCCACGAAGGACATGCGGTCCGGCCCCGTGCCCACGGTGAGCAGGGGGCGGAACTGCGGGTCCACCAGGTTCCACTCCAGCTCCAGCCCGCAGAGGCCGCCGCCGGGCCGCGTCTCCTGGGCCGTCTGGCGCGCCAGCTTGAACTTCTCGACGAAGGCGTTCAGGTCGAACACGGGTGCTCCGGATCAATCAATCGAAGTGCAAGTGGATCTGTTCAGCCCTGCAGTGACTTCAGCGCTGCCAGCAGCCGCTCGGCGGCGCCCTGGGTGCGCTCGGGGGGGGTGGCGTAGGAGAAGCGGATCCACTCGGCGCCGTAGGGGCTGAAGAAGGCGCCGGGCACCACGGCCACGCCGTGCTCCTCGGCCAGGTACTGGCCCATGGGCTCGGAGTCGGTCCAGCCCTTGGCCTGGAAGACGTCCGACACCTTGATGAAGGCGTAGTAGCCCTGGCCGATGATGTGGGTGAGGCCTTCCCTCTTGAGGAAGTCGCGCAGCCAGGCGCGGCTGGCGCGGGTGGGCTCGATGATGGGCGCGGCGGCCTTCTGGAAGCCCTTCTCGTAGGCGGCCATGGCCACGGCCAGGCTGAAGAAGGAGGGCATCACCGTGTGGGAGGCCTGGGCCACGATGGTCTTGACCACCTCCGCGTCGGCCAGCAGGTGGCAGTTGCGGATGTTGGAGGCGCCCAGGCTCTTGGTGAGGCCGTCCAGCACCATCAGGCGCTTGCGCAGCTCCGGCTCGAAGGCGCGCAGCAGCACGTTCACGTCGTAGGGCTCGCCGTCGCCCACGGCGTGGTACATCCAGTCGAAGAGCACGAAGGCCACGCCCGCTTCCAGCGCCGTGCGGGCCAGGACGATCTGGCGCTCGAGGGGGATGGTCTGGCCCGTGGGGTTGTCGGGGCAGGTGATGACGAGGCCCGCGATCTTGCGGCCGTGGCGCGCGGCCTCGGCCACGCAGGCGCGGATGCCCTCTTCGGAATAGGCCCAGCCCTCCTCGGCCCGGCCGGGCGCCCACATCACGTTGGCGCCGATGCCGTAGGGGCCCCAGTTGTAGCTGATCCAGGGCACCCGGCTCACCACCACCACGTCGCCCTGGCGGCCGTGGCCCAGGGCCAGCATGGCCTGGTAGGCCTTCTGGAGGCCGTCGCGGCCGCCCTGGGTGCCGATGATGTTGGCCGGGCCCCAGCCCGTGTCGGGGGCCAGCTTCCAGTACTGCTCGGCCACGATCTTCCGATAGGCGTCGGTGCCGTAGGGCATGTCGTAGGCGGTGCCGTGTTCCTTCTGCATCTGGAAGGCACGGTCCAGCAGCTCCGCGGGCACGCCGGGCAGCGAGGCTCCGCCGTCGCCCTGGCTGGCGTCGAAGACGGGCACGCCCGGCTGCTTCTCCTTGAAGACCTTCAGCGACTTGTTGATGAGGAACATGCGGGAGGCCGGGATGGCCATCAGGTCTTTCAGATGGCCGCTCACTGGGACAAGGTTGGCCTCCGGCACGGCGAAGGCGGGCGTTTCAGGGGAGAGCAGGGCAGCCATGGATCCTCCCGATACGAAAAAGTCGCCCCTGCGGCGATCCAGGAGCGACGAACGTGGGTCAAGGCTAACACTTCGGGCCTCGGGTTCAAAGTTATAGAGTCTTATGTATCAATAATTGATGTTTATACCCTGCTGTCTGGATCGCCGCCCAAACCACCGGCCAGATCCCGGTGACGGAAGGGCCGGGCGGCAGACCCCGCGTAGTCTTCCACCTTGTGCCCGTGGCCCAGCAGGAGGTAGCGGTAGCTGAGGAGGCCCTCCAGTCCCACGGGGCCCCGGGCGTGGATCCGCCCGGTGCTGATGCCCACCTCGGCGCCGAAGCCGTACCGGAACCCGTCAGCGAACCGAGTGGAGGCGTTGTGGAACACGCCCGCCGCATCCACCTCCGCCAGGAAGCGGGAGGCGGCGGCGTGATCCTCGGTGACGATGGCCTCTGTGTGGCCGCTGCCGTGGGCGCGGATGTGGGCCAGGGCCCCGTCGAGATCGTCCACGATCTTCAGGGCCAGGACGGGGGCGCCGTACTCGGTGTCCCAGTCCGCGTCCGTGGCCTCCGCCAGGGCGGGCTCGAGCTCGCGGCAGGCGGCGCAGCCGCGCAGCTCCACGCCGCGCGGGGCCAGGTCCGCCACCAGGGCCGGCAGCAGGCGGGCCGCGGCCCGGCGGTGGATGAGGGCCGTCTCCACCGCGTTGCAGGCGGCGGGGTACTGGAGCTTGGCGTCGCGCACCAGGGCCACGGCCATGGCGGTGTCGGCGGCGGCGTCGAGGTACATGTGGCAGATGCCGTCCGCGTGGCCCAGCACGGGGATGCGGGTGGCGGCCTGGAGGCTCAGCACCAGCTCCCGGGAGCCGCGGGGGATCACCAGGTCCACCAGGTCCGGCCGCTGCAGCAGGGCCGCCACGGCCTCGCGGTCCGGCAGGCCCTGGACCGCGTCCTCCGGCAGCCCCTCCTCCGCCAGCGCCTGCCGCACCACGGCCAGCAGGGCGCCATTGGAGCGCGCGGCCTCGCGGCCGCCCTTGAGCAGCACGGCGTTGCCGCTCTTGAGGGCCAGGGCGCTGATCTGGATGAGGGCGTCGGGCCGCGACTCGAACACCACGCAGAGCACGCCCAGGGGGCAGGCCACGCGGGTGAGCTCCAGGCCCTCGTCCAGCTCGCGGCGCAGCTGCACCCGGTGGAGGGGATCCGGCAGGTCCGCCACGGCCCGGACGCCCTGGGCCATGGCCGCCAGCTTGGCGTCGTCCAGCTTGAGCCGCTGGAGCGTGGCGGGCGGCAGCGCGTTCCCGGCGGCCACATCTTCCGCATTGGCCGCGAAGAGGGCCGGGGCCTGGGCTTGCAGAAGGCCCGCCAGCCGCCGCAGCACCGCCGAACGACGCGTTCCGGGGGTGGCGGCCAGGCGGCGGGAGGCCTCCCGGGCCGCCTGGGCCATGGCCTGGATCTGGAGGGGGCTGAGGCTCGTGTCGGTCATGGCCGGGCTCCCTTGGGTGCGGCAAGGAAGAGGGTGCCCACGGGGTCGCCCGCGAGAATCTGGTCGAGGATGCCGATGGCGAGGCCCGAGGCCAGCACCACGGGCACCCCGGCCCGTGCCGCGGCCCGCGCCGCCTCCACCTTGCTGACCATGCCCCCTCGCCCGCGGCCCGAGGCGCCCTCGAGCCTGGCTTGAGGATCGGTTCCGAAGGGGACCTCCGCCAGGGGCTCGGCGTCGACGTGCAGTCCCGGGTTTCGGGTGTGGAGGGCGCTCACGTCCGAGAGGAGCACCAGGAGATCGGCCTCCAGGTGCATGGCCACCAGGGCGGAGAGGTGGTCGTTGTCGCTGAAGATGGGCCGGCGGCCAGGGGACGGCCGCTCCAGCTCCAGGGTGGACACGGTGTCGTTCTCATTGAGGATGGGGATGGCCCCCAGCTCCAGCAGGGTGTCCAGGGTGCGCCGGAGGTTGGCATGGCGGAGGGGATCCGCGAAGTCGTCCTCCGTCAGCAGCACCTGGGCCGCGCAGTGGCCCATGCGGGCGAAGCCCTCCTGGTAGATGGACATGAGCTGGCCCTGCCCGGCGGCCGCGCAGGCCTGCTTCTGGGGCAATTCCTTCGGCTTGTGGATGCCGAGCTGGCGGGCTCCCAGCCCGATGGCGCCGGAGGACACCAGCACGGGCTGGGCGCCCCGGCGGCGGAGACTGGCCACGGTTTCCATCAATCCGTACAGACGGCTGAGCGCAGGCCTTCCCTCGTCATCCAGCACGACCTGCGTGCCGAGCTTGATGACGATCCTCTTGGCCGCGCCAAGACTGGCCCGCTGGGCGGTGTTGGCGATGGCGTGGGTGCTGCGGGTCATGGTCATCTGCCATAAAGAAAAACCCCCGGGTCGGTGTGCGGCCCGGGGGTGGATGTGAGCGGATCGTCCTGGCGACTAGCTCAAAGCCCTCCAACCGGTCGGCCGGTCATAGGGTGGCTAGGGCGAGGGTTGAAGGTCAGGACAGGAATCATGGTGGGCCAAGTGTGCCGGATCGAGGCCGCTTGATGCAATGGAAAACGGGAAAAGAAGAACGCGAAGGGCGCGAAGAAAGAGCGAAGACCGCGAAAGCAGTTGTGGGTGCCTTGGTGCAGGGCATCCGGGCCTTCGGCCCCAGGTCGCGCATGGCCGCCGCTCTCAAAGGGATGTCCGGGATGGGTCGAACCCCCTTCGCGCTCTTCGCTCGCCCGAAGGGCGGCGTCGCGCTCTTCGCGTTCTGCGGTTCAGGCCTCGGCCGCAGCCTTCAGGGCCTGCCACAGGGCTTCGACGTGGCGGCGCTCGGTGGGCTCGGCGCCGATGCTCACGCGGAGGATCTGGCGGCCTTTGAGCATCGAGGGGGTGAGGTAGGCGGCGCCGCCCTCGTTGATGCGGTGGGCGAGGTCCAGGTTGTGCTGGGCCAGGGCGCCCTCGTCCAGGCCGGGCTTGAGGTGGCGGAGGCAGAGGGTCTGGAGGGGCACGGGAGCCAGGCGCTCCCAGTCCGGGGCGGCGTCCACCTGGTCCTTCAGCCACTGGGCGTTCGCCAGGTCGCGCCGGATGCGGGCCTGGAGGCCCTCCACGCCGACATCCATGAGGTAGAACCAGAGCTTGAGCGCCCGGAAGCGGCGGCCCAGCTGGATGTGCCAGTCGCGGAAGTTGCTCACCTGGCCGTCCTGGGCCGTGCGCAGGTAGCTGGGGTTGGTGCTCATCACGCGGATGAGGTGCTGGGGATCGCGGACGTAGTAGGCGCTGAGGTCGAAGCCCACGCCCATCCACTTGTGGGGGTTGAACACCAGGCTGTCCGCCCGCTCGATGCCTTCCCACATCCAGCGGCACTCGGGCAGCACCATGGCCGTGCCCGCCATGGCCGCATCCACGTGGAGCCACATGCCGTGCTTCTCGGCGAGGTCCGCTAGGGCGGGCAGGGAATCCAGGGCCGTGGTGGCCGTGGTGCCCACGGCGCCCACGAGGGCGCAGGGGCGGAGGCCGATCTCGAGGTCCTTCTCGATGGCCGCCTGCAGCAGATCGATCCGGACGGCGTGGTTCTCGTCCGTGGGGATGAGCCGCAGGAAGCTGCGGCCGAAGCCCGCGAGGAGGGCTGCCTTCTCGATGGAGCTGTGGGCCTGGTCCGAGGCGTAGACCACCAGTGGCGCCTCCCCGCTCTGGAGGCCTTCCGTGTTCTGGGCGTACTCAGAGACCTTCTCCCGGGCGCAGAGCAGGGCCGTGAAGGTGGCGGTGCTGGCGGTGTCGTGGATGACGCCGGCGAAGGCGGGGCTCAGGCCCACCATCTGGCGCAGCCAGTCCATGACCACCTCTTCGACCTCGGTGGCGGCGGGGCTGGTCTGCCAGCTCATGCCCTGGGCGCCCAGGCCCGAGGCTGCCAGGTCGCCGAGGATCGAGCTGTAGCTGGTGTTGCTGGGGAAGTAGGCGAAAAAGGATGGATGGTTCCAGTGGGTGATGCCGGGCAGCACGTCCCGCTCGAGGGCCGCCAGGGCCTGGGCCACACGGCCTCCGTGCTGAGGCGGGTGGTCCGGGAAGGCGGCGCGGATGTCGCCGGGCTGCACCCGGCTCATGACGGGGAGGCGCTCGAGGTTCTCGCGGTAGTCCGCGATCCAGTCCACGAGCTGGTAACCGAGGCGGCGGAATTCGTTGGCGTCCATGCCTCTAGTGTGCCCGCATTCCTCTAGGGTGCCCGCATGGCGAGCCTGGTCACGGCGGCATGCACGCCCTGGACCACCTGGGCCATGCGCCGGTAGTCGAGCCGGTCGGCGGTGTCACGGCCGGTGTGGTAGTCGAGGTTCCGGTAGAAGGCCGTGTCCGTGAGCATGACGGCCGGGAACCCCTGGTCCCAGTAGGGGTAGTGGTCCGAGAAGTCCATGCCGGGGATCCAGCGCGGGCCGTTCAGGGAGCGCACGGGGAGGGGCGAGGCGGACCGGAAGGCGGCCTTCACCTGGCGGGTCAGGTCGATGTCGCCGAATCGGCCGGCCACCAGGAGGAAGTTCCCCCGGTCGGGGTACAGCAGATCGAGGAGGGTCGAGGGGTATCGCTGGCTGTTGGAGGCCTCGGTGTACCGGCCCACCATCTCCAGGACGATCACGGCCCGCACCTCGCTCCCGGCCTCCCTCAGCAGGCGGGCGTGCCTGACGCTGCCCATGTCCGGGGTGCGGAAGAAGGGGGGCTCCTCCAGCGTGTAGGCCACCAGGTCCACCCGCCCGGCCGGCGGGGCCTGGCCGAGGGACCGGGCCAGCTCCAGCAGGCAGGCCACCCCGCTGGCATTGTCGTCCGCGCCGGGCAGTTCCCCGCAGGCGTCATAGTGGGCGCCCACCACGACGCGGGTTCCGGTCTCGGGGCCGAAGGAGGCGATCACGTTGGTGACGGTGTGCCCGCGGACCTCGAAGGGCTGACGCGCCACCCGCCCGCCTGCCTCCTGGAAGGCCAGGGCGATCGCGTCGGCGGCCTTCGGCAGGCCTGCGCCGAGCCAGTCCCGGGGCGCGCAGGATTCCGAGAGCAGCCGGACATCGGCCTCCAGGCGCTCCGGAGATCCCGCGGGGACATCGTCTGCGGTGCGCCCGGCGAAGACGGGCTGGGTCACCAGCAGGGCGGTGCCACTGGCGAAGGCCAGCAGGAACCCCGTCAAGGCGGCCAGGACCTTCCAGCGGCGTCGACGGTCCTCCTGCCGGAAGGCCTCCGGCACGACGGAACGAGCGGTGGGGTCGAGGGTGTCCATGGCCCAAAGTGTGCCGGTGCCGGAACGGGGCGCCCAGGGATAAGTCGGACCTCGCGAGTACCCCTTCCGACCTGGGGCAACCGCGAGGTCGCTGGGGGCGCGGCGAGCGGCCCTTCAGCCCTTCAGCCGGAACCGCCAGGCGCAGTAGGCGCCCTCGGGGGCATCCGGCGGGCAGTGGCGACAGCTCACCTCGATGCGGGGGTCGACGGCGTGGGCGAAGGCGTTGAACTCCACCTCCCCCACCGGGCGGCACGGGAAGTCGGGCAGTCCTTTGCGGCGGCGGGTCTCCTGCACGCGGCAGCGGTCCATGACGAAGGTCAGCTCATCCCGGTCCTCGGACCATTCGGCGTGCTGCTCGTTGATGAAGGCGTACATGCGGTGGGCCAGGGCCTTCTCCAGGGCCTCCAGTCCGCCGCCGGCGGGCACGGCGAAGGTCTCCATGATCCGATTGGCCTCGGCCTGGGCGAAGCGCTTCCAGGCCAGGGCGTCCAGCTCGATGGCGGCGTCCATGCCATCGCGCTCCTCGGCGGCCAGGAGCCAGCAGCCGTCGTGGGCCAGCCAGTTCTTGGCGAACATCTCGAGGGCCCGGAGCAGGTCCTCGCGGCTCATGGATTCGTAGGGGTTCATGGCTGGCTCCTCTTCAGAGATATCAGGCGAGGCTGTCCTTCTTCCGCCAGTAGCGGGCCAGGCCGTAGACGCTCATGAAGGCGGGATCGGCGATCTCGTAGTCCTGGATGGCCTGGTCGTCCAGCCCGTACCCGGCCAGCAGGCCGTTCAGGAAGGCCTGGAACCGGGGCACCATGGCCGCCTCGGGGGTGCCCGCCGCGAGCTGCTGGCGCACCCACTCGGCGATGCGGTGGAGGTTCTCTTCCAGCGAATCGAAGTGGGCCTCGCCATCGCGCTTGATGCCGAAGTGGGTGGGGTAGATGAAGGCGGGACGGGCTGCCCGCATGCGGCGGATGGATTCTCGCCAGGCCTCCAGGTCGATGTCCGGGGGTGGGAAGGGCGGGATGGTGGGGCCGTGCCCGATGCGGATGCCGCCCACGTCGCCGGTGAAGAGCCCGTCGTCCAGGCGGTAGGTGATGTGGTGGATGGCGTGGCCCGGGGTGTGGATGGCCTGGATGGCGGTATCACCGATGCGCACCGTCCCGCCGTCCTCCATGGGCACGATATGGTCCGCAGCGATGGGCTCGAGCCGGCCCCACAGGCGTTCCATGGCATCGCCGTAGATGCGCCGGGCCGAGTCCAGCAGCTTGGCCGGATCCTGGAGGTGGCGGGCCCCCTTGGGATGGACGTGGATCTTCGCGCCGTGGCGCGCCAACCGCCAGGCGGCGCCGCCGTGGTCCAGGTGGATGTGCGTGATGAAGACATGGCGGATGTCCTCCAGGGCGAAGCCCTGGGCCTCCACGGCTTCCCGGAGGTGCTCGTAGAGGGACTCGGGCCCCGTCTCCACGAGGACGGGCCCGTCGGACGTGCGGATGAGGAACGCCCCCACCGTGTTCTCCACCTGGAACTTCAGGTCCAGCAGCGTCACGGGGCCTTGCGCCTCAGCCTGGGTCATGTCGAACTCCGGGGATCTTCCGCCCATGGTCGTGCATCGCGGAGCCCCTGTCATCCTGCGGTGCGATGGGTTCCTTCCAGGGGGCCGCCAAATAATCCTATTTGATTATGATAGAATATTGTGGCACCATGAAGGTTCTGCGACAAGGAGCCGGGCATGGACATGGTCATCGATTTTCCGGGCGGCGCGCGGGTCGACGCGCACTTCGGACCCTACACCGTGAAGACGGATCAGCCCGTCCAGGGCGGCGGGGAAGGCTCCGCGCCCAGCCCCTTCGCCCTCTTCCAGGCCTCCCTCGCCACCTGCGCCGGCATCTACGTGCTGAACTTCTGCCGCCAGCGTGAGCTTCCGACCGAGGGCATCCGGCTGGTCCAGCGGACCGTCCCGGATCCCGCCACGGGCATGGTCGGGCGCGTGGAGCTGGAGATCCTGGTGCCGCCTACGTTCCCCGAGAAGTACCACGACGCTCTCGTGCGCACCGCCAGCCAGTGCACGGTGAAGAAGCACATCGAGCATCCCCCGGCGTTCATCGTGAAGACCCTGGTCGAGGGCTGAGGCTACTCGTACCGTAGCGCCTCGATGGGACGGTCCCCATCCGCGAACCGGAGGTGAGCGGGAGGAGGCGCCAGTGGCGCATCCGATCTGGGGGTAGTCGGCGGAGCCGCGGGATCCAGAGGCCCGCCGCTACTCGTAGCGGAGGGCCTCGATGGGACGGGGCCCCATCCGCGAACCGGAGGTGAGCGGGAGGAGGCGCCAGTGGCGCATCCGATCTGGGGGTTGTCGGCGGAGCCGCGGGATCCAGAGGCCCGCCGCTACTCGTAGCGGAGGGCCTCGATGGGATCCTGCTTGGCGGCCTTCAGCGCCGGCCACAGCCCGAAGATGAGCCCCACGGCCGTGCTGACGCCGAAGCCGAGGACGATGCTCCAGAGGGGCGCGGCGGCGGGGAACTCGAAGACCAGGCGCACCAGCATGGCGATGCCCAGGCCCACGGCGATGCCCACGGCGCCGCCCACGCCCGTGAGGCTGATGGCCTCCACCAGGAACTGCATGGCGATGTCCCGGCGCGTGGCGCCCAGGGCCTTGCGCACGCCGATCTCACGGGTGCGCTCGGTGACGCTCACCAGCATGATGTTCATGACGCCCACACCCCCCACCAGCAGCGCGATGGCGGCGATGAGGATCATGGCGCCCGCGATGCCGCCGGTGATCTGCTGGAAGGTCTTGAGCTGAGCCTCGCTGGTGAAGATGGCGAAGTCGTTGGGCTGGCTGGCCCGAAGTCCGCGCCGGGCCCGGAGGATGGCCACCTCCTGATCCATCATCTCGTACATCCGCTTCGGGTCCTTGGGCACGGTGGCGATGTGGATGGTGTCCCCGCCGCCGTTCTTCACCTGGGGGAACATCTCGTCGAAGGTGCTGATGGGGATGAGCAGGATGTTGTCCGCATCGCCGCCCAGGAAGCTGCCCTTCTTCTCCAGCAGCCCGATGACGCTGAAGGCCACGCCGTTGACGAGCACCGTGCGGCCGATGGGATCCCGCTTGCCGAAGAGGGCCTCGGCGGTCATGGGACCCACCACGCAGGTGCGGGCCGTGTGGGTGACGTCCGCGTCCACGAAGAACCGCCCGTCCTGGATGAAGGAGTTGTTGGATGGCGCGTAGTCGGGGTTCGTGCCGACGAAGGTGGGGTTGTTCCCCTCCTGGCCCTCGGGGGTCTTGATGCTGAGGTTCGCCGCGTCGTTGCCGAACAGGTAGCGCTCCTGGGACACGGCCGCGGCGAGCGTGGCGGTCTGCTTGAGGGCTTCGGCGTCCTCGATGGTGAGGTCGCGGCGGCGCTTCTGGTCCTCGGGGATGCGCCCGCCGCCGAACCGGGGCTCGTACTTCTGGAACTGCACGAGGGTGGTGCCGAAGCTGGAGAAGCTGTCAGTCACAGCGTCGTTGAAGCCCGACACGAAGCTCACCATGGCGATGACCGTGGCCACGCCCGCCACGATGCCCAAGAGCGTGAGGAAGCTCCGAAGCTTCTGGGCCACCATGGCCCGGAACGCGAACTTGACGTTCTCGCTGCCGATGCCCCTGAATCCGGCTTTGCGGCTGGCCATGGTCACTCCGCCCGGATGGCGTCGATGACGACGAGGTTGGAGGCGCGGTACGCGGGCAGGAAGCCCGCGGCCAGGCCCACGAGGGTGCTGAGGAGGATGCCCACGAGGACGATGCCCGGCGTGATCTGGGCGGGGAAGTCCGCCAGGGCCCGAACGGTGAAGGCGCCGAGGGAGCCCACCAGCACGCCGATGACGCCGCCGGCGGCGGAGAGCAGGGCGGCCTCCAGGAGGAACTGGTAGCGGATGTCGCGCTTGCGGGCCCCCAGGGCCATGCGGACGCCGATCTCCTGGGTCCGCTCCACCACGCTCACCAGCATGATGTTCATGATCACAATGCCGCCCACGCCGAGGCTCACGCTCGAGATCAGCATCAGCAGGATGAAGGCGGCGCTGCTGATGGTCTTCCAGAGTTCCTGCAGGCTCTCCTGGGTGAGGAGGCCGAAGGGGTCGGGGCTGCGGAAACTGGTGTGCCGCATGGCGCGGAACAGGGCCCGCACTTCGTCCATGGACGCGTCCAGGCCCTCCACGCCGTTCCGGGCCTTGATCTGCAGCTCCAGGCTCTCGTTCGAGGCCATGAAGTTCTTCCGGTAGACCTGGAGGGGGATGTAGATGCGCCCGTCCTGGTTGAAGCCGATGCTCCGCCCCTGCTTGGGCATGAGCCCGATGACGCGGAAGGGGAGGCCCCGGATCAGGATCGTCCGGCCAACCGGATCCAGGTGGGGGAACAGCTCCTCCCGGGTGTTGGCCCCGATGACGGCGACGTTCAGGGCGCCCTGGTCCTCGTTGTCCGAGAAGAACCGTCCGGCCTCGAACTCCAGGTTGAACAGGTCCGCGAAGTTGGAGGTGATGCCGATGACGGCGATGCTGTCCAGGTGCCGGTCCCCGCTCTGCACGGGCATGGAGTTGCCGGCGGCGGCGGAGACCTGGGAGGACTCCTTGAGGATGCCGCTGGAGAGGCGCTGATACTCCTGCCAGGTGATGGGCGGGCGCTTGAGGGCGTCGATGAACTCCCGTCGGCTCCGGATGATCCCGAACTTCTGGACGACGTAGACGTCCGGGGCCAGGACGATGATCTTCTCCTTCACGTAGGTGTTCAGGCCGGAGATCACGCCCACCACGGCCACGATGGTGGCCACGCCGATGATGACCCCCAGCAGCGTGAGGAAGCTGCGCAGGGTGTGCGCCCGGATCGCCCGGAAGGAGGCGCGGAAGAGTTCAGTGGGGTTCATGGGGGCCTCAGGACTTGGTCTCGTCCTTGTCCTTGTCCTTCTTCTTCGCCTTCTCCACCCGGACCGCCTCGCCGCCCTTGAGGTCGCGGAGCGCCCGGTTGGGGCCGGTGATGAGCGACTCGCCGCCCTTGAGGCCGGAGAGCACCTCCACGGAGAGGTCGCCCATGAGGCCCGTCTTCACGGCCACGAACTTGGCCTTGCCCGATTCCATGACGAAGACGCCTTCCTCCTCGCGGGGGGCGCCGGGCTTGTGGGTCTCGCCGGGCTTCAGCTTGATCTCGCGCATGACGAGGGCCTGGAAGGGGATGGCCAGGGCCTGGTCGCGGCTGCCGGTGAAGATGTCCGCCTGGGCGGAGAGGCCGGGCTTGATGGTGAGGGGCGGATCCTTGATCCACACCTTCACCTTGAACTTGGTGGCGTCGTTCACGCTGGTCTTCAGGATGGGGCTGCCGCCCACTTCCGTGACCTGGCCCTGGAAGACCTGGTTGGGATAGGCGTCGATGCGGATCTGCGCCTCCTGGCCCAGCTTCACGGTGGGGATGGACGCCTCGTCCACCTCCATCTCGGCCTCCACCTTGCTCATGTCGGAGACGGTGAGGAGCACGGTGCCAGGCTGGTTCTGGATGCCGGGCACGGCGGTCTCGCCCAGCTCGATGCGGCGGGCGGTGACCACGCCGTCCATGGGCGCGGCGATGGTGGAGAAGCCGAGTCCCACATGGGACTGGCTCAGGTTGGCCTTGGCCTGGTCCGTGCGGCGGCGGGCCGTCTCCTGCGCGGCCTGGGCGGTTTCGAGGGCGGTCCTCGCCCGCTCGAAATCCGCCGCGGAGATGATGCCCGCGTCCCGGTTGGCCTTCGCCCGGTCGAAGTCGGACTTGGCCTGGGCGAGGTTGGCGGTGGCGGAGGTCAGGTCCGACTGGGCCGCGTGCAGGCTGGCCTGCATGGCCTCGGAGTTGGCCCGGGCGCTGCGGGGATCGATCTCCATGAGGAACTGGCCCTTGTGGACGCGGTCGCCCTCCTTGACGGCCAGGCGGGTGACCTGGCCCATGATGCTCGCGGAGATGTCCGCCTTCGTCACCGCCTGGATCTTGCCGTTGGCGCTCACCTTGGCCTGCAGGTTCTCCCGGGCCACGGTGGCCACCTGGATGGCGATGCCCTTGTCCCGCATGCCGGCGATGCTCAGGCCGGCGATCACGAAGATCGCCAATCCTCCGCCGAGGATCCACATCTGCTTCCGCTTCATGTCAAAGGCCTCCCCAACGGGCTGATCGCATCTCAATCTTCGCTCAGATGGTCCAAGGGTTTAGTGGCCTTGGGCGTCATAAATGAAATTGTTTTCCATTGATTGAACCCTCTAGTTGGAAAATAATTTCATCTGGAGGACCCGCCTTGTCCCACTCCCCCATCGGCCCCACCATCCTAGCCCTTCTTGCGGCTGGGCCCGCATTCGCCGCCGCTGCGGGCAGCGGAACCCTCGCCGGACGGGTGCTGGACGACCAGGGAAGGCCGGTGCCCCAGGCCCGGGTCCGCCTGGAGAACCGGGTTTCCGGATTCCGCCAGACGGTCGTCACGGACGCCTCGGGCACCTACGCCGCCTACAACGTCCCCTTCAGCGACTACCACCTGGAGGTGGTGGCGCCGGGGATGCAGGACCTCCACCAGAACATCTCGGTCCGCTCCAACCTGCCCACCCAGCTCGATCTGCGGCTGAAGGCCGCCCAGGCCTCCGCCACGGTGGCCGTGGAGGACACGGTGTCCCTGGTGGAGGCCCACCCTTCGGCCCACATCGACATCGACCGCTCCACCATCGAGAAGATCCCCACCGCCGTGCAGAGCCGGGCCATGGAGAGCATCCTGCTCGCCACGCCGGGCTTCATCCAGGACGAGAACGGCCGCTTCCACTTCCGCGGCAGCCACGGGCAGGTGACCTATGTGGTGGATGGGGTGCCCGTCACGGACCAGGTGCAGTCCACCTTCTCGAACTCCCTGGACCCCTCCCAGGTGGAGAGCATGGAGGTCATCACCGGCGGCGTGAGCGCCGAGTACGGCGGGAAGCCGGCGGCCGTGGTGAACCTCACCAGCAAGTCCGGCCTGGGTTCCCCCCGGCCCTTCCAGGGTGAGGTGTCGCTGGGCGCCTCGCGGTTCAGCACCCGCGAGCTGGGCTTCGGGGCCCGCGGCGGGTCGGCCTCCTTCGGCTACTTCGTGACTGGCGCCGCCTCCGAGGGCGATCGGTTCCTCGACCCCGTGAACTTCGAGAACCTGCACAACCACGGGACCACGGACCGCCTCTTCACCCGCTTCGACTGGCTGCTGGGCGCCAACGACATCCTCCGGTTCTCCGCCAGCGGCGGCAGCACCAACCGGGACGTGGTGAACCTGGCCTCCCAGCAGGCCGCCGGGCAGGACCAGCGGGTCCACACCACGGACGTGAACCTGAACCTGGGCTGGACCCACCTGCTGGGCGCGGACCGCAGCCTGGATATGGCGATCTACTACCGCGGCGCCACTGCGCGCCTGGACCCCACCCGGGACCTGCAGCCGGGCTTCACCGGCGGCGGGCCGGACACCCCCGTGTGGATCCGCTCCGACCGACGCCTGGACAACCAGGGCGCCCAGGCGGGCTACACCCAGCGAAACGGCGACAACACCTTCAAGGTGGGCCTCCAGGTCGTGCGCTATCCCCTGCACGAGCGGTTCGACCTGGCCATCACCGACCAGGCCCAGGTCTCCGGGCCCTCGGATCCCCTGTATCCCTACACCCCCGCCGGGGGCGGAAACATCCTCCGGTTCGCAGACGGCTTCGCGCCCTCCCTGGCCTCGGCCTACATCCAGGACGACCTGAAGGCCGGGCGCTGGACCTTCGCCCTGGGCCTCCGCTTCGACAGCTACCAGGGACGGGACTTCACCCAGAACGAGCTCCAGCCGAGGCTGGGCGTCACCTACGCGCTGCCGGGGATCGGCACCCTGGTGCGGGTGGTCTACGACCGGCTGCTCATCACACCGGAGAACGAGAACCTGGCCTTCTCCACCTCCCAGACCGCCTGGAGCCTGGTCACCCAGTCATCCACGCCGGTGCCCCAGCTCCGGGCCGAGACCCAGGACAGCTACCTGGTGGGCCTGGAGCAGCAGCTGGGCCAGGTGGCCCGCGTCAGCCTCGACTACTGGTGGAAGGACAGCCGGAACTCCGCCGACAACAGCCAATTCCTGAACACGGGCATCCTCTTCCCCATCTCCGCCTGGAAGGGGCGCTTCCATGGGCTGGACCTCCGGGTGGACACGGTGCCGATCCGGGGCTGGTCCGCCTACCTCAGCGCGGGCACCGTCCGGACGCTCTACTACAGCCCGACCCTCGGCGGACTGGATTCGGCGGACCCCACGGTGAACGGCCCCGACGGAACGCCGTACCTCATCGACCACGACCAGAAGCTCACCGCCCAGCTGGGCGTGCGCTACGAGCAGGGCGGCTTCTTCGCCCAGGCCTCCGCGCGCCATGACTCGGGCCTGGAGGCGGGCGACCCCGCGACCGTCGCCGGGAATCCCGACTACGCCTTCGGCATCCCCTACGTCCGGACGGAGACCGACAGCCTGGTGGGCCTCAACCACCGCATCAAGTCGCGCACCATCCTGAACCTCAACGCCGGGCAGGCGTGGACGCTCAAGAATGGGCAGAAGCTGTCGGTGGGCCTGGACCTGCTGAACGCCACGGACGAGAAGGGCCTCTACAACTTCCTCAGCGCCTTCGGCGGCACCCACGTCATCCCGCCGCGCACCTTTGCCGCCCGGGTGAAGTGGACGTTCTGAGCCGGCCTCAGCGCCGCCTCAGAACGGGTGCTCGAAGCTGAGATAGAGGAAGATGGCCTTCTCGCCGCGGCTGGCGCCCACGCCGATGGGCACGGCGATGCCCGGAACCACCTGGAGCCCGCTGGGGAAGTTGTAGGCCCAGCGGATGCCGGGATTGACGTAGGAGGCGCCCTGGCGCTGGGTCTGGCCGGGGCCGGTGATGACCTCGGCGCTGGTGTAGATGTATTCCAGCATCACGTTGAAGCGGGGGGTGGCCAGCCAGATGAAGCTCTGGCCCAGCAGGTAGTCCCGGGTGGTGGCGCGGTCGCCGTCGGTGTTGCGGGCCCGGGGGGTGAGGGTGCCGCCGGCGTTGAAGTGGCCCACGAAGTCGCCGCCCAGGGTGAAGCTCACGGGGAGGTTCACCTGGTAGCCGGTGGCGCCCTTGCCGTAGCCGGCCTTCTCGTCGCCCGTGGGCAGCAGCACGCTGAGGCGCGGGGAGAAGGCCACGGGGGCGTTCCCGTCGCCCAGCAGCTGGTAGCGCCAGTTCAGGGCCACGTCGCCGAAGGCCTGCTTGCGGCCGGGGGAGGCGTCCAGCCGCTGCCAGGGCAGGGTGAAGCTGAGTTGGTTCTTCTGGCTGAAGACGGGCCATTCCTGGGTGAAGGTGTAGATCCAGTCCTTGGCCTCCTGGTAGCGGGTGAAGGTGCTGATGTGCTGCACCACGCCCGTTTCCTGGTTGTAGGCCTCCTCCACGAGGAAGGAGTTGTCCTGGATGGGGCCTTCCTTCTTCTCCTGGGCCATCAGGGAGGTCGCGAGCAGGAGGGCTGGAAGGATGCGGGAGAGGGGAGAGGGGGTCGTTGTCGTCATAATTGTGATACTGAGTCTCAGAAAAATAGAATTCAAGACCTCGGGGTTGAGAAGTGATGCCCGTCACCAGGCCGAAGATCGGCTGGGGGTCACAGTCTAGCCAAAGCATGCCGGGCCCCGGTCCCCGAGCCTGGAAGGCAGGCGGATCCGGGGATACGTAGTGATACGATGGTCATCCCCCCTGTGGAGCAGCCATGTCCTTCCGTGCCCGACGCCTCACCCTCCCTCTGCTCGTTCTCGCCTTGGCCTCCGGGTCGGCGAAGGCTGAGGAGGGCATGTGGACCTTCGACAACCTGCCGACGAAGAAGATTCAGGCGGCCTACGGCTGGGCGCCGGATCAGGCCTGGCTGGACCATGTGCGCCTGTCGGCCCTGCGCTTCCCCGGCGGCTCCGGCTCCTTCGTGAGCGCCGACGGCCTGGTGCTCACCAACCACCACGTGGGCCGGGGCTGGATCCAGCGTGTCAGCGACAAGGACCACGACTACGTGAAGAACGGCTTCGCGGCCCAGGACCGCGACCATGAGATCAAGGTCCCCGGGCTCGAGCTGCTGACGCTCATGGCCATGGACAACATCACCGACCGGCTGGCCAAGGTGGTGAAGCCCGGCGCCTCCGAGGCCGAGGCCCACAAGCTCCGCGAGGGCGAGATCGAGCGGATCAAGAAGGAGATGCAGGAGAAGACGGGCCTCACCTGCGAGCACGTGACCCTCTACCAGGGCGGCGAGCACTGGATCTACAGCTACAAGAAGCACACCGACGTGCGGCTGGTTTTCGCCCCCGAGATGCAGATCGCCTTCTTCGGCGGGGACTACGACAACTTCACCTACCCCCGGCACAACCTCGACTTCTCCATCTTCCGAGTTTACGAGAACGGGAAGCCCTGCCACCCGAAGGCGTTCCTGCACTGGACGCGGACCGGCCTGAAGGCGGGCGACCTGACCTTCGTGACCGGCCATCCCGGCCGCACCAGCCGCCAGGACACCCTGGCCCAGATGATCTACTCCCGGGACGTGGCCATCCCCATGCGCCTCAAGGCCATGGAACGGCGTAAGGAAGCCCTGGTTGAGTACGGGAAGTCCTCCCCGGAGGCCGCCCGCCAGGTCAACACCCAGATCTTCGGCGTCGAGAATGGCCTGAAGGCCGTCAACGGCTATTGGTCCGGCCTCAAGAACCCCGAGGCCATGGCCCGGATCGCCGCGGCGGAGAAGGACCTCCGCGCCAAGGTGGACGCGGACCCCAAGCTCTCCGCCGAGGTCGGCGATGCCTGGGCTCGCATCGAAGAGGCTCTCAAAGTTTCCGGGAATCTGGCCAAGGAATCCCAGATCGTCGGCACCGCCGACTCGACGCTCCTGGGCTACGCCCTCGCCCTGGTGCGCATCACCGATGAGGAGCACCTCCCCAGCGACAAGCGCCTGCCCGAATACAGCGACGCGAACCTGAAGGCCGCCAAGACCCGCCTCAGCGTCCACGCCCCCTTCTACGCCGAGCAGGAGATCTTCATGTTCACTCAGGGGCTGGAGCACGCCGCGAAGGAGCTCGGCGGCGCCCATCCCTACATCCAGGCCATGCTGGACGGCAAGCCGGCGGCGGAGGTCGCCCGGGCGGCCGTGTCCGGCTCCAAGCTCGCGGACCCCGAATTCCGCAAGGCGCTCCTGGCCGGCGGCAAGAAGGCCGTGGCCGAGTGCCAGGACCCCATGATCCTCCTGGCCCAGAAGCTGGATCCCCTGTCCCGCGAGGTGCGCCGGAAGCAGGTGGAGCAGGTGCAGAGCGTGCTCACCGAGTGCGGCGCGCGCATCGCCAAGGCCCGCTTCGCGGCCTACGGCAAGGAGACCTACCCCGACGCCACCTTCACCCTCCGCCTGACCTACGGGCCCGTCGCGGAGTACCCGGCCAACGGCACGCTCATCCAGCCCTTCACCACCTTCGGCGGCCTCTTCGACCGCTACGACGGCTGGGGCGGCAACGCCGCCGCGGCCCACGGCGGGGCATGGACGCTGCCCCAGCGCTGGATCGACAAGCGCGGCGCCCTCGACCCCGCCATGCCCTTCAACTTCGTCCACAAGGTCGACATCATCGGCGGCAACTCCGGCTCCCCCGTGGTGGACCGCAAGGGCGAGCTGGTGGGCCTCATCTTCGACGGCGACATCGACATGCTGCCCGGCAACTACTTCTACGACGACAAGGCCAACCGCGGCGTCTCCGTGGATGCCCGGGGCCTCCTGCATGCCCTGGACAAGGTCTACGGCGCCTCCGCGCTCGTGGCCGAGCTGACCGGCAAGTAGATCCACCTCAGGAGCCCCCATGCGACACCTCTCCGTTCTCGCCCTCGCCCTCGTCTCCACGCTCGCCCTGCCGGCCCTCCGGGCCGAGGAGGGCATGTGGACCTTCGACAACCTGCCCCTGAAGCAGCTCAAGGAGAAGTACGCCTTCGAGCCCGGGCAGGCCTGGATCGACCACGTCCGCCTCTCCACCCTCACCCTGGGCGGCTGCACCGGCTCCTTCGTGAGCGCGGACGGCCTGGTGGTCACCAACCACCACTGCACCCGGGGCTCCCTGGCCCGCCTCTCCACCAAGGACCGCGACCTGGTGAAGGACGGCTTCGTGGCCATGAGCCGCGACCAGGAGCTCAAGATCCCGGGCCTGACCTACCGCACCCTCATGGCCATGGAGAACGTCACCGAGCGCGTGGCCAAGGCCGTGACGCCCGGCCTCACCGAGAAGCAGGCCGCCGCGGCCCGCGCCAAGGAGCTGGACGCCATCAAGGCCGGGCTGGAGAAGCAGACCGGCCTCACCTACGACGTGGTGAACCTCTACCAGGGCGGCGAGACCTGGATGTACGGCTTCAAGGTGTTCAAGGACATCCGCCTCGTGGCCGCCCCCGAGATCGCCGTGGCGGCCTTCGGCGGCGACTACGACAACTTCACCTACCCGCGCCACGACCTGGACTTCTCCATGGTCCGCGTTTACGAGAACGACAAGCCCTACCACCCGCCCCACCACCTCACCTGGAGCACCGAGGGCCTGAAGAACGGCGACCTCACCTTCGTGGTGGGCCATCCCGGGCGCACCAGCCGCCTGCAGACCTTCGCCCAGATGAAGTACGACCGCGACTTCGGCATCCCCACCTACCTGAAGAATGCCGACCGCACCCGCGCCATCCTCGAGGAGTACGGCAAGCAGGACGCGGAGCATGCCCGCCAGGTGCAGACGATGATCCTGGGCGTGAACAACGGCGCCAAGGCCAACGAGGGCTCCCTGGCCGGCCTGAAGGACGCCGAGGCCATGAAGCGCCTCGAGGCCGCCGAGAAGGCCCTGAAGGCCGCCGTGGCCAAGGATCCCAAGCTGGCCGCCATCACGGGCAGGAGCTGGGCCCGTGTTGAGCAGGCCATGCAGCTCCAGAAGGCCAACCTCAAGGAGTCGCTCTACCTGGGCGCCGCCCGCTCCGCCACCCTGGGCCAGGCCCTCGCCCTGGTGCGGCTCGCCGCACAGCAGGAGCTGCCCGTGGAGAAGCGCCTGACGGAGTACCGCTCCGAAGGCGGCCTGAAGACCCTGAAGACCCGCCTCTCCGGCCCCGCCATGGGCATGATGGGCCAGGCCGCCAACCCTGAGCTGGAGACTCTCCTCTTCACTCGGAGCCTGGAAGATGCCCGGCGCGAGCTGGGCCCGCAGCACCCCTACATCGTCGCCGTCCTGGGCGGGAAGACGCCGGCCGAGGTGGCCAAGGCCGCCGTGGCGGGCACGAAGCTGAACGATCCCGCCGTGCGCAAGGCCCTGATCGACGGCGGCCAGAAGGCCGTGGCCGAGAGCGCCGATCCCATGATCGTGCTGGCCCGCAAGCTCGAGCCCATCCTCCTGGCCCAGCGGAAGAAGCAGGACGACGTGAAGGCCATCCTCGAAGAGCACGGCGCCCGCATCGCCAAGGCCCGCTTCGCCGTCTACGGCAAGACCCTGCCGCCGGACGCCACGGGGACGCTGCGCATCACCTACGGTGCCGTGGCCACCTATCCCGCCAACGGCACCCTCCAGCAGCCCTTCACCACCTGGGCCGGGCTCTACGACCGCCACTTCGGCTGGGGCGGCAACGACGCGAAGGACTACACCGACTGGCACCTGCCCCAGCGCTGGCTGGACCGCATGGGCAAGCTGGACTTGAAGACGCCCCTCAACTTCTCCCACGCCGTGGACACCACCGGCGGCAACTCCGGCAGCCCCGTGGTGAACCGCAAGGGCGAGCTGGTGGGCCTGCTCTTCGACGGCAACATCGAGGGCAACGCCGGCCGCTACTTCTACGACGAGAAGGTGAACCGCAGCGTCTCCGTGGACGCGCGTGCCATCCTCGAGGCCCTCGTGAAGGTCTACGACGCGCCCCACCTCGCCGCCGAGCTCACCGGCAAGTGAACCAGAACGACTGACCACAGGGGGCCCTCCGGGGCCCCTTTTCGGAGCCCCCATGCGCCTTTCCGCCCTCGCCCTCCTGCTCGCCGTCCTGCCCGCCCTGCGCGCGGACGAGGGCATGTGGACCTTCGACAACATCCCCGTGCAGAAGATCAAGGCGAAGTACGGCGTGGACCTGAGCCAGGCCTGGCTGAAGAACCTGCAACTCGCCACCGTGCGGTTCCCCGGCGGCACGGGTGCCTTCGTGAGCCGCGACGGTCTGGTGGTGACCAACCACCACGTGGGCCGGGGCGCCATCGCCCAGGTGTCCACCGCCCAGGCCGACCTCGTGAAGAACGGCTTCACCGCCGCCACCCGCGCCCAGGAAATCCCCGTGCCCGGGCTCGAGCTGATGATGCTCGTCTCCATGGAGGACGTGACGGCCCGGGTGAACGGCGCCGTGAAGCCCGGCAGCGGGGACGCCGAGGCCCTGGCCGCCCGCCGCAACGCCCTGGCCGAGCTGCGCAAGGCCGAGGAGGCGAAGACCGGCCTGACCTGCGAGCCCGTCACCCTCTACCAGGGCGGCGAGTATTGGCTCTACCGCTACCGGAAGTTCAAGGACGTGCGCCTGGTGGCCGCGCCGGAGCTTCAGGTCGCGGCCTTCGGCGGCGACCCCGACAACTACACCTACCCCCGCCACAACCTGGACTTCTCCCTGTTCCGCGTCTACGAGGACGGCAAGCCCTACCGGCCCGAGGCCCTCCTGCCCTTCAGCGCCAAGGGCGTGGCCATGGGCGAGCTGACCTTCATCTCCGGGCATCCCGGCATCACCTACCGCCAGCAGACCCACGCCCAGATGGCCTATGCCCGCGACATCGGCATCCCCTTCCAGCTCCGCACGCTGGAGCGCCAGAAGCAGGCCCTCCTGGCGTACTCGGCCACCTCGCCCGAGGCGCACCGCCTCGCCGCCGAGCCCATCTACGGCATCGAGAACGGCCACAAGCGGCTCAGCGGCCAGCTGCTGGGCCTCGCCAAGCCGGAGAACCTGAAGAAGGTGGCCGAGGCCGAGGCTGCCCTGAAGGCCGCCGTGGCCAAGGATCCCGCCCTGCAGGCCCGCGTGGGCGGAAGCTGGGACCGGGTGGCCCAGGCCGTGGAGCGGCAGAAGGCGCTGCTGAAGGAAGCCACCTACCTCGATGCCGGCCGCGGCACCCTGGTGGGCCGGGTGGCCAGCCTGCGCCACGCCCTCACGCTGGTTCGCCTCGCGGACGAGCTGGGCAAGCCCTCGGCCGAGCGGCTCAGCGAGTTCAGCGACGGCAACCTCAAGGCCACGCGGGCGCAGCTCCTCTCGCCCCGGCCCGTGCAGAAGCCCATCGACGCCACGCTGCTGGCGGCCGGGCTGCAGGAGGCGAAGGACGAGCTGGGCGCGGACCATCCCTTCGTGAAGGCCCTGCTGGGCGGCCAGTCCCCGGAGGCCGTGGCCCAGGCCGCGGTGGCGGGCACCAGGCTGGACGATCCCGCCGTGCGGAAGGCGCTGGCCGAAGGGGGCAAGGCCGCCCTCGACGCCAGCACGGATCCCATGATCCTGCTGGCAAAGAAGGTCGATCCCTTCGGCCGCGCCATCCACGCGCGGATGGAGGCGGAAGTCACAGGCGTCTTCAACGAGCACGGCGGGCGCATCGCCGAGGCCCGCTTCAAGACCTTCGGCAAGAGCCTCTATCCCGACGCCACCTTCACCCTGCGCCTGGGCTACGGTCCCGTCGCCACCTATGCCAACGGCACGGGCACCCTGGCCCAGCCCTTCACCACCTACATGGGGATGTACGACCGGCACCTGGGCTGGGGCGGCAATGCCGCCGCCGCGGAGCACGGGGCCTGGACCCTGCCGGAGCGCTGGCTCAAGCGGCAGTCGAAGCTGGACCTGGCCACCCCCTTCAACTTCATCTACGCCTGCGACACCGTGGGCGGCAACAGCGGCAGCCCCGTGGTGAACGTGAAGGGCGAGTTCGTGGGCATCAACTTCGACAGCGTCTACGAAGGGCAGGGCGGCTACTACGTCTACGACGCCGACACCAAGCGCGCCGTGGCCACCGACGCCCGCGCCATCCTCGAGGCCCTGCGCAAGATCATGGACGCCGGCTACCTCGCCGACGAGCTCCTGGGCCGCTGAGGCCAAGCGAATCCAACAGCCACAGACGGAACGCGAAGGGCGCGAAGAAAGGATGGAAGGACGCGAAAGGATTTCCAGGTGTTCAGGCAACCTTCCCCTGGAAGGCTTGAACCGCGAATGACACGAATCGCCCTTCGGGCGCGCGAATGGCGAACGATCTTGCTTCCGCCTCCACGCGCATGGCCAGCCGCGCATCACGCGGCTGGGGGCCGGAGGCCCAGGCGGCCCACCTCCGCTGCCATTCGCGCCCATTCGCGTCATTCGCGTCATTCGCGGTTGTTCGCATTTCCGGTTGAGTTGGGCCGGTATCCAGATCCCCTCCTGAATCCCAGATCCCTGTATTCTTCGCGCCCTTCGCTCCTTGCTTCGCGCTCTTCGCGTTCCTCTTTTCCTTTCAGTCGTTCCCCCGCCCTCAGGGCTGTGTGACTCTGGGGATCATCCTTCTTCGTGGGGCATCAGGTGGATCTGTACCTTTCGTGTTCCCTCACCGGCGGTCGTGGGGACCAGCCCGTGGTGGCGGCGCTGGTGGCCCGCATGGAGGCCCTGGGCCACCGGGTGCTGACGGCGCACCTGGCCGACGCCTCCGCCATGGCCGCGGACGGAGGCCCCCCCCCGGAGGCCGTCTACGACCGCGACACGGCCTGGCTCCGGGCCAGCGAGGCCGTGGTGGCCGAGGTGAGCACGCCGTCGCATGGCGTGGGCTTCGAGATCGCCTACGCGCTGGAGCGCGGCAAGCCCGTGCTCTGCCTGGCCCGCGAGGGCGTCCGCGTCAGCAAGATGCTCACGGGCATCCGGCAGGACGGCGTGGCCTTCCGGACCTACGGAGCCGTTGATGAAGCCCTGGCGCACCTGGACGCCTTCCTGGTGCGATCATGATGACCAGATCCTGAATCCCGTGGAGGACGCCATGTCCGAGGCCGGCACCACCCGACGCGACCTGTTCAAGCTGGGAGCCGCCGCGGCGGCGGGCCTCGTGGCCACGCGCCTCGCGGCCGTGGAGCCGGCCCTGGAACCGGCTCTGGAACCGGCCCTGGCACCGGAGGGCGCCGAGCCCGTCATCCACCACCCCGTGCCCCATCCGCCCTTCAACCCCGCCACCGCGGAGGCCATGCCCACCCGCAACCTGGGGCGCACGGGGCACAAGGTGGGGATCTTCAGCCTGGGCGGCCAGGCGGCCATCGAGAAACCCCACAACGAGAAGGTGGCCGTGCCCCTCATCGAGCGGGCCCTGGACCTGGGCGTGAACTACTGCGACACCTCCGCCCGCTACGGCGGTGAGGCCCGCTGGAGCGAGCAGTACTTCGGGCAGGTGATGAAGCGGCGGCGGGCCGAGGCCTTTCTCGCCACCAAGACCCACGACCGCACGGCGGACGGCTCGCTGCGGCTGCTGGAGACCTCGCTGAAGCTGCTCCAGACCGACCATGTGGACCTCTGGCAGCTCCACGCCATGAGCACCATGGATGACGTGGCGCGCGTCTGCGCCAAGGGCGGCGCCCTGGAGGCCTTCCAGAAGGCGCGCGACCAGAAGCTGGTGCGCTTCCTGGGCCTCAGCGGCCACACGGATCCCGATGTGCTGGCCGAGGCCATCCGCCGCTTCCCCTTCGACACGGTGCTCATGGCCTTCAACGCCGCCGATACCTGGCACCTGCCCTTCAAGAAGACCCTGCTGCCCCTGGCCGTGGAGAAGGAGATGGGCATCATCGGCATGAAGATCCCTGCCCGCGGCCGCCTCCTGGCCGGCGTCCAGCCCCCGCCCCCTGCCCAGCAGCGCGGCCCCGCCAAGCACGACCGCCCCGGCACCCTCACCATCAAGGAGGCCATGCGCTACACCCTGAGCCACCCCGTGAGCACCGTCATCATCGGCGTGGACAACGTGGCCCAGCTCGAAGAGAACGTCCGCATCGCCGGGGAGTTCTTGCCGCTGAACTTGGCTCAGCTAGAAGCCTTGGAACAGAAGGTACGGCCCGTCTATGGGCAGGCACAGTGGTACAAACGGGATGCGCCGGCGAATCCGTCAAAGTAATGGGAATTAGCCACGGATTAGATACTAGCGTTCGGCGTGACCAATATTGCGATTGGGGGGGCAATGAAACGATTGATAGACTTGTCCAATGAAGAGGCAAGGGGCCATTTCCTAAAGGGAAGTAGCTACTTTAATGGGGACCTGCCCAAGTACATCAGTTTCGAACCCATACTGAATGGCGTGTCTGAAGTTCTAAGTGGTGCAGGTTACGCCCAATTTAAAAGTACAAATCCCAATGATCTCCCGAATGTAAACTACAGCTTCATATCAAATAAGGATGGAAAATTTGCATGGCGACCTTATGAGTTATTGCACCCTGCTATCTATGTATCACTGGTGAATGTGATTTGCGATGCTGCAAATTGGGAATGTATAAAGACAAGATTCAAAGAGTTTGAGGGAGGTTTAGTTGATTGTTGTAGTGCACAGGTCTTATCGGTGGATCATCAAACTGATGTCGCAACTCAGATAAAAAGCTGGTGGCAGAGTGTTGAGCAAAGGTCTTTAACTTATTCATTAGAATTTAGCCATCTTCTTCATACCGATGTGACTGATTGTTACGGATCCATGTATACTCATAGTATTGCTTGGGCTTTGCATGGCCTGCCTAAAGCTAAAGCAGAAAGAAATAATAAAAGCCTATTAGGAAACAAAATTGATTTCCATATTCAAGCTAGCCGCTATGGGCAGACCAATGGTATTGCGCAAGGGTCAATCCTTATGGATTTCATCGCGGAGATGGTCCTAGGATACGTCGATGAGCAGATTAATTTTGAATTAACCGGAAACACTGATATAAAAATACTTAGGTATAGAGATGATTATAGGATTTTTGCGAACAGTGATGAGCGTGCAGAAGCCGTTTTGAAGGTGGTCAGCGACAAATTACGAGCGGTAGGAATGAGGCTCGGGGTGTCAAAAACAATTTCGTGTAGGAATGTAGTAGAAGGATCAATCAAGCCTGATAAGTTGGCTGGAATTGATCAACAAGATCTCGGAGAATCAAATGCAAAGACAATTCAAAAACAACTTTTGAGATTGCATTCATTTGGCCAGCGATATCCAAACAGTGGAGCATTGCGAAGATTGGTTGGTGAGTTTCATACTAATGTTTCAAACCAGACTGAAACTCCCGAGGATCTTGACGTGCAGGTTGCGATTGCAACAGATATTGCTTTCGTTTCGCCATCGACGTTTCCAGCCGTGGCTGGCATTCTAAGTCACCTTATCTCACTCGCACCAAAAGAAGAAAAAGTGCGATTGTGGACTAAGGTACGTGAAAAGATGGCTAGAGTTCCATATAATGGCTATCTAGAAGTTTGGCTTCAGCGTGTAATCCAACCAAAAACTGTTGGCATCATATTTGAAAGCAATGAACCGATTTGTCAGATTGTGAATGGCGCATCCCCTCAACTTTGGGAGTCTGGCTGGATCGCAAGCGAGGCACTCAAGAGTGCCTTAGATGTTAACAAGATCGTCGTTTCTGATGTTGATGATATAACGGAAGTTATTCAACCAGAAGAGGTTGAATTGTTTAAGGAACATGCGTGGGCATATTAGACTTACAGGGTGATGTGCTCATTGTGTTATCAGCTGATAAATTGTTCCATAGGGCTCGGAAAAACTTGATTGACGTTTATTGTCTTTGATCCAGGTTTATTGGTATTCCTCTTTTGACTCTGGTACTTATTACGTATTCACGCCTCGGGTCCCTGAGCGACGGGAAGTACTCGCATCAGGCTGTTAGCTGGACAGATCTATTACTCCGCCTACAAGACCTCGGTGCCATCTCCCATGGCAGGGACTTCACCGCGAGCGTTGTGGATGGTGGCGGAGTCAGATAGTCGAGGCGGGTGTGTTCGCTAGACTTCCCTCGGTGGTTGATCTTTCGGGGGCCTGATGCGCGGGGAATCGGTGGCTTCTCCGGACAGTACGGCGGTTCGGGTGGCGTTCTGGCGGGCGCTGCATCTGGAGGTGGATGCGCCGCCGGCGGTGTTCCGGGATGAGGTGGGGCCGCGGCTGGTGGGGCCGGAGACGGGGTGGCGGGAGCGGCCGGACATGGCGCCGTTCACGCGGTTCTTCCGGGCTGCCATCGTGGCCCAGCGCTACTTCGCGAACCGCACCGACGGCCTCCGTCCCCCCGATCCCGCCGAAGAACTGCTGGTGGCGACCACCTGAGGGCCGGGCGGACCATCCGGATGAAAAGCTGTTTTAGCCACCGATTTCGCTGATTGCGCTGATTGCGTCTCGGCGGATCGCCGCATGGGCCGGCCGGAGGCCGCTTCCGGCTTCGCCGGAAGTCATGGGGGGCGCCAGGGCCGAGGCCTTCCAAGGGGCCGCGGCCCTGGCGCCCCCCATGGAGCCCATGCTGCGTGGAGGCCGGGCCCATCTTTTCAAATCACTGAAATCGGCGAAATCGGTGGCGAAAAAGCCTTTGTCCTTCGCGCCCTTCGCCCGCCCGAAGGGCGTTCGCGTCCTTCGCGTTCTTCTTTCCTGTGCGAAGGCCCTACTCCGCCCGCAGCGCCTCGATGGGATCCAAAGCGGCGGCCTTCCTCGCGGGCAGCACGCCGGCGGCGGCGCCCACGGCGAGGGTCATGAGGAGGGCTGCGGCCACGGCCTCCGGGGGCGTCGCCAGGGGCAGGCCGGGCACGATCATCCGGAGGACCAGCTGCACCAGCGCCCCGAAGGCCAGGCCGCCCAACCCGCCGCCCAGGGCCAGCAGGATGGCCTCCAGGAGGAAGAGGGCCTGCACGGTGGCGCCGTCTGCGCCCAGGGCCCGGAGGAGGCCGATCTCGCCCGTGCGCTCGTGCACCGAGATCCACATCACCGTGAGGATGCCCATGGCGCCCACCACCAGGGAGATGCCGGCGATGGCGGTGACGGCCAGGGTCACGATGCCGATCACGCGCCCGAAGACCTCGAGCATCTCGGTCTGCGTGGTGAGGGTGAAGTCCTCCTCGCCGCGGTGCCGATCCATGAGGGTGGCCTTGATCTGGTCCGACAGGGCGGGGATGCCCTCGCTGGTGGCCGCCAGCAGGTCGATCTCATGCAGCTCCGCCAGGTTGAACAGGCCCATGGCCGTGCCCACGGGGATGTAGGCCGTGTCGTCCAGGTCGAAGCCCAGGAGCTGGCCCTTGGGCTCCATGACGCCGATGACGACGAGGCTTTCGGAGCCGATGCGGATGCGCTGGCCCAGGGGCGAGGCGCTGCCGAAGATCTCCCGCGCCAGCTTGGGGCCCAGCACGGCCAGCGAGGCCCGGCGCCCGGGATCCAGGGGCGGGAGGAAGCTGCCCTGGGCCGTGCCGACGCCCCAGACGCGGGGCAGCTCGTGGTTGACGCCGTAGATGTAGACGCTGCGGCCCCGCCCCTCGAACTCCACCCGGCCCTGGCCCATGGCCACGGGGATCATCGCCTCCACGCCGGGCAGGCGGCGGAGGGCCTCGGCGTCCTGCGGCGTGAGCAGGTGCGTGGTGCCGCCGAACACGCCGGGCACGCCCATGGTCTTCACCTTGCCGGGGTTGATGGCCAGCAGGTTGGCGCCGAACTGGCTGAACTGAGACACGATGTACTGGCGCGTGCCCTCTCCCAGCGACGTGAGCAGCACCACGGCGGCCACGCCGATGCCCACGCCCAGCACCGAGAGGGCCGAGCGCAGCCGGTGGCCGGCCACGGCCCCCAGGGCGAAGCGCAGCAGCTCGGCGGACGGCAGCAGGAGCATGCTCACCTCCGCGCCAGGGCCGCGACGGGATCGAGCTGCGTGGCCCGCCGCGCCGGCCACACGCCGAAACCCACCCCCACGAGGAACGAGAGCGTCACGGCCGCGCCCACGGCCCAGAGGGGGATGGCCACGGGGAACTCGGGATAGACGAAGGCCAGGAGGCCCACCCCTGCGGCGCCGGCCGCCAGCCCCGCCGCGCCGCCCAGGGCCGCCAGGATCACCGCCTCGGCCAGGAAGGCCAGGAGGATGCGCGGGGCCGGGGCGCCCAGGGCCTTCAGGAGGCCGATCTCCGCCCGCCGCTCGGTGACGGAGACGAGCATGACGTTCATGATCCCCACGCCCGCCACCACCAGGGACACCGAGGCGATGCCCGCCAGCGAGAGCGTCAAGGCGCGGAGGATGGCGGAGAAGGAGGCCAGCATGGCGTCCTGGGTGTAGACGGTCACGTCCTCGGCGCGGTGGCGGTCCTTCAGCAGGGCCAGGACATCCGCCTTGGCCTGGTCCATCTCGGCGAAGATGCGCACCTCGGCCACGATCCGGAAGAGGCTGGTGCGGTTGAACAGCCGCATGGCGGTGCGCACGGGGATGAAGGCCGCCTCGTCCAGGTCGAAGCCGAGCATGGAGAGGCCCCGGGGCGCGAGGACGCCCACCACGCGGAAACGGGCGGGGCCCGCGCGCACCACCTGGCCCAGGGGATGCTCCCCGCGGAACAGCTCCCGGGCCACCTTGGCGCCGAGGACGATCTCCGTGCCCGAGCGGTCGGGATCGCCGGAGGGCAGGAAGGCTCCCAGGGCCAGGCGCAGGCGGCGGATCTCCTGGTAGTCGGCGGTGGTGCCCAGAATCGGGACGGAGCGGCCCAGGTCCTGGAAGCGCAGGGTCTCGGTGGCCACGGCGATGGGGGCGGTCCGGGCCAGGCGCCCCAGGCGCGCGAGGGCGGAATGGTCCTCCAGGGTGAGGTCGTGGGTGACACCGCCGAAGGGCATGCCGCCGGTGGTCTCCACCTTGCCCGGCAGGACGATGACGAGGTTGGAGCCCAGGGTGGCGAACTCGTCCACGATGTAGCGCCGAGCGCCCTCGCCCAGGGCCGTGAGCGCCAGGACCGCCGTGATGCCGATGGCCACGCCCGTCACCGAGAGCGCCGTGCGGAGCCGGTGGCCCCGGAGGGCGCCCAGGGCGAAGCCGAGCAGGTCCAGGAAGGCCACCTAGGCCTCCCCGGCGGGCGCGTCCGCCAGCATGCCGTCCGACAGGTGCACCACCCGCCTCGCCCGGGCGGCGAGGACTGGATCATGGGTCACCACCACCAGGGTCAGGCCCTGGCGGTTCATGGCCTCCAGCACGCCCATCACCTCCTGGGCGGAGGCGCGGTCCAGGTTGCCCGTGGGCTCGTCCGCCAGCACCATGGCGGGGTTCATCACCACGGCCCGGGCGATGGCCACCCGCTGACGCTCCCCGCCGGAGAGCTGGTCGGGCCGGTGCCCGGCGCGCGGGAGGAGGCCCACGGAAGCGAGGGCCTGGGCCGCCCGCGCCTTCCGCTCCTCCCGGGGGACGCCGGCGAACAGCATGGGCAGCTCCACGTTGCCCTGGGCGGTGAGCCGGGCCAGCAGGTGGAAGAACTGGAAGACGAAGCCGATGCGCGTGCGCCGGAGCTGGGACCGCTCGGCCTCCGAGAGGGTGCCCACATCCCGGCCCTCCAGGCAGTAGCGGCCCTGGCTGGGGCGGTCCAGGCAGCCCAGGATGTGCAGGAGGGTGGACTTGCCCGAGCCCGAGGGGCCGATGAGGGCCACGTGCTCGCCGGGCGCGATGGCGAGGCTGACGTCCCGCAGGGCATGGACCACGCCCTCCCCCACGGGGTAGGTGCGCCACACGCCCTGCAGCTCGATCATGGGCCCTCCCGGGCCTGATCCTGATCCTGGGCCTGGGCCTGGGCCTGGGCGCGGGCGCGGACCCCGGCGCGGATGGCCGGGGAGTCCCGCACCGTCACCACCCGGTCCCCCGCCGCGAGGCCCGCGAGGACCTCGGTGAACTGCCAGTTGCGCAGGCCGGTCTGGACGGTGCGCTCCGCCAGCCGCCCGCCCGCCAGCACCAGCACCTTCCCGCCCTCGGCCAGGGCCGCGGTGGGGACGCGGAGCACCCCGTCCCGCCGGGCCACGATCACCTCCACATCGCTGGAGGTGCCGGGCAGGAAGCCCTGGGCCGACCAGGGATCCAGAGGCGACACCTCGATCTCCACGGTGCGGTTCTGCTCCTGGACGTCGAGGACGTAGGGCGCCACGCGGTCCAGGCGCCCCGCCAGCTTCAGGCCGGGATGGGAGTCCACGGCGATCCGCACCGGCATCCCGGCCTTCACCCGCTGGGAGTCCACCTCGTCGATGGGGGCGCTGACGTAGAGGGTGGCGGGGTCGAAGAGGTCCAGCACCGCCGGGATGGGGATGCCCGTGGGCGAGGGCGTGATCCACTCGCCCACCTCGCCTGAACATTCGGCCACGATGCCCGCGAAGGGCGCCCGGAGCTGGGTGAGGGCGAGCTGGGCCCGGGCGAGGCGCACCTGGCTGCGGGCCTCCTCCAGGGCGGCGCGCAGGGCCTGGCAGGTGGCGGCGGCGCGGTCCCGGGCGCTCTGGAGGGCATCCAGGGCCTGGGGGCTGAGGACGCCGTCCCGGCTCAGGGCCAGGCCCCGGGCCAGCTCCTTCTCGGCCAGGTCCGCGGCGAGGCAGGCCTCCCGGGTGCGGGCCTCGGCGGTGCGCACCTGGTCCTCCGCCAGGGCCAAAGCGGCCCGCTGGACCGAATCCTCGATCTGGAGGAGCAGGTCGCCGGCGGCCACCCGGTCGCCCTTGCGGTGGGGCAGGGCGGTCACCACGCCGGGGATCTGGGGCGAGAGCTTGGCCCGGCGGTGGGCCTTCACCGTTCCCGCCCGGGTGTTGGCGACGATCTCCTCCACCGGCCCCACCTCGACGCGGGCGACCTTCACCTCCAGGCCCGGCTTCCGGAGGAGCCACGCCATGAGAAGGGCCGCCCCGGCCCCGATCGCGAGGAGGACGGCGGCCCAGCGCGGCACCTTTCGCATACCTACCAATCTAGGTGCCGTGCGCCGGCCAGGAAGGGAAGTTCAGCCCACGCGGAGGGGGGTGGACTTCGGGACAGGGCGGGACGCAGACCTGGTGGCCGGAAGGGCCGGGCGGGGGTAGGATCGGGCAGCCCCTGGCCATCCGGAGACCCCTTGCGCGTCCGTGCGTCCATCCTCCTCGCCTGCCTCGCGCTCGCTGGCCCTGCCGCGCGGTCAGCGCCCCCCGAGCGCGGAGGCGAGGACCTGATCGCCCGGGTGCTGGCGGCCACGGCGGCCCCGGGCGGAACCACCGTGCTGCGCCCGGAGACGCGCCTGGGGATGGTCCGGATGGATTCGCCGGAGGAGCGGGCGCGCAGCCTGGATTACTGCAAGAAGAACCTCCAGGTGCCCGGCTACGACGCCTCGGCCCTCATCGATGCCCTCTTCGAGCACAATGCGGCGCCGGTGCGGCTGCGCCTCTCCTCGGCGCCCAAGGACGGCTACCTGGTGGACCATGACGGCACCTACGCGGCCTACTTCAAGACCGGGGGCGGCGGGTGGGCGAAGCTCCGCCGGGACCACCCCGGCGCCGGGGGCATGGCCACGGTCTCGATCCCCGTGGTGGACCGCGAGCAGCGCCTGCTCCTGATCTACCTCGGCACCCAGTACGACTGGCTGGCGGGTTCGGGGCACCTGGTGGTGTTCCGGATGGAGGACGGGAAGCTGCGGGAGGTCGCCAGCCTCATGATGTGGATCTCCTGAGGGCCGGACGGGCCACTTAGGGCATCAGGCGGCGATAGACGTCCGGCCGGCGGTCCCCCAGGGCCGGAAAGCGCGTCCGCCAGGCCCGCAGGGCGTCCAGGTCGAGGTCGCCCACCACCAGCCCCTCGGTGGCGTCGCCCTTCGCCACGACCTCGCCAAAGGCGTCGTGGAGGGCGGAGGCGCCGGGATACTCGAGGCCCGCCCCGTCGCGCCCCACGCGGTTCGCGCCGCAGACAGCCATCTGGTTCTCGATGGCCCGGGCGGCCAGCAGGGTGGACCAGGCGGCGATGCGGCGCACGGGCCAGTTGGCGGGGACGAACACCACCTCGGCCCCTCGGGCGGCGAGAGCCCGGAAGGGCTCGGGGAAGCGCAGGTCGTAGCAGACCTGCAGGCCGCAGAGGATGCCGTCCACCTCGAACAGGGGGCAGTCCTCCCCGCCGGAGTAGTGCTGGTGCTCCTCGCCGTAGGAGAAGGGGTGGATCTTCCGGTAGGCGGCGAGCAGCGAGCCGTCCGGCGCGGTGACGAAGGCGGCGTTGCGGGGGTGCGGCGCGTGGGCCTCCACCGCCGAGCCCACCAGGTAGAGGCTGAACTCCCGCGAGAGCGCCGCCACGGCCTCCGTGGTGGGGCCGGGAATCGGCTCGGCGAAGGGTTCGGGCGCCATGGTGAAGCCCAGCGTGAAGAGCTCGGGGAACACCGCCACCCGCGCGCCTGCTTGGGCCGCTTGCTGGACGAACCCTCGCGCCCGGGCCAGGTTCGCGGCCGGATCCTGCCAGACCGTGTCCTGCTGGATGAGGGCGACGCGGAGAGAGGTCATGGGGAGATCTTAAAAGATGGAACCGCGAATGGCGCGAATGGGCGCGAATGAAAAAGCAGCAAGGGTCATCGCCACGAAGGTGAGGACCCAAGAAAGACTGGACCGTGTCGTTCTTCGTTCTGGGCGCCCTTCAGCCAGGAAATGCTCGAACCGCAGATAAAACAGAGGCACCCCGGCCAGGACATCCGGGCCTGCGGCCCCGGGCCGCGCCTCGCACGACCCGTTTCCCGGGCGGCGGCTGTGGCGGCCCATAAAAGCCGCCCGGAACCGCCACCCGGGAAAGGATGTCCGGAGTGGGTCGAGTCCCCTCTGCGCCCTCCGCGCGCCCGAAGGGCATCTCCGCGTTCTCTGCGTTCCTCATTTTTCCGGATGAGGTTGGCCAATGTTCAGGTATTTGCCTTATTCGCGCCCATTCGCGCCATTCGCGGTTCCCATCAGTTCCTGAATCTTCGCGGATCGAGTGGTCCGGCGGTGGTATGGCGGAGGTAGCAATCGGCGGCGAGCTGGCCGACGGCGAGGCCGCTGGTCATGCCGTGGCCGCCGAGGCCGGCGGACCAGAACAGGCGCGGATTCCAGGGGTCCCAGCCGATGACGAAGCGGCGGTCCGGGGCGAAGGTGCGCAGGCCGGCCCAGGTGCGGGTGATGGGGCGCTCCGCCAGGTCCGGAGCCAGTTCACGCAGGCTGGCGAAGAGGCCCTCGAGCACGGCCGGGTCCGTGTCCGGCTGGCGCCCGCGCGGGGGCAGGGGCACGGCCACCTCCTCGCAGGGGCACATGAGGACGCCGCCGCTCTCGGGTCGCAGGTAGAAGGGGCGGTCCACCCACCAGGCCCAGGGATCCCGCTGGGGGTGCGCGGCGCCGCTCCACACCAGGGAGCGCCGCAGGGGCGTGTAGGCGATCTGCGAGCCCGCTTGGCGGCCCAGCTCGCCGGCCCAGGCGCCCGCCGCGATGGCCAGGGTCCTGGCGCGCAGCGGCCCCCGATCCGTATCCAGGTCGAAGCCATCCTGCGTCGGGCGGATCGCACTCACACCGCAGCCGAAGCGCAGGTCCGCGCCGCCGGCCCGGGCGCCCTCGACGCAGGCCTGCAGCAGGCCCGCGGCGTCGATGACGCCATCGCCGGGAATGGCCAGGTGCTCGGCGGCCCGGAGGCCGGGCAGGGGGATGCCCGCGCCGCGATGGACCGCCACGCCGTGGCGTCCGGCCTCGGCCTCGAAGGTGTCCAGGGGGCCGCGCTCCGTGCTCGCCAGGAGACCGCCGCTGGCTGTCATCAGGCTCGCCTCCGCCAGGCGCCGTCGGCCCTCTACCGTGAGGGCCGTGTGCTCGTCGCGGCCCGTGAGGGACCGGGCCACGGCGGCATTGTGGCCGCTGGCGTAGGTGCCGGGCTGGTCCTCCCGGTCCAGGAGGATGACGCTCTCTGGGCCCCCCTGGCCGGCCCGGGCCAGGTGGAAGGCGAGGCTCAGGCCGGCGATGCCGCCGCCGATGATCGCCAGGTCCGCCGTTTCATTCGTGCCCATCCATTCATCGTAGCGCTGATGCGCGCGGGATCTCGGTTTGGCGGCGGCCCGGAGGCGCTTCCGTGTGACCGCCGTCAATCTTTTCGTGTTGCCACACGGGTGGAGGGCCTATCATGAACTCCATTCAGAGGTTCCTCCGTGCGGACGATCCTGCGCACCATCCTGGCCGTCGCGCTGCTCCTGGGCGGCGTGGGCGGGGACTGGGCGCTGGCGGGCGACCGGACGGCGGCCCAGCCTCACGACTGCTGCTGCGGCACTGTGCCTCCCGGCATGGACGACCCCTGCCCCTGCCCGAAGCCGGACAGCAACCGCGCACCTCAGCGGGGCGCCTGCGCCGAGCGCCAAGTGGTCGTCGCCCCGGCGGCCCGCCGGGCGGAACAAGGCGCGCGCCGGACCGAGCCCCGGCCCGAGCCGGCCGGCTGGGCCAAGGCGGCCTCGGTCGATGTGGACTCCCTGCCTCTCCGCGCCGAAGGCGGCCGCGACCCGGACCTGGGTCGACACCTGGCGCGCCTGAGCACCTTCCGGATCTGATCCGGGACTGAGCGAAGCCTTGCCTGCTCGTGGGAGTGGGCCGACCCTCTTTCCCGTTTCCGGAGATCCCCATGCGCACGCTGCTGCGCCTGGCCCCGGCCCTGGTGCTCGCCGCGCCGGCCCTGGCCCAGGCCCCCCATCACACCCCTCCAGTCGCCTCGCCGACCCCGGAGGCTGACCCGGTCCTGGCAGGCCTCCTGGCCGAGGCGCTCGGGAAACATCCCGATGTCCAGCGGGCGGAGGCCACCGTGCGCATGGACCAGGAGCGCATCCCCCAGGCGGGCGTGCTGCCCGATCCCACCTTGTCGCTGGGCCTCCAGAACGACGGCTTCAACGGGATCCAGGTCGGGAAGATGGAGACCAGCTTCTACAGCGTGGCCTTCACCCAGCCCTTCCCCTGGCCGGGCAAGCGCGGCCTGCGGAAGGAGGTGGCCGCCGCCGGCGTCAGCGTGTCGGAGGCCACCCGCAGCCGCGTGCAGATGAGCCTGGAGGCCGATGTGCGCCGGGGCTATGCGGCCCTCCTCCTGGTGCGGGGGCAGAAGGAGCTGCTGGCCCAGCAGACCATCTTCCTGGAGCAGGCCGAGCGCCTGGCCCGCACCCGCTACGAGGTGGGGCAGGGCAGCCAGGGTGACCTGCTGCGGGCCCAGCTGGAGCTGACCCGCCTCAAGCAGGCGACCTGGGCCCTGGAGGCGGAGGAGCGGACCACGCTCGCCGCCCTGAACCGGCTGCGTCAGCACGACCCGGCCGACCCCATCCCCACCACCGCGGCACTGGCGGACCTGCCGGAACCTGCCTCCCTCACGCCGGAGCAGGTCGAGGCCCGCAGCCCCGAGCTGGCGGGCGCGCGGGCCAACGTCCGGCAGACCGAGAAGCTGGTGGAGCTGGCGAAGCTGGATCGCCGCCCGGACTTCGCCGTCACCGCGGGCATCATGCCCCGGGGCAGCCTGGATCCCATGTGGCAGGTGGGCTTGAGCATCTCCCTGCCCATCTACGGCCGGTCCAAGCAGCAGCGCGCCATCGCCGAGCACGAGCACCACCGCCTGGGACAGGGCGCCGAGGTGGAATCCGTGCGCACCCTCCTGCGCCAGCGCACCGAGGAGCGGGCCATCCAGATCGAGACCCTGCGCCGCACCCGGGACCTCTACCGCGAGGGCCTCCTGGTGCAGAGCGAGGCCACGTTCAAGGCCGCTCTGGCCCAGTACGAGGCCGGCCGCGCGCCCTTCCTGGGCGCTCTCGAAGCCCTCAACGGCTGGGTGGGCGACCAGGGGGCCTACCTGCAGACCCTGGCCCAGCTCCAGGCCCAGCACATCGCCCTGGGCGAAGCGGCCCTCGGCGCCACGCCCCCCATCACCGGCGGGGCATTGGCTTCGGCCAGCCTGTCCGCCGGCGCCGCCGCGCCCACCGCCTCGACATCCGCCGCCAAGGTTCCGGGCCAGGCCCAGGACAGCGGTCCCGCCGCCATGAAGATGTAGGAGATCCCCGATGACCACCGAACGACCTGATTTCGATTCCCCGACTCCGGCCCGGGCGTCGCGCCTCCGCACCCTCGGCCTGGTGGCCCTGGGTCTGGTGGCCGGCATCGGCGGCACGCTGATGCTGCGGCCCGCTCCGAAACACGATCACGAGCACGAGGCCGCCAGCGCGGCGGCGCCCAGGAAGCAGATGTACCAGTGCCCCATGCACCCGCAGATCATCCAGGACCACCCGGGTACCTGCCCCATCTGCGGCATGGACCTGGTGCCCATGGAAGGCGAGGCTCCCAGGGACAAGGGCAAGGTCATCTACTACCGCTCGCCCATGAACCCCAGCCAGACCTCGCCGGTGCCCATGAAGGACGAGATGGGGATGGACTATGTGCCCGTCTATGAAGGCGACCTGAAAGGCGAAGGCGCGGGGATCGAGTCCCACGCCGCGGTGAAGATAGACCCCGAGCGCCAGCAGCTCATCGGCCTGCGCACGGAGAAGGTGGCGGAGGGGACCGTCAGCGGCGAGCTGCGGGCCCTGGGCCGCGTGGCCATCGACGAGACCCGCGTCCGCAAGGTGAACGTGAAGGTGGAGGGCTTCGTGGAGAAGCTCTTCGTGGACTACGTGGGCAAGCCCGTGGCCAAGGGGCAGCCCCTCTTCAGCCTCTACGCCCCCGAGTTCGTCAGCGCCCAGCGGGAGTACCTGCTGGCCCTGAAGACCCAGAAGGCCCTGAGCAGCGGCTCGCTCCAGCAGTCAGGCGGCGAGCTCCTGGAGGCGGCCAAACGGCGGCTCCTGCTCTGGGACGTGCCGCCCGAGGCCATCGACCGGCTGGAGAAGACGGGCGAAGTCCAACGGGCCCTCACGCTGCGCAGCCCCATCTCCGGCATCGTGACCGTGAAGAACGTGGTGGAGGGCGCCCGGCTCACCCCGGCGGACATCCCCTTCGAGATCACGGACCTGAGCCGCGTCTGGGTGCAGGTGGACGTCTACGAGGCCGAGCTGAGCCGCGTGAAGGTGGGCCTTCCCGCCGAGCTGACGACCCAGGCCGCGCCGGGCAGGACCCTCAAGGGCCGCATCGCCTTCGTGGATCCCGTCATGGATCCCAAGACCCGCACCGCGCGGGCCCGCCTGGAGTTCCCCAACCCCGGCGGCATCCTCAAGCCTGAGATGTTCGGCGACGTGGTGATCCACGGTCCGGGCCGCAAGGGCCTCCTCGTCCCCCTGGACGCCGTGCTGGACGCGGGCACCACCAAGGTGGCGTTCGTCTCCCTGGGAGACGGCAAGTTCGAGCCCCGCGAAGTCACCACCGGCGCCACGGTAGGCGAGCAGGTGGAGATCCGCTCGGGTCTGTCGGCCGGGGATGAAGTCGTCGTCCGCGCCAACTTCCTGGTGGACTCCGAATCCCGCCTGAAGGCCGCCCTGGCCCAGATGACGCACAAGCACTGAGGTGAGGGCCGTCATGAATCCATCGCCAAAGAAACAGAATCTGATAAGCGGAGGAACGCAGAGAAGCGGAGGAAAGCTGAGTAAAACAGTTTTCTCTTTCTCCGCTCTCCTCGGCCCCTCCGCTCTCCTCCGCTTTGAGAATTCCTTGCTGTATTCCCTCACGGGGAGGCCCGCATGAGCGGACACGCCGCCTACGATCCCGAACACCCGACCTTCCTCCAGCGGATCATCCGCTTCTCGGCGGAGAACCGCTGGCTGGTCATCGCCGCATCGGCGGTGCTGCTGGCCATGTCCTTCTGGACCATGCGGAATATCCCCCTGGACGCGCTGCCGGACCTCAGCGACACCCAGGTCATCGTCTACAGCAAGTGGGACCGGAGCCCCGACATCGTCGAGGACCAGGTCACCTACCCCATCGTCACCAGCCTGCTGGGGGCGCCGAAGGTGAAGGCCGTGCGCGGCCTCTCGGACTTCGGGTTCTCCTACGTCTACGTGATCTTCGAGGACGGCACGGACATCTACTGGGCCCGCAGCCGGGTGATGGAGTACCTCTCGAAAATCACCGCCAACCTGCCGCCGGGGGTGCAGACCTCCCTCGGCCCCGACGCCACCTCCGTGGGCTGGGTCTACCAGTACGCCCTGGTGGACCACAGCGGCAAGCACAGCTCGGACGAGCTGCGCTCGCTCCAGGACTGGTTCCTGCGCTACGGCCTGCAGAGCACGCCCGGCGTGGCGGAAGTGGCCACCGTGGGCGGCCAGGCCCGGCAGTTCCAGGTGCAGGTGGATCCCAACAAGCTGGCGGCCTACCGCATCCCCATCGAGTCCGTCATCGGGGCGGTGAAGGGGGCCAACGCGGAAGTGGGTGGCCGCCTCGTCGAATACAGCGGCCGCGAGTACATGGTCCGGGGCCGGGGCTACGTGAAGGCCACGAAGGACCTGGAGTCGGCCGTGCTCAAGGCCGAGAACGGCACGCCGGTGCGGCTGGGCGACGTGGCCACCGTGACCCTGGGGCCCGAGATGCGCCGGGGCCTCGCGGACCTGGACGGCCAGGGCGATGTGGTGGGCGGCATCGTGGTCATGCGCCAGGGCGAGAACGCCCTGAACGTCATCGAGCGCGTGAAGGCCCGGATCGGGGAGCTGAAGCAGGGCCTGCCCGAAGGCGTGGACGTGATCACCGTCTACGACCGCTCCGAGCTGATCCACAACGCCATCAGCACCGTGAAGCACAAGCTCATCGAGGAAATGATCGTCGTCTCCATCATCATCCTCATCTTCCTGTGGCACGTCCCCTCGGCCCTGGTGCCCATCGTCACCATCCCCGTGAGCGTGGCGCTGGCCTTCATCCCGATGTACGGCATCGGGCAGAACGCCAACCTCATGAGCCTGGCGGGCATCGCCATCTCCATCGGCGTGCTGGTGGACGGCGCCATCGTGGAGGTGGAGAACGCCTACAAGAAGATCGAGAAGTGGATCGAGGCGGGAAAACCCGGCAGCTTCCATCAGGTGCGGCTGGAGGCCCTGATGGAGGTGGGGCCTTCCGTCTTCTTCTCCCTGCTGGTGGTGGCGGTGAGCTTCATGCCCATCTTCACCCTGCTGGACCAGGAGGGCCGGCTCTTCAAGCCACTGGCGTACTCCAAGAACCTGGCCATGGCCATCGCAGCCATCCTGGCGCTGACGCTGGACCCCGCCATGCGCATGCTCTTCGCGCGGGTGGAGCCCTTCATGTTCAAGCCCAGGTGGCTGGCCTGGACCTTCACCCAGCTCGCCGTGGGCAAGTACTACGCCGAGGAGAAGCACCCCATCAGCGTCTTCCTCCACCGCATCTACGAGGGGCCCTGCCGGTTCGTGGTGCGCCACGCCAAGGCCACCATCGCGGTGGCGGTGCTGCTGGTGGTGGCCACCATCCCCGCGTTCATGAGCCTGGGCAGCGAGTTCATGCCTCCGCTCAACGAAGGCACGATCCTCTACATGCCCTCCACGCTGCCGGGCCTCAGCCAGACCGAGGCCCAGCGCATCCTCCAGGTGCAGGACCGCCTCATCCGCACTGTGCCGGAGGTGGAGCGCGTCTTCGGCAAGGCCGGCCGCGCCGACACGGCCACCGACCCGGCCCCCTTCTCCATGATGGAGACCGTGATCGTGCTCAAGCCCGAGGACCAGTGGCGCGCGAAGCCCCGCTGGTTCAGCGCCTGGGCACCTGACTTCCTGAAGGCCGCCCTGCGTCCCATCTGGCGGGACCGGATCACGGAGGAGGACATCGTGGCGGACCTGGACCGCGTGGTGCGGCTCCCGGCCATTCCCAACGCCTGGACCATGCCCATCAAGGCCCGCCAGGACATGCTCTCCACAGGCATCCGCACGCCCGTGGGCCTCAAGATCAACGGGGCGGACCTGGCCACCATCGAGAAGGTGGCTGTGGACGCCGAGCGCATCCTTTCGGGTGTGCCGGGCACCCGGAGCGCCTTCGCGGAGCGCACGGCCCAGGGCTACTTCCTGGACTTCGTGCTCAAGCGCGACCAGCTCGCCCGCTACGGGCTCAGCGTGGAGCAGGCCAACATGCTGGTGATGACCGCCATCGGCGGCGACAACCAGAGCACGGTCTTCGACGGCCGGGCCCGCTACCCCGTGAACGTCCGCTACGCCCGCGACTTCCGCGAGAGCCCGGATGCCCTCAAGCGGGTGCTCGTCCCCACGCCCAGCGGCGCCATGATTCCCATGGAGGAGATCGCGGAGCTCACGTGGGCCAACGGCCCCGCCATGATCCGCGACGAGAACGGCCAGATGAACGGCTACGTGCTGGTGGACTTCGACACCTCGAAGTTCGACGTGGGCACCTACGTCCAGCATGCCAAGGCCGCGGTGGAGAAGGAGCTCAAGCTGCCCGCCGGCTACAGCCTCACCTGGTCGGGGCAGTACGAGAACATGATCCGCGTGAAGGAGCGGCTGAAGGTCATCCTGCCCATCACGCTGGTGCTGATCTTCGGCCTGCTCTACGCCAACACCAAGAGCGCCTTCAAGGCCTCCGTGGTGATGCTGGCGGTGCCCTTCAGCGCCATCGGCGCCTTCTGGCTGCTGTGGGCCCTGGGCTACAACATGAGCATCGCCGTGTGGGTGGGCCTCATCGCCCTCATGGGCCTGGACGCCGAGACCGGCGTGTTCATGCTGCTCTTCCTGGACCTCAGCCACGACGAGGCGAAGCGGGAAGGCCGGCTGAACAGCACCGGCGACCTGGTGGAGGCCATCATCCACGGGGCCGTGAAGCGCGTGCGGCCCAAGGCCATGACCGTCTTCGCAGCCTTCATGGGCCTGCTGCCCATCATGTGGAGCACCGGCACCGGCGCCGACGTCATGAAGCGCATCGCCGCGCCCATGGTGGGCGGCCTGGCCACCAGCTTCCTGCTCGAGCTGCTTGTCTATCCGTCCATCTACTACCTCTGGAAGCGCAAGGAGGTGGTGGAGGGGCCGGCCACTCCAATGCCCGGCCTGATCCCGGGCTGACGCCCATCCGCACCCCGGCGGTCCCGTCCACGGCCCAGGGACCGCCGGCCACTCCAGGGCCGTGATGCCCATAGGAATCCCCATGCTCAATCTCCTGCTCACGCTGGCCGTCGCGGCCACGCCGCACGCCAAGCCCGCCACCAACGCCAAGTGCCCCGTCCTCGGCGGCAAGGTCAGCGAAAAGTCCAAGACCGTGGTCGTCCGCGGCCAGGAATACCGCCTCTGCTGCGGCGGCTGCGACGCCCAGCTGCTCAAGGACCCCGACAAGTACCTCGAGAAGGACGGCACTCCGAAAAATGCCCGGAAGTAGGGGATAAACTGTAGCCCCGGAGGAGACCCCCATGCTGAATGCCGCCCTGTTGAGCCTCGCCGTCCTGGCCGCCCCTGCGCCCCAGAAGGCCAAGCCTGCCGTGAACACGAAGGATCCCGTCTGCAAGATGACGGTGGATGCCAAGTCCGCCACCGTCGCCGTGCGGGGCCGCGAGTACCGCATCTGCAGCAAGTACTGCGGCGAGACCCTCATGAAGGACCCCGATAAGTACCTGGACAAGGATGGCTCGGTGAAGGCCGAGAAGAAGTAGTCCCAACCAGGATCCGAAAGGCCCGGACGCGCAAGTGCGCGCCCGGGCCTTTTCGTGGTTGCACAAGTCCAATACTGGTAATAATTGTTAAACATGAACGAAAAAGGTCGAAAAATTAACACAACTTAACAGGCGGGAGTAGGATCGTGGCCCCAGGTCGGGTGGACCCCCCGACCCTCCTTTCGCCTGGAGGTCCCATGCGCCATGTGGTTCCCTTCCTCCTCCCCGCCTGCCTCCTGGCCGCGCCGCCGGACCAGGCCCGCACCGATGCCCTGGTCCGCGAAGCCCAGAGCCACCTGGCCGCCCGGGCCTTCCAGATGGGCCTGGGCCCGCACGCGGGCTTCACCTTCCGGAACCTCGTCTCCGATGCCCTCGGCGAGGACCATGTCCGGCTCGACCAGGCCTACAAGGGGGTGCCCGTGTTCGAGGGCGAGGCCATCGTCCACTTCCGGAACGGCCGGGTGCGGGCGGTGACCGACGACCTGGTGCGCGGCCCGGCCCTCAACGTGGAGCCCACCCTGGGTCGGGCCGAGGTCCTGGCGGCGGCCCATGCGGCCCTGGCCCCCCGCGGCACCTACGCCCATGAACCCACCGCCACCCTTGTCGTGGCGGGCCTCGAGCCGGACGGCCCGGGCCGGGCCACGCGGTATGTCCTGGCCTACCACGTCCACACGGAGCTCGAGAATGGGGCCCAGGAGACGAAGCACACGGACTTCCTCGTGGATGCCCACACGGGCCGGATCCTCGAATCCTGGGATACCCTCCACACCGCCGGGACCACCGGCACGGGCCAGTCGCAGTGGTACGGGACCGTGAGCCTCAGCACCAACAGCACCGCCACCGGCTACGAGCTGCGGGACACCACCCGGGGTACGGGCGGCACCTTCGGGAACAACGTCACCACCAACCTGCTCAATGGCACCTCCGGCACGGGCACGATCTTCACCGACGCCGACAACGCCTGGGGCGACGGGCTGCAGTACAACGGCACGCCGGGCATGAGCGCGAACGCCCAGACCGCTGGGGTGGACGGCCACCGGGGCATGCAGGCCACGTGGGACTTCTATCTGAACGCCTTCAGCCGGAACGGCATCGACGATGCCGGCGGGGCCACCTTCAGCCGCATGCACTACAGCAGCCAGTACGACAACGCCTTCTGGTCGGACAGCTGCTTCTGCATGACCTATGGGGACGGCCAGGTGGGGGGCTCCGTGGGCGAGGCGGACCTGGACACGGCCGGCCACGAGATGAGCCACGGCGTGTGTTCCGCCACCGCCAATCTCCAGTACCGGCGGGAGTCCGGGGGCCTCAACGAGGCCAACTCGGACATCTTCGGCACCCTGGTGGAGTTCTACACCCTGAACAACAGCACCGGCAGCTTCATCCCCAGTACGGCGGGCCCGGGTCCCATCACGGCCAACTACATGCTGTTCGAGAACAGCTGGGGCCATGGCGGCACGCCCCTGCGGTGGATGTACAAGCCCAGCCTCGACGGCCGCAGCCCGGACTTCTACAGCAAGACGCTGGGACGCCTGGATGTCCACTACAGCTCCGGCGTGGCCAACCACTTCTTCTTCCTCCTGGCCCATGGCAGCCAGGTGGATTCCCTCTCCGGCAACATCGCCTCGCCCATGACCAACGGCGTCACCAGCATCACCGGCATCGGCAACGACAAGGCCGGCCGCATCTGGTACCGGGCTCTCACCGTCTACATGACCAAGCGCACGGACTATGCCGGGGCGCGCATGGCGACCCTGAACGCGGCGGCTGACCTCTACGGAGCCGCCTCCACCGAGTACGCCACCGTAAACACCGCCTGGCTGGCCGTGAACGTGAAGTAGGCACTCTTAGGCCTGCGCCGGCTTCGCAGGGTCGGCGCAGGCCTTCAGCACATCCAGCCAGGCCTTCAGCACGAAGGCTGTCGCTCCCCAGAGCGGCGCCTGGGGCAGCTCGAGCCTGGGCACATCGAGGGCCAGGCCGTGCCGTTCGAGGCGCTCGATGGTCCAGGGGGCCTCCATGAGGGGCGCCAGGGGGAGCAGGAGGACCTGCTCGAGCTCGTGGTCCAGGCGGAAGCTGGGCTTCGGCTCCTCCCAGCGGAAGAACACCGGGGTGAACCGCACCCGGGCCTTGGCCACGCCGTCGGGAAAGCACCCGAGCTCCCAGAGGCCCGTGGACACGCCGATCTCCTCGGCCACCTCCCGCCTCGCCGTGGCGGGCAGGTCCCGGTCCCGGGGCTCCACCATGCCCCCCGGGAAGGCGATCTCGCCGGGGTGGTGCGGCGCGCCGTAGCCCCGCTGGACGAGGATGATCTTGCGCGCGCCAGCGAGGTCGCCCCAGAGGATGACCCCGACCGCCGCGCGGCGCTGATCCTCGGGGATGCGGGCGCTGATCTTGTGCGGGTCGGGCCCGAGCTGGGGCCGCCGCAGGCTCTCGGCGATGCGGGCCCAGGGGACCGGCGGGGCTTCGTCGGGGGGACGCCAGGCGCTCATTTCACCTTCCCGAACACGGATCCCTTCACCCGCTCCACGGTGTAGACGCCGCGGATGCGGCGCAGGCCGGCCATGAGCTCCACCAGGTGGGTCCGGTCGCGCACCCGCAGGGCGATGTGGAAGAGGCCGGCCCCCTCCTCCGTGGCCGAGCCGTGGAAGCGCTGCACGTTGATGCCCACGCGCTGGATGCCTTCGGAGATGGCGGCCACCATGCCGGGCCGGTCCTCGGTGGTGAGGGCGATCTCCGTGTCGTAGAGCTCCGTCCCGTGCTTGCCCCAGGCCACGTTCACGCGGCGCTCGGGGTGCATGGTCCCCTTCGTGAGCTGGGGGCAGTCGGCCCGGTGAATGGCGGTGCCGCGGGTGCGGGTGATGTAGCCCACCACCTCGTCGCCCCAGATGGGCTTGCAGCAGGCGGCCAGGGCGTAGAGGATGCCGGCGGTGTCGCCCACCACCACCGAATCCATGAGGTTGGAGACGTTCTCCTTGGGCTTGGCGCGCTCGGGTTCGGGGACCAGGGGCTCGAGGAGCTTGTGGACCGTGATGCGGCCGAAGCCCAGGGCGGCATGGGCCGCGTCCCAGTTCGCCAGCTTCAGCTCCACCAGCCGCACCTCGAGCTTGGCCTGGGCCTCGGGGTCGTCCAGGCGCACGCCCAGGACCCGGGCTTCCCGCTCGAGCCGTTCCCGGCCGAGGGTGACGGCGTGGGCGCGCTCCTCCTCGCGGATGAAGGCCTGGATGCGGCTCTTGGCGCCCGCGGACTTGACGAAGCCCAGCCAGTCGCGGCTGGGCTTGTGGTCGGGCCGGGTGAGGATCTCCACGCGGTCGCCGTTCTGGAGGGTGTGCTTCAGGGGCACCATGCGCCCGTTCACCTTGGCGCCCACGCAGCGGTGGCCCACCTGGGTGTGGATGGCGTAGGCGAAGTCCACGGGCGTGCTGCCCTCCACCAGGCTGCGGAGGTCACCCTTGGGCGTGAAGACCTGGATGCGGTTGAAGGTCAGCTCGCCGCGCAGGTTGGCCACCAGGTCGCGGCTGTCCTGGGCATCCTGGTGCAGCTCCACCATGCGGCGGAGGAAGGCCACCTGGTTGATCTCCAGGCGGTTGGCGATGCGGCCGTCCTTGTAGGTCCAGTGGCTGGCGATGCCGGCCTCGGCGTGGAGGTGCATCTCCTCCGTGCGGATCTGCACCTCGAAGATGTCGCCGGAGCTCATCAGCACCGTGGTGTGGATGCTCTGGTACCCGTTCTCCTTGGGCAGGCTGATGTAGTCCTTGAACTTGCCAGGCACGGGCCGGTAGAGGCCGTGGACGAGGCCCAGGGCCGTGTAGCAGCTGGCGCGGTCCGGGCAGATGATGCGGTAGGCCAGCCAGTCGTGGATGTCCTCGAAGCCCTTGGCCTGGGCGCCCATCTTCTTCCAGATGCCATAGAGGTGCTTGACCCGTCCGGTGACGTGGGCGTTGATGCCCTGCTGGCGGAGGATGGCCTGGAGCGAGCCGTGGATCTCCTGGATGGTGCCGGAGAGCTTGGCGCGCTTGGTCTCCACCGCGTTCTTGAGATACTCGTACTGCTCGGGCTCCAGCTGGCGGAAGGCCAGGTCTTCCAGCTCCAGGCGCACCACGCCCATGCCCAGGCGGTTGGCCAGGGGCGCGTAGAGCTCCAGCGTCTCCCTGGAAATCCGGCGGCGCTTCTCCTCCTCCATGACGCCCAGGGTCTTCATGTTGTGCAGCCGGTCCGCCAGCTTCACGAGGAGGACGCGGACATCCTTGCCCATGGCCACCAGCAGCTTGCGGACGTTCTCGGCGTTGAGCAGGTGCTTGTCCGTGAAGGCCAGCTTGCTCATCTTGGTGAGGCCGTCGACGATCTCGCCGATCTCGTCCCCGAACTGCGCCTTCACCTGGGGCAGGGTCATGAGGGTGTCTTCCACCACGTCATGGAGGAGGCCGCAGGCCACGCTCACGGCGTCCAGCCGCCAGTCCGCCAGGCTCTGGGCCACGGCCAGGGGGTGGAAGAAATAGGGCTCGCCGCTCTTGCGGAGCTGGGTGGCGTGCATGTCCCGGCCCACGGTGTAGGCGCGGCGGAGCAGGGCCACGTCTCCGTTGGGGTGGTGCTTGAGGAAGGCCGCCTTCACCCGGTCGAAGGCCCCATCGAGGGTGAGGCAACTGTCCCCTTCGCAGGCCGAGCCTTCCCCCTCGCGGAGGACGGGCTCCAGGGTTTTCCCAGGCACGGCCATGGTTGAGTGTCGCGCAGGGGCGCTTCTGAATCCAGGCGGTTTATCGGACACTCGTGGGATGCCGCGCCGCTCCCCCCCTGACGATGCCTCCGCCTACAAGGGCTGGACCCGGCCCGGGCCCGTGCCTCCGGGCGGAGTGGACGCGGAGCCTGGCGAGACCCTGGACGGCCTCTGCGGGCGCTGGCGGATCTTCCAGCTGGAGAAGGGCAACCGCTTCAGCACCGACGACCTGGTGACCGCCTGGTACGGCACCGCCTGGTGCCCCCGGGCGGGCCGCATCGCGGACCTGGGCTCGGGCATCGGAAGCGTGGCCCTCATGGCCGCCTGGCGCTGCCCCGGCGCCGTGGTGCACACGGTCGAGGCCCAGGAGGCGAGCCTGCGCCTGGCCCGGAAGAGCATCCGCTACAACGGCCAGGAAGCCCGCATCTTCCCGCGCCTGGGCGACCTCCGCGATCCTGCCCTGTTCGAAGGCGAAGCCCCCTTCGATCTGGTGACGGGCACGCCGCCCTACTGGCCCGAAGGCCACCGCCTGCCTGCGGCCCATCCCCAGTCCGTGCCCGCCCGCCTGGAGGTGCGCGGCAGCATCGCGGACTATGCCAGGACCGCGGCCCGGATCCTGGCCCCGGGCGGGATCTTCGCCTGCGTCTTCCCCAACGACCAGCGGGCGCGCGCCCTGGTGGCCCTGCGCGAGGCCGGCCTGCTGTGCCTCCACCGCCGGGAGATCGTCTTCAAGGAAGGCGAACCCTACGGCCTGGACGTCTTCGCCGCCGGCCGCCGCCAGGACTACCCCGAGGATTTCGAAGCCCGCGCCCAGTGCCCCGAGGTCGAGCCCCCCATCCTCATCCGCCGCGCCGACGGCAGCGTGGACCCCGCCATCGCCGGCGTGAGGCTCGCCGTGGGGTTCCCGCCGGGCGTGTGACGCGGCCCGCCCCCGTATCCTGGATCAGGCCCACCCGGGTCCCCCTTGGAACGCCACCATGAGCCTGCGCGCCATTCCTGTCCTGCTTCCTGCGCTCTTCCTCCACGCCGCGCCGCCGGACCTGGCGGTCCCGCCGGCGGATGCCCTCCGCACGCCCAGCGGCGTGGCCTACCGGGTGATCCAGGCCGGGAAGGGGGACGCCCGCCCCGTGCCCGGCGGATTCGTCCGCGCGCATTTCACAGGGTGGGGTGCGGATGGAGCGGTCTTCGCCAACACCCGGGCGCTGGATGAGGCGCCGTACCTGGGCCTGGACCGGCTGATGCCGGGCATGCGGGAGATGCTGCTGGCCATGGCCGTGGGCGAGCAGCGGCGGGTGTGGCTTCCGGAGGCCCAGGCCTTCGGGGGCGCCAAGGGCCGGCCGGCCGGGACGGTGGTGATGGACCTGGAGCTCCTGGATGCCGTGCCGCCCCCCGCGCAGGCCCCTGTGGATGTGGCGGCCCCCCCGGCGGATGCGACGGTGCTGCGCTCCGGTCTGGCCTTCAAGGTCCTCAGGCCCGGAACGGGAAAGGCGCACCCCGTCCCGGCCAGCTGGGTCTCGGTCCACTACACGGGTTGGACCACGGATGGGAAAGTGTTCGACAGCTCGCTGACAAAAGGGGTTTCGGTGCCGCTACAGCTGAAGGGCACCATCCCGGGCTGGGTCGAGGGGCTCCAGCTCATGGTGGAAGGCGAGCGCAGGCGATTCTGGATTCCCGAGAAGCTCGCCTACCAGGGCGCACGCGACATGCCTAGGGGCATGCTGGTCTTCGACGTGGAGCTGGTGCGGATCAGCCAGTGATCGGCAGGTGACCCTGGCCGGCTTCGCCGGCTGGCCTAGTTGAACCGCACCTCCGACTGCGCCAGGGCGTAGGCGAAGCTGGCGAGGGCGGCGGCGTTCCAGGCGAGGTCGTCGGGGTTCACCTTGTCCACGGTGTCGGCCTGGGTGTGGTGGATGTCGAAGTAGTGGGTGGCGGCGTGGCCGACGCCGAGGCCGGGGACGCCTTCGGCGACCATGGGGCCCACGTCCGCGCCGGAGCCGCCCAGGCGCAGGTCGATGGTCCCGAAGGGCTCCAGCGCGTCCTTCCCGACCTTTTTCAGCGAGGCCAGGGCGCCCGCTTTGGCCTCCGGCGAGGCCTTGCGGAGGTCCAGGCTGAAGCCCTTGATGCGCTCGCTGCCGGAGTCGGTCTCGAAGGCGGCCACGATGTTCTGCAGCTCGGGGCGGTGGGCGTCGCGGTAGCCCAGGCCGCCGCGCAGGCCGTTCTCCTCGTTGGTCCAGAGCACCACGCGGAGGGTGCGGCGGGGCTTCAGGCCCAGGGACTGGATGAGCCGCACGGCTTCCATGGCGGTGACGGTGCCCGCGCCGTCGTCCTGGGCACCCTGGCCCACGTCCCAGCTGTCCAGGTGGCCACTGAGGATCACCACCTCATCGGGCTTCTCGCTGCCGCGGATCTCGGCCACTACGTTGGCGGAGGGGGCGTCCGGGAGTGTCTTCGCGCCCATCTCAAGCCTCAGGCGGATGCGTTCGCCCCGGTCCTGCATGCGCCGCATCTGCGTGGACGTCTCGATGGTGACGGCGGCGGTGGGAATCTTCGGGAAGGCCGGGTCGTAGTCCATGACGCCGGTGTGCGGGGTGTCCAGGCTCACGGGGCCCACGGACCGCACCAGGGCGGCGACCGCACCGTACTTGGCGGCCCGGGAGGCGCCGTCGTGGCGGTAGGCCACCGTGCGGCCATACCCCTGGAAGGGCACGTCGTAGAGGACGATCTTCCCCTTCACGACGTCGCCGAGCTTGTCGAGCTCGTCGAAGGAGCCCACCACGACGACATCCGCCGTGAGGCCGCCTTCGGGGGTGCCCACACTGCCGCCGAGGCCCAGCAGGTTCACCCGCTGGGGGGTCGGCAGCAGCAGCTCGGCAGACTCCTTCCCGCGCACCCAGTGGGGCACCATGACCTTTTCTGCATGGACATTGACGAGGCCTGCCGCCTTCAGCCGCCCCTGGGCCCAGTCGATGGCCTGGTCCAGCTGGGGCGAGCCGCTCAGCCGGTTCCCGATCCGGTCACAGAGCCAGGCGAGGTCCGCATAGGCGCCGTGGGTGCGGAAGGCCTCGGCGCGCAGCCGCTCGGCCGTGACATGGGCCGCCTGGGAGGGCGTCGGGAGCGGTGTCTCTGCGCCCAGGCAGGCAGCGGCTAGGAAGAGGAGGCAGAAGGTTGATTTCATGCCTCATCTTACTTGGCAGATGTCCGGGCGCGGGATTTTTTTGCCAAGGGCCGCACCAAGCTCACCCGGACTCGCATGCGGCCGCTGGCGTCAGTCTCCAGGACCTCCCAGGACAGGGGTCCGCTGCGGCCCCTGGGATTCTCGCCGGGGCCCAGGTTGAAGGCCGCGTCATCCAGCTCCCAGCGGCCGCAGGGGAAGCGGGGCTTGGGCGGTTCGGGGCTGCCAGGGTGGGCGTCCACCACGCGCACAGGGCCCTGGGGCTCGTCGGGACTGAGCAGGGAGGGATCGACGGTGGCCACCACCAGGCCTTCGTGGCCTGGCCCGAAGCGCCCGCCCACGCGGCCCCGCTCGAAGCCCCAGGGTCGGCGGACCTCCAGGCTGAAGAAGCGGCCCTTCTTCCGGGGATCGGGCAGGGTCACCCACTGGGGATCGGCGCCAGGGGCGCGGGATACGGGGGCGATCCAGCCCTCCCACGACGGGCCCTTCACGGCGAGGCGATGGACCAGGCCCCGGAACCAGCCGCGGTACCAGAGCTCCGATCGCACCCAGGCGGTGGGATGGGAGGGGCTGTAGCCGGTGTCCTCCACCCAGGGGCCCTCTTCAGGGTGGGAGCGGTCCCAGCCGCGATACTGGCCCGCGTCCATGAGATCCCAGATGCCGGCCGTGAGGGGGTCGCCGCAATCCAGGTAGAGGTCGTCCACGCGGTGCTCGCCCATGGCGTGGAAGGCCTCGTGGACGATGTTCCCCAGCGGGACTTCCTCGGTCATGAAGATCAGGGGCCAGCGCCGGGTCTTGTCCCAGGGCAGGGGCAGGAGGAGGCTCACGGCCTTGAGGTCGGCCTCGTCGGCGGTCAGCGACTGTGGCTTGCCGGGCGTGATGATCCAGAGGTGGTCGGGCTTGCCGTCCGGACGGACCGCACCGGTGCGGTTGTCGAGGCGGTCGCAGTCGCCGAGATCCTCGCCCTGCAGTCGTTCCAGAACCCAGCCGGCCATGGCCATCTTGCGGTCGTCGGTCCTCGGGGCGGGGAAATCGGCGCTCCGGAGCTTGAGGAAGCGGCCCTCGACGAGGGACACGGCCCCCTTGCTCACCTCGTACAGGTAGTTGGCCGCGCTGGCCACGCCAGGGCGGCGCGAGAAGATCAGCTCCCGCAGGGCACCATCCGGCAGCTTGGAGCCCTCATCCGTGAAGTCGAGGCGGACGATGAAGATGGCCTCCTTGCGGAACCTGGGCTCCGGGCTGAGGGCGATGTCGCCGCGCCACTCGGCGGCCGGCACCAGGTCGCGGCGCCAGCCATCCTTCTCCACCGCAAGGATCGCATCCTCGGGTTCCAGGTCCAGGTGGAAGCGGCCTTCCGCGTCCGTCAGCGCCAGGGGCGGATCTCCGGCGGGAGACACCCTCGGCTGCCGGTCCGGGTAGACGCGGACGCCGGCGAGGCCCCGGTGGCCATCCGTGACTCGGCCTTCCACGGAGGCGGCAGGGGCAGAGGCGGCGAGGGCCACAAGGAGCCCGAAGGCGGCTCCTCTTGTTCGGCGATGGCGTGCCTTCATGCCTGGCCGACCCGTTTCTGGAGCTGGGCCAGCCGGGCCAGGAGGGCCACCCGGCGGCGGGTTTCAGTGGCCACCAGCGGCTTTTCCAGGGCGTCGCACACGGGCTCGCGGAGGCGGGACCAGGCCTCGAGCTCGCCGGGATCGTGCAGGAGGAGGATGGGCAGGTCCCTCAGATCCTGCGATCGGCCCAGGGTCGTCGCCAGATCCATGGCGCTGCCATTGGCCAGATCCGTGTCCAGCACCAGCACATCGGGGGATTCGGCGAGGATCTGGGCCCGGGCCTGGGCTTCGTCCTGGGCCTCCAGGAAGATCGCCTGGTCCTTGCCGAAGTGGTTCTGGACCTGGGTGAGCACCATGGAACTGGCAGACGCCACCAGCACCTTGGGGCGGGCGGGCGGTAGCGGACCGGTGCGGAGCGACAGGGCCCGCACGCGAAGGTGGGTCTGGATGCGCACCTGGAGGAGCAGGTTGCTCGCGGGCTTGCGGATGAAGTCATCCGCCCCGGCGGTGTAGCTGCGGTCCTTGGCGTCCCGGCTCAGGGCCGTCAGCACCAGCACGGGGATGTCCGCCGTGGCGGGATCCGTCTTGATGGCCTCGCAGGCCTTGAAGCCGTCCATGGACGGCATCACCACATCCATGATCACCATGTCGGGCTCGGGCCGGTCCGTCTGGAGGCGCGCCAGCGCCTCCTCGCCGTTCGCCGCCACGATCAGGCGGTGCCCCAGCGGCTGGATCTGCGCCTCCAGCAGCCGCCGCTGCAGGGCATTGTCTTCTACCATCAGGATGGTCATGGGAGACGCGAAGTGGGACAAGCGGACTCCTTGGCTCTCGGCCTTGAGGTTAAAGGTCCCATCGGCTCGGATCAACCACGGCTTGAGGCCCCAGTAGGTAAAACCCCGCAGACAGTGGGGGTTTCCAACAGTACAATGACCAGTTCGAGGTTCCTCAGTGGCTCATCCCAGTCTCATCCGCAATTTCTCCATCGTCGCACACATCGACCACGGCAAGTCGACGCTGGCGGACCGTCTCCTCGAACTCACCAAGACGGTGGCGCAGCGCGACATGCAGGCCCAGATTCTCGACGACATGGATCTGGAGCGGGAGCGGGGCATCACCATCAAGGCCCACGCGGTGACGCTGAAATACCTGGCGCTGGACGGTCAGACCTACACGCTGAACCTCATCGACACGCCTGGCCACGTGGACTTCACCTACGAGGTGAGCCGCAGCCTCGCCGCCTGCGAGGGCGCCATCCTGGTGGTGGACGCCACCCAGGGCGTGGAGGCCCAGACCCTGGCCAACACCTACCTGGCCCTGGAGAACGGGCTGGAGGTGTTCCCGGTGCTGAACAAGACCGACCTGCCCAGTGCGGACCCCGAGCGGGTGCTGGAGCAGATCGACACGGTCATCGGCCTGGTGGACACGGCCCACGCGGTGAACGTGAGCGCCAAGACCGGCGAGAACTGCGACCAGGTGCTCGAGCAGATCGTGAAGTGCATCCCCGCCCCCCAGGGCGATCCGGACGCGCCGTTGCAGGCCCTCGTCTTCGACTGCTACTACGATGCCTACCGGGGCATCGTGAACCTCATCCGCGTGGTGAACGGCACCCTGAAGGCCGGCGACCAGATCCGCTTCATGTCCACGGGCAGCGAGCACCGGGTGGACGAGATCGGCATCTTCGATCCCAAGATGGACAAGCAGGAGACCCTGTCCGTGGGCGAGGTGGGCTACCTGGTGGCCAGCATCAAGTCGCTGGTGGACGTCAAGGTGGGCGACACCATCACCCACGCCGTGACCAACACCACCAAGCCGGCCAAGGAGATGCTGAAGGGCTTCAAGGAGATCCAGCCCGTGGTCTTCGCGGGGATCTTCCCCACCTCCAGCGACGACTTCGAGGACCTCCGCAACGCCATGGACAAGCTGCGCCTCAACGACAGCAGCTTCACCTACGAGCCCGAGACCTCCACCGCCCTGGGCTTCGGCTTCCGCTGCGGCTTCCTGGGCCTGCTCCACATGGAGATCGTCCAGGAGCGCCTGGAGCGCGAGTTCGACCTGGACCTCATCACCACGGCCCCCAGCGTGCGCTACCACGTGCACCTGACGGACGGCAGCGAGACCGCCGTGGACAACCCTTCGAAGCTGCCGCCGCTGCAGAAGATCGCGAAGATCGAGGAGCCGATCATCGAGGCCACGATCCTCACCCGCACCGACTTCGTCGGCGGCCTGCTGAAGCTCTGCGAGGAGCGCCGCGGCATCCAGCAGAAGCTGGAATACGTGAGCCAGGACCGTGTGATGCTCGTCTACGAGCTGCCCCTGAACGAGGTGGTTCTGGACTTCTACGACAAGCTCAAGTCCATCTCCAAGGGCTACGCCAGCTTCGACTACCACATGAAGCACTACACGGAATCCGACCTGGTGAAGATGGACATTCTGGTGAACGGCGAGGCCGTGGACGCGCTGTCCATCCTCGTCCACCGCAGCAAGAGCCAGACCCTTGGCCTGGCGCTCTGCCAGCGCATGAAGGAAGTGATCCCCCAGCAGCTCTTCGATGTGGCCGTGCAGGCCGCCATCGGCAGCAAGATCATCGCCCGGACCAACGTGAAGGCCCGCCGCAAGGACGTGCTCGCCAAGTGCTACGGCGGCGACATCAGCCGCAAGAAGAAGCTCCTCAACAAGCAGAAGGAAGGGAAGAAGCGGATGAAGGCCATCGGCAACGTAGAGATCCCCCAGGAAGCCTTCCTGGCGATCCTGAAGGTCGAGGGCTAGTCAGCCTTGCTGTTCTTGATCTCTCCGGATTCCACGAGGTTGGCGAGCAGGCGCTGGAGCTCGTCCTCGCCCAGGATGCCGCGCCGCTGGAAGAGGCGGACCATGCCCAGGACGATGGCGCGGGTCCCGTAGGATTCCAGGGTGGGCACCGACTCGCGGAGCGTGCGGCCGGGGATGAGGTCGGGGGGAGCCTCAGGCGGAGGATCCGCCTTCTCGAAGAACCGGAACGGATCGAGATCCGTGGTGTCGTAGGAGGGCGCCCCGGTGGCGTCGAAGAAGGGGTCCCGCGGGAAGGCGTGTTCTGCCGCGGGGCCGGGCGCGGGCACGGGCAGCGGGTTGAGGCTGAAGGTGACCGGGAGGGCCTCGTCTTCGTCGTGGGAGCCGACCACGTCCACCGTGACCGGGGCCCCGGGAGCGGTCGCCTCGAGGTTCCGGTAGAGCTCCCCGATGGCCTTTCGCAGCGCGCTGTGCGAAGCCACCACGGGCTGGATGTGCAGCCCGGACGCGAACCGGGCGCTGTCCATGGCGTTCAGGTCCGACGGGTCGGACATGGCCAGCACGAGCGATTTCGGCTCCCGGGTGGCCACGGGAAGCACGGTGAACTGGTCCGCCAGCCGGTGGGGGACCAGCTTCAGCACCTCGGGCGGCACCGCGAGGTTCCGCACGTCCATCTGGGGCACTCCGGCCTGCTGGCTGAGGAAGTCCATGAGGACCTCCTCGCTGATGTAGCCGAGGGCCACGAGGTTGCTGCCCAGGCGGCCCCGGGCGATCTTCTGGTGGGTGATGGCGCTCTGGAGCTGGGCCGGCGTGATGAGGCCCGATTCCACGAGCAGTTCGCCAAGCCGCTTGATCGGTTGCTGCATGAGGGAGTCCTGGGGACGTCGGTCTTCCGGTGATGCACAGAGGGTGGCCCCCAAGGTAACGTCATTCAAGGCTTTTGTGGCCGGGAGGGGGCATGGATCCTGAAGAACTCTGGCGGGCGACCCTGCATGATTTCAACAATCTGCTGACGGGGCTCCAGAGTGTGGCGGATCTGGGTGATCCGGCCCTCCCCTTCGATCCCCAGAACCACGCGCGGCTGGAGACGCTCCTGGAGGATGGGAAGGTCCTCATCGCCATGGCCCGGGCCGTGGCCCTGGGGCGGCTTCCCTATACGGAGCCCATCCCCTGGAGGGATTGGGAAGCGGGGCTGGGGAAGCGACTCGAGGCCACGGGCGCCCTTTTCCACTGCCCGGTCGGTTTGGTGGACGCCGGGGCCGGTCAGGCATCCTGGCCAGCTCCCCTGCTCCAGGATTGGGTCGTGGCGTTCACGAGGCAGATCCTCCCCTGGGCCGCGCCCGGGCCCTTGCGCCTGGAAGCGGAAGCAGTGCCTGGGGCCTGGATCCTGCGCTGGTTCACGGACTCCCCGCTCCCGCCGTGCCTGGAGGCCGAGTGGCCTCGAGAGGCGCCACGCAGTCTGGCCGGGCTCTGGCTGCGCGGCATGGCTGATCACATGAACCTGGCGGTCGAGGCTGCGGACGGAATCCTTCGAGTCCGCATGCCGCAGCCCGATCCTTCGAATCCCGCACACAAGGAATCCTGATGTTGCAAGCCCTGCCTCCCGTTCCACCCGCGGCCGTGGTGGAGGTCACCGCCACGCGCTTTCCCGAGGATCCGGCCAAGGTGCCGGCTTCCATCACCGTGCTCACCGCCCAGGAGCTTGCCGATCGCGGCGCCACGGATCTGCGCGGGGCCATGGCCCTGCTGGCGGGCGTGTTCATCGCCCCCGGCGGCGACGGCGGCCCGGCCGGGAGCGTGCCGGAATTCTGGGGACTGAAGGAGTTCGACGCCTTCCTGCTCGTGGTGGACGGCGTGCCCTGGGGCGGTGCCTTCAATCCGGCCCTCGCCACCCTGAGCCTCGAGGGCGTCGAGCGCATCGAAGTCCAGCGCGGGGCCGCTCCGGTGATGTACGGCGCCACCTCCTTCGTGGGCGTCATCCACGTCATCCGCGGCCTGCCGCTGGACACGAAGGGTTCCGCCCGGCTGTCCGCGGGAAACCATGGAACCTTCGGGGGAGCCGTCAACCTGCGCCTTCCCGTTGGCCCAGCGGCGGACAGCACCCTCACGGTGGACCACGATACGCAGGGCTTCGAAGATCCGCGCACCGGCTTCAAGCGCAACCACCTTCTGTGGCGGAACCGCGTGCAGGCCCTGGATGGCGTGGTCCGGTTCGACCTGGAGGGCACGGCCGTGGACCAGCAGCCCGCGAGCCCCTTCCCCCGGGTGGGTCGCGCGCTGACGGATCAAGTGCCGCTGGATGCCAACCACAACCCCGGCGGGGCCTTCCTGAACGACCGGCGCGTCACCCTCACCTTGGGCTACGATCGGGCCCTGGATGCCGCCGTGCTCTGGTCCACCACGCTCTCGGCCTCCCGGGCGCGGCAGGATGCCTTCCGTGGCTTCCTCACGGACGTGGCCGCGACCGCTCCCAACGCGCATGGCTTCCGGGAGCGCATGGACCTCACGGACCTCTATCTCGACACGCACCTCGCGTGGACGGGCGGAGCCGGCCTCAAGATGGTGGCGGGCCTGGACCATCTGCATGGGCAGGGCCGCGGCCGCGGCGGGGACTTCGACTACGTGGTGAACCTCGACGGCTCCGGCGCGCCGGATGCCTCCGCCACGCCCAGCCAGGCGGACATCCGCATCGACGACCGGCGGGACTTCACGGGCCTCTACGCCTTCGCCCAGTGGCAGGCCGCGTCGCGCCTGACGCTGGAGGCGGGCCTGCGCCTCACCCGGGCCGAGGAGACGCGCCGGGCCGCCACGCTGGACTTCGCCAGCGGGGCCCTCGACACCGGCGTGGACGCCCGCACCACCACCCGGCTGGGCGGCAGCGCCGGGGCCACCTGGACCGCCTGGCAGGCCGGCGAGGATCGCGTGAACCTGTTCGGGGGACTGCGCAGCACCTTCAAGCCCGCGGCCATCGACTTCGGCCTGGACAGCTCCGCGCAGATCCTCAAACCCGAGACCGCCACCAGCTACGACCTGGGCGCCAAGGCCGACCTCCTGGGACGCCGCCTGGCCCTGGAAGTCAGCTTCTTCCTCATGGACTTCGAGAACCTGGTGGTGTCCCAGAGCGTGATCGATCCGGCCACCGGGACGGCGTCGCCGGTGCTCGCCAACGCCGGGACCGAGCGCTTCCAGGGCGTGGAGGTGTCAGCCTCCTGGCGCTTCGCCGGCGACCTCGCGGCCCGCCTGGCCTACAGCTACCACGACGCCCGGTTCCGGGACTACGCCAAGGATTTCGGCGACGGCACCCTCACGCAGCTGGCGGGGAAGCGGCTGGAGATGTCCCCCTACCACCTCGGCGGCCTGGGCATCTCCTACGCCCCGGCCCATGGCTTCACGGCTTCCGCGGAGATGGCCTACACCGGTGCCGCCTTCCTCAACCAGCGCAACACTGCGCCCACCGGCGGCTACGCCACCTGCGGCGCCAGCCTCGGCTGGCGCGAAAAGGCCTGGGAGCTCCGCCTGGACGGCCGCAACCTCACGGACCGCCGCAAACCTGTGGCCGAGAGCGAGCTGGGCGATAGCCAGTACTATCTGCTCCCCGGCCGCCAGCTCGCCCTGAGCGCCCGGTATCGGTTCTGAGGCCCTGAATAACGAGGACAGGATGAACAGGATTAGCCGGGATTGACAAGATTCAGGAGCCGTTGCTTGAATCCTGTTAATCCTGTCCGGGCATCTTTTCCCGTAAAATCGAAGGTTTGGACGGGCGCATGAAGTTCCACATCGAAACCTGGGGCTGCCAGAACGGGGCCCCCTCCGCGATCCGGCGAAGCCGGGGAGCGGGAGCATCGCGCAGTGCGCGATGCGTTCGGGGGGTGGTCCCCTTCATCCAGCAGCGCCAGGACCGAGGCCATTCATGAAGTTCCACATCGAAACCTGGGGCTGCCAGATGAACGACCACGACGGCGAGAAGCTGTCGGGGCTGCTGTCGGCGGAGGGGTTCGAGGCGGTGGACGCGGCGGAGGACGCGGAGCTGGTGCTGCTGAACACCTGCTCCATCCGCGAGAAGGCCGTCCACAAGGTCTACTCGGAGCTGGGCCGCCTGCGGGAGGAGAAGCAGCGGCGCCCCCTGCTGGTGGGCGTCACCGGCTGCCTGGCCCAGCAGGAGCAGGCGGCACTGTTCAAGCGCGCCCCCCACATCGACTTCGTGCTGGGCACCATGGCGCTGAAGCAGCTGCCGCGCCTGGTGGCCGAGGCCCGGGCCGGCAAGCCCCGCGTCATGGACACGGGCGAGTACCCGGACAACCACCTGTTTCCGCCCTCGGTGGCCCGGCGCCGCGACACGGCCAAGGCGCTGGTGACCATCACCGAGGGCTGCAACCACGCCTGCACCTACTGCATCGTGCCCACCACCCGCGGGTCCGAGCGCCACCGCCCCTTTGCGGACGTGGTGGCCGAGGTCCGGGGTCTGGTCGAGCGCGGCTACCGCGAGGTGGAGCTGCTGGGCCAGAACGTGAACAGCTACGCCGGCGGCTGCACCTTCGCCGAGTTGCTGGAGCGCGTCTCGGAGGTGGATGGCCTGGAGTGGATCCGCTTCACCACCAGCCACCCCATGAACTTCACCAAGGGTCTGGCGCGGGTGCTCGCCACCAATCCGAAGGTCGCCCCCTTCCTGCACCTGCCTCTGCAGAGCGGGAGCGACCGGGTGCTGCGCCGCATGCTGCGCGAGTACACCGTGGCCGAGTACCTCGAGCGCCTGGGCTACCTGGGCGAGGCCCGGTCGCGCATCTGCCTCAGCACGGACTTCATCGTGGGCTTCCCCGGGGAGACGGACGAGGACTTCGAGGACACCATGCGGGTGCTGGACCAGGTGGCCTTCGACGCCTCCTTCAGCTTCATCTACTCGCCCCGCCCCGGCACGCCCTCCCTGCGCCTCAAGGACGACCTGCCCATGGCCGTGAAGTCCGAGCGTCTGGCCCGCCTGCAGAAGCGCCAGACCGAGCTGACCCGGGCCAGCAACCAGCGCTTCGTGGGCCGCGAGATCCCCGTGCGTGTCGAGACCCACGGCCCCACCGAGCATGGCTGGTGGCTGGCCCGCAGCGGCGAGTGGAAGACCGTGCACCTGGCCGCCGGACCCGGCCGGGAGCTGCCCTTCGGCGAGCTGGTGCAGGCGAGAATCACCCTGGCCAGCCCGCACTTCCTGGGCGCGGAGCTGGTGTAGAAACTGCCAGCTGTCGGATATCAGCTGTCAGCTGTCAGCTGTCAGCGTGATCGTGAGGTTCCAGCGACGGGTGGCGCCGGGGGGCAGGGTGAAGGCACCGGGCTTGGCGTTGAAGTCGCCGTCCCAGTCCGCGGGATCGGCGTGGCCCTCCCAGGGCTCGAGGCAGAGGAAGGCGGGGCCGGGATCCGGCTTGGCCCAGATCCCGAGGTGGGGGAAGCCCTCCCAGCGCAGCTCCAGGCCGGGGCCGCCCTCCGCTTCGAAGCGGAGCCTGCGGCTGCGGGGTTCGAGGAAGATCAGCGCATCCTCCCGGAACAGCCCCTCGTCCAGCGGCAGCAGCCGATTCTGGATTGGGGTGGGGCGCGGCGCGGGATCCAGCAGGCCGTCGGTGTCCAGGCGGTGCAGGGCGCCGGGCTCGTCGGCCTCGAAAACCAGCCGGTGCGCGGCCTTCGCCGGGCCCGGCGCCAGGGGCCAGCGGAAGGCCGGGTGGAGGCCCAGGCTGGCGGGCAGGGGCACCTCGCCCGGATTGCGGAGGGCCAGGTCCATGCGCAGCGAGGTGGCGGTCAGCGTGTAGGCCACCCGCAGGAGGAAGGGGAACGGATAGGCGGCGCGGGTGGCTTCGTCATCCCGCAGTTCGGCGGTACAGGTGGTCGTGGTGCCTTCGATGAGGGTGAAGTCCCGGTCCCGGGCGAAGCCGTGGCGGGGAATGGGAAACGCCTTCCCCCCGTGCCGCAGGATGTCGCCCTTGACCCGTCCCACGATGGGGAAGAGCAGGGGGGCATGGCGCGGCCAGAGGGGGCCCGCCTCCCAGAGGAGGTCGTGCCCGCCCAGGCGCAGGGACTGGAGCTCGGCGCCCGTCGCGGCGATGAGGGCTTCGGCTTCGCCGGTGTGCAATCGGTGGATGTCCATGCACGAGATTATCGCCGTCGTGGTAGATTGCCCGCCTAGCCGCTTTCCTCCGGGAGCCCTCTATGCCTTTCACGGCGGACGTCATCGCGACGACCCTCCACGCGCCCCTGGCCAACGTGGAGAAGAACTGGCCCCTGGTGGTGGAGGCCCTGGCCGCCCTCAAGATCCAGGATGCCGCCACGGAGGTGGCCGCCATCGCCACCATCGGGGCGGAAAGCTACCTGTTCGCCCCGGAGCGTGAACAGGGCAACGAGGCCTATTTCCGCCGCATGTACGAGTTCAAGCGCGCCCTGGGCAACACGGAGCCCGGCGACGGCGCCAGGTTCTGCGGCCGCGGCTTCATCCCCGTGCTGGGCCGGGCCGAGTACGCCAGGTTCGGGAAACTGGTGGGCGTCGACCTGGTGGAAGACCCTGAACGGGCGCTGGATCCGGCCCTGGCGGCCCGGATCCTGGCCTACGACTTCATGCTCAAGGAGGTCCCCAAGGCCGCGGCGGAGGGCGACTGGGTGAAGGTCCACCGGCTGGTCCGCGGCGACCTCTCCGGCTGGAAGCGGTTCAACGGGATCCTCATCCCCCTGCTGAAGCTGATGGCCGAGCCGGGGTGAGCATCCAGTCTTGGTGCGCCCGACCAGACTCGAACTGGTACTCCGTTGCCGGAAGCGGATTTTAAGTCCGCGGCGTCTGCCATTCCGCCACGGGCGCAGGGTTCCAGCCTAACGGGGCCCGCGGGCCCGTGGTAGCGTCGAGCCATGGGGATCCGTTCCATTGCGCTGCCGCTCCTGGTGGCCCTGTCTGCCCCCTCGGCCGCCCAGGCGAGGGATCTCCGCGAGTTCTACCGGGAGCGGTGTCTGGTCTGTCACGGGGCGGATGGCACGGGACGCGGCCCCAACGGGGTCCGGCTGGGAGGCCGGAACCTCGCGGATGGCCGCTGGTTCGCCCGCCAGGAGGTCGCCGCGCTGGCGGCTTCCATTCTCAAGGGCCGGGGCGCGATGCCGGGATTCGGCCGCCAGCTCTCGGAGGGGGATGCCCGGCGCCTGGTGTCCGACGTGCTGCGCCCCCTGGCCGCGCACAAAAAACCCTGAGGGGCCCTTGCGGAGGCCCACTTCAGGCCCATGCTAGGCACGTGTTTCAACATTCATCGAGGTGGCCATGCGGGTCGGTGTGATGATCCTCGCCCTTCTGATTCCGATCGGTCTCGCGGCCCAGGCGCCCATGAAATCCGTGGACGAGCTGCGGGCCTTCTTCGCCGAGAACTGCGTCAAGTGCCACGGACCCGATGGTTCCGCCCACAGCGCCGAGGGGAAGAAGCTGGGTGGTTTCGATTTCACGGATGCGAAAAAGGCCGCGAAGGAAACGGACGCGGACATGATCAAGACCATCCGCAAAGGCATCTTCTTCGGCCTTGTCATGCCTTCCTTCAAGGCCAAGCTGACGGAAGACGACGCGGCCCTCCTGGTGAAGGAGGTCCTCAGGAAGGCCGAGAAGGGCAAAGCCATCGCGCCGAAGGCAGGGACGGGCCGATAGGATGAAGGGATGCCCGATGCGTCCCGCCACCCGTCCGACCACCCCCTGCTCCGCAACCTGAACGCGCCCCAGCGGGAGGCGGTCTGCCATGCCCACGGGCCCCTGCTCCTCCTGGCCGGCGCCGGGTCGGGCAAGACCACGGTGATTACGCGCCGCATCGCCTGGCTCATCGAGGAGGAGGGCGTCCACCCGGGCTCCATCCTAGCCATGACCTTCACCAACAAGGCGGCCGAGGAGATGCGGGAGCGCGTGCAGCGGCTGGTCTCCTTGCCCGCCGCGCAGATGTGGGTGAGCACCTTCCACAGCTTCTGCACCCGCATCCTCCGCCGCGAGGGCGAGCGCACGCCGGTGGGCCGCGACTTCGTGATCTTCGATCCGGCCGACCAGAAGAGCCTCATGAAGCAGGTGCTGGCGGAACTCAAGCTGCCCGAGAAGCAGTACCACCCCAAGCGGGTGCTGGAGCTGATCTCCGACTTCAAGAACCGCTGCCTGCTGCCCGAGGAGGCCCGGGAGGAGGCCCTGGATCCCTGGACCCGCCGGGTGCTCGACGCCTACGACCTCTACCAGAAGGGCCTGCGGAACCACCGGGCCTGCGACTTCGACGACCTGCTGCTCTACACCGAGCGGCTCTTCCGCGATCCCGTCATGCAGGCGGCCTACGGTGAGCGGTTCAAGTTCATCCTCGTGGACGAGTACCAGGACACCAACCGCGCCCAGTACCTGCTGGTGCAGCACCTGGCCAAGCGGCACCACAACCTGTGCGTGGTGGGCGATGAAGACCAGTCGATCTATGGGTGGAGAGGCGCGGACATCCGCAACATCCTCGACTTCCAGCAGGACTTCCCCGAGGCCGTGCGCATCGAGCTGCTGCAGAACTACCGCTCGACGAAGAAGATCCTGGACGCCGCCTCGGAAGTGATCTCCAACAACTCCCAGCGCGTGGAGGGCAAGGGCGCCCTGAAGACCGACCTGGGGGAGGGCGAGACCATCACCTTCAAGCTGGCGGACGAGGGGCGCCAGGAGGCGGAGTGGGTCGTGCAGCGCATCCAGGAGCTGCGCTTCCGCGATCCCGAGGCCAAGGTGGCCGTGCTCTACCGCGCCAACTGGCAATCCCGGCAGATGGAAGAGGCGCTGCGCGCCCAGAACCTGGCCTACCGGCTGGTGGGCGGCGTGAAGTTCTACGAGCGCCAGGAAGTGAAGGATCTCATCTCGTATCTTCGCCTCGTCTCGAACCCCTTCGACCTGGTGAGCTTTCGGCGCTGCGTGAACGCGCCGACGCGGGGCGTGGGCCCCACCACGCTGGGGAAGATCGAGGGCGCCATCCCCGAGGGCGGCACACCCCTGGAGGGGCTGGCCATGCTGCTGCGGTCGGGGGAGCTGAAAGGCCGCGCCCAGCGGGAGATGGGCAAGTTCCTGGACCTGTTCCGTAGGGCCGGGGCCGAGCGGGAGGCCCAGGGCCTCTCCGGCCTGGTGAAGTGGGTGCTCCAGGAGAGCGGCTACCTCCAGAGCCTGGAGGACGAGGCCACCCTGGAGGCCGAGGGCCGCATCCGCAACCTGGAGGAATTCCTCAGCGCCGCCGCCGAATCCGAATCGCTGGGCCTGCGCCTGTCCGAGTTCCTGGACCGCATCACCCTGGCCGCGGACGCCGACCAGGTGGAGGAATCCGCCCACCTCAGCCTCATGACCATCCACTGCGCCAAGGGCCTGGAGTTCCCGTACGTCTTCGTCATCGGCATGGAGGAGGACGTCTTCCCCAACCGCAATGCCCGGGAAACGCCGGAGGGACTCGAGGAGGAGCGCCGGCTCTTCTACGTGGCCATCACGCGGGCCCAGCGGCGCTTGACACTGAGCGCCGCCCGGCGGCGGCGGGTCATGGGCACCGAGATGCTCTCCATGCCCAGCCGCTTCCTGAGGGAGATTCCCGCGGAGACGCTGGCGACGCCCATCCGCTGGGGCACCGAGCTCTACCAGTCCGGCGAGGGTGTGCGGCCCGGCAGTTCCTTCAGCCGGGGCGCTGGCGGATCCTCCGTGGCGACGGAACTCCAGCGCATCCGCAGCTTCTTCGACCGCGTCAAGGAGGTCCCGCCATCGGAGCCGGATGGCGGCAGCTTCCCTGAACCTGCAGAAGCAAAAGATCCGAATGCGTTCGAGGCGGGCACCCGGGTGCGGAGTCCGCGCTTCGGCGAGGGCACCGTGCTGGCGGCCACCGGCCGTGGCGAAGGACTCACCTACACCGTGAGGTTCGACCAGGGCGGGGACAAGCGCATCATGGCCCGCTTCGGGGGATTGGTGAGAGCCTGAGCAGGATCACAGCAGATCCGCCAGCGCGCCGGCCGCTTCAGTGAACAGGAACTCGAAGCCCAGGGCCCTGGCCCGGGCCGGAACCACGAAGGCGCCCTGGAGCAGCAGAGCGTCGGCCATGTCGCCCAGCACCACTTTCATGGCGGCGGCGGTGAGGCGTCCGGGGACCGGAAGGAGGGGGCGGTGCAGCTGCCGCGCCAGGAGATCCGTGAAGGCCTCGTTGTCCAGGAACCCCGGCGCCGTGCCGTTGAAGGGACCTTCCCAGGCGTCGTTCCGCGCCGCCTCCAGGAACATGGCCACGAGGTCATCCCGGTGGATCCAGCTGAGGCCCTGCTTCCCCGACCCGAGCGCACAGCCGAGGTAGTACCGAACCGGCAGCGCCATCTTCGGAAGGGCGCCGCCCTCACGGGCCAGCACGACCCCGGTGCGGATGCGAACCACGCGCACCCCGATCGCTGAGGCGGCCATGGCCTCCGCTTCCCAATCCCGGCAGGTCTCGGCGAGGAATCCGGCCCCCGGCGCGGCGCCCTCGTCCACGGGAGTCCTGTCACGGGCCCCGTAGTAGCCGATGGCCGAGGCGTTCACCAGGGCCCTGGGTGGTTTCTGGCAGTCCCGCATGGCTTCCACGAGGCGACGGGTCGTCTGGGTCCGGCTCTGCCGGATGGCGGCCTTGCGGGCCACCGTCCAGCGCTGGTCGGCGATGCCTTCGCCCGCCAGGTTGATCACGGCGTCCGCGCCGTCCAGCAGGGCCGGAAGGTCCTCCCATCCGTGGGCATGGGCGCCAGCGGGCAGACCTGCGGCCGCGCGACGGGTCAGCACATGCACCTGGGTCCCCAGGTCCAGAAGGTCGCGGACGAGTGGCCGGCCCACCAACCCTGTCCCGCCGGCGACCACCACCCGATTCAGGACCTTCGGTTCCACAGCGCCTCCCGGGGAAACACCGACTCGATTGTCCATGGAAAGGCCATCGGATGAGCGGTACACCCCAGCCGATTCATAAAAAAGCGGCGCGGATGATTTCCGCGCCGCTTTCAGAGATCGGGGAAGACTACTTCTTGGTGGTGGTGAACTTGCCGTCCGCCCAGCCGTGGCAATCCTTGCACTGGGCTTCCTTGTATTTCGCGACCATCTTGGCGGCGGCGGCATTGAACTTCTTGTCCTTGGGGGTGCCCTCGTGGCAGGTGGTGCACTTGGCGCCCTTCACGGTGGTGGGCTTGGCCATGGCGGGCACGGTGCACAGGAAGGCGGCAGCGGCGAGAAGGAGGATGGAACGGCGCATGGAATCTCCTGGGGGGTGGGCCGCAGTGCGCGGCGTAAGGGGATGTCCCCATTCTGCATCGAGTGTCACGGGTTTGTATCCAAGAGATTCTGTCTCGATTCGCAGGGCTGACCGCTACGCTGGTACCTGGCTTTGGGCCTCGGTGGCCCCCCTGCCGAGGTCTCATGCGCTACCTTTTTTCCAACCTGCCGCTCAACCTGGGAGAAGAGGCGCTCGACTTGGCCGTTCCCCTGGCCCATGCCCTGGGGGGGAAGCCGGAGGAGTACCAGGCCGTCGCCCTCGAGCGCCGCAGTCTTGACGCCCGTCACAAGGGCGCCATCCGCTTCCTGACGACCCTCAGCTTCGAAACGGACCGGAAGCTGGACCTGGGCCCCATGCCCGGCGGCTTGAAGCTGGAGGCGGCGCCGCCTGCCACGCCCTACGCGGTGGCCCCGCCGCCGCGCCGGCCCCGGGTCGTGGTGGTGGGCAGCGGTCCTGCCGGTACCTTCTGCGCCCTGCGCCTGCTGGACTACGGCATCGAGCCCGTCGTGCTCGAGCGCGGCCCCGCCATGGGCGAGCGGGTGCAGGCCATCGCGGGCCTGTGGAAGGATGCGGTGCTGGACCCCGAGGCCAATGCGCAGTTCGGCGAAGGCGGGGCGGGCACCTTCAGCGACGGCAAGCTCACCACGCGCATCGGCCACCCGGCCACCCGCTATGTGCTGGAGGCCTTCGTGCGCTTCGGGGCGAACCCCCGGATCCTCTACCTGGCCAAGCCCCACGTGGGCACGGACGTCATCCGCCGATGCACGGTGCTCATCCGGAAGGAGGCCGAGGCCCGCGGGGCGCGGTACCGCTTCAGAGCCCGCCTGGCGGACATTCGCTTCGACGGGGAGGGCCGGGTCTGCGCCGCGGTGCTGGCTGACGGCGAGGAGATCCCCTGCGAAGCCCTGGTGCTGGCGCCGGGCCACAGCGCCCGTGACACCTTCGAGATGCTGCACGGCCACGGCGTGGCCATGCGCCAGAAGCCCTTCGCCATGGGCGTGCGGGTGGAGCATCCCCAGGACCTCATCGACCGCTCCCAGTACGGCCCCAGCGCCGGGCATCCCTCGCTGCCCGCCGCGGACTACAAGCTGGTCTGCAACTTCGGCCTGAACCGCGCCGCCTACAGCTTCTGCATGTGCCCCGGCGGCGAGGTCATCCAGTGCTCGAGCGAGGCAGGCGGGGTCGTGGTGAACGGCATGAGCAACGAGAAGCGCGACTCGGGGTTCGCCAACTCGGGGCTGGTGGCCAAGGTGAACACGGCGGATTTCGGCAGCGACCATCTCCTCGGCGGCATGTACTTCCAGCGGAAATGGGAACAGGCCGCGTTCCGCGCCGCGGGCGAGACCTACGGCGCTCCGGCCATGTCGGTGCAGGATTTCCTCAAGGGCCGCGCCACGGGCCGCCTGCCCCGCACCAGCTTCAAGCCCTTCGCGGTGGCCGCCGATCTGCGCACCTGCCTACCGGACTTCGTGCGGGACCAGCTGGCGGGCGCCCTGCCCACCTTCGACAGGAAGATCCACGGCTTCGCCAGCAGCCAGGCCATCCTGCTGGCCATTGAGAGCCGGACCAGCAGCCCCATCCAGCTCCTGCGGGGAGAGGATGGCCAGTCCGCCTCCCACCCGGGCCTCTATCCCTGCGGCGAGGGCGCCGGCTTCGCCGGAGGCATCACCTCCGCCGCCGTGGACGGCATCCGCGTCGCCGAGTGGATCGCCCAGTCCGCGGGCGCTCCCGTGTTCCAGCCCTTCGAGAAGCAGGTTCGGGCCGGGGATCTGGCGAACGAGTACTAGGGCCTGTTTTCAAAGTGGGACGCCGCCGCGACGCTGCCCAGCCGCGCTCATGGCAAGGCGGCGGCCGAAGGGCGATGCGGGACATCGTTCGAGGCCGGCAACGCAGCCAGGGGTGCGGCTGGGCAGCGTCCCGGAGGGCAAGGGGCGGCGCCCGGCGCGATGCTGCGTCAAGCTCCTCGACGATGGGTCCACCATCGCCTTCGTCGCTTTCCTTGCCTCGCTTGGGCGGCGCCCCTTGCGCGGCCACGCCCCACTTTGAAAACAGGCCCTAGGGGCGCTTCGTCTGTGCGGGATCGACGGCGGGCTCCTGGAGCCTGAAAGGGATGGGCAGCCTGAACCAGGCCCACCGGGCCGCGCCGTCCTGGACCACCGGAGCGAACCGCCACTGGAGCGCGTACTGCAAGGCCGTGGCGCGCAGTTCCTGGGGCCCGTTTTCGACGACGGCCCGTACCGGGCGCCCCTCGGGGTCCACGGTGACGATCACCAGGACGGTGCCCTGGAGGCCCTTGGCCTTGGCCAGGGGCGGATAGGTCGGGGCGAGGGGCTGGTGTCGGATCTGGTCCTTGCTGAAGGCCACCTCCACGGGCTTCGGCAGGGGCGAGGGCGGAATCGGGATGGCCAGGGGCGAGGGCGTGCCGATGAGGGTCCGGGCCGCCTGGGCCTTGCCGAGGAGCGACAGGGCGATCAGGGAGGCGATCCGCGAGGCCTCCGCCGGGAGCTCCTGGCCGGCAGCGTGGGCGGAGAGGCTGGCACCCGTCCAGCGGTACTCCTCGTCCCGGGGCATTCCCTCCAGGTCCGTGAGCCGCTCCAGGGCGCCGCTGATGGCGAGGAGGTGCGCCCCTTCGGGCAGGGGCGTGACCTCCATCGCGAGGTCGAGCTTGTAGGCGCCCTGACCGGCGGCCTCCGAGGGGGTGAGGACGCCAAGGCCGCCCTCCTTCAGGCGGGCCGCGAGGTCCGCCTCCAGCTTCGGCAGATCCAGGCCCGGGGCCATGCCCTGGAGCGACAGCCGGACCGCCCGCACCGGGCCCTTGGGGGCGACCGGGGCCGGCGCGGCCAGGAGGCACGCGGGAAGCAGGAGAGCGGCGGATCGGATCATGGGGGCTCCAGATCCCCATGATCCCAGGAAGCGGCCTAGAATCACCCATCGCGGCGTCGGCCCGACGCGCGGACCATCCGCCCCGGAGGAACCATGTTCGAATCCGCGGAGCTCGGCCACAGAATCGAGAAGGAGGTGTGGGAGCGCGAGGTTCCCCTCCTGCGGGAGGCGCTGCTGGACGCCCAGTACGATCTGTCCTCGGCGAAGTTCCCCGTCATCATCCTCGTGGCGGGCGTGGACGGGGCCGGCAAGAGCGAGACCGTGAACACCCTCAACGAGTGGATGGACCCGCGGCACATCCAGACCCACGGCCTCGCGGAGCCCTCGGACGAGGAACGCGAGCGGCCCCACATGTACCGCTACTGGCGCCTGCTTCCGCCCAAGGGCAAGATCGGCATCTTCGACGGCTCCTGGTACACCTGGCCCATCCTGGAGCGGGCCTACGGGCGGATCAAGACCTCGGACCTGGACCAGGACATGACCCGGGTGGCGCGCTTCGAGCAGATGCTCATCCACGAAGGCGCGCTGGTGCTGAAGTTCTGGATGCACCTGGGGAAGGACGTGCAGAAGAAGCGCCTGAAAGGGCTGGAGAAGGATCCCAAGACCCGCTGGCGGGTCACGCCAGGGGACTGGAAGCGCTTCGAGATGTACGACACCTTCCGGGAGGTGTCCGAACGGGCGCTGCGGTCCACCAGCACGGGGGATGCCCCCTGGATCGTGGTGGAGGCCACCGATCCCCGCTACCAGCGGCTCACGGTGGGGAAGATCCTGCTGGAGCGGCTGCGGGCCCGACTCGACCAGCCGGCGCCCGTCATCCCGGTCCTGCCGAGCCACCCGGCCCGCAAGCCCATCGATGACGTCAACATCCTTCGGGCCCTGGACCTGACCCGGCGGATGGACAAGAAGGACTACGAGGACGAGCTCCTCACGTTGCAGGGGAAGCTGAACCTCCTCACCCGCCATCGGAACTTCCGGAAACACGCCGTGGTGCTGGCCTTCGAGGGCGTGGACGCGGCGGGGAAGGGGGGCGGCATCCGCCGCGTCACCCAGGCCCTGGACGCCCGGCTGTACCAGATCCACCCCATCGCGGCACCCACGGAGGAGGAGCGGGCCCAGCCCTACCTCTGGCGGTTCTGGCGCCACCTGCCGCGCCGCGGCCGGGTGGCCATCTTCGACCGCAGCTGGTACGGCCGGGTGCTGGTGGAGCGGGTGGAGGGGTTCTGCTCCGAGACGGACTGGCAGCGGGCCTACAGCGAGATCAACGAGTTCGAGGACCAGATCGTCCGCAGCCGGAGCATCCTCCTCAAGTTCTGGCTCTCCATCAGCCAGGAGGAGCAGCTCCGCCGCTTCCAGGAGCGCGAGACGACCCCCTTCAAGCGCTTCAAGATCACGGATGAGGATTGGCGCAACCGCGAGAAGTGGCCGGCCTACGAAACGGCCATCTGCGACATGCTCGACCGCACCAGCACCGAGATCGCCCCCTGGACCCTGGTGGAGAGCGAGGACAAGTACTACGGCCGGATCAAGATCCTCCGGACCATCGTGAAGCGGCTGGAGGATGAGCTTTAGGGGGCTGTCAGCTGTCAGTCAAAGAACCTGACAGCCGCCTTGACTGATAGCTGAGAGCTGAGAACCCTAAACCGCCCGCTCCTTGCCGAACACCCGGTCCAGCACCAGGCCGGCGGTCTCCTCGATGCTGCGGCCGGTGACGTCGAGGACGGGCCAGCGGCGGTGCTGCTTGAAGACCTCGTCGGCGTAGACCAGCTCCTCCAGGATGCGGCCCAGGTCGCTGTAGGTGTCCGCGGTGCCGGTGGCGCCCAGGCGCTTGAGGCGGTAGGCGCGGATCTCCTGGAGGCGGTCCGGCTGGATGGTGAGCCCCACGATGCGGCCTTGGGGGATGGAATCGAGCTCGGGGGGCGGCGGCACGCCGGGCACCAGCGGCACGTTGAGCACTTTGTAGCCTTCCATGGCGAGGTACATGGAGAGCGGCGTCTTGCTGGTGCGGCTGATGCCCACCAGCACGATGTCGGCGTCCGGCAGGCCGGCCATGTCGATGCCGTCGTCGAACTTCAGCGCGAACTCGATGGCCTCGATGCGGCGGAAATACTTGTCGCCCACCGCGTGGAAGCTGCCCGGGCGCTCCTCCGGGCGCTCCCGGAGGTAGAGGGCCAGGGTGTCCAGCAGGTTGCCGAAGAGGTCCACCTGGGTGAGCCGCAGCTCCGCACAGCGGTCCGCGAGGTAGAACCTCATCTCCCGAGACACCGTGGTGTGGATGATCACCGCCCGCTTGTCCGCGGCCAGCTGGAGCACCCGGTCCATGTCCTCCTTGGATCGCACGTTCTGGAATCTCCGGACCAGCGCAGAGCCCTCCCCCTTGGCGAATTGGGTCAGCGCCGCCTGCACCATCCGCATGGCGGTCTCGCCGGAACCTCCGGACACCACGTAGATGGGCTGCCTGTCCATGGGAATGAGCATACCCTGGGGCGATGGAACCGCTGTCCCGTACCATCGTGTGGCTGGCGCTCGCCCTCCCAGCGGGAGTGGCCCTCGGCGGCCTGGCCCTCGTCCTCGTGCGCCTGGCGCGGCTGCACCGCCGGGCGAAGGCGGATCCCGAAGCCCTCCTGCTCTCGGCGGTGTCCGGCAGCCTGCGGGAGCGAGGCGAGCTGGCGAACTCCCTCGGGGAACTCCGGACCGTCCACGAGCGGCTGCTGGACGCGCTCCCCATGGGCGTGCTCTGGGTGGATCAGCGCCAGCGGCTGGCGGCGCTGAACCAGAGGGGCTGCGACCTTCTGGGGGTGAGGCCCGGCGTGGTGGGCCTGGAGGCGGCGTTCGTGCTGGAGCCCTTCCCCTGGCTTCGGGAAGCCCTGGGGCGGGATCCCGGCCCCCCCTGGCGGTGCGCCGCCGGCGGGTGCCGCTGGCGGCTCCAGCGCATCGAGGCTCCGGATCGCATCGGCGCGCTCGTGCAGTTCGAGGATGTCACCGAGGCCGAGGCGGAGGCGCATCGCCGCCAGCTGCGGGAACGGTTCGCGGACCTGGGCGAGATGACCGCGGGCGTGGCCCATCAGCTGAAGAACGGGCTGGCGGTCCTCAAGGGTCGGGGCCAGATGCTGAAGCGGAGCGGCCACGGCGAGGCCGCGGAGGCCCTGCTGGAGGAGACCGAGGATCTGGAGCGGCTCGTCCAGCGGTTCCTCCAGTGGGCGAAGCCGCTGGATCCGGCCGCGGAACCGCTTCGCCTCGAGGAAACGGCCGCCCAGGCGGTGGTGGAATTGAAGCGCCGACCGGTGAGCCAGGGCCGCGTCCTGGCGGTGGAGGGGGAAGGGGAGGCCACGGGCGACCCGCTGCTGCTCCATCAGGCCCTGGTGAACCTGCTGGAGAACGCCTGTCAGGCCACGCCCCTGGGCGGGCGGATCCTGGTGAGGGTGGCCCAGGGGCGGATCGACATCCTGGACGACGGTCCCGGGCTGTCCGAGGACACGGCCATCCGCATGCTCCGGCCCTTCGAGAGCGGCCGGCCGGACGGGACGGGGCTGGGGCTCCCCCTGGCGCTGAAGTGGCTGAACGCCCAGGGGGCGGACCTGCGTCTGGCGCGGCGCGAGGGCGGCGGCACCTGCGCGGAGATCCGCTGGTAACTTGTTAGCCATGCGCATCGCCCTGCTCCAGCTCAACGCCCGCCTGGGAGATCCCGAAGGCAACGGCCGGGTCCTGGAGGCCGCCTACGCGGAGGCCGTGGCCGCGGGGGCGGAGCTGGTCCTGGCGCCGGAGCTCGCCATCCCCGGATACCTGGCCGAAGACCGCCTCTGGGAGCAGGGGCTGCGCCACCGGATTGAGCGGGAGTCCCATCGGCTGGCCGCCCTCTCCGGCGCCGTGCCGCTGCTCTTCGGCACGGCGCGGCCCGCGCCCTCGGGCCGCCTCTGGAACGAGCTCTGGTGGTGCGAGGGCGGCACCCTGCGCCACTGCGCGCACAAGCGCGTGCTGCCCAGCTACGACATCTTCGACGAGCATCGCTACTTCGAGCCGGACCTCTCGCCCCAGCCGCTGGTGGCCTTCGGCGGCCACCGCATCGGCCTGTCCATCTGCGAGGACCTCTGGGCGGATCCGCAGCTGGGCAATGCGCCGGTGGACTACGGCCTCGATCCCATCGCGGACCTGGTCGCCGCGGGCGCCACGCTGATCCTCAACGCCAGCGCGAGCCCCAGCGCCCTCGGGAGCTGGCTGCCGCCGGGGCGGACGGTCCCCTGGGCCATCCCTTCGAAGGACGCCCAGCGCCAGCGCCTGCTGCCGGGGCTCGCCAGGAAGCACACGGTTCCCATCGCCTACGCCAGCCGGGTGGGCGCCGAGAGCTGGCTGCTCTTCGATGGCGGATCGGGTCTCGCCCTTCCCGATGGGCGCTGGCAGGGCTGCGAGCCGTTCCACCAGGGCCTCTTCATGGTGGACACGGGGTGGTCCGGCGCGGCCTGGCGGCCCGTCGAGGAGGGAGCGTGGCTGCGGACAGCCCTGGTGCTGGGCATCCGCGAGAACTTGGCCAAGCAGGGGCTCGAGGCGGTGGTGATGGGGATGTCCGGCGGCATCGACAGCGCCGTGGCCGCGGCGCTTGCGGTGGAGGCCCTGGGTCCGGGCCGCGTGCTGGGCGTGGCCCTGCCCACGCGCTTCAGCAGCGGGGAGAGCTCAGCCCTGGCGGAGCAGCAGGCCCGGCAGCTCGGCCTGGGCTTCCTGCACATCAACGTGGACGCGCCGTTCGCGGGGTTCACCGCCGCGCTGGAGCAGGCGCTCCCGGGCCGCGCCTTCAGCCTCACGGACGAGAACCTGCAGAGCCGGTGCCGCGGCAGCCTGCTCATGGCGCTGACGTCGGAGCCCGAGGTCCACCGCCGCCTCGGCACCGGCCGGGTGGCCGTGCTGAACACGGGCAACAAGAGCGAAGCGGCCACCGGATACTTCACCCTCTACGGCGACGGCATCGGGGCCTTCGCGCCGCTGGGCGACTGCCTCAAGGCCCGGGTGTACGCAGTGGCGCGGGAACTCGGCGAGGCCGTGCCCCGCGGCGTGGTGGAGCGCCCCCCCACGGCAGAATTGCGTCCGGACCAGACGGACGAGGCCAGCCTGCTGCCCTACGCCCAGTTGGATGCCATCCTGGGCGCGGCGTTGGAGGCCCAGCGACCCGAGGAGGGCCTCTCCGATGACCTGGCCCTGCTGCTGGAAGGCTCCGCCCTGGCCCAGGCCAGAGCCTCTCTGCCCCGCATCCTGGGGCTCCTGCGCCGGATGGAATTCAAGCGGCGCCAGCTCCCCTTCGCGTTCAAGGTGAGCCCCAAGGCCTTTGGAGCGGGCCGGAGGATTCCCCTCACAGCATTGTGAGAAGCCGCGTCGCCGCGCTATCCTGGCCCTTCGTGCCGGTGTGGCGAAATGGCAGACGCGACGGACTCAAAATCCGTTTCCCCCTAAAGGAGTGTCGGTTCGAGTCCGACCACCGGTACCATCCGAGGGCCCCGACGGGGCCCTTCTCGTATCCGGTGGTCGGGCTCGAAATCGCGGATGGCGGCCAGGCTGACTCGGGGCCGACGCCCCTCGCACTTCGTGCCGCCAGCGGCTTCGCCGATGCGGTCCTATTCGCCTTTGGCGAATGGTGGCGCCGCCGGGAGCGCCGTGGCCAGCCAGCCGCGCGGCGGGAACCGGAGTCCGACCACCGGTACCATCCGAGGGCCCCGGCGGGGCCCTTTCCCAATTGCTGGCAGGGAATAGGTGGGAAATCACAATCTTCTTGATCTGGATGTCGTTGAAGACTACATTCACCTGGAAGTCCTCTGTGGAAAGATCCGTGTGGTGCATGCCCGCTCGCGTCGGCCTCTGTTCGGATCCCCAATCTGTCGCTGCGAAAAGGATCTGGCCCATGGATGTTGTTTGGAACACCCGCTACAACACGGGCATCCAGATCATCGACGAGCAGCACCAGGAACTCTTCTCCACCGTGGATCGACTCAGAAGTTCCGTCCAGTCCGGGGCTGACCGGACGGAGGTGGAGTCGCTCCTGGCCACGCTGGTCAGCCACTCCGAGCGCCACTTCGCCACGGAGGAATCCTTCATGGCGCGGTATGCCTACCCGGACCTGACCCAGCACGTGGCCGAGCATGCATCCATGCTCACGAGCCTCCACGAGCTGCTCAGCAAGTTCCAGGAGAGCCCACACGCCCTGGCCCTGATGGTGCCGACCTTCATGGAGGGCTGGCTGAAGCACCACATCAGTGACGGGGATTTCGGGTTCGTGACTTTCCTGAAATCGCGGAATCTGGCCTGAGCGGTTCGGCATGACGGCCCGGTGAAGGTCGTTGGGAATTGCCGGAAACTTTTCGGGTAAAAAAGGCACTTGAGTCGCTCGAACAGAATCGGAGATCCTTGGTCTTCCCCTTTTGCGGACGACCGGAATAAACCGGGACCCGTATTTCTATTTGACGGCCAATTCCCCTGGCCCCAGGAGCGATCATGAACCGACGTTGGGCAACCTTCACGCTGACGGCCCTGGCCTGCGCCACGGTCGCCTCGGCCCAGACCTCCTCCACGGCCGGCGCGGTGCGCGGCGTGGTCCGGAACAAGGCGGGTCAGGTGGTTCCTGGTGCGAGCCTTTCCCTGCGGAACCTGGAGACGGGCCTGGTCCGCACGGCCACGACCTCTGCCCAGGGCGAGTACCAGATCGGGCTGCTGCCGGTGGGCAACTACGAACTCACGGTGGTCGCCGCCGGCATGCGGACCTTGAAGGACACTCGGGTCCAGGTGTCCCTGGGCCAGAACACCGTCGCCAACTTCAACCTGGATCTGGCCGAGGCCTCCGCCATGGTGGAGATCGTGGCCTCCTCCCAGACCCTGGACACCACTCAGGTGAACAGCGTCACCGCCGTGGACAGCAAGCTGGTGGAATCGCTTCCCCTGGCGGGCGGCCGCGACTTCACGGCCCTGGTGCAGCTCACGCCCGGCTCCGTCTACGACCCCGACAACAACCGCGTGTCCATGGAGGGCGCCCGCGGCATCCAGAACAACCTCACCATCGACGGCGCCTCATACCAGTCGAACTTCTTCGGCGAGCAGCGCGGCTCCACCCGCATCCCCTTCGCCTTCGGCGCCGACACCATCAAGGAACTCCAGATCATCACCAACGCCTTCGACGCCCAGTACGGCAACGCGGCGGGCGCGGTGATCAACGCCGTCTCCAAGACCGGCACCAACGAGATCAGCGGGTCTGCCCTCTACCAGGTCCGCCCCAAGTCCCTGGTCGCGAAGATCCGGCCCGTGCCCTACGATCCGCGCGGGACCACCAACACGGACAAGGCCCTGACGAAGAACTTCACCCAGACTCAGTTCAACGTGAACGTGGGCGGTCCCATCATCAAGGACAAGCTGTTCTTCTTCGTGGGCGTCGAGACCTACAAGTACAAAGAGGACATGACGCCGGACTTCGCCATCGGCACCTCCACCTCCACGAACCTCGCGGCCTTCAACACCTTCATCGGCACCTTCGGCAGCCTGGTGATGGGGAATGACGGACGGACCCTGGCCCAGGAGGGCGGCCGCAGCTACACGAACGACCGCACCAACACCGTCTACTTCGGGCGCCTGGACTGGACCATCAACGAGAACCACCGGGCCACCCTGCGCGTGAACGCCCAGGACTGGAAGTCCGAGAACGGCACGACCTCCTTCACCAGCACCTTCGCCCCCACCACGGGTCAGACGCAGCAGGGCCTGGAGAAGAACAGCGGCCTTTCCTGGGTGGCCGAGCTGAACAGCATCTTCGGTTCGAACCTGGTGAACGAGGCCCGCATCCAGCGCGCCATCGAGCGCCGCCCCCGCTACGCCAACACCACGGCCGCCCCCGAGTTCCAGGTGAACAGCGGCTTCACGGCGGGCCAGAACAACTTCCTTCCCAACGGACTGGACGAGTACAGCTGGCAGGTCATCGACAACCTCACCTGGAGCCAGGGCGACTGGACGGTGAAGGGCGGCGTGGACCTCCAGTTCTTCGACTTCAAGAACACCTTCTTCCGCTACCAGAACGGCTCCTTCCAGTTCGGGAACTACGCCACGGCCAGCCGCTGGGCCGCGGGCACCGTGGGCACCGGCGACACGCTGGTCTACCAGGGCGCCTACAGCAACTACGGCGGGGCCATCTCCTACAAGTCCAAGCTCTTCGCCGGGTATGTCCAGGGCCAGTATCAGGGCCTCCTGGACCGTCGCCTGCTCCTCAGCCTCGGCCTCCGCGCCACCCGCGAGGACCAGCCGGACAACCCGCGCCCGAACCCGCAGTTCGCCGGGTTGGACCAGGCCAACGACACCACCTCGTACGATCCCCGGTTCGGCTTCACCTACGACGTGAAGGGCGACGGCAAGACCCTCATCCGCGGCGGCTACGGCTGGTTCTCGAGCCCGAACGCCAGCCTCACCGTGTCCAACACGATGAACAGCAATGGGAACACCACCTCCACCTATCGGATCTCCAACGGCACGTCCACCAATGCCCTGTTCAACTCCGGGCCCCTCTCCTACGCCAACCGCGTGTCCGGAACCACCCTCACCCGGCTCGACCCCACGCTGCTCTCCACGGTGGGCAACACCAACTCGAAGCAGGGTCAGGTCTGGGATCCCCGGAACGACCTGGCGGTGGCCAAGCGCGCCGCCCTGGGCGTGGAGCATGCCTACGACAGCGGCTACACCGTGGGCATCCAGGGCGTCTATGCGAAGTTCGAGAACCTCCAGTACTTCGTCAACATCAACCTGAACCAGACCGGGGCGCCCGCCGGCTCGTACTACAACGATGGCTACGCCCTCACCACCAACCAGTTCGGCGGCACCCGCCCCGGCAGGGCCGTGGTGGCGGGCCGGGTCCTGGATTTCACCGGCTTCGGGGACGTGTTCCTCAGCCGGAATGATGGGGAAGGCAAGTACCAGGCCCTGATCCTCACCCTGTCCAAGCGGGCCGAATCCGGGTGGGGCTTCACCTCCAACGTGACCTGGTCCAAGGCCCGGGACAACAACTCCAACGAGCGCACCACCGCCAGCGCCAGCTCGGATTCCAACGTCAACAACCCGGCGGATCCCCTGGCCACCTACGCCTACAGCGACAACGACCGTCGCTGGCGCGTGGTCTTCGCCGGCTATTTCCCCGTCTACTGGGGCATCCAGGGCGCCGTGAACTACAGCTACACCTCCGGGCGACCTCACAGCTCCTTCAACACCGGGCGCACCATCGCGGGCGTCTCCTACTCCGGCGACTTGAACGGCGACGGCGCGACGAACGACTACAGCCCCAGCACCGAGCGCAACCAGTTCCGCCAGCCCTCGGCCCGCAGCCTGGACCTGCGCCTGAGCCGGGACTTCAAAATCGCCCGGCGTTTCGAGGTGCAGACCTTCATCGACATCTTCAACCTCCCGAACTGGGCCAACCAGCGCACCACGCTGACCACAGGGACCCAGGGCAACAGCACCGTCGGCTTCGTCCCCGTGAGTGATTTCGGCTACATCAACCTGCCCGATCGCAGCACCCGCGAGGTCCAGCTCGGCGTCCGGGCCAAGTTCTGATCCGATCGCTTTGATCCGGTTGCGTCACGAAGGAGGCCCCGCACCCGCGGGGCCTTCTTTGTGACGCAGGATCCTCATTTCAGGGTGATGACCGTGGCGCCGGCGCCGCCCTGGTTCTGGGGGGCGTCTTCCACGCGCGCGATGCCCGGATGGCCGCGCAGGGCCTCGCGGACCGCCGCCTTCAGCCTGCCGGTGCCGTGGCCGTGGACGATGCGCACGAAGCGTCGGCCGGCGGCCAGGGCCTCCTCCACGAAGCGGTAGACCTCGCTGTCCACGTCGTCGCTGGCCCGGCCGATGAGGTTGATCTCGGATTCGATGTCCTGGACCTCGGTCCGCACCCGCACCTTGCCCGCGGGCTTCGGCGCGGCCTCCCGGGCGCCGATGGGCTCCAGCTCGCCCAGGCGGCACTCCAGGCGGCGGCCCTGGGGCGTCTCCAGCGTGGCCCGATCCCCCTTGATGGAGATGACCTTGCCTTCGACGCCCAGCCCCCGGTGGCGGGCATAGCCGCCTTCCCGGACCTCCAGGGGTGTCGCAGGCTTGGCCTTCACGCCGCGGGGCGTCAGCTCGGCTTCCGCCAGGCGCGTGAGCTGCTTCACCCGCTCGTGGGCCTCGGTGCCCAGGCGGTCCGCGTTCACCTGGGCCGTCTTCTGGCGATCCTTCAGCTCCTTCACGAGCCGCTTGCCCTCGTGGTCGAGGAAGTCCAGCACCCGGTCCACCTTCTCCTTCGATTCCTTCTGGAAGGTCTCGCGCTCGACGCGCAGCCTCTCCTCCCGCTGGCGGAGGATCTCCCGGTCCTTCTCGGCCGCGGCCACCTGCTGGCGCAGGGTCTCGGCCTCCTCCAGCAGGCGCGTGCGCTCGGCCTCCAGCTCCCGCAGGAAATCCCGCCAGTCCTGCTCCCGCTTTCCCAGCACCTTGTCGGCGTGGTCCAGCACGGTCCTGGGCAGGCCCAGCTTGGCGGCGATGGTGAGGGCGCGGCTCTGGCCCGGCTGGCCCACCAGCAGGCGGTAGGTGGGGGCCAGTCGGTCCTCGTCGAACTGCACAGAGGCGTTCTGGAAGCGGGTGTGGCGCAGGGCCCACTGGCTGATCTCGCCGAGATGGGTCGAGCAGAGGATCCAGCAGCGGCGGCGCGACAGCGTCTGGAGCATGGCGATGCCCAGGGCGGCGCCCTCCTTGGGATCCGTGCCCGTGCCCAGCTCGTCCAGCAGCACCAGGCCGCCGTCATGAACGTTTTCCAGGATCTTTTTCAGATGCAAGACATGGCTGCTGAAGGTCGAGAGGCTTCCCGTGATGGTCTGGTGGTCGCCGATGTCCGCGTGGAGGCTGGGCAGGGCGGGGAAGCTGGAGCCTTCCTTCGCCGGCACGGCGCAGCCGCAGGCGGCCAGCACCGAGAGCAGGCCCACGGTCTTCAGGACGACTGTCTTGCCGCCGGTGTTGGAGCCCGAGATGACGAGGCCGGGCTTCTCTGCCTCCAGCACCAGGTTCAGGGGCACCACCGCGTGGGGCAGCGACTCCAGGCCCATGGCCTCGCGCACGGCGGGCAGCAGCATGGGATGGCGGGCCTCCAGCAGGCAGAGGCGGCCTTGCTTGGGGTCGGTCTCCACGTCCGGCAGGCGGCCGTCGCAGAGAGCGGCCCAGCGCAGCAGGGCGAGCCCCTGGTCCGCCTGGGCCTGGAGGTCGCGCCAGCGGGCGAAGTCCTCCCGCCGGCCCCGCAGCTCCGCCAGCAGGTCGCGCAGGAAGGCCTGCACGGCCTGGGCGTAGTCGCGGTCGGCCTCCACGAAGGCGTTGTTGAGGGGCACGGCCTCCATGGGCTCGATGAAGACCGTGGCGCCGCTGCCGCTGCGGTCCAGCACCAGGCCGGGCACGAGGCCGCGCCGCTCCTGGCGCACGGGCAGGCAGAAGCGCCCGTTGCGCTCCACGATGGTGGCCTCGTTGAAGGCGTCCGGCGTGGCCCGCAGCAGCTTCTGGAGCTTGGCCTGCACGGCCTGGAACGCGTCCTGGCGCCCGCGGTGGAGGCTGGCCAGGGCGGGGATGCGCAGAGGGTCCAGGCGACCGTCGGCGTCGAAGCTCTTCGCCAGGCGCTCGGCAATGGGGCCGGGATCGGGCAGCAGGGCCGCCGTCACCTGAAGGCGGTCGATGCCCAGGTGGGTGCCCGCGGGTGCGGGACGGGACTCGGGCCAGGGCAGGGCGGCGAGGCTCTGCAGCAGGCGGGCCATGGCCCGGAGGCCCTCCCGCAGCTGCCGCCAGTGCTCCGGCTGCAGCCAGCCCGCCGGGTTGAGCAGCTCGTCCAGGGCCTCGTCCATGGGGAACACGGGGAGCAGGTCCGGCGACTGCATCCAGAGCTCCTGAAGCTCCATCTGGTGGAGCCGCCGCAGACCCGCCAGCCCGTCCCAGGGCTGCATGGCGCCCAGTGCCGTCCGGCCCGGCGCCGTGCGGGCGCCGGTCTGGATCAGGCGCACGGCATCGGGGAATTCGAGGGCGTGGAGTTCAGGGTTCATGGGGCGCAGTCTTCAATCCTCAGGTTTCAGTCTTCAGTAAAACAAAAGGCCCGCGTCCGCGGGCCTTTTGTTATCGCAGCGCGACTGCGCTGCGCCGTGTGATCAACCGATCATCCGGCGCTCCTGCGCGAGGCGCTTCAGGGTCTTCTTGCGGGCGGCGAGCATCTTGCGCTTGCGCTTGGTGCTGGGCTTCTCGTAGTGCTGGCGCTTCTTCAGCTCGCTGAGGATGCCGGACTTCTCGCACTTCCGCTTGAAGCGGCGAAGGGCGAACTCGAAGGTTTCGTCTTCTTTGACCTTGACCAAAGGCATGTGGATGCACCTCCTTTCCCGTGGATTTGGCCGCCATCTGCCAGGCAGGGACGGACCGAACGAAAAGTCTACTACACCAAAGGGCTTATGGCGAGGAGGAATCCCTCCCGCTACCCTGGATCCTCACTGCTTCTTCACGGAACCCCATGCCGCGCCCCCTTCTGCTCATCGTGGACGGCGAGTCCCTGCGGACTCCCGGCCTGGTCTCCGCGATGGAGGGCGACGGCTGGGAAGTCCGATGGATCCGCCACGACGGGACTGCGGCCTTCCTCGAGGGCGGCCAGGACCCGGACCTTCTGCTGCTGGACTCGGCGGCCCCCGGGGGAACGGATGGCGACCTGGTCCAGCATCTGCGCACCAGGAATCCACGGCTGCCGGTGCTGGTGCTGACTGAAGGCTCTGGAAGCGGCGACAAGGCCGAGGCCGGGGTGCAGGAATACCTGGAACGGACCCGGCCCGACGGCGAGATCGCCGCCATCCTCCGCCGCTACCGCCCGGAGGTCGCCAAGCTCACGACGAGCGACATCTTCGGTGACCTGCTGGCCGACCTGGAGGTGGGGCCGGGACCGGCTTCCCCGATTGCGGAAGCGAAGGCCCAGACGGCCCACCCCCCTCTCAGCGCCGCGGAGATCTTCGGCCGCGTCATCGAAGAGGTGGAGGCCCCGCCGGAACCGGTCCAGGGGAGGAACCTGGTGCGGGTGGTCCCGGCCATGGCCTCGGCGGCAGGCGCTTCCCGGCCCGCGGTTCCAGCCGACGGCCCGCTGGGGCCGTCGGAGTTCACGCTGAGCGGCATCTCTGGCGTCCATGATCCCTTCGCCTGGTCCGGCGGTCCGGCGGGCGCCCTTGAGGCTCCTCCGACGCAGGAAGCCACACCGGCGGTCACGGGAACGCCCGAGGTCCTGGAGGAGTACGGGAACTACTTCCTGCTGGAGAAGATCGCCATCGGCGGCATGGCGGAACTGTTCAAAGCCCAGCAGCGGGGCGTGCAGGGCTTCCAGAAGATCGTGGCCATCAAGCGCATCCTGCCGCACTTCAGCGACAACGAGGACTTCGTGACGATGTTCATCGACGAGGCCAAGCTGGCGGCCCAGCTGACCCATCCGAACATCGCGCAGATCTTCGACCTGGGGAAGGCCGGGAACTCCTACTACATCGCCATGGAGTACGTGAACGGCCGAGACCTCCGGACGCTGCTCCGGAAGGTGCGGGAATGCGGCCACCCCTTCCCCGAACAGGTGGCGGCCTTCGTGGTGATGAAGGTGGCTGCGGCCCTGGACTACGCCCACCGGAAGCGGGGATTCGACGACCGGGAGCTGAAGCTGGTCCACCGTGACATCAGCCCGCAGAACGTGATCCTCTCCACCGACGGCGCGGTGAAGCTGGTGGATTTCGGCATCGCCAAGGCGGCCAGCAAGGCCAGCCACACCGTGGCCGGGGCGCTCAAGGGCAAGCTGCTCTACATGAGCCCGGAGCAGGCCACGGGCCAGGTTCTCGACAACCGCTCGGACCTCTATTCCCTCGGGCTGGTGCTCTTCGAACTGCTCACGGGCGAGCGCTGCTTCCAGGCGGATTCGGAGCTGGGCGTCCTCGAGAAGGTGCGGCTCGGCCGGGTGTCCGACCTGCACACGCTGAATCCGAACGTGTCGAAGGAGATGGTGGCCATCGTGAACCGGGCGCTCCAGAAGAGCGTCGATCACCGCTATCCTTCGGCCCGCTTCATGGAGCGCGATCTGCGCGACTACCTCCAGCAGCAGGGGCCGCCCATCACCGAGCACGATGTCGCGGAGTACATGCAGGTCCTGCTCAACGGTCCCCTCGAGCGCCTGGAAAGCCTCCTGGCGACGCGTTTCCCGCGCCCCGCCGGCGCCACGAGCGGCATTCAGCAGGTCCTGGGCCTCAAGACGGAGACCGCCGTCCGGATGGCCCCGGCCCCTGGGGCCGGCGAGTCGTTCGAACCTGTCCTGGAGCCCCTTGAGGCCCTCGAACCCATCGAAGAGATGCCCTCCCGGCCCCGCTGGATGCTGCCGGTGATCCTGGGGCTCGCAGTGATCCTGGTGATCCTGCTGGCCATCGCCCGCTGGTCCTGAGCCGCCGGTCCTGAGCCGGTGGCCCCAGACCCTGGACCTGGATAAGATCAGCTTTTCCGAACAGCCTTGAAGCCCCCGGGAGTACCCATGGATCTGAGCCAGGATCAGAAGGCCTTTTACGAGACCACCCGCGAGCGCTGCCGCTCCGAGGTGTCCCAGATCAACAACACCATCGCCTCCGAAGTGCAGCGCGTGAAAGATCTGCTCACCAGCCTGAGCAACCGCAAGACCGCCGTGCTTCAGATGTACGGCGCGGCCTGCGAAGTGCTGGGCGAAGAGAACGACCTCGCCGAAGAGTCCATCGACATCGAGTTCTAGCTGTCAGCTCTCAGTTACTGACAGCTGATGGCCGATGGCTGACAGCTATCCATGAATCCGCATCAGGGGGGCTGCGCACTTCTGGCAGTTACTCTGGTGCGGCGGGTTCTTCTTCCCGCAGTGGCTGCACACGAGGGTCTGGGCCCGCTTGCGGCGCCAGATGCGCAGGTAGAGGACGCCGAGCAGCACGATCAGCAGGCAGCCCTTCTGCCAGGACTGGAGCACGAAGCCCGTGGGGCTTTCGACCTTCTTCGGGCTCTCCGGATGCTCCTGGAGGCTGAGGGTGGTGGGCTGGCTCATGATTCGGCCCCTTCGTCCGGCAATTCCTCGATCATCTCCATGGCCCCTTCGCCGAAGAGGCCGTCCTCGGGGAGCGGGGGCTCCAGCGAGGCCAGGGCCTGGGCCTCCAGGCGGGCCTCCCCGAAGTCCTCCAGCTGCGGCAGGTCGTGCAGGCTCTTCAGGCCGAAGTGCAGCAGAAAGGCCTGGGTGGTGGCGTACATCATGGGCCGGCCCACCACGGGCTTGCGACCCGCGGGCGTGATGAGCTGGCGCTCCATGAGGCTCTTCACCTGGTTGGCGCTGCTGGTGACGCCGCGGATGGCGTTCAGCTCGGTGATGGTGACAGGCTGGCGGTAGGCGATGATGGCCAGGGCCTCGATCTGCGCCGGCGTGAGCTTGCCGCTGCGGGTGGTCGTCACCAGCCGGGCGACCATCTCCTTGTAGAGCGGGCTGGTGGCCATGCGCCAGCCGCCGCCGACCTCCAGGAGGCGCAGGCCGCTGGAGCCGCATAGCCGTTCCTGCAGCTTCTCGATGCCCTGCTGGAGGGCGCCGTCGCCCAGGCCCGTCAGCTCGCGCAGCCGCGCCAAGTCGAGCACTTCTCCCGCGGCGGTGAACAGGGCCTCCAGGGCGCCCGGCAGATCGCCGCCCTCCTCCCAGAGGGGGTCCTGATGGAAGAGGTCGGATTCGCTCACCGATAGGCTCCCAATCGCTGTCCCACCTTCACGGCCCCGTCCGTGCGGAGAGGTGCCCAATCCTTGGCTTTGGGACCGCCCACGAGCAGCACCACGGTGGAACCGAACTCGAAGGTGCCAAGGTCCTCGCCCGGCGCGCAGGGCAGCAGGTTCACGGGGAATCCGCCATCCCTCGGCAGGGTCCGGCCCCCGAGCCAGCGGTCGTCGATGACCACGCCGCCCACGTGGGTGGCGCCCACCAGCACCGCGGCCACCTCCAGCCCCTCGCAGGTCCCGGCGCCCAGGGCCGTCCACACGGCCCGGCGGTTGCGTTCGTAGAGTCGCGGCACGCTGGCCGTGCTGGCGTCGTTCACGGGCCAGAGCTCGCCTTCCACGCGGCTGACGGCCGTGACCCGGCCCTCCAGCGGCACGTGGATGCGATGGTAGTCCCTGGGCGAAAGGTAGAGCGTGAGGTAGTGGCCGCCCTCGAAGCGCTCCGCGCCGCGCTCGTGCTTCAGGAGCTCCGCCACGCGGTAGGTGAGGCCCTTGGCCTGGATGGCCGTGCCGGAGGCGATGGGGCCGCCGGCGATGATGCGGGCGTCCACGGGGCTGTTCAGGAATCCGGGAACGGCCGCATCCTGGGGCCGGAGGCCCGGCTTCAGGCGCCGCGTGAACAGGGCCTGGAGGCTGGGATAGCCCGCCAGGGGCCGCTCGGCCTCCGCCAGGTCGATGCCATAGTGGCCCGCGAAACGCCCCAGCAGGGGCTCGCGCCAGGAGGCCGGCAGGGTGCGCGTGGCCGCCCAGCCGACGACCTTCGATCCCAGCTTCTTGGGATAGAGGCCCAGGATCCGCAGGGACAAGGGCCCCGGCGTCCAGACGAGTACGTAGACCGCCCAGACCAGGACGAGGACAAGCGCCAGGCGCGCCGGTGGGGGCCATGAGAGGTGCATGCCCCAAGGATACCCCGGCATCCCTTGGTCCTGGAGGGGCGGTGTCCCACAATCGTTCCATGGGTTCCGAGGCCGCCATGCCGATCGCGCTGTCCCTGCTGTGGGCGGCCTATGGCGCCCTCCACTCCCTGCTGGCGTCCACGGGCTTCAAGCGGGTCGTGGCGGCGCGATTCCCGCGTGGGATGCCCGGCTACCGATTGGCCTACAACCTGGTCGCCGCCCTGGCCCTCCTCCCGATCCTGTGGGTCCTGGCGCGCCATCCTGGGCCTTGGGTCTGGCGCTGGCACGGACCCCTGGCCTGGGTCATGAACGGCGCGGCCCTCCTGGCCGCGGGGCTGCTGCTGTCCGGTTCCGGCTACGATCTGGCGGAATTCCTCGGCCTCCGCCAGCTGCAGGAGGGGCGAACGGCAGGCGAGGACGCGGAGCCTTTTCGCATCTCCACCCTCCATCGCTTCGTGCGTCACCCCTGGTATAGCCTGTCGCTGGTGATCCTGTGGACGCGGGACATGAGCCTGTCGCTCCTGGTCTCGGCCCTGTGGATCACCGCCTACATCGTTCTCGGCGCCCGGCTGGAGGAGCGGAAGCTCCTTGCGCGGTTCGGGCCCGCCTACCGGGACTACCTGTCGCGGGTGCCCGGGCTCGTGCCCCGGCCCTGGAAGACCCTGAGCCGGGACGAGGCCCGCCGCCTGGGCGGGCCGTGATGGCCTGGCGGCGGACTCGCCCCTCGGAAGGGCGCCTCGTGCCCTGGAAGAACGGCGGGGGAACCACGCTGGAACTGGCGGTGGAGCCACCGGATGGCTCGCTGGCCACGGGTTTCCGCTGGCGCCTCAGCTCCGCGGAGGTGGCCTCTTCCGGACCCTTCTCCGCGTTCCCTGGCCTCGAGCGGTGGCTGTGGCTGCTGGACGGTCCCGGCTTCGACATCGACTTCGGCGCCCGGGGGCGGGCGGACCTCCACGCTCCCCTGGTCCCGCTGCGCTTCCTGGGGGAGTGGTCTGCGGACGCCACCCTGCTCGATGGGCCGTCGGTGGATCTCAACCTGATGGTGGACCCGGCGATGTACCGGGTGGTGACGGACACCCTTCGCCTGGAGACCTCCCAGGTGGTGGTTCCCGGCGGAGGGACGACGCTGCTGCTCGTCGCCCGGGGCACGGTGGCGGTGCCCGCACTGGGGCTGCACCTGGGCCGAAGGCACCTGCTCCGCCTGGAGGGGGAATCAGAGGCCTTGCCCCTGGCCCCGGGCCTGGGCGGGGCCTCCGTCATTCGGATCGACCTCAACCTCATCTGACTGCCGCGTCCGTGGTAGGGTGGCACCCACCAAACCAACCCATTCTGTCGGAGGTGCCCATGACCAAGAGGATCTTGTCCTCGCTGATGGCGTTCGGACTCGCCCTGCAGGCGCAGACGCCCGTGAAGATCGGCGTCATCAACTGCGCCACGGGCACCCAGGCGCCCATCGGCGAATACATGAGCAACGGCTACAAGCTGGCCATGGAGGATCTCCAGAAGAAGGGCATCAAGGTCGAGCTGGTCACCGAGGACGACACCGGCAAGCCCCAGGTCTCCATGTCGGCCATGGAAAAGCTGGTGACCCGCGACCGCGTGGCCGCCGTGGTGGGACCCTACAGCTCCGCCTGCGCCAACGCCGTGTCCAAGCTGGCCGAGAAGTACAGGGTGCCCCTCCTGGTGCCCGTGGCATCGAAAGAAGACATCACCCGGCAGAACCAGAAGTATGTCTTCCGCCTCAGCGCCACCACCGAGGACTACGCCTCCATCCTCATCTCCATGGCCCAGAAACTGGGCAAGCCCAAGACCATGGCCATCCTGAACGAGAACACCGACTTCGGCACCTCCGGCGCGAAGTCCGCCAAGGCCTACGCCGCCCAGGTGGGCATCCAGGTGGTGATGGAGGAGGCCTATGCCGCAGGCTCCCCCGACTACCGCTCCACCCTCGCCAAGGTCAAGGCGGCCAAGCCCGATCTCGTCTTCATGGTGTCCTACGTGGCCGACGGCATCCTGCTCATGCGCCAGGCGCGCGAGGTGGGCCTCCAGCCCCAGGCCTTCCTGGGCGCGGGCGCGGGCTTCGCGTCCTCCGAGTTCGCGCGGGAGCAGGCCATCTCCCACGGGGTGTTCTCCAGCACCCAGTGGACGACCGACGTGAACTGGCCTGGCGCCAAGGACTTCGGGGCGCGGTACAAGGCCAAGTTCGGCAAGGCCGAGGTGCCCTACCATGCCGCCAATGCCTATGCCTCGATGATGGTCATGGCGGAGACCGCCGCCAAGGTGGGCGGCGACCGCGAGAAGCTGCGCGCCGAGCTGCGCGGCGGCCACTGGGACGGCATCATGGGCGACGTCCGGTTCATCGACTACAGCGGCTACACGAACCAGAACAAGCACCAGATGCTGGTGGAGCAGATCCAGAACGGCAAGCACGAAACGGTGTGGCCCCCCCAGTACGCCACGAAGAAACCAATCTATCCATTCAAGTGGAAGTGACCGCCGCTTGAGGCGTCCCCAGAGCCTGTCGCACACCTCTTTCCACCGGTCCCAGGGAGTGTGTGACAGGCCCTGTGGCGCCTGTCATCTTGGGATGTATGCACATCGGACACGCGCTCACCGTCATGGCCGCCGCCTTCGCCGCCGGCGCCATCAATTCCATCGCGGGAGGCGGGACGCTGGTGTCCTTCCCCTCGCTGCTGGGCATCGGACTCACGGGCCAGCAGGCCAATGTGACGAGCACGCTGGCCCTCTGGCCGGGATCCATCGGCGGGTTCTGGGGCCACCGCGAGGATCTGGTCGGCATCCGGGAATTCACCCTCCGGCTGATGCCGCCCTCCCTGCTGGGCGGCGCGCTGGGCGCCTGGCTCATGCTGGTCACGCCCCAGAAGGTCTTCGACAACCTCGTGCCCTGGCTGATCCTGGTGGCCACGATCCTGCTGGCGGCCAATGATCCCGTCAACAAGCTCCTGAAGAAGATGGGAAGCCACGACCGCACGCCAGGCTGGTGGGTGTTCGCCATGATCTTCCAGTTCATCGTGGGCATCTACGGCGGCTACTTCGGCGCGGGTATCGGCATCCTCATGCTGGCGGCGCTGAGCCTCCTGGGCCTCACGGACATCCACCAGATGAACGGGCTGAAGAACCTGCTGGCCCTGTGCATCAACGGCATCGCCATCTTCGCCTTCCTGGCGATGGAGTTCCTGCGGCACCCGGGCAACGTCCAGTGGACCCTGGTCGGCATCATGGCCGTCGCCGCGGGCCTGGGTGGTCTCTTCGGCTCCCACATGGCCCATCGTGTCGGCCGAAAGACCGTGCGCGTCGGCGTCGTGTCCATCGGCTTCATCCTCTCGGCCTGGTACTTCTACAAGCACTACATGGCCTGAGGAGGCGTCCGCAGGCCCGTGTGGGCGAGGATGAACTCGGCGACCGCGGACGGATCGTTCAGGTCCAGCACCGGGATCCTCAGCCCGGGCAACGGGCGGTCGCTGGCCACGGCCACGATTCCTGGATCCTCGGGGCAGAGCAGGGGCTTGCCTTCGGACTCCCGGTGGATCTCCAGCTTGGGGTGCAAGTGGGTCTTGAAGCCCTCGATGAGGAGCAGGTCCACGGGCGTCATGCGCTCGATCAGGGACTCGATGCTGGGCTCGGGCTCGTCCCTGGATTCGTGCATCAGCACCCAGCGCGAGGAGGTCACCACCAGCACCTCCGAGGCGCCGGCCTCCCGGTGCCGGAACGAGTCCTTTCCCGGCTTGTCCACGTCGAAGCGGTGGTGCGCGTGCTTCATGGTCGAGACCTTCAGCCCGGACTTCCTGAGAAGCGGCAGCACCTCGACCACCAGGCTGGTCTTCCCGCTGCCGCTCCAGCCGACGATGCCCATGACCTTCATGGCGAGGCCCTCCGGTTCCATGATGGCGCGTTCGAGGTGGGGGATTCTGTGAATTCGGATCCCCCACGCTCCGCCGCATATGCGCGCCCCACCGGAGGTGGAGGCGGAACGATTCTGGGGGATCCGCTCCGGGGCCACCACTGTGCGGCGTCCCCTCCGGCCGCACGAATCGCTGGCACGGCCCTGACCGCCTCCGGCTGTCCACTGGACAGCCTCCGGCGGGGCCTACCTGCCAGCGATTCTGTGACTTCGAATCCCCCACGCTCCGCCAAAAAACGTGCGCCCCGCCGTAGGGCGAGGTGGGACGATCCTGGGGGATTCCCTCCGGGGCCACCGCTGTGCGGCGTCCCCTCCGGCCGCACGAATCGCTGGCACGGCCCTGATCGCCTCCGGCTGTCCACTGGACAGCCTCCGGCGGGGCCTACCTGCCAGCGATTCTGTGACTTCGAATCCCCCACTCTCCGCCAAAAAACGTGCGCCCCGCTTCGCGGGGCGCTTCTGGCGGAGAGTGGGGGATTCGAACCCCCGAACGGCTTTTGACCGTTACACGATTTCCAATCGTGCTCCTTCAGCCACTCGGACAACTCTCCCGTGGCTCCGCTGATGGGCGGAAGCAGCAAGGTTATCATGGCCCCCGGCTTGAGCCAAGGGCCATGAATGGCCGGGTTACACGGTCTCGAGGACGGCGACGAGCAGCTTCCAGAAGTTGCCCACGGAAGGCACGCTCACGTGCTCGTCGGGGGTATGGACGTCCCACATGCTGGGGCCGAAGGACACCATCTCCATCTCGGTGTACTTCTCGCCGATGAGGCCGCACTCCAGGCCGGCGTGGATGGCCATGATCTCCAGGGGCTTGCCGAAGACCTTCTGGTTGGTCTCGTTGACGATCTTCACCAGCGAGGCCTTGGGTTCGGGCTTCCAGCCCGGGTAGCCGCCGGTGACGTGGGACTCGAAGCCGCCCAGGGCGCAGGTGGCCGCGATGCGCTCGGAGAGGGCGGTTTTCGACGCGTTGATGGAGCTGCGGGTGAGGAGGTTCACTTCCACCTCGTTCTCGCGGGTCTCGATCACGCCCATGTTGGTGGAGGTCTGGACGAGGCCGGGGATGTCCGGGCTCATGGCCTCGACGCCGTGGGGCAGGGCCAGCAGTAGGCGGATCAGGGCCTCGGTGTCGGCGCTGGACATGGCCTGGGTGCCTTCCCCGGCTTCGAGGGCCAGGTGCAGGCCCGGGTCGAAGGCGCCGAGAGCCGCCCGCCAGTGGGCCTCGTGGGCCGCCAGAGCGGTCCTGAAGGCCTGCTCCTGGGCAGGATCCAGGAAGATCTGGGCCGAGGCTTCGCGGGGAATGGCGTTGCGCTTGTTGCCGCCCTTGATGCCGGCCAGGGCGAAGCTGAAGTCCGCCTTCAGGGCGCCCAGGATCTGGGCGAGGATGCGGATGGCATTGCCGCGCCCGGCGTGGATGTCGATGCCCGAGTGGCCGCCCTTGAGGCCGAAGACCTTCAGGCGGTAGGCGCGGGCGCCCGCGGGCGGCGCCGTGCGGGTGAGCTTGCGGGTGGCGATGGTGTCCTCGCCGCCGGCGCAGCCGATGGTGAGGTAGCCCTCCTCCTCGCTGTCGAGGTTGAGGAGGTACTTGGCCTTGAGACGGCCGGGCTGGAGGCCGTTGGCGCCGGTCAGGCCCGTCTCTTCGTCGATGGTGATGAGGACTTCCAGGGGGCCGTGGGCGATGTCCTTGCTGGCGAGGACGGCCAGGGCGGCGCTCACGCCGATGCCGTTGTCGGCGCCGAGGGTGGTGCCGGTGGCGCGGAGGAGGTCGCCGTCACGGCGGACCTTGATGGGATCCTTGAGGAAGTCGTGGCCCGTGCCCTCGTTCTGCTCGCAGACCATGTCCACATGGGCCTGGAGGCAGGTGGCGGGCCGGCCTTCCTTCCCGGGGGTGGCCTTCTTGCGGATGATGACGTTGCCGACCTCGTCGCGCTCCACCTCGCAGCCCAGGGCCTTGGCCTGGTCGGCCACCCAGGCCGCGGCCGCGGCTTCGTTCTTGGATCCGCGGGGGATCTCCGACAGCCCCAGGAAGTAGGACCAGATCGTCTTCGGTTCGAGGGATTCGAGCAACGCGTCCACAGAGCCTCCAAGGGGTGCCCACCCAGAGTACAGGTGGCCTCCACCGGTCCCCCGTGACGGCGGTCACTTCACGGGCGCCTCCCTGGGCCGGCTCCGGATCGGAAAGGCCAGGCCGGATTCCGCGCAACACAGGCTGTTTTGGCAGGCGTTTGCCGGGGATATTGGATAGCCTAAGGAATCCCTCCAAGCGAGCGCGCCATGACCGAATTCAATCCGTACGAGGCTCCGTCCGCGGTCGTCGCGGATCTTGTCGATCCGGAAACCCAGGAGCTCGCCGACCGCGGCACGCGTCTCGGCGCCAAGCTCCTGGACGGCCTCATCATGGGCGGCGGATTCGCCGTCATCGGGATCCTGGCCGCCATCTTCATTCCCGCCTTCCTGTCCCGGCGAACCGGCGGTGCGCCCCCCACCGCGTTCTTCATCGTGTTCGCCGTGCTGGGGGGAGGCCTGCTCCTGGCCCTGATGATCTGGAACCTCATCTGGCTCAGCCGCTACGGGCAGACCATCGCCAAGCGCATCCTCCGCATCCGGATCGTCCGGAGCGATGGCGAGCCTGTGGGCATGGGACGGCTGCTGGGGCTGCGGATCATCCTCATGTGGGTGCTCGAGTCGATTCCCTTGCTGGGACCCTTGTTCTCGCTGGTCAACGCCTGCTTCATCTTCCGGGATGACCGGCGCTGCATCCACGACCTCATCGCCGACACGATCGTGGTCAAGGTGGCCGACTAGCCTTGCCGCCCGTCGACACCGTCCGGACCATCGAGACACCCGAGGGCATCGAGCTGCACCTCCGTCCGGCGGGCCCTGTGGCCCGCTTCTGGGCCTTTTTCGTGGACCAGGCCGTGGTGTGGATGGGCCTGATGTTCGCCGGGATCGCCCTCGCCTTCCTGGGGCCGCTGGGGCTGGGGCTCTGGTTCATCCTGGTCTTCCTGGCCCAGTGGCTCTACCCGGTCTTCTTCGAGGTCCTGGGGGGCGGCCGCACCCTCGGCAAGCGCTGGCTGAACCTGCGGGTCCTGCGGACGGATGGGCGTCCCATCGGCTGGGGGCCCAGCCTCATCCGGAACCTGCTGCGGGTCGTGGACGGCCTGCCTGGGGCCTACACGGTCGGCCTGGTGAGCATCCTCCTCACACGGGACTTCCAGCGCATCGGCGACATCGTGGCCGGCACCCTCGTGGTGCACGAGGAGGCCGGCGCCCAGGCCCCGGTCCTTCCGGCGGCCGAGCCCCTGGCGCCCGCCCTGGCGCTCACCCTCGAGGAGCAGTCGGCGATCCTCGCGTTCGCCGAGCGGAGCGCGGGCCTGACGGCGTCCCGGAGCGAGGAGCTCGCGGACGTGCTGGGCCCCCTCACGGGCAGCCGGGGGGCGGGTGGCGTCAGGGCCGTGCTCGGCATGGCCCGCTACCTGTGGGGCGGCCGATGAGGCAGCAGCGCTTCGAGCAGGAGAACCGGCCTCTCTGGGAGGATCTGCGAGGCTGGCTCGACGAGCGGGCCACCCTGGGCGCGGAGGAGGTTCCCTCGGCCTATCGCCGGCTCTGCCACCACCTGTCCGTGGCGCGGGAGCGCCAGTACAGCCCGGCCCTCGTCGAGCGGCTGCAGCAGCTCGCCCTCCGCCTCCACCAGCGGATCTACGGCGAGCGCGGCGAGGGGGTTCCGGCGGCGCTCCGCTTCCTCTGGGGCGAACTGCCCCGGCAGGTGCGGGCGGAGTGGCGGCTGGTGGCCGTGTCGAGCCTGCTGTTCTTCGGCCCCTGGATCGCGGCCTTCCTGGTCGTGCGGGCCCAGCCCAACCTCGTGCACCTGATGCTGAGCCCCGGTGAGGCGGCCAAGTACGTGCAGATGTACGATCCGAAAACCCCCGTCGCCGGCGCCATGGGCGCCACCCGCGACGTCATGATGTTCGGCTTCTACATCCTCAACAACATCGGCATCGACTTCCAGACCTTCGCCTCGGGGCTGCTGGCCGGAATCGGCCCCCTCTTCTTCCTGCCCTTCAACGGCCTCCACGGGGGCACGGTGATGGCCCACCTCACCAACCAGGGCCTGACCGCCACCTTCTACGGCTTCATCAGCGGCCACAGCTCCTTCGAGCTGATGGGGGCCGTGCTCAGCGGGGCGGGGGGCCTGCGGATGGGCTTCGCCCTGATGCATCCGGGGCGGCGGTCCCGCCTCGCGGCCTTGCGGGAGGGCGCCCGGCAGGGCTCCCGCCTCCTCTTCGGCGCCATCGCGCTCACCTTCCTGGCCGCCTGCTTCGAGGGGTTCTGGTCCGCGAACACCCTCGTGCCCTGGAAGGTCAAGGTGGGCGTGGGGATCCTGTTCTGGATCCTCCTCGCCTCGTGGTTCGTGCTGGCCGGGCGGAGGCACGAATGAAGCCGGGCGCCATGGGCTTCATTCCCCGAACACGCGCCGCCATGGAGGCGGCGGATCTCGGCCTGAGCCTCCTCCAGGCCCACTGGCGGCCAGTGGCGAGGGTGTGGGGACTGCAGCTGGGCTTCCTCCTGGCGCTGCTCCTGCCCTTCCTGTACCAGACGCCCCTCTGGATCTTCGTGGTGCTCTGGTGGCTGAAACCCTGGCTGGACCGGGGCGTCCTGTTCGTCCTCAGCCGGGCGGTGTTCGGCCAGCCCGCCTCCGTGTGGGACTTCCTGGGGGAGTGGCGGAGCGTCCACCGGCGGGGGCTGGTGGCGGGCCTGCTCTGGCGGCGCCTCTCGCCCATGCGCAGCTACGTCCTGCCCGTCTCCCAGCTGGAGGGGCTCCGGGGCGCCGGGTACCGCCACCGGGCCCGGGTGCTCACCCGGAAGGGCGGCGGCACGGGCTTCCTCCTCACCTGCTCGGGCTGGGCCTTCACCCTCCTCACCGCGGTGGGGTTCATCGCCCTGCTCCAGGCCATGATGCCCGCGGGAAGCCGGGTGCAGGTGTGGGATGGGTTCAACAACCCGGGGCTGGGCTTCCAGTGGTTCCTGCTGGGCGTCGGACTGCTGGCGCTCACCCTGACGGAGCCCCTCTTCGTGGCGGGGGGCTTCGGCCTCTACCTCAACCGCCGGACCCACCTGGAGGGATGGGACCTGGAGCTGGCCTTCCGGCGTCTGGCCGCCCGCCTGGCCACTCCCCTGGCCCTGGCGCTGCTTCTGGCCTGGGCCTTGCCCCTGGCTGCCCAGGCGCCCATCCCGGAACCGGTCGCCCAGGCGCCGGCTCCCGAGGCGTCCGAAGCCGCGCCGCAGGCCACTCCGCAATCCGACCCGCCATCCGGGCCGCAACCAGCGCCCCGGCCGGCCGAAGGCCCGCTCCGACCCGACGATGAGGCGCACCGGCGGGCCCAGCGGATCCTCGAGCAGGATCCCGCCTTCAAGCACACGAAGGAGGTCCGCACCCTGAGCTACGAGCCCACCGGCCGCGAACCCCGGTGGCTCCGGAGCCTCCTCGACTACTTCTTCGTGAAAGAAGAGCCGGCCCAGCCCGCGAAGCCCCAGAACCTCGATTTCCTGAAGCGCATGTGGGACCTGCTGGCGCTCGCGGGCAAGGTGGTGCTGGTGGGGGGCCTGCTCGCCTTCGTCCTCTGGCTGGTGTACCGGTTTCGCCACAGGCTGGGCCTGCCCCTCGTCGAGGCGAAGGCCTGGGAGGCGCCCGAGGCCGTCGCCGGCCTGGACATCCGCCCCGAGAGCCTTCCGCCCGATGTGCCCGAAGCGGCCCGAAACCTGTTTCTCCGGGGTGAAGCCCGGGCGGCCCTGGCCCTTCTCTACCGGGGCGCCCTGGCCGAGCTCGTGCATCGCCGGGCCATGGAGATCCCCGCCAGCGCCACGGAAGGGGACTGCCTGAGGGCGGCCGAGGGCCACCTCGAGGAGGGCCCGGCAAGCGCGTTCCACCTGCTGACCGCCACCTGGCAGCGGCTGGCCTACAAGAACGAAGCCCCGACCCGCGATGCGTTCGAGGCCCTCTGCGATGGCTGGCCCGCGGCCTTCGGGGGAAGGCCATGAAGGCGGCCGGCCGCGTCCTGCTCGGGCTCCTCGCGCTCCTGGTGGCCGGCGGGCTCGTCATCGCCTGGATGAGCCGCCATTCCTTCCGGCGCGTCCCGAAGGAGATCGAGGTGGGGCTCCGTGGAGAGGCCCTGGAGAATCCCACCCTGCTGCTCCAGACGTGGCTGGAGGCCGGGGGCAGGCCGGTGGTCCGCAAGGGCGGGGAGCTCCTGGCGTCCGAGCTGCCGGAACGTGGCGTGCTCATCCTCCTGCAGCTCAGCCAGCCCATGACCCCCGCGGAAATCGAGGCCGTGCTGGCCTGGGTCCAGCGCGGCGGGCACCTGCTGACCGATGGCACGGCCGGGCCCTTCAACGACGCCCGCGGCCTGGCGGCCTTCCACAAGGCCATCGGGGTCACCCTCCGGGACGCGAGCCCCGACGGCCTCGATATCCTGGCGCCGGGCCAGCAGATCGGCACCGACACGTTCCACAAGGGCGAAGTGCCCTACCGGCTGCGGCGGACCGCCCGCTGGCGCCTGGTGCCTGATCACCCGGAGGCCTGGGACTACACCCTGGGCCATGAGGGCCAGTACGTGCTGCTCACGCGGGAGGAGGGCCAGGGACGCCTCTCCCTCACCCCGGACCTGAACTTCGTCTACCGGCGCTCTCTGGCAGACCTCGACCACGCCGCCTACCTGGAGCGGCTCCTCGCGCTCCAGCCGGGCCAGGGGACGGTGGTGGTCTGGTCCCGTCCCGTCGAGCTCTCCCTCTTTACCTGGCTGTGGTCCCACGCCAAGGAGCCCATGCTGGCCCTGCTCCTCCTGGTCGCAGCCTGGGCCTGGCGGGGCTGGCCGCGCTTCGGGCCGCTGCTGCCGGAGCCCCTGCCCCGGCGCCGCTCTCTGCTGGAGCATCTGGCCGCCAGCGCGCGGCTGGTGTGGCGGGGCGGGGCGGGTGAGGTCCTGGTGGCCCGGACCCGGGAGGCCCTCGTGAAGCAGGCGCAGCGGCGGAATCCCGCCTTCGGCTCCCTGGACCTCGGGGCGAAGGCCGAGTGGCTGGCCCAGGCCACGGGCGCCAATCCCGACGCCATCGGCGCCGCCCTCGATGACCGGCCCGGCGCCTCCACCCATCAGCTCGCCCAGGATCTGGTCACGCTCGAACGGCTCCGCCAGCGCCTCTGAACCGCCTTCCCCTTCCATCCCAGGATTCCCCATGACGACGCCCTCCGCCTCCCCCGATCCCGCCCGCATTTCCTGGGCCGCCGAACAGACCGAAGCCCTCCGGACCGAGATCCACCGTGCCCTGGTCGGCCAGGGACCCGTGGTGGATCAGGTGCTGGCTGCCTTCCTCGCCGGCGGGCACGTCCTGTTGGAAGGTGTTCCCGGCCTGGGCAAGACGCTCCTGGTGAGAGCCCTGGCCACGACCTTCCAGGGAGCCTTCGCGCGCATCCAGTTCACGCCGGACCTCATGCCGAGCGATGTGACCGGCCACGCCATGTGGGACATGAAGAGCGAGCAGTTCCACCTGCGGCGGGGACCAGTCTTCACGAACCTCCTCCTGGCGGACGAGGTGAACCGCGCCCCGGCCAAGACCCAGGCAGCCCTGCTGGAGGTCATGCAGGAGCAGCAAGTGAGCCTGGAGGGCCGCACCCTGCCCGTGGAGGCCCCCTTCATGGTGCTGGCGACACAGAATCCCATCGAGCAGGAGGGGACCTACCCGCTGCCCGAGGCCCAGCTGGACCGCTTCCTGCTCAAGGTCAGGATGGACTATCCGGAAGCCGGGGAAGAGGTCGCCCTGGTCCGCCAGGTCACCACCGGTGCGGTCGGCGACGCCCTCCGCGTGGATGGCGTGCGCCCGCTCATGGCGGCGGCCGAGGTGCTGGAGCTGCAGCGCCTGGCGGCCACGGTCCGCGTGGATGACGCGGTCCTGGACTACGCGGTCCGCATCGTCAGGGCCACCCGGCAATGGCCGGGCATCGCCCTCGGCGCCGGTCCCCGCGGCGCCATCGCCCTGGTGCGCACGGCCCGCGCCCAGGCCCTGCTCGAAGGCCGCGACTTCGCCACGCCGGACGACGTGAAGGCCATGGCGCTCCCGGCGCTCCGCCACCGCATCCAGCGCAGCCCCGAGACGGAGATCGAGGGGCTCGGCTCCGACGATCTCCTCCTGGCCCTCCTGGCCAAGGTCCCGGCCCCCCGCGCATGATCCCCACCCTCCGCCTGCTGCGCCTGCTGGGCGCCTGGACCCTGCTGGGGCTGGCCGCCTCGGTGTGGGCGCGGGTGATGCCCGCGTGGCGGGCCGCCGGCTGGATCCTGCTCGCCGCCCTGTCCATCGACCTCATCCTCTCCCTCTGGCCCAAGGGACTGACCGGCGAGCGGGAGGTGCCCGGGAGCCTCGCCCTGGGCGAGTGGCGGGAGGTGCGGCTGCGGCTGCGGAATCCTTCTCCCTTCAGGCTCCAGGTCGAATGGTTCGATCATCACCCGTCAGATTTCGAAAGCCGGGGATTGCCCTCGCACCATGCGCTTCCGGCGCGCGGGTTCCTCGACCAGGCCTACCAGGTCCGTCCCGCCGCCCGCGGCCGCCGGAATTTCGGTCCCATCCAGGTGCGCGTCACCACCGGCCTGGGCCTCTGGGCGCGGACGCTGAAGCTGCCGGCCGCCTTCCCCGTGAAGGTGTTCCCGAACTTTGCCGCCGTGGCCCGATACGCGCTCCTGGCCACGGACCAGCGGCTGTCCATGCTCGGCATCCTGAAGCGCCCCCGGCGCGGCGAAGGGCTGGATTTCCACCAGCTGCGGGAGTACCGCCAGGGCGACACCATCCGGCAGGTGGACTGGAAGGCCAGCGCCCGCAGCCGGAAGCTCATCTGCCGCGAGTACCAGGACGAGCGGGACCAGCAGGTGGTCTTCCTGCTGGACTGCGGGCGCCGCATGAGCCCGCTGGACCGCCTGGATGGCCGGGAGCTGGGGCACTTCGACCAGGCCCTCAACGCACTGTTCCTGCTGGGCTACGTGGCCCTCAAGCAGGGGGACGCGGTGGGCGTGGCCACCTTCGCGGAGGACCGTCCGCGCACCGTGGCGCCCCACAAGAGCCTCGCCACCCTCGAGCGGCTCTTCCAGGAACTCTTCGATGTGCAGCCCACCACCCATGCCCCGGACTACCTCGCGGCGGCCGAGACCTTCCTGCGCCAGTTCCGGAAGCGGAGCCTCGTCATCCTGCTGACCAACCTCCGGGACGAGGAGGACGCCACCCTGCTGCCCGCCCTGGACCTCCTCCGCAGCCGCCACCTGGTGCTGCTCGCGAACCTCCGGGAAGGCGTGGTCGACGAGTTCCTCTCCCAGCCCGTGACCGGCTTCGAGGCCGCCCTCGACCATGCGGTGGCCCACGACTACATGGCCCGGCGCGGAACGCTCTTCCAGCACGTCCTCCACGGCGGCACCCGCGTCCTGGACGTAACCCCCGCCAAGCTCCCCACCGCCCTCGTCAACCGCTACCTGGAACTGAAGGCTAGCGGCGCGTTCTGAGATCAGAGGAGCTTCGGCAGCGGTTCTGCGGGTTCGAATCCCTCTCTCTCCGCCACTGAAGCCGCCGAAAGGCGGCTTCTCCGTGGCGGGGAGAGAGCGATTCGAAGTCACTGAATCGCTGGCAGGTAGCCGTAGGCCTCGACAGCCCGGGGGGCTGTCGAGGCCGTAAAGCGGCGTGCCAGCGATTCGTGCGGCCGGAGGGGACACGGCGCAGCCGTGGCCCCGGAGGGAATCCCGGAGCTTGATTCATCTCGCCGTTCGGCGGAGCACGATCAGGCGGCGGAGAGAGAGTCCGCCGAACCAATACTCCACGGGATTCCACTGGGTTCAACCTAGGATTAGGCAATTGAAGCAAAAAATGTAGTTTCATCAAAAATAATTCTACAAAGTCCCATTGCGTTCCGTCCCAGCCGGACCTATTGTATGGGTATAGGCATGGGTATGCACCCTGATTTGGAGAGCCGACATGGGGCGTGGAAGAGATCTCCTCAGTGCCGTCGAGGTGGCCAATTCAAAGCTGAAGCCTTCGCAGAAGAGGCGGTATCTGGTTGATGGCGGCGGTCTGTACCTGATGATCACTCGCAGGGCTCAGGGGAGCGCAGACAAGAAGGCGAGAACACCCGCCAATCAGGTCTCTAAGAGTTGGTGCTTCCGGTATCGGAGCCGAGTCACAAAAAAGCCCGTTGAGCTTGGTCTAGGGCCCCTTGCTGATGTGCCCATGGCTAGGGCCAGGGTGAAGGCCGCCGAGCTGCGTGGAATGCTCGCCGAGGGTATTGATCCAAAGACGGAGATCGAGAAAAAGCGGGCGGGGCTGAAGGCCGAGGCCGCGAAGGTCATGACATTCGACCAGGCGACAAAGGGGTGTATCCAGGACCGGAAGGGTGGATGGAAGAACGAGAAACACCTAGCCCAGTGGGAGAACACCCTTGAGACCTATGCGAGCCCCGTCATCGGACCGCTGGACGTGGCCATCATCGACCTCGCGCTGGTGAAGAAGGTGCTGGATCCGATCTGGACCACAAAGCCGGAAACCGCGTCTAGAGTCCGCCAGCGAATCGAGGCCGTGTTGGCCTGGGCCACCGTTCATGGCCGCCGGAAAGGCCCCAACCCGGCCCAGTGGAAGAACAATCTGGATCAGATCCTTCCCCCAACTTCAAAGGTGAAGAAGAAGAAGAATCATCCTGCGCTTCCCTACCAGCAGATTGGCGCATTCACGGCTGAATTGAGGACTCAGCACGGGGCGGGCGCTAAGGCTTTGGAGTTCCTCATCCTTACGGCCTCAAGGACCAACGAAACCCTTGGAGCCGATCCGAAGGAGTTCAACCTCGACCGCGCTATCTGGACAATCCCGGCGGAGCGCATGAAGGCGGAGAAGGAGCACACGGTTCCCCTCTGCCCCCGGGCGGTGGAGATCGTGAGGGGCCTTATCAGCGAAAGGCACAACCGAATCTTCTGCAATTCTGATGGTGAGGCGCTCTCGGACGCGGTGATGCTGCGAGTCATCTGGCGCATGAATCAGAAGAGGGCCGCCGAAGGGAAAGATGCCTGGCAGGACTCAAAGGGACAGAAGGCTGTGCCCCATGGGTTCAGGTCAACTTTCCGTGATTGGGCTGGCGAGTGCTCCAACTTCCCAAGGGAGGTCATCGAAAATGCCCTTGCCCACCAGTTGAAGGACAAAGCCGAGGCCGCGTACTCGCGTGGCACACAGCTGGCGAAGCGGAAGTTGCTCATGAATTCGTGGGCAGCCTACTGTGCCAAGCCAAGCGAGCCGCAATCTGAAAACGTCATCCCGATCCGTGCTGAGGTCGGATAACTCAACCCGCAGGGCCGTGCCCTGCACTCTCATGGAGCCAACATGGCCCGGAGTCCCGAATCAAAAGTTCCTACCGCTCCCACTAACAATAGTGATTTTGTCACCGTTCCAAGGTCAGCCCTTCAAGCCCTGGCCGAGTGGGCTTACCCAGTGATTGGTGCTGACCGCGTCTGGGCCAAGCTCCCCCCTAAGCACCCTCGCTGGACCTCCTGGAATATCGATGACGATTTGTTTGAGCAACTCTTGCGAGAGCGGATGGCCTTCCTTAAGGGGATTTTTTGGAAGGCCGAACAAGAGGCCGCCCGGAGAGAACGGGCCATGGATCCGATCCGAGACCTTGGCCATTGCCCGTCACTGGAAACATTTATGGAGTGTGTGGCGGAAATGGATGATCCGAACTGGGACAAGCCCCTGGCTCCCAAGGAAGTGACCAAACGGAAAAAAGAAATTAGGGCCAAGCGGGCAGAGGAGGCCAGGGTTAAGAATGCCTTTGAACATCCCACCCCCGAGAAAATAGTCGGGACTATGACTCTCCTGGCTGACACATCTGTATCTGTCATCAAGAAAAACCTGGCTAGTGATGACCCAGAGATTCAAGCCAAGGCACAGGAAGAGATCCCACGCTTGGTGGCGGAACTGGGCAAGCTGGCAACGGCCTCTTAAGATTCAAACAGGCGCGGCTAGGGTAGCTCCCGAACGCTGGTCCCACACCAGTTGCCGCGCCTCCTTTGTGGGGCATCGGTGGGGTGCTGAGTGGTAAAACCAAAAGTAAAGCGCAGAGACATTCCATCTGGTTACGTATGGGAGCAGATGTGGGCGTGGTCCGGAATTTACATGAATCAAATGAACGGGTTGAACCAAACTGCACTGGTAGAACTGGCTGCTTGGTTTCAGAAATACGGATTCGATAAAGAAGACTCTAGGTTGTTCGCAGAAGCGCTATCTTCTAGGCACCGACACAACCTCCGGGAGTGGGGCAATGGCCCCCGGAACGCCGAAATCCGCAAGGAACTAGGGGAGCTTGGGAAAGCCGTAGAACAATTCAAGACAGCACTAGAAAAACTATCTGTTCCCGTTCGGGCGAAACTAAGCGCTGAATTATTCCGACGTGCACCCGACCCGCCTGAATTGAAAGGGTTCATGGTTTCGTCCCAAACCAATGTGAGTAAGGTCGCCACTCTATTCCTTCACCCCGCCTCCATTCGGGCGCTCGAGTTAATCGAAGGTTCCGCTAGCGAGGTGGTCTCCGGGACACCGAAGGATCGTGGGGGGAAGAGGTCCGGCCCCTGCGATGTTGATGGTACGGAAGCAAAACGCAGTCTGATTGTGGAACTCCGCTCAATACTCCAGGTTCTATCCCTGCCTATCAGCTCATCAAAGCGTGGTCCGCTTTCAGAGTGTTTTGAGTTGATTCATTGGGCAGCAAGCGGGGACAGGTCTCCTGGATTGGCCGACGATTATGCGGAACTTGCTCCAACTACCGAGCGCCAAATCCCTATATTTTGAAAGGCATTATCCCCTTACCTTGGCAAATTTGCTTAGGTAACCGGGGTTAGAAAACGGCTTCTCTGGGACCACCTTGGATGACATGGGATTGGATTGACCATCCCAACAGCCCAAGGAGATCCAAGATGGAAGCCACCAAACCCGACACCCTCAAGGGTGCATTTACTGTTCCCGAGTTCGCCGCGTGGGCCGGTATCAGCAGGACCAGGGCCTTTGCTGAGATCAAGGCATTGCGGCTTTTCCCCCGCAAGTGCGGCAGGGCTACGCTGGTGCCCCGGGACGAGGCGGAGCGATGGCTTCAGGGGCTTCCCCTTCGCCAGGCCTCCTGAAATGGCCGATAGGCGCAAAGCTGCCGGGAGACTTCAAGAGGGTCTCCCAACCATGGGGGAGGACTGATGCCCCGGGTGTGGTCGATGAGGTTCAACTCAGATGGTTTTAACCACGCCTACGCAGGGCTGGACACCGATGAGGAGAAGGCCCAATTCGTGACTGGCTTCTACCGGGGAACCAACGGAGTCCCACTCAAGGAGGGTCAGCCTTCGCCAATGCTTACCGGCCATGCCTTCGGTCTGAAGATGCGCGAGGAAGCGGAAGCATCCCTGGCCCAGGCCGCCATCAATGGTGCCAAGAGGGGAAAAGGGAAAGGCACCCAGGAGGACCCCTCTAGGGTGCCTGGAGGGGAGCTTGAGGGTGCCTCGGGTGAGGCTCCAGGGTCCACAGAGGGTCCTGGTTTAAGGTTTAAGGTTCAAGGATTCCCTGACCAGGAAAAGCCTGTACTTAGGTTGGAACCAGTACCCTCTCCAGCGCCCAAACCTTCCAAGGATCCGATTCTCCGAGATGCCTGTGACCAGTGCCAGGCCGCCTGGAACAAGGCATTGGCCCCCCTTGGCTTTGGTGAATGCCTGAAGCTGGCAGATTCCACAGACAGATCAAGGGAGATCCAGAAACGCCTAAAGGCTGATCCTGATTTCGTGGAGACGTTCCAGAAGGCCGTGGCCCAGATTGCAAGCGATCCCTACTGGAAGGGGAAAGGTGGCTACATCTCAATTGACTACCTCTTGCGACCAGGCAAGGCACAGGAATTCGCCGAGAAACCGATAGCAGGAAAGGCTGGGCAAGGACCTGCACACAGGGCCGAGGTAGACAGCGGGTGGGATTTCCCAGAGCGGGTGATCCATGCCTGAGGTCTGCCAGATCCCCGAGCATCAGGACGCCATTCACCAGGGCGCGTGCTGGAAGTGTGGAGAGGTGATCCGGCGTGCTGAGGCGGTGGCTGAATTCCGGAAGATCCGAGAAGACTGGATTCTCGAACGGCTTCGGGCCGATGGAAACGGGATGCAGCGGAGGGAAGCCACTGCCGACCTCACCAAGATCCCCCGCCCCATTTTGGAGGCCATTCCCAATCAGCTTCTTGATGGACATTTGAATGTTGGGTTCGGGGTAGGTGGAAATACTGGTGTCGGCAAAACCCAAGCTATTGCTGCCGCCATCGTCCATGCCCTGGTTCAGTACTCGGAGCGGGTAATTGTGCCGTCCATCCGGCGGCAAGCGGAGGATGGAAAACCCTTTCCTAGGGTGCGCTGGTCAAGTTGGCCCGATGAGGTTCATTGGCTCCGATCCCATGCGCTCCGCGGTGCCGAGGATCGTGTTGAATACCTCGCCGGGGCGGATCTTCTGGTCCTGGATGACCTCGGACGAGAGCGGATCAAGGGCGACTATTCGCAGGACTATGGCGCGTCCCACCTCGATTTCATCGTCAACAGTCGGTATCGGGCCGAACTCCCGATCATCTGGACCTCGAACGTTCGCCAGGCGGACCTGGTTGGGCTTTATGGGGCGGCCATGGTGCGCCGCTTGATCGAGCCAAACCCCTTTACCTGGATCGAAGGCCTAAAACCGTTTCATCTCTCGCAGAGGGCTTCATGACCCCCAAGAAACTGCCTTCCGCAGGACTCAAGCGCGGGGCTTCATTACCTCTCCAGTTCCGGAAGCCCGATCCAACCGGAGCCTGGGGAGCCATGCGCGAGATCTTCGCCCCTAACGTGGTTCCGTTGGCCATTCCTGCGCCGACAACCCATCTAAACGGCCCGATGGACCTAGACCTCATGGCGGTAGAAGCCGAGGCCATGGAAGCGGCTGGCATCCCTCCTGAACTTCTTCTCGGGTATGACCGGATTGATTTCGGCCATCCCATCCCCGGTGGCGGCACTGCCTGACCACCTCCCCACAACCTCCTTTGCCGGTTAGACCCGGCCCCATGGAGAGCAGATGTCAAAACCTGAAACCTTTCTTGACCGCCTGAAAGCCGAGCCAGCCTCAGTAATTGTCCCTGGAGACGGGGCCACTACCTTCATTGAGCACATGAGGCGGGGCGCAAGGCCGGAAGTGGTTCCCCCGCCACCTCCCCCTCCTCCTTCGCTGGATAAGCTGCGGGCCAAATACCACGAGGCCAAGGCCGAGTTCGAAACGAACCTTGAAAAGTTCAATTCCTTCAATGCGCTTGGGGCGGCCGCCGAGCAGGCTCTTGTACACGCCGATCATGCCGTGAAGGACGCCATGATAAGGCTTCAAGACACCGTTACCGCTGGTGGGGATGAAGCGCCCGTTCTCCGGGAACTAAGGGAGGCTCGTGCTGCCTTCGAAGATGCAAAGGCGATGGTCCAGGTCCGCCGGAACCTAGTTGCACCCAAAGACCCCAGTGACCGCGACGTCGATAGCGCTTTGCGCGAATTCTGTCTGCGAATTGTTGAGGTCGAACGTGAATCCATCCCGATGGAGATGATCGAACTATTGAATCGGTGCTTCGCCTCCGTGTCTATCGGCACTCCGGCTGGTGCTAGCTCCCCCAGTTGGGAGGAATGGTTGGCTCGCAATATCCCGCAACAGAAAGAACGCCACGCCGAATACAGGACCGACCTGCTCGCGAAGTATGGGGTGGAACTGTGAGTATCCGGGCCTCGCAGTTCACATACACCTGCAGCATCTGCCGCCGGGAAAAGGTTGGGACCATGCTCCCTGAGGGTTGGGTGGCATACGATAAAGATGGCTTAGATCACAGCTGCCCCGAATGCCTCCAATGCTTTAATGCTTGGCGTGAATCCCGCCGGCAGGCTGTGCTGGGCAAGACACGGACTCGTGCCAAGGGGGGCAAGTGAGCAGACCCGAAGCCCCCAAACGGGGCCGGGGGCGGCCCTCCAAGCTGTCTGACAGGGACCGGGCCGAGATTCTCCGCAGGCTGGCACTGGGGGAAACCCCAGCCAGCTTGTGCGGGGAGTTCCGGGTTAGCCGATCTCGCTTCTCTGAGCTATTTTCGGAAAAAGCCACAATGGTTCGAGAAGTAGCAACCAGGCTAGCTGACGTTGAGCGCGAAGTTGAGGCGCTGCCCATTTCCGAAATGATTTCCGTAAGGACTTTGGCCGATCAACTCAAGGACCTGGGCCAGAGCCTAGTGACGACTGCCACCCTAAACGGTCGGACTGCCGAGATCATGGCTGGAAAGGCTGTGAAGGCGGCTGAACGGTTAGGCGAAACCCCGACACTTGAGGATCTACGGCTTCCCGGGGCCTACATCGAGGTAGCAAACAAAGGCACAGCCCTTGGGGTTTCTCTGATGAACCAAGGCCGGGCCACCACGATTGCCCCAGAGCAGAGAGTGACGCTCGAAGAACTTGTAGCAGGAGCCAAGCGCCAGCCCCCTCCCTCAGATGGGTCACTGGCTGAAATCCTCCGGAAGGCACGATTAAGGGCCATGAGTGAACAAGACCTTGAAGCGGTCGTGCTTGAAAAGGCCGACCAAATCCGGGCCACCTCCGCCAAATAACCCTCCCTTGCCGGTATCCCGGCCCATACGGAGAAACCATGAACGATTTCTATCCATCCATGAGCGCCACACCAGCTCCCGCTGCCCCGCAGTCCGATCCGAACCCAACCCCCGCCGAACCTCCCACTGAACCTAGCGATACCGCCAAGGCGATGTATCCCTCCATGGAGGGGGCCCCGGGTGAATACAGGTATGAGATTCCGCCGGAGTTTGAGCACCTCGGCCTAGTCCACGATCTGAGTGCCCAGGACGCGTTCTCGGCAGAGTTCCGAAAGCTGGGCCTCACCCAGAGTGCGGTAAATGAACTTGTGGGGCTTCACCTTCGCCACCATTACGGCTCGAAGAAGTAGGGCGAACCATGGATGGCGAATCTCTTACCCATGAATTCGCACTGGCTTTGGAGGCTCGCGCCGAAGCTGCCTTAGCTGACCCAAAGCTTCCTCACCACCTTCAAGCCTATTACCGCGCAAATCTTCGCGAAGCTAGGCGGCTGTTGAATCAGCCATCTGAAACCCAGTCGTTTACCGTCCGTCTTTGAACCGTCTGGCCCCGGGAGTATCCGCTTCCAGGGCCATCTATTCCTCATATTGCTGGGATATCCAGCCACCGGAGCCCTCATGGGTGATACGAACACCTTCCCTATCCGAATCAAAACAATCACGGTCACGCGTGCGATTTTTGATCTTCTAGTCAACCTGGCTTTCTACCCGGGCGGCCCAATCAGTGAGGCACAACTGGACCTTGCCGCCGAGAGCTACGGTCTGCCAGGGGATGGATCTCGCGTCGTCCCCTTTTCTGCTGTCATGGCGGAACTAGACACCTTGCGAGACATGATCGTCCTCTCGTCAAAACTTGAACGTGGGGTCGAGTGATGGCGATCCAGCGATACGATTCCCCACAGGTAGGAAACGCCCCGCTTGAAGCTGCGCGGCTCAACCCCGGTATGGCTCCAAATCCTGGCGTTGTGGGGCAAGGGCTTCAGCACGCGGCGGAAGGGTTTGGGCAGATCATCCAGGAGGCGGGAACCATCAAGGGTGAGGGGGCCCTCACCAAGCTCCGTGAGAAGCAGCAGGAATACACCCAATGGGTGCAAACCCTGAACGGAGAAAAGGCCTTCGATCCTGAAGCCTATGGGGGTGCTCCTGGAAAGTCCCTGCACGAAACGGCTCTTGGACGGTTCGACGCTGCTGTGACGGAGACCGGCATGGGGCTTTCAGGACACGCCCTGGAAGTCTATAGAACTGGGGCCGCCCGATTCCGACTGGAGTTTGGTGGTCATGTGCAACAGCACGAGACCCGGGAATCGGCTGTTGTTGCCAAGGACACCTATACCGGGGTTTCGGCGGTCGAGGATCAGAACATCACCCAAAATGGGCTCTCCCAAGATGGCCGGATCCAGTTCGACACCATTAATCAGAGCGTGGCTCGGAAGGTCCATGCAGCCCAGCAGCTCTCAGACTGGCTCGGAGAAGGCCCAGATATGCGCCAGGCTCGGCAACTCGAGGCCAAGAGTTCGGCCTACTCCATCGTCTTGGAGGGGCTCCTCCAGCGGAACAACACTCAAGGCGCCCAGGTCTTTTTCGATGCCCATAGGGACAGCCTGGACCGAAGAGTTGTCATCGTCATGGAAGGGAAGATCCAGCAGGCCGCCCTGGCGAATGACGTTCAGACCAAGGCAGACGAGATCGAGGCCCGGGGCCTCACCCTTGATCAGCAGGACGCCATGGCCCGCGAAGCGTTCAAAGGCAATGTGGATGGCCAGAAGGCCCTTCAGTCGGAACTGGAGCACCGCTTCTCTGTGAAGAGGACGGCCCAGACTGCGGCCATCCAGGAGGTGACTGGGAAGCTGTGGGACATGCGGTTCCCGACACTCCCGAATCAGCGGTCCCGGTCCATGCCCGACATCATGCGAACGCCCGAGTGGTCAGCCCTGAATGGGACCGAGCGGAATGAGCTTCGGGTTCAGTGGGAAAGCTACTCCAAGCGGAATGAGAGCGATCCGGCTACCCGGGTTGCTAAGTTCGCAACCTTCATGGATATTTTGGATAATCCAGCGTCCTTGATCAGTCTCTCGGATTTTCAGATCGCCTCGATGACGGGAACGCTCGGCGCGGACTACACCATGAAACTCATGGAGATGAAGCGTAAGGCTGCGGGGGATCTTGAAACCCTTAAAGCAAACACCCTGAACGACATTCCATTCCGTGACATTGCAGGTGAGTACGGACTGAAGACCAAGGGGGCATTGGCGCAAGAAGACCTGGCGAAGCTGGGTTCCTTGCGGGACCAGGCTCTGGACGCTATCAGGTACGAGCAGCAGGCGACGGGTAAGGTTCTCGGCCCTGAACGTAAGGAGGAGATCCTTCGGAAGCTGTTGGTTAGTGTTGTGACGAAGCCAGAGAATGCCTTCCAAAAGAACTTCGTGCCTGGAGATTGGAATGATCGAGCGCCACTCTTCGAGGCCGTGAGGTCTAAACCAGTTCCCCTAGCTTTCATAGACATTATGAACGCAAAGATGAAGGCCCTCGGTCGCCCAGCGCCATCCCCACTAGAACTAAGTAAGCTCTGGATTGAAGCGAGGGCAAAGGGCCTGGTCGATGAGCAAGGGAATCAAAAGCCCTAAATGTCTCGGCTGAAGGTTGGGGGGAGCCCTTGAACTGGCCCCCTCCAATTCTGTTTTGTCATGGCGTGTCCAATCGACCCCCCTACAATGAGCCTGGAGCGCGTATGCCTGACCCGGAAGGCAAGTCGCAAGACAACTCAAACCCGCTGGGCCTCACCCTGGTGGAGCGCCTTGCCAAGATCCGGGAGCAGATGAGGCGGATCGCCGGAACCAATAGCGGGGACACCGGAAGCTCTGCGAATGTGCGGACGATCCCGGATTGGATATGGGGCCCCTTTGAGCCGATACCCGATCCGGGACCGACTGAAGCCCGATTTCTCCAGGCTCATCCTGATTGGGCCGTGTCGCACCCATGGCGGCTCCTTTCGGCTAGAGACGGTGATATCCGACATCGACAACTCATAGAGGCTGCTGCAGCCCAGGATCACTGGGAATTCATGAGGGCGATGGAGAGAGTGGAAGAGTCAATCTTCAGGGAAGTGATTGACATCGAGGTGGCGCGGGTGGGTGCCACGGGTGGCCCCACTATCTAGCCTGGAAGGGGTTATATGGATCAGGAACCTATGTATTGGCCGACCATCTCTTTGGATGAGGACGCCCGTCTTGAAGGTGTAGCAATTGATGAGCGAGTACGGGCCGAGAGAGAATCGCGGCTGGTATCCGCTGAACCGCCCCCAAACGAGAGTTCGAAGACTTCTCGGGTTCCCGCCTTGCTCAAGAACAAGACTTGGGAACAGATCGGGGCGGAGATGGAAGCGCAGGCGGAACTGGATCGGCAACGCCCGATCCATCCGGCCAACCTGGAATAGGCTACCTCCAACCCGGCGACGGTTCCCGCCTTGCCCGCATGTCGGCCGAACATCTCTAACGGTTGCTAGCCGCTTGATCCAGGGATTTACGCTGGAATTCGTTGGACACCGCCAAAGCCCTAAACACAAGGAGGCCGCATGATGAAGAAGGCCCTCATCTTCCTCAAGGCGAATTGGGGATCAGTCCTGCTCTCGATTTGGTGCATCTGGGCGATGGTCAAGCTTCACCGAATCGAGTCCAATCTAGTTACCACCTCTGATCTTCAGGACATCGAATTGACCGTCCACCAAACCTCGACCGAATTGCAGGAATTCCGAGAGGAAATGGCTAGGGAGAGAAGGAACCAAGAAATTGCAAAATTGTTCCGGCATTAAGAGGAGGCGGGGACAGCATGAGCTCAGGTAGGCCTGGCAAGCGACTGGGAACCCCATCACCCAACAAGAAATTCTGGGTGTTGAGGGTCAAGGCTGGATTGGTCCGGCTTGAGGGGTTCGGGATCCAGCAATTCGAGAGTGGCCCAACCCCCTTCCTTGACGAGAAGGGGGCCCTGAACGCCACAAGGCACATTTGGGTGGGGGAGTCCTTCTACGCTGAGATCATCGCGGTGACCCGTGGTTGGCTGGAGTCTGTTGCTAGGGGGGAGCACCCTGAAGTGAAAGTAGATGTCTACGTTGCTAGACGCTGACCCAAGTTGGCTTACCCTTGCGGTATGTGCGGCCGCTACACCTTCACCTTCAGCGCCAAGAGCCTAGCTGAAGCCTTCGGCATGGTGCCCCCAGGGTTCACCATCAAGCGGGGTTACAACATCGCCCCCGGCCAATACATTGTCATCGTCCGGCCAGAACGGGACCAACGGGTGGCTGACGTGGCGTATTGGGGCCTAATCCCGGCATGGGTGGAAGATCCGAAGGAATCTAGAAAACCCTTCAACGCTCGGGCCGAGACCCTGACAGAGCTTCCAACCTTCCGCAATGCCTTCAAGAGAAAGCGGGTGATCATCCCCGCTTCCGGCTTCTATGAGTGGAAGGAGGAAGAAGCGGGTAAGCAGCCCTTCTACATCTACCCCAAAGAGGGCGGATTCTTCGCATTCGCTGGACTGATGGAGGACTGGACGGGCCCTAACGGTGAAGTGATGATCAGTGCCTGCATCATCACCACGGAGCCGAACGAGTTGTTGGCTGAGATCCACAATAAGAAACCCCGGATGCCCGTCATCCTTCCCCGCGAGGCTTGGTCCCTGTGGTTGGACCCCGCCGCGCAAACACGGGAGGTCAAACCCCTTCTGGTGCCATATCCCACGGAACTGATGGCCGCCTATCCTGTGAGTCCGGCGGTGGGTAATGTCCAGAACGATGGGCCGGAATTGATACTGCAGCGCGTTTGAGTGCCGACTCAATGACTGCAGTAAGCAGGAGAGGCCACCTTTCGGTGGCCTCTCGAAGGACTACTCGGATAACTTGGAGGACATACCTTGCGGCCTAGGACCTTCCAAGCGTGCAAATCAAGCATAGGACGGTGGGAATGAAAGGCAAGAGACAATTAATCACCACCCTCTCATTCCCTCGCTTCGAGAGATACTATGCCGCATGCTCAAATGACGCAGATCTAGCTTTTAAGCTATACCGTAAGAATCAGATTATATCTGAGCGTATGTTTGTCCCAATTCAGAATCTCGAGGTAGCGCTAAGGAATGCCCTCCACAGTTCGATAGCTCCTGTTTGGGGAGAGAATTGGTTTGACCACCCCAAAATTGGGCTGACCTCTTGGCAACTAGGCAAGGTCTCATCTGCAAAGGATGACCTATTAAGACAGTCGAAATCGATTGAACCCAATCGTTTAATTGCAGAATTAACCTTTTCCTTCTGGACATCAATGTTTTCGGGGCACTTGGAACACGCCCTTTGGCATAAGGGTCTGCTCAACGTGGTCTTTCCATTTGCCGTGACCCCAATACAGAGGCGTGAGGTCCTTCAAGATCTCGAGGCAGTCAGGAATTTTAGGAATCGCGTTTTCCATCACGAACCCGTATTTCGTGCCGCTGCAGTTACTGATATTCACGATAAAATATTGAAATATATTGAATGGATAAATCCGGAATATAGACAGTGGCACAACAAGCATGATGGGTTTTTAGCGATAAAAGGGAAGTTAGGACCAGTTTATCCTTGAGGATGATGCACATGCCAGCGGCCGAACGTCAGGTCTAAATTGGCCAGGTCTTCCATCTGTTCTAAACAGGCACATTGTAACCAGCGGGTCCGACCCATACGGGCGCTTGAGGAGGTGGAATGAGAATCATCCCTGCAATTCTAGCCATGGCGTTTGCCGCTTCACCCGCATGGCCCCAAGCAAAGAAGCAACCAACCCCACAGCCATTGCCCGCCTTCCCGGCACCAATACCCCCACCTCCAATCGGACGGTATGTAGCGATTCAACCTCCAGCTGGAACATCCAACAGCGCATACACAAACTTCCTCTGGGTATTGGATACCTCAACTGGAGTGATTAACGCTTACCGGGTTGCTAGCTACGACGAGAATGGGAAACACGCCGGGTTCCTTGTAGAGAAGTTGGAATCAACCGGCGAGTACTACTACCGATTGTTGAACACGCCGCCACAGCCTAAGTAGCCGAGCTAAATATGTTCCTTGGCGGGGTCGAGGACCCTTCAAAGAACGCTAACCTCTGGGCGGATTCCAGCCACCATCCTCCCCCCCAGATTTGATCAAGTGGCAAACCCTCTCCGACTTCTTCGACCAGAAGAGCGGCGAGGGAATGAGTTACCGCATCATCCAGGCATGGCTGGCCCCGAACTAATCCTGCCTGTCTCCTAGTCGAAGAGGCTCGGCTGAACTGCCACGATCCACGGGGCCGGCGCCTTCCACCCTGGAAGTTCCAGCACCAGGGCCTCGTCCTCCCAGCGGGGAACCCAGCCGAATTCGGCGACGAGGTGTTCCACCAGCCACGGCGGCGTCTCCTCCGGCCCTACCGCACGGCAGCATCGCTGCAAGGTGAGGTAAAGGTTCGCCGCTTCCACCCAGCGTCTCGCCTCCATCCGGACGGTCCCGTGAGCCTCGAGGCCGGCCTTGGCCTCGTCCATCAGTCGGACCAGTTCAGATCGATGCCCGCCCTTTGGCGGCTTCCTCTGCCTGCGCGTGAACATGCCCCCACCTCCGCTGCGGCGGGCATGGAAGGGGACCCCAGCGTACCACCCAGGGACCCCCCTCCAGGAGGGGGTGAAGGGTCGGGCTAATCCACTCCACCAACGGCACCTAAATGTATGGGGCCATGTATGGGGTGAATTTAGGTCAATAAATAAACCCCTGATTTCTCAGGGGTTTGGGTATGTTTCTGGCGGAGAGAGAGGGATTCGAACCCCCGTTGAGGTCACCCCCAAACCTGATTTCGAGTCAGGCGCCTTCAACCGCTCGGCCATCTCTCCGGATCGCCCAGTTTAGCAAACTGGGGCTGAGATTCCAGTCTGGGGATGCCTGGAGCGGCTGCACGTGCGTGGCGTCGGGGTTTGTGATCCCGATGCGGAAGGGTCAGGCGAGATCGGGGTTGTACCCAGGGATCCTGTGGCCCGCGGTCGCTTCACGCACCTCCGTGAGCTGGGCCAGCGTGTAGGCCGCGAGGGCGAGCAGGAGGTCGCGGACGGCCACGTCGAGGTAGGCGCCCATGGTGAGCAGGTTCAGGGCGATGCCCACGAGCCAGATGCCGGCGACGTAGGCGCCCAGGCGGGTCCAGCGGGTGAGGATGGCGAGGCCGACGGCCATCTCCACCAGCCCAATGGCGCGCATGAAGGCGGCCGGGGAGACGGGGATCACGCGCAGCGCCAGGGGATTCAGGTACAGCTCCCACTTGGCGAGGAGGTTGAAGTACTTGTCCAGTCCGGCCAGGAAGGGCGCGGCGCCGAGGCCGATGCGCAGGGCCCACCAGCTTGTGTTCAGCTTGTCGTTCATGGTCTGGTTCCTTTCTTCAAGAGGGGAGACTCACAGGCTCTTCAGGTATTCGACGAGGTCTGCCTTCTGGGCACTCGTCAATCCGAGGCCCTTCCGCGTGTCGTAGGTCTCGACGACGGCGTCGAGCGTGGGGGCGGTGCCGTTGTGGAAATAGGGCGCGTGCTGCCACAGCCCGGCCAGCGGCGCGGTCCGGTACATCTTGGTGGCGCTTCGCGAGGCGTAGCTGGGAATGCCCGCCGGCTCGGGCTCGCTGACCACCTCGCTGGGCGGGTGAAGCCGGAGGTTGGCGTCGGTCAGCGTCGGGCCCGCGTGGCAGGCGGCGCACTTCCCCGGGCCCTCGAAGACGGCCCTTCCCCGGACGGCGGCCGCCGCATCAAAGCTTCCAGCGGGTGGCCGCGGCGCGGCGAGGCTCAGCTGGTAGGCCTGGAGGGCCGGCAGCTTGGCGGACACCAGGTCCGTCGTCCCGTTCGTGACGTTCACGCCGGTGCGGGGTTCGGTGAAGCTGCCCTGGCCACCCATCTGGGTCACGGCCACGTAGCGGTTCCAGTAGGCGAGATCGCTGCCGTCCCCGGTGGCGGTGACGCTGTGCACGCCCAGCAGCCCGTAGGCCGGCGGGATCACCTGGGGCCCGTTCTGGCCGTCCAGGTTGAAGCGGGGGTCGTACCTCCCCTTGCCCCAGGAGGCGTAGACGGCCTTGGCGCCTGCGGGCACCGCGGGGGAGAGGGCGATGATGGCGCCCGGGTTCAAGTCGCGGTTGGCCCAGCCGTCCAGGCGCCTGCCGATGCCCGGCGAGAAGGAATCGTCCACGGTGGAGTGGCACAGCGCGCAGGTGATGCCGACCCGTGTGAGGGTGTCCTTCCCGTTGACGCTCTCCACGGTGCCCTTCACCCCCACGACGGCGTTGAGCTTCAGCAGGGCCACGGTGGTGGCCGGGTCCGTCAGGCTGATGGCCCCGCTCTGGATCCCCTGCACCACCGCCGGGGGCAGCGCCTCGGCGTCCACCTTCAGGCCCACGGACAGGGCGGTGGCCGGGTCCACGGCGGAGGCGATGACCTGGTGCATGCCCAGGGTGTCCGTCCAGAGGGCCTCATCCCCGAAGGTGTCGTTCCGGAAGATGTCCTTGCCCTGGGCGACCAGGGCCGGGTCCAGGGGCGGCTCACCCGGGACGGCCCCTGCGCGATGGCTGGCATAGCAGCCAGCGGCGGCGAGCAGGGCCGCGACCGGGAGGGCCAGGGCGTATCTCAGGGGCAGTTTCATGGCGGACTCCTTGCCCGGACGGGGCTCCAGTGGTTCACCACCTGAATCTAGGGATCAGATAAAAACAAACAAGAATGTTTAAATTGTTTAAACTCTCGCCAGCAGACGCGCCCGCGGAGTCAGCCATGAAGCACCTGCACGACAACCAGCGGAAGATCCTGGAGTTCCTGCTGGGCCACCACGAGGGGGCCTCGCTGGACGAGCTGGGGGCGCACCTCGGCCTCACGCGGACGGCAGTGCAGCAGCATGTCCTCAGGCTGCTGGATCTCGGCTGCCTCACCTATGAGGACGCCAGGGGGGCCGTGGGCCGGCCCCGGCGGCGGTACCTGATCTCGGACGAGGGGATCGATGTCTTCCCCAAGAAGTACTCCTGGCTGGCGAACGCCATCCTGGCCCAGCTCGCCCAGGACCTGGGCCCGGGCGGGTCCCGGGCATTCATGAAGAACCTCGCCGCGGCCGTGGCGGCCTCGCTGGAGAGCCAGGTGAACCCCGCCGATCCCCCGGCCCAGCGGCTGAGGAAGGTCACGGCGCTCATGAACGAGCTGGGCTACCGGGCCGTCCTGAAACCGGGGGAGCGCGCAGGAGAGGCTGCCATCGAGGCGGTCAACTGCGTCTACCACTCCGTGGCCAAGGTGCATCCGGAGCTCTGCCAATTCGACGTGAGCCTCATTGAGCAGGCCTCCGGGATGCGCGTCCACCTGGAGACCTGCATCGCCAAGGGGGGCGCTGTCTGCCGCTTCTGCGTGGCGAAGGCGCCCCGGCGCTGAGGATCGCGAGCGCCCTCGGTCCGCCGCCATCCGATAGAATCCAGCATCCGGGAGGCTGGCATGGGGGCTGGGGCGTGGATGCTGGGACTGGCTGTGGCGGCCTCGCTGTCCGCGCAGGAGGCGGACCTTTCGCTGACGGACGCGGCGGCGGATCGCTTCGCGGCATTGGCGCTCAAGTGCGCGCGGCAAGAGTACCCGAACAAGCTGGATCACGTGATGAACGGGGCGGGGGAGGTGCAGTCGCCGAAGGCCCTGCATCCGGCCTTCTACGGGTGCTTCGACTGGCACTCGTCGGTTCACGGGCACTGGATGCTGGTCCGCCTGCTGCGCACCCACCCGGACATGGCGAAGGCGGCGGAGATCCGCGCAGTGCTGGACGAGAACCTGGCGCCGGAGCGCATCGCGGTCGAGGTGGCCTACCTGGACCAGCCCAACCGGCGGAGTTTCGAGCGCACCTACGGTTGGGCGTGGCTGCTCAAGCTGGCGGCGGAGCTGAAGACCTGGCACACCCCCGATGCCCGCCGCTGGTCCGCGGCCCTGCAGCCCCTGGCGGATCGGATCGCCGTCGCCTACCGGGACTTCCTGCCCAAGCAGACCTACCCCATCCGCACCGGTGTCCACCCCAACTCCGCCTTCGGCCTGGACCTGGCGCTGGATTATGCGAAGGCCGCGCCGGACCCGCGGCTGGAGGCGGCCATCCTCGAGCGGGCGCAGGCCTGGTTCGGCAGGGACCGCCGCGGCCCCCTGGCCTGGGAGCCGGGCGGGGAGGATTTCCTGTCGCCCTGCCTGGAGGAAGCGGCGCTGATGGCGCGCGTGCTGCCCCGGAATCGCTTCGGCCCCTGGCTGGACGCGTTCCTGCCGGGTCTGCCCGGATTGCTGGCGCCTGCGGTGGTCTCAGACCGGACGGATCCCAAGATCGTCCACCTGGACGGCCTGAACCTGAGCCGGGCGCGGGCTCTGTACGACCTGGCCCGGACCTTCGGGCCCAGGGACCCCAGGAGGACCGCCCTGATCCGGACCGCCAACCGTCACGCCCGGGCCTCGCTGCCGCACCTGGCCTCTGGCAGCTACGAGGGGGAACACTGGCTGGCCACCTTCGCCGTGCGCATGCTCGAAGCCAGGGGCACGGGTATCAACAGATAACGAGGGGTGATAAAAGGTAACTCTTTGGTTATCTATGATTTGCCTGGCCGAAAAATACCATCCAGACCCTTGACTCGTGGACGCCATCGCACGACCATCGGCAGGCATTGCCTGACATCAACGTGCAAGGTTTATCACCCGTCCGGAGGGTTCTGGATCGGCTTCGCCGATTCATTCGAACCCCTTCCGGACCCTGCCGAGGGAGGATTTCGTGAGATTGCGAACCTATTCCATCGCCACCGTGGCGCTGGTGAGCGTGTTCCCACTCGCCACCCCGCTCCAGGCCTGCTGCGACGACTTCTGGAGCTGCGTGGGCGCCGTGGCCTCCGGTGGGCTCACCTGCGCGGTGGAAAGCCTGATCAACAGCATCAACACCCTCATCCAGAACGTCGGGCGCCTGGCGTCGACCCTGGGGCAGCAGGCGGCCGACGTGGTGAACCTGGCCAAGTCGGAACTGAACGGCGCTGCCAACGACCTGCGCAACCTGGCGGGTCAGGCAGAAGGGGACTTTAACGCCGCCGCCCAGCTGGCCCAGTCCGTCCTGAACGAGGCCAGCCGTCCGCAAGTGATGGTTCCCCACGTGGCGCCCGGGGTCACCGCGGCCGCCGGTACCGCCGGAACGCGGATGGCCACGGCCGGCGTGCAACCCCCGGGTGTCCGCGCGGGTGCGACCGCCGCCCTCGCGAAACCGGCGGCGGTGGGCGCGGTCGGCGCGGGCACGGGAGTCCGGATGGATCAGATTCCGGCCGACCCCCAGGAAGTGACGGACGCCCTTCGGAGGGCCAAGGACGCCATCGACGCCCTCCGCCCCGACGTGACGCAGCCCATCAACCAGGTCCGCCAGTTCGCCACCCAAGCCGAGCAGCAGGCGGCCTCCGCGGCCTCCTCGGCCGCAAACATCGCCCAGACCGCCCTGCTGGCCCCGCTCCAAACGCTTGGCAACATGCTCACGGACCTGGTCAACCATCCGGAGCACCTCTTCGATCCCAGCAAGATCGTGGATGACGCCATCACCCAGATCACGAGCCAGGCCATCACCACCATGACCCAGGTGCATGACGCCGTGATGCAGCAGGCCAAGGGCACCCTCGATCAGGCCCAGCGGCCCATCCAGGACGCCCTCGACCGGGCCTCGGTGGCGAAGAAGATCGCCGACGCCATGCAGAAGGTCCAGCACTCGAGGACCAAGGCCTCCTGCGACGCCCTCAACAGCCTGGTCCCCCGCCAGCGGCTGGATGTCCGCGCCTTCGTCACCCATGTGGCCGGGGCTGCGCCCGCCCCCGGGATCCAGGCGCTGAACCTGAGCCAGCACCGGACCATGGCCCTGGCACCCTTCAACCGGACCGCGGCTTCTCGGCTCACCGCCCGCACCGCCGGCACCCAGATGGGCGCCAAGCTCAAGGGTCCCTGGCAGGAGTTCAAGCGCATCCAGGCCACGGCGCCCAAGGTGGATCCCGCGGCGAAACCACGGGTGGATGCCGAGATCTCCCGCCGCTTCGCCGGCAAGTCCGGACCGGCGGCGGAGGCCGAGAAGCAGGCCATGCTGAACGAGGCCCGCACCCGCTTCGCCAAGGATCCCGCGCTGCTGCGGAAGGTCGAGGCCATGCTCGACAACGATCCGGTCATCCGCGGCCACCAGGGCGGACCCCACGGCCCCGCGGTGCGGGAGCAGTAGACCCTCGAGTTCCCCTCTTGCCAGGGAGGCATGTGTGATCGAACGGTCTCTGCGGACCCTCGTCCTGGCCGCCGCCGCCTCTGTGGCGCTGGCGGCCGGAGAGGCCTTCGAGCTGAAGCTGCCCGCGACGCCGGGCGGGCCCGTCCAGGGCACCGCCACGGCGCCTGTGGGGACCGAATGGGTAGTGGTCTTCTACCGCGTGGCGGGCGAAGAGGAGTTCTCCAGCTTCAACCTGGACGCTGGCCCGGACGGGACCTCGTACGCGGGCCAGCTGGAGGCGGCCATCCCCGCCGGGGCGAAGCTGGAGTACTACGCGGCCCTGCGCACGCCTTCCGGCATCAAGTACCTGCCCCAGGAGGCTCCGGCCTCCTTCGCCAGCCTGCAGATGCCCGGCACGCCCTCCGCCCCGGCCGGCGGGAGGGCCCCGGCCCAGGGTCAGACACCGGCCCTGACTCAGACTGGAGCCGCCGCCGTTCCGCCTCCCGGCGGAGCTCTCGGGGGGCAGCCTCCGGCCCACGGCCCCATCTACTTCGACGGCGCCTTCGAGCGCGTGGCCCACCACCAGGAGCCGGTGCCCGGCGAGCAGCGGAACCTCGCCTCGGGCCAGATCCGGTTCGCCTACCAAAAGGAGGAGGACGGCCACCAGGTGCTGCTGAACGCCCGGGTCGTCTACACGAATCAGCCCCTCGGCACCCAGACGCGCTGGAGCCTCGGCGACCTCCAGGCGGCCTACGCCACGGGGAACCACAAGCTCCAGCTGGGTGACATGGTGGTCCAGGAATCCGAGTTCACGCTGGCCGGAGCGGGGCGCCGGGGGCTCGACTACGCCTACACGGGGCAGCTGCTGGGAGCCCATCTCTTCGCTCTGAACACCCAGGCTCATTCCGGCACGGACGGCCTGGCCTGGCCCGAGAAGGGCAGCGAGGTCTATGGCGGATCCCTCGGCTACGGCTGGCTCGCCGGGAACCTTCGGGCCAAGGTCGTCTTCCTGTCGGGAAAGGATGACCCGGCGACGGCCGTGAACATGCTGTCGCTGTACGCGCCCATGGTGCGGGATGGGTCCACAGGTTCCTTCCTCCTCGACGGCCGGTTCTTTGACAGCCGATTGGCCCTGTCGGGAGAGTACGCCCGCAGCCTCTTCACGAAGGACCTGGTGAACCAGGGAACCCACCTCACCGACCAGGCCTGGCGCCTGGGGGGCATGTGGATGGACGGTCCCTTCAGCGCCCAGCTGGGCTACCGAGACGTGGGGCGGGACTTCGGCACCGTGGGCGTGGCCTTCTTCGTGGGGGATCGCCGCACGCTGAACGGCAGCGTGGGCTTCAACCGCTCGACCTGGAGCCTGAGCGCCACCGCCGTGGACGAGCGCACCAATCCCACCGGACAGCCGGGCCTGGACCAGGCCTGGAACCAGTCCCAGAGCCTGGACGCGCGGGTGGGCCTGACGCAGGCCCTGTTCTGGCGCGTGGGCGTACGACACGCCCGCCAGGAGGCGGAACTGGTCTCCAATCCCCTCATCCCCTTCAGCAACAGCAACCGCTCCGGCTTCACCACGGGCTTCGACCTGATGCTGCCACCCGCGTCGAGCCTGGCCTTCAACGCCCAGTTCGACCGACTGCGCTCCGAGGGCGCCAGCGATACCCGGGGCACCAGCACCACGTTCTCCCTGGGCGGAAGCCTGGGCCTGGGCGCGCGAGTGCGGGTCTCCCCGAACCTGAGCTGGTCCCGCACCCTCAGCGATCCCGGCGACCAGAAGACCACCATGGAGAACGCCTTCCTCAACGCCGATGTCGCCCTCATCCCCGGGCTCCTGGGCTTCCTCCTGAACGGAGGCGTCTCCCGCACCATCCTGGTCACCGGCGATGTGGTGGAGAACTCCGTGGCGGAGGGCACCCTGCGCCTCTTCCTGGATACCTTCCTCAAGGGCCGCGGCCGGGCCAGCCTGGGCCTCAAGGGCCGCTACACCCACGCGCCGGACCTGGCGGCCCTGGCCCGGAGCACCGCGGCCACCGGCGTTCCGGCCACCGGCACCACCACGGCCCCCATGGCCAACGACACCCAGGTGTCGATCCTCCTGAACGTCTCGTACTGAGGAGCTGCCCATGCGAACCCTCCTCATCACGCTCGCGCTCCTCGGCTCCCTGGCCCTCCGGGCCCAGGGGACCATCTCGGCCACCCCGGGCCTTCCCCTCACGGGGATCCCCACCACCTTCCTCCTGTCGGCCCAGCCGGTGGGACCGGTGGCCTGGGACTTCGGGGATGGCAGCACCCTCAGCGGCGGGACCACGGTGTCCCATGTGTACGCCCGGTCCGGAACCTTCCTCGTGCAGGCGGTCTTCCCGGTGGTGGTGGGCCAGGTCATCCAGACCGCCCAGCTGCCCCTCCGCGTCGCAGACCGGCTCGGTCCCGCCGCGCCCTTCAGCATCTCCATGCTGCGCCTCCGCTGGGAGGATGGCCGCGTGGACACCACGGTGGAGCAGGGCTTCAGCCCCCTGACCGCCTATGCGGACCTGAAGTTCGAGGGCACGGGGCAGCTCCAGGCCCAGTGGGTGGTGGACGGGATTCCCCTGAGCACCTTCATGGCCCCCCTGGCCTTCGCGGGCGCGGTCACCCTCGATTCCCGCAGCGCCATCCCGCTTCCCACCACGGACTACGGCGAACACCGCGTCACCCTGCGGATCCTCTCGCCGGTCATGCCCTTCGAGTCGCCGCAGATTCGGTACTTCGTGAGGCTGGGCGGCGAGGAGGCCCCCCAGGTCGACGACGTGATCCCCTCCGCCGCGCGCCCCGGCGAGGAGACCGAGCTCCGCATCCGGGGCCGCCGCCTGGCTCCGGGCATGGCCCTCTCCTTCGGGAAGGACGTCGCCCTGGTGGCGCCCCTCCGCTTCCCGGAGCCCGGCTGGGCCATCGCCCGGGTCTTCGTCTCACCCACCGCCAGACCCGGGTTCCGCGAGGTCCAGGCCTTCAGCAAGACGGGACGGAGCCGGGGACCCGCCCGTCTGGAAGTGCTGCCTCGGTCGAAGCGGGTCGCCGCCGCGGAACCGGCCTCAGTGCAGTCCCCGCCTTTACCTCCGTCCTCACCCCTGGTGGCCTTCCTCTGGTCCGAAGGGGAGGGCGTGGCGCGACCCAGCCTCCTCCGGGCGCTGACCGCCGCCTTCCTCCCTCCGGGCGAGGAGGATCCGCTGGAGGCGAGGCCCGGCCCCTTCCAAGTGGCAGCGATCCCGCGCTAACCCCGCCGCCGACGGAAGAAGGCCTGGAGCTGCTCCCGGCACTCGGGCTCCAGGAGGCCGCCCTCGAAGGCGATGCGGTGGTTCAGGTTCGCGTCTTCCAGGGCGCCCAGCCAGCGGCTGACGCCCACCTTGGGATCCGAGGCGCCGAACACCACGCGGCCCACGCGGGCGTGGACGAGGGCGCCGAAGCACATGAGGCAGGGCTCCAGCGTCACGTAGAGCGTGGCGCCCGTGAGCCGGTAGTTCTTCGCCCAGGCCCCGGCGCTGCGGAGGGCCAGGATCTCAGCGTGGGCCGTGGGATCGTTCAGCTTCACGGGGTGGTTGTGCCCCCGGCCCAGCAGGGCGCCCTCGGACACCACCACGGCTCCCACGGGCACCTCGTCCAGGCGGTCGGCCTTTTCGGCCTCCTCGAGGGCGAGCTTCATGAAGTAGATGTCGTCACCTGACCACATGCCTTCAGTGTGGCCGAACAGCGCGCTGTACATCGGGAACAAAGGAGCAGTATGGCCGAAAACCCCTTGAACAAAAAGGCTGATCCTCGGTATCCCAGGTCGTTACACTCACTTTGGTCCTTCGGACCGATGTCATTCTCACGACCCCGCGGCGGCCCGGCCCCCGCGGGGTTTTTGCAGAGCCGCCGAGCGGGGGACGCACATGCGAGCGCACCTGATCCTGAAGGACGGGACCATCTTCCGGGGGCGGGCGCCGTTGGGCTTCGGCGGGGGCGGTGAGGCCGTGTTCACCACGGCCATGGCGGGCTACCAGGAGATCCTCACGGATCCCAGCTTCGCCGGGCAGATGGTCTGCATGACCTTCCCCGAGCAGGGCATCTACGGCATCCACGCCGATCTGAACGAGGGCACGCGGCCCTGGGCCACGGGTCTGCTCTGCCGGCGCCTGACCTTCTCGCCGGATCACACGCGCTCCGAGGGCGACCTGGCGGGCTGGCTGAAGCGCCACCACATCCCCGTGATGACCGACCTCGACACCCGTGCCCTCACCCAGCATCTGCGGGACCAGGGCTCCCAGCCCTCCCTCATCTGGACCGAGCTGGACGGCAGCCTCGAGGCGGGCGTGGCCAAGGCCAAGGCCCTGCCGGACATGACCGGCCAGGCGCTCTGCGCGGAGGTGAGCTGCCAGGAGCGCTACGACCTGAACCCCGGCGGCGGCTTCCGAGTGGCGGTGCTGGACGGCGGCATCAAGCTGAGCATCCTGAACCAGCTGGTGGCCGTGGGACTCCACCTCGAAGTGTTCCCCTGGGACGCCCCGGCCACGGAGCTGGCGGACAAGCGCTTCCACGGCCTCTTCCTCAGCAACGGCCCCGGCGACCCCGCCGCGCTGCCCGGCATGCAGAAGGAAGTGGAGGCCTGCATCGGGAAGCTGCCCATCTTCGGCATCTGCCTGGGCCACCAGCTGCTGGGCCAGGCCTTCGGCGGCCGCACCTTCAAGCTCAAGTTCGGCCACCGCGGCGCCAACCAGCCCGTGCACGACCTGACCACGGGCCGCATCGAGATCACGGCCCAGAACCACGGCTTCGCCGTGGACGAGGCGAGTCTCCCCAGGGAAATCGAAGTCACGCACAAGCACCTGAGCGACGGCACCGTCGAGGGCCTGCGGCACACGAAACTCCCGATCTTCAGCCTCCAGCACCATCCCGAGGCCTCACCGGGCCCCCACGATGCGCACCCGGCCTTCCAGCGTTTTGTCCACCTGTTGGAAAGCAATCAAAGATGATTCACCGCAGAGGCCGCAAAGGGCGCAGAGAAAGACAAAATCTCTTTGCTTTTCCTCTGCGATCTCTGCGTTCTCTGCGGTTAAACAAAGAGGATTGGCGATGCCGAAGCGAACGGATCTGAAAAGTGTGCTGGTGCTGGGCTCGGGGCCCATCCAGATCGGCCAGGCCTGCGAGTTCGACTACTCGGGGACCCAGGCGCTGAAGGCGCTGCGGGAGGAGGGCATCCGCACCATCCTGCTCAACTCCAATCCGGCCTCGATCATGACGGACCCTGGCCGGGCGGACGCCACCTACATCGAGCCGCTCACCCTGAGCGTGCTGGAGAAGGTGATCGAGGCCGAGAAGCCCGATGCCATCCTGCCCACGGTGGGTGGCCAGACGGCCCTCAATCTTGCCATGGAGGCCTTCGAGAGCGGCCTGCTGGAGCGCACGGGCGTCATGCTCATCGGTGCCCAGCCCGAGGCCATCAACCGCGGCGAGGACCGCCAACTCTTCAAGGCCCTCATGGACGACCTGGGCCTGGAGACCTGCCGGGGCGGCTTCGCGCACAACATGGCCGAGGCCCGCGACCTGCTCAAGCTCACGGGCTTCCCCGCCATCATCCGCCCCAGCTTCACCCTGGGCGGCAGCGGCGGCGGCATCGCCTACAACGTGGACGAGTTCGAGACCATCGTGGCCCGGGGCCTGGACCTGAGCCCCACCAAGCAGGTGCTCATCGAGGAGAGCATCCTGGGCTGGAAGGAGTTCGAGCTGGAGGTGGTGCGCGACCTGGACGACAACGTCGAGGTCATCTGCTCCATCGAGAATCTCGATCCCATGGGCGTCCACACGGGCGACAGCATCACGGTGGCCCCGGCCCTCACGCTCACGGATCCCGAGTACCAGCGCATGCGCGACGCGGCCCTCGCCGTCATCCGCGCCGTGGGCGTGGAGACGGGAGGATCGAACATCCAGTTCGCGCTGGATCCCGAGACCAGCCGCATCATCGTCATCGAGATGAACCCGCGCGTGAGCCGCAGCTCCGCGCTGGCCTCCAAGGCCACGGGCTTCCCCATCGCCTGGGTGGCCACCAAGCTGGCGCTCGGATATCGACTTTGGGAACTGCCCAACGCCATCACCCGCATGACCAAGGCCGCCTTCGAGCCGGTGCTGGACTACGTGGTGGTGAAGATCCCCCGCTTCACCTTCGAGAAGTTCCCCCAGGCCGAGAAGGTTCTGGGCACGCAGATGAAGAGCGTGGGCGAGGTCATGAGCCTGGGCCGCAGCTTCCAGGAGGCCCTGCAGAAGGCCATCCGCTCCCTGGAGGAGGGCCACAAGGGCATTTCCGGAGCCCTGGAGGGCAAGCTGGACCTGGGCCGCCTCAAGGAGCACCTGCTCATCCCCGGGCCCCAGCGCATCTTCTGGGTCTACCACGCGCTGAAGGCCGGCCACAGCGTCGAGGAGCTGCACCGCCTCACGAAGATCACGCCCTGGTTCCTGCGCGAGATCGAGGAGATCGTGGTGCTGGAGGGCCGCCTGCGCAGCTTCCCCGTCGACCGGCTGCCCGTGGAACTGCTGGAGAAGGCCAAGCGCGCCGGGTTCGCCGATGACCAGATCGCCGTGTTCTGCTCGGGAACGGAAGCCGAAGTCGCCGTGCGGCGGGAGACCCTGGGCCTGCGCCCCGCCTACAAGCGGGTGGACACCTGCTCGGGCGAGTTCAAGGCCGAGACGCCCTACCTCTACGGCACCTGGGAAGACCACAGCGAGGCGGAACCGACGGATCGTCCCAAGGCCATCGTGCTGGGCAGCGGCCCCAACCGCATCGGCCAGGGCGTGGAGTTCGACTGCTGCTGCGTCCAGGCCGTGGAGGCCATCCGCGCCAGCGGCGTCGAGGCCATCCTCGTCAACTGCAACCCCGAGACCGTCAGCACCGACTTCGACACCAGCGACCGGCTCTACTTCGAGCCCCTCACCTTCGAGCACGTGAAGGCTGTGGTGGATCGCGAGGCTGCGGGCGGCAAGCTCCTGGGCGTCTTCGCCCAGTTCGGCGGGCAGACGCCCCTGAAGCTGGCCTCGCCCCTGGACGCCGCCGGCGTGAAGCTCCTGGGCACGCCCCTCGACACCATCCTCGACGCCGAGGACCGCGAGCGCTTCGGGCGCGCCCTCAAGCGCCTGGACATCCCCGCGCCCGCCTGGGGCATGGCCACCAGCTTCGAGCAGGCCAAGGACATCGCCCAGCGGCTCAACTATCCGGTGATGGTGCGCCCCAGCTTCGTGCTGGGCGGCCGGGCCATGGCCGTGGTCTTCGACGACAAGGGCCTGGAGAAGTACATGCGGGAGGCCGTGGCGGTGAGCAACGACCAGCCCGTGCTGCTGGACCGCTTCCTGGACGGCGCGCAGGAGCTGGACATCGACGTGGTCTGCGACGGCGAGGACGTGGCCATCGCGGGCCTGCTGGCCCACATCGAGGAGGCCGGCATCCACAGCGGCGACAGCTATGCCGTGATCCCCGCCCTGGGTGTGCCCGAGGACATCCTGGAGACCGTGAAGGGCTACGCGCGCAAGCTCGCCCTGGACCTGGGCGTGAAGGGCCTCATGAACCTGCAGTTCGCCGTGAAGGACGGCGTCGCCTACTGCCTGGAGGCCAACCCCCGCGCCAGCCGCACCGTGCCCTTCGTGAGCAAGGCCACGGGCGTCGACTGGGCCGGCGTCGCCGCCCGCATCGGCCTGGGCCAGAGCCTGAAGCAGCAGGGCATCACCGATGGCGTGCCCCGCGCCGTGTCGGTCAAGGGCGTGGTCTTCCCCTTCGCCAAGTTCCCGGGCGTGGATCCGGTCCTCGGCCCCGAGATGAAGAGCACCGGCGAGGTCATGGGCATCGGCGAGGGATTCGGCGAGGCCTATGCCAAGGCCCTGCTGGCGGCGGGCATCCCGCTGCCCCTGTCGGGCACGGTGTTCCTCACGGTCAACGACCGGGACAAGGCGCGCCTGCCGGAACTGGCCCACAAGCTGGTGGCCCTGGGCTTCGGCCTCTGCGCCACGGAGGGCACGGCCCGCACGCTCGAATCCGTGGGCCTCAAGGTGCGGAAGATCTTCAAGGTGAACGAGGGCCGGCCCAACGCCGTGGACCTGCTGAAGAACGGCGAGGTGCAGTGGGTGATCAACACGCCCCTGGGCCGCGACGCCTTCTTCGACGAGAGCGCCATCCGCCGCGAGGCCCTGCGCCTGAAGATCCCCTGCCTCACCAACCTCAGCGCGGCGCTGGCCGCCTGCGAAGCCGTCGAGACCCTGCGCGGCGAGATGAAGGTGCGCGCCATCCAGACGCTGGCATAAAGAGCGGAACCGCGAATGGCGCGAATGAGCGCGAATAAGGATTGGCTCGCCTTGCCATCTTCGCGTCCATTCGCGTCATTCGGGGTTAGAGTCTTTTTTTCCAGGAGGTGCCCATGGCCGTCCAAGATCGCATCCAGTCGTTCCTCGCTTCCGGGCCCTTCGCGGTGGTGGGCGCCAGCACGGACCGCTCGAAGTACGGCAACAAGGTGCTGCGCTGCTACCAGCAGCACGGGCATGAGGTCTACCCCATCAACCCCAAGGCCCCTGAGGTGGAGGGGCTGAAGGCCTACCCCTCACTGGCGGCGCTGCCGGTGAAGGTGCCGGCCATCTCCGTCATCACGCCGCCCGCGGCCACGGAACAGGTGGTGCGCGAGGCCGCCGCGGCGGGCGTGACGCACATCTGGATGCAGCCCGGCGCCGAGAGCGACGCGGCCGTCCGCGCGGCAGAATCCCTGGGCATGAGCGTCATCGCAGGCGGGCCGTGTCTGTTGGTGGTGATGGGGTACCACGAGCGCTGAATCTGCTGCGCACATTCGGCAGGGAATTCGCTTTGCGAATTCAAGAAATATTCCTTCCCGACTGGATTCGTGCAGCGAATTCAGCCTACGCCAGCCCCAGGCTCCGCCTCACTTCCAGCCGGTCCTCCTCGTGGGCCTGGATCAGCTTGGGCACCTCGCTCCGCCACAGCTTCGATAAATCGGCGAAGGAGATGGTCGGCTTCGCTTCGGCGCCAGGGGTCGAGGGTTCGGTTGAGTCCTGCGAGTACGTCCCGCGGGTACCAGGTTCGGGGGTCATGGGTTTGGATCCTCAGTAGGGAAAGGTAAGCGGTCTGGAGCTGGTAGGCAACCACGGAATCGACGGGCTTGGGGCGGGCCCGCACGGCGGCGATGGCTTCGTGCCCCGTGGTCATGTGGTCCGGACCTTCATCTTCCACGCGCACGTGGTAGAGGCGCAGGGAGCGGCCCGCCCGGGGCGCGAACCCCAGGAAGGTGAAGGGGGCCCAGGCGTGGGCACGGGCCATGCGGTCCAGGGGCACATAGCGCCCTTCGCGCTCGGAGCGGGCCAGCATGGCTTTGAGGGCGCCGCCGGGGTCGCGGTCGGTGTAGGCGAGGTGGACCTCGTGGCTGCCCGCGCTCCGGATGCGGTCCAGGAGGAAGGCCACGCCATCGGGATCCGTGTGCGGCGCGTCGAACACGGCGCCGAAGGCGGAGCCGAGCGCCAGGGCGTTGGTGGTCTTCCCTGTGGCCTGGCCGCCCATGAAGATGATCACCGGCCCGCCCTGAGCCTGGGCCAGGGCCCGGTCCCGGAGGCGCTTGCCGAGCGCGTTCAGGTGCACAGCGGCCCGGCCGGCGGGATCTTCCAGGGCCTCGTAGCCCTGGGTGGGGTTCTGGCGGAGGGTGGGCAGCAGGGTGGCGAGCAGGTCGCCATTCACCAGCTGGCCCTTCAAGGTGCCGGGCCGGGCTGCGTAGTCGTCGAGGGCCGGGCCGGCGTGGCGGGCCAGGTCCGCAGCCTCGGCCTCCAGGGCTTCGCGCAGCTCCTTCCTCCGGCCTTCGTCCAGCTCCCAATAGGAGCGGCGCTCGTGCCAGGGGACCTGCTGCCAGGGCAGCGGGGCCGGGGAGGGAAGGGGGGACATGGCCCCAAGCCTACTGGATGACGGGGGATCCGACACCCTATCCTCGAAGCCATGCCCGCGCCCGCCTCCATCCTCCTGTTTCCCGGCCAGGGCACCGAGGCCGTGGGCATGTCCCAGGGATGGGAGGTCCACCAGGCCTGGATGGGGACCCTGGCGGCCGCCGAGTCCCGCACGGGCAGGCCTCTGCGGCAGGCCATGGCGGAGGGGCCCCTGGACCTGCTGCGGTCCCAGCGGTTGGCGCCTTGCGCCGTGCTGGCCCATTCCGTGGGCGTCTACCGGGCCTGGCGCGCGGCGGGCATGCCCCTTCCCGTCGCCGCCACGGGCCACAGCATGGGGTTCTACTCCGCCCTCGTGGCGGCGGGCGTGGTGCCGCTCGAAGCGGCCCTCGACCTCATCTCCGCGGTGGAGGATCTCAGCGAGGCCGCCTTCGGCCCGGGGGCCATGGGCATGGCCTTCCTCATCGGCGTGACGGAGCTGGAGGTGCGGCGCGCCCTGACGGACCAGCCGGAGCTGGTGCTATCGAACCGCAACGGCCAGGCCCAGTTCACGGTCTCGGGGCCCGTGCCCGCGCTGGAGGCGCTGGTGGCGGCGCTGGGCCCCTCCGCCCTGAAGGCGGGGCTGCTGCCCGTGCGCCATCCCCTGCACGGTCCCCACATGGCGGCCCTGCTGCCTGCCATCACCCGGAGGCTCGCGACGGTGGTGCCGGCGGAGCCCGCGTTCCCCCTGATCTCCCACTTCGATGGGCGGATCCTGGGCAGGGGCGCGGCGGCCTGGGACGAGGGCATCGCCTCCGTGGGCCTGCCCGTGGACTGGCTGGCGGTGGTGGCCCGGCTGCAGGCGCTGGGCGCGCCCCTCGCCGAGTGCGGCCATGGCCGGCAGCTGGCGGGGCTGACCCGCTGGGCCGCCCGGGACCTGGCGGTGGCTTCGCTCCAGATGGCTCCGGAGCCGTAAAAAAACGTTTCAACAATTAGCCGTGCATCTAGATGTTCAGGGCGGGGGTCTGCCATGATGGGCCATCTTTGGGTCTGGATGCGTCCCATGCCGGTGTCCCCTCTCATCCTTGGTGAAGCACTGGCGAATCGCTGCTCCCAGGTGCTCTATCGCTGCATGGAGGAGGTGGGCAGCACCAAGGGCGCCCTCTACCTCCGCGTGCCCGGGCAGGGCGCCTTCGAGGTGGTGAGCTTCTACGGATGGCCCCGGGGCACCCGCCCGCCCGTATCCATCCCGGAGGGCCACCCGCTCCTGGTGAGGACCCAGCGGGCGCGCCGGACCTACGTGGTGAACGACACGTCGGAATCGCCGGAGCTGTCCGCCTTCGGCCAGGGCGGGGAGTGGCCCCGCTACCTCATCACGCCGGTGTACCTCCAGGGCGACTGGGTGGGCCTCCTGATCCAGCGGGACCGCATCAAGGGAGGGACCTTCGAGGTGGAGCGGGACGAGCCGCCCACCCTGGCCATCTGTGGGGACCTGGTGGGGGCCCTGAAGGAATTCCACTTCTTCGGCGGGGCCCGCACGGTCAGCCCCGCGCCCTCCATCGGCCCGGGCGTGGTGCCGGAAGGCCTGCCCACCGCGGCCGATCTCCTCGAGGAACTCGCGCCCGCGCCGGAACCGCTCCTGGCGCCGGCCCGACCCACCGAGCACCCGCGCGCCCCGGGGCCGGGAGTCCACTCCGCCGGCCCCTCGAGCAGGGAGCGCCTCTACGGATTCCCCGGTGGCAGGGAAGGCTACGGCTCGCTTCCCTGGGAGCCGGACCGCTCCCTCAGCGGCTGGGTGGCCCCCGCCCCCGCCAATCCGGATCGACAGAAGGGCATGGTGCGCCCCGAGCAGCGGGCCTTCTTCTGGGAGATCGCCGGCCTCATCAGCCAGATCCTGCCGGCCACCGCCGTGGCCCTCTGGATCGAGGACCCCGAGGAGATCCGGCCCATCCTGGCCTTCAGCACGCTGCCCCTGTCGCCGGATCTGCAGCAGCAGATCCTGGCCCACGCCACCTTCCACCTCCCCAAGGTGAGGGAGCCGGACCTGCGCCTCATCACCCGGACCGAGATGCCGGAAGTGCCGCCGCTGACGGGGGCCTTCGCCACCTACATGCCCCTCCTGCTCAACGAGACGCCCCAGGGACACGACCTTGTGATGGTGTTCCGCCTGGAGGACCAGTCCTTCTCCCTTGCCGAGATCGAGGCCATCCGTCAGCTGAGCCGGGTGCTGGCCCTCCACCTGCAGGAGGCGCGGCTCCACGAGCGCTACCACCAGGCCTTCCTGTCCGTGAGCCATCGCATCCTGCAGTCCAGCGAGATCCGAGTGCCCAACCTCCGGCCCCACAGCCTGGCCACTGCGCGCCTGGCACGGGACCTGGCGCTCCTGCTCGACCTGCCCACGGAGGAAGTGGAAGCCGTGAGCATCGCCGCCATGCTCCATGATGTCGGCCTGCTGCTGCTGGATCCCCAGATGCTCGCCAAGCCGAAGCTGAGCGACGAGGAGATGAAGAAGGTCCGCAGCCATCCGGAGCTGGCGGCGGTCTTCCTCAAGGACCTGCGGTTCCCCTTCGACGTGGTCCGCATGATCCGCCATCACCACGAGCACTGGGATGGCCGGGGCTATCCGGACGGCCTGCGGGAGACCGCCATTCCCATGGGCAGCCGGATCATCGGCCTCATCGAGGCCTACGAGGTCATGACCAGCGGGAAGGGTTACCGCCGACCGCAGGGCTTCCGCCAGGCGCTGGCGGAGCTGCGGAACGAAGCGGGTTCCCAGTTCGATCCCGCAGTCGTGGAAGCTTTTACCGAGCTCATGGCACGTAAGGGGGAACGGGCCTGATATTTTAGGCCTGGAGCATTCATGCGGACCGCCTCCTCATTCCGTACCCAGCGCGGGTTCACCATGGCCCTCGCCCTGGCCATGGCCGTCGTGATGGGCGTGATGCTCATGAAAGCCGGTCCCCTGATCAGCGCGGAGGTCCAGCGGGAGAACGAGGCCGAGCTGATCTTCCGGGGCGAGGCCATCGCCGCGGCCCTGCGGGTCTATTTCGCGAAGAACAACCGCTACCCTACGGACCTGGACGAGGTGATGAAGGTCCGCCCCCGCATCCTCCGCCAGAAATACCGCGACCCCATGACCAGCAGCGGCGAGTGGGAGTACCTCACGCAGGTGCAGCCTGGGGCCTCCGGCGACACGCAGGGGCTGCCCATCGTGGGCGTGCGCAGCCGCTGCGAGAAGGACAGCATCCACGCCTACCAGGGCAAGACCCTGGTGCGGGACTGGATGTTCAGGGCCGACGAGAACCTGCTCGGAGGCAACGTCACCGAAAACGAGCGGACCCGGCGCAACCCGCGGGGAACCACGCCGACCGTCTCGAAGCCCTGAGGTCCCCGGCGTGGCGGTTCGGCTTCTCCTCCTTCTGCTGCTGTGCGCTGTCCCGTCCCGCGCCCAGGGTCTCCGGGCCTGGGTGAGGGGCCTGGAGGCCCGCGGGGTCGCGGTGTCCGCGGGGATCTGGGATGTGGACACGGGCCGGGCGCTGGAGCGCCATGATGACAACGTGGCTCTCGTACCCGCCAGCACCACCAAGGTGGTCACCACCTACGCCCTGCTGAAAACGCTGAAGCCTGACACCACCATCGAGACCGAGGTCTGGGGCGACCTGAGGGATGGCGTGGTGCAGGGAGACCTTGTGTTCAAGGGCGATGGCGACCCGCTCTTCACCAGCGAGCGGATCTGGATGCTGGCCCAGTCTCTGAAGAAAGAGGGCCTCCGGCGGGTTCTCGGGACTGTGCGCCTGGACCAGAGCGCCTTCGACGCCCAGCGCGAGCCCCAGGGCTGGGAGAACACCTCGGTCGATACCCTGCCCGTGGTGCGGGCCCTGGCCGTGGATTTCAACCGGGACGACCGGGGCCGCATCCTCGAGGATCCTGACCGCCAGGCCCGGGAGATCATCCTCAGGATCCTGCGGGAGACCGGCATCATGGTGGAGGGCGGCGCCGCCGGGCCGGACGTGCCGCGCAAGCTGGCCACCTGGACCTCGCCGCCTCTGCGCGCCCTCGTGCAGGACATCAACAAGTGGTCCAACAACTTCATGATCGAGATGCTGACCCGCCGGTTCGGCGCGGGCTCCTGGCCCCGGGGCGTCCAACGCATCCAGGCCTTCTACCAGTCCGCCTTCAACCTGGGGCCGGAGGCGATCCGGATCACGGATGGCTCGGGCCTCAGCAAGGAGAACCGCCTCTCGGCCCGCACCCTCGCCATCATCCTGCGCGGGGCCTACCACGACTTCGAGGTGGGGCCGGAGTTCGTCTCGTCGCTGAAGATCATCGGCGGCGAGCCCTGGAAGCTGAAGATCAAGGACCCCAACCTCACGCGGCGGATCCGGGTGAAGACGGGCCACCTGGACCGCGTCACCAGCCTCTGCGGGTACCTGCAGACCTTCGACGGGAAGGTGCGCGTGTTCGCGATCCTGCTGAATGGACCCACCCGGGACGAGGACGTCTGGGAGCAGGTCTCCCGCTGGGCGAACTGAGAGCCTGGGATCCTTGCCGACAGACCGGTCCGCGGGTGATGCTGGAAGGATGGATGGGACACAGGCGGGGACGCCGGATCCGAGAGGCCTGGCGGCCCTGATCCTCGGAGCTTCGCTCCTGGGGTTCGCGGCCATGCTCGTGCGCTGGGCCGCGCCCGCGGGACCGCTGGCGGTGGGCTTCTACCGCATGGCCATCGCCCTGCCGCCCGTGGCCTGGCTCGCCTGGCGGGCCCGGAACTCGGCGAGGCGCGACGCCGGGAAGTCCCGTCTCTGGGCCGGCGTGGCAGGCCTCTGCTTCGTGGGCGACCTCTGGATGTGGCACTCGTCGCTCCATCACACGAGCGCCGCCAACGCCACCTTGCTGGTGACCCTGGCGCCCATCTGGGTGGCGGTGGTCTCCGTGGTCTGGCTCGGGGCCAGGCTGCGGCGCCGCTTCTGGCTGGGCGTGGCGCTGGCCCTGGGCGGAGCCCTCATCCTGGGCCTCGCCAAGGGCGCCCGCTGGGGCACGGGCCTGGGCGAGCTGCTGGGGGCCCTCGCCTCCCTGGCCTACGGCGCCTTCACGCTGGCCCTGGGGCGTGCGCGCCAGGAGCTCAGCGCCCCGGAGGCCCTGTTCTGGGTGGTGCTCTGCTGCATGGCGGGGTTCGGGGTCCTGGGCCTCGCGCAGGGAGAGGCCTTCGCGGGCTATCCCACCCGGGCCTGGTGGGCCCTGGCCGGCCTGGGCCTGGTCGTGCAGGTGGTGGCCTGGTGGCTCATCACCTGGGGCATCGGCCACGTGTCCACGAACCTGGGCGCCATGGGCCTCATGACCCAGCCCGTGGCCACGGTCATCCTGGGGTGGCTGTTGCTCGGGGAGTCCGTCCGGCCGTTGCAAGGCGTGGGCACGCTCCTGGTTCTGGCGGGCATCGCGGCCTGCGCCCTGGCGCCGCCCCTGCCGGAGAAGAAGCCTACTCGGGCGTGAGGACGCCACGTTCCTCGCGGTAGGCGAAGAGCTCGCCGAAGCGGCCCCACGGGGCCCCCTCCGCGATCGCAAGCCAGAGGCTCCGACTCCGCGAGGGAACCGAGCGGGAGGACAGCGCCTGGCGCTGTCCGTCAGGCGGAGGCGCAGCGGGAGCGGGAGCACGCGACTAGATGTCGCGTGCGATCGGGGCGGTCGTCAGGTGGGGCCAGGCCGGATGCTATTCCGGTGTGAGGACGCCGCGCTCCTCGCGGTAGGCGAAGAGCTCGCCGAAGCGGCCCCACGCGACGAGCGTCTCGAAGGTCTTCTCCGGATCCTCCATGGGCAGGCGCGTGGCCAGCTCCTGGAGGAGGACCTCCTCGGACAGCTCGCCATCCTCGAGGTGCATCATCTCCTGCACCACGCGGAAGAGCCGCAGCTCGAGGAGCTGGGCCCGCCAGAGGTCCTTGCGGTCGTCCATGTTGGCGTTCACGAACCGCTTGCCCAGCGGCGTGAGGAGGACGGCGCGCTTGGGCGTGTCCACGAGATCCAGCATCTCGGCGGCCTTCACCGTGGTGAGCACCTTCTCGAAGGCGACGTGGGTGTGCGAGGCCACCTGAAAAAGATCGCTGGTGCCGCCCTGCGTCTCCAGGAACTCCAGCAGGCCCAGGATGTCGCCGCTCTGGGCCTGGGGGAGGGGTTCCACCTGGTCCTCCTGGACCGCGGCGCTGGGGATGGGAGCGGTGACCTGGACGTCGGGCAGCTCCGCGCTGGTGAAGATGTCGTGGAGGTGGTCCACCAGCTTCATGAACTCCGGCGAGCGGCTGTCCCGCGGCCGGGCCATGGGCACATCCACGATGGTGCGGAGGGTGCCGGGGCTGCCGGAGAGGATGGCCACGCGGTCGGCCATCAGCAGGGCCTCGCGGATGGACTGGCTGACCATCACGATGGCGGAGGGGTTGCGCTCCTTGTCCGCCCAGATGTCCATGATCTCGGCGCGCAGCGCCTCGGCCGTGAGGGCGTCCACCTGGCTGAAGGGCTCGTCCATGACCAGGATCTCGGGGTCCACGGCCAGCGCCCGGGCCACGCCCACGCGCTGCTTGGTGCCGCGGGAGAGCTCGCGGGGGAAGGCCTCCTCGAAGCCTTCGAGGCCGACCTTGCGGATGGCCTGGTGGGCCCGCTCGCGCACCTCGCCCTCGGGCAGGTCGCGGGCGCGGAGCACCACCCGGACGTTCTCTTCCACGGTCATCCACGGATAGAGGGCGAAGCTCTGGAACACCATGGCCACGCCGGGGTTCAGGCCGTCGAGCTTTTCCCCGTGATGCCGGACTTCGCCCTGCGTGGGCGGCATCAGTCCCGCAAGGAGGCGCAGGAGGGTGGACTTGCCCGAGCCGTTGGGGCCGATGAGGCAGAGGATCTCGTCTGGGCGCACATCGAGGCGGATGTCCTCCAGGACGCGTTGGACCTTGCCGCGGTGGCCCTTGAAGCGCATCTGCACGCCGCGGAGTTCACAGATGGGGGAGGTGTAGGGCAGCTGCATGTCCACCTCAGCGGTTGAGCGCGTAGCGGGTCTCGGCCAGGCGGTAGAGCGGCACCCAGACGAGGCGGTTGAAGAGGACGACGATGGCCGCCATGAGCAGGGCGCTGGCGGCGAGGTGGGGCATGGAGCCGCGCTCGGTGGCCAGCACCACCTCCGCCCCCAGGCCGAAGGTGCGGAGCGTGTGCTGCTTGGCGGTGACGATCTCGGTGATGATGCTCGCGTTCCAGGCACCGCCGGTCGCCGTCACCCAGCCCGTGACCAGGAAGGGGAAGACCGCCGGGAAATAGAGGGTCCAGCAGCGCTTCCACAGGGACATCCGGTAGGCCTTGGAGGCCTCCCTCAGGTCCGCGGGGATGGCCTGGGCCCCCGCGATGATGTTGAAGAGCAGGTACCACTGGGTGGACAGCACCATCAGCAGCACGCAGCTCACGCCGAGGCCGATGCCCAGGGAGCTGAACACCATGATGAGGGACGCGAAGATCAGGGAGGAGGGGAAGGAGGCCGCCACCTGGACCACGGATTGGAGGCGCCGCGACCAGACCGGGGACATGCCGATCCACAGGCCCACGGGCAGCGTCCAGATGGTGGCCAGGAACGTGGAAAGCAGCACCCGGGACAGAGAGGCGCCGCCGGCTTTCAGCAGCTGCACCCATTTCTCGGCGTCGACCTCCGCCAGCAGGCGCACCACGGAGACCCCGCCGAGGGCGATCAGGGCCAGCACCCCCAGCATGGCGGAGGCGCCCACCCAGGAGAGCAGGCGGCCCGGGCGCTCGATCTCCTGCTGGGCCTTGCGGATGAGGGCGGGCCGCGGGGTTCGCTGCTGCAGGCGCTGGTTGCGGCGCATCTCCAGCCACTTGAGCAGGCGCGAGCGGCGGAAGAGCCGCAGCAGCCAGTTGTCGCCCGGGTCCACCTCGGCGCCTTCGTCCACCTGGAAGCGCTGGGACCAGGCCACCACGGGGCGCCAGACCAGCTGATCCAGCAGCACCACCAACACCAGCATGGTCAGGATGGCCCAGATCTGGGCCCGGCCGTTGCCCTGCTCCACCGCGGTGTTCATGTACGAGCCCACGCCCGGCAGCTGGAAGTTCTTGTCGCCGGCCCTGAAGGCCTCGGCGGACATGAGGAAGAACCAGCTGTTGGCGACGCTCACCATGGAGTTCCACACCAGGCCCGGCGTGGCGAAGGGGATCTCCACCCAGCGGAGCTTCTGGAGCCAGGTGAAGCCGTACAGGCCCGAGGTCTCCTCCAGCTCCTTCGGAATGGTCTTCAGCGACTGATAGAAGCTGAAGGCCATGTTCCAGGCCTGGCAGGTGACGATGAGCAGCACGGCCGACAGCTCCAGCCCGATGTTGCTGCGGGGGAAGAGCGTGAGCATGAGCAGCAGCACCGGCGGGAGGAAGGCCAGGAGGGGCACGCTCTGCAGGATGTCGAGGATGGGGACGAGGATGCGCTCAGCCAGGGGATCCTTGGCCGCCCAGTAGGCCACCACCAGCGTGAAGGCGAGGGACACGAGGTACGCGGCCACGGCGCGGATCAGGGAGAGCAGGAGATACTTGGGCAGGGCCCAGGCGCTGAGGTCGATCACCACTGTGGGGCGCTGGACGGAAGCCCACTCCTTCCCCACCAGCCAGAGCGCCGCCAAGGTGCCCGCGAGGGCCGCCAACACGAGCAGGTCGATCCAGCGCCGGCGCCGGATGGGCGCCGTCAGAAGGTTCATCGCCTGGCCCCAGACGCTGTCAAGCAATCGGTGGATCATGGCCGGTCCGGAGACTCGGAAGGGGCGCGGACGAGCGCGCCGCCATCCCATTCAGGGTGCGGATTCGGGGGAGCCGGGGGTGGCCGCCTCAGCGGGCGGCGCACCACGACGGAGGTTCGGAAAGGTCGGATTGTCGTCCCATCGAACCTCCTTTCCGGCGCCGGGGCCAGGGCCAGTCTGACCGCCCCGCATGGGGGGGGTCAACCCGGGAAGTGCTTCACCTGCAGCCTCAAAGGGGGCACCATGAACGGTCCAACGGGAGCGGAATCGTGCGGGAAGGCATTCGTGGCGACCGCTGAGGAGCGGGTGCTGGCCTTGGCCGTGGCCCGTGGCCTGCTCGAGCCCGCCGACGCTGCCTCTCGTGGGCTCGACGAGCTGGTCGCCGCCGGGCGCCTCGCCGAAGGGGACCGGCGGATGCTGGAGCAGGACCTGGCCGATCTGCAGGCGGCGGACTCGACCCACTGGTCCCTGGAGGTCACGGCCCAAGCGCCGGGGACGCCGGACGGGGTGCCGCCGGAGGTGGCCCTCCTGGCGGATCCGTCGGATCCCGCCCTTGAATCCGTCCTCCCTCTGGCGGCCCATCGGCAGAGCGGCATCTTCCGGGCCCGGACCCTCGAGCGCTGGGGCCGGTTCGAATCCCTTGAGCTGCTCGGCGAAGGGGGCATGGGCCGCGTGTTCCGCGCCACGGACTCGCGTCTCCGCCGGGTGGTGGCCCTGAAGCTCCTGCGGCGGGACGATCCGGAGCTCATCCGGCGGTTCATCCACGAGGCCCAGCTCCAGGCCCGGGTCGATCATCCCAACGTCTGCCGGGTGCATGAGATCGGCGAATGGCGCGGCCAGCCCTACATCGTCATGCAGTTCATCTCCGGCGAAACCTTCCTCCAGGCCGCCCACACCCTGTCGCTGGAAGAGCTGCTCCGCCTGATGAAGGAGGTCTGCGAAGGGGTCCACGCGGCCCATCGCATGGGGCTCATCCACCGGGACCTGAACCCGGCCAACCTGATGGTGGAGCGGCTGGAGGACGGATCCACCCGGGCCAGCGTGCTCGACTTCGGGCTGGCCCGGGGCCTCGGGGACGGGCGGCTCACGGAGACCGGGCGGGTCATGGGCACCGTCAGCTACATGTCGCCCGAGCAGGCTCGCGGGCATACGGCCCTGCTGGACCGCCGGACGGACGTCTACTCTCTGGGCGCCACCCTCTACGAGCTGCTGACCGGGAATCCGCCCTTCGAAGGAGAAGGGCTCGAGCGGATGTCGCGCATCGTGAGGGACGATCCCGTGCCGGTTCGGCGGCTGGTGCCCACCATCCCGGCCGACCTCGACACCGTGGTGCTCACCTGCCTCCAGAAGGATCCGCGCCGCCGGTACCCCACGGCCAGAGCCCTGGGGGACGACCTCCAGCGCATCCTGGACGGCGAGCCCATCCAGGCCCGCGCGGCGACGCCCATGGAGCAGCTCGGGCGCTGGATCAGGAAGCACAAGGCCCTGGTGGCGGCTTCGGCGGCGATCCTCCTCACCGCCGCTGTCTTCGGGGGATTCGCGCTGAGGGAGCGGCTGCGCGCCCAGGCCCAGGCCGCCTACGCCCAGCGCTTCGCCCAGGCCGCGGAACGGATCGAGGCCTTGGCCCGCTACCTCCGCATCCAGCCGGCGAGGGATCTGACCCGCGACCAGGCGGACCTCCGGGCCCGGGTCGAGGCGCTGTCCCAGGAGGTCCAGGCTGCGGGATCGCTGGCCGCGTCGCCGGGCGCCTACGCCTTGGGGCGGGCCCGCCTGGCCCTGGGCGATCCCGCCGGGGCCCGGACCCAGTTGGAACGGGCCTGGACCCTGGGGTTCCGGACGCCGGAGGCCGCCCATGCCGAGGGCCGGGCCCTGGCCGCGATCTACCAGATCGAGCTGGGCAAGGCCGCCGCCTTGCCGGATCCGGAGCTGCGGCGACGCCGACTCGATGAGCTGAAGGATTCCCTGCGGAATCCCGCGGCGGACTGGCTGAGACGCGGCGCCAGCGCCAGCCTCGAGCCCCAGGCCTTCCGGACGGGGCTGCTCATGCTGATGGAGGGCCAGCCCCAGGAAGCCATCCGGCTGGCGCGGGAGGCCCAGGCGCAGGCCCCGTGGTTCTACGAGGCCCTGCGCCTGGAGGCGGAGGCTTGGCTGGTCCAGGCCCGCTTCGCCCAGGAAGCCTCGGTGGCCAGGCCGGCCCTGGAGGCCGCAGGCAGGGCCCTCGCGGAGGCGGAACTCCGGGCCCCCTGCGACGTGGGCCTTCTCGAGCTGGATCTGCGGCGCTGGCAGGAGGCAGTGGCGCAGGGCTGGCAGACCGGGGCGGATCCGGAGGTCCCGGTCCTGGCCCAGGTGGCCGTGGCCGACCGCTGGGCCCGGCTCGAGCCCACCGCCGCCGGACCTTTGGCTTGGCGGGCTCGGGCCCGTGGGGAGATGGCGCGGTTCCTGACCTTCCAGGAAAAGGATCCCGGAGCCTGGCTGAGCCGGGCCAGGACGGATGCGGAAGAGTCCCTGCGGCGGGATCCTGGCGAAGTCGAGGCCTTCGCGGCCCAGGCCTCCGTGCTCCGCACCGAGGGCTACCGCCTGATGAGCCGGGGGGCGGATCCCTCGTCCCGGCTGGAGGAGGCCATGGCCGCCGCCGATCAGGGCCTCCGCCTGGATCCGGCGCACATCGTCCTCATGAACATCCGCAATTCCGCCCTGCTGGCCTGGATCGACCATGCCCGCCTGAGTGGAACGTACCAGCGCGCGGCTGTGCTGCCATACCTCCAGATGGCCCGGGTTGAGGCGGGGGCCCATCCTGAAGACGCGTATTACCAGGCGAACCTGGGCGGGGTGGCTCAAGCCATGGCGAAGGCCGAGTTGGCATCCGGCCAGGACCCTACCGCCGACGTGGAGGAGGCCGTTCGAGCCTATGAAGCTGGTCTGAAGCTCCAGCCACGTCACACAGGCCTTCATCGGGGCATTCTTATCGCATGGGCGGTCCAGGCCCGGGCCATGGCAAGGAAGGGGGGGGACCTCTCAGGCGTCGCCGAGCAGGCGCGAGCGGCGTTCCAGCGAGCACAGAGCGTCGAAGTGCCCCTTGAGACCTTGACGCCCTTTTTTCTCGACGTCCTCACTTCGGCTGCGACCCGGGCCTTGGCGCAGGGCCAGGAGGCCGGCGCCTATCTGGATGAGGCTGGGCGGCTGCCCGTCCAACAGGACAGCAGATCCGAAGACCCGGTGGAGCCAGGCGCGATCCGGCTGCGCTACATCGCCCTCATGCTGCGCTCAGGCCATCAACCCCAGCCGCCGGCCCTACGGGAGACAGGGAATGCCATTGCCAGCGCCCTGATGCGTCTCAAGCCCGTGGATCCCGGCTTTTGGATGGCCCTGGCTCAATTCCGGGAAGCTACAGGCGACTCTGCCGCCGCAGCCCAGGCACGAGCGCGAGGCAGGGCCCTGGAGGCCGGGAGCAGGCCCATCACCCGTTGATGGGGTTCATGGTGCTCTTGCAGAGGAACGCCGGGGTGGTGCCATCGGGCTTGGGCAGGGTCCAGAGCTGGTCCACCACGCCGGGGCTTATCAGGATGTCGGGCTGGTCGCCGATGAGGCTCGCGGCCTGGGGAAAGTGCTGGAGGAAATCCTCCCGGGTCATGCGCTTGCCTTCCGCGGGGCCGCCTATATCGTAGAACTTGCGGAACACCTGCACGGCCCGGTCGCTCCACACGAGCGCATCGGATGAGTTGGGATCGATGGCGAGGGTCCGCGCCGTGCCGTCGGGCATGAGCACGTCCAGGGTGATGCCGGTGATTCTGGGCCGGGGTGCGGTGGGCATGGAACCTCCTGTGGGATGAGCCGGAGGGTGGGCTCGGTCCGGCTCAGGGGCGGGGCACGGCTTGGAGCAGCTGGGCGATGACCTGGTCCGTGGTGGCGCCGTCGGCCTCGCTCTCGAAGGTGAGCAGCAGGCGGTGGCGCAGCACGTCCGGGGCCAGGTCCACCACGTCCTGGGGCAGCACGTGGTCGCGGCCCTGGAGGTAGGCCAGGGCGCGGGTGGAGGCCTGGAGCGAGAGCGAGGCCCGGGGGCTGGCGCCGCAGCGCAGCAGCTCCTTGCCCTTCCACACCTTGCCGTGGCCGGGGCGAGTGGCCTGCACCAGCTTCACGATGTAGGTGCGGATGGCGTCGTCCAGCCGCACCTTCTGGGCCTCGCGGCCCGCGGCCAGAAGGCTGGCGGCGTCCACCACGGGGTTCACCTCGTCGCCGTTCAGGTGGGCGCGGCGCAGGACCTCCACTTCCTCCTCGGCCTTGGGGTAGTCCACCCGGAGCTTGAAGAGGAACCGGTCCATCTGGGCCTCGGGCAGGGGGAAGGTGCCCTCCTGCTCCAGGGGGTTCTGGGTGGCCAGCACCAGGAAGGGATCCGGCAGGCGGAAGCTCTCCTCGCCCAACGTGACCTGCCGTTCCTCCATGGCCTCCAGCAGGGCGGCCTGCACCTTGGAGGGGGCCCGGTTGATCTCGTCGGCCAGCACCAGGTTGGCGAAAATGGGGCCGCGCTTGGGCGTGAAGGTGAGCTGCTTGGGATCGAACACCAGGGTGCCCACCACGTCGCTGGGCAGCAGATCCGGCGTGAACTGGATGCGGTGGAAGGTGGTGTGGCTGGCCGAGGCGAGGGTCTTGATGGTGCGGGTCTTCGCCAGGCCCGGCAGGCCCTCCAGCAGCACGTGGCCGCGGCAGAGCAGGGCCACCACCAGCCGGTTCAGCAGCTGGGGCTGGCCCACGATCACCTTGCGGCATTCGGCGAGGAGTGGTTCGAGGGCGGCGGAGGCGTTGGACATGATGCGACCATTCTGACCGCCCCGCTCCAGGCCTGGGAACCCGCAATCGGAGGATCCGGCAGAGGGGCCTAGTCGGGCGTACCATGGGGGACGTCCGCCCGGGGGAGCGATGCTCCGACCCGCCATGACACCCGCGCCTGGGGACCACGTCGTGCGCTACGTGGGCGATCGTCTGCGCGTGGACCTGGCCCATCCCGCGCCGGGGCACGCCGGCTGGCGGGCCTTCCTCCGCACGAACCTCACCCGGGGCGATCGAGCCCGGGAGGAGATCCTGGCCCGGGCCGGCACCCTCCCCGGCGAGGCCCTCACCTTCGCCGGGGCCGCCTGGCGGGATCTGCCCCTCCAGACTGAAGAGGGCGGCTGGTCCCTGGATCTGGTCCTCACGGAGCCTGGCCCCTTCCGCGCCAAGGCCTACGCGGTGGATCCCGCCGGCTACCAGCACTGGCCGGCGGGGGACGACCTGGGCGTGAGCGTCCTGCCGGACCGGCTGCGCTCGGCCAACCTCGTCTACTGCGCCTTCCCCCGCATGTTCGGGCCCGCCCGCGCCTTCCGGGAGACGCGGGATCCCGCCCGGGAGGCCGCCTGGGCGGAGCTCGACGGGCAGGGGGTGACGGTGATTCCGCCCTCGGGCACCCTGCGGGACCTCACGGCCTGCCTGCCCCACATCTTCGACACGCTGGGCTGCCGCATCCTGCACCTGCTGCCGGTGGGGCCGGTGCCCACCACCTTCGCCCGCATGGGGCGCTTCGGGAGCCCCTACGCCCAGCTGGACCTCACGGCCATCGACCCCGCCCTGGTGGTCTTCGACCGGCGCACCACGGCCGTGGACCAGTTCCGGGAACTGGCGGACGGCGTGCATCTCCGGGGCGGAAGCCTCTTCCTGGACATCGTGGTGAACCACACGGGCTGGAGCTCCCGGCTGATGGAAACCCACCCGGAGTGGTTCCGCCGGGAACCGGACGGGAGCTTCCACAGCCCTGGCGCCTGGGGTGTCACCTGGGGCGACCTGGCGGAGCTGGAGGGCGGCCCACCCGCCTTCTGGGAGACCGTCGCCGAGTCCCTGCTCACCTGGTGCCGCCGCGGAGTGGACGGCTTCCGTTGCGATGCCGGGTACCTGGTGCCCATGCCCGTCTGGCAGTACCTCGGCGCCCGGGTGCGGCGGGAATTCCCCGACTGCGCGTTCCTTCTCGAAGGCCTGGGCGGAAGCTGGGAGGCCACCGAGCGCCTCCTGGGCGAAGGCGGCCTGCAGTGGGCCTACTCGGAGTTGTTCCAGAACCACGAGCCCCGCCCCGTGGCCGCCTACCTGGACCATTGCCTCCGCCATGCGCCGCGGCTGGGCCCCCTGGTGCACTTCAGCGAGACCCACGACAACGACCGCCTGGCCGTGCGGGGAGCCACCTGGTCCCTGATGCGCACCCGGCTCTGCGGCCTGGCGAGCCACTGTGGAGCCTACGGCTTCACCACCGGGGTGGAGTGGCTGGCGGCGGAAAAGCTGGACGTTCACGAGGCCCGGGGCCTGGCTTGGGGCGCCGAGCCGAACCTCGTGCCGGAGCTGGCGGCCCTCCACCGCCTGCTGGCGGAGCATCCCTGCTTCTTCGACGGCGCGGCGGTGGCGCGCCTGAGCCCGGAGGATTCGCCGGTGCTCGCGCTGGCCCGCCGCTCCGCCGAGGGGCTGGACCGCTGCCTCGTGCTTGTGAACCTGGACGTGCGCGAGCCCCGGGAGCTGGTTCTGGCGGAGACGGCCTGGACCAGCCTGGGGGCGCCTGCCCTGGACCTGCTGGGCGCGCCGCCGGAGATCCGGCGTTCCGAGGGCCGCGTGGGGTTCCTCCTCCACCCCGGCGCGGCCCACTGCCTGGCGGACCGGCCCGCCCCTGCGGGACTCTCCGGCGAGGCCTACCGCGCCCGCCGGGCCCAGGCCGCCTGGGGCTTCCAGCGGCTGGCCGAGGCCATCCCCGCGGAGGCCATCGGGCCCTGCGACTGGCGCCTGCTGGCGACGCGGGTGGACCGGGATCCCGCGGCCTTCCTGGCGGCCCTGCCGCGACTGGACCCCGCGCGGGCCTCCGCGGACCTGCTCGGCGCTCTGGATGCGGCGGCGAGCGGGGACCGCTACCCCGCCGTGGCCCTCTGGGGACCCGAAGATGCCGCCCGTGTCTTGCCCGTGCCGCCGGGGCACCGGGTTCTCATCGAGGATGCCCTGCCGTTTTCCGCGACGCTCCGTGCGGTCGGGGCCTTGGACCTGAACCTGCGCTCGATCCCGGCCGGGGGCCGGCACTTCGCCGCGCTGCCCCCGCGGCCGGGCGATGCGGCCGGCCTGGCGGACCTCCACCTGGACCGCTTCGGCGAGGAAGGGCCCCCGATCCGGGGACAGCTCCGGTTCTGCCCTGCGCTCCCGTGCTTCTCCAGCCACGGCGAATCGGGGCTGGCCCTGCTCACCAACGGCCGCGGCGGCATGGCCCGGGTGCACGCGGACCTGGGGGCCATCGCCTCGAAGTACGACTGCCTGCTGGGCGCCAACCTGCATCCGGACCTGCCCTGCGATCGCCATGTGCTGGTGAAGCGGCTTCGGGCCTGGGTCATCGCCGACGGGTTCCTCTCGGCCCTCGGGGCGGACAACCTCGAGGGCTTCGAGCCCGGCCCGCCGGCCCGCTGGCGCTTCCGGGCCCACGCCGGGGATGGCCGGACGGTGCCCGTCCACCTCGACGCGGAGATGCCGGAGGGCCGGAACGCGGTGGTGCTGAGGTTCAGCCGCGGAGCGGGGAAGGAGGTCTCCGGAGAAATCCGCGTGGGCCTCACGGTGCGACTGGACCTGGAGGACCGCAGCTTCCACGAGGAGACCACCTGGAGCCCGGACCTGGACCGCCGCTTCGCCGCGGCCACTTCCCCGCTGAGCGGCCGTCCGGGCTTCCAGGTCCGCCTGGCGGCGGACCGCGGGCTGCGGGCCGGGAGCGAAGGGGGGAGCTACCACCCCGAGCCCGAGTGGTGCCGGGGCATCCCGCATCCCGTGGAGGCCGGCCGGGGGATGCGGGCGCAGGGGGATGCCTGGAGTCCCGGCTGGTTCGAGCTGCCCCTTCCTCCGGGCGGCAGCCTGTCGATCACCGTGGACGCGGATCCGCAAGCGCGGTTCGCGAGAACCTCCCTGGAACCGCACCCCTCCGGAAGGCCCGAGTCGGACAGCTTCGGCCGGCAGCTGGAGACTGCCTGCGCGGCCTTCCTGGCGCGCCGTGGGACCGGGACCACGGTCATCGCGGGCTATCCCTGGTTCCTCGACTGGGGCCGAGACACCCTCATCGCCGTGCGCGGCCTCCTGGCCGGGGGCTGGACCCGCGAGACCCTGGAGATCCTCCGGACCTTCGGCGCCCTGGAGCGGGATGGCACCCTGCCCAACCGCCTGGCGGCCTCGGAGGACGGAGACCGCGACACCTCCGATGCGCCGCTCTGGTTCGCCCTCGCCCTCGAGGAGGCCGCCGCCGTCCTGGGTCCCGAGGTCTATGCGGCCGACGCCGGGGGGCGGCCCCTGGGGGCGGTGCTGCGCAACCTGGCGGCGGGCTACCTGGCGGGTACGCCTAATGGCATCCGAGTGGATCCAGGCTCCGCCCTGGTCTGGAGTCCCGCCCACTTCACCTGGATGGACACGGCCCATCCTGCCGGCACGCCGCGCGAAGGGTACCCGGTGGAGCTGCAGGCCCTCTGGATCCGCCTGCTGCGCCAGCTGGCGCGGCTCGACGGCGAGGCCTCCGGGCGCTGGGACACCCTGGCCCTCCAGGCCGAGGCCTCGCTGGACCGCTTCTGGCTGCCCGCCTCCGGCTGGTTCGCGGACCTGCTGGCCGCGCCGGCGGGGGTGCCCGCGGCCCAAGGTGTCCCCCAGGACCATCTGCGCCCGAACCAGCTCTTCCTCGTGAGCCTGGGGCTCCTGCGGGGGGCCCGCGCCCGCCGGGTCGTGGAAGCGGCCCAGCGCCACCTGCTGGTGCCCGGCGCCCTGCGAAGCCTGGCCCCCCTTCCCGTGGCCGCGGCGCTGGAGATCCGCGATGCCGCGGGCCACCTGCTGAACGACCCGCTGCGCCCGTACTGGGGCCACTACGAAGGCGACGAGGACACTCGGCGCAAGCCCGCCTACCACAACGGCACGGCCTGGGTGTGGCTGGTGCCCACCTTCTGCGAGGCCCTCGCCGCCGCCTGGGACCAGGCGCCCGAGGCGGTGGCCGCGGCCCGGGCCATCCTGGGAAGCCTGGAGACGCCGCTCGCGGAGGGCTGCGTGGGCCACCTGCCGGAACTGCTGGACGGCGACGCTCCCCATGCCCAGCGGGGCTGCGACGCCCAGGCCTGGAGCGCCACGGAGGCGCTTCGGGTGTGGCTCCAGTTGTCCGAAGGCCTCTGGAGCGGAGGACGCTGATGCCCCGGACCCCGTTCCCGTCGCGGCTGGGGCCGCTGGACCACCACCTGCTCGCCGAGGGCACGCACCGCCGGGCCTACGAGAAGCTGGGCGCCCATCCGGTGATCCTGAACGGCGTGGCTGGGACGGCCTTCGCGGTGTGGGCGCCCAACGCCCGCCGGGTGAGCGTGGTGGGGCCCTTCAACGCCTGGGACGGGCGCCGGCATCCCTTGCGGCCCAGCGACGCCGGCGTGTGGGAGGGCTTCGTTCCGGATGTGGGGCCGGGCGAGCTCTACAAGTTCGAGCTGCACGGCCCGCGGGGTGAGCTGCTCCCCCTGAAGGCGGACCCGTACGCGTTCCGTTGCGAGGTTCCGCCCGGCACCGCCTCCGTGGTGCACGGCCTGGGCGACTACGCCTGGGGCGATGCCGAGTGGATGGCGGTCCGGGGCCGCGTCCCCATCCACCGGGCGCCGTTCAGCGCCTACGAGGTGCACCTGGGCTCCTGGCGCCGCCGTCCGGACGGCGGCTACCTGAGCTACCGCGAGATCGCGGAACAGCTCATCCCCTACGTGCGCTACCTGGGCTTCACCCACGTGGAGCTGCTGCCGGTCGGCGAGCACCCCTTCTTCGGCTCCTGGGGCTACCAGCCGCTGGGCCTCTTCGCGCCCACCGGACGCTACGGCACGCCGGAGGACTTCAAGGCCTTCGTGGACGCATTCCACCAGGCGGGCCTCGGGGTGGTGCTGGACTGGGTGCCCGCGCATTTCCCGGGGGACGCGCATGGTCTGGCCTTCTTCGACGGGACGCATCTCTACGAGCATGCCGATCCCCGCCAGGGCCGCCACATGGACTGGGACACCCTGATCTACAACTACGGGCGGCGGGAGGTGCAGACCTTCCTCATCTCCAACGCCCTGTATTGGCTGGACCGCTTCCACATCGACGGCCTGCGCGTGGACGCGGTGGCCTCCATGCTCTACCTGGACTACAGCCGGAAGCCGGGCCAGTGGATCCCCAACCGCTACGGAGGTCGGGAGAACCTGGAGGCGGTGGCCTTCCTCCGCCGCTTCAACGAGACGGTCTACGCGGAGCATCCGGACACTTTCACCATCGCCGAGGAATCGACGGCCTGGCCCATGGTCTCCCGGCCCACGTCCGTTGGCGGCCTGGGCTTCGGCTTCAAGTGGAACATGGGCTGGATGCACGACACGCTGGGCTATTTCGCCCGCACCATGCTCCACCGTCGGTACCACCAGGATGAGCTGACCTTCAGCATGCTCTACCACGGTACGGAGAACCATGTGCTGCCGCTGTCCCACGACGAAGTGGTCCACGGCAAGCGGAGCCTGCTCGGCCGCATGCCGGGCAGCGAGTGGGAGCGCCTGGCGAACCTGCGGCTCCTGCTGGCCTGGGCCTTCGCCCACCCGGGCAAGAAGCTGGTCTTCATGGGGACGGAGCTCGGTCAGACGCGGGAGTGGAACCACTCGACGGCGCTGGAGTGGGAGCGGCTCGACCAGCCGGAGCCCAAGGGCATCCACGACCTGCTCCGGGACCTGAACGGGCTGCACCGGGCGCGGCCGTCCCTCCACGATGGCGACTGCGAGTCCTGGGGCTTCGCCTGGATCGATTGCGGCGACCGCGCCAACAGTGTTCTTTCCCTTCTGCGGAAGCGGGCCGATTCCCGCGACGCCACCGCCGTGATTTTCAATTTCACGGCGATGGTCCACCGGGACTACCGCGTGGGCGTCCCCTTCCAGGCGGGTTGCCGGGAACTCCTGAACACCGATGCCGAGGTCTACGGTGGCCAGGGGTTCCTGAATCCCGGGAGACTGCGTCCAGAACCCATCCCGCGGCACGGGTACGGCCACTCGCTGATCTTGACCCTCCCACCCCTCGGCGCGGTCTTCCTGGCGGCCGAGCCTGGAGATGAGGCGTAGAATACCCGCCAGAGAATCGAGGCCTGCGCCATGGAGATCCTGCGGCAGAAGCTCGAACGACTCACCCAGAACCTCTGGTGGACCTGGCGACCCGAGGTGCGGTCCATCTTCCGGGACCTGGACCTGGACCTGTACCAGCGCGCCCACCGGAACCCCATCTCCGTGCTGCGCCAGATCGACACCCGGCAGATGGAAAACCGGGCCATGGAGGTGGACGTGCCGGCGCGGATCGACCGCGCCCTGCGCCAGCTGGATGAGTTCCTGCATCCCGTGACCACCTGGGGCCTCTTTCATGCCGGCCCGCTGAGCACGCGCCCGGTGGCCTACTTCTGCATGGAATTCGGCATCCACGAATGCATCCCCATCTACTCGGGCGGCCTCGGCATCCTGGCCGGGGACCACCTGAAAGGCGCCTCAGACCTGGGCGTCCCCTTGGTGGGGGTCGGCCTTCTGTACCACCAGGGCTACACCAGCCAGGTGCTGGATCCGTCGTTCTGGCAGCAGGACGTGCTGGAGCCCTTCGACCTGAAGGACCTGCCCCTGCGGCCCGCGCTCACCGCCCGGGGCGAACCCGCCCGAGTGGGGGTGGAGATGCCGGGACGGACCGTCTGGGCCCAGGTGCTGGAAGCCTGCGTGGGCCGCGTCCGTCTCATCCTGCTGGACACCCGGGACCCCCAGAACAGCGAGGCGGACCAGGCGCTCGCGGCCCGCCTTTATGGCGGCGACCAGCGCATGCGCATCCAGCAGGAGCTGATGCTCGGCGTGGGGGGCGCGCGGGCGCTGCGTGAGCTGGGCATCACCGCCAGCGTGTTCCACCTCAACGAAGGACACACCGCCTTCGCCATCCTGGAGCGGGCCCGGCACCGGGTGCAGGCCGATGGCCTGGAACCCTGGGCGGCGCTGAGGGAATCGGCCGCGGCCACGGTGTTCACCACCCACACCTCGGTGGACGCGGGCCATGACCGCTTCCCGGTGGAGCTGGCGGAAGAGCACCTGCGGCCCCTGGCGGACGGGCTGAAGCTCCCGGTCCAGGAGGTGGCGAACCTGGGTCGCATGAACCCCGGGGACCACGGGTCGCCCTTCATGCCCACGGTGCTGGCCCTCCGGCAGTCCAGCCGGGCCAACGGCGTGTCGGCCCTCCATGGCGTGGTGTCGCGGGCCATGTGGACCGCCCTCTGGCCCGGCCGGCCCGAGGCCCAGGTCCCCATCGGGCACATCACGAACGGCGTGCACGTCTCCACATGGCTGGCCACGGAGATGGAGCAGCTCTTCGAATCGCGCATCGGCATCAACTGGCTGGAGGGCATGGTCCACCACGACCTGTGGACGAGGATCGAATCCGTGGACTCGGCGGAGATCTGGGAGATCAAGCAGGTGCTGAAGGCCCGGATGCTGCGGTTCGTCCGGGAGCGGGTGGCCGCCACGCGCGCGCGCCTGGGCCTCCCACCCATCGACCCGCCGCCGCTGGATCCCGATGCGCTCACCATCGGCTTCGCGCGCCGGTTCGTCCCCTACAAGCGCCCGGACCTGCTCTTTACGGACTTGGACCGCCTCGCCGCCCTGGTGAACCACCCCACCCGGCCGGTGAACCTCATCTTCGCCGGGCGCGCCCACCCTGCGGACCAGCGCGGGAAGAGCCTCATCCAGAAGGTCAACCACCTGCTGGAAGACCCGCGCTTCCGGAACCGGATCGTGTTCGTGGAGAACTACAACATCCATGTGGGCCGCAACCTCTACCAGGGCGTGGATGCCTGGCTGAACAACCCCGTGCGTCCCCTGGAGGCCTGCGGCACCAGCGGCATGAAGGCCGCCATGAACGGCGCCCTGCACATCTCGGTGCTTGACGGGTGGTGGGCGGAGGCGTTCGACGGGAAGAACGGCTTCGCCATCGGAAGCGGGGAGTCCCATGCCGACGGGGAGATCCAGAACCGGCGGGACACCGAGGCGCTCTTCCGGGTGCTGGAGGAGGAGGTGGTCCCCTGCTACTACGACCGCGATGCCGCCGGCGTGCCCCGGGCCTGGGTGCGGCGGGTGAAGCGCTCCATCCGGACGCTGGCCTGGCGCTTCAACTCCGACCGCATGGTGATGGACTACGTGCGGAACTGCTACCTGCCCGCCGCGGTGGCCGCCTCCTGCCAGATGCCGCCGGTCTGAGGGATCAGCCGCTCCGGGCCGTCATCGCGTGGTAGAGATCGAGGTAGGCCCGGGCCGGGCGGTCCCAGCTCCTGTCCTGGCTCATGGCCGCGCGCTGCATGGTCCGCCAGGCGGCGGGATCGCTCCGGTACCGGGCGCAGGCGCGGTCCAGGGCGCCAGCTAGGTCCGCGACCGTGGCCTCGTTGAATACGAAGCCCGTCGCGGGGGGACCTCCGGGCCGCGTGTCGTCCGGATCCAGGACGGTGTCCGTCAGGCCTCCCGTGCGCCGCACCAGGGGCAGGGCGCCGTAGGCCTGGGCGTAGAGCTGGGTGAGGCCGCAGGGTTCCTCCCGGCTGGGGACGAGGATCACGTCGGCGCCGCCGTAACAGCGATGGGAGAGGCCGGTGTCGTAGCCGATCCGCGCCGCCACGCGCCCAGGAAACCGGCGCGGCGCGGCGCGGAATGCGGACTCCAGCGCCCCGCCCCCCTGGCCCAGGACCGCGAGCTGGGCGCCGAGGCGCGCCAGGCGGGGCAGGATGTCCAGTACGAGGTCGAGGCCCTTCTGGGGTGCGAAGCGGCTCACGATGGCGAAGAGGAGCGCATCCGGATCCTCCCGAAGCCCCAGTTCTCGCTGGAGGGCCGCCTTGTTGAGCGCCCGGCGGTCCAGGCGGTCCAGGTCGTAGGGGAAGGCCAGGTGGAGGTTCCCGGAAGGCGTCCACACGCCGGCGTCCACGCCGTTCAGGATGCCCACCAGGTCCCGCCTCCGCGAGGCGAGGAGGCCGTGGAGCCCGCCCTTCGACGGATCCTGGATCTCCCGGGCGTAGGTGGGGCTCACGGTGCTGATGCGGTCGGCGTGGACCAGTCCGGCCTTCAGGAAGCAGATCTGGTCGTAGTACTCCAGGTCGGCCGGCGTGAAATGTTCCGGGGGAAGCCGCAGGTCCGAAAGGAGGGTCTTGGGGAAGATCCCCTGGTAGGCCAGGTTGTGGATCGTGAGCAGGGCGGCGGGGCGGGGGCCGGGTTCAAAGGCCAGGTAGGCCGGGGCGAGGGCGACCGGCCAGTCGTGGACGTGCAGGATGTGCGGGCCCCAGCCGTCGTCGCCCTCCCTTCCGAGCAGGGCCGCCACCCAGGACAGCGCCGCGAACCGCCGGGGCGTATCCGCCCGGTCCTCGTAGGGCGGTCCGCTTCCGAAGAAGGTGGGCTGGTCCAGCAGGTAGACGGGGACGCCGGCGGGAGTGCGGCCGAGGAGCAGTCGCGCGCCGCCGCCCATGAGGTCCGGCCACTGGCGGATCGGCGACAGAGGGGCGGCGGCCTGGAGGAGGGCAGGAAAGCCCGGGAGCAGCAGGCGCAGGTCGGCGCCCAGGTCCCTCAGGGCCAAGGGAAGGGCGGCCATCACGTCCGCCAGCCCGCCGACCGCCACGTGGGGATAGAGCTCCGTGCCCGCGAAGAGGATGCGCATGCCTCAGGTTCCGAGTCGCTCGACCATCGCCTGGGAGATGAGGGTGACGCCGTTGGGAGTCCGGTAGAACCGGCGGCCATCCGCCTCGGGGTCGAATCCGACGGTCAGGCCCGCGGGGATGCGGCAGCCGCGGTCCACGACCACCCGTCGGAGGTGCGCGCGATGTCCAATCTCGGCCAGGGGCAGGATCACGGACTCATCGACGCGGCTGTTCGAGTGGAGGCGGACCTGGGTGGAAATGAGGGAGTTGCGGACGTGGGCGCCGGAGATGATGCAGCCGGTGGATACCAGGCTTCCGATGGCATATCCCTGCCGGGCGGCGCCGCTGAGGACGAACTTGGCCGGAGGAAGCTGTTCTTGTCGGGTGAAGATGGGCCAGGCGTCGTCGTACAGGTTCAAGGCGGGGCGGACGGAGACCAGGTCCATGTTGGCCTCCCAGTAGGAATCCACCGTGCCCACGTCCCGCCAGTAGGGTTCCGGACTGGCCTCATTGGGCACGCAGCTGCGCTCGAACCGGTGGGCGAACACCTTCGCGCGGCTCACGAGGTTTGGAATCAGGTCGTGGCCGAAGTCGTGGCCGGTCTCCTCCTTCGCATCGCGCTCCAGCTCATCGAAGAGGAAGGGGGCCTTGAACAGGTAGATCCCCATGCTCGCCAGGCACTGAGAGGGATGGTGCGGGATGGGTGGCGGCTCCGCCGGCTTCTCGATGAACGAGCGGATCCGGTCATCCTCGTCCACCTGGGCGATGCCGAAGCCCTTGGCCGAGATGCGCGGCATCTCCAGGCAGGCGATGGTCATGTCGGCGTCGTGGTCCAGGTGGTCCGCCAGGAAATACTTGTAGTCCATCCGGTAGACATGGTCGCCCGCCAGGACGAGGACGTGCTGGGGGTCGTAGCGGCGGATGTTGTCCAGGTTCCGGCAGACGGCGTCCGCAGTGCCGTTGTACCAGGACTCCTTGGACATGTCCTGTTGGGCCGGCCAGGCATGGACGAACTCCTGGAGGGACCCGGGGAGGAAGCTCCAGGCGAAGTGGAGGTGCTCCAGCAGCCGGTGGGAGTTGTACTGCGTGAGGATGGCGATCTTCCGGAAGCCCGAGTTCACGCAATTCGAGAGGGCGAAGTCGATGATCTTGAACCGGCCGCCGAAGTCGAGGCCAGGCTTGGAGAGCCAGTCCGTGAGGTCATGGAGGCGCCTGCCCCTGCCACCGGCCAGGACCACGGTCAGGATGCGGCGGGGGCTGAGGTACGACTCCGTCAGGGGCATGGATCCTCCCCGAGGGTGAACCTGCATGAGCCATCACGTAACAAGCCCCATGGCGAGGGGGCTGGCGCCGGGAAAAGATCAGTCCGCCAGCAAACCCCGTCAAGGAGAGGGATGAGATTGGCGACCCACTCATCATCCGACCCACGGTAGGGCCACTCCCGACCTACGGTAGGTGCTTTCTCTGGCGCACATGGCTGCTAGGCTCACCAAAACCCAGCTCTTCAGAGAGTCCATCATCCGGAGGTCCCATGCGATCCGCAGTCATCGTCGAAGCCAAGCGCACGCCCATCGGCCGGGGCGTCAAGGGCGCCTACGCCGCCACCCGCCCGGAACAGCTGGGCGCGGTGGTCATCGAGGCCATCAAGCCCCTGCTGAAGGACTGGTCCGGCCTGGAGGACGTGCTGGTCGGCTGTGCCATGCCGGAGGGCGAGCAGGGCATGAACATGGCCCGCCTCGTCAGCTTCCGCGCGGGGCTGCCCATCACCGCCGGCGCGGCCACCATCAACCGCTTCTGCGGTAGCAGCCAGGAGACCATGCTCATGGCCGCCCGGGCCATCATGGCGAACCAGGGCGACCTCTTCCTCACCGGTGGCGTGGAGAGCATGTCCAAGGTGCCCATGATGGGCTTCAATCCCAGCGTGGACCCCTACCTCACCGAGCACTACCCCGAGGCCTACTGCTCCATGGGCATCACCGCCGAGAACCTGGCCAAGGAGTACAAGATCTCGCGGAAGGACCAGGACGAGTTCGCCTACCAGAGCCACCAGAAGGCCGCCGCCGCCTGGAAGGCCGGGAAGTTCGAGCGGGAGATCGTCCGCTTCGAGACCAAGGGCCTGGACGGCAAGCCCGTCACGCTGCAGCAGGACGAGTGCGTGCGTGCCGACACCAGCCTGGAGAAGCTGGGCGAGCTGAAGGCCGCCTTCCTGGCCGACGGGTGCGTCACCGCCGGCAACAGCTCGCCTGTGACGGACGGAGCCGCCTTCCTGCTGGTGATGGAAGAGGGCCTGGCCAAGTCCCTGGGTCTCAAGGCCCGCGCGCGCATCATCGGCGGCGCCGTGGCCGGCGTGGAGCCGGACCGCATGGGCATCGGCCCCGTCCCGGCCGTGAAGAAGGTACTGGACCGCTTCGGCCTGAAGCTCGATCAGATCGACGCCATGGAGCTGAACGAGGCCTTCGCGGCCCAGAGCCTGGCGGTCATCCGCGAGGGCGGTTACGACATGGCCAAGGTGAACGCCTGGGGCGGCGCCATCGCCGTGGGCCATCCCCTCGGCGCCAGCGGCGCGCGCATCATCACGACCCTGCTGAACCGCCTCGAGACCGACGGTGGCAAGTACGGCATCGCCACCATGTGCATCGGCGGCGGGCAGGGCATCGCGTCCATCATCGAGAAGCTCTGATCCAACCACGCGAATCGACACCAGGAGGTTGGACATGAACATCAAGAAGATCGGAGTCCTCGGGTCCGGCGTGATGGGCTCGGGCATCGCGGCCCACGTCGCATCCGCGGGCTGCCAGGTGGAGCTGCTGGACATCGTCATCGACGACGCGGCTCCCGACAAGTTGGCGGAAGGCGCCCTGGCGGGCCTGGCGAAGTCCAAGCCGGCCCTCGCCATGCACGCCTCGTTCCTCAAGAAGATCCGGCCCGGCAACTTGCGGGATCACCTGGACCGCCTGGCGGACTGCGACTGGGTGGTGGAGGTGGTGAAGGAGGATCTGGCCATCAAGCGGGAGCTGTACGGCCGCCTGGAGGCCCACCTCAAGCCCGGCGCGTGGGTCAGCTCGAACACCTCGGGCATCCCCCTCAAGCTCCTCGTGGAGGGCCGCGGCGACGCCTTCCGGAAGCACTTCGTCATCACGCACTTCTTCAACCCCGTGCGGTACCTGCGCCTGCTGGAGTTCGTGAAGGGCCCCGAGGTGGACGAGACGGAGGCCCTGGCCTTCCGCACGTGGCTGGAGGAGGCCCTCGGCAAGGAAGTGGTGCCGGCCTACGACAGCCCCACCTTCATCGGCAACCGCATCGGCATCCACAGCATCATGGCCACCCTGCAGCTGGCCCTGAAGGAGAAGATCCCCTTCGAGGTGCTGGATTCGGTGCTGGGCGACGCCGCCGCCCGGGCGAAGAGCGCCGCCTTCCGCACCGCAGATCTCGCGGGCGTGGACATCCTCGCGGCCACGGCCAAGAACGTCTATGACCTCTGCCCCAACGACGAAGTGCGCGACGTCTTCAAGTTCCCCGAGTTCCTCCAGTGGATGCTGGACAACAAGCTCCTGGGCAACAAGACGAAGCAGGGCTTCTTCAAGAAGGGCCCCAAGGACGCCAAGGGCAAGAAGACCTTCCTGGCCCTCGATCCCGGCACCCGCGAGTACGTGCCGCAGGTGAAGAAGGACTGGCCCCTCCTCAAGGAGCTGAAGGGCATCGACGACCCCGCCGAGAAGGTGAAGACGCTGCTCACCAGCGACACTGAGGCGGGCCGCCTGGCCTGGCGCTGCATCGCGCCCAACCTGACCTACGCCGTGAACCGCCTGGGCGAGGTGACGGACGGCCCGCTGAACGTGGATCGCGCCATCAAGAACGGCTTCGCCTTCGAGCTGGGGCCCTTCGAGACCTGGGACACCCTGGGCGTCGAGCGGGTCGTGGCCCGCATGACGTTCGAGGAGCTGCCCGTGCCGCCCCTTGTGGAGCAGATGCTGGCCAAGGGCCTCACCAGCTTCTACCGCTGGGAGCACGGCGTCCCCGTCGCCCAGCTGAATCCCAAGACCCTGGCCTACGAGGCGATCCTCGAGGACAAGCGCGTGATCATCCTCAAGCGCGAGGAGGGCCGCGGCAAGGTTATCGCCGAGAACGGGAGCTGCCAGCTCTTCGACCTGGGTGACGATGTGGCCTGCCTGAGCTTCCACAGCAAGATGAACGCCCTGGACGACGGCATCATCATGCTGATGGAGGACACGGTCCAGAAGCACATCCCCGGCCGCTTCAAGGGCCTGGTGGTGGGCAACCAGGGCCAGCACTTCAGCGCCGGGGCCAACCTGGTCATGGTGCTGAACGCCGCCAAGGACAAGCAGTTCGACCAGATCGAGGAAGTGGCCCGGCGCCTGCAGTACGCCGGCCGCATGCTCACCTACGCGCCGTTCCCGACGGTGGCGGCGCCCTTCAACCTGGCTCTGGGCGGCGGCTGCGAGATGACCATGGCCTGCCAGCGGGCCGTGGGCCACGCCGAGCTCTACATGGGCCTGGTGGAAGTGGGCGTGGGCGTGATCCCGGCGGGCGGCGGCTGCCTCCAGATGCTGCTCCGCATGGAGGACGCTCTGGCCGCCAAGGGGCAGCTCGGCCCCATGCCCAAGGTGAAGGCCGCCTTCCAGGCCATCGGCACCGCGAACGTGAACACCAGCTTCGACGAGGCCCAGCGCAACGGCTACCTGCGCCGCACGGACCGCCGCGTGATGAACAAGGCGTTCCTGCTGAACGAGGCCAAGCAGGAGGTCCTGAAGATGGCCGCGGACTTCCAGCCCGTGAAGGAGCGCACCCTGCGCCTGCCGGGCCTGGGCGGCAGCGAGGCCCTCAAGCTGGCGGTCAAGGACTTCCAGCTGCAGGGCCTGGCCAGCGAGCACGACGCCGTCATCATGGGCGAGCTGGCCAACATCCTCTGCGGCGGGGACGTGAGCCTCGTCCAGGAGGTCACCGAGGAACGGATCCTCGAGCTGGAACGGCAGGCCTTCGCCCGCCTCTGCAGCTACGAGAAGACTCAGGCCCGCATGGACGCCATCCTGAAAACGGGCAAGCCCCTTCGGAACTGAAGACAGGCCAACCGCAGAGAACGCAGAGAACGCAGAGAAAAACGACAATCCTGTCCTTCCTACCTCTGCGCTCTCCGCGTTCTCTGCGGTGAATAAACCCTTCGAATTGGCATAAAGCCTGCCGGATTTGTGACCTAAGCCGCCTTTTCCGAGGCGGTTGTTTTTTGTGTTGCCAGCGGTACGGCAGATCGGAACACTTGGGGCGGTCGACATCCAACACCCACAATCAGGAGGCACTGTGAGCGGAAATTCTCAGTCAACTCCACGCGTAGCGGCCATCGTGGGCCCCTACCTCTCCGGAAAGACCTCCTTGATGGAGAGCCTTCTCTTCGTGGCGGGCGCCCTGCTGCGCAAGGGCTCCGTCAAGGAGGGGACCACTGTCGGCGACGCCTCCCTGGAAGCCAAGGCCCGCCAGATGAGCGTCGAGGCCAGCCTGGCCTTCTGTGAGTACCAGGGCGAGGCCTGGACCCTCATCGACTGTCCAGGCTCGGTCGAGTTCCGCCAGGAGGCGGTGCATGCCCTCATGGCGGCGGACATCGCCGTCGTGGTGTGCGACCCCGATCCGGCGCGCGCCCTCATGGCCGCCCCGGCCCTGAAGTTCCTCGACGATCACAAGATCCCCCACGTGATGTTCATCAACAAGCTGGAGGCGGCGGGCAGTGCCGGGAAGCTGAAGGACGTGCTCAACGCCCTCCAGCAGATTTCCGAGCGCCCGCTGGTGCTGGTGGAGATCCCCATCAAGGAGGGCGATCAGGTCACCGGCTATGTGGACCTCATCAGCGAGCATGCCTACAAGTACGAGGCGGGCAAGGACGCCGACCTCAAGCAGATGCCCGAATCCGTGCTGCCCGAGGAGCACGAGGCCCGCCAGCTCATGCTGGAGAAGCTCGCCGACTTCGACGACCACCTCATGGAAGAGCTGCTGGGCGATGTGGTGCCCTCCCTCGAGGAAGTCTCCGAGGACCTGGCCAAGGACGTCCGTGACGACCTGCTGGTGCCGGTCTATTTCGGGTCCGCCGACAAGGACGCGGGTGTGCGCCGCCTCTTCCAGGCCCTGTGCGACGAGGCTCCCCGGGTGGACGCCACGGCTGCCCGCCTGGGCATCCCCGAAGGCAAGGACACCCTGGTGCAGGTGTTCAAGAGCGTCCACGCCCAGCATGTGGGCAAGTTGAGCATCTCCCGCGTGTGGCGGGGCGAGGTGGCCGACGGCGCCATCCTGGCGGGCAACCGTGTGAGCGGCATCAACAGGCTCTTCGGGTCCCAGCAGCTCAAGCAGACGAAGGCTACCGCCGGCGAGGTGGTGTCGCTGGGCCGCATGGACGAGGTGCGCACGCGGGAGGCCCTGACGCCCGCCGCGAAGGTGGCCCTGGATTGGCCGGAGCCCCTCCAGCCCATGCTGGCCCTCAGCCTGCACACCACCAAGAGCGGCGACGACGTGAAGCTGTCGCTGGCCCTCCAGAAGCTCTGCGAGGAGGACGCCTCCCTCCAGGTGGAGCAGAACGCCGAGACCCAGGAGCGCATCCTCTGGGGCCAGGGCGAGGTGCACCTCAAGTGCGCCCTGGACCGCCTCAAGAGCCGCTTCGGCCTGGACGTGCAGGCCAACCCGCCCATGGTCCCCTACCGCGAGACCTTCACGAAGGCCGCCAAGGTCCATGGCCGCCACAAGCACCAGACCGGCGGCCACGGCCAGTTCGGCGACGTGTGGTTCGAGGTCAAGCCCCTGCCGCGCGGCACGGGCTTCCAGTTCGAGGAGCGCATCGTCGGCGGTGTGGTGCCCAAGAACTTCTTCGGCGCCATCGAGCACGGCGTCGTGGACTGGATGAAGCGCGGTCCCCTGGGCTTCCCCGTCGTGGACATCCACGTGGCCCTGGTGGACGGCAGCTACCACACCGTGGACAGCTCCGACATGGCCTTCAAGACCGCTGCCCGCATCGGCATGACCGAGGCCGCTCCCGTCTGCCATCCCGTGCTGCTCGAGCCCATCTCCGAGGTGCACATCAGCGTCCCCAGCGAATACACGCCCAAGGCCCAGCGCCTGGTGACCGGAAGGCGTGGAGGCCAGGTCCTCGGTTTCGACGCCAAGCCCGGATGGAACGGCTGGGATGTGGTCTCCGCCTACATCCCCCAGGCCGAGATGAGCGACGTCATCGTGGAGCTCCGCAGCCTCACCATGGGCGTCGGCTCCTTCACCTGGGCCTTCCACCACCTGCAGGAACTGATCGGGCGCGACGCCGACAAGGTGGTCGAGGCCCGCAAGCAGAGCAAAGCCACTGCCTAGCCGTTTTTCCGGGGGTTCCTCGCTTCGCTCCGGTGCGCGAACCCCCCCGGGCTCGTTCTTTGGTCTCCACGCGAGCTCCAACGGGGCCTTGACCTGGCGGACCGGAGATAGGAAAAGCCATAACCCCTTCGCAATGAGACAATCTATCTCCGGATTCCCGCCCGGGAATCCGGAGCATGGAGCGGCGCATTGGCACAGAAGGGCGTTCAAGTGATCGCGGTGGAACCCGGCAGCCTGGCCGAGGAGGCGGGGATCCGCCCGGGCGACACCCTGGTGGCCATCAACGGAGAGCCCGTCCTGGACCAGCTGAACTACCAGTTCCTGGTGACCCAGCGGGACGAGACGGACCTGCGCCTCCAGCGCCCCGACGGCAGCACCTTCGAGGCTTCCGTGGAGAACGGCGGCGAAGGGCTTGGCGTGGACCTGGCCCAGGACGAGGTGAAGGTCTGCAAGCAGAACTGCGTGTTCTGCTTCGTGCACCAGATGCCGAAGGGGTTCCGGAAGTCGCTCTACCTCAAGGACGAGGATGTGCGCCTGTCCTTCCTCTATGGCCACTTCACGACCCTCTCCAGCAGCGACGACGCGGAGCTGGACCGCATCATCCGCGAGCGCCTGAGCCCCATCCACGTCTCCGTCCACGCCACGGACCCTGAGGCTCGGGTGAAGGTGGTGGGCAATCCTCGCGAGGGCCACATCCTGAAGAAGATCGACCGGCTGCTGGCGGGCGGCATCGACGTCCATACCCAGGCCGTGGTGGCGCCCGGGCTCAACGACGGGGCCATCTGGCAGCAGACCGTGGATGACCTCTGGGCGCGCCGGAAAGAGGGCAGGGGCAGCGTCCTGAGCCTGTCCTGCGTCCCCGTGGGGCTCACGGCCCACCGGGAGAACCTGCCCGTGGTGCAGGATGTGGAGGCCGAGTTCGCGCGGGAGTGGGTGGCCCGGTGGATGCCCGAGGTGCGGAAGTACACCAAGGCCAATGACGGCGAGCCCTGGCTGCTGCTGGCGGATGAGTGGTTCACCCGGGCCGGGATTGAGGTGCCCGGGCGCGGGTTCTACTCCCGCTCCTGGGCCCAGCTGGAGAACGGCGTGGGCCTGGTGCGCCGCTTCCTGGAGCACAGCCGGCGCTTCATCAAGAGCCCCCGGGCGAAGGGTTTCGCGGGGCGACGGGTGCTGCTGCTGACAGGATCGAGCTTCGCGCCCACGCTCTCCCGCGTGGCCGCGGAGCTGAACCGTGCGGTGGGCAGTCACCTGCGGGTGGTGCCGGCCCGGAACTTCAGCTTCGGCGACAGCGTCACCGTGGCGGGCCTGCTTTGCGGCGAGGACCTGAAGTACGCCGCCCACGCCGACCGCGAGGCCAAGGGCGGCCGGACCGACTGGGTGGACGCGGTGGTGGTGCCATCCGCCAGCCTCCGCACTCATACGGGCCCCACGGATCAGTACACCCTGCGGGGGCAGGTGGTGCGGGAGGAAGGCACCTTCCTGGACGACCTCACCTTGCCCGAGCTGGCCCTGGACCTGGGTGTGCCCGCGGTGCCCAGCGGGGCGAACCTGTCCCACCTGCTGGATCATCTCGAGGCCGCGGACCGCGGCGCCTTCCGGGGCGGGGCCCTGAGCTCGGCCTTCCACACCGCGGGCCTGAACCTGCCGCAGGGCGCCTACAACCCCTGATTCTTCCCTTCCAAGAATAGGAATGAATGTAAGCGGAGGATCGTGGAGGAGGGAGGATTGCTGAGACAGAAACATGCTGTTCTCCGCTTTCCTCAGTGATTCCGCTTTCTCCGCTTGTTGGATTCTTTATGGTCCAGCCCTGGTTGATTCGAGAATGACCGCTTCCATTCCCGCCCAGTCCCGCCGCCGCATGGTGGCCCGCGCCGAGCTGGCGGGCTCGGCACTCTGCTTCGGGCTCATGGCCATCCTGGCGCGGAAGCTCACGATGCCGGGCATGGGCTTCTCGGCGGGTCATCTGGCTGTCCTGCGCTTCGTGGTGGGCGCCCTGGCGAGCCTTGCGGCCTTCGCCTTGATCCCGGGACTCTACCGGCCGAGCAACTATAGGCTGTTGGTGACCCGCGGCATCTCGGGCGGCGCGGTGGTGGTGCTTTATTTCTACGCCCTGGCCCACATCCCGGCGGGCGAGGCGGGCATTCTCTACAATGTCTTCCCGGTGATCGCGGTGGCGATGTCTCTGGCGATCTTCAAGGAACGTCCCACCATCCACCTCTGGCTGGCGATCCTGGCGGCCTCCCTGGGCGTGGTCCTGGTGCTCGGCCAGGGGCATTTGGGTCTGGGCCTGGGATTGGGCAGGGGGGAGCTGGCGGCGCTGGCGGCAGCGGTCTTCGCGGCCACCAGCGCCAACGCGATCCGCGCGGCGCGCCACACGGAGAACGCCGCGACCATCTTCTTCTACTTCTGCCTGGCGGGCCTGCCCGTGGTGCTGCCTTTCGCCCTCTCGCCCTGGCCCGGCCTCCTCCACGGGGGCCTGGCCGCCTGGGGGCTGGCCGTCCTCATGAGCCTGCTGGCACTGAGCGGGCAGATGCTGATGTCCGAGGCCTATGGGGTGCTGTCGGTATCCGAGGCCGCGGTGTGGCTCCAGCTGCTGCCCATCGTCCAGTACCTCCTGGCCATGCCCATGCTGGGCGAGCGCGCCACGGCCGCCGGCTTGGCGGGCGTCCTGATCACCGTGGCTGGCGTCGCCTATGGCACCGTGCTGGGGCACCGGGCACGGGCATGAAAAAGGGCCCCGGGAGGGGCCCTTTCCATGGGATCGGGGGCACCTAGGTGACGGGTGCGGCCACGATGCGCTTCTTGAGGGAGACGGCCACTTTCACGTCGCCGCCATCCTGGCCCTGGAACTTGTCGAGGTTCTCGAGGGACTTCTTCTTGGCGGTTTCCGAGGCGACGCGGATGGCGTCGAGCACGTCCACCATGGCCTGGAACTTCACATCCTCGTCCACCTTCAGGAAGACCTTCCGGTAGTTGAGGGGCTGCAACATCACGGCATCAGGCAGCTTGTCCTTGAGGCCCTGGGCGTCGATCTTGTCCTGCTGGAGGGTCATGGTCCCGTCCTGATCCACCTGGATCAGGATGTTGTTCGGATCGGGCTTGGGAGGAGTGGCGGTCTGGACGACCTGGGGCACCACCACCTTCATGGCCTTGCTGAGACCGGGCACCATCACGATGAAGACGATGAGGAGCACCAGCACGATGTCGATCAGCGGGGTGACGTTGATATCGGTTTTGGCTTTACCCTTGGCGCCGCCGGTATCCATCAGTTACCCCCTTCCTTCTTGGTGTCCTTGTCCTCGCTGGTCACGATGGACGCCTCGTCGGCGCCACCCTTCCGGCAGGACTGGAACAGCTCGTTGATGTACTTGAAGGGCAGGTCGGCGTCAGCCTTCACGAACACGCGCTTGTCGTTCAGCATCGAGACGTTCTTGTTGATGAAGTCTTCGAGCTGCTGGCGCTGGCCTTCGTTGTCGATGAAGAAGCGCATATCCTTCGCGTCCTTGTCATCGATGAGGATCGGGCCGGGGCCAGTCACGTCGCCGGTCTTCTGGTCGCGCTTGGAGGTCAGCATGAGGGTCAGGTACTTCTGGCCCGCGTCCTGCTGCTGATCCACCTTCGGGGCATGCTTCGACAGCGGCAGCTTCACAGCGTTGTTCACGGCGGGGGTGATCACGATGAAGATGATCAACAGCACCAGCACGATGTCCACAAGCGGCGTGACGTTGATGTCGGACTTCATCCCACCCTTGGAACCACCTGTATCCATGGTGTGTTCTCCTTAGAAATAGCCCGGGAGCTCGCGCCCCCGGGCTGGGTGGCGGTTCCTTAGCTCTGGCTCTCGCGGCGGATGAACTCGTCGATCATCTGGGAAGCCGCGTTGTTGATGTTGGTGACGACGACATCCTGCTTGTTGGTCAGCAGGTTGTAGATCCACACGGCCGGGATGGCGACGAACAGGCCGAGGGCGGTGGTGGCCAGGGCCTCACCGATGGAGCCGGCCAGGGCGTTGATGTCGCCGGCGCCCTTGGTCTTCAGGTCGGAGAAGACCTTGATGATGCCGATCACGGTGCCGAGCAGGCCGATGAAGGGGGCGAGGGCGCCGATGGTGCCCAGGCCGCTCATGCCCTTCTTGAGGAGCTCGACCACTTCGGCGGTGCCGCGCTGGATGGCGCGCTCCACGGGCTGGATGGCATCGTGGTTGGGATTCATGGTCTTGAGCTGCTTCTCGTACTGGAAGATGTCCAGGCCGTGCTTCAGCACCAGGGCGATGTGGCTCTTGTTGTGGGTGGTGGCGGCGCGCTTGGCGGCTTCGAAGTCGCCGCGGCGGAGCGTGTCCATGAAGAGCTTCAGGAACTTGTCAGAGGCCTGCTTGCTCTGCGCGTAGGTCACGAAGCGCTCGATGGCCACGTAGATCTGGTAGGCCATCAGGATGAAGAGGACGGAGATGATGAACTTGTTGGCGATGGAGGCCGAACGCCAGATCTCGGCGGCGGAGAAGCTGTCGTGGCCGCCTTCGGCAAGACCGAGCATCAGGGGGGTGGTGAACAGGTTCATGAGGTTTCCTTATGGAATGGAGAGAGGATTGGACGTGGGAAGGTGCGCAGGCTACCGGAGCCGGAACGGCATGGTGAGCTTGAATCGCGCGTACTGGGGTGCGCCGTTCAGGAGGGCAGGCTCGAACTTCCACTGCATGGCGTAGGCTTCTGCCGTGGGCCGCAGCTGGGGAGGTCCTTCCTTCGCGACGGCCGAGGTGGGCACACCATCGGGGCCGACCACGATCTCCACGACCACCGTGCCCTGGATCTTGGCGATCTTGGCGAGAGGAGGATAAGGAGGGGCGGGGGGCTGGTACTTCACCTTGATCTGGCTGAAGTCGAAGTCCACCACCTTGCCGGTGCCTCCGACGACGCCGCCGACCACACCGCCGACCACACCGCCGATGACGCCGCCGGGAACACCGCCAGGGACGCCGCCGGGGACGCCGCCAAGGGAGTGGTCCTGCTTCGGAAGCTCCTTGGGCGCCTGCTCAGGCACCACTTCCTGCCGCGGATCGATGGGAGTCGTGTCCACCTTGCTGGCAGTCACGGCCATCGGCGGCGGCGGCGGCGGCGGTGGAGGCGGAGGAGGCGGCGGAGGCGGAGGCGGAGCGGCTTCCACCTGCTCGGCCAGGTCGATGCCCACCGTCCTGATCACCTTCTTCCCGGCCTCGGTGTGCTTCGCCAGCTGGAACCCGATGAACGCGAAGAGCGCGTACATGGCGATCGTCGTGGGAATGGTGACCTTGGGGTTGCCCCGCTTGATCGCCTCATTCCCGGCGACGAGGGAGGACTTGTATACAGCGTCCTCCAGGGTCTCCACGGGAGCCACCGGCTTGGCGGGGGGTGATTTTTTGGGATCTTTGCTCATGCGACTCCCTTGAAAAATCCAGGGGAAAAAACAGCGCGCCGGACCCATGGGAACTTCGGTCCGGCAACGAAGGGTGAGGATAAAGAGCTGGGGCTGGCCCAACGGCTAAGATGGCAAAGGGCGGACGGATGGTCAAGCTCGAAAGACGGGCCTGATCCCCGCCAAATCTGTCTTTCGCTGTTTTTTGCTTGGTTTCGCAACACCCGTCTGCGACCCAAGCAAATGAAATTGTTAATTTTTGTTAAGAAGGTCTGGACGTCCCATGTCGAAGGTCACAACCCCATATTTTTCATTCACCCCCGCTCCCGCCCCCCCCTCGGGGGCCGCGAGGGCGGGCGGGTTTTACACCTCGCATGGCGAGGTCCTGACCCCCGCTTTCATGCCCGTGGGGACCCAGGGGACCGTCAAGGGCATCACGCCGGTCCAGCTCCGGGAGGTGGGCCCCCAGGTGATCCTCGGCAACACCTATCATCTGGGACTGCGCCCCGGAGACAGCCTGGTGGCCCGGCTGGGAGGCCTCCACCGGTTCATGGGATGGGATGGGCCCATCCTCACGGATTCCGGCGGCTTCCAGGTCTTCTCCCTTGCCTCGCTCCGGAAGATGACCGAGGACGGCGTCACCTTCCAGAGCCACGTCGACGGCAGCCCGCAGTTCCTGTCACCCGAGCGGAGCCTGGAGATCCAGCGGAACCTGGGCTCGGACATCTGCATGGCCCTGGACGAGTGCCCCCCGGGCCGCATGGAGCGCGCCAAGCTTGAGGCCAGCATGGCCCGCACCACGCGGTGGTTGGCCCGCAGCCGCGCCGTGCCGCTCCAGCCGCACCAGGGTCTCTTCGCCATCAACCAGGGCGGGACCCACCTGGACCTGCGCCGGCGCCACCTGGCCGAGGCCATGGACATGGACGCGAAGACCCCCTTCCAGGGCTTCGCCGTTGGCGGCCTCAGCGTGGGGGAGCCCAAGGACGAGATGAACGGCGTGCTGGCGGAGTTCGTGAAGGAGCTGCCCGCGGACCGGCCGCGGTACCTCATGGGCGTGGGCACGCCGGAGGACCTGCTCTTCGGCATCGAGCAGGGGGTCGATCTCTTCGACTGCGTGCTGCCCAGCCGGGAGGCCCGCCACGGCCGCATCCTGACCAGCAGGGGCAAGCTCAACCTCAAGAACGCCCGGCACCGGGAAACCGACCTGCCGCTGGATCCGGATTGCGGCTGCTACACCTGCCGGACCTTCAGCCGGGCCTACCTCCACCATCTCTTCCGCTGCGGCGAGCTGCTGGGCTTCACGCTGAACACGATCCACAACCTGAGCTACACTGTGGGGCTCACCCGCGACGCGCGGCAGGCCCTGCTGGAAAACCGATTTCCGGAGTTCGCCCAGACCGCGCGCGCCCGATGGCAGACCGAGGAGCCCTAGATGATGTACGCACTTCTTCAGCAGACCCAGGCCGGCGGCGGGCCCGCTTGGATCCAGTTCGTGTTCATCGGCGGCATGGCCCTGATGTTCTACTTCCTCCTCATCCGGCCCCAGAGCAAGGCCCGCAAGGAGATGGAGGCCCGCCTGTCCAAGCTGAAGGCCGGCGACGAAGTCGTGCTGACCTCCGGCCTCTACGCCACCATCGACCGCGTCGAGGACAAGCACATCTGGATCAAGCTCGGCGGCTCCGTGGTCAAGGCCCGGCGCGCGGCCGTGGCGGCCCTGGCCTCCGAACCCGAACAGCAGCAGAACTGATCCCCTGACCTTCCGGGCCGGCCCCCGCCGGCCCGCTTCTTGTAGGAGCGCCCCGTGACCAAGCGGAGCCTCTGGCGCCTCGCCATTGTTCTCGCCGTGCTGTTCGGCTGCGGCTACTTCTTCATGCCTCTCTCGAAGGTGAAGCTGGGCCTCGATCTCCGGGGCGGCGTCCACTTCGAGCTGGAGGTCCAGGGCCAGGAGGCCCTCGCGGCCGACCTGCGCGACAGCCGGGATCGCCTCACCGCCCGCCTCAAGGAGAAGGGCCTCCCCGGCGCGGTGGTGCAGGTGGACGGCGACGCCCTCCGGGTCGACGGCGTGGGCGCGGACCAGAAGGCCACGGTGGAGAAGGTCGCCAAGGACTACTTCTCGGGCTACGCCTTCAGCGCCGATGGGGACGTCTTCCGGCTCACCCAGCGGGACTCCTACCAGAAGCAGCTGAAGGACGATGCCAACAAGCGCGCCCTGGAGGTCATCGAGAAGCGCATCCGCGACATCGACCCCGCCAACGTGCTGGAGCCCGAGATCACCGCCAGCGGCGCCGAAGGCAACCGCATCGTGGTGGAGATCCCCGGCATCGAGGAGGGCGACCGTGAGCGCATCAAGAAGCTGCTTGCCACGCCGGGTCACCTGGAGCAGCGCCTGGTGGCCAAGGCCCCCCAGGTCTACTTCAACACCAAGGAGGAGGCCCTGGCCTTCTTCAAGGGGACCATCCCGCCGGAATTCGAGCTGTTCCCGGAGATCGAGAGCGAACGCCAGGCCCGCCGCACGGGCCAGTCCGTGACGAAGGCCAAGCCCGGCGAGGAGAGGATCAGCAGGTGGGTCCTCCTGGAGAGCCGCGTGGCCGTGGACGGCGCCGACATCATCGACTCGCACCGCGCCTCCAACTCCCAGACCGAGGCCAACGAGGTCAACTTCACCCTCAACAAGAAGGGGGATGACGACTTCGCCCGCCTTACGGGCATCGCCTCGGAGGAGAGCCGCTACATCGCCATCGTGCTCGACCGGAAGATCGTCACCGAGCTGACGGCCAAGGAAAAGATCATCGGTGGCGCAGTCCGGATCAGCGGCAGCTTCACCGCCCAGGAAGCCGACGACCTGGCCAGCCAGCTTCGGAGCGGCGCCCTTCGCGCCCCCATGAAGTTTCTCGAGGAGCGCGTGGTGGGCCCCGGCCTGGGACGCGACTCCATCCATGCCGGCGTGCGGGCGGCGGTCATCGGCTTCGCCGCCATCATCGGCTTCATGGTCATCTTCTATCACTGGTCAGGCGTCAACGCGATCGTGGCCCTCACCGTGAACGTGATCGTGATGATGGGCCTGCTGGGCTCCTTCCGCGCCACCCTCACCCTGCCGGGCATCGCGGGCTTCGTGCTCACGTTGGGCATGGCGGTGGACGCCAACATCCTCATCTTCGAGCGCATCAAGGAAGAATTGGGCCTGGGCAAGAGCGTGCCCGGCGCCATCGACGCAGGCTTCGACCGCGTGTTCTGGACCATCGTGGACAGCCACGTGACTCAGCTCTTCGCTGCCCTGCTGCTCTTCATCTTCGGCACGGGCCCCGTGAAGGGCTTCGCCGTGACCCTGACTGTGGGCGTCGTAGCCTCGCTGTTCACCAGCATCTACATCAGCCGCTTCATCTACGATTGGGTCCTCGAGCACCATCCCGGCACCAAGACCCTCTCCGTGGGCAGCCACACCTTCTTCAAGGGCTCGTCCTTCGACTTCATGAAGTACAAGGGCACGGCCATCGCCATCAGCTGGGGCATCATCCTGATCTCGCTCCTCTATGTGCGGCCCTGGAACCTCACCCACAACAACCGCATCCACCTCGGCATGCAGTTCGTGGGCGGCAACGACATGACCGTGCGGTTCCGCGGCGCCATGGAACCGGAGACCATCCGGGCTGCCCTTGCCAGGCAGGGTTACTCCGACGCCTCCGTGGTGGCCTACGAGAACCCTGACAAATCCATCCACGACTTCTCGGTGAAGGTCAAGGCCAAGAAGGATGGGGACCAGAAGGACAGCACCATCCAGGCCAACGCTCTGCGGGCCATCTTCAAGAAACTGGATCCCGAAGGCGCGACCAGCGCGCTGCCGGCCCTCAACCTCGAAGGCTCCAAGACGCTGACGGATACGCTGGTGAAGGCCAATCCCGCTGGCATCGGCGGTGACGAGATGGCGCTGCAGGCCGCCTACACGCCCTTCGCGGAGAAGGTGATTGCCGGCCGCGACCGCCTGCCATCGGGCCTCTACCAGAGCTTTGCCGAGCTGCCCCAGGACCTGCCCCAGGCGCTGCGGGACACCGTCCAGAAGAGCTACCGGCTGGGCTCGGTGGGCATCCTGAAGGACGAGAGCTTCTCGCCCAGCATCTCCGGCGAGTGGACCCGCAAGACCCTCACGGCCGTGGCCTGGGCCCTGGGAGCCATCCTGGTCTACGTGATGTTCCGGTTCACGGCGAGCTTCTCCGTGGGCGGCATCGTGGCCCTGGTTCACGACATGCTCATGGCCCTGGCCCTCTTCGCGGCCTTCGGCTACGAGTTCAACGTGCCCGTGGTGGCCAGCTTCCTCACGCTGATGGGCTATTCCATGGCCGACACCATCGTGGTGTTCGACCGCATCCGCGAGAACAGCCATCGGCCGGAATACCGCCGCGCCAGCGTCACCAAGCTGGTGAACGACTCCATCAACCAGACCCTGGGCCGGACGATCCTCACCTCGCTGTCCGTGCTGTTCGTCTCGGTCTGCCTCTGGCTCTTCGGCGGGCCGGCCCTCCACGACCTGGCCTTCCCGCTGGTGATCGGCGTCATCACCGGTACCTACTCGTCCATCTACATCGCCAGTCCCGTGGTGGTGTACTGGGACCAGTGGTTCGGCGGCAAAGATAAGTTGAAGCAGCACGCTTGATCCATTCCGGGGGTTTCCCCGCCACGCCTGCGTGGCGGGGATCTAAGGTCCACGCTCCGCTTCGCCGCGCGAACACCCCCGGACCCCCAAGAAGAAGCCCGGCTGAGCCGGGCTTCTTCTTGTTCCCCGAATAGCGCTGTGGCCTATTTCAGGTGCTTCTCGAGGAATGCGTAGATCTCCTTTCGCGATTCCTGGGCCAGGGTGGTGTCGATGCGGTTGAAGCTGTGGCCGCCGGGGGCGTCCTGGTAGATCTTGTGCTCGAAGGTCTTGCCGGCGGCCTTGAGGGCATTGATGAGGGTCTCGACCTCCACCACGTTCACGTCGCGGTCGTTGGTGGTGCTGTGGACGAGCAGGGGGGTGCGCAGCTTCTGGACGTTCCACACGGGACTGCGGCGTCGCACCATTTCCACGTCTTCGCTGGGGGTCTTGCCGGCGAACATGGTGCGGACCACGGCGTCGTCCCGGTACTCCTCGCCGGCGTAGCCCACCCGCATCAGGAGGTCGGACACGGGCACGCCGGCGTAGCAGGCGGCGAACTTCTCGGGGTGGTCGAAGACGGCCATGAGCGAGATGAGGCCGCCATGACTCCAGCCCACCATGGCGCAGCGCTTGGGGTCCACCGGGAGGTGCTCCACGGCCCAGTCGCGACCGGCCACCACGTCGTCGATCTCCAGGCCGCCGTAGTCGATGGCATCGTAGAGGCCCTTCCCGTAGCCTGTGGAGCCCCGGTAGTCGGGCGCCACCACGATGTAGCCGCGCTCGATCATCTCCCGCACGATGTGGGCGTGGTAGGTGCCGAAGTCGCCATGGACGCCTCCGTGGGGCAGCACGATGAGGGGCAGCTTCCGGCCCTTCTCGGCCTTGCGGGGGACGAAGACGTACTGCTGGATCTTCAGGGGGTGCCGCTGGTTCTTGATGCCATAGGTCTCCTCGCCCCGGGGGTTCGGCGGGCCCGTGTAGGTCACCTTGTCCACCACGGCCACGTCGGAGAGACGCTGGAACCAGAGCTGGTCGTCGGCGGCCTTGCGCAAAGAATCGAGCTCCCAGTGGAGGCCGCTCACGCGGGACTCCAGTCGCTTGACGCGGGCGTCCTCCGGGGCCTGGGCCGCGAGGGGGGGCAGGGCCAGGGCGCAGAGCAGGAGCGGGACGGGAAGGCGCATGGGAACCTCGGGATGGGCTTTCCCGAGGTTACTGCAACAGACATCGTCTTGCGATGATCAGCCCTCCCAGCTCACCCAGCCCGCCCGGCCGGGGATCTCCCGGCGGGAGACTGCCTTGGCCGGCGGGTTCGCCGCCTTCAGCTCCGGCAGCCAGTCCGCGTGGGTCCGGGCCACGACGCCGCGTTCATTGAGGCCGCCCAGGAAGGCGTCGAAGGTCTCGAAGAGCGCGCCGCCTTCCACCTCGGTGTGGAGGGCGTAGACGTTCAGGGCGTCCTCCCGCACCAGGTCCCAGACCTCGCGGTTCACCTGGTCCGGCGTGCGCCCCTCCAGGCCCAGCAGCTCGTCCAGGGTGGGCAGGGTGGTGGGGATCTGGAGGGTCGACAGCGTGCGTCCCTTCACGATGGGGTAGAAGGGCGCGAGGCCCCGGCAGTCCCCCGCGTAGGCCAGGCCGTAGGTCTCCTGCAGCTCCAGCGTGGTGTCGTTGCAGCGCCAGGCCGGGCTCACCGCGCCCAGTGGCTTCTCGCCGAAGACGGTGCCGAACGCCTCATGGGCGTTCGCGTACCAGTCCGACAGCCATTTCCGCGACTTGCGGTCCAGCAGGTCGTGGTACTGCACATGGTCCCAGGCGTGGATGCCCACCTCGTGACCCGCGGCCTGGGCGGCCCGCATCTCGGCGGCGGCACGCTTCCAGATGATGGGCGCGGGCAGCAGCACCCCGTACATCATGGTCTTGAAGCCGTAGAGCTTGGTGGCGTTGGTGCGCCGCATCTTGGCCAGGAAACCCTTGCGGAAGATGCGCCGGATGGCCTTGCCGCTGTTGTCGGGGCCGAAGCTGAAGTAGAAGCTGGCCCGCATCTGGTGCTTGTCCAGCAGGCGCAGGAGGGTGGGGATGCCCGTGACCGAGCCTTCCAGGGTGTCGACGTCCACGCGAAGCGAAATGGCTTTCATGAGGTTCCTTCCCGCTCCCATTGTTCCCGGCGGGCCGAAACCCCGCCAGGGCCGCTTTGTGGATCGCCCTGTCGCCTGTATGCTTGGCCCGCTCACCACACTTGATCGAGGAACCCATGACTCAGAAACGTCTGGTACGCCTGTCGGAACTCACCGGCCTCAAGGCTGTTCCCAAGGGCCCCTGGCAGGGCCCGGCCGTGGCCGGCTCCGTGAGAGGCTTCCCCGTGGCCGTCGCCTGGACCCGCAATGACCGCCAGGCGCAGGCCACCCTCCTGGTGCGGTTCGCCAAGGGCTCCTGGACCGCGGGACCGGAGGGGCTGAAGCAGTTCGCCGAATCCTCGGAAGAACTCCGCGCGGCCGTGGGCAAGAAGACCCTCCCCAAGGCCATGCTGAAGTCCTTCCAGCTCCTGGAGGACGGGCTCCTCTGCCAGTGGCCGTATTCGTTCTTCGCGCCCAGGCCCGAAGCGGTGGCCGCGGTGCTCAAGGTCCTGGTGGCCTTCGCGGAGCGGGCGGCCAAGCCGGTGTCGGAGCAGTGCGAGGGCTGCGGACGGGAGACGCGGGAGGGCCTCTGGATGGCGGATGGCGTGCCCGTCCGGGTCTGCACCCCCTGCCGGGCCTCTCAGGACGAGCAGGCGCGGCGGGCGCAGGAAGCCTACCAGGCGATGGCCTCCAACCCCCTGGCCGGCCTCCTCTACGGGCTGGCCACGGGCGCGGTGCTGGCCGTGGCCTGGGGCGGTCTCGCCTACCTGATCCACCGGATCTTCCTCTGGGGTGCCATCGGCATCGGCGTGGCGCTGGCCTGGACCATCAACCGGGGCATGGAGAAGGTGAACCACTTCGGGCGGGCGCTCACGGTGCTGCTGACCCTGGCCACGGTTCTCGCGGGGGACTACCTGTTCATCCTCTTCTCAGCCGCTCAGGAAGCGGAAGGTGGATTGAGCCTCCGTCTCGCTTCGGCGGTGGCGACCCACTTCTACGAAGTCAATTTCCAGAACGGGTCGGGCTTCGTGAGCCTCCTCTTCGCCCTGGTGGGCGCGGGCTACATCCTCTACGTGAACCGGCCGCCGCGGTTCCGCGTCACCTACGAGCCCTTGGGCTGAGGGGAAAAGGGCGCCGGAAGGCGCCCTTTTCTTGTCAGAGGAAATCAGAAAAAGGGCCCTTCCGTCCTCCGTTATCCGATCTATGATCATCGCGATCCATTCCTGACAGTGCCATCACATAGGAGGTTCCGCCATGCAGAAGTCCCTCCACATCGATCCCAACAAGTGCACGGGCTGCCTCCAGTGCGAGATGGCCTGCGCCTGGGAGAACCACCGCAGCTTCACCATCGCGAAGTCGCGGATCAAGGTGTTCACCTTCCACAAGGAAGGACGCTTCGTGCCCTACACCTGCACGCAGTGCGACGAGGCCTGGTGCATGACCGCCTGCCCGGTGGACGCCATCCGGCTGGATCCCGTCACCGGCGCGAAGATCGTGCTGGAGCCCACCTGCGTGGGCTGCAAGGTCTGCACGATCGCCTGCCCCTTTGGCACCATCAACTACGTGGCCTCCACCGGCAAGGTGCAGAAGTGCGACCTCTGCGACGGAGAGCCGGCCTGCGCCAAGGCCTGCCCGACCGGCGCCATCACCTATGTGGACGCGGACTGGACGGGGCTTGGCAAGATGCGCCAGTGGGCCGGCAAGACTGACACCAACCCGGCGACGGTGTGAGGAGCGACTGCCATGGCATGGACCAAGAACGTTCTCCGCGTGAACCTCGAGACCGGCACCTGCACCACGGAGCCGCTGAACATGCAGTGGGCCCAGGATTACCTGGGCCAGCGGGGTCTCGCCACCAAGTACCTCGTGTCTGAGATCGACCCGAAGGTCGATCCCTTCTCTCCCAAGAACAAGCTCATCTTCGTGACGGGCCCGCTCACGGGCACCATGGCCGCTACCGGCGGACGCTACTCGGTGGTCACCAAGGGGCCGCTCACGGGCGCCATCGCCTGCTCGAACTCCGGCGGCTACTTCGGCGCGGAGCTGAAGTTCGCGGGCTGGGACATGGTGATCCTCGAAGGGGCTTCTCCGAAGCCGGTCTACCTCCTCATCAACGACGGCAAGGCCGAGCTGGTCGATGCATCCCACCTCTGGGGCAAGACCGTCTGGGAGACCGAGGAGACCATCAAGGCCCAGCACCAGGATCCCCAGATCCGCGTGGCTGCCATCGGCCGGGCCGGCGAGAACCGGGTGCTCTACGCGGCCATCGTGAACGACCTGCACCGCGCCGCGGGCCGCTCCGGCGTCGGCGCCGTCATGGGCTCCAAGAACCTCAAGGCCGTGGCTGTCCGGGGCACCCGAACGGATGCGTACCAGATGGCCAACCCTGAGGCCTTCTTCGCTGCCACGGAAGCCGGCAAGAAGGTGCTGGCCGCCAACGGCGTGACGGGGCAGGGGCTCCCCACCTACGGCACCCAGGTGCTCATGAACGTCATCAACGAGCTTGGGGCGCTGCCCACGCGCAACCACCGGGAGGTGCAGTTCGAAGGCGCCCACGACATCTCCGGCGAGGCCATGCACGAGAAGCGGCCCACGGACGGCAAGGCGAACCTCGTCACCAACGGCGCCTGCTTCGGCTGCACCATCGCCTGCGGCCGCATCTCCCGCATGGATCCCGGCCACTTCAGCGTCAAGGACAAGCCCCAGTACCATGGCGCCTCCGGCGGCGTGGAATACGAAGCCGCCTGGGCCCTGGGCGCGGCCAACGGCGTGAACGATCTGGAGGCCCTCACCTACGCCAACTTCCTCTGCAACGAGGACGGCTTCGATCCCATCACCTTCGGGGCCACCGTGGGCGCCGCCATGGAGCTCTACGAGATGGGCGTGCTCACCGAGCAGGAGGTGGGCTTCAAGCTGCCCTTCGGCTCCACGGAGGCGATGGTCAAGCTGGCGGAGCTGACCGCCAAGGGTGAAGGCTTCGGCAAGGTCATGGGCCTGGGCTCCAAGCGGCTCTGCACGAAGTACGGCCACCCCGAGCTGTCCATGACGGTCAAGAGCCAGGAGTTCCCGGCCTACGACGGGCGCTCCCTGCAGGGCATGGGCCTGGCCTATGCCACCAGCAACCGCGGCGCCTGCCACCTGCGCGGCTACATGGTGTCCCCCGAGGTCCTGGGCATCCCGGTGAAGATGGAACCCCAGGCCACGGAAGGGAAACCGGCCATGCTGAAGGCCTTCCAGGACCTCACGGCCGTGGTGGATTCCGCCGGCATTTGCCTCTTCACCACCTTCGCCTGGGGCCTCGCGGACATCCAGCCGCAGATCCAGGCCGCCTGCGAGGGCGACTGGTCCGAGGAGCGCCTGCTGCTGGTCGGCGAGCGCATCTGGAACATGGAGCGGGAGTTCAATCTCGCCGCCGGTTTCACGGCCAAGGACGACAGCCTCCCGCCGCGGCTGATGAAGGAACCCGCCCAGACCGGTCCCCAGAAGGGCGCCGTGTCCAAGCTCGACGTCATGCTGCCGGAGTACTACCAGGTGCGCGGCTGGACCAAGGATGGCGTCCCCACCGCCGAAACGCGCAAGCGCCTCGGCGTATGAAGAGAGCATGAGGTTCCCATGAAGCACCTCATCATCGGAAGCGGGCCCGCCGGGGTGGTCGCGGCAGAGACCCTGCGCAAGGCCGACCCCGCCGCGGAGATCACCCTGCTCTGCGGCGAGGGGGAGCCTCCTTACGCCCGCATGGCCATCCCCTACCTGCTGAAGGGAGAGATCGAGGAGGCGGGCACCCACATCCGGAAGGATGCCGACCACTACGAGCGCCTGCGGATCCAGCTGGTTCAGGCCCGGGCGAAGGGCATTGACACGGCCCGCCGCACCGTCGATCTGGGCGACGGCCGCCAGCTCCCCTTCGACCGGCTGCTCATCGCCACGGGGTCCCATCCCAGCCTGGAGAAGATCCCAGGCATGGACCTCCCCGGCGTTCACAGCTGCTGGACCCTCGAGGACGCCCGGACCATCCTCGCCCAGGCCCGCCCCGGCACCCGCATCGTCCAGATGGGCGCGGGCTTCGTGGGCTGCATCATCATGGAGGGCCTGCTCTCCCGTGGCGTGGACCTCACCATCCTCGTCCGCAGCGGCTACATGGTGCGCCGCATGATGAACCCCACCGCCAGCGGCCTCATCCGCAAGTGGTGCGAGGCCAAGGGCGTGAAGGTCCTCACCCACACCCAGCCCCAGGGCCTCTCGATCAAGGAGGGCGTCCTCCAGGTGGCTCTGGGCGAAGGGCGCGTGCTGCCGGCGGACCTCTACCTCAGCGTGGTGGGCGTGGACCCCACCCTGGGCTTCCTGGAGGGCAGCCGCATCGAAGTGGGTCACGGCATCCTGGTGGACGCCGCCATGCAGACCAGCGTTCCCGGCATCTATGCTGCGGGGGACGTGGCCGAGGCGACGGATTGCCTCACGGGCCAGCGGCGGATCAACGCCATCCAGCCCAACGCGGTGGAGCAGGGCCGGATCGCCGCGCTGAACATGGCCGGAAAGCCTGCCCAGTTCCGCGGGAGCTTTGTCTTCAACGTGCTGACCACGCTCGGCCTGGTGTCTTCCTCCTTCGGGGAATGGCAGGGGGTGCCGGGCGGGGAATCCACCGAGGTGCTCGACGAGGCCCACTACCGCTACCTGAACCTCCAGTTCGACGGGGACCGCTTGGTAGGCGCCAACTGCGTGGGGTTCGCCGACCACGTGGGCGCATTCCGCGGGCTCATCGAAGGGCGGATCCGCCTGGGCATCTGGAAGCAGCGCCTCCTGGAGGATCCGACGCGGATCATGCAGGCCTACCTCGCGGCCGCGCACCGGGTGGCATGAAGATCACCTTCAAGCTCTTCGCCTCCCTCGCGGTCCACCTGCCGCCGGAGGCGCGAAGGCGGCATCGCATCGACCTGGAGGTGGATCCGGGCTGCACGGTGGGCGAGGTGATCCGCCGCCAGGGCGTTCCGCCAGCCCAGTGCGCCATCGTGCTGGTGGACGGCGCCTGGGTGGCCGCCTCGGAATGGGACTCCCGCACCTTGACCGAAGGGCAGGCCCTGGCCATCTGGCCACCCGTGGCCGGCGGCTGATGGACCACCGCCTGGATCTGGAGATGGCCATCTCCCGGGAGGAGTTCCTGCGCCTGTTGCCCGGGGCTGTGGGGTCCTTCGCCGAAGGGGAGGAGGGCCTCTTCCGGGGTGCGGATGGCGCCGGTCGCTGGATCATCCGGCTCGTGCCCCTGGCGGAGCTCCGCCTGGGCAGCGTGGTCCTGCCCCGTCACCGTGTCGAGGTCCGCCTCGCCGACTGCCCGGCGGAGGCGGCCCAGGCCTTCATGGCCCAGCTTCTCCGCGGCTTCATGCGGGGCGGGGGCTAGAAAACCCCAAGGTCCCGTATAATCCCCGGATGCCCACCCAGCGCTCCTCCGGAATCCTCCGCTCCTTCCCGCCGGTCTTCTGGCTGGCGAACGTCATGGAGCTCTTCGAGCGGGCGGCCTACTACGGCCTCAACTCGGTGCTCGCGGTCTACCTCACGAACGAGGTCGTGAAGGGCGGCCTGGGCTTCACGGAGCAGTCCGTGGGCTTCCTCCAGAGCCTGATCTACGCCTTCACCTACGTCATTCCCATCGCCGGCGGAGCCCTGGCGGACCGGTACGGGTACCGACGCATGCTGCTCTTCGCCTTCTCGATCCTGACGGCAGGCTATTTCGTGGCGGGGAACGTCACCTCCTACGGCGCGGTCTTCGCGGGGCTGCTGGTGATGGCGACCGGCGCGGGCCTGTTCAAGCCCATCATCTCGGGCACCCTGGCCCGCACCACCACGGAGGAGAACTCCGGATTCGGCTTCGGCATCTACTACTGGATGATCAACATCGGCGCCTTCCTGGCGCCCCTGGTCGTGAGCGTGCTGAAGGGGTTCTCGTGGCGCTACGTGTTCATCGCCTCGGCCCTCTACTGCGCGGCCATGCTGGTGCCCACGGTCTTCCTGTTCAAGGACCCGCCGAAACCCGAGAACACCAAGAGTCTGAAGGAGGTGGCCCACGGGGCGGCCCTCGTGCTGGGCGACGCGCGCTTCATGCTGATGATCGTGGTGTACTCCGGCTTCTGGATCCTCTACTTCCAGAACTTCGGGTCCGTGCTCTGGTACCTGCGCGACTTCGTGGATGCCACGCCCGTGAACCGCTTCTTCGCATCCTTCGGCGTGCCCCTCAAGTTCGACGCCGAGCATGTCACCGTGGTCAACGGCGGCACCATCATCCTGCTACAGGTGCTCGTCAGCCGCATCGTGAAGAAGATCCGGCCCCTGCCCACCATGGTCTCGGGCATCGTCATCGGCACCCTCGGCTTCCTGTGCCTGGCGGCCTCCACGAACGTGTGGGTGTTCATCCTGGGCATCTCGGTCTTCTCCATCGGCGAGATGACGGCCCACCCGAAGTACTACAGCTACGTGGGCCTGGTGGCGCCGGCGGACAAGAAAGCCGTCTACATGGGCTATGCCTTCCTCTACGGCGTCATCGGCAGCCTCATCGGCTCGAGCCTGGGGGGCGCCCTCTACGGAGCCATGCTGAAGCCCATGGTGGGCCAGCCCGGCGGCCCTGCCGCGGCCCGCGCCTTCTGGCTGTTCTTCGTGGCGCTCAACGTGGTGGCGGCCGTCGGCCTCGTCCTCTACGACCGCTTCTTCGCCATGGACACGCCGGAGACCAACGAGAAGGCCCGCAAGATCATGCTGGGGATCTACGTCCTGCTCCTCGCCGCGGGCGTGGCATTCGTCTGGTCGGCGGTGGCCGGCCCCTCCGTCTCCTACAAAACCCTGGTCCAGGCCGTGATCATGCTGGCCCTGGGCGCGGGCGGAACGGTGGTCAGCCTGCGCAAGGGCTGAAACCTCGTTCGGGGGCTCAGCTCTGCCGGAATCCCTGGGAGCGGTCCGTGCGCCGCGCCTGGATGAAGCGGTGGATGGGCTCAAGGTCCATGTCCGGGCCCGGATGCAGCACCACGCCGAGGCGCGTGGGGTAGTCCTGGCCCTCGAGGTAGGCGAGATGGCGGACCTCTCCGGGGCAGTGGAGGACCGATCCGTCCGGCAGCTTCGCGTCGATCTCCACCGGGGCGTGGAGGTCCACCATCAGGGGCTCGTCGAGGGCGAGTCCCACGCCGGTCTCGGTGAGGTTCACCAGCAGGGCATCGAGGGTTCGCCCCCCCAGGCCCACCCGGACCTTCAGCGGCGCCTGCTCAGGCGCGGCCACGCGCATGTCCCGCCGGCGGTGCAGCTGCGCCGACTCGTGGGGCCAGTCCAGGCGCAGGAGCGGATCGCCGGCCTCGTCCTGGAGGGGGGCCAGCAGGATGGAGTCCAGGGTGAGCACCTCCTCGCCCAGCAGCACGGTGAGGGTGACAGCGGTGCCCTCGGCGGGCATCGCATCCCGGGCATGCAGGCCGGACAGCTCCAGGGTCGAGCCGGGGCGGAAGCTGTGGAGGCGGAGGTCCCCCAGCAGCCGGGAACTGATGCCCTGGAGCCTCAGGCTGGCCACCGCCTTGGTGAGGCGGGCCTGGATGAGGAACTGTTCCAGGACGGGGGCCGACAAGGTGGAGTGTCCCATGGGGTGATGCCTTTCAAATGCCCTGGCTCAGCCGTTCGGCCAGGGTGCGGTGCAGTCCCGCCTCCAGGATGGCCTTGGCCGCGCCCTTCACGTCGTACTCGATGCGGTGGAGACGGAGCCGCTTCCGCCTGGGGTCGAAGGTCATGAAGGATACCCTGGGATCGCGATCCCGGGGCTGACCCACGGAGCCGGGGTTCACCAGGTACCGGCAATGCGGCTGCATCTCGAACCAGACGCCGGGATCGAGGCAGATCCAGTTCAGCCGGCCCTGGGCCTCGTCCAGCTCGAAGCAGCCGGGCAGGTGGGTGTGGCCGAAGAAGCAGAGGGGCCCCTGGAAGGCGTCGAAGGCCTGGCTGATCTCGCGCATGTGCAGGAGGTAGGCGTCCTCGTCCACGGGGGACCCGTGGGCGATCTGGTAGTCATCCCCCACCCACTGGGGTCCCACCGGGAGGTCCGCCAGGAACCGCCAGTTGTCCTGCCGCAGCTTCTCCCGGGTCCAGTCCGCGGCCATGTGGGCGGGCAGGCTGAAGGTGCCGTCGGGCTCGAGGCCCGCGCACACCTTGTCGTGGTTGCCCCGGACCATGAATCGGGGCCGCAGCTCGCGGACCTTGTCCAGCAGCTGGTTCGGATGGGCCCCATAGCCCACCAGGTCCCCCAGGAGCACGAAGCGGCGGATGGCCCTCCGTCGCGCGAACCGCAGCACGGCCCGGAGGGCGTGCAGGTTCGAATGCAGATCGGAAAGGATCAAATCCAATGGGATATTCCTGGGGGAGACCCCCATTCTAACAAGCCCTCAACATGGCGGAGACAAGATCCTCGGGATTTCGGCCGAAGGAGAGCAGGGCGGGGGCGAGGGACCAGGCCGAGGCGCGGGCGGCGCACCGGGCCATGAAGGCGCTCCGGTCCTGGGCCAGGGGGCGCAGGGGATCCCGTCCCACCCGTTCCCAGGCCCGGGCCGGCGGCTCCGCCAGCCAGAGGGGCGCGCAACCAGCGGCGGCGACGGCCTCCCGGTTGGCCGGGGACTCCCAGGCGCCGCCCCCCAGGGCCACCACGGCGGGCTGGGTCAGGAGGGTGGGCAGCAGGGCAGTCTCCAGGGCCCGGAAGGCGCTTTCGCCCCGCTCGGCGAAGATGACGCTCACCGGAAGGCGCTGATCCGCCTCGATCACGTCATCCAGGTCATGGAAGGCCAGGCCCAGCTGCCGGGCCAGCAGCCGGCCGAGGGTGCTCTTCCCGGCGCCGCTGCCGCCCAGGAGCACCACGCCCTGCCCCTGCCGGAAGGGCGGCCGGACGTGCCACCGCGCCTGCTGGACCTCCCAGCCCAGGGTGGCGGGGTCGGTGCTGCGGTGGACCTCGCCCACCATGGCCAGGGACTCGGCCCCGGCCTCGAAGCAGGCCCTGGCGTCCGCGGGCCCCAGGCCGCCGATGGCGATGGGCGCGAGGCCCTGGGCCCGCAAGGCCGCGCAGCCCGCGCGGAGCCCTTCGAGGCCGATGGGCGTGGCGTGATCGGACTTCGTGGCCGTGCCGCGGAAGGGGCCCAGGCCGGCATGGTCACAGGCCGGGTCGACGGCCTCCCACTCCGTTGGGCCATGGGTCGAGGCGCCGACATGGCAGCCGCCCAGTCCAGGGAGGCGCCGCGCCTCGGTCGCGGGCAGGTCGCCTTGGCCCAGGTGCAGGCCCCAGGGGGCGAGCCCTTCCTGGGCCGCAAGCATGGCCAGGTCCGCCCGATCGTTCACGCAGATGAAGGGCCAGCCGCCGTTCGCCGCCGCGTCCGCCAGGGCCGCGCGCAGCTCCAGCCACTGCGATCTCGCATCCAGGGGCTTCCCCCGGAACTGAACCAGCGGGAACCCCGCCCCGCCCAGGCGGCGGATCTGGGCGGACAGCGGCTCGGGACGGGATGCGTCCGTGATCGGGTAGAGGGGCGGGAGGTGGAGCATGCAGGCAGTGTACCTGGGCCAGAAAAGGGTGGCCGACCTTCGCAGCCCGGTCGTCACCACGCCAGGCGACTGTCTCTGCTCGAAGCATCATTTCGGTTCGGGAAGTTCGATCCGGGCCGGTCTCTCGTTTCGCATGATGGATAGCGACCGAGCCTTTCCACTGAGCACAGCTGCCCGAAGCGTGGCGAGGTTGAGGGAATCACCCTGCAGATCCCCGAAGGCCAGCAGACGGTCTCCCGCCCGAAGTCCTGCCCGCTCGTAGACGCTACCCGGTTTGACGCCCAGGATGACCAGCCTGGGTGTGGCACCCGACCGGTCCCAGACAGCATGAAGAGATTGCCGAACCGCAGGCTTTGCGTCCAGGCACCCGTTCGGCCCGACCTTGAACCCCACTTGGGCTCCTCTGAAATCGAGCCAGATGGAGGGCCACATGGCCGATAACCCAAGGAGATCCTCCTCCTCGATCTCCACATAAGGGTCGCACCACTGCTTCGCGCCGATGCCGACAGCTGCTGAAATTGATCTGACCTGCTGGGGGGATTCCTTGCCGGCCACAGTCACCGAAATTGAGGTCGGGCTCGGGACTGTCCGCCTTGGGAGGTTCTTGGCCGCCCGTTCTGAAACCGTAAGGAACCCAGTCAGGCCCGTATCGCAAACGGCCTCGAGCCGAAATCCTGCGACGTCCAGCCGGACGAGCGGCACCCCATTTGAATGTTTGAAAGCCAAGTTCTGCAAGTAGAGCCCCTCAGAGCCGCTATTCCAGCAAATCACCTGGTGGTGGAAGTCCATCAAGAAGGTCTGGTCCCGAAGCAGGTTCATGCCGATCAGACCCGCAACTGGGATGTCCATGGTCTGGTTCAGATAGCTGAGGTCGAGCAGAATGGCCCGGAAGGCGCGGGCGTGCAAGGGGCCGCACTGGAGTTGGTGGACCCGGACAGGTTCGGCGGTTACGGCCGATCCTCCAGCTGCGACAGCTTCGACCTTCTTCCCCTTCAGATCCGCGTCCCGAGTCCAGAACTCAGGGCCAATCGACCGGTCGAGCACGGACATTTCAGATCCGGTGTCGACCACCATGCGCACTTCCTTCGAGGTGCCGTCGCCACGCAGGAGGTGGACTTTGACGACCGGGATCCCGAACAGACTAGATTCCATGGGGGTGGACTGGGTCGAGCCGTTCGCCTGGGCGACCAGTGCTGCCAGCCCAAACCCGATCGCTGCTAGACGCATCCTGCCTCCCAGGCGTCCAGCCTACCCCCCTTAGGCCGCCTCGCCCTCCGCGAACTGCAGCCGCACGAGCTTGGCGTAGACGCCGTCCTGGGCGATGAGGGCGTCGTGGTTGCCGCGCTCCACGAGGACGCCCTGGTCCATGACCCAGATCTCGTCCGCGTCCCGGATGGTGGAGAGGCGGTGGGCGATGGTGAAGGTGGTGAGGCGGTGGCTCACGCGCTCGATGACGGACTGGATCTTGGCCTCGGTCTCGGAGTCGATGTTGGCGGTGGCTTCGTCCAGCAGCAGCACGGCGGGCTCCAGGTAGAGCATGCGGGCGAAGGCCAGGAGCTGCCGCTCCCCGGCGCTGAGCTTCTGGCCCCGCTCCCCCACCTGGGTCTCCAGGCCCTGGGGCAGCCGGGACACCAGGTCCTTCAGCTGGCTCTGCTCCAGCACCGAGGCCAGGCGGGCCTCGTCGAGGGTGCGGTCCAGCACGATGTTGTCGCGCAGGCTGCCGGAGAAGACGAAGACATCCTGGAGCACCAGCCCGAAGAGGTCGCGCAGGCTGCGGATCTTCAGCTCCCGCACATCCACGCCGTCCACGGTGATGCGGCCCTCGTGCACGTCGTAGAAGCGCATGAGCAGGTTGATGAGCGTGCTCTTGCCGGCCCCGGTGTGGCCCACCACGGCCACGCGGCGGCCCTTGGGGATGACGCCGCTCAGCTCGCGGACCACCTTCCGGCCGCCCTCCTCGTAGGCGAAGGAGACGTTCTCCAGGCGCACTTCGCCGGTGAAGGTGGCCGGTTTGGCGTTGGCGGCTTCCGGGATCTCCTCCTGGTTGTCCAGCAGGCGGAAGATGCGCTCGCTGGAGGCCAGGGCCGTCTGCATCACGTTGTAGCGCTCGGCCAGTTCCCGGATGGGCCGGAAGAACCGCCCCGACTGCTGGATGAAGGCCAGGAGCAGGCCCCAGGTGATGGCCCCGGCCTGGAGCTTGAAGCCCGCGTAGAAGATGAGGGCCGCCAGGGTGCCGGAAGTGATGAACTCCACCACGGGGAAGAACACGGCGTAGGCGAAGATGGTGCGGAGGAAGGCCTGGAAGTAGTCCTCGTTCAGGCCCTTGAACTGGGCGTCGCTGCGCGCCTCCTGGGCGTTCACCTGCACCAGGCCCATGCCGGAGATCTGCTCCTGGAGGAAGGCGTTGATGCTCGCGTAGCGCCGCTGGGTCTCCCGGAAGGCCTCGCCCGCCCGGCGGCGGAAGATCTCCGTGGCCACGAGCAGGAAGGGCAGGATGCCCAGGGCCACCAGGGCCATGCCCGGATGGGTCCAGAACATCCAGGCCACGATGGCCAGCAGGGAGAGCGCGTCCCCCACGATGGCCACGAAGCCCGAGGCGAACATCTCGTTGAGGTTCTGGACGTCGCTGGTGACCCGGGTCATGAGGCGGCCCACGGGGTTCCGGTGGAAGAAGTCCGTGCTGCGGCCCATGAGGTGCTCGAAGAGCTGCACCCGCAGGTCGAGCATGGCCTTCTGGCCCACCTGGGCCAGCAGGAAGTAGCGCGCGAAGCTCACGAGGAATCCGGCGATGAGCACTCCGAAGAACCCGGCGATCATGGGAGCCGCGCCCTTCAGGCTGCCCTGGGCCATGAACCGGTTGATGAGCCGGAGCGTCAGCTCCGAGGGCATGACCTCCAGGAAGGCGCCCAGGGCCATCAGGAACAGCAGGGCCAGGAGGGCGGCCCACTGGGGGCGGAGATAGCCGGCCAGGCGCCAGAGCAGGGTGTGGCGCATGGGCCGCTGGTCCATCCGGTCGGATTGAAAGTAGGCTTCCTGTTCGGACATGGGGCCATTCTCCCACAGGCGCCCCGATTCCCGTCGCGACCAGGACGGATCGGGGCCGCGCCTGTAAAGTAGAAGATTGCCGGAGACGTCATGGGCCCCTGGATTCCCGCCTTTCTTGCCGCCGCCCTCGTGGCGCAGGTTCCGCCCTCCGGATCCGCGGTCGAGGGCCGGCTGCGCCGGGATGTGGCGTTCCTGGCCTCGCCGGGCCTCCAGGGCCGGGGCAACGGGTACCCGGGGCTTGACCAGGCCGCCGAGCATGTCCTGCAGACCTGGAAGGAACTGGGCCTGAAGGCGCAGATCCAGCGGTTCCCGTTCGTCGCGAAGGTGGTCCGGGAGGCCCAGGGCGCCCTCCTGACCCACGGCGAGGAGGCCCGGCCGCTGGTCTGGGGCCGGGACATCGAGGCCATCGGCTACAGCGGGGACGCGGACTTCCGCATGAAGCCCCTCGCCTTCGCCGGCTATGGTGTGCACATCCCCGGCGGCTACGACGATCTCGCGGGCCTCGAGGTGAAGGATCACGTGGTGGTCATTGCCCGCACCCTGCCCGATACGGAGGCCTTCGCGCACCTGCCGCGGGGGGAGCGGAGCCTGCTGGCCCGCGTGAAGCGCCTGCAGGCCGGGAGGGCCGCCGCGGTCCTCGTGCTGGAGGATGGACCGGCCCGGCCCCTGCAGCGGGAGGAGGGGCCGGTGAAGCTGGACATCCCCGTGCTCAGCCTCTCGACGGGCGCCCTCGGGGACGCCTGCGGCGACCTCCAGGCCCGCCTCCAAGCCATCCGGAATACCGGGACGCCCGCCAGCCAGGACTTCATCTACGCTCCCTGGACCACGCTCACGCTGAAGCTGAGGCTCCGCCGCGAAGAAGCCCAGGTGCCCAACGTGGTGGCCCTGATCCCCGGTCGCGATCCCAGGCTGCGGAAGGAATGCATCGTCATCGGCGCGCACCTGGACCACCTGGGCCTGGGCGAGCGCCACAGCCTGGGAGGCGCGGAAGCGCGGGGACAGGTGCACCCCGGCGCGGACGACAACGCCTCGGGCGCGGCCCTGGTGCTGGAGCTGGGCCGGGAGTTGAAGCAGGCCCGCCCGCGGCGCTCCATCCTGCTGATGCACTTCGGCGGCGAGGAAGAGGGCCTGCTGGGCTCCAGCCATTGGATCCAGCACCCCACCCACCCGCTGGAATCCGTGAAGTTCATGCTCAACTTCGACATGGTGGGCCGGCTGGATCCCGCCGCCCCGAAGCTGCTGATGGGCGGGCTGGGCGCCCCGAAAGCCGCCCTGGAGGCCGCGAAGAAGCTGGCGCCGGAGGGTTTCTCCATCAGCGGGGACGTGGGGGCGGCCGTGGGCGGCTCGGACCACATGGCCTTCTCCCAGGCGAAGATCCCCACGTTCTTCTTCTTCACGGGAGTCCACGGCGAGTACCACCGGCCCACGGACACGGCGGACCGCATCAATGTCGCCGGCATGGCGGCCCTGGCGGCCTACGGGCGCACGGTGGCCCTGGATCTCGCCGACGCGGACACGCTGCCGGCCTTTGATCCGGATACCGCCAAGGTGGTCCTGCCGGGCGCTGGCGGACCCATGCGGGTCGCCTTCGGAACCCTCCCCGACTACGCGGACAACCCCCGGGGTTTCCGCATCAACGGGGTATCCCGGGGCTCCACGGCAGAGGCCATCGGGCTTCAGGCCGGCGACATCATCATCAGTTTCGGTGGCCGGCCGGTGAAGAACATCTACGATTTCATGGACGCCCTCGGTGCCCACAAGCCCGGCGACAAGGCCGTGGTCCGATGGCTCCGGGGAGACCAGACCATGCAGGCCGAGGCCACCCTGAAAGGCCGCTCATGAGACTCGCCACCCCCATCGGGTTCGCCACCGAGGTCTTCCTCCAGGAGGCGCCGGATCCGGCCCTGCTGCCCGAGGGGCCCTGGACGCTGGTGGGCGATCTGCACCTGAGGGAGGCCTGGACCCGCGCGGGCCTCCCGGAGCCCAGCCACGCCCTGTGGGTGGCGGTGTCCGAGGAGGAGAAGAAACTCCGGACCATCCTCCCCTGGCTGGAGCACTGGGCCCGGGTGCCCCTGCACCGGGACGCCACCGTGGTGGCCCTGGGCGGCGGCGTCCTCTCGGACATGGTGGGTCTGGCCTCAGCTCTCTACTTGCGGGGCATCGCCTGGCAAGTCTGGCCGACGTCCCTGCTGGCCATGGCGGACGCGGCCCTGGGCGGCAAGACTGCCGTGGACCTCGCCGCGGGCAAGAACCTGGTGGGAGCCTTCCACTCCCCCAGGCGCCTGGTGGCCTGCACCTCCTTCCTGGCCAGCCTGCCCGAGCGGCACCTGGAGAATGGCCGCTGGGAGCTGGTCAAGACCGCCCTCATCCAGGGCGAGACGCCCTGGGCCGTGGAGATGCTGCAGGACGGGCCCGTGAAGGTCCCCTGGGTGGAGCGGGCCCTGGCCTACAAGGCCGGTGTGGTGCACCGGGACCCCCGGGAGGCGGGCGAGCGGCGGCTGCTGAACCTCGGCCACACCCTCGGCCACGCCCTCGAGGCGGCGTCGGGCTACGACCTGCTCCATGGGGAGGCGGTGGGCCTGGGCCTGCTGGGCTCCTGCCTCCTGGCGGAGGACCTCGGCCTCAAGCCTTTCCCCGCCGCCTTCCTCGCCTCCCTGGCCCGGCGGCTCGCCCCGCTGGCGCCCATGGTCGCCCCCTGGTCGGCCTGCCTTCCGCTGCTGCACCGGGACAAGAAGGCCAGGCACGCGCCCGGGGCCACCGAGGACGCGCCGGCCACGGAGATCCACTGCATCCTCCCCCGCCTCGGGGAACCGGCGATCCAGCGCGCCCTGGCCCCCGGGGCCTGGGAATCCCCCCATGCCCGTCTTGTCGATCTGCTCCACCGGGAGGCTCCCCGTGCCTGACGTCCGCCTTCCCCTCCTCGCCGTCCTGCTGGCGGCCAGCCTGGCCGCGGCACCGCCGGAAGACGTGCGGGCCCTGATGCTCCAGGCCCGCGCCCTGCAGCTGCGCGGCGGCGGTTCGGATCCCGCCGCCGCGGTGGCCATCTACCGGCGGGTGGCGGCCCAGGTGCCTGAGAGCGCGGAGGTCCACCTGCGGCTGTCCGAGGCCCTCCAGGAGGCCCAGGACCCCCGAGGCGCCCTGGCGCCGGCCCGCAAAGCCGTGACCCTGGCGCCCCGGAGCGCGGAGGCGCGGGCCCACCTGGGCCTGCTCCTGTACCAGCTCTCCCAGTCGGACGAGGCCATGGCGGCGGAGGCCGCGAAGGAACTGCGGGCTGCCACAGCCCTGCTGCCCCAGGATCCGGAGCTGTGGGCCCGGCTGGGCGAGGTGTCCGAGAAGCTGAAGGATAACGAGGGGGCCCTTCAGGCCTGGCTGCATCTGGGCCGGCTCCGTCCCAGCTTCCAGGCGGCCTGGGAGCGGGCGGCCATCCACGCGCGGGCCCTCCAGAACTACGAGGGACGGCGCGAGTCCGTGCTCGCCCTCAATGCCCGCAACCCCGACGAGCGCCAACTCCGCATGCTGGAAGAGCTGGCCCGGGATCAGATCCAGGCGGGCTACCTGGCCCACGCCGAAGAGAGCTTCCTCCTGCTCGCCCAGCACCTCCCGCGGGAGGCGGGCCTCTGGGAGAACGTCGCCCTGGTGCGCCTCCAGACCTCGCGGTTCGAAGAGGCCCTGGAGAGCCTGGGCAAGGCGGAAGCCCTGAAGGTGACGCCCCGGACGACCTTCAACACGGCCCGCGCCCTCATGAACCTGGGGCGCTTCCAGGAGGCCGAGACCCGGCTCGCGACCCTTCTCGCCGGCAAGATCCAGGAGGACTGGATCGCCGACGGATCGCAGGCCCTCTATGCGGAGACGCTCCTTCTCCAGGGCAAGGGCGGCGCCCTGCTGACCTACCTCAAGGAGCACCCGGGACGGGAGCAGGTCGCGGGCGAGCTGCAGGTGTTCACCTGCCAGGCCCTCATCAGCCGCAACGATTGGAAGAGCGCCCTGGCCGCGCTGAAGGACGGCATCGCGCGATTCCCCAAGGTGCCCTTCTTCCAGCAGGCCGCGGAACTTCCGCCCGATTGCCTGGAATACCGCTTCTTCTCGCGGAAGGAGACCCGCGCCGTCCTGGAGCAGCTCCATCTGGAGGGCATGGCGGCCATCTGGTCCGAGTTCCGCCGCTGGGACAAGTGCCTGGAGGCGCTCGAGCGGGCCCGCAGCCTGGGGCCGGTGAAGAACGTGGACATCCTGATCATGCAGAGCAGCGCCTATGACCAGCTGGGGCGGGCCGACGATTCCCTCCGGGTGCTCCGGGAGGCGCAGAAGACGAACCCGGGCAACCCCATGGTGCAGAACAACCTGGGGTACCAGCTGCTGGAGCAGGGGCAGAACTTGGAGGAGGCCGCCTCGCTCATCGAGGCCAGCGCCAAGGCCACCCCGGACAACGGCAACGTCATCGACAGCCTGGGGTGGGCCCAGTTCAAGCTGGGGAAGATCGCGGAGGCGGAAGTCACCCTCCGCCGTGCGGCGGAGCTGAGCCCCTTCAGTCCGGAGGTGCGGAAGCACCTGGGTGAAGTGCTGGTGAAGCAGGGCAAGCTGGCCGAGGCGGCCGAACAGTGGGAACGGGCCCTGGCGTTCGTCTTCCCGGACCGCCCCGCCCTGGAGAAGCGGCTGGGGGAGCTCCGCGTCCGCCTGGCCCGCGAGCAGGCCCGGAAGGTCGGAGAGGCCCAGGCGCCCGCACCGGACGCCACCCCTGATGACGACGACGAGGAATGATCATGCTGGTTTTCCAGGTTCCCCCCGCTGATGTGACGCCAGCCCCGGCAGTGCCCGTGCGCGCCCAGTACGGCTGGGGGTATTCCGGCTCCGGCGGCGAGGGGACCGGCACGTTGAACCTGCTCATGGAACCGGTCTCCGGCCGCCTGGTGGCCGAACTGCATGGGCTCGGCGAGCGCCTGCTGCTCCTGGAGGGAGACCGCGCCTCCGGCTACCGGCTCCGGGTGCCCCGGCAGAAGGTCGACCAGCGGGCCGCCACCCTGGCGGAGCTGCCGCTGCCCTTCCTGCCCCAGGTGGCCAGCGTCGAGGCCCTGCTGCGCATGCTCCGCCAGGGAGAAGGCCCTGGCGTGTCCGTGCTGAAGAAGGATGCCGCGGGACCCCGGAAGCTCCACTGGCAGGGCCGGGATCCCCAGGGCAAGGCCGAGCAGGTCTGGCTGGACCGGAAGCGCTGGGAGGAGAGCAAGTAGGCGATCAGGGCTCTGGTTTGCCGGCTGCGACCCAGGCGCTGAGGATGGCATCCCCCAGGTGCTTGCCCGCCAGCTGGAGTTGCCGGGTCACCACGGGACCCTGCCCGGCCCAGAAGAGCGTCCAGTAGGCGGGGGTGCGCATGGCCCGGCCGCGGGTGTCGGTGGGCGTGGTGCGGTCCGCGGTCCGGTCGTCCTCCAGGAGCTGGGGGATGAGCGCGTGGGAGGCGCGGAGCCATTCCCAGGGGCGCTCCAGGAATCGCGGGTCCACCTCGGCGGGAAGCGGGGCAAGCGCCTCCGGCTGGACGTACCGCTCGACCAGGCCGGTCTCCCAGCGGCTGTGGACTCCGCGCTGGTTCGTGGCCTGGCCGTCATGGTTCTCAGTGGTGTGCAGGGGCACGTGCGCGTCCGCCACGTAGTGGCTCAGGATGGACGTGGCCATGGACACCCGGGCGGCGTCGCCGGATCGGAAGGCATCCACCAGGTCCCGCCAGCGGTCCTGGATGATCCAGGGCACCACGCCCGTGCGGTAGAAGTCGCCGCCCAGGCGGGCCTGGGCCTCTTCCAGGGTGCGGGGGAGGTGATCGGGTCCCCCGTAGGGTTCCATGTCCAGGAAGTGGCGAGGGCCCTCCTTGCGATCCTGGCGCCAGTGGTCCGGGTCCGAGGCATGATCCTCCATCTCGCCCTCGCGCCCTGCGAACCAGGCGCGGAGCTCCGGCGGCAGACCTTTCAGGGCCAGGGCGCAGGCGGCCCGGTGGCCCTTGTCGCCCCAGGCGGAGAGGGGAAGGGCGGCCAGGAGCAGCGCGAGCAGGGGGATCTTCACGGTGTTTGGCGACTCTCTGAAAACGAACCCCACGAAGGACACGACGAAATACGTGAAGGGCACGAATATAGAGGCATTCATTCGTGCCCTTCGTGGAGATCTTTTGTGGCTGGGCTACTCGGGGATGGTCCCGGTGCGCTCCCAGCGGGTGCGGGTGAAGAAGTGGCGGGCGGCGTCGATGAAATCGGCGGCCACGTCCGCGGGGCCGTCGGGCACGCGGCCGTTGTCGTTGTCCGTGTCGCCCTCGCGGAAGCTCCACCACACGATGAAGGGCCGGCCCCGCAGGTGGTCCATGGGCAGAAAGCCCCAGTAGCGGCTGTCCATGCTGTTGTCGCGGTTGTCGCCCATGGCGAAGAGGTGGCCCGCCGGCACGGTGACGGGGCCCAGGTTGTCCTTGAAGCCTTCCTGGATGAGGCTGTTCATGGCCTGCATCTGGTTGTGGTCATGGAGGGCCAGCACCTCCGGATCCGCATGGCGCCAGAGGCCCACGGGATGCTCCGCCTCGCCGGCGTTCCGGGTCAGGGGCCAGGGGCCGGGCGTGGGACCCTCGGGACTCCGGCCGAACTGGAACTCGAAGGGGCCGGTGATCAGCTTGCCGTTCACGTAGAGCCGCTTGTTGCGCATCTCCACCGTATCGCCCGGCAGGGCCACACAGCGCTTCACATAGTCCTGGTCGCGGTCGATGGGGTAGCGGAACACGATGATGTCGCCGCGCTTCACGCTCCTCATGGGGAAGAGCTTCTCCTCCCAGGCCCACTGGGGCTCGGCGAAGATGAACTTGTTGGCCAGCAGGTGGTCCCCGATCATCAGCGTGTTGCGCATGGAGGCGGAAGGGATCTTGAACTGCTGGCCCACGAAGGTCTTGAAGAACAGGATCAGGATCATCGCGAAGCAGATCACTTCCAGGTTGTCCCGCACGGCGCCCTTGGCGGCGCCGGGGGGCAGCTCGATCTCGAGGTCGGTGGAGGTGTCGGAAGCGGATTCAGCGGCCATGTCGGCTCCGGGATTGGTCGATCAGGGACGTTGGCCGGGGAACGGGCCGGAGAGGGGGGCGGCAGGCAGGTCCACGAAGCCGCGGGCCACCAGCCGGTTGGTGGTCACCCACGCGCCGTCGCGTTCCTCCTGGGACTCCACCTCGCCGAGGTTCGGCAGGTAGAGCGTGCGGCGCCGGGGCCCGTGGGGCGGCTGGGCCTCCACCCACACGCCGACGGGGTCCGAGGTGGACGGCAGGAGGGACGCGCCTTCCCAGGTGGCGCGTCCCACCACGCGGAACCGGGTGCCCCGGTCCTCCCAGGCGGTGGTGGAAGGGAAACCTGGCGGCAGGGGCTGGGCGAGCACCCGGCCATCCTCGCCCAGGAGGGCGATGCCGCCGTCCTGGTGGCGGACCAGCAGGCTCATGTGGCCGCGGAGGCTGGTGAGATCCAGCTGCACCACCCGGGGGGAACCTGGCGCCATGGACGACCGGGCCACGCGCACCTGCAGGCGGTCCGAGGAGCGCTCCGGCTGGGGCCGTGACGGGTCCTCGAAGGCCAGGGTCAGCCCTTCCTCCCAGGGGCCGTAGACGGGGGCGGCCGGGCGCGGCTGGCAGGCCAGGGCCAGCAGCAGGGCCGCTGGCGCCAGCAAGGCCGCTGGTGCCAGCCGGGGCAGGCGCGGACGCATCAGCGGGGTCCCTTGTTGAACTTGGCCATCAGGTCGGTCAGCGAGGCGCCTGAGGCCGGAACCGCCGGCTCACGCTTGGGCTGGGGCGGACGGGCCTCGCGCTCGGGCCGCGCCGGGCGAGCCTCCTGGGGGCGCGGGGGCCGGGCGCCCTCCGGCCGGGGTGGCCGGGGACCTTCGGGTCTGGGTGGCCGCGAGCCTTCGGGCCGGGGCGGCCGCGGCCCCTGGGGCCGGCCGCCAGCCTGGGGGCCGGACTGGGGACGGGGAGAGCCCTGGGGCCCGCGCTGGGGCCGGCCCTGAGGATGGCGATGGTGGGGCTGCGGCCGCTCGACGCCTTCGGGGGCGGCGAGCAGGGCCTTGATGGACAGGGCGATGCGCTTGGCCTCCAGGTCGACGGCCAGCACTTTCACCTTCACGGCCTGGCCCACGCTGAGGGCGTCCGCCGGGTTCTTCACATAGCGGTGGGCGATCTCGGAGAGGTGCACCAGGCCGTCCTGGTGGACGCCGACATCCACGAAGGCGCCGAAGTCGGTGACGTTCGTGACGATGCCCTGGAGCTCCATGCCCACTTCCAGGTCGCTGGGCTTGTTGACGCCCTCGCGGAACTGCACGGCCTCGAACTGGTGGCGGGGATCGCGGCCGGGCTTCTTCAACTCCGCCAGGATGTCCTTCACCGTCTCCACGCCGAACTTCTCGTCCACGAGCAGCTTGGGATCCAGGGCGTCCAGCACGGCGTCGTTGCCGATGAGCTCGGGCACGGTCTTGCCCGCCAGCTGGCAGATGCGCTGCACCACGGGATAGCTCTCCGGGTGCACCGCAGAGGCGTCCAGGGGATCTTCGCCGCCGGGGATGCGGAGGAAGCCCGCGGCCTGCTGGAAGGCCTTGGCGCCGAAGCGGCCGACCTCCAGGAGCTGCTCGCGGCGCTTGAAGGCGCCGTGCTCGAAGCGGTGGGCCACGATGTTCTTCGCCAGCCCCTCTCCGATACCGGCCACATAGGCCAGCAGCTTGTAGGAGGCGCTGTTCAGGTCCACGCCCACGCGGTTCACGCAGCTCTCGACGACATCATCGAGGCCCTTCTTGAGGGCGGTCTGGTTGACGTCGTGCTGGTACTGGCCCACGCCGATGCTCTTGGGATCCACCTTCACCAGCTCGGCCAGCGGGTCCTGGAAGCGCCGGGCGATGCTCACGGTGCCGCGCACGGTGACGTCATGCTCGGGGAACTCCTCCCGGGCGATGTCGCTGGCGGAATAGACCGAGGCGCCGGCCTCGCTCACGCTCACGCAGATGAGGCCCTGGCGGTTCGTCTCCTTCAGCCACTCGCGGATGAAGGCCTCCACCTCGCGGCCGCCGGTGCCGTTGCCCACGGCAATGGCTTCCACGGGGTTCTCGGTGCAGAGCTTCTCGAGGATGGCGCGGCTGCCCTCCAGGTCCCGCTTGGGCTCCAGGGGGTAGATCACCTCGTTCTGCACCAGCTGGCCCAGCCGGTTGATGACCACCAGCTTGCAACCGGTGCGGATGCCGGGGTCCACGCCCAGGGTGCAGCGCTGGCCCGCAGGGGGCGCCAGCAGCAGGTGGTCCAGGTTGGTCTGGAACACCTTGATGGCCTCGCCGTCGGCCTTCTTCTTGGCCTCGTAGCGAACTTCCGATTCGATGGTGGGCGAGAGCAGGCGGTCGAAGGCGTCGCCGGCCACCTCGTTGAGGGAACGGCGGTAGCCGCTGGCCGGATCGATCTGCACCTTGGAGACGAGCTGGCTCACCAGGTTCTCGCGCTCCACCAGGAGCTTCACGGTCAGGATCTCCTCCTTCTCGCCGCGGCGCAGGGCCAGCAGGCGGTGGCTGGGGATCTTCCGGATGGGCTCGGAGAAGTCGAAGTAGGGCTTGAAGCGCAGCGCGGCCTGGTCGGCCTTGCGCTCCTCGCGGATCTCGGATTTCAGCACGCCCTGCTCGTGGAACTCCAGGCGCAGCCAGGCGCGGATGTCGGCATCCTCCGCCAGGCGCTCCGCCAGGATGTGGCCGGCGCCCTCCAGGCACTCGGAGGGCGAGCGAAGACCGTCCTCGTCCTTGATGAAGGGCTCGGCGAAGATGAACGGATCGGCGCCCGTCGCGTCGGTCAGGAGGGAATCCAGCAGGGGCTCCAGGCCGCGTTCCCGGGCCACCGTGGCCTTGGTGCGCTTCTTGGGCTTGTAGGGCAGGTAGAGGTCTTCCAGCTCGGCCTTCACCCAGGTGCCCTCGATCTTCGCCTTCAGCTCAGGCGTGAGCTTGCCCTGCTCCTCGATGGACTTCAGCACGGTCTTCCGGCGGTCCAGTAGGTCCTTGTAATAGGCGTGGCGGTCCTCGACGGCGCGGATGGCGACTTCGTCGAGCGATCCCGTCGCTTCCTTGCGGTAGCGGGCGATGAAGGGCACGGTGTTGCCCTCCTCCAGCAATGCCACGATGGCGGCCACGCCGGCGCGGGGGAGCTTCAGCTCCTTGGCCATGAGGTCGAGCACTTGATCCACACTTGCTCCTTGCATCCCGGGTCCGGGCGAACTGCGATGATACCAAGCCGGGCTCGGATCCGGCGATGGACCGCTCCGCGCTAGAGAAAGGCCTTGCGCCGCGCACCCGCGGGCGCGCGCTCCAGCGCGCGCAGGGCCTTCTTCCACTGGGTCGCGTCCAGGCCCGTGCCGATGACCACGGCCGCGCAGGCCGGGGCGCTGCCATCCGCGAGGAGGGGCAGGGGAGAGATTTCCAGGCGCCCATCGGCCAGCTGGAAGGCCCAGCGGTCGCTGCCGTCGTTTCGGGCGGCCCAGCCCGCGAAGGCGCAGACGCCCTTGGCGCGCAGCAGCTCGCCGGATTCCGGCGGCGCCAGCAGCAGGGCTTCCAGCGCCGCGGGGTCGATGGGGTGATCCCAGTGCAGGGTGAGCGACCGTGCCTCGGCGAAACTGGGGCCTCCGGAGGGTTCCCAGCCCTCGGGCACGGGGCGCAGGTCTCCGCGCCAGGGATCGGGACTGCCCTCGGGGGCGAGCCCGTGGCGCGTGGGGATCAGTGGGATGTGCCTGAAGGCCGCACGCAGCTCGCCCTCCCAGGCCACGGCCGCCGAAGGGTCGAGATCGGCCTTGCTGAGGTGGATGAGACTGGCCAGGGCGGCCTGCCGGTGGAGCAGGGGCTTGGTCTTCAGGTGGTCCACGGGGGCCAAGCTGGAGACCACCGTGAGCAGCCCCGCCAGCCGCAGGCGTCCGGCCAGGGCGGGCTCCACCTCCAGGTCCAGCAGGTCCGTGGGGTCCGCCAGGCCCGTGGTCTCCAGGACCACGCGCTCGGGCCGCTGGCCGTCCGGCTGGTCGCACCAGGCCTGGAGGGTGGCCACCACATCGTTGCGGAGGCTGCAGCAGACGCAGCCGTTCACCAGGTTCTCCACGCCCGCCAGCTCGGGGCGCTCGGCATCCACCAGGGTGCCGTCCACGCTGACGGCGCCGAACTCGTTGATGAGCACGGCCACGCGGCGGCCCGCCGCCACCTCGGCCTTCAGCAGGCGGTTCACGGCGGTGGTCTTCCCGGCGCCCAGGGGGCCGGTGACGATGAGGACTTCGAGCGGAGCGCGATCGGACATGCCTCCATCATGCCCTGGAGAAACAGCGGAACGCGAAGGCCGCGAAGGTGCCCTTCGGGCGGGCAAAGAGCGCGAATGGAACTCGACCCACCGCGGACGTTCCTTCGTGGCCTTTGCCCGCTTCGCGCCCTTCGCGTTTGCCTATTCAAGGTCTTCTTTGTCCTGCATCGGGCAAGTGTGAGAGCGTAAACGGATGGATGCCCTGGACCTGAGCTATCTCGCAGCCGTCTCCCTGGCGGGGGCCGTGGCCCGGTCCTGCGCCAAGGGGCTGCCGGAGGGCTGGCGGATCCGGCTGCAGGCGGAGGCGCCAGACCTGCCCCAGGGTCGCTGGATCTGGCTGCACGCGGTGAGCGTGGGCGAACTGCTGCTGGCGGACGGCCTGGTGGCCCGTCTGCGCGAGGCCGGCCACCGCGTCCACCTGAGCACGGGCACGCCAGCGGGGCTGGCGCTGATGGTGAAGCGGCTGCCGGGTTGGGACGCGGGCACGGGGCGGATCAGCGGCGGGGCCTTCCCCCTGGATGATCCCGAGGGTCTGGAGCCGTTCCTGCGACGCCCGCCCGGCCTGTTCCTGGCGCTGGAAACCGAGATCTGGCCGGGGCTGCTCCAGGCCCTGGAAGCACGTCGCGTCCCGCGGGTCATCGTGAACGGACGGCTCACGGAGAAGTCCCTCCGGAAGGGCGGCCCCTGGATGCGGCGGGCCGCCTCGCGGCTGAGCCTGGTGGCCGCCCGGGACGAGGCCAGCGCAGAGGCCTTCCGGCACTTGGGCGCTCCGGATGTGCGCCTGGGCGGCAACCTCAAGGCCGACCTTCCTCCCCCGCGTCCCCTGCAGGAAGGCTGGACGGCCCTGCGCGCAGCCTGGGCGGGCCTGCCCGTGGCGGTGGCGGGCAATACGGTGGAGGGCGAGGAAGACCTGGTCCTTGGGGCCTGGCGCGCGGCCCGGGAGAAGCATCCTGGCCTGAAGCTCATCCTGGCCCCGCGTCAGCCCCGCCGCTTCGATGCCGTGGCGGACCTGATGGCGGCCCGGGGCCTGGCCTTCCGCCGTGCCTCCGGCGGATGGGGAGAAGGCGTCCCCTGGTCGGGGACGGACGTGCTGCTCCTGGACACCCTGGGCGAGCTCTCGGCCGCGTACGCCGAAGGCACCGTGGCCCTGGTGGCCGGTGGCTGGGCCGCGGCAGGTGGGCACAACCCGCTGGAGCCGGTCCGCGTGGGAGTTCCGGCCCTGGTGGGCCCGGGTTTCTCTAATTTCGAGGACCTGGTTCCGCCCCTGCGCGAGGCGGGGCTGCTCCAGGTGGTTCCCGCCGCCGGGCTGGGCGCGGCGCTGGATGCGGTCCTGGCCGCCGCGCCGCTGCGCTCAGGGGGGCCGGCTCCGCTGCCCGAGGGCCTGAGGGGCACGCTGGACCGCACCATGGGGCTTGTGGAGCCCTATCTGGCCACCCTTTCGGCTGCCAGCGGGCTGGAATCGCATCGAGTATCCTGAAGCGTGGAGCCGCCATGACTCGCCGTGGGACGCACATCCTTCTGATCGATGACGACCCCTCGGTGCTCGAGATGGTCCAGTCCGCCCTGGCCCATTACGGGATGGAGGTCCACGGCTACCCCGACGCCGCGCAGGCCCTGGAGCTCCTCCAGAACCCCAAGGCCCCGCCCTTCGACCTGGTCATCAGCGACATCAACATGGAGGGCATGGACGGGTTCGAGGTGGTCCAAAAGGTGAAGGCTTCGCACCCCCACCTGCCCGTGGTGCTGATGACCGGCCAGGCCTCGGTGGACTATGCCATCCAGGCCATGCGGCTGGGCGCCTCCAACCTGTTCATGAAGCCCATCGCCATGAAGGATCTGGTGCAGAGCGTGTTCCACCTGGTGGACCTGCACCGGGACCTGCGGAAAACGGATGACGGCCTGCGCGGGTTGGTGAACGAGCGGCGGCATTTCCTGTTCCGGTCGGACGAACTGGACATTCCAAGCCTCACGCACCACCTCACGGACCGCCTGGTGCCCATGGGCTTCGCCTCCGCCGGCAACATCGACGTCATCGCCATGGCCATGCATGAGGCGCTGGTGAATGCCCTGGACCATGGCAACCTCGACCTGGACTCGCGGCTGAAGGGGGACCTCTTCGCCAAGGAGGATGCCTACGCGACCCTCCGCGCCAAGCGCATGGGGGACCCGGAATATGCGGGGCGCCTCATCGAAGTCCGCCTGGCCATGGACACGGAGCGGTTCGAGGTGGAGATCAGCGACGAAGGCCGCGGCTTCGACGCCGGCCGGCTCTCTCCGCCCCAGCCCGATTCGGAGATGGCGCCCCACTGCGGGCGCGGCCTGCCCCTCATCCTCCTCGTGATGGACGAAGTCCACTTCAACGAGAAGGGGAACCAGGTGAGGTTGGTCTTGCGAAGGAAGTAGGGACGGTCCTCAGGGATCAGTCCTCGGTCCTCAGTAAAGACAGGAACGGCGCCCTGGGGGCGCCGTTCCACTGAAGGCTGAGGACTGAAGACTGGGGACTGCCTTCAGAACGCACTTTCCACGAACGCCTTGAGCTGGGGCTTGGGCTGGCCGCCGATGAGCTTGTTCACCGGCTTGCCGTCCTTGAAGACGATGAGCGTGGGGATGCTCATGATGCCGAACTGACCGGCCACCTGGGGATTCTCGTCCACGTTCATCTTCACGAACTTGGCCTGGCCCTTCATCTCGGCGGCCAGCTCGTCCAGGACGGGGGCGATCATCTTGCAGGGGCCGCACCAGGGGGCCCAGAAATCCACGAGGGTGACACCCTGGGCGACGGCTTGGGGGAACTCGGCGTCGGTGATGTGCGCGACGAGGTCGGACATGGGAACTCCTTTCAGGTTCAGGGTACGGGAATGGGGCCGCCGGGATTGGCGCCACCCCATTGGGCGATGGTGAAGATGCTCATGTAGCGGTCGTTGGTTTCCCGCAGGCGCTGCGCGAGCACTTCGCAAAGGGCGTAGAGGATCTTGAGCGCGATCTTGTGCTGGGTTTCGATGATGGACCGGAGGTCCTGCAGGGGGATGAAGAACAGCTCGGAAGGCTCGTTGGCGATGGCATCCGCGGCGCGGGCGGACAGGTCGATGAGGGCCATCTCGCCGAAGTAGGCCGGCGGCGCCAGGACGGCGAGGGCCTCCTCGCCCGTGGCGCCGCGCTTGGAGATCCGCACCGAACCCTTCAGCACGATGAAGAGGCCGTCGCCGGCGTCCCCTTCCCGGAAGATCACCTCGTCGGCCGCGACCTGGCGCTTCTGGCCGATGATCAGGATCTGGGCGCGCTCCACCTCGTCCAGGTTCCTGAACAGGGGCGACTGGGTCAGGAAGCGGGCGTCGATCACCGGGGATCCGAGGAAGGTTCCAAGGGCACGTGGGCACAGATGTCGAGGCCGAAGCCACGGAGTCCAATGTACTTGGTTTCATGCCGGCTGAGCAGGCGCATTTTTCCAACCCCCAGCTGGCGCAGGATCTGGGCGCCCACGCCGAAATCCCGGTCGTTCATGGCCTGGAGCTGGGCGTGGCCCTCCTCCGCCACCCCCGGGGTGTGGGCATGGCGGCGCAGGTAGACCATGGCGCCGCGGCCCTCCTTGGCCAGGGCGGCCATGGCCCGCTGGAAGAGGCCGGTCTCGAAGCCGTGCAGGTCGTCGGGCAGCGTCTCCACATGCACCCGCACCAGGGGCGGATCGCCCCCCAGGTCCCCCAGCACGAAGGCCAGGTGGCTCCCGCCGTCCAGCAGGCTCCGGAAGCTGTGGACCTTGAGGGCGCCCCACTGGCTCACCATGTCGCGGGCTCCCAGGTGCGTCACCAGGGGTTCCTGGCGGAGACGGTAGGCGACCAGGTCCGCCACGGTCACCAGCGGCAGGCCGTGCTGTTTGCAGAAGGGCACCAGGTCCGGCACCCGGGCCATGGTGCCGTCGTCCTTCATGATCTCGCAGATGACGCCGCTGGGATGCAGGCCCGCCAGACGGGCCAGGTCCACGCTGGCCTCGGTCTGGCCTGTGCGCGTGAGCACGCCGCCGGGCCGGGCCCGCAGGGGGAACACGTGGCCGGGCTTCACGAAGTGCTGGGGCTTGGCGTCCGGGGCGATGAGGGCCTGGATGGTGCGGGACCGGTCCTGGGCGCTGATGCCGGTGGTGGTGCCTTCCCGGGCTTCCACCGAGATGCAGAAGGCCGTCTCGAAGGGGCTGGTGTTGTCGCGGACCATGAGGGGGATCTGGAGGCGGTCCAGCACCGGGCCCTCCAGGGCCGCGCAGATGAGGCCGCGCCCATGGGTGGCCATGAAGGCGATGGCTTCCGGGGTGACATGCTCGGCGGCCAGGGTGAGGTCGCCCTCGTTCTCCCGGTCCTCGTCATCGACCACCACCACCATGCGGCCCTGCCGGATGGCGTCGATGGCTTCCTCGATGGAGGCGAAGGGGGAGTCGGGGCGGGTGCTCATAGACCCATCAGGATCGCTCAGGAGGACCCGGGGGGGAAGGGCGCACTCCATGGTAAGGTTGACCATCTTCTGTAGGCCTTCATTTTCCCGAGAGGAACGACCCATGTCCCAGGGTGTGATCCAAGGCTCCATGCGTGAGGCGCCGCTGCCCGACATCATCCAGCTCGTGAGCCAGGGCGGGAAGTCGGGGTGCTTCCACGTGCAGCAGGAGGCCTCCCGCGCCCGCATCTACCTCAAGGATGGGCGGATCATCCACGCCGTGACCCACGCCGGGGAAGGCTTCGAAGCCCTCATGGAAGTGGCGCTGTGGCTCGACGGCTCCTACCGGTTCGAGGAGCTGGTGCCCGATGTCCAGGCCACCATCACCAAACCCAACGCCTCCATTCTCATGGAGTTGGGCCGACGCATGGACGAGTGGCGCGTCATCAGCCAGAAGGTCCCTTCGGTGGACCTCTACCCCGCCTCCACCCTGCTCCCCGGAGAGACGCCGCACGGCGTGAACGCCCGGGAGGCGCAGGTCCTGGCGCTCTCCACCGGGTACTACAGCGTTGCCGAGGTGGCCGAGGCCATGCAGAAGCCCGTGCTCACCATCGCCAAGGATCTCTATGGCCTGGTGATGGCCGGCCACGTGACGCTGAAGGGCATCCGGTCCGGCAAGCCCCCCAAGATCGACGTTCCCGCCGCTCCCCCCCAGCCCGGGCTCCCATCCGGGATCCAACCCGAATCGGCGCAAGTTCTTCCGGACATCCGGGAGATGGATGCCGCCGGGCCGTCCATTCCTCCCCCTCCCGTCACCGCAGGGTTCCCGGAGAACGCCGAGCCGTTCCCTGAGACCGTGGGCGGAGGGGTCGCCGGAACTCCGGCTCCCGCCCCGGCCAAGCCCGCGCCGGCGGACGATCCCCAGCGCATGGTGAAGCTGATGAACTTCACCCAGCGCATCGCCCAGGCGGCCAAGATGGTGCTTCCCGAAGCCCAGCACGAGATGGTGCACCGCTACCAGGCCAAGGCCACCCAGCAGATCATCTCCGGCGACGGACCGGAAGCGGTGAAGAACCTCGCCCTGGCCATCAGCCGAGGGGCCGTGGATGCGGGCTGCGATGCCGACATGGTGCGCACCCTGAATACCCACCTCAAGGCGCTCTTCGCCACCAAGTAGGCGAACCCCCATGATCCGACCTCTACCCGCACCGGCCTCCGGCACCGGGAACATCGCGCGCGCCCTGGGCATCCCTCTCAAGGCGCCCCTCGCCACCACGTAGGCGGTTTCCATGATCCGACGTCTTCTCGCAGGCCTCGCGGCAGTGCTCTCGATGGTGGCCATGGGGTGCAAGGAACCTGATGGCAGTTCAGGCGGGACCACGGGCGTGGCTCTGTACGCCTACGACAGCACCACGAGCTCGGTGTTCGTCTGGAGCGACCTGAGCGCCCTGTACGACAGCACCGCCACCTCGGTGGCGCCCACCAAGACGATCACCTCCTCGGTGTTCAGCACCAAGATCGGCAGCCTGGCCTGGGGCGGGCTCTGCTTCGACCGGCAGAACGGCTACCTGTACATGGTTTCGGACACAGGCACCATCGTGCGCGTGAGCAACATCCGGACGCAGAGCGGCGACGTGGCCAGCTCCGACGTGGTCTCCTTCAGCCTGTCCAGCACGGGCCGGCTCTCCAGCTCGACGTTCGGGCAGGCCAGCCTGGACCCTCAGACCGACACCCTCTACATCACCGAGAACGGCAGCAGCGGCACGCAGATCTGGGTCGTCAGCAACGCCAGCACCCAGCCCCAGAGCGCCACGATCACGCTCCAGGCGCTGGCGGCGAGCGGAGACACCGGCGGCACCGGGGTCGCCTCCGCCTCAGGTTCGGTCTACGCCTTCATGCTCTCGGGCGACACCGTGGGTACCGTGACGACCTACACGGGGCCCCGCCTCCGGAAGGGTACCGCCTCGGGGTTCGTCGGCGCCAACACGATCATCGGCCCCTCCACGCTCCTCGGCCAGTACGGCTCCCTCGCCCTGGACACGGGGAACGGCTATCTCTTCGTGGCCCGGCACAATACCGATGCCGGCGTTTCCACGGCGCCGATCCTGGTGTTCACGACCGGGATGTTCGGCCAGGCCTATGATCAGGCCCCGACCGCGACCCTGGGAAGCGCCACGGACCAGCCCAACCTCCGCGTCATCGCCCACGCCGGCACCAAGGACTGGCTGGTGGGCCTGCGCGGAAACGACTCCACGGCCTTCGCCACCATCGACCTGTGGAAGTCGCCCATGGGCGGCACCGCGGCCAAGACCATCGTCGCCTCGCCCACCACGGCCCTATTCAAGGGCGTGGCGGTGGACGGGAACGCCTCGTGACCGCCCTCCGCCTCCTGGGATTGCTGCTCCAGGACGTGCTGCGGGACCTCTTCCGGCACCGGGGCCAATATTTCCTCGCCGTGCTCACCCTGGCCTCGGGCCTCCTCCTGGCGGGCGGCGGCCTGCTCCTGGTGGAGAGCCTCGACCGCTTCGTGGGGCGCCTGGAGGACATGGCCAAGGTGGTCGTCTACGCCGCCGATGGCAAGACCCTCGATGAGGCCGAGGCCCGCCTCCGGCGGGATCCCCGCTTCCGGGAAGTGCGCCGGGTGACCGCCGTGGAGAACCGCAAGCGCTTCCAGTCGGCCACGCGCGAAGCGGGCCTGCTGCTGGAGAGTGCCGGCCAGGACGCCCTGCCGGAGAGCCTGGAGCTGAGCCTCCGCCAGGACCTCGCCGAAGGCGCCAAGGCGGTGGAGGTGGCCGCGAGCCTGCGGAATCTCCCGGGCGTGGGCGATGTGCTGGCAGACCAGGAACGGCTGGAGCAGATTCAGCGCATGGCCCGGATGCTCCGCTCGGCCCTGGCCAGCCTGGGCGCGCTCCTCCTGGTGGCCGCGGGCTTCGCCACGGGGAACGTCATCCGCATGAGCATCCTGGCCCGGGAGGAGGAGATCAGCATCATGCGCCTGGTGGGGGCCTCCGAGAGCTTCATCCGCACGCCCCTGGTGCTGGAAGGCGCGGCCCTGGGCTTCGGGGGCAGCATCCTGGCCCTGCTGGGCCTGTTCGGCCTGTGGCTGCCCGTCTCCCGGGGCATGGGCGGCCTCTCGCCGCTCCTCGTGGACCTGGCCCGCCTGGGCTTCTTTTCCGCCGGCAGCATGGCGCTGCTCGCCTTCGTGGGGGCCGTCACCGGTGCCCTGGGCGCGCTCTGGGCCTTCTGGAGCACCCGCCGGGCCCAGCGTGCCGAGGCCGCGCTGATGGAGAGCGCTGGCTGATTCCGGGCCTCAGCGGGACCGGGCGTCCAGTTCCCGGGCCGTGATGAGGCCGGAAGAGGTCCCCCGAAGGGTGCAGGCGTGGCGGGCGGCGATCTGGCCCCGCCGGATGGATGCCTCCAGCGATTGTCCTTCCATCACGTAGCTGGCGAGGAACCCGACGGCGAGGGCGTCGCCGGCGCCGTTGGTGTCCACCACGGGCCGCTCGCCGGCCACGGGCGGGAAGAAGGCGATGCCGCCGCGGGTGCCCAGGGCGCAGCCCTGCGCGCCCATGCCCGACACCACGATGCGATCGGGATGACCGGCCAGGAAGGCCTGGATGAGCGTGGAGGGATCCCCGTGATTGGCGGCGGAGAAGAAGAGGATGTCCGCCTGCTCGATGAAGTCGCGCCGATAGGGATCGGCCGGGTCGACGACATCCTGGAGGTCACAGGCCACGGTGAGGCCCAGCTCCTTCGCCACCGGAAGCAGGCGGCGGGCCCAGTCCGGGATGTTGACGTGCGCCAGCCGGGCGCCGGACATCACCTCGCGGCAGCGCGGCAGGTCCAGATCGAGGCCGGCGCGCCCCTTTCCGTCGTAGAAGTTCTTCCGCCGGCCATCGGGATACATGAGATTTACGCTTCGGGCGGTGCCCGTCGGGTCCACGCCCAGGCCGCGCAGGTCGACGCCCGCGTCCGCGAGGCGCTCCCGGACGGCCCCGCCCGCGGCGTCCTCGCCCACGTGGCCGATGAAGCCCACGCGCCGCCCCAGGGCCGCGTAGCCCAGGCTGGCGTAGCCCCCAGCCTGGCCCACGCAGTCCAGGTTCTCCGTGAAGTTCCCCTCCACGGTCCAGTCGATGCCTTCCGGCGGAAGGTACACGTTGGTGTCGAGGCCCGCGCACCCGACGACGACGACCTCGGGGGGGATCATTCCTTCCACCGGCGGGAATCGCGTTCCCGCAGCCCCAGCTGGTCCAGCACCCGGGTGGCGAAGGTGTCGTAGAGGTCGTCGAGGGCCTGGGGGGCGGTGTAGAAGCTGGGCATGAGGGGCATCACGATGGCGCCGGCGTCGTGGACGCGGAGCATGTTCTCCAGGTGGATGCGGTTGAGCGGCGTCTCCCGGAGGCAGAGCACCAGGGGGCGGCGCTCCTTCAGGCACACGTCCGCGGCGCGACTCACGAGGGATTCGCTCACGCCGGAGGCGATGCGGCCCAGGGCGCCCGCGCTGCACGGCACGATGGCCATGCCGTCGTGCCGGTGCGAGCCGGACGAGATGTCCGCGCCCAGGTCGCGCTCGTCCCGCAGGCCGACTTTCGGCAGGGCGGCCAGGTCCTTCGGCATGAGGCCCGTCTCGTCCAGCAGGCAGCGCTTCCCCGTGGGAGAGAACAGCAGCGCGATCTCCTCCACGGCGAGACTGGCGGACAGGCGCCGGAGCACGGCCACGCCGAAGGCCGAGCCGGAAGCGCCGGTGATGGCGAGGGTGAAGCGGAGGCCGCCGGGGTTCGTCATTCGGTCGTCCCTCATGCCAGGGTTCATTCTGGAGCAGGCCGGTAGGCCCCGAAGAAGATGGCGTTGAACAGCAGGCGGCGCGTGAAGGGCGCCTGCCCGCGGAAGACCGGATCGCCCGCCACCAGGATCACCGCGCCCCGGCCCAGCTTCTCGCGGAGGGCGTAGGCGGTCTGTTGGAGCCTGGCTTCCATGGCCTTCGGCACCAGGCCGGAGACCTTCAGCTCCTCCTTGCCGTAGTGGAGGGGGTTCTCGCCCCCCTGGCTCAGCTCGAGGATGGGGTCGCTGGTGTCGAGCACCGCCGCGCCGCCCTCGGCGTGGAGGCCCCAGGCCAGAGGATGGCCGCCGTCCACCTGGACCTTCAGGAAGGCTCCCGGAATGCTCTCCTCCAGGGCCCGCTCCTCGCGCTTGTCCCAGGGACGCACCAGGTCCGCGGGATCGGCCTTGGGCGCCTCGCGCTTGGGGTCCTTCTCCTTCAGCCGGGCCTCCTCGGCCGCCTTGGCGAGCAGGTGGTAGCCCGTGGGGGTGAGACCGGCGCGGGAGGCGTAGGCCGCCCCGCCCTGGAAGGCCAGCAGGCTGCCGCCCTCGGTGACCCAGGCCTTCAGCTTCGCTGTGCCGCCCTCGCCGAGGGCCTGCTGCCAGGCTTTGCCCTGGGCGCCATCGTCCACGACGAGAATGTGGGTGAACCGGCCCAGGGGAACGGCTCCGAACCGGTCGGTCCGAAGCTGCACGAAGGGCAGGCCGGCCTCGGTGAGGGTGTGGGCGAGGGCGCCGAAGGCCATGGGGTTGGCGGGACGGTCCATGAGGATGGCGATGCGGGGGGCCCGCAGGATCAGGGTCCGGTTGGACCCCAGATCGGGCCCTGCGTCCATCTGGGCGGTGTCCATGGCCACCACCGGGTGGTGGTTCTCCCGGGCGAGGGCCTGCAGCCGCCCGGCCAGGAATTCCTGGTTCGTGCGCCGGGGCAGGATGATGGTGCCCGCTCCGAACCGCTGGCCCCGGAAGCTGGCCGGTTCGGCCAGGACCATGGCCGAGAAGCCTTCCTGGAGGAGGGCCGCCACGGTGCGTTCGGCCCCCTCGTGGCCGGCGGGGATGAGGTAGCCCCAGGCCGCCTCGGGGAGCGCTCCCTCCTCGGCCACCGTGAGGGCTGCCGTGGCGACCCTGGGACGGCCCTTTGCCCGCCAGGCGGGCACATGGAAGGCCAGGGGCAGGCTCCAGGCCGTGAGGTCGTACGTGGGCTTGGGGCCCATGTGGGCCTCACCCTCGAGCAGGGCCTGGGCCAGATCGCCCCGGGGCTGGTCCAGGGGCACCAGGTAGCTGCCCGCGGGCAGGCCCGGGGCCCTGGCGACGCCGATGGGCTCCAGACCCGCGGTTCCCAAGGGGGCCGTGGTACGCAGCACCTCGACGCCGTTCCGCCCCAGCAGGTCCACGAGGGCCCTCGTCCGGCCCGGATCGTCCCCCTCCGCCAGGAGGAAGGCTCCGGCGCGGTCGCCCAGGGCCACACGCTCACGGCGGGCCCGCTGGTAGTCCCAGAGAAGGGCCTGGCGCTCGCTGGCGGCGGTGGCCACGGTGGCCAGGCTGGCGGCCACGTGGCGCTGGATGCGCCCCTCGAGGGTGAGGATCTCGCCATCCTGCCGCTTGTAGGCGGGCCCGCCCTGGCCCGCCACTTCGAAGGTCATGCCCACGGCGCCCTGGAAGGTGGGCCAGGAATCCCCGTAGCCGGGGTAGAAGAGATCGAACACGTCCCGGCTGAAGTAAGCCCAGCCGCGGGCGTCGAAGGCCCGGGCCACGCCCTTCCCGAAGGTCGCCTGCCAGCGGCCGGAGAAGGCCGCGGGGAGCGCCTCGTGGATGGGTTGCATGGTGGGCGGGAAGTAGTAGGTCGCTTCGGGCCACATCTCGTGGTGGTCCGCCAGCACCTGGGGGTTCCAGCGCAGGAAGGCGGCGGTCTTGGCCCGCGACTCGCCCTGGGTCTGCCAGGCCCAGTCGCGGTTCAGGTCGAAGAGCCGGTGGTTGAAGCGGCCCCCGGGCCAGCGCCCGGTGTTCGCGGCGTCCATGGGGTCGTTGGTGTTGAAGGGGGTCGAGGCTTCCGCCACGGCCTGCCGGTGCCGGGCCAGCCCGTCCGGGTTCTGCGTGAGGTCCATGAGCAGCACCACGCGGTCGAGCTGCTTCAGAACCTCCGGCTGGCGGGAGGAGGCGAAGTGGTAGGCCACGGCCAGGGCCGCCTCGGAGCCGGAGGCTTCGGAGCCGTGCACCGAGTAGCCCAGCCACACGAAAGCGGGGTTGGTTTCGGCGATGCGGCGGGCCTCGTCCTCCCCGCAAGTGCGGGGATCCGCCAGCTTCGCGTTGAAGGCCTGCAGCTCGTCGAGTCGCTTCAGGTTCTCCGGCGCGCTGATGACGAGGAAGGGCTGCTCCCGCCCCTCCTCCGTGACGTTCAGGGTGAGGAGCTTCACCCGGTCCGGCGCGGCCGAAGCCAGGGCGCGTACGTAGGCGAGCAGGTCGTGGTGGGAGGTGTAGCGGGTGCCCAGGTCTGGCCGGGGCACCTCGGGACGGCGGTCTCCGGCCGGCAGCAGACCGGGCGGAAGACCGGCCAGGAGGCTGATCGGGCCGCAGGCCGAGACGATGAGGACAGGCAGGAGGAGGGAGCGCCGCCTCATGGGCGCCTCAGGCCAGGCCCAGGAAGGCCGGTCCGGCCTGCGTGATGGAGCCCGCGCCGAAGGTGATGAGCAGATCCCCGCTGCGGGTCAGGCGCCTGAGGACCTCAGGCAGATCGTCGATCCGCCCGGCGAGGTGGACGTCCTTCTGGCCGTGGGCCCGCAGGGCCTCCACCACCGCGGCGCTGTCCACGCCCTGGATGGGGGGCTCGCCGGCGGGGTAGATGTCGGTGACCACCACGGAATCCGCCTCGAAGAACGCCGTGCTGAACTCTTCCAGCAGCGCCCTCGTTCGGCTGTAGCGGTGGGGCTGGAAGGCCGCCACGATGCGGCGGTCCGGGAAGCCGGCGCGGGCCGCGGCGAGGGTGGCGGCGATCTCCGTCGGGTGGTGGCCGTAGTCGTCCACCACCAGCACGCCGTCCTTCTCGCCCTTGACCTGGAAGCGCCGGTCGGCACCCGTGAAGGCGGCCAGGCTGGTGCGGATGGTCTCGCGGTCGATTTCGAGTTCCAGGGCGACGCCAATGGCCGCCAGGGCGTTCAGCACCATGTGGTGGCCCGGCACGCCCAGGCTGAAGGCGCCCAGATCCTCGCCGTAGGCGCGGACTTTGAAGTGGGTGCGGAAGCCCTCCTGCCGGATCTCCTGGGCGCGGATGTCCACCTGGGGGTGGGTGCCGTAGGTGCGCACCTGCCGCTTCAGGCGCGGGCGCACGGCGGCGGCGTGGGGGTCGTCCATGCAGAGGAACACCGATCCGTAGAAGGGCACCTTGTTGGCGAACGCCACGAAGGCCTCCTGGATCTCCTCCAGGTCGCGGTAGTGGTCGAGGTGCTCCCGGTCGATGTTGGTTATGGTGGCCAGGGTGGGGTTCAGCATGAGGAAGCTGCCGTCGCTCTCGTCGGCTTCGGCCACCAGGATGTCGCCCTTGCCCAGCTTGGCGTTGCTGCCAATGGTGCCGAGCTTGCCGCCGATGACGATGGTGGGGTCGAGGCCGCCCTGACTGAGCACCTGGGCCACCATGCTGGTGGTGGTGGTCTTGCCGTGGGAGCCGGCCATGGCGATGCCGTACTTCATGCGCATGAGCTCCGCCAGCATCTCGCCCCGGGGGATCACGGGCACCTTGGCGGCGTGGGCCGCCACCACTTCCGGGTTGTCGCCCTTCACGGCCGACGAGATCACCACCACCTGGGCGCCTTCGATGGCCTCGCCCTTGTGGCCCAGGTGCACCTCGATGCCCAGGCCCCGCAGGCGCTGGGTGACGGCTGTCTCCCGCAGGTCCGAGCCCGACACCCGATAGCCCAGGTTGGCGAGGACCTCCGCGATGCCGGACATGCCGATCCCGCCGATGCCCACGAAATGGATGTGCTGGATCTTGCCGAACACCTGGAGACCCCCATGTTTAAGCAGGTGTCAGGATACCCCAGCTCCTGGCATGGCTCTGGCATCCTGATGGGGTTCCCACGGAACCATGGGGGGTGTGTGATGAGGACGCTCGATACGCAACTCCGCGCCACTGCGCTCGTTTCCTGTCTTCTAGCCGTCGCTCCCGTCTGTGGCGCTTCGCCACAGGAGGAGCGGGGCCGTCGCGCAACGCCACAGCCCATGCGTCCCATGGCCGACCGGCCCGCGCCTGACGCATCGCGGGCCGGCAGTCCCCGGAGCCTGGGCGGGCCCATGGCGGGCGACCGGATGGATCGAACGGACCGGCACCCGGGGATCCGCACGCCCCGGGTCGATCCCCGTCCTGCAGACCTCGCCCCCCGCGCCAGGAACATCAGCCTGTACCCGGGCACCCAGGTGGTGGTGCCCCCGGCCTGGAACCGCTGCTCTGCGATTCCCTCGGCCCGCTACTGGCAGCGGCGCGACATCATGGCGGAGATCCAGTGGCTCTCCCGCCGCGGCTACATCCCCGTGACGCCCCTGGGGGGTACGGTGGAGTCTCTCTCGGACTATGTCCAGGTTCCCGCCGGGTGGCGCGCCTATGGGGTTTCTGTCCCCGCGGGTGGCACGATTCAGGTGGAGGTCCAGCACACCAAGCTGGGCTGGTTCAGGCTCATGCTGGTGGACAAGTGGGGCCAGCCCGGACCAGGCATGATGCAGGCCGCCTATGCGCACCAGCCCGTCCTCGTGACCTACAAGAACCCCCACAAGGAGGCCACGGCCGTCTACGTCATCGTGGATGATCCCGCCTGGTGGTCAGACGCCCGGGATCCCTACACCCTGGTGGTCCGCCGGAACTGGGACCCCGCCACGGTGGACCTGAGCGGAGTGAAGATGGTGGCCGGCCTCTGGGGCGCCAGCCCCAGCGTCAGCGCCGAGTTCCGCGGACCAAGCCTCACCGGACCGGCGGTCTTTCCGCATTGATGCGGTCTGGGGGTTCCCCCCGCAACGCATGCGCTGCGGGGATCTGAGGTCGCGCTGCGCGCACGCCCCCAGACCCCCGCGCAGAAGCCCGGCTGAGCCGGGCTTCTGCTTTATCCACCCGGAGAGACTCACTGCCAGGGGCAGGCGCCCGTCACCCACATCCGGAAGGCCCGGGGCTCCACGGTCAGCTCGGCGCGGTCCCGCTCCGGGGCGGGCTCGCCGTCCAGGTGCCAGGGTAGGGGGCGCTCCAGGCGCAGGGTAGCCCGGCGGATCCGTCCCTCGTGGCGGAGGGCCGTGTGTCCGCCCTCCTGGAAGAGCCTGGGCGCTTCGGTGAACAGCGTGAGCCAGGTGGGCCGGGCCAGGGTGGCCCACTGGAGGCAGCCGTCCGTGGGATCGGCGTACGGAGCGATCCACAGCCCGCTGCCGTAGGTGGGGAGGTTCGCGAAGCAGAGGCTCCAGGCGGATTCCGGCAGCCTTGACGCGTCCGGGTGGAAGGCGGCGCGGATGCGCTCGATCCGGCCGTCCGAGGGGGGCATGGGCGCCTCCTCCGCCTCCCAGGCCAGGGCGGCCGGCTTCCAGGTGCGCCACAGCTCCAGGGTGGCCCGGGCGTAGGCGGCGAACCCGCGGCCGGGAAGGCCCGCGAAGCGGTGCGCCACGGCGGCTTCGAAGCCGGTGCCGCAGACATTCACGAAGGGGATGCCGTCCAGGAGCGGAAGGTCCATGTGCACCTCCCGTCCTTCGAGCAGTCGCCGGAGGGCGCCGGCAGGCTCCAGGGGGGTCCTCAGGCCCCGCACCAGCCCGTTCCCGCTGCCGCCGGGGATGGCCCCGAGGGCCACGGGGCAGCCACGCTCGAACAGCGCCCTGGCCGCGTGGTGGATGGTGCCGTCCCCGCCCCAGACGAGCAGGGGCCCCTCCGCCCGCCGGGCCTGGTCGATGGCGGGTTCGAAGTCCCAGGGAGGCCCGAAGGGGAGGACCTCTACGCGGTCCCGCAGGGTCTTGGGCAGCGGCCGCAGCAGGGCGTCAGGATCCTTCGGGGTCGTGCCCGAGGCGGGATTGAAGAGGATCGGAAGTCTCATGAGGCGAGGATACCCGCTCGTGCCCTCAATCCAGGGCGACCACCAGCGCGGTGGGATCCTCGTAGGCCACCCGGAAGGGGGCCTGGCGGAGCTCGGGGTAGCCGGGAGCCCGGGCGGCCCGGAGGACAAGGTACCGAGCGTGGAACCGGGCCTTCATCTGCTCGGCGTCCAGGCGGACCTGGTGCCGCCGCAGTCGCTCCAGGAGCTTGGCCCGGTCCGCGTCCTCCCGCAGGGAGTAGGTGGGATCCAGGCCCCAGAGGAACCGCTGCCGGTAGCCGTCGTAGAACAGCTCGGGGAAGTCGTCCCAGTAGAGGTTGATGACCGTCTCGCCCGGGGCCAGGTTCGCGGCCATCCAAGTGCAGGCGCCGGTGAAGTGCCGGGGAGGCGCAGCCTGAGTCTGGTAGAACCGGTAGAACGTCAGGGATCTTGCGTGGTACCCCACGAGCGCGGCCAGGGCCAGCGCCCCCGCCGCCAAGCGGACGGGCCGCCGAGCGGTCCACCAGGTGGACGCCTCCAGCAGGGGCCACAGGTCGCGGGCCACCAGCGCCCAGGCCGCAGGCACGAGCAGGGCCGAGTACTCGGCGAATCGCGGCGTGGCGATGGTGAGGCCAAACCAGAAGAGGGCCGCCGCGCCCAGGCCGAGGGTGCCCGGGGCGAGGCGTTTCCGGGCGAGGAGGAGGGTCAGGGGCAGGGCGAAGGCCAGGATCAGCAGGAGGGGGTAGATGTCCCAGAAGACCGGCCAGGAGTACGGGTAGAGCTCGTTGCCCAGCTCGAAGCCGGAGGCGGCCGACCCCTGGAGGCCCAGGCGGAAGACCTGCACGTAGGTGAGGAAGGTCTCGAGCGTGAGGGGCGTGTAGGGGTGGATGGCCAGCCCCAGCACCGAGCCGGCCCCCGCCGCCAGGGGCAGCCGGAGGTCCGGCCGTTCGCCGCCGAGCCAGGTACCCAGCACGAAGGGAACCGCCGTCATGAGCAGCACGAAGGGGACGGTGTAGGCCCAGGCATAGACGAAGCCCAGGGCGAGCAGGGCCTTCCAGCGCTTCTGCAGCAGGAAGTGGAGGCCCAGCACCAGGAGCAGCATGCTGAGCACATGGGAGCGGAGCATCCCCAGGCGGGCGATGAAGAGGCCGCCCGTGGCCAGCGTCAGGGCCGTGAAGAACGCCGGGAAACGGACGCGGTGGGCCCGGAGCACGGCGTAGAGCGCCGCCAGGACCGCCACCGACAGCAGCACGCCGAAGATCCGGGCGCCCAGGATGGGGTCGTGGCCGATCCGCGCGAAGGGGGCCATGGCCAGGTGGTAGAGGAACTCCTTGTCGCAGAAGTGCTCCCGCCAGGTGCTCAGCTGGGTCCAGGGAAAGCTCCGCGACAGACCCTGGGTGGGCATCAGCGCCGCAAAGCGGGCGTGGAAGTAGCCGTCCCGCTCGAAGAGGCCCTTCTGGAGCCAGGCGGTGCCCCCGAACAGGAGCAGGGCATAGAGGAACAGGCCCCCCGGGGCGGCCCAGGCCTTCAGGCGGGACGTCCATCCTTCTTGCATCTGGGGTGGGTTCATCGCCCTTCCTCCCTGGCCGGGCCTCCGCCCACGGCTGGGATGGCCAGGTAGGCCATGCGCTTCAGCTCCTTGCGGCCCCGGGTGACCGTGTCGAGGATCAGGCCGCAGGTGTAGCCCAGGGCGGAGATGACCATCATCCCGGTGGTCAGAATCGCCGTGGGGAACCGCGGCACGAGGCCCGTGCGGAAGTAGGTCACGAAGATCGGCACCGACAGGCCGATGGCAGCCAGGGCCAGGAAGGTCGAGAGGACAGAGAAGAACTGGAGCGGCTGCTCGTTCCGGTAGAGCGAGGCGATCAGGCGCAGGATGCGGAACCCGTCGGCGTAGGTGCGGAGCTTGCTCGCCGAGCCCTCCGGCCGCGCGCCGTAGGGCGTGGGCAGCTCGGCCACGGGCATGGCCAGCTCCAGGGCGTGGACGGTGAGCTCCGTCTCGATCTCGAAGCCCCGGGACAGCGCGGGGAAGCTCTTCACGAAGCGGCGCGAGAACACCCGGTAGCCCGAGAGGATGTCCGTGAAGCGCTGGCCGAAGAGCAGGCGCACGGCCGTGGTGAGCAGGCGGTTCCCGAACCGGTGGCCCCGGCGGTAGGCCTGGGTGTCCCTCTCTACCCGGCAGCCCACCACCATGTCCAGCGACCGGCTCCGCAGGAGGTCCACCAGGGCCGGGGCGCTTGCGGCGTCATAGGTGGCATCGCCATCCACCATCACGTAGACGTCCGCGTCGATGTCCGCGAACATGCGGCGCACCACGTGGCCCTTGCCCTGGGCGGTCTCGAAGCCCACGAGGGCCCCGGCCGCCCGGGCCACCTCGACGGTGCGGTCCGTCGAGTTGTTGTCGTAGACGTGGATGACGGCGCCGGGCAGGGCCGCCCGGAAATCCGCCACCACGCGGGCGATGGCGGCCTCCTCGTTGAAGCAGGGGATGAGGACTGCCACGCGGGCAGGGGCTGGGGCGGGGAGGTTCATGCATGCCGTCCGTGCAGGGCCCGTCGAGGCTCCGTGGGCCCATTCTGGACCAGGAGATAGGTTGGGGCCAGCGGCTTCGGTCAGACCCGGAACCGCAGCGGCGGGGCCTCCAGGCGCAGGTCTTCGCCGGTGACGGGATGCTTCAGCCCCAGGCGCCAGGCGTGGAGCCAGAGGCGGTCGGACGGACCGCCACCGTAAAGAGCGTCGCCCAGGACGGGCCGGCCCAGGTGGGCCAGGTGGACGCGGATCTGGTGGGTGCGACCCGTGTGGATGCGGGCGACGACATAGTGCCCGGGCACGAGGCCTGCGGTCTCCTCGGCCGTGGCGGGGCGGAAGTCCGTGCGGGCGGATTTCGGCTCCATGAGGTCGCCCTCGCAGCCGAAGCGGCCGGGGTCGGCGCCCCGGAGGCGGCCGATGGGGGCCTCGATGGTGCAGGCCTCCAGGGGCTCGGAGATCCGCGCCAGGTAGAGCTTTTCAAGGTTCCTGTCCGCGAAGGCGGCAGCGAGGCCTGGGTTCGCCTTGGCGTCCTTGGCCAGCACCAGCAGGCCCGAGGTGCCCTGGTCCAGGCGGTGGTGCAGGAACAGCTTCAGCTCCGGCCGCTGGGTCTTCAGCAGGGCCAGCAGGTCGTGGCGGTCCGTGGCCCAGGTGCCCTGGGTGGCGATGCCGGCCGGCTTGTCCACGGCCAGGAGCCACGCGTCCTCGAACACGATGGGGATGGCCGTCGTCGGCACGGGCGGCAGGTCGGGATCGTAGGCCACGCGGACCTCGAGCCCCGGCTTCACCAGCTTGCCGGCCACCTTCACCCGCCTGCGGTCCACCTGCACACCGCCCAACTTGAGGGCCTCCCGGGCCGCCCGGCGGGACAGGTCCGTCCGTTTCGCGATGAGCTGGTCGAGGCGCAGCTCGGCGTCCTCGGGATCCACGGTGAAGGTCCATTTGCGAAGCGTCATGGTTCCAGCGTAGCGGGTGTGACGAACCCATCCCTTCGGCTGGCGGCCTGGTCCGTCAAAAAAGGGAACGCGAAGACCGCGAAAACGCCCTTCGGGCGCACGAAGCAGGCCGCGCCAGGCGCGACCTGGGGCCGAATGCCCGGATGTCCTATGCCGAAATGCCAATGGTCTTTCTTCGCGGTCTTGGCTCTCTTCGCGCTATTCGCGTTCCTCTTTTTGCCTGAGGGGGTGGAATCAATGAAGGGGGTGCCTCAAAAAGCGAGGCAATTCCGCGGCGGGTTTTGGCATGCTGGAGGGCGGAGGCTCCCCCATGATTCGAACGCTTCGCGTCGGGATCCGAACGCTTCGCGCCGGGCTGCTGATGGCCCTGGCGGTGCTGGCCACCGCCGCCGACATCCCCATGTCCGGGTTCGCCCTGAAGCCCGGCTCCACCGCCCAGGCCCAGGGACTCCGCCTGACGGCCTCGCCGGAAGGCTCGGAGGCCACGCTGGCGTCGGCGCCCGTGACGCTGAAGGTGGGTGAGCTGTACCGCCTGACCGCCACCCTCCGCACCCAGGGCGTGAAGGCCGATGCCCTGGCCCGCTACCCCACGGCCCTGGGCGCCTGCCTCTCCATGGAGAGCTTCCCCTTCACCAACGCCTCCCAGAGCGTGGCAGGCACCTCCGAGCGCCAGGTCTCCGTGCTGTTCCTGGCCACCAGTCCCACGGACCGCGTGCAGCTGCACCTGGGCCGCAACGGCAGGGCCACCGGCGCCGCCACCTTCAGCAACCTGAAGCTGGAGAAAGTGGAGGACATCACCCAGTTCATCCCTCTGCAGACCGTGCGCTGGGCCGGGAAGGGGTTCCGCTACGAGATGGGCGGCTGGACCTTCCTGCACATCGAAGGTTCGCCCTACGCCCGGGGCCGCCAGCACGGCGAGCTGATGGCCGACGAGATCGTGCGTTACATGACGAAGCTCGGGGTGCTGAAGAACGCGGCGGACCCTGTCCGCGGCTGGACCGACCAGCGGCAGACCGCGGACGCCCTCTTCTTCCGCAAATACGACGTGGAGTTCCTGGAGGAGATGAAGGGCATCGCCGACGGCGCCGCGAAGGCTGGCGCCGCCTTCAAGGGCCGGCCCGTGGACCTGCTCGACATCGTGACGCTCAATAGCGTCGTGGACATGAGCTCCCTCCAGGAAGGCCTGGCCCGCGCCGCGAACCCGCTCACGGGCCGCACCTTCATGACCGGCGACGACGAGATGGCCAAGGGCGGCGAGGGCGACCACTGCTCCTCCTTCGTGGCCACCAAGGGCGCCACCAAGTCCGGCCGTTTCATCTTCACGCAGATGTTCATGTGGAACGGCTACACGGGCACCGAGTGGAACGTGATGCTCGACGTCGTCCCCGAGAAGGGCCACCGCTTCGTGATGCAGACCTTCGCTGGCGGCATCCACAGCGGCACCGACTGGTACCTGAATGCCGCGGGCCTGGTGATGGGCGAGACCACCGTGGGTCAGACGCCCTTCAACCCCGACGGCACGCCCCAGAGCAACCGCATCCGCAAGGCCGCCCAGTACGCCAACAGCATCGACGAGGCCGCCGAGATCCTCTTCAAGCAGAACAACGGCCTCTACACCAACGACTGGACCATGGCCGACACCAAGACCGACGAGGGCGCCTGCTTCCTGCTGGGCACCGAGAAGACGCGGATGTGGCGCACCGGCACCAAGGGCAAGGCAGCCGACACGCCCGCTCACCACCGCGAGTTCATCTGGGCCAACAACAACAACCGGGACCTGGAGGTGCGCGGCGAGTATGTCGCCAACCCCGACAACGCCCCCGCGGACCTGGCCTTCAATACCTGGAACCGCGACATCGCCTTCCAGGAGGCCTTCAAGGCCTACGGCAAGGGCGGCTTCGACATCGATGCCTCCACTCGCCTCCTGGCCAGCAGCCCCATCAACCGGCCCCACGCCTGCGACGGCAAGCTGACCACCTCGGAGATGGCGGAGAAGCTCGTCTTCATCGCCCACCAGGGCAAGACCACCCAGCGCGAAAAGATGGTGGGCGGCCGCTGGATCGCCGACCTGCCCGGCGCCACGCCCCACCTCACCTACGGGTATACGGCGTTCAGTCCGATCTGGGTGACGGCCAAGCTCCAGGCCGCTCGGGCGGCCTGGAGTGTGGAAAAGCCTGCGAAGGCGGCTCCGGTGCCGGACGTGGCAGGGGTGAAGGAGGCGTTCTCGTTTGATGCCAAGGGGCTGTGGACGGGGACGGTCAAGCCGGCCTCGGACGCGGACAACTGGTTCGTCAGCGGGTCTGCGGCCTACTGGCGGCAGCTGAAGCACCTGCCGTCCAGCCCCGCCAAGGCCTTCGAGGCGCAGTCCGCGGACCTGGCGGAGCTCGCCACGCGCCACCTCTGGCTGGAGCGCGTCGAGGGCGTCAAGGCGCCGCTCGCCACGGTCACCGACTACGACCACTACGGGGCCTACCAGATTCCCCGCATCCGGGGCGTCTTCGCCCTGCACCAGCTGCGGCTGCAGCTGGGCAACGCCGCCTTCGCCAAGGCCATGCAGACTGTCCAAGGCCGCTTCGCCGGGAAATCGGCCTCCACCGCCGACATCCTCAAGGCGCTCTCCGACGGGGCCGGGAAGGACGTCGCGCCCTTCGTCCGGCCCTGGCTGGAGCGGGCGGACCTGCCCGCGCCGAAGGTCCAGGCCCGAGTCGAGAAGGTCAAGGACGGCTTTGATGTGAAGGTGGTGGTGGCCCAGGCCGGCTTCGCCTATCCCTTCGTGGCCTTCGCCAGTCTGGAGACGGAACAGGGGGCGAAGCTGGAGCGGCTGGCCGTGGCCGGCGCGCAGGCCACCTTCACGCTCCACAGCCAGGCCCGGCCCACGCGCCTGGTCTTCAACGCGGGGAGCGACCTCCCCATGCCCCGGGCCAACGCCTGGGTGCCGGGCAACCTGCTGGACGACTGGGGCCACGCGAGGCTGGTCTTCGGCACCGGCCGCGAGGTGGAGGCCCAGCGCACCCTGGCGCAGGCCTACCGCGAGTCCCTGGCGGACAACATGACCGAGGTGCTGCTGCCCCTGCAGCCCGATGCCGAGGTGGGCGACGCCGACCTGGCCGCCAGCGACCTGGTCCTCTTCGGCGGCCCCGCCGACAACGGCGTGGTGGCGCGCCTCCAGGCCGAAGGCAAGCTGCCCGTCGAGACTGGCGCCGGGTGGTTCCGGTGGCAGGGCCGCACCTACGGCCGCCCCGACGACGGCCTCCTGGCCGCCTTCCCCAATCCCTGGAACCCCAAGCGCATGATGGTTCTCGTCCTCGCCAACAGCCGCGTGCAGCAGTGGGCCATGACGAAGACCGTGCCCCGCGGCCTGCTCGGGTGGGCGGTCTACCGCGCCGGGGAGGTGAAGGAGAAGGGCCAGGCCGCCACCGAGGGGACGGTGGTGGACTTCAAGCCCTGAAGGCCTGTCCCGGCCTGGACGAAGGAGCCGCCGCCTGGCGGCTTCTTCGCGTACGGGCGCGCGTCCCCGGGCAAGGATGGAGACCTTAGGATCATCTTTCCTGGGGCGGAAGGGGCGGGACCGCTACAGTGGTTCCAACCCTCCCACAGGTGCGTCATGTTTCGCCGCTTCGCGCTCGCCCTTCTGGCCCTCCTCCCGCTGTGCGCCCAGGAGCGGCTGCCCATGCCGCAGATCCGCATCCAGGAAGGGGACCGATCCGTGCCCGCCCGGATCCACGATCTGAGGATCGATGTGAAAGTTGTGGGCCATGTCGCCACGACCACCTGGGACCTGACCATCCACAACCCGCAGACCCGAGTGCTGGAGGGCGAGCTGGTCTTCCCCCTCGGCGAGGGCCAGACCGTCTCCCGCTTCGCCATGGATGTGAACGGGCGGCTCCGCGAGGGCGTGGTGGTGGAGAAGGCCAAGGGCCGCCGGGCCTTCGAGGAGATCGTCCGCCGGGGCGTGGATCCCGGCCTGCTCGAGAAGACGGTGGGCAACAGCTTCAAGGCGCGGGTGTATCCCATTCCCGCCCGGGGGTACAAGCGGGTGGTCCTGGCCTACGAGCAGGAGCTGGCGGACAGCGGGCCCGGAGAGCTGCTCTACCGGCTGCCCCTGGCCTTCACGGACAAGGTGGCCACCTTCGGCCTGAAGGTGGAGGTCCTGGACCAGCCGGTGGCGCCCCGGGCCACGGCCAGCCCCCTGGCCAATTTCCCGTTCAAGTCCGTGCGCCGGGGCTACCTCGCGGAGGAGGTGCGGAGCGACTTCCTGCCGGACCAACCCCTCGTGATGTCCATCCCGCGGGCCTCCGACAGCGGGCAGGTGTTCGTGGAGCGCCGGGACGGGCAGGACTTCTTCTTCGTGATGGTGCACCCGCGGATGGCCCGGGAGGCGAAGCCCCTTCCCCGGCGCCTGCTGGTGGTGTGGGACGCCTCGGCCAGCGCCCGGAACCGCGACCTGGCCCGGGAGCTGGGCCTGCTGGAGGCCTACCTTCGGCGCCTGGGCACCTGCGAGGTGAACCTCTCCGTCTTCCGTGACGCGGCCGAGCCCCTGAAGGCCTTCCGGATCCAGGACGGGAATGCCGCCGGCCTGATCGCCCACCTCAAGAACCTGCCGCTGGACGGCGGGACCTGCCTGGGCGCCGTGAAGCTGAAGGACCTGCGGGTGGACGAGACCCTGCTGTTCTCCGATGGCCTGGGCACCTTCGGCCCCCGCGAGGCCCAGTTCCCTGAGGCCCCCCTGGTGGCGGTCAACAGCGCGCTGACGGCCGAGCACGCCCTCCTGCGGGCCCTCGGCGAAGGGCAGGGCGGCGAGTACCTCAACCTCCAGAACCTCAGCGCGGAGGAGGCCCTGAAGGCCCTCACCACCCGGCCCCTGGCCTTCCTCCGGGCGGTCACCGAGCGTGGCGAAGTGGCGGAGGTCTATCCTGGCGCGGGGCGGGTGGTCCGGGGGCCCTTCGGGCTGGCGGGCCTCCTCAAGACCCCGCGCGCCCGGCTCACCCTCCAGTTCGGGTTCGGCCGCAGCGTCCGGGTGACTCGGACCTTCGACCTCGATGCGGCCAAGGCCGCCGAAGCGGCGCCCGTGGCGCGGATGTGGGCCCAGCGGAAGCTCGCTGAACTGGAGCTGGATCCGGCCCGGAACGCCAAGGCCATCCTCGCCCTCGGCCAGGCCCACGGCCTCGTCACCGAAGGCACGAGCCTGATCGTGCTCGACGACGTGGCCGACTATGTGCGCTACCGGATCGCCCCGCCGGAGGATCTCCGGGCCGAGTACGACCGCCGTGTGGCCGACGAGACCCAGCATGCAGGTACGCGGGAGAAGGACCACCTCGAGGCGCTGGTGAAGCAGTTCGAGGAGCGGAAAGCCTGGTGGGCCACCGAGTTCAAGGTGCCGCCCAAGCCCCGGCCTTCGTCCACGGAACCTCCGCCACCTGGCGCCCCTGGCGGCGTCCCCGGCGGTGTGATCGGCGGGGTCGTGGGGGGCGTCGTCGGCGGCACCGTGCGCCGCGAGGATGGACCGCCACCTCCGCCGCCCCCGCCCCCGCCCCCGGGGGCGGGTCGGACCCAGCGGAATCGCCCACCCGCCCAGGCCGTGGTGGAGGTGGTGGCGTCGGTGCCTGTTTCAGATCGGACCGAGGTCAACACGGCCGCGAACCTCTCGCCCGGTGTGACCGAAGGGATGGAGTCGGCCGCCATGGGGACCATCGACCTCAAGCCCTGGTCGCCCGACACGCCCTACCTGAAGGAACTGAAGGCCGCCCCGGCCAAGGACCGCTACACCCTCTACCTCCGGCAGCGGGAGACCTACGGGAAGACGCCGGGCTTCTTCCTCGACGTCTCCGACTTCTTCCGGGACCAGGGCGAGAAGGACCTGGCCCTGCGCATCCTCTCCAACCTGGCGGAGCTCAAGCTGGAGAGCGCCCCCCTGCTGCGGATCCTGGGCTACCGTCTCCGCCAGCTGGGTCTGCCGGACCTGGCGGTGTGGACCTTCGGCGAGGTGCTGCGGATCCGGGAGGAGGAGCCCCAGAGCCGGAGGGACCTGGCCCTGGCCCTGGTCGAGGCCAGGCAGCCCCAGAAGGCCGTGGGCCTCTTCTGGGAGCTGGTGAAGACGCCCTGGGACGGGCGGTTCCATGAGGTGAACCTCATCGCCCTCGGTGAGCTCAATGCCCTCCTGGCGACCTCGAACACCAAGCTCGACGCCTCGGCCATCGATCCCCGCCTGGTGGCGAACCTGCCCGTGGATGTGCGCGTGGTGCTGAACTGGGACACGGACAACAGCGACATGGACCTGCACGTGGTGGATCCCCGGGGCGAGGAGTGCTTCTACGGCCACAACCGGACCGCCATCGGGGGTCGCATCAGCCAGGACGTGACCGCCGGCTACGGACCGGAGGAGTTCCTCCTGCGCCGCGCCCTTCCAGGCGCTTACTCGGTCAGGGCCCGGTTCTACGGCACCCGCGAGCAGACCGCCATCGGCGCCACGACGGTGACCCTGGAGCTGTACCTCCGCTACGGGACGGGGCGGGTCGAGAACAAGTCGATCACCCTGCGCCTGGAGGGTCCGGGCCGCACCGTGGACATCGGGACCTTCCGGTTCGAGGGGGACTGACGGGATACGCTCTGCCATCCGGCGGTCCTGTGGCATGACCTCCTCGCCGGATCCTGGCTCCGCAGAGGACATCGAGTCCTCTGCTCTGCCATCCGGCGGTCCTGTGGCATGACCTCCTCGCCGGATCCTGGCTTCGCAGAGGACATCAAGTCCTCTACTTCGCCATCCGGCGGTCGGTCAAATCGAATATCCGTGGCTGTCCACTTCGAGGGCCTGCTGCTTGAAGGCGAGGTCAGCGAGGGTGGCGCTGCGGAGGACGGTGCGGGCGGCCTCGGTGCTGCGGGTCCAGAGGTCCCGCACGGCGCGGGCGCCGGGGGTGGCGTCGGGGGGCAGGCTGGCCGGGCCCAGGCGGCCCTCCAGGGCCTCCAGCACCTCCAGGGCCGTGATGTGGCTGGGGTGCCGGACCAGCTGGCAGCCGCCATTGGGACCGCGCTGCACCTTCACCAGGCCGGCAGCCTTGAGGGGCCCCAGGAGCACCCGGATGAACTTCGAGGGCAGGGCCTGGCGCTCCGCCACCACCTCCACCTGCACGGGGCCGTGGCCGGCCTGGAGGGCCAGCTCCACCATGAACTGCAAGCCGTAGCGCCCCTTGGCCGATCCGCGCATGACATGCCTCCCTTGGAGAGCTACTTTAATACATAACAAAAAGAATTGACAAACTTGACAATATCCAATTTCCCTTCATACTCCTGGATTCCGGCCCTGCCCGAACCCAGGAGGAACCCATGGCCCGTCCCACCGATCGCCCCAACCGCGTCGAGCACGCCTACGAGCTGGTGGGCTACACGCCCGTCGTGCGCCTGAACCGCCTCGTGCCCAAGGGCTCGGCCAAGGTCTACGTGAAGCTCGAGAGCGCCAACCCCGGCGGCAGCGTGAAGGACCGCATCGCCCTCAGCATGATCCAGGACGCGGAGGCCCGCGGCGCGCTGAAGCCCGGCATGACCCTGCTGGAAGCCACCAGCGGCAACACCGGCATCGGCTTGGCCTTCGTGGCGGCGGCCAAGGGCTACAAGATCACGCTGGTGATGCCCGACACGATGACGCAGGAGCGCCGTTCCCTGCTGAAGGCCTACGGCGCGGAGCTGCTGCTGACGCCGGGTTCCGGCGGCATGAAGGCCGCCGTGGACAAGGCCCAGGAGCTGGCGGACGGCGACCCCTCCTACTTCCTGGTGCGCCAGTTCGAGAATCCGGCCAACCCCGCCGTCCACCGCCGCACCACCGCCCTGGAAGTGCTGGAGCAGGTGCCCGAGCTGGACGCCTTCGTGGCGGGCGTGGGCACCGGCGGCACCGTGACCGGCGTGGGCGAGGTGCTGGCCGAGAAGAAGCCCGGCACCCTGGTGGTGGCCGTGGAGCCCGAGACGTCGCCCCTGCTCAGCGAGGGGAAGGCCGGCCCGCACAAGCTCCAGGGCCTGGGGCCGAACTTCGTGCCCGGCATCCTGAACCGGAAGGCCTTCCAGCGCGTCCGCCCCGTGGGCTACGACGACGCCATCGCCATCGCCCGCCGCCTGGCCAGGGAGGAAGGCCTGCTCACGGGCATCAGCACCGGTGCCATCGTCTTCGCGGCCCTGGAGGTGGCGAAGGAGCTGGGCGAGGGGAAGACCGTGGTGGCCGTGCTCTGCGATACCGGCGAGCGCTACCTCACCCATCCGCTCTTCGCCGAGATCGATGGACCCGCGATCTGAGGGGGTGCGATGAACCAGAAGGCGATTCGCCCGGGACCGAGCTGCCCCATCACGCCGGACCTGACCGATGAGTCGGCCGGGCGGATCGCCGCCTTCCTGTCGCTGGCCCTCCTCGGGGTGTGCGTCTGGCAGGGCCGGGGCTGGGCAGTCCTGGCTCTGGCCGCGGATTTCCTCTTTCGCGCCGCGGGCCGCCCGGCCTTCAGCCCGGTGGCCCGTGCGGCGGGTGCCCTCCGTCGCTGGGTGGGCCTTCCCGAGCGGCGAATCAATGCGGGCCCCAAGCGCTTCGCGGCTTCCGTGGGCTTCCTGTTCTCCCTGGGCATCGGCCTGGCACTCCTGGCCGAGCTCCGGTCCCTCGGCCTGGCCATGGCGTCGATCCTGGGGACTTGCGCGGGCCTCGAGGCTTTCTTCGGGTTCTGTCTGGCCTGCCGGATCCATCCCTGGCTGCCCTGGGTGCGGAGCGCCTCGGCCCAGCTTCTTGCCACCGGAGCCGATGAACCGGCCCTCTAAGAGCGCCTATCCTTGAGGGTCCGTCGGGAGATGCCCATGAGGATCGCCATCCTGTTCCTTGCCGCGCTGCTGGTTCCCATCCATGCGGTGTCCGGTGAACCGGCGAAGGCCACGGCCTTCGAGCGGGCGGTGGTCCAGGAGATGAGCGATGCCCGGGTGCAGCCCAAGGCCTATGCGAAGCACCTTCGGGAGCTGCGGCCGTACTTCGAAGGCACCCTGTGGAAGCGGCCGGAGCGTGTGCCGCTCCGCACGGAGGAAGGCGTGGCGGCGCTGGACGAGGCCATCCGGTTCCTGGAATCCGCCAAGCCGGTGGGTCCCCTGCGCTTCAACGAAGGTCTGGCCCGGGCGGCCCGCCTCCATGCGCAGGACATCGGCCCCAAGGGCAGCATCGAGCACACGGGCTCCGACGGCAGCAGCCTCTCGGTCCGCCTGAACCGGCTGGGCCGATGGCAGGGGCTCATCGCGGAGAACATCAGCGCCGGCGAGGACGAGGCCCGGCAGGTGGTGATCCAGCTGCTGGTCGACGACGGGGTGGCCAGCCGCGGCCACCGGAAGAACCTCTTCAACCCGGATCTCCATCAGGCCGGTGCCGGCTCGGCGCCCCATCGGGATTACCGAACAGTGACCGTGATCGACTACGCCGACGGGTTCGTGGCCGGGCACTAGGGCCGCCGGTATTCTGCTAGCCTTGGAGCCATCCCTCGGGTGAATGATGGCTTTCCTAGCGCGGATTGGCGCGCCGGCGCGCGGCTTCCTGGAGTTCCTGGGCGACCAGGCGCACCTGGTATGGCGGACCCTGCGTTCCGGGCTGGCGCTCCGGGCCGGCCAGCTGGCCGTGGTGGGCGGGCAGACGAAGCTCCAGATCCGCTTCACGGGTCTCGATGCCGGGGTGCTCGTGGCGGGCACGGCGCTGCTGCTTGGCGCGGTGACGCTCATCCAGGCCTTCAGCCAGCTCTCCGGACTGGGGGCGGAGAACTACATCGGCACGCTCATGGTGCTCATCATCCTGCGGGAACTGGGCCCGCTGCTGACCGCCGTGCTGGTCATCGGCCGGAGCGCCACGGCCATCGCGGCCGAGCTGGGAACCATGCAGCTCAACGGAGAGGTCGACGCGCTCGCCGCCCACGGGGTGGACCCCTACCGCTACCTGCTCCTGCCCCGCTGGGTGGGCGTGCTCGTGGCAGTCTTCGCCCTGGTGGTGTGCTTCGACGCGGCGGCCCTCGGGGGGGGCTTCCTGGTGGCGCGGCTGAAATACGGAATCACCTGGGGCTTCTTCATGGAGTCCGTGCGACAAGCGCTGTCAAATCTGGATTTCACGGCCACCCTTCTGAAGGTCTTCTTCTTCTCGGGCGCCATCACCTTCCACGCCTGCCACTTCGGCCTTGGCGTCCGGCGCAGCCAGACCGAGGTTCCCCAGGCCGTCACGAGGACGGTGGTCTCCGCCCTGGTGGCCGTGTTCGTCGTCGACGGCCTCCTGGCCGCATGCTTCTACTTCTGATGCTCCAGGTCCGCGGTCTCGCCTGCGCTCTCCCTGATGGCCGGCCTCTGGTGGAGGGACTGGACCTGGACCTCTCGCCGGGTCAGAACCTCCTGGTGGCGGGCGCAGACGGAATGGGAAGGGGCCACCTGCTGAAGGTGCTTGCCGGCACAGAGCGTCCCAGGGCTGGCGAGGTGGCGGTCGCGGGCATCCCTGTCTGGCCAGGGGAGGGCGCCCTCGGACTGGCGGGGCGGGTCCGCATGGGGTTCGCCTTCCCCACCGGCGGGCTGCTGTCGAACCTCAGCCTGGCGGACAATGTGGCCCTCCCGCTGAGGTTCCTGGGACTCTCCCGAGGGGAGGTCGCCCGCCGGACTGGAGAAGCTCTGACGCGGCTGGGGCTGGAGCCGGTGGCGAACCTCCGCCCCCATGCGGTGAGCGCGGCGGCGCGGAAGCATGCCAACCTGGCTCGGGTGCTGGCTCTGGGCCCGGAGCTGATCTTCCTGGACGCGCCCCTGGAGGGACTGGACGCCACCGATCGCAGCCTGGCCCTCGGCCTCATCTCAGGCTGGGCCCTGGATTCCGGTTGCACCCTCGTCCTGGCCACGGAGGGGGCGGACCTGCCGCCAGGGCCGGACTTCCAGACGCTGGATCTCCGCGCACACCACTCGCCTTCGGAGCCGTCATGAACTTCGAGAAACAGGACGCCCGCCTGGGCCTCTTCGTCCTCCTGGCGCTGGGCTTCTTCGGGGGGCTGCTGGCCTACAAGAACGCCGCGGTGGTGACCGAGAAGACCTACCCGCTGGTGGTGCGGCTGGAACAGATGGAGGGGTTGGCCCCCGGCACCGACGTTCAGCTGAAGGGCTATCGCGTGGGATCCGTGGAGCGGGTGGACATGCGGCGAGAGGGCACGGACTACCACTTCCTGGCGACCTTGGCCGTGCGCTCGGACATCCAGCTGTGGCGCGGCACCCGGGCGGTGGTGGCCCCCAGGGGCGTGGGCAGCGTGATGCTGGACCTGCGCCTGCCGCCGTCAGACATGCGCACGGTGCCCCTGGTGCCGGGCGACCGGATCCCAGGCGAGGAGGGGGTCTCCCTGGGCGGCGTGCTGGAGCGGGCGGACCGTCTCCTGGCCAGCCTGAACACCTCGCTGGAGGCGGTGCGCGATCGCATCCAGACGAAGGGGCTGGGCGACCTGCTGGAGCATCCTTCCGTGGCCCGGGCCCTGCGATCGCTGGATGCCACCCTGCGCGAATTCCAGGCCCTGGCCAGGGATGGCCGCGGACTGGCCGCCCATGCGGACCGCAGCATGGGAGAGGCCGACAAGGCCCTCGCCGACCTGGAGAAGAGCCTGGCGGTGACCCGCGCCCTCCTCGAGACGCGCGCGCCGGACTTGGATCGGATCCTCGTGAGCCTGGCGTCGGTGCTGCAGCAGTCGGATGGGCTGCTGGCCCGGTTCCGGGCCGAGGACCAGCCGGAGCTGGAGGCCAGCCTCAAGGCGCTGCGGCGCTCCCTGGATTCCGTGGAGGAACTGCTGCAGCTGTTGAAGCAGAAGCCCAGCCGGGCCGTGTGGGGCACCCCCAGCGATGCGGAACGGACCCGGGCCCGACAGGCGGCGGAAGCCGCCAAGGCCGCGCCGGCGCCGAAGTAGCTGTGCCTTCGACAGATGGGTCAGCGGGCCCCTGGTTCGAATTTTGCGACCTTGTTTCAGGCTTGACCGGGCCCATCCTGGTGTCTCTTTCCAGGGGGCCCCGTGGCTTGCGGGACTCTTGTGGGTGTCCTACACGCGCTTCCCTTCGGAGGCCCAACCCCCGTCCGGGCAGCGCCCGATCCACGAGGAGGATCCATGGGCAGCATCGCAACCATCCACAACGGCGTGAACGTGGACGCCATGAACGCCACCGTGTCGGCGGTGAAGGCAAACCCCGGCCTTGCGAAGTTCACCTTCCGCTCCAAGGCCAAGTGGATCAACGGGGCCCACTCCCAGAGCACCTTCGACTCGCTCTACGGAGCGGGGGAGGAGCACAAGCGGAGCATGCCGATGTTCCTGGAAGCCGACGAGCCGGAGGCCCTGCTGGGCACGGACCTGGCGCCGAACGCGGGTGAGGCCGCCCTGCACGCCCTCAGCGCGTGCCTGAGCGTGACCTACGCCTACGCGGCCGCGGCCATGGGTCTGGACATCAGCAGCCTCAGCTTCGACATGGAGACGGATTCCGACATCCGGGGCTTCCTGGAACTCGACAAGAACATCCGGCCCGGGCTGTCCCAGATCCGCGTGAAGGTGAACCTCGCCTGCAACGGCACCTCGGCGCAGATCCAGGAGCTCCACGACTGCGTCGTGCGGACGTCGCCCCTCTATGACACCTTCAAGAACCCCGTGGACATCAAGCTCAGCCACTGAGCGAATCGAGGACGAATCTCCGCCTGCGGGGGAAGCCCGGCGGGCGGAGATCAGATCTGGTCGAACGATTCCTTGCCGGCCATCACGTTCCAGGGCAGCAGCTCGTAGTTGGCGAGGCCCGCTTTGTGGAAGGGGTCGCCATCGCGCAGGGTGTCCAGGTCGGCGAGGGGGTTCTCGTCCTGCACCCGCACCAGCCAGGCGCCGCCGAACCGGGGATCCAGGGGGCCCGATGCCAGGAGGACGCCCTGCTTCTTCAAGGTGTCGAGGTAGGCCCGATGGGCTTCCGTGACGGCTTCGACTTCGGCGAGGGGGCGGCGGTAGCGGACGAGGATGAGGGCGTACATCGGAAGCTTTCTCCCAAGAGGCCTCAGTCTCGCACGATGCGGGTGCCCACGGTGGCGGGGTCCTCGGTGGCCAGGGCCTCGGCGGTGGTGATGAGCACCTCGTGGCCGCCGCCTTCCAGGTAGGCCAGGGCGCTCTCGATCTTGGGGCCCATGCTGCCGGGCGGGAACTGGCCCTCCGCCAGGTGCTTCCGGGCCTCACTGGCGGTGAGGCGATCCACCCAGCGTTGGGTGGGCTTGCCGAAGTCGAGGGCCACCTTGGCCACGCCCGTGAGGATGATGAACAGGTCCGCGTCCAGCTGGGCCGCCAGCAGGGCGCTGAGGCGGTCCTTGTCGATGACGGCCTCAACGCCCACCAGGAAGCCGCTGGCGTCGCGGATCACGGGGATGCCGCCACCGCCGCCCGCGATGACGGAGCTGCCCGACTGCAGCAGGGTCTTGATGGCCTCCAGCTGGACGATCTCGATGGGCTTGGGCGAGGGCACCACCTTGCGCCAGCCGCGACCCGAGTCCTCCTTCATCTTCCACCGCTTGGAGCGCATCAGCTCCAGGGCGCGGAACTCCGGGTAGAAGGGACCCACGGGCTTCGTCGGGTCCTGGAAGCCCTTGTCCTCCTTGTCCACCACCACCTCGGTGAGCACGGAGGTCACCGGCGCGTCCAGGCCCATGAAGCGCAGGCGGTTGATGAGCATGCGCTCCAGCATGTAGCCCATGGAGCCCTGGGTCATGGCCCCGCAGATGTCCAGGCTGTAGGGCGGGATCTGGCCCGAGCCGGCCTCCTGCTGGATGAGCAGGTTGCCTACCTGAGGCCCGTTGCCGTGCACCACGCAGAGGGCGTAGCCCTCGGCCACCACCCGCGCCAGCATCTCCGCCGTCTCCCGGGCGTTCTCCAGCTGCTCCTCCTGGAGCCCGCGCTCCTTCTCTTTGAGAAGCGCGTTTCCACCGATGGCCAGGAGTGCGATCTTTCGGGTCATGCAGGTCCCCGGGAAACGAGGATTCTACAGGGCACCGCGAGGATGGGCCAAGGACAGGAGTCACAGCTGCAGGCCGACCCTTGCCAGGGACGAATAAGGTTTGCACACTGTCAAGGCCATCCAAGCTCCATGCGAACCCTCTCCTGGCCCCTTCCGGCGGCAACGCTCATCCTCGCGGCGCTCCCCGTCGCCGCGCAGGGCAGCGGAGACCTCCTGGCGCAGGCGCACCATGCCTGGCTTGGCGGGGAAGGGCTTGCCCGGGATCGGGGCAGGGCCGCGGAGCTCTACCGGAAGGCGGCCGTGGCCGGCGATCCCGAAGCGATGGCCCATCTCGGGAGGATGCTCTTCCGGGGCGAGGGGATCCCGAGAGATCCCGCAGAGTCCCGGACGTGGCTCGAGGCCAGCTCGGCGAGGGGGAATGCGCGCGGGCTCTACCATCTGGCGGAGCTGTACCAGAACGGTTTCGGGGTGGCCGCAGACCAAGTCCGGTACGCCAGGCTGCTCCGGTCGTCGGCCGAGAAGGGGCTTCCCGATGCCATGGCCGAACTCGGCCAATGCCTCGAGAGAGGGCGGGGCACCGCCCGGGATGAAGCCGAGGCCCGGCGGTGGTTCGACCGAGCGGCCCAGAGGGATCCCGCGCAATTCGCCTGTCTCGCGACCCTGGCCTGGATGCATGAACGCGGCGCCGGATTCCCGAAGGACCCCGTAAAGGCCATGGCGTTCGCTCGCGAGGCTTCCAGGCGGGGTGAGCACCACGGCTCCGCCATGGTGGGGAGGTATCTGGCCGAGGGCATCGGGACACCTGCGGATCCCGCCTCGGCGGTCTCCTGGTGGACGCGTCCGGAATGCCTGGAGGACCCTACGGCCCTGGAGGGCCTCGGGCTGCTCTTCCTCGAGGGGCGGGGCGTGGCGAAGCAGGAGACACAGGCCTTCCGTCTCTTCCAGGCCGCCGCCCGCCTCGGATCGGGGTCTGCGTGCTACTGGGTCGCGGACTGCTTCGCGACCGGGCGGGGCACCCCCAAGGATCCCGCGAGCGCGGTCTCCTGGTTCGCCAAGGCCGCTGCCGAGCAGGAACCATGGTCCTTCGGCCGATTGGCCACGATGTACCACCAGGGCGAGGGGGTGGCTCCGGACGACCGGCGCGCCGTCGCCTGGCTGAAACAGGGGGAGGCCCTGGGATCGGCCTTCGCAGTCTACCTCCTGGGCTGGTTCACCGAGAATGGCTGGGGGCTGGAGAAGGACGGGGCCCGGATGCTGGCCTACTACCAGGAAGCCGCGGACCGGAAGTTCGCGCTCGCGTGGTACCAGCTGGGCCATGTGTTCATGGCCGGGGTCCTCGTCCCGAAGGACCCGGTCCGTTCCTTCGAGTGCTTCGAGATGGGCGCCAGCATGGGCCAGGTGCGGGCCCAGCATCAGGTCGGATGGGCCTATCAGAATGGGCTTGGCGTGGTGCGCAATCTCACGGAGGCCTTCCGGTACTACCAGATGGCGGCCGACCAGGGGAACCCGACCTCGATGAGCCAGTTGGGCATCTTCCACGAACGGGGTTGGGTGGTCCCCAGGAACGCCAGTAGGGCGCTCGAGCTCTACCTGAAGGCCGCGGCCCAGGGGCATGCGCTGGCCTGGGAGAACGCGGCGAACCTCTACGAGCATGGCGCAGATGGCATCCTGCAGGACCTTCCCAAGGCCCGTCGCGCCTTCGCCGAATCCGCCGCGCTCGGACGCGCCTCGGCCATGGCGTCCATGGGGCGGTTCTTCGAACTGGGGCTGGGCGGCGAGGCCGATCGCGACCAGGCCCTGGCGTGGTACCGGAAGGCCATGGACATGGGGGACCGGGACGCGCAACTCGCCTATGTCCGCCTCACGGCCCCGGCCGAGCCGGAGGGCCCGGAACCGGCTGAGGACGCGCCCTGAGAGGCGAATCGGATCGGAGTCTCATCTCCCGGCAGTGACGCGGCGGAGCATCACCCGGTCCCGGTCCACCTGCTCGCCCACGCGGAAGGTGGCTTCGCCGGCGTCGGTGAAGCCGGCCTTGGCGTAGAAGCGGATGGCGCGTGGATTCTGCTCCCAGACCTGCAACCAGACGCCGTCGTGGCCAGCGGATGCCGCGTGGTCCAACGCCGCCGCCATCAGCGCCTGGGCGGCGCCACGGCCGTGCAGGGAGGCATCCACATAGAACCGGGCCACTTCGAGCGGATTGACGAAGTGGAAAGAGGCCATTCCTTCCTCCGGGCCACAGGCTCGGAGCAGGGTGTAGCCCAGAAGGGCGTTACCCTCCGCGATCACCAGCGTCCGGCAGGCGGGATCGGCCAGCTCCGCGGCCTGCTGCCGAGGCCCGAAGGTCTCCGCCAGGTGCAGCTCCAGATTCGAAGCTGGGATGAGCCCGGTGTAGGTTTCGCGCCACAGGCGCTCACCCAGGGCCGCGAGGGCCGTGGCGTCGTCGGGGAGGGCGGGCCGGATCTGCATCCCTGCAGCTTATCAAGAGGGCGAAAACCCGCTACAATGCTCGTTTTGGTGGGCCTCCATGCACATCCAGGAACTGATCCTCCGCCTGCAGCGGTTCTGGGCCGACCGGGGCTGTCTCATCGGCCAGCCGTACGATCTGGAAAAGGGCGCGGGCACCATGAACCCGCTGACCTTCTTCGGCGCCCTGGGGCCCAAGCCATGGAACGTGGCCTACGTGGAGCCCTCGCGCCGTCCGGCGGACGGCCGCTACGGCGAGAACCCCTTCCGCGTCTACAAGCACCTCCAGTTCCAGGTGATCCTCAAGCCCAGCCCCGCCAAGGTGCAGGACCTCTACATCGAGAGCCTGGAGGCCCTGGGCATCGACCTCTCCAAGCACGACCTCCGCTTCGAGGAGGACAACTGGGAATCGCCGTCGCTCGGCGCCTGGGGCGTGGGCTGGCAGGTGGTGCTGGACGGCATGGAGATCAGCCAGTTCACCTACTTCCAGCAGGTGGGCGGCCTGGACTGCCGGCCCGTCTCGGCCGAGCTGACCTACGGCATCGAGCGCATCTGCATGTTCCTGGGGGGCTACGACAACATCTTCGACCTGGTGCACGGCGAGGTGAAGACGGACGACGGCGTGTTCCCCGTCACTTACGGCCAGATGCGACAGCGCGAGGAGTTCGAGCTCAGCGCCTACAGCTTCGAGCACGCGGACCTGGACCTGCACAAGACCCTCTTTGATGCCTACGAGAAGGAGGGCTGGCGGCTGCTGAACGACCTGGGCCACTTCCTCAGCGCCTACGAGCAGGCCCTCAAGATGAGCCACACCTTCAACGTGCTGGACGCCCGGGGCGCCGTGAGTACCACCGAGCGCCCCGGCATCATCAAGCGCGTCCGCGACCTGGCGTGCGCCTGCGCGAGGGCGCATCTGGACTTTGAAACTGCAAAGACGCCAACCGCCGAGAATGCGGAGAGCGCCGAGAAAAGCGCGGTGGCTGGGAAGGGGGGTGCGAAGTGAGCGGGACTTCGACCTTCCTGCTGGAACTGCACTGCGAGGAGATTCCGGCGCGGTTCCTGGGGCCGCTGACGGACGAATTCGCCACGGCCTTCGCGACCTGGGCCGGAGGGCAGGGCCTCGCGACCTCCGGCCTCGCGACCTTCTTCTCCCCGCGCAAGCTGGCTTGGCGCGCTTCGGGCCTGCCCGTCTCCCAGCCTGATCAAACCGAGATCCAGGTGGGCCCACCCCAGCGCATGTGCGTGGACGCGGAGGGCAAACCGACGATTCAGGGCGAGAAGTTCGCGGAGAAATGGGGGCTGCCGTTCTCGGCGGTGCGCTTCGAGCAGCCGGCGGGCAAGAAGGAGCCCTGCGCGGTGGTAACGCTCACGAAGCAGGGGCGGCCCACGGTGGAGTTGCTGGCGGAGGCCCTGCCGGGCCTCGTCGCCGGCCTGCACGTGCCCAAGGCCATGCGCTGGGGCTCGTCGGACTTCGAGTTCGTACGGCCCATCCGGAACATCCTCTGCCTCTTCGGTGAGGCGGTCGTGCCCATCACGGTGGATGGCGTCACCGCCACCGCCACCACCTGGGGCCACCGGCTGTTCCACCGCCAACATCCCGAGCCCGTGAAGGTCGCCACACCGGAGGCCTACGAGGCGGCCCTGGAGGTCGCGGGTGTCGTGGTCAGCCTGGAGGTCCGACGCGCCCGCATCGCGGAGCAGCTGGAGGCGCTCGCCGTCGAGGTCAAGGGCCGGGTGGTGTCCGATGCCGAGCTGCTGGACACCCTGGCGGAGATCGTGGAGTTCCCCAAGATCGTGCGCGGCGAGTTCCCCGCGGACTTCCTGGAGCTGCCCAAGGAGGTGCTGGTCACCAGCCTTCGCGAGCACCAGAAGAGCTTCTGCATCGAGCAGGCGGACGGGGCCCTGCTGCCGTTTTTCCTCACGGCCGCCAACCGCACGGACGACCCGGCGGGCTTCGTGAAGGCCGGCAACGAGTGGGTGCTGAAGGCGCGCCTCTACGACGCGCGATTCTTCTTCGCCGAGGACCGCAAGCACCCCCTGTCCGACCGCCTGGAGAAGCTGAAGGCCCTCACCTTCCAGCGGGAGCTGGGCAGCTACCACGACAAGACCGGCCGCGTGGTGGCCCTCACCAAGGCCCTGGCCACGCGCCTCTCCACGGACGACGAACACATCGACCGCGCCCTGGAGGCCGCCCGCATGGCCAAGTGCGACCTGCGCACGCTGATGGTGGGCGAGTTCCCCGAGCTGCAGGGCGTCATGGGGGGCGAATACCTCAAGCACGAAGGCGCCCACGAGGAGGTCTGGAAGGCCGTCAAGGAGCACTACCGGCCCGTCGGCGCCGAGGACGCCATCCCCGGCACACCCATGGGCTGCCTGCTGTCCCTCTGCGACAAGCTCGACACGGTCGCGGGCTGCTTCGCCGTGGGGCTCATCCCCAGCGGCTCCAAGGATCCCCTCGCCCTGCGCCGTGCGGGGCAGGGGATCGTCCGCATCCTCTGGGAGCAGGGCTGGCCCTTCACGCCTGGGGACCTCATCGGCGCGGCCCTGAAAGTGGTTGGCCCCAAGGCCACGAAGCCTGAGGCCGAGACCCGCGAGACCCTGCTGGCCTTCTTCAAGGACCGCGTGGCCTACCAGCTGGAGCTGGCCGGGTACGCCGGTTCGGTGCGCCGCTCCGCCCTGGCCGCGGGCTGGGAAGACCTGGCGGACCTCAAGGCCCGCTGCGAGGCCCTGTCCGCCTTTGCGGAGGACGCCCGCTTCGCCAGCCTCGCCCAGAGCGCCAAGCGCATCGGGAACATCCTGAAGGACGAAATCGCCGCAGGCGATTTCGATAGAGGCCTGCTGGCGCAGGCAGAGGAGAAAGTGCTGGCTGAACACCTCGGCCGGCTCGAGGGTACCGCCGACCAGAAGGCCCTGCTCGCGGCCCTCGCTGATCTGGCCGAGCCCCTGGAGGCCTTCTTCAACGCCGTCATGGTGAAGTGCGACGACCCCGCCCTCCGCGCCGCCCGCCTCAGCCTTCTCCACCGTCTCCGCCAGGCCTTCCTGCGGATTGCGGACTTCAGCCTCTGGCAATAACTTCCTGAGGCTGCCTTTCACCTTCAGATTTAGGATGGATCCATCCCTCCTTGAGGATTGATCCATGCGCACCCACCTGATGGCGTCAGCCCTGATGATCTTGTGCCTGCGTGGCCTGATGGCGGAGCTACCGCAGATCAAACCTGACGTGTGGGAGGTCAAAGAGGCCGAAACCAAGGGCTTCGGCGCCATCATCCTCGAACGGACGATCAGGTTTCATGCCGCCTCTGTGGAGCACGCCTACCTTATCCGTGTCCTGAACGAGCAAGGCAGGAATGCGGTGGAGTTCCCCAAATTCCTGCCCACGAGCACCATCGAGGGCCGAACCATCGCGCGAGGAGGGGTCGAGACCCCCTTCAAGGCTTCTTCCGATTTCCAGACCAAGGCTCTGGTGGAGACCGGAAAGGGGTCTCTTAACCGTACTTCGGTGATCCCCCCCGGACTGACGTCGGATTGCGTCGTGCAGATCCAGTGGACCGAGCGGGCCTTCTTTGGGCTCGCGGGGCCCTTCTGGGATTACCAGGTGCAGGACCGGGTGTTCTCCCTGGGGGCACGGCTTCCAACCCGGCGGTTGGAACTGGAGGTCTATGACGACCTCGCCTGGGGCTACGACCTCCAGACCGGCCCCCGGGGCGCTCAGATCGTGAACGGGAAGGGATTCAGGAAGGCGATCTTCAAGGAGATCCCGGCCTACGAGTGGGTGCCCTATTCGGAGGAGAGCGCCAAGGACAATCCCCGCTTCGTCCTGTACCAGCAACCCCGGTACCTGGTGGAGGCGTCTCAGAAGGGGGAGAAGGTGTTCTGGGAGGAGGTTGCGAACCATTGGTACCGGCCCTTCTACGATCAGAAAATCCAGTACGGGAAGGTCTGGGGAGCTTTCTCGGACGAGATCCGCCAAGGGCTCCCGCCTTCCCGGCAAGCGGCCGCGCTCGAGCTGCATCGCCGCCTGGTGGCCCGGTTTCTGGACGTCACGGCTCTCACCCCCGAGGAATTGGCGGCCCGTTCGGAGAAGCAGAACAAGCGAAAGATCGATCCTCGGGATTTTGGAGAGGTCCTGAAGACCGGCGAAACCACCGGCGCCGGCCTTCACCTCCTTCTCTGGAGCCTGCTCGGTTCGTCTGGGATTCCGGCCAAGCCCGTGTTCATGGTCGACCGGCGCGAGCGGAAGCTGAGGCCCAAGGAGTGCAACATCGCCCAACTGGGGGACTGGGTCCTGATGATCGAACAGGAGGGTGCGCCGCCGATCTTCATCGAACCGGCCCGACGCTTTGCGCCACCGGACCTCATTCTGCCGAAATTCCAGGGAACGGAGGCTCTGGCGCTCACGCCCGCCGACCCCAAGTGGGGCTACCAGGTCGTGAAAGTGCCGATCCAGGATGGATCCCGCAATACGCAGGTGGTGAAGGTGACCACCATCGTGGGCGAGGATCGGGATCAGATCCATCTGACCTCCCACAGTACCGGCATCAAGGATTGGGAGGAACGCGCCCAGTGGTGGTCCATGCTTCCCGCGGAGCGGAACAAGAACCTCAAGGAGATTCTCGAGAAGAGGGATGCGGCCGTGCAGATCGAGACGGCCACGGTAGGCCCCTACAACAGAGGTCCCTTCGAGTGGAAATGCGATGCCGTGAGGGAGCGGGATGCAGCGCGCCACATCGAGGTGAACCCGTTTCCGCTGGTGGATTCTCCGATGGACCTTCCGAGGGATCTTCCGGCCCAGCGCCAGGAACGGATCGCGCTCCCTCTACTCGGCCTTCAGGAATACCAGGCGATCATCGTATGCCCGCAGGGGTTCGTTTGGTCCGGCGCTCCTCCGATCCAGCGGTCGAATACCTTCGGCGAGGTGAACTGGACCGCTGGCCCCGGGGACTCCCCCTCCGAGATCCGCGTGCTGCTCAAGGTCCGCACCACGACATTGTTGGCTGAACCCTCCAGCTATCCCGAATTCAAGACCTTCCTGGCCTGGGTACGCGAGAGCTTCTCCAGGACCATCACCCTCTCCCGGTCATCGTCATGAGCCGCATGATCGCCCTGCTGTTCCTGCTCCTCGCTGGGGCATGGCCGGTGCGAGCCCAGTTCTGGGGTCTTCCCAACTGGGCGGACAGCGCCGTTCGGGATTCAGCGACCCGAATGCCGCCAGAAGGGGAAGATGCGTGGATTCTTCTGGATCAAACCCTGGTCAGCTACCGCGGCGCGGGAGAGCTCCGGAAAATCCACACCAGGGTCGTGCGCGTGCTCACCAAGCAAGGCAGGGATGAAGGCACCTTCCTGAGCCGCGGGTTCGGCAAGACGGTGTCCAAGATCCAGAAACTCAAAGGCTGGAATCTACGCCCGGATGGCTCTACGCGGAAGATCGACCGGGACGATCTGGTGAGCATCGACGCGGATGCCTTCGCGGGGCGAACGGTTTCCACCGAGGTTCTGTCCGCAGCGACCCTGCCGGATGTCGAGGTCGGCTGCATCATCGCCTTCGAGTCCCAGGAGACCCTGAAGCTCCCGTTGGGACCAGTGGATCTTGTGTTTCCCTTGGAAAGCCACCCCATCCGGCGCTACATCCTGGAGGTGGGGGTGGACCTCCCCTTCCGGACCACCAGCAGAGAGGAGCTGCTCTCCGTCCGCGTCGACTCCCGGAACCTGAATGCCTGGGCCTCCGTCATCCGCCAGAGCGACCGGTTGGTCGAGCTGGAGGATCTCCCGGCATTGCCGAAGGACGAGCCCTGGGCGGCCGCGGGCCTCGAGCAGGTTCCTTTCGTCAGCCTTCGCTTCCAGGATCCGGCGCTGACCGTCTGCCCTGACCTGTCGAACTGGGATGGCTACGCGAAGTGGATCCACCAGCGTTACGCACCCATGATCGAGAAGGTCCAGCCCGTTCCCATGGAGGGGGTGAGCGCCCGGGACGCGCTTGTGCGACTCAGCCAGTGGATGAGGACCTCACTCGTCTATCGCATGGTCTACCTGAGCCCTGAGCGTGGCTGGATCCCCGAGCGCAGTACGGAGACCCTCCGGCGTCGCTACGGGGATTGCAAGGACCTGGCCACCTGCCTGCTGGGTGGGGCCAGCGCCCTCCGGTTGGATGGCAGTCCCGTCCTGGCGCGCCTGGGTCAGGGGCGTATTCCAGGGGACGCACCCGTGAATCCGTTCCTCTTCAATCACGTCATCGCCGCCATCCGCCTGGACCAATCCCTGGGGTTTCCCGCAGAGGTGCAGACACCGCGAGGCCGCTTTCTCCTGGTGGATCCCACCTCCCGGACGACGCCGCTGGGGTGGCTGCCCGTGGGGCATCGGGGGGCCCGGCTCATGATCTGCACCGCGGAGGGGGCGACCTGGGTGGAAGTGCCGGATTCGGCCCTCGACCGGGAACGAGTCGAGTACCACCTCGAAGGCCAGATCTCGTCCGAAGGTGTCCTGACAGGCACTTTGCGAATCCTGGAATCCGCCGACGCCCTTGGACTTCAGAGCATCGCCCAGGCCGAAGGAGCCAAGGGGCTGAAGCAGCACTCGCTGCGGTTCGCTCCTCAGGCCCTGCCGGCGCACTGGGAGGTGGTCTCCATCCGGCCACCGATGCAACCAGAGGACCCCTTTGAGACGATCCTGAAGATCGAGTACTCCGGTGCCCGGATCCAGAAGGGGGGCGAATGGGAGCTGAACCTCCCCGCCCTGGTGAGGCCTCCCGCTCCGCTCAAGCGGACGAAGGCGAAGCGCCGCTTCCCGATCGAGGTCCCCCCAGGGGTGGATTACCATTGGACGGCTTCCCTCAAGGTGGGGACTGAAGCCAGTCCTGTGTGCGCCAGCGGCCGTCTGGCCACGCCCCTGCGGGAGGCCACCTGGAAGGCCTCCTCCCAGGGCGGCATGCTGGACTTGGCCCTGGACCACCGGCAGAAGCCCGTGCGATGGGAGATCAAAGACCAGGATGCCGGCCTGCAGGCTCTTAGGAAGGACCGCAGCGACTGCCTTCGCTTCCTCGAAGAAGCCCTGGCCTTCCAGCCCGGTCAGGGACCCGCCACTGGTCACAAGTGACTCCCCTTGAGAGAATGTCCTTTTGGGACATCCATGCACCACGAGCGCATCGCCATCATCGACTACGGCAGCCAATACACGCGGCTCATCACGCGGCGGCTGCGCGAGCTGGGGGCCTTCGGGCTCGTTTACAACAGCGGCGCGACGGCTCGGGAGATCGCGGGGGCGGACCTGAAGGGCGTGATCCTGTCCGGCGGGCCCAACTCGGTGCTGGAGCCCGGGGCGCCGGACCTGGACCCGGCCATCCTGGATCTCGGCGTGCCCATTCTCGGCATCTGCTACGGCCAGCAGCTCCTGGCCCGGAACCTGGGCGGGCAGTTGCACCGCTCCGCGAGCCGGGAATACGGCAAGGCGGAGATCCAGGCCACGCCTGAGGGCTCGATGCTCTTCGAAGGGCTGCCCCACGCCCAGCAGGTGTGGATGAGCCATGGCGACCATGTGGAAGTCGCCCCGACGGGCTTCACGGTCACGGCGAAGACGCCCAGCGTGCCCGTGGCGGCCATGGAGGACCCGAAGCGCGGGATCTACTGCCTCCAGTTCCACCCGGAGGTCACCCACAGCACCCAGGGCACGCCCCTGCTGCTGAACTTCCTCAAGCGCTGCGGCATGGCCCTGGATTGGAACGCGGGCAACTTCATCGAGGAGAAGGTCAAGGTCATCCGCGAGCAGGTGGGGCAGGGCACCGTGGTGCTGGGCCTCAGCGGCGGCGTGGACTCCAGCGTGGCGGCCCTCCTGCTGCACAAGGCCATCGGGAAGCAGCTCACCTGCGTGTTCGTGGACCACGGCCTCATGCGCAAGGACGAGATGAAGCAGGTGCAGGCCTACTTCGCCCCCTTCGAGCTCAACGTGATCTGGGTGGACGCCTCGGACGAGTTCCTGGGAGCCCTGGCGGGCGTGACCGATCCCGAGCAGAAGCGGAAGATCATCGGCGGCAAGTTCATCGAGGTCTTCGAGCGCGAGGCCGGCAAGGTGAAAGCCGACTTCCTGGGCCAGGGCACCACCTACCCGGACGTCATCGAGTCCAGCGGCATCGGCGGGGCCATCCTGGTGAAGTCCCACCACAACGTGGGTGGCCTGCCGGAGCGCATGAAGCTCAAGCTGGTGGAGCCCCTGCGCGAGCTGTTCAAGGACGAGGTCCGCGCCACGGGCCTGGCCCTGGGCCTGCCGGAGGAGATGAACCAACGGCATCCCTTCCCGGGCCCCGGCCTGGCCGTGCGCCTGCCGGGCGCCATCACCCGGGAGCGTGCCACCATCCTCCAGAACGCCGACGCCATCTTCCTCCAGGAGCTGCGGGAGAGCGGCTGGTACGGCCGCACCAGCCAGGCCTTCGCCGTGCTGCTGCCGGTCCAGACGGTGGGCATCATGGGTGATGAGCGCACCTTCGAGTGGATGTGCGCGCTGCGCGCCGTCACCAGCGAGGACTTCATGACCGCGGACTGGGCCCGGCTGCCTCACGAGTTGCTGGACCGGATCGCCCAGCGCATCGTCCGCGAGGTGAAGGGCATCAACCGCGTGGTCTTCGACATCACCTCCAAGCCACCTGCGACCATCGAATACGAATGAGTGTTTAACCGCAGAGAACGCAGAGAGCGCAGAGAAAAACACTCATTCTTTCCTCTGCGTTCTCCGCGTCCTCTGCGGTGATATTTTTTCTGGAAAACCATGGCCAAGCGTGTCGAACCCGTCCGCAAGTCGGTGAAGGAGATCCTGGAGGACCTGCTGGCGGGGCACCGCGAGGCGGCCTTCAGCGGGCCGGAGGCTGCGCTCAAGTACCTGCGCCGGACTCTGGAGGGGCAGGCCAGTCTGCCGAACGCCGTGAAGTGCGTGGCCCACGACTTGACCGCCGAAGCCCTGGCACAGCTCGGTCAGTGGGAGGCCTGCACCGGATCGGTGGCCGCGGTGATCGGCCACCTGCCGGATCTGGAAGCGGCCTTCCCGCATGAGTACCGGCGGATGCTGGAGAACCTCACCTGCTTCGAGCGGGGCATCCAGGCCCACAGCGAGCTTGGAGACTTCCACGAAGCCCTGGCCCTTTGTGAGCGGGCCATCGGCTTGGATCTGGGCGCCCACTTCCGGGCCAAGCGGGACTCCCTCGAGTGGGCCCGGTGACCGGGGGGGCAGTGGAGGCACGTCACACCTCACCCGCACCGATGCTTCAGGGTTTTTTCCACCTGTGCCATCATCGAAGCCGATAGCGATCCACCAGTCTTGCCGTTCAATACCAGTCCCGGGAAGGTCCATGGGCGAAGACATCCAAGTGGTGCCCCAGCAGGTCAGCATCCTGATCGTGGATGACCTGCCCATCATCCGCCTGTCGCTCGAGCGGATCCTGGCGAAGGCGGGGTACCGGTGCCGGACAGCCGGCGACGTACCGGCCGCCCTCAAGGCCCTGGAAGAGGAACCCTCCGACCTGGTGCTCAGCGACATCCAGATGCCGGGGGCCTCGGGGCTCGACCTGGTGAAGGCACTCCAGCCCCGCATTCCGGACATCTCCGTGGTGATGGTGAGCTCCACGGAGGCGGCCGAGACGGCCATCGAGTGCCTCCAGGAGGGCGCCTTCGGCTATGTGCTGAAGCCCTTCCAGCCTCGGGAGATCCTGGTCCAGGTGAATGCAGCGCTGAGGCGGCGGATGCTGGAGATCGCCTTCCGAGATCGGGAGGCCCAGCTCGCCCAGAAGGTCCGCGAACAGACCGAGCAGATCCGCGCTTCCCGCGAGGAAGTGGCGCTCCGTCTCATCTCCGCCAGTGAGCACCGGGACCACGAGACTGGCACGCACGTCCGCCGGATCGGCCTCTACGCCGCGGAAATGGGCCGGCTGCTGGGCTGGGACGAGGAGACCATCGAGACCATCCGGGCCGCCGCGCCCATGCACGACATCGGGAAGGTGGGCGTGCCGGACGCCATCCTCCAGAAGCCGGGCGCCCTCACGGTGGAGGAATGGGTGACCATGAAGCGGCATACCTCCATGGGAGCCACCATCCTGAAGGGCTCGAAGGTGCCCTTCATCCAGATGGGGGCCCGCATCGCCTTCGGCCATCACGAAAAGTGGGATGGCACCGGCTATCCGAGGGGCCTGAAGGGGGAGGCCATCCCCATCGAGGCCCGCATCACCACCCTGGTGGATGTCTTTGATGCGGCCAGCAGCCGGCGCCACTACAAGGACGCCTGGCCCGAGGACCAGGTGGTGGCCCTGCTCCAGAGGGGGCGGGGAGTCCATTTCGACCCGCAGCTGGTGGATCTCTTCCTGGCCCATGTCGACCGGTTCGCCGCGATCCTCGCCGCGAACCCGGATGAGGAACGCGACGAGGATCCGGGGATCTGAAGGCCTAGACTTCCCGTGGCGGAACCGCCTGCGGGGGCTGACCCTTGGAGATGGTGAACTCGCCCAGCATCATGGGCACGGCGGCTTTCAGCATGAGGGTGAAGACCAGGAAGCCGGTGGCGAAGATGCCCGCGGCCACGGCGATCTCGGTGAAGGAGGGGCGGTAGACGTAGATGTCTCCCAGCACGTCCGGCGTGAGGCCCGGGATGATGAGGCCCATGCCCTTCTCGATGTAGACGCTGGCGTAGATCAGCACGCAGCCGATGTTGAGCGTCACCCAGTTGGTGCGGGTGCGGGGCACGAGGAACAGGATGAAGGCCGCCAGGCCACAGAGGATGGAGGCCCAGGCGTAGGGCACCAGGGTGGTGTGGCCCTTGAGGCCGAACAGGAGGTACTGGAAGTACACCATGTGCTCGGTGCCGGAGTAGAGCTCCTTGAAGGCTTCGGCCGCGGTGAGAAAGAGGTTGAAGCCCATGGTGTAGGCCATCAGCTCGGCCACCTTGAAGATGGCCTCGTCCTTGATGGTGAGCTTGGTGGTCTTCCTGAGGATCTGCAGGAGGATGAGCAGGATCGCCGGGCCCGAGCAGAAGGCGGAGGCGAGGAAGCGCGGCGCCAGGATGGCGGAGTTCCAGAAGGGTCGGGCGGCCAGGCCGTTGTAGAGGTAGGCGGTGACGGTGTGGATGCTCACGGCCATGGGGATCGACAGCAGCACCAGCGGCAGCACCAGCTTCTTCACGTAGTGCCGCTCCGTATAGGCGCAGAAGAGCAGGTAGGTGACCACGAACCAGTTCAGCAGCAGGTAGAGGTTCAGCACGATCACGTCCCAGGCCAGCATGGACTGCGGCCAGTTCAGCCTGCCCACCAGCGGGATGATGTGCCAGAAGCGGTCGGGCCGGCCGATGTCCACCATCACGAAACCGAGGCACATGATGAGGGCGCTGATGGCCAGCATCTCGCCCAGGATGGTGATCTCCTTGATGGGCTCCCAGTCGTAGATGTAGGCCGGGATGACCAGCATGATGGCGGCGGCGGCCACGCCCACCAGGAAGGTGAAGTTGCCGATGTAGAAGCCCCAGGAGACCTGGTCTCGCATCTTGGTGACAATGAGGCCGTTGTTGAGCTGACCCAGGTAGGCTGCCGCGCCGATGGCGATGAGGAGCACGAGGAACCCCACCCAGGCGTAGTAGAGGCGGTCGCCCTTCAGGATGATCCGCAGCGTGTCGGTGATGAACTGCCAGAAATTCTTCAGCGTGGTCATGGCCCTACACCCCGTAGAAGTAGAAGAAGTTGGGTTGGGTGTTCAGGTCTTCCTTGAACTTGAAGACGCGCTTGTTCTCGAGGACGTAGCGGATCTCGCTGTCCTTGTCGAGGAGGTTGCCGAACTTGCGGGAGCCCGTGGGGCATATCTCCACGCAGGCCGGGTACTGGCCATTGCGGGTGCGCTGGATGCAGAAGGTGCACTTCTCCACCACGCCCTTTGGTCGAGGACGGTTGCCCAGGTAGTGCGTGTTGGTGTTCACCTGGTCCGCAGGCAGGTTGGGCTCGCCCCAGTTGAAGTGGCGGGCGCCGTAGGGGCAGGCTGCCATGCAGTAGCGGCAGCCGATGCACCAGTTGTAGTCCACCACCACGATGCCGTCCTTCTCGCGCCAGGTGGCGCCTACGGGGCAGACCTTCGTGCAGGGCGGCTTCTTGCACTGCTGGCACTGCACCGGCATGTAGAAGTGGCCCTCCTGGGGCACCTCCTCCGGATTGTAGTACTGGTCCGCATGCTGGAGGTTGACGCCTTCCTCCTTGTCCATCTGCAGGACCCGGATCCACTGCACTTCGGGATCCCGGGACTGGTTGTTCTCCTTCACGCAGGCGTGGACGCAGCGCCGGCAGCCGATGCAGCGGCTGAGGTCCAGGGCGTAGCCGAAGATCACGCCGGGGATGGCCGGGGTGTTGGCGACCTTCACGTCCTTCCCGTATTTGGCCTTGTACTCCTTCTCCAGCCGGGCAATGACATCCAGAACCTCCTGCTTGGAGAGCTCCCGGAAGTTGCGCTGGAGGAATTCCTCCTTGCTCAGCGTTCCGCAGCCCGTGAGGGCGGCGGCCATGGCGGCCGTGGCTGCGCCGAGGAATTCGCGCCGGGTGCCACAGCTGGAGCCACCGCAGCTTTCAGGAGGCATCGTGGGTTTCGGATCCGTCATCGGACACCCCCTTTGCGGAGCTGGATCTGTTCGGGAGGGGTGGGCGGAGCCATGGGCTTCAGCGGCTTGAACCGGGGTGAGTGGGGGTTGTGGCAGTGGACGCAGAGGAGGTACTGCTTCTCGCCGTTCCAGTGGCCGGTGCGCTTGCCGTGGACACCCACGCGCCAGTCCCTCAGCTTGTCCCCGTGGCACTGGCCGCACAGCAGGTAGGAGGCGGTGAAGGGCACCTTCTCGCCGCTGGCCAGGTGGAGACTGTCGCGGCTGTTGGCGTCGTGGCAGTCCAGGCACCAGCGGCTGGCCGGCCCGTGGTTCAGGACGATGTCCGTGTGCATGTCGGTCAGCTCGCGGCGCTTGAGGTTCGGCTTCATGCTCTTGCCGTCGTGGCACGAGGTGCAGGGGAAGATGCCCTCGCTGAAGGGGGGCTTGGGCACCTCGATGCCCTCCGGGGCCACCGGGTTCTCCGCCCGGGTTCCGGCGGGCGGCTTGACGGTGGGCGGCTCCGCGAAGGCCGCTGAGCTAAGGAGCATCAGCAGGCCCGCCGCAAGCATGTACAGGGTCGGAAAGCGCATAGGGATGTCCTTTCGTGAAACGGTGCCGCAGGACGGCGGCGGGATGGGGCCCGGACAGGAGCATCGGGAGGGGTGCTTCATGGGGCGTCCTCCTCCTCGTCCGCGTCCCGGACCGCCGGGTTCTTCAGCAGGCGGGGGGCGAGGATGAGCGTCGCCCCGAAGCCCATGAAGGCCAGGAAGAGCGTGAGGGGCCGTCCCACGGCCATGTCCTCGAACAGGAACTTGAGCGTGGTGACGGCGAGGAACGGGTAGACCATCCAGCGCAGCTCCAGCACGGGCACGCGCCGCCCGAGCCAGGCCAGAGCGATGGCGAGGGCCGACAGCACCAGGGTCCGGGCCAGGGCCAGGCCTCCGGGATCCGGGGTCCTGCCGCCGCAGCAGATCCAGATCGCCACGGCGCCGAGGCCTGCCGCGGCCAGGGCGCCCATCACGAGGATCGCGGGGCGCATCAGGACGGTGACGGGATCCGGCGGCCGGCGCGCCAGGAAGATCGCCAGGGTGGCGAAGAGCGCGGCCAGACTGACCAGCCCCGCGATGGAAGGAGCGGCGGTGGGACTGGCGGGATCCATGAACACGTGAAGTGCCCAGGAACCGAGCCGGGAGGCCAGGGCGGCGGCCGTGAGGAAGATGCCGCTCTGGTACACCAGGACCTTCCGGCGCAGGCGCAACGCGGCCAGCATGGCCACCAGGCCGAGAACTCCCGCGAGGGTGGCGAACGCGGGCAGGGGCAGGACGAAGGGCCCACCCAGCAGGAGGAAGATCAGGGCCAGGAAGGTGAAGAAGTTGAAGTTCGCCCGGGTCTCCTCCCGGTCGTCCGCGAAGGGGAAGGCGGCGGCATAGCAGCCCACCCCCGCCAGGGAGACTCCCGCGCCCAGCAGCACCGTGCCCGAGCCCGAGGCCTGGGCGACGCGGACGGCGCCCCCAAAGCCCACGAGGAGGACCAGGGCCGTCTGGATGAACTCGAAGGCGTTCACCACCCGGCGGCGCTGGAGCATCCGCACCGCGAAGCTGCCGATGTAGATGCCCACCAGGGCCAGAGCCATGAACAGCGCCCGTCCCAGGGACAGCCCCTGATAGATGCCCTGCGCGCCACCCGGCAAGGTGGCGAGGAGCGTGAGGATCAGCACGCCGGCATCCGCCGCCAGGGCCGTGGGCCAGCGCAGCCCGTGCCAGCGACGCCCGTAGGTGAGCCACAGGGCCCCGGCGCCCAGGGCGAGAAAAGCCGCCGCGAAGGGTTCGATGGATCGGCGGGCCATCATCACGATGAAGCCGGAGCCCAGGGCGGCCAGCGTGGCCGTCCAGAGGATGGCGTGGAGGTCCCTGCGCCAGGCCACAGCGGCGTGCAGCGCCGCGACGGCGACCAGGATGAGGGCTGCCAGTCCCGGGGCCAGGATGCCGAAGTGGGTGGAGGATTCCACAATCAATGGATAGGCGATGAGGATGGAGGCCAGGGTGCGGAAGGCGGCGTCCAGGGGACGCCGGGCTCGGCTCCCCAGCGCGGCCCAGGTAGCGGCGTAGGCGAGTCCCAGGGCCACGCCCACACCATGGGGAAGGGTGCCGGCATCCACCAGGGCCCGGATGAGGTAGGCGCCGCCCAGGATGAGGCAGACCCGCCCAACGAGGCCCAGGACGCGGGTGGGACTTGGGAGGGCGGGTTCCGGCAGGAGCGCATCCACCGCGGGAGTGGCCCCGGCAGATGGCGCCGAGGACGCTCCCGTGGGTGTCGGCGAGGTCCGGAGCGCCGCCTCCAGGGCCCCTACCCGGGCCTCCAGGCCCCGGACCACGTCCGCCAGCGCCTCAAGGCGGGACTCCATTTCGGCCGGCGGGGCTTCGCCCGGTGGGGCCTTCAGGGGTGGAACCTGGGCAGTGGACATGGACCTTCCTCCGGGGAGGTGGGACCGAGATCTATGGATGGATGAGTTGGACCCATCCTCACCCCGGGTCAGGGGGCGTCAAGTCATGGAAATTCATTCCAAACGACTCATAAAGAAAACAATGAATCGTGTTATCACATGCGCGGAGGGGTCTGATGGCTCCAATGCCGGAGATGCTGAGAAAAAACAGATCACCGCACGTGTCGGGACTTTCCAGGTCACTGGGAGATCATGTGTCCGCCATCACAGGGGAGGCACACCTCCGTTAACCTCGGATGCGGAGGTTTCATGACCGGGGTCCGATCCGCCTTCCTCTCGCTCTGGCTGGCCGTCCTCGCGGTCGGCCTCGCCGCGCAGGACACCACGGTGGTCCTGGTCCGGCACGCGGAACGCCAGTCCCTGTTCGACGGAGACTCTCCTTTGGCCGAGGCCGGCCTGCACCGGGCCCAGGCGCTGGCGCCCGTGCTGGCGGGCTTCCACCCGGCGGCGCTCTACACGTCGGAGCTGCGGCGCACGCAGCAGACCCTCGCCCCCGCCGCAGCCAAGCTCGGCCTGACGCCCCTTGTCCGGCCGAAGGACGGCAGCGCGGCCCTGGCGGCGGAGATTCTCCGCTCCCAGCGCGGGCGCACCGTGATCGTGTGCTGGCATCACGACCTCATGAAGAAGCTCGTTCGTGCCCTGGGCGTGAAGGGGCCCGTGCCCTACTGGTCGCTGGGCACCTACGACCGGATCTGGATCGTCACCATCCCCGCCGAAGGCGAGGCCCGACTGGTGGAGAAGGTGCAGGAGCTAACGCCAGCTCTTGCCGCGGCGTCCTGAGGCGGCCAGCACTTCCTCGGCGGCCCGCACGCCGTGGTCCTGGGCTTCTTCGAAGAGGGCCAGGCCGCTGAGCTCCGTGTGGGCGAAGTGGACGGCCCCGAAGGGCCGGGCAAGGCCCAGGAAGGCGGGGTCCCACATCTGGCCCGGCGCCGGCCGGACCATGGCATGCCCCCAACGCATCACGTCCAGGCGCGCCACCAGGCCTTCGAGGTCCGGATGGGCCGGGCGGAGGTCATCCATCACCATGCGGGCGCAGGCGGGCCAGTCCATGGCGCGGAGCCTCGCCCGTTCCGCATCGCAGTCGACGCCGGCGAAGGGCCGGTACCAGGTGAGCACCGTGGGGCCGTAGTCCTTCAGGCTCTGGTGCGTGGCGGCCACGTAGCCCAGGGCCTCGCTGTCGCGGAGCACGTTGTCCCAGGCCAGAGGAAAGGTGGGTTCCTTGGGGCGCGCGCGCAGGGTGAGGTTGGCCACCAGCCAGGGCGCGTTCCGGATGCGGGCCGCGGCCGGGCGTGCCTCCGCCAGGCCCGCGACCACATGGCGGGCCACGTGCTGCGGCCCCGCGAAGATCACGCGCCTCGCCTTCCAGCCCACCCGTCGCTGGTTCAGGTGGTCCCAGGCGGTGACCAGGACGCCGTCCTTCTCCTCGCGGATGGCCACGGCCAACACGCCGCAACGGAGCCGGTCGCCGAGGGGCCGGCGCAGGTGGTCCACGAGGAAGCCGTTGCCTTCGGGCCAGGTGAGCAGGGGCCGGGAGTCCTCGCCGGGCCCCTGCTTCCGGGCCGCGAAGTAGAAGAGGCCCGCCCAGGCGCTGGTGGTGTCCAGCCGGGAGCCGTAGTCGTCCCGGCAGGCGTAGTCCAGCAGCCAGCGCAGGCGAGGCGAGGAAAGACCGCGGGCGTCGAGCCAGGCGGCGAAGGAGAGGCCATCCAGGGCCACCGCCTCTGGCGCGTCCGAGCAGCGGGAACGCGGGATGCTGAAGGCCGGGCGCCCACGGCTATCGCGGAAGGCGGCCCAGCGGTCCACCTCGCGGAAGAAGGCGTGGTACTGGCGTTCATCCTCGGCGCTGGCGCCGGCTCGCAGGTAGAGTCCTTCCCACCACTGGCCGTAGGCGAAGATCCGCTCCTCGGGCGATCGCACCGTGGCCTCTTCCGCGAAGCGCGGGTCGCCTTTGGCGTCGAAACCCTCCAGGACGCCGCACTCGTCCAGCAGGCGCAGCACCGCGTGGTTCCCGCGATCCGGCATGGGCAGGTAGTGGGCGGCCCAGGGGAAGGCGCTCACGTGATTGCGCCCCGAGCGCGAGGTGCCGCCCGGATCCCGCTCCAGCTCCAGCACGCGGAAGTCGTCCATGCCCCCGCCCGCCAGGCGCCAGGCGGCGCTGAGGCCGGCCGCGCCGCCGCCCACCACCAGGGCGGAGACCGGCTCGAAACGCTCCGGATCCGGGAAATCCCCGCCGCGAAGCCAGTGGCCCAGGGCCAGATCCGGCCCCACCAGCTCACCCTGGAATGGGAACTCCGGCTTCCGCCGGCAGGCCAGGGAAGCCGCCGAGATGGCGCCCACTGCGAGGAAGGCGCGGCGCTTCATGATCCAGGCGCCCTGGAGATTCGAGCGGTCTGTTCACCGCAGAGAACGCGGAGAGCGCAGAGAAAGGCCAAATGATTCTCTGCGCTCCCCGCGTTCTCTGCGGTTGGCGTTTGTCGTTCCGGGGATGGGAGATGGATGGCCCTCACGACCACCGCCGCCACTCCCGGGCGTAGAGGTGGACGAGCACCTGGTTGTCGAGGCGGTTCACTTCGGTGGGCACACGGTCCATGTCCCTGGGGAAGGCGAACATGGCGGCCGTGGTCTCGTCGGAGAGGTGGCGCAGGCCCGGCAGCACGTGCGTGGGGATGGCGAAATCGCGCTTGGAGGCCAGGGCGAAGCCCCAGACGCCGAAGGAGGGCACAGCCAGGTGGTAGGGATGCACCTTCAGGCCCGCGGCCTCCATGGTGGCGGCGATGCACCAGAAAGATTCCCGCGCCATGAGGGGCGAGGTGCTCTGCACGGCGATCATGGCGTCATCGGTGAGGCGGCGCTGGAGCAGGCGGTAGAAGCGGGAGGTGTAGAGCTTCCCCAGGGCGTAGGTGTTGGGGTCGGGGAAGTCCACCAGGGCCAGGTCGAAGGGTGGGCCTGGATTCTCCTGGAGCCAGACCATGGCGTCGGCGTTGATCACCTTCACGCGGGGGTCCTCCAGGGAAGCCCCGTTGAGCTGGCGCACCATGGGTTGGAACCGGGCCATGTCGGTCATGGCGGGGTCCAGGTCCACCAGCACGATCTCCTGGACGGAAGGGTGCTTCAGCACCTCGCGCACAGCCAGGCCGTCGCCGCCGCCGCAGATGAGCACCCGCTTCGCATCGGGCTTCACGCCGAAGGCCGGATGCACCAGGGCCTCGTGGTAGCGGTACTCGTCCGCTGAGGAGAACTGCAGGTTGCCGTTCAGGAAGAGCTGGAAGCTGCCCCGGCCCCGGGTGAGCACGATGCGCTGGTAGGGGCTGTCCTTGGCGTAGACGATCTCGTCGGCGAAGACCTCCTCCTCCAGCACCAGCGTGAACTTCCCGGTGAACGCCAGGCCCACCGCCAGCAGGGCCATGACCGCCAGGCAGCGCAGGCGGATCAGCCGCGTGGGCCCCAGCTGCGTGGCCAGCAGGTAGGTGCACCAGAGGCCCACGGTGGCGTTCAGCAGGCCGAAGAACAGGCTGGTGCGCACCAGGCCAAGCTTGGGCATGAAGAGCAGGGGGAAGAGGATCGAGGCAAACAGCGCGCCCATGTAGTCGAGGGTGAGCACGCCCGCGATGAGATCCTTGAAGCGCACCTGGTTCTTCAGGATGCGCATGAGGATGGGGATCTCCAGGCCCACCAGCGTGCCCACGACCATCACCACGCCGTAGAGCACCACCCGGAAGGCGTGGGTGTGGGCGAAAGCCTGGAAGAGGATGGGCGCAGAGAAGCCGCCCACCAGGGCCACGCCCAGCTCCAGGTCCACGAAGCGCCGCGCGAGGCCCCGCTGGATGAACTTCGAGAGATACGATCCCAGCCCCATGGCGCTGAGGTACACCCCGATGACCGTGGAGAACTGCATCACCGAGTCGCCCAGCAGGTAGCTCGACAGGGTGCCGGCCACCAGCTCGTAGATCAGCCCGCAGCTGGCGATGAGCAGCACGCTGATGAACAGCAGCGGCGCCTTGAGCGTCGGTGCGGTCTGGGGGATCTCAGGAGAAGAATTAGCCACGGATGGACACAGATGAACACGGATGGGTCATAGAGAGATGCGCTTCACGCCGACTTTGGGATGGTGGAAGTTGAGAATCAAGGCCCTGCGCAGCCCCGTGGCGCGGAGGTAGTTGATGCATTGAGCCACATGTATGTCTTCGAGGTGTTTGACACACTTCAGCTCGACGAGGACGCACCCGGCCACGAGAAGGTCTGCGACATAGTCACCAACTGCGACACCCTGGTACATCACTTTGATCGGAGGCTGCTGGGCGACCTGGAAGCCGCTGGCCCTCAGCTCATGAGCGAGGGCGTTTTCGTAGACCTTCTCGAGGAAGCCCGAGCCCAGCGTATTGCTGACCCGAAATGCGGCCCCGATGATGGCTTCGCACACGGCCTCCAATCCGTGTTTATCCGTGTTCATCTGTGTCAAATCACCCATGGATCGCGGCGGCGATGATGAGGCTGATGCCCAGGATGAGACTGCCTAGGACGATGCCCAGGGCCACGTTCTGGTCGTCCTCCATCTCCTTGCGGAGGGAGAAGGGCAGGACCTTCACGAGGAGGAGCCAGACCACGCCGAGGATGACGAGGCCCAGGATGGAGAAGATGGCGGCGACGAGGAGCTGGTGGAGCAGTTGGTCCGTGATCATCACTTACCCCCGTGGAATCCGTTGTTGTGCAGGAAGGTGCGGTAGGCGCCGGGCGTCTGGCGCACGCTGGGCGGCAGGTCTGCGCGGCGGCGGTTCCCGAAGAACTCCCGGCCGAAGAAGCCGTTGGCCACCATGAGGCTGAAGCCGCCGCCGAGGAAGAGCAGGTAGAGGATCCTCATCAGTCGTCGCTCCCGGAGGCGCCCGCGTTCGGCGCGTACATGCTCTCCTGCCAGCGCCGGCTCTCGAAGGCGACCAGGCGGAACACCATGAGCAGAGGCACGAGCAGGATGGCCAGCAGGGCCAGGCCCGGGTAGAGCCAGCGCATGACCCCCTGGCGCAACTTCACGTCGATCAGCCGGACCGGCGGCACCTTCCCGTCCCATTGGGGCGCGAGACGCAGCACGTAGCTTCCCGGCGGCACGGCGCTGAGGAACACCGTGTCGGCGCGGCCCCCCTCGGACCAGGACTCGCCGCCATCCACGCCGTGGTACCAGCTCGATTCCACCAGGAAGAGCTCCGCCACGCCCGTGGTCTCGCTCACCAGGGCTCCCTCCACGCCCACCCAGCTGTTGTTCACGGGAGCGTTGAGGGTGACCGCGAGGTTCTGGCGGCCGTCCTTGATTTCGATGGGGTCGGAGAAGAACACCGGCTCCTGGGGTTCCGCCGGGGTCGCGGGTGTCGTTGGGGCCATGGGAACCGCCGGGGTCGGTGGCGGGGTCTGCGGCCTGCGCACGGGGATGCCCGGGCCGGCGGCGCCGGGGGCCCCGGTCTGGATCCGGGCCAGGTCGTACAGGTCCAGCTGCCGATGGAACAGCTCCTCGTTGCGGTGCGTGATGGACTCCGCCATCACGAGCAGCAGCAGCAGGCCCAGGGCGCCGACCAGCCAGAGGGCGGACTTCGCGAGGGCGGCCTTGTGGGGGTTGGGCTGGAAGGACGCGATGCCGATGGGTTCCGGCGGGGCGCCCTGCAGCTTGAAGGCGGACCAGACCTCCGCCGGCGCCAGATAGGTGGAGAGGCTCCAGTTCACCTCGCCGCCCCCGCCCTTGTGGGGCTGGCGTTCGCGGGTGAGGCTCTGGGGCGGGGCCACGAACTCGGCCACCTCGACCCGTTCGCCCTGCTCCACCTGCCAGTAGAACTCACCCCACACGCCTTCGACGATCGCTTCGACATCCTGGAAGCGCCGCCAGGTACGGCCCTGGGCGAAGAGGTTCTTCTGGCCGTCGCGGGCCTGGGGAATCTCGCCGGGCGCCACCGCCACGGCCAGGCTCCAGTGGCCCTCGCTCTGCACCAGCCACTGGAAGCCGTGGCGGTCATCCAGCAGCAGGTACTCGTTCCAGGGATAGGTCGTGCCCTCAATGGCGCAGCTCCGGCGCAGCTGGCCGATGCAGGTGACCGGCTGGCCACGCAGATTGCCCTCCGCACCCAGCGGAATGACCACATCCTGGCGGGGCTGCTGCAGGCTCTTGAGGAAGGCGAGCTTTCCGTTTTCAGCCGAGAGCAGGCTGCCGCAGCTGGGACAGCCCACCCGCTGGGTCTGGTCCGGAGCGCGCAGCGCCAGGGCTCCGCCGCACTTGGGGCAGTTGAGGGCCTGGGTGCCGACCTTTGGAGGCTTCCGCGTGCCGCCCTGGATTCCCAGCTCCGCCAGCGACACCTCGCGGCCCAGGAAGAAGAGGGGCGGCTCCTCGCCGTAGTCCAGGGTGGCGAAGGCGCCGTTGCGGCCCGAGAGGTCGGCGTAGCGGTAGGTGGCGCCCGGCTCCACGGCCCAGGGGATCTCGCCTTCGGCGCTGTGGAAGGCGGCCTCGCTCACCTCGTCCACGGTCCAGAGACCGTCCGGTCCCAGATCCGCCAGGCCGCCCGGTTGCAGGTCTGCTGGTGCGGGCAGGGCCCCGTGGGGGGCCTGGGTGAAGGTGAGGTAGAAGTGGCCCTGGGCCTCCGCCAGCCATCCCCAGCGGCCGTCGTCGAGGGCCAGGTACCACTCGTCCCACACGCCGCCGAGGGGGTGCTTCAGCTGCACTCGGCCCGCCAGGGTGAACGAGCGCCCGGCATGCCGCCCCGTGGCACCCAGGCCCAGAGGCGAGCCCGTGTCCACCAGGTCGGCCACCTTGCCGATGAGCTCGGGATCCCGGTCGCGCCGGGCCGCCAGGGCCTTGCAGTAGGAGCAGACGGCCACCATGGTTCCGGGCCGGAAGCTCAGGGGGGCACCGCAGCTGGGGCAGGAGGTGAGGGGGCTCATGGGGATCGCCGAATTATGTCAGAGGATCGGAAGGATGCAGTCGAGGCCTTCCCGAAAGCCCGTTTCCGGCGTGAGCAGGCTGAGCACCAGGTGGCCGTCCCCCGGCAGGTCGAAGAAGGAACCCGGATGCGTGAGCACCCCCGTCTGCTCGAGCAGGCGCAGGGCGCAGGCCTCATCCGCGTCCACGGCGGGGCGACGCAGCAGGACCGACCAGCCGCCTTCCACGGGAAGCCGGGTGAGGCGGGGGTGTCGGGCGAGCGCGGCGTCCAGGGTTGCCAGGTTGGCGGAGAGCCGGGCGCGCACCTGGGAACGGATCGCGGGCGCCAGGGCCAGAAGGGCCTGTGCCGCGGCCTGGACCGGCGCGGAAACGGAAAGATACTGGTCCGCCAGGAAGGCAAGAGCCTCCAGGTGCGCCTCGGCGCCGACGCCGCGCACGGCGATCCAGCCCAGCTTGAGCTGGGGCAGGGCGGCCACCTTGCTGAGCCCCGACAGCAGGAAGACCGGGCAGGGCGGTGCGGCATCGTCCAGGGCCGTGGGGAGCCGGTCCGCCGGAGCCTCCAGGGCGTAGTCCGCGAAGACCTCGTCCACCAGCAGGGCCAGACCCCGGCGGGCACAGAGGGCCGTGAGGGCGTCCCACTCGCCCTTGGACAGGAAGTGTCCCGTGGGGTTGTTGGGGTTCACGACCACGATGGCCCGGGTGCGGGGACCCACCGCGTCTTCCAGGGCGCCCAGGTCGAGGTGCCAGCGGTCATGGAAGTAGGAGGGCACGGGACGGGCGTGCAGGCCCTCCAGGCGCGCCAGCCACTCGAAGAGCGGGTAGCTGGGGCTGGGCACCAGGATCTCGTCGCCGGGGTCGCCCAGCAACTTGAAGAGCAGGCCATAGCCCTCGCTGGTGGAGGCTGTGAGCAGCAGGTCCTCCGCCCGCAGCCCATGCCCGTGGTGGGCGGCCACGGCCTCCCGGGCGACCCGGGAACCCAACGGATCGGGATCGTAAGCCAGCACCGCGGGCGTGGACAGCGCCGCGCGGATGTCCGTCTCGGGATAGGCGAACCCGCAGCGGGTGGGGTTCGACACCGTGAGATCCAGGACATCCCGGCTTTCCCGCCGCATGCGAGCCAGCGCCGCAGACAGGGCGTTGGGCTCGAAACCGTGCGGGAGGCGCGACGAAAGGTGCATGGGGCTAGGTTAATCGAACCGCTGGCTCACCGCGGAGAACGCTGAGGAAGGAATGTTTTTCTCTGCGCGCTCCGCGTTCTCTGCGGTTGGCGGTTTGTCTTTAGAGGGATAATCGACCCACAAATCAGGAGGCTCCCATGGCGAAGACCCCCAAGGTCGCAGTGCTGTTGGCCGGATGCGGCCACCTGGACGGCGCGGAGGTGCGCGAGGCGGTGCTGACGCTGCTGGCCCTGGACCAGCACGGGGCCGCCTTCCAGTGCATCGCCCCCAACGCCGACCAGCACCACGTCATCAACCACGTCACGGGCCAGCCCGTGCCCGGCGCCACCCGCAACATCCTGGAGGAGTCCAGCCGCATCGCCCGTGTGGGCCAGTGCCTGGATCTCGCCCAGGCCAAGCCCGGTGACTACGACGCCCTGGTGATGCCCGGCGGCTACGGTGTGGCCAAGAACCACTGCAGCTTCGCCTTCAAGGGCGCCGAGGCCGACGTGCGGCCGGACGTGGCAGCGTTCGTGCGGGCCTTCTTCGACGCGAAGAAGCCCGTGGGCGCCATCTGCATCGCCCCGGCCCTGGTGGCCCTGGCGCTTTCCGGGAAGGCCTCCGCCGACCTCACGCTGGGCAACGACGCGGGCTGCGCCGCGGCCGTCACCAAGCTGGGCCAGCGGCACAAGGACACGCCGGATTCCCGGCAGATCGTGATCGACGAAACCTGCAAGCTCGTCACCACACCGGCCTACATGTTCGACGACGCACGGCTGAGCGATGTGTGGGTCGGCATCGAGCGCTGCGTGGCCGAAGTGCTGAAGCGGTGCTGAGAGTGCCTAACAAACCCCCCATGGGGCCGCGCGAGGGTCGCCGGGCGAGCGAGGCGAGGAACACGAGGGAGGCTCCGGCTCCACGAGCCGTAGGCGAGTGGGAGGCACGCAAGGCGTGCCGTCAGACGGAGGGCGTAGCGGCATCGCCCTCCACCTGGTGGGCCCTGCCCCGCAGGGCCCTCCCGCTCGTTCCTCGCGGAGGTGGAGCCTCCCCGCCGGCCCTCGCCCGGAGGGAGAAAGCCAGGTGGGCGCCTCGCGGCGTCACGGCCCTTGAACGATGTCCCGCATCGCCCTGCGGGCCCTTTCTTGCGGTGCATCCCACCTGGTTTTCTCGCGGCCCCGTCGGGGTTTTGTTAGGCACTCCAAAGGAGGCCCCATGACCACCTGCCCGGACGAGCTGCTGGACGAGCGGACCCGAAGCCTGCGGGAGGAAGTCCGGACCTTCGTGAAGGCCGTGCCCCGGGACCTCCTGCTGGACATGGACGCGGAGCGGGTGCGGTACCCCAAGGACTACCTGGCGGAGGCCGGCCGGCGGGGCCTGCTGGGCCTCCGCTTTCCGGAGGCCTACGGAGGGCGCGCGCTGCCCTGGACCACCGAGCTGGCGGCGCTGGAGGAGGTCGGCGTCCTGGGCACCTCGCTCGGCTGCCTCTACTCGCTGGTGTCCATCGTGGGCGAGGCCCTCGTCCACTTCGGGACCGAGGCGCAGAAGCGCCGCTACCTGGCGCCCATGATCGCGGGGACACTCGCGCCCGCGGAGGCGCTTACGGAGCCCCGGGGCGGATCGGACTTCTTCGGGGCCGCCACTCGTGCCGTCCGTGACGGGGATGCCTTCATCCTCGACGGCCAGAAGCGGTTCGTGGTGGGCGCCGAGGGGGCGGATGTCTTCCTGGTCTACGCCCGCACCTCGGACGATGGCGATCCCCGGCGGTCCATCACGGCCTTCCTCGTGGAGCGGGGCGAGGGCCTGACGGTGGAGCATGTGTACGGCCTGATGGGCACCCGGGGCGGCGGCACCGGGCGGCTCCGGTTCCGAAACTGCCGCGTGCCCCTGGCCCAGGTGCTGGGCGGCGAAGCCGGGATCGGGCAGGGGGCCGAGGTCTTCGACCAGATGATGATCCCCGAGCGCATGACCAGCGCGGGCGGGGCCCTGGGCATGGCCCGGGCCGGGCTGGAGATCGCCGCGCGCTACGCGGCGAAGCGCAAGGCCTTCGGGCAGGAGATCCGGCGCTTCGAGGGCGTCTCCTTCAAGATCGCCGAGTCCCTCACGCAGCTCGAGGCGGCCCGCGCCCTCTGCCGGGAGACGGGGCGCGCCATCGACCACGGCGGCGTCGCCCCGGGGCGCGTGCGGCGCATGGTGTCCGAGTCCAAGAAGTTCGCCACGGACACGGCCTGGACTGTGGTGAACCACGCCATGCAGGTGCTGGGCGGCATCGGCTACACCAATGTCTACCCGCTGGAGCGCCTCCTGCGCGACATCCGCCTCATCCTCATCTGGACGGGCACCAACGAGATCATGGACCTCGTCATCCAGCACGAGTTCTATCACGAGTTCCTCAAAGCGCCCCTGCCCGGCCGCGACCTGGAGGCCGATGCGGTGAACGCCGAGGCTCCCGAGGAGAAGGTCTTCGAGTAATCGGCCGTCCCGGAGGCTTCTCTCGCGCCTTCAGCCCTCCGGTTCCCGCCGCGGATGCACCATCCGGCGCAGGGCGGGCGTCAGGATCCGGCTGGCGGCCAGAATGCGGGCTTCCTCGTCCAGGGCCCTGATCCAGGGGGCGGCATGCCCGAGGGCCAGGCCGGATTCCGGCAGGGCCAGGCTGCGGTCCAGGGCGCGCAGCACCTGGTCCGCCACGGGGCTCACCTCGCGCCAGCGCGAGGTGGCCAGAGCTTCGGCCTGTGCAGGGCGCAGAGGCGGCTGGATGAGGGCCACCAGGGCCTCCAGGCCCAGCTTGGGATTCTGGAGGAAAGCGGCCAGCACGCCCGCGTCGGGAGCCCGCCACACCAGGGCCCACAGGGGCCGCGGGGCGTGCAGGGCGAGGCTGCGGCGCTCGCCGGTGGTCATGGCCGTCCACTGCTGCTGGAGCTTTTCGATGGCCTGCTGGCGCGCCTGGGGGTGGGCCGCCGGGTCCACCGCCACTGCCGCCAGGGCCCGCCAGGGCAGGCGCATCATGAGCGAGGCGCGCAGGTGGGCGGTGGCCTTGGGGTGCTGGGCGATCCACCGGAGGAGCAGGGGGCGCTTCTTCAGGTCCGGAAGGTCCGCCGCCGCCTCCAGCCATCCCCGGGGCGGCTCCGGATGCCGGAGCATCCGCAGGAACCGCGGCCAGGGCAGCTCGGGCGGCAGGGCCCAGGGGGCGGAGGAGGAACGGGGCATGGGAACAGTCTAGAGAGACTGAAGACTGAAGACCGAGGACCGGACCCTGATTTGCGCCACACTATCCCCATGACTCCCGAGTTCACCATCCTGGGCCGGGGCCGCGCCGGCCGCGCGCTGGCGGCGGCCTGGGGGCCGCGGGCGGGCCTGCTGGATCACGGCGCTCGGCCGGAAGGCTTGGTGCTCCTGGCGGTGCCGGACCGGGCGGTGGCTGAGTTGGCCCGGTCCTTCCCCGGTCGCTGCGTACACCTGGCGGGCAGCCTGCATCTGCCGGATGTCCCCTGTGCTCATCCGCTCACCAGCTTCGACGGGCAGGCCCGGGACTGGAAGGGCACGCCTCTGGCCATCACGGGCGCGGTGCCGGACGGCCTGCGGAGGGCTTTCGGGGACCTGGGCTTCGCGGCCTTCGACCTGCCCGCTGAGCTGAAGCCTCTGTACCACGCGGCGGCAGTGCTCACCTCGGGCCACGCCGCCTCGCTGTGGCTGGGGGCGGAGGCCCTGCTGCGCGCCCGGGGCGTGGCACTGCCGGGCCGGGGCCTGGTCCCGCTGGCAGAGGCCACGCTGCGCAACGTGGCCGCCCTCGGGGCCGCGGGACGCACAGGCCCGTTCGCGCGCGGCGACGAGGCCACCATCGCCCGGGATGCCGAAGCCCTGCCTGAGCCCTGGCGGGACATCTTCCTGACACTGGGTCGTAGCCTCGACTGAACCGAATCCGCCCCGGAGCCTCATGTCCCTGCTGATGACCGTCTCGATCCTCTGGGCCCTGTCCTTCGGCCTCACGGCCCAGGTGAGCGAGCTGGGGGCACCCTTCGTGACGGCCATGCGGACCCTCCTGGCGGCACTGGTGTTCCTCCCCTTCCTGGATTCCAGGGGCCTCACACGGAGGCAGGTCCTGGCCTTCGCGGGCATCGGCGCCCTCCAATTCGGCCTGATGTACCTGCTCTACATCGCCTCCTTCCATTGGCTGCGCTCCTCCGAAGTGGCGCTCTTCACCATCTTCACGCCCCTCTTCGTGACCCTGGTGAGCGACCTGCTGGACGGCCGCATGTCGTGGATGTTCCTCCTCACGGCCGCCCTGGCGGTGCTGGGGACGGGCATCTGCGTGTGGTCGGGACTGGGGCGCCGCGGGATCCTCCTGGGCTTCCTGCTCATGCAGGCCGCGAACCTCTGCTTCGCCCTTGGCCAGGTGCTCTACCGGCGCCTGGCGCCTGCCTCGGGCAAGCGGGATCGCGACCTCATGGGCCTGCTCTACCTGGGGGCCTCCGTGGTGGCCGTGGCCATGGCCGCGCCCTCCATCCCCTGGGTCCGCATCTCCGCCATGGGCCTGCGCCAATGGGCGGTGCTGGTCTATCTCGGCGCCGTGGCGTCGGGCCTGGGTTTCTTCCTCTTCAATGCCGGGGCCCGGCGGACGGACATCGGTACCCTTGCCATCTTCAACAACATGAAGATCCCCCTGGCCATCCTGGCCTCGGGCCTGGTGTTCCGTGAAGCCGTGGACTGGCCGAGGCTCGCGGCCGGTGGCGCGGTGATCGCCTGCGCCCTTGGCTTGAACGGCCTCACTGGAGCAAGGCCATGAACGCCTTCACGCCCCCCCTGGCCCTCCGGGCCGAGACTCCCTCCGAATGGGCCGAGGCCGCCCTGGCGGACCCGGAAGCCCTGTTGTCCGACCACGCCCACTGCGAGAAGAAGGCCGCTCTCACGGCCCTCAACCTGGCCCGCCACCTGGGCGACATGGCCCGGGCCGCCGGGCTACTGGAGCGGCTGGCGGAGGAGGAGCTGGATCACCACCGCCGGGTGCTCGAGGGCCTCCAGGGCTTCGGCTGGACCCTGCGTCCGGACCGGGGGAACCCCTATGCCCAGGCGCTCCACCGGTCGGCCTCCAAGGGCCTGCTGGATCAGCTGCTCATCGCGGCCCTCATCGAGGCCCGCAGCTGCGAGCGGCTCTGGCTGCTGGAGCGCGCCGCCGCGACGCATCCGACCCTCGGGTCCGCTCCCTGGCTGGCCTTCCTGCTGGAGCTGGAACGGTGCGAGGCCGGCCACGCCCAGGCCTATCGGAGCCTGGCGGAGGAGCGGTTCGGCCGGGAGGCCGCCCAGCAGCGGCTGGACTGGTGGCTGGACCGGGAGGCGGAGGCGATCCGGATCCAGCCCTGGAGGTCTGCTGTCCATTAGTGCCTGTTTTCAAAGTGGGACGCCGCCGCGACGCTGCCTAGCCGCGCTCATGGCAAGGCGGCGGCCGAAGGGCGATGCGGGACATCGTTCGAGGCCGGCAACGCAGCCAGGGGTGCGGCTGGGCAGCGTCCCCCTCTCCCTATCGCAGGCCCCGCCCGGGGCCTGCTCCTGCCCGGCGGAAAGCCGGGCAGAGGGCGGAACTGGCAAGGGGCGGCGCCCGGAGCGATGCTGCGTCAAGCTCCTCGTCGATGGGTCCACCATCGCCTTCGTCGCTTTCCTTGCCTCGCTTGGGCGGCGCCCCTTGCGCGGCCACGCCCCACTTTGAAAACAGGCCCTAAGGTCTCTTAACCAGAAGTAGGCTCAACCGTGGCAGACTGGACTACCTCCGAGGCAGCCTATGTCCACAGTTCCCGACCACGGTCTCAAAGAGATGGTGCCGGTCTTCGGGCCCGACGCTCTCGGGGCCCAGGCCGGCGTGAGCTTCCACCACGCGCTGGCACGGCTCAGCGAGGGCGGCGACTTGAAGGCCCGCCTGCTGCTCTCGGCGCTCTCCCACTTTGCCGCCAAGGGCTACGATGGCGTGCAGGTGAAGGAGGTGGCCGAGGAAGCCGGCGTCTCCAAGCCCACCCTCTACTACCACTTCGGCAGCAAGGAGGGTCTCTTCCGGCAGCTCTGCCTCGTGTCCCTCTCGGCCATGGCCGTGCGCATCCAGCGGCTGGTCGAGCCGTTCCTGGCGTCGCCCATCCGGGGGGCCAAGGCCATTGACGAGGCCAGCGTGAAGCTCGCCCAGGCCTATCTCGATCTGCTCCTCGAGAGTCAGGAGTTCACCGGCTTCATCCTGCGGTCCATCGCCGTGCCGTCGCCGGATTCGGGATTCCGGGACCTCATGCCCCTGGTGGAGAAGGGGCTGGCCCCGCTGGGCCTCTTCATGAACCATGTGTTCGGCACGAGCCTGGAACAGGCGCGCAAGGAAGTGCTGCTGTTCACCTCCCTGGTGGGCGCCCTCATCGAGGAGAAGCTGCGCGATCCCCAATACCAGATCACTGGGGATGAGGTGCGGTGGGTGGCCCAGCGCTGGCTCCACGGCGTCCAGGGCTGACATTCGAGGGAAGGGCACCATGGCCAAGCTCGCCCCCATCAGGGCCACCCTCCGTCCGCTGGACCTGCCCCAGCATCTCTTCGAAGTCGAGCTGGCGGTCCCCGCCGAAGCCCTGAGTTCAGGCGCGGTGGCCGCGCTGCCCGCCTGGACGCCCGGTTCGTATCTGGTGCGGGACTACGCGCGGTTCGTGGACCGCGTGCGGGTTCTGGAGGGCCGCCGGGAACGACCCCTGGAGAAGCTCGACAAGCAGCGCTGGCGGGTGCCGGCGTCCAAGCGGGACCTCGTCCTCCGCTACCGTGTGTATGGCAATGACCTTACGGTGCGGACGAACCATGTGGACGCCGCCCACGCGCAGATCATCCCCGCCGCCACCTTCCTCTACCTGGAGGATCAGCTCGACCGGCCCGTGGAGGTCCGTTTCGAGGGCTTTCCCGGCGACTGGAAGGTGGCTTCCGCCCTGCCGCGGAAGCAAGGCGCCTGCCTGGCGAAGGATTTCGACACACTCGTGGATTCGCCGTTCGAGCTGGGCGCCTTCCGGATCCGAACCTTCAAGACGGGCGGCACGACCTTCGAGCTTGTGTTCACCGGGCCGCACAACGGCGATGAAGGACGCATGGCCGAGGCCACGCGGAAGATCGTGGAGGCCGCGGGCGCCATCTTCGGCGGCTTTCCCTTCAAGCGGTACGTCTTCTTCGTCACCTTCACGCCCAAGCTGCGCGGCGGCCTCGAGCACAGGGACTGCACCAGCCTCATCGCCGACAGCCATGCCTTCGACAAGCCCGAGGGCTATTTCGCCCTCTATCAGCTCGTAGCCCACGAGTTCTTCCACGCCTGGAACGTGAAGCGGCTTCACGATCCGGCCCTGGGGCCCTTCGACTACAGCCGGGAGAACCCCACGAAGATGCTCTGGTTCCACGAGGGGCTCACGTCGTACATGGAGCACGTGATCGTCCTGCGGGCCGGCGTGGTGCCCTGGAGCCACACCGCGAAGGAGCTGGCCAAGTGCTGGAGCGAGCAGGTGCAGCGTCCCGGGCGGCTGGAGCAGAGTCTGGAGGAGTCCAGCTGGGATGCCTGGATCCGCTTCTACAAGCAGCATGAGTTCAGCCCCAACAGCTCGGTCAGCTACTACGACAAGGGCGAGATGGTGGCCTGGCTCATGGATGCCACCCTCCGGGAGGGCAGCCGCGGAAAGGCCGGACTGGCGGATCTCTTCGCCCTGCTCTGGACGCGCCACGGCGAGGCCGGCCTTACGGATACGGATGTGCGCCAAGCCTTCCGGGAGCTCTCCGGAAATGACCCGGAGCCCTTCTGGGACGCCTACATCTCAGGCCGTGCGGAGCTGGACCCTGCGCCCCTCCAGCGCGCCTTCGGCCTGTTGATGGAAGTCCGGGCGCCCTGGGAATCCCTCGGCCCCGAAGAGGCCAAGGACCCTGCGGCCCAGCGACGGGCCCGATCCTGGACGGGCCTGGTGCTGACCCCCAATGGACCCACCATCCAGAACGTGATTCCCGGCAGCCCCGCCGCCAGGGCAGGCCTCAGCTTCGGCATGGAGATCCTGGCGGTGGACGGCTGGCGCACCACGACCGCCGCCGAGGCTCAGAGGTACCTCGCAGACCCCGGACCCGGTGGAACGGTTGCGGTCCTGGCGGCGGACCGGGGCCGGGTGTTGGCGGTTGACGTGCCCGTGGTCGAGAGCCCCGATCGCTCCCACCGGCTGGCGGTGGATTCCCGGGCCGGCACCACGCAGCGGATCGCGTTCTCGGCGTCCTACGGCCAGGCCCTCCCCTCCGCGCCGGTGAAGCGGGGCGGGCGCCGGTGAGGATCGCCGCGATCCTCGCCGCCCACGACGAGGCGGATCACATCGGAGCGGTGCTGGAGGGCCTGAAGCCATTCGGCCTCCAGCGCGTGCTGGTGGTGGATGACGGTTCCTCGGACCGCACCGGGTCCGTGGCCGCCGCCCATGGCGCCGAGGTTCTGCGCCTGGAGCCGGGGCAGGGCGGGGGGAAGGGGCAGGCCCTGCGGGCGGGGATCGCCCGCCTGCGCCCCGACGCCTTCGACTTCTACCTGTTCCTGGACGCGGACGGCCAGCATGATCCGGTCGACCTTCAGCGCTTCCTGGATCACCTCGCCTCACACCCGGACGCAGACTTCCTGATCGGTTCGCGTCTCCTGGACCGGGCGAAGATCCCTGCCAAGCGCTGGCGCACCAACGCCCTGGGCACCTGGACTCTGGGCCGCATCGCCGGCGTCACCTGGGAGGACAGTCAGAGCGGCTTCCGCATGATCCGCAAGAAGGTGCTGGATCGGCTGGAGCTGAAGTCGCGCGGATTCGCCATCGAGATGGAGATCGCGATGAAGGCGGCCGACTGGAAGCTGCGGTGGGTCCACGTGCCCATCCGGGCCATCTATCAGCCGGGACCCGTGAGGAGCCATTTCCGCGGCGTGATGGATACCTGGCTGATCGCCTGGGAATCCCTGAAGTGCTAGCTGGCTTCAACCCGGTCAGGCCTTGTCACTTGGCGCTGCCCTGCAGCGCCAAGCTCGGGCCTGATCCGGGTTGACCTGGCTGATCGCCTGGGAATCCCTGAAGTGCTGAACGGGCGCCGGCCCTCGCGGACCGGCGCCGGGCAGGTCACTTGGCGGCGTTGTGCGCGGCTGGCGCGTGCGCCTGAACCACCTGGGCCTCGGAGGCGCCGGTCGCGGGGGTGATGACGCGAAGCAGGGCCTGGAGACGGGTCTGCATCTCCTTGTCGTCCACCTTGCCCACCCGGGCCAGGTAGAGGGTGAACAGATCGGGACTGTCCGCGTTCGTCGTGCCCGGCTTCAGGAAGGCCTGGTGCACCGCGGCGATGCGGCTGGCACCCTCCTCTTCGAAGGTCCGCCGGGTGTAGGGGTGACGCTGCTTGGCGATCTCCTTCCAGCTCTTTTGATCGCCATTCGGCATGTTCGGCGTGGGGTGGAGATGCTTCAGCAGGACGAAGTAGTTGTCTTCCTCGTCTTCGGAAATGCTCACGCGGCGCAGGTCCCAGACCACATCCCCGCCCTTCCGGGAGAAGCCCATGTTCAGGATGAGAAAGGCCTTCGGGGAGAGCTCGACCTGGCTGGAATCCAGCTCGAGCCTTGTCCAGAGCGCCTGCAGGCGGAGGTGCTTGCCCTCCTTGAAGTCGAAGGCCATGTCCTTCAGGGCCGAGGGCAGGCGGTCCCGGTGCTTCAGGTACTCCACCCAGTCCCGCAGCTCGCCGGCGTAGGGGATGTAGGTGTAGTCGAGAAACTTGGGAAGGTCGTAGAGCCAGGGCATGAGGCTGGACGAGTCCACGAACTTGACGGCCATGACCACGCCGCCGGGGACCAGGGTGGTGTAGGTCAGGACGGAGCCATCATCGTAGGGTGTGAACCAGATGGCCTGCTGCCAGGGGCGCCCGAGGCGGTCTACATGGGGCTGCACCTGGTAGGGGTCTCCGAAGGAGGTGACCCGGATGTCCTGCCCGCCCACGGTGCGGGTGACTCGGGCTCCTTTCAGCAGCAGGTCCATGGCGACCCTGGGCTTGGCCAGGAGATCGCCAACGGCCACGTCGTCCGGATGACGGAGCATGAAGAGGTAGACATTGTCGGCCTGGGCATAGAGGAGGCGGCCGTTCTTCGGGAGATCGTTCTTCTTGTATTCCAGGCCCGAGATCGCCCAGGTCTTGGTGGTCGTGTCGCGGAAGATCACTTCGGGCTTGCCGCTGGTGGGAATGTCCCCGATGGCCGCCTCGCTGGCCTCGCCCTCGGGGAACAGCTCCCCCCGGAGACTCGCGAACAGGGCATCCATGGACTGGATGTAGAAGGTCTTCTCCCGGGCGGCGATTTCCTGCCTGAGCTCGGAGTACGGGCGCGGCAGGGGGAGATCGAACACTCGGTCCAGCGCCTTCGATTTCTCGGGGAAGAGGGAGAAGCTGAAGGTCACCTTGTTGAAGAAGGCGGCCCTGTCGGGTTTCATGGCCTTCAGCTCGGCGGTGGGCAGGGAATAGCAGATGTTGTCCTTCTTCCCGAGGACCACGCCCACCACTCGGCCCTGGGGATCCACCAGCGGACCGCCCGAGTTGCCTGGATTCACGCCGGCGCTGCTCTTCAGCAGGTTCCAGGCGCCGCTCATGGGTTCGGGAAGGGTGCCGATCACCTCGCCGGGCCGGATCACGAGGCCTTCTCCGTAGGCGTTCCCCACGGTGAAGACCGGCTCGTTCTCGCGGAAACCGGGGCGCAGGTCCAGCCACCGGTCGAAGGTGCGCCCCTTGACCGAGAACCGGATCACGTCCCGCTGCTCATCCAGGGCCAGGATGCGGTCCACTTCCCAGACGTTCTGCTTGGCGTCGCGGATGTAGCAGGTGGTGTAGCCCCTGGAGGCGTGGATGGACCGGAACACGTGGTGAGCCGTCACCAGCTCGTTCTTCGAGACGGCGAAGGCGGTTCCGATGGAGATGTAGGGATCGTTCCGGAGGTTGAAGGGGACCAGGTCCCAGGGGAGTTCCTTCTCATAGGACACGGGGTCCTTGGCGGGGTCGGGGCGGGCGACCACCACCTCGAAGCTGGCTTCCGTGACGCGGGCCTTCACGGCCGGGGCCAGGGCGGTCTCCTGGCCCAGGAGGGCGGTGGCGGCCACCAGGCAAGGGAGCAGCAGAGGGATCAGCAGTCGCATGGGTCTTCCTTCGTCTGGCTGGGACCTGGGTCCATCCGTGAGGGGGGATGGCTCGAGTGTATTCGAAAAAAGGAGCGCGTCCGGTGGACTTGGGATCCATTCCCTTCGGGGGTACCTTGGTCGCATGGCGATGGAATCTTTTGATCTGCAGGCGCGGGGCGGGGCCCGATGAATCCCCTGGATTGGGACCTGGGCAATGTTCCGCCGGGGGTGCCGTGGGGCGGCGTGGACGAGGCGGGCCGGGGGGCCTGGGCCGGGCCGGTGGTGGCCGCCTGTGCGGTGCTGGACGCGGACACGGTGCGACGCTGGGCCCATGTGCTGAGGGGCGTCCGGGACAGCAAGCAGCTGAACCCCGAGAAGCGCGAGGTCATGGCGGCAGAGCTGAAGTCCATCCTCCCCGCCTACGGCATCGCCGAGATGGACCCGATGGCGATCGATCGGGAGAACATCCTCGAGGCCACCATGATGGCCATGCGGCAGGCGGCGAAGGATCTCTCCATCCGTCCCCGCATCCTGTTCGTGGACGGCAACCGTGCCCCCGGGACGGGCCTGCTGGAGCGGCTGGTGGTGGACGGGGATGCCATCAGCTGCGCCATCGGGGCCGCGAGCATCCTGGCCAAGGCCCACCGGGACGCGCTCATGATCGCCATGGAGGAGCTTCATCCTGGCTACGGCTTCGGGCAGCACAAAGGCTACGGGACTGCCCTTCACCGGGCCCGGATCGTCGAGCTGGGCGTCTCCCCGATCCACCGCATCAGCTATGCGCCAGTCGCGGCCATGCAGCAGGTGGATGAAGGCCTTCGCGAGGCGCTTCGCCACAGTCTGGACACCTGCGCCTCGGTGGCGGAGCTGCAGGCCTGGGTGCAGACGGACCTTCGGCCCGCCTACGGCCGGCTGAAGCTCGTGTGGGTGGAAACGCTCCGCCGCCGGTATGCGGATCGGCTCGCCCGGTTCGCCAGCGAAGAAGGTCTTGAATGACCGATGTGGCGCTGGCCCTGATCCAGTCCCGAGGGCGCTGGTTCCTCCAGCGCCGGGCGCCCTCGAATCCGGTGATGCCGGGGCTGTGGGAATTCCCGGGCGGGAAGGTGGAGGCCCGGGAGACTCCCCTCGACGCGCTTCGCCGGGAGCTCCTGGAAGAGGTCGGCATGAAGCCCGAAGCAGCCACCGCGCTGCCGACGCTGGAGGGGCCCGTGCGTCTCCATCCGTTCGTGGTCCATGGGGCGGGTGCCCCCCGGACCGAGCTGGCCTGGGGGTGGTTCACCCTGGAGGAGATGGCGCATCTTCCCATTCCGCCGGCCAACGTCGAACTCATCGGCCGCCTCAATGGGGTCCCGTCTCCGGATGTCGCGGACTGATCTGATAGGCTGGACTCTCCCCAGGCCCGGAGCTGCCATGCCTCGATTCTTCATTCGGACCTTCCTGTGCGCCTTGGCCGCGCTGACCGCGCTGGCGCTCCAGGCCCAGCAGACCGAAGTGGTGTTGAGCGCATCCAGCAGCGCGAAACTGGTGCTGGGGATGGCTTCGCCGAAGGTTTCCGGCATCGAGGACAGCCAGGTCGCCACGGAATTCACGGCCGTGCTCAAGCGGGATCTCGACGAGACCGGCGTGTTCGCGGTGCTGCAGGAGCGGCTGCCCGCCGATGGCGCCCCCGTGAAAGCCTGGAAGGAGGCGGGCGCCCAGTGGCTGCTGAATGTCCGTCTCACGAGGGGGGCTGCGGGGGACCTGCAGCTTGAAGCCTCCGCGATCGACACCGCCGCGGAGAAAGCCGTGTTCACCAAGCCCTACAAGGCGGATCGCATGGTTCCCCTGCGGCGAATGGCCCACGCGCTGGCCGACGACCTTGTGGCCCGGTTGACGGGCGAGCGCGGTGTGGCCTCCAGCCGGGTGGTGTTCGTCCGCCAGACAGCACCTGGAGTGAAGGAACTGTTCCAGATCGATCGTGACGGCGCGAACCTGGTGCAGCTCACGCGCCACGGCAGCCTCACCCTGTCGCCCACGGTGGCGTCCGATGGCCGGCTGGCCTATGTGACCTACAAGGGCGGGGCGCCCGAAATCTGGGGTCAGCGCCGCAGGGATGGCGCCCACGAGAAGCTCTATCCGGCGACCGGTTCCGGGGTCATGGTCTCCTCCCCGGCCTGGTCTCCGGATGGCCGCCGCTTGGCCTTCGTGCAGGGCGATCGGCGCGGCAACAGCGACATCATGGTGCTGGACCTGGACACGGGACGCGCACGGCGTCTGACCGACGGTAATGGCATCAATACTGAACCAAGCTGGAACCCCAACGGCACACAGATCGCGTTCACCTCTGATCGCGAGGGCGGCCCGCAGGTGTTTCTCATGCAGGACGATGGCTCCAACCTCCGCCGCCTGACCAGTGAAGGGTTGTACAACGCCAGCCCGGCCTGGAGCCCCAACGGCGCCATGATCGCGTATGTCTCGCGATTCGAGGGCAAGTTCGATCTTTTTATCTATAAGTTGGGGGAAGGAAAGGCCTATCAGATCACCACCGGCGTGAGCACTTCCGAATCGCCGGCCTGGTCCCCCGACGAGCGCCGGCTTGTGTTCACCAGCAATCGCTTCGGCTCCATGCAGATCTTCACCACAGATCTGTCCGGCCGCCAGGTGGTGCGGATGACTGAACTTGCGGGTTGCCAGAGTCCCAAATGGACTAGGGCGCGTTAAAAAATAAATCGCATTTACCTGAGTACTGTCCATCTATACTCAGGCTCATCCAGGAGGAACAACCCTATGAGATACGGAACCTACCTCGTCCCCGCTGCCATCGTGCTCACGCTCGGCAGCCTCGCCTGCAAGCCCCCCAAGACCGCGGAAGAGATCAAGGCCGAGACCCAGGCGGCGTTCAACGAGGGTTACCAGGCGTTCAAGGATGGCAAGGCCCGCGACACCAACCCCTACGTGAACGCGAAGGACGCCAAGGAGAACCAGCACAAGGTGACGGGCTGGTACGAGGGTTGGGACAAGGCCAAGGCCGACAAGGATGCCGCTGACAAGGCCGCCGCCGAGAAGGCCGCCGCCGAGGAAGCCGCCCGCAAGGCCGCCGCCGAGAAGGCCGCCGCCGAGGAAGCCGCCCGCAAGGCCGCCGAGGCTGAGAAGGCTGCCGCCTTCAAGCGCGCCGCCGAGGCCGCCCTCAAGACCATCCACTTCGACTTCGACAAGTCGGACATCAAGGAGAACGATCGCGCGCTGCTCCAGGGCATCGCCGACTTCATGAAGGCCTACCCCGCCGCCAAGGTCGAGATCGAAGGCCACTGCGACGAGCGCGGCACCAACGAGTACAACCTGGCCCTCGGCAACCGCCGCGCCGCCGCCGCCCTGGCCTACCTGAAGACCCTGGGCGTGGACGAGGCCCGCTTCACCACCATCAGCTATGGCAAGGAGAAGCCCCTCTGCACCGAGGCCAAGGAGGCCTGCTGGAGCCAGAACCGCCGCGGCGAGTTCAAGCTGAAGTAGTCGTTCCGAAGGACGCGAAGCGGGGGCCTCGGCCCCCGCTTTTCGTTTAGGATGAAGAAAGTCCCGGAGTCCCCATGAGCGCCCGCGCGATGCTGTTCCCCGTCCTGGCCGCGATCCTCGCCGTTGGCTGCAGTTCCGAAGACCAGCTCCGCCGCGTGGAGCAGGAAGTCGGCGACCTCAAGCTCGAGGTCTTCAAGCTGCGCCAGCAGGTCGAGGACGGCAACAAACGCGCCGAGGCCGAGCAGAAGGCCGCCCAGGAGGCCCGTGGCCAGGACCGCCGCTTCCAGGCCGATCTGCAGGAGAGCCTGCGCCAGGTGCAGGACACCACGCGGGTGCTGAACAACCGCCTGAACAGCATGCCCCGAGGGGCGGCGGCGCGGCCCGCAGCCGCCGAGGGCCAACCCGCGCAAGTGTCCGACGAGGAGCGCGCTTTCAACGCTGCGGTGCTGGACTACAACCGCGGCAACTATCCGCTGGCCGCCGAAGGCTTCAACCTCTTCCTGAAGAACCACTCGCAGAGCGCGAAGCGTCCCGACGCCCTGTTCTTCCTCGGCCTCTCCCACTACAACCTGAGGGCCTACGACAAGGCCCAGCAGGCATTCGAGCGGATCATCAAGGATCATGCGGCCTCCTCCCAGTTCCTGCCCGCCAAGCTCAAGCGAGCCCAGTGCCTGCTCAAGCAGGGCCTCAAGCCGGCGGCCGTGAAGGCCTTCCGCGAGCTGGTGGATGGGTTCTCCGGCAGCGCCGAGGCCCGCACGGCCCAGCAGGAACTGAGCGACCTGGGACTCTGAGCGCATGAGCGTCGAAAGCTGGCGGGTCCCCGTCCGCATTGATTTCGCGGGCGGAACCCTGGATCTCTGGCCCATCTACGCCATGATGGGCGGCTGTGTCACCGTGAACGCCGCCGTGGATCTGTGGGTCGAGCTGGAGGTGAGGCGGGGCGGAGCCGGCCACCGGATCACCAGCCGGGACTTGGCGATCGATCTTGCCTTCGGCGCCTGGCCGACGGAACCGCCGGAAGGGTTGTCCTGGGTGTGGCGAGTGCTGGACGCCTCGGGTGTGCCGCCGACGGCCCTGTCCATCCACAGCCCCGTGCCGCAGGGTTCGGGCCTGGGGGTGTCCTCCTGCCTTGGCGTGGGCCTGCTGGGCACCGCCATTGGCGAGGAAGCCGGTGAAAGTCTGGCCCGCAAGGTGCCGATTCTAAGGGACCTGGAAAGTCGGGAGCTTCAAGCTCCGGCGGGCTGGCAGGACTACTATCCGGCGGCCCTGGGCGGGGCCCTGGCCCTGCACTGGGACGGCCCGGAGCCCCGCTGGGAGCGCCTGGAGCCCCATCCCGGCCTGCTGGCGGACCTGGTGGTGTTCTACACCGGCAGGCCCCACCACTCGGGCCTCACCAACTGGGAAGCCTACAAGCGCTTCGTCGAGGGTGACCGCCAGACCCGCCAGGCCCTGGCTGAGATCCGGGAGATCGCCTGGGACATGGCCGCGGCCCTGGCTGGGGACCCCGCCGCGGTGGCCGCCCTGCTGGAGCGCGAGGGGCAGGCCCGGGTGCGGCTCTCCCCGGCGGTGGAGACGGACACCATGCGCGCCGTGCGCGACCGTGGCCATCGAGAGGGCTGGTACGCTGGCATGAAGCCCTGCGGCGCCGGCGGGGGCGGCTGCTGCCTGCTGGTGGTGAAGGATGGCATGCGGGAAACCGCCGAAGCCGCCCTGAGAGACATGGGCCTGCCCCCTCTGGACTTGCGGATCACGCCGCAGGGGCTGCACCGGGTCCAAGCCTCCTGACCTGGATCGGAGGCCGGGACTTCAGATCTGGCCGTCCCATCCGTCGTCGCAGGCGGCGAAGGCAGCCTGGATGGCGGCCACCAGGTCCGCCGGAAGGGGCCCCTTCTCGAGAAGGCGGAAGTTGGCTTTCAGGTGCTCAAGCTTGGTGGTGCCGACGATGCAGCTGGACATGCCTACGTGGAAGGCGGCAAAGCGCAGGGCCAGCTCTGGCCAGTCCAGGTCCCCGGGATCAAGGCCCATGGCCTTCAGGCGCGCCCAGTAGACTTCGCAATATTCTCCCGCCGGACGTTCGGCCCAGCGCCAGGGGGCATTGGCCAGGGGACGCTTCGCGATGAGTCCCAGACCCTGAGCCCGGGTGACGGAAAGGGTGTCGCCCAGGACCCTCTGGTCGCAGAGGTTGAGCGAGCACTGCACCCCATCGAAGCGCCCGGAAGCCAGGGCGAAGGCCATGGCCTCGTTCTCGCCCGAATAGGCCATGGCCCGGATCTTCCCGGCGGCCTTGGCCTGCTCGAGGGCCTCGATGACGCCGCCCTGGGCGAGGATCTCCCGGGGGCAGGAGTGCAGGTGAACGATGTCGAGGTGGTCCGTGCGGAGGACCTTCAGGGCCCGGTCCACGCCCGCGGCCACGCAGGCATGGGTCCAGTCCTCCAGCCCTTCGACGCCGTACCCCACCTTGGTGGAGAGGATGAATTCGCCGCGCCGCCCGGCCAGGTGCCGCCCGATGCGCTCTTCCGAAAGCCCGTAGCCCCGGGCGGTGTCCAGCAGGGTGACGCCCGCGTCCAGCAGGCCATGGAGGAAGGCGCCGCAGTCCTTTTCGCCGAAAGCCGGATCGCCGATGTGGCCGGCCCCGAAGCCCAGGAGGCTCACAGCCATGCCGGTGGAGCCGTAGGGGCGCAGGATCGGCATGGGGTTTCCTCCTAGGCCTTGGACAGGTTCTGGATCAGCAGGGCGGAGTCCGGCGCCTCCAGGGGCGCCTGGCCGGGGGTGGCCAGCAGGTCCCGCAGGCGCTGATCCCGCTTTCCGAAGGGAAGGCGGGTGAGGTCGCCCACGGGGACCCAGCGCAGGCTCTTTGCGGCCTCGAAGCGTGCCTCGAGGCGCAGGTACAGGGGACTCACGGCCTCACGGCGATGGGTGTAGACCTGGGTCCAGCCGGGCCATGCGACGAGGGCCGGTGCCTCGGAGGCCACGCTGCCTGCTGGGATCGCCTCCGCATCGAGTGTTGGCCAGCGCCATAGACCAGCCAGCAGGCCACTGGCGGCGGGGGCATGGAGCAGCATGTGGCCCTCGGCTTCCATGGCCACCAGCCAGAGGGCCGAGGCTTTCGGTACTGCCCGCTTCGCCACGGGCGGGATCTCCGCCGTTCGGCTGGCCAGTCGGGCACCGCAGATCTCCGCCAGGGGGCAGGATCCGCAGCCAGCGACGGGCGCGCAGACCGTGGCTCCCAGCTCCATGAGGGCCTGGGTCAGGCGCGAGGGACCATGGGCCACGAGGGCAGGGGCGAGCCACGTGCGCAGGTCCCCGGCCCGCGCCTTGGGATCGCCCTCGATCAGCAGCAGCCGGGCCAGGACCCGGAAGGCATTGCCATCCAGGGCGGGCGCGGGCCACTGGAAGGCGATGGATCCCACGGCGGCGGCGGTGTAGGGCCCCAGGCCAGGGAGGCCAGTGAGTCCCACCAGATCGCGGGGCCAGCCCTCGGCGGCGATGCTCCCAGCGGCGGCCTTCAGGAACCGTGCGCGGCGGTAGTAGCCGAGGCCTTCCCAGGCCTTGTGGACGGTGTCCTCATCAGCTTCCGCGAGGTCCTGCGGCGTGGGAAAGCGATCCATCCAGCGTTTGAAGTAGGGGACCACCGTGGCCACCTGGGTCTGCTGGAGCATCAGCTCGGAAACCAAAACCGCATAGGGATCCGGATGGGGCGCGTCGAGGTCCGCGGCCCGCCAGGGCAGGTCCCGTCGGGAGGTTTCGAACCAGGGAGCCAGGGGGGCGAGAAGGGCGGGGGCGGGAGGCCAGGACATACCCAGACCCTACCATTCAGGGGCCCGGCCGCCCGGACGGTTCGCAGGCGAGACGGCGAGTTCCTGGCAGCGAAATTGGGGGTATTCGGAACGTTCGACCCGCATTAGAATCATTCTTTTTTCATGGATGAATGATGAAAATTATGGCTGAGGCATTCCGTTCGACGCTGGTGTTCCTCGGAGTGGGGGCAGGGCTGGCCACCATCTGGGCCTGCGGCGGCGGGGGCTCCGGCGCCGTCGCAACCCCGGCTCCCGTCGCGCTGAAGCTCCTACCCGCCACCAGCGACATCAAGGTGGGTGGCGCCCTGCAGGTGTGGGCGGAGGACGCCCAGGGTCATGCGGTTCCGGCAGCCTTCTCGGTGGTGGAGCCCCAGGGTGGCACGGTGGACGCCAGTGGTCGGTACCAGGCGCCACTCACGGCCGGGACCTACCACCTCCGGGCCACGAGCAGCCAGGTCCCCGGGGCCGTCGCCGAGGCGCCCGTGACGGTCTCCGCATACCTGGCCAGCCTCGTCCCGGCCGCCCCCGCCCAGTTCACCCGCTCGGACCACAGCGCCACCCTGCTGCCGGACGGCAGCGTGCTGCTGGCGGGCGGGATGGAGTCCAGCCAGCTCGAGCGGTACCTGCCCTCCTCAGGGGCCTTCATCCCGGCCGGCGACCTCGGGACCAGGCGCTGGGCCCACCAGGCCTCGGTTCTCCCGGGGGGTGGCGTGCTGCTGACGGGAGGTGTCTACGGCACGAGCGTCCTGTCCACCGCCCAGGTCTACGAGGCCGGAACCGGCCCGCGTGCGGTGGGGACCCTGACGGCCACCCGGATGCTCCACGCGGCGGCGGAGCTGACGGATGGGCGCGTCCTGCTGGCAGGCGGGCTGCCCGCCACGGGTTCGGATGTCTACGCCACGTCCACCTCGGAAATCTTCAACCCCGCCTCGGGTGCGTTCACCCCGTCGGGGTCCATGGCTTCACCCCGGACCGGCCACACGGCGACTCGCCTGCCGGACGGGAAGGTGCTCATCGCCGGCGGGCGGAACAGCACCTGCTTGTACGGATGCCCGGAGTTGACCTGGGCCTCCGCCGAGCTCTACGACCCCGCCACGGGCACGTTCACGCCCACAGGGAGCATGGCCCAGGCCAGGTACGGGCACACGGCGACGCCACTGCCGGATGGCCGCGTCCTGATCGCCGGAGGGACCACGCCGGACCTGCCGGACACGGATGTGTCCTCCTCCCTGGAGATCTACGATCCAGCCACGGGAACCTTCGCCGCCGCGGGGAGCATGCTCCGGCCCCGGAGCCACCACACGGCCACCCTTCTTACGGATGGGCGGATCCTCCTGGCCCACGGGCGGACCCAGGGCGAGGGCTCCCTCGCGTCGGCCACGCTCGAAGTGTTCGATCCGCTCCTGTCCAAGAGCACCCTGCTGACCTCGAACCTGACCACCCGCTACCGCCACACGGCGACGCGCCTGCTGTCGGGCGACGTGCTCCTGGCCGGCGGCACCGAGGGCGGCGGCGGCATCAAGCTGACCGAAGTGTTCCGGTAGGCGTCCGCCTCCAGCCTGAAACCAAAAAACGAGCGCCGGATGGCGCTCGTTTCGTTTGGTGCCCGCGAGCAGACTCGAACTGCTACGGCTTGTGGCCACCACCCCCTCAAGATGGCGTGTCTACCAATTTCACCACGCGGGCACGTGGAACAACCATCTTCACCCAAAGCGCGGACGCGGTCAATGCCCGGTTTCGCGCGGGGAGGACCTACTTCTTCTCGGTCGCGTGCGAGGGCGCGGGCGCGGGAAGGGGAACGGCGGGAGCGGGCGCGGGCGCCGTGGCCGCGGGCTTGTCGGAGATCTTCTCCAGCACGGAGCGGCTCCCGCGGATGATCATCACTTCGATGAGCAGCGTGGTTCCCAGGAAGCCGGCGGCCAGCCAGTACGTGGCCTTGGAGAGGAAGGGCGTGGCGCCCTGGGCGCCGAAGGCGGAGTTCGCGCCGCCGCCGCCGAAGGAGGCGCCGAGGCCGCCCTTGGTGCCGGGCTGCAGCAGGATCGTCCCGATGAGCAGGACACCGAAGAGGATCAGAAGTGCGAGGGCGAGGCCATTCATGGAAACTCCGAACCTCCTAGTCTCTCACAGGGCGGAACCTACATCCAGAGCCCTGTGAGGCTGGGAGCCCGCAGGGCCTGGTGCACGGCCCTGGCCCGCTCCACCAGGCGGATGAAATCCGAGGGCAGCAGGGCCTGCGGCCCGTCGCTCAGAGCTTTCTCGGGGTTGCAGTGGGTCTCCACCAGGAGGCCATCCGCACCTGCGGCCACGCCCGCCAGGCCGCAGGGGATCACCAGGTCGCGTCGCCCCGTGGCATGGCTCGGATCCACCATGACCGGCAGGTGCGTGAGGGCCTTCGCGGCCGGGACCACGCTCACATCCAGCGTGTTGCGGGCGTGATCGGACCAGGTGCGGATGCCGCGCTCGCAGAGCACCAGGTTGCGGTTGCCCTCGCCCAGCACGTACTCCGCGGCGTAGAGCCATTCCTCCAGGGTGGCGGCGGGACCCCGCTTGAGGAGCACGGGCTTCTCGCTGCGCCCGGCCCTGCGCAGCAGGGCGAAGTTCTGCATGTTGCGCGCGCCGATCTGAACCATGTCCGCGCTGCGCTCCACATCGTCGAAGGTTTCGACTTCCGTGGCCTCGGTCACGATGCCCAGGTCGAACTCGGCCCGGACCTCCTCCAGCAGGCGCAGGCCCTCCATGCCCAGGCCCTGGAAGGCGTAGGGGCTGGTCCGGGGCTTGAAGGCGCCGGCCCGGAGGAGCTTCACGCCGGCTTCCGCCACGTAGCGGGCCACAGTGAAGAGCTGCTCCCGGCTCTCGACGCCGCAAGGACCCCCCACCAGCACCAGATCGGGCCCGCCGATCCTCACGCCACGCACGTCCACCACCGTGCGGCCTGCGGCCGCGTCCGCGCTGGCGAGCTTGTAGGGACTGGTGATGGGCACCACCCGGCGCACGCCCGCCATGGGCTCGATGCGATCAGGCTTCAGCGCCTTGGAGGCGTTCGGCGCCACGATGCTGAGGGCCTCCGGCGTCTCGTTCACCTGGCAGCGGATACCGGCGGATTCCAGCAGGGCCATGACTTCGCCGACCTCTTCACGGGTGGCGGTGGGTTCCATGAGGATGAGCATGCGGCCTCGCAGGGAAGCTCGATTCTAGCGCCCAGGTGGGACGAGCGCCTGGACACAGGGCGCAGGCGCCCCCAGACTTGGGCGCGGAGGTCCCATGCGGCGCGCCCCCATCCTGCTCCTCGTTCCTCTCTCGCTGGCCGTTGGCTGCGTCCGCCCCGAGGTGGAGGCCTTCCGGCGACAGCCCGGTCCCGTGAGCGTGTCTGTGAGCCTGCCGTCGGGCCTGGCGGACCGGGAGTCCTTCCAGAAGGAATACGCCTCGGCGCTGCGAGCCCATCTGGCCACCCGCGTGGTGGTGGTGCCCGAGGGCGTGAAGCCGCCGGTGGGGTCGGCGGAACTCCAGGTGGATATCCGGGATGTCTCTCCTGCCCCTGGCCAGCCCAGTCCCACGGCAGTGGGCGTGGCGGTGGGGGCCTCCGTGGGCGCCCTGAGCGCCGCTTCGGGCAACCGGGGCTGGGGCGTCGTGGACGGGCTCTTCTGGGGGCTTTGGGCCGGCAGCCAGGCGGCCATGGCGCAGCAGAACACCCGGGACCGGCTGGGCTATCGTCCCCAGGTGGTCCGGGCCCAAGTCCGGCTGGTGCAGCCGGGGAACCCTGAACCGCTATGGACCGAGGCCATCGAGCCCTCCGAGGTGGTCGAGGCCATGGATCCGCTGCCGCCCGGCTCGCGGGACGATGACGGCCGCATCCGCGAGGAGGAGGCCAAGGGCTTCGCCCGCGTCGTGGTGCAGAAACTTTCCTCCGAGTTCCACTGGATGCGGCTGGCGGAGCAGCGCTTCTATCAGGAGCCCGCTGCCAAGAAGGATGAGCCCGCGCCTTCTAAGCCCGAACCGAAGCAGGACTGATGGAAGCCAAGGCCCTCCGCTGCCCCGGCTGCGGCGCACCGGTCCCGCCGGACGTGCCCCAGTGCCCCTATTGCCACGCCCAACTCGCCACGGTGGCCTGCCCCGCCTGTTTCGCCTTGGTGCCGCTCTCGGCGGACCACTGCCCTTCCTGCGGCGCGGCGATGGTCCCCAGGACGCCGACCGTGGCCGACGGGTCCCCCTGTCCCGCCTGCGCGAAGCCGCTTGCCGCCAGCCAGGTCGGAGGCCTCGACACGCAGGGCTGCCTGGCCTGCGGCGGCCTGTGGCTGGACCGGACCGTGTTCGAGCAGCTGGGCGCCAGCCGGGAGCGCCAAGGTGCCGTGCTGGGAGCCCTTCCGGCGCCGCCGCTCTCGTCCGCCGCGGCGCTGGAGCCAGTGCAGTACCGTCCTTGTCCCGCCTGCGGGCAGCGCATGAACCGGGTGAACTACGCCCGGCGGTCCGGTGTGGTGCTGGATGTCTGCAAGGCCCACGGTCTCTGGTTCGACCGCGACGAGCTGCGCCGCCTGCTCGCCTTCATCGCGGGTGGTGGCCTGGACCGTGCACGGGCACGGGAGCTGGAGGACCTGAAGGAGGCCCGGCGGGCCCAGGCGCCGCAGCCCGCGGCCGGCCTGGATCTCGAGCCGCAGACCGGCGCGCCGCCTTCATGGCTCACGGCCGCCGGGTTGATGGGGCTCGCCCTGGAGGTGGCGGGCCGCTTCCTCGATCGGGATTGATCAGCCCGCCTGCTTCACCAGGGCGCCGAACTTGGCGGGATCCAGGCTGGCGCCGCCCACGAGACCGCCGGCCACCTCGGGGATCTCCAGCAGCTCTGGGAAGTTCTCGGGGGTGATGCTGCCGCCGTAGAGGATGGGTACCGGGCCGAAATTCAGGCTCATGTGTTCAGCGATCTTCGTGTTGATGAACCCGTGGGCCTGGCGGATCTGCCCAACTTCCGCGCGGAGGCCCGTGCCGATCGCCCACACCGGCTCGTAGGCCACCCAGAGGGGCGTGGGGCCGGTCTTCGCCAGGATGGAGAGCTGGCGGCCGAGAACCTCCAGGGTCCGGCCCTGTTTCCGCTCCTCGAGGGTCTCGCCCACGCAGAGCAGGGGGAGCAGATTCCAGTCCCGGGCGGCCTTCACCTTGGCTACCAGGGCCTCGTCGGTTTCCCCGAAGAGCTGGCGGCGCTCACTGTGGCCCAGGATCACCCCCGAGCAGCCGCAGTCCTGCAGCTGGGCCATGGAGATCTCGCCCGTGTAGGCGCCCTTGGGTTCCGCGTGGCCGTTCTGCCCGAAGACCCGTACCTGGCGGCTCCGGAGGCTGTCGGCCACCGGCCGGAGGAGGTGGAAGGGCGGGGCGATGGCAGCCGTCACCGAGGGCGATGGGGCGTAATCCGCCAGGAAGGCCTCGCAGAAGTTGCGGGCCTGGTTGGACAGGAAATTCATCTTCCAGTTGGCGACGACAAAGCGCATGGAAACCTCCTGAGTGGCACAGGGCCGGTCGACGGCAGCAGGGCGCGGCAATCCGCTGGGGGAGACCTAGAGGCTACCAGTGATTCACGGACTGGGCATGTCCTGCCCTGGGGTTGTTCAGCGCTGAAGGGCCGCGACGCCGGGCAGTTCCAGGCCACTGAGGAACTCCAGGCTGGCGCCGCCCCCCGTGGAAACATGGCTCATGCGGGTGGCCACCCCGGCCTTGTTCACGGCGGCCACGCTATCGCCACCGCCCACCAGCACGAAGGCCCCCTTGCCGGCGGCCTCGGCCAGCTCCTCGGCCACACTCAGGGTTCCAGCGGCGTACGAGGCCATCTCGAAGACGCCCATGGGGCCGTTCCAGAGGAGGCTCTTGGCGGCGCGGATCTCCCCGGCGTAGGCGGCCACGGTCTCGGGTCCGATGTCCAGGGCCATGCGGTCCGCGGGGATGTTCTGGTCCACGGTGATGGCGCAGTCCGCGTCCTCCTTGAACTCGGCGGCCGTCACGTGGTCCAGGGGCAGCAGCAGGCGCGTGCCCTTCGCCTCGGCCTGCTTCAGCAGGTCCAGGGCCAGCTCCAGCTTGTCCTCCTCACAGAGGCTCTTGCCGATCTGGAAGCCCTGGGCCTTGAGGAAGGTGTAGCTCATGGCCCCGCCCACGAGGATGGCGTCGGCCTTGCCCAGGAAGTTCTGGATGAGCTCGATCTTGTCGCTCACCTTGGCGCCACCGAAGATCACCACCAGGGGCTTGTCCGGGTTCTCCGTGACTTTCCCGAGGGCCTTCAGCTCCTTCTCCATGAGGAAGCCCGCGGCCACGCGGTCCTTGGGGAAGTGCGCGACCATGCCGCTCACCGAGGCGTGGGCCCGGTGGGCCGCGCCGAAGGCGTCGTTCACGTAGGTGTCCGCCAGCTTCGCCAGGCTGGCGGCGAAGTCCTCCTTGTTCTTCGTCTCGCCCTTCTCGAAGCGCAGGTTCTCCAGCAGCAGGACCTGGCCGGGCTTCAGGGCCTCGGCCTCGGCCTCCACGGCCTCGCCGTTCACGTAGCTGGCCAGGCGGCAGTCGAAGCCCTGCTCCTTCAGCCAGGCGGCCACGGGGGCGGCGCTGAAGGCGGCCTCGAAGCCCTTGCCCTCGGGGCGGCCCAGGTGGGAGGCGAGCACCACGGAGGCGCCGCCCTCCAGCAGGCACTTCAGCGTGGGGAGCGTCTCGCGGATCCGGGTGGCATCGGTGATGTGGCCCTCCTTGAGCGGCACGTTGAGGTCCGCCCTCAGGAAGACGCGATGGCCCTTCACATTGAGATCCCGCACCGACTGGAAGCCCATGGCTGCTCCTTGCTCTTGGAAAGATCCATTCTGACGGAAGATGCGGTTGTCAGCTATCGGCTGTCAGCTCTCAGCTCTCAGCTGTCGGAAGCTTCTCGAAGAGGCCGATCCAGCGGGGGCTGTCCTCGGTGAAGGAGCCTCCGGCGTAGGTGCCCTTCACGGTCCGCAACCGCAGCCCAGCGTCGGTGGCCAGGGCCTCGATGTCGGTGGGCTGGTAGAGGCGCACGCTCTCCAGGACCTGGCGGGTCTCGCCTGTGTCCACTTGCGTGATCGTCATGCGCTTCACGATGCGGCCGCCCTCGATGGCGCGGCGGCTCTGGACCCGAACGCCCGAGCGTTCCAGCGTGTCCTCGGGCACCAGCTCGCGCGCCACCAGCCCCGCATTGAGGTAGTCCATGAGGAGCGCGCCGCCAGGGCGGAGGACACGCCCGAGGTCCAGCATCAGCGCACGGTTCTGGGCATCGGAGAAGTAGCCGAAGGGGGTGAACCAGAGGCAGGCGCCGGAGAGTGCCCCGTCCTTCACCGGCAGGGCGCGCATGTCACCGCGGAGGAGCCAGGGTCGAAGCCGTGCGGCAGCCCGGCGGAGCAGGGCGGCGGAGAGATCCATGCCGAAGGCCTGCGGGTTGGTCCGCCGCAGGACCTCCAGGTGACGGCCCGCACCGCAGCCCAGGTCCAGCACGGGGCCGCGCGCCAGCTCCGGGGCCTCGCGCAGGGCCAGGGCCACGGCCAAACTGGCCTCCTCCGCGTCCCGGTGCGCGTAGAGCAGGGCATAGTCCTCGTCGAACCAGGTTTCGAACCAGTCGGCCATCGAGGAAGGCTAACACCTCCGAGCCCGGTAGAATGGGGGCGGAAGGAAGCCCATGCAGCGCCCTGAACGCCTCGAAGACCAGATCCATTTCCTGCTGTCGAACCTGATCCAGCGCGAGCTCCGCGACCCGGAGCTCGGATTCCTCACCCTCACCGCCGTGCGCCTCTCGCCGGACCGCAGCGTGGCCAAGGTGTACTTCACGGTGCTGCCCCCCAACGGCGGCGACCAGGAGGCCCAGGACGCCCTCACCCGCAAGGCCCTCGGCCGCGCTGCCGGGTTCCTGCGCAGCCAGCTGGCCTCCCGCCTCAAGATGCGCCGGGTCCCCGAGCTGCGGTTCTTCCCGGACGGCACGCTGGAGGAAGGCAACCACATGGAGACCCTGCTGGCGGAGATCGAGAGGGAACGGGCCGCGCGGCCCGCGGATCCCGAGGCTGCGGACCCCGCGGAATCTTGAATGATCGAACCGGGCATCCACCTCGTCCACAAGGCCGTGGGCCAGAGCAGCTTTGACGTGATCCGGGGCTTCAAGCGCCGGGCCTTCGAGGCCGGACAGAAGAAGCTGGCCCTGGGCCACGGCGGCACGCTGGATCCCTTCGCGGATGGCCTGCTGCTGGTGATGGCGGGCCAGGCCACCCGCCTCATGGAGCTGATGCATCCCCTGCCCAAGACCTACGTGGCCGAAGTCGCCTGGGGCATGGAGACGGATACCTGCGACCTGCACGGGAAGCCCGTGTCGGAGGTCCCGGCCGCGCACCTGACGCCTGCATCCCTGGACGCAGCCCTGGTGCCCTTCCTAGGCTGGACGGACCAGGTGCCCCCGGCCACCAGCGCCAAGAAGATCGATGGCGAATCGGCCTACAAGAAGGCGCATCGGGGCGAGGACGTGGTGATGAAGCCCTGCCGGGTCTTCCTGCTCTGCGCACGGTGGATCTCCCACGACCTACGCCCGGGTCAGCTTGGCCGCAGCACCCTGGAACTCACCTGCCGCGGCGGCTTCTACGTGCGCAGCCTGGCCCGGGACCTGGGCCGCGCCCTGGGCTGCGGTGCCCACCTGACCGCGCTGCATCGCACGGCCATCGGCCCCTGGGCGGATCCCGGCGAAGGCCGGGAGCGCCTGCTCACCGGCGAAGACCTGCTGTCCTGGTGCCCAACGCGCCTGCTGTCCGACGTGGAGGCCGATCATCTGGCCCACGGCCGGGTCATTCCGGCCGGAGAGACGGTGCCGGCGACCTGGCCCATGCCCGAAGGTTTCCCCGATCCCTGCGCGCCCCTGCGGGCCCTGCACGAGGGTCGGCTGGTGGCCCTCCTGAGGCCCTCCGATGACGGGGGTCTCCGCACCATCGCGAACCTGCGGGGCGGGTTGTAGGCTCGAATGGCGAAGACCGCAGGAGAGGGGATTCTCCTGCGGTTTCCCTATCAATCCTGACGGATGGGTTCAACCAGGGGGTCACTCCGTGCCGGGGCCGGTGCCGATGGCCCGCCTGGGCGCCGCTCCCTCGGCCGACAAGTCATCGTAGCGGGAGGGGAGAACGCCGCCATTGGCCTGGCACTGGGCACGCACGTACTTCGCGAAGGCCTCGTAGGCCTTGATCGAGGAGCCGTCCGTGGACCGGAAGAGCATCACCTGGCCGATGTTCGTCACCAGGTTGGTCCCGCCGGCGAAATCCGCCGCCGTGGCGTCCGGCAGCCAGTAGGCAAGCCCCAGGGTCTGGGCCATCAGGGCGAGGTACACGTCCGTGGCCACGACCACCGGCATGTAGGGATAGTCCGCGTTCAGCCATCCGACTGGCGAATAGGTGAAATCGAAGATCGGGAAGTCGAAGGTGTCCAGGGCCGCGTGGTTGCTGGCGAAGGCGATCCGGGTGACCCGCCCCTTGGCGGGATTGCCCGGGTCCGCCGGATCGAAGACGGGACGGGAGGTATCGAAGGTGAATGAGACGCCAGAGGGCAGCACGTACTGGTCCGCGCCTTCGATGGATACGAAGGGATAGGTGGCGGTCACCTCGAGGATGGCCTTCAGCTCGATGGCGGGGATGGCCACGCGCACCAGTCCGTAGCCTGGGGTGTCGTGTCCCAGGGCATCGGGGCCCAGCCCCATGGGGTAGACCCTGAAGGCGTCGGACATCGCGATGGTGCCGCTGTAGCCAAGGTGGATGCCGTCCCGGACGTTGCCGTAGGAGGTGAGGCTCACGTGGGTGGGCCCGCCGGAGGCTTCGGCCTCGGCGAGGATCGAGTCGGCCGCGAGGCGGAGCATGCCAGTCTCCTTGCGGGGCCTGGTCCTCAGCTCGAAGGTGGTGGCGCCCAGCTTCCGGAAGAACAGGTCGCCGGTCGCCTTCGGATCGTTCACCACGGGGGCGCCCTCGATGTCGCTGAGGGTCCGCTCGAGCATGGACTGGCCGGCGCCGGTCCATTCTTCGGGGGTTTCGAGGGCCTGGATGGCCTCGTCCACCAGGTCCCTCATCCTGGGATCGGCGGGGGTGCGGTCATCCACGGGGATCAGGGTGGTCTGCTCCGCATCCATCTGGACGGTCCCGTCCTGCCTGACCTTGAGCACGAGCCGCTCCACGGCCTCCCCGTTCCAGCCGGGTTCCACGATGATCACGTTCTTCCCGGTGGTCGCGTTGGCCACCAGGAATGGCGGAGTGGTCACATGGGCATGGCCGCTGAGGATCACGTCGATGCCGGCGATGTTCCGGGCGATCTGGTAGCTCTCGCCCAGCTCGGGGGTGTCGGGTTCCGTTCCCGCATGGGCCAGCAGAACCACCAGATCCACCTTCTCGGTGTTCCGGAGCTCGTCCACCCGCGTCTGCAGTTCCTGGTTGGGATCTTCCGGCACGGTGAACGAGACGGGGGCCTTGAGGGGAGCGACGGCGGCCGGGACAGTCCCCAGCGCGCCCAGGATGCCGACCTTCAGCCCGTTGGTGGCCCGGATCACCAGGTAGGGCCGGATGGGCTTGGTGGCGTCCTGGCCGGTGGGATCGTAGAGGCTGGCCAGGGCTGCGTCGGGCGCTGACGCATCCCCGGAGAAGTGGATGTTGCTGGCGATGATGGGAACCATCCCGCCCTGGGCCTGGGCCGCGTAGAGCGCGCCGGCCAGGTAGGCGGGGCCCGCGTCGAATTCGTGGTTGCCCAGGGTGGTGGCGTCATAGCCCAGGGCCTTGAGGGCCCGGTAGTCCGGCGAGGCCGTGGTGGAGGCGGCCTGGAACAGGGTGCCCATGAGATTGTCGCCCGAGGAGAGGGTCAGGCTGCTCTCTTGCAGGACGTCCGCGCGTTTCCGCTCTGCGGCGAGGATGGAGGAACGCCGGGCGATGCCCCCCACCAGTTTCCCTTGGGGGGACTTGCCGAGGGCCGGGTAGCCGTCGACCTCTGGGCCCACGCCGAGCAGGCGGGAATGTTCGTCCGTGGTGTGGAGCAGGACGAGGGTTCGGTTGCCTTCCTTGTCGACGCCGAACCTGCCGCCGCACGTGACGAAGGGTATCGCGGCGGCCAGGGCCAGCAGGGAGGACAGCAGTTGCTTGCGCATGGCAATGCCTCCTGGAATAGGGAGTGGAAGAAGCACGGGCACAGAATCCCCTCGGCCCGCATGTCGCAGGCGAAGCGGCCCGGGGGCCCTGTGGGAGGTTCAGATCACGCCACCCAGAGGGAAGGGGCCTGGCGACGGTTCGAGAGCCGGGCCTTGTCGGCGGAGCGGGGGGGAGACGGTGGCGCAGATGGAAATATGCGGACCCGATGATGTCCTGCAAGTCCTTTTCCAAGACCCGCCGTCAAATGCCGCTGTTTGTCATGCTCACGGTATGAAAATAGCGATTAATGGCTAGATCCAAAAGAAGATCACCGGCTAGGGCTGACGCCGCTTGAATTGGATGCGGCTCCGGACCGAGAACGGCTTTCCGGCCTCGGCGACCTCGAAGGTCTCCACATAGGCCTCGGGGGAGATCTGTTCGAAGGTTTCCCGGGCCTTCGACGTGGCGGCGCTGTCCAGCTGCACGCTTTCGAAGACCAGCTTGGTGGGCTGGCTCTGGGTGGGGGAGAGGACAAAGGTGCCGCTGAACGCCTCCTGGCGCAGGAGGCGGAACACCAGGGCCTTCCGAGCGGTGTCGTAGGCCAGGAAACTTGCATGGCTGGCCACCGTGCCGTCGGGGTGGAGGGGCTGGGGCGGGAAGCTGGCCATGCTCCGCTCCTGGAGGAACTGGCCACTCAGGATGAAGCGGTAGCGGCGCGTGGCCGTTCCCGTCCCCTGGTCTCCCGTGATGGCGCCGTGCCATTCCCCCACCAGGAAGCGGACAGGGGCCCAGGGGTCCGAAGGCGCGCCTTGCGCCTGGACCACGGCCGCGGTACCGATCAGGCAGGCCAGTGCCCGGGCGAGCTTGGTCATGATGTCCTCGAGGTGGTTGGAGCTTCAGCTTAACCCACCTCGGAAGGCCTTCAGCCCTGGAGCGGGATCCTCCCGGCCAGATCGTCGAGGACGTTCAGCATGTGCTGGCATTCCTCGCAGCTGGTGTGGGGGCTCCCGCAGGGGAAACCGTCACTCTGCATGCCCAGGCAGCGGGGCTGCTGGATGAACCGCGCCAGCTCGGCCAGGAGGCCGGAGACCTTGGCGCGGAGCGGGCTGTCCGGGATCTCCCGGAGGGCCATGACGATCTTCCATTCCTCAGCGTTGAGGGTGGTCTGGATGGCGATGTCCGTCATGGCTGCCTCCTGGGATTGCGGACCTATTTGTCGAGCGCTTCCACCGACTTGATGCCCCAGGCGAAGGCTTCTTCGTTGAGGGGGATCAGGGCGCACTTGTCCTTCAGGGCCGTGCGGATCGCGCCCAGCAGGGTGTCCTTGGGGAAGATGTTCGTGGCGGCCTGGAGGGCGCCCAGGGCCACGATGTTCTTCACCACGGCCTTGCCCAGGTCGGTGGCGATGCCGGTGAAGGGCACGGGGAACATCCGGATGCTGGGATCCAGCACGGGGGCGTCGGTCACCACGGAGCTGTCGTAGATGACGAAGCCGCCCTTGCGGACCGTGGGGCCGAACTTGGCCAGGCTGGGGGCGTTGAAGGCGATGAGCACCTGGGGATCGGGCGACCCGGGGTTCAGCACCTCGTCCTCGGCCACGTGGACATCGGCGTAGGACGTACCGCCGCGGCTCTCGGGTCCGTAGCTGGGGATGTGGGTGGCGTCGAAGCCCTCGCTGATGGCGGCCCGGGCGATGAGCATGGCCGCCGTCTGGGCGCCGTCGCCGCCGGAGCCGGCGAGCTTCAGCGAGATGTCATTGGGGGCCAGATGCGTGGGGAAGCCCTTGCAGTGGCGCTCGGGGTGCTCCGAGGTGGCCCCGGCCAGGCTGAGGATCTTCTCGCCCTTGAAGCAGGGGGCGTTCCGCTTGAACCAGGGATCGACGGTGAGGTCCTTCTTTACGCCCAGCGGATAGACGGGCTCCATGCACTCCTTGACCCACTTCTCCGTGTCCTCGGGGTTCATCTTCAGGTGGGTCGGGCACTCGGCCAGCACCTCGATGAAGGAATACCCGCGGCCTTCCATCTGGAGCTTCATGGCCTTGTGGATGGCTTTCTTGGCCTTGATGCGCTGCTTGGCGTCGTAGAGGGCCACGCGCTCCACGTAGACGGGGCCGTCCAGGCCCGCGATGAGCTCGGCCATCTTCAGGGGCTGGCCGTTGTACTCGTTGCGGCCCGAGGGGCTGGTGGAGCTGGTTTGGCCCATCAGCGTGGTGGGGGCCATCTGGCCGCCCGTCATGCCGTAGATGGCGTTGTTGATGAAGATGACGGTGATGGGGGCGCCGAGCTGGGCCGTGGCCACGGTCTCGGCGAGGCCGATGGAGGCCAGGTCGCCGTCGCCCTGGTAGCTCACCACGACGCTCTCCGGGTTGGCGAACTTGTGGCCGAGGGCCACCACGGGCGCGCGGCCGTGGGCGGCCTGGGTGTTGCCCACATCGAAGTAGTAGTAGAGGAACACGGAGCAGCCCACGGGGCTCACGGCCACCGTGCGGTCCTGGATGCCCAGCTCGTCGATGGCCTCGGCCAGGTACTTGTGGGCCAGGCCGTGGCCGCAGCCGGGGCAGTAGTGGGTGGCGTGGCCCTTCAGGCCCTCGCCGTGGGAGTGGCGCTCGAACTTGTCGTAGAAGACGCTGGCCTTGCTCATGCGAGCACCTCCTTCCGACCCAGGACCCGGGTCATGATTTCGCTCTGCTGGGGAAGGACGCCGCCCATGCGGCGCACGGATTCGATCTCGGGGAACTGGTGGACGCCGGCCTTGCTGAGGGCGAGGCGGATCTCGTCCTCCAGCTGCCCGGCGCTGGCCTCCACCACCACGATGCGCTGGGCGCCCTGGATGGCCGCCTTCAGGTCCTCCACGGGGAAGGGCCAGAGGGTGATGGGCCGGAAGAGGCCGGCCTTGATGCCCTGGTGCCGCAGCTCCTGGACCGCGCCCTTGGCGGTGCGGGCGGGCGTGTTGCAGGCGATGAGCACGACCTCTGCATCGTCGCAGAGGAAGGACTCGGCGCGAGCCTCCACCTGCATGGCCTCGTACTTGGCGTTCAGGTGGACGTTGTGCGCCTCGAGGTCGGACTCGGTCAGGAAGATCGACGTGATGACGTTCTTCCGGTGCATGGCGTCGCCGTAGACCGCCCACTTGGGGATGCCGGGCTTGATCATGGTCTCGGGCAGCTGCACCTTGCCGGTCATCTGGCCCAGGTAGCCGTCCCCGAGGAGGATGACGGGGTTGCGGTACTTGAAGCTCAGCTCGAAGGCCAGCATGGTCAGGTCGAGCATCTCCTGGGGCGTGGAGGGCGCCAGGGTGATGGCCTGGGTGTTGCCGTGGCCGAGGCCGTGGCAGGCCAGCTTGATGTCGGACTGTTCGGGGGCGATGTTGCCCAGGCCCGGCCCGCCGCGCATGACGTCCACGAAGACGCCCGGCAGCTCCGCGCCGATCATGTAGGACACGCCCTCCAGCATCAGGCTGAAGCCCGGCGAGGAGGTGAAGGTCATGGTGGGCAGGCCCGCGCCGGCGGTGCCGTACATCATGTTCACCGTGGCCACTTCGCTGACGGCCTGGATGAAGGTGCCGTCGAGCTTGGGCAGGAACTTGGCCATCAGCTCGGCGCCCTCGGTGGAGGGGGTGATGGGGTAGCCGTAGACGTGGCGGCAGCCCGCCAGCAGGGCGCCCAGGGCCGAGGCGTAGGTGCCCTTGATGACCAGGGGCTCGGTGCGGGGCAGCGGCAGCACTTCCGAGGGCATGTCCACGGGCTCGGGCGCGTCGCTGGGCTTCACGCCGAAGAGCTTGGCGGGATCCTCCAGTTCGAAGTCCTGGATCTCGCCCTCATGGGCGGGCCGCAGGCCGTAGGGCTCGGGGCAGGCGTCCATGCAGAGGCCGCAGGCGTTGCAGTTCGTCAGGTCCAGCTCGACCGGGACCAGGCCCGTCAGGGGGTTGATCTGGTCGCTGAGGTGGATGCAATCCTTGGCGCAGGCGTCGAGACACCGGCCGCAGCCCTTGCAGTACTCCGGCAGCAGATAAGGTTTCGGTCGTTCTTTGAGGGCCATGGGAACTCCATGCAGGGACGCAGGTCCTACCACGGGGAAGTGTCATGCCCACCCCGTGTGCGCGTGGTCACAAGCGGGCTCCGGCGCAGACCGCCACCGACCGAAAGGTCAGGAATGGGCCCCGGCGCGGGCGGTCTGTGGGGGACAGACCACTGGTCGTCCCCGGTCCTCAGGCCTCAGTCCTCAGTCCTGGGGGCGGCGCGCCGATGGCTCCAGGTCGGCGCCGACCCGCCTGAACGGCCCAAAGGAAACCAAGGGCCGGCCCGCCGGGCCGCTCAGATTCCAGAATGAGGACCGAGGACTGAGGACTCAGGACTGAACATCACCGATCCCCCCAATGCAGCTTCTGCTGGAGCAGGGCGAAGAAGTCCAGGCCCGGGCGCTGGAGGAGGGTGATGCGTGTCTGGGCCTGGCAGAGCCGCACCTCATCGCCGGGAAACAGCCGGTGCCCCACCTGGCCGTCCAGGGTGAGGTGGGCGTCCTCGGCTTCTTCCAGGGTGATGCTGATGGGGCGCGAGGCGGGCACCACGGAAGGGCGGAGGGTCAGGGTATGTGGGCAGATAGGGGCGACCACGAAGGCCTCAAGACTGGGATGCAGGATGGGCCCACCCGCGGACAGCGCATAGGCGGTGGATCCCGTGGGCGTCGCCACGATGAGGCCGTCGGCCTTGATGGGGCCGGCATCCTCGTTGCCGACTCGCAGGTGCATGTCCATGATGCGGGCCAGGGCGCCCTTGGCCACCACCGCATCGTTCAGCACCGTCTGCCGCACCATCTGACGGCCCTCGCGCCAGAGTTCCACCTCCAGGGTCGGACGTCGGTCGGCCGCCAGGGTTCCCGCCAGAAAGGCCTGCACGGTGGCGGCGGCTTCGGATACGGGATGGGCGGTGAGGAAGCCCAGGGAGCCGAGGTTGATGCCCAGGATGGGGGTGCCCCGCATGCCCACGCGGCGGGCCGCATGCAGCAGGGTGCCATCGCCGCCGAGCACCAGGCAGAGGTCCGCGACGGGATCTGCCGTGCCGAGATCCGGATCCAGGGTCAGCTTCGCAGAGGGCAGGCCGGCCTGGGCCCAGGCCTCGGCCAGGGCCGGCTCGCCCTTGACCGCCCAGTCCCGATCGAGGAACGGCGGCACCGCCTCGCGCAAGGTGGACACCAGGTGCGGAGACTTGGCCTTGGCCACGAGGATCAATCGCTGGGGCATGGCAACACTCTACCGCTATCCTTGTCCCATGGCTTCGAACCAGGCATCCCACTCATCCCCCGCCCGGCGCTGGATCGGGCGCGCCCTGTGGGCCTTCCTGGCCCTGGCAGTGGCCGGCGCGGCCACCCTGGCGGTGTCCTGGTCCGTGCTCTCGCGGGACGCGGACAGCTTCCTCACGCTGTTCGCCCTGCGCGTGCCCAAGACCATCACCAAGGTGCTGGATCACGACGGCAACGTCATCGGCATCTTCGCCGAGGAGCACCGGGTGGTGATCCCCTACGGCGACATCCCCAAGGCCTTTGTGAGCGCGCTCGTGGCCACCGAGGACTCGGACTTCTGGAGCCACAGCGGCGTCTCCGCCCGGGGCATCATGCGCTCGGGCGTGAACTTCATCACCAGCTTCGGCCGGCGGCGGGAGGGCGCCTCCACGCTCACCATGCAGCTCATCCGCACGGTCACCGCCAAGCGCCAGAAGCGCCTGGACCGCAAGCTGAAGGAGATCATCCTCGCCCGCAAGCTGGAGAAGGCCTACTCCAAGAAGCAGATCATGGAGATGTACGCCAACGAGGTGTACTTCGGCGGCGGGCGTTACGGCATCGAGGCTGCTGCGGAGTTCTACTTCGGCAAGAGCGCCCCCCAGCTGAACGTGGAGGAATGCGCCCTGCTGGCGGGGCTGGTCCAGAATCCGAACTGGTACAACCCCTACAATCCCGACCCCAAGGCCCGCGCCGCCGCCAAGGCCCGGCGCAACCACGTGCTGCTCCGGATGGTGAAGGAGGATTACCTCAAGGCGCAGGAAGCCAGCCTGCTGATGGACAAGCCCATCCGCCTGGCCCGCGAGAACGCCCGCGAGGAGGCCGTGGCCCCCTATGTGGTGGAAGAGGTCCGCAAGTACCTCTACGAGAAGTACGGCCGTGAGCAGGTCCTGAACGGCGGCCTGGAAGTGACCACCACCGTGGACAGCTACTGGCAGGAAGCCGCCAACGAGGCCGTGCGGAATGGCTTGAAGGCGGTGGATCGCCGTCGCGGATTCCGGAAGGATGCCGTGCAGTTCGTGACGGATCCCGATACGACACAACTCAACGGATGGAAGCGCTACTTCGAGGCCGGCGACAACGTTCGGGGCGTGATCCTCGCCTGGAAGGGCGGCAAGGCCCAGGTGCGCATCGGCAAGACCACCCTCGAGGTCCCCGACAGCGCCTTCGCCTGGATCGGCAAGGATCCCCAGAAGCTGCTGCCTCGCGGCGCCGCGCCCCTCTTTCTGGTGAAGGCGGCGGATGACGGCACGCCGAAGACCCTGGAACTGGACCAGGAGCCCCAGGTGGAAGGCGCATTGATGGCGTTGGACCCGAAGACAGGCGAGATCCGTGCGATGGTGGGCGGCTACGACTTCAACCGCTCCAAGTTCAACCGGGCCATGCAGGCGCAGCGCCAGGTGGGATCCACCATGAAGGCCTTCGTCTACGGTGCGGCGTTCACGGCCGGCAAGACGCCCGCCAGCATGGTCCTGGACGTGCCCACGCGCTTCGTCAACACGGTGGACTACATGACCGTGACCCTTCCGGACGGCACCTCCGAATACAAGCCCCTGCGCGGTGGCGTGAAGCCTTACGAGCCCAAGAACTACGAGCGGGATTTCTGGGGCCCCATCCCCATCTGGGAGGCCCTGCGGGATTCCCGGAACGTGCCCGCCGTCCGCACGCTGGAGGAGACGGGCGTCCTCAACGTCGTCGATTTCGCCCGCAAGTGCGGGCTCACCAGCAACATCCCCCCCTATCCCAGCATGGCCCTCGGTTCCGCCGACCTGACGCTGAAGGAGATGGTGCGCGGCTACGCCACCATCGCCAACGACGGTCTCCAGGCGCCGGTCCCCTTCTTCATCAAGAAGGTAGTGGACCGCAATGGCCGCGTTCTCGAAACCCACAGCGGAGCGGCCACTGAGCAGGTGCTGGACGCGCAGAGCACCTACCAGCTCATCCAGTGCCTCCAGGGCGTGGCCACCAGCGGCACCGGCGCCAAGAGCAACGACCTGAACTGGCCCGTGGCCGGCAAGACCGGCACCACCGATGATCACACGGATGCCTGGTTCATCGGCTTCTCCACCCGCGTGGTGTGTGGTGTGTGGGTGGGGCTGGACGAAAAGAAGACCATTTACCGCGGGGCCGACGGCGGCAAAGTGGCGCTGCCCATCTGGGTGGACTTCATGAAGGCGGCGCTCCCCACCACCCCCAAGGAGGACTTCCAGGCGCCCGAGGGCATGGAATGGGCGGACATCGACCGCTACACGGGCCTGCTGGCGACCTCCGCCACGGCCGACAAGGTGCTCCACCTGGCCTTCAAGCCCGGGACCGTGCCCAAGTCCGGCAGCGACGCCGAGGCCATCCAGAAGGTGAAGGAGGCCCGGGACAAGGCGGCCGCCCAGCCCGTGGAGAACCGTGTCTGGGGCCAGCCCCCCAAGGTCGAGGCACCCAAGCCCGTGGATCTGAACGCGACGGATCCGAACGGGTGACCCGTGGTTCACCCCCTCCAGAACAAAGGGCGCCGATCGGCGCCCTTTGTTCTGGAGATTAGGAGGATGCAAGGCTACTTCTTCTTCCACGCCTTCGCGGGCGTGGTCTTCCAGGGGCGGGGCGTGTCCTTGGGAGCGGGGCGCTCCTCCCAGGTGCGGCGCGGGCGAGTGTCAGCCTCCGGCTTGGGCTTCTGGTAGGGGCGCGGCTTCTCGTCGAACTCGCGGCGGGCCTTGAAGCTGCCGTCGGGGCGGGTCTTGGAGAAGGCGGAATCGGGTCGGGGAACCTCCCCGCGGGTGGCGCTGCGTTCCGCGTAGGAACGCTGGGGGCGGGGACCGCCCTCCTTGCGCTCGCGGGGGGTGTCGAAGCGGGGCTTGGCCTTCTTCTCAGGCTCGTTCGGGATATCGAACCCCGCGGACTTCTCGGCCTGGACCAGCCCCAGGAGGCCGGCGACGAGGCGCACGGGGTCGGCGTCCTTCAGCAGCTGGGTGGCCTGGGCGAGCAGGGCGGCGCTGGCGGCGCCCTGGATGCCGTCCAGGAGCTTGGCGGCCTGGGCCTCCCGGATCTCCGCGGGCGTGGGCACGGCGCGCCAATCCAGCTTCAGTCCGCCGCGGCGGCCCCAGGCCAGCAGGATGCGACTCTCCTTCCAGTTCACGAGGGCGAGGCTGGTGCCCTTCGCACCGGCGCGGCCCGTGCGGCCGCTGCGGTGGATGTAGCTTTCCAGCTGGGTGGGGATGCCCACGTGCACCACCAGGGGAAGGCCGCCGATATCGAGGCCCCGCGCCGCCACGTCCGTGGCCACGAGGTAGCGCAGCTTGCCATCCTTGAACTGGCCGAGGATGCGGGTGCGGGTCGCCTGGGCCAGGTCGCCGTGCAGGAAGGCCGCGGGGAGGCCGGAGACCGTCAACTCTTCGGCGACTTCCTCGGTCTGGGCCTTGGTCTTGGTGAAGATGAGCGCGGCACTGGGCTCGTCTTTCAGCAGCAGGTTCACGAGGGCGCGCACCTGCTGGTGGTCAGGCACCAGCACGGGGGTGTGGGCGATGTCGGCATGCACGGCGTGTTCGCCGGCCTCCGCGAGCTGGATCTGGACCGGGTCCTTGAGGAACCGCTTCGCCAGCTTGGCGATGGGGGCGGGCAGGGTGGCCGAGAACAGATAGGTCTGGGGACCCGCGGGCACCTTGGCGAGGATGGTCTCCACATCTTCCAGGAAGCCCATGTTGAGCATCTCGTCGCACTCGTCGAGGACGATCATGCTGACGCGGCCCAGGTCCAGCGTCCCGCGCTCCAGGTGGTCCATCACGCGGCCCGGCGTGCCCACCACCACGGGCGCGCCCATGCTGAGGGCGCGCAGCTGCGGCGTGTAGCTCACGCCGCCCACGAGGGAGGCGATGGGCAGTTTGGGCACGAGGCTGTGCAGCTCAGCGCCCACCTGCTGGGCGAGCTCGCGCGTGGGCGCGAGGATGAGGGCCTGGGGATGGCGTTCGTCCGCGAGGCGGTGCAGCAGCGGAAGGCCGAAGGCCAGGGTCTTGCCGGAGCCGGTGCGGCTCTGCACCAGCAGGTCGCGCCCTTCGAGGCCCGGCTTGAAGGTCTGAGCCTGCACGGGCATGGGGGTCTCGAAGCCGCGCTTGGCCAGGGCGGCCAGCAGAGCTTCGCTGCAGCCAAGGGCTGCGAAGGTCAGGTCGTTCACGATGTCTCCCGGGGCTGTTCCCGCAGAAGATGGCAGACAGCGCCAGCCGGGAGAGGCCCAAACAGGAAGGCTCTCACGAAATCCAGTAATTTCAAAGGGATATTCCAATTCTGTACCGACAACCTTCCGCCATACTGGTCCATGGCTGATCCCGAAGACCGCATCCTCACCGTCCCTTTGGGTTCCGATCCATCCCTGCGACGGCGCTACATGGTGCTCGACCAGGACCTTCCGGCCAACGTGCGCTTCGGCCTGATCCTCGAGGTGCTCGACAAGGTCGCGGAAGAGTGCGCCCTCGACTACGTGCGCCGCACCCATCCCCAGGCCCGGGTGGTGACGGCGGCCATCGACAACATCTTCGTGCGCAGCGCCGCGGACGTGCACCGCGACCTGGTGTTTCGGGCCCGGGTCAACTTCGTGGGGCGCACCAGCCTGGAGGTGGGCATCCGCGTGGAGCACCCGGCGGAAGCGGGTCTGCCCGCCGCCCACATCGCCTCCTGCTACTTCACCATGGTGGCCCGCAGCACGGCCAGGGCCGGGGCGGAGAGTCTGGTCCTGCCTGGCTTCGAACCCGGCGATGCCCTGGCGGTCCGGCGCTGGGAGCGCGCCATCGCGCGGCGGGAAAGCTACCGCCAGCAGCTGCATCAGGCCCAGGAGCCGCCCAGCCGCGAAGAATATGCCCTGCTGGCGTCCCTGCACGCGGCCCAGGATGCCCCCGGCTTCCAGGGGCTGATGGCGGCAGAGTGTGTCACCAGTGGCTGGGAGCGCACCTATCCGGAGCACGAGAATGTTCCCACCAAGATCTTCGGGGGACATCTCATCCGCCAGGCCTTCGAACAGTCGGCCATCTGCGTGGAGCAGGTGGCGCCCCACCGGCCCGTCATCGTGGCCGTGAACCGGATCAACTTCGTCCAGCCGGTGCGCATGGGTGACAAGCTGCAGTTCCTCAGCCGGGCCGTCTACTCGGGAAGCACCAGCGTCTGCGTGGAGACGGACATCATCCGTGTGAGCCGCGACCGGACCCAGACGAACCTATCCAACAGCTGCGTCTTCACGTTCGTGAATGTCGATGACGACCTCCGCCCCCAGCCGGTGCCGACCATCCACCCAGCCACCTACGCGGAGGACGCCCGCTACCTCGCGGCGCACCGCCGCCGGGAAGCACGACTGGCGTGGAAGGCGTCGCGGGGGAGGTAAGATCACGGCATGACTTCGATCCTCCTCATCCGCCACGGCATCGCAGAGGATGCCCTGCCTGGCCAGCGCGATGCGGACCGGGCCCTGACCCGGGAAGGCTGGACCAGGACCCGCGCGGCGATGAAGGGGCTTGTGACCCGCGGCCACCGCCCCACCAGGGGATTCAGCAGCCCCTACCGGCGCGCCATGGAGACCATGGCCTGCCTCCAGGAAGCCGCCGGGGTCTTCCCCATGGAGACGTCCCTGCTGGTCGTGCCGGAAGGCAACCCTCCGCAAGCCGATCTCTGGTTGCGTGGGCTGGCGGCCGAAATGCCGGGTGGTGTCCTGGCGCTCGTCAGCCACCAACCCTTCCTCGGCGAGCTGATCTTCCACCTCACGGGCCGCAGCCTCGAGGTGAAGAAGGCCAGCTGCACCGTCATCCGCTGGGAGGACGGCGCCTGGCGCTTCGAGGCGCAGTACCAGCCTGCAGAGCTGAGGGGCTGATGCGCGCCCAACCTACGTTCGCCACGCTGCCCTCGGGCCTGAAGCTCCACTACCGCGTGCAGGGGAATCCCCATGGCCCATGGCTGGTGTTGCTGAACGGCCTGTTGTCCGACACGACCATGTGGGACGGGGCCCCCTCCGCGACCGAGCGCAGCGAGGAGCGGGAGCGCAGGACTAGATGTCCTGCGCGATCGGGGGGTAGTCAGGGCCCACACAGCAAGGTGCAGATATGAGGCCGGTCCCGACTTTCGCGATGCTCCCTTCGGGTGTAAAGCTCCACTACCGCGTGCAGGGGAATCCCCATGGCCCATGGCTGGTGTTGCTGAACGGCCTGTTGTCCGACACGACCATGTGGGCCGGCGTGCTGCCGGGCCTGACGGGGCGCTATCGCATCCTCACCTTCGACAGCCGAGGGCAGGGGAAGTCGGACGCGCCGGACGCGGGCCCCTATCCCACTCCCCAGCTTGCCGCGGACGCATGGGACCTGTTCGGGGCCCTGGGCGTGGAGCGCCCCTGGCTCGTGGGTCTCTCCAACGGAAGCGCCATGAGCCTGGAGCTGCTCACCGCCCATCCCGGCGCCTTTGCCGGGGCGGTGCTCACCAGCGCCATGCCCCGCATCGACTTCGCCATGGCCCTCAAGGCCGAGCACTGGGCCCGCTGTCTGGAGGTAGGCGGCCCGCTCATGCAGTTCGACGCCGTGGCACCCTTCCTCTGGGGCGACGCGTTCCTGGAGGCCAGACACGGCGTCCTGCGGGCCTACCACCAGGTGGTGACGGGCGGCTCCGGGAAGCCCATGCATGGCAACCTGCACCAGATCCGGGGGATCCTGGGCTGGGACATCCGTGAGCGTCTGAGTCTCATCCAAGCTCCAGTCCTGGTGCTCTCCGGTGCCGAGGACCTCCTCACCCCCCCCTGGAAATGCCTGGAGACGGCCCAGCGCATTCCCGGGAGCCGCTTCGAGGTCGTGCCAGGCATCGGCCACGCCTACCCTGTCGAGGACCCCAAAGGATTCGTGGCCAGGGTTCGGGACTTCATGGATAAAGTCGATGCCGGGTTTGGCCGATAAGGGAAACTGGCCTACCATACATCCTTCCCCGAGCCACTTCCGACTCGCCCTGCCCCTGAGGTGACCTATGGCCACCCCTTCTCAGTCCCCGGCCGTCCTGAGCTTGCAAGAGCTCAAGGAACTCTCCATCGGCAAGCTCGCCGAACTGGCGAAGGATCTGCAGATCGAGAATCCGCTCGCCATGCGCAAGCAGGAGCTGGTGTTCCGGGTGCTCCAGGCCCAGGCCGAGCGCGAGGGGCAGTTCTTCGCCGAGGGCGTGCTGGAGGTTCTGCCCGAGGGCTTCGGCTTCCTGCGCAGCCCCGACCAGAACTACCTGGCGGGTCCCGAGGACATCTACATCTCGCCCAGCCAGATCCGCAAGTTCAACCTGCGCACCGGCGACACGCTCTCCGGCATGATCCGCGCGCCCAAGGAGGGCGAGAAGTTCTTCGCCATGCTGCGGGTGGATGCCGTGAACTTCGATCCGCCCATGGTGGCCAAGGACCGCGCCCACTTCGATGACCTCGTGCCGCTCTATCCGAAGCACCACCTGCGCATGGAGCGGGACGCCCAGGAGATCAGCACCCGCGTCATGGACCTGATGACGCCCCTGGGCAAAGGCCAGCGCGCCCTCATCGTGGCCCCGCCCCGCACGGGCAAGACCGTGCTGCTGCAGAACATCGCCAACTCCATCACCGCCAACCACCCGGAAGTCTTCCTCATCGTCCTGCTCATCGACGAGCGGCCCGAGGAGGTCACCGACATGGAGCGCAGCGTGAAGGGTGAGGTGGTCTCCAGCACCTTCGACGAGCCCGCCACCCGACACGTCCAGGTGGCCGAGATGGTCATCGAGAAGGCCAAGCGCCTGGTGGAGCACAAGAAGGACGTGGTGATCCTGCTGGATTCCATCACGCGCCTGGGCCGGGCGTACAACACCGTGGTACCCCCCAGCGGCAAGGTGCTCTCCGGCGGCGTGGACAGCAACGCCCTCCAGCGCCCCAAGCGCTTCTTCGGCGCGGCACGCAACATCGAGGCCGGCGGCTCCCTCACCATCATCGCCACGGCGCTGATCGAGACCGGTTCGAGGATGGACGACGTGATCTTCGAGGAGTTCAAGGGCACCGGCAACAGCGAGATCGTGCTGGACCGCAAGCTCAGCGACAAGCGCATCTTCCCCGCCATGGACATCCAGAAGTCCGGCACCCGCAAGGAAGACCTGCTCATCGACGCCGCCAAGCTGGCCAAGATCTGGGTGCTGCGCAAGATTCTCAGCGCCAGCGGCCCCAGCGAGAGCATGGAGCTGCTCGTGGATCGCCTGGGCAAGGCCAAGACCAACGATGAGTTCCTGGCGAACCTCCAGGAGCCCGCGCCAAGGCGATAGCCAGGCGGGATGCCCAGGCCGGCGCTGCCGGTCCTCGGCCCCGCCGACCCAACCCGGCGACGGGCCGACTATCATGTGGCGGTCTCCTGGGGAATTGATCCCGGCCGGGCCCACGCCTTCCGGTACGCATTCCCCTCTCATCACAGGTCTCACCAGGTTCTTTCGCAGTCGCATCAGGCAGTCCGGCATTTCGTCACGCCCACCTCGAGTGGGATCCACGAACGAGGAGAGCCCATGAGACACATGCGAGTCGTTGTTTCCCACTACGGCGGGCCCGAGGCACTTCAGGTGATCGAGGAGGCTTGCCCCGAGCCGGAAGCCGGTGAGGTCCGGGTGAAGGTGCTGGCCGCAGGGGTCGCCATGCCCGACATCATGGCGCGGGAGGGCATCCACCCCGAGACTCCCCCGGTACCCTATACGCCAGGCTGGGACTTGATCGGAGTGGTGGATCTGCCTGGCCCCGGGGTCACAGGAGTGACGCCAGGCGAGGTGGTCGCTGCGATGCCGATCCATGGCGCCTACGCAGAGTTCGTCTGCCTGCCGCAGCGGGAACTCGTCCCGGTGCCTTCCGGGTTGGATCCTGCAGAGGCCGTGAGCCTCGTCCTCAACTACATCACCGCCTATCAGATGCTGCATCGTTCCGCCAAGGCCAAGCCGGGGCAGCGCGCACTGATCCATGGCGCGGCTGGCGGGGTGGGAACCGCGCTCCTGCAGCTCGGGCGCCTCGCCGGCCTGGAGCTGTACGGCACCTGCTCCCAGCGCTCCGCGTCCATCGTTTCAGGGCTGGGCGCGACAGCCATCGATTACCGGGATCAGGACTTCGTGACCGAAATCCGGCGCCTCACCGGCGAGGGCGTCGACGCTGTCTTCGACCCCATCGGGGGGGCCCATCTTTGGCAATCCCGAGAGGCCTTGCGGCCTGGAGGAAGGGTGGTGGGGTACGGCAATACCACCACCCTGCGCGGTGAGGGATTGGATGCCGGCCGTGCCGGCCGTCGCAACCGGCTCCATGGAATCCCCATCTACCTGCTCTACATCCTCGGGGGTTGGGTCCTGCCGGGTCGCAAGCGGGTGGTCCCCTACAGCATCCAGACGCTGAAGCGGCTGCGACCGGCGCAGTTCCGTGAAGATCTCACCACTTTGCTGGATCTGCTCAAGCAGCAGAGGATCAAGCCGCTCGTTGCCCAGCGCTTGCCGCTTTCCGCCGCGAGGGAAGCCCAGGAGCTGCTGGGGAGGGGGGGAGTGATCGGGAAGATCGTCCTGGTCTGCGACGATTCGAGGATGTGAAGGGGTCCCTCCCTCCCAGGGCGAGGCCTCTGGCTCCGAATTTGGCCCCAGGATGAATCCGGAGCCCCCGTTACACTGGAAGGTCGGACCGGCCATGACCTTCCCCCATTCCCCCTTCCACATCCGCGACATCGAGGTGCCCAACCGCCTCGTGATGGCACCGCTGCATGAAATCACCGATCAGCCCTTCCGCAAGTTCATCCGGGAGATCGGCGGGGTGGGGCTCACGGTCTCGGAGATGATCAGCAGCGAGGCGCTGATCCGGCACGCGGTGAAGGCGGAGCGCATGATGGCGGCCACCGGCGAACGGCCACTCTCCATGCAGATCTCCGGCGGGCGGCCCGAGGCGCTGGCGGAGGGCGCGGCGCTGTGCCAGGCTGCGGGCGCCGATCTGGTGGACCTGAACATGGGCTGCCCGGCCAGCAACGTCACCAAGGGCGGGGCTGGCTCGGCGCTGCTGAAGGACATCCGCCTGGCGGAGCGCTGCGTCACGGCGATGGTGAAGGCCGTGAAGGTGCCCGTGACGGTGAAGATGCGCGCCGGCTGGGACGCGTCACAGAAGGAGCGGGGCGAGTTCCTGGACTTCCTGCGCATGTTCGAGGCCGCGGGCGTGCAGGCCCTGGCCATCCACCCCCGCACCCGGGCCCAGCAGTACGAGGGCCACGCGGACTGGAGCATCATCGCCCGGGCCGTGGAGGCGGGCACCTCGTACCCGATCATCGGCAACGGGGATGTGAACGCGAGGGAGGACGCTTTCCGGATGGTGGAGGAGACCGGCTGCGCCGCCGTGATGATCGGGCGCGGGGCGCTCTACAACCCGTTCCTGTTCCGCCAGATCCTGGACCCGGAACTCGTCGTGACCACGGACATGCGGATCGACGCCACGCTGCGGCTCTTCCAGATCCTGCTGGACCTGCTGGAGCCCCGCGAGGCCTTGCACAAGATCAAGAAGATCGGCGCCTGGTTCACCAAGGGCGTGCCCGGCGGGCACGGCTTCCGCCAGAACCTTCACGCCGCCAGCGACCCCCAGGCCCTCCTGGCCGCCATTGACGCCCTGAGGCACCAGGCGGCCTGATCAGCGGCGCCGTCCACCACCGCCGAAGATGGATCCCATGACGCCGCGGATGATCTGGCGGCCGATGGAGCTGCCGGCGGCGCGGATGACGCTCTTGCCGAAGGCCTCCATCATGGAGTCGCTGCGACGGGCGGGCTCCTTGTTGGCCTTCGCTTCCGCCTGGGCCTGGGCCTCGGCGGCTTCCTGCTGCATGGCCTGCTCGGCGCGGGCCTTCAGCTTCTCGAAGGCGCTTTCCCGATCTACGGCCTGTTCGTAGTGACCCGCCAACAGCGAGGTCTTGATGACCTGCTGCCGCTCCTCCGGGGTTATCGGCGATAGCTGGCTCTCGGGCGGGCAGATAAAAGCCCGCTCCACGATGCCGGGGCGGCCCTTCTCGTCCAGCAGGGACACCAGGGCTTCGCCCACGCCCAACTCGGTGATGGCCGTGGCCACATCCAGCTGGGGGTTGGCGCGGAAGGTCTCGGCGGCGGCCTTCACGGCCTTCTGATCGCGCGGGGTGAAGGCGCGCAGGGCGTGCTGCACGCGGTTGCCGAGCTGGCCCAGCACCTTCTCGGGGATGTCCAGGGGGTTCTGGCTCACGAAGTAGACGCCCACGCCCTTGGAACGCACCAGGCGCACCACCTGCTCGATCTTGTCGAGCAGCGCGTCGGGCGCGTCGTTGAAGAGCAGGTGGGCCTCGTCGAAGAAGAAGGCCAGCTTGGGCTTCTCGGGGTCGCCCACCTCGGGCAGGCGCTCGAAGAGCTCCGACAGCAGCCACAGCAGGAAGGTGGCGTAGAGCTTGGGGGCGTTGATGAGCTTGTCCGCCGCCAGGATGTTGATGACGCCCCGGCCCTTGGAATCGGTCTGCATGAGGTCGTCGAGGTCCAGCGCCGGCTCGCCGAAGAAGACCTCGCCGCCCTGGCTCTCCAGCTCCAGCAGGCCGCGCTGGATGGCGCCGATGCTGGCGGCGGAGACATTGCCGTACTGGGTCTTGAACTCGGCTGCGTGGTCGCCGACGAATTGGAGCATGCTGCGCAGGTCCTTGAGGTCCAGCAGCAGCAGGCCGTTGTCATCGGCGATCTTGAACACCAGGTTCAGCACGCCGCCCTGGGTGTCGTTGAGGTTCAGCAGCCGTGCGAAGAGCAGGGGGCCCATGTCGCTGACGGTGGTGCGCACCGGGTGCCCCTGGTGTCCGTAGAGATCCCAGAAGGTCACCGGGAAGCCCTGGTACTCGAAGCCCTCGAGCTTCAGCTGGCCGACGCGCTCGACCACCTTGGGGTTGTCGCCGCCGGGTTTGCAGAGGCCGGGCAGGTCGCCCTTCACGTCCGCCAGGAAGACCGGCACGCCGATGGCGGAGAACCGTTCGGCCATCGTCCGCAGGGTGACGGTCTTGCCCGTGCCGGTGGCGCCGGCCACGAGGCCGTGGCGGTTGGCCATGCGGGGCAGCAGGGCGAGGTCGGACGCACCTTTGGCGATCAGGAGGGGCTCGGACATGGGGGCCTCATGATGATGATGGAGAAGAGTCTAACGGCTCAGGCTGGCCCGGCGGCCGTGGCCTCCTCCAGGGCGAAAACCGCATCGCCGGTGTGGGGGGTGCGTCGGATGGCGCAGGCTTCTGCCGGGCAGCGCTCGCAGTACAGGCGGCCGCAGGGATCCACATGCGTGTGCACTTCGCCTTCGATGTCGGCCCCTTCCAGCGCGCGCTTGCCGAAGCCTTCGCAGAGGTCGTGGGCCTGGCGCACGGGGTAGTACTCGGGCACCACCATGTGCACGTCCACGTGGGTGTAGCGGCCCGAGCGGAAGGTGCGCATCTCGTGGACAGCGATGATGTCCCAAGTCCGCACGCGGTTCATGGCGGCCAGCACCTTTGCCAGCACCTCGGGGTCTTCCATGTCCAGCAGGGCCTGGGAGGATTCCTTCACCAGGCGGAAGCCCGTGCGGGCCAGCAGCAGGCCCACGACCATGGCCATGACGGGGTCGAGCCACTTGATGCCGGTGAGCTTCACGGCCAGCAGGCCCGCGACGATGCCCACCGTGGTCCAGAAATCCGACAGGATGTGGTGTCCATCCGCCTCCAGGGCCTTGGACCGCGTCTTGCGGCCCTGGGAGAGCATGAACCAGCCCAGCAGGCCGTTGAGGGCGCCGGCAGCCAAGTTCACGACCAGGCCCAGGCCCAGGTTCTTCAGTTCCACCCCGTGGATGAGCCCGTTGGCGGCCTCGAAGAGGATGAAGGCCGCGGCCAGGGAGATGAGGCCACCCTCGAAGGCGGCGCTGAAGTGCTCGATCTTGCCGTGCCCGTAGGGGTGCTCCTTGTCCGCGGGCTTGCCGGCGAAGACCACGGCGCCCAGGGCGAAGATGGCCGCCACCACGTTCACGACGCTCTCGATCGCGTCGGATTTCAGGGCCACCGAACCCGACAGCAGGAAGGACAGGTACTTCAGCCCCAGGACGGCCACGCCCGCCGTGATGGACAGGAGGGCGACGCGAACTCGTGAACGCTGTTCGAGGTGTTCGGCGGACATGGCGGCTCCGGGTTCCACGGTACCAGCGGGGGCGGACCCTGGATTATTCGAATTCCTCGAAGAGCCCCCGCTGAACCCCGTTTCCGGGATCGGCCGGGAAGGGGAAGGTCGCAGATGGGGACCAGGGGCGGTCGGGATCGAAGGGCGATGGTGGCGGGAGATCCGGCGGCAGCCAGCGGAGGGCTGGGGCGGGTTGGATCTGGGCCAGCATCGCCTGCGCCCCGGCTTCGGGAGGCACCGCGGGCACGCGCAGCAGGATCGTCGGCGGGTGGTCCAGGGTCTCGGTCCAGCCGGCGGGCTGGAGGGCGCGGGCCTCGATGGGCGCGGGATCCCGGGGATCCGCGGCGAGGCCGGGGGTGAAGGCCCCGGGCGCTGGAGGAAGGGGCAGGCTCGCCCGCCAGGGCAGACCCTCGCGCAGGGCCTGGCGCCCAAGCAGGGCCGCCACGACGGGATCGCCGCAGGCACCCAGGTGGATGGGTGTCCTCAGACGCTCCTGGAGCAGGGCCTTGAGGGCGCGCAGTTGGCCGAAGGCCGCGGGCCAGGCGCCGCCAGCGCGCTGGAACTCGATGCCGCCCGCCAGGGCCAGGCGCCAGCCCGCCGTGCGGCGCAGGAAAGGCAGGTCCACCCAGGCATTCGCGGACATGCGCTGGGCCAGGCCCCGTTCCGCCGAGCCCTGGGCTTCGGACATGGCCGCGGCAAGCGCCTCGCCCGAGGCCAGCGTGGAAAGCGCGCCGAGGGGCAGGATCACCTCGCCCCAGAGCCAGCCCGGCGGCACTTCATCACCAGGAGCTGGGGTGCCCAGGTCCGGCAGGCGCCAGGCGGTCCCGGCCCGCGGCACCCAGCCGATGACCCCCTGGCGCCAGACTTCGCCCAAGGGGCCTTCCGGCGCTTCCGGAGCATGCAGCCAGGCGCGGAAGGCGCCGCCCGGGAGCTGGGCAGCGGCCTCCGGACCCAGGTGCAGGGCGAGGCCGGGGATGGCCGAGATGGCCTCCCACCAGCCCTGGCGCGACTCGGAGGGCAGGGCTTCCATCCAGGCGGGGGGGTGGTCCCACACCAGGCCGAAGCCTCCCGGAAGCAGGGACACCAGGTTCATGAGCCGGGCCAGGGCCCGTCCAGGCGCCGCATGGACCGAGGCCAGGCCCTCCTCGAGGAAGCGCGACCCGGCCCAGCCGGCCCAGGGCCCGTCCGTCGCCGTGCGCAGGATGAAGCCCCGACCTTCGTGCTCCGTCACCGGGCCTCCCCGGCAGCTGATCCAAGGGGGACGGGCATGGGCGCGAACATGGGCCGTCCCAACCCGCCCGGAGTGAAGGCCTGATCCCAGCGCTCCCGCAGACGGCGGGCGGCCTCCCGGGCCGCGGCCCGGTCATCCCGCCCTCGCAGACGCAGACCCAGCCAGGAAGCCGACAGGAGACACCCCGTGCCCCGGCGCTGGCCCGGCAGCCGGGGCGCGGCATCCAGGGCCTCGGTCCCGTCCCGGGTGATCCACAGATCCTGCACCACCTCGCCGGCGGCGTGCCCGCCCTTGAGCCACACCGCGGCAGCCCCGGCTTCGAGCCAGGGGGTCGCGAGGGCCGAGGGATCCGCGGTGCGGATGGCCTCCGGTGGCAGGCCGGCGAAGGCGGCGGCCTCGCCCCGGTTGGGGCTCACCACCCAGCCGCCCATGGGCAGCAGATCCGCGGCCAGGCGGCGGAGGTCCCCGCCATCGTGCAGGCCCACGCCAGCGCTGGGGGCGAGGATGGGATCCCAGATCCGGACGGGCGGGGCGAGGTGGCGCAGGGTGGCACATAGGCGGCGGAAGGTGTCCGCCTCCAGGGCGCAGAGGCCGACCTTCACGCCCCAGCGGCCCGCCAGGTGGGGGGCGAGGGCCTCCAGGCGCTGGACCGGGTCCATGGCGGGCGCGTCGATCCGTGAGCAGCCCAGGCCATTCTGGAGGGTCTCCGCCAGGCTCACCGCCATGGGTTGGCAGCCCAGCTCCGCCAGGGCCAGGGCATCCCGCAACAGGCCTGCCCCGCCGGACGGATCCATCCCGCCCAGGCACAGGGCGACGGGCGGGGCGCTGGGGTGGGTGGCATCCATGGCGAAATTCCAGGATGACACAGGATGATCGCCAGACACGCTTCGATGGATTCGGCCCCATCACAAAGAGAAGAGGGGTTTACCGCCTGCCATCCACAGGAAACCGAGAAGGCAGGCCAGTTGTGGCTTCAGGGGCATGCCCGACCATTAATAAATAAAAAAAGGCTTTTGGTACAAAACAGGACCCGCCGAAGCGGGTCCTGAGATCCTGGTGTCCGGCAGGGCCGGCCAGCCTGATCCTACTTGCGCTTCTTGCCGCCCTTGCCGTTGACTTCGTCAGCCAGCTTCTTGCCGGGCTTGAACTTGGCGACCTTCTTGGCAGCGATCTTGATGGGCTTGTTGTCGCGGGGGTTGCGGCCGGTGCGGGCGCCGCGGTTGGCGACGGAGAAGGTGCCGAAGCCCACGAGGGTGACCTTGTCGCCACTGCGCAGGGCGGAAGCGATGCCACCGAGCACCTGGTCGAGGGCGGCAGCGGCCTGGGCCTTGGTGATACCGGCCTTATCGGCGACGGCGCTGACCAGTTCAGCCTTGTTCATGGAAACCTCCGAATTTGGGGATCTGTGTCCCCGGGTTGAGGAAAACGGAATCGGCTCCGTGTGGAGACGACCGTACCTATTGGATTTTCGAATATCACTGGCCCGGAAAGGCCGATGAATACTGTATTTCCTAAACTGCCAAGAAGCTACGCCGCAGACGCAGCGTGGTCAAGGTTTTTCTTTCAAAAAAAATCGCAGATCGGCCGCCCTTGGGATTCTTGGGTGTCATGGAACACATGAATGGCCGGAAACGCTAGAGCCTAAGTGCCATGGATGTCGCAGATCACCGTAGAACGGGCCATTGGGCTGAAGCCCCTCCGCGGAAGGGGCGCCAGAGGCGGTTCGCGGCCTATGATGTCCTATGGCACATCCCTACTTCCTCACCGTGGCCTACGCGGGCGGGGGTTTCCACGGCTGGCAGATCCAGACGAGCCTGCGGAGCGGGCAGGGCGACCTGTGGAAGGCGCTGCGCGCCTTCGATCCGGAAGCACCCATGCCCCAGGGCACAGGGCGCACGGACGCGGGCGTGCATGCCCGCGCTCAGGGGGTGCTGATCCACACCGCGCGGGCCTGGGACCCCTACCGGCTCCTGGCCGCGCTGAACGCGCATCTGCCGAAGGACATCCGGGTGATGGGAGCGCAACCAGCCCCAGAGGGTTTCTTCCCCCGGCAGCACGCCGTGGCCAAGCGCTACGTCTACCGGCTGGGCCTTGGGCCGTCAGAGGATCCGCTGATGGCGCCGTTCCGCTGGCACGTCCACCAGGCGGCGCCGCTCGACCTCGCGGCCATGGCGGAGGCTGCGCGCCACGTGCTGGGGACCCATGACTTTTCCAGCTTCCGCTGTGCAGAATGCGTGGCGAGGACGCCCGTGCGCACCATCCACGCCCTTCGCCTGGAACCGATGGAAGGCGGCCTGGACCTCATCTTCGAAGGCGGCAGCTTCCTCATGCACCAGGTCCGCATCATGACCGGCACGCTGGTGGAAGTGGGGAAGGGGAAGCGGAACCCGGCTTCCCTCGGCGCTTTGATCGCCGCGAGGGACCGCGCCCAGGCCGGCCTCACCGCCCCGCCCGAGGGCCTCTGCCTGGAGAAGGTGTGGTACGAGGCCCGATGGGCCATCGGCGAGCCCAGCCCCTGGGGTGAGCGGGAGTAGGCAGGCCTCGGTCCTCAGTCCTCAGGCCTCAGTGACACCTCGCCCTCCCCGTCCTTTACTGAGGACTGAGGACCGAAGCCTGAAGCCTCAATCCAAATAGAACCCCACGCCCTGCCAGACTTTGAAGCGCGTCTTGCCGTCCAACGAGGCGGCCGGGTCGAAGACGAGCTTCTTCGCCGCTTCCACGCAGGCCTCGTCCGCTTCCTTCTCGTCGGGACCGTCCCCGGGAAGGCCCTGGATCAGCCGTGAGGCGACCACTTCGCCCTTCTCGTTGACCAGGACGTTCACCACGACGACCCCCTTGGGCCGGGCCTTGAAGAAGCCCGAGGACTTCAGGCGCGGAACCACCCGGTTCAGGTTGATGGGGCGGGCGGGCTGGACATCCTGGCTCAACACCACCAGATCGCCCTCCACTGGAACAGCGCTCGCCTTGGCGCGAAGCTGCTCATTCTCCGCCTGGAGCTTCGCCGCCTCGGCCTTGGCATCCTCGGCCTCCTGGCGGGCGGCCTTCACGTCCTTCAGGATGGCGTCGCCGCCCCGCTCGTTCTCCTTGAGCGAGGCGCGGACCTGGTCCAGCTCCTTCCGGGCGGCCTCCGCCTCGGTCTTGGACAGGTCCCGGGCCTTCTGGGCCGCGGCCAGTTCCTGCTGGATGTCCTCGGTGGCCGCGAGCCGCTGTTTGAGGCTGTCCCGCTCTTCCGTGAGCCGCTTCACCTGGGCCTGGAGCTGGGCGGCCGTGGGCTTCTTCGCCGCAGCGAGGGGCAGGGTGATCAGCAGCAGGGCGATGGCAATCCGCATGGCACCTCCGGATCCGGGGGGATCAGCGCAGGGCGGCACCCGCCTGATCGCTCCCCTTGATGGGTTTCGATGTCCTGAGAATCCCACGCTTGATGAGGCGGGAGAAGATGGCAAGGCATTCATCCTGCTCGAAAGGCGCGATGGACAGGATGTCGCGGATCGACCACAGGCCGTTCACGCGGGTGGCCAGGAAGGCCTCGTTGGATCCGAGATCGGTGGTCACCAGCTGATCCAGGCTCACCGCCAATTCGGGCACCAGCTCCTGATCCAGCTTCTTGTCCTCCAGGAGGTTCTGGACCACGGCCATCATCCGGCCCGCGTCCAGGTGTCTGGGCTGATCCTGGAGGATGCGCCGAAGCTCCTCCTGGGCCTCCTGGAGCTTCTGCGTCTCCATGAAGGCGCGGGCCCGCTGGAGGTGGAGGCTCGGGTTCTCGCCCAGCCCGCCGCCTGGATCCACGATGCGGACCAGGCCCTTCTCGTGGAGGTCGAAGAGCAGCTTGTTGATCTTGTACTCGGGCATGCGGATGGTGAGCATGAGCTGGTCCACGCGGACCTGCCCATCCATGCGCGCCAGGATGTCCGCGTCCTCGGGGGCGAGGGGCAGGCGTTCGGCGATGGCCTCGGGGATGGGCGCGAGCACGGCGTCGCCGCCCCGGATGATCCGCCGGATGCGCTTCCATTCATCCATCCGGCGCGCGCCCTCCAGCACGATGCCGGTGACGTCGAGGCTGAGCAGCATGGACTTCTGATGGGAATCGACACCGTCGTGGTAGTCGAAGCTGCCCACGCTCCAGAGGAACGTGTCGTAGATGCTCTCCTCGACCTTCACCTGGACGATGCGCCGGATCTCCGCCTCGGTGACCAGGTGGCGATCGACGAGGATGCGTCCGAGCAGCTGCTGCTCGTCCTCCTGGGTGGCCAGGGCCTCGCGCAGCTGGTCCTCGGTGATGCGGTTGAAGGCGAGCAGGTACTGGCCCAGGTACTCCCTGGGATCGGAGGACCAGACACTGGTGATGCGGCCCTCATGGAGCGCCACGCGCTTGGTGTGCAGGGGACCGCGGAGCTCCAGCACGCCGGATTTCTTGCCGACGGCCAGCCACTGGAAGAGGTCTTCCAGGCCCATCGTCGCCAGATCACCGCTCAGGGCCAAGACCTTGCCTCCCGTTCCGTCAAGGGTACCTCGATCCTTGGCTGGAACCCAGGACGATCAGGAATATCCAAGCTTCGCGCCGCCTGATCCGCGGCCGATCTGGCTTTCGTCAGAGCCGGTCCAGGGTGGCGCGGATGGCCTGGTTCAGCAGGTCGGGGTGGTGCCGCGCCATGGGGGCCTCTGGATCCAGCAGGGGGAACCGGTGCACGGGAATGCCCAGGACCTCGCTGGCGGGCGCGGAGATGGGCTCGCCACCCTCCTCCCGGTACCGGGCGAGCATGTCGGGGCGGAGCGGCGCCGAATTGGCGATCACCGCCGAAATGCCGACGCGCCCGAAGGCGGCGATGGCGGCCACATGGTTCTCCAGGTCCATCCCGGAGGATTCCCCTGGCTCGGTCATGAGGTTGGCCACGTAGATCACCGGGGCCCGGGAGATGGCTACCGCTTCCTGCAGCTCGGAGAGCAGGAGGTTGGAGATGGTGGAGGTGTACAGGCTGCCTGGGCTGAGGATCACCAGGTCCGCCCGCAGGAGGGCCAGCACGGCCTCGGGCAGGGGCTCGGCGTCCGCGGGCTCCATCCAGAGGCGGGCCAGGGGAGGGCGGCAGGAGCCCACGGCGGTCTCGCCCTGATAGAGGCACCCGTCCATGTCCTCGGCGCAGAGGGTGATGGGAACCACGGTCGAGGGGAAGAGGCGTCCCACCGTCACCAGCACCCCCGAGAGCTGGCGGATGGCGCGGACCCAATCTCCCGTCAAATCCGCCAGGGCCCAGAGCATCAGGTTTCCCAGGGAGTGGCCCGACAGGCTGCCGTCTCCCTTGAACCGGTAGTTCAGGAGGTCCGAGAGCGCCGAATCCTCCAGCGTCAGCGCCGAGAGGCAGTTGCGGAGGTCCCCGGGCGGGATGCCGCCCAGCTCGTCGCGGAGCCGGCCGGAGGATCCGCCGTTATCGGATACGGTGACGATGCCCGTGAGCTTCCAGGGGTCGCGGCTCCGCCCCGCCTCGCGCTTCAGGGCCCGCAGCAGCGCGGCGAGGCCGGTGCCCCCGCCCAGGGCCACCACTTTCAGCGGCTGGTCGGCATGGAGACCCAGGGGGCCCGGCACGAGGATGGTCCTGCTGGCCTAGTGGCCTTCGGTGAAGGCGAAGAGCGGCGACTTCCGGACGGAGTTGAAGTCCGGCTCCATGTGCCACTGGAAGAGCAGGTCGCCGTCGAGCTCCACAGCCTTCTTCATGCTTTCCGCGGAGGCCTCGGCGTTCTCGGCCTGGGCGAAGGCCACGGCGCGCAGGTAGTGCAGGGTGCCCTGAGCGGGGTGCGACTTGATGGCCTTCTCCAGGAGCTTGAGGGCGCCATCCGTATCGCGCCGGTTGAGGCAGGCCTGGATCTCGGTGATGGCGTCGGCCGCGGCGGCCTTGGGGGGATGCAGCTTCGATTCGGCCAGGGCGCGATAGACCTCGGCCCGGCGCTTGACGGCCCAGTCACCGGCGGTCCGGGCTTCTTCCATCAGCGTGTCCAGGGCTTTCACGGCCTCGGCGTGCTTGCCGCCGTCCACCAGCTTCACGGCCTTCGCGAACGCCTCCGCGAACGGAGATGGCTGGCCGGCCGGGGCGTGGGTGGACTTGGGAGCTTGTTCTGACTTGGCTTTCGTAGCCATACGGGATCCTCTGGAAGCCTTGGAGAAACTATAGGATGACAGCTTTCCCCGGGCAAATCCCATGGCGGCGCCCCGGAATCGGCCGTCAAGCCTTGAACAAGGCCTTTTCGCGGTTGAGGAGCCGGGTGGAGACAAAGGTCATGAGCCCCGCCAGGCCTACCGTCATGGCGAAGGCCACGAGGTATTCGAGCTGGTCGAACTGCTGGCTGAAGAGCTTGCGGAGGGACAGGCAGACGTTCACCACGGGCACATAGGTCAGGAAAGGCATCTTGTCCACGCCCGGGGCCATGGTGAACACGCCCAGGAACACGACCAGGAAGATGCCCGGCGTGATGGCGCTGCCCGCCTCGATGGTGTTCCGGGCCTGGATGCCCATGAGCAGGATGAAGTTCGAGAAGAAGAGGCCCAGCGGCACCATGATCATGAAGGTGAGGCCCAGGGTCATGGGGTTGGCCACGGCCGCCAGGGCCTGCATGGAACTCGTGGCCCCGCCGGTCATGAAGGGGATGGAGAGGCCCATGCTCAGCAGGTTCAGCAGGGCCGCGATCACGCCCATGCTGAAGATGTAGAGCAGCTTGCCGAGGATGATCTGGTTCCTCGGCAGGCGGGTGGCCATGAGGCTCAGGAGGGTGTGGCGCTCCTTCTCCCCCGCTGTGGCGTAGATCCCGTGCTGCATCGATCCGGTGTACATCATGATCATCAGCAGGTAGGGGAGGATCCGCCCCATGACCTTGCCCATCTCCAGGGCCGGGTCCGCGGCGTTCTTCACGTCCAGCTTCAGGGGCTCTGCCAGCTGGGGGGACGCGCCAAGGCCCTCGAGCCGGGTCTGGATCCAGCTCTTCTCCTGGTTTCGCAGGGCTTCCTTGACCCGCCTCAAGGCCAGCTCCGAGGTGTGCTCGCTTTCATCGACGGTGGCGGTCAGGGAGAAGGTCTCGTGCTTTTGAAGCGCCTCCATCGCCCCGGGATCCGCCTCCAGGACCAGGTCCAGCTTCTGGTCCCGGACAGCCTGCCTGAGGTCGCCCTCGGGTTTTGGCACCAGCTCGAAGCGTTTCGGATCGGACCGCAGCGTCCCGGTAAGGGCGCCGGATGCATCCGCCAGATAGATGCGGCTGGCCTTGCCGCGGTTCTGGGCCTCATCCCGTTTCGCCATCTTGGCCATCATGCCGAAGATGGCCGGGTAGAGGAGGAAGGGCAGCACGAAGGCGAAGAAGAGGGTCTTGCGGTCCTTGGAGAGCTCCAGGAACTCCTTCTTGGCGATGAGCAGGGCGCCGCGCATCAGTGGCCTCCTTCGACTTCGGATTCCGCCGCCAGCTGGAAGAAGACTTCATCGAGGGTCTTCGCGCGCCGGGAGAGCAGCAGGTCCCTGGGCGGCGCGTCGCCATGCAGCTTGCCGTCGAAGATGATGCCCACACGATCGCAGATGTCCTCCACCATGGGCATGACGTGCGTGGACACGATCACCGTGCGGCCCTCTTCGCGCATGATGCCGAGCAGGTCCAGGACAGTCTTGGCGGTGAGGACGTCCAGGCCCGTGGTGGGCTCGTCGAAGATCACCACCTTGGGGTCGTGCAGCAGGGCTCGGGCGATGCTCACCTTCTGCTTCTGCCCCGAGGAGAACCCCTCCATCTTCACGTCCGCGAAATCCGCCAGCTGGAGCTTCTCCAGCAGGTGCATGCCCCGGCGCTCGGCGATCCGCGGGTCCACGTCCTGGAATTCGCCGAAGATCCGCAGCAGCTCCCTGGGCGTGAAGCGGGCGTAGACCCCCATGTCCGTGCTGAGGTAGCCCAGGCACCCGCGCACCGCCTCCGGCGCCTGGCGGGTCTCGTGGCCGCAGACGTGGATGGAGCCCGCATCCGGATCCATGAGCCCGGCGATCATGCGCAGGGTGGTGGACTTGCCGGCGCCGTTGGGGCCCAGCAGGCCGTAGATCTCACCCGGCCTCACTTCCAGTGAGATCCCACGCACCGCGTCGATCCGCTTGGCGACATGGGTTTTCCTGTCCTTCACCGTGAAGGATTTGTGGACCTCGTGGAGCTGGATCACCGGACCTCCGGAAGGACAGGCCCCAGTGTAGGGGGAAGCGTGCTCCCCTGGCCCGGGGACCGGCGAATGGGCCAAACCGGCCGGCGAACGGGAGCGGCCGGGCCTTCAGTGGTGGCCGAGGGCACCCGTGGCGCTGAGTGCCAGCATCACCAGGCCCAGGCCCAGGCAGTAGACTGCGAAGCCATTGAGCTTCGGCTTCCGGGTGAAGCGGTCCAGGAGGCCGATGGCCAGGTACCCCGAGATGGCCGCCGCCAGGACGCCGATCCCGCAGAGCAGGGCGGGGGAGGCCGATCCCGCGGGGAAGGCCAGGTCCGCGGGCAGGGGCTGGTGCTTCAGGATGGGCTTCAACAGGCCCCGGAGCTCCACGGCCGCGGCGGCGGCGATCGTGGGCACCCCCAAGAGAAAGCTGAACCGCGTGGATTCAGGGAGGCGCAGGCCCTGGAACACGCCCATGGAGATGGTGGACCCGGACCGCGACAACCCGAAGCCGCCGCCGATGCCCTGGATGGCGCCCACGGCGAGGGCGTCCGAGGCGCGCAGGTCGCTGATCCCGCGCCCCGCCTGGTCCTCATGGCGCAGGTTGATCCGCTCGCGACTCAGGCGGTTGGCCAGATAGAGGAGGCCGGCGGTGCAGATCAGCCCGATCCCGTAGACCCAAAGGTGCTCCTTCGCCGCCTCCTTGACCGCCTTGGTGGCGAGGCCGAAGACCCCCGTGGGGATCATGGCGATGAAGAGCCACAGCGCCAGCTTCCGGCCTTCGGAATCCCGGCCCACGCAGCCCATGGCCACCTGGAGCAGTTCCCGGCGGAAGTAGATGATCAGGGCGATCAGCGTGCCCCCGTGCAGCAGGACGTCGAAGGCCAGCGGCATGGGCCGCCCGCCGAACATCAGGTGCTCCGCCAGCGTCAGGTGCGCCGTGGAGGATACCGGCAGGAATTCCGTCAGGCCCTGGATCAATCCCAGGAGGATGGCGTGCAGCAGGTTCATTCAGTCCCTCGGCGCAAAGAAACAGTGTGCCAGAGGAATCAGGCCTCCCGCGGAAGCGCCCGCAGGATGGCCAGGTACTCACGGTGTTCCTTCCAGCCGCGCACCATGGCCAGGGCGCTCCAGATGAGGATGGCCAGCAGGAGGACTACCAGGATGATCTGGACGATGGTGGTGGCGGTTTCCATGGAGGGTTGACGATAGGACCGGGTGCTCCAGAAGGCCAGGAACGAGGCCAGGAACCAGAGCATGCACTCGCCGACCAGGACGGCGTAGGCCCGCGCTTCTTCGATGCCGCGGAGCATCCAGGGCATGGGGGCTAGGTAGAGGAGGGGGAGCCAGAGCGCGCCCAGGGAAGGCATGCTCACGCATGCGCCCGCCGGGATGGCGTGCAGGAACCCGGAAGCGAACCCCAGGATGCAGAGAATGAGGAAAACACCGATAAACAGGGCGATGCCCAGGATCCAGAACCACCGGCGGCGCTCGTAGGCGGCATCCGGGATGGCCTTGACCTCGCCAAGATCGCGATAGAGGACGCGGCCCAGGAGGGCTTTCAGGATCAGCCAGACAAACGGCGCGAGCAGCAGGTATTCCAGGAGGTAGCGCCCCATCAGGCGGATACCGAGCGCATCGACGTACATCGGCGCCGTCAGGAAGAGCACCGCCATGAGACCGCCCAGGGCTGTGGCCAGGCCGCTCTTGCGGGCCTGGAACGCGGCATAGTCCCGAGTCAGGGATTCGAGGGCCTTCAAGTCCGGCGTGTTCATGGCTTTCCTTCCTTCGGGAGCAGGGCCCGGAGCTGCTGTTGGTAAGCGCGGAGGGCGGTCCGGCCGTCCTCCGTGATGCGGAAGCTGGTGACGGGGATGCGGCCCTGGAAGGCCTTGACGGTCTCCAGATAGCCCGCCGCCTCGAGCTTCTGGGTGTGGCTCGAGAGGTTGCCCTTGCTCAGCCCTGTGACCCGCTGGAGGAAGAGGAAGGACACTTCCTCCGCGGAGGCCAGGACGGTGAGGATTGCCAGCCGGGCCGGCTCGTGGACGATCCGGTCGAGGTCGAGGATGGCTCTGGGGTCAGGTCCGTTTTTGGGCATGAAACAAGTTTGTAGCGCAAACCTGTTTTGTCAACCCTCACCGCTCGTCCATGCTTGAATCTCCCCATGCGATCCATCGACCTCCGCTCCGACACCGTGACCCAGCCCTCGAAGGAGATGCGTGCCGCCATGGCGGCCGCGGAAGTGGGAGACGACGTGCTGGAGCGCGATCCCACCATGGTCCGCCTGGAGGGCTGGGTGGCGGAGCTGCTCGGGATGGAGGCCGCCCTCTGGGTGCCGTCGGGCTGCATGGGCAACCTCATCGCCCTGATGCTGCACCTCAAGCGGGGCGACCGCTTCCTGGCGCCGGCCCAGGCCCACGTGCTGGGGTCCGAGCTGGGCACGGCCGCATGGCTGGCGGGCGGCATGCCCGAGGCCCTGGCCTGGGAAGGCGGCCCCGGCCGGCCCACGCCGGCCCAGGTGACGAAGGCCGCGGGAACGCCTGGCCCCTACTACACCCTGCACACCACCCTGCTCTGCCTGGAGAACACCCACAACTTCGCCGGCGGCACCGTGACGCCGCGGGAGGAGCACCGCGCCCTCGTGGCCGCCGCGAAGGCCGCGAAGCTGGCGGTGCACCTGGACGGCGCGAGGATCTGGCACGCCGCCGCGGCGCTGGGGCTTCCGCCCTCCGCCCTCACCGAGGGCGCCGACACGGTGCAGGTCTGCCTCAGCAAGGGCCTGGGCGCGCCCATGGGCTCCCTCGTCTGCGGGTCGAAGTCCGCCGTGGCCGAGGCCCGGCGGCTCCGCAAGATGCTGGGAGGCGGCGTGCGCCAGGGCGGCGTGGTGGCGGCCGCGGGCCTGGTGGCCCTGGACTACCTGCCCCGCATCGTCGAAGACCACGCCAAGACCCGGAGGCTGGCAGAGGGAATGCGGGCTTTCGGCATCGCGGCTCCCGCGCCCGAGACGAACATCCTGCTGGTGCCCGTGCCCAACGCCGCCGCGGCCCTGGCCGCCCTGGAAGCCGTCGGCGTCCGCGCCCTGCCGGTGGGATCGGCCATCCGCTTCATCCCCCACCGGGACATCGAGATGGCCGACATCGAAGAGGCCCTGCGCCGCATCGAGCCCCTGGCCCACCTCCTGCGGACCGCCTGACATGAAGCTCCGCCTGGCCCTCCTGACCCTTGCGCTGGCCGCCCTGGCCGCGGGCGGGTACTGGCTGTACCAGGACGCGCTGGTACCGGTGCCGCTGGCTCCAGGTGATGCCCTGTTCGTGCCCGGCCAACCCGAGTTCGGCGAGGACGAGGCGGTGGTGGAGGCCCTGCTGCCCGCGGGCCCCGGCGTCGAGGCCTTCCTGGCCGCCCAGTCCGACCTCGCCTTGGTGGCGAAGGCGCCGGAAGGCGAGTGGACGGGACAGTTGCTGTCGACGCTTGAGGGGTCGCGGCATGGTCGCCGGTGGCGCCTCGGGGTCCGGCCAGGGTGGCGGATGCAGGACGGGACCGTGCTTGACGCGCCCCGGGTGGCCAAGGCCCTCGAGCCCGACCTGGGAAAGCTGGGAGGAACCTCTCGCCTGATCGATGGCGCCACGCTGGATCTGCGCTTCAGGACCCCCCAGAAAGGCCTGCCGGACCTGCTCACCCGCTGGCGGGTCCCCGGCAGCGGGCCGTTCGTGCGGCAGGGGATGACACTGACCCGCTTCGGGCGGTTCACCCCCGGGCGCCCCGGGCTGGCGGGCGTGCGGGTCAGCACCGATCCGGCCCTGCTGGAGAGTCGCGCCTGGGCCGAGGGCCTGGCCGTCCGCCGCTGGGCCTGGGCCGCGTTCCCCGGGCAGGTCACTCCGGAGGACATGGCGAAGGCCCGTCTCGCCCCCTACGACGAATTCCGCATGAAGGACGGCACCGTGTGGTTCCTCTCCCGCCGCATGCGGCGCCTCAGGCCGGATGCCGCGGACTGGACGCGCACACGCCTCTTCGGCGCCTGGCGGAGCAGCACCGAGCTGCCCTACGATCCGCTGGGGTTCTGACCTATTCCAAATTCGCCGACTGCTCCCGGATCTGATCCAGGGCGCCCTTGGCCTCCATGACGGCGCGGGTCATGGCGATGCGTTTGCACTTGCTGCCGGTGGTGTTGAGTTCGCGGAGGACTTCCTGGCACCACACGTCGATGGCCTTGCCTTCGAGGCGGCCGGCGGTGAGGCGCTCGGCGAAGTCGTCCAGGTGGGCGGCGAGGCGGGTCAGCTCTTCACGAACGTCCTGGCGTTCGGCCAGGATCCCCGCTTCGGCCAGGAGGCGTTCGGCGGGGAGCTGGCCGGCGAGGCGCGCGTCCTCCAGGAGCTGCTCGATGCGCTGGCGGTAGAGGCCGGGGAGTTCGGCGGCCTGCTGTTCGGCTTCGGCCTTGAGGCGTTCGTGCAGGGACCGCAGCCGGGCCAGCCCATCCTCGAAGAACGGCCGCAGGCGCTCGGCTTCGCGGATTCGGCCCGCGTTCCAGAGCTCCAGCAGGGCGGCCATGGCCTCACGCACGGGGGCCTCCAGCCGCTCCGCCAGATCCGGGTCCGGGGCCTGGAAGGCACCGGGCACCCGGAAGAAGGCCTCCGCCGTCATGGGGGGCAGGTTCAGCCATTCGGCGTCCTCCTGCCAGCCCTTGGCGAGGGCGCGCAGCAGGGCGCGGTTCAGGCGAGGCTCGAGAGAAGGGTCGTCCTGCACCTCCACCGCGAGGTCGAGCTTCCCGCGCGACCCCGCTTCGCGCACCTGGGCGCGGAGACCCGCCTCCAGGGCGAAGAGGGCGGGGGGCAGGCGCAGGCTGAGATCCAGCGCCTTGTGGTTGACGCTGCGCAGCGTCAGGCGGAGCTGTCCGGCGGCCAGGGGCCGGACGACCTCGGCGAAGGCGGTCATGGATTTCATGGGCGGAACCTCGGATGCAGGTTGGCCTTCCAGGGTAGCGCCGGCGAGGAGGCTTCATTCAGCTGAAAACGCGGAACACGAAGCGCGCGAAGAAAAGCGCGAAGGATGAAAGGATGCCTTTCTTCGGGCCGGCCTTCCATTCGCGGTCTTCGCGCATTCGTTCGCGCTCTTCGCGTTCCGGTTTTTCCGATGGATCTCAGCGCCCGCTCACGGCCAGCCAGGGCGCCTCGGCGCGACGGCGGGTCTCGTAGGCCTCGATGTCGGCGAGGTTCGCCTCGCTGCGCTTGATCTCGTCCAGGCCCTCCAGCAGGGTCGTCTTGCGCGCCGGCTCGATCTCGAAACGGAAGGACCGCCCGCCGCCGGAGATGGTCTGGGCCGGCAGGTCCACGGTGAGGGGGCCCTCCGCTTCCGCGAGCTGCGCGATCTGCTCCGCAGGCAGGACCACAGGGAGGATCCCGTTGGCGAAGCAGTTGTTGAAGAAGATGTCGGCGAAGCTGGGGGCGACGACGCAGCGGATGCCGAAGTCAAGCAGGGCCCAGGGGGCGTGCTCGCGGCTGGAGCCGCAGCCGAAGTTCGGGCCCGAGAGCAGGATGGTGGCCTGCCGATAGGGCTCGCGGTTCAGCAGGAAATCCGGAAGCTCCCGTCCCTCGGGGCTGTAGCGGATCTCGTGGAAGAGGTGGCGGCCCAGGCCCGAGCGCACCAGCGTGGTGAGGAACTGCTTGGGGATGATGAGGTCCGTGTCCACGTTGGCGCGGAGGAGGGGCGCGGCGATGCCCGTGAGGGTGGTGAAGGCTTTCATCGCGGCACCTCCATGCGGCGGACATCCGTGAAGTGGCCCGCCACGGCGGCGGCGGCGGCCATGCCCGGGCTCACCAGATGGGTGCGGCTGCCGCGGCCCTGGCGGCCCTCGAAGTTGCGGTTGCTGGTGCTGGCACAGCGCACGCCGGCCGCCAGCCGGTCCTCGTTCATGCCGAGGCACATGCTGCAGCCGGGCTGGCGCCACTCGAAGCCAGCCTCGAGGAAGACGCGGTCCAGGCCCTCGGCCTCGGCCTGCCTCTTCACCAGGCCGGAGCCGGGCACCACCAGAGCCCGTACGCCCGAAGCCACCTTCCGGCCTCTCGCGACGAGCGCGGCTTCGCGAAGATCCTCGATGCGGCCGTTGGTGCAGGAGCCGATGAACACCGCCTGGATGGGAATGGCCTCCATGGGCGTGCCCGGCTCCAGGCCCATGTAGTCCAGGGCGCGCAGGATGGCCTCCCGTTCCTCCGCGTTGCGGGCCTGGGCGGGATCCGGCACGCGGCCCGTGATGTCGGTGACCCACTGGGGGCTCGTGCCCCAGGTGACCTGGGGGGCCATGCCGCGGAGGTCCACCACCACCTCCTGGTCGAAGGCGGCGCCGGGATCGGAGGCGAGCGTGCGCCAGTGGGCCACGGCAGCGTCCCACAGCTCGCCCTTCGGAGCGAGAGGCCGGTCCGCCACGTAGGCGAAGGTGGTGTCGTCCGGGGCCACCAGGCCCGCGCGCGCGCCGCCCTCGATGCTCATGTTGCAGAGGGTCATGCGGCCTTCCATGGTGAGCGCGCGGACGGCGGGGCCCGTGTACTCCATCACGCAGCCGGTGCCGCCGGCGGTGCCGATCTGGCCGATGAGGCGCAGGGCCATGTCCTTGGCGCCCGTCCACTCGGGAAGGTCCCCCTCGAAGCGCACCCGCAGGTTCTTCGAGCGGCGCTGGGGCAGGGTCTGGGTGGCCATGACATGCTCGACCTCGCTGGTGCCGATGCCGAAGGCCAGGGCCCCGAAGGCGCCGTGGGTGCTGGTGTGGCTGTCCCCGCAGACCACGGTGGTGCCGGGCAGCGTGAAGCCCTGCTCGGGCCCCACCACGTGGACGATGCCCTGGCGGTCATCCAGGAGGGGGATGTAGGGCACGCCGTGGGCCTTCACGTTGGCTTCCAGGGCTTCCACCTGGAGGCGGCAGGTCTCGTCGGCGATGCCCTTCTCGCGGTCGACGGTGGGCACGTTGTGGTCCGCCACCGACAGGATGTTCGCGGGGCGACGCAGGGCGCGCCCGGCCAGGACGAGGCCTTCGAAGGCCTGGGGGCTGGTGACCTCGTGGACCAGGTGGCGGTCGATGTAGATCAGGCTGGTGCCGTCGGCGCGGTTGGCCACCAGGTGCTCGTCCCAGATCTTGTCGTAGAGGGTGCGCGGGCTCATGGGCTCTTCCTTGCTGGAGCGGGGTCGGGGTGGTCGAAGTCGATGGCGCGGATCAGGTCGAGGAAGGCCCGCGTGGCGGGGGACAGGGCCGCCTCGCGGCGGGTGACGATGCGAATGAGCTTCTCCACCTGGAGCTCGCGGACGGGGATCTCCACCACCCGGCCCTCGCGGACGGCGGCGGTGGTGGTCATGCGGGGCAGGATGGCCAGTCCGGCTCCCAGGCTCACGAACTCCAGGATGGTGGCGATGGAGGCCAGCTCCATGGTGAGGCGCAGGGGGGTGTTGCAGCGGGCGAACAGCTCGATGATAGCGGTCCGGGTGGGCGTGGGCGCGTTGTGGGCCACGAAGCGCTCCTCCCCCAGGTCCGTGATGCTGACGTTCTTCCGCTTCGCGAGTCGGTGTCCGGGCGGGACCACGAGCACCATGCGGTCCCGGTGGATGACCTCGCTCACCAGCTCGGGATGGAGGGCGTCGTAGGAGACGAAGCCCACGTCCAGCCGGCGCTCCAGCACCTCGGTGGGGATGCGCTCCGAGGTCTGGCGGTAGGCCTGGATCTTGATGGCGGGCCAGGCCTGCTGGTAGGCCAGGAGGATCCGGGGGAGCAGGAACTCGGACACGCTCTCGTTGGCGCCCACGTTCAGCCGGCCCTGCTGGAGGCCCTTCAGGGCCCCGAAGGTGTCGAGGATCTCCTGGCGCAGGTCGAACATGCGCTGGGCCAGGGGGAGCAGGGTGGCGCCCGCGTCTGTGAGGGTGCCGCCCTTGGTGGTGCGGTCCACCAGGGTCTCGCCCAGCTCCTCCTCGAGGCGCTTCAGGGCGAGGCTCACGGCGGGCTGGGTGCGGAAGAGACGCTCCGCCGCGCGGGAGAAGCTCTTCTCGCGCGCGACCACCAGGAACGTTTCCAGCTGTCCGAGGTCCATGGACCCTCCGTCGGGAAGTGTAGGGTTTTAAGTATTACTTATGTAATCATAAAAAAAATTAAATGTATTTATGGGCTGGATGGGAGGATCTTTTGGTGATCCCTCCGGCCCCGGCCGGTCCAGGAGTCCTTTATGGGCAGTGAGCGGATCGCCATCTTCGACACCACCCTCCGCGACGGAGAGCAGTCGCCGGGCTGCAGCATGAACCTGGACGAGAAGCTGCTGATGGCGCGCCAGCTGGAGGCCCTGGGCGTGGATGTCATCGAGGCCGGCTTCCCGGTGGCCTCCGAGGATGACTTCGCCGCCGTGCAGGCCGTGGCCCGGGAGTGCCGGAAGCCCGTCATCGCCGCCCTCTGCCGCGCCCTTCCCAGGGACATCGAGCGCGCCTGGCAGGCGGTCTCCGGCGCCGCCCGGCCGCGCATCCACACCTTCCTGGCCACGTCGGACATCCACCTGGAGTACAAGCTCCAGAAGACCCGCGAAGAGGCCCTGGCCATGATCCGCGAGGGCGTGCGGACGGCCAAGGGCTTCACGCCGGACGTGGAGTTCTCGGCCGAGGACGCCACCCGCAGCGACTGGGACTTCCTGGTGGCGGTGTTCACCGCGGCCATCGAGGAGGGGGCGACCGTCCTCAACGTGCCCGACACCGTGGGCTACACCGTGCCCGACGAGTACGGCCGCCTCATCCGGTACCTGCGGGACAAGGTTCCGGGCATCGAAGGCGTCACCATCAGCGTCCACTGCCACAACGACCTGGGCCTGGCCGTGGCGAACTCCCTGGCGGCCGTGGCCGCGGGGGCCCGCCAGGTGGAGTGCACGGTGAACGGCATCGGCGAGCGGGCCGGTAACGCCGCCCTCGAGGAAGTGGTCATGGCGCTGTCCGTGCGCCGGGACGCGCTGCCTTACGAGACGGGCATCCACCGGGAGGTGATCACCCGCGCCAGCCAGACCCTCGCCAACATCACCGGCGTCCAGGTGCAGCCCAACAAGGCCATCGTGGGGAAGAACGCCTTCGCCCATGAGAGCGGCATCCACCAGCACGGCATGCTGAGCCACCGCTCCACCTACGAGATCATGACCCCCGAATCCGTCGGGGCGAACCGCACCAGCCTGGTGCTGGGCAAGCACTCGGGCCGCCACGCCCTGGGCAAGCGCTTCGAGGAGCTGGGCTATCCCCTGGACAAGGCGGCCCTGGAGAAGGCCTACAAGCTCTTCACCAAGCTCAGCGACCAGAAGAAAGAGATCTTCGACGAGGACCTCCTGACCATCGTCCGCGACGGGCTCGCGCACATTCCCGAGGCCTTCAAGCTCCGCGCGGTGCAGGCCACGGCGGGCACCGCCATGTTCGCCACGGCCCTGGTCACCCTGGCCGGCGAGGCGGGGGAGGCCACGGAGACCGCCATGGGCGACGGCCCTGTCAACGCGGTCTTCGCGGCGGTGGACAAGCTCACGGGCCTGAAGGGGAAGCTCGTGGATTTCCGGATGCATTCCATCACGGGCGGCGCGGACGCGGTGGGGGAGGTGTTCGTCCAGGTCGAGTTCGGCGGCGTCGTCCAAGGGGGGAAGGGCGCCAGCACGGACATTGTCGAGGCCAGCGCCCGGGCCTACCTGAACGCCTCCAACAAGGTGCTGTTCGCACGCCGCTCCGCCGAGACGCCCGCCGCCGGTCCCGTCCGCCGCCAGGAGGTGATGTGATGAAGGAAACCCTGCCGCAAGGCCTTGAATCCGCCGACGCCAGGACGGACATTGCCGTCCAGGCCGCCGCGCTGCCCGCCCCGCCCCCGGAGGACGGGGCGGACGCTGACCAGTACCTCTGGGGAGTCTGAACGTGGAAGCCCGCATCACCCTTCTTCCCGGCGACGGCGTGGGCCCTGAAGTGGTCCGCGAGGCGGCCGCCTGCCTCGCCGCCGTGGCCAAGGCCTTCGGCCACCAGTTCCACCTGGAGGAGGCCCTCGTCGGCGGGGCGGCCGTGGACGCCACGGGCGATCCGCTGCCGGCGGACACCCTCGCCGCGTGCCAGGCCAGTGACGCCGTCCTGCTGGGCGCCGTGGGCGGGCCCGCCTGGGACCGCCACCCGCGCGAGCAGCGGCCCGAGTCGGGCCTGCTGCGCCTGCGGCGCGCCCTGGGCCTCTACGCCAACCTGCGCCCCGTCAAGGTCCATCCGGCCCTGGAGGATGCCTCGCCGCTCCGCCCGGAGGTGGTGCACGGCACGGACCTGATGATCGTCCGGGAGCTGGGCGGCGGCCTCTATTTCGGAGAGCCCCGGTCCTTCTCGGAGGAGCGGGCCGTGAACACGCTGCCGTACACCCGCACCGAGGTCGAGCAGGTCGCCCGGGTGGCCTTCGAGCTGGCCGCCTCCAGGCGGCGGCTGCTGGTTTCCGTGGACAAGGCCAACGTGCTGGAGACCTCCCGCCTCTGGCGGCAGGTGGTGGATGAGCTCGCGCCCGCCTATCCCACGGTCAAGGTCAGCCACGCCTACGTGGACAGCTTCGCCATGGCCCTCATCACCCGGCCCCGCGACTTCGACGTGGTACTGACGGAGAACCTCTTCGGGGACATCCTCAGCGACGAAGCCGCGGTGCTCGCGGGCTCGCTGGGCCTGCTGCCCTCGGCGAGCCTGGGTGGTCCCGTAGGACTCTACGAGCCCATCCACGGCTCTGCGCCGGACATCGCCGGGAAGGACGCGGCCAACCCCATCGGCACCATCCTCTCGGCGGCCATGCTGCTCCGCCACAGCCTCCGGCTCGAGGCGGAGGCCCGCGCCCTGGAATCCGCGGTGGACTGCGTCCTCAAGGGCGGCCATGGCACCTCGGACCTGGGGGGCCTCAAGCACCATCACGGCACCCAGGCCCTGGGCGCCAAGGTCCGCGACGCCATCCGCCCCCCCGGCGCCAAGGGTGCCCGGCTGGCTGACTCCGCCTACGCCTGGTGCGGCTCGCCCGAGGGCGCCCGCCACCATCTTTGAACCCCCGACCCGGAACCCGACCCATGCTCCCCGTCTCCGCCTCCGCCGACGCGACCCCCACCTTCGTGGTAGGGACCATCGGCGTGATTTCCGGGCTGCCTGGGCTGGTTCTGCGGCTGACGGGCTAGGGGCGGGGACGGCAGCATCCGGATCCCGGCCCCGCACCCAGGCGGGGCCTTTCCACATCGACACGACCCCTTGAACAGAGGTTCTCCTGAGGATTTCCATGACTCCCCGATATGGCCTGACTTCACGGTTGACTTTTCCCGCGCCATCCCCAAGACTCATCGCCCATGAGTCTCTCCCACCCCGTCCACTCGGCTGCCGCGGCGATGTCGCCCGCGGTGGTGCGCCCCGTGGCCGGCCTGGTGGGCATTCCCGCCGTGCTGATGATTAGCGGCGAGGTGGGGGCCTTCTAGACGTTCTCGGAACCAACCGAAACCGGCCCCGCACCTCGAACGATGCGGGGCCTTTCCACATCCGGTCCTGCACCCCGAGGTCGGTGGCCTTCCACAGAGGAAGACCATGTCAGACGCAGGACAACCGCTCAACCGCCGCAGCCGGGTCATCACCCAGGGCCCCGATCGCGCCCCGGCCCGGGCCATGCTCAAGGCCATCGGCTTTACGGACGAGGACCTGGCGAAGCCCATCATCGGCATCGCGAACACCTGGACCGAGATCGGTCCCTGCAACTACCACCTGCAGGCGCTGGCGGAGCGCGTGAAGGCGGGCGTCCGCGCCGCCGGCGGCACGCCCATGGAGTTCTGCACCGTCTCCATCAGCGACGGCATCACCATGGGCACCGAGGGCATGAAGGCCTCCCTGGTGAGCCGCGAGGTCATCGCCGACTCCATCGAGCTGGTGGCCCGGGGCAACGCCTTCGACGGCCTGGTCTGTCTCTCCGGCTGCGACAAGACCAACCCCGGCGTGGCCATGGCTCTGGCCCGGCTCGACATTCCGGGCCTGATCCTCTACGGCGGCTCCACGGCCTCGGGGCACTGCGGCGGCAAGGACCTCACGGTGCAGGATGTCTTCGAGGCCGTGGGCGCCCACAGCGCCGGCAAGCTGGACGACGCGGGCCTCAAGGAAGTGGAGGATGCGGCCTGTCCCGGGGCCGGTGCCTGTGGCGGCCAGTTCACCGCCAACACCATGTCCGCCAGCCTGGAGCTCATCGGCCTGAGCCCCATGGGCCTCAACGGCATCCCGGCGGAGGATCCCCGCAAAGGCGAGGCCGCTGAGACCTGTGGACGCCTGGTGATGGAGCTGCTGAAGCGCGATCTGCGCCCCAGCGCCATCCTCACCCGCGAGGCCTTCGAGAACGCCGTGGCGGCCGTGGCGGCCACGGGCGGCTCCACCAATGCCGTGCTGCACTACCTGGCCCTGGCCCGGGAGGCGGGCGTGCCCTTCACGCTGGAGGACTTCGACCGCGTCAGCACGCGCACCCCGCTGCTGGCGGACATGAAGCCCGGCGGGCGGTTTATGGCGCCGGACCTCCACGCCGCGGGCGGCATCCGCCTGGTGGCCAACCGCCTGCTGGAGGGCGGCCTCATCCACGGCGCGGCCCTGACTGTGACCGGCCGCACGCTGGGCGAGGAGCTGGCCGGCGCGCCGGAGACGCCGGGGCAGGAGGTGGTGCGCTCCTTCGACCGGCCCCTGAAGCCCAGCGGTGGCCTCGTGATCCTGCGGGGCAGCCTAGCGCCGGAGGGCTGCGTCATCAAGGTGGCGGGCCACGAGCGCCTGCACCACACGGGCCCGGCGCGGGTCTTCGAGCACGAGGAGGACGCCTTCGCGGCCGTGCAGGCGGGCCGCATCGATCCCGGCGACGTGGTGGTGATCCGTTACGAGGGCCCGAAGGGTGGCCCCGGCATGCGCGAGATGCTGGGCGTCACCGCGGCCCTGGTGGGCGCGGGGCTCGGCGAGTCCGTGGCGCTCCTCACCGACGGCCGGTTCTCAGGGGCCACCCGGGGTCTCATGGCGGGCCATGTGGCCCCGGAAGCGGCCGTGGGCGGCCCCATCGCCCTGGTGCGCGAGGGGGACACGGTGGTCTTTGACATTCCCACTCGGCGGCTGGACCTGAAGGTGCCCGAAGACGAGCTGGCCCGGCGCCGGGCCGAGTGGAAGGCCCCGGCGCCGCGCTACCGGACGGGCGTCTTCGCCAAGTACGCCGCCACGGTCGCCAGCGCGGCCGAGGGCGCCATCACCCTGGCCCAGTGAAGGAGGGACCGTGAGCAAAGCGGGAACGCACACCGGGGCCCAGCTCATCTGGGAATGCCTGACACGGGAGGGCGTCACCACCGTCTTCGGCTATCCGGGCGGGGCCATCCTGCCCGCCTACGACGCCATGGTGGACTTCTCCATCCGGCACGTGCTGGTGCGCCACGAACAGAGCGCCGTGCACATGGCAGACGGCTATGCCCGGGCCTCGGGCCGCGTGGGTGTGGTGGTGGCGACCTCCGGTCCCGGCGCCACCAACCTGGTGACGGGGCTGGCCACGGCCATGATGGACTCCACACCCATGGTGGCCATCACGGGCCAGGTGGGCTCCGGCGTGCTGGGCACGGACGCCTTCCAGGAAGTAGACATCACGGGCATCACGCTGCCCGTCACCAAGCACAACTACCTGGTGACGCGGGCCGCGGACATCGTGCCCGTGCTGCGGGAGGCCTTCGCCGTGGCGAAGAGCGGACGCCCGGGACCGGTGCTGGTGGACATCACCAAGGACGCGCAGCAGGGCCGCGCGGATCTCGACTGGGAGGCGGCGGAGCCCATCCGGCACCTGCGCCACCTGCCGCCGCCCCTGGATTCCGAGGCCCTGGCCCGGGCCCTGGAGCTGATCCGCCACGCCAAGCGGCCCATCATCCTGGCGGGCCACGGCATCCAGATGTCCGGCGCCCGGGCCGAAGTCCTGACCCTGGCCGAGCGGGCGGACATCCCCTTCGCCCTGACCCTTCTGGGACTGGGCGCCGTGCCCGCCACCCATCCCCTCAGCCTCGGCATGATGGGCATGCACGGCGAGGCCTGGGTGAACAAGGCCATCCAGGAGGCGGACCTGCTGCTGGCCTTCGGCATGCGCTTCGACGATCGCGTGACCGGCAAGCTCAAGGAGTACGCCCCCCACGCGAAGAAGATCCACATCGACATCGACGCCAGCGAGCTGGGGAAGAACGTGCCCGTGGACGTGGCCATCGCCGGGGACCTGCTCACGGTCCTGCGGGCCCTGCTGCCGGACATCCCCGTGGCGGACCGGTCCAAGTGGCTGAAGCAGATCCGCGGCTGGCGGGGCGATTCCGCCGTGCGCGACATCAAGAACCTGCCCGATGACGGCCACCTCTACGCGGCCCACGTGATGCACGACCTCTGGCGCCTCACGGGCGGGAACGCCGTGGTGGTGACGGACGTGGGCCAGCACCAGATGTGGGAGGCCCAGTACTACCACCACGACGCGGAGCGCAGCCTCATCACCAGCGGGGGCGCCGGGACCATGGGCTTCGCCCTCCCCGCCGCCATCGGCGCCAAGCTGGCCCGGCCCGAGGCCGAGGTCTGGGTGGTGGCGGGGGACGGCGGCTTCCAGATGACCTTCGCCGAGCTGATGACCGCCGTGCAGGAGGGCGTGAAGGTGAACATCGCCATCATCAACAACGGCTTCCTCGGCATGGTCCGCCAGTGGCAGGCCCTGTTCTACGAGGGCCGCTACGCCGCGACGCCCATCCTGTCGCCGGACTTCGTGAAGCTGGCCGGGGCCTTCGGCATCCATGGCCAGCGCGTGGACACGCGGGCGGACCTCGCCAGCGCCGTGGCCGCGGCCCGGGCCGTCGAGGGCACGGCTCTCATCGAGTTCCGGGTGGAGCAGGAGGACAGCGTCTATCCCATGGTCCCCGCCGGCGCTGCCCTGCACGAGATGATCCGCCGTCCCAGTTCCCAGGTCGGCGCCAGCGCCATCGCCGAAACCGGGTCCGACCCCGTCTGAAAGGAACCCCATGCCCCATGTGCTCGTGGTCTACACCGATGATGAACCGGGCGTGCTGACGCGGGTGGCCTCGCTGTTCCGCCGCCGCGGGTTCAACATCCACTCGCTCACCGTGGGCCCCACGGAGCGACCCCGCCAGTCCCGCATGACCGTCGTCGTGGACGCCGAAGAAGCTACCGTGCGATTGGCGGTGGAGCACCTCAAGAAGCAGGTGAGCGTCCTCGAGGTCCAGCAGCTGGGGGACCGGCCCAAGGTGGTTCGGGACCTGGCCCTCATCCGGGTGGCGGCGGGCCTGGAAGTGCGATCCGAGGTCCTCCAGCTCGCCCAAGTCTTCCGGGCCAACGTGGTGGACATTGCCGGCGACAGCCTCGCCATCGAATGCACCGGCGGCCCCGACAAGATCGACGCCCTGGTGGACGCCCTGCGGCCCTTCGGGATCCTCGAGCTGGGCCGAACCGGGGCCGTCGCCATGGCCCGTGGCCCGCGGGCCTCGCCGGAAGTCCCCCGTCGCGCCCCCACCCCCGCGCCCAGCAACCAGGCCATGTCCGTCTGACCCTTCCTTCCACCCACCGCCCATCCACCCAAGGAGCCTCCCATGGCCAAGATCCACTACGACGCCGACCTCGGCCTCATCCGCGCCCGCAAGGTCGCCATCCTGGGCTACGGCTCCCAGGGCCACGCCCACGCGCTCAACCTCAAGGACAGCGGGGTCCACGTCCGCGTGGGCCTCCCCGCCGGTTCCGCCTCCCGCGCCAAGGCGGAAGCCCAGGGCCTCACCGTCACCACCCCCGCCGAGGCCGCGGCCTGGGCGGACGTGGTCATGGTGCTCACGCCGGATACGGGCCAGGCGGCGCTCTACCAGGAATCCATCGCGCCCCACCTCACCCCGGGCAAGACGCTGATGTTCGCCCACGGCTTCAACATCCGCTACGGCTGCATCGAGGTGCCCGCAGGCGTGGACGTGAGCCTGGCGGCCCCGAAGAGCCCGGGCCACCGCGTCCGCGAGGTCTTTGTGGAAGGGGGCGGCACACCGGGCCTCGTGGCCGTCCACCAGGACGCCAGCGGGCAGGCCCTGGCGGTGGCGCTCTCCTACGCGGCGGCCATCGGCCTGACCCGGGCGGGCGTGCTGGAGACCACTTTCACCGAGGAGACCGAGACGGACCTCTTCGGCGAGAAGGCGGTGCTCTGCGGCGGCACCAGCGCCCTGGTGAAGGCCGGCTTCGAGACCCTGGTGGAAGCGGGCTACCAGCCCGAGATCGCCTACTTCGAGTGCCTGCACGAGCTGAAGCTCATCGTGGACCTGATGCAGCGGGGCGGCCTCAGCTACATGCGCTACAGCATCAGCGACACCGCCGAATACGGCGACTACACCGGGGGCCCCCGCATCGTGACTGCCCAGACCAAGGCGGAAATGAAGGAGATCCTGAAGGAGATCCAGGACGGCCGCTACGCCGAGGCCTGGCTGGAGGAGAACCGCACGGGCCGGAAGTGGTTCGAAGCCCAGCGGGCTGCCGACTACGACCACCCGCTGGAGCAGGTGGGCCGCGAGCTGCGCCGCATGATGCCCTTCCTGGATCCCGTCGAGGTTCCGGCCCCGGCCCCGGCCGCCAAGGGCTGACAAAACAGCTTTTAAAGCTGTGCCATTCCCTGCTGCGAGATCCGGCGGCTTTTGCCGCCGGATCTCGCAGCCATTCCAGGCGACCGATTTTGACTTCGAGTAGAAGGTTGAACCCCGTCACAGGGGGAAAGGCCTCAGAATGACATTGGGAGAAAAGCCATTTCCGCTCCCACGGAGCCAAGCATGTCCGAGTCTTTCTTCAACACCGCGTCCCTGCCGACCCTCCAGGGCTGGCAGGCGCCCGGGTCCCTGGATTTCCAGGCCGCCTTCCTCCGTGCGGGGGGCTGGGCCCTGCCGCGCACCGAAGCCTTTCCGGATACCGCCAAGCTGCGGGAACGCCTGCAGGAACTGAAAGCCTCCATGCGCGAGGGCGCCCGGATTGGGTTGGACCTGCGCGGCCTCCGGGACAGCGCGGATTCGGTCATGGCCGCCGCCCGCGAGGCGGGCGTGGCCTTCCTGCTCCACACGGCGGAGCTGCCCCCCACCCTGGCCCTGCTCCGCCACGCGAACCTGCCCCGCATCGTGGCCGTGCAGAACGCCGAGGAGGCGGCCCAGGCCAAGGCTGGCGGCGCCTCGGGCCTCCTGGCCCGGGCGGGCCTGGTGGCGGCCCTTCGGCACCTGGGCCTCCCCGTGGTGGCCACCGCCGACACCGAGGCCGAAGCCCGGCAGGCCATGGCCGACGGCGCCGTGGGCCTCCAGCCCCGCACGCCCTCCCTCCTGGACGCCTCGCCCCTGGCGGCCTTCCGAACCCGGCTCATGGCGGGCCTCGATTCCATGGCCCAGTCCCTGGTGCGCAAGGGTGCCTGCACGCTGCCTCGCCTGCGCATCCGCAACCTCGACCTGGCCTATCCCATCCAGCAGGGCGGCATGGGTGTGGGCATCTCCTGGGAGGGCCTCGCCGGGGCCGTGGCCCACGAGGGCTGTGTGGGCCTGGTCTCCGCCATCGGCACGGGCTACCACGGTTCCGCCAGCCCCAAGATGCGCCTGGGGCGGCCCGACGGCACCGATTCGCTGAACCCCCCCAAGGCCCTGGAGTGGATCGTCCGGGCCGCGCGCGAGCGCGCCGAGGGGCGAGGCGCCGTGGGCGTGAACATCCTCTGCGCCATCGAGGGCTACGAGGCCGCCGTGAAGGCCTCCCTGGCCGGCGGCGCCCAGATGATCGTGTCCGGAGCGGGCCTGCCCCTGGGTCTGCCGGGCATGGTGGGTGACGCGGACGTGGCCCTGGTGCCCATCGTGTCTTCGGGCCGCGCGCTCCAGGTCATCTGCAAGCAGTGGCAGCGGAAGTTCAGCCGCCTACCGGACGCGGTGGTGCTGGAGGGCCCCGAGAGCGGCGGCCATCAGGGCTTCAGCCACGAGGGCTGCGCCGATCCGGCCCACACGCTGGAGAACATCCTGCCCGAGGTCATCGAGGAGCGGGACAAGTGGGGCGACTTCCCGATCCTGGTGGCCGGCGGCGTCTGGGACCACGCGGACATCCAGAAGTTCCTGGCCCTGGGCGCCTCCGGCGTTCAGATGGGCACCCGCTTCATCGGCACCTTCGAGTGCGACGCCTCGCCCATCTTCAAGGAGGTCATCCTGCGGGCGAAAGCCGAGGACATCGGCCTCATGAAGTCCCCCGTGGGCCTGCCTGCCCGGGGGGTGCGCACCAGCCTCCAGCGCCGCATCGAAGAGGGCACCGCCCCTCAGGTCCGCTGCGTGAGCAACTGCCTGTCGCCCTGCGGCCACGGCAAGGGCGCCGCGGCCGTGGGCTATTGCATCGCCGACCGCCTGGCGGACGCCATGAAGGGCGACGAGGAGAATGGCCTCTTCTTCACGGGCAGCAACGGCGCCAAGCTCCGCGAGCTGGTGAGCGTCCGCGACCTCATCGAGGAGCTGACCCAGGATCCGGGGCTGCAGCGCGTCTACGCCTGAAGCCCGGAACTGATCTGACAAGAGGACACACGCGGAGGTCGCTGAAGAAGCGGAGGCAGGCAGAGAAGATCGTCGTCAGGCTGTTGCCGGATCTCCTCTGCCTCCCTCAGCCTTCTCCGCGACCTCCGCGTGTGTCGCTGCCTTCAGTCAGCCCCGCCGCTCCGCCACGATCTCGAGGACCATGGGCGTGATCATCAGGGTCTTCGGATCGGCTTCGGCGGCGCGGAGGGCCTCGCGCACGGAGCGGACCCATGCCTCATCCACCCGGCCCAGCTCCAGGAGGCGCAGGAGGTTGGTCTCCACGAAGGCGGAGGGCCACTTCCAGATGAAATCCGTGGGCGGGATCACGAAGATCTTCGGCTCGAGGCGCGTCACGGTAAGGCCGGCGGCCTCGAGCAGGGTGGGGAGGGAGAGCGCGATGTCCGGCTCGCCGCCGGAGGCCCGCCAGCTGGCCATGACCTCCGAGACGAACGATTCCAAGGGCGGGCAGGGGGGCGCCAGGCGCCAGGTGCGATAGTCCAGGTATTCGTGGAAGATGGCCACGCCGCCGGGCTTCAGGGCCCGGGCCACGGTGGCCACCAGCTTCGCGGGATCGGACACGAAGGAAGCCACCCAGCGGCACCAGGTCGCGTCCATGTCCGCCACTTCCAGGGGGCCCGCCATGAGGTCCTGCTCGTGGAAGCGGACGTTCGCGAGGCCGCGCGCCTGGCAGGCCCCGCGGGCATGCTGGAGGAAGTTTCCCGAGCGCTCGGCCGCATGGACCTCGCCCGTCGGCCCCACGATCTCCGCCAGGTCCAACGTGGCGTAGCCGGGACCGGCGCCCACATCGAGCACGCGGGAGCCGGTGGTGATCCCCGCCCGCCGCCAGCACTCGAGCACCTGGGGACGCCAGACCCGGTGCTGCAGACCCAGCCGCTCGATCTCCTCCCAGTGCGTCCCGAGGACATAGTCGCGCTCGTCGGATCCGGCCATCCCTGCCTCCATGCCTGTCATGACGCCAGTCTAGCGGAGGGAGCGGGACCGCCTCGGGGGGAAGGGCCTGCATGATTCATTTCATGAAATTAAATAATGTCGTTAATTTGCAATTGATTTTGTGTCTCATGAGCTTAGTTTGGATGGACCACTCCCGAAGTGCCTCACCCATGGGATCCCATCCCGGAGAATGGACATGGCCCCTGATTCGCGCCCCATCGCACTCGCACCTCCACACCGCCTCTACACGTTCGCGGCCTGGGCGGTGGCGGCCATCGTGGTCCTCGGCTTCGCGAAGACGTACTACCTCAAGGCGGTCTTCGGCACTCCGACGCTGTCTCCCATGCTGCATCTCCACGGACTGGTCATGAGCCTCTGGTTCGGCCTGTTCGTGGTGCAGACGCGGCTGGTGGCGGTTCGCCGGCTGGACCTGCACCGGCAGCTTGGGATGCTCGGCGCCTTCCTCGCCGTGGCGGTGCTGGTCATCGGCACGATGACAGCCATCAACGCCGCGCGTCTGGGGCGTTCTCCGGGGCCGCCGCCGCTGATCTTCCTGGTGGTGCCCCTCGGGGACATGGTGGCGTTCGGTACGCTGGTGGGCACGGGCCTCTGGTTGCGGGCCCGGGGGGACTACCACAAGCGGCTCATGCTGCTCTCCTGCGTGGGAATCCTCGCGGCGGCCATCGCGAGGATTCCCCTCGACGCCATCGCCAAGGCCGGACCTCTGGCCTATTTTGGCCTGACGGACCTCGCGGTGATCGGTTGCGCGATCTACGACCGCCGCCGCACGGGCCGCCTGCACCCCGCCTTCCTGTGGGGCGGGCTCTTCGTCATCCTGTCGCACTGGCTGCGCCTGGCCCTGGCCGGAACCGGGCTCTGGATGAGCTTCGCTACCTGGGTGACGAGGTAGCTCAGCTCGCGGTCATCAGCTCGCAGCAGTCGGCCCGCAGCAGCTAGCCCGCATTGGGATGCCGTTCCAGCAGCTGTCGCAAGGGCGCGTTGCGCTTCACGGCGTCCTGGCGCCGGAGGTGGGCGATGAGCTGAGGTGGCGTGGCGCTCCAGCGGCCCAGGTTCTGGATGAGCAGGGTGGAGACGTAGGTGCGGCGGCAGAGCAGGGCGGTGGCGTGGCCGTCCAGGGTGAGGCCCACCAGGCTCGCCAGACAGCGGCCCTCGGTGGTGAGGATGAGCTCGGCCTTCTCCTCGCCCGTGCGCTGGGTGAAGCTGGCGCGAAGCAGATCCCGGGCCATGGCGCGCACCTGTTCCGGCGCGTCGCGGGAGGTGGCCACCAGGTATTGCTCCGCCAGACGCCGGGCGGACCAGAGCCGACGGTAGAGGCCGGCCGGGAGCAGCGGATTCTGGAGGAGGGCCCGGCGCACGCCGGTGTCGTTTGTGAAACCCGCCCGTCCGCCCAGGGCCTCCAGGCCCGCCGCGGTGCGATGGTGGGCCGCGATGAGGCGAGCGTGGACAGGGCCCACCTGGGGATTCTCCAGCACCGAACGGATCACCTCGGCGGTGGGGTCGAAGCACCAGGCGCTCAGCTCGGGCTCCACGGCGGTCCGGGCCAGGGCCACACGCTCGTCCAACGGCTTCGGGTGCAGCTGGTGCTCGAAGAGCTGGCGGTGGGTCGCCGTCCGGGCGGCCGAGGCGGGAGATTCCGCTTCCTCCGCCTCCTCGTCTGGGGCGGATTCCAGCACCGGAACCAACGGAGCCGGGGGAGGGGCCACGGGCCGCGGCGCGGGTGCTGGCGCCTCTGGCAGCACCGCTCCCAGGGCGACGAGCTCCCCGAGCATGCCCGTCAGCTGATCCTGCTCCAGCCCCGTGAGGGCGGCCAGGGTAGGGATGTCCAGCGTCCCATCCAGGCGCGACAGCAGATAGCCCTGCTTGGGATCGAGGGGCAGCGAGTGGGCATCCACTTCCGCCCGCGGGACGGGTCTCCAGGTCATCGGAAGAGCATAGGCTGGATGGGGGACACGGCCTACTCTTCCACCACGCCCTTCAGCCAGGCCTTGCCCCGCAGGCGCTCGACGCTGGTCTCGGGGAAGAGGTCGAGGGGGCTCCGTCCCTCCAGCCCCAGGCGGGGCACGGCGGCGCAGGCGAAACCGAGGCGGGCGCCCTCCTGGAGACGCAGCGGAAGCTGGGCCACGGGGCGGACCTCTCCCGTCAATCCGACCTCGCCCATGAAGAGTCCCTTCTCCGCCAGCAGCCGGCCCGTGGCGCTGCTGCACAGGGCGGCGATGACGGCCAGGTCCGCGGCGGGATCCTCGATCTCCAGGCCGCCGGCCACGTTCACGTAGACGTCGCGGTCGTGGAGCTGCACGCCGCCGCGGCGCTCGGCCACGGCGCAGAGCATGGACAGCCGCTGGCCGTCGATGCCGAGCGCCGTGCGGCGGGGGATGCCCAGGCCCGCGGCGGCCACCAGGGCCTGGATCTCCACCACCATGGGACGCGTGCCGCTGAGCACCACGGTGGCGGCGCAGCCAGGGCGGGGTTCGGCGTCCAGGAAGAAGGGATTGCCCTCGGCGGGCACCAGGCCCTTCTCGGTCATGGCGAAGACGCCCAGCTCGAAGGCTGCGCCGAAGCGGTTCTTGAGGGCCCGCAGGAGGCGGTGGTGGTGGTGCCGGTCGCCCTCGAAGGCCAGCACGGTGTCCACCAGGTGCTCCAGGACTTTCGGGCCGGCCAGGCCGCCGTCCTTGGTGACGTGGCCCACCAGCACCAGGGGCGTGCCTGTGGTCTTGGCCCAGCGGGTGAGCATGGCGGCGCAGCCGCGCACCTGGCTCACGCTGCCGGCGCTGGATTCGAAGTCGGGATCGAAGAGGGTCTGGATGCTGTCCACCAGCAGGAGGTCCGGCTTCATGCGCTCGGCCTCCTCGATGATGCGGCGCACGTCCGTCTCCGCCAGCAGGTGGATGCCGGGGTTCTCGGCCCCCAGGCGCTGGGCCCTCAGCTTGATCTGGCGCTCGCTCTCCTCGCCGCTGGCGTAGAGGACGGTACTAGACGAGGGGGACCGCCCGTTCGCTTCGCTCTCTCTGCGTCCCCCTCGCGCTCCCCGCGTGTCCTCCGGGCCAAGCCCGGATTCCACGCCTGATTCTCCTGCCTGCGCGGCCCACTGGAGCAGCAGAGTGGACTTGCCGATGCCCGGCTCACCACCGAGGAGGACCACCATGCCCGGCACCACGCCGCCGCCCAGCACGCGGTCGAGCTCGACAAGCCCCGTGGGGCTGCGCTGGGTGTCCGTCACTTCCACGTCCGGCAGTGCCACGGGGCCCGTGTAGTGGCTCTGCGAATAGGCCGATCCGGCGCGCTGGAGGTCGCGCTTCAGGCTTCCGCGCACCTCCTGCACCGTGTCCCAGGCGCCGCAGGCCGTGCACTTGCCCAGGGCCTTGGGATGGCGGGCGCCGCAAGCCGTGCACTCGAAGAGCGGGCTGGTCTTGGCCATCAGTCGCGGACTTCCTTCCGGATGAAGGCCACCACGTCGTCGGTGTTCGTGCCGGGCTGGAAGATCTCGCGGATGCCGAGGGCCTTGAGGCCGGGGATGTCCTCGTCGGGGATGATGCCGCCGGCGAAGACCAGCACGTCGTCCGCGCCCTGCTCCTTCAGCAGCCGCATGACTTCGGGGAAGATCTGGTTGTGGGCGCCGCTGAGGATGCTCAGGCCCAGCACGCGCGCGTCTTCCTGCACCACGGCGGCCGCGATCTGCTGGGGCGTCTGCCGCAGGCCGGTGTAGATCACCTCCATGCCGGCGTCCCGCAGGGCGCGGGCCACGACCTTGGCGCCGCGGTCGTGCCCATCGAGGCCCGGCTTGGCGATGACGACGCGGATCGGCGCTTGGCTCATGGAGGCTCCGGTGGGGCGATTTACCAGTTTTCAGTCTGCCTCAGCGCCTCGTAAAGGCCAATGGCCACTGCCTGTGCGAGATTCAGGCTGCGGTGGTGGTCCCCGATCATGGGGATGCGCACCAGCTGGTCCTTGTGGGCGTCCAGGATGGCGTCGGGCAGACCCACGGTCTCCTTCCCGAAGACCAGCCCATCCCCGAAGGCCCAGGGGATCTGGGTGTGGCGCTTGGCGCCCTTGGTGCTGAAGAACCACAGTCGCCGAGCGGGGTTGCGGGCCAGGAAGTCCTCCCAGCTTTCGTAGTGGGTGGGCTCCAGCTTCTCCCAGTAGTCCAGTCCCGCCCGGCGCAGGTAGTAGTCGCTGGTGTCGAAGCCCAGGGGATGGATCAGGTGGAGCTTCGCCCCGTTGTTCACGCAGAGGCGCCCGATGCTTCCGGTGTTCTGCGGAATCTCGGGCTGGTGCAAGATGATGTGGAACATGGGGGGTCCTGATGGGCAGCGCTAGGAACGAATGTCTGTTCTGCAAGATCGCGCGGAAGGAGATTCCCGCGACCCTAGTGTATGAAGATGACAGCTTGCTCGCCTTCAAAGACATCTCGCCCCAGGCGCCGGTGCACCTTCTGATCATCGCGAAGGCGCACTGCGAGGGCCCGGCGGACATGACACCCGAGATCGCCGAGGCCGTGGGGCGCATCCCCCAGGTGGCCGCGCGCCTGGCCCAGGAATTCGGGGTCGCCGCCAGCGGTTGGCGCCTCCTCACCAACTCGGGGCCCGATTCGGGGCAGACCGTGTTCCATCTCCACTTCCACCTCCTCGGCGGCAAGCCCCTGGGCGGGAAGCTCTGCCTTTGAACTGAACCCGGTTACCTTCTATTCATATTTAGCGAAAAAGACACGCCTTTGCGTGCGGATTCGCATTGCATTTGGCCGGAATGATGCAAAATTAGATATTACAATAAATAAGACCGAATCGGTCTAGGAGCTTTTGAATTGATTCTGTTCGTGAAGGTTGTAATGAGAATTAATTCTCACGCAATTTTCGGCAAGGTTCATCCTCAGACCTCAGCGGAATCTGATAGACCCTGTTTGCAAGCGAGATGGGGATCGAGAATATAAATCCGTCGCTGGCAAGGCTCAGGGCATCGCATGCCACTTCAGGAGTTAGTAAGTGAGGGAGACGGTACAATTGCCTTAACCTGAAGAGCTACTTCCGCCGCCATAGATCGAAAGGCCGGGCGCCCAGGAGGATCGACACCCGGTTCTCGTGCTGGGAAGCGGAGCCTCGGTGGAGGTGCACCCGGCCAGCAGAAAGCTCCATGAAGAATTCCCGGAAGCCAGTCCTGGCCACCAGGCCCAACCCTTCGAGGCGCAGGCCATCGCCCAGAGTGGACGGCTGGTCCGAGGCCCGACCAACGTCAAAGCGGGGGCCGATCTGCCAGCCCGTGCCCACCATCGAAGCCTTGGTGTAGGGCAGGCCGATCTTTAGGGCCGCCAAGTTCGGCATGAGGTAGGCGGCACTGCGGGTGCCGATGAAGGAATCGCTGCCGCCCGCGATCCACAGGCGATCCGGCGGCGCATCCTTCGACAGGGCCACTTCGGTGTCCAACATCAGTCCCCAGTTGGAGCTCAGAGGCTGGTGGCGCTTGGCCCGGGCATAGCTGCGCCAATACGGGCGGGCCTCGCCTTCCACGGAGAGGCTCCGGTCCGCCGAAATGCGCAGGAGGGTGCCTTCGGTGGGGATGGTGTGGAAGTCCAGATCGTCCCACTCCAGCCAGCCCCGCACCACCGTGGCATTCGGCGTGTCGGTGTCGGTCCCGGCGCGGGTGAAGGTGCCCCTGTGCTGGAAGGCCGCGAGGCCGAAGCGGGCTCGATCCTCCTTGCCCCAGCGCAGGATGGCCTCCACGCCCAATTCCTTCCGGGTGAAGCGCGAGGCTAGGTCCGCCAGGGGCTCCACGAACAGGACGCCGCCACGCACGTCGTTCTGCGACCAGGAGCCGAAAGCCCCCAGCGACAAGGCTGGAAGGGAGGGGAAGCTCCAGGCCACGTGTCCCTCCAGGCGCTTCTGGAGGTTGTCGGCCACCGCTTCGATGGAGCCGCTCTCGCCGCCGCCGAAGAGGTTCCGGCCTCGCATAAGGACGCCGCCGTGCGGGCCCCAGTCACTTTCGTAGGCTAGGGTGAGGTTCAGCAGGGTGGGTTGGCTGCCCACGGGGCGGAGGTTGAGGACAAGGCCCTCTTCGCGCTCTTGGAGGCGAGTCTCCAGCCGCTGGATGCCCATGCGGTCCTGGGTGCGTCCCAGTACCTCCTCCAGTTCCGAGGCGCGAAGCGCTTGGCCTTCCAACCCCTGGGCGATGGCGCGGGTGGAGGCCGCCATGGGGCCGGGCTCCACTTCGACGCGCACCAGGCTGGGCTCACGCACCGCGAGGGTGAGCACCCCGTCGGCGAAACCGCTGCCCCGCAGATCCAGCATGGCTGCGCCCTTGCCGACGGCCTCGGCGAGGAGTTCCTGTTCAGCCAGTCCGAAGCGTGCGGCGTGGAAGGGCTGCCCCGGGACCAGGCCCCGCTCGCGCAGGCTCTGGGCCACTCGGGCCTTGTAGGCCGTGGCCCAGTCCGCGGGCAGGTCCAACTGTACCCGCTGGATGAGAGCCGCAGGCTCCCAGTGGAAGGTAGCCTCGCCTTCAGGAGTAGCGGGCAAGTCCACCCAGGCCCGATCCAGAGGCAGCCTCCGGTGGGCGCGGCGGAGCAGGCGCCAGAGGTCGGCCCGGCACCAGGGACCGGCGGCCGGCCGGGTGTCGGCCAGCAACCCAGCCAGATCAGGATGGCCGGGGCCATCCACCCTCAGGGTGGCTGCGGCCGGAACCCCGGCATCCGTCATCAGGAGGGACTCCAACTGGGGCAGGGCGCCACTTAGGGCGGCCGCGCCAGCCTCGAAGAGCAGGGACTCCTTGCCCCGGTAGGCGAACTCGTCCACCTTGTCGGTCTCGGGCCGGATCACCAGATCCGAATTCGCCTCGCTCCGTGCTTCGGTGACCCGCATGGCCAGGTCGAGGCTACGGTCCAGCAGGGCTAGGATGTCGGAAGGTGGTGTGGCATCCCAGGTGCGCCCGATGTTCACGGCGAGGATGCGGGCGCCGGGAAAGGCCGAGCGGGCTGCCATGGCGGGCAGGTTCTCCACCAGGCCGCCGTCCACCAGGCGCTCATCGCCGATGGTCACGGGGGCCAACAGCCCCGGGATGGACATGGAGGCCTTCACCGCATCCACCAGGTCCCCCTCGGCCAGGATGCGGGCCTCGCCCCGCGTGAGGCTGGAAGTCACAATCCGCAGGCGTGAACCAAGCCGGTCGAAGTCGGAGCCACCCAGCGCCTGAGCCCGGGCCAGGGTTTCGAACAGGCCGATCCGCAGGCGGCGCGCGCGCTCCTCACCTGGAACCAGGATGGGCCGACCGCCGACGAAGGAGAGTCCCATCAAGGTGCCATGCCGTTCCTCGTCCTCGGAGGCGCTCAGGCCCGGCGTCCGCCGGCGATCATCGAGCACCAGGGAGTAGTCCCGGCGCAGGAAGATCCGCTCGGCCCCGACCCCACCGAAACCGCTGGCGTAGAGCGCCGCCGCGAAGCTGCCGGCGCTGGTGCCCACGATTCCCTCGGGGTGCCAGCCTTCCTCCTCCAGGCGCCGCAGCACGCCGGCGTGGGCCAGGCCCTTGGCGCTCCCGCCCCGCAGAGCCAGCACGAGGGGGCGCTCGCCGGGGGCGTGGAGCACCGGCAGGAAACGGAACCGCTGGTCCGGCGGACTCACGGTCAGCGCGAGGCGTTCCTGGGCCTGCGCCCCGAGGCAGAAACTCAGGAAGAGGATGGCAAGGAAACTTCGCATATGGATTTAGAGCCCGAACCAGCGCTTAATCTCCACCCGCGCCAAGTCTCGGCGATTGGCCGCCTTGGGCAAGTCAGCCATGTGCCCGGATCTGGATTCCTTCAGCTCGACCAGACCCTCCACCAGATGGGGGGCGCTTCGCAGAATGCGCTCAAAGGCGACTTTGGGTACTTCCACCAGCTCGCAGGCTGTCGCGGCCACCACCGTGGCACGGCGAGGGGCGCCTGTGAGCAAGGAGCCTTCGCCGAACCAGTCGCCGGGACCGAGTTCCCCGATCACTTCCCAGAACAGCCCGGTGTAAGGTTCGAATCGCTCGACCACCTTCACGGCCTGCAAGGTGCCCGTCATGACCATGAACAGGGATTCGCCTGGATCCCCTTCCCGGATCACCCCTTCGCCAGGCTCGGACCGGCGCAGGACCACGCCCTTCTTGAGTTCCGGGGCCCACTCCCGGGGAAGTCCGAAGCGATCCAGAAGGTCCTCCAGGACATTGTCACGCAGCACCATCAGCTCGGTCCTGGTGGGGGTGGGGCCGTGGATGCCCATCAGGGGCACCCCCATCCGATTCAATACGGTCTGGGCAATCCGCACGGCCTGGTAGTTGGCAGCCCGGCCGTCCCGCCAACCCAGGGCCCAGAACCGAATCTCTAACACCACCCCGCCCATGTCGAAGCTGTGGGATCTGACCTCGGGCTTGTGGTCTGGAGGGTGGGGGATGCCACCCAGGGCCTGCTCCATGGCTGCCAGAGTGGCCACCATGGTGTCGTGGGGCGCCACGGTCACCTTCAGGGTGCGCCGGTGCAGGCCTGAAGGGGCATAGAGGTTGGTGACCACCGCCTGGGCGAGGATCCGGTTGGGAAAGATGCTGGTATCTCCGTTTTCGGTGATGATCTGGACCGTGCGCCAGGTCATGGCATCCACGCGGCCGATGAAGGTCTCTTGACCGCTGCCGCCCCTCAGGTTGCCCGTGACCTCCACCCAGTCGTCGACACGGAACGCCGGAGCCAGGCTCATGGAGACGCCGGCGAACAAGTTGCCAAGGGTCTCCTGCAGTGAGAGGCCCACCACTGCGGCAGCGATGGCCCCGGTGCTCATTAGGGTGCCCAGGTTCACACCCACAGACCTGTGCAGCAGAAACACGGATGCACTCAGGTACAGAACCACCACCACCAGATCCCGGGCGAACCCGGGGGTGGAGGTACGCCAGTGGCTCAGCAGCGGGTCCAGCAGCAGATGGGTGAATATCCGGATTCCCAGGTAGGAGCCCAGGGCCCAGAACACAAGCTCACGCGCCCGCACCAGCACGGGGTAGCCGTGGCCATCGCCCAGCACTGAGACGGCCAGAACGCCTGCCGTCAGCAGCAGGCCGATGGCCACCCATCGCCGCCACGGGCTGACAACAGTCCTCAGATCCCTGAACACGGCTGGACCTGGCTTACAGGAACAGAATGACTGACGTATACGCCCAAGTTCTCCAGCATCTTCTTGCCTGAGTCTTCCATCTGGTAGTCCGAAGGCAGTTCGAAGGCTGAGGGAGGGATGGGCCCTTCTTCGATATGAGTGGTGATGGTGGTCGTCTGCCCGGCAATGGGTAGTACGATGCGGTACTTCAGGGCGAGGCCTTGCACTCTGGCCAGTTCTTCACCGGCTTTGAGGAGTGGGCCAGCATTGGTCTGTGGCTGACCGATGACGGTATGAAGCCTGAGAAAGCGCTGATAGGGGATAGCGGGTACCGGAGGAGTGACCGACGGATCATTGCTGGTCTCGATGGTCGCCGGGCCCACGACGATCTTCCACTTGTGGCACTCGCGGTCCAGGATGATCTCAGAACCTTGGTCCACCACGGAGACGGGAGGATCGTTGGCACCCAACGCCTTCTGAATCAAGGGAGGCAGGTTCTTCAACCTCTCTCCAAGAACCTTCGCTGCAATCTCAAGGTCATCCCAGTTCATCTTCTGGATGAGCTTCTTGTCGTGATCGATGTGGTAGGAAACTCCCTGGGTGAAATCGAACAGAAAGTCCACTTGATTTCCAGGTTGGTTGATACGCATGAATCGGGACGACCAAAGCTGGATCTGTTCCCGTTCCTGACCGTGGTCAATGCTGGTTTGGTTAAGGGTGATATCCGAAGCCAAGAGGCTGATCGCAGGTAGAAGGAGGGCGACCATCACCAACGGAACCGTTCGCATGTATCTCGTCAGGCTTCCCACAGAAATCGGCCCCATCCTTCACCTCCCAATCGGATCGGTGTAGTAAGGGCAGGTAAGATGCCAGGATGTATGATCTATTATAACAAGAATCAAATTAAAATTTACTAATACATGAGGCCTGGTGCAGTTGCCTTAGTGCCCTTCTCAGTGGCTTGATTTCGTCGCGAGGACTCTATTTCGTCACGGGTGAACTCGAATTCTGGCGATCGTTCGGTAGATCGCCTATGCGAGGTGCATCGAACTCAATTCCACGTATGATGCCTGTCGGCCTGGACGAACGACCCACTTGATCCAAGGGGAAATGAACCGACACATGCGACGTGCAGATCTCCATCCTGCCCCGATGATGTAACCCCGAAGAAGGATGTCCCATGCAAGACGACCACGTGACACCCCCCTCCCACCATGGCCGGAGTCCGAATCAGAACGCGGCGCGAGAGAAATTCGCGGGTCACCGCAGGTGGCAAGGTGTATCTCGCAAACTGATGGTGCTGCAGGGGCTCCGTCGCCGATTGGACCAGCTGGCGCAAGAACGCGACGAGCTGCGACTCGTGCTGCACATCAACAAGCTTCTTCTGAACAACCTGGACCCAGAGCAGCTATTCGTGGCCATCTCGTCGGCCTTATGGGAGCGCACGCACCACGATTTCATGACCCTGAGCACACTGGAGTCGAAAGGTACCATGGAGCGTCTTCGGCTCTTGGACTTCACTCGCTCTCGGGGGCAGTTCAGAATTGGCGATCAGGTCCCTGAATCCCTGGAGTTGGCTAGCAGGGCCCTGGACACCAAGCAGATCGATATCCTCGATCCGGCTCGGATCGCCGCTCTTCAACCGCCTGAGCTTGCCCGACTGCTACAGCAGGAGCACATCCAGTCCATCTGCCTCATTCCCTTGCATTCCCGAGGTAAGGCGTTGGGAGTGATGAGTCTGGGAAGCCAAAAGGAGCTTGGCTTCCAAGGGGCCAACCTGCGCCTGCTGGAACTCGTCGCGGGCCAGATTGCTCTCGCATTGGATAACGCAATGGCCTTCCAGGACATCCGCCACTCACACGATAAACTGGTGGAGGAAAAGCTGTATCTGGAAGAGGAAAGGGCCCAGGACTTCGCAACCCAAGAGATGGTCGGTGCTAGCCCATCTTTCGCAAAGGTCCTGCAGCAGATTGAAACTGTGGCCCCCTCCGACGCCACGGTCCTCCTGCTGGGAGAAACCGGAACTGGCAAGGAACTGCTGGCGCGAGCCATCCATGAGCGGAGCAAACGGAAGGAACGCACCTTCATCAAGCTCAACTGCTCGGCCATCCCCATGGGTCTGGTGGAGAGCGAGCTGTTCGGCCATGAACGAGGGGCCTTCACAGGAGCCATCGCCAGAAAGGTCGGCCGATTCGAGCTTGCCCACCTGGGTTCCCTGTTCCTGGACGAAATTGGTGACCTCCCCCTGGAGCTTCAGCCAAAGCTTCTACGCGCCCTTCAGGAGCGAGAATTTGAACGCCTGGGCAGCACCCGAACCCTTCGAGTCGATGTGCGGTTGATCGCCGCGACTCATCAGGATCTGGCACAGATGGTCGAGAATGGGAGCTTCCGCCGGGATCTGTTTTACCGCCTAAATGTGTTTCCGGTCCGGGTCCCGCCGCTGCGTGATCGCAAGGAGGACATTCCCAACTTGGTCCGATATTTCACTCAGAAGTTTTCCAGGGCCATGGACAAGCGCATCGTGCGCATTCCTGCCGAAACCATGGAATTCTTGGTTCGATGGCCTTGGCCTGGAAACATCCGGGAATTGCAGAACCTGGTGGAGCGATCGGTGATCCTCAGCCCAGGTCCGGACCTGCATGTGCCCATGGGTGAGATGATCCTGCCGGCGGTCCACTCACCAGTTGCCGCTGCCCAGACCTACGAAGACCTGGAACGCCAGGGCATCCTGGAGGCTCTGAAGGCGAGCGGGGGCGCTGTGGGGGGGCCTCACGGCGCAGCTGCGCGCCTTGGCCTGAAACGCACAACCCTGAATTCCAAGATGAAGCGTCTCGGACTTGATCGGCCCAAATGACGACATGAAGTCGCGAGACGTCATGTCGTCTCGTCAAAGCAGAATGGTCCATGAATGGAGTCGACAGGTACAAGCTAAATCGCATTGATTTCGCGATTTGAGTGCTATTGGAAGATTGGCATCGTGTGTGCCCAGGGGCTTCATGATTGGAGGCCCGAGGTGCCACGAATCCACGATGAAAAAGGGCACCAGGCCGAAAGGCGGGCCAGTGCTCCTCCGAGTCAAGCGGTGCGAACGCTGATTCGAGGTGTGGCGTTCCTGTGTGCTCTGCTTCTACTCCAGGCACTGCTCTCATGCAGGAGGCTCAATTTCACCGGCACCTCCCTGGAGGAGGATCGCCTCACCACCATGAAGACGTTCTGCATCGATAGCCAGCCAGATTCAGCGCTTTGCATCTGGAATATGCGGACCATTCCCTTCGAAGAGTTGAAGCCATTGGTGTCTGACCGACTCATGGAGAAGGGTTACCGGATGGCGCTGCCTCAGGAGGCGGATTTCCAAATTGTCCTGACCACGTTCACTGAGGAGTCGTCCCCACGCACCCGGGTTCCAGTCATTGAGATATTCGAGCGACATGGCGCACGAAAGCTCTGGTGGGGGCACGCCGAGATTCCTTACAAGCTGGATCCGAGACAAGGGGTGAGGGATCAACCCGCTTTGACGGGGCTGCTGGACCTCATAGCACCTCACACTGAATCCGATCGCACCCCATCCCGCTCCATGCTTCGGGATTGACGCGAAGTGGTTCCTTCCTTGATCGAAGGTCCGGATTCTCTTCATGAATCGAAGGGTGAAGGGCTCCTTGCTGCATGAGGCCTGTGGGGCCTCGGGCCCTTCGGAACTCGTACGGGAACATGATTACCAGGGAGGTTGGGGAAGGACCTCCCACACGGCCCGTTCCACCCAGCCCGCTGTGCCTCTACTGCCTGGGTGAGCCGGAGGCATCGACGCCTTTCCTGGGCAGAAGCACGGCATCTCTCACGCCGAGGCACAAGGACTCCTTTGGCCGAGCCAACTGACGACATGAAGTCGCGAGACTCCATGTCGTCTCGGGGCGACGATGTCGTCTTCGGAGCAGAGGCAGGCTCTTTCGATACAAATATTAATATAAAAAGAGTTAAAATTGTTTGAACAAACTGGCATCAAGTGTGCGCATAGGGCTCCGTGAATGGAGGTTCTGTGTGCTGAGAATCCATGTTGAATCTGAACAAGAAGCTGTGCGGCTGCGCCTAGAAGGGAAGGTCATCCATCCCTGGGTGGACGAACTCTTCAGGGTGTGGATGGATGCCTCCCCCCGAATTCCCGGTCACTGGGAAGTCGTCGTGGACTTATCTGAGGTCTCCTTCGTGGATGCCCGTGGCAAAGCAATGCTCGCGGCCATGCGCCGAGCCGGGTGTTTGCTGCAAGGTCCAACCCCATTCATCGAAGCCGTCATCGAGGAAGTCGAATCCCTTTCCAAGGACTGACCTTTTCCCATTTCAGGAGAATTCCATGCACCGCAAACTTCTCATCCTATCTCCTCTGTGCCTGACCCTTGCCTGCGGCAGTCACCAAGAGGCCGTTGAGACTGCCAAGGCCAACATCTCGGTGGCACAGCCCACCCGTGTCCAGGAACTGGAACGCGTTGGCGTCAGCGGCACCTTGACGCCCCAGGGTGGATCCTCCATGGTGGCCTTTCAGGTGCCGGGCCGGGCGGTTCAGGTCCTTCTGAGGGAAGGTGAGCCAGTGCGGAAAGGACAGCTCCTGGCCGTCCTGGATTCCGAGAACCTCGCCCATGCGATGGAAGCAGCCCGTGCCCAGGTGGCGGCTGCAAGGGCGGGAGCGGACCAGGCAGACCAGGAATTCCGCCGCATGAAGCAGCTGTTCGACACTCAGAGCCTGGCGCCCAATGATTTCGCAAAGTTTACTGCGGCCCGGGACGCCTCCCGCGAGCAGCTTCAGCAGGCGATCGCCGGGGAAGGCGTGGCTCGCAAGAACCTGACCGAAGCCAGGCTGGTGGCACCCATCAACGGTTTCATCGCGCGGCGGATGGTGGAGCCGGGCGTCATGGTGGGCGCAGGCCAGCCCGTCTTCGAAATCGCGCAGCTGGATCCCATTGAGGTGAACGTCGGAATCCCCGAAACCGACGTAAGGCTCGTGAAGGTGGGGCAGTCCGCCTCGATCACGATTCCCGCTTTGCCCGGCCGCCTCTTCCAGGGCCGCGTGCGGGTGGTGAACATTTCAGCCGATCCTGCGACGCGAACCTACATGGCTCGCGTCAGCGTCCCCAATCCGCAACGTGAGCTCAAGGTGGGCATGGTTGCCGAGGTCTCCATCACCGGATCGCAGCATTTGGACATGCTCACCCTGCCATCCGAAGCCATCGTTCGGGATCCCCAAGGCGCCACCCAGGTATTTCAGTTCTTCCCCGATCAGCAGCGGGTCTACTCGAAGCGGGTGGAAGTGGGGGCGGTGTACGGGCGCAGCATCCAGATTCGATCCGGCCTTACAGGGAACGAGTCCATCGTGGTGGCCGGCCAGAACACCCTGCGTAACGGCATGATCGCCGAACCCGTCCAGGGGGGTAAGTAGCCATGAACAAAGCCATCAAAGCCTTCCTACGCTACCCGACCATCACGGCCATTCTCGTCATCATGGCCGTGGCGCTGGGGATCCACGCCCTGATGGGCATGCCTCGTACCGAGGACCCGAGCATCACCATCCGGACCGGGATCGTCGCCGCCATATATCCTGGTGCCACCACGGAACAGGTGGAGAAGCAGGTCACCAAGACGCTGGAATCGCACATCTTCAAGTTCCAGGAAGTGCGCAAGGAGAAGACCTACTCCACCAGCCGACCTGGCCTCGCGATCATCAACGTGGAGCTGGAGAAGAACGTCAAGACTCCGGATGTGTTCTGGGCGAAGCTGCGCCACGAGATGAACCTGGTGAAGGCCACCGAATTGCCGGGCGAGGTGATGGGACCGGTGGTGGATTCGGATTTCGGAGACACCGTGGCCATGCTCATCTGTGTGAGCGGCGAACGCTACGGCTACCGTGAGCTGCGCGATTACGTGGACACGATCCAGGATGCCCTTCGCACCGTGCCCGAAGTCGGGAAGATCGCGGTCTACGGCCGGCAGAACGAACAGATCTGGGTGACCAGCAGCCTCGAGCGCATGAGCCAGTACTTCACGGATCCCCGGCAGATCGTGGGAGCGCTGAATCAAAGAAACGAGATTCAGGCCGCCGGGAACGCCCGCACAGACAACGGCCAGATCCCCCTCCACACGACGGGGTCCTTCAATACGGAAGAACAGATCAAGAAGGTGATGGTCGGCATGTCCCCGACCGGTCAGCCAATCTACATCGGGGACTTCGCCAGTGTGGAGCGTCGGTACCAGGATCCGGAATTCATGGTCCGCTACGACGGCAAGCCCGCCCTGATGATCTCCGTGGAGATGCAGAAAGGTCACAACATCGTCGAGATGGGCAACAAGGTGACCGAGGTGCTCAACCACCGGGTCAAACCCATGCTCCCGCCCGATCTCCACATGGACTACATCGCAAACCAGCCGCAGGTCGTGGAAGAGCGGATGACCCACATGGGCCGTGAGTTCCTCATCGCCATCGGGTGCGTCATCGTCGTGACGGTCCTCCTGCTGCCCTTCCGGGTCTCGCTCATCGCGGCCCTGGCCATCCCGACGACCATGTTGACGACCATCGCCGTCATGAACGTCTTCGGGATCCAACTCCACCAGGTCTCCATCGCAGCCCTGATCGTGGTGCTCGGCATCGTCGTAGACGACGCCATCGTCATCGCCGACAACTACGTGGAGCTGCTGGACCACAAGGTCCCGCGACCCGAGGCTGCCTGGCGATCCGCCACGGAAGTGCTCGTTCCGGTGCTGGCGGCGACCCTCACGATCATTGCCTCCTTCCTGCCTCTGATCATCATCTCCGGAAGTGCCGGTGAGTTCATCCTGGCCCTCCCCATCACCGTGGCGGTAGCCCTCTCCGTCTCCTTCCTCGTGGCGGTCTTCGTCACCCCGCTCCTTTGCCGAACCTTCATCCACAAGGGCTTGCACGACCACGACGCGGAACCTACGGATCACGTCAAGAAGTTCAATGCCCTGGATCTCCTCCAGGTCGCCTACAAGAAGGCCATCACGTACTTCATGTCCAAGCCCATGCTCGCGGTCGGTCTGGGCGTGGCAGGAATCGTCCTGGGTGCCTTCCTATTCCGGTTTGTCCCCCAGGAATTCTTCCCCAACGCCGAACGCAACCAGTTCGTCGTTGACCTCTGGATGCCCCAGGGAACACGCATCGAGGCCACAGACGCCACCATGAAGCGCATCGAGGGCGAACTCCTCCGCGACAAGCGGGTGACTCACCTTGCCGGCTTCGTGGGGCAGAGCTCCCCCCGCTTCTACTACAACGTGAACCCACAGCAGCCCGATCCGGCCTACGGCCAGTTCATCGTGAACACGGTGGACGTGAAGGCCACCACGGCGCTCGTGGAGGAGCTCCGGTCACGCCTGGCACGCCTGGCGCCCGAGGGCATGGTCCTGGTTCAGGAACTCCAGCAGGGAGCTGTGATGGAGGCGCCCATCGAATTCCGGATCTCCGGGGATGACGAGGCGAAGCTGAAAGCCATCGGTGAGCAGATCGGGGACATCCTCCAGAAGGACCCCCGGGCCCAGTTCCTCCACACCGACTACCGGAACGACTCCCCCATGATCAATGTGGACCTCAACACGGAGCTGGCCAACCGCCTGGGCATCACCCACATGGGCGTGTCGAACCTCCTCTATGGCGCCTTCGATGGTGCACCCGTCAGCACGTTCTGGGAGGGCGACCGGGCGGTGAACCTCGTCCTGAGGGTCGACCCTGCCCACCGAGCCACCTTCGATGATGTGCGAAACACGTACGTCGGTTCTTCCATCACCAACGGGAAGGTACCTCTGCGGGCCATCGCGGATCTCGCTCCCACGTGGCAGACCAGCCGTCTCGTGCGCAGGAACGGCGTGCGCACCCTGACCGTCCGCTGCCTCCAGGCCCCGAGGACCTATGCCTCTTCCATCCTCAAGGACGCTCTGCCGAAGGTGAAGGCTCTGAAGCTTCCTCCCGGGTACCGGCTCGAACTGGGCGGCGAATTTGCCAACCAGGAAGAAACACAGCCCGAGATGGTTGTGGCCCTTGGCATCAGTCTCCTGGCCATCTTCTTCATCCTCATGATCCAGTTCCGGAACCTGGTCGAACCCCTTGTGGTCATGGCTTCCATTCCACTTTCGCTCTTTGGTGTGGTCGTGGGCCTCCTCATAACCCGCAATTCCTTCGGTTTCACGGCTTTCATGGGCATGATCAGCCTCTGCGGCATCGTGGTCCGGAACGCCATCATCCTCATCGACTACATCAAGGAGAAGCTGCGCGAGGGTATCCCCCTTGTGGAGGCCGCCACCCTCGCCGGTGAGCGTCGACTGCGACCCATCTTCCTCACCACCATGGCTGCGGCCGTCGGTGTAACACCCATGGTTCTTTCGGGCTCGAAGATGTGGAGCCCTCTGGCCAGCGTCCTCGCGGTCGGTCTGATCTTCTCGATGTTCTTCACGCTTCTGGTGGTCCCCGTCATCTACGTGCTCGTGTTCCGGTCCAAAGAGAGCTCATCCACTGGAAGCCGGGTGGTTTCGGTCATCCCGATGTTCATCCTGGCCTTGGTCCTGGCGTCCCCGCTCAGTGCGGGGGTGTCGGAACCGAAGCACCTGACGCTCGAGCAGGCTGTGGCCAGCGCCCTCGACCACAGTGCGGCCATCCGCATCGCACGGGCCAAGGTCGATGAGGCAGCGGGGAAGAAACGCACGGCGCGAGCCGACTACTTCCCGCAACTCGCAATGGATGCCACCTGGTTGAAGCGCAACGATCAGCCCTTCATGACCATTCCTGCGGGCTCTCTTGGCAACGTTCCTGGCCTAGGTCCCTTCCCGACCCAGGACGCCAACCTGGGCCAGGGTAAGACGCATCTTTTCTATCAGAACATCACCTTGAGCCAGCCCCTCACCCAGCTTTTCAAGATCCACCATGGGAACGAGGTCGCCTCTGCCGAGGAGCGGGGGGCAAAGGCCGAGCTGCGAAAGATGGAGACCGAGATCGCCTATCAGACACGCCAGGCTTACTACGGCCTTCTGATCGCTCAGGCCCAAATCACGGCTGCTCAGGCAGGCGTGGCTGCGGCCGAATCCCAGGATCTGGATGCCCAAGATGCCGTCAAAGCGGGGAATGCCCTGAAGGTGCAGCAAATCGGGAGTCGGGCCAAGCTCCTCCAGAACCGCTACAAGCTGAGTACCGCTCAGGCCACAGCCTCTGATCTCGCGTCGGAACTCAACGACTTGATGGGTGAACCCCTTCAGACACCTCTGGACCTTGCCCCTGTCTCCACTGAAGCACGGCCGCTTCCAGCGCGTGAAGCGATGCTGGATCAGATCCGGAAGTCCAATCCCGATCTGGCAGTAGCCCAGGCGTCGCTCGAGAAGAGCCGCAGCGCCCTCAAGGCAGGCAAATCCGAATACATTCCTGAACTGGGTGCCTTCATCCGTCAGACCCACCAGGATGGACTTCCTTTCGTCCAGGCCAACTCCACCTCCTACGGGCTCTCCCTGAGTTGGACCATTTTTGACTGGGGCAAGCGATCCGGTGTGGTCCACCAGCGGGCTGCCCTGGCGAGCCAAGCCTCGAGCAACTACGACCGGGTGCGCAACCGTACTGAGATCGATCTCGATCGGCTGCTCCGTAAGCTGGAAACGGCGCGAATCCTGTCAGAGGCCGCTGAAGATGCGAATGCCATGAACGTTGAAAAGGCCCGTCTGGCCGGGAATCAGCACAAGTCCGGACTGATTCCAGTCTCAAAAAAGTTGGAAGCGGATGCCGAGGCCACTGCTTCCGAGGCCGAACTTCTCGCCGCTCGCCTGGGACTTGATCTCACGCGCGCCGAGCTGGATCGACTGCTCGGAGGAGGTTTAAATCAATGACTGACTCCAGAGACAACCTGAAAACGCCTGCGCCGATCACGAACTCGCGACTGATGCTACTGAAGGCCGCCATCCGCATTTTTGCCGAGAAGGGGTTCGAAGGCGCCTCCATCCGAGAGATCGCCGATGCGGCAGGAGTCAACAGCAGCCTCATCTCCTTCCACTTCGGGGGAAAGGCCGGTCTGCATGCCGCCTCCCTCCACCTCGCCTCCCGGATGGCAATACACACCGCCAAGACATTGCCAATGCCGCCATTGCCAGTTGGCCCATTTGCGGGCAAGTCTGCGGTGCTTCGACAAGCGGTCACCGCACTTCGAGCCTACATTCGCGAATTCATCCGGATGAGCCTCCGCCAGAAGTCCAACCTTCCCCCCGACAAAGAACCTGAACTTGAACGAGCTGTCCTGGTTCTCATCGCGAAATCCATGATCTACCCACCTGAGGAATCCATGGGTAGTTTGATGGAAGCGATTCAGCCACACATTGAGTATTTGAACCGCTGCCTTCGCGTTCTCAGATCCGACCTGGATCACGATGGGCTAGTGCGGATGGGAATGAGTATTCATGCACAGCTGGTCTTCTTCCTCTGCCACCAGGACATCCTTGCCCGACTTCTGAATGAGCCGCCCTCTGACGAGGACGACGTGCCGCGCCTGGTGACCCACTTCCTCAGGTTCAACCTGAATGGATTGGGAATCCCGGACTATTACCTCGAGCCTGAATCCCAATGAAAGGAAGATATCGGGACCCAGATCGAGCACGGTCTAAGGGCGACTGGTTCAGTTGGTGATCCCTAGTTAAGGCTTGGCTGGAATTACACGCCTCGGCGCACTTCGACATCCGCCTTCGGCCCGTCGGTCCAAACCCTACCTGCAAGCCGCCTGAAGGCCAGAGCCTTTCATCCAGTAGCAAAGCGTATTTGTCTTGGTCCACGGCACCTGATCACGAGACCCGGAGCACCGTTCTTGCACCATGCCGGCCCGAAAGGTTAGGCGGGAATTGGAGCATGCCACATGAGATCACACCAGGCATCTTCATCCACTTGGGTGAGAGCACTCGGCTTCCATTGGGCACTCCTGTTGACGGGTCACATCCCTCTCCATGCCCAGGAGCCAATGGAAATGGGGCCCTCCCCGACGAGAGAGATGTTCCCCCTCTTCTCGCTCCCAATGGCCTACCAGCCGGTGGACCCCACCCCCGTAGGGCGGGGACACTGGCGGGTATCCATGGATCACATGCAAGCGAACACGTTTGAGTTCTCGGACATTCTGAAAGACCAAGCGCCGCGTGATGCTCAGGGACGGCTTGCGATCACCCGGGAGTTTGTGCTCGCCCATGCCGCGGAGTACGCTTCGATCCCCCTTGTCTTCTTCTTCGACGAGGAGACCGCCCGGACTTCCCTTCGAGTTCGTTACGGCCTTACGGATCAGACCGACGTCTGGGCGGAGCTTCCATTCCAGAGCCAAGGGGGTGGGGTCCTGGATGGTGTCATCGAGGATTTTCATAAGGTTGGATTTGAGCAGTTCGGGCGAGACCTGGTGAAGCAAAACCAAGTGACGCTCATGGTGATGACCCATGGCCAACTGGTTTTCTATAGCGATCAACACATCCGGGGGAAGACGGAGGACCCTACGGTCGGGCTGGTTCATCGAGTTTCAGGAGGGACAACCTGGACCTTGTCTATGTTTCTGTCCGTCAAGCCACCTTTGACTACGACCTATGATGTCTTCCGCTCCGGCTGGGATCAGTCCCTTGGGCTTACGGGGAGGTGGCAGCCCAGTCCGCGACATGTCTTCTATGGCGGGTTCGGGTTCATTCATCGGCCCGGTGGATCTGCCACCTACAACACCATGGCCTTCGGCAGCTTCCGTGATGCCTGGGGAGTTCACGGCACGTGGGAATGTCGACGATGGCAGAAGATCCGGCCCTTCCTACAGCTCTATCTTCAGAGCGGCTTCCTTCCGAAACAGCCCTATCAGAAGTTGGACCGACCCAGCCTTCAGCACGACCTGGGTTTCCATTGGCAGATGAAAAAGAATTTGATTTTCACCTTTCGGTATCTCAACAACATCACCCACAACGAGAACACGGCTGACATGGGGTTTGGGGTAAGCCTCACAGCCTCCTTCTGAGAGGGGGGTCACCGGTACTGAAGGGTCTTGTCATTCGGACGGAGCTCAATGACAAGGCGCGCCACCTGATCGACGCCGGGCTCATCGCTCCGCTATAGCGAGGCCTGGGTGGGTGTGGGCATACCAAGGAGGATCCGTAGAACCCTGGGGCGACGCCTGCCATCGAAATTGAAAAGCACATCGATTGGGCTTCGGCTAGCCTTCGAAAGCAGCTCATTCGGGGTCTGGAACCACGTTGCAACAAGGTCCTCATCTGGGATTTTTTTTGTGGCCAATTCCAACCATTTCCAGACTAGCCAAAGCTTGAAATCGAGGTGGTATTGATCGCTAATGGGCCTTCCGTTCTTCACTTTGCTTGCCCAATAGAAGTATGTCCGGCGGGACAGGCCAAGGCTTCTGAATTGGCGTGAGGTACCGACTCCTAGGAAGTTGGCCGCCTCCAAGAACGCCTTAAAGCTGGCCGTGAATATTCCTGCCTTGGCTTTCCGCAGTTCCTTCCTCGTCCACTCGCCGTCCAGTCTTTCGATCGTTAGGCGGTACGAGGACCAAAGCTATTCGGCCGTAGATTCACTTGTCTCCCTTGAGGCCAAGCCTGGAGGAACGGACCACTCCCTGTGATGTGCGATCACGGAGGGAAGGGGACCGATGGTTTCCCCCTTGTCCTCCAGGTGGTCCACAAAGAACGTGTCCCCAAGTATCAGCCTGGCCACTTCCTCGCTGGTCGCGGGGCCAGTCCGCTGAATGTCGTCGAGTGTCCGGAAAGCAGGGGCGGCCATGGGCTGTGGTCCATGTCGGAGGAGCTGGGGTCAATGCAGATCGAAGTGAATGTAACTCCTGCTATTAGAAAAAAAACGAAAATAGACCAAAACGCTGTTGTGAGAACCCTCGCCATGGGGATGAGAGCTTGGCCACGAGGCTGAGAATCCCGCCATTCCCAGTGAGAAAGGGCAGTTTGCGTGTCTTTTTCGCTTTTATTTCCGCTTGTGACATCCCGCCGCCTTTCTAGACTTTGAAGTGGTTCTCAGTGGAGAAAAGTGGTCTGAAGTGGATCAAAGTGGTCTCTTCCTTCCCCCTGGTATCTCCTGAGGCCGCAGTTGAAAGGCGATGCCGGTGCTGCGACTCCGCGGTAATTCACCGGCCACGGTGGACGAGAAGGGACGACTGAAGCTCCCCTCCTCCTTCAAGGCCGAGCTCGAATCCTTCGCCCAGGGCGAGGGGGCCGAAGCTCTGCGTGAAGGTCCCGGCGCCCTGCGGCACTACCTGACCTCCCTGGACGGTCGCTCCGCCCGCCTCTACCCCCTGCCGGTCTGGGAAGCCATCGAGGCCCGGCTGGCAGCCCTGCCGTCCACCAGTCCCGCCAAGCGCAAGTTCCTGGAGACCACGGCGTACTTCGGCAGCGAGGTGGAGCCGGACGCCCAGGGCCGCTTCGTCATTCCGCCCATCCTGCGGGAGGCCGCCCAGCTCACCGGCGAGGTGGCCGTGCTGGGACAGATGGACCACCTGGCCCTGTGGAACAAGGCCGGCTTCGAGCGCCGCCTGGCGGCCGAACCCCTGGGTGCCGAGGACCTGGCCCAGCTCGCGGACCTGGGGATCTGATGATGACGATCCCCGTTCATGTCCCCGTGCTGCTCCAGGAGGTGCTGGACAACCTGGTGCTGCCGCCGGCCGCCCGGATCCTGGACCTCACCCTGGGCCTGGGCGGTCACGCGGAAGCCCTGCTGGCCCGCTGCGACAAGGAAGCCCGCTACCTGGGCGTGGACCGCGACCCCGAGGCCCGCTACCAGGCTCGGCGCCGCCTGGGCGACGATGCCCGCCTCGAGATCCTGGCCTGCGCCTACGAGGACCTCTGGGACGATGCCCGTTTCCTGGCCTGGAAGGCGGAATCCGCCCCCGGCGGCTTCGACGCCATCCTCGCGGACCTGGGCGTCTCCACCCTGCAGCTCCGGAGCCCGGAGCGCGGCTTCAGCTTCCGGGACGAAGGCCCCCTCGACATGCGCATGGACACCACCTCCGGTCCCACTGCCGTGGAGTGGATCGCGGAACAGACCGACGAAAGCCTGGCCGACGCGATCTACCAGTACGGCGAAGAGCGTGCCAGCCGGCCCATCGCCCGCGCCATCCTCCGGGCGCACCGCGAAGGCCGGCTGGCCACCACCAAGGACCTGGCCGAAGCCGTCTACACGGTCATTCCCCGCGAGCCAGCCAAGCGCAAAGGCCATAGCGACCCCGCCACCCGCACCTTCCAGGCCATCCGCATCGCCGTGAACGGGGAGCTGGACCGGCTGGCCGCCGCCCTGGAAGCCGCCGCCGGACACCTGCGCCCCGGTGGGCGCCTGGCCGTCATCAGCTTCCACAGCCTGGAGGACCGCATCGTCAAGCAGACGCTGCGACGCCTCGCGGGCATCTACGACGGCCCCGGCCGCACGGCCCCGGCCGTCCTCCCCAAGACACTCAAGCTCATCCATCCCGGTGGTCTCGCGCCCAGCGAGGCCGAGGCCGCCGCGAATCCCCCCTCCCGCTCCGCCCGCCTCCGCGTGGCCGAGCGCCTCCCCTGATCGAGGTCAACCATGGCTGCCGGAATCCTGCCCAGCCCCACCGCTCCCGTCCGGACGGTCGAGAGCGAAGGCATCCTGCGCATGCTGCTCCTGGTGCTGGCGCTGGCCATGCCCCTGGGCGTCCTGGCGTACCTGAAGATCCAGAGCACCCGACTGGGCTACGCCATGGGCGACCTGAAGGAGCGGATCCGCAAGGAGGAGGAGCTCCAGCGCAAGCTCCTGCTGGAGCGCAGCCGCTACCAGCGGGATGAGGCAGTCCAGAGCTATGCCGAGAAGGCCGGGCTCCAGCCCCGCAAGCAGAGCCACCTGGTCCGCCGCGGCTTCACCCCGGAAGATCAGCGCCTGGCCAAGCTCCGCCCGGTGTCGTCCGATGGATTGTAGTCTGTAGGCAGGGGGCCGCCGCCCTCGCCACCGTTCCATCCCGCCCCGGCCTTCCCGTGTCCATCCGCTTCGCCACCGAGCCCCGCGTGTCCCGCCGCCTCCTGGGCCGGCAGGATCCCCAGGATCTGCTGAACCAGCGCCTGCCCTGGATCATGGGCGGCATGGCCCTGTGGGCCCTGCTCATCCTGTTGCGCCTGCTCTGGCTGCAGGGCATTGAGCACCGGAAATACCAGGCCAGGGCCGATCAGCAGCACACCACCATCGTGCCGATCCCCCCCATCCGGGGCGAGCTGCGGGACCGGCGAGGGGAGCCGCTCGCCATTTCCATCAAGGTGGAGAGCCTTTTCGTCGATCCCCGCGTGTTCTACCCGGACTACAAGCCGGGAAGGGGGGAGGAGCGGCAGTGGGGCGATCCTGACCGCAAAGCGGCCGCCACTGTGGCGGCGAAGCTGGCTCCCATTCTGGAGCAGACGCGGGCCCAGGTTCTGGAGAAGCTCCTGCGGAAGAAGACCTTCGTCTACCTGGAGCGGCACCTGCCTCCGGTCAAGACGGCCGCCGTGCGGGCCCTGAACCTGGATGGCATCGAGTTCCAGCCCGAGAGCCAGCGCTTCTACCCGCGGGGCAGCCTGGCGGCGCAGATCATCGGCTTCACCAACATCGACGGCCTGGGCCAGCTGGGCATCGAACAGACCTACGACAAGCAGCTGGCGGGCGTGAAGGGCGAGCTCATCGCCCCCAAGGACGCCCACGGCAAGCTGCTCATCCTCCAGGAGAACTACAGCAGGATCCCCGTGAACGGGGCCTCGCTCCAGCTCAGCCTGGACGCCTCCATCCAGCACATCGTGGAAGACACGCTCGAAGAGGGGGTGCGCCTCTCGCGACCGCGCACGGCCTACGCGGTGGTGGTGGACCCCCGCACCGGGGAGATTCTCGCCATGGCCGGCACGCCCACCTTCGACCCGAACCACATCCTGCCCAAGAAGTTCCGCAATCGCGCCGAGTCCGAGCTTTCCTCCGCGGAGCGTGAAGAGCTCAATCGTGAGTTGGAGCGCCAGAAGGCAGCCCGCAAGGTGCACCCGGTGGAGGATGTGTACGAGCCCGGCTCCACCATGAAGATCTTCACAGCCGCCATGGCCCTGGAGGAGCGCAAGATCCACCTGGGCGAGCGCATCGACTGCATGTCGGGCCGCTGGCAGTACAGCGCGAAGGTCCCGCCGATCACGGACACCCACCGCCACGGCCTCCTCACCTTCGAGGAAGTGCTCTGGCAGAGCTCCAACATCGGCGCCGCGAAGATCGGCATCCGCCTCGACCCGGCGGTGCACTACCAGTACCTGCGGAAGTTCGGCTTCGGCGACGCGACGGGGCTCAACTTCCCCGGCGAGAGCTCCGGCCGCCTCATCGCGCCGGACCGCTGGAGCGTGCCCACCCAGTACACCATGTCGTACGGCTACGGCCTCAGCACCACGCCCCTGCAGATCCTCATGGCCGGCTGCGCCCTGGCCAACGGCGGCAAGCTCATGCAGCCGATCCTCGTGCAGCGCATCTACAACGACAAGGGCCTGCTGCTGAAGGAGTTCAAGCCCACCGTGCGCGGGCAGGTCATCAGCGAGGAGACCGCGAACCTCATGAAGGAGACCCTGAAGGGCGTCATCACCCAGGGGACCGGAAAGAAGGCCAAGCTCGACAACGGCGTCGAGGCCTTCGGCAAGACGGGCACGAGCCGCAAGCTCATCGACGGGCAGTACGACCCCAAGCGCCACTTCGCGTCCTTCATGGGGTTCTTCCCGGCCGACAAGCCCCAGTTCGGGGTTCTGGTGATGCTGGACGACCCCGCCGGGGATACCACCGGCGGCGACGTGGCGGCGCCCCTCTTCAAGCGCATCGGCGACGGCATCCTGCGGTTCCGGCAGACCTCTCCGGATCCCGACCGGGAGGCGGACTTGAAGCTGTCCCTGCGTGACTGGCCGGTAAGTGAAACAGATGAGGCCGCCCTGCACGTGGAACGGGGCCGGGTCCCCGATCTCCAGGGCCTTAGCCTCAAGGCCGCCATCCATCGTGTCGTGCTGGTAGGCGGGAATCCGAAGGTGGACGCGGCGCCCGGCACCACCGCCACGCACGTGGTGGGGCAGAGCCCTGCGCCGGGAACCCCGCTGGAGCCGGGCACGGCGGTGAAGATCAAGGCGGGGATGCCATGAAGCTGGACGTGCTCATCGATGGCCTGGCCGTGCGCCGCTCCGGGCCGGAAGTCGAGGTGGCGGATCTCACCAGCGACAGCCGCGAAGTCCGCCCTGGCTGGGGCTTCCTGGCCCTCAAGGGCGAGAAGGCCGATGGCGCCGCCTTCGTGCCGCAGGCCCTGGCGCAGGGCGCGAGCGCGATCTTTTCTGCTTCCGGCGTGCCTACGCCGGAAGGCGTCGCTGACTGCACCTTCACCGGCGCTCCCCGCCTCCAGATGGCCGACCTGGCCCGCCGTCTCCACTGCGCGCCGGATGAGTGCCTGGCGCTGATCGGCGTCACGGGCACCAACGGCAAGACGACCACCACCACGCTCATCCGGCAGCTTCTGCGGGGAGCCGGCCTCGGTTGCGGCCTGGTGGGCACGGTGCTGAACGCGGCCGGGGATGTGGAGGAGGAGGCGGTCCGCACCACGCCGGAAAGCCCAGCCTTCTACCGCTGGCTGCGCCGAAGCGTGGAGGCCGGCGATGCGGCTTCCGCGGTGGAGGTGAGCAGCCATGCCCTCTGTCTTGGACGCGTCCACGGCGCGCGGTTCAAGGTCGGCGTCTTCACGAACCTTACCCAGGACCACCTGGACTACCACGGCACCATGGAGGCCTACTTCGAGGCCAAGCGCCGACTGGTGGCTCAGTGCGACCGCTTTCTCGTGAATGCCGACGACCCTTGGGGCCGAACCCTGGTGGAACGCGAAGGCCACGCCAGCTACGCGGTGGATCGCGCCGCCCGCTACCAGGCCCGGGATCTGGACCTGGGACCCATGGGAACCCGGTTCACCCTGGCCACCGAGCATCGGAGCTGGGAGGTCAGGAGCCCGCTCCTGGGCCGGTTCAACGTGTACAACCTGCTGGCGGCCCTGGCGGCCTGCGCCGAGGCGGGCTTCGACCTGGACCGGTTGGTGCCCGCCGTCCCCATGGTCCAGGGCGCGCCCGGACGACTGGAGCGCGTGGACTGCGGCCAGCCCTTCGGCGTGATGGTGGACTACGCCCACACGCCGGATGCCCTGGAGAAGCTGCTGGCGGAGGGTCGCCGCCTGCTGCCGCCGGGCGGCCGCCTGCACGTGCTCTTCGGCTGCGGGGGCGATCGCGACCGCGCCAAGCGGCCGCTCATGGCCGCGGCCGTGGCCGCCGGGGCGGACGTGCTCTGGCACACCAGCGACAACCCGCGGAGCGAGGATCCCGAGCGCATCCTGGATGACGCAGCTCCGGGCATCCCGGAGGCCCTGCGCACCGATGGCGCCCGCTACCACCGCAACGCGGACCGGCAGGAATCCGTGCGGCAGGCCCTGGCCGACTGCCGCCCCGGCGACCTGCTGCTGCTGGCGGGAAAGGGCCACGAGCCCTACCAGGAGATCCATGGCGTGAAGCACCCCTACAGCGACCGCGTGGCCGTCGAAGCCGCGTTGCGGGGCAGCCGATGACGCGGATCCTTCCTGTCGCGGGCCCGTCGGATCCGGCCATTGCGGAAGCCGCGGCTCTGCTGCGTGCGGGGGGCCTGGTGGCCTTCCCTACGGAGACCGTGTACGGCCTGGGGGCCGACGGCCTGAATCCGGCGGCGGTGGCCCGGATCTATGCCGCCAAGGGGCGCCCGGCCACGAATCCCGTGATCCTCCACGTGGCGGACGCGGCCTCCGCCCAGGCGCTTGTCTCCCGCTGGTCCCCCGCGGCACAGGAGCTGGCGGAGCGGTTCTGGCCCGGACCGCTGACCCTCGTCCTGCCCGCCTCAGGCACCGTGCCTTCCATCGTCCGTGCCGGCGGCCCTTCGGTGGCCCTGCGCTGCCCGGCCCATCCGGTGGCTCTGGCCTTGATCCGCGCCACCGGGCGCCCCCTGGCTGCGCCCAGCGCGAACCGAAGCCAGCACCTGTCCCCCACGCTGGCCCAGCACGTGGCCTCCAGCCTGGGCGAGGCGGTGGACCTCATCCTTGATGGGGGGCCGACGGAGGCGGGCCTGGAATCGACGATCCTGGACCTGTCCAGCGACCGGCCCTGCGTGCTCCGCCCCGGGCCCATCCCACCGGCCGACCTCGAGGTCCTGGTCGGCCCCGTGGACCTCTGGGCAGGGGCGGTCCGGGCGGGCGACCGCCAGGCGGCTCCCGGCATGGCCGAGCGCCACTACGCCCCCCGGGCCCGGCTGCAGCTGGTGGCGCCAGGGTCAGGCTTGCGGGAAACCTTGCGCGAGACACCGGGTTCCGTGGCGTACGTGGCCCTCGGAACCCTCCCCCCGCTTCCCCCGGGGGTCCGGGGCATCCTCCTGCCCCTGGATGCGGATATGGTCGGGGCGAGGCTCTACGCCCTCCTCCACGAACTGGACGACGCAGGCTGCGAGCGTATCTTCATGGAGCGCCCGCCAGAAGATGAGGCCTGGCTGGCGGTTCGCGACCGTCTGCGGCGGGCCTCGGCGAAGGAGCAGCCATGAGCCCATCTACGAGCCTCTGGTCGCTGTTCCAGGCCGCCTCCCAGGTGGGCGGCGAGATCCTGGGCGACGGCGCCGTGGTGCCGTCCTCGCTTTCCTTGGATACCCGGACTCTCGAGCCTGGCGCCTGTTTCGTGGCCCTGCGGGCCGAGCGGGATGGGCACGAGTTCGTCCCCCAGGCGGTGGAGAAGGGAGCCGCCTGCTTGCTGGTGGACCATCCGGTGGACAGCGGGTGTCCACAGCTCGTGGTGCCGGATACCCTGGCCGCGCTCCAGCGCTGGGGCCAGGCCCGACTGGCCGCGGTGCGCCCCAAGGCGGTGTTCGGCGTCACCGGAAGCGTCGGCAAGACCAGCACCAAAGAACTGCTGGCGGCGGCCGTGGGCGGGTGGAGGACCCCTGGGAACCGCAACAACACCCTGGGCATGCCCGAGGCCCTGGCCACCCTGCCTGAAGGGCTCGGTGCGGCGGTGCTGGAAATGGGCATGAGCACGCCCGGGGAAATCCGGCGCCTCACCGAGATCGCCCCCCTGGATTTCGGTCTCATCACCCTGGTGGGCACCGCCCACGCCGAGAATTTCGCCCAGGGACAGCAAGGCATCGCCGAGGCCAAGGGTGAGCTGGTGGCTGGCCTGGCGCGAGGTGGAGTATGGGCTCACCTCGCTTCGGACCCCTGGTGCCGCTGGATCGCGGAGCAGCCCTGGGCCCGTCATGCCGAGGCCCTGGCGGTGGGCGAGGGGCATCCCTTCGGCTGGGAGGGCGTCGAGTCCCTGGGGGCGGCAGGAGAGGCGTTCCACCTGCGCACACCCAAGGGCACGTTCCCGGTTCGAATCCAGCTCCCCGGAGAACACCAGGTGCGCAACGCCGCCCTGGCCGCGTCCCTGGCTGTCCATGCGGGCCACGATCCAGAGCGCGTGGCGGCCGGCCTGGGATCGGTCGTGCCGGAACCGGGCCGGGGCAGGCTCCACGGGATGCCCGGTGGCGGGTGTGTGCTGGACGAGAGCTACAACGCCAGCTCCGACTCCATCCTGGCCTGCGCCCACGCTCTGCTGGACCTGCCAGGCGGAGAGGCGGTGGCGGTCCTCGGTTCCATGAGGGAACTGGGGGCGCATTCGGCGCGGATCCACCGCGAGACCGGTGCCGCCCTCAAGGCCCTGGGGCTGTCCCGACTCTGGGCCTACGGGGACTTCGCGGAGGACTACGCGGAGGGCTTCGGCCTCCGCGCCGTGTCGTTCCCTGATTTCGACTCGTTGCGCGACGCCGCCGCAGGTCTATCCGCCATCCCGCCGGGAGCCCGTATCCTGGTGAAAGGCAGCCGGTTCTGGCGCACGGAACGCGCTGTCGAGTGGCTCCTCGCCCACTGATCCAGTCCCCAGTCCCCAGGCCTCAGTCCTCAGTCCTCAGTCCTCAGTCCTCGGCCCTCAAGTCTTCAGAATTCCGGACCCCCCATGCTTCCTTGGCTCCTCTACCCCTTCCGTGACGTGATTCCCGGGTTTTCCGTCTTCCGGTACGTGACCTTCCGGACGGCCATGGCGGCGGCCACGGCGATGATCCTCAGCCTGGTGCTGGGGCCCTGGGTGATCCGGACGTTGACGGCCCTCAAGATGGGCCAGCACATCCGCGGCGAGGGTCCCGAGCACCACCAGAAGAAGGCGGGAACCCCCACCATGGGCGGCATCCTCATCCTGCTGGTGATCACCGTGTCCACGCTGCTCTGGTGCGACCTCAAGAGCGGCGCCATCTGGGTGGCGCTCATGGCGCTGCTGGGCTTCGGCACCGTGGGGGCCTTCGACGATGCCCAGAAGCTGCTCAAGAAGCAGAACCTCGGCCTCACCAGCTGGCAGAAGATGCTCCTCCTCACGGGGATCTCGCTGCTGGTGGCCTGGCTGATCCTGCACTTCGGGCTGCGCGGCGCCGCCACCAGCCAGCTTTCCATGCCGTTCTTCAAGAATTTCCGGCCCAACGTGGGCGTGTTCCTCATCCCATGGATCTGGCTGGTGATGGTGGGCACGAGCAACGCCGTGAACCTCACGGACGGCCTCGATGGCCTGGCCATCGGCGGCACGCTCATCGTGTCGCTCACCTACGCGATCCTGGCCTATGTGGTGGGCCACGCGAAGATCGCGGCCTACCTGGTGGTGCCCCACGTCCCCGGCGGCGCCGAGCTGTCGGTCTTCATGGGCGCCATGGCCGGGGCCTGCCTGGGCTTCCTGTGGTTCAACGCCCACCCGGCCGAGGTCTTCATGGGCGACACAGGATCCCTTGGCCTGGGCGGGGCGCTGGGCACCGTGGCTGTGGTCATCAAGCAAGAAGTGCTGCTGGTCATCGCCGGCGGCCTCTTCGTGCTGGAAGCCGTGAGCGTCATCCTTCAGGTGGGCAGCTTCAAGCTGCGCGGCGGCAAGCGCATCTTCCGCATGGCGCCCTTCCACCACCACCTCGAGCTGGGCGGACTCCAGGAGACGAAAGTGGTGATCCGCCTCTGGATCACCGCCATCGTGTGCTCGATCCTGGCCCTCAGCTCTCTGAAGCTGCGATAGGCTTCGGCCGCGTGGGCCACGGCTGGCCCAGGATGAAGCCCTGGCCCCACGGCACGTCCGCGTCCATGACGGCCTCGAGCTCCTCCATCGTTTCGATGCCTTCGGCGATGAAGCCGATGCACATGTGCCGGGCGAAGTGGGAGAGGGCGTTGAGGAGGGCGGCCTGGTAGGGCCTGCGGTGGACCTGCTCCACGAGGCTCCGGTCGGCCTTGATGTAGTCCGGCGCCAGTCGCGCCATCTGCGTGAGGCTCGCCACGCCCGCGCCGAGATCATCCACGGCCACGCGCAGTCCGACGTCGCGCAGCCGCTTGGCGTAGGTCTGGAGCGCCTCGAGGTCGTGCATGCCCTGGGATTCGGTGAACTCCATCACCACGCATTCCACGGGAAAGGACAGGGCTTCCAGCCAGCGCGGCAGGCGCGCCCAGAATCCCGGGGCTTCCAGGCTCACGGGCTCGAGGTTCACGAAGTGGAGGTGGCTGCCGGTTCCGCGCTGGGCCAGGGCTGCGAAGGTGGCGTCGAGAAAGCGCAGGTCCAGCGTCAGCCGGTCTTCCGGTGGGAGGGTGGGGTTCTGCAGGATCGGCCCGACGGGATGGGCGATGCCTGCCTTGTCCAGGTGACGGGCCAGATACTCCTGGGCCACCATGCGATTGTCCTGCAGCCGGTACATGGGCTGGACGTGAGGCACGATCGTGCCCTCTCCGCTCAACAGACTTTCCAGGATGCCCTTGGGCATGGCCACTCCGCACTCGTGCAAGGGTCCTGCGTCCAGTGTAGCGCTGTCGCGCGCCACGTGCTCACATGCAGGAAGGTCCGTCGCGGGTTACGCTGGAATCGGGGGGGCGACATGCGCACCGTGGTCATGGGAGCGGGACGTTCGGGCTTGGCGGCGGTCCGTTTCCTCGCATCGCAAGGGCGGGCCGTGGTGCTGACGGACAGCCGGCCCGGGCCCGATCCCGCCTTGGAGCTTGAGTTGGCCCGAGCGGGCATTCCCGGTGTGTGGGGCAGCCATCCTGAATCGCTCCTGGATCATTGCGGCGAACTTGTCATCAGCCCCGGGATTCCTCCCAGCACGGCCTTTGTCGCAGCTGCCATTTCTCGAGGAATCCCTGTCATCGGCGAAGTGGAGCTGGCCCACCGCGCGCTCCGGGACCGGCGCGACGGGAGCCGTGTGCTGGCCGTGACGGGCACCAATGGCAAGAGCACCACCACGGATCTGGTGGCCCACCTGCTCAAGGCGGCAGGCCTGCCTGCGGTGGCCTGCGGCAACCTGGGCACTCCCGTCATGGAGGCCGTGACCGCGGGCACCCAAGGAGCGGTCTATGTGGTGGAGCTGAGCAGTTACCAGCTCGAGACCGTGGCGGCCTTCCATGCCGAGGGCGCGGCATTCCTGAATCTGACGCCGGACCATCTCGCTCGCCACGGCACGCTGGAGGCCTACCGCCGAGCCAAGTTGCGGATCTTCGAACGGCAGACCGCCGACGATCTCCGGGTTGTTCCCGTGGCTCATCCCGAGTGGTGGCAGGATGCGCCGGGTGATGGGCGGACTGCCTGCTTCGGCTGGACCGAGTGCGAGGCCTGGTGCGATGCCGGGGGCCACCTGCGCCTGCATGGCGAGGTGCTCCTCCACCGCGATGATCTGCGCATTCCCGGCGACCACAACGTGGAGAACGCCCTGGCGGCCGCCCTCCTGGCCCGCCACGGAGGCGCGGATGTCGAGGCCATCCGCCAAGGGCTGCGGACCTATCCGGGACTGGCCCATCGCATCGCCTTCTGCGGAGAAAAGGCCGGCGTGCGCGCCTACAACGATTCCAAGGGCACGAATGTGGATGCCACGGTTACGGCCATCCGGGCCCTGCCGGGCCCGCTGGTGCTGCTGCTGGGAGGCACGGACAAGGGCGCCAGCTACGGGCCTCTGCGCGAGGTTCTGGATGGCAAGCTGCGGCGCCTGGTGTTCCTGGGTGAGGCGATTCCACAGCTCACCCGCGACCTGGGCGACCTGCCCCATGAGGTTGTGCCGGTCTTTGACGAGGCCGTGCGGACAGCCCTCACCCTCGCGCATCCCGGCGACCAGGTGCTCCTCAGCCCAGCCTGCGCCAGCTTCGACCAGTTCGACAACTTCGAGCAGCGCGGGGAGCGCTTCGAGAGCCTGGTGAAGGCCTGGCTCCAGTAGAATCGGTTATGCACGATGCCGCCCGAGCCGCCGCCGATCTCCGCGCCATGCTGGGCGCCGATGCCGTCCTGACGGAGGCCAGCGATCTGGCCCGCTATGAGGACGGCTGGCGCTACGGGAAGGGCAGGGCCCTGCTGGCGGTGCGACCCGGGACCACGGAGCAGGTGTCCGAAGTCATGGCCTACTGCCACGAGCGGGGCATCCGGGTGATGCCCCAGGGCGCCAACACGGGCCTGGTGGGCGCCTCCAACCCGGATGCCAGCGGCGAGATGCTCGTGCTCAGCCTGGAGCGCCTGAACAAGCGCCTGGAGATCGACCCCATCAACCGCACCGCGGTGGTGGACGGTGGGGTGCTGCTCAGCGCGCTGAACGCGGCGCTGGCGGAGCACGGCCTCATGTTCCCCATCGACCTGGGGGCGGATCCCAGCATCGGCGGCATGATCGCCACCAACACTGGCGGGACCCGGCTCCTGAAGTACGGCGATGTGCGCCACAACCTCCAGGGCCTGGAGGCGGTGCTGGCGGACGGAACGGTGGTGGAGGTCATGAACCACCTCCGGAAGAACAACACGGGCCTGGACTTCAAGCAGCTCTTCGTGGGCACCAGCGGCGTGTACGGCGTGATCACCGGGGCGGTGCTCCAGGTGGTGCCTGTGCCCCGGCAGCACGCCACGGCCCTGGTGGGCTGCGCCTCCGGCCAGGCCGTGCTATCCCTCCTGCAGGCGCTGGAGGGGGATATGGCCGACGTGTTCACGGCCTACGAGGTCGTCAGCGCCAACGCCCTGGGCCCCGTGTTCAAGCACCACGAGGACATCCGCAACCCCTACGGCGCCGCCAGGCCCCCTGCGTACACCGCCCTGGTGGAACTGTCCTCCACGCTTCCGGAAGCGGCGCTGAACCTGGCCGGGGTGCTGGAGGAACGCCTGGGCGCCTTCCTGGAAGACGAGCGCGGCGAGGGCATCACGGATGTCTTCATGGGCAAGCCCGAGGACTTCTGGGCCATCCGCCACCACATCAGCGAGAGCCTGCGGAACGAGGGCAAGGTGCTGGCCTTCGACATCAGCGTTCCCCGCAGCCGGATGGCGGCCTTCACGGATGCCGCGGCGGCCCTGCTGGCCCAGGATTTCCCCTTCGTCCGCTGCTGCGACTTCGGCCATTGGGGCGACGGCGGGACCCACCTCAACCTCGTGTGGAACGAGGCCGAGTCACCCAGGCCGACGCCGATGATCGTCGAGGAACTGCAGTCTCGGATCTACGAACTGGCGGTTCGCGGCTTCGATGGTTCCTACAGCGCCGAGCACGGGGTCGGCCCCCACAACCAGCGCTTCTACGACGCCTACACCCCGGAACCCGTGAAGGCCGCGAACCAGGCCCTCAAGCGGCACCTGGACCCCAAGGGCCTCCTGGGCACCACCAGGCTGGGCTGAACCGGGTCTGTCCTGCGATGGCCGCCGGCCGCGTCCGAGGGTAGATTCGAAGGATTCCCGGAGGCTCCATGCGCTCATCCATTCTCGCCCTGTCCCTGGCGGCGCCCCTGCTGGCGCAGGCGCCCGCGCCCAAGGCGGACCTCTTCGAGCCCGTGCGGTTCCTTGTCGGGGATTGGGTGGGGGAATCGGACGGGAAGCCCGGCTCCCCCAGCGGGGCGGCCTCCTTCCGGTTCGAGCTGGAGGGGAGGGCCCTGGTGCGGCGCAGCCACGCCGACTACCCCGCGGCCAATGGCCGCCCGGCCGCTCATCACGAGGACCAGATGACGGTCTTCGTGGAGGGTGGCCAGCTCAAGGCCTTCTACGTCGACAACGAGGGCCACGTCATCCGTTACGTGGCCGCCGCCATACCCCAGGGCGCGGCCTTCACCAGCGAACCGGCCCCGGGCCCGCGCTTCCGCCTGACCTACCTCCGCGGGGCCGCCGACGCCGTCACCGTCCGCTTCGAGATCGCCCCACCCAACGCTCCCGATGCCTTCAAGACCTACGTGGAAGGCGTCACCCGCAGGGTGAAGTGACCTTCAGGCGCTTTTCCAACCTGCAAAACGGGCTCCCGATCGGGAGCCCGCTATGCAGGGATGAAAATGACATCAAGCCTTGTGGTGGGGCTTCTGCTCCCAGAAACGCGGCGGCGCGTAGCAGATGGCCATGAAGATCAGCTGGCTCAGGCCGAAGCCCATGAGGGCGTAGAAGGCCTGGTCCATGAAGCCGTAGGAGTGCAGACCGACGCCGAGCATGTTCACGCCGAACCAGGAGCAGGCGGTGATGACGTTGCCGAAGATGGCCATCACCATGGTGCCGCGCTCGCGGACATAGCCGGCCCAGCGGGCGTGGAGGATGATGGCGTTCCAGAGCACGATCAGCAGGGCGCCGTTCTCCTTGGGATCCCAGCCCCAGAACCGGCCCCAGGACTGGTCGGCCCAGATGCCGCCCAGCACGGTACCGACGAAGCTGAAGAAGAGGGCGAAGCAGATGATGCCGTAGGCCATGTCCACCAGGGCCTTGTCCGTCTCCACGTCCACCTTGCGGACGATGTGCTTCCGGATGGCGTAGGCGATGGCGATGGCACCGGCCAGGAAGGTGCCGGAGTAGCCGATGGTGATGGTCACCACGTGGGTGGCCAGCCAGAAGTTGGAGTCCAGCACGGCCCGCATCATCTCCATGGTGTCGCCCTCGGTGCCCAGGTTCTGGGCGACGATCAGAGAGGCGAACCCGGCCACGGCGGCCACGGCGGTGCCGAAGCCCTTGCGGTACATCCGCTCCACGATGAGGCCCAGGATCACGGCGCCCCAGCCCACGAAGATGGCCGAGGAGTAGAGGTTCGTCACCGGCGGGCGGCCCTGGAGGATGATGCGTGCGGCCAGGCCCAGGGTGTGGACGATGGCGCCCGCGAAGAGCAGCGAGTAGGCGGTGGGGCGCAGCAGCTCCGGCTTCCAGATCCAGGAGATGCACAGGACGATGAATGCCACGAAGTAGATCGACAGGCCCACAAAGAAGGGCTGGGCGCGGTTGAAGACGACCTCGTTGCTCGCGTGGCTGAGGGCCCCGGGCTTGAGGGTGGAGACCACCCCGTCCATGTCGGCCAGGGCCTGGTTGAAGCTGGCGGCATCGTTGGCGACATAGGCCGCGTTGAGCCGCGCGAGGGGGGCCAGGGCAGGGTGGACCCCTTGGCCAGCGGCCATGGCGCGGAGGCCCTCGCCCACATTCTTCCAGGCATCGGGATTGCCACCGGGGAGGGGCGGCAGGATGCGGAACTGGGACAGCTGCATCAGGTCCTGGTGGCGGGCGGAAGCCTCGGCATCGCTGATGGACTGCAGTTCCCAGCCTAGGCCCGGCGAGCCGGCCAGCTGGAGGGTGTTCCGCAGCTTGTAGTAGAGGTAGACGCGATCGAACAGGTTGACGATGGCGCTCTGGAAGCGGGTCCGCTTCTGGGGCGCGATGGGCTGCGCCGTCTGGGCCTGCCTCTGGATCTCCTCTAGATGGGAGGACAGGTCGACGAAGCTGAAGTAGTTCCGATTCTTTGTCTGCTTGGCGCCGATGAGGCCGATGACGTCGGGATCATCGATGACGAAGATGGGCTGCTGGTCCGCCACCTGGGGGCGGAACAGCACGTCGAGGATCCACTCGTCGGGCCCGATCGTGCGGCCGTCGTAGCGGAAGCCCTGGCGGCTGTGGATGACCAGCAGGGAATTGCGGGCCACGGAATCCAGCGGCTTGACGCGCCCGCCTTCGAGGATGGGGATGTTGCCGAAGCCGGCGACGTCGAAGCCGCGGACCTTCCCGCCGGGGAGGGCGAAGATCAGGGCGACCAGGAGGGCGAGGGCCCCGGCGGCCCAGGCGAGGTATTTCTGCACGAAGGTCATGTCAGCCCTCCTTCTTGTCCTGGCGCCGCTTCAGCGAGCGCCGCAGGACGATGGCGAAGTGCACGAGCAGGCCCAGGGAGACCAGCACGCAGGACACATAGGGGAGAAGCCAGCCGGGATTTTCGACCACGGAAAGGACGGACAGGGTGTCGTTCTTGCCAAAGCTCGCCTGGTAGAAGGTCTTGCCCTCGTACCGCAGCGGCTGGTTCATGTAGATCAGCACCTCGCGGGATTCGTTCCGGGAGGGGTTCACCACCTGGACCAGGCTCGAGAAGTTCTTGGGGATGTCGGTGCCCGGATAGACGTCGTGCCGGAATTGCTTCAGCGTGAAGGCATAAGGCAGGTACTGGCGGCGGAGGCGCATGGTGAGCAGGTAGGTGTGCCCCTCGTGGGTGAAGGACTGGGGCGCGCCGAGGGCCATGGAAGCCAGCCAGACGCCGTAGCTGCGGCCGCCGGCCACGGGCTCCACGAACACGGACCCCGTGTTGAGTTCGTTGTCGTTGGTGACCGTGGGTCGCTCCACGACGGAGACGCCGGGGCCGATGCCCGCGGTCGCCAGGGATGGCGGCGCGCCCGGAGGCAGGTTGGACAGCTCCGAATTGGGGTAGTAGCGCTTCACGTTCAGGGTGAGGGGCGTATCGGGGATGGCGATGGACCCGCCCTTGGCCAGCAGGGTGTCGGGCACCGAGTAGACCTCGTCCCAGGTGGGATCGGTGATGTCGATGACGGCCAGCTCCATGTTCTTGTAGCTCTGGACGTAGTTGACGGTCTGGCCCACCTCGATGGACATGTTGGTGTCCACCTGCATCATGCCGGCCACGAACTCGCCCGCGAACAGGATCACCAGGCCAGCGTGGACCAGCCACATGCCGGCCTTGGTCCAGCTGCGCTGGATGTCGAGCGTCTTGGCGATGAGGTTGAGGGTGAGAAGGAGGCCCACCAGGCCGCCCCCCGGGAACACAGGCAGGGGGAAGGGCAGGAAGCTGACCTGCCGCTTCACGAAGAAACTGCGCATGTAGGCGTTCACGGCGCCCTGGGTGCCCATCTCCACCTGGGCGAGGGTGCAGAGCACCACGAGCGCCATCAGGCAGGCGAGCAGGACGATGGTGAGTTGGAAGGACTTGAAGAACTTCCAGATGCGGGAGGCGAGTGTCTTAATCAAGGCGGAGGCTCTCCAGGATGCGCATGAAATCAGGCTTGGCCTTGGCCACGGGACCGGCGTCCCCCGTCAGCTTCAGGAACCAGGTGTTGCCGTCGGGGGTGGAGATCAGGCCCGCCACCATGCGGCTCTTCGTCTGTCCTTCACTGGTGAAGTCGTAGACGTTGAGCGCGCCAGCCTTGGTATTCACCACCTTCCGGGCGGCAGCCAGGGCCGCCTCGTCGATGGGTCCCAGGCCGATCTGCCCGCGCCAGCGGTTCACGTTGGCCAGCTCGCCGCCGGCGGCCCCAGGCAGCACCACCACCGTGGCTTCGTTCTTGCCCGCCACCGGTGACTTGAAGGTGGCAAAGCGCATTCCCTCGCCGGGAACCTCGCTCCAGCCCTGGGGGAGGGACCACTTGAGGGAACCCTGGCCCGACGGCCTTGGAGGCGCGGGCATTCCCCCATCGGCGGGCGGCATTCCCATGGGCCCGGAAGGGGCTTCCTGGCCCGTGCCGTCCAGCCGCGCGGCGGCGGACTCCTTGGGCACCCGGTAGTGACTCACCTGGTCGCGGTTGCACCCGAGGGCGGCCAGGGTCAGGAGCCCGGCGCCGGCCAGCAGAGAAGCCTTCGAGATGAAGGACGAGGGTCGGTGGGGAGGCGTCAATGTTTTCAACAAAGGGTTCCTCTGGGACATTTCAGAATACCGGACCTTCCAGTGTGAAGACAGGCAAGGATGGGGCGGGCTTACAGGTCGAGCCGCAGGACGGCTTCATCGATGAGTCGGGCCAATTGGTGGTCCTTTTCCGTGATGCCTCCTGCGTCATGGGTGGTCAGGGTGATCCGCACGCGGCCCCAACCAAAGAGGATATCTGGGTGATGATTCATTGCCTCGGCAGGTTCCACGACGCTGGTCACAATCCGGAAAGCGGTCATGAAATCCGGCGTCCGGAATTCCCTCACCAGGCATCCGTCCCGTTCGATCCAACTCACGACCGCGCCTCCTGGGCCAGGGTGGCCTCCAGTTCCGTCAATTCCGCCTGCAGAAGCCACTCATCCGGGTAGGCCCGAGCCCGGTCCGACAGGGCCTGGAATCGCCGCCCGTCTCCGGCTTCGCGCAGGGCCCGGGTCTCCCGATAGAGGTCGGCCAGGCCAGGGGGAAGAGAGGACGCCTTGCGGGCCCGGGCCTGGGCTTCGGCCTCGCCCTCCGCGAAGGTCCCCTGGGCGCCGTACCAGCGGTCCCAGGCACCTGGATCCGCGGGGCCCCCGGCGACGGAGGGCAGGCTGGAACTGAGGAAGAGCAGGGCCCAGCTGGGCAGATCCAGGGGTCGGCCGTCCTGGTGGCCCCGCAGGTTGATGACCTCGTGCTCGCCCACACGGAAGCCTGTGAGGAAGAGACCCGAGGGCAGGTCCAGGCTGAAGGGGCCGCGGGGGGGCAGGGTGCCCTTCCCGAAGGCCACCAGGGCCGTGCCCGGCCAGGGCGAGCCTTCCGCCACGCCGCCCCGGGACAGCATCACGGGGCCCTCCACCCGGGCCAGGGCCGTGGCCAGGCCCGGCGCCAGCTCGCCCCGGGCGGGGATCCGCGCCACCACTTTGCCCGTGAGCTCCAGGCCACCCTCCAGCCCTAGGTGGTTCACCGTGCGCGCCCGCAGGGCCTCCTCGAGGCCATGGTCGCCGCCCCGCCGCCAGCCGAGCGTGGCCTCGAAGGCCTCCAGCACCTCGAAGAGGTGGTCGAAGTCCCGGGCCACGAAGAGCTGGGGCTGCATGCGGGTGATGTCGTACTCGGTGTCCGCGCAGGCGAGGCTGAGGGGCACCTTCGCCACTGCGGACGTGAGGCAGTGGGCCGCCTCCCCCAGGCTGCTGAGGAGTCCCGCCCCGTAGAGCTTGGGATCCGCCAGGTCGCCCACCAGGCCGTACTCGGCGGTCCACCAGTAGAGGCGGCTGGCCTTGGTGCTCTCGCTCACGTAGCGGCGGCTGGCGGAGGCGGCCCGCAGGCGCTCCTCGGCCAGGTGGACCTCAGATTCCGTGGCGTCGGGATCCTCCTTGACCACGCTGAGGTTGCGGATGGCCTCGTAGACAGCCTGGTCCTCCACAGAGGCGATGGCCCGGAAGCCCGCCTCGCCGCAGCGCTTCAGATAGTCCGCGTAGCGGCGGTCCGCCAGGATGGGCGCGTGGCCCGCGCTCTCGTGCACGATGTCCGGGGCGGGTGTGTACTCGATGTGCTCGTGGCTGCGGATGTCCGCGGCGATGGCCAGCACGCCCAGGGACTGCAGCTCCGTGAACACCGCCGGCGGGATGAAGCCCCGCACGCCCACGGCGGACCAGCCCAGGCCCTCGAGCTTGAGGTTCATCTCGTCCAGGCTGGGGATGCGCTCCAGCCCGATGCCCGTGGCCGCCAGGCCCGACAGGTAGCTGGCGTGGGCCGTGTCCTTCAGGCGCCCCGCCAGCCGGTGCAGGATATGGCGCCAGACCGCATGGTCCCGGGGTGTGTAGGCGTCATAGTCCTGGGCCGCCACGTAGCGCCGTAGGTGGGCCGGGAGCCGGTCGATGGCGCGCTGGGTGGGGCTGGGAGGCATGGAGGTGGAGGCCATCATTGAATTCTAATCCGAATTCAATGGTCGGGGGTCCGGCCATCCCTGAATGTGGGCCCTGAAGGCGGGCTTTGAATGTGGGCACCTACAAAGGTCCAGAGGATCCGGAGGACGGCGGGCTACCCTGATCTCATGCCCTTCGACCCCTGGGAACCCTATCGCGACCTGCGCTTTGCCAGCACCCGTGAGCACCCGGTGCATGGCTCCTGCTTCATTGCGGAGGGCCGGATCCTCGTGGAGGATCTGCTGTCGGCGGGCCGGGCGGGACGCCTGCAGGTCGTGTCGGTGGCCGCGACCACCACCGCCGCCGAAGCGGCGCGGGCCCTGCTTCCGGAAGGGACGGAACTGCTGGTGGCTGAGCCGGAGGCCTTGTCGGAGCTGGCGGGTTTCTCCTTCCACCGCGGCCTCATGGCCTTGGCGAAGGTGCCGCCGCCTCCCCCCATCTCGATGCTGCTCTCGGCCCGGCGCCTGCTGGTGCTCCCGAGGCTCTACGACGGCGAGAACCTGGGCCTGCTGTTGCGCAGCGCGGCCGCCTTGGGACTGGACGGCGTGCTGGCGGGTCCGGGGCCCGGCCTCTGGAGCCGCCGCACGGTGCGGGTTTCCATGGGCGCCGTGTGGCGCATTCCGGTTTGGCGGGTGGAGGATCCCTGGAGCCTTCTGGCGGACTGGAGGCTCGCGGAAGGGGGCTCGGAGGTCGTCGCGGCAGCGCTTACGCCCACGGCAGAAGACGCTCGCCGCTGGCAGCCCGGCAGGCGTTGTGCCCTGGTGATGGGTCCCGAGGACACGGGCCTGGACCCGGACCAGCTGGCCCGCTGCGACCGCGCCGTGGTCATCCGCATGGCCTCGGGCATGGACAGTCTCAACGTGGCCGCGGCCGGAGCCATCCTGATGTTCCGGATGGTGAAGGGAAGCTAGGGCTCACGGCTGTTGACGATGTCCACCAGACGCATGAGCTCAGCAATGACCTCCCGGCAGGCCGTGTCCTGGTCATAGAGAGCTGACACCTTCTTCCTCGCGGCGGCCACGTCGCCGCAGGCCTTGCCCCTGGCGATGAGGTCCTTGCAGCGCTCGGGCATGGGGCCCCAGTTCCCGCACTCCACGAAGCGGTCGCTTAGGAAGATGAACTTGGGGATGGCCTCCCCCCCGTTGGTGAGGAAGCGGGAAAACACCTCCGGGTGCTGCATTCGGCTGATATATCGAACCTCCAGCTTGGGACCCGCCTCGGCCAGGCGCTGTAGCACGGGCACGTGGCGCACCACGTCGCCGCACCAGTCCTCGGCGATGGCTATCACATGCACAGGCCGGGGCAGGGCGGCAAGGACGCTCACCGTCGGTGGGTCCAGGGTCAGGGCACGATGTTGGGTCTCGATCTTGCCCCGCTGCTCCGGGGATTCCGCTGCGGCCAGCCACGCGAGGTAGGAGAGCCCGGAATCGAACACCGCCTGCCAGTTCACGGTCGGCAGGGTGGCGGGACGGGGCATGAAACCTCCAGTGAACCTCTGATGCTGCCATGCCCGGGCCCGTGACCGGACGTACCTTTGGAGTGGCGCGGACCGCGGCCCGCGGGAAAGGGGGGCGCCATGAGAGCCATGTGGAATGCCAGCAAGCCACCTCTCGAATGGATGGATCCCATGGTGAGGGTGCCGAAGTACGAGCTCCATGCCGGCGACGAGGTGCTGGCGCGCCTGTCCCTGGAGCCGCTCTGCCGGACCTTCGCCACGGTGGAGACGGCGGAGGGCCGCTGGACCTTCAAGCAGACCGGCATCCTGGCCACGCTCGTCCACATCCGGGAGGCCGGTGTCGATCAGGATCTGGCTGTATTCCATCCCGGGTTCCTGGGACGGGGGCTGCTCCGGTTCACGGACGGGGAAACCTTCCTGTGGCGGAGGGCCCACCACGACGGGGGCTGGTCGTTCCAGTACCGGGACGGAAGCGTGCTGCTCACGCTCCGCCTGGAGACTCCGGATCCGAATGAGCCCTGGCCCCGGCGGACTCGGGTCGAAGTGGACATCGCTCCGGAAGGCCGCGGCCATCCGCGCCTGTCCCTCCTGACCGCCGTCGGGTGGTTCCTGATGCTGCTCCATCCGCTGTAGCGGGCCGCAGGCGAGGGGTATCGCGGACCTCCAGGTCCGGAGGCCACGCACCGGGAAGTGCCTTCTTCACCTCGAGGCCCCGTGGTCTAGAGTGGAGTTCCGGTCTTTTCCAGGAGCTCCCCATGGCCACCGCCAAAGCCTACGCCGCCGCCTCTCCCACCTCCCCGCTGGCCCCCCACCAGATCGAGCGCCGGGCGGTGGGACCGCACGATGTCCAGATCGAGATCGCCTACTGCGGCATCTGCCACTCGGACCTGCATCAGGTGCGCGACGAGTGGGGCGGATCCAAGTATCCGATGGTTCCCGGCCACGAGATCGTCGGGAAGATCACCGCCGTGGGCGCCCACGTGAAGGGCTTCAAGGTGGGCGACCTGGCCGGCGTGGGCTGCATGGTGGACAGCTGCCGCACCTGCCCCAGCTGCCAGCGGAAGCTCGAGCAGTTCTGCGAGAGGGGCTGCGCCTGGAGCTACAACAGCACCGAGATGGATCGCGTGACGCCCACCTACGGCGGCTACTCGTCCAGCATCGTCGTGGACGAGGCCTTTACGCTGAAGGTCTCCCCGAAGCTGGCCCTTGCCGCCGCCGCGCCCCTGCTCTGCGCGGGCATCACCACCTACTCCCCCCTGCGCCACTGGAACACCAAGAAGGGTGACAAGGTGGGCGTGGTGGGTCTGGGCGGCCTGGGCCACATGGCTGTGAAGATCGCCGCTGCCATGGGCGCCGAGGTGACCATGCTCAGCACCTCCAAGTCGAAGGAGGCCGACGCCCGCAAGCTCGGCGCCCACCACTTCGGCCTCACCTCGGACGACACCACCTTCAAGCGGCTGGCGGGCCAGTTCGATCTCATCATCGACACCATCTCCGCGCCCCACGACTACAACAAGTACCTGGGCCTGCTCCGGGTCGAAGGCGCCATGGTGCTGCTGGGCGTTCCGCCGGAACCCACGCCTGTGGCCGCCCACGCCCTCATCGGCGGCCGGAAGATCCTCACCGGGTCGCTCATCGGGGGCATCCAGGAGACCCAGGAGATGCTCGACTTCTGTGCCGAGCACGGCATCGTCTCCGACATCGAGCTCATCCCGGTGCAACAGGTCAACGAGGCCTACGAGCGGATGCTGAAGAACGACGTTCGCTACCGGTTCGTGCTGGACATGAAGACATTGTGATTGAATCCGCGTAAACACAGCATGAAACAAGGAAAAAAGCGGTTGGCAGCCTGAATCTGAAGAGGTAACCTTCCCGGGCTCCCCTTCTCCTCCAGCAGGCGGAGGTCCCATGCCAACCCTTGCCCCCGGCTCGTCGCTCGGTGCCTACGAGATCGTGGGCACCCTCGGCGCCGGCGGCATGGGAGAAGTCTTCCGGGCCCGGGACAGGAAGCTCGGCCGGGACGTGGCGATCAAAGTCCTGGCCGAATCCTTTGCCTCGGATCCGGCGAGGTTGCGGCGGTTCCAACAGGAAACGCGGGCGATGGCTGTCCTGTCGCATCCGAACGTCGTGCAGGTCTTCGACGCAGGGGAGCACCGCGGGCTCCCCTACCTCGTGATGGAGCTGGTGGAGGGCGAGACCCTCCGGAAGCGGATGGCCACCGGGCCCATGCCCTGGCGCCAGGCGGCGGAGCTTGCGGCGGCCGTGGCGGATGGTCTTGCCGCAGCCCACGCCAAGGGCATCATCCATCGGGACCTCAAGCCCGAGAACCTGATGCTGACCGTGGATGGTCATGTGAAGATCCTCGATTTCGGCCTGGCCAAGCTGCGAAAGGAACAGTCCGACCCGCATACGCCACGGTTGAGGCCGGGGACGCCCCAGCTGGCCGGGAGGCTCACCGAGGCGGGCCTGGTCATGGGAACCGCCGACTACATGAGTCCCGAACAGGTCCGCGGCCATGCCCTGGAAGCCCCAAGCGACCTGTTCAGCCTGGGGGTGATTCTGTGGGAGCTGGTGACGGGCGGCCACCCCTTCCGGCGGAGCACGCCTGGCGAGACCATGCGGGCCATCCTGATGAACCGGCCGGAGCTCCCGGGTGGGAAGGAGAGGCTGCCTTCGCCCCTGGGGGGCATCCTGCGGGTCTGCCTGGCGAAGGACCCCGCCGAGCGGTTCAGGACCGCCCGGGCCATGGCGGAGGCCCTGCGTTTCGCGGCCCGTTCGGACTTGGGGCCGCGTCCGATCCTGGGGCGCTCAGGCTATCCCTCGCAGGCACGTGGGCTCCAGTTCCTGGGCGCCGGGCTGGCCCTGGCCCTCCTGGGCACCGCAGCGGGCATCTACGCCTGGCTGCGGAGCCAGCAACCCGTCCCTGAGCTGGCGACCAAGGCGAGAAACCTGCCCAGCGTCCTGGCCCTGCCCGCGCGGGTGTACGGCGCCGAGGAGTCGGCCTTCCTCACGGACGCGGTGCCCAACACCCTGTCCACCCTCCTCTCGAAGGTGGAAGGCCTGGACACGAAGGCACCGCCGTCCAGCTTCCAGATGGAGAAGTGGAAGGGAGACTTGGCCCGGGTCACGGAGGCCTACCATGCGGACCACCTGGTGGTCACGACCATCACGAAGAACGCCAAGCACCTGATCCTCAACGTGCAGCTGGTCGATACACGGACCTGGAAAGTGCGGTGGGGGCATCAGTACGAAGGAACTCAGGCGGACTACAACACCCTGGTACGCGACGCGGCGGAGGCCGTGGCCCGGACCCTGACCCGGGAGGAAGGGCTTGGCCCGGTCATCGTCCGGCCGACCACTGGCTCCGAGGGTGAGCTCGCCTTCGGCGAAGGGCGGCACTTCCAGTATCGGTACCGGGCGCTGGGACGGAGCCAGGACTTCGATCAGGCTGTGGCCGCCTTCGAGAAGGCCTTCCGCCTGGATCCGCGCAACAGCGAAGCCGCCGTGCAACTGGCCTGCCTGCATGGATGGCGCGCCCACGAGGCGAGCACAGTCCCGGCGGGCGAAGCCGAGCGTCAACTCGAGGCCAGGTGGGCGCGGCGGGCCCTGGAGATTGATTCTCGTAGCGGGCTGGCCTGGAGCCTCCTGGGGGCCGTGGAGGTGCAGGGGCGGCGGGAGAATCCGGATCTGGCCGTGGAATACGCGGTGAAGGGCGTGTGCCTGGCCCCGAACCAGGCCCAGGTCCACATCACCATGGCCACCATCCTGTCCGGGCCAGGGTCGGTGGAGCTCTTCATCGCCGGCGGCCGGCGATCCATGGAACTGGATCCCATGGACCTCACCGGGCCCGCCTTCGTGGCGCTCGGTCTGGCCTGGATGGGGCGGGCCGAGGAGGCCCTGGCCATCGCGGACCGGGCCCTCCTGCGGGAACCTGAGCACGTGCTGCTCAACCACACGGTCCGGCCCTACGCCCTGGCACGACTGGGCCGGCCGGACGAGGTGGAGGCGCACATCACGCGCCTCGGCAAGCCCGTTGGCACGACGGTCCGGTTCTGGTGCGCGGTGGATCGCGGGCAGGAGGTGGAGGCCCGGGCTCTCGCGAAGGGCCTGCTGGTGCACTGGCTGGGCCCGAAGGTGCGGGCCATCGACATCGGGAACGCGGTGCTGTTCAACGCACCCTACTTGGTGAAGCTGGGGCTGACCGACGATGCCTTCCGACTCCTCCTGCGGAGCGTGGAGCTGGGTAATCCTCCTTGTCTGGATTGGCTGATGACCAACCCGGAGATGCAGCGGCTGCGCCCCGACCCTCGGTTCGCGAGGATTCTCCAGGCATCCCGGAACGGTGCGGCCATGGTGGCGGGGCAGCTCGGTCGGGCCCAGATCCGGGGGGACCTCCCGGAGTACCTGTATGGCCCCTTGGAGGACCTGCACCGTCACATCGCGGCGGCTTCACCGCCAGGACCATGAGAAGCGCCCCGCGGGGCGGGGCGCTTCGGGGCGGAACCAGCGGCTACCGGTACTGGAACACCAGGTCCAGGGTGGCGGGTCCACCCTTGGTGCCGTTCTGCCAGGGGGTGATCGTGATGTCCTCGATGACGCCCTTCTGCAGGTCGAGGTTCAGCAGCTTGGGATTGAACAGCAGCTCCCAGTTGGTGGCCTGGCCCATGGCCATCACGCACCCATTCTTCAAGGCCTCGGGACGGGTGCCAAAAGCGGGGATGGTGCCGTTGACCTGGTGCACCAGCGCCGTGGCCCAGGGCGAACCATCGCGGATCAGCGGATCGTTGGGCAGGAGCGCCAGCAGCTGGACGCCGCGATGGATGATCGTCGACCCGGCGGGTCCCACCTGCATGGGATGCCGCGCGTCGACCACCGTGAGGGTGGTTCCCTCAGGCAGGGCCCTCTGGAGGTCGGCCAGCTGGTCCTGGCTGCGGCCATAGTCGCAGACGACGCCGAAATGGGTTTTCCCCTGGTAGATGAGGCCCGCTGCCTTCACCACAGGGCCGAAGTCCTCGGCGGCGAGCGTGGCAGTGAGGGCAGCCAGGGCGAGCAAAGTGGTGGGTCGGAACATGGACCACCTCCATGAATGGGACCCGGACCGATCCGGGTGGCGCCGAGCCGGTGCTGCGGCGAAAAAAAATCTCGGAAAGACCACCTCTCCCCGCCATAACCGATGGCTTACGATGTAATTGCATAAAAATATCGAGTTGTTACGACCGATTCAATGCGGGACAGACTTGATCTCTTCTGGAGAAGAGGCCGGTTAGATCCGGGTGAGATCGGATGTTGATGAACGGCTGACCGGTCCCATACTTGCCACGCCTCCCAGGAGCGTCGGATGACCCGGCTGGCCTTTGGCGGATTCGAGCTGGACCCCCACACTGGCGAACTCTGGAAGGGCGAGGATTGCGTCCGGATCCAGGACCAGCCCCTCAAGCTGCTGCTCTGCCTGCTCGAGAGGCCGGGCCAGATTGTGGGGCGCGAGGAACTCCAGAAGCGGGTCTGGTCCGGAGACATCCACGTGGGCTTCGAGGATGGTCTCAATGCGGCCGCCTGGCGCCTCCGCCAGGTGCTTGGGGACTCCGCGGACGCCCCCGCCTTCATCGAGACAATCCCCCGCAAGGGCTACCGCTTCGTGGGGAAGGTGGTCCCCCTCCCAGGCAAGCCCCCTCCGCCCTCCGGATCCTTCCCAATGCCGGTGTTCAGGCCTCCTTCGAACTCCGGGATGGACGCATTCACTCCCACTCGAGGCCGTCGACCGTGGCGTCCCTGGACCTTGTGGTTGGGGGCCGTCCTCGGGCTGGTTTTTTTGGGCGCCGGTGTGATGCTCTGGGGGGTCATGAGGACGCACATGGTGACCCTGGTCGTCACTCCGCTGTCCAACGCCACCGGCGACCCTGCCGTGGACTACTTCGCCTTCGCCCTGTCCCGACAGCTCGCGCAGGACCTTGCGAACGCCCCGAACCTCGACGTCCAGTCCGCCGAAACGCCCGACTCGGAGAGGTCTTTGCCAAAGGCGGCGCTGATCCTCACCTGGACCTTGGAACGGGAAGACCGGGGGTACCGCATCCACCTGAACCTGAGGGATGCCCAGGGGCGCAACCGGGGCGACCGCACCTTCTCCGTCCCGCCGGAGGAACTGCACCAGGTCCACAAGACCATCGCCGACTACCTGGCCCAGCAGGTGACAGGGCAGGTAACAGGGCAGACCGCGCGGGCGAGGGTGGCGCCGCACATGGGCGCGGAGGCCGAGGTCAGGCCGGCGGGATGGGCAGGCCGTGCTGGCGGAGGAAGCTGAGCTTGTCCCAGTAGCCGCGCTGGAAGGCGATCCTCCCCTCCACCACGCGGAAGAAGCCGCAGCCACGCAGGCCCAGGGGATCGCGCCACTCGAGGATCGCCCACTCGCCGTCCTCGAAGAGGTTCTCCACCAGGCACACCATCTCCGCCGCCGCGAACTCCCGCGCGAACATGGCCCGAATCGCCTCCCGGCCCGCTACCGGAGCTTCGGCCACCTGGTGGTTCACCGCGTCCTCGTGGTACATGGCGGCCAAGGCCTCGGCATCGCCGCGGTTGAAGGCCTCGACCCAGGTGGAGACCAGGCTTTTCGGGGTGAGTGGCACGGGGACTCCGGGGCGTAGGCGTCAGGCCTGGGACTGGTCCTTCATCTTGGCCGCGTTAAAGGCCGCGCTACCACCCCTGGCGACGCTGAGCGACTGCCATGGGCCGGGGGCCATGTGCTTCGCGAGGAAGACCATCTGGCCCGCGTGGTAGGGGTAGTGGGCGAGCTGGCGGTTGATGGCCTCGAGCACGGTATGAGGCTCGTGCCGGATGGTCACCACGCGGTCGAGGTCGGCGGCGGTGAGGTTTTCCAGGGCATCAAAGAGGCAAGCCCAGCCCCGTTCCCAGCGGTCGCGCAGGGCCCGCGGGTCGAAAGTCCCGGGATCCTCGAACTCGGTGTCGCGGTGGCGGTCAGGCTTCTCGCCATCGGTGGTCAGGAAGTCGGTCCAGCGGGAGAGCATGTTGCCCGAGAGGTGCAGCATCAGCGTGGCCAGGCTGTTGGATTCCGGGTCCAGCCGGTGGGTCCAGCGTTCCACGGGCACCTGCGCGAGGGCGCGGTCGCACTGGATGCGCGCTTCGCGGAAGCGCTTGAGGACATCGGCCAGGTAGAGGTCGCCGTTCAAGGGAAGCTCCTGAGAGGGGTGTCGGGCTGGGTTGAGTCTGGATCCGCGTCAGGAAAGGGGCCGGTGGGAGGGACGAGGGGCTTCGACATCCGCCGGAACTCGATCCGGATGTCCTCGAAGTCATGGGATTCCACGCCCGTTTCGGTGTAACCCAGGCCTCGGTAGAAGCGGATGGCGCGGGCATTGCCCGTGTAGACCACCAGCCAGGCGGACGGAGCGTTTCCGGTCTTCATCGCCGCTTCGCCCGCTTGCATGAGCCGCTGCCCGATCCCGCTCTGGATCAGGTCTGGATCCACGTAGAGCTTCTGGACCTGCCAGGCCTCCGTGCCTCCTGCCTTCAGCTTCAGGAAGCCCTGGAGACAGCCCTCCGCTTCGGCCACGAAGTAGAGGTTGGCCGCCTTGGCCAGGCTTCCGGCGATCTTCCCGGCGGAGTACGTCCCGTCCAGATACCGGGCCAGCACGTCATCCCTGAACAGCGCCCCGAAGGCCCAGGAGAAGCTCTTCCGGCCCAGGGAGTCGATGGCTTCGGCATCTCCCGCGACCCCGCCTCGTACCGTCGTGTTCATCAAAGACACCTCGATAAGGAAACGGCGAGGTTGAGAACGATTCTCGATCACCTCAGCCTGGATTCGAGGATGCCGCTCTGTCTGGAGTCGAGCCACCCGACTCTTGCGGTGTTTGACGATCAGACAACTTTCGCACCGACCGGCCGGGCGAATCCCGATCGGACCCGCCGAACCAGCACCGGCACGACGAGCATGGCGCCGAGGACAATCCACATGGTGGTGTTCGGGTTCCTGATCCACGTGTTCAGGCGCAGGGTCGTGAGGGCGATGACCGCGTAATAGAGCATGTCGCCCGCGATGGCGAAGGCCCAGCCCGCCAGGAAGCCGTGACCCGCGGCCAGGGCCGCGCTCCGGCCGGTCATGGGATCCACGCCGAAGGCGATCATCACGAGGGAGATTGGCCCTGCGCCGGGGCCGCCGACATGCGCGGCGCTACGGGCCATGGCCTCCCGCATGGCCGCGCCGAACCGGGCCAGGAACGTCACCCGCCGCCCCAGCGCCACGAACAGCCGCAGCACGGGCTCGAAAGCGAGGGCCAGCAGCACGTCCGACACGAAGTACAGCCCTGCCGTCAGGGGCCAGGCCAGCCCCTTGGACTGCGCCAGCAGCACCCCCGCCGGAATCCCGCCCCCAACGGGGAGCAGGAAGAGGAGGAGGACGGAAAGCATGAACCCATGCTACCCCGCCCGACAGCCAGGGCCTGGTGCCAATGGAAGGGTGGCAGGCTCTCAGCCCCGAGTGCCCCTCGGATCGAGAGACCTCGGATAGGTTCGCTCCTCCTGGATCTGGCCATCCTCCTTGTGGATCTTCACGGAACCCGGGTGGTCGTGCATGTAGGCACGCATCTGCCCGATCGCGTCCGCCTTGGTCATCGCATGGACGACTGGCCGGCTGCTTCCTTCAGGCTTGAGGTTCCAGGCGTTACCTTCCTTGGCGAGGTGATAGTTTTTCATATCGTCCTCCTCATGTGGCTATCGCCGGTGCTGAAGATAGGCCTTTCCTGCAGCATGGCCAATGAAGCTTCCACACCCCTTCCGCGGTGATCCTCGAACTGGGTCTCCGTGCTGCCCGAGGTCTTCAATGCCTGGAAACAACGGGTGGCGTCACCTTGAAGACGCAGGCAGGAACCAGATCCATGCCCAGGTACTTGGCGCAGATCGCCCGATGATGGCCATCGAATCGGAACATCCTGTAGGGGAGATCGAACTCGGCCACATCCGCCAGGAAGACCGGTCGACGGATCCCATCCCTTTCGACGCTCCGGGCGAGCAGCCGGAACGCCTCTGCCTTCGCCAAAGCGGAAGCCAGGGTCCGTCCGTGGTTCCCGATCTGGATGTCCTGGATATAGCGGGTCTGTTCCAGGTGAGCCCCGTTTGCACGCAGCACTTCCAGGTAGACCTCATTCTCCTCGCGGTTCTTTTCCAATACCGAATCGACCGGTATCCATAGGGCGTCGACACGGGTGAGGCTCGGAGTTTCATAGTGCTTGGCGACCACGGAGGAGGCCTTGCGCCAGTCTCTTTCGAATTTCACGTGGGTTCTTGGCCATGCAAGCGCAAGTAATGCCTTGGCTTGCATGGTGAGGGAAGGCGGTTGTTGGCCGGGGTCGATTTCGCATGGTTTTCTGGAAATCATCTGGAGCACAGACCTCCCTTTCGAGTTCTTCCCGGTGGAGTCATCAAGCCTGAGTTGCTTGACTATGACTTGCAACACCATAAGTCTAATAGGAAATAATCTGCATTAAGTAGAAATCTGGCCGGTTTTCCGGTTACACCTGGATCGGGTCTGTCGGATCCGTTGGCGCCGGACGTGAGAACCCACCCGACCTTGGGGGATTCCATCACCCTTTCGGGCGCATGGATTCAGTCGGCAGGCTGAGTCCGGCCCACAGGCGACCGCCGGCAGGCTGGCCCGTCTATGAAGCGTCGCGGAGTTTTGTTGCGACCTCTCAGAGGCTCTTAGGCGGGAGGCTCAGCCCCACACCCGCTTCCCGCCCACCCAGGTGCCGACGACCTTCCCTGGCAGGTTCCAGCCCTTGAAGGGCGTGTTGTAGGACTTGGACTGGATGAAGGCGCGGTCCACTTGGACCTGGGCGCTGGGATCGAAGAGGACGAAGTCGGCGGGGGCGCCGGGCTGGAGGCTGCCGAGGCCGCGGCGGTCCAGATGGAAGGCCTGGGCGGGCTTCCAGGAGAGCAGGGCGATGGCCTTCGCCAGGCTGAGGACCTTGCGGTTCACCAGCAGCTCCAGCGTGAGGGGCAGGGCGGTCTCCAGGCCGATGACGCCGAAGGCGGCGATGGGCAGCTCCACTTCCTTGTCGTCCCAGCCGTGGGGCGCGTGATCCGTGGCGATGGCGTCCACCGTGCCGTCCGCGAGAGCCTCCAGCACCGCCTGGATGTCGGCCTCGGTGCGGAGGGGCGGGTTCATCTTGTAGTCGCTGTCGAACTTCATCAGTTCCTTGTCCGACAGCGCGAAGTGGTGGGGCGTCACCTCGCAGGTGACATTCAGCCCCCGGGCCTTGGCCTCGCGCACCATGCGCAGGGAGCCCTTCGTGCTGAGGTGGGCCAGGTGCAGGTGGCCGCCGGTGTGCTCGGCCAGGACGATGTCCCGGGCCACCATGGCCTCCTCCGCCGCCGCAGGGATGCCGAGACAGCCGAGCGACGCGCTCACGGCACCCTCATGCATGTAGCCCTTGCCGGCCAGGTCGCGATCCTCCTCGTGGGCCACCACGGGGACCTCCAGCCAGCGCGTGTACTCCAGCGCACGGCGCATCAGGGCCGAGTTGCCGATGGGCAGGCCGTCATCGGAGAAGGCCACGCAGCCCGCGGCCTTCAAGGTGCCCATGTCCGCCAGCTCCTCGCCCTTCATCTCGCGGCTGACGGTCCCGATGGGGAAGTAGCGGCACAAGTCGGCCTTCGCGGCGCGGGTCAGCATCATTTCTGTGATGGCCACGCTGTCGTTCACGGGCTTGGTGTTGGCCATGGCGCAGACGGAGGTGAATCCGCCCGCCACCGCCGCCCGGCTGCCCGTCTCGATGCTCTCCTTGCGGGTCTGCCCCGGCTCGCGGAAATGAACGTGCAGGTCCACGAAGCCCGGGGCCAGCACCAGGCCCCCGCCGTCCAGCACCTCGGCCCCGGCCGCGAGGAGGTCGTGCTCGGCCTCCGCCCCGATGGCCGCCACCGCGCCCTCCACCACCAGCAGCGATCCCGGCCCGTCCAGGTTCTGCGCAGGATCCACAAGGCGGACGTTCTTCACGAGGAGGGACATGGGGGCTCCGAGGCTGGCTTCCGGTCTAGTTTGGGCTGTCAGCTGTCGGCTGTCAGCTATCAGTGGCCGACAGCTGATAGCCGGCAGCTGATGGCGTCCCTACTCCATCCGGTAGTTCGGGGCTTCCTTGGTGATCATGACGTCGTGGGCATGGCTCTCGCGGAGGCCGGCGCCGCTGATCTCGACGAGGGTGGCCTTCTGCTGGAAGTCAGCGACGGAGGCGCCGCCGCTGAGGCCCATGCCCGCGCGGAGGCCGCCCATGAGCTGGGTGACCAGATCGGCCATGCGTCCCTTGTAGGGCACCTGGCCCTCGATGCCCTCGGGCACGAGCTTGGTGTCGTCCTTGCCTTCCTGGAAGTAGCGGTCCTTGCTGCCCTGCTTCATGGCGCCCAGGCTGCCCATGCCACGGTAGGACTTGAAGGTCCGGCCCGCGTAGAAGATGGTTTCGCCGGGGGCTTCGTCGGTGCCCGCGAAGAGGCTGCCGATCATGACCGCATCGGCGCCCGCCGCGATGGCCTTGGCCACGTCGCCGCTGAACTTGATGCCACCGTCGGCGATGCAGCTGACGCCAGCCTCGCGGCAGGCCCGGCTGGCTTCCGCCACGGCCGTGATCTGGGGCATGCCCGCGCCGGTGACGATCCGGGTGGTGCAGATGGAACCGGGTCCGATGCCGACCTTCACCGCATCGGCGCCAGCGGCGGCCAGGTCTTTGGCACCCTGGTAGGTGGCCACGTTGCCGGCGATGAGGGCCACGCCGGGATGCGCCTTCTTGAGGGCCTTCACGGCGTCGATGATGCCCTTGCTGTGGCCGTGGGAGCTGTCCAGGCAGAGTACGTCCACCTTGGCTTCCACCAGGGCCGCGGCGCGGTCCAGCAGCTCCTTGCCCACGCCCACGGCGGCGCCCACGCGCAGGCGCCCGTGGGTGTCCTTGCAGGCGTTGGGGTACTCGATGGACTTCTCGATGTCCTTGACGGTGATGAGGCCCTTGAGCTGGCCCTGGCCGTCCACCACTAGCAGCTTCTCAATCCGGTGCTTCTGCAGGATGCCCTTGGCCTCCTGCAGCGTGGTGCCCACCGGCACGGTGATGAGGTTCTCCTTGGTCATGGCTTCGCGCACCGGGAGTTCCCAGCGGGTCTCGAAGCGCAGGTCGCGGTTGGTGAGGATGCCCACCAGGCGGTGGCCCTCCACCACGGGGACACCGCTGATGCGGAACTTGGCCATGAGGGCCTCGGCGTCCCGGATGGGCGCGTCGGGCCCGATGGTGATGGGGTCCGTGATCATGCCCGATTCGGACCGCTTCACCTTGTCCACTTCCTCCGCCTGGCGCTCGGGGCTGAGGTTCTTGTGGATGATGCCGATGCCGCCCAGCTGGGCGAGGGCGATGGCCATGCGGCTTTCCGTCACCGTGTCCATGGCGGCGGACAGGAGGGGGATGCGCAGCCCGATGTCCTTCGTGAGCCGGGTGCCCAGGTCCACCTGGTTCGGGTGGATCTCCGAGTAGCCGGGGACGAGCAGGACGTCGTCGAAGGTGAGGGCGCGCATCAGGGGCAAGGTCAGCATGGGGAGCCTTTTTCCGGACCCGCAGCCTGCGGGACCTTGCATCCCATGGTCTCACGGGAGACGCGCGGCTTCCAGCGGACGCTCGCAACGCAGGCCGTCCCGTGAACTTCCGCGCCAGGGACCCCAGGTGCCGCAAGTCCTGGCAGGGTCGGGGCATCGGGGCTGGAAGGGGCAACCCGGCGGGCGGTCCTGGGGCGCGGGGAGGAAGCCGGCATCCCGGGAAGGCTGCCTCCGGGCGCCCGCCAGAAGGCGCGCGGTGTAGGGGTGCCGCGGGGTTTCAAGGAGGCGGTCGGCGGGTCCGGTCTCGACAGGCTCGCCGCCATAGAGCACCAGCAGGCGGTCGCAGGCCCGCGCCGCCAAGCCCAGGTCATGGGTGATCCACAGAAAACCCAGGTTCCGCTCCCGCTGGAGACCGAGCGCAACCTCCAGGAAGGCCAGCTGTGCCGCTGGATCCAGGGCCGTGGTGGGCTCGTCGAGCACCAGCAGCTCCGGATCGCAGGAAAGGGCGATGGCCAGCGCCAGCCGCTGCCTCTGGCCGCCGCTGACCTGGTGGGGGAAGCGGTCCAGGAAGGTCGGCGTGGTGGGCAGGCGCAGCCGCTCGAGCAGCGGGGTGAGGCGGGCCAGGGCCGCCCCAGGTGATTCTCTCCGATGGACGCCCGGCAGCAGGGTCAGGTGCTGGGTCAGGGTCAGCAGGGGGTTCATGATTTGCCGGGGGTCCTGGGGCACCCAGGCCATCCGGGCGCCCCGGAGGCGGTCCCGTTCCCGACCTGGGCGGTGCATGGGCATGCCGAAAGCCGTGAACCTTCCCCCCGCCACCCGCACTCCAGGAGGCAGGACACCGAACAGGGCCTGCGCCAGCAGGCTCTTGCCCGACCCGCTCTCTCCCACCAGACCCAGGCGGTCCCCGGGGGCCAGGCGGAGGTCCAGCGGCCCGAGCAGGCGGACCCCGTCCACCCGTTCCAGGAGCAGCGCGTCGATGGCCAGGGACATGGCCCGAGAATGGCATGGAAGTGATGGAAGTCAACGGGTTCCATAGAGCCCCTGATTGCCCCTTGACGCCTCCCGGGGGGGTCCTACCCTTGGGCCACCTGATCACCCTGCGGGCCCGGTAGAGGCCCGCCCAGGCAAGGAGGATTCATGGATTTCCTGCGCCCAGATCTCCAGGAGCGCCTAATGAAGGAGCACTTCGAATTCCGAAAGCTCATGGAAGAGCACAGGGCCGCGGACACGCGCCTGTGCGACCTCCAGAGGAAACCCACCCTCTCCGCCAAGGAGTCCCTCGAAGAGGTGGAGCTCAAGAAGACCAAACTCCGCGCCAAGGAACGCATCTACTCCATCGTGCAGGAGGCCTCAAGGCACGCCGAACAGTAGGCCTTCCTCACTCGCAGGAGAAGCCCCGGGAATCGGCCCGGGGCTTCGTTTTTCAGTCTCTGGGTATGGCCGGATTTAATGGAAGGCAGAATCCTCATGTCCAGGGTTCAATCCAGCACATTTCGCCATCGATGGGGCATGGTGGCATAGACCCAGGTGCTTTGGGTGGGCTCTTCGCGTGAGGTGCCACCACCGAACACGACCGCCCGGCCCGAGTCACTGGAAAACTCCATGGTGTGCCAGCCTCTGGGACCAGGCGCATTCCCCGCATCCAGCTGGCGCCATGTCCCAGTCCGAGTGTGGAAGGCCCAGATATCGTTCTGGGGGATCAGAGGATCATCCGGAAGGTCAATGCCCGTGCATCCGCCGAACATCAACATCTCCCCGCGCCACGAATCGTAGACCATGCGGTGATAGGTCCGGGGAGGCGGTGCAAACGTCGTCGAGACGCGCTTCCATGTGGCTTGGGGCACGTCCAGGGTCCAGGTTTCATCGATATTCCATCCTTCGAAGGAGTAGTCGTACCAATGGTTGCCGCTGAACAGAACGATAAGTCGGGCACTTCGGTCATACGCCATCGCACCGAAGTTGATGCGCGGCGGTGAGTCGGCCGTCTGCAACTGCGTCCAGGTGTTGCTGGCGAAGTCGTACGTCCATGTGTCGTTGAGGGGAAGCCAGGTGCTGAAATCTCCACCAGCGAATAGAACGGTCTTCCGGGCGCGCCCGTCATAGGCCATCATGGCCCCAAACCGTGCAGAGGGCGGATTCAAGGCGTGGCGGTTCTCCCATTCGAGGGTTACCGGGTCGAAGGACCAGGTTTCCGGCGTTTCTAGGATGTTGCCGTCTCCATCCATGGTCACGTAGACCACGATGCGGTCCGCCGATCGGTCATAGACGAGGTTGTAGGAATTGGCGACAGCGGCCGGCTGTTCGCCCAGGTAGCGCCAGTGGTCGGTGCCCACGTGATAGGACCACATGTCCTTGACCTCATTGGTCCAACTCGGCCCCGACTGGCCTGCGAAGACGAACATTTCATCCGAGCGGTCGCGGTAGGCGGACTGGTGATAGATTCGGGCTACAGGCTCGTCCACTCCGGATGTTTTCAAGGGGCTGGTCGATCCGGAGAAGGCGAGACAGACGACTTGGCGGGCGATAAAGGTTCCGTCGCCTCCTGGAACCGCGGACACTCGAACCCGCTGGCCGACCTCGAGGCCCATCAGGGTGTTTGTGCCCCACCTGGCAAAGCCCTGGACATGGGTGGCCGCATCCACCTGGAAAACCAAGGTCTGTTTCGCACTCGTGCGGAGGGTCAAGGACTCCCCTGAAACGGCGGTGATGATCCCAGTCTGAGGTACCACCGAGGTCGCCTTGGCCTGAGACAGGGTCTGTGCCTCTGTGCTGGGGGAACTACTGGCACTGAAGGCGGCAGTGGTACGTCCACCGCAGGAGATCAAGGACCCGAGAAGAACCGTACAGGTTAGGAGTGGACTAAGGGTGCGTAGGCTCATATCAGACTCCTGAAAGGCGCCAATCTTGGCGCACTGGCGTTGGGTTTGCGTGTCACCCATGAACCTGAGCCGCGCACCCTCGAAGGTGTCGTCCAGCATGGTCAGGGTGATCAGGACCATCTGAGACACACGATCCCCGTGCCTCTACAGGTTCCTTTCACAGAACCCGCCAACATCTGCGAATCAGATGATCAGGCACGGCTTTCGACGGGCTGGAACTTCAGCCCGCCTGCCACCAAATGGGTGACGAAAAATCCCGGCCGAAATTTAGGCGACCAGAGAACGCAGGCAAGACATATCGTCAGATTTTTTTAAAACAATATTGGGACTCAGGTATGTGCAATCCGGTGGAATCAGGAGTGAATGAATTTGGGCCGGTAAGGCTCGCCGACCCAGTAGATCAGCTCCAGCATGTCATCCACGTCCCAGAGCAGCACCTCGGCGCGGGCGCCCGGGTGGAGGTGGCCCAGGTCGTCGTGGCGGAGGCTGCGGGCGGGGTGCAGCGTCATGGCCGTGAAGGCCTCCTCGAAGGTCATGCGGAGCTGGAGGCAGCCCAGGCGCAGGATGGTGAGGGGGTCCAGGCAGGGGCAGGAGCCGGGGTTGAAGTCCGTGGCCAGGGCCACGCGGCAGCCGGCCTCGATCATCTTCCGGGCCGGGGCCCAGTCCCGCATGCCGAGGAACAGCGTGGTGCCTGGCAGCAGGACGGGCGTGACGTCTGCGGCGGCCATGGCCTTCATGCCCGCCTCGCTGCAGAACATGAGGTGGTCGGCGCTGGCTGCCCCCAACTCGGCCGCCAGCTCGGCGCCGCCGGTCCAGGAGAGCTCGTCCGCATGGACACGGGGGATCAGGCCCAGGCGTTTGCCGGCCTCGAGGATGCGGCGGCCCTGATCGGCGGTGTAGACGCCCGTCTCCACGAACACGTCGCAGAAGCGCGCCACGCTGGGGTGGCGGCGCACCAGCTCCGGCAGCCATTCCTCGGCCACGGCGCGGGCGTTGGCCTCGGCATCGCCGGCGAATTCGGGCGCCAGATCATGGGCGGGCAGCAGGGTGACGTCGAAGCTCCAGCCCCGGCGCCGCAGCTCCTCGTAGGCCGCGGTGAGACGCGACTCTGCCTCCAGTTCCAGGCCGTAGCCGGTCTTGCACTCGAGGTGGACGACACCGCGCTCGCGGAAGGCCTTCAGCCGCTCCTCGCCGGAGACCACCAGCTCATCGATCGTGGCGCCCCGCGTGGCGCGGACGGTCTCCCGGATGCCGCCGCCCTCCGCCGCGATCTGCTGGTAGCTGACGCCGTGGAGGCGCCGGTTGAACTCGCCCGAGCGGTTTCCGCCGAAGAGAAGATGGGTGTGCGGATCCGCGAAGCCCGGCGTGGCCCAGGCCCCGCCGCCATCCACCTTGGGCGCGCCCTGCCATTCCGCCGGGAGATCCGCCGCCCGGCCGAGCCAGGCCACCCGGCCGCCGTCCAGGGCCAGGGCCGCGTCGGGGATGCGATCCACCACCCAGGCCCGAGCGGGATCGGGGGTCAGCAGGCCCTGGAGGTTGACGAGCACGCGGCGGTCCGACATGGGTCCAGTCTGCCAGCAAAAAATTCCCAAGAGGTCCCTTGCGCCAGGTCGCCAGCTTGATAGCATCGCTCGACATCGGAGGTTCCAGTGCGGGGCAAGGGGCGTGGCATGAGGCGACTCGCGCAGAGTCTGTGTGTGCTTGGAACGATCCTGGCTCCCGCGATGGCCCAGGAAGCCGTGCCAGCCTGGGCCAGAGAGTACGCCGCGCACTGGTCCACCTACCGTACGGATGCCCGGGGGCAGCGGAACTGGCAGGCCGTTCCCTTCACCCAGATGACCCAGGGCGAGCAGTGGGAGCAGTTCATGGAGCATCTCAAGCAGGGCGGGAAGGCCCGGCGCGCGGCGCTGGCCTTCCTCGGCCAGCGGACGCCCTCGGTCTGGGCTGCGGAGGGGCTGAAAACCGGCGATCCGGAAGTCGCTCTCGCCCTGCACCGCCTCGGCTTCCGCCAATCCGGAGCGGATCCGTTCGCCTACCTCGGGCCTCCGGACCGCGTGGATCGCCCTTGGACCCATGGGCTGGGCCTGCACCTGGACAAGGCCGGCTGGCGGTTCCAGTGGATCCCCAGCCCGGCGCTCTTCACCCAGGGCGGGAACGCGGTGTTGCCGAATGGGCTGGGGCGGGCCGCCCAGCCTGGTGTGCTCATCCACCTGAAGCAGCTGCGCCCCGGCCTCGAGAAGCTGGTGGCTCTCGGCGGCGGAACAGGCCCCGACGGGCAGGGCATTTTGCCGGCGCTGGCCCAGGGCAGCCGCCTGGGCTTTACGGCACGCCACCTGGAGCCCTGGCTGAAGAAGGCCTCGCCTGTCCTGGAACCTCTGGCGAACCGGGAGGCCTGGGTGCTGCACTACGGCGCCGCGCGCCCCGACGCGGATGAGATCCAGGGAACGCTGGTCTTCATCCCCGGGGACCTGCCGGCGCGCACCCAGCTGACAATGGCCCTGCTGCGCCTGAACCCATCCAGCTCCGGTGCGCGGTCCCGCGTCGTGACATGGACAGGCCCTGGCGCATCGACGGAAGTCCAGCAACTGCGCGGATCAGGCGGCGTCTTTCACCTGATCCAGATGGCCGAGGGCACCTGGATCAGCGACCGTGAGGCCCCCCTTCGCGCTCTGCTGTTCCCCGGCCCCGTGGCCACCCTGGGGGAACGCCCGGAATGGGCCCGCGTGGCCCTGTCGGCCATGGCGCCGGACACGGAGCTCTCCTTCTGGCTGGCGCCGCGCGTCGGCGCGGATGCGGCCTTCGAGGTCCAGGCCCTCCGCCGTCGGCAGGTGAACGCGCAGCAGGGCACCTGGCCCAACCCCTTCGTGGCCAAGGCTGCGCCACGCACCGGCGCTCTGGCGGTTGCCCTGGGGGCCGGGCCCACCGAAAAGCTGGTGGAGGCGATCCTCCGCGTGGACGATGCCGCGGAACTCCGGATGCCGCAGATGCCCGCGTTCGCGGACGGCGGCAGGGCCCTGAGCCCGGATCAGATGAAGGCCTATCAGGCGGCGCTCACGGCCGCCCAGGAGCGCCAGCGCCAGCGGACGGCCCTGCGCCAGGACGCCCAGGTCCTCCAGGCCTGCCTCGACCTCCGGGGGGCGGCGTTCTTCTGGAACGGCTGGGTGACGGCGCCGCCGCTGACGGGGGCCGAAAAAGCGGCCCTGACCGAGCTGGCCAAGCTGCGGCGCGAGGACCCCTGGCGGGCCATGCGGCTCCAGCAGGATGGGAAGGTGACCGCCTTCGGGGGCTTCGGCGAGCCCGGCATGGCCCCGAGCCTGGCTCTGGCCCTACCGGTGCATCCCGCCCGGCGGACGCAGGCCGAGAACCTCCTGAAGAAGGTGCTGCCGCGGCTCTTCAAGGGCCAGAACCAGAAGCAGGCGCTCGGTTCGGCGGAGCTGCACCGCATCCTCACGGCCCAGGCCTTCCGGCCCGCCTGGACCCTGGTGGCCGACACGCTGGTGCTGGGCACGGACGAGGGCGCTGTGAAGGCCGTGGCCGCAGGGCTCCAGGGCCAGGCGCCGACGCTGGCCGACAGCGATTTCCGGGCCTGGGCCCGCATGGAAGTGGATGGCGCCCGGGCCTCCTCAGAGCTGGAGAACCTGCTGCTGGCCTTCCTCCGCAGCCGCAGCGGCGGAGGATGGTGGATCGGCGAGGCTTCGAGCCAGGATGATGCGGCCGCGGAGCTGGCGGCCAGCCTCGGGCCCTTCCTGGGCGCCCTGAAGGCCCTGGGGCCCGTGCGCATCGAGTGGAACTGGACCGCGGCGGGCCTGGAGGGGCGCCCGCGATGACGCCAGTCCGGTATCTGTCCGCGGTCCTGGCCGCGGGGGCCGTGGCCTTTTTGGCCCTGGCTCCGGTGCGCCACCAGGCGTTCCTGGAAGCAGATCCGTCCAACCCCATCGCAAGGATCCGCCTGGACAGTCGGTCCCTGCTGGGCCTGCGCCGGCCGGCCTGGGGGGCCGGGGTGGACGGGGCGGCGGCCTGGGGCGACAGCCGGGACGGCTTCTTCCTCCGCGCGACGGCTCCTGCCCAGGCCGTCATCCACGCCTGGCCTGGATTCCGACAGTCTCTGTCCATTCCAAGGGCCGCTGGCGGATCCGCTGCTCTCCTGGATGAAGGTGATCGTGAAGCCTTCCGGGATTGGTTCGTGGCGCTCCTGGAGCAGCAGGTGGAGGCGCCCAGCCCCGCCTGGGAGCCCGCCCAGCGGGACTGCGCCGGCCTGCTGCGCTTCGCCTTCCGGGAGGCCCTGGCGGCCCACACCGCGGGCTGGCGGGCCCGGGTGGCCTTCACGGACGGCGCTCCCGGACAGGATCCCTCGCCGGCCTTCGCGGCTGCGTGGCGTCAGGGATTCCCCACACCGGAAGGGCCCCGTCCCTTCGCCAAGGGCGCCTTCCTCCGGCAACTGTCCTGCGTGCCGCTGGGGCGCGATCTGGCCCAGGCGAAGCCGGGAGACCTGCTCTTTTTCGCCCGGGGCGGGGCCCACGCCCAGCCCGACCACGCCATGGCCTTCGTACGGCCTGATGTGGATGGCGCGCCCATGCTGCTCTACCACACGGGTCCCGAAGGCAGCGGCGCCTCCCGGCAGCCCGGCGAGGTCCGCCGGGCTCGCCTCGACGACCTGATGCACCATCCCGATCCCGACTTCCGTCCCCTGCCCGAGAACCCCGCGTTCCTGGGCCTCTTCCGCTGGCGGGTGCTGGCGGACGCGGCCTCCGAACCTCTCCCTCCCAGGTCCTGACATGCGCTGGTTCCGTCCGCTCATCACCCTGCTGCTGCCCGCGATCCTGCTGGTGCCCACCATGGGCACGGCCCAGAAGCGCGGCGCCGAGGCCCCCTGGCGGGAGGGCGGATGGACCGGCGCCTTCGCCAACCTGAGGCCCACCCTGCCCGGGAAACCTGGCCAGCTGGAGGCGGCCGGGCCCATCCCGGCCGAGGCGCGCATCCGCATCTACCGCGTGGAGGATCCCGAATCCCTTTTGAAGAAGGTGCTGGCGGATCGGGGCCGGGCCGCGGCCGAAGGCGGCCGGGGCGTCCAGGATCCCCTCGACCTGCTGCGAGAGGCGGTCCTGTGGGGCGGCCGGCGCGCCTTCGTCACGGTCCACCGCACGGCCACCCAGGCCCTGCGGGACGCCGCCAAGCAGGCCGACCGCCTGCGCTCGGCCCGCACCTCGCCGGACCGGATCCGCGAAGGTGTTGCCCTGCCCATCGAAGGCCAACCCGGGATCACCTTCGTCACCGAACTCGTGCCCCGCATCAGCGAGGAACTCGCCGGGAAGAAGGGAAATCCGGACGACGAGTCCGGAGACGATGGCTTCCTCAGCCGGGTGGACTTGCCAGCCCAGGCTGCCGGCCTGTACCTGGTGGAAGTGCTGCGCGGCAGCGACGCGGCCTATGTGCCGTGGCTCGTCACGGACCTGGCCCTGCTGTCGGAACAGGATGGCTCGCGGATTCGCGTGCGGGCGGTCGATGCGCGGGACGGCTCTGCCAAGGCCGGCGTCGCCGGCCAAATCCTCGAGGGTCCGAAGGCCCAGCCCCTGGCCTTCGACGGTTCGGGAACGGCCGAGGCCGCGGCCACGCCCGGCGTGCGGCGGGTGGTGGTGGCCCGCAGCGGGGCGAGCTTCGCCCTGCTGGCCAGCGAGGGGCAGGGCTCCGCGGCCGTGCGCCAGCGCCTCTACGCCTTCACCGAGCGGCCCCTCTACCGGCCGGGCCAGGAGGTCTTCGCCAAGGCCATCCTCCGCCGGGTGGAGGAAGGCGAGAACCGCGTGGCGGGCGGCGCCGCGGACCTCCCCTTCACGGTGCTCGATCCTGAGGACACGAAGGTGACCGAGGGCCATGCCAAGCTGCTGAACGCGGAGACGGGCACCTACGCCGCCCAGTTCACCCTCCCTGGCGCGGGCCGCCTGGGTCTCTACCGCCTCGTCTTCCAGGGGCCGCAGGGGCCGGGCCAGGCGGAGTTCAAGGTTGAGCAGTTCGTGAAGCCCGCCTTCGAGGTCAAGGTCACGGCGGCGAAGGCCAAGGTGGGCCTGGGCGACACGCTGGCGTTCCACGCCAACGCCAGGTATTTCTACGGCGCCGCCGTGCGCGGCGCCAAGGCGGACTGGTTCCTCTACAAGGTGGTGCCGCCGAAGTCCCGCTGGATCTGGGACGACGAGGACGCCGGCCCAGCACCCGAGCTCATGGAGAGCGGCCAGCTGGAGCTGGACGAGGAGGGCCAGGCGGATCTGCCCACGTTCAAGGCCGAGAGCGACGGCCTCTGGCGGATGGTGGTGAAGGTGGCCGACGCATCGGGTCAGCGGAACAGCGGGCAGGCCCAGGTGCGGGCCGCCGCCGGCGATCTGGTACTGATGATCGCCTCGGACCGCCAGGTGGCCCTGCCCGGGAAGCCCTTCCAGGTCACCGCCAGGGCCCTGGATCTGGACGGCAAGGAGGTGCCGGGCGTGGCCATCTCCCTTCGCGCCGCCCGCATCGTGGCGCAGAAGGACACCGCGTACTGGTGGTCCAGGCCCAACGCCCTGAAGCCCGGCGAGACCGTGGCTTCCGCCCCGGGCCCCCAGGCCATGCTGAGCATCCCGGAAGGCGGCGCCTTCCTGCTGGTGGCCGAGGCCCGCGATTCGAAGGGCCGCCCCGTGACCGCCCAGCGCCAGATCACCGTGGCGGCCGAGGGCACGCCGCTGCCCGCGGTGCCGGATCTCCGCGCGGCGGCGGACAAGCCCGAGTACCAGCCGGGCGACACGGCCCGGATCCTCGTGCAGCTGCCCCGTCCCAAGCTGACGCTGCACTGGGCCCTGGAGCATGAGGACCTTGGCCGGCACCAGAGCCGGATCGTCCAGGGCACCACCGCCCTGGTCGAGATCCCCGTCACGGCCGCCATGCAGCCCAACGCCTGGGCCGTCTTCGAGATCGTGAGCGAAGGCCGTCGCCAGATGGTCGAGGTGCCCCTTCGTGTGCCGAAGCGGGACCGCCGCCTCTCGGTGGCCGTTACCACGGACAAGGAGCGCTACCAGCCCGGCCAGCCCATGAAGGTGTCCGTGGAAGTGAAGGACGCGGCCGGGAAGCCCGCCGCCGCGGACCTCAGCGTGGGGGTGGTGGACGAGGCCATCTACGCCTTGAGCCAGGAGCTGAACCCCGATCCCGTGCGCTTCTTCCATCCCACGCGGCGTCACGGCGTGCTGCGGTCGGGCTCCACGGACTGGAGCTTCCACGACCTGCTGCGCCGCCAGCGCCCCGTGTGGAGCCTCAAGCAGACGAAGCGGGGCGACTTCAAGGCCGATGACGACGAGAAGGTGCGTCAGAACTTCAAGGACACGGCCCACTGGGCGCCATTCGTGGCTGCGGGGCGGGACGGGAAGGCGAGCGTGGACCTCGTGCTGCCGGACAACCTCACGGCCTGGCGGGCCACGGCCACGGCGATCACCGCCGACACCAAGGTGGGCGTGGGACGGGCCTCGAAGCCCGCCTCCAAGCCCCTGCAGGTGGCCCTCACGCTGCCGCGGACGCTGAGCGTGGGCGAGGAGGCCCGGGCCATCGCCCTGGTGCGGAACCTCTCGGGCCAGCCCATCCAGGGCCGGGTCCGCCTGGAGGTGCAGAACGGCCGCTTCTCCGGAACGCCCGAAGGCACCTTCACCCTCCAGGACCAGGGCGAGTACCGCTTCGCCCTGCCGCTGTTCTCGGACAAGACCGGCCCGCTGACGGTCACGGCCCGGGTGGAGGGCGGCGGCCTGAAGGACGCCGAGCGGCAGAAGGTCGCGGTGCTGGACCAGCTGGTGCCGGCCTCCCTCTCAGGCTCCATCCTGCTGGACGGCGGCAGCCAGACGGTCACGATCCCGGCGCCTCCCTCGGCGAAGGGCGAGGCGGCCCTGGTGCTCACGCCCGTGGGCAACCTGGAGCACCTGGCCGCGCCCTCGCTGCCCTACCTCATCGGCTATCCCTACGGCTGCGTGGAGCAGACCCTGTCCAGCTTCGTGCCCAACCTGCTGGTGGCCGACCTGGTGAAACAGGGCGCCATGCCGGACCTGGACTGGAAGCAGCTCACGAACCTGGACCGCAACATCCGGGACGGCGTGTTCAAGGTCTACGGCTACCAGCAGCCCAACGGCGGCTGGGGCTGGTACGCGCCCAAGGACTTCGGCCTGGATGCCAACCCCCACACCACCGGCTATGCCATCCAGAGCTTCGCCACCATGAAGCGTCTGGGCTATGCCGTGGATGAGGGCGTCTACCGCCGGGGCCGCCTCGCCGCCATGAACCTCTTCCAGCAGGTGGCGCGGCAGGCGGATCAGGCCACGGCTACCCAGCGCCAGCGGAACAGCCACGGGCAGACCGCCGATCCCCAGGCGGATGCGGCCTTCCTGCTGGCCTCCCTGGCCCAAACCGGCGAGCCCATCGCGGGGCTGGTGGACAGCGCGGCCGACAAGGTGCTCCAAGGCCGGTGGTCCGGCGACCATGTGCTGGCCCTGGTGGCCCTGGCCGCCGCCCAGGCGAAGCATCCCAAGGCGGCGGCCCTGGCCGAGCGCCTGGAACATCGCGCCGTGGTGAAGGGCGGCCTGGCCCGGTGGGAGGGCCGGCGCGACGTCTGGTGGGGCTATGCCTCCGGCGACGTGGTGCCCACGGTGATGGCGCTGAAGGCCCTCTGCCTGGTGCGTCCGCAGTCGCCGCTGATCCGCCAGGGCGAGACGTTCCTGGCCTCGGAATACCGCGGCTATGGCTGGTATTCCACCTGGAGCACGGGCCAGATCGTGGACCTGCTGCCCTACCTGCTGAAGACCCGCAAGCTGGACTGGGGAGCGCTCGCGATCCAGGCCTCGGTGCAGGGGGGCCCCACCTGGGACTTCAAGGAGCGGCCGCAGGCCCGTCGCTGGAATGCCCGGGAAGCCCGGGTTGGCACCTTCGCCATGGCCGAGCCGAAGCCCGTCACGGTCACGGCCAGCGGCAGGGGACTGCTCGTGTGGACCTACGCCTACCAGGTGCCCGGCAGCGCCGCGGGCGTGCCCAAGGGCGACGCGTCCACGGCGCTGCGCATGTCCGTGACCCGGGACCTCTGGCGCCTGAGGACGCCCCAGGAGACCGGCAATGCCAGTCAGGGCTGGATCCGCCAGCCCTGGACCGGGACGATGAAGGCCGGCGAGGAGGCATGGATGCAGGTGTCCTTCCGCACGGACCGCGACGCGGACTACGTGATGCTGGAGGTGCCCATCCCCGGCGGCCTCAACCCCACCGTGAAGCTCGAGGGCTTCGTGCTCGAAGGGAAGTCCTTCACCGAGGAAGGAGCCTCGGACCGCTGGGTGAAGCCGCGGATCGAGGTGCATTCCGACAAGGTGACGTTCCTGTTCCCCCACACCTGGAGCTGGGATACGCAGACCGTCCGGATCCTCCTGCGGGCGGGCATGGCGGGCCACTACCGGCTCAGGCCCGCCAAGCTGAGCCTCATGTCGAACGAGGGGCAGTGGGTCACCAGCGACGGGCTGGACCTGAAGGTGGTGGATGGAGGTGCGCGATGAAGGCCGGGCTGGTTCTCTCCCTGCTGCTGTCGGCCACCTTCCTCGGGGCGCAGAAACCGCCCCCGGCCAAAGCGCCCGCCGCGGCCTACGTGCCGGACCTGAAGCTCTGGCGCATGGACGTGTCGCCGGCTCTGGGCGGCTGGTCCGGCGACCGCGCCGTGGCGCTGAAGGTGAAGCTGGTGGATCCCAAGGATCCGAACCCGCCCAAGGATGAACCCCAGCCGCGGTACTTCGACTACGAGGAGGATGGTGGCTATGAGCCGCCGGCCGAGGACACGCGCACCGCCGATCAGCTGCGCAAAGAGCGGCTGGCGCGGGAGGCGGAGGCCGCCCGCAACGCCTGGCGGTCGCGCACCCTGCTGGTGTGGCTCAATGGCGCCTCGATGCGGTGGCAGGCCAGCGTAGGCACCTCCTTGAACATGGAACTCACAGCCCAGAATGGCGAGAACCGGCTGGAGATCCTGGAGCCGGATTCGGGCCTGAAAGTGGTCCGGAGCTGGTGGGTGTCCACCACCCGCACACGGCTTCGGGTGGTAAGCCTCCAGGTCAACGATGAGTACGCCAGCGGCAGCCTCCAGGTGCAGGAGCCGGACGGGGCCCTGGCGCAGGGTGGGCGCCGCACGCCTTCGGGCGGCATGCTGCGCTGGTCCGGCGAGTACACCCATGACACGCCGCCACCGGGCACCTACGCGCTGAAGTGGACCGGGGGCTGGCGGGGAGGCAAGCCTGCCCGCATCCACGTGGAGGCCGTGCTCGACGGCGGCACGGACCAGGAGCGCCGCTGGACCTGGGAACGCCTGATCCTGCCGGGTTCCGGCCCGGTCATGCTGGGGACCTTCGATGTGGAACCCTAGGTTGATCGGCCTCCTGCTCGCATCCTGCCTGCTGGCTGCCCAGCCGGCGCCTGAGGCCGGGCCCACGCCCTCGGTGGTGGCCGCGGCCCGGGCACCCATCCTCCGACCCGGCGAAGGCTTCGCCATCACCCTGGGGGATGGCGAGGTGCATGCCTATGGCGAGGCGCGCAAGGAAGCTCCCATGGGCAGCCTCGCCAAGCTGGTCTGGATGAAGCTGGAAGGGAGCGAGTGGTCCGCCTCCGGCGTCCAGTACCGGTGCAAGGGCGCCGATGGGCCCTTCGTGTGCTGGAATCGCGAAGGTCATGGCCGCGTGGATCTGGCACTCGCCCTCCAGGAGAGCTGCAACCTCGCCTTCCTGGCCTGGATCGCGGGTTCCCGTGAACGCTGGGTGCAGGACTACGGCCCGGATGCGGCCAGGGCCCGGCTCGAGGAGGCCTTCGAGCCCTTCCTCGGGCGCCGGATGCCCACGGGCGAGGGGCTGCCGCCGCTGACTGCAGCCTGGGTGGGCGACGGCGACCTGCTGCGCACCAGCCCCGAAGCCTTCCTGCGCTGGCTCATGGATCCGAGCCAGGCGGAGGTCGTCACCTTCGGCAAGCGCTTCCTGGCGGGCTTCTGGGTGGAGGTGAAGGACCTGTTCGGCAAAGAGGACTGGTGGTTCAAGACCGGCACGGGCCCGGTGCCCGGCGATCCGTCCGCCACCAGCGCCTGGGTAGCGGGCGGCCGTCGATCGGTCCTTGTGGTGCTCCACCTGCCGCGGGGGCGGGGCAAGCAGGAGGGCATGACGCGCATCCGGGAGATCCTGGGGCTGAAGCCTTGATCCTGCTGGTTGCCCCGGCACCCGCTCCGCCGTTCACGCCACCGGTGATCGAAGGAGACGGCGCCAATCAGAGCGCGCTGGAGGACTCGCTGCGGATGGCCTTCGCATCCACGGCGGGGTTCGGGCCCTGGCCACCTGGGCCCTGGCGGGTCCGACTCCACCCGGATTCGATCGCCTTCGAGAAGGCCACGGGCGCGCCCCCGGGGCGCAGTGGCCAGTGGCTGGGAGACACCCTTCATCTTCGCCCCTGGGAGCAGCTGCGGCGGCGGGACCTCGGCGCCATCCTGCGCCACGAACTGGCCCACCGGCGCCTTCGGGACGCGCACCTCCGGCGCTGGGTGGAGGAAGCGCGGTGCTTGTGGGCGGAAGGTCATGCCAAACCGCCCAAGACCTGGCCCACCGCCCCGCCGACAGGTGTCCAGGCGCGCCTGGACCGGGCCCTGGCGGCCGGCGCCACCCGCGAGCAGGCCTGGGCCTATCGCTGGCTGCGGGCCTGGCTGAACGGCGGTCCCCTGCCGCCCACGCCAGGCCAGACCAGTGCCACTGTGGAACGCTGGGTCAAGGAAGCTCCCGTCCTGGCCGAGACCACCGTCACGGTGGTCTGGCCCGCGGAGCGCCTGCGGGGCCCCATGGTCGTGAATGGACATCGCCTGTCGCATCGCCTCGGGAGGGTCTGGCGCTTCCAGGGGACCATCCGGTTCCAGGCTGGCTTTCCGATCGCGACGCTTCGGGGCACGGTGCAGGTCCGGGCCCAGCGCCACGGCTGGCGCCTGGCCTGGACGACCTCCAGGACGGCCTGGATCGCCGCGGCCACCGAGGGGGAGCTCGGCGCCGATTCGCCCTTCGAGGCCCGGCGCGCCCTGGCCGCGGTGCTGGATCGGTGGTTGGAGGGCCATCCCCGGCAGCACCCGGAGGGCACCCTCTGTCCACTGACCCATTGCGCGGTGGTGCGAGGCGGGGCCATGCCGGGTACGACCCGGGCCGTAGAGGCGGCTCCGGTCCTGAACCTGGATTCCCGCTGGGCCTTCTTCACGGGCTCCGCCGGCGGGCATCCGCTGAGCCCCCGGGCGGTGTGGGGCGACGGGCCCGCCGAGGCCGGCGCCGCTCCGGAGGTGCCGGGAGATCGCTGGGTGGCCTGGGAACGCAGGCTGGATGCCGCTCAGGTCGCGGTCCTGAAGCGGGATGTGGCCGTCGGCCTGAGGCCGGGGCAGCTCGGGATGATGCTCGGGGCCTCCGGGCCCTACGCGGTGGAGGCGCTGCGCCTCGCCGCAGGACGGCGGTACGGCTGGACCACGTGGCCCAGCAATGTCTGCGAGGCCGAGATGCTACCGGACGGTTCCCTCCGGCTGAAGGGGCGTGGCTGGGGCCACAACGTGGGCCTCTGCCTCAGCACCGCGCGGTTCCGCGCGACTCAGGGCGCCACGGCGGAACAGATCCTGGCGGAGGCCTTTCCGCCTTCGTGGCGGACGCCATGACCTGGTGGGTGTACCTGCTCCGATGTGGCGACGGCACCCTCTACTGCGGCATCGCGCTCGATGTGGCGGCGAGGTTGAAGCAGCACCAGGAGGGCCGCGGTGCAAAGTACACCCGCGGCCGGGGTCCCCTGGAGCTGGCCTACTGCGAGGCCTGCGCCTCGAAGGCCGAGGCGCTGCGACGGGAGCGGGAAGTCAAGCGCCTGAGGCGCGGCGCCAAGGAGGCGCTGATCGCTACAGGAAGACCGTGATCGCGATGCGAATGCCCGGGTAGCGGGGATTGACCAGGTAGTAGCCGTCGCCGTAGTAGTCGATGTACACGCGATCGGCCAGGTACCAGTCATCCACCCAGAACTCCGGCCAGGGATCCACGATGAGGAACCAGTAGCCCCCGCAGCGGAACCGGGGGTAGCCCTGGTAGATCACCGGGCGGCTGCCGATGAGGAAGGGATGGCTGACTCCGAATCGGGAGACGAACTGCGGCTCGGGAATGCGGTAACCGCCATATCCTCCGCGCTGGGCCCAGGTCCGGTGGTCACGCTCCCAGTGCTGGGCGCGATGCTCACGCCAGCTGGACCGGGCCGGCCAGGCGTCGCGGCGCCAGGTGTCCCGGGACTGCCAGGCGCGGGCGGTTTCGGCGGCGCGCGGAGAGGGGCGGACCTCCCGACCCTGCGGGCGGGAGGCTTCGCGGCGATCGGAGGGGGACCTCATGGCGCCATGAGCCTCGCGCCGGTCCAAGCGTCCTTCAGGGCGTCCTTCAGAGCGCCCTTCGGGTCGGGCGAAGCGCTCCGGCCGCTCCTGCCGCTCGGGCCGGGCCTGGCGTTCGGGTCCGGGCATGGGGCGGGCCCGCTCCATATCCCTCGAGGGGCGGGGTGCCTGGGGCGCGGCCCGCATGGGCGAGGGCTGCTCCCGGCCGCGCTCGGGGCTCCGCTCAGGGCCTCGTTCGGGGGCGCGGCCCTCGCGCGGGCGATCAGGCCGGGAGCCTTCCTCCCGGCGGTCGTGCTGGGCCGAGGCCGGCATGGCCAGGACTGCCAGAAGCGATAGAACCAAAGTGCTGGACGTTCGATGGCGCGTCATGGGCTCCTCCTTTCCACGTCCTCGATGGAGGCACTGGATAAGATGCTGGAAAAGCAGGATCAGTGCCAGGCCATGCTGGTCCAATCTCCGAGTCGGAGCGCCCAGGCCTGTTGGGAAACGGTTTCCGCGTGGCCGGAATCAGTGCTGCAGCAGGTTCCGCAGCTCGTCCATCTGCGCCTTCGACGCAAGCGGGCGGCTTGGCTGGGTGCCATCGATGGGCACCGCGAGCACCTCCGCCGATTCGGCCTTCCGAGCATCACTCCGGGTTTCCACGACCAGGTAGACCGTTCGGCGGAGGCTGTCGTAGTGCCAATTCCCGCATGTGGTTCCGGCGGCCGTTACCGCGCGAAGATTGCGGCCCGACGCGTCGCAGAGCCAGATCCGGGCCTCGTCGCCTTCGTCGAGTCGGCCATTCCCGTTCGTGTCCGTATCGACGATGCTCACCACCAGGCCGTCGACCCGGGCGCTTCTGGTCTCTTCCCCATCCTCAAGGGTGTCGTAGCGGAGGATGAGGCTTTTCCGGGAGAGCAGGGGCCGGGAGGCCAGCGTCTTCGCGTCCACGAAGAGGAGGTTGAAGAGCGGGACGCTCGGGGCGCCCTTGCTGTAGCTCCCGATGCCTCGGGGCTCCTCGGATTCCTGCGGGAGTCCCTCCACGGGAACGAGCAGGGTGTCCGTGCCCTTCAGGGACTTCGGGAGGCCCAGGCGCAGGATGGCGGGCTGGGAGGGAGCATCCGCGGCGGTCGCCGGGATGCCGGCCGGAAGGCTCTGCCCCCGGGCGCGGGAGGGCCAGAGCGCAGTGAGGCCCGTGATCAGCAGAACGATCAGGCCCGCCAGCAGGAGTGTTCCGTTCACGGCCCAGAGCAGGCGGTTGTAGCGCTCGAGGTCGAACCTCATGCCTGCCGCCCGGTGGCCATTTCGCGCAGCAGACTAGCCACGGCGGCCTTGGGATCCTCGGCCTTGAACACGGCGTTGCCGGCCACCAGGCAATCGGCTCCGGCGCGGATGAGGTCCGCGGCGTTCTTCAGACTCACGCCCCCGTCCACCTGGATGAAGAAGGGCACGCCGCGCTGGGCCCGGAGGGCATCCAGGCGCTTCACCTTGTCGAGCACCCGGGGAATGAAGCTCTGGCCGCCGAAGCCGGGGTTCACGCTCATGAGCAGCACGAAGTCGAAGTCGCCGACGAGATCCACCAGAGTCTCGACGGGCGTGCCCGGATTCAGCACCACGCCCGCCTTGCCGCCGGCCTGACGGATGGCGGCCAGGGTGCGGTGCAGGTGGGGATCGGCCTCCTGGTGGATGCTCACCCAGTCGGCGCCCGCCTTCACGAAGTCAGCGGCATAGCGCAGGGGCTCCACGATCATCAGGTGACAGTCCAGGGGCAGGGAGGTGGCCTTGCGCAGGCTCTCCACCACAGGCAGGCCGATGGTGATGTTGGGCACGAAGCGGCCGTCCATGACGTCCACGTGCACCACCTGGGCGCCCGCAGCGGCGATCGTCCGAAGTTCCTCGCCCAGCCGCGTGAAGTCCGCGGAGAGCAGGGACGGGGCCAGCAGGGGGGAAGCGGGGCGGAGGCTCATGGTTCCAGTATTCCAGAGGCAGTCTTCATCGAGGTTAAAGACCTCCACGAAGGACACAAAGGGAAATACAAAAGCACGAAGGGCCATCCATCCGTGTCCTTCGTGCCTTGCTTCGTATCCTTCGTGGAGGTCCTTGTTTCAGTGCCCGAGGGGCACCTCCACCCCGTTCACCCACAGCCGCCCGGGCTTCACCTTCCGCAGTGCCTCAGGGGAGAGGGAACCCAGCGGGGCCTGGACCCACAACAGGTCGGCCACAGCGCCCTTCTGGAGCGTGCCCAGCTCCTTGGCATGGCCCAGGGCGGCGGCGTTGCCGGCGGTGTAGGCGCGGATCGCCTCGGCGCGGGTGAGGCGCTGCGCGGGCAGGAAGCCACCGGGCGGATCGCCCGCCGGGTCCTGGCGCGTCTCCGCGGCCGCGAGGCTCACGAAGGGATTGGGGTCCTCCACTGGGGCATCGCTCCCGAAGGCCAGCAGGGCCCCGCCGTTCGCAAGGGTCCGCCAGGGGAAGGCCTCGTCCACGCGATCGGGGCCCAGACGGGCGGGAGTCCAGCTGTGGTCCAAGGTGCAGTGGACGGGCTGGATGCTGGCCACGACGCCGAGCTTGCCGAAGCGGGCCGCATCCTCGGCGGTGACGATCTGGGCGTGTTCGATGCGCGGAGGCAGGTTGCTCGAGCGGCCGGCCTTGCGCTCGGCGGCGGCGATCAGGTCCAGGGCAGCCCGGTTCGCGGCATCGCCGATGGCGTGGATGGCCGGCTGGAACCCGGCACGCATGGTGATGGAGACGTCCAGTGCGACCTTGGCGGGATCCGTGACCCAGAGGCCCTGGGTGGAGGGCTCATCGGCGTACGGGGCGAGCAGACGTGCCCCGCGGCTGCCCAGGGCGCCGTCCAGGTAGAACTTGACGCCCTGAACCTGGAAGAAGGACAGGCTCTTGGCCCGGCCCTGCCGAAGTTCCCGCAGCATCAGCGCGTGATCGTGGTTCATGTACGCGAACACGCGGATGGGCAGGGCCCCCGCGGCGGCCAGGCGCCGGTAGGCGGCCAACTCGCGCGCGCCCGCGCCCATGTCGGCCACGGCCGTGAATCCGTTGGCGCGCAGGGTGGCAAGGCCTGCTTTGAGCCTTGCTTCCAGCTCGGTGGCACTGGGCTCGGGGATGAGCTTCTCCACCAGCTGCACGGCCGCATCCAGGAGGATGCCCGTGGGCTTTCCGCTGGCATCCTTGAGGATGCGTCCGCCCTCGGGATCCGGCGTCTTGGGGCCGATGCCCGCCAGGGCCAGCGCGGCGGTGTTCACCCAGGCCGCGTGGCCGTCCACCCGCTGGAGGAAGGCGGGCCGGGACCCCGTGATGGCGTCCAGGTCCGCCGCCCTGGGGAAGGCCTTGCCCGGCCACCGGTTCTGGTCCCAGCCCCGTCCCAGCAGCCAGCCCTTGGGATGGGCCGCAGTCCAGGCCCGGAGGCGCTCCAGCGTGCCTGAAAGATCCGCCGGCCCCGTGAGGTTGGCCTTCCGGCTGAGGGCGCCCAGTCCACCCACATGGGAATGGCCTTCGATGAGCCCGGGCAGGAGGGTGCCACCCGGGAGCTCGACCTGCTGCGCTTTCGGATGGGCCTTGGCGAGCGCCTCCACAGGGCCAACCGCGAGGATCCTCCCCTTCCGCACGACCACGGCCTGGCCGTGCTGCTGGCCTTGGTCGGTCCACAGATCGGCGCCCTTGATCAGGCGGTAGGAAACGGGGGGGGTGGCGGGCGGCATCGGCATGGGCGGGTTCCTCGGGGTTTCTGGAAGCATAGCTTCGCGAGGATTCAGCCCGGAAGGGTGCGGAGGATGGCAGGCAGGAAGGAGGGCTGGATGGGCGGGTGATCCGAGCTTGAATTGGTATAAAAATGTGATAATTGATGTATAAAAATTTATATTACATCTATTTAGGCCTTCGGTCGGGTGACGGCCATCACTGACGATTCTCTCGGGATCGCAGACAGTTGACCATTGGGTAATGAATAAGGAGGCCCGTGCCACCCTGGACCGAAACCGCAGATTGGCTGAAGACCGACTCAGGCGCCTTCCTGGCGGCCGGGCGGATGCCCCTCGGGACCACTCCTTGGACCGACCAGGAAACCCGCGCGAGGCTGGTGGCCATGGCCCGCTGGATCCTGCTGGCGATCATCGGCGCCTATGGGCTTTTCGCCGGCGGCATCCTTTCTGTCAGCGCCTACAGGGTCTTCCTCACCCAAGCCCAGCTGGCCTTTCTTGCAGGCGCCGTGGCTTCCGTGGCTGCCTACAGCCTGGTCCTCCAGCAGGGCTGGTTCGGTGTGAGAGGGTTCCGGTACTCGGATCACGCCCAGATCCTGCTGGACCTCTTCTTCATCACGGTCCTGATCCACTTCAGCGGAGGGCCGTCCAGCTGGTTCTGGCCGGCCTACCTGATCGCCACCATGGAGGCGGCCTTCCTGCTGCCCCGCCCGCGAGAGGTCTGGGCCGTCGGCGCCATCGGCGGGGCCATGCACGGCCTCATGCTGGCGGGGCACTATCTCCGCCTTCTGCCCCCGGTGGCCATGCCTTTCACCTCGGCAGACCTCGGCGCCAATCCGCTCTACCTGTGCTTGATCTGGTCCTGGGCCGCGATCCTGAATGCGGCGGTGGCCTTCATCACGGCCCGCCTCATGGGAGTCATCCGGTGGGAGCACCGGGCCCTGAAGGCCCGCGAGGCCCAGCTGCAGCAGTTCGTGGACACGGCGAACGACCTGATCGTCTGCCTCACGCCTGAAGGCCGATTCCTGTACGCCAACCCCCTCTGGGTGAGGACCCTCGGGTACGGCCTCGAGGACCTGGAGACCACCACCTTCTTCGATCTCATCGACCTGGACCACCGGGCCCGCCTGCTGAAGGAGTTCGGGCGGGCCATGAAGGAGGCGCGGGGAACCACCATAGAGGCCGACGTCCTGGCCAGGAGCGGGACCCGCATCTCCGTCGAGGGGAACCTCGCCCCGACCCTCAAGGACGGGCGTCCGGGAATGGTCTGGTGCATCTGCCGCGACGTGACTGCGCGGCGGCAGGCCGAGGAGCAGCTCTTTCGGATGGCCCACTTCGACGGCCTGACGGGCCTGCCCAACCGGGCCTCCCTGCTGGAGAAACTGAACGGGGCCCAGGAGGCGGCCCGGAGGTCCGGCCGGAGCCTCGCGGTGCTGTTCGTGGACCTGGACCGCTTCAAGCTGATCAATGACACCCTGGGCCACGCGGTGGGCGACGAGCTCCTGCGCCAGGCCGCGCAACGGATGAAGACCGCGATCCGCGAAAGCGACACGGTCAGCCGCATCGGGGGCGACGAGTTCATCGTGACCCTGAACGATGTGCAGGATCCCAAGGAGGCTTCGGCTCTGGCGGGAAGGCTTCTCAGACCGCTGGCGCGGCCTTTCCACATCGGCGGCCAGGAGATCTTCGTGACGGCCAGCGTCGGCATCAGCCTCTTCCCGGAGGATGGCGAGGGTGGCGAAGCCCTGGTGAAGAAGGCCGACAGCGCGATGTACCACGCCAAGAGCCGGGGCAGGAACAACTACCAGTTCTATCATCCGGGGATGGACCAGGACGCCGAGCGGAGGCTCGTGCTGTCCACCGGGCTTCGCCACGCCCTGGAGGCCGGCGAGTTCCGCGTGCTCTACCAGCCGAAAGTGGAGGTGGACACGGGCCGGATGACCGCCATTGAGGCCCTGGTCCGCTGGGAGCATCCCGATCTGGGCCTTCTCCCACCCTCCGAGTTCATTCCGCTGGCTGAGGAGACCGGTCTCATCCTCCCTATCGGTGAGTGGGTGCTGCGCGAGGCGTGCAGCCAGGGCGCCCGGTGGCAGGCCCAGGGCCTTCGTCCCATGCGCATCGGCGTGAACCTCTCCGGCTACCAGCTCCAGCAGGCCGGCATGGCGGCCACAGTGCGGCGGATCCTGGAGGAGACGGAGCTGGATCCGCAGTGGCTGGAGCTGGAGATCACGGAGACGGTGGTCATGCAGAATCCGGCGCTGGCCGTGGCCGTGCTGGACGAGGTGAAGGCCCTAGGCATCCACGTCTCCATCGACGATTTCGGGACAGGCTACTCTTCCCTCGCGCAGCTCAAGCGTTTCTCCGTCAGCACCCTCAAGATCGACAAGTCCTTCATCCGCGATCTGGAGCACAACCCCACCGACGCCGCCATCGCCACGGCCATCATCGCCATGGGCGCGTGCCTCAACCTGCAGGTGGTCGCCGAGGGCGTGGAGACCGAGGGACAGCTTGCCTTCCTCCGGGAGCGTCAGTGCCACGGCGCCCAGGGGTTCCTGTTCGGCCATGCGGTGCCGGCGGAGGCGATTGCCAGTGTCCTGGAACAGGAGGACCGGGAATCCCAGATCGTGATGGTGACCTAGGACCCGCCAGGGGCCGGAGTCCCGATGCTATCGTGGATTCCACGGAGGCCCCATGTATCAGAAGGATTTTCTGGACCAGGTGCGCGCGCAGCTCACGGTGGTGGAGGATCCCGCGAAACTCCGCGAAGGGGCCTTCGAGACCAGCTCGGGCATTCCGCTGAAGAACAGCTACACGCCCGCGGACCTCGCCGGCCATGATCCCCTGCGCGACCTGGGCGCGCCCGGGAGGTTCCCTTTCACGCGGCATGTGCAGCCCACGGGGTACCGGGGCCGGCTCTGGACGATGCGCCAGTACGCCGGCTTCGCCACCGCCGAGGAGAGCAACGCCCGCTACCGCTACCTGCTGGAGCAGGGCACCACCGGCCTTTCCGTGGCCTTCGACCTGCCCACGCAGATCGGCATGGATCCTGACCATCCCATGGCCCTGGGCGAGGTGGGCAAGGTGGGCGTGAGCATCAGCTCCATCCACGACATGCGGACGCTGTTCCGGGACATCCCGCTGGACAAGGTCAGCACGAGCATGACCATCAACGCCCCGGCCTCGGTGCTGCTGGCCCTCTACCTGGCTGTGGCGGACGAACAGGGAGTTTCCTGGGACAAGGTGAGCGGCACCATCCAGAACGACATCCTCAAGGAGTACATGGCCCGTGGCACCTACATCTTTCCGCCGCGCCACAGCCTGCGCCTCATCACGGACATCTTCGCCTTCTGCGCGGACCAGGTGCCCAACTGGAACACCATCTCCATTTCCGGCTACCACATCCGCGAGGCGGGCTGCACCGCGGCCCAGGAAATCGCGTTCACCCTGGGCGACGGCATCGCCTATGTGCAGGCGGCCCTGGATGCGGGCCTGAAGCTGGAGGCCTTCGCGCCGCGCCTGAGCTTCTTCTTCAACGCCCACAACCAGTTCTTCGAGGAGGTGGCCAAGTTCCGCGCCGCCCGCCGCCTCTGGGCACGAATCATGAAGGAACGTTTCAAGACGACCGATGCAAAAAGCCAGATGTTGCGTTTTCACACGCAGACGGCGGGCAGCACGCTGACGGCCCAGCAGCCGGACAACAACATTGTGCGCACCACCGTGCAGGCCATGGCCGCGGTCTGCGGCGGCACCCAGAGCCTGCACACCAACAGCCGGGACGAGGCCCTGGCCCTCCCCACGGAGCAGAGCGCCATGATCGCCCTGCGCACGCAGCAGATCCTGGCCCATGAGTCCCGCGTGGCGGACGTGGTGGATCCCTTTGCGGGCAGCTATCTCATCGAATCCCTGACGGATGAGCTGGAAGCCCGGGCCTCGGCGCTGCTGGCCAAGGTGGACGAGCTGGGCGGCATGGTCGCCGCCATCGAGAAGGGCCTGCCCCAGCGGGAGATCCAGAACGCCGCCTATGCCTACCAGAAGGCCGTGGAGAAGGGCACCCAGGTCGTAGTCGGCGTGAACCGGTTCGCCATCAGCGGCGAGGCCGCCCCGGACCTCCTGCGGGTGGACGAGGCTCTGGGCGGGACCCGGCGGAGCCAAGTGGCCGCCGTTCGGGCAGGCCGGGACCAGGCCGCCACCGCCGCGCGGCTGGCGGAGCTGTCCGCCGCGGCCAAAGGCACGGAGAACCTCATGCCGCGCATCCTCGCCGCCGTGAAGGCCGAAGCGACGGTGGGAGAAATCTGCGACGCGCTCCGCGCCGTCTTCGGGGAGTACCAGGAGCATCTGGTGCTCTAGGTCACATCAGTTGGCCGAAATGTCGGTTGAAGGAGTGGTCCAGGCATCCGAATTGCATTACCGTGACCAACCCGTCCCGCTCCTGCGGGACCCCATCCCGGAGGCATCATGCGTATCGCCATCCTCACCGCCGCAGCGGCGCTGCTCCTCGCTCTTCCCGCCCAGGCCAAGATGCCCTTCGTCAAGAAGGCCCAGGAGCTGGGCTTCACCGACGTCAAGGACTGCAAGGCCTGCCACGTGGGCGCCGCCAAGAAGGGTGGCGAGATGACCGCGCGCGGCAAGTTCCTCGAAGAGACCAAGGCCAAGAAGAAGGCCGCCGAGGTCGACCTGAACTGGCTGAAGGACTACAAGGGCAAGTGAGCCGCTGACGCGGGCTCCCGATCTCGCCGGGCGGGTCTCCCGCCCGGTTTTTTCTGTACTCGTGGGGTGTCCTGTCAATGAATTCCGACATCTGTAGCGACATGTAACTAAGAACATACAAGGATTTCGGGTCTGGATCGGTCCGTGATCTAAATCACCATCAGGTATCTTATTGGGAGGTAACCGCGCTAGGGTGATAGCTGACATGTGAGGTAGCTATGCGTCTGCTGCTCGCTGGATTGCTCTCCGCCTTCCTCGCCGCCGCTCCCCCTTCAGCCAACGACTGTGTCGCCTGCCATGACATCGATCTGGCGAAATTCGCGACCACCAAGCATGGAAGCATGGGTTGCACGGACTGCCACAGCAGCATCACCAGGCTGCCCCATGCCGACAAGCCCGCGCCGGTGAACTGCGCGGACTGCCACGCGGACCAGGTCAAGGCCTACAAGAAGAGTGTCCACGGCGTCGCCAAGCAGAACGGGATGACCGACGCGGCTACGTGCGCTTCCTGCCACGGCCCAGCCCACGCCATCCTCGGCGCGAGCGATCCCGCCTCGAAGGTGGCCAAGAAGAACCTCGCCGACACCTGCGGCACCTGCCACTCCAACCCGGATTTCCTCTCCAAGCACCAGATCCCCTTCGTCAAGCCGGTGGAGGCCTACCGTCTGAGCGTCCATGGGCGCGAAGTGGCCAAGGGGAACGCCGCTGCGGCCTCCTGCTCCGATTGCCATGGCAGCCACGACATCCTCGCCTCGCGGGATCCCCAGGCAAAGGTGAACCGGGCCAACGTCGCGGACACCTGCGGCGTCTGCCACCCGGACATCCAGGCCGCCTACGCGGACAGCATCCACGGCCTCGCCCTGAAGCGCGGCTCCAAGGATTCCCCCACCTGCACGACCTGCCACGGCGAGCACGACATCCTGGCGCCCTCGGAGGCCGGTTCCCTGGTGAACGCGGCCCGGGTGTCCGCCACGACCTGCGGCCGTTGCCATGGGGACGAGCGCCTGAACACCCGCTACGGGTTCGGCGACAAGGTCCCCGCCTACCAGGACAGCTTCCACGGGCTCGCGGTCCGCGGTGGCGGGAAGTCCGCCGCCAACTGTGCATCCTGCCATGGGGTGCACAACATCCTGCCCTCGGCGGATTCCAGGTCCACGGTGAACCCGGCCAACCTGGCCCAGACCTGCGGGAAGTGTCATCCGGGCGCCGGGGCTAAGCTGGCGGCAGCCCCCATCCACGTGCGCACGGCCACCATGACGGAGCATGTCTCCGTGCGCTGGATCCGGTTGGCCTACCTGGCCCTCATCCCCCTGACCATCGGATTCATGCTGCTGCACAACTTCCTCGACTGGCTGGCCAAGCTGCGGCGCGGACCTCACCACGGCGCCACCCACGAGGGCTTCCCGCGCATGAACCTGACGTTCCGGATCACCCACGGCATGGTGATCGTGAGCTTCATCTCCCTCGTCATCACGGGCTTCGCCCTGAAGTTCCCGGAATCCGCCTGGGTGAAGCTCTTCCAGTCCTTCGACCCTGATTCCAGCCTCCGCGGTGTGGTCCATCGCATCGCGGCCGTGGTGATGATGGCGGGCACGGTGTTCCACTTCGTCCACCTCGCCCTGTCGAAGCGGGACCGCATCATCCTCGTGGAGCTGCTCCCCTCCTGGCAGGACGCCAAGGACATCTTCAACATGTTCCGGTTCAACCTGGGCCTGATCAAGGAACGTCCCACCTTCGGCATGTTCGGCTACCCCGAGAAGATGGAGTACTGGGCCTTCATGTGGGGCACCGTGGTGATGGCCGTGACGGGCGTCCTGTTGTGGGCCGAGAACTGGAGCCTGCGCCACTTCCCGAAGTGGGTCCTGGACGCGGCCACGGCGGCCCATTGGTACGAAGCCATCCTGGCCACGCTCTCCATCCTTGTCTGGCACTGGTACCTGGTGATCTTCGATCCCGATGTCTACCCCATGGACTTGGCCTGGCTGAACGGCAAAGCCTCCGCGGACCACATGCGCGAAACCCGGCCCGAGTACTACCGGAAGACGATCGAGAAGCACGGAACCCAACACCACGACGCTTGATGCCACCCCCTTTAGCGCATCACTGACCCCTCCCCACCCCATAGGAACCAACCCCATGACCTGGACCTTTACCGATACTCAGGCTCCCGCCGGCGCCAGGCGACGCGGCGGAAGCCTGCTGCTGGCCTTCGTCGCCGGCCTCCTCCTCGCCTCGGCGCCCCTGCAGGCCGCCCCTGCCAAGGCGGCCGCCAAGGAAAGCTGCTTCGACTGCCACAGCGACAAGGACATGACCAAGGATGTGAATGGCACGAAGCAATCGCTCTTCGTGGACGGGCAGCGGTTCGCAGCCTCGGTCCACGCCTCTCTATCTTGCCGGGACTGCCACGTCAAACTCACGGACAAGCACCAGGAAGGTACTGAGACCTACACAGATGTGAACTGCGATGGATGCCATGCTGAGCAGGCCAAGCACTACGCGGGCAGTATCCATGGCGTGAGCCAGACCCTTGGGGCGACGGCAGCGGCTTATTGCCATGATTGCCATGGGAATCACTACATCGTGCCCGTGAAGCAGACGGACTCGCCGGTCTACAAGATGAACCTGTCGACGACCTGCGCGAAGTGCCACGCCAACAAGAACCTCACCGATGAATACAAGATGAAGTATCCGGCGGTGGCCTCCCAGTACCAGGAGAGCATCCACGGGAAGGCCCTGCTGGTGAAGGGGCTCATCGTGGCGCCGAGCTGCAACGACTGCCATGGCGTCCATGACATCAAGCGGAGCGTGGACCGCAGCTCGCCCATCAACCACGCCAACGTCGCCAAGACCTGCGGCCGCTGCCACGTGAAGGTCGAGGAGGTCTACAACAAAAGCGTCCATGGCCAGCTTCTGGCCAAGGGAGATCCCCGCGGGCCCGTGTGCATCCAGTGCCACTCGGCGCACCAGATCGAGACGCCTGTGAGCGGCCACTTCAAGGCTGGCAGCGACATGGTCTGTGGCAAGTGCCACGCCGACCGCCTGGAGCACTACCGCGACACCTACCACGGCAAGGCCATGGCGCTTGGAAAGGCCAACACCGCCAGCGCCGTGGCCGCCTGCTACGACTGTCACGGCCACCACGATGTCCTTAGGGCCTCAGATCCGAATTCGCACCTCTCTCCGGCGAACATCGTCAACACGTGCAAGCAGTGCCACGCCAATGCCTCGGTCAGTTTCGCGAAGTACGCGCCCCACGCGAACCCCATGGATCGCAAGAACTATCCGGTGCTGCACTACGTCTTCCTGATCATGACCACGCTTCTTGTGTGCACCTTCTCCCTGTTCGGTGCCCACACGCTCCTGTGGCTGTTCCGGTCCGTCTGGCTCTATCGCCACGACTCCAAGCAGTTCCGCGAGGCCAAGATCAAAATCCAGGAGGATGACGAGCAGTTCACTCGGTTCCAGCCCTTCGAGCGCTTCCTCCACATCCTGGTGGTGACGAGCTTCCTGCTGCTGACAATCACCGGCATGCCGCTGAAGTTCTACTACACCGACTGGGCCAAGGCGATCTTCCGGTTCTTCGGAGGGGCTGATGTCGCCCGCACCCTCCACCACTTCGGGGCGGTGATCACCTTCACCTACTTCGCGCTGCACGTGGGTACCACCCTGGGCCACTTCTGGCGGAACCGGGGCTTCCTGAAGGATCCAGAGACCGGCGCCGTCCGCCTTAGCCGCATCTTCAAGGCCATGGCCCATCCCGATTCCATGATCCCCACCAAGCAGGATGTGAAGGATTTCGTGGCCCATAACCGCTGGTTCTTCGGCAAGGGGCCCCGTCCCGAGTTCGATCGGTGGACCTACTTCGAGAAGTTCGACTACCTGGCCGTGTTCTGGGGCGTCTTCGCCATCGGCGTCTCGGGCCTGATCATGTGGTTCCCGGAGTTCTTCAGCAAGTTCATGCCCGGCTGGATGATCAATGTCTCGCTGATCGTGCACTCCGATGAGGCCCTGCTGGCAGCCGGCTTCATCTTCACGGTGCACTTCTTCAACACCCATTTCCGGCTGGAGAAGTTCCCCATGGATACGGTCATCTTCTCGGGCCGCATCTCGAAGTCCGAAATGCTCCACGAGCGGAAGCGCTGGTATGACCGCCTGGTGGCCGAAGGCCGCCTGGACAGCTTCCGCGTCAAGGACGAGTGGGAAGCCTGGAAGGGCATCGCTCGCAGCGCCGGCTACATCTTCTTCGGCGTGGGCCTCGTGCTGCTCTTCCTGATCATCTACGCCATGACCTCGCGCCTGGCGCACTGAGGCCGCTCAGCACCGGATCCACCCGATCTTTGGCACACCACGACCACGCAGATCCGCGCCCCGCCCTCCCGGGTGGGGCCGGGTGGTCGCGACCGGAACTCCGGCCGTCCATCTGCCTTTCCCCCTCACCCTGATCCCGCGCGGATCGGATCACCACCCCATGAAGGAGCTGACATGCGCCGCATCACCCTCCTCACCACCGCCTTCATCCTCGCGGCCGCCCCGGCGGCCATGGCGAAGATGACCACCGTGAAGGGCGCCAAGTGCACCGCCTGCCACGAGGGCGCGCCGAAGGACAAGAAGTTCAATGCCGCGACCACCAAGATGCTCGCCAAGTACAAGGAAGCCCAGTGCAAGGACTGCCACGGCTGGGCCGAGGGCAAGCTGACCACCTTCAAGAAGAAGTAGTCCTCCTGCTCCAGAAAAAGGGCGGCGCCGGCAACGGCGCCGCCCTTTTTCTGGGGGTGATCAAAGGCCGAGCAGGGAACGGGCCTCGGCCTCCAGGCGGTCCAGCTGGGAAGCCTCGCCGCGTCCCTGGAGGTAGACCTTCAGCTTGGGTTCGGTGCCGCTGGGACGGAACGCGGCGAAGGCGCCGCTCTCCAGGCGGAACTTGAGGACATTGCTGCGCGGGATGGCCAGGGCACGGTCGCGCTGGTCAGGGCGGTCGAGGATGGGTTCCGTGCGGCCGTCGCCATGCCAGAGGCCGGTCTGGAAGTCCTCCCAGTTGACGACCTTCTCGCCGCCTAGCGAGGCCAGGCCCGCGGCGCGGATGCGGCCCATGGCCTCGGCAAAACGCTTGGCCCCGCCCGGCCGGGGATCCTCCAGGTTCACCAGGCGGTTGTGGAAGGAGCCCACCCGGGCCATGAGGGCCTCCACAGCCTGGAACAGAGTCTGCCCCTTGGCCTTGTAGTGCCCGGCCATCTCGGCCACCACAAGGGCCGCGGTGACGCCGTCCTTGTCCCGGAGGTCCGGCGGCAGCAGCATGCCGTAGCTCTCCTCGGCCCCGAAGGCATAGGGCTCGCCCAGTTCCAGCAGGCGGTCCATGCACACGGCGATGTTCTTGAAGCCCGTGAGGGTCCACACGACGGGCAGGCCATGGTGGCGGGCCACTTCGGCCATGAAGTCGGAGGTCACCACGGTGCTCACCACGGCGCCCCTGCGGCCCTTCTGGGTGCAGAGATAATCCAGGGTGAGGCCCGCCAGGTCATTGCCGGACATGAGCTCCCAGGCGCCGTCGCGCTTGGCCACCACGCCGATGCGATCCGCATCCGGGTCATTGGCGAGGATCACCTCGGCTCCCATGGCCTCTGCTTCCTTCAGGGGCGCGGCGTAGGCGGCGAGCTCCTCGGGGTTGGGGCGCGGGGCGGTGGGGAAGGTGCCGTCCTGGATGCCCTGGCTGGGGCTGAGGGTGAGCGGCAGGCCGGCCCGCTCGAAGAGGGCGGGCACGAAGGCCACGCCGGTGCCGTGGAAGGGCGTGTAGAGGATGCGGGCGGCCTCGAAGGCCTCTGGATGCTGGAGCAGATCCTGGCCCATGGCGAGGTAGGCCTCTTCGACCTCTGCGGGAATGGGCTGGATGCGGCCGGCCGGCGCCACTGGCGGCTCGGGCACCAGGGGAAGGGCGGCCATGTGGGCCTCCACTTCCGCGTCCCAAGGCTCCACCACCTGGCCGCCCAGGTCGTTGTAGGCCTTGAAGCCGTTGTATTCCTTGGGATTGTGGCTGGCGGTGAGGATCACGCCGCAGGCCGAGCCCAGGCGGCGCATGGCGAAACAGAGGAAGGGCGTGGGCAGGGGGCGGGTGCCGAGGAACACCTGGTAGCCTGCCGCCGCCAGCACGGCGGCGCTCTCGGCGGCGAAGACATCCGAGTTGATCCGGGTGTCATAGCCCACCACGGCCACCCTCTTGCCCGGGGCCCGGCGCTGGGTCACGGCAGCCAGGGCCAAGGTGGCCCGGCGAACGTTGGGTCGGTTCATGCGGCGCAGCCCCGCGGCCATGAAGCCCCGGAGGCCTCCCGTGCCGAAGGCGAGAGGCTCGGAGAACCGGTCTTCCAGCTCGGCCGCCGCCTTGGCATCTCCGGCCTCGGCAGCCTTGAGCATGGGCTCCAGCTCCGCCCGAAGTTCCGGCTCCAGGTGGGGGAAGGCGAGGTAGGCGCGAGCGGAATCCAGGCTCATGGAAGGTCCTTGGGCAACATTCCAGGATTGCAGATCAGGTCCGGAAGGTCACGTGGTGGGCTTGCGGGCCACCACCTGTACCACGGCTCCGAGACCCTGATGGTGGGCGCCTTCGCGAATGTCTCGCAGCAGTTCCCGGCCCACTTCCAGCTCCAGGCCGGGGAGGAGGCCCCGCAGCTCGTCGAGGGTGTCTAGCAGATCCGGCTCCTTCGGCCCGCCGGTACCATAGTCCAGCTGGCGAGGCGTGTAGCCTTCCAGGATCAAGACCCCGCCGGGCACGAGGGCCGCGGCGCAGAGTGGGTACAGATCCCGTCGAAGGGCCGACGGCAGGTGGCAGAAGATGGAGATGATGCCGCTCCAAGGGCCTTTCCAGGGGGCGGTCCCGAAGTCGAAGTCCGCAAGGTCGGCGACCACCGTGGAGAGTGCCACACCCCGGCTGATGGCCAGTTCCCGGGCACGGGCCAGGCCGACCGCCGACTGGTCCACGGCCGTGACCGCATGGCCCAGCGTGGCCAAGTGCACGGCGTTGCGGCCCTGACCCTCGCCCAGCCCCAGCACGGGGCCTGGCGGGATGCGCGGCGCCATCTCCTTCAGGAAATCGTTGGGCTCGGCGCCGTAGGTCAGCTCGGCTTCCGAATAGCGTGTGTCCCAGAATTCGCGGCCCATCACGCGCCTCCCAGGGCGATGTCCTCCAGCAGGAGGCTCAGCCCCGCGCTGCCGCCGTACCAGCGAAGGTCGCTGCCCAGGGCCACGATGCGGGTGAGGAAGTCCCGAAGGTTGCCCGCGAAGGTGAGCTTGTCCACGGGCTCGGCGAGCACGCCGTCGCGGATGCGGAGGCCCGAGGCGCCCACGCTGAGGTCGCCGCTGACCGGATCCACCGTGTGCAGGCCCATGATCTCGGTGATGAGCACGCCGTTTCCGGCCATGCGGTACAAGGCGTCGGGAGCGGTGTCCCCGGCCAGGGGGAACAGGTTGAAGGTGGTGGCACCGGGCTGGCTGCCGAAGCCGCGGCCGGCGCTGGCCGTAGGCGCCTGGCCCAGCTCAGCGGCGGTCTTGAGGGTGTGGAGGTAGGTCTTCAGGGTGCCGCCCTCAATGAGGACGTTGCGCCGCGTGGGCAGACCCTCCGCATCCCAGGGCTCCGTGCCGAGGGCCGGGCGCCCCGGGGCTTCGGCGAGCCGGCCATCGTCCACCAGGGTGAGGAGAGGCGAGGCGATGGGTTCGCCCAGCTTGCCGGCGAAGAGGCTGCGGCCCTTGATCACGGACTCGGCGTCGAGCATCCCGGCCACGATGCCGAGCAGGTCCACGGCCACCTCCGGGTGGAGCACCACGGGGTACTTTCCGGCGGGCAGCCGCTGGGGATGGAGCTTCCGCTCGCCCTTGAGGGCCGCCTCAGCGCCGATGGCGGCGAGGTCAAGGCCCGGCCGGCGGGCCACGTCCCAGTGCCAGGCCGCCTGCCGCTCGTCGCCATCGGCCACGGCCAGCTCGATGGCCGCGGAGCAGCTGGACCAGGCATCCGGCGTCCGCACGCCCTTCTGCGTGAGCAGCAGGCTGGCGCCGGAGCCGTCGCTCCAGGCCGACTCCCGCACGGCGGCGACCTTCGGGGAGGCCTTCCGGGCTTCGGCTTCGAGCTCCAGCGCCCAGGCGATGCGCTGCTCGGGCGTGAGGGCCTCCACGGCGCCATCGAAGCGGCTGGGGAGATCATCCGTGCCTTCGGGATCCGCCTGCCTCAGCCAGGGGTCCTCGTCCCCCAGGGCGCTCAGCTCCCAGGCCTGGGCGAAGAGCTCCTGGAAATTCGCCGCGGCCAGGTCCGTGGTGGTGGCCAGGCCGGTGCGGAAGCCCTGGCCGCCGGCCCGGATCACGCGCACGCCCAGGCCCCCGCGCTTGCTGGTGGTGAGGTCCTCGAGCGCGCCGTTCTGCACCTTGGCCTTGCGGCCGCGGGACACGGAGACGAAAGCCTCGGCCCCCTCGGCGCCCAGCTTCAGGGCGTGCTGGATGCCGTCCTGGAGGCGCGCTTCGAGGGACTCGGGAATGAAGGTGCGGAACGGATCGGTCATGTCAGGCTTCCTTCTTGAGGGCGGACTGCAGGATCGCCAGCGCCGGGCCATCGAAGGCCACGAGGGTGATGGTCTGTGGGAGGTCGTGGGCCGCCAGCCACTCGCGGCAGACCCTGATGGCGATGCCGGCGGCGCGGTCTGCGGGGAACCCGTAGATGCCGGTGCTGATGGCGGGGAAGGCCACGGTGCGGCATCCCTGGGTCTCGGCCAGGCGGAGGCTCTCGTGGTAGCAGGATGCGAGCAGGTCGTCCTCGCCGGAGTCCCCGTCCTGCCAGACAGGCCCGACCGTGTGGATCACGAACGTCGCGGGCAGACGGTGACCACCCGTGATGACGGCCCGTCCCGTTCTGCACCCGCCCTGGCGGTTCCGGATGGCCTGGCACTCCTCCAGCAGCCCCGGTCCCGCGGCGCGGTGGATGGCCCCGTCCACGCCGCCGCCGCCCAGGAGGCTGCTGTTCGCGGCGTTCGCGATGGCATCCACGGCAAGGGTGGTGATGTCGGCCTGCACCACCCGCAGGCGCGCTTCCGTCAAATCACGCTCGGCAGGGGCTCGGCGGTGCCGCCGACCACCAGGGAGGGGCAGAGGATGGTGGGCAGCGCGTCGCTCACGGGCACGCCCTGGCCGTCCTTGCCGCAGGTGCCGATGTCGAAGTGGTGGAGGTCGCTGCCGATGCGGGTGAGCTGCTTCAGCACTTCGGGGCCGCAGCCGCTGAGGGTGGCGTTCTTCACGGGATACCTAGGCACGCCGTTCTCCACCCAGTAGCCTTCCGTCACCTGGAACACGAAGTTGCCGGTCACGGTATCCACCTGGCCACCGCCCATGTGCTTCACCAGCAGGCCGCGGTCCAGGTCGCGCAGGATGGCTTCAGGCGCCTCGCTTCCCGCGGCCAGGAAGGTGTTGCGCATGCGGGGGATGGGCAGGTGGCGGTAGCTCTCCCGGCGGCCGTTGCCCGTGGGCTCCGTGGTCATCTTCCGCGAGGTCTTGCGGGACTGCAGGTAGGCCTTCAGCACGCCGTTCTCGATGAGGACCACGCGGCTGACGGGGTTGCCCTCGTCGTCGATGGCCTGGCTGCCGCGCTTGTGGGGCAGGGTGCCGTCGTCGATGATCGTCACGCCGTCGGCGGCCACCTTCTGGCCCAGCTTGCCGGCGAAGGCGCTCATGCCCGCGAGCGCGAGATCCGCCTCCAGGCCATGCCCGCAGGCTTCGTGGATCATGGTGCCGCCGGCGCTGCTGCTGAGCACCACGGGGAAGGTGCCCGCAGGCGCGGGCTGGGCGTCGAGGGCCTGGATGGCCAGGCGCACGGCCTCCTTCACGGTGCGGGCCACGGCCTCGTCCGTGAACAGCTCGAAGCCCCGCGTTTCGCCCAGGGCCTGGTAACCGGTCTGGAGCTGGCTGCCATCGCCGGCGGTGACATTGGCCCGCAGGACGCCCTGGGTGCGGTGGTCTTCAGTTAGGCGGCCGGTCCAGACGCCGTCATTGCGCTCTGCCGCGGCGATCCACACCCGTTGGGTATTGTCGCCGTAGCCCACGGACACCTGCTTCAGCGCGCCGGGCCGGAGGGCCTCGGCCTCCGTCCGTGCCAGGGCCTCGGCGCGGCGCACCAGGGCCACCTTCTCGTCGAGGGGTACCGTGTCGGGATCCCGCTCCACGGGGCTGGGGGTGGGATGGATCTTCAACGCCAGGGCGGGGACGTCTGCAGACGAGCCGGTGCCCGGCGCCGCGAGGGTGCGGGCGGCCTCCACCAATTCCTCGAAGGCGGGGGCGATGAGGTCCGCAAAGCGGGTGGTCTCGCCGTCCATCAGGCGCAGGCTGGCCCCGAAGGTCTCGGAGGAGAGCACATCCTCCATGCGGCCGTCGTCCATGCCCAGGGCGTGGGCCCTCCGGCGTTCCACAAAGACCTCGCCGTAGTCGCCGCCCCGGCCGAGCAGGATGGTGAGGACCTCGCGGAGCTGGTCGGCGGTGAAGGGTGCAGGCATCGGCGATCTCCAGGTCCGCGCGCGGCGGATCTTCCAGTTTGACAGAAGGGAGGCCTCGGCTCCTGTGAGGATCTCCGCGAGATCCCTGCCGTCGTTGGGGATCACCAGGTCCGCATGGAGCGCGCGCTCCGGGGCCGAGGCCTGGGCCCGAAGCCGGGCCAGGGCCGCCTCCCGGGGCATGCCGTCCCGGGCCTGGAGGCGCGCCAGCCGCAGGTCCTCCGGAGCGTCCACGGCCCAGAAGGCGTCGAAGTGGTGGGCTCGGCCCCGCTCCACCCACAATGCCGCGTCCAGCACAGCGCCGCGGGTGCCGGGAGGGAGCGCCAGGAGGCGTTCCGCCAGGAGGGCCTCGATGCGGGGATGGAGGATGGCGTTCAGCCGGGCCCGCGCCCCGTCGTCCGCGAACACGTGGACGGCCATCCAGGCGCGGTCCAGGGTGCCGTCCGCCTGGAGGCAGCTGGGCCCGAAGGCCGCCACAACGGCCGCCAGCCCGTCGCCGCCGGGCCGCACCGCCTCCCGGGCGAGCGCATCGGCATCGATCACGGCCCAGCCCCGATCCGCCATCTGTATTGCCACGAAGCTCTTGCCCGCCGCGATGCCGCCGGTGAGGCCAAGGAGGGGAAAGGGTGACGTCAGCATGGCGGCTCCCTCCTGATTCTGCGCTCAACCGCCCCGGAACGGCACGGAGCCTGAATCCGGAGTCTCGGCTACACTGGTTCGTTCCTCTTCTTGACCCGAGGTCACATGAAAGACGCGACACCCGAACAGGCCATGGATCTCTCGCAGCTGGAAAAGCCGGTGCTCGAGCTGGAGGCCCAGATCCGGGCCATGGAGATGGACCCCTCCCAGTCGAAAGAACGGGAAAAGCTGCAGAAGAAGCTGGACAAGCTGAAGGCCGAGCTGTTCACGAACCTCACGGACTGGCAGCGGGCCCAGCTCGCCCGCCACCCCAAGCGTCCCTACACCCTCGACTACCTGGAGCGCATCTGCGAGCGGTTCGAAGAACTGCACGGCGACCGGCGCTTCGGCGACGACGCGGCCATCGTGGGCGGCATGGGCTGGATCGAGGGCAACCCCGTCATGATCATCGGCCAGCAGAAGGGCCGGGACACCAAGCAGAAGATCCTCCGCAACTTCGGCATGCCCAAGCCCGAGGGCTATCGGAAGGCGCTGCGCCTCATGAAGCTGGCTGAGAAGTTTCAGCGGCCCGTCCTCTGCCTCATCGACACCCCCGGAGCCTACCCGGGCGTCGACGCCGAGGAGCGCGGCCAGGCCGAGGCCATCGCCCGCAACCTGCTGGAGATGGCCAAGCTCGAAGTGCCGGTGGTGGCCATCGTCCTGGGCGAAGGCGGCAGCGGCGGGGCCCTGGCCCTGGGCGTGGCCGACCGCGTGCTCATGATGGAGAACGCCATCTACTCCGTGATCTCGCCCGAAGGCTGCGCCTCCATCCTCTGGAAGGATGCGAGCCAGGCTTCCAAGGCCGCCGAGGCCCTCAAGCTCACGGCCCCGCACCTGCTGGAGCTGGGCGTCATCGACGGCATCGTGAAGGAGCCCCTGGGCGGCGCCCACTCGGATTTCGACGCTGCGGCCGCTGCCCTCAAGGAGGCGGTCATCGAGGCCTTCTCGGAGCTGTCCGAGCTGTCCGCCGAGCAGCTGGTGGAGGAGCGGTACCAGAAGTTCGCCCGCATGGGCAGCGTGGGCTGAGATGGATGCCAAGATCTGGGCTCTCCGGCGGGAGATCCCGGCGGGGCCGTCGCCCTGGAAGGCCCTGGCCGCGGCCTGGAACCTGGAGCCGCGCCTGGCGCGGTTGGCCTGGCTGCGGGGCGTGGACCGGCCCGAGGACCTGGGCTGGCGGCTGGACCCTTCATGGGCGCGGAGCACGGATCCGCACCTGCTTCCGGGCGTGGATGCGGCCGTGGCGCGCATCCGGCGCGCCGTGGAGGCCCGTGAGCGCATCGTGGTCTACGGCGACTACGACGTGGACGGCGTCACCGCCACGGCCCTGCTGGTGCGGGCCCTGGAGCGCATCGGGGCCGATGTCTCCTTCTTCATCCCCAACCGGTTCTCGGACGGCTACGGTCTGCACCTGGACTGCATCCGGGAGCTGAAGGAGGCCCGAGACCCCGGGCTCATCGTGTCCGTGGACTGCGGCGTGCGCAGCGTGGCCGAGGTGAAGGCCAGCGCGGAGTTGGGCCTCGACTGGGTGATCACGGACCACCATGCGCTGGGCCCGGAGCTGCCGCCAGCCTGCGCCGTGGTGCATCCCCACCTCGACGGCTACGCCAACCCCTTTCTGGCGGGGGTGGGCGTGGCTTTCAAGCTGGCCCAGGCCCTGCTCGGCGCCGTGCCCCACCCCACGGGCGCCGACGCGGCCTTCCTGGACGGGATGCTCAAGCTGGTGGCCATCGGCACCGTGGCGGACGTGATGCCGCTGCGGGACGAGAACGCCCTGCTGGTACGCCGGGGGCTCGATTCCCTGGGCGGGAAGAATGGCCCCGGCCTGGCGGCCCTGCTGCGGGCCGCGAAGAAGGAAGGTGCCCTGGGCGGGCAGGACATCGCCTTCGGCCTGGCGCCGCGGCTCAATGCCGTGGGCCGCATGGGTGGAGCGGAGGATGCCGTGCGCCTCCTGCTCACGCGGGACGCTGCCGAGGCCGAGGTGCTGATGGCCCGGGTGGAGGCCCTCAACCAGGAGCGCCGGGCCATCCAGGAGGAACTGGCCTCTCGTCTGCCGCGCCCGGACGGCGCGGCCTTCGATCTGGCGTTGGATCCCACCGCCCACAAGGGCGTCATCGGCATCGTGGCGGGCCACCGCATGCGCGCCACGGGACGGCCCGCGGGTGTCTGCACGGTGATCGACGGCGTGGCGCATTGCAGCCTGCGGGCTCCGGAAGGCTATGACCTCGGCGAGCTGCTGGTCCTGGCCCAGCCTTTCATCCTGGGCGGCGGCGGCCACCGGGCGGCCGCGGGCCTCAGCTTCGAGGCCTCGCGGTTGGCCTTCGTCCGCCAGGCCCTGGAGCGGGGCGCCCAGTCACAGGCTGCGCAGGCCCAGGCCAGAGGGCGAGCGATTCAGCCGCTCCTGGTGGATGGCGCACCTGGGGACCTTCCGGACGATGCGGATCTGGCCCGCCTGGAGCCCTTCGGCCAAGGGTTCGCGCCCCCCCTGGCGAGGCTGGAGGGCCCGGTGGCCTCCTCGTCCTCGTTCGGAGCCGACCACTGGAAGCTGCGCCTGGCAGGCCTGTCGGATCCCGTCACCTGGTTCGCCGGCCACACGCGCCCTGCACAGCCGCAGGTGGGGGATCGGCTCTGCGTGTCCGCCACGCCCCAGGGCAGCGCCCGCTGGGGCCGTTCCTGGCTGGTGGATGCCCCGCTCGGGGAGATGGCGCCATGAAGGTACGGGCCCTGCTCCAGGATCTCCCCCCTGCACGGCACCCGCTCTGGCGGGGCCTGGGATGGGCCCTGGCGGCTGGGACCCTGGGCTTCACGTTGCGTTTCCTCATGGTGGGCAACGAAGGCATGCCCGGACGGACCGCGAGCGGCGATCCCCTCTTCGGCGCCGGCACCAAGGGCACCCTGGGGACGCTCACGGAGCAGCTGGGGCCCAACCGAATGGTGCTGACCTACCGGACCATCGAAGGCTCGGAGGAGGACCTCCACCTGGAGACGGTGACGGGGCGCCTGGATGAGCAGACCGGACAGTGGCGCATGTTGTCGCCCAAGGCTCACCGCCAGGCGGGGGTGTGGGCACTCGAGGGCCCTCTGGACCTGGAAGTGGCCGATCCGGCCACCAAAGCGCTCCTGGGCAAGGGGCGCGTGGAGAACGCCGGCCCCGCCCTGCGCTGGGTCGGGGGGGAATGGGAGGGGCTGGCGCCCCTGCGCTGGGAGGCCCTGGAAGGCTCCGCCCGGGGCGTATGGTACCTGCCCGCCGGGTGGCGGCGCGAGGCGGATGGCCGCTTCCGCGTGGACCAGGGCCCCGTGCGCTGGCAGGCCCCCCCCGCCGGGACCGGACCGGCCACCCTCCAGGCCATGGAGGCCGAGCGGCTCTGGGCCATGCCCGGATTCCAGACGGGCCATCTGGAGGGCGTGAAGGCCCGCCTGACCGAAGGGTCACTGCAGGCCTCGGTGGCGGACCTGACCCCGGCCACGGTCACCTGGCCGGGCCCCCTGTCCTTCGAACGCTCCGATGGCTGGCACGGCGACGCCAAGGGCGGCGTGGCACCCCGGCCCGCGCCGGGGGCGACCTTCCAGCAGGTGGAGTTCCGCACCTTCAGGGCCCGGCGTCCGGGACCCGAGGGCGAAGAGGTTCTCTCCACGGAGGGTGCCCGGTGGACGCCCTCCGGGCTGCGCCTGGAGGGCAACGTGGTGTGGGACCAACCCATGGATGGCCAGCGCCTCGTGCTCAGGGCTCCGCGGGTGCTCATGCGTGAAAAGCCGGGTGGCGATCTTCCTGAGTCCCTGCCTGTGGGCCACGCCGTGGCGGAGGGGCATCCGATTCTCACCTGGGGACGGCGGAATCTGTCCTCCCCACGCATCTCCGTGGAGCGGGCCACTCGGCGCTGGAAGCTGCAGTCCCCGGTGATGGGCCGCGGCGAGGATGGAACCTTCAGCGGCGGGGCGGGGCAGGGCGATCCCCACTCGTGGACCATCGAAGGACCGGTGCAGGTGAACTTGTTCTCCGGAGGCAATCTGCGGGGGGCCCGGCTTGTCTGGGAGGACACGCTCTGGTCGCTCACTGGCCGGCCCGCGGCCTGGAGCCGCCTGCGGGAGCGCCTGTCCGGCCCACGCATCCTCAGGAAGGGGGAGACGGTGGCCTTCCCGGAAGGACTGAACGGCACCCTGGCCGCGGCCGACGGGGACCTGTACCTGCGAGCCGAACAGGGGCAGAGCGAAGGCCAGAAGATCCTGCTCAGCGGCGGTGTGGAGTGCCAGGGCCAAGGCTGGCGGCTGGCGGCGGACAGGGTGACGGTCATGGTGGGGCCGGACCGCACGGCGAAGCTGATCCAGGCCCAGGGCGCGGTCACGCTCAAAGGCCGCCTCGGCGAGGGGCAGGGCGAGGCCCTCGATCTCGAGCCCGGGACACAGACAGCCAAATGGCAAGGCCGCGTGCGCGGCAAGGGCGCGGGACCCGGGTGGTGAATCCCCGGCCGGTCTCGGGCATGATGGGTTGAACATCGTAATAGGAGGCACCATGAACCGGTTCCGGTCCCTGCCATCCCTGGCCTTTCTTCTGGCGGTCGTGCCGGTGCTGGCTGCCCCGCCGGCCAAGGCCGCGCAGGCCCGCAAGGATTCGCCCCTGGTGGACATGCCCCTCCGGAACCTGGGGCCGGCGGTCACGTCGGGACGGGTGTCGGACATCGCCGTCGATCCCCACAGGCCGGACACCTGGTATGTGGCCGTGGCCTCCGGCGGGGTCTGGAAGACTGTGAACGCCGGCGCCACCTGGACGCCCCTCTTCGACAAAGAAGGTTCTTTCTCCATCGGGTGCGTGACCGTGGATCCCCATGACCCGAACACGGTGTGGGTGGGCACCGGCGAGAACAACTCCCAGCGCTCGGTGGCCTACGGAGACGGCGTGTACCGCAGCCTCGACGGCGGGAAGCACTGGGAGAACATGGGGCTCAAGGCCAGCGAGCACATCGCCAAGATCCTCGTGGATCCGCGCAACAGCCAGGTGGTCTTCGTAGCTGCGCAGGGGCCCCTCTGGAACGACGGCGGGGAGCGCGGGCTCTTTAAGACCGCCGATGGCGGGAAGACCTGGAAGGCCGTGCTGACGGTCGACGCGCACACGGGCGTCACCGACGTGGTGATGGACCCGCGGCATCCCGACGTCCTCTATGCGGCCACCTACCAGCGGCGGCGCCACGTCTGGGGCATGATCGACGGCGGACCGGGCAGCGGCATCCACAAGAGCCCGGATGGCGGGCAGACCTGGACCCGGCTCAAGGATGGCTTGCCCAAGGAGGACATGGGCCGCATCGGCCTGGCGGTCCCCGAAGGCGAGCCGGACACGGTCTACGCCACCATCGAAGCCGCCAACAAGGCCGGCGGCTTTTTCCGGAGCACGGATGGAGGCCGCACCTGGGAGCGCCGCAACGAGCAGGTCTCCGGCAGCGCCCAGTACTACCAGGAACTCTTCTGCGATCCGAAGGACCCCCAGCGCGTCTATTCCATGGACACCTGGATGCAGGTGACCGAGGACGGCGGCAAGACCTGGCGCCGCGTGGGTGAGAAACACAAGCACGTGGACAACCACGCACTGTGGATCGACCCCGCGAACAGCGAGCACCTGCTCGCCGGATGCGACGGCGGCCTGTACGAGAGCCGGGACCGGGGCGCCACCTGGGTCTTCACCGCCAACCTGCCGGTCATCCAGTACTACCGGGTGGCCGTCGACAACGCGAAGCCCTTCTACACCATCTATGGCGGCACCCAGGACAATTTCTCCATGGGCGGCCCCAGCCGCACGCGGAACCTGCACGGCTCCACCAATCAGGACTGGTTCGTGACCCAGGGCGGAGATGGCTTCTACAGCCAGGTGGATCCGGACGATCCGAACACCGTGTACTCCGAAAGCCAGTACGGCGGCCTGGCCCGCTTCGATCGCCGCACGGGTGAGCGGGTGGAGCTCCAGCCCCAGCCCGCGCCCGGCGAGGAGCCCTTCCGCTGGAACTGGGACGCACCGCTGCTGATCAGTCCCCACAGCGGGAAGCGGCTCTACTTCGCCGCCCAGAAGGTCTTCCGCAGCGACGATCGGGGTGACAACTGGACCGCCGTGAGCCCGGACCTGACTCGGAAGATCGACCGCAGCCGCCTCAAGATCATGGACAAGGTGTGGGGCGTGGACGCCGTGGCCCGCAACACCTCCACCAGCTTCTTCGGCAATATCGTGGCCCTGGCGGAGAGTCCCCGGGCCGAGGGCCTGCTCTATGTGGGCACCGACGATGGCCTGCTCCAGGTCAGCGAGGACGGCGGCAAGGCCTGGCGCAAGACGGACCGGTTTCCCGGCGTGCCCGACCTGACCTACGTGTCCTGCCTGTCGGCGAGCCCCCACCAGGTCGGCACGGTGTACGCGGCCTTCGACAACCACAAGACGGGCGACTTCCGACCCTACCTGCTGCGTTCCCGCGACCGCGGGCGCACCTGGGAATCCATCACCGCCGGGCTGCCGGAGCGCGGCAGCGTCTACACCGTGCGCGAGGATCCCGCCCGGGAGGGGCTGCTCTACTGCGGCACGGAGTTCGGCCTCTTCTTCAGCCTCGACGCCGGCAAGTCCTGGTCGAAGTTCTCCAAGCTGCCGAACATCGCCGTGAAGGACCTGGCCATCCAGGCGCGGGAGGGTGATCTGGTGGTGGCTACGTTCGGGCGTGGCTTCTTCATTCTCGATGACCTGACGGCACTGCGCGAGGCCAAGCCGGAGGACTTCGTGGCAGAAGCGCACCTCTACGGCCTGAGGTCGGCCCAGGCCTACATCCCCGCCGTCCCATTCGGCGGACCGGGGAAATCCTTCCAGGGCGACTCGCTTTTCCTCTCGCCCAATCCGCCCTTCGGCGCCGTCTTCACCTACCACGTGAAGGAGGAGCCGAGGGCCCTGAAGAGCCAGCGCCACGAGAAGGAGAAGGAGGCCGCCAAGGCAGGCCAGGACCCCGCCATTCCAGCCTGGGACGCGCTCCGCGCCGAGGACCGGGAGATCCCGCCCGCGGTGGTGCTGACCATCGCCGCGGGCGACGGGCAGATCGTCCGGCGCCTTGCCGCGAAGCCCGAGAAGGGCCTTCACCGCATGGCGTGGGACCTCCGCCTTCAGGACCCGTCCCCCATCCGCCTCAAGGCCGCGGGCGACCGGGATCCTTGGGACTACGGTGATCATGGCGCCCTGGCGGCGCCCGGGCGATACCAGGCCACCCTCTCCTTCCAGGTGGATGGCGTGCTGAAGCCCGTGGCGGGTCCCGTCGCGTTCGACGTGAAACCCCTCGACGCCGACCGCCTCACCGCAGCCCAGTGGACTGAGTACAGCGCCTTCTGCGCCCGCATGGGCGAGGCCCAGCGCCGGGCCATGGGCGCCTCCGAGCGGCTGAGCGAGGTCCAGACCCGCCTCGATTTCGTCCGCAAGGCGCTGCTGGAGACGCCTGCCACCGATGCGACGCGTCTGGAGCAGGCGAGGAAGCTCCATGGGGAGCTGAAGGACCTGCGCACCCTCCTCAGCGGAGACGCCACCGTGGCCAGGTACCAGGAGCCCACGGGCCCTGGCATCGTGGGTCGCATCAGCGACGTGACCGGCAGCGTGTGGGGCACCACCCAGTTGCCCACCGGCACCCAGCGCCAGAACCTGGCCTGGGCCGAGGAAGCCTTGAAGGTGTTCCAGAGCCGGTTCGACACGGCGCAGGTGGCGCTCAAGTCCCTGGAAGAAACTCTGGATGCCGCCAAGGCCCCATACACCCCCGGCCGCGCCCTCCGCTGAACCTTTTCCATTCCGCGCGCCGGTCACGGCGCGCGCCTTCAACGCCATCAGGCGGGGCAGTATGTTCTGATAGAACCATGACAGAGCCCACCCCCTGCCTCGAGGCCGTGAACCTCCAGAAGCGATATGGCGACCGCACCGTGGTGCGGGACGTGAGCCTCTGCGTGGGCATGGGCGAGGTGGTGGGGCTGCTGGGGCCGAACGGCGCGGGCAAGACGACGACCTTCTACATGGTGGTGGGCGTGGAGGCCCCGGACCGCGGGGACATCCGGTGGCTGAGCCAGGACGTGACCGCGTTGCCCATGCACCGGCGGGCGCGGCTGGGCATCGGCTACCTGGCTCAGGAATCCAGCGTGTTCCGGGGTTTGACGGTGTGGGAAAATCTCATGGCGCTGGCGGAATTGCAGCCCATCCCGAAGGCGGAGCAGAAGGACCGCTGCGAGCGGCTGCTGGCCGATTTTCACCTGGGCAAGGTGCGGGACACGCTGGGCATGAGCCTCTCCGGCGGCGAGCGACGCCGCTGTGAGCTGGCGCGCGCCCTCGTGACCGAACCCCGGATCATGCTCCTGGATGAGCCCTTCGCCGGTGTGGATCCCAAGTCGGTACTGGAGATCCAGGGCCTCATCGATGACCTCAAGGCGCGAGGCATTGGCGTTCTCATCACGGATCACAATGTCCGCGAGACCTTGCAGATCGCCGACAGGGCCTATATCTTGGCGGACGGGATGATCATGAAACACGGCCTGCCCAGCGAGATCGCAGAGGATCCGGACATCCGCCGGGTCTACCTGGGCGACCGGTTCAGGTTGGATTGATGGTGGCGGGCCCCTACCTCTCCCAGCGGCTGGCCCAGAGCCAGACCCTCGCGCTGACACCTGCCATGCAGCTGAAGCTCAAGCTGTGGCAGATGAACCTGCAGGAACTGTCGCAGACCATCGAGCGGGAGCTCGAGGACAACCCCCTGCTGGAGCTGGCCGACGACAGCGACGAAGTGCCGACCCTCGAGGCCATCGAGGAAGGGCGGGATTCGGATGTGACGGAAGCCACCTCCGACCAGGCCGCCGAGGGCGTGGAGTTGCCCGAAGGGGTGGACACCATGGATCTGGGACCGATCCTGGATGCGGCGGGTGAGATGAATCCCGAGAGCGACCTGGAGAAGTTCACTGAGGAGGGGGTGGCCCAGGTCCAGGAGACCGAGTTGGGTGCGGAGAACAGCTGGGATCAGGATCTCCCCCGCACCAGCAACCTGCCGGAGGAGGATCGCCTCTCCTGGGAGGACCGCCTCAGCGCCAATGAATCGCTCCAGGACCACCTGGTGGGTCAGCTCTACGAAACCCTGGAACACGAGGATCCACGCGCCGCCCTGGTGGAGCGCCTCATCGATCGCCTGGACCCCAAAGGTTTCCTGCGTCTGGATCCGGATCAGCCCTCCGTGGAGACCACGCCCGCCGCGCTGGCGGCGGACATGGGCGTCACGGAGGAAGCCCTGCGTGAAGCCCTCGATGTGCTCCAGGAGTTCGATCCCTCGGGCATCGGCTGTTTCACCGTGCAGGAGAGCCTGCTGCTCCAGCTCCGTCACGCCGGCGCCGAGCCCGACGACCTGGCGGTGCGCATCATCCACGATCACTCCGCCCTTCTGGCCCAGCGGGACAGCGCCAAGCTGCGCCGCGCCCTGGGTTGCACGGACGCGGAGCTGTGCGTGGCCATGGACCAGCTCAAGCACCTCAACCCCTCGCCGGGACGGGCCTTCGACCCCGAGGGCGAGCGGGTGGTGAAGCCCGACGTGGTGGTGCTCAAGGGCGAGGACGGGAACTGGAAGATCTACCTCAACGACGAGGGCCTCCCCCGCCTGCGCGTGAACGGCGACTACCAGCGGTTCCTGGCCTCCAGCGAGGCCAAGTCCGACAAGGACTTCATCCGCGAGCGCTTCCGCAGCGCGCGGGACTTCATCCGGGGCGTGGAGGACCGCAACCGCACCGTTCTGCGGGTCTCCGCGCAGATCGTGGAACTCCAGAAGGAGTTCCTCGAGCACGGCATCGAGAGCCTGCGCCCCATGGTGCTGCGCGACGTGGCCGAGGCCACGGGCTTCCACGAGAGCACCATCAGCCGTGTGGTGAAGGCGAAGACCATCCACACGCCCCAGGGCCTCTACGACCTGAACTACTTCTTCTCGGCGCGTCCCAAGGATTCGGACATCTCCGCCACCGTGGTCAAACATCGCATCAAGGCGTTCGTGCAGGCCGAGGACCCTGCCAAGCCGCTGTCCGACGAGGCCATCGCCGGCCTGCTCGAGCGGGACGGCATCAAGGTGGCCCGCCGAACGGTGAACAAGTACCGTGAGGAACTCAAGATTCCTCCGGCCTCCCAGCGTCGACGTCGGTAGCGGGCCTAGGCCCCTCCTGCGCCGGTTCCACGATTCCCGGGCCACCCGGCCCCTTTCAGGAGTGTCCCATGAAGGTCCACTACACCGGCCGTCACGTGGAGCTCACCGAGCCCCTCAAGCAGTTCACCAAAGAGCGGCTGGACAAGATGGCCACCTATCTGGACGACATCATCGACGTCCATGTGATCCTGGGTGTGGAGAAGCACCGTCATGAGGCGGAGATCACGCTGAAGACCCGCGCAAACGCCTTCGTGGCCTCGGCCACGACCGCCGACATGTATGCCAGCATCACCCAGGCCATCGAGAAGCTGGATGTGCAGGCCCACAAGCATCAGGGCAAGCGCAACGACCGGCCCCATGAAAGCGCCAAGGCCGGCGCCGTCGAAGAGTAGCCATTCCCACGTTTCCGAATCAAAGGCGGTCCTCCGAGACCGCCTTTGATATCCTGGAGGTTCCGGAGTCCGCCATGCCCGATCCCACCCATCTCTACGCCCCGAAGACCACCACCGAGCCCACCCAGATCTGCGAGAAGTGCCGCAATCCCTACACGCTGGAGCACTTCCAGCACGGCATCCCCGGTCAGGAGTGCGTCTGCCGCCGGTGCCTCCAGGTCATGGGGTACCAGGTCTAGGCATGCTGAAGGTCCTCGATACCTCTGAGGCGATCCTGGAGGGTGTTCTCCAGGGCCGTCGCGTGTCCGCCGCGGAAGCCCTGGTGCTCATGGAGCAGGCGGAACTGCCCGACCTGGCCGTGGCCGCCACCGCCGCCAGGGATCGCCACAACGATCCCCGTCGCGTGAGCTACGTCATCGACCGTAACGTGAACTACACGGACGTCTGCAATGTCTACTGCACGTTCTGCGCGTTCTATCACAAGCCCGGGGACACCCGCGGCTACGTGCTCACGAAGGAACAGCTGAAGCAGAAGGCCGAGGAGACGCAGGCCATCGGCGGCACCGGCTTCCTGCTGCAGGGCGGCGTGAACCCCGATCTGCCCTGGGACTACTACCTGGACCTGGTTCGCTACCTCCACCATGACCTGGGCATCTGGGTCCACGGCTTCTCGCCGGTGGAGATCCAGATGATGGCGAAGCTCAGCGGCCAGACCCTGGGCAAGACCATCGCCGACCTGCGCGAAGCCGGCCTCGGCTCCATCCCCGGCGGCGGTGCGGAGATCCTGGTGGACCGCATCCGCAAGAAGATCGCGCCGCTCAAGGGCGGTCGCGAGAAGTGGCTGGAAGTGATGGAGGCGGCCCACGAGGAGGGTGTGAAGACCACCGGCACCATGATGTTCGGCATCACGGAGACGATGGCCGAGCGCATCGAGCATCTCGAGGCCCTGCGGGACCAGCAGGACCGGGCCCTGGCGCGGAACAATGGCGGCGGCTACACAGCCTTCGCCGCCTGGCCCTTCCAGAGCGGCCACACGCCCTGGGAAGGGAAGGTGCCCAAGCCCACGGACGTGGAGTACCTCCGCACCATCGCCGTGGCGCGCATATTCCTCGACAACTTCGCGCACATTCAGAGCAGCTGGGTCACCATGGGCCGCAAGACGGGCCAGGTGGCCCTGCACTACGGCTGCGACGACATGGGCAGCCTCATGCTCGAAGAGAACGTCGTCAGCGCGGCGGGCACGTGCTACAGCGTGAACAAGGACGAGATGACCCGCATGATCCGCGCCGCCGGCTACGAGCCCTGGCAGCGGGACAACATCTACGGCGAAGTCCAGGGCTGAGCCCGCCCCCGTGATCAGTCCCGGTGGGCGGGAGCCAGGTCCTCCACAGCGTCCAGGCGCGCCACATCCATCTCGGTCATGCCGTCCGGCCCGATGAAGGCCATGGGCTTGAACCGGGCCCCCCAGCGGACCTCGTCGGCGGTGTAGGACGTCCGGGCGTAGATGGTCTGCGAGAAGGTGTCGTCGAAGGCCTTGATGAGCACGATGAATTCGGCCTTGGCACGGCGGAGGTCCGCTTCCGTTAGGCCGAACAGGGGGCTGGTCTCATCAATGGGGTGCACGACCGTCCAGCTGGAGGGGAACAGGTGGATCTTCGGACGCTCCAGGGGCAGCAGCATGAAGCGCCGGGTGGTCGAGGCCGGATCCTGGAGGGATAGGCTCACCGTGGCCTCCACCTCGATGAGCTCGTTGCTGCGCATGTTCACGAGGCGGAACATGAAGCCGTCGAAGCCCTGGTAGGGGGCCATCACGGCGAGGTTGCTGAACCGCAGGCACGCCTGGGGCCGGGAGAACCGTCCGTAGAGCAGGCCCGTGGCCAGGGCGAAGCTCAGGAGGCCCAGGAGGGATTCCAGCGCGGCGACCGCGTTGGCGAGGAACCCTTGGGGGCTGATGTGGCCGTAGCCCACCGTGGTGAGGGTCTGGGCGCTGAAGAAGAACGCGTCCTGCAGCCGCTCCCGGAATGCCATGCCCCCCTGGCGGGTGAACTGTTCCATGCCGATGCCCAGGTACATCAAGGCGAAGATCGCATTGGTGGCGAGAAAGGCCAGGAACAACAGCCCCAGGAAGCGCCCCCAGCCCATGGTGATGAGGTGGTGGTAGAGGTCGTAAAGGCGGAAGCGTGGCAGGCCCAGGCGGCGGACGTTGAAGGAGCCGTCCTTGTTGACTCCGCGATCGCGGCCGGCCTGGAGGCCCAGGCCCAGGTCGTCATCGATGGGCGTTCGGCGGAGGTGGGAGTCCATGGTGTCCTGAAAAGAGGAAAGCCCTGAGTGTAGCCTCCAGAATCGGTTCTGGGCCTCCGGGGCTTGATCTGATCCGGCCGCAGGACTCACCATGGGCTGCGACCATTCAGGGACGCACCCCTGGATGCCCCCCCAACCGATATCAGAGCGACACGGTGAATCGAGCCTTCATCAAGGATCCGGATGACGCGGGGCGCCCCGAAGTCCTCCCCGATCGGCCCCAGAGTCCCCACACGAACTATGTGACGCCCGCCGGATTGCGGCAGCTGCAGGACGTGAAGGAGGCCCTGGAGCTCCGCCAGGGCCGGCTGCTGGCGGAGGGGAAGCTGGCCAACCCCCAGGAGCTGGCCATCGTCCAGCGCGACCTGCGCTACTACCAGGAGCGACTGAACCGCGCCGTTCTGGTGACCCCCGATGGCAAGTCGAGGGACCGGGTGCATTTCGGGGCGACCGTGGAGGTCTGCGACGAAGCCGGCGTCATCACGACGTACACCCTCGTCGGCGAGGACGAGGCCGATCCCTCCCGGGGGAAGGTCAGCTGGGTCTCGCCGCTGGGCGAGGCTCTGCTGAACGCCGAATCCGGCGACGAGGTCGTGTGGCGGCGACCTGCCGGGACGATGCGCCTGGAGGTCCTCAGCGTCCGTCCGGGCGCATCCGGGTGATCGGCTCCTGGTCTAGCGCTTTGCCTTCAGCGCCCCGAGCAGCATGTCCGCCAGGGGACGGATGCGGCCGGGTTCGCTGAGGTAGGCACCGCGGGCGGCCACGAGGCGGGCGGAGGAGCGGCCGAGGATGGCCGTCTCCACGAGACCGTGGGCCTTGAGGGTGCCACCGGTCTGCACCAGGTCCACGATGGCGTCCGCCAGGCCCAGCAGGGGCGCCAGCTCTGCGCTGCTGCTCAGGGGCACCAGCTCGGCGGTAAGGTCCTCCCGGGCCAGCCAGGCCTCGGTGGCCTTCGGGAACTTGGTGGCCAGGCGCAGGTGGGGCTTGGCGCGCAGGTCATCCAGACTGACGCCCGCCTTGGCGCAGAGCGACAGGCGGCAGGCGCCGAAGCCCAGGTCCGCCAGCTCCAAAAGGTCCATGTCCATCTCGTCCAGGGTGTCTGAGCCCACGATGCCCAGCGAGGCGACGCCAGCCGCCACGTAGCGTGGCAGGTCCGCGCCCTTGAGCAGGAGGGCCGCCACGCCGGGGGTGGCGGTTGGGATGCGCAGGACGCGGGATTTCAGCGCCGCGGCGTCGAGGGCCAGGGGCGTGCCCGCCAGAAGGGGCACCAGCTCGTCGCCGAGCCGACCCTTGGGAAAGGCGATGAGCAGGGTCTGGTTCATCGGGGTTCCTCGAACAGGTCGGGGCGGGTGACGGCCAGGTCGAGCAGACGCGACAGACGAACACAGAAGCCCGCGGCCTGCCAGGGCCGGCCCAAGCCCGGGAATAGGCGGTCGTAGCGACCGCCCGCCGCCAGTTCCTGCTGGGCGCCGGGGGCCCACAGGCGCAGGGTGGGGCCCGTGTAGAAGCCGAGACCGGCCACGTCCGCCAGATCCACCCTCAGCTCGAGGTTGGGCGGGAGGATGGGCAGGAGGGCCTGGAGGGCACGGTCCATGTGGTGCATTTCCTCCTCCAGCAGGGTCGCGTAGGGGCTGGCGGCCAGGGCGCCCAGGGTTCCGGGGCCGTCGAGCTCAGAGAGCAGGGCTTCGGCGTGGGCCGTCAGCCGTGCGGCAGAAGGATGGCCGTCCAGGGCCTCCCGCACCCGGTGGGGGGCGCGACGGGAGAGGGCTGCCACCACGGCGTCTGCCAGCTCGCCGAACAGGCCTTCGGCTTCCAGGGGGCGGCGCACCAGCGCCGCATTCCCCAGGTGGAGGATGGCGCTCTTCAGGCCCAGGAGGCCGGGCACGGCCATCAGCAGCCGGGCCAGCTCCACGTCGGCCTCGGCGGCGGGCTCGCCCTCGGGCTGGATGCGCTCGCAACCCACCTCAAAACGTTCCACCGCCTCCCAGGGCTGCACAGGCCGCCGGAACACGGCGCCGGCATAGGCCACGCGGTCCGGCGGCGCGGGGAAGGTGCGGGTGAGGAGGCCCGCCAGGGCCACGGTGAAGTCCCAGCGCAGGGCCACCAGGTCGTCGCCGTCGAAGAAGCGCAGGGCGCCTTCGGGCACCGTTTCGCGCAGGACGAGAGAGGGGTGCAGCTCGCGGTAGCCGTGGGCCGCGAAGTGGCCCATGAGGGCGCCTTCCCAGCGGCGGAGCCGGGCGGCGGAGTTGAAGAGCAGGTCGGGGAAGTGGGGCGTGCGGACGGCCATCAGGCGGGCCCTCCCGTGCGGTCGGCGTGGCGGCGGTGGAGCACCTCCACCACGTCCAGCAGGCTGGCGCCGCGCTCGAGCAGCAGCATGTCGAGGTGGAACAGCAGATCCGCGGCCTCGCCGAGGAACTCATCGCGGTTGTCGTTCTTGGCGGCGATGACCACCTCGCCCGCCTCCTCCACGACCTTTTTGGCGATGCGGTCCACGCCCTGCGCGAAGAGCTTCTGGGTGTAGCTGCCGTCCACATCCGCCAGCGCCTTGCGAGACTTCAGCAGGGCCTCCAGGCGGCCCAGCCAGGGCAGGGTGGCCGGCCAGGCATCGCCATCGAAACAGCTCGGCGTCCCGCGGTGGCAGCTGGGGCCCTCGGGGTCCGCCACGAGGAGCAAGGCATCGGAGTCGCAGTCGGGGCGGATGTCGACCAGGCGGAGCCGGTTCCCGCTGGTCTCCCCCTTCACCCACAGGGACTGGCGGGAGCGGCTCCAGAAGGTGACGAGGCCAGTGTCGAGGGTGAGCTGGAGGGCCTCGCGGTTGAGCCAGGCCACCATGCGCACCTCGCCGGCGCGATCCTGCACGATGCCGGGGATGAGGCCTTGGGAGTCGTAGCGGAGCGTGTCGAGGTCCATGTCAGATCCGGATGGAGAGGCCCTGCTGGGCGAGGTAGGCCTTGAGGCGGGGGATGGGCAGGATGCCCTCGTGGAAGAGCGTGGCGGCCAGTACGGCGTCGGCGCCGTGCTCCAGGGCCTCCAGGAAGTGGACCTCCTGGCCGGCGCCGCCGGAGGCGATGAGGGGGATGGGCAGCTCTGAGGCCAGGTCCAGCAGCGGCAGGTCGAAGCCGTCGCCGGTGCCGTCCCGGTCCATGGAGGTGAGCAGGATCTCGCCCGCGCCGAGGTCGTTGAGCTCCCAGAGCCATTCCACGGCCGCCAGCTCCGTGGGCGCGGTGCCGCCCTTGAGGTAGACGCGCCAGCCCAGGTCGGCGTCGCGCTTGACGTCCACGGCGGCCACCACGCACTGGCTTCCGAAGGCGTCCGCGAGCTCGGCCACGAGCTCCGGGCGCAGGGCGGCGGCCGTGTTCACGGCCACCTTGTCGGCGCCGGCGCGCAGCAGGCTTCGGGCGTCGTCCACGCTGGAGACGCCACCGCCCACGGTGAAGGGGATGCTCAGCTCCCGCGCCACGTCGCGGACCCAGGCTTCCCGCGTGCCGCGGTTCTCCAGGGAGGCGGCGATGTCGAGGAAGACCAATTCGTCCGCGCCCTCCTGGTCGTAGCGCCGGGCCAGCTCCGCTGGATGTCCCAGGTCGCGGAGCTGCTTGAACTGGATGCCCTTCACCACGCGGCCGTTCTTCACGTCGAGGCAGGGGATGACGCGCTTGGCGGGCATCAGGCGCCTCCTTCCAGGGCGGCGCGGGTGTGCGGATCCTCCAGGGGAATGTGGCCCTCCATGAGCGCCTTGCCGCTGATGGCCCCCACCACGCCCGGCAGCGCGGCCAACGCAGGCAGGTCCGAGAGGTCCTTCACGCCGCCGGAGGCCTGCACACGGAAGCCTTCCCGGGCGACCCAGGCGGCGGCCTCCAGGCCCGGCCCCTCGAGGGTGCCGTCGCGGCTGACATCGGTGACGAGGGCCCGGTCGAAGCCCAGGGTGAGCAGGGCCTCGAAGACGTCCGTGGACTCGCAGGCACTGGGGGCCTGCCAGCCCCGGGTGACGATGCGCTGGCCCTTGAGGTCCAGGGCGGCCACGATGCGGTCGCCCGGGAGGCCCCGCAGGGCAGAGGGCTGTTCCACCGCCAGCGTGCCCACCACGGCGTCGAAGCCAAGGGCCAGCACCGCCTCGATGGCGGCACGGTCGCGCAGGCCGCCGCCCAGCTGGAAGCGGACCTGGGGGTAGCGGGCGGGGAAGGCGGTGAAGGCGCCCTGGCGGGGCTCGCCGAAGGCTCCGTCCAGGTCCACGAGGTGAATGCGGCGGGCGCCCGCGGCGACGAGGCGCTCCACCCAGGCTTCGGGCGTGAAGCCGTAGAAAGTGGCCTGGCTGCGGTCGCCATGCCGCAGCCTCACGAGGCGGCCCTCCATCAGGTCCAGGCTCGGGATCAGCTGCATGGGGCCTCCGGAGCGGCAGCGCCCATCCAGGTGAGCGCCGCGCGGAGCAGCCGCAGGCCGTCGGGCCCGGACTTCTCGGGGTGGGGCTGGAAGCCCATCACGCTGCCCCGGGCCTCGGCCGCCGCGAAGGGGCGGCCGTGCTCGGCGACGAGCAGGGTGTCGTCCGTGGGCTCCAGGGCATAGCTGTGCACGAAGTACAGCCAGGCGCCGGAGGCGTCTGGAAGGGCCGGGTGGGGGCGGGCCTGGCGCGCCTGGCACCAGCCCATGTTCGGGACTTTCACGCCGGGGCCCAGGCGCCGCACCAGGCCGGGGATGAGGCCGAGCCCTGGGATGCCGGGGGCCTCCTCGCTGCCTTCGGCCAGCAGCTGGAGGCCCAGGCAGATGCCCAGCAGGGGGCGGCCGCCGGCCACCAGGCCCGGCAGCTCGGACCACCAGCCCCGCTCGCGGAGGGAGCGCTGGGCCGTCTCGAAGTGGCCCACGCCGGGCAGCACGACGGGACCGGACGCCGCGGCCTGATCAGGCGAGGCCGCCCGGACGTAGCTGAAGCCCAGGCGCTCCAGGGCCCCCTCCAGGGAGGCGAGGTTCCCCGCGTCGTAGTCGATGAGGGTGAGGGTGCTCATGCGGACAGGGTCCCCTTGGTGGAGGGCACCTCCGCGCCTTCGAGGCGGGTGGCCTGGTGAAGGGCCTTGGCCAGGGCCTTAAAGAGAGCCTCGACCTTGTGGTGCGTGTTGACGCCGCGGATGAGGTCCGCGTGGACGGCGAGGCCGCCGCGCATGGCCAAGGCGATGAAGAACTCACGCACCATCTCCACCTGGAAGCCGTCGCCGAGGACGACCGGCGGCAAGTCCGCGTGGAATTCGCACCAGGGCCGGCCCGAGAGGTCCACGACCACGCGGGCCAGGGCCTCGTCGAGCGGCACGTAGGCGTGGGCGAAGCGGGCCAGGCCGGCCCGATCGCCCAGGGCGGACTTCAGGGCATCCCCCAGGCAGAGGCCCACGTCCTCCACCAGGTGATGGCTGTCCACGGGCAGGTCGCCGGTGGCCTCCACCTCGAGGCCGAAGCCGCCGTGCCTCGCCAGCTGCATCAGCATGTGGTCGAAGTAGCCCAGGCCCGTGCGGATGCGGGCCTCACCTCCATCCAGGGAGAGGCTCAGCTTCACCCGTGTCTCGGTGGTGGCGCGGGTCAGGGTGGCAGTTCTCATGGCTTCTCCTGGGTCAGCGTGGGCAGCAGGTCGCGCAGGGTCTCGGATTGGACATCTGCTGCCGCGGCAAAGCGGGCCCGATCGGGGCCCACGGCCGCGAAGCGCCAGGCCACCTCGGGTTTCAGTCTCGCGGCCGCCCTCAGGCAGCGCGCGTCGTCGACGGTATCCCCGGCGAAGACGACTTCCTCCGCCCGGTAGGCGTCCGCCAGCTGGAGCAGGCCCGCAGGCTCGGGCTTGCGCAGGTGGGGCGCGGCGTCGCAGACGGCGGGCAGCGAGAAGCCCAGCACCTTCCAGGCCAAGTCCAGCTCTTCGGGCGGCCGCCCGGTGAGCACCGCCAGCTCCCAGCCCGTGGCCTGCAGCTCGGCGAGGTCCACCAGGGGGCGCTCCAGGCGGATGGTGTCCGCGTAGTGCTTCTGCACCACGACCTGCGCCGCGGGCTCCAGGGCTTCCGTCCGCGCGTCGAGCTCCGGGAAGCCGCGGCGGTCCGCCGCTTCGATCACGGGCTGGAGGTCCACGTCGCCATGCACCTCGGCCAGGGCCAGGGCGCCGGCCGCGAGACGGAAGTCGTTGTTGTAGCCGCCCAGGCGCTTGAAGGCGCGGTAGTCCCCATCGGACCAGGGCAGGGACGGCCGCAGCTCCGCCAGGGCCCGGGCCACGGCCTCCAGGAAGCTGCGGTCGGCGTCGATGAGGACGCCGTCGATGTCCAGCACCAGCAGGCGGCGGCGGGACCGCGGCGCAGGCTTCGGCAGCGCCGCGCCCAGGGTCGCGGCCACGCGGGCCGTGTCCGCCTCCGTCCCGATGGTGAGCCGCGCGGCACCGGTGCCGGGCAGGCGGCGCACCTTGATGCCCTCGGCTTCCAGCGTGTCCGAAGGATCCGGCGTCACGTGGAGGAAGTTGCCGGCGCTGGGGGCGACGCGGTGCGCGGGCAGGGTTGTCGCCAGGGACGTCGCCAGTCGGTCGCGCCGCTCCGGCAGGGCCCGCACGGCGGGCTCGAAGGCCGGCGCGAAGTCCAGGGCCACGTCCAGGGCCTCCAGGCTGGCGGCGGGGATGGAGTAGGGCAGCTGTAGCGTGGCCAGCTTGGACACCAGGGCAGGATCGCCCAGGAGGTAGCCCAGGCGCCAGGAGGCGGAGGCCAGTGCCTTGCTGAAGGTGCGCAACAGCACCACGTTCGGATAGCGGTCCACGGCCAGGCGGTGGGTGGCCGGGGCAAACTCGGCGTAGGCCTCGTCCATCACCACCAGTGGCGGCACTGGACGGGCTGCGGCGGCGGCCAGCAGAGGTTCCAGTTCCGTCGGAGACACCCAGGCGCCGGTGGGGTTGTTGGGCAGGGTCAGCCAGATCTGGCGGCAGTCGAGCGCTTCGAACCAGGGCTCCAGCGGAAAGCCCGCGCCCTGGGGCACCTTGCGCACCTGGCCGCCGTTCCGGCGCACCAGCATGGGATAGAGGCTGAAACCCGGATCCGGGATGGCCACCGTGTCGCCGAAGCTCAGGCCCGCCATGGCCACGTGGTCGAGCAGGGCCCCGCTGGAGGGACCCAGGAGCAGGCCGCCCTCGGGCGCGCCCACGCGCCTCCGCAGGCGCTCGGTGAGCTCCTCCTGGCGCTCGGGGTAGAGGTTGAAAGGCATGGACTGGAGCCGCGCCAGCAGCGCCTCGCGGGCCTCGGCCGGCCAATCGGACCCGGCCTCGTTCATGTGCAGGCGGAGGCCCGTGGGCGGCTCGGGAGGCCGCCGGTAGGCGGGCAGGTCGGCGAGGTCAGGTCGGAGGAAGGACATGGGCGACTCGGGATGAGGGTAGGAGGAAACCAGGCTTCCAGGTGAGAAGAAGCAGAACGGAGCGCTCGGCGAGGAGGCGCTCCCTAGGGGTGGTGATGGCCGCGCAGGCCGGCGCTGCGGCCGTGGTGGGTGAGGCCCTCGGCCTCGGCGAGCTTCTCGACCCAGGGGGCCATCGCGGCCGCGTCGGTTGTGGAGAGCCGCAGCAGGCTCTGGCGCTTGAGGAAGGTGGCCACGCCCAGGGGGCTGGTGTAGCGGGCGCTGCGGTCCGTGGGCAGCACGTGGTTGGGGCCTGCGCCGTAGTCGCCGAAGGCCTCGGCGCTGGCGCTGCCGATGAAGACGGCTCCGGCGGTGGTGAGCGAGGGCAGCCACGCTTCCGGATCGCGGACGCAGAGCTCGAGGTGCTCGGGCGCCCAGGCCTGGGCCAGGGCGATGGCCAGGTCGCGCTCGGCGCAGACCAGCCGCCCGTGGACGCCCAGGCTCTGCTCGAGGATGGCGCGGCGGGGCGAGGCCTCCACACGGGCCTGGAGCTCGGCCTCCACGGCCTTGAGCAGGGCGCGGTCGGCGCTCACCAGCACGGCAGCGGCGTCAGGGTCGTGCTCGGCCTGGGCCATGAGGTCCTCGGCGAGCCAGGCGGGATCGGCGCTGCCGTCCGCGATCACCAGCAGCTCCGTGGGACCGGCCAGAGCGTCGATGCCGCAGGTGCCGATGAGCTGGCGCTTGGCCTCGGCCACGAAGCGATTGCCGGGGCCGGCAATGAGGTCCACGGCGGGTTCGCCGAAGGCCAGCCAGGCCAGGGCCTGCGCGCCGCCGAAGGGGTAGAGCTCCGTGAGGCCCAGCTCGGCCGCACAGGCCAGCACCAGGGGGTCCACGCCCCAGGTCCTAGGTTGCGAGGGCTGGGGCAGGGTGGGCTGGGGTTTGGGCGGCGTCACGCCCACGATGCGGCCCACGCCGGCCACCTGGGCGGGGATGACGGTCATGGCAAGGGTGGACGGATAGAAGGCCCGCCCGCCGGGGATGTAGACGCCCGCGGTCTTCAGGGGGCACCAGCGCTCGCCTACGGTGCCGCCCCCGGGCAGGGTCAGCTCCAGGTCGCGCAGGCAGCCGCGCTGGCCCTCCGCGAACCGGCGCACGTTGGCGATCATCTCCCGCAGGGCGGCCATGAGGTCCGGCTGGCGGCGGTCCAGGTCCGCACGGGCGGCCTGGAGGGCCGCTTCGGGAATGCGCAGAGCGGCGGGATCGAGGGCCACGCCATCAAGACGCAACGTCCAGTCGAGCACGGCCTTCAGGCCATCCCGGCACACGTCCGCCAGGATGGCCTTGACGGCCTTCCGCGTGTCCTCTTCCATCTCCCCGTTCCGCGCCAGCGCGGCCACCCAGTCGCTCACCTGCCCAGGCGATTCCGCCCGGTTCGTCAGGTCACTGAAGGAGATGAAGTAACACCTATGCACCTCTCGGGTGAAGGGAACAGGCTGACAGGTCCCTGTCGTGGGCCGCAACCGGAAATCGGTTCAGGCAGGCTGCGCCGCGGCGGTGAGCCCTGCGGGTTGGAAGAAGAAGCGCACGCTGGCGGGCTCGGTTTCCTCGGTCCACTCCCAGCAGCTGGGGGTCGCGAGGATGGCCTGGGCCAAGGCGACATGCAGGGCATGGCCGGCGGCATGGGCCTCCACGAGGCCCAGCAGGGGCGCGCCGAGCAGCGCCAGGTCGCCCACCAGGTCCAGCATCTTATGGCGGACTGCTTCGTCCTCGTAGCGCAGGGACTCGTTCAGGGGGCCATCGGCGCCGAAGACCACGGCGTTGTCGAGGCTGCCGCCCAGCGCCAAGCCGCGGGCGCGCATCAAGTCGATCTCCTGTGCCAGGCAGAACGTGCGGGCGGAGCCCAGCTCCCGGCGGTACTTGTCGGGGGTGAGGCTCAGTTCGCGGCTCTGGCGGCCCAGGGCGGGGATGGGGAAGTCGATGACGTAGCGCAGGCGCAGGCCATCGTAGGGGAGGGCCCGGATCCAGCGGTCGCCGTTCCGGACTTCGATGGGCTGGGTGATCTTCATGAAGCGGCGGCGGCCTTCCAGGGCCTTCACGCCCGCCTGCAGGATCGCCTCCACCCAGGGGGCGGCGCTGCCATCGAGAATGGGAAGCTCCTCGGCGTCCACCTCGATGCGGAGGTGCTCCACTTCCAGGCCCATGAGCGCCGACAGCAGGTGCTCGATGGTCTGGAGGCGCACGCCATCCTTCACCAGGGTGGTGGCCAGCACCAGATCGCCAGCCAGATCCGCCTTGGCGGGGATCGCGGTGCCGGTGGGCGTGTGGACGAACAGGATTCCCGTAGGCTCGGCCACGGGCACCAGGCGCACCGAGCAGGGCCGGTTGCCATGCAGGCCATGGCCCGAGAGGGTGATCTCGCGGCTCAGGGTCTGGGGTGTGGTGCTGCGGGGCATGGTTCGTCCTCGCAGACTGACAAGCCATTTCTGTGCCGTTATACAAGTCAAATCATTTCATGATTTGACTTGTTATGAAAAAGGGATGGATGTGGGTCCATCCACCACACACCGTGGTCAGCCTGGCCGAGTGCGCTCCCAGTCCTCGGGGGTGGTGAGCTTCAGGTTGGAGCTGGGGCTGGGGATCAGCTTCACCGCCAGGCCCAGTCGCTCGAGGAGGGCGACGTCATCCGTGGCATTGAAGCCCGAGGCGTCGGCGGCGCGGAAGGCGTTGAGCCAGGTGCCCAGGCGCGCGATCTGAGGGGTCTGGGCCCGAAAGAAGGCCTCCCGGGGTTCGGTGCCGAGCACCCGACCGTTCTCGTCCACCCGCTTGAGCGTGTCGGTGGAAGGTTCGCCGAGCAGGACGCCGTCGAACTGGTTCAGCGCGTCCAGGGCCTCCCATAACGGAGCCGCCGGAGGGAAGGGCCGGACGGCGTCGTGGATCATGACCGGGGCGAGGGGCTGGTCGGGCAGGGCCCGGAGGGCGGCCCACACGGAGGCCTGCCGGGTGTCGCCACCCGGCACCACCCAGCAGGGCACGCTGAAGGACCAGGAGCGGGTCTCCTCCAGGTGGCTTTCAGGCACGGCCAAGGCGATACCTGCAAGGTGGGGCATGCCGGGGGCCAGGAAGGCTTCCACGGTGGCCTGGAGCAGGGGGCGGCCGCCCCAATCGCGGAACTGCTTGGGCAGGCCGCCGCCCATGCGCAGGCCCCGCCCCCCGGCCGGGATGATCAAGTAGGGGTGGAGGTGATCAGGCGTGGCGAGCGCGCTTGGCCCGGGCGCCACGTGAGGGGCCCCAGGGGGGACATCGCGAGCGGAGCGAGCAGGCGGTTCCCCCAGGACCATGTCAGCGCTGACGGGTGATGAAGGGTTCGACACCGCGGTCCTTCATGAGCTTGGCGAGTCGTTCGGCCGCCTGCTCCGCGTCCTGGCGACTGGTATAGCTGCCCACCCGGACCCGCTTCACGGCCACGCCGCCGCGGGTGGTGGCGCTCTGGAGCGTCACGACGCCGAAGGTGTTTTCAAGTTCACGTGTAAGTGACTCGATATTCTTGGGATCCGAAAGTGCTGCCACCTGGACCACAAAGGGGTCCGCATGGTCGACGGCCGGATCCAGCGCCGTGGGAAGGCCCATGGCATCCACAGACCGCAGGCGGATGCGGGCGGTCCCACGGCCCAGGAACCCCAGGTCCTTGGCGCCCTGCTTGGAGAGGTCCAATACCCTTCCCTTGATGAAGGGGCCGCGATCGTTCACCCGGAAGACCGCACGCTTCCGGTTCTCCAGGTTCTCGACTTCCACGAAGCTGCCCAGGGGAAGGGTCCGGTGGGCGCAGGTGTACTGCTCGGGATCGAATATTTCCCCGCTGGCCGTCTGCCGGCCAGCGAATCCATCGTCATCCCCGCCATACCAGCTGGCCACACCCTCCTCCACGTAGGCCTGGCCATCCGCAGGCCGGGCGCCATCGCGGGAACCGGCGGAGGGGGAGGCGTAGGTCGCCGGGGGACGGGTGCAGTGGAGGGTGAAGCTGAGGGCGACCAGGGTGGCCACCCGAGGGGTGCTCCAGCGCATGACTCTGAGAAACCCGCCTTTGCCTGGGTCCACCGGCGTCGGAGGGTCGAAGGCGATGTGGATCTCGTGGATCCAGAGCGCACAGGCCTTGCTCCAATTGGTGGGATGGAAGGGTGACAGCATCGGGCTCCACAAACAAAGATCAACAGGTCACGTTTAATGGACCAGTTCGTATACATATAAAGTATGGCGAAGCCTAGCCCTTTTGTAAAGGACTGCAAATTGGAATAGGAATATGTGCAACGAAACCGCTGCTTATGCCTATTGCCGGCTGGGGATCTGGTCCACCTTGAACGGCTTTGGACGGTTCCCCTCGGCCAGGAAGGGGGGCGGAAGCCGCCGAGCGGCTGCCAGAGCGGCGGCCTCCGATTCATAGGTGCCGAGGAAGATCTGATGGCAGGTGCGTCCGTTCCGCATGGTCATGGGCAGGAGGAAGAGATCCGGATTCTGACTCCTCAGGAGACTGGCCGCGCGCTGGATCGTATCGCCCTGGCACGCGATTTCCAGGCGCAGGGACCACTTGCCGTGGCTGGCGGCGCACAGGGCCAGGCCCTGGCTGTGGGCCAGCTTCCAGTTGCCCGCCTGGATGGCCTTCAGGCGCTCAGTCTGGGAGGAAACCGAGGGCTTGGGAGCGACCTTCGGCTGGGCCGGGGGAATCAGCTTGGCCGCCCGGGCCGGTTCGGAAACCGGTTTCGCGTCGGAGTTCGGGGCGGGTTGGGCCTCAGGCTTGGGCGCTGATTTCACCTCGGCCCCCGGGGTGGCCTCGGAGATGGGCTGCTCCGGTTTCGGTGCCGGCGCGGGAGGGTTCAGCGGGGAAGACTGGGCCAGTTTCGGAAGAATGATAGGGTTTCGTTGGTACCACCGCAGACCGCCCCACAGACCCGCGACCACCAGAAGAATCCCGAACAGGTAGAGGGGGCGTCGGGAGGTCTTCCTAGCTTCAAGTGATTCGAAATCAGGAGGTTCCGTGCTGCCCGCGGCGGTCTGATGGATGGGCAGGGAGCGTTCCTGCGAGAGCGGCGGCTGGAGGCCACCCTGGCCGGCCTCCTCCCATTCGTCCTCCGGGCCCAGCTGGTCCAGGGCTTCGGAGAGGTGCTCCAGGTTCGTGGTGGGGACCTGGCTGGCTTCGATGGCCTGGATCAGGGAGGGGACGGCCGGAGAAGGCGGCGGAACCGGCAATGCCGCGGGGGGCGCCACAGGCGGCGCGATCAGGATCGGCTCCGGTTCGGGGATCCGGGGAGCTTCGGGGGACGGCGGCGCCATCTGCAGGCGGGCCCAGCCCATCTCCCTCAGGTACAGCGCGAAAGCCCCCAGGCGGAAGGGTTCGACCCCGGCCTCGCGGCTCAAGTCCAGGAGGGTTCGCTTGCCGCCCAGGAGATCGGGGAGACGGACCAGGTCGGGGGGGAGGTTGAGCTCGGGAAGGCTCGGGACCTCCAGGGCCACCACCTGGTCCAGGGGGCCAAGTTCCGCCAGCAGGGGCTCGCGGTCCTGGAGGTTCAGCACGCCCGCCAACAGCATGCCCGGGGTATCGAAGGGGAGACGGACCGTGGAGGCATCCAGAGCCTTGGCCTCGAAGGTCGGACGCTCCAGGGTTTCCGCCATGACCGCCCAGACCACCCGCTCCACCTGGGCCCGGGCCACGTCCAGCAGGTCCCGCTGGGTGATGAACCCCATTTCAATGAGGTTCCGCCCGATGGACATGGTCGGATTGAGGTTGGCCATGGCGTAGTCGAGCTGGACCTGGGTGAGCTTGCCGCGTTCCACCAGCAGGTGGGTCAGGCGGTCCTGGGGGTGGCTGCTGGCGGCGAACACCACGTTCCCGGCTTCAAAATAGACGATCCGGTTGGGTTCCAGGCCCAGGCGCCACAGGCCGGTGGCTCCTGTCCGATGCCGGGCGAAGAGGTCCTTGAGGGCCGGAAGGCTCATGAGATCATCCAGCGCTCGAGCTTGAGCTTGCCCACCTTCACCAGGAGGGACTGGCCGGAACGCAGCGCCAGCCGCAGGGCTGGATCCCCGGCCTTCTGGCCGTCCAGGCTGACGGCGCCCTGGCCGATGAGGCGCTCGGCCTCCTTGCGGCTGGCGGCCAAGCCGCGGTCCACCAGCAGGCGGCTGAGGGGGACCTCGCCATCCGTGGGGGGCATGGCGACCTCGGGAGCCTCCTCCTGGCTGCGCTCGGAGAACCGGCGCACCCAGCGCTCCTCGGCTTCGCGGCCTGCGGCGGCGCCGTGGAAATCGGACACGATCTGCCTGGCCAGCGCCTTCTTGGCGTCCATGGGGTGGCCCTGGCGGAGGACCTCGATCTCGGCGGGGAGTTTGTCCGTGAGCAGCAGGTACCAGTCCCACATGAGGCCGTCGCTGGCGCTCATGGCCTTGCCGAACTGCGTGTCCGGGTCCTCCATGAAGCCGATGTAGTTGCCGAGGGACTTCGACATCTTCTCCACGCCGTCCAGGCCCAGCAGCAGGGGGACCGTGAGCACCACCTGGGGCTTCTGGCCCGACGCCTCCTGGAGGATGCGGCCCTGCATGAGGTTGAAGAGCTGATCATTGCCGCCCAGCTCGACATCCGCCTGGAGGGCCACGGAATCGTAGGCCTGGGTGAGGGGGTAGAGCAGCTCGTGAAGCGAGATGGGCTCACGGGCCTCCATGCGCTTGGCGAAATCATTGCGTTCCAGCATCTGCGCCACGGTGAACCGCGAGGCCAGGCGGATCCACTGCTCGCCGTGCAGGGGGCCAAGCCACTCACTGTTGAAGCGCACCTTGGTCTTTTCGGGATCGAGGATCTTGAAGACCTGGGCCTTGTAGGTCTCCGCGTTGGCCAGCACCTCCTCGCGGGACAGGGGCGGGCGCGTGGCCTTCTTGCCGGTGGGGTCGCCGATGAGGCCGGTGAAGTCCCCGATGAGGAAAGTCACTTCGTGGCCCAGCTTCTGGAACTGGGCCATCTTGCGGATGAGCACGCCGTGTCCCAGGTGCAGGTCTGGCGCCGTGGGATCGAAGCCCGCCTTGATCCGCAGGGGCCGCCCCTCCTTCAGCTTCGCTTCCAGCTGTTCCACCTTGTGGCAGGTCACGGTGCCCTTCATGAGCAGGGCGAGGGCGTCAGATACGGATCCGAAAGCGGCGGTCATGCTTGAATCTTGGCGGAAAACCCGCAGATCCTCAATCCAGATCAGTCAGCGGACATCGAGCTCAGCGACCAGGCGCGGACCCCGGTCGCCCGCCTTCCGAGTGCGCTCGAAGGTGACGTAGACGGACCGGCCTCCCTTGGGACTCCAGCCCACCTTGACCTGACTCCCGAAGGTGTGGTTGATCTGCAGGCCGCCATGCTCCATGAGGTCAAAGGTCAGCTCGGCTGGGGCCGGGAGGATCTCCTTGTGCCACCTGGAAGAGGCATCCAGGAATTCGGACTCGGTGGGCCAGGTCTTCGAGAGTCCAGGATTTGCACGGTACAAGGCCTGGCAGCCTTCTGGTGTCCGGAGCTGCTCCACCACGGCGCGAAAGTCCTCCCAGTCGGGACGAAGCCGGTCTGCCACGGCGCTCATGGCCCTCTGTTTGAAGCCTTCGGGATCCTTCTTGGCCTTGTTGACCACATAGGCGACGCCGCCCACGCAGGTCACGAGGGCCACCAGGAAGGCGATGCCGCAGCCCATGGCGACCTTCGCCCAGAGGGGCAGGCCCGGTTTGAGGGGGACGCCGTGCCCGCCGTTGTCCCAGGAGGAATCTGCCATATGGGGCTCCTAGAGCAGGTTGCTCGCCAATTCTGCCAGCTTGCTGCGCTCACCCTTCATCAGGGTGACGTGGCCGGATACATCGAGATGCTTGAAGTGGTCCGCGAGGAAGCTGAGACCGTTGGTGCTGGAATCCACGTAGGGATTGTCGATCTGGTACGGGTCGCCCGTGAAGATCACCTTGGTGCCTTCTCCCGCGCGCGTGAGGATCGTCTTCACTTCGTGCGGCGTGAGATTCTGGGCCTCGTCGACCACGAGGTACTGCTTGGGGATGCTGCGGCCCCGAATGTAGGTGAGAGGCTCGACGCTGAGGTAGCCCGCCTCCTCCAGCTGGCCGGCGGTCATGGTGCTGCGGCGCCGGGCCTCGGTGTTGGCGGCCACGATGAATTCGAGGTTGTCGTAGATGGGCTGCATGTAGGGCCGCAGCTTCTCGCCCACGTCCCCGGGCAGATAGCCCAGGTCGCGTCCCATGGGCATGACGGGGCGGCTGACCAGGATCTTGTCGTAGGCCTCGTCATCCACCACCTGCTGCAGGCCTGCGGCGATGGCCAGCAGGGTCTTGCCGGTGCCGGCCTTGCCCACCAGGGTGACCACCTGGACCGTGGGGTCCAGCAGGAGCTCCATGGCAAACTGCTGCTCGCGGTTGCGGGGCTTGATCCCCCAGGGATAGGCCTCGATGCGGCGCATGGGCCGGAGAAGGGCCTCGCCGGCCATGAAGCGGGCCAGCGCTGTGTGGCTGGGGTTGGAGCGGTCCATCAAGGTGACGAACTGGTTGGGTTGGAGGTGCAGCTCGGGGTCGGGCGGGAGGCCGCCGTCGTAGAGGAGGTCCACCTGGGCCGGATCCACCTCCCAGCTTTTGTGGCCTGAGTAGAGCTCATCCATCTCCACCCGGTCCGTGGTGTAGTCCTCGGCCAGGATGCCGATGGCGTCGGCCTTGATGCGGAGGTTCGTGTCCTTGGTGACGAGGACCACCTTCTCCTTGGACGTGCCGAGAAGCTGTTTGGCGCAGGCCAGGATCTGGTTGTCGGCCTTGTGCTTGTCCTCGCGGAGGATGCCGAGATCCAGGGGGTGGCTCTCCACATCCACCTTCAGGGATCCGCCATCGCCCAGGGCCACGCCGCGGCTGAGGCTGCCACTGGCCCTGAGCTTGTCCAGCATGCGGGAGATCGTCCGCGCGTTGCGGCCGATCTCGGTCTGGTCTTTCTTGAAGTGGTCGATCTCCTCGATGACGACGATGGGCAGCACCACATCGTGTTCCTGGAAGTGGAGGATCGAGTTCGGATCGTGCAGGAGGACGTTCGTATCCAGGACGAAGACTTTCTTGCTGGATGGTGGGACCAAAGAGACCTCCAGGGCTGGCCGGAGCCTACCACCAAGCGGCCGGCCATGCACGGCTGGGAATGGGCCTTTCGTTGGTGGGAGAATGTCAGCCCGTTTGGAGACCACCGCATGAGGATCCTCCCCATGGCTCTTGCCATCACCACCGCCTTGTCCGCCCAGACCCCCCTGACCTATCCGCCCACACGGAAAGGCGACGTCGTGGATGATTTCTTCGGCACCAAGGTGGCCGATCCCTACCGCTGGCTGGAGGACGACAACAGCGCCGAGACCAAGGCCTGGGTGGAGGCCCAGAACAAGGTCACCTTCGCCTACCTCGCCCAGATTCCCCAGCGGGCGACGATCCGGGAGCGCATGACCCGCCTCTGGGACTTCGAGAAGTTCAGCGCCCCCTTCAAGCGCGGCGGTCGCTATTTCTACTCCTACAACACCGGCCTCCAGAACCAGTCGGTCCTGTACGTGACGGAGGACCCCAAGGCGAAGGGAAGGGTGCTCCTTGATCCCAACACCCTGAGCAAGGACGGCACGGTGGCCCTCAGCGGCGCGAGCTTCACCGAGGATGGGGGCCTCATGGCCTATTCCGTCTCCGTGGCCGGCTCGGACTGGCAGACCTGGAAGGTGCGGGACGTGGCCACCGGGAAGGATCTCTCCGATGAGATCCGCTGGTCCAAGGCCAGCGGCGCCTCCTGGCTGAAGGATGGCACCGGCTTCTTCTACAGCCGCTACGAGGCCCCAAAGGAAGGCGGAGCGCTCACGGGCGTGAACAACAACCACCTGCTGTACTTCCACAAGCTCGGTACACCCCAGTCCGAGGACGCGCTCATCTACCAGCGCCCGGATCAGCCCGAGTGGTACCTCGGCGGCACTGTCACGGACGACGGTCGCTGGCTCGTCATCACCGGGAACAAGGGCACCAACCCCGAGACCAGCCTGTTTCTCAAGGACCTCACGAAGCCCGGCAGCCCCGTGGAGCCCTTCCTGGACCGCATGGACGCCTCCTACGGCGTGGTCGACAACGAGGGTGACCGCTTCTTCGTCGTCACCAACCAGGGGGCGCCCCGCAACCGCCTGGTGGCCATCCGGAAGGGCCAGACTGAGCCCGCGAGCTGGACCGAGATCATTCCCCAGGCCAAGGGCCGGGATGTCCTGGAATCCGTCTCCCTCGTGGGGAATCGCTTCATCGCCACCTGGATGCGCGATGCCCATTCCGCCGTGGAGTTCTATGACATGAAGGGGAAGAAGGCCGGCGCGCTGGCCCTGCCCACCCTGGGAACGGTCACCGGCTTCAGCGGGAGGCGGCAGGACACCGAGACCTTCTACACCTTCGGCAGCTTCGCCTACCCCGGAACCATCTACCGCCTGGACCTGAAGACCGCCAAGAGCACCGTCTTCCGAGCGCCGAAGGTGGCCTTCAAGCCCGCGGACTACGAGGTGGAGCAGGTTTTCTACCCCAGCAAGGACGGCACGAAGATCCCCATGTTCCTGGTGCACAAGAGGGGGATCAAGCTCGACGGCCAGAACCCGACCCTGCTGTACGGCTACGGCGGCTTCAACGTGTCGCTGACGCCTGCCTTCTCCGTCTCGCGCATGGTCTGGCTGGAGATGGGCGGGGTCTACGCCATGCCGAACCTCCGCGGCGGCGGGGAGTACGGCCTCGAGTGGTACGACGCAGGCCGCAAAGACAAGAAGCAGAACGTCTTCGATGACTTCATCGCCGCGGCCGAGTGGCTCATCGCCCACAAGATCACCTCCACGCCGAAGCTGGCCATCAACGGCGGCAGCAATGGCGGCCTGTTGGTGGGCGCCTGCCTCACCCAGCGACCGGACCTCTTCGGCGCCGCGGTGCCGGAAGTGGGCGTCATGGACATGCTGCGCTTCCACAAGTTCACCCTCGGCTGGGGCTGGAAGAGCGACTACGGCAGCAGCGAGACCAAGGAGGGCTTCGAGACCCTCATGAAATACTCGCCCCTGCACACCATCAAGCCCGGCACGAAGTACCCGCCGACGCTCGTCACCACGGGCGATCACGATGACCGCGTGGTGCCTGCCCACAGCCACAAGTTCACGGCCACGCTCCAGGCCGCGCAGGCGGGACCGGCGCCCATCCTCACCCGCATCGAGACCAGCGCGGGACATGGCGCAGGCAAGCCCACGGCCAAGGTCATCGAAGAGCGGGCCGATGTGCTGGCCTTCTTGGTGAAGAACCTGGGCTTGAAGACCCCTTGATCCACCCTTCCCGATAGCGTTTTCCGGTGCAAACATAGTGTTACGATGTATCCTGGGGACCTCCCCATGTTCCCGGAGGTTCCCAGATGACCTGCATCCGATCCCGCGCGTGCGCGCTGGCCCTGGCGGCGACCGCCCTCATGGCCCAGGCGCCGTTGACTTATCCCGCCACCCGCAAGGCGGACGTGGTGGACAACTACTTCGGCACCAAGGTGGCCGACCCCTACCGCTGGCTGGAGGATGACCACTCCGCCGAGACCGCGGCCTGGGTGGAGGCCGAGAACAAGGTCACGCGGGCCTACCTCGACCAGATCCCCGAGCGGAAGGCCATCGAGGCCCGGATGACCCGCCTCTGGAACTACGAGAAGTACGGCGCGCCCAGCAAGCACGGGAAGTACTACGTCTACTCCTACAACTCCGGCCTCCAGAACCAGGCCGTGGTCTACCTCACGGAGCGGCTGGAGGAGAAAGGCCGCGTGCTCTTCGATCCCAATGCCCTGAGCCAGGACGGCACCGTGGCCCTGGGTGGGTTGCGCTTCAGCGAGGACGGCGCCTTCGTGGCCTACAGCCTGTCCAAGGGCGGCTCCGACGTGAGCACCTGGAAAGTTCGCACCGTGGCCACGGGCGCGGACCTTCTGGATGCCTTCCCGGCCGGGCGCATGGCTGTCAACGACTGGGCCAAGGACGGCAGCGGGTTCTACTACACCGATTATCCCAAAGTGGCGGCCGGCAAGGCCCTGACCGCCGTCTACAAGAACCAGAAGCTGTTCTTCCACAAGCTGGGCGATCCCGCCGGGAAGGACGCGGTGGTCTACGAGCGTCCCGATCAGCCGGACTGGGGCTTCGGCGCGCAGGTCACCGACGACGGCCACTGGCTCGTCATCTTTCAGCGCCAGGGCACTGAGCGGAAGAACCGCGTCTTCCTGAAAGACCTCCGCAAGGCCGGCAGTCCCGTCGTGCCGCTCTTCGACAAGTACGACGGATCCTATTCCATCCTTGGCAATGACGGCGATACGTTCTACGTGCACACCGACGCCGGCGCGCCGCGCCATCGCATCGTGGCCGTGGAATTGAAGGACCCGAGCCCGAAGGCCTGGCGAGCCATCGTCCCTGAAGGGAAGGGCCGGGACGTCCTGGCGGGAGCCGATCTGTTCGGCAATACCCTGGCCATCACCTGGAAGGTGGATGCCCTCAACGTGGTGAAGCTCTATGACCTGAAGGGCCGGTTCCTCAAGGAGATCAAGCCGGAGGGGCTGGGCAACCTCAGCGGCTTCAACGGCCGCCGCCAGGACACCGAGACCTTCTACACCTTCACCTCCTACAACCAGCCGCCCACGCTCTACCGCTACGACCTGAAGACCGGCAAGAGCACGGTGTTCCGCCAGCCCAAGGTGGACATCAAGCCCGCCGAGTACGAGGTGAAGGAAGTCTTCTATCCCAGCAAGGACGGAACGAAAGTGCCGATGTTCCTCGCCTACAAGAAGGGGCTGAAGCTGGATGGCACCAACCCCACGCTCCTCTACGCCTACGGCGGCTTCAACATCGCCCAGTCTCCCGGCTACTCGCCCATTTCACAGGTCTGGATGGAGATGGGCGGCGTCTACGCCGTGGCCTGCCTCCGGGGTGGCAGCGAGTACGGTAAGGAATGGTGGGAAGCCGGCAAGCGGGAGAAGAAGCAGAACGTCTTCGACGACTTCATCGCCGCCGCCGAGTGGCTCATCTCGCAGAAGTACACCAGCACCCCCCGGCTCGCCATCCAAGGCGGTTCCAACGGCGGCCTGCTGGTGGGCGCCTGCATGACGCAGCGCCCGGATCTCTTCGGCGCCGCCCTGCCCGCCGTTGGCGTCATGGACATGCTGCGGTACCACACCTTCACCATCGGGTGGATGTGGAAGAGCGACTACATGTCCAGCGACACGCCGGAGGGTTTCGCCAACCTCATCAAGTACTCGCCACTCCACAACCTGAAGCCCGGCGTGAAGTACCCCCCGACGCTTGTGACCACAGGCGACCACGACGACCGCGTGGTGCCCGCCCACAGCCACAAGTTCATCGCCACCCTCCAGGCCGACCAGGCCGGCTCCGCCCCCGTCCTCACCCGCATCGAGACCAACGCGGGCCACGGCGCCGGCAAGCCCACCCGCAAGCTCATCGCCGAGCGCGCCGACCTGTGGGCCTTTCTCGTCAAGAACCTCCACATGAAGCTGCCCTCTGGCTTCCTCCAGTAGTTGATTCCAGCGGCCTCCCAGGGCAAACTGGGAGGCCAGCGCCAACTTAGCTCAGCTGGTAGAGCAGCTGATTCGTAATCAGCAGGTCGCAGGTTCGAATCCTGTAGTTGGCTCCAGAGAAAAGGGCCCCCCCGAGCGGGGGGCTCTTTTCTCTGGAGTAATACCTTCGGGATTCGAACCTGCCCTCGCGGCGCATGCGCCGCGAGGATCTTGGGTCGAGTGGGACCGCCCGAGGCGCGACTAGATGTCGCGCCGCAGAAGGCCGGCACCCGGCGAAGCCGGGTGCGGTTCGAATCCCGCGAGAGTGGGTCGGCGCCCCTTCTCAACCCCAGAGCGGGACTGTCAGCTGGCGAAGCCAGACGCAGTCCGAATCCGGCTGGTTTGCCGACACCCTTTTTCGAACCCGATCTGGCCCACAACCCGGCAAATCCGATGTGATGGAAGCGATTTAGGGCGGACCCTACCTTCTTGCCGTATATTTCTAGCCGGGAGGGGACCCGAAGATGAATCGACGGATCAGTCAGAGTCCCTTGAATTACGATCGCGAAGCCGGAACCGAGCGACGTGCCCTGCGCTCTCGAGACGACCGTCGTCGGCACAGCCCCGCGCTCCGGATCTTCTTCATCCCGGTGGGCCTGCTGGTGCACAAGCTGCGCACTCGCACCCTGGTTGTCTTCTGAACGGCGGGTCCTAGGACTTCACGACCCCGTCGACGTACACCCAGCGGCCGTTCTCCCGGGCGAAGGTGCTGGTCTCGATGTGGAGGGTGCGGCGTCCGTTGGACTGGAGGCTGGCGTGGAAGGTGACTACGCCGGTGTCATCGCCCTTGGCGCCCTTCTCCCTGCTGATGATCTTGAGCCCCACGCAGCTCACGGACTTGCAGTACTGCAGCAGCTCGTCGCGGTTCTCCTCAGCCCGGTTGGCCTCGGGTCGGGTGGCGATGAGGTAGTCCACCTTGCCAAGGGCGTAGGCGGAAAAGCGGGAGCGCATCAGGGCCTCCGCCGTCTCCGGCGCGGCCGTGCCCGCATGGAAGGGGCCGCAGCAGCGGTCATAGGGCTTTTTGGACGTGCAGGGGCAGGGACGGGACATGGTCAGCCCTTCATGGGGATGTGCAGGCCGATGGCTTCGGCGTGGTCGCGGGCGGTGCCGTAGCCGGCGTCGGCGTGGCGGAAGACGCCCATGGCGGGGTCGTTCCAGAGGACTCGGGCGATGCAGCGGTCGGCGCGCTCGGTGCCGTCGGCCACGATGACCACGCCGCTGTGCTGGCTGTAGCCCATGCCCACGCCGCCGCCGTGGTGGAAGCTCACCCAGGAGGCGCCTCCGCCCACAGCGGTCATGGCGTTCAGCAACGGCCAGTCGCTGACGGCATCGGAGCCGTCCTTCATGGCCTCGGTCTCGCGGTTGGGGCTGGCCACGCTGCCGCTGTCCAGGTGATCGCGGCCGATGACGATGGGCGCCTTCACCTTGCCGGTCCTTACCAACTCGTTGAACTTGAGGCCGGCCAGGTGGCGCTCGCCGGCGCCGATCCAGCAGATGCGCGCGGGCAGGCCCTGGAAGGCGATCTTCTCCTTGGCGGCCTTCAGCCAGCGGATCATCCCCTCGTTCTGGGGGAACAGCTCCATCATGGCGGCATCGGTGACCGCGATGTCCTCGGGATCACCCGAGAGCGCCGCCCATCGGAAGGGGCCGATGCCTTTGCAGAAGAGCGGCCGGATGAAGGCGGGCACGAACCCCGGGAAGGCGAAGGCGTTCCCGCAGCCGGCGCGCTGGGCCTGGGCACGGATGTTGTTGCCGTAGTCGAAGGTGATCGCGCCGCGGCGCTGGAACTCGATCATGGCCTCCACGTGGGTACGCATGGACTGGAGCGCCCGCTGCACGTAGGCCTCCGGCTGGTCCTTCCGCATCGCGGCGGCCTGCTCCAGGCTGAGGCCCGCGGGGATGTAGCCGTTGTACTCGTCGTGGGCACTGGTCTGGTCGGTGACGAGGTCCGGCTGGAAGCCGCGCTTCAGGATCTCGGGCAGCACCTCGGCGGCGTTCCCCAGCAGCCCGATGCTGCGGGCCTCGTGGGCGTCCACGTACTGCTGGACCAGCGCCAGGGCGGTGTCGAGGTTGTCCGTCCACTCGTCCAGGTAGCGGGTGTCCAGGCGCTTCTGGATCCGGGTCTGGTCCACTTCCACGCAGAGGGCGACGCCGCCGTTCATGGTGACGGCCAGGGGCTGGGCGCCGCCCATGCCGCCCAGGCCGGCGGTCAGCGTCCAGGTGCCGGCCAGCGTGCCCTTGAAGTGCTGGCGGGCCGCCTCGGCGAAGGTCTCGTAGGTGCCCTGCACGATGCCCTGGCTGCCGATGTAGATCCAGCTCCCGGCGGTCATCTGGCCGTACATCATCAGGCCCTTCTGGTCGAGCTCGCGGAAGTGCTCCCAGGTGGCCCACTTGGGCACCAGATTGGAGTTCGCGATGAGGATGCGGGGCGCATCGGGGTGGGTCTTCACCACGCCCACGGGCTTCCCGCTCTGCACCAGCAGCGTCTCGTCATCGTTCAGGTGCTTCAGCTCCTTCACAATGGCATGGAAGCAGTCCCAATTGCGGGCCGCCTTGCCCAGGCCGCCATAGACCACCAGGTCCTCGGGGCGCTCGGCCACCTCGGGATCCAGGTTGTTCATGAGCATCCGCAGGGCCGCCTCCTGCACCCAGCCCTTGCAGTGCAGGTGGGTGCCGCGGGGCGCGGAAAGGACGGGGGCTTCGGATGCGGTGGTCATGGGGGACTCCGACGGAGGGCCCCTAGTTTCCCACGGCCCGCCCGGGACGGCGATCAAGACCGGCGGAGGAGAGCCAGGGCCCGTTGCAGATCGGCCCGCATGGCCGCCGGGGAATTTGCGTGGTGGATGCTCCCGTGCCCCGGCAGCACCCAGGTGAACTCGAAGGCGAGCAGCCTTTGCAGACTGTCAAGCTGTTGCGCCCAGCTGTGCCAATTGTAGGTGCGCGAGGCCGAGAGGCGCCCCTGGACCGGGTTCCACCAGAGGTGGTCGCCGGTGAAGAGGATGTCCCGGTGCAGCAGGCACACGCTCCCGGCCGTGTGGCCCGGGGTGGGGATGAGGAGGAGGTCCTCTGCCAGCAGGATGGGCTCGTCGCCGTCCACCGGGTGCTCCAGTCCGGTGAAGCCGTCCGCCACGTGCATGATCCGTTCGCACTGGAACCGGGCGTGGTAGGCCGCATGGTCGGCCACATCATCCCGGTGGCTGAGGACCATGGTTGCGACGCCACCCAGGGTCTCCAGGTTCTTCATGAGCGGCTCGGAGGCCCGGGGGGAATCCACCAGCACATTGCCCCCGGGCCGCCGGATCAGGTAGCTCCAGGCGCCGAAGCTCTTCTCGCTGGTGTAGCCGCAGAAATAGACGCCCTCCGCCACAGGGTGCGGGAAGGCCCTCGTCGCCGCGGGGACATCGGTCCGGTCGTCCGTCCCGATGGACCCCACCGGGCAGGCCACCAGGGCCATGGCGGCCCGCAGGCGCGCCTGGGCATCGCCGGGCTGCGCGTGCACCCGCGCGCGGTCCTCACCGCCCTCGAAGGTCTCTGGGGCGAACTGATAGCAGGTGCCGCAGTCGATGCAGGTGCGGTCCACGAAAAAGGGGCCTGGGACATTGTCAGCTGGGACATCCGTACGGCGGGCCATGGCGCCTCCCGTGTCCTTGGATGCTAGCGGCCCACCAGATGCATCATCGATTCGGGGTAGCGGGCCCCCGCGGCGGCGCCCGGAGGGAAGAGGCCGCCGAGTTCCACGAGCTCGCCGGGGCAGAGCACGTGGTCCAGGGCTCCCAGGTTCTCGTCCAGGCGATCCCGTCGCTTGGTGCCGGGGATGGGCACGACATCGCCCCCCTGGCCCAGCACCCAGGCCAGGGCCAGCTGGGAGGCCGTGCAGCCCCGGGCGGCCGCCATGTCCTGGAGGCGGGCCACCAGGTCCAGGTTCTTCTGGAAGTTCTCCCCCTGGAAGCGGGGCGAGTCCCGGCGGTAGTCGTCCGGCTCGAAGTCCTCGAAGCGCTTGATCTGGCCCGTGAGGAAGCCGCGGCCCAGGGGGCTGTAGGGCACAAGACCCACACCCAGCTCCCGGCATGCCTGGATCAGCCCGCCTTCGGGATCGCGGGTCCACAGCGAATACTCGGACTGCACGGCGCTGATGGGGTGCACCGCGTGGGCCCGGCGCAGGGTGGCGGGGCTCACCTCGGACAGGCCCAGGAAGCGGACCTTCCCGGCCTTCACGAGCTCTGCCATGGCGCCGACGGTGTCCTCCACGGGAACCTCGGGATCCTGCCGGTGCTGGTAGTAGAGGTCGATGATCTCCACGCCCAGGCGCTTCAGGCTGGCGTCGCATGAGCTGCGGACGTAGTCGGGACGCCCGCAGACGCCCCGAGCCGCGGGATTGGCCGGGTCGCGCACGATGCCGAACTTGGTGGCGATGACCACCTTGTCCCGCACCGGAGCCAGGGCCCTGCCCACCAGGACCTCATTGGTGTGGGGGCCGTACACATCGGCCGTGTCGAAGAGGGTGACGCCCCGGTCCACGGCGTGGCGGAGGGTGGCGGTGGATTCGGCATCATCTCGATGGCCGTAGAAGTCCGACATGCCCATGCAGCCGAGGCCCAGGGCGGACACCGTGAGTCCTTGGGTTCCGAGTGTGCGGGTCAGCATAGGGCTGCTCCTTGGATGCCAGTGGAAGCCACGAGGACGAAATACTCTCGCAAAGAAAAGAATGAGAAGGCGGAGGCCGCAGAGGAAGGATTTTCCTTCGCCTCTGCGGCCTCCGTCCTCCCAGCTACCCTCTGCGCGTGCTTTGGTCTGCCCGCTCAGCGATGTTCGACGACGTCCTTGGCTTCGAACCGGACCTTGGGGGTGGCGGCGTACTTGTCGTCCGCCGCCCGGTAGCCCAGGGGGCAAGCGCTGATGGTGGTGTAGCCGCTGCCCTTGAGGCCCAGGATCTCATCGTATTTGGCGGGCTCGATGCCCTCGAAGGGGCAGGCGTCCACGCCCAGCAGGGCGGCGGCGGTCAGCAGGTTGCCCATGGCGATGTAGGTCTGACGGGCGGCCCATTCCTGGATGACGGCGTGGCGGGGACCCTTCACCAGGTCGCCCACCATGTAGCCCTTGTAGCCGGCCAGACTCTCGGTGGAGACGCCACGCACCTCGGCGATGCGGGCCACGAAGCGGTCCACATCGGCTTCGGTGATGTCCTGCTTGGCGGTGAGGACCACCAGGTGGCTGCAGTCCTCGACCTGGGACTGGTTCCAGGAGGCGGGGCGCAGCTTGGCCTTGAGGGCCGGGTCAGTGACCACGATGAACTTCCAGGGTTGGAGGCCGTAGCTGGAAGGCGTAAGGATCAGGGCCTCTTCGAGGCTCGCCCAGTCCGCGGGAGAGATCTTCCTGGCAGGGTCGAACTTCTTGGTGGCGTAGCGCCAGTTCAGCTGTTGGAGCAGGCTGTCGCCGGGAATGATGCTCACGGTTACCTCGGATTCAGATGTGGGAATGAGCTTCAGATGGACCGCTGGATACGGGCCCGCAGCTGGTCGATGGGCATGGAGCCCACGATCCGGTCGATCGGTTCGCCATCCTTGAAGATCACCAGGGTCGGCATGCTGAGGACGTCGTACTGCTCGGAGAGGGGAGTGAAATCGTCCACGTTCAGCTTGGCGAAACGGACCTTGCCCGCGAGCTCCGCGGCCAGAGTCTCGGTGAGGGGAGCCAGCTCGCGGCAGGGTGCGCACCAGGGGGCCCAGAAGTCCACCACCGTGTAGCCATGGGCGACGCCCTCGGTGAAGGTCTGGTCGGTCAGGTGCTGGATGAGATCGGACATTCGGAGGCTCCTGCGGAACCCCTCCAGGTTAACGGATCTGGAGGGGTTCCCGGTCATGACAATCGCTTCAGCCTCGCCGTGGCCTTCGTCAGGCACCCTTGGCCCAGCGCACGGAGGCCTCGGCCAGGCGCTGGCCCAGGCGCATCGCGCTCCTGCGGTCCGCCTCGTTGGGCTCGACCTCAGGGGCCACCTGGCCGGCCTGGGCCATGAGGCCGCTGAAGCTGCCCAGCCGGTTGATGCCCTCCTCGCTGCCGGGGAGGTCCGCCGTGCCGATCCACACCATGCCGTGCTGCATGGCGAAGATCATCAGCGACTGGAGGGTGTTCAGCTTGTCGCCGCTGGGGCTGCCGCTGATGGTGAACCCGGCCGCCAGCTTGTCCTTCCACTTGCGCTCGTACCAAGGCTTGGAGCTGGCGTCCATGAAGGTCTTGAAGGGGCCGCTCACGTTGCCCATGTAGGTGGGGCTGCCGAAGACGATGGCGTCCGCCGCCTCCAGGTCCCCCCAGTGCGCCTCGATGTCCTCGACGGGGATGAGCGTGGCCTTGGCGCCTGGCACGGTCTCAGCACCGGCCTTGACCTGCTCGGCCAGCACCTTGGTGTGGCCGTAGCCGCTGTGGAACACGATGGAGATCTGGGTCATCTTTGGCTCCTATCTGGACGATTGCATTCAATCGGCCCGTGACCCAAACTTAGGAAGCTTACATTCCAAAAGAAAGTAGGCACTATTTCGGAAGGTAGGAACCCCATGGTTCGTAAAGCCTGCTCCCTCGAACCCAACGTCCTGAGCGCCCAATGCCCCACGCGCCAAGCGCTGGATCTCATCGCGGACAAGTGGACCACCCTGCTCATCTACCTGCTGGCGAAGGGGAAGCAGCGCTACGGCGACCTGCACCGCCAGGTGGGCGGCATCAGCCAGAAGATGCTCACCCAGACTCTCCGGAAGCTCGAGCGGGACGGACTCGTGTCCCGGCATGTCTATCCAGAGGTGCCGCCCCGCACGGAGTACGAGCTGACAAAGCTGGGTCACACGCTGATCGGACCCCTCGGTGCCCTGTGCGAGTGGGCCGGCACCCACCTGTCCGAGCTGGAGCAGGCGCGCAAGCGTTACGACCACCTGCAGAAGAAGCCCCCGCTCAGCGCCTGATGCTGTCCGGGGGGGAGGCTCCGCCTCTGCGAGCCGCGTAGCGGAAGCAGGAGCCTCGCGGGAGCGAGGCGCCAGGCGGAGGCCTGCTCGCTTCGCTCGCGATGTCCCCCCGGGCCCCCGCGCCTCGGTCGGGCAGAGCCCGCCCTCAGCGCCTGATGCTGTCCGGGGGGACCGCCTGCTCGCTTCGCTCGCGATGTCCCCCCGGGCCCCCGCGCCTCGGTCGGGCAGAGCCCGCCCTCAGCGCCTGATGCTGTCCGGGGGAAGGTCCTCGGGGAAGTCCAGGTCGCGGGCGCCTTCGGAGAAGGGGAGGCCTTGCGCGGCTTCCCGCAGGAGGATGGCCTTGGCGCCTACGTCTCCGCGCAGCGCGAGTAGGTCGGGGAAGCAGCGCCGGGGCAGCACCGCCGGGATGCCGAGGGTGCCCGCGTAGGCGCAGGCGGCGGGACGGTCGGGGTCGGTGGCGGCCAGGGCCAGGAGGCGGCGCAGAAGGAAGGTGTCCACAGCAGGCTGGTCCACCGTGAGGATCAGGACGGCCGGGGTCTTCGGCGGGAGGGCGGCGATGCCCGTCCGGATGGAACTGGCCATGCCTTCCGCGGCCTCAGGGTTGATGACGGGCAGCACATCGAGACCCTCGAGCCCCGGGTTCCAATCGCCCACCACGGCGATCACCGGGCTGCATCCGGCTTCCAGGGCGGTCCGGGTGGCGCGGCGGAGGAGCGTCTCTCCCTCGTAGGGCAGCAGGGCCTTGGGGCGGCCCATGCGGCGGCCCTCGCCCGCGGCGAGGATGATGGCTGCGGTCACGGGGCCGATACCGTGGTGCGCGTGGCGCGCAAGGAGTTGCCGGTCCGACCTCGGAAGGAGGCCTGGATCTCAGCCAGCACCGCAAGGGCGATGGTTTCGGGATCCTCCGCGCCCAGGTCCAGGCCCACAGGGCTGTGCAGGCGGTCTCCAGGGAAGATGCCTTCCGCGGCGAGCTCCTCGCGGATCTTCGCGCTACGGGCTCGGCTGCCCATGAGGCCGAGATAGCTGGCTCCTGAAGCCGCCAGCGCGCGCAGGGCCTCCAGATCCTTCAAGTAATTGTGGGTCATGAGGACCACCGCGCTGCGCGCGTCCAGTCCCAGCCCAGGGATCCGCTGGGCCGGATGGCCCGAGAGAACGGCGTCCGCCTCGGGGAAGCGCTCAGGCCGGGCGAAAGCGGGCCGGTGATCCAGCAGGCCCACCCGCCAGCCCAGCTCCTTGGCCATCCGCACCAGGGGCCGGCTGTCGTCGCTGGCGCCCAGGATCCAAAGGGCGATCGCCGGGGTGAAGGTCTCGGTGAAGCCGGATGTCGGCGCGTCCGGCTGGTTGGAGATGCTGCGCATACCCAAGTGATCGGGAGTCAGGTCGGTGTGGAGGGTGAGATGGGTTCGCGAGCCGAGGGCCCGCTCGACCCAGGCCAGCCACTCGGGTGGCGTGGCGGGATCGAGGCGTTCCACCAGGATGTCCAGCAGGCCCTCGCAGCCGCTGCCGCTGCCCCAGACCAGATCCGCGTCGCCCCGCAGGTCGTAGCGGAGCAGGCGGGGTTGGCTGTCGGCAAGGGCCTCCCGGGCGCGGGCCATGACCTCGCCTTCGAGGCAACCGCCGCTGAGGGAGCCGCGCAGGATCCGCTCGCCATCAGTCAGAAGCCGGGAGCCGGGGCGGCGGTAGCTGGAGCCTTCGACGCGGACCAGCGTGGCCAGGGCCACGGGCGTTCCGCGGCCCCGGACGAGCGCCAGGATGTCCTGGAGTTCCTTGTGCATGAGGGGATTATGCCCTGCGATCAGGCCTTGCGCAGCGCCGGGGGAAGGAGTGGCAGGCTGCGCAGGCGCATGCCGGTGGCCGCGAACACCGCGTTGGCCACGGCGGGCGCCAGTGGCGGCAGGCCCGGCTCGCCCACGCCACCCGGCGGCAGTTCGCTGGGCACGATGTGGACCTCCACCTTGGGCATGGACGGGAGCAGGAGGATCGGATGGTCCGAGAAGCTGTCGGCGGTCACGCGGCCATCCTTGAGGGTGATCTCGTCGTAGAGGGCCGCGCTGAGACCGAAGGCGATGCCGCCCTCCATCTGAGCCTTCACGTTCCCCGGGTTCAGCGTCATGCCGCAGTCCACGGCGCAGACCACGCGATGGACGCGGATGCCGCCGCCCGCCTTGGCTTCCACCTCCGCCACCTGGGCCACATAGGTGCCGCAGTCCAGGTAGGCGTGCGCCGCGATGCCTCGGCCCCGGCCCTTGGGCAGCTTGCGGGTGCGCCACCCGGCCTTGGCCGCGGCCAGCTCCAGCACGGCGCGGTAGCGGGCGGGATCGAAGGTGTGCTGGCCCAGCTTCAGGGGGGCCTTCGGCAAGTGCGCCAGCCGGAAGGCCAGGGGGTCCTTGCCGGCCGCGTGGGCCAGCTCATCCAGGAAGCACTCGGTGACGAAGGGATTGAAGCTGGCGGGCACGGCGCGCCAGAACCAGATGGGCACGGGCGTGTCGCTCTGGCCCCACTCCACGTGCAAGTTCGGAATGTCGTAGGCCAGGTCCGCTGCGCCCGCCAGCTCGGTGGCCTCCGGTGGCCAGGGGAAGTGGTTCGAGGCGGCGATGGAAGGCCCCACGAACCGGTGCATCCAGGCCAAGGGCCGCCCCTGGGCGTCCAGGCCCGCCTCCAGTTCGTGCAGCGTGGCAGGGCGGTAGCCGTCGTGCCGGAAATCGTCGGGTCTCGTCCACTGCACCTTCACGGGGGCGCCGACGGCCTTGGAGCAGGCCACGGCGTCCGCGATGAAGTCCGCCATGGCCCGGCGGCCGAAGCCGCCGCCCGCCAGCATGACCTGGATCTCGATCTGGTCGGCCTTCAGGCCGGTGATCTGTTCGACGGCGGGCAGGGCCATGCCCGGGGCCTGGGTGGGCGCCCAGATCATGCAGCGGCCAGGCTTCACGTCGGCCACGGCGACCATGGGCTCCATGGTCGCGTGGGCCAGGAAGGGCGCGTCGTAGGTGGCCTTGATGCGCTTGGCGGCCTTCGGCAGGGCCTGGGCGGCATCACCGGCCTGGCGCACCACCTTGCCGGGCGTCTTGAGCCGTTCCTCGTACTGCCTGCGGATGGAGGCACTGTCCATCTTGGCGGCCGGCCCCTCGTCCCACTGGACCTTCAGGGCCTCGCGACCCGCGAAGGCCGCCCAGGTGTCCTCGCCGAATACGGCCACGCCGCTGGGCACCTCCAGCACCTGCTTCACGCCGGGCACCTTCCGGGCGGCCGAGGCGTCGAAGGACTTCACCTTCCCGCCGAACACCGGGCAGCGCTCGATGCTGGCCACGAGCATGCCAGGCAGGTGCAGGTCCGTGGTGAACTGGGCTTTTCCGGCCACGATGTCGGGGCCGTCCAGGCGCCGTGCATCCTTGCCGAGGATCCGGAAGTCCTTGGGCGCCTTCAGCGGCGGCTCCGGCGGTGGCGTAAGCTTGCCGGCGCGGGCCGCCAGCTCGCCATAGGCCAGGCTCCGCTTCGTGGGCGGGTGCTGGATGTGGCCGCCCCGGGCAAGGCACTCGGACTTGGCCACGCCCCAGGTGTCCGCGCCGGCCTGGAGAAGCATCTCCCGGGCCTGGGCGCCCACCTTGCGCAGGGCCTGGGTGGTGGAGAGGGTGGTCTGGCTGCCGCCGGTGACGCCGAGGTCGCCGAACCTCGGTGCGGTGGAGGCCTGGAGGATCTTCACGCGGGACCAGTCCGCCTCAAGCTCTTCGGCGATGGCCATGGCCATGCTGGTGCGGACGCCTTGGCCCATTTCCGTGCGCGTGGCCCAGATGGTGACGGAGCCGTCCGGGTCGATGCGGAGCATGCCGCTGGGCTGGAAGGCGGATTCCGTGGGCTGCGCCGCCGCGCCTTTCAGCCGCACAGGCAGGGCGAAGGCCAGGGTCAGGGCGCCGGTGGTCTTGAGGAAGTCACGGCGGGTGGTGCTCATGGGGCCACCTCCTTCCGCTGGCCTGCGGCCCGGTGGATGGCCTCGCGGATCCGCAGGTAGGTGCCGCAGCGGCAGACGTTCTCGCCCATGGCCTGGTCGATGTCCCGGTCCGTGGGCTTGGGATGCCTGGCCAGGAGGGCCGCGGCGGTCATGATCTGGCCCGTCTGGCAGTAGCCGCACTGGGCGACGTCCACCTCGATCCAGGCCTTCTGAAGGGGGTGGGCGCTGTGAGGGTCCAGGCCCTCGATGGTGGTGATGCGCTTGGTGCCGACGTCGCTCACCGGCGTCACGCAGGACCGCACGGCCTCCCCGCCCAGGTGGACGGTGCAGGCGCCGCAGAGGCCCTGCCCGCACCCGAACTTGGTGCCCGTGAGCTTGATGCGGTCGCGGAGCACCCACAGCAGGGGCATGTCCGGGGAGGCTTCGACCGTATGGGACTGGCCGTTGACCGAGAGGGTGTACTCCGCCATGGGCACCTCCATCTGGGATGGCGGCCCCCATGCTACGCCCTTTCTCCAGCGAGGGTGCGATATGAAAAACTAGATCAATCCATCTTCAATGGGAACTTTCCTGATCCGTTTCCCAGTGGCCGCGAAGACCGCGTTCAGCACCGCTGGGATGGCCACCGGCACCGGGGGTTCGCCCATGCCGGATGGGGCCTCGGCGCTGGGGATCACATGGGTCTCGACCACAGGCATGTCCGCCAGGCGGAGCACGGGGAAGTCGTGATAGCCCGTCTGCACCGTGCGGCCCTTCTCCCAGGTGATCTGAGAGAACAACGCGGAGAGGCCGAAGGCGATGCCGCCCTCCACCTGGGACTCGAGGCCTGACGGGTTCACCACCAGGCCGCAGTCCACGGCGCAGGTGACCTTGTGGACCTTGAGCCGGCCCTTCACCACGGAGACCTCCGCCACCTCGGCGGCGTAGGTGCGGCCGTCGTAGGCGTGGCAGGCGAGGCCCAGGCCGCGGCCCGCGGGCAGCTTCCGGCCCCAGCCGGCCTTGGCGGCGGCCACCTCCAGCACCTTCTTCAGGCGACGGATGTCGGCCTTGTCCCGGCCGAATTTGACGATGCCCCGATTGCCGAGCAGATCAAGTCGGAAGCGGAGCGGGTCCTTTCCGAGCGCGTGGGCCACTTCGTCCAGGAAGCACTCCCGGGCGAAGACGTTGGGCACGATCTGGATGCCGCGCCACCATCCCAGGGGCGTGGGCGCCTCGACCTCCGCGAAGTCCACGGCGACGGCAGGGATGGCGTAGGGGATGTCGTAGGCGCCGTTGGTCTCCGTGGTGGCTTGCGAAGGTGCCTTCTGGCCTCCGGTCCAGGAGCGCAGCACGGCGGGACCGGCGATGCGGTGGGTCCAGGCCGCGAGGGCACCCGCGCCGTCGATCCCCGCCCGCAGGCGGTGGAGCGTCGCGGGGTGGTGCAGGTCATGGCGGAGGTCGTCCTCCCGGTCCCACACCACCTGGATGGGCCCGCCGCCGGCGGCCTTGGCCACCTGGGCGGCCTCGGTGCTGAAGTCTGTGCCGAGCCGGCGCCCGAAGCCGCCGCCGATGAGGGCGACATTCACCTTCAGCTGCTCTGGCTTGAGCCCCAAGGTGGCCGCGGCCCGCTCCTGAGCCCGGTTCGGCGACTGGCTGCCCATCCACATCTCAGCCGCGCCCTCGCTCAGGGCAGTCGTGGCGTTCATGGGCTCCACAGTGGCGTGGGCCTGGTAGGGGAAGCTGTACTCCGCCTCCAGCACCTTGGCGGCTGCGGCCAGGACCTTGGCGGGATCACCTTCGCGGCGGGCGTCGTCGGCGGGGCCCGTGAGGGCGGCTTTCATCTTGGCCGCGAGTGCAGAGGAACTGAAATCCCGCGCGGCTCCCTCTTCCCAGGTGGTCGTGGCGGCCAGGGCGTCCCGGCCCTTGAAGGCGGCCCAGGTGCTGTCCGCGATCACGGCCAGGCCCGTGGGCACCTTCACCACGGCCTTCACGCCCCGCACGGCCTTGGCCTTGGCATCATCCCAGGCCTTCGGCTGCCCTCCGATCACGGCGCAGCGCAACACAGCGGCGAAGCGCTGGCCCGGGCGGCGCACATCCAGGCCGAAGATGGCCTTGCCGGTGACGATGGCTGGGCCGTCGAATCGGGGCGTGCGCTTGCCGACCAGGCGGTAGTCCGCGGCTTTCTTCAGAGGGGCGTCCTTCGGCACAGGCAGCTTCGCCGCGGCTCCGGCGAGGTCGCCATAGCCGAGCTTCTGCCCGTCAGGCCCAAGCACGAATCCTCTCTCGGTGCGGCACTGGGCGGTTCCCACCTTCCACCGGGCGGCCGCGGCGGCCTTGAGCATCTCGCGGGCGGCTGCTCCGGCTTTGCGCAGGGGCGTCCAGGTGGTGCTCACGCTGGTGCTTCCGCCGGTCTGCATGGACTTGAACTCCGGGCCGGGCTGGCCGGTGACGACCTCGACCTTCGACCAGTCGAGGTCCAGTTCCTCGGCCACGGCCAGGGGCAGGGCCGTGCGCACGCCCTGGCCCATCTCCGTCTTGGGGACGGTGATCTGCGCCGTGCCATCCGGACGGATGGTGAGGAAGGCGTTGGGGTGGAAGGCGGTTTTGGTGGTCTCTCCAGACCGGGGTCTGGCTTCGAGGTGGAGTCCGAGCACGAGTCCCGCGCCCGCGGCGCCGGTCACCTTCAGGAAGTCGCGCCGGCTGGTCATTGCACACCTCCGGCGGCGCGCTTCACGGCTTTGCGGATGCGGGGGTAGGTTCCGCAGCGGCAGATGTGGTCGGCGAAGGCCTCGTCGATGTCGTGGTCTGTGGGATGGGCCTTGCGCTTGAGCAGGGCCGCGGCGGTCATGATCATGCCCGGCTGGCAGTAGCCGCATTGGGCCACGTCCTCGGCGATCCAGGCCTTCTGCACGGGATGGGAGCGATCCTTCGACAGGCCCTCCACCGTGACGACGCTGCGACCGGCAGCCTCCTTCAGGCTCGTCTGGCAGGACTTCACGGCCTGGCCGTCCAGGTGCACCGTGCAGGCGCCGCAGACGCCCTGGCCGCACCCGAACTTGGTGCCGGTGAGCCCGAGGTTGTCCCGGAGGACCCAGAGAAGCGGCGTGTCGGTGTCGGCGTCCACGGTCCGGGCGCGGCCGTTCACGGTGAGCTGGGTGGCGGGCATGGCAGCTCCCTCAAATATCGTGTGGCGAGGCTTCCACCCTACGCCGCCGGCGATCTGCCTGCAACGGTGGGTCTGTCCTCTGGCGCACCAGGGGAGAGGTGACGCTATGCTGGAGAACCCCCCCTGGAGAATCCCCGATGCGACCTTTGATCGCCGCCCTCCTGTCCTTCGCCGCCATGGCCCTGAGCGCGGGCCCCAAGCCCCAGGTGAAGCTCACCACGTCCATGGGCGTGATCGTCATGGAGCTGGAGCCGCAGGCGGCGCCCCGCACCGTGGAGAACTTCCTGAAGTACGTGAGGAAGGGCCAGTACAACGGCACGATCTTCCACCGCGTCATTCCAGGGTTCATGATCCAGGGCGGCGGCTACGTGGACTACCTCGGGAAGAAGCGCACGGATGCCTCCATCCCCAATGAGGCCGACCGTGCCCTGGCGGCGGGGCTCAAGAACAAGCGGGGCACCGTGGCCATGGCGCGGACGCCGGATCCCCACAGCGCCGCCGCGGAGTTCTTCATCAACGTGGTGAACAACCCCTCGCTGGACTTCAAGGGCAAGGCCAACGACAAGACATGGGGCTACTGCGTGTTCGGCCGGGTCATCAAGGGCATGGACGTGGTGGATCGCATCAAGGCCGTCAAGACCAGCAACAAGCGCAGCGACTTCCTGAACCTGCCCGTGAAGCCGGTGCTCATCAAGGAAGCGGTGCAGATCCAATGACGGCCAGGGCCTCCGCAGGCGCATTCAGCTTCTGGAGGCTGCGTTCGAGCCGTCGGCGGTAGCGGGGCTGCAGGTCGGTGCCTGAGGGCTCGAACTGGGCCCGATCCCAATCGAGGACCAGGGCTCCGCCGCCGGGAGGCAGGAGGATGTTGGTGGCGTTCAGATCGGGCGACCACAGGCCCCATTCGCCGAGGGCGGCGATGGCACGCCGGATGTCCCCGGCCCGTTCGAGGCTCAAGTCCCACCGGCGCGGCCAGGCATCGCCTTCGGCCAACCGCGTGAAGAGCACGCCTTCCACTCCGAGACCGCTGGGGCGCCAGGCATAGCCGAGCGGCTCGACGGTGGGGAAGCCGGCCTCCCAGAGGCCGCGGTGGACCGCGTGCTCCGCGGCGAACCGAAGGTGGGTGCGGTAGGTCCGCTCGTTCAAGTGGCGCAGGAGGCCGCCGCGGCGGTAGGGGCGCATCACGAGGTCGCCGACGCGCAGGATACCCCCGCGGCCGAAGGCGCCTTCCAGGGGAACGGCCTCGCCTGTGATGAGCTGCCCGCCCGGCGTGCAGATGCGCCAGCCACCGCCCAGACCGGGCAGGTCGAGGTTGACGCGGCAGCCCAGCGGCTTGAGCGGCTTGCCGGGTTCGTACGGCCAGGAGGCCGGCAGGGGAGGGACGATGTAAGGGTCATGGATCATGTGGATTCCAGCTTGGCGGGTCCGCAGGCGGAAGGCAAAGGGTGTGTCCGAATGTTCGTTGGAACGAGTCCGACGACAGCTGTCAACTGCCGCCGCAGGCGGGAACCTGCCACCAAAAATCAGCACGGACCCAAGTGGCTTGAGATGGAAGGAATTCTTCCGGATTGCAGTCGCGCTTCCCACAAAGGATGTGGAAATCCCAACACCTCTTCTCGGTAACGAGGTGAATTCTTTCTCGATTTCTGCACGCCCATCCAAGTGGGGTTTCATCGGCGCATCCGGTTCGGCGTCACTATTCTGGAGTCGTGGACGCGCGCACTCACCATCCCTCCATCCCCGCAGAGGCCTTGGCCCGGCAGGCCCGTCTCTCGGCGCTTCTGGCCGCCATGGAGCAGGGATCAGCCAGCCGCGAACCAGCCGCTCTGCGGGCCCTTCAGGACGCCTTGCGCGGAAAGCACGCCGACCCGGCGGCCCTCATCCAATCTTTGGTGGAAGAGGACCTGATCGAAGAAGGGGCCTGCCTGGTTCGCGCCGATCGCCACCTTGCAGACCCGCAATCCTTCCAGCAGATCTCCGCGCTCCTGGCGCCTCTGGCGTCCCGGTCCCAGAAGCGGCGCGAAGCGACGTGGCAGCTGGACACCCGGCGCGCCTGCGTGCGTGTGGGCTATGCGAAAGAGGGCGAGGCCATCGATTTCGATGAGGGCGAGGTGCATGCGCTTCTCCTCCAGGCCTTCCGCCTCGAGGGAATCCGGTTGGCGTTGGATCTTGGCAAGCGGCCCCGCCCAGCGCTGCATCTCGAACTGCCGCTTCCCTCAGGGGCTGGTGGGCTCTGCGAATGGGCGGCGGTGGTCCTCCGGGTGGAACCCTCCGGTTCGCCCGAGGCTCTGATGTCAGCCCTGAACAACCGCCTTCCAGAAGGCCTGCGGATCCACCGCTGGGAGCCCCATCCCCCCTACGCTTCGTCGTTGGCAGACTTGGCCGAGGCTTCCCATTGGCGCTGGACCTGTCCCGCGGACCTGGCGAACGGCGCCAGGCAGCGGACCAGGGGCTTCTTGTCCGCGACGGAATGGCTCTGGGAGAAAGAGGGGCGGATCGAGGGCCGCAAGCAGGTCAAGCCGTTGAATCTGCGGCCGCTCGTGATGGAACTGCGATGGGAGGGAGACGTTCTCGTAAGCACGACCCGCACCAGGAGCTCCGAAGCAGGCAACCCCCTGAAGATCCATGCGGCGATCCTGGGGCTCGAAACGGCCGCGCTCCGCGGTCTCGTGCGCCTGGCCCTGGACCTGAAGCCCGACCCGCGCCTGGCCCAGGCAGACCGTTTCGAGCCCAAGCTCAAGAACATGTACGAGGACGCGGTGCTGCTCGGCGGCGGCTCCAACATCATCCTGGTGGATGAGGATGATGACGAGCCGATCCAGCTAGGCTGAACCGGCCTCCTTGCTGATGGCCAGCAGGAGCCCCAGGCAGACCAGGCTGGCGATGAGGCTGTTGGGGCCGAAGGATATGAAGGGCAGGGGGATGCCTTTGTTGGGGGCCAGGGACAGCACCACGCTCATGTTCATCAGAGCCTGCACCACCAGCAGCAGTACAAAGCCCATGGCGCACAACTTCAGGAACGGGTCGTTCACGCGCCGGGCGATGCGGTGGCCGCGCCAGAGGATCGCGAGGAAGAGCGCCAGGATCGCCACAGTCCCGATCAGGCCGGCTTCCTCGGCGATCACCGCGTAGATGAAATCCGTGTGCGCCTCGGGAAGAAAGAAGAGCTTCTGCTTGCCGCCGCCGAGCCCCACGCCCATGAAGCCGCCGTTGCCGACAGCCACAAGGCTCTGGAGCGCCTGATGCCCCTTGCCGAGAGGGTCCGCCGAGGGATTGAGGAAGCTCGTCACCCGGGCCAGGCGGTAGGGCGACAGCACCACGAAGGCGGTTCCCAGCGCGCCCAGGACGGGGATGGCCACGGCGAAGATCCACTTCGGAGCACCGCCGAGGAAGACCACCATCAACGTCACGAAGACAATGAGGAACGAGGTCCCGAAGTCAGGCTCGCGCAGGATGAGAGCCAGAGGAACCAGCATGATGCCGGCCAGGCCCAGGAGCTTGGGCAGGGCGTCGCGATGGCTCGACCAGGCCTCGCGGTGGCGCACCATCCAACCGGCGGCGAGGAGCACCGACAGGGGCTTGAACAGCTCCGAGGGTTGGAGGCTCATGGCCCCCAGGCGGATCCAGCGGTGGGCGCCGTTGACCTTGGGGCCGAAGAGGAGCACCGCCACCAGCAGGAGCACCAGGATCCCGTACGTGATCTGGAGCGGGCGGGAATGGTCTTGGAGCGGCGCCAGGTCCACCTGGGAGAGCGCCAGCATGAAGGCGATGCCGATGACGCCGCCCATGAGCTGGCGGGTCAGGAAGGCGGTGGCCGCCGCGTGGTTCTGGGAAGCCTTGATGGCGGAGGCGGAGTAGATCCACACCATGCCGACCGCCACCAGCGCGAGTGCGAACAGCACCAGCCAGCGGTCGACGGGGCGGCGGACATCCGGGGCCATGTCCGCTCCTAGGCCAGAGCCAGGTCGCGGCGGGCGGCGGTCTCGAGCTCGTGGAGGGCCTGGTCCACCCAGGCGGTCTCCTGGGCTTCCACCATGAGGCGGAGCTTGGGCTCCGTCCCGGACCAGCGCACCACCTGGCGCACGCCTTCGCCCCAGCGGGCGTCGATGGCGGCCATGGCGGCGACCAGGTCCGTGCAGGCCGCCACATCGCGGCGGTCTCTGGCGACCACATTCACCAGACGCTGGGGCCAGGGGCGGAAGGCCCAGGCCCAGCGGCGATCCGCAGGCCGATGCAAGAGCGCGCGGAGGATGCCGAGGGCGGCGGCCATGCCGTCACCGCTGGGGCCCACGCGCTTCTGGATGAGGTGCCCCGAGGCCTCCGCGGCCAGATCCCAGCCTCGCTTGGCCATCTCCCGCAGCAGGAACTTGTCCCCCACGGGGGTGCGGACGAAGGGGATCTCCGCACTGGCCAGGGCCTGGGCAAGGCCCCCGTTGGTCATCACGGTGCCCACCACGCCTGGCGGCGCGTCCCCGCTGGCTTTGCGGTCCTGGGCGAGCAGCCATACCATCTGGTCGCCGTCCACCAGGTCGCCCCGCCCATCCACCAGCAGGCAGCGGTCTCCGTCACCGTCGAAGGCGATGCCCAGCTGGGCGCCGCGAGCCACCACGGCTGCGGACAGGGCGTTGAGATGCGTGGAACCCACGCCCACGTTGATGGAAGGGCCATCGGCGGGCACACCGATCCAGTCGATGGCAGGGCCCCGGAAGAGCTCCTGGGCCGCCTCCGCCGTGGCTCCATGGGCGCAGTCGATGACCACGCCGAAGTTCCGGGGCAGGTCAATGCCGCCCAGGTGCCTCAGGTAGGGCCCGAGATCCAGATGCTCCGGGGGGATCGAGATGGTGGTCGGCTCGGGGATGGCCTCGAAGGCGGCCTCGATGGCTTGTTCCTGATCTTCCTCCAGCTTCTCGCCCAGTTCATTGAAGCCCTTGAGGCCGTTGTCCTCCGGCGGATTGTGGCTGGCGGAGATCATGAGACCCCAGGTCTTGGGGCCCTCCGCGCTCAGATGGGCCACGGTCCAGGCCACGGCCGGGGTCGGGACCATGCCGAGGACCAGTACCCTCAGGCCCATCCCGAGGCCCAGGATGAAAGCCTCGGACATGGGGCCGGAGCTGGACCTGGGATCCCAGCCGATCACCATCCGCTTTACGCCGGCTTTCCGGGCCACCTGGGCCCAGGCGGCGCCCCAGCGGGAGACCTCTTCCAGGGTGAGGGGGGAGCGCAGGGCGACCCCGCGGATGCCGTCGGTTCCGAAGTAGCAGAGACTCATGCCGGAAGTTTACCTGATGGCGTGCGTCCTGAAGACTTTGTATCCCCACCCCGCAGCCTCGGCGTGGGCGGCGGCCGTGAGGCCGTCCCGTTGATCCGGGGCGAGGGACATGCCGGCGCGGGCCACCAGGAACCGCTTGCGAGAGATGCCGATGCACATTCGTGCGGCGGACCACACAAGCGCCTCCGGCAGCCGGGGGAGGGCGTTCCAGAGGGCAAGGTCCTCGGCGAAGGTGGTGCCAAAGCCGAAGCCGGGGTCCAGCAATACGCGCTGGTCCGCGATGCCGGCGCCCCGCAAGCGGTCTCGGACCCCCATCAGCTCCGCGATGGCCAGGGACGCGTCCTTCGGGGCGGGATCATCATAGGGGGGCATGAGGAAGCCCTCGCCCTGGCACCGGCTGCGCATGGCGATGAGGCCGCAGGCGGAGCCGGCGGCCAGCTCCAGCATGGCGGGGTCGGCCAGGCCAGCCACGTCGTTGATGACGGCGATCCCTGCGTCCAGGCCCTTCGCAGCCACCGCGGCGTGCCGGGTGTCCAGGCTGAGGGGAATGTCCGGCAGAGCATCCCGCAGCGCCGCCAGGACAGGCTCCAGGCGGCCCCATTCCGTGGTGGCGTCCACCACGGCGGATCCGGGGCGGGTGCTTTCGGCACCCAGGTCGAGCATGCGGGCCCCGGCGGCCACGAGGTGCCGGGCCTGGGTCAGGGCCGCAGAGGGATCCAGGTAGCGTCCCCCGTCGCTGAAGGAGTCCGGCGTCAGATTGAGGATGCCAAGGAAAAGGGGACCACCCTCCAGGAGCGGTCCCCATTGAAACGGTGCGGACTTCACGCGGGCTTGAGGGCGGGGTTCAGGCCGGGATCGGTCTTTGGCCCCTCCACGGTGGCCGGGGCGGACGGCGTGCCGCCGCCCTTGGGCGGGGGCAGCGTGCCGCCCTTCATGAGGATGTCGATGTCCTCGCCGTCGAGGGTCTCGCGCACCAGGAGGGCCTCGGCGATGGCCACCAGCTTGTCGCGGTGGGCCTCGATGGCGGCCTTGGCACGGCGGTAGTTGCGCAGCACGAACTCCTGCACCTCCACATCGATGAGGCGGGCGGTGTCCTCGGAGATCTCCCGGTGCTGGGCGAAGTCGCGGCCCAGGAAGACCTCGTGCTGGCCGCCGCCGAAGTTCAGCGGGCCCAGCTTATCGCTCATGCCGTACTCCGTGACCATGGAGCGGGCCATCTCGGTGGCCTGCTGGATGTCATTGGCGGCGCCGGTGCTGAGCTGGTTGAAGAAGATCTCCTCGGCGATGCGGCCGCCCATGGCGATGGCGATCCGGCTCTCCATGTAGTCGCGGGTGGTGTTGTAGCGGTCCGTGGTCGGGAGCTGCCAGGTGACGCCCAGGGCGCGGCCCCGGGGGATGATGGTGACCTTGTGGAGCGGGTCGCTGTCGGGCACCACGTGGGCCACGACCGTGTGGCCAGCCTCGTGGTAGGCGGTGATGCGCTTGTCCGCCTCGGTCATGACCAGGCTGCGGCGCTCGGCGCCCATGTAGACCTTGTCCTTGGCGTTCTCGAAGTCGATCATCTCGACCCACTTCTTGCTGCCGCGGGCGGCGGTGAGGGCGGCCTCGTTGCAGAGGTTGGCCAGGTCGGCGCCGGCAAAGCCGGGAGTGCCGCGGGCGATGACTTCCAGGTCCACGTCCGGGCTGAGGGGGATCTTGTCGGTGGTGTGCACCTTCAGGATCTCGTGGCGGCCCTTCACGTCGGGGCGGTCCACCACCACGCGCCGGTCGAAGCGGCCGGGGCGGAGCAGGGCGGGATCCAGCACGTCGGGGCGGTTGGTGGCGGCGATGAGGATGACGCCCTCATTGCCCTCGAAGCCGTCCATTTCCACCAGCAGCTGGTTCAGGGTCTGCTCGCGCTCGTCGTGGCCTCCGCCCAGACCGGCGCCGCGATGGCGGCCCACAGCGTCGATCTCATCGATGAACACGATGCAGGGGGCGCTCTTCTTGGCCTGCTCGAAGAGGTCGCGCACGCGGCTGGCGCCCACGCCCACGAACATTTCCACGAAGTCCGAGCCCGAAATGGAGAAGAACTGGACCTTGGCCTCGCCGGCGATGGCGCGGGCCAGGAGGGTCTTGCCGGTCCCCGGAGGGCCCATGAGCAGGACGCCTTTGGGGATCTTGCCCCCCAGCTTCACGAATTTGGCGGGGTCCTTCAGGAACTCCACGATCTCCTTCAGCTCCTCCTTGGCCTCGTCGCAGCCGGCGACGTCGGCGAAGGTAACGCGCTTGGCGCTGCTGGAGAGGCCCTTGGCGCGGGCCTTGCCGAAGCTCAGGGCCTTGTTGCCGCCCATCTGGGCCTGGCGCATGAACACGAACCAGAGCACCACGAAGACGAGCAGGGGCGCCCAGAACATGAGCACATAGGCGAAGTTGTTCTCGCTGGGCTTGGCGGCCTTGAACTCATCGAGCTGACCCTCGGTCTTCCAGCTGAGGATGACCTTGCCCAGGTCCTGCATGGGGGGGGCCACGGTGCGGAACTTCTCGATGACCTCGCCAGTCTTGGGGTTCTTGTCGGGCTGCTTGTAGGTGCCTTCGACATCGAAGCCGGAGAGCGTGACGGACTTGTACTTGCCGCTGACGCCCTCGGTGTAGAAGGTCGAGAAGGGGATCTCGATCTGGCGGCTGTTCTGGGGGATCTGGCGGAAGGCCAGCACCAAGAGGGCGATGATGCCCAGCCAGACCAGCACGCTCTTCATCATGGAATTCAAAGGGTCACTCCTTCGGGCCTTCGCCCAAGTGTCCTTCCAGTGTACTAGGCCCCGGAAGGCGGCTGAACCTAAGATGCACGTAATCGCCCTCTGGTTCGGAATCCAGATGGAAATTCCCCCAGGAGGAAGGCTTGCGGCCCCTCTCAAGGCGCGCGGCGAGCCAGGGCGCGAGGCCCCGCAACAGGGCCGCCTCCCGCGGCCAGTCGAGTCGGCGGAAGGCGCATTCCAGCGTCCAGCGCAGCTCCGGCTCGGCCCACGCGCCTCGCTGGAAGGTGATTCCATGATCGGCAATGGACCAGCGGGTGCCCTCCCAGCCAGCGATGAGCAGACCCGCCAGGTGCTTGGCCTCCTCAGCCTGGAGGTGGGTCTCGAACAGATGGCGGTCCAGGTCGGGCGCCTCTCGCCGCAGGGTGTCGAGGAGGGGCCGCCAGCGGTTCCGCGCCGTGAAGGGCTCGGCGTTGCTGGCGTCTTCCCGCCAGGGGATGCCCCGGGCCGCCAGGTAGGACCTCAGATCGGCGCGGCGGATCTCCGCCAGGGGCGACCAGCGGAGGCCCTGACGCGGCGCCAGAGGCTGCAGGCAGCCCAGGCCGCCGCCCCGGGTCAGGCGCAGGAAGACGGTCTCTGTGTGGTCGTCCAGGGTGTGGCCCGTGGCCACGGCTGTCGCGCCGCTCTGCCTGGCTTCCTGGCGGAACCAATCCCACCGGAGGGCCCGGGCGGCCATCTCGAGGCCAAGCCGGTGGGCATCCGCGTGAGCCCTGACGCCGAGGGTGGCCTCGGCGAGATCCAGGTTGAGGGCGCGGCAGAGCTGGCGCACGAAGTCCGCATCCTCCCCCGACTCCGCGCGCAGGCCGTGGTCCGCGTGGAGTACGGCCAGATCCAGGTCCAGGCTCTTCCGGAGCGTCCACAGGAGCATGAGGAGCGCGGTCGAATCCCCGCCGCCCGAGCAGGCCACCAGCACGCGGCCATGGACGCCATCGCCCCGGCGCTGGATCTGCGCGAACAGGTCGGATTCGAACCGGTTCATGCGGGGGGGTCCAGCCGTCCCACGAGTTCCAGCAGCGCCTTCGGCACGGGCAGGTCGCACCAGAGCGCCTCGGCCCATTCGCACATGCGCAGGGAGCCCCAGTGCATGGCCCGGCCCACGACACCTCGGCGGAAGGCGGGATGGGCGATCCGCGTGACGGGCTGGGAGGGATCCTGGTTGAACTGGCTCCCGAAGGCGTCGAAGGCGGCCATGCGGCGGGCCCACACAGCGCTCACGTCGACCAGCAGGTGCGGCTGGGCCGGGTTCTCGCCGCCGGCCCAGGCCACCGCCTCCGGCCGCCAGGGCGTCCCGGGGCAGGGGTAGTTCTTCAGACCCGCGTAGTAGGCGGCTTCCCGGGCCAGGCGATGGGCCCGGCGGTGATCGGGGTGGCGGTCGTCCGGGGCGGGGAGGATCAGCACCCGGGGCCGCATCCGGCGGATCTCCGCCATGAGGCGGATTCGGAAGGCCTCATCCTCCGTGAACCTCCCGTCGGGGAAATCGAGGACCGTGCGGGTCACGCCGAGGATTCGTGCCGCCTCCTGCGCCTCGGCGCGGCGGGTCTCCGCGGTACCGCGGGTGCCGAGGTCGCCGCTGGTGAGATCCAGGATGGCCGCCCTCATCCCCCGATCCGAGGCCAGGGCCAGGATCCCGCCCACGTGGACTTCCACGTCGTCGGGGTGGGCGCCAAGGGCGAGCAGATCCAAATCGTGGCTCATGGTTCCTCCACCAAGATCACGGGGGCGCCGTCCATGCGCGCCAGGATGGCTTCCAGCAGGGCTTCGTTCCTCAGCCAGGTGAGGCCCGGGATGACCCGCTCCTGGGGGGCGCCGAAAGGGAAGAGGGCCTGGCGGAGCCGCTCGGGGTCACCGCCCACCATGGCTGCGGCCGCTTCCCTGTGCAGGCGCCGGTCCAGCTTTGCCAGTCGCTGTCGCGTGCGCTCCTGCTCCTGCCGGAATCGGGCCTGGAGGGAGGCCGGCCACCCTTCGTCCGGATTCGTGGTCTGGAACTTGGAACTTGGGAGCTCGCCCGGCCAGGCGGCGAGGCGGTCCCAGGCGCCCAGGCGCAGGGCCTCCAGGTGGCCCGGGGTGGCATGGAAGCCCGTCGGCACCACGTAGACACTGGGGCGCGGAAGGATCTTCGGCGCCGGAAGGTCCACGCGTTCCCAGAGAGGCTCGCAGAGCCGCCAGTAGGCACGCTCCGAAGGACCCAGGACCACCGCGGCCACGGGCATCAGCAGGGACTGCATCAGGGGACGGATGGCCGCCCCGGGGCTGAGCCAACGGCCCGCGGGCAGGGTTTGGCCGGGGTCCAGGCGCTCGCGATGGCCGGTCCGGGGGTCCAGCGAGAACCAGGCGGCCTGCACGCGGGGATCCAGGGGCAGCGGGGCGCCTTCCGCCTCCAGCCGCCCCGCCTGCCGGACCAGGTCGGCTTCCAGGCCAAGGCTCCGCCAGCGCTCCAGTTCCGCCTGGATGGGCTGGCGCACGGTGGGGTTCGTGGGGGAGAAGGGACGGAGACCGCGATCCCAGAGAGCCCGACCCAGGGCCAGGACATGGCCGCGCAGAGTGGGCTCATCGGGCGTCGGTACGGGGCCCCAGAGGGCCTCCGCCTCGGCCTGGTGGACGGAGGTCCAGGGCAGCCAGCCGGTGGCTGTGCCCAGCCTCGCGTCGAAGCGGAACCGGTGACGGGCGAGGCGGCCCCCAGTCACGCCGACGACGGACGCCACCTCAGCCCGATCATGGTCTTCGTCGGCCAGCCAATAGACCGCCTCGGCCCCGGTTCGGCGGGCCTCGGCCAGGGCGGCGAGGGCCTTGGCCACGGACAGGGCGGGGCTCCAACCGGCGCCGATCTGCTGGCCGGTGGCGATGACGGGCTTGGGATTCACGGCCTTCCCCCTCTGTTCATCTCGGGCCTTTTCAGTCGGCGCGTCGTACCCATGGGCCCAGCCTAACCGATCTGCCATGCTCGACGGCATGTGGAGCGTGGAACCCTGGATTCCCCCCGCCTCGCCGGATCTCGGGGCGCTGGCCATGGAGGCGGCGGACGCGGCCGGCTTGGCTTCCTTGAGGGCCTGGCCGGACATCCGTAAGGGCGGCATCGGGTTCGGCAACCTTCCCCCCTTCTTGTGCTGGCGCGGGAAAGCTGAGGGTCGGTGGCACCTGGTGCTGGTCCAGGCCCGGGAGGTCGGCGCACGGGTGCCCGGCGCTCGCACCGCACCGCTGCCGGAGGACTGGCTTGAGGGGTTGGATCTCGAGTCCCTGGGTCGCCCTCTCCGCCTGCATCCGGATTTCCCGGGCGGCGCAGCGGTCCATGTGGTCCACCTCTCCGGCGCTGACCAGTTCCAGGTCAGGAGCCTCGGTCCAGAGGCCCCGGGCCTGGTCTCCGAAGTCCTGAAACGCATCAGCCACATCCAAACCTGGCATCCCGCCGATTAGAGACCAACGGGAGCGCACCATGCTGACCCTCGACTTCTCCACCCTGAAGGAAGCCATCATGGCCGCCGCCCTGGGCCTGATGATGGGGCTGGAGCGGGAGAGCAGCGGGTTCGAGCGGAGCCGCGAGAGCCAGGAGGCGCTGAACCGCCGCGAGACCGACCGCGTCGAGGGCCTTCAGGGCGCCCTGGGGGCGCGCACCTTCGCCCTGCTGACCCTTCTGGGCTGGATTTCGGTGAAGGTGGGGGGCGGAAGCCTCGCCATGCCCATCGCCGTCCAGGCCTTCGCGGCGATCCTGATCGGCCTCTTCTATTTCCGGAACAGTTCGCCGGACCGCGGGCTGACCACGGAGGTCGCCGCCCTGGCCGCGCCGCTGCTGGGCATGCTCCTCACCCGGGACGCCCTGCTGGCGGTGGCGCTGGCCGTGATCATGACCCTGCTCCTGCTGTCCAAGCCCTGGATCCGCGCCTGGATCCCCCGGCTCCATCGCGAGGACCTGATCGCGGCGATGCAGCTGCTCCTCGTCTTCGCCATCCTTCTGCCGCTGCTGCCGTCCCGGGTGCTGGATCCGTGGGGCGTGCTTTCGCCGCAGAAGGTGGGGTGGATGGTGGCTCTGGTGGCGTCCGTGGATTTTCTGGGGTACGCCCTTAGCCGTGTGCTGGGATCCAGGCGGGGGGCCGCGCTGACGGGCCTGGTGGGTGGGATGGTCAGTTCGACGGTGGTGGCCGTCACCATGTCCAGGCAGGCCCGGGAGCACCCTTCGATGCGGAGCGCCGGCCAGGTGGCCGTGATGCTGGCTTGCGCCACCATGGCGGTTCGCGTGGCCTTCCTCGCGGGAGTCGTCGGCGGAGGGAGTCTCCTCCGTCCGCTCCTGCTGCCCATGGCAGCCATGGTGGCGACCTTGCTGGCTGCGACCTGGTGGATGTACCGGTCCGGCGAGGGCCTGGGTGTCGGTACGGACGACATGCCCCTGCGCAACCCCTTCCACCTGAAACGCGCCCTGGCCTGGGGCCTGGCCCTGGCCACGGTCTTGCTCCTGTCGGCCGCGGCCCGGGCCTGGTTCGGGGATCGGGGGCTGCTGGTGACGGCCGGGATCTCAGGACTGGCGGATGTGACGCCCATTACCCTGGCGGTGAGCAGCCAGGTCCACTCGATCGGCCTGGATTCCCGGACGGCCGTCCTGGCCATCGTCCTGGCCATCGGCGCGAACACCCTCGCCAAGGCCGGATTCGCTTGGATCTCCGGCGGCCGTGCCTTCGGCATGCGCCTGACCGCCATGCTGGCTGCCTCGCTGGTGGCGGCTCTGGCGATGGTGGTTCTCTGAAACCTGTGCCCGCAGGGCCTATTTCCCGCGGTTGCTCATTCGCGTATGAGCGACGCCGCTCTTGCCCTGGGGCCGGGCGGAAGCTTTGACCACAGGCTTGGGGTGGGCATCGGCCTTCGGTTTTCCGGTGGTGGACACTGGAACCGGCTTGTCCGCGGCCTGGACCTGCTTCAGGAGATCGGCGGGGACGAGTGGCTTGGTCATGGGAGTGCTCCTGGCTTCGATTCTAGCCCAGCATGCCAATGCCCCGTCGGCGCGGATGTGACTGACCTCAAATCGCATGCTCCCCAGCCGGGGTTAATCTGGATTGAGGCGGGGCGCAGCCTGGGCCTTCCAGGGGGGGGATGACCATGGTGACAGCGGCGGGGGAACGCATGGTGGAAGCGGCCCTGAGCTCCTTCGACGCCTGGCGGGCCGCCTCCCGCCTGGAGCGCAGGCGGCTCATCGACGCCTGGCTCGGGGAGGTGGGCCACGCGAGAGAGGAACTCGCGCGTCTCCTGACCCAGGAGACCGGCAAGCCCATCACCCTGGCGCGGGGCGAGGTGGGCCGGGCCGAGGCGACCCTCCGGGCAACCGCCGAGGCGATCGGGACCTTCGGGGAGGAGGCGGTGCCCTACGACCTGATGGCCGGCGCGGATGGCTGCCGGGCGATTTTCCGGCGCTTCCCCGTAGGACCCGTCCTGGCGATCACGCCCTTCAACTTCCCCGTGAACCTGGCGGTCCACAAGCTTGGACCGGCCCTGGCCGCGGGCTGCAGCGCCATCTGGAAGCCCTGCCCCCAGGCGCCTCTCACCTCGACGCTGCTGTGGGACACATTCGAGACGGCCCGCCGGGGCACCGGGGCGCCCGCCGGCCTGCTCCAGCTGGCGCCCTCGGATCCAGTCTCGGCCGAGGCCATGGCGAAGGATCCGCGCATCGCGGCGGTGAGCTTCACCGGCTCCGAGCGGGTAGGGCGGCATCTGGAGCAGGTGCTCGCCGGCAAGCGGCTGCTTCTGGAGCTGGGCGGCAACGGCGCTGTGGTGGTGGATGAAGGGGTGGATGCCGCGGCTGTGGCGCGCTCGCTGGCGCCCGCCGCCGTGGCCGGAGCGGGGCAGAGCTGCTCCAAGGCCCAGCGGATCTATGTGCACCGGAACCTCTGGGAGTCCTTCGCCCCGGCCTTCGTGGCGGCCGTGAAGGCCATGCCCGTGGGCGATCCCATGGATCCCGCCACCGTGGTCGGTCCCCTCATCGACGAGGCCACGGCCCGCCGCATGGACGAGGGCCTCGACCGGGCGGTGGCTGCGGGCGCCGAAGTGCTCCTGCGGGGATCCCGGCAGGGGGCGCTGTTGCCGCCCGCCATCCTTGCGGGTCTGCCCGAAGACGACCCCTTCCAATGCGAGGAGGCTTTCTCCCCCATCACGGTGCTTACGCCTGTGGACAGCTTCGAGGAGGGCCTCGACCGGGCCGCCGCCACGCGCTATGGCTTGCGGGCCAGCGCCTACAGCCGGGACCAGCGGCACCTCCGCCTGGCGGAGGCGAGCCTGCGGGCCGGGGGCGTCCTGCTGAACCTGCCGCCCACCTTCCGGCTGGATGCGGCCCCGTTCGGTGGGGTGCGGGCCAGCGGCAACGGATTCGAAGGTCCCCGGTGGGCGATGGAGGGCTTCACCGAAGGCCGTCTCATCGTCGAAGGTCCGGCCCTGTAAGAATCGACCTGGAGCCGACCCATGCCTCTGTCCATGCCCTTCCGTTCCGGCGATCTCGTGGTGGTGGTGCTGCACTCCCCGCGGGAGCGGGTGTGGGGCAGGCTCCTGGGGCTCGAGGCCGCGGGCATCGCCATCCGGGGCGTCGACCTCGCGCCCTGGGCGGAGGTCCTCACCCTCGTCCGCACGGGCCAGACCGACCAGGTGGCCCTCAGCACCCGCTTCCTGCCCATGCACCGCGTCGAAACCGTGTACCTCGACGAGCCCAGCTCTGGCGCGCCCAGCCTGGCGGACACGTTCTGCGACCGGACGGGCCAGGACCCGCATCTCTTCCTGGCGGACCCGCCTTCACCCAAACCCTCCACCCGACACCGGAGACTCCCATGAGCCACGCCAATCACGCCCGCTGGATGGCGCGCTTCCGCGATCGCGCCAAGGTCCTCAAGCGCCACATCGTGCTGCCCGAGGGCCGGGACGACCGGACCCTCCAGGCCGCCCAGCTGTTGCTGGACCAGGGGCTCGGTCGCATCACCCTGCTGGGTGACCCCACCGACATGGCGAAGCGGGGCGCGGCCCAGGGCCTCTCCCTGAAGGGGGCGGCGATGGTGGATCCCCTCGCCAGCGCCCTGTTGCCCGAGTTGGCCGGGGCCTACTTCGAGCGCCGCAAGTCGAAGGGCATCACGGAGGCCCAGGCGCTGGAGGCCGTGAAGAACCCACTCTGGTTCGGGGCCATGATGGTTCAGGCGGGTTCCTGCAACGGCATGGTGGCGGGCGCCCTGAACACCACCGCGGAAACGGTGCGCGCCTGCCTCCAGGCCATCGGCGCCGCGCCCGGCATCAAGACCGTCTCCAGCTTCTTCCTGATGATCCATCCCGATACCGCCTTCGGCGAGCAGGGCGCCATGATCTTCGCGGATTGCGCCGTGGTGCCGGATCCGACACCCGAACAGCTGGCGGACATCGCCCTGGCCTCGGCGGAGAATGCCCGCCGGGTGCTGGACGTGGAGCCCCGCGTGGCCCTCCTGAGCTTCTCCACCCGTGGTTCCGCCGAGCACGCCCGGGTGGACAAGGTGCGTGCCGCCCTGGCTCTCATCAAGGAGCGGGCGCCGAACCTCGCCGTGGATGGCGAGTTGCAGGCGGACGCCGCGCTCCTGGCCTCCGTAGGCCAGCGGAAAGCGCCGGGCTCACCGGTGGCGGGCCGGGCCAACGTCCTGGTGTTCCCTGACCTGGACGCGGGGAACATCTCCTACAAGCTCACGGAGCGCCTGGGCGGCGCCGTGGCTCTGGGTCCGCTGCTCCAGGGGCTGGCCCGCCCGGCCAACGACCTCAGCCGCGGATGCAGCCCCCAGGACATCGCGGACGTGGCGGTGTTGACGGCCCTCCAGTGAAACGGATCGCGCTCTTCATCTCCGGGACCGGCGGCAACGCCCTGAACCTGCTCAGGGCCTGCCAGGAAGGCCGTGTGCCCGCCGTTCCGGTCCTGGGCCTCGCCTCCACCGCCAAGGCCGGGGGCATCCCCCGGCTCGAGGCGGAGGGTTTGCCCACGGTCGCGGTCATACGGAAGGATTTCGATTCGGACGAGGCGTTCTCGGAGGCCTGCTACGGACGGGCGGAACAGGCCGGGGCGGAGGTCATCTGCCTCTGCGGGTGGTTGAAGAAGCTGACGGTGCCCCGGCGCTGGGAGGGGCGGATCCTCAACATCCACCCGGGCCTTCTGCCCCGGTTCGGCGGACCTGGCATGTACGGCATGCACGTCCACCGGGCTGTGCTGGAAGCCCGCGAAGCCGAGTCCGGGGCCACCGTGCATCTGGTGGATGCCGAGTACGACCATGGCCGGATCCTGGACCAGATGCGCGTCCCCGTCCTTCCTGGCGACACCCCCGAGGATCTCCAGAGGCGGGTCTATGCGGCGGAGATGGAACTCTATCCGAAGGCACTGCGGGCATATCTGGCTGAAGAGCCTTAGACTGCTCCCATGATTCCCCTCCTCACCGCCGACGACATGCGGGCCGCGGAGCGCCAGGCCATCGAAGGCTGGGGCATCCCGTCCCTGGTGCTCCAGGAGCATGCGGCCCTCGGAGCCCTGGCCCTGATTCCCGCAGGCGAACCCGTGCATGTGCTGGCGGGCCCGGGCAACAACGGCGGCGACGCCCTGGCCTTGGCTCGCCTCGCGCGCCTGGAGGGCCGGGAGGTGTCCGTGTGGTCCCCATCGGCGCAGCCGGGGTGGCGCGGCGACGCGGCCCACCAGGCCCGCCTCTGGAAGGGCCTCGGTGGCGAAATCCGCACCTCGGCGGCCCCCACCGAGGCCATGCAGCTCTGGCGCGGGTGGGTGGTGGATGGGCTCTTCGGTCTGGGTACCTCGCGGCCTCTGGAGGGGGCGGCCCTGGCCTGGGCGCGGGCCCTGAACGCGTCCGGCCTTCCGGTGCTCGCCCTGGACCTGCCCTCCGGCCTGGACCCCAGTTCTGCGGAGATCCCGGGCGAAGCCGTCCGCGCGACGCGGACGGCCTGCTTCGGGCACCGCAAGGTCTGTCACGGACTGATGCCCGCGCGGGAGGCCTGCGGCGACATCACCGTGGTGCCCATTCCCCTCGATCGGACGCCCACGGCCGCCCTGCAGCTTCTGGAGCGTCCCGCGCTCCCGCCGCGCGCCTGGGACGCCCACAAGGGCAGCTTCGGGCATGTGGCCATCCGCGCGAGCAGCCTGGGCATGAGCGGTGCCGCCGTGCTCTCGGCCCTGGGGGCCCTGCGCGTGGGCGCGGGCCTCGTAACCGTATTGACGGATCCTGACGTTCGCGCCGAGGTGGCCGCCCAGGTGCCCGAGGCCATGGTGCGGCCTTGGCAGGGGAGCGTGCCACCCGAGGCCGATGTCCTCCTCGCCGGTCCAGGGGGCATCTCCCAGGTGCCCGAATGGGACGGGCCCCTGGTTCTGGACGCGTCAGCCCTGAAGGAAGGTGAAGGGGGACGCTGGATGGAACGCCCTGGCACGGCCATCACGCCGCATCCCGGCGAGTTCGCGCGCCTGTTCCGGCTGCCCCGGCCGTTGCTGATGGATGAGCGCCTGGCCCAGGCCCGCCAGGTGGCCGCCGGAAAGCCAGGCGTCCTGCTGCTCAAGGGTGCCCAGAGCGTGCTGGCCGGTGGCGCCAGCGAGGACCTGTGGATCAATCCCACAGGCCATCCCGGTCTGGCCACCGGCGGAAGCGGAGACCTGCTGGCGGGCATGGTGGCGGGCTTCCGCGCCCAGGGCCTGCCCATGCGCGAGGCCGTGGCCGCCGCCGCCTGGTTCCATGGGGCCGCGGCCGATCTTCTACCGGGGGCGGGCCTGCTGCCGCGGGACCTGGCGGACCAGCTGCCGGGGCTGCTGCGTGGCTGAGCGGTACCTCGCCGACGATGCCGCCACCGAGGCCCTGGGCGAGGCCCTGGCCCAGGTCACGCCGCCGGGCGGAACCTGGCTGCTGCGGGGCGAGCTGGGCGCGGGCAAGACCACCTGGACCCGGGGCTTCCTGCGGGGGTTGGGCGGCGACCCGGAGGAGGTGGCCTCGCCCACCTATGCCGTGCTCCACCGCTACGATCTGCCGGAGGGGCGCCTCTTCCACCTGGATCTCTACCGGCCGGGCCCTGAAGGCGCCTGGGCTCTGGGGCTCGAGGAGACCATCGGACCCGGGGACCGGCTGGTGGTTGAGTGGGCGGGCCAGGACGGCCCCTGGCCCACGGACTGGGTGGCCGAGCTAGTGCTGGTTCCCGAGGGCGAAGGGCGTTGGGCCGAATGGACATACCCTGACGGATCCAGCGGACGATGATGGGGCATGAGCCTTTCCCTCGCCCTCTCCCTCATGGCCTGTCTGGCGGCTCTCTTCGCCGCGTGGTCGGCCATGCGCCGGACTCCCCCCGATCCTGCGCCCTTCGAAGCGCTGCGACGCCACGCCGAGGAGTTGGCTTCCAGGGACCGTGCCGAATCGCACCAGGCGCTCGCGGCCCAGATCAGGCCTCTGCTGGCGGAGCTCGGGGAGCTCCGGACGGCTCAGGCCGAGAAGCTGGCGGAAGGGTTCCGCCTGCTTTCGGCCACGATCCAGGAAGCCTTGCGGTCCTCCCGCGCTGAACAGGCGGCCCAGCTCGGGCAGGTCCAGCAGCAGGTCCAGGAGCGGCTCGACGCCATCCAGGCGGCCAACGAGGCGAAGCTCGAGCAGATGCGCCGCACCGTGGACGAGAAGCTGCACGAGGCCCTGGAGAAGCGCCTGGGCGAGAGCTTCAACCTGGTCGCCCAGCGGCTGGAGCAAGTTCAGCGCGGCCTGGGTGAGATGCAGGGACTGGCCCAGGACGTGGGCGGGCTCAAGCGGGCCCTGACCAATGTAAAGGCCAGGGGTGTCCTGGGCGAGGCGCAATTGGGAGCCCTGCTGGAGCAGTTCCTGTCGCCGGGGCAGTACCAGGCCAATGTCCACATCCGCCCGAGGTCCCCGGAGGTGGTCGAATACGCGGTGAAGCTGCCTGGACCTGACGAGAGCGGTCCCGTCTGGCTTCCCATCGACGCCAAGTTCCCCCTGGAGGACTACCAGCGCCTCACCGAAGCCTACGAAACCGGCGACCTCGTCGCCATGGAGGCTGCCGGCAAGGCCCTGGAGATCCGGCTGCTCTCCCAGGCCCGGGACATCCGCGACAAGTACATCGCGCCGCCGAGCAGCACGGACTTCGCGCTGCTCTTCCTTCCCTTCGAGGGACTCTACGCGGAGGTCCTCCGTCGTCCGGGCCTCTTCGAGCGATTGCAGCGCGAATGCAAGGTCATCCTGGTGGGTCCCACGACCCTCACGGCCTTCCTCAACAGCCTCCAAGTGGGCTTCAAGACCCTGGCCATCAGCCGGCAGACCAGCGAGATCTGGAAGGTGCTCGGCCAGGTGAAGGCGGAGTTCGGCCGCTTCGGCGCGGCCCTCGCGACGGTCCAGAGGAAGCTGGAGGAGGCCAGCGGCAAGCTGGGGGATGTCGCGGCCCGGCGGGACCAGATGGAAAAGAAGCTTGCCGGCGTGGAGGCGGCTCCGGAGGTCGGCCCTGCGGGCCTGTCACTGGAGCTCCAGAAATCATCTATGCCTTATTTATCCAATCAAGCAGAATAATTCACTTCACAAATCAGAGGAATGTCTTAGGATACGGCCCAATCCGGGGGTGTGATGCTGAAGGGCCGGGAACGTCACGGGGCAGGTGAGGTGATTGCCGTCGACCGGAACTATGTCCCGATGCAGGAAGTGAGCCGAAGGCGCGCCCTCTGCGCCGTGGTGGCGGGCCGCGCCCACGTGCTCAACCCCGCCACCTTCGAGCGGCACGGGAGCCTGGAGGGGAGTCTCGAACTCATCATCTTCCCGAACGTTCAGGCCTGCAGCGATTCCAAGCTTCTCATCGGGCGGCTGGAGCGCCGTGTCCTGCGCCGGGATCACTACCTCTGCCAGTACGAAGGGTGCCAGCGGAAGGCCACGACCGTGGATCACGTCGTCCCCCTGTGCCAGGGCGGCTCCACCACCTGGCAGAACCTGGTGGGGTGCTGCCTCATCTGCAACCAGAACAAGGGGGGACGCACCCCCGATCAGGCGGGCATGGTCCTCAAGCGCCAGCCCAAGGGCCCCAGGGCCCACCTCTTCGAGCGCTTCGAAGAGCTGCTGAAGCGGGCCAGCGCCGCCTGAGGCGAGTTTCGCTTCGTCCTGATAAGCCTCCCCGAAGAGCTCTGCTGGCATTCGAAGGACGCGATTTTTTCGTGTCCTTCGTGGAAGTCTTCCCCCTTTTTGAGCTGGGACCCCGCTCACCCCGTCAGCGCCCGCGTCTTGAGGAACAGTTCCGCCCACTCGCGGGCCGGGTCGCTGCGCCGGGTGATGCCCCCTCCGGCCCAGTAGGTAAGGGCTTCGCCGCGGATCTGGGCGGTGCGGATGGGCAGGGCGAGGTCGAGGTCGCCGTTGGGGGCGATCCACCCGAGGGCCCCGCAATAGAACCCCCGGGGCGCCGCCTCGGTCCGGGCCAGATGCGCACAGACAGCCTGCTTGGGAGCCCCCGTGACGCTGCCGCCGGGGAGGACCGCACGAAGCAGGTCGGTCAGTCCCAGCCCCGGACGGGCCTCGGCTTCCACCGTGCTCACCAGGTGCTGGACGGTGGGGTAGCGTTCCACGCGCATGGGGCGGCTCACCGTGACGGTGCCGGTCCGCGCCACGCGGCCCAGGTCGTTGCGCACCAGGTCCACGATCATCGTGTGCTCGGCCCGCTCCTTGGGATCCGCGGCCAGGGCCTCGGCGGCGAGCTGGTCCTGCGGCGCATCGCCCGTCAGGGGAACGCTGCCCTTGATGGGCTGGGACCAGATCCGTTTCCCCCGGCGAGACAGGAGCCCCTCCATGCTCAAGGAGAGGAGCCGGAGGCCGTCCAGGTCCAGCAGGGCGCCGAAGGGCGGGCGGGCCCGCCTGAAGGCCCCCAGGGCCAGGTCCACGGGATCTCCTGGATAGATGGAATCAAAGGGAACACAGAGGTTGGTCACATAGAAGCCACCCTCGAGGATGCGCTCTCGGATCGTTTCCACGGCAGCCCGATGTTCGGCCTCGGTCCAGCGGGCCTGGAGGCTCAAGGACGGTGATTCGGAAGGGGCCCCGGGGCGGAGAAAGGATGTCCAGGCCTCCGGGTCCGGGGGCACCTCGCTCCAGGACCACAGCTCGGCTTCTCCGTTCTGGACGTGCAGTGCCTGTTGGATGCCCTGCCAATGCTGACCCAGGGTGCCGGGAGCGCACTCCTGGCGGGGCAGCGAAGCCTCATCGCAGGCCAGCTCGAAGGAGGCCGCGCCGATCCAGGGTCCGGGGTGTTCCGGAAGCGCCGCTTCCAGGGCTTCCCAGGGGGACCCCGGCCAGGGCCTGCCATCCAGGCGGCTGGCCCAGGCGGCGCCGGACCACCGGGAAGCCAGGATCGGCCCCCCCGGCAGACCGAGGAGCCCGTCCCCGGTGCAGCCGGTATGGAGCCAGGCGGCCCCGCGCCTCAGCAGGTCCTGGGCGCAGTCGGGCCAGGGGCCGGGAAGAGGGATGGGCCGGCGGTGCCGGGGGGTGAGGTCCATGGAGGACATCATCCCACTGGAGGCCGGAATTCCTTCTAATGGCTAGTGTTGAAAAAGTTGCAGCTAATAAATCAGATGTTCATGACAAATAATGACGAAAAACAGGCTTTTCTTTTTTTCGATCAGGACCTAGGCTCTTGGGCCAGGAGGAACCTCCATGCCTTCAGTGGATATCAGCTCACAGACGGGTAAGGACTTCGCGGGAGACGCATTGATCGTCCCCGTGTTCTCGGGGCGTGAACGCCATCGCCTGCCACTTGCCATCAGCAAGGTCGCGCGCCAGGTGATGGATGAAGAGGATTTCAAGGCGGACTATCTCGAAGTTGTGCCGCTTCATCATCCCAATGGCGTCAAGGAGAGCCGCTGGATGGTGCTTGTCGGCCTCGGCGACGAAGAGAAGGTCACGCTCAACAAGATCCGGAAGGCGGTGGGAACCGCTGGTCGCTTCTGCCTCAAGAAGAAGTGGAAGAAGATCGGCGTGCTCTCGCCATCCACGTCCACCCTGGACCACGACGCCGTGCAGGCCGCCGTGGCCGAGGGCACGCTGCTCGCGAACTACGACCTCGTGACGTTCAAGGGCGGGAAACAGGACCCGAAGCAGTTCTCGTCCATCGAGATCTTCACCAACGGCGACGATACCCGGAAGGCCCGCCGCAAGCTGCCTGCCATCGAGGCCGGCGTGGCCGCCTGCCATCGCGTCCGTGACCTGGCCAACACCCCCGCGGGCGATCTCTATCCTGAAGTGTTCGCCGAAATGGCCGTGAAATTGGCCAAGCAGCACAAGCTCCACTGTGAGGTGCTGGATGTTCCCGCCCTGGAAAAGGGTGGCTTCCGTTCGGTCCTGGCGGTCGGGCAGGGGAGCCCGCGCGCCCCGAGGGTGGTGAAACTCGAGTACAAGCCCAAGGAGAAGCCCAAGAAGCACGTGGTGCTGGTGGGCAAGGGCGTCTGCTTCGACTCCGGCGGCCTGTCCCTCAAGGACGCATCAGGCATGGAGACCATGAAGGACGACATGACCGGCGCGGCCATCGTGCTCGCGACCCTGGCCGCCTGTGCCCAGCTGGAGATCCCGGTCCAGGTGACTGGGCTCATGGGCCTGGTGGAGAACATGCCTTCGGGCACCAGCTACAAGCCCGGGGACGTCCTCCGCAGCCGCAGCGGCAAGACCATCGAGGTCCTCAACACGGATGCCGAGGGCCGGCTCGTCCTGGCGGACCTCCTCCATTACGCCGGGGAACTGGGCGCGGATCACGTGGTGGATCTGGCCACCCTCACTGGGGCGGCCCTGGTGGCCATGGGCGATGGCGTGTCAGCGGTCATGGGCACGGACCAGAAGCTGGTGGACCGCCTGCTGGATGCCGGCAGCGCCGCGGGTGAGCATCTCTGGCAGCTGCCGCTGGTGGAGGAGTATGCCGAGCTGCTGAAGAGCCCGCTGGCCGACCTGAAGAACATCACCGGCATCCGGTGGGGCGGCACCATCACCGCCGGTCTCTTCCTCCGGGAATTCGTGGGCGACGCCTCATGGGCGCACGTGGATCTTGCCGGCAGCTGGTCGGGCAAGGAACGGGACTACCGGACCCACGGCGCCAGCGGCGAGGGCCCCCGGTTCCTCCTCGAATGGCTCATGGACTGATCTGCCCGATGGCTTGGCCAAAGGGGGGCATCGCCCCCCTTTTTTTCAAATGGGTGAAGATATCCCCCTTGACCGGGAGGCATGGATGGGGATTTATTGAGGACTGCCTTCAAGCCACCTGAGCCCTCACCCCCTTCGGAGTTCCCATGGAAGCGATGGAGACCCTCACCAAAGCTGACCTCTCCCGGCACTTGATGGAGCGGCTCGAACTGGGAAAGAAGGATGCGGATCTCCTGGTGAACACGTTCCTGGAGAGCATCATCGAGTCCCTCCGGACCGGCGAAGGGGTGGAACTCCGCGGGTTCGGCAGCTTCCGCCTGAGGGACCGGCGGGCCCGGCAGGGCCGGAACCCCCGCAGCGGCGAGAGCATCCAGGTGCCGCCGAAGCGTGTGGTCTATTTCAAGCTCGGCAAGGAGCTTCGCAGCAAGCTGATCGACGAATAGCCAACTACCCCCACCCTCGGAGTCCCCATGCGTTTCCGCAAGCTGCTCCTGGCCTTGTTGGCCACCCTGGCTGTCGCCACGCCGGCCCTTGCCCAGAAGAAACTCTCCAAGGAAGAGAAGGCCAAGCTGCCCCGCATCGCCATTCTCGAATTCAAGGCCGCACCGGATGCCTGGCACGGCTGGCGCTTCGGCGGCTGGGGCAACCAGATGGGCACCATCTCCAACCAGCTGCGCGACCTCTTCACCACGGAGATCATGGAGAAGGGCCGGGGCAAGATCCGCGTCATCGAGCGCGAGCGGCTCTCCGAGATCCGCGAGGAGCTGAACTTCCAGCAGAGCGGCGAGGTGGACACAAGCACGGTCCAGAAGATCGGCAAGCTGCTGGGCGTGAAGTACGTGATGACCGGCAAGGTCACCCGTTTCGCCTACAAGGAGGGCGGCTTCGGCACCGGCTGGGGCGTGGGCGCCCTGGTGGGCAAGCTCACGGGCGACAGCACGGCCGGCGCGGTGGCCGGCAGCGTGAACGTGAAGAAGGCCTCGTTCTCAGGCCGTCTGGACATCCGTCTCATCGAAGTGGAGACCGGGGAGATCCTGGGCGCCTGGAAGGACGAGGACAAGGTCAACGACACCAGCGTGAAGGTGGCGGGCACCGGCGCCGAGGTCCAGTACGACGAGGAGCTGGTGAACAAGGTCTTCGAGCCCATCGTCCAGCGCATCACGCCCAAGCTGCTGCGCGCCACGGTCGCGGCCCACGAGGAAGACTAGCCCGTCCATCCGTCGCGACCTGGAAAGGGGGCCCTCAGCGGCCCCCTTCCTCATTCCGGAACCAGGCGTCCGTGGCCTCGCGGATGGCTCCGGCATACCGGGGGCCCAGCACCTCGGAGCAGTGGAGGTGCCAGGTCGGCACTTCGATCACCTGGCTGGTGAGGAATCGGGCGGCCATGGCCCGCTGCACCTCGGGAGGGGCCAAGCGGTCCTGGGTGGCGAGAAAGCAGAGGCTGGGCGTGGCGAAGCGGAGGCCCTTGGTGCGGCGCAGCAGATCCGTGTCCGCGGGATCATAGCCGCCCATGTGGCCCGCACCTCGGCTGGCCAGGGCCCCGATGGGGGGAGCCAGAAGGTGCCACCACCGGTCCGCCGGTCCGCGCACCAGGCGCTCCGCGAAGCTGCGGCTGCTGGCGGGGGCCCCTTCCCACACCAGGCCGGCGAGGGGCCCGCGGCCCTCCCGCTCCAAGTCCGCCAGGGCCAGGAGGCCCACGGAGGCGCCCAGGCTCCGGCCCATGAGGAGGATCCTCCGGCGGGGGATGCCTGAGGCCTCCAGGTGGTGGACCATGCGGACCACCTCCTGGGATTCGCTCACGCCGAAGGTCACAGCGGGGGCTGCGCTGCCCGCACGCAGGGCGTCGTCCCGCCGCCGATAGGTGAAGATCGCCGCATCGAGTTCCGGGAACCACTTCAGGGCCGGGCTCGTTCCCCAGCGATCATCTCCGAACCCGTGGAGGAGCAGCACGATGCCGGGGGAGTGCGCGCGTCGATGGAGTTGCCAGAGCTGGAGGCCGTCCACTTCCTCGGAGGACCAGACGCCGCCGGGGTCTCCATCCCCGCCAGTGGCGAGCTCCCGGTAGGTGGCCTCCACCCGCGACAGAGGCTGGGGACGGTAGAAGGGCGGGTCCACCAGCTCTCTGGCGACGGCCCGGGACTTCCATGCCATGAATCCCCCCACAGCCAGGAGGGGCAGGGTGCCCAGGGACAACCAGGCCCCGCGTGTCACCAGTAGCCCGTCGTGGCAAGGACCTCAGAGGTCGGATCCGTGATCTGGCACTGGCAGCTGAGCCGCTGGTCCGGTCCTGCGTCGTTGCGAGCCAACGTCTGGGATTCATGGGGGCGGGGCGGCGTCAGGTGGGCGGCGCCGCTCAGGATCGTGACCACACACCGGGCGCAGGCTCCCCGGCCTGAGCAGGCCGAAGCCACGGGCAGGCCCGCGGCCAGGAACCGGTCCATCAGGGTCCCCCGCCCTCCGATGATGAGGTCTGCGGTGAGGTTCGCCCGACGGGTGCGGGCCACCAGCGCCATCACTACCTGGCGAGGGCCGCGGTCACCCCGGGGAGCCCTTCGGCGGTGGGCAGGGGATCCGGCTTGCCGTAGAGGACGGCATCCAGCTTCTGGACCAGCGTGATCTGGTAGAGGCCTTTGTCTCCAGCCATGTCCAGCTCGCCGAGATCGGGGCTGAAGGTCTCGTGCTGGCTGGTGAGGAAGAAGCGGTGCTTGCCGGAGGCGAGGCCCTTCACGATGAGACTGGTGGCCCCTTTGGGCAGCTGCTGGACCGGGATGCGGGCTCCGTCAAGACTCAGCTCCACCGGGCCCTGCACTTTCCGCGTGAAGCGGAACACGACCGTTCCCGCAGGGATGGGCGTCTTGGGCGTCAGGGGCATCTTGCGGCAACCCAGGAAGGAGACGGATCCCAGCAGCACGAGGGCGGGAACGAGGGGGTGGAGCTTCATGAAACCTCCGGAACCTTTGATGATATGCGATCAACGGCCCCGAGGTCTCAGGGCAGCTCGGCCCAGAGGGAGCCGTGCCAGGTGGCGTTCCTGGGCTTCCGGCCGATGACGCCGGTCAGTGGACCGGAGCAGGCCAGCTCCAGCCGCCCCCCGCTGCGGTCTTCCAGCCGCGTGAACCGCACCCGGGTCTTTCCCGTGGCGGCCCAGGAGTCGGGGTAACCGCCGGACTTCTGGCGCACCACACGCAGCAGGTAGAGAGTACCGTTCTTGAGGACGCTCAGCTCCAGGTCGAAGGCGCGGGCGGGCTCCTCGGGGACCAGACGGCCTGTCAGGCGGATCAGGGGCGGCAGGCCCGACCGGGCCGGAATGGAGGCCACGGAGGCCAGCTCCAGGCGATAAGGGATCCCATCGAGGGTGAGGTCTCCGCCCCCGCGGACCACGGCCTCGAGCCCCGGGGCCTGGGCCCGGAGGCCGAAGGCCAGGAAGAGGCAGGGCAGGGCGCGCAGGAAGTTCATGCTGACTCCGGGAGATCCGCCTTCTATTCTGGTGGTTTGACGCAGAGAGGTGAACCATGACCCGTGTGCTGTTCCAGACCGACAAGGGCGACATCAACCTGGATCTCTTCCCCAAGGAGGCCCCCGGCACCGTGGCCAACTTCGTGAAGCTCATCGAATCGGGCTTCTACGACGGCTTGGCCTTCCATCGCGTCATTCCCGACTTCGTCATCCAGGGCGGCTGCCCCAACACCCGTCCCGGCGCCTCGGGCATGCCCGGCACCGGCGGCCCCGGCTGGAAGATCAAGTGCGAGACCGCCGGCAACCCCCACCAGCACAAGCTGGGCGCCCTCTCCATGGCCCACGCCGGCAAGGACACCGGCGGCAGCCAGTTCTTCGTGGTGAACGGCGACCGTCGCAATGTCCAGCACCTCGATGGCGTGCACACGGTCTTCGGCCAGTGCGCCTCCGACGCCGACATCAAGGTGGTCCAGGCCATCCGCGCCAACGACCGCATCATCAAGGCGACGGTGGTGGAGGCTTAAGCTTCCTGAGGTTCATGCGAAAAACAGGGCGGCGTCGCCGCCCTGTTTTTGTAGGGGAGGGACGAAGGCATGGACGGGAAGATTCGCTGTGGGTGGTGCGGGACAGACCCGCTCTACGTGGCCTACCACGACGAGGAGTGGGGCGTTCCCCAGCACGATGACCGACGCCTCTTCGAGAAGCTGGTGCTGGAGGGGGCCCAGGCGGGGCTGAGCTGGATCACCGTCCTGCGCAAGCGGGAGGCCTACCGGAGACTGTTCCAAGGCCTCGATCCTGCGAAGGTCGCCGCCATGACGGACGCCGAGCTGGAGTCCGTCCTCCAGGACCCGGGGATCGTCCGGAACCGGCTCAAGGTCTTCTCGGCCCGGAAGAACGCACAGGCCTTTCTGGCCGTTCAGAAGGAGTGCGGCAGCTTCGACGCCTTCCTGTGGGCCTTCGTGGACGGGAGGACGAAGGTGAACCATCCGAAGACCCTGGCAGAGGTGCCCGCCGTGAGCCCCGAGGCCGAGGCCCTGTCCAAAGCCCTCAAGAAGCGGGGCTTCACGTTCGTGGGGCCCACGATCATGTACGCCTACCTGCAGTCCATGGGCCTGGTGGACGACCATGTGGCCACCTGCTGGAAGGGCCGACGGGCCTGACTCGCCGAGCAGGGCCGGGGCCGGTAGACTGGAAGGCTCGGAGTTGCCGTGTCCAAGCCCTTCTACATCACCACGCCCATCTACTACGTGAACGACCGGCCCCACATCGGCCACACCTACACCACGGTGCTGGCGGACGTGATCGCGCGGTTCCACCGCATGCGCGGCGAAGAGGTGTACTTCCTCACGGGCACGGACGAGCACGGCCAGAAGGTGGAGAAGGCCGCCGCCGCCCGGGGCATCACGCCCAAGCAGCTGGCGGACGAGGTGGTGGCCAACTACACGGACCTCTGGCAGCGCATGGGCATGACCCACTTCCGCTTCATCCGCACCACGGACCAGGACCACCGCGAGCAGGTGCAGCGCCTCTTCAAGCGCCTGCTGGACAAGGGCGACATCTACAAGGCCACCTACAAGGGGCTGTACTCCGTCAGCGACGAGGCCTATGTCACCGAGACCCAGGCCAAGGAGCTGCAGGCCCAGGGCCTCGCCCACCAGCTGGTGGAGCTGGAGGAGGAGACCTATTTCTTCCGCCTCAGCGCCTACCAGGATCGTCTGCTGAAGCTGTACGAGGAACGCCCGGAGTTCGTGCAGCCGGACTTCCGCTTCAACGAGGTGAAGCGCTTCGTGGAGGGCGGCCTGCAGGATCTCTCCATCAGCCGGACCAGCATCACCTGGGGCATCCCCGTGCCCGGCGACGAGAAGCACGTCATCTACGTGTGGTTCGACGCGCTGCTCAACTACCTCACGGGCTGCCCGGCCAACACCTGGCCACCGGACCTTCAGCTGGTGGGCAAGGACATCCTCCGCTTCCACGCCGTATACTGGCCCGCCTTCCTCATGGCCGCGGGCATGTTCCAGCCCACCACCATCCTGGCCCACGGCTGGTGGCTCATGGGCGAGGACAAGATGTCCAAGAGCAAGGGCAACGTGGTGCGTCCCGACACTCTCCTGCGCTTCGGCAACGACGCGCTGCGCTTCTACTTCATGCGCGACATGCAGGTGGGCCACGACCGGGGCTTCAGCTACGAGGGCTTCATGGACCGCCTCAACGCGGACCTGGCCAACGGCCTGGGCAACCTGGCCTCGCGCACCCTCAGCATGATCCAGCGCTACCGGGGCGGCGTGGTGCCCATGCCCGCCGCGATGGACGATCTCGACCGGGACATGGCCCAGCAGCTCCTCGCGGTCTTCCCTGAATATCTGGAGCAGGCGCGGGCGAACAACTTCCACGGCGCCCTGGACGCACTCTGGACCTACCTGCGCGCCCTGGACGGCTACATCGTGAAGGCCGAGCCCTGGAAGCTGGCCAAGGACCCCGCCAACGATCCCAAGCTGGACGCGGTCCTGGCGAACCTCTACCGGGCCCTGCGCGCCACGGCCCTGCTGGTGGCGCCGGTCATGCCCGACATGGCCCAGAGCCTCTGGGAATCCCTGGGCCACGCGGACCAGGTGGGCCAGCGCACCTTCCACGGTTTCGCGCTTGATGGCCCAGCCATCGGCCCCATCGGCGAGCCCAAGCCCCTGTTCCAGCGCATCGACAAGGAGAAGGAAATGAGTGACCTCGAGGCCTCCGCGGCCCCCGTCGAAACCAAGCCCACCCTGGACGTGCCGGAGATCCGCGAGACGGTGGACGCCGACACCTTCTTCAAGGTGGACCTCCGCGTGGGGAAAATCCTCGAGGCCGAGCGCGTGCCCAAGAGCGACAAGCTCATCAAGATGAAGGTGGACATCGGCCTGGAGCAGCGCACCATCGTGGGCGGCATCGGCAAGGCCTACGAGCCCGCCGACCTGCTCAACCGGTTGGTGGTGGTGGTGGCGAACCTGGCCCCCCGCAAGCTCATGGGCATCGAGAGCCACGGGATGCTGCTGGCGGCCAGCGACAGCGCCAGCAAGCCCTACCTGGTGGCGCCGCCCGCGGACGCCCTCCCCGGGTTCCTGGTGAAGTGAAGCAGCCCGTCTTCAGCTTCGAGGCGGAACTCCTCACGGACGCGCCCTTCGACCTGGTGGCCGGGAGGCTGCGCGATCCCGGACCCGCGGGCTTCCGCTGCCTCCGTGCTCTCCAGGGTTGGCAAGGGCCCGCGACCGAAGGGGAGTGCCTGGTGCTCCGCTGGTCCCGGAACCTGGCGGGCAGCCAGGAATCCGGAGCTCTGGTCCTGTCCCCGGATCCCAAGGGCGCCCACCTCCGCCTGGAGGGCCGCCTGAAGGGATGGACCGGCTTCCTGCTGCTGGGCTGGCTGCGCTGGCGGACGGACCGGCTGCTGGACCGCTTCGTGGGGGAACTGTGAAGACTGGAGTTTCTTTGAAGCCGGTCCTCTGGATGAAGTCGAGCTGCACCACCTGCCGGAACGCCAGGGCGAAGCTGGCGGAGCTGGGCATCGAGGTGGAGATCCGGGACTATTTCAGGAAGCCCCTGGCGGCCGCGGAACTGGAAGGCCTGCTGCCCGCGGACCCCGCGCCCATGCTCGGCACGAAGAGCCCGAAGTACAAGGAACTCGGATTGAAGGACCGGCAGCTGTCCAAGGCCGAGGCCATCGCCCTCATGGTCCAGGACAACAACCTGCTCAAGCGGCCCATCCTGGTGCATCCCAAGGGCACAGTCATTGGTTTCGATCCGGAAGCCTATGCCAGACTGGTCCCCTGAGGGAGGATCCATGCGCTTCTACAGCTGGAACGTGAACGGCTTCCGGTCGGTCCTGAAGAAGGGCTTCATGGACTGGCTGGAGGAGACGGAACCGGATGTCCTCTCCCTCCAGGAGATCCGCTGCGAGTGGGAAGAGGCGGACCTGGGCGTGCGCCGCCAGATCGAGAGCGCCTACGACGTCTGCTGGTTCCCTGCCACCAGCAAGAAGGGCTATGCGGGCTCGGCGACCTTTTCAAAGAAGGAGCTGGGATTCACCCACGCCAAGGGCCTGGGCATCGACGGCTACGACGCCGAGGGCCGCATGATCGTCTCGCGGAAGGACCAGCTCGTCTTCATCGGCGGCTACTTCCCCAACGCCTCCCAAGGTCTGGTGCGCCTTCCCTTCAAGCGCCAGTTCGCCCGTGACCTCGCCGCCATCGTGGCGAAGCACCACCAGGCTGGAGACCAGATCATCCTCACCGGCGACATGAACGTGGCCCCGGAGGAGATCGACCTCGCCCGCCCGAAGGACAACGTGAAGAACCCGGGCTTCACCCCCGAGGAGCGGGAGGACTTCAAGCTCTATCTGGGCGCGGGTCTGGCGGACGTCCTGCGGGAGCGGAATCCCGAGGTGCCGGGTCTCTATACCTGGTGGACCGCCCGGGGCGGTGCGCGGGAGCGGAATGTGGGATGGAGGATTGACCTCTTCCTCGCGAGCCGCACGCTGCTCGACCGCGTGAAGGACGCCCGCATCCACGCCGACGTGATGGGTTCTGACCACTGCCCCATCAGTCTCGAGCTGCTCTGATTTCGGCTCGACGGCAAAAAGAGGGGCCCCGACCGGGGCCCCTCTTTTTGCCGCGGATGACTACTTGATCTTCTTCAGCGAGGGGTCCTTCAGCATCTCCCGGGCCGTGGCGGCGTTCTTGCCGGTGGGCGCGAGTTCGAGGTACTTCTCCAGGTTGTGCTTGGTTCCCCGCAGGTTGTTCTCGCCGAATTCGACCATGGCCAGCAGGTAGTGGGCTTCGGCGTACTTGGGGTCCACTTCAAGGGCCTTCAGCAAGTGGGCCTTCGCCTCCTTGGTCTTGCCGGCGTTGAAGGCCTCGACGCCCTTGTTGTAGATCACGTCTGGGTTGGGCCCCTGGATGGCTTCCAGCATGGCCGTGTACTTCTGCTCGGCAGCCTTGTCGGACTTGGCCTTGCTGGTCTCGATGAGGCCGGCGATCACACGCTCGTCTTTCGGGTTCCGCTCCAGGGCCTTCAGGAGGTAAGGCTCGGCCGCTTCTTTCTTCTCGCCCGCCTGGGCCATGCAGATGCCCAGCACGCGCTCGATCTTCAGGAGCTCGGGCGCCAGCTCGGTCTTGGCCGCCTCGTCCTTCAGCTGGGCCATGGCATCGGTGAGGGTCTTGTAGGCCTTGTCCACATGGGGGAGGGCTTCGGCGTAGTTGCCTTCGTTGTAGAGGGGGATGGCGGCGTTGAACGCATCCCGGCCCTCGGCGTCCAGGGCGGCTCCGGGATCCTCGGGAACGGCCTGGGTGCCGCCTGCAGCGGGGGCCATCGTGCGGGCTTCGGTCGGCGTGTACAAGGTGACGTCCTTGACCAGCACATCGGCCAGGGGAATGCGGATCATCTCCTTGTGCTCGACATAGCCTTCAGCCTTGACGGTGAGCTCGAACTCCTTCGGGTCCAGGCCCACCTGGAGGAAGCTGCCCTTCTTGTCGGACGTCAGTTCCTTGGTCCAGGCACGGTCGAGGCGCTTCAGGATGATCTTGGCTCCGGCGATGGGCTTGCCGTCCTTGGCCGTCACTTTGCCGCTGATGCGACCGGTGGTCTCGGCGTACAGGGACAGGCAGGCGGCCGGAATGAGGAGCGCTGAGATGAGGCGTCGCATGGGGTTTCCTCCAAACCCATCCATCGTTCCACAGGGCTGCTCCGGTGCCGAGTGCTTTTCGTCAAAAAAGCGCTTCCCCGGTCTCCCCTGCCGCCCATCCCGGGGTATTTCGCGTCAGGTGCGGGAAAAGCAGGGCTGTGGTAGGCTTCCCGGCAGACAAGTCCTGAGAGTGTTTGAGGTAGCACATGAATCCTGCGGTGCCGGAAGCGTCCTTGACCGCCCTGATGCATCTCCTGGCGGAGCAGGCACTTCTGGCCCTTGGTGTGCCCCATCCGATGATGAAGGAGATCCCTCCCGCGAACCCGGCGGTGGCCCGCTTCTACGTGGACCTGCTCGGTGTGCTCAAGGACAAGACCGAAGCTTCCCGGAACGATGCGGAAACGCGCCAGCTCGAGGACCTCCTGTACGGACTGCGCATGCGACTGATGGACCTGAAGCCGGCGGCAGGCGTCCCCGAGGATCCCAAGTCATGAACCTCGAAAGGAAGACCATGGGACTCACCCGAATCTTCCGCGCGCTGGTTCTCGCGGCTTGCGCAGGGATTGGCGTCCTGCAGGCCGCCCCTGCGCCCTCGACCACCGGTCAGGCTGTGGCGCCTGCGGCGACGGCCACCGAATCGGCCATCGCCCTCAGCCATCGCGCGAACCATCTGTTCGAGGCCCTGTCGAAGGGGGATCCCGAAGCAGTGAGGGCCGCCCAGCTTGAAGTCGAGATGCTTCGCCGCACCTATTCCACGATGGATGTCACTCCGCTGGTGGAAGCCGCGGCCTTCTGGGCCCGCCAGAAAGGCCTGGCCGGTCGGCCCGAGCTCGGGCTGGAGGCGCTCCAGGCCGTGGAGCGGTGGGCGCCAGACCACCCGACCCTGCTCGGGACCAGGATCGCGCTGATGCGCCAGCAGGGGCCTCGGGGCTGGCTCTGGAGCTTCCCGGATCTCCTCCGCCTCACCCGTCAGCGCCTCGAGCAGCCTGCCCACCGCTGGCTCTGGCTGCTGCAGCACCTGGGGATCCTCCGGCTGAGCGCCACGCTGCTGCTATGGGGCTGGGCCCTCACCATGGGATTGCGCTATCGCCACGTGCTCCGGCACATCTGGGAGGAACCGCTCCAGCGCAAAGGGATCGATCCGACCCTGGCCGCCCTGATCGGGGCGATCATCCTTGCGGGGCCGGTGCTCCTGGGCCTGGATCCACTGGTGGCCGCCCTGGTCTGGCTCTTCCTGCTGGCCCCCTTCCTGCTGCCCATCGAGGTGAAGGTCACCGTCTTCATCATGCTGTTCCAGATGGTCCATCCCGTCCTCGCCGTCATGGAACCTCTCGCGGCCCGCGATCCGGCGCCCAGCATCGAGACCCTTCAGCTGCAGCCTCATGTACAGCCCATCCCGGCGGAGGCCTTGAGGCTGCTGCCCCCCACCGATCAGGCATTCCTCACTGGGTGGGAACAGCTCCAGAACCAGCAATGGAAGGAAGCCGAAGGGACCTTCCACGACCTGGTGGGCCGCCATCCTGACCAGGCGGAAGTGTTGAACAACCTCGGCGTCGCCCGGTACCAGCTGGGGGATACCGCAGGCGCCGAGAAGACCTTCCAGGAGGCGCTGCGCGCTGGAACCCGGATGGAGATCCTCCTGAACCAGAGCGTCCTCGCCTTCAACCGGCTCGATACCACGCTGGGAGCCTCCAAGCAGGACGAGGCCAAGGCGGCGGATCCCGAGGCCTATGCAAGTCTCATCGCCCTGAATGACGCACGGAAGGATGTGCGCGCCTACCCCATCCCCATGCCCGACACGGCCGCCCGGTCCGAGGCGCTCGCGGAAGCCGCCGGGACTCACAGCAAGGCGGGCCGGTTGCCCCTCTCCGAGCCGGCCTTCCTGGCGGCCTTCCTGCTGCCTCTCCTGGGCATCTCCGCCTTCCTCCTGCGGGTCCGGAGGAGCGTCCGCCTGGCCCATCCGGGGCAGTGCATCCGTTGCGGGGAGCCCTACCACACCACGGACAGCCCCGATCCCGAAGTCTGCTCGAAGTGCCACCACCTCTTCGTCCTGCGGGACGGTCTCCACACGGAGAGCCGGCGCAAGAAGCTCGATGAGGTGGCGGAGCACCAGCGGAACACGCGGTGGATCCACAAGACCCTGATCGTCCTGCTGCCGGGTTGCGATCTGGCCTTCCTGGGGGAGACGCGGGAGGCCCTGATGGAGTTCATCCCCCTGTGCCTCGCCGCGGGCATGGTCCTCGCTACCGGACGCTCGGTGAGGTACCCGGGAGAGGCCATCCCCGATCCCACCTCCACGTGGATGGCCCTCGGAGCGGTCCTGGTCGCCGTGTTCTACCTCCGCTCCTGGCTGAAACTGTTCCTGAGGAGGGCCTGAAATGGCGCTGGAAGGATCCCTCCGGGACTTCGACCTCTTCTCCCTGTTCAACATGATCAAGATCCAGGGGAAGAACGGCACCCTGGTGCTGTCCCAGGGGCAGGAGTTCGTCAAAGTCTTCTTCGAGAACGGCGAGATCGTCGGCTGCGACTCGAACCAGGTCCGCATGGAGGACCGCCTGGGCACCATGCTCGTTCGCCTGGGGCGGCTCACCGGCGAGGAGCTCCTGGGCATGGTCCAGGTCCAGCGGCAGACCCTCAAGCGCATGGGGACTCTGCTCCTCGAGAGCGGCAAGGTCACCCCCACGGATCTCCAGGACGCGCTCTTCAACCAGGCCACCGCCATCCTCCACCGCACCTTCCGCTGGGTGGAGGGGGACTACCGCTTCGATTCCTTCCTGCCGACGGACCTGGATCGGGAGCACTTCGTACCGATCCCCGTGGACACGGTGCTGATGGAGGCCGCCCGCATCCAGGACGAGTGGCCCGAGGTGGAGCGCCGCCTGCCGGGGCTCGACACGCCTCTCGGGAAATCGCCCAGGGCCCAGGCCCTCCACCTCGACATCGACCGCGAAGTCTCGTCGGTGCTGGATGGGAAGGGGCAGGTGCACGGATCCTCGGGGCTCACCCATGAGCAGGAGATGGTCCTCTCCTATTTCGACCATCCCCAGAGCGCCCGGGAGATCACGCAGATCAGCCGCTACGAGGAGCTGGATACCTGCAAGGCCATCGCGGATCTCCTGGAGGCGGGCCTGCTGGAGACCAAATCGGGAGACACCGCGGTCAAGGTGATCCGACCCTGGGTTGAAGGCCACCCCGACCTGGCGCCCGAGACCTGGGAGCCCAGCCCGCTCTTGTGGCCCCTGGTCGTGCTGGGATTCGCCGTTCCGCTGGCGATGTACGTGCCCAACCAGCGCGGCTCCGTGAACCTGGGGCTGGCCAGCCTCCAGCCGGTGGATGTCCGGGTCGTTCCGGAAGGGGCCACGCGCCTCCGGCATGAATGGGCGCTCCGCATGGCCGCTCCCAAGGGCGGCGGATCGGCGCTGGCGAAGCTGCTGGGGAGCTCCGTGGACGGGAAGAATCCCGTTCCCGACCTGACCAGCCTCCCTGACCCCATGGCCCCGGCCAAGGCTCCCGACCCCGCCCCGCGGGACAAGCGATAAGGATTTCCGATGTTCGTGCACCAGCGCCAGGGCTGCCTGGAGGTGATCTGCGGCCCCATGTTCTCGGGCAAGTCCGAGGAGCTGATCCGGCGCATCAAGCGGGCCATCATCGCCCGGCAGAAGGTCCAGGTCTTCAAGCCGGCCCTGGATGACCGCTACGACGTCTCCGCCATCGCCAGCCACAGCCAGCGCAAGCACGACGCCATCCCGGTGAAGGACAGCGTGGAGCTGGCGCGTCATTTGGATCCGGAAGCCGAGGTGGTGGCCCTGGACGAGGTGCAGTTCATGGACGAGGGCCTCATCCCCATCATTGAGGATCTGGCCGACCGGGGCGTGCGCGTCATCGCCGGCGGCCTCGACCAGGACTCCAACGGCGAGCCCTTCGGCATCATGCCCATCCTTCTGGCCAAGGCCGAGTACGTCACCAAGCTCCAGGCCATCTGCATGGTGTGCGGGGCCCTGGCCGGCCGCACCCAGCGCATGGTGCAGACCGGCGGCCAGGTGCTGGTGGGCGCCGCCGAGGCCTACGAGGCCCGCTGCCGCCACTGCCACGAGACGCCCCACGCCACCGGCCCGCGGATGCTCGAAGGGGAGTGACTCTCCTGGGAATATTGACACTCCGTCAAAGCGATTCCTGCCGCGACAGGAAGCTGGGGCGTGGGGGCGGCTGCTCTGCTGTCTGGGGTTCTGGGGGGCGCTAGACTGGCCCCGACGCGCTGCCGCAGCGTCGTTTTCCCACTCCCCGCCCGAGGCTTCAGGGCAATCCAGGAGGTTTCCATGGCCGGCGCCTACGCCACGTTCACCCACATCACCGACTACATGGGCTTCGAGGGCCTGCTCACCGAGGAAGAACGGATGATCCGCGAGACCGCGCGGAAGTTCGTCAACGCCGAGGTGCTGCCCATCATCGAGAAGCATGCCCAGGATCAGACCTTCCCCAAGCACCTCATCCCCAAGATGGGCGAGCTGGGCTTCTTCGGCCCTGCGCTGCCCGAGGAGTACGGCTGCATGGGCGTCTCCAACGTGGCCTACGGCATCCTCATGTACGAACTGGAGCGGGGCGATTCCGGCCTGCGCTCCTTCGCCTCCGTCCAGGGCAGCCTCGTCATGTGGCCCATCTACGCCTATGGCAGCGAGGAGCAGAAGCGGTACTGGCTGCCCAAGCTGGCCACGGGCGAGAAGATCGGCTGCTTCGGCCTCACCGAGCCCGACTTCGGCTCCAACCCCGGCGGCATGCTCACGAAGGCCGTCCGTGAGCCCGGCGGCAAGTGGCGCATCAATGGCACGAAGATGTGGATCACCAACGGCACTGTGGCCGACGTGGCCGTGGTGTGGGCCCAGACCGAAGACGGCATCCGCGGCTTCCTGGTAGAGAAGGGCACGCCCGGCTTCAGCGCCCCCGAGATGAAGGGCAAGTGGAGCCTGCGCGCCTCCACCACCTCCGAGCTGGTGCTGGAGGACGTCATCGTGGACGAGGCCAAGTCGCTGCTCCCCAACGTGAAGGGCCTCAAGGGCCCCCTGGGTTGCCTGACCCAGGCCCGCTACGGCATTGCCTGGGGCGCGCTCGGTGCCGCGGACGCCTGCTACCAGTGCGCCTTGGACTATGCGAAGACCCGCATCCAGTTCGACAAGCCCATCGCCAGCTTCCAGCTCCAGCAGGAGAAGCTGGCCTGGATGGTCACCGAGCTGACCAAGGGCCAGCTGCTCGTGCACCAGCTGGGCCGCCTGAAGGACGCCAAGACGTTCACGCCTGCCCAGGTCTCCATGGCCAAGATGAACAACGTGAACGTCGCCCTCGAGATCTGCCGCAAAGCCCGCACCATCCTCGGCGCCAACGGCATCCTCGACGAGTATCCGGTCATGCGCCACATGGCCAATCTCGAAAGCGTCTACACCTACGAGGGCACGCACGATATGCACACCCTCGTCATCGGCCAGGAAGTGACTGGGATTCCCGCTTACCGCTGATCGCGGTTTCCGGCGCAGAAAAACGGGCCGCGCGGCCCGTTTTTCTGCGCATAAAATGCCGGATGCCCAAACCCTTCCGCATCCTCTCCATCGACGGCGGTGGTATCCGCGGCCTCATTCCCGCGCTGGTGCTGGCGGAGCTGGAGCGGCGGACTCGGCGGTCCATCTCCGATTGTTTCGACCTCATCGCCGGCACCAGCACAGGGGGCATCTTGGCCCTGGGGCTCGCGGTGCCGGGTCAGGGCGGGCGTCCCCGCTACTCGGCCCAGGACCTGGGCGGCCTCTACCTGAAGGAGGGGGCCCGGATCTTCGACGAGAGCCTCTGGCGGCGCCTTACGAATCCCATGGGCCTGCGGGCGGCGAAGTACCCGTCGGACGGCCTCGAGGGCGTCCTGGCGCAGTACTTCGGCGAGGCCCGCCTCAAGGACGCTCTGGTGGAGGTGTTGGTGACGGCCTACGACCTCGAGAAGCGGGACGCCTTCTTCTACCGCCGCCGGCGGGCCCGTGCGAACGCCCGTTACGACGTGCCCATGCGCGTGGCGGCCCGCGGCACCAGCGCTGCGCCCACCTACTTCGAGCCCCTGCTGGTGTCCTGGCCTGGGGATCGCGACGTGCTGGTGGACGGTGGCGTCTTCGCGAACAACCCGGCCATGTGCGCCTACGCGGAGGCCCGGCAGGGACTGGGCGGGAGCGCCGAGGATATCCTGCTGGTGTCCCTGGGCACGGGCATCCACGCCACGCCCTACCGCTACGAGGAGGCGAAGGGCTGGGGCGTGGCGGGCTGGGCCCGGCCCATCCTGGATGTCATCTTCGATGGCGTGGCGGACACCGTGGACTACCAGCTGCGCCAGCTCCTTCCTGCCGGTGCGGACGGCAGGCCGCGCTACCTCCGCTTCCAGACGGACCTCGATGCAGGTCTCAGCGAGATGGATGACGCCAGCCCCGAGCATCTCGAAGGCCTGCGACGCGCGGCGGAGGCCATTCTCCGCCGCCAGGCCCCGGCCTTCGAGGCGCTGGTGGCGTCGCTCTGAGCTACCGCGCCTTCTCGGTGCGCACCACCAGCACGTCGCAGGGCGCGAGCCTCACCACCCGGGCCGCGGTGCTGCCGAACAGCAGCCGCTCCAGGGTGGAATGGCCCACCTGGGCCACCACCAGCAGGGTCGTCGGGTCCGCCGCGGACACCAGCTCCTCCGCGGGCCCGCCCCACTTCACGATGACCTCGGTGCCGCCGAACGGCTTGACCCAGGATTCAAGCTGCTCCCGGGCATGGTCTTCCATGTTCTTCAGCCAGGCGGGGTCGGGAAGGGCGATCTGGGCTTCGGGCAGCATGGGGGCGGGAGGCTGGAGCACGTGCATGGCTACCAGGGGCACGCCGCAACGGGATGCCCAGTTCCCGGCACGCTCCAGCGCCTGCTTCGAGGCTTCGGAGAAGTCCACACCCACCAGCACCCGCGTGATCACGGCGGCCTCCGTCGGATGCCCCAAAGATACGTCCAGGTCATCCATCGGTGCCGTTTTTTTTCAGGAGGGGGTTGAAATACGAGTTTAAACACGTAAAATGGATCCAGGAGGCGCCATGATCACGCTGCGACCTGCTGGAGCCAGGGGCCACTTCGATTTCGGATGGCTCGACACCCGCCACACCTTCTCCTTCGGGGAATACTTCGATCCCGAGCACACCCAGTTCCACGCCCTGCGCGTGCTGAACGAAGACCGCGTCCAGCCCGGCAAGGGGTTCGGCACCCATGGCCACCGGGACATGGAGATCCTCACCTGGGTGCTCTCAGGCGCCCTGGAGCACCGCGACAGCCTGGGGACGCATGGCGTCATCCGGCCGGGCGAAGCCCAGGTCATGAGTGCCGGCACCGGCATCCGCCACAGCGAGTTCAACGCTTCGGCCACAGACCCGGTGCACTTCCTCCAGATCTGGATCGTACCCGAGCGCCAAGGCCTTGCCCCCCGCTACGACCAGGTGGCCTTCCCCGGCCCTGAGCTGGAAAACCGCCTCCGGCTCATCGCCAGCCCGGACGGGGCGGAGGGGTCCGTGAAGCTATTCCAGGATGTGAAGGTCTTCGCGGCGCGTCTCAATCCCGGCCGCGAAGTCCAGGCCACGGTGCCAGCCGGGCGCGCCGGCTTCCTCCATGTGGCCAAGGGAACCGTGACGCTCAACGGCGCGGCCATGAACGCCGGAGACGCGGCGCGCATCGAAGGGGAACCCTCCCTCACCGTGGCGGCCGGATCGCCCGCTGAAGTCCTGTTCTTCGATCTCGCCTGAGGTTCCGCCATGACCATCAAACCTGTCGCCACCCTCGTGTCCGGCCTCCCCACGGAGGACGGCAATCGTGTTCCCTTGACCCGTCTGGTGCCCGGTCAGGGACACCGGGGGGCCGACGCCTTCCGCGCCATGGATCCCTTCCTGCTCATGGATCACTTCGGTCCCATGGTGCTGCCGCCGGGCACGGATGCGGGCTTCCCGCCCCACCCCCACAAAGGCTTCCAGACCCTCACCTACCTCATCCAGGGGGCCTTCCGGCACCGGGACAGCACGGGCGGATCCGGTCTGCTGCGGCCCGGTGGCGCCCAGCTCATGAATGCGGGCTCGGGCATCGTCCACGAGGAGATGCCGGTGCCCGAACACCTCGAGACCGGCGGCCCCATCGAAGGTGTGCAGCTCTGGATCAACCTGCCCAAGGCGGCCAAGGGATCCGCGCCCGGCTACACGGACCTCCAGCCGGAGGCCATGCCCTGGCAGGCCCTGCCCGGCGGTCGGCTTCGCGTGCTGGCGGGCACCTGGGCCGGCGTGACGGGTCCCGCGCAGACTCCGGCGCGGATTGCCTATGCCCACCTGGAGCTGGAAGCCGGCGCCCGCTTCCAGCAGGCGATCCCGGAGGGCTGGATCGCCGCCGTAGTGCCCCTGCACGGCACCGTCCGGGTGGAGGGCACCGAGGTTCCCGCGGATACCGTGGCCCTGCTGGGCGAAGGAGACACTCTGGCGCTGGAAACGGCGACACCCGCGAGCCTCATGCTGTTGGCGGGGGAACCCATCCGGGAACCCATCGCCCACTACGGTCCCTTCGTGATGAACACCCGGGATGAGATCGAGGAGGCCATCCGGGACTACCAGGAAGGGCGCATGGGACACCTCGACTGATCAGATCGGCTTCGCTTCCAGCTTCCGGCCCAGGGTGAACTTGCCCTGGGCCAATTTCTGGATGGCCCGCGCCAGGGCCTCGCGGCTGCAGGCCAACTCAACACTCCAGGCATCCAGGGGCAGCTCGCCGCCTTCGGGATGCAGCTCCAGCCAGGCCTCCCAGAGGGCCGCGAGGGCTGCCGCATCCGGCTCCTGGCGGTCCCGCCAGCTGCGTTCCTGGGGGCGCTTCGGTTCGTAAAACGATTGGTCTCGCAGCTTGTCGGGCAGGAAGACCTGCTCCCGGTCGTAGTCATCGTGGGAGTAGTGGTAGCCCGCGCCCCGGCCGGCCTTCCGGGCGGTGGCGGTGTGGGCGTCGCGAATGGCCTCGGGGATGGGCGCGTCGTCGGCGGCCAGGGCCGTGTCGATGGCCAGCACCGTGGCGTTGCTCTTGGGGGCGTTGGCCACGTAGATCACCGCCTGGGCCAGGGGGATGCGGGCCTCGGGCCAGCCGATCTGCTCCACGGCGCGGCTGGCGGCCTCGCAGAGGATGAAGGCCTGGGGATCGGCGTTGCCCACGTCCTCGGCGGCGCAGACCATGAGGCGCCGGGCGATGAAGCGGGGATCCTCGCCGCCCCGGATCATCCGGCTCAGGTAGTAGAGGGCCGCGTCGGCATCGGAACCCCGCAGGCTCTTCTGGAAGGCGCTGGCCAGGTCGTAGTGGCCGTCGGCGCGGTCGAACATCATGCGGCCACCCAGGGCCCCCTGGAGGGATTCCAGGTCGGGATCCGGCATCTCCATCCAGGTTTCCAGTCCGGAGAGCGCCGAGCGCAGGTCGCCGCCGGCCCAGTGGGAGAGCCACTCGAAGACCTCGGCGGGCTCCGGTTTGCCAGGCTCTTCCTTGGCCCAGGCCCGCTTGAGCACCTGCTGGATGTGGGCCGGTTCCAAGGCCTTGAGGGCGATGAGCTGGCAGCGGCTGCGGAGCGCCGGGTTCAGGTAGAAGGCCGGGTTCTCCGTGGTGGCGCCGATGAGGATGGCCTCGCCCCGCTCCAGGAAGGGCAGGAGGATGTCCTGCTGGGCCCGGTTGAAGCGGTGAATCTCGTCCAGGAACACCACCGGTGGCACCGTGCGGAACAGGGGCATCTCGCGGCTGTCCTGGAGGAACTTCTTCAGCTCCGCGGCGCTGCCGCTCACGCCTGAGAACTCCATGAAGCCATGCCCCGTGGCCTCCGCCAGGATGCGGGCCAGGGTGGTCTTGCCCGTGCCCGGCGGCCCCCACATCACCATGGAGGGCAGCCGGCCCCCGGCTGTGAGCCGCCGCAGGGCGCCCTTGGGGCCCAGCAGGTGGGCCTGGCCCACCACCTCGTCCAGTGTCGAAGGTCGCATGCGTTCGGGGAGCGGGGTGGTGTGGCTCACAGTCCTTCCAGCCTAGCGCGTCCTGTCTGCGCGTAGGATGGGACCATCCCCGGAGAGTCTGGTCATGAGGATCACTTCCAAGACTGTTTTTCTCGGGCTGCCTGTCTTCGAATTCGCGGTGGCGGAGGTCGGTGCGAGTCCTCACTTGAAGGGGCCGGCCTGCGCCTGGGTCGCCATCGGGGATCTCGCTCTCAGCCCCTTCCTGGCCATCGGTGGCTTGGCCTTCGGCACGGTCTCATTCGGTGGGCTCGCCCTGGGCGGCCTGGCCATCGGTGGTTGCGCCATCGGTGGACTCGCACTGGGCGGTTGCTCGATCGGAGTGTGGGCCATGGGCGGGCTTGCGCTCGGTCTTCAGGCGGCGAAGGGAGGCCTGGCCGCTTCACCTGGCTATGCCCTGGGCGGGGCAGCTTTCGGACCCCAGGCCAACACGCGGGAAGCGGCCGCCTGGTTCGCCAGAGCCCCCTTCTGGATGGTACCGCCCGGGCGGATCTTCCTTCTGTTTCTGCCACTGGCGCTGCTGCCGGTCCTGGTCCGGCCACGCGCGGTGAAGGGAAAAGACCGGGGGATCACTCCGAGGTAGGCTGGTCCCATGGATACGATCCCCGCCTACGAACGCGATCCCTACGCCGCCACCCTGGAGACCCGCGTGCTCCGAACGGGGGCGGAGCAGGGCCGTCCCTTCGCGATCCTGGAGGACACCATCCTGTATCCGGAGGGGGGTGGTCAGCCCGCGGACCGGGGAACGCTGGGCGGCGTGACGGTCCTGGACGTCCAGAAGCGGGAGGGCGAAATCCGCCACTTCCTGGCTTCGCCTTTGGCGGAAGGACCCGCCTTGATGGAACTCGACTGGACCCGCCGTTTCGACCACATGCAGCAGCACACAGGCCAGCACCTGCTCACGGCTGTTGCCCAGGACCGCTTTGGCTGGGGCACCACGGCCTTCCACCTGGGGGCAGCGGTCTGCGACATCGAGGTGACAGCGGCCTCCATGTCGCTGCGCGACCTGGAGGTATTGGAAGAAGCTGTGGCCGCGGAGATCCGGGCCTGCCGCGGGATCTCGGCGCGGCGGGTGAGTCCGGAGACCTACAAGCTGGAAGCTGTGCGCTCCCGGGGCCTGCCGGAGGGGCACACGGGGGACATCCGCCTGGTGCAGATCGCCGGGGTGGACCTGAACACTTGCGGCGGCACGCACCTGCGCCACACGGGCGAGATCGAGGTCCTCAAGCTGCTGGGCACCGAACCCATCCGGGGAGGTACGCGCCTCTTCTATGTGGCCGGAAGGCGCGCCAGACTGCGCCTGGACGCGCATGAAAAGCGCAATGCGGCCCTGCGGGCTCTGCTGGGCGCGCCGGACGAGGACCTGGCACCCGCCCTCCAGACCAAGCTGGACCAGCTCCAAGCCGCCGAGCGCCGTGTGCGCAGGCTCGAGGATGACCTGGCCGAGGTCCAGGCCACGGCTCTGGCCACCCGGCCGGAGGCGCTGGTGGAGGCCCACCTCGAAGGGCGCGACATGGCCTTCCTCCAGAAGCTGGCGAAGCAGGCGGTCTCGGCGGCCCCGACGAAGGCTGTGTTCCTCACCTCGGAAACCGGCGGGCAGGGCCTCTTCCTGCTGAGCGCGGGCGAGGCGTGCGCGCTGGACGTGCCTGCCCTCGGGAAGGCCGTGGCGGCGCTCCTGGGCGCCAAGGGGGGCGGCTCGGGGAAGACCTTCCAGGGCAAGGCGCCGGGTCTGGCGGCACGGGCCGAGGCGCTGGCCCGGCTGCGCGAGGGCTGATCCCATGCGGGCGGCGGGCCTCCTCAAACTGCTGGCCTGGGGCGTCGGGCTCTATGCGGGGCTCTGCCTCCTGGCCTTCCTGGCCCAGCGTCGGATGATGTACTTCCCGGATCGCGAGCCTGAGCCGGAGGCCGTCCCGCGGGCCCTGGAGGCGCGCCTGGTGCCCTGGCGTGACGGAAAGGGTGCCGTGCTCGGCTGGCGACGGGCCGCGAGGTCGGGCGGGCCCCGGATCCTCGTCCTGCACGGCAATGCGGGCGATGCTCTGGGTCGCGAGGACTACCTTCCCATGCTCGAGGCCGCGGGTTTCGAGGGGGTGCTGCTGGAGTATCCGGGCTACGGTCCCCGGGAGGGCGAGCGGTCGGAGGCCTCCCTGGTGGCCGATGCCCGGGCGGCGGTGCGGCAGCTGAAGGTGGAATCCGGCGCGCCGGTGATCCTGCTGGGGGAGAGCCTCGGGTCCGGTGTGGCGGCGCAGGTGGCCGCCGCCGAGCCCAAGCTGGTGGCGGGGCTCCTCCTGGCCGCGCCCTTCGCCCGAATGACCGAGGTGGCCGCCCGTCACTATCCGTACCTGCCCATGAAGCTGATCCTGCGGGATCGCTGGGACAGCCTGGGGGCCATCCGCGGCTACCGCGGACCCGTGGCCGTGGTGATCGCCGGGCAGGACGAGGTGGTGGGTGCGGAACAGGGGCGGCGCCTGGCCCAGGGATGCCCGGGGCCCGTCCGGATCTGGGAGGTCCCCCGGGCCACCCACAACGGCCTGCCCCTGACCCCGGGCCGGCCGCCCTGGTCCCTGGCCCTGGCCTTTCTCCACGAGCGCGCTGGGATGAAACAATAGGGCCCATGGACCTGATCTACCTCGATCACAACGCCACCACCGCCCTCGACCCCGAGGCCTTCGAGGCCATGCGGCCCTGGTTCACAGAGCGCTTTGGCAATGCCAGCGCGGCCTATGCCCTCGGACACCTGTCGGATGGCGCCGTGGTGGCCGCTCGGGATCAGACGGCAGCCTTGGTGGGCTGCTCGCCTGCGGAGATCGTCTTCACCAGCGGCGGCACGGAGAGCCTGAACCACGCGTTCCGTGGCGTGTGGGAGGCCTTCCCGACGAAGCGCCACCTGGTGGCGACCGCCGTGGAGCACCCCGCCGTGCGGGCCCTGGTGGCCTGGTGGAGGGTCCAGGGCGGCGAAGCCACGGACGTGGGCGTGGATGGGGAGGGCCGACTCGACCTGGCCGCCCTGGAAGCCGCCGTGCGCCCGGATACGGCCCTGGTGGCCGTCATGGCCGCCAACAACGAATCCGGCGTGCTGTTTCCGGTGGCCGAAGCGGGTAAGGTCGCGAAGGCGAAGGGCGCCCTCTTCCTGGTGGACGCCACCCAGGCCATGGGCAAGGTCCCGGTGGATGCCACAGCCTGGGGCGCGGATCTCCTGTGCCTCAGCGGCCACAAGTTCCATGGGCCCAAGGGCACCGGCCTGCTCATGATCCGCCGGGGCGTGCGGCTGAAGCCGCTCATGTTGGGCGGCTCCCAGGAGCGGGGCCGCCGCGGGGGCACGGAGAACGTTCCCGGCATCGTGGGTCTGGGCAGGGCCGCGGAACGGGCCCTGGCGCGACTGCCGGAAATGGACCGGGTGCGCGGCCTGCGGGATGCCCTGGAGGCCCGTATCCTCGCGGAGATCCCGGAGGTTCGCATCCACGGCGCGGGCACGGACCGCCTGCCCAACACGAGCTTGGTGGGTTTCGCGGGTCTTGAGGGCGAAGCGCTGCAGTTGAAGCTGGCGGAACACGGCATCTGCGTGTCCACCGGCAGCGCCTGCAGCACGGGCATGCGGGAGCCCAGCCATGTGCTGCGTGCCATGCGAGTGCCCGATGCCCACGCGCGAGGCACCGTGCGCTTCAGCCTGGGGCTGGGCACCACTGACCCGCAGATCCGGGCGGTGGCTGGTCTGCTTCCAGGCCTTGTGGAGGCCTTGCGGCAGGGAGGGTATGGGATTGGAATGCATCGATAAATGCCAAGTAGGCTCATCGTGACATAGGCCTCTGTTGACATGGTCGTCGGTGCGTGGTGAGGTGGCCTGAGCCCATCAGCCCCTATCCGACCAGCATGGAAGCGCACCATGTCCCTGGACCTCCTCAAGCGCCTGACTCGGGGATTCCGTTCCGCTCCGGAAGCCTCGTCCGCCAGCACATGGTCGAGGCCAGCTCACCTTGACCGCGGGGATCTGGGCGAGGCCCGGTTGGCCGTGGATCACCGGGCTCAGGGGATCGCCCTCTGGGAGAATCACGGGACCTTGTGGACCCTGCCCGTGGGGGCCGTCTCGGCGCCGGCGCTCAGGCGCACTCCCTTCGGCGCGGGAACCACGCCGCGCCTGGCGATCAATCATGAAGGCCGGGGGCTGGCCGTCTGGCTGGCCGACCTCGGAGAGGAACGGCAGATCCTCGGGAAGACCCTCGGATCCAGTGAGAACCAGGAGCATGTGGTGTTCCGGACGCCTGGCTGGGTCCGCAAGCTCCAGGTCGCCGTGGACCGCAGGGGCAACGCGCTGGTGGTCTGGCTTCACGAGAAGGTGGGAAGGATCGAAGTGATGGTCCAGTCCTTCGACACGAGGGGTGAGGCCTGGGAGAAAGGGCCCACGATTCTCGGACTGGCCTCGGATCCCGCGGCCTCGCCACAGCTCGCGGTCAATCACCGCGAGCACGCCATGGTGGTCTGGGAGGCCCGGGACAGCCTCTTCGACGGACTGCTGGCCAGTCATCACTGGCCCAAGGATCGGATCTGGTCCGACCGTCCGATGCCCGTGGTGACGCACGCCTCCCGCCACCACCAAGTGGCCATGGACGATCATGGGAATGCCGTGGCGCTCTGGGTTCACGCGCCCTACGGCCAGCGGAGCATTCTGGAAGCCAGCTTCTTCGATGTCGTGGCGGGAGAGTGGCGGGAGCCCACCACGTTGGCGAAGGCCCAGGAGATATCGCTGCCACGTCTGGTCATGAACGGGTCCGGGGAGGCCCTGGCCGCCTGGTGCCAGCGCGAGAGCGGGGAAGGCTCGCACTTGCTGGCCAGGGCCTTCCAGAATGGTGGTTGGGAGTCAGGCGCGGCATGTCTCGACCGCAGCCGAGGCCGGAGCCATGACTATGCCATCGGCCTGGACAGCGACGGGCGGGCAGGTGCCCTGGTGGTGCAGCATGGGAAGGACGGGGACCAGGTCGTGCTCCTCACTCGCCTGGGGGCCTGGTCCAAGCCGAAGGTGATGGCCGAATGCCGGGAAGGAGCCTGCTCCTCACCCAGGATCGCGGTCTCCCCCCAAGGGATGTCCCTCCTCTGGATGCAGGGTACGGGATCCGAGAAGGCGCTGGTGGCGGTGGGCTCCCACTGATGCAGAGGGAGGCCTTCAGGCTTGCAGCAATTCCTTGGCGTAGTGCTCCACCGCGTAGGGCAGCCAGCGGTGGCCAGGAAGATCACGGCTGAGGTAGCCCATGTGGCCGCCATGCGTCTCCAGGTGGAGATGGACGGCAGGCGAGGGGTTGGCCCCGGCCGCGTGTTCCCAGGGGATGAAGGGATCATCCTTGGCCATGAGGACCACCGTCGGCACGGTGATCTTGGACAGGTGGTGTCGCGCGGAACACCTGGCGTAGTAGTCGTCGGCGTCCTCGAAGCCCGCGGCCTTCGTGGTGTAGGCATCGTCGAACTCGCGCAGGCTCATGAAGGGGCCGGTCCGGTAGATGTCCGGGATGAGTCCGTCCTCCACCCGCTGGCGGATGGCCTTGCGGCAGCGCTTGATGAAACGCAGCTCATAGAGGCGGCTGAGCCCCGTGTGGATCGCCAGGGAGCAGGCGCCCAGATCGACCGGTGGGTTCACGGCGATCGCACAATCGGGTCGGGCCACTGGTCTGGGCAGGCCGTCGCCCAGGTTCAGCAGGAGGGCGTTCGCGGAGAGGGAGTAGCCGATGGCCAGCTGGCGGAGATCCGGATGCCGCTCCCGGGCGGCGGTGAAGGCTGCGCCCAGGTCGTCGCCGGAACCGCTGTGGTAGGGATGCTTCGCCAGGCCCCGGCCCTCGCCGCAGCCGCGGTGGTTCACGGCCCAGACATGGTGGCCCAGCTTGCGCGCGAGGGCGACCGTGCGGCGCACGTAGTGGGCCTGGTCATCGCCTCCCAGGCCATGGAAGACCATCACCAGCGCGTCTGTCTCGCCAGGGTAGTGGCGGCCGGTGAGCTGATCGCCATCGGGCAGCAGGATGCGGAAGGGCTCGGATGGATGGCGGGAGGGCTCTCCGGGCAGGTAGTTGCCGAGGATGGTCTGCAGGTGGCCTGATGGAGCCCACCAGGGGGGCCGGCAGGGCAGGGGCGGCGGGGCGAGCTTGCGCATCCGCCTAGTGTGCCCGAGCGGGCTCAGTCGTTCCGCTTGAAGACCAGCTTGTAGCTGAAGGGATTGTCCAGCTTGGGGTGGGTATAGGTCACCTGGAGGGCCAGCGAGTTGCCGTCCTTCCGCATGGAGTAGACGTACTTCAGCGTGTACCCGTCGCCGGCGATGGTCTGGACCATGGTGGGACCGTCCTTGGTGAGGGTGGCCTTGAACACCTTCTCGTCGCTTCGCTTCCAGTCGCTCTCGGTGCCGTCGGCCGGGGTATCGATGGGGCGCTCCCTCCCCATGGTCACGGAAAAGGTCTCGCCGGCCAGGATGTCGAGCTTGTTGAACTCCCGGCAAGCGCCCTGCAGCTTCTTCTTCCAGAGGAGCTTCATGGCGAAGTTCAGGTCCTTGACGTGCTCGTCGATGCGCTCTTCGACCTTGTCACTTTGTGAAGCCGAGAGGGTCCACTCCCCGTCCCAGTCCACCTTGTCTTCCTTGGCGGGCAAGGCGGTTTTGGCCGGGGCCTTGGCCTTCTGGGCGGTCATGGGAAGAACCAGCAGGCAGGGCAGGATGAAGGGCAGCACGCGCATGGGGACTCCGGGTGGGGATCGTCGGATCGTACTCCGGCGCGGCGCATCGCGAAAGCATCTCTTGTGATCCGTGCAACAAAGGCGTGGATTGATGACCTTGCAGGCAGGATCGCGCAACACGAGGTGTAAGCTTGGTGGCATTCAGCCCAAAATGAGGGCACTCAATTCAAGGAGTGTGGCCATGAAACGTAAGCAGGAAGCCCTCGACTACCATTCGCAGGGACGGAAGGGGAAGATCGAAGTCATTGCCACGAAGCCCTGCTCCACCGCACGGGACCTGTCGCTGGCCTACTCCCCGGGCGTGGCGGAACCCTGCCTGGAGATCGAGAAGGACAACGAGCTTGCCTACACCTACACTGCCAAGGGCAACCTGGTGGCCGTGATCTCCAACGGCACCGCCGTGCTGGGCCTGGGCGACATCGGCGCCGTGGCCGGCAAGCCGGTGATGGAGGGCAAGGGAGTCCTGTTCAAGCGCTTCGCCGACATCGATGTGTTCGACATCGAAGTGGACGAGAAGGACATCGACAAGTTCTGCCAGGTCGTCAAGGCCCTGGAGCCCACCTTCGGCGGCGTGAACCTCGAGGACATCAAGGCCCCCGAGTGCTTCGAGATCGAGACCCGCCTGAAGAAGGAGATGAAGATCCCCGTCTTCCACGACGATCAGCACGGCACCGCCATCATCAGCACGGCAGCGTTGATGAACGCCTCCGAGATCGTGAAGAAGAAGCTGGGCGACATGAAGGTGGTGTTCAGCGGCGCCGGGGCCTCCGCCATCGCCTGCGCCAACATGATGATCCGCGCCGGCGTCAAGCTCGAGAACCTGTGGCTCTGCGACACCAAGGGGCTGGTCTACACCGGCCGCAAGGAGGGCATGAACAAGTACAAGGACAAGTTCGCCAAGCCCAGCGACTGGCGCACGCTCTCGGACACGATCAAGGACGCCGATGTCTTCGTGGGCTGCTCGAGCAAGGGCGCGCTGACGCCCGAGATGCTCCTGAGCATGGCCAAGAACCCCATCGTCTTCGCCCTGGCCAACCCCGATCCCGAGATCGACTACCCCACGGCCAAGGCCACCCGCGACGACATCATCCTGGCCACGGGCCGCAGCGACTACCCGAACCAGGTGAACAACGTCCTGGGCTTCCCCTTCATCTTCCGCGGCGCCCTCGATGTCCGCGCCTCGGAGATCAACGAGGAGATGAAGCTGGCCGCCGCCAAGGCCCTGGCGGCCCTGGCCAAGGAAGAGGTGCCGGATGCCGTGGTGAAGGCCTACTCGGGCCAGAAGTTCACCTTCGGTCCCGAGTACATCATCCCCAAGCCCTTCGATCCCCGCGTGCTGCTGTGGGTGGCTCCGGCCGTGGCCAAGGCGGCCATGGAGAACGGCGTCGCCAAGCAGCCCATCCCTGACATGCAGGCCTACAAGGAGCGCCTCGAAGGCCTCCAGGGCCGCAGCAAGGACGTGATCCGGAGCGTGGTCCACCGGGCCAAGACCAATCCCAAGCGCGTGGTCTTCCCCGAGAGCACCCACCCGCTGATCCTGCAGGCCGTGTCCCAGATGGTGGACGAAGGCATCTGCGTGCCCATCCTGCTGGGCGATCCCGCCAAGGTGAAGGCCGTGGCCGCCGATCACGGCATCTCCATCGAGGGCGTCGAGATCCAGGATCCCGCCACCGTCTCCTGGCGGAAGGACGCGGAGGACGCCTACCTGGAGCTGCGGAAGCGCCGGGGCGTCACCCGCGACGAGGCCAGCCGGAAGGTGCTCGAGCCGATCTACTTCGGCGCACTGATGTGCCGCCTGGGCAAGGCCGACGGCCTCATCGCGGGCCTGACGATGTACTACCCCGACACCATCCGGCCCTGTCTGGAGGTGATCGGCACCCGCAAGGGCGTCAAGCGCGTCTGCGGCGTCTACACCATGGTGCTGAAGAACCGCGTGCTCTTCTTCTCCGACACCACCATGAACATCGAGCCCAGCAGCGAGGAACTGGCCGAGATCGCCCTGCTCACGGCCGACCTGGCCAAGGATCGGTTCAACATGGAGCCCAAGGTGGCCATGCTGTCCTTCTCCGACTTCGGCAGCGTGGACCATCCCCTGGTCCGCAAGGTCCAGAAGGCGGTGGAGATCGTCAAGGTCCAGCGACCCGACCTCAAGTGCGATGGCGAGATGCAGGCGGACACGGCCCTCGGGGATGGCATCCTGGCCGAGAGCTACCCCTGGGTGGACCTCCCGGGCGGCCCGAACGTGCTGATCTTCCCCGACCTCACCAGCGGCAACATCGGCTACAAGCTGGTGCAGCGGCTGGCGGGCGCCGAGGTCATCGGCCCCATCACCTGCGGCATGGCCGCTCCTGTGCATGTGCTCCAGCGCCACAGCGACCTGAACGACATCATCCACCTCACGGCGCTCACCGTCGTGGAGGCACAGCAGAAGTAGCCGTCAGCTGTCAGCTTTCAGGTTTAAATGCGGGGGCCGGTCGGCCCCCGCATTCTGTATGATGGCGTGCACGTGATCGACAGGAGGCGGAGATGTACTACATCGTCGAATCCGAAAAACCCTTCGAGCAGGCCTCGGCCGACCTGGAGGTTGCGGTGCAGGCCGGCGGCTTCGGTGTGCTCCACGTCCACGACCTGGGGAACACCCTGCGCAGCAAGGGCTTTCCATTCACGGAGGCCTGCCGGGTCTTCGAGGTGTGCAACCCGGGCCAGGCATCCAAGGTCCTTGGACTCGATCTGCGCTTGAACATGGCGCTGCCCTGCCGCATCTCCGTCTACACGGATCAGGGACGCACCCGGATCGGCCTCATTCCACCTTCGGATCTGCTCGAGGGCCTGTCGAAGGATCCCGCGCTGCTTCCCACCGCCCGTGAGGTGGAGACGGCCTTGATCCGGATGGTGGATGCGGCCCGCTGACCCGTGCCATCGGTCGCGAGTGGCCGGTGGCGCGGCGCGGGCCGCCCTGCAGGCCGCTCCGATCCACTTTCCATGAGCCGGGGTTGCGATGGGTGATGTGCTGTGTGCGTGGTGCGGAGCCGTGGTCGGCCAGAGCGAGGTCGACCATTCCCATGGCATCTGCCGCGCCTGCTACCGGGAGCTGCTTCGCATTCCGGATCTGTCCGAGGAGGCCTTGGACGACTTGCCGTTCGGGGTGATCATCCTGGCCAAGGACGGGACCGTCCTCGCCTATAACCCCGCGGAAGGCGCGCTCGCGGGCCGCGAGCCCAGCGCGGTGATCGGCCGCCATTTCTTCACCGAGATCGCCCCCTGCACCTCGGTCCGGGAATTCCAGGGCGTCTTCCGCGAATTCTGCGAGAGGGAAGATGCTTCCAGGACGTTCCAGTTCACCTTCCACTTTCCAACTGGTTCGGTCCGGGTGCAGATCGTTTTCCTCCACCGAGGCACGGACGTGGTCGTCGCCGTCCGGAAACGGACCGATCCGGCTGCCTGAGGGCGATCTAGCTGGAGGACTCCAGCTGCTGCAGCCAGGCCCGGATCTCGGGATCGGGGTCCTGGCTGAGGCGCAGGGCCTCGCGGAGGTCAGCCAGGGCGGGGGCGGGTTCGTCCCTCTGGAGGTGCACGAAGGCGCGTTCCTTGTGGGACCGGGCATCGCCGGGATCCAGCAGGATCAGGTGGGTGGCCGTCCACAGGGCCTCCTCCCAGTCCTCGGCGTGCATGAACCGCAGGTGGAGGTTGCGTACGAGGCGGATGAGGATCTGGCGGTCTGTGGCGGGCCTCAGCATGTCGCGGTGGAAGGTGATCCGTCCGGCGCTGGCGGCCTTCACCAGGGCAGCGCCTCCCTCTTCGCCCACGGCGCGCCCACGGTTGAAGGGATCGAAGCACAGCAGGCCGGACGGCGAGCGCAGGGCGGCAATGAAGTGGCCCGGCAGGCCCACGCCCACGGCATCGAAGCCCATGCGCCGGGCCAGATCGATCCACAGGATGGATAGGGAGATGGGCAGGCCCTTGCGCCGGGCCACCACGGCGGGGAGCAGAGCGTTCAGGGGATCGTCGTAGGTCTCTCGATCCCCGTCGAAGCCGAGCTCCTCGAAGAGCAGGTGGTTGAGGGCCTCCAGGGCCCGGCCGGTGTCCCAGGGCAGGGGCATGCGCCCCGCGAGGGTGAAGGCCCATTCGTTGAGCTGCATCACCACCGAGGCGGGATCGGGGTCTTCCAGGGCCGGCGCCACGGCGTGGATGGCCCCTTCGGCCAGGTTCCGGCACTCCGGATCCAGGCGGAGGTATTCGAGCAGGGACATCAGCCCCTCCGGCGAATCACCGCGCGGGCCACGAGGGCCGCTGCGACCAGGCCCATGGCGCCCCAGGCCCAGTTCATCCACGAGCTGGTGGCGGCCTGGACCTTCTTGGCCTCCTCGGCCTTCCTGGCGTTCTCTTCGATGGAGATCTTGGACTGCGCCTCGCGGGCATCCTTCACGGCCTTCTGGCCGGATTCACGGGAGGCCTGGAGCTCCTTGGCCGCAGCCTCCTGTTCCTCCTGGATGCCCAGAACCGCGACATGCCTCTGGGGCTGGACCTTGGGTCCGGTGCTGGCGGGCACCACATCACACTCGTCGCTGTCGGAAACCGGGCCCTGGCTGGAATCCAGGGATTCGGTGAGGGCCTGGATGTCCTCCCGCAGGCCCTGCATCACCTGGTTCTGGCGGTGGAGTTGGGCGCCCTGCAGCCAGAGCATGAGCAGCTGGAGCACCAGGAGGGTGGGGATGGTCCATTGGAGTGGGCGGCGGGTCATGAATGCTCCCTTCCCAGGATAAACAGAGTCCGGTCATCCCGGTTCTGAGTATCGAATGACGCTACATCCCGGAAGATGGCCTCGCAGGCCGCCCGGGGGCTGCCCGTGCCCCAGAGGCGGCGGAGCTGGCCGCAGAGACGGGCCACGCCATAGAGCTCGCCTTCCCGGTTCATCGCCTCGGACAGGCCGTCGCTGTACAGCACCACCCAGCCCTTGGGGGGAAGGACGCCTTCGACCACTTCCCAGTTCCCCGGGGCCGCCGGACGGAGGCCGAGGCCACGGCCCTGGGGCGTCATTTCGGTCGAACAGTCCTCCACGACCCCCTGGAGCAGGAGGGCGCCCGGATGGCCGGCCCGGGCCAGCCGGTAGTTCCCCTGCTGATCCCACTCCAGCAGCACGAGGGTGAGGAAGCCCCTCTGACCCAGCAGCTGGCGGAGGGTGTGATCCATGGCGCGGAGCATCTCCTCCAGCCCCTGGTCCTCCCGCTGGGCCGCCTGTTCGAGCAGGGCGGTCGCCTGGGCCATGTAGAGGGCCGCCGCAAGGCCTTTGCCGCAGACATCACCCACGGCCGCCAGCCACTTGCCGCTGGGCCTCCGCTTCACGAAGAGCAGGTCCCCGCCGGTCTCCAGCGCGGGTTCCAGGCGCAGGGCCACCTGGAATCCGGGAATGGGCGGTAGATGGGAGGTGATGAGGCCCTCCTGGATGCGCCTGGCGGTCTCCAGCTCCTGGCTCAGGCGCTCCTGGGCCAACAGGCGCTGGTGCATCACGGCCGTCTCCAGCACCTGGCCGGCCGCCAGGGCCGCCTCGCGCAGCAGCTCGCGGTCCTCGCGGCCATAGTTCAGCTCCGAGTACTTGCCACCCAGCAGCACGGCGCTGTGCGGGTGGTCTCCGGCCAGGATCAGCAGCAGAAGCTGGGCTTCCAGGGCGTCCACATGGGCCCGGAGACCCTCGCCCTGCTCGCGGATCCAGTCGGCCTCCTCGCTGCCCAGTCCCAGCACCAGCTCGCGGTTCTCCCGGGCCAGCCGGAGGAGTCCTGGCGGGATCCGGAGGGGCTGAGGCGGGAAGTGCCTGCGCCGATCCTCCCGATCCATGGACTCGGCGGCGGGCAGGAGGATCTGCCGCGACTCGATGGGCAGCACCTCGAGGAACTGGGGCCGGAAGGCCTCGTCGAGGGCCTTCCGCAGGGACTTCAGCAGGGCTTCCTCGCTGAAGCGTTTCCGGGGTTCGCGCACGGCGCTGAGGGCGATCTCGCGGGTGCTGGCGAAGTCCCGCCGGAAGCGGCGGCGGATGCCTTTCAGCAGGCGGCGCAGGGCCCAGCCCAGGGGCAGGGCCAGAAGCCCGATGAGGGCGCCAGCCCAACCCGGCGGGATGGAGGAGAGATGGGAGAAGGCCCATGCAAGCCCGCCCAGGTACAGCGCCACCGTGAGCGCCAGGATGGCCATGTAGCTCACCCACCGCAGCAGCACCTTCCGCACTTCGAAGAGGCCATGCCGGAAGATGGCGAAGGCGAAGCTCAACGGCAACAGCGGCACCGGCAGCATGAAAATGAAGACCTGGCGACGGAAGAGGAGGCTGTTGCCGTACCGCGCCCGGAGCACGGTCCAGGCCAGGAGATCCAGGCAGAGCGCCGCCGTCACGATGAGGGAAGGCAACAGGGCCCGGCGCAAGCGCTCGTGGGTCCGGAAGGTACCGACGAGAAAGAAGGCCAGGCCCGTCAGCGCTGCCCCGAGGTAGAGGGGAATGGGCAGGTAGCCGAAGCCAGCCAGGAGGGATTTGAGGAGCCCCTCCGGAGGCGTGCCGGCGGGCGTGTGGAGCTTACCGTCGCTGAGGACCACCCAGAGGCGCACGAGGAACTGCACCAGAGCCACCAGGGCGAATGTTCCGTAGAGCGCCTGGAGAAATCGCCGGTTCTTGCGCAGGTGAAAGGGATGCGGGAAGCGCAGGAAGAAGTGGACCCACAGTGGGGGGAGCACGGCCGCCGTGATGGACGCCATGATGCCCACGGCGATGCGCAGGGCCTCCGGCGCGTTCAGCCCCACGGTGGCGCCCGACATCAGCAGGGCCGTGGCCGCCAGGTAGAAGAAGTGCCGGGCTGTCTTCCTTTCGGGCGCGGACAGGACCACCAGGAGGGAGATGGCCCAGGCCAGGATGCCGTTCAGGAGCAGGGCCACCTGCTCCAGATCCAGGGGCTTCACCAGCCGGATGGGAAGCAGGATCGCCCGCCCCTGGCGCTTCACGGTGTAGATCAGGATGGTGCCCTGGGATTTGGCGTTGATGAACCGCTGCGCCTTGAGGGTCCCCTCCAGCGTGGGTTCGAAGGCGCGCCCCTGGATCTTCAGGAGCTCATCGCCCTCGAGCAGTCCGGCCTCCTCCGCCACCCCGTCCGGGAGGATCTCGCGGATGACGATCTTGCCGTTCTCCACCACCCAGGAACACTGGTCGTCCGAGGGGGCGTACACCCACTGGTTCAGGCCGAACGACCCCAGAGCGAGCACGAGGCAGGCGAAGCTGATCCACAGCAGGCGCCAGCGGATGCGTTTGAGGTAGGGGTTCATGGGACCTTTGTGGAAGAATGCCCCGATGGAGCGGATCTCGCGAAACGGCAGGCCCTGCTGGGTGCTGGTGGGAGGACGGCGGCGCCTGGGGCGGGCCCTGGCTGAGGATCTGGCCGGGGACCATGATCTGGTGCTGACCAGCTCGGAACCCTGGGATGGGGAAACGTGGGTGGAGGACCTTTCGAAGAGGGCGGCGATCCAGACGCTTGTATGGAATGCCGAGAACCCGGAGGTGAGCTCCAGAATGATGGCAGATCTCCAGTCCGTGAAGGCGGCTGGCGGACTGATTTCAGGTGCCGTGCTGCTGGCCGGGACCTTCCCCGAGCAGCCGCTCGGAACCTGGACCTCCCAGCGGCTCGATGCCACCTGGCGCATGAACCTCAGCTTTCCTTTCCTCTGCGCCCAGGCCCTGGCCCCGCACCTTGGCGAGGGCGCCTGCATCCAGGTCCTCCTTGACACGTCCATCCACCATCCCTGGCTGAAGCGCCTGCCCTACAGCGCCGCCAAGGCCGGGCTCGCGGCCCTGGTGCCCGGGCTCGCCCAGCTCCTGGGGCCCAAGGTGCGCGTGGTGGGCCACGCCCTGGGAGCGATCCTGCCCGCGGAAGGCAGCGATGAGGCGTTCCTGGCGGACCGCACCTTGCTGAAGCGCCTGGGCGACCCTGCGGATCTCGCCCGAGCGGTGCGCTACGCCGCCGACAGCCCCTTCCTCACGGGAGACATCCTCACCCTGGACGGGGGGCGGCGCTGGGTGGATCGATGAAGCTCAAGGTCAACGAGGTGTTCCACAGCATCCAGGGGGAGGGACGGGGCCCCGTCCGCGAACGCGCCAGTGGCGCGTCCGATCCGGGGGTAGTCATGGGCGCCCCGCGATCGCCCGCAGGGCGGGAGCGGAGGACAATGAAGCAGGTTGGGTGAACATGAAGTTCAAAGTCAATGAGGTGTTCCACAGCATCCAGGGGGAAGGCGCCCGCATCGGACGCCCCTGCCTGTTCATCCGCCTCACGGGCTGCCCCCTGCGCTGCTCGTACTGCGACACGGAGTACGCCTTCTACGACGGGACCCTGCGGAGTCTGGAAGAGCTCCTCATCGAGACCCGGCAGCGCCTCGGCCCCCCGCGGAAGGGCCCCAGCGCCCCGTTCGTGGAGCTCACGGGGGGAGAGCCGATGGCCCATCCCCACGCCCCCGACCTGCTGCGGGCCCTGCTGGACCTGGGTTACGAGGTGGCGCTGGAGACGGCTGGCAGCCACGATCTGGCGCCGGTGCCCCGGGAGGTCATCAAGATCGTGGATCGCAAGACCCCAGGCAGCGGGGAGGTCCACCGCTGGCTGGAAACGAATCTCGACCACATGGTGGCGGGGCAGGACGAGCTGAAGTTCGTGCTCTGCGACCAGGCAGACTACGAATGGGCCCGGGCCTGGTGCGCCGAGCGCAAGGTGTGGGATCGCCTGGAGGTGCTCTTCAGCCCCGTCTGGGGCAGCCTCGACCCCGCCTGGCTCGCCGAGCAGGTTGTCGCCGACGGCCTTCCCGTACGGGTCCAGATGCAGCTGCACAAAGTCATCTGGGGGGCGGACAAGAAGGGGGTCTGAGCCCTACTTCCCGCCCTTCCAGACCGCCAGTTCCTTCTCCAGGTTCTCGGTGTATTCCTTCGGGGCCTTGCCCTTCGAGAGGTCGATGGCCTTCTGGAGCTGGGCGAGGGCGTCGGGCATGCGCTTGGCGTCTTTGTAGATCCGGGCGGCCGTCTCGTGGTTCCAGAAGCTGTCGCCGGCCTTGAGGCTCTTTTCGATCCAGGCCTGGGCCTTCTGGGGCTCGATGCCCTGGGCCTGGCAGTAGGCCGCGGCCTGGTACCAGGGCACCCAGTCCGTGTCCGGCGCCTTCTTCAGCGTGTCCTCCAGGTGGGCCCAGTAGATGGCCTTGGTGTCGAACACCACGGGGAAGCTCACGCGGAGGTTCTCCCAGCCCAGCTCCACCGTGGCGCTGCCGGTACCCGTGGGAACCACCCGGTAGTCCAGGTACTCGAGAAAGGGGCCGGCCTGGGGGGTAGCCTCCCAGCGCAGGAGGTCCTCCTCGGCCTTGTAGTCGTAGGCGCCCCACTGCTTGGCCTTCTTGTTGAGGATGAGCGTCCAGGTCTTCGCGCCGGGGATGGCGAAGAACCCGTAGGTGCCTGCAGGGACGGCCCTCCCGGCCACCTGCGCCGCGTGGCTGAGGGTGATCGTGGTGGCGCTGTTGGCGCCGGCCCGCCACACCTGGCCGTAGGGAACCAGGCCGCCCCAGATCTGCCGGCCCTTCACGGCGGGGCGGGCGAAGGCCACCTCGATCCGGCTGATGCCGATGTCCTGGGACACGGTGCAGGCGGGACTGACGCGCAAGGGCGTCAGGCGCACGGGGGCGGGCTTGTCCTGGGCGGCGGAGGGGAGGGCGGTGGAAGCGAGCAGCAGGATGGGGAGGAAGACGCTACGCATGGGAATCTCCGGGGAGGCGGCTGTCGAGGGTAGCATCCCGGCGCGGCGGGAGGAGGAATCGTCCCGGATTCCGGTTGAAGGCCCTGAGGATGTCCCACCAGAGGCGGCGGCTCGCCCGGCCGCTGAGATCGCGGGCGCGCAAAGCCGTCCACAGCGCGAGGGCGAAGGACACGGCGAAGTTCATCACCCCGATGAGGCCGATGCCCAGCAGGCTCCAGAGGACATCCGACCAGGCCAGGGATCCATGGAACCACAACGTGGCGGAGCCCAGGGCCAGCGAGGCCGCCTGCAGCGTGACGTGGCGGACCTCGACATGGATCCCGGCGAAGGCGAAGGCCATGGGCACGAAGACCAGCAGGGCGCCGAGCGCCGTGTAGCCCGCGAAACCCGCCAGGTGCTTTTGGATGAAGCGGCCCAGGGCGTCGGCCTTCTCGGGCCCCAGCCAGGAGCGGATGCGGTGATTCTGGGCCAGGGCCTCCGGCAGGCAGCGGTAGGCGCTCCAGTTGGCGGTCCACCCGGCCGCGAGGCTGGAAAGCCAGAGCAGCACGCCCGTGAGCGCCGCGAAGACCAGGGTCCAGCCGTGGAAGGGGTGGGTGCCCCGCAGGCTGTGGAGGGCTGATTCCTGGTTCAGGGGCGAGTGGCTCGTCAGCCAGACCCACGCCGCCACGAGACCCACCGCCACAGGCATGGTGATCAACACGTTGCCCAGGGTGGCGATGACCTGGGTGCGGGTGATGGACGCCACCAGCTCGATCTCCCGCGTCTGGCCATCATCGATCTCCAGGGCCCGTGCCAGGGCCGAGGCCGTCATGGCCGGTTGCTTCGACGCCAGGCTGAATCCCAGGAGCTGCATGGCGCAGAAGCTCACCGCGTAGTTGGCGGTCAGGGTGAGGCCGGAGAGCAGGGGCGCCATGGCCAGGGCGGAAAGGCCGACCTTGAACAGAGCCGTGCCCGCCGTGAGAAGGCCGCCACCCGCCGCCGACCGGCCCATGGCCCACCACTCGGACCGGTCCCGGGCGATGTAGTGCTCACCGGTCTCACCCGTGTGCTCCACGACCTTGCGGGCCAGGCGCTTGACGGTGGTGCGCAGGAGGGACAACAGCCCATGCTGCGCGGCGCTGCCCCGCACCAGTTCGGCCGCGAAGGCCGCGCCATCCCCTCGGCCCGCCGCGAAATCGAGGATCTGGCCGATCCGCGTCAGCTGGGCCTCCAGCAGCTCCAGCCGGAACACCAGGTCCGTGGAGACGCCACGCTCGTCGAGTCGGGCGTGGGCCTCGGCCAGGGTCGCGACGCAGGCCGTCCAGCAGGCCTCCCAGGCGGCCCGGGCGGCGGGATCGTGGGGGTGCTCCCCGACATCGTGGACCACTCTCGTGAGGCGGAAGAAGGGTGAATCGGCGTCGCTGCCCTCGGGATCCAGGGCCAGGAGGTCGCGGGAGAGGCCCACGGCGGCCGCCCGGTGGGCCAGCAGGCGGGCCGCATGGGCCCAGATGTCCGGCGGAGGCGCCAGCAGGGGAGCCCACAGGATTTTGAGATCCGCCGGCAGGCCTTCCACCCAGGCGGCATCCTCCTCATCCAGGTGCAGGCGGTCGAGCAGCGCGTAGAGGTCGCCCTCGGGATCGAGACGGGGGATGATCCGGTCCACGATCCGCAGGAAGCCCTCGCCCATCAGGGTGGTGCGGTCCGGCAGGCCGGTCTCGGCGAGGAGGCGGATGGCCGATGCGTGATTCCAGGCGTCGGAAAGCGGGCCCGTGAGCCCCCGGAAGACCAGGCCCCCGTGGAGCCGCCGCAGCCGCGTCGTGCGCCGGGGCTCCCCGTCCACCGAGCTCACCGGCGAAGCTTCCAGCAGCCACCGCAGCAGCTGCTCCAGGTTCGGTGCGCCGCCGGTCAGGAGTTGGTCCAGCCTGGGGTCGGACAGGGGCATCGGGACTCCGGGGAGCCCACAGGGTGCCACAACCTTAGAATCCAGGCTTCGTCCGATTGGATGAGGAGGGACTAGTCTTGTTTAGGAACTGTTGCACTGCTTTGGGATCCACTGTCGCGGGAGTGCCGGACCAGGGCTGGGACGGGCGCAGCATGAGCAGCATGTCCTCGGGACAGCCCACCTGTTCGTAGATGCGTTCCACCTTGGCCGCCAGCTGCGCGGCGGTGCATTCTCCCGCCAGGGCTTCGCGCAGGAGGGCCTCCCGCCAGCGATCCTGGGCGCGGGACCAGCCCGTGCTCCCCGGTCGCGGCGTCCTGCCCACGGCCTCGGCGCAGGCCGCCCAGAGGTGGGCCTCGAAGGTCCGGAGGGCCTCGCCCCACAGCAGGCGCAGCCGCCTGGCCGCCGGGCCTTCGCCCGCCACCCAGGCCTGGATCTCGGCGGCCTCGAGGAGCCCGAAGTCGTGGCCGATGACGATGTCATCCCAGCCGGGTTCGCCATGACAGGTGCGGAAGGCGTCGAGGGCGCTCATGGGGACCTCAGGCAAGGAGGTGGAGGGCGAGGTGGGCGCCGATCCTGGCGCTGGTGTCAGCGCCATCCAGCATGGGAGCCAGTTCCATGAGGTCCGCACCCACCCAGGGATTGGTCCACAGGCGGCTGGCCTGGATGAGACGTACGGTCTCTTCGAAGCTGAGTCCTCCGGGGACCGGCTCCGCCACCGCGGGCACGAGGACAGGATCAAGGGCATCGAGGTCCAGGCTCAGGTAGGCGGGGCCCCGGCCCACGGCGGCGATATCGGCGGCAAGGCGCGAGGCCAGGCGCGGGTCCCGCAGGTCCGCGGGCGTCCACATCCGCACCCCGGCGGCCTGGAGATAGCCCAGCTCGCCGTCGTCGAACCGGGGCGCGCGCAGGCCTCCCTGCACCACCCGTCCTGGATCGAGCAGACCTTCCTCGAGGGCCTGCCGAACCCAGGTGCCGTGATGGAGATCCGTGCCCCAGGCCGCGCCCTCGCCAGCGTCCGGGTGGGCATCCAGGTGCAGGAGGCCCAGGGGACCGTGCTGGAGGGCCAGGGCCCGCAGGGCTCCGAGCGTGAGGCTGTGATCGCCGCCGAGCATCAGCGTGCGGCAGCCGGTCATGGCCCAGGCGCCCACGGTGGCCTGGACCGTCTCGATGGCTTCGGCCAGAGAGAAGGGCAGGGTGGGGATGTTGCCGCCATCCAGCCACCCGTCGGCTGCGCCGGGACCCAGACGTGGGCGGCCCTCGCGGAGATGGTCGGGCATGGGATGGGTCCCGAGGCCCATGGAAGCCGCCCGCAGGGCCCAGGGCCCCAGGCGGGCGCCCGGGCGGTTGATCACGCCGGCGTCGCAGGGCGCCCCCAGCACCACGCCCGTAGCGGGCTGCGGGTCGAGAACAAGGGGCAGGCCCAGGAAGGGTGTGAGCCCCGTGCGGAGGCCCTGCATGAGGACATCAGTGGACATGGCGGCTCCGAGGTTCGAGGGCGGCGTGGAAGGCATCGATCCACTGGTCCGGATCTTTGAATCCGGCCGGATGAAGGGGTGGCTCCGCCACCACGGTGAGGGGCGTGCGCGTGGTGAAGAGGGTGCGGAGGTGCGGCAGCAGGGTCTCCTCGCCGGTCCACGGGTAGTGGGGAGCCGGGCTGCTGAGGCGGAAGGGCTGAGCGGGAAGGCCCAGTTCAAAAGCCGTCCGCAGGCCACCCTCGTAGAACGGCGCCAGACGCTCGCCCCGGGTCGTGGTGCCCTCCGGGAAGAGCAGCATGTCCCGGCCTTCTCGCAGCGAGGCGGCGAAACGGGCCAGAGCCGCCGCCCGGCTGGTGGCGTCGTCTCGATCCACGAAGTGGATGCCGGATTTTCGCGCCCAGCGGCCGATGACGGGGTAGCCGGTGACCTCGCCCTTGGCGATGGTGCCCATGGGGCGGAGGCTCATGAGGGCCACGGGATCCACCCAGCTGAGGTGGTTGGCCACCCAGAGGGGGATGTCTCTCCTGGGATATCCCGCCACTTCGAGGTCCACACCCAGGGCCGGGAGGAGCCGACGCGCCCAGCGATGCAGGCCGGGCTGCGGCTCCGCCCCGGCCGCCAGCCGGGGCAGCAGGGCGAAGGTCGGCCAGAGGACGCCGGCCCAGCTCACTAGCTCACCAGCTTCAGGCGGGTGTAGCGGGCCCGCACGCGCTCCAGGTCGTCTCGGGTGATGGCGGACCAGAGCCGGGTGTCGCCGGGGCCGTAGTAGTCGCGGACTTCCGCCACCACGCGGGCGCCGAGGGCGTGGTGCACGCTGCGGGCGTCATCGTTGCCAGGCTCCACCAGGAACCGGCACTCCTCCACGTTCTCCTGGAGCAGCTTGGCCACCATGGCCCGGATGAGCAGGTAGTTCACCCGGCCCTTCTGGAAGTCGGGATGCACGGCCAGCGTGGCGCAGTAGACCGTGGTCCCCTTCACGAAGTTGAGGACGTAGCCCACGGGCCGGCCGCCATCCATGGCCAGGAAACACCAGTCGCCGTAGAGCTCGGTGCAGAGGCGCAGGTAGTGGGGGCACAGTTGGCCTGCCCCGTCCCCGGACCAGATCTCGGACTCGAGGCGCTGGAGGTGGGCGAAGTCGGCGCTGCCGAGCGGCCGGACGGTGTAGCGGGCGCCTTCAGGATGAGGGCTGAGGGTCGCGATGGTCATGGCGGGCCTCCCTGGTGTTTGCACCAGGATCGGAGGCAGTCATGACGGGCCTGCGAAGGCGCGGCGATTTTGCCGCGACATTCCTGCGGATCAGAAGAACGGCGCCAGCAGCTTGAGGAAGCCCGCGGCGAGCAGGGCGCTGATGGGGATGGTGAGCACCCAGGCCACGACGATGTTCCCGGCCACGCCCCAGCGCACGGCGGAGACGTTCATGCTGGCGCCCACGCCCATGATGGCGCCGCTGATCACGTGGGTGGTGCTGACCGGAATGCCCATGTGGGCGGTGGCGAAGAGGACGATGGCCGAGGCCGTCTCCGCGGCGAACCCATGGATGGGCCTCAGCTTGACGATCTTGGCGCCCATGGTGCGAATGATCTTCCAGCCGCCGGACATGGTGCCGAGGCCCATGGCCGTGGCGCAGGCCAGCTTGACCCAGACGGGGACGTCGACCTTCACGCCATGGGTGTGGAGCTTCCCGTAGGTGATGAGGGCCAGGGCGATGATGCCCATGGCCTTCTGCGCGTCGTTGGTTCCGTGGGTGAAGGCCATGGCGCCGGCGGAGACCAGCTGGAGCTTCCGGAAGGCCAGGTTGACGCGGTGCCCGGCCGTATGGCGCACGATCCACAGGATGACGATGATGAGGAGCATGGCGATGAAGAAGCCGACCACGGGGCTCACGATGAGGAAGGTCCCAACCTCTTCGAGCTTGGCGGTGTGGAGGGCTCCACGTCCTGCCTGGGCGACCACGGCGCCGGCGAGACCACCGACGAGCGCATGGCTGGAGCTGGAAGGGATGCCGAAATACCAGGTGATGAGGTTCCAGACGATGGCGGAAAGCAGGGCCGCCACGATGACGGCGGGCACCACGAACTGGCTGTCCGCGATGCCCTTGGCGATGGTGGTGGCCACCTGAGTGCCCAGGAGGGCGCCGCCGAAGTTCAGGACGCCCGCCATGAGGATGGCGTTCCGGGCGCTGAGCACGCCGGTTGAAACGACCGTGGCGATGGCATTGGCGGTGTCATGGAAACCGTTGATGTAGTCGAACGCGAGCGCAAGCCCGACGATCAGCACCAGGGCCGGAGCGATGCCTTCAAGCATGGATGGCCCCGGCCTACGCGTTCTTCATGACGGTTGAACCGATGACCTTGGCCACCAACTCGATCTTGTCGGTGGCGTCCTCGATCTTTTCGAGCATTTCCTTCCACTTCACGAGCTCGATGGGATCCTTGGGATCCTGGAAGATCTGGGCCAGTCCCGCGTGGTAGATGGAGTCGGCCTTGTTCTCCAGGGCGTGGACCCGGCGGATGCGGTCCCCGATCTCCTTCTGGTTGGACATGTTGCGCAGGGACCGGGTGAGGTGGAGGATCTCGCCGGCGCCCTCCACGATGATGGAGCTGATCTCCGTGACGGCGGGCATCACGTGGCTGATGCGGTAGAGGATCAGGCGCTCGCAGACCGAATGGATGCGGTCGATCACGTCATCGATGGAATGCGCCAGGGCCAGGATGTCCTCCCGGTCGATGGGCGTGACGAAGGTGTGGTTCAGGCGGTCGATGATCTCGTGGGTGATGTCGTCGCCGGCATGCTCCAGGTCCTTCATCTGCCGGCGCAGCTCCGCGAACCGGTCCGGGTCGCCGCTGCGGATCTCACGATCGAAGAGCTGCGCTGCTTGGTAGACATTGCCCGAAGCGGATTCCAGGAGATCGAAGAAAACCATCTCCCGGGGCTTGAGCCAGCGCATCACGGCATTTAAGGACATGACCACTCCCAACAGATTCCGTCCTCCACTGTACCGGTTCCGGGAGCGTAAACGGAGCGTAAATTGGCCGCTGGCCGGTGGGTTGTGACCCCGTAGACGGTGTATGGTCAGAAGGCATGGCGGAACGCAGCTCACATCGCGAGACGGGGCCCGGCGTGAGGGCCTTCCTGGAACGCGCCCTCGTCTGCCTGGGAGCCGTGCTGTTCCTGGGCCTGGGACTGGGCATGACGGTCCAGAAAGGAGTGTCCGCGCCCTGGGTCCTGGGACTCGTGGCCACGGTGGTCCTGGTGGTCATCCTCATGGCCCGCTGGCAGGTGCGCCTGGTGGCGGAACCCCTGGGTCGCCTCCTGGGCGGGTCGCGACCCAGCGCCATCGCGGATCTTCCCCAGGCATGGTCGGCGCTGGAACAGGAGAACCTGGACCTGCGGGAGCGCGCGGCCCGCGAAGATCGCCTGCTCCCCGGCATCATGGCCCGGCTCGAGGAGGGCGTGCTGCTCTTCGGACCCACGGGCGGCCTGGAGCAGTTCAACCCGGCGGCCCAGCGGCACCTGGGCTTGGGGGCGCCCCTGGACAAGGGGATGGCCGTGGCCGAGGTGTTCAGGGATCCCGACAGCCCTCCTGCGGTGCAGCGGGCCTACCAGGGCGTCCCTTCCGAATGGCGGCTGGCGCGTGCGGGCCGCACGCTCCGGGTGCGGGCCATCCCCTTCGCGCCGGTGGGCAGCATCTCCGGCGTGCTGCTGACCGTCGACGATGTGACCAGCCAGGAGGCCCTGGAGACCACCCGGCAGAAGTTCATCTCCAACGTCAGCCACGAGCTGAAGACGCCGGTGACGGCCATCCGGATCGCGGCGGAAAACCTGCAGGAGGAGGACCTGCCCGAGGCTGCCCTGGGTGGGACGCGTTCCATCCTCCGGTCCGTGGATCGGCTGGCCATGCTGCTGGGGGATCTGTCGGAACTGAGCCGCATCGAAAGCGGGGCCATGCATCTGGAGCCGGTCCGGCTTGACCTCGCCGCCTTCATCGCCACGGTGGTGAAGGATCAGCAGGCCCGGCTGGCGGAAGCCTCCGTCCGGTTGGACGTGGACGTCGAGGCCCCGGATGGGGCCACCCTCATGGCAGACCCCCTCCGCCTGAGCCAGGTGCTGGAGAACCTTCTGTCGAACGCCATCAAGTTCAGCCCGCCTGGAGGCCGTGTGCGGCTCGGCGTCCGCCTATCGGCCCAGGGGCAGGTCTGGGAAGTCAGCGACGAGGGACCGGGCGTTCCAGAGGCGGAGCAGGGGCGCATCTTCGAGCGGTTCTACCGGGCCCAGGCCGCGAAGGCCAAGCCCGGGACGGGCCTGGGGCTGGCCATCGTGAAGCACCTCTGCCGCCTGATGGGGGGCGAGGTCGCCCTCGAGAGCCGACCGGGGGAAGGGGCCACCTTCCGGGTGATCCTGCCGCCCCAGCCCGGAGAGCGCGACCAGGCCTAGCGGACCGGACGGGATCCCGTGCGCCGCCGCCACATCCTTCCGGGTGTCCTCAAGCCTCGCTGGGCCCGCCCAGGCGGTAGCCGACTCCCACCACCGTTTCGATCTGCTCCGCCGCCACGGGGCCGATCTTGGCCCGGACCCGGCGGACGTGGGCGTCGATGGTGCGGCTCTCGCCGAGGTATTCCAGGCCCCAGACCTGCTGCAGGATCTTCTCGCGGGTGAGGACCCGGCGGGGATTGGCGAGGAAGTACACCAGGAGCTCGAACTCGCGGCGCGTGAGGTCTACCAGCTGGCCGTCCACGCGGGTGGTGTGCATGTCCAGATCCACCGTGATGGGGCCGAAGGTGAGCTGGCGGGGGCGTTCGGACGGTTCCGCAGGCGTGGACCGGCGGAGGATGGCCCGGAGCCTGGCCGCCAGTTCCCGGGTGGAGAAGGGCTTGGAAATGTAGTCGTCCGCACCCAGCTCCAGGCCGAGGACCCGGTCGATCTCCTCGCTCCGCGCCGTCACGAGGAGGACGGGGAGGCTCCGGTGCGCGTTGTGGGCCCGAATGGCCCGGAGCACATCGAGGCCGTCCATGTCGGGCAGGCTCAGGTCGAGGAGGGCCGCGTCCAGACGGGATCCGGTGGCGCCGAGCGCCTGGAGGGCCTCCCGGCCGGTGCCCACGCTGGTCAGGCTGAAGCCTTCGCGGCGCAGATGCTGTTCCAGGCCGAGACGGATCTCGGTGTCGTCTTCCAGGAGGAGGATGTGGGGCATGGGATCCTTCCCCCCTATTCTACGGAATCGCCGCGGAGGTAGGTGTGCTTGGCGCTACGCCCCTCGAGGATGAAGAGCACTTCCTCCGCGATGTTGGTGGCCTGGTCCGCGATGCGCTCCCAGTTCTTGATGACGAGGATCAGGTGGCTGGCCCGTTCGATGCAGAGGGGATCCGCCAGCATGCTGCGCAGCAAGTCGCGATAGAGCTTTCCGTAGAGGGCGTCCACACTGTCGTCGCTCAGGATGACGGCATGGGCCAGAGCGGCGTCGTTGCTCACGAAGGCGTCCACGGCCCGGCGGACCATGCTCCGGGTCTCCGTGCCCAGGCGCTCCAGATCATTCCCGGCCAGGATGGGCGGATGGACCATGCCCACGCGGCGGGCGATGTTGCAACAGTGGTCGCCAATGCGCTCCAGCTCAGGGATGATCTTCAGGCTCGAGGCGATGCGGCGCAGGTCAGAGGCCGCGGGGTTCCGGAGGGCCAGGAGATCGATGCACTGCTGATCGAGCTTCAGCTCCCACTCGTCCATGCGGCGGTCCAGGTGGTTCACCTGGTCGGCCTTGGCCTGGGACGGCTCTGCCAGGGCCTGGATGGTGAGCTCGAGCATCTCCTCCGCCACCCCGGCCATGGCCATGATGCCTTCCCGGAGTTCCTTCAGTTCCGTGTCGAACTGCCGCATCAGCCGAACCTCCCCGTGATGTAGTCTTCCGTCATTTGAACCCTCGGTGTGGTGAAGATCCGCTCCGTCAGGTCCATCTCCACCAGCTTGCCCAGCCAGAAGAAGGCCGTGTAGTCGCTGACCCGGGCGGCCTGCTGCATGTTGTGGGTGACGATGACGATGGTGAGGCTCTCTTTCAGTTCGCCAATGAGGTCCTCAATCTTCGAGGTGGCGATGGGATCCAGCGCCGAGCAGGGCTCGTCCATCAGGAGCACTTCAGGATTCACCGCCAGGGCCCGGGCGATGCAGAGCCGCTGCTGCTGGCCACCGCTCATGCCACTGGCGCTCTCCTTGAGCCGGTCTTTCACCTCATCCCAGAGGGCGGCCTTGCGCAGCGCGTCCTCCACGATGCCGTCCAGGGTCGCACGATCCTTGACCCCGAAGAGGCGCGGTCCGAACGCGACGTTCTCGTAGATGGACTTGGGGAAGGGGTTCGGCTTCTGGAACACCATGCCCACGCGGCGACGGAGGTCCACCACGTCGATGCCGCCCCGGTAGATGTCCACCCCGTCGATCTGAATGTCGCCCCCGACGTTGACGTCTGCAGCGACCTCGTGGATGCGGTTGAAGCACTTGAGGAAAGTGCTCTTGCCGCACCCGCTCGGGCCGATGATGGCCGTCACGCGCTCGGCATGGATGTCCAGGGAGAGGCCATCCAGGATCTTCTTCGGGCCATAGCTGAAGGCCATGTCGCGGACGGACAGTTTGATGGGCTTGGTTTCCGGGAGGGTGGGGGTGAGCATCAGCGTGTCCGCCGTCGGATGGCGCGGTCCACCAGGCGGACCAGCAGGTTCAGGGTGAGGAGGACCAGGATCATCACGGCCGCGGTGCCCGCCGCGATTTCCCGCGCGTCGGGCAGGGTGCCGTCCGAGGTGACGTACCAGAGGTGCACGGAGAGGGTCTCACCGGGCACCGTGAGGCGGAAGTCCGGGAACTGGGCGCTGGCGTTGGTGCCCGCGGTGAAGACCAGGATGGCGCTCTCGCCGAAGGCCCGGCCCGCCGTGAGCACCAGGCCCGTGAGGATGCCGGTGGCGGCGTAGGGCAGGGCCACCTTGAGGATGGTCTGGAGCTTGGTGGCTCCCAGGCCGTAGCTGGCTTCCTTCAGTTCCCGGGGCACGGCCAGGAGGCTCACCTCGGTGACGCGGGTGATGACGGGGATGTTCAGGAGGGCCAGCGTGAGGGCGCCGGAGCGGATGGAGAAGCTCCAGCCCATGGCCTGCACGAAGACGATCATGCCGAAGAGGGCAAGCACGATGGAGGGGGTGGCCGCGAGGGTCTCGATGCAGAGCCGGAGGAAGCGCAGGGCCCGGCCCTGGCCCGCATACGCCGCCATGTAAATGCCGGCGCCCAGGCCCACGGGCAGGGAAATGCCCAGGGAGAGCACCACCAGGTAGATCGAGTTGAAGATCTGCGGCTTGATGCCGCCGCCGGCGTCGAGGGTCTCGGGCATCTTCGTGAGGAAGCCCAGGTTCAGGACCGGCCAGCCCTGCTTGAGGATGGCCCCCACGAAGAGGATCAGCACGGCCACGAACGTCAGCGCGATGGCCCAGAGGACACCGCGCATGAGGCGGTCCACGACCTTGGAGGTCCGGGAGCGGCGGAAGACGGGGACGGCGACGTTCATCAGGCCTCCTTCCCGCGGCCCAGGCGACGAGTGGCCAGGATCAGGACCATGGTCAGCAGGTAGAGCAGCAGGCCCATGGCGAAGAGCACGTTGTTCCAGGTGGAGCCGGCCGCCGTGTTGGGGAGCTCCTGCACCAGCTCGGTGGTGAGAGTCGCCGCCGGCGTGAAGAGGGCGCGGAGGAACGGAGCCCGGTCCGTGGATTCCCGCATGAGGGCCACCCACTGGGGGTTGTTGCCGATGACCATCTGCACGGCCATGGCCTCGCCGATGGCCCGGCCCAGGCCCAGCACCATGGCGGTGAGCAGGCGGGGGCGGGCCGCGGGGATGAGGACGCGCCAGATGGCCTGCCAGCGGCTGGAGCCCAAGGCCTGGGCGCCTTCGTCCAGGGCGGCGGGCAGGGACTCGAAGGCGTCCGTGGACAGGCTGACGATGGTGGGCACGATCATGACCGCCAGGATCAGGGCGGACACGGCGAAGCCGGAAGCCGGGGCGTCTGCCAGCCAGGTCCGGCTCACCAGGGGCAGCACCACGGTGAGCCCGAAGATGCCGTAGACCACCGACGGGATGCCCACGAGCAGATCCATGACCTGGCGCATGAGGTTGCGCATCCAGGCCGGGGCCATCTTGGCGATGAACACGCCCGTGAGGACGCCGGCCGGGGCGGCGATGAGAAGGGCCAGCCCGGTGACGCCCAGGGAGCCCGCGATGAAGGGCAGGATGCCGAAGCGATCCGAGGAGGGGGCCCAGTCCGTGGACAGGAAGACCTCGGAGAAGCTCAGGGTCCTCCCGGTGTTGCCGGCCATGGGCAGAAAGGCGGCCAGCCCGCGGGTGGCCAGGAAGTAGAGGATGCCTCCGATGAGGCCCACCACCAGGAGGCTGCAGACCAGGAAGCCGAGGTGGGCCCAGCGGTCCGCCAGCCGCTGGAGCCGGCTGTGCTTGAAGGCGGGTGCGCCGGCACCGGCCGGGCTGAGCCCATCCTCAAGCACGGGATAGCCGCCTTCGGAGGCGGCCGCGATGGAGACTTCAGGTGCCTGGGGCATGGGCTCGCCTTTCCGCAAACCACCCGGCGGCAGGGCCGCCGGGTGGGCAAGGGTGGTCCCGATGGATCTCAAAGCTTGGTCTTGAGGGACTTCACGTAATCCACCGGCAGGTAGCCGGCCTTGATCACGTTCCGCTGGAACGAGGGGCTCAGGATGTAGGCCAGGAAGTCCTCCACGGCCTGCTTCACCTTGGGATCGCCCAGCTTGGCGGGGTTCGTGTAGGCGTGGCCGAAGGAGAAGACGGGATACTTGCCGGACTTCACGGCCTCGTTGGAGCAGGCCACGCCGTTGTAGGCGATGCCGGCGATCCGGTTCTTGTTCTTCTCGAGGTGCTCCAGCTCCACGAAGGAAATGGCCCCAGGCGTGGTGGCCACGGCCGCGACGACGGCGCCGGTGGAGTCCTGGATCAGCACGTCCTTGGCGAACTCCTGGTCGTGCAGGATGGTCTTCTTCTGGACGGCGCGGGTGCCGGAGGACTCAGGACGGATCACTCGGACGATCTTCCGGTTCTGCCCGCCGACTTCCTGCCAGTTGACGATCTTGCCGGTGAAGATCTGCTCGGCCTGCTGGGCGGAAAGGTTCTTCACGCCAACGCCCGGGTGGGCCACCAGGGTGAAGGGCTGGACCACGATGTTGTGGTTCTTGATGCCGGCCTTCTCCTGGTCGGGAGTGGCGAACACGTCGGAGATGCCGATCTGGCAGCCGCCGCTGGTCACCTGGTTCAGGCCGGTCATGGAGCCGCCGCCGCTCACAGCGATCTGGACACCGGGATGGGACTTCATGTAGTCCTCGGCCGCTTTCTTGACGATCGGGCCCAGGGCGGTGGAACCCATGACGGTCACGGTCTGGGCCTGGGCGGCCCCGGTCACCAGCAGGCCAGCCAGGATGGCCCGGGCCATGAATCGGATCTTCATCGTTGCCTCCTTCAATGACCTCGACTCTGAAGGGCATGGGTAAAGGCCTGTGACCATGGGTGTGACATCCCTGTAACTTCCGCCGGGCCGCCCTTGGCCCCCCCCGGGGGTTCCAGGCTTGCCCCCGAGGGAATAAGTGGATTTAATGATTGAAGATCCAGCGGGCAGATCGAGGCCACGCCCTTTGCCCCCGGGGATCACGACCATCCCTTTTTTCCATTCCGGGTGGCCGAAGCCAGGGCAGGGCCCCCTTCGGTTTCCCGACCTCCCATCCCGATATCCAGCCCCAAGGAAGGCCGCCGCGCTTGCCATGCGCCAGCCGTAGCCTGGGAACCCACAGGAGAATCCTTGAACCCCAAGAAAATCATGATGATCAACGCCACCGATCCGGAAGAGATCCGGGTGGCCAGCCTGATCGACGGCGTGCTGTTCGACTACGACGTCGAGTTCCTCCACAACGAGAAGATCAAAGGCAACCTCTACAAGGCCAAGGTCGTCCGGGTGGACACCAGCCTCCAGGCCGCGTTCGTGCACTTCGGCGGCCAGAAGAACGGCTTCCTGCCCCTCGGGGAGCTGCCCCGGGACCTGAGCGAAGGCCGCCGGGGGCGGATCCAGGAGATTCTCCAGCGGGACCAGGAGATCCTCGTCCAGGCCGTCCGCGAGGAGCTGGGCACCAAAGGCGCCATGATGACCGGCCAGATCAGCCTCGCCGGCCGGTACCTGGTGATCACGCCCGGGAACCCCGTCAACGGCATCAGCCGCAAGATCGAGGGCACGGAGGAACGCCGCCACTTCAAGCAGCTGGTTGACACCCTCGAGATCCCTGAGGACATCGGCGTGATCGTCCGCACCGCCAGCCTGGGCGTCACGAAGGAGGACTTCCAGCGCGATCTGGAGTACCTGCTGGACACCTACAAGGAAGTGCTGAACCGCTACAAGCACCGCCACGGCCCTGGCCTGGTCTGGCAGGAGGATGACGTCGTCACCCGCACCCTGCGCGACACCTTCAGCGCCGATGTGGAGGAAGTCCAGATCGACGATCTGGACACGTTCCATGCGGCCCAGTCCTTCTTCAAGCGCACCATGCCCCAGCACCTGGACGTGCTGAAGCACTACACGGGCAAGAAGCCCCTCTTCTCTCGCTTCCAGCTGGAAGAGCAGATCGACCGCATCTACGGCCGCAAGGTGCCCCTGCCCAGCGGCGGCGCCCTGGCCCTGGACCAGACCGAAGCCATGGTGGCCATCGACGTGAACAGCGGCAAGACCTCCGGCGACGGCGTGGAGGACATGGCGTTCAAGACGAACATGGAAGCCGCCGAGGAGGTGGCTCGGCAGCTGCGCCTGCGCGACCTGGCCGGCCTGGTCGCCATCGATTTCATCGACATGAAGCGCGATTCCCACATCCGCGCCGTGCAGGACCGCCTGGTGGACTGCCTCAAGGCCGACAAGGCCCGCATGGAGGTGGGGAAGATCAACCGCTTCGGCGTGCTCGTCATGACCCGCCAGCGCATCCGGCCCAGCCTCCAGCACGTGAACCACGAGGCCTGCCCCACCTGCGCCGGCACCGGCAAGGTGAAGACCCTGGAAGCCCTGGTGCTGTCCGTGGTGCGTCGCCTGCAGGGCATCCTGGCCAAGGGCGGCATCGGCGAGATCCGCGTGAAGCTGGCCCCGGCCATCGCCGCGGCGGTCCAGAACCAGAAGCGCCGGGACCTGGCCCAGATGGAGGAACAGAGCGACGCCAGGATCCTCATCCAGGCGGATTGGTCCATGTCCTACGGCGAGATGGCCGCCGAGATCGAGCGGGCGGAAGAAGCCCCGGTCGAGAAGGCCGCGCCCAAGCCGCACCGCGAAAAGGGCGCTCCAGAGGACGAGACCGTGGTCCTGGGCGGCGACAGCCCGATCTCCTTCGAGAAGGCCCTGGGTACTCCGGGCGAGCCCGCCAAGGAGCCCAAGAAGGAAGCCTTCAAGTACGACCGGCGGGACCTTCAGCGGGCCGCCCTGGATGAGCGGGAGCGGTTGCGCGCCCTCTTCGAGAGCGCCAAGCCCGAAGACGAGGAAGACGAGGAAGGGACCGATACCGAGGGGGGCGCCGAAGGGGGCGAATCCAAGGGCGACGGCGCCAAGCGCAAGCGTCGCCGTCGTCGCCGGAAGGGCGGCGCCGAGCGGAATGGCGAGGTGGCGGTGGTTCTGGCCGCTGACTCCATCGAGCCGACCTCCCGCCCGGAGCCTTCGTACGAGGCCCAGCCCGAGCCGCCGAAAGCCACGGCGGACCTCGTGGCCAGCCTCCTGACTCCCAGCCCGAGGCCGAAGATTGGTGGCGCCGCGCCTGCGGCCCACGAGCCCGAGGCGGCCCCGGCCAAGCCCAAGCGCACGCCCCGGGCCAAGGTAGCCGCCCTGCCGGAACCCCTGGCGGCGGTGACGCCTGCCCCCGAGCCGATCCAGGCCGCTGAACCCGTGGCGGAAGCTCCGGCCAAGAAGAAGGCCGCGCCGAAGGCCAAGGCACCGGCCAAGACCGCTGCCAAGACCCCCCCCAAGGCTGCGGCCAAGGCTGGGGCCAAGGTCGAGGAGGCTCCCGCCAAGGCTGAGGAAGCTCCCGTCGCCGCCAAGGCCAAAGCCACGCGCGCCAAGAAACCCAAGGCCGAGTAGCCGTCCATGTCGATCTACTGGCTGGCCCCTCTCGCGTCCCTGGCCACCCTTCTGGGCGGCTGGGGCGTGGTGCGGTTCCTCCAGGGACGGGCGCAGTTCATGCGCCTGCTCTCGGGCGTGGCGGCGGGCTACCTGCTCTCCGTCACCGTGGTCCGCATCATCCCGGAATGCATGGAGGCCAAGGGCGGCGAGGGCAATGCCTTCTGGGTCCTGGCCGGCTACCTGCTGGTCCACATCATGGAGCACGGCATCACGCTCCACTTCCATTACGGAGAGGAGACCCACAAGGATGGGACGCCCCTGAGCGGCGTCCTCGCCCTGGTGGGGCTCTCCCTGCACAGCCTCATGGATGGTGTGGCCATCGCCGCGGCCCTGGCCACCCATAGCAACCTCGGTCCCCTGGTGGTGCTGGGCATCCTATTCCACCGCATTCCCGAGGGCGGCACCATCGCGTCGATCTTCCTGGTGCGGGGCTTCGGGAACCGGGGCGCCATCCTGGCCGCGGCGACCCTGGCCCTGGCGGCCCTGGTGGGAGCGGCGGGGCAGTCCATGCTGGGCCTTCCCACGGGGCCGGTGCTGGGGCTCACGGCTGGATTGGCGCTCTACGTGTCCAGCTCCGACCTCCTGCCGGAAGTGCAGAAGGTCTCCGGCTTCCGCAGCACGGTGGCGCTACTGGCCGGGGTGGGCATCTTCCTCGTCAGCTCGCGGCTGCTGCCGCACCATCACTGATCACCCATGGCCATCCCCGGGAGGACCCGAGGCCTGATGCTGGGTGCCGTGCAGGCCCTGCTGGCGGCCCAGGGCCTGCCTGATCTTCCGCAGCCCCTTCCGCTGGATGCGCCCACGCCCGCTGAGTTGCTGCCCCTCCGCCCCTTCCGCGTGGACCGGGGGCCGGGTCTGGCCAGGGTGCCCTTCGATTACCGAGGGGAAGGGGTCTTCGAGGAGGCCAATGTCTGGACGCTGGAGCAGGGTGCCATCCAGTCCGAGGGGTTGCTGCTGCTGGCGGACCGCATCCGGTACCACATCCCGGACGGCCGCCTGGTGGCGGAGGGACACATCCGACTGGAGGGCCCGGGCCTGCGGCTCCGGGGCGAGCGCCTGGAGATGGACTGGGAGCGGCGATCCGGCCAAGCCTGGGCGCTGCAGATGGACCTGCCTCCGAGCTGGACCCTGCGCTCCAGCCACGTGGCCTTCACCACGCTGCGCACCTGGGCCTTCGATGCCGTGGAACTGAGCCCGTGCCCGGAGGAGAAGCCCGGCTGGAAGGCCCGCCTCTCCTCCCTGAAGGTCGACCTGGATGGCTTCGCCAGCATGTGGAACGCCCGGGTGCTCCTGGGAGCCGTCCCGATCTACTATGTGCCCTACGCCCTGTATCCGGCGCAGGCGGAGCGGACCTCGGGCCTGCTCCCCCCGAAGATCGGGATGTCCAGCGCCTTCGGCACCACCCTGGGACTTTCCTATTACCAGGTCATGGGCGACTCGGTGGACGCCACCTTGTCGCCGGAGTACTTCACCAAGGAGGGCGTCCTCTGGGGCGGGGAAGTACGCTGGCGGCCGGACCTGACCCACCAGGGCAGCTTCTCCGGCCAGACCATCCACCAGAAGAGCCTCGACGAGCGCCGCTACCGCTACTCGCTGAAGGAGGTGTGGCAGCGTGAGGATGGCTGGCAGCTCACGGCGGACGTCAACCAGGCTTCGGACAATCTCGTCGATGCAGATTTCGGGAAGGGCATCGGCTACCTCGGCGCCACCAGCTTCGATTCGGCGATCTACCTGGGGCGCACCTACACCTTCGGGAACCTCAACCTCTCGGCCGCCGAGCAGCGCAGCTTCTTCTACACGAAGGACCAGGGGGATCCCTTCTACAGTCCGGATTTTCCGGCCTCTCTCCGCCGGCAGACGCTGCCCCAGGCGGAATTCCGCTTCTTTCCCGTCTCCCTGGTCGGCCCCCTGTACCTTGATGGCGGCGTCCGGGTGGGCCGGTTCGCCTACCGCATCGAAGGCAGCGCCACGGCCCCCGCGGATACCTACGCCTGGGACCGCCAGGATGCGAATGCCCGCATCCACGGCCGCCTGGGGCAGTGGGGACCCTTCCGCGCGGACTTCGAGGCCATGGGCCGCGCGACCCACTACAGCGCCAGCCTGGGCTCTTCCGTGTTCGATCCGGAGGGCGGGGCCACCGACACCGTGGTGAACCCCGCCACCAGCCCCTTCCAGGTGGATGGGGCGGCGGCGACGCGGTTCCTGGGCTCGGGACATCTGCGGCTGTCAGGACCGCAGGTGGGGCGGACCTTCAAGGATGTCTCGCTCCTCGGATACAAGGGCGAACTCAAGCATGTCGCCGAGCCCTATTTCGGCTGGACGCAGACGAGCCTGTACGGCGAGGCGGGCAGGCTGCCCCGGTTCGACTCGGTGGACGCTTTCCCGGGCGTGAATGAAAGCGCTTCGGGCGAACGGAGCTTCGAAGTGGGCCTCAAGCAGCACATCTTCGGCCGCCCGGGGCCTGGCACCGGGTTCACGGACCTGGCGCGCCTCCGCATCGCCACCCGCTACCATGCGTCGCCCATCATCCTCAGCGACGGCCGCTACAAGAAGGGCTGGTCCAGCGTGGACACGGACCTGGACGTGGAACCCGACGAGCGCTTGCGGATCAGCCTCCGCCGTTCCTCGGACCTGGGCGCCGGCGGCTCGGACAACGCCCTGAGCATGGACTTCAAGGTCAAGGACGGAAGCCGGTTCAACCTGGCCTACTTCTCCACGGGCATCAACCGGTTCCTGGTGCGCCAGAAGGGGCTGCAGGCGGGCGGCGTCCAGCGTTTCTGGGACGACCGGCTCCGCCTGGAGTTCAGCGCCAGCTACGACTTCCACATGAGCGCCTTCGCCTCCAGCCAGGTGGCCCTGGCCTACGTGGAGCCCTGCGTGGCCTACGTGCTGAAGTACACCCACGTGGCCCTGAACACCAACCTCGTGTCCGGCGGGCGGGAGGATCGCATCGACCTGACGCTCACCCTCCGCGGGCTGGGGGACCTCTTCAGCTTCCGGCGTTGAGAACCATTCCTACGGAAGGAAACGGCGGGTGATCCTGCGGTGGAGCGCGCAGCTCAGTTCGTAGGGGATGGTGCCGAGGAGCTGGGCCAGCCGTTCGAGGCTATGCGCCGCCGCGGGGTCCCCGCTGTACAGGGTCATCGGCTCCCCGGGCGCCACGGGCACGTCCAAAGGCAGGGCCACCGTGAGGTAGTCCATGGAGATCCGGCCCACCACGGGAAAGGTCCGGCCGCGGAAGCCGACGACGGCCCGGTTCCCCAGGTCGCGGCGGTAGCCGTCCGCATAGCCGCAGGCCAGGGTGGCGATCTGCAGGGGATGAGGCGCGACGAAGGTGCGGCCATAGCCCACCGTCGTGCCCGCGGGCATGGCCTTTACCCGGGCCACTTCGGCCACCAGCTCCAGGGCCGGCTCCAGGCCGAGCGCACGGCCTTCGGCGACCATGGCCAGGCCGTACAAGGCCAAGCCGGGTCGCACGTGGGTGTCCTGGTCCAGCAGGCCCCGCAGACAGGCGTCGCTGTTCCCGTGGTGGCGCTGGGCCGGATGGACGCCTCCGTCCGCCAGCTGCGCCAGGCAGGCATCGAAGACCCGCCGCTGACGGTGGGCGAAACCAGGATCCGGATCGTCCGCCGTGGCGAAGTGGCCCATGGCGCCTTCGATCCATGGGGAGAGGCGGCGCAGGGCCGGAAGGCAGTCCCCCAGCTCCGAGGGCAGGAGGCCGAAGCGTCCCATGCCCGTGTCCAGCTTCAGGTGGAGCCGCACGGGGTGCTGGGGCAGGAGGCGGGCATAGTCCTCCAGATGCTCCGGCCCCACCACCGCGATGGTCAGGTTCTCCGCGCTGGCGGCCGGCAGGGCCTCGGGGCGGAGGCCTCCCAGGACGAGGATCGGACAGGTGATGCCTCCCCGCCGCAGCTCCAGGCCTTCCTCGAGGCTGGAGACGGCGAGCCCGTAGGCTCCGGCGGACTCCAGGGTCCGGCCCACGGGCACGGCCCCGTGCCCGTAGGCGTTGGCTTTCACCACGCCCCAGATCTGCCGTCCGCCCACAAGGGTGCGGACGCGGCCCAGATTGCGCGCGATCCGGCCCAAATCCACCTCCGCCCGGAGGGCCCGGCCCTCCGGATGCGGCTTCAGGGGTTCGAGGTGCTGCTCATTCACCAGGCGGCCATCACTCGGCAAGGCCCTGATCGACCAGCCAGCGCTCGGCGTCGATGGCGGCCATGCAGCCGCTGCCCGCGGCGGTGATGGCCTGCCGGTACACATGGTCCTGCACGTCGCCGCAGGCGAACACGCCGGAAATGGCCGTGCGCGTGGAGCCCTTCTCGACCTGGAGGTAGCCGGTCTCGTCCATGGGCAGCTGGCCCTTGAACAGGCCCGTGTTGGGCTGGTGGCCGATGGCCACGAAGAGCCCCTCGACAGGCAGCTCGGACTCGGAGCCGTCCACGGTGTCCTTGAGCTTGAGGGCGCGGATCTTCTCCACCTTCTCGCCCATGGGCGTCTCGTGGGTGGCGGTCAGCACATCCAGCACGACCTTGTTCCACACGGGCTGGATCTTCTCGTTCTTGAGGGCCCGGTCCTGCATGGCCTTGGAGGCCCGGAGCTTGTCACGGCGGTGGATGAGGTGGACCTTGGTGGCGAACTTCGTGAGGAAGGTGGCCTCCTCGATGGCGGTGTCGCCGCCGCCCACCACGGCGATCTCCTTGCCGCGGAAGAAGAAGCCGTCGCAGGTGGCGCAGGCGCTCACGCCGCCGCCCGTGCGGGAGAGCTGCTCGTCCTTGCTGATGCCCAGCCACTTGGCGGATGCGCCCGTGGCGATGATCACGGCATCTGCGGTGTACTCGCCCTTGTCGGTGGTGAGCTTGAAGGGGCGGGACTGGAGGTCGGCCTTGAGGACGGTCTCGGACTTGATGGTGGTGCCGAAGCGGAGCACCTGCTCCCGCATCTCGTCCATGAGGGCCGGGCCCGCGACGCCCTGGCGGAAGCCGGGGAAGTTCTCCACTTCCGTGGTGATGGTGAGCTGGCCGCCGGGCTGGGCGCCTTCGAACACCAGGGGCGCCAGGTTGGCCCGGGAGGCATACAGGGCCGCGGTATAGCCCGCGGGGCCGGTGCCGATGACGACGACTTTGTGGTGGCTCACAAGATTCTCCTGGCAAGGAACAGGCTTCAGCCGTCCTTCGAGTCTAGCGCGCCTGGATCGGCTGGCGCCTAGAGCGCCTGGACGGGCGGCGCCTAGCGGGCCAGCCCCCGCTCCCGCAGCAGGGCTTCGGCGGCGGGCACGTCCGCGGGCACGTCCACGCCCAGGCTCAGGAAGGGCGTGTCCGCCACGCCGATGGCGATACCCGCGGCCAGGGCCCGGAGCTGCTCCAGCATCTCCAGCTGCTCCAGGGGGTGGGGCGCCAGCCGGGTGAAGGCTTTGAGGGTATCCGGTCGATAGGCGTAGAGCCCCAGATGACGCTTGAAGTGGGCCAGCTGCTCCGGCTTCATCCAGGGCCGGAAATCCGGTTCGAAGACCGAGGAGTTGCGCAGGTAGGGAATGGGGCTGCGGCTGAAGTAGAGGGCCCGCCGGTGGTCGTCCACCACCACCTTCACGGCGTTGGGATTGAAGAGCTCGTCGGCATGTGCGAAGGGGCAGGCGGCCGTGCCCATGGGCAGGTCCGGCTGGTCGCGCATGAGGCCCACCACGGCAGCCACCGTGTCGGGGTGCATGGCCGGTTCATCGCCCTGGATGTTCAGCACGCAGTCGAAGGACTCCCCCAGGGCCGCGAGGGCCGCCGCCGTGCGGTCCGTGCCGGAGGGCAGGGCGGGGTCCGTCATCACGGCTTCGCCGCCGAAGCCCTTCACGGTGTCGGCGATGCGGCCATCGTCCGTGGCCACCACCACCCGGTCCACGCCCTGGGCCCGCTTGGCCGCCTCGAAGACCCACTGGATCATGGGTTTCCCGGCGATGAGGGCCAGGGGCTTGCCCGGGAAGCGGGAGGCCTGGAATCGGGAGGGGAGGACGGCGAGGGTGCGCATGGGAGCAGTTTAGACGGGATGAGGCCTCAGGGCTGACCCCCCCGGACTCCAGTCCCCGGACGCTCCTGCCGATGCCACTTCATCGGGAGTTCCATGGATCCCTCCTTTGACGATGTCTGGGCTGAATGCGAGGACCTGTTCGTGCAGGCCCGGCAGAGGCTGGCCTCGCTGAAGTCGCCCCAGCCGCCGCACGTGGTGCAAGCCTCCGTCAACGCCCTGTTCCGCACCACCCATACGCTGAAGGGCATGGCGGGGATGCTTGGCTTCCCCCGGTTCAGCCAGGCTGCCCACCGCATGGAGGACATCTTCGACCTGATGCGCCAGGGGCGGCTCCGGTCCACGGATTCGCTGATCGAAACGCTCGAGGTTGGCATCCAGGCCCTGGAGTCCGGATTGGCCGAGCTCCGGCGGGGGCGGCCGGAGCCTGAGGACTACCTGCACGCCATCAGGCGCCAGCTCGGCGAGCTGGAAGCGCTGGCCAGGCCGTCCGAAGGCGCGGTCCTGGACCTCACCGGGCTCCTGGACCTCCCACCTGACCTCCTGAAGGCCCTGTCTGAGTACGAGCGGACGCGGGTCACGGCGGTGCTCCTGGCGGGCATGCCCATCCAAGGTGTCAGCGTGCGGCTCGACCTGGCGACCTTCGATGAACGCCTCAGGAGCATCAGCGAGGCGGCGGGCGCCCAGGGCGAGCTGATTTCCACGCTGCCGCTCGAGATGCACGACGATCGCGACGGCCTTTTTTTCCTGCTGCTGGTGGCCACGCCGGCTCTGGAGGCCGAGGGTCTTGGCACCCTTCCGGAGGAGAACCTGGAAGTCATGGCGCTGGCGGATCCGGACCGGGTGCCGGCCAGCTTGAAGGCGGATCCCGGTCCCCTGGTCTCGCCGAAACCGGCGCAGGCGGCCTCCAATCCCCCGGTGGCCTTGCCCCAGGATGCCGAGGTGCTGAGGTTGCCGGCCCAGCGGGTGGATGCCCTGGAGGCCAGGCTCATGGCCGTCGCGCAAGTGCGGGACTCGGCGAGCCTGGCCCTCCGAGAGGTCCAGGATCCCGGCCTGGCCCGGCCCATGGCCATGATGGGGGAGATCGAGGCTGGCCTGCTGGAGGTCCAGAAGGCCCTGCTGCAGATGCGCATGGTGAAGGTCGAGAGCCTGTTCCAGAGGATCGAACCCATGGTGAAAGCCCTCAGCCGGGACATGGGCAAGCCGGTCCGGCTCTCCTTCCAGGGCGGGGATCTGGAGCTTGAGCGCAGCCTGCTCGGGCGGCTCGCCGAGCCGTTCCTGCATCTCGTGAGGAACGCCCTCGACCACGGGCTCGAAAGCCCTGCGGAACGGGTGGCCCAGGGCAAGGCCGAAACCGGTTCCCTGAGGATCTCGGCCTCCCAGCGGGGCCAGAACCTCCGTTTCGACCTCCGGGACGACGGGCGCGGCTTCGACCTGGCGCGCATCGAGGCGCGCGGCATCGCCATGGGGCTGCTCAAGGAGGGTGAGGTCCACTCTGCTGAAGACCTCCATCGGCTGGCCCTGGAGCCAGGTTTCTCCACCAAGGAGCGGGCCTCGCAGATCTCCGGTCGGGGTGTGGGCATGGACGTCGTGCGGGCCGAGGTGGAAGGGATGGGCGGCGACATCCAGATCTCCAGCGAACCCCGCCTGGGCAGCCTGGTCCGGCTGAGCCTGCCCCTGTCCAGGGCCGTGATCGCCTGTCTGAAGGTCCGCTGCGGCCAGCAGACCTTTGGGGTGCCGCTGAACCATGTGCTCCGGGTCCAGTCGAGCCTCGCTCCCGTACATGGGGGCGGGCGCATCGAGGTCCTGGGCCGGGACCTGCCCATGGAATCGCTCCAGGCCTGCCTGGGATTGCCCGAGCCGGCCGGCCAGCAGTTCTTCGTGGTGCTTCGCCAGCAGGGTGCTGCCGCCGAGGCAGGGCTGGACCTCGCGTTGGGGGTGGACGAGGTCGCCGGCCGCGTCGAGCTCCTGCTCCGGAGCCTGCCCGAACTGGCCCATACCCCGGGAATCATGGGTGGGAGCCTCCAGGAGGACGGTGTCCTCTGGGTGCTGGATCCGGAGGCGGTCATGGGCCTGGCCATGGATTCCCTCATGAAGCGGGTGGCCGATGTCTGATTCACGCCTCCTCCTCCACGCCAGGGCCGCCGGGCGGGCTTTCCTGCTGCCCTTGTCCGAACTCCGGGAGGTGGTTCCGGGCGCCCCAGTGGCGCCCATTCCCAGCGGTCCCCCAGGCATCCAGGGCGTGGTGCTCCATCACGGGGAATTCCTCCCGGTGTTGGATTGGGGCGTGGTCGGAGGAGACCCGGACCACGCGGCACCCCCCACGGTGCTGGCGGTTCTCCGGCCCCGGCTGGGTCTGCCCCTGGAGGGGGTGGCAGGCACCGTGGAGGCCCCGGAGGGGGGCCTGAACGACTCCCCCGCCGAGGATGCCTGGAGGCCCATCCTGGCCGGACTGTGTCAGCTGGAGGATCAGGAGCTGCCGGTGCTGGATGCCGATCGGCTCCTGGCGCTCCTGCACCGCCTCCGCAAGGCCCGCTGACTGCCTGGGGCGTCCATGCGATGATGGGGGTTTCGTGCCCGGAGGCTCCCTTGAACCGTCGCCTTGCCGCCCCCGTCGGAATCACCGCAACTGGGCAATGTTTTCCCCCAAACGTGGTCACCAACGACGATCTCTCCAAGATCATGGAGACCAACGACGAGTGGATCCGCACCCGCACCGGCATCCGCGAGCGCCGCTGGGTTGAGCCCGGCACCGGCGCCTCCCAGTTGGGCGCACCGGCCCTTCAGATGGCGCTGGACAACCGTGGCATCAAGGCTTCGGAGCTGGACCTGATCCTGGTCACCACCGTGACCCCCGACACCCTGTTCCCGGCCACGGCCTGCCGCATTCAGGACATGGTGGGCGCCACCAACGCCTTCGGGTTCGACCTGAATGCCGCCTGCTCGGGATTCCTCTATGCCCTGACCACGGCTTCCAGTCTGGTGGCCGCCGGCGGCGTGCGCCGGGTGGCCGTGGTGGGCGTGGACATCATGTCCACCATCATCAACAAGGAAGACCGCGCCACCGCCGTGCTGTTCGGGGATGGCGCCGGCGCCGTGATCGTGGAGCGGGTGGACGATGGCCTCGGCATCCTCGATTTCGAGCACAAGGTGGACGGTTCCGGCGGCTGCTTCCTGTTCATGCCTGCGGGTGGTTCGCTGAAGCCTGCCACCGCGGAGACTGTGGCGGCCAAGGAGCACTACATCCACCAGGCCGGCAGCGAAGTGTTCAAGAACGCCGTGCGCGAAATGGCCGACAACAGCAAGCTGCTTCTGGACCGCAACGGCTTCCGCGGCAGCGACTTGAAGCTGTTCGTGCCCCATCAGGCCAACATCCGCATCATGGATGCCGCTGCCAAGCGGCTGGAGCTCGACCCTTCCCGCATGATGGTGAACATCGACCGCTACGCCAACACCACCACGGCCACCATCCCCACCGCCCTTCATCAGGCCGTGGAGGCGAAGCGCATGGCCAAGGGCGACCTGGTGGTGCTGTCCGCCTTCGGTGCGGGCTTCACATGGGGCTCCACGCTCCTGCGCTGGGCCTACTGAGCTTCCGGCACCATGCGGATCATCGCCGGAAGCCTGAAAGGGCGGCGCCTGACGGCCCCCCCGGCCGGCGATCTCCGGGTCAGGCCGACCTCCGACCGGGCCCGCGAGGCGCTTTTCTCCATTCTCCAGCGATGGCCTCCGGGCCCTTTCCTCGACCTGTGCGCGGGTACCGGCGCGGTGGGGCTCGAGGCGTATTCCCGGGGGTACGGGCCAGTCACGTGCGTGGAGGCCGCCGAACCCGGGTGGTCCTGCCTGCTGAAGAATGCCAACGCGACCGAAATCAAGACGATGCGCGTGGATTTCCGCCGACTGCCCGGGAATGCCTTCCGCGACCAGGCGGTGGTTTTCCTCGATCCTCCCTACGACCAGGCTGAGGCTCTCTGGGGCCGGATGGCGGCCCGGCTGAGGCCCTGGATGGCGGAGGGAGGCGTCCTCGTGTTCGAGACGGAGCGGGGCATCCGGCTGGAATTACAGGACGGCTGGGCTCTGGCCGAAACACGCGAGTATGGTGCAGCCCGATTCCATTTCTGGACCCCAGCTTGATTTCAAGGCTGAGGTTCCCGCCAAGGTGGATGCGTCCGTCCTGGCCATGGTGCTCACCCGACTGAAGCGGAGCACGGGGCTGGTCTGGCTTTCGGCCTTTCTGGTGGGGTTTCTGCTGTTCGTGCTCACGGCGCCTCTGGAATTCCGGCTGACCCTTCCGGGGCTGGCTTCCATGGCGGGCCTGCTGGCGCTGGCGGTGGGGGCCTCGATGCTTCAGATCCACCGCCTGGACGGCCTCCTTGCGGGGGGAATTCTCAGGGCGGACCTCTACCGCTCCCTGACCCGGTTCCCCCAGACTTCTTCGCTGCTCTTCCTCTACCTTGGGGCCTGCCTGAGCGCCGGGGCCTACTCATGGGTGAAGCTGCGCCTGGGCCAGAGCATCCTGGTGAGCTCGGTCATGGCGGCCATTTTCCTGGTTGTGGTGGCGCTGGCTGCCATCAGCCAGTACTTCCTGACCAAGCAGAACCTGATGAAGATCTACCGGCTCATGGCCGGGCAGCCCGGGTTCACTGCATCGGATGCGCGTTTCGCCACCAGCCTGCGGGCGAAGTTCGGCTTCGGCATCCTGGCCATGACCGGGGGCGTGCTCATGCTCTCCCTCCTGGTGTCGGGGCTCACGCTCCAGTCCTCCATCCGAACCAAAGTCACGAGCTATGCCAGGAACGAGTTGGCCAACCTCGAGGATTCCGTGGCCTTCGTGCAGGAGATGAACACCACCCCGGAAGACCTGGATGCCTTCATGGGCACGCTGAGGCTGGGCACCGGCGGCGGCATTTCGCTCCAGCTCCCTGCGAGCAAGGGTGGGAACCTGCTCGGTTCCCGCCTCCAACCGGGGGGAGGCGGAGACATCGTCGTGATCCAGCCCCTCCCGGACGGTTCGAAGCTCCGGGCGGTGATTCCCGAGGCCGAGTACGCGGACGCCATCTGGAAGGCGTTCCGGCCCAGCCTGGCCATCCTGCTCCTGGCCGGGATCTTCCTGATCTACTTCATCCAGCTGATCCTCCGGGACGTGCAGCAGCCGCTGCTGCTGCTCAGCCGCAACGCCAAGCGGGTGGGGGAGGGGCGCATCGATACCCTCGAAGCCGTCTACAGCGATGACGAGGTGGCAACCCTGGCCGAAGGCTTCGGCCGCATGGTGGGGAGCCTGCGGGGCATGGTGGTCCAGATCCGTTCGGCCAGTCGCGACCTGGCCAGGGCCTCCAGCGCGATCCGGGAGTCCGCGGACGGTGTCCGCCAGTCCAGCCATGGCCAGCGCGAGCTCATCGAATCGTTCCATGAGGAGATCAACGAGCTGACGGACACCTCCATCAGCATCAGCGCCAGCTCCATGGAGCTGAGCCTGGCCTCCGAGAACACCAACTCGACCATCGTCCAGATGGCCGCCAGCGTGCAGCAGATCAACCGGAGCATGGATGAGCTGCTGCTGGTGGTCGAGGGGATCACCTCCGCCATCCGCGACTTCGACATCTCCATCAAGAACGTGGGCAAGAACGTCGACCACCTCGCCGGTCACGCCGAGCACACGCGCGAGTTCGCGGAGAACTTGGAGCAGAGCGCCTCTGCCATCGACGACAACGTGAAGATCGCCCGGCGCTACGCCAAGAACGTGATCCACACCGTGGCCCGGGGCATGGAGCTGGTGGCGAGGAACCGGGACAAGATCCAGGTGATCGACCGGGTCGTCCAGGACTTCCAGAGCACCACGCGCACCCTGCTGCAGCAGGGAACGGACATCGCGAAGATCCTGGACTACATCGGAAGCCACGCCCAGCAGACCAACCTGCTGGCCCTGAACGCAGCCATCATCGCGTCCCAGAGCGGCGTGGCAGGGGAGGGGCAGGCCAAGGGGTTCTCCGTGGTGGCCGACGAGATCAAGGAACTCGCCGAGCAGACCGGACGTTCCACCCAGGAGATCCAGCAGATCATCGGCACCCTGCAGGCGGAGATCCGGAAGGCCTACCAGCAGGTGGAGCTGGGGATTGACGCCGTCCGGGACGGGGCGGAATCCGTGGTCCAGAGCGAAGAGGCCCTCCGGGCCATCCTCGAATCCGTCGGGGGCATGGACCGGGTCGTGGAGAGCATCCTCAGCGAGACCCTCCAGCAGGGCGGCCAGGCGAGCATGATCCACGAGGCCAACCGGAACATCCACCACCAGGTGGAGACGATCCGCTCGGTCATGGACGAGCAGCAGCAGACCAGCAACCACATCCTGTCCCTGGCCATGAACGTCCAGCAGGCGACCAGCGTGGTGCGGGACTCGACGCGGGAGCAGAGCGCGGGGAGCGATGAAATCGCGAAGGCCACGGAGCAGGTCAGGACCCTGGCCAGCAGCCTCCACGAGATCCTGGCCCGCCAGGAGAACCACGTGCTGTCCCTGAAGGAGACCATGAACCGGGTGCTGGGCAAGGCCCTGGAGAGCGAACGGGCCATCGAGGACTCCAGCGGAGCCGTGGAACAGCTGGGGGTCCAGGTCCACATGCTCAACCGAGAGGTGAACCTCTTCAAGTTGTAGCGCTACTGTTAGGCTGGAAGCCGCTTCCCCGGGCCCCTGCATGTACCGCTTGTCCATCAAGACCAAGCTGAGCGCTGTCATCAGCATCCTGGTCCTCTCGTTCATCGCCTTCAACCTGCTCTACTACCCGCGGTGGGTGGAACAGCAGATCCGCGCCCAGGCTGAACTGAGCGCCCGCCAGGTGGCCGAGACGGCCAGCTATGCCCTGGGCCCGGCGGTGAGCAAGGGGAACACCCGGGACATCGCCAAGGTGCTCCAGGGCGTCCAGAACATCCCCTCCTTCCGGTTCAGCGCTGTCTACGGCTACGACGGGGAAGCCCTGGACAGCACGCCGACCACCCCCGAGTGGGCCACGGGCCAGGTGCTGCGGGATGGGATCTCCCACACGTACACCCGCCGGGAAAGCAACATGCTGGTGGCCGTGGCGCCGGTCTTCTACGAGGAGCCGCGGGCCGACCAGGTGGGCACCCTCGTGCTCGGCTTCACCACCGAGGGGATCCAGCGGGCCGTCCGGGAGAACATCCGCGCGAGTCTGGCCGTGGGCCTGGTGACCCTGGTGCTGGGCATCGGAGCGGCGATCTTCCTGTCGAACCGCTACCTCCGGCCGGTGATCCAGTTGACCGAGGCCGCCCAGAAAGTGGCCCAGGGCCACCTGGAGACGGTCTCCGTGAAGGTCTCCACGCGAGACGAGATCCAGGACCTGAGCCAATCCTTCGAGGTGATGACCGACAAGCTGCGCGTTTCCCGGGACGAGATCGAGCGCCAGAACCGCCTGCTGGAATACCGCGTCCAGGAGCGCACCCGCCAGCTCATGGAAACCATCTGGGAACTGGAGGAGATCCGCGCCAACCTCGAGCAGCTCGTCCAGGAGCGCACCCGCGGGCTGGAGCAGAGCCGGATGGAGCTAAAGGCCTGGGCCAGCACCCTGGAGGAGAAGGTCCAGGAGAAGACCCGGGAGCTGCGGGATCTCAATGACAGCCTGCTCACCAGCTACCAGAAGCTGAAGGAGGTGGACCGCCTGAAGGACGAATTCCTGGCGAACGTGAGCCACGAACTGCGGACCCCCCTGAACTCCATCATCGGATTCTCGGGCATGCTCATGCAGGATCCCAGCGGAAGGCTGGGGGAGGAGGTTAAAGAGGATCTTCAGATCATCTACCAAAACGGGCGGTCCCTTCTGGGTCTGATCGACTCGATTCTCGACCTCTCCAAGATCGAAGCAGGCAAGATGGCCCTGGACCTCGAGGAGGTGGATCCCGTGGCATTGCTGGACGAAGTGAAAGCCATGGCGGCAGGCCTAGTCCAGGGCCGCCCCATCACCCTGGAATACCAGCGTCCCGACGGCCTGTTTCGCGTCATGGGGGACCGGGACCGGCTCCGGCAGGTCTTCACGAATCTCGTGGGCAACGCGGTCAAGTTCACCGAAAGCGGCTCGGTGCGGATCACTGCGGAGGCCGTCGGAGGCCGCTTCCTCGTCCGTATCGAGGACACGGGCATCGGCATGACGGAAGAGGATCTGGGCCGCCTGTTCAAGCCGTTCCAGCAGGTGGATGGGAGCATCTCGCGGCGCTTCGGCGGGACGGGCTTGGGCCTGGCCATCAGCCAGCGGTTCATGGGCCTCATGAACGGCCGCATCCGGGCCTCCAGCCGCAAGGGGGAGGGCAGCGTCTTCGAGGTGGAGCTGCCCCTGGTCTCCGGGGTGGCGGCATGACCGGGGACCTCCGGAAGATCCTATGCATCGAGGACAACGCCATGAACTGGCGGCTGGTCCACCGTCTGCTTTCCCAGGCGGGGTTCGAGCCGCACTGGGCGGACGACGGCCTGAAGGGGTACGAGATGGCCGTGCAGCTTAAGCCGGCCCTGATCCTGCTGGACATCAACTTGCCTGGCCTTTCAGGGTTCGAGGTGGCCACCAAGCTGCGCCAGAACCCGTCCATGAACGGCGTGCTGATTGTCGCCCTCACGGCCAAGACCATGCGCAGCGACCGGGAGACCGCGCTGGTGACCGGCTGCGATGGATTCATCTCCAAACCCATCGATCCGTTCCTGTTTGTGGGTCAGGTCGAGGCCTACCTCGGCGGACAGCGTGATCGCCTCGAGCAGGGGCGGGAAGGCGCGGCCCTCCGGCAGTTCACCCATCAGGTGGTCGACCATCTGGAGGCCCAGCTTCGGGAGGCGCAGGAGGGCAACCGGAAGCTCCTGGAGGTGCAGGCCGTGCTGGAGCAGCGCAGCCACCACCTCTCAAGGCTGCTGGCCCTCAGCAGGGAGACCATTCCCCTCAGGGACGTGGACGAGATCCGCTCGCGGATCCTGGGGCAGATGCGGGAAGAACTGAGCCTTGAGCACCTGACCACCTACCATCTCCACTCGAGCGGGGCCTATTTCCAAGGCTGGACCTGGGGTTCCGATGGGATGGTGGAGACGCCCGTGCTGCCGAGGGAGCAGCCCCTGGCCACCGGAGTCGAGGCGCTTCCGGCCGGCCTGGTCCTCATGAACACGGAGCTCCGGCAGACTGCAGCCTGGGAGCAGGGGATCGATCTGGGATTGTGGGACCCGAGGGCCCAGGCGCTGCTGCTGCCCCTTCGCAGCCGCTCCGGCGAGGACCGGCTCTGGGGGTTCCTCGCGGCGGATCGCTCCGGCGCGGCTTTCCAGGCCTTCGAGATGGAGCTGGCCGCCCTCTATGCCGGCAGCCTCCAGGTCACAGTGGAGAACGCCGAACTCATCAGCCACCTGGACGAGACCAGTCGGGCCCTCAGCACCAGCTACGAGGGGCTCGAATCCACCTATGCGGCGCTCAAGAACGCCCAGCGTGCCTTGGTGGCCCAGGACCGGAAGACCGCCCTCGGCGCCCTCTTCCTCCAGATGGCCCAGCGCCTCCAGATGCCGGTTCGGACCCTGAAGGAGGAGAGCCACGTCCTGTCCGTCCATATGGAGCGGGCCGACATCCCGCCTCCCGACGAGCGGGAGGCCTGCCAGCGTTCCATGGAATCGATCCGCCGCGCCATCGCCCAGGTGGACGACCTGGTTCGGGTCCTGCTCCGCCGGACGGGTCAGGTCGAAGCCAGCGCCCCGGAGTGGATCCACCTGCACGACCTGATCCATCAGGAACTGGAGATATTGCACGTGGACGGGACGCTCCCTCCGGAATTCCCGATGGAACTCAACCTCCAGGCCCCCAGGGACCTGATCTTCGGGGTTTCCACCGATTTCTCGGACGTGCTGGGGCACCTCGTGGCCCATGCACTGGGAGGCGCCACGAGCCGGATCCAGCTGCGCTCCTGGGGAGGGAAACGGCACTTCCGCCTTGAATTGGAGGACGACGGTGGTCCCATCGCTCCGGAACTCCTGGAGCGGGCGTTCGAACCCTTGTCAGGGCTGCGGCCCGAGGCTCCGGCCCCGGAGCCGGGGCGACGCCCCGGGGCTGGTTTGCCGTCCTGTGCCCAGCTCATGACCGCCTACGGGGGCGCCGTCGAGCTCATGGCCGCCCCTCACGGAACCATCGTCCGGCTCAGCCTCCGGATGGACTGACGCGCGTCACCACCTTCTCGATCCGCTTCTCGTAGGCTGTTCCCAGCACGAGCCGGTGGACGAAGATGCCGGGGGTGTGGATGGCATCGGGATCCAGTTCACCCACCTCGACGATCTCCTCCACCTCCGCGATGCAGACCTTGCCGCAGGTGGCGGCCATCGGGTTGAAGTTGCGGGCGGTCTTCCGGTAGACGAGGTTGCCCAGGCGGTCCGCCTTCCAGGCTTTCACCAGGGCGAAATCGGCGAAGATGCCCTGTTCCAGCACGCAATCGCGCCCATGGAACTGCCGGGTTTCCTTCCCTTCCGCCACCTTCGTGCCGGCGCCCGTGGGCGTGAAGAAGGCTGGAATGCCGGCGCCACCGGCCCGCATGCGTTCCGCCAGGGTGCCCTGGGGCACCAGCTCCACCTCCAACTCGCCGCTGAGGAACTGGCGGGCGAATTCGGCGTTCTCGCCCACATAGCTGCTGACCATCTTGTGGATCTGGCGGTTCTGGAGGAGGATGCCCAGGCCGAAATCATCCACGCCGGCATTGTTGGAATAGCAGGTCAGACCCTTGACGCCGGTCTGGGCCAGGGCGGCGATGAGGTGCTCTGGGATGCCGCAGAGGCCGAAGCCGCCTACGGCGAGGTGGGCCCCGTCGGGGATGTCCTTCACGGCTTCCAGGGCGGTGCTGATGCGCTTGTCGATCATGGGGGGAACCTCGGAGCGGCCCAACAGTGTGCCATCTCTGGCATCCTGCTCCAGTCCCTGTTTGAACCGGGAGGAGGCCCCGTGAAGGCAGCAGTGTTCCTGGATCGTGACGGCACCCTCAACGAGGAGGTGGATTACCTCAGCGAACCGGACCGCCTGGCGATGATTCCGGGCTCTGCAGCGGCCGTGGCCCGTCTCAATGCCAAGGGCATTCCGGTGGTGGTGGTCACGAACCAGAGCGGGATCGGGCGGGGGAAGTACGGATGGCAGGATTTCGCCGCCGTCATGAGCCGCATGGGGACGCTGCTTGCCATGGAGAACGCCTGGATCGACGCGGTGTACGCCGCCCCCCACCACGAGAAGGGGCAGGGGGAGTATGCCGTGGCGGACCACCCGGACCGCAAGCCGAACCCGGGCATGCTGCTGAAAGCGGCGGAAGAGCATGATCTCGATCTGACCGGGTCCTGGATGGTCGGAGACAAGGCCATCGATCTGGAGGCCGGCCGCCGGGCGGGGTGTCGGGTGGCCCTGGTCCGCACGGGCTATGGGGTCGAGGTGGATGGGTCCATGGCCGACCTGGTGGCCGCGGACCTGTCGGAAGCCGTGGAACGCATCCTGGCCCAGTGGCCATGATCCTGGTCGAGAAGTCCGGGCTGGTGCCGGGATCGCTGATCACGCGCTACAAGCGGTTCCTGGCGGACGTGCGGCTGGGGGATGGTTCCATTGTCACCGCCCATACCACCAACACGGGTTCCATGAAGACGTGCTGGGAGGCCGGGGACCGGGTGCTGCTGGAACCCTCCTCGAATCCCAATCGCAAGTTGAAGTTCACCTGGCTGGCGGTGGAGCGGGCCGGCGGCTGGGTGGGCGTGGAGACCGGCATGCCGAACCGGGTGGTGGCCGAGGCCGCCCGGTGGGATGCGCTGCCTGGGCTGCCTGGCTTGCAGGGGGTGCGCACGGAGGTGAGATACGGCGCTGAGAACAGCCGCATCGATGTGCTGGCCGAGGATGGAGAAGGCCGCCAGGTCTTCATCGAGGTGAAGAACGCCACCTTGAAGGACGGCCCCTGGGCCCTCTTCCCCGACGCTGTGACCGAACGTGGAACCAAGCACCTGCGTGAACTCCAGGCCATGGTCCACCAAGGTCACCGCGCCGCCATCGCCCTGTTCGTGCACCGCACGGACGTGGACCGGTTCGATGCGGCCCGCGAGATCGATGCAACCTATGCCGAGGAACTTGATCGCGCAGCGGATACCGGCGTGCTGGTCCTGCCGCTGGCTGTGCGCCTGATCACAAGGCAGGAGGAGAGCGGTCTGTGGAGGCTGGGATGGGAATTACCGGGCCTTCTGCCCTGGGTTCCCCGGCGATAGACTGGGGCTTCCCAACCGGAGTTCCCCATGTCCGTATCTGTGTCCGAGCTGATGAAGACGCCTCTGAACGCCGCCCACCGCGCCCTGAACGCCAAGATGGTGGACTTCGGCGGATGGGATATGCCCGTCCAGTATCCGACAGGGATCATCGCGGAACATGAAGCGGTCAGGACCAAGGCGGGCCTCTTCGACGTGAGCCACATGGGGGAGTTCCGCGTGAAGGGCCCCGGAGCCCTGGCCCTGGTGGAGCACCTCACCCCGAACGCCGTCTCCAAGCTGGCCTTGGGCCAGGTGCACTACACCGCCTTCCTCTATGAGAACGGCACCTTCGTGGACGACCTGCTGGTCTACCGCGAGGGCGAGCAGGAATTCCTCCTGGTGGTGAACGCCGGCAACATCGACAAGGACTTCGCCTGGGTTCAGAAGCACGCCGCGGCGTTCGACTGCACGGTGGTGAACGAGAGCCCGGCCACGGGCCAGATCGCCCTCCAGGGCCCGCTGGCGGTGGGCATCCTCCAGCCCCTCACGAAGACCCAGCTCGAGCCCATCGGCTACTACTTCTTCACCCATGGCGAGGTGGCGGGGATCAAGTGCCTCATCAGCCGCACGGGCTATACCGGCGAGGACGGCTTCGAGCTCTACTGTGCCGCCGCGGACACGGAGAAGCTCTGGAATGCCGTCCTGGCGGCCGGAAAGCCTGCTGGACTCGTTCCCGCGGGTCTGGGTTGCAGGAATACCCTGCGCCTCGAGTGCAAGATGGCCCTCTACGGGCATGAAATCGATGACAGCATCCACGCCCTGGAGGCGGGGCTCGGCTGGATCGTGAAGCTGGACAAGGGCGGGTTCATCGGCCGCGAGGCCCTGCTGGCGGCGAAGGCGGCACCCGCGCCCAGGAAGCTGGTGGGCTTCAAGACCCTGGAGAAGCGCGACATCGCCCGCGACCACATGCCCGTGGTTCAGGCCGGCAAGCAGATCGGCTTCGTCACCAGCGCCGCGCCCTCGCCCACCTGCGGCTTCAACCTGGGTCTGGCCTACGTCCCCACCGAGCTGGCCAAGGTCGGCGGGCGGATCCAGATCGAGATCCGCGGCAGGGCGGTGGATGCGGAGATCATCCCCACGCCGTTCTACAAGCGCCAGAAGTAGCACTCGGCCATCAGCTCTCAGCTATCTGTTCCCATAGACCAACCTGGAGGATTCATGTTCCCTGCCGATCTGAAGTACACCAAGGACCACGAGTGGGTGAAGCCCGCGGGCGACGGCACCGCGCTGGTGGGCATTACCCATTACGCGCAGGACGCCTTGGGCGACGTGGTGTTCGTGGACCTGCCGGAGGCAGGCGCCTCCTTCGGAGCTGGCGAGGAGTTCGGCACGGTGGAGTCCGTGAAGACGGTGTCCGAGTTGAACATGCCCTCCGCTGGCGAAGTCCTCGAGGTGAACGCGGCCCTGGCCGACCATCCGGAAGCCGTGAATGAGGATCCCTACGGCAAGGGCTGGATGGTCAAGATCAAGCTGGCCGGCGCCCTTTCCGCCGACCTGCTGGACGCCGCCGCCTACGAAGCCCTGGTGAGCGCGGAAAGCCACTAGGCTCATGCCGTTTCCGCTTCTGACAGCCCTGCTCTGGGGGACGGTGCCGGTCCCGGGACCGTTGCCGTCCGCCCAGCCTCCGGGAGTGCCCCAGGTGGTGGTCGCTCCCGCCCGGGCGCCCGAATCCGATGCGACGCGGATCGCGCGGTTGCGCTCCCTGGTCGAGGCCGCCGAGAAGGCTCTGGAGGCGGACGATGAAGACACGGCCGGAACCCGCTCGGATGAGGCCGACGTCCTCATGGCCGATTGGTCTCCCGAGCTGCTCCGCAGGCCGGAGGTGCTGGAGCTGATCCAGCGCCTGAAGGAAGTGCAGGACCAGTTGGGTGCGGAAGAGCCCGAGGCGCCGGGAGAGGCAGAACCCGGGCTGAAGGCCGCCGAGGAGGTGATCTCCATCAGCGGCGAGGAGCTCAAGAGTGAGCTGGAGAAGGTGCGCGCGGCCGAACAGGGGGCGACCTATGACTTCCCCATCGACCTGAACGACAAGGTGCTCACCTGGGTAAGCGTCTTCACCACCACCAAGCGCGGCTTCATGGAGAACGCCCTGGGTCGCGCCTCGGTGTACATGCCCATGATCCGGCAAGTCTTCGCCGAGGAGGGCGTTCCTTCGGACCTGGCCTACCTCGCGGTCATCGAATCGGGCTTCCGCAACGAAGCCAAGAGCCGGGCCAAGGCCGTGGGCATGTGGCAGTTCATCCGCTCCACCGGGCGGATCTACGGGCTGACCGCCAATGCCTGGATCGAAGAACGGCGCGATCCGGTCAAGTCCGCCCGGGCCGCGGCCCGCTATCTGAAGCGCCTCTACGAGATTTCCGGGGACTGGTACCTGGCGGCCTCCGGCTACAACGCCGGCCCCCTGACCCTGGAGCGCGCCATCCAGAACGTGGGCACGCGCAACTTCTGGGACCTGGCCCGCTCCCGCTGGCTGCGCACCGAGACCAAGAACTACGTGCCGGAGCTCTGCGCGGCGATCCTGGTGGGGCGAAACCCAGCCCGGTACGGCCTCAACATCGCTCCGCTTGCGCCTTATGTCTACGAGACGGTTCCCGTCCCCAACCAGACCAGTCTAGCGGTGCTGGCCAGGTGCGCCGGGACGGACGCCTCCACCCTGAAGGCCCTGAACCCCGAGCTGCTGAGAGGCTCTACGCCTCCAGGCAGCTACACCCTCCGCGTGCCCCCGGGCAAGGCGCTGGAGTGCATTCGGCAGCTTGCCCGCATGCCGGCCGGACGGCGGCTGAATTTCCAGCACTACACCGTCCGGCGGGGCGACACCCTCGTGAAAGTCGCGAAACGGTTCAGACTGACACCCGATGACCTGCTCGATGCCAATGACATCACCGCCCGGCAGTTCAAGCCTGGGAGGCGTTTGCTGATTCCTCCGGCGCCCAGCCTGCTTCTGGATGCGCGGGACCTCGCGCCCAGGATCGAACGCGTGAAGCTGCTGGGCGATCGGCCCCTGGATCCCCTCCCGGTCGTTCCCCTGGTATCCGCCCCTCCTCCGGATGGCGCTCCGGCTCCGGCAGTCGAAGGAGGCAGCGGCACCGCCGCCGCGGTTGCTCAAGTTCCCGCCCGGCCCGAGGCTCCTCCTCCGGCATCCGCGGGCGGGCCCGGTTCCGTAGCCAAGGCCGATCGGACCGACGCCTCATCCTCCGAGCCGACATCCACCGATACCACCTACCGAGCCAAGCCAGGCGACACCCTCGCCAAGATCGCCCGGGCCCGGAAGATCTCACTGGGCGAGCTCATGCGACTCAACCCGGAAGCCGTGAAGGCTCTGCACCCCGGGGACAGCGTGCTGCTGCCTGGCGCCAAGGGGGTCGGTGCCACTGGAAAGACGGAAGCCACGCCCCGCATCCACGTTGTCCATCGCGGTGAGACGCTCGCTGCCATCGGCCGGAAGTACGGTCTGGATCCCAAGGATCTCAAGGCCTGGAACCGGATGAAGGGCGACCGTGTCAAGACGGGCCAGAAGCTCCGCCTGGCACCCCGATGATCTGTGCTTGCGGAAGCCGCAAAGGAGTGTGATACTGGGTCTTCCCCATTGGGGCCATAGCTCAGCTGGGAGAGCGCTTGCATGGCATGCAAGAGGTCGTCGGTTCGATCCCGATTGGCTCCACCAAACGAAGGCCACCGAAAGGTGGCCTTCTTGCTGTCAGGCTTCAGCTATCAGCTGTCAGCGAACCTCCCACCGATAGCTGATAGCCGAAAGCCGAAAGCCGAAACCACATGCTCGCTTCTCTCAACCATGTCGATCTCCGCTTCGGCCCCCAGGAGGTGCTGAAGGATGTGACCTGGGCCATCCAGGAGGGCGAGTGCTGGGGCGTCATTGGCCGCAACGGCGCAGGCAAGAGCACCGTCTTCAAGCTCCTGCTGGGCGAATTGGAAGCCGACAGCGGCACGGTGGTGAAGCCCACGAAGGAGCGCGGCATCCGCATGGGCCACTACGCCCAGGACCTGGTCCCGGAGACCCGGGGCAGCGTGCTGGAGGAGGCGCTGGCGGCCTTTGGCGACGTGGAGAAGCTGCAGCACGAGATGCGCGAGCTGGAGCACCGCATGGGCGAAGCGGGCTCCGACCTCGATGAGGTGATGGCCCGCTACCAGAAGGTGACGGAAGCCTTCGAGCACCTCGACGGCTTCACCATCCGCGCCCGCGCCGAGAGCATCCTCCAGGCGCTGGGCTTCGGTTCCGCGGACTTTGAGCGTCCCGTGGAAACCCTGTCCGGCGGCCAGAAGAGCCGCGTCATGCTTGCCAAGGCCATCCTCCAGGGGCAGGACCTGCTGCTGTTGGACGAGCCCACGAACCACCTGGACCTGCCCAGCCTGCGCTGGCTTGAGTCGTTCATCCAGGACACGGACGCCACGGTGGCCGTCATCAGCCACGATCGCTACTTCCTGGACAAGATCGCCACCGAGATCCTGGAGTTGGAACTGGGCCGTTCCCGGGCCTACGACGGCAACTACTCCGAGTTCATGGAGAAGAAGGAGCAGGAGCTCGAGCTGCTGGAGCGCCACTATGAGCAGCAGCAGGCCTACATCAAGAACCAGGAAGAGTACATCCGCCGCAACATCGCGGGCCAGAACACCAAGCAGGCCCGGGGCCGCCGCACCCACCTCGCCAAGCTGGAACGCATCCAGAAACCCCTGCGGGACCGGCGGAAGGTGAAGTTCAGCTTCCCCGAGACCCAGCGCAGCGGCGACGTGGCCCTGGTGCTGGAGAACGCCAGCGTGGGCTGGAACGGCAAGGCCCTCTATGCGCCGCTGGAGCAGCTCCAGATCAAGCGTGGCCAGAAGATGGGCATCGTGGGCCTCAACGGCACCGGCAAGTCCACGCTGCTGAAGGCCATCTCTGAGGAGATCCCCTTCATCACCGGCTGGGCCCGCCTGGGCAGCCAGGTGAAGCTGGGCTACTTCGACCAGCACCACAAGAACCTGGACCCGCGCAACACCGTGTTCCAGCAGATCCACGCCGTGAACCCCCAGGCCCTGAAGCAGGACGTGCTCGGCTTCCTGGCCAAGTTCCAGTTCCGCGGCGATGACGTGGACAAGCCCGTGACGGCCCTCTCCGGCGGCGAGCGCGCCCGGCTCAGCATCGCCACCCTCATCCGCCAGGGCGTGAACCTGCTGCTGCTGGACGAACCCACCAACCACATGGACATCCCCAGCATGGAAGCCATGGAGGACACCATCCTGAGCTTCACCGGCGCGGCCATCGTGGTGACCCATGACCGCTACCTGCTGGGCCGCGTGGCTGATTCGCTGCTGCGCATCCACGAAGGCCGGGCCGAGTTCCGCGAAGGCGGCTATGAGGATCACCAGGCCTGGGTGGACCTGGATCTGAGTGCGGACGGAGGCTCCGACTCCGAGAGCCCGAAGGGCGAGCGGGAGCGGCGCACGGGGCGCGGCGCGTCCGGCGGAGGGAGCGGGAGCCCCGACCCCGAGCCTGCCCGGAAACCGGCTTCGCCCCAGGCGAAGCCTAGCTCTGCTGCGAACCTGCAGAGGCCGGTCAAGCCGCAGGCTCAGACTCCCAAACCCATCGACAAGGACAAGCAGCGGGCCATCAAGCGCTTCGAGAAGCACGTGACCGAGGCCGAGGCCAGGGTGGCGGAGCTGGAAGCGAAGCTGGCGGGCCTCCAGAAAGAGATGGCCGCCATGGACCCTGCCGACTGGCAGGCCTTCAGCGCCAAGCTGGATGCCCAGAAGACGCTGGAAGCGGACCTGGCCTATGCCATGAGCGACTGGGAAGCGGCCCAGGGGGCCTTGGAGGAAGCTCAGCGCTGATTCCCTGGATCCGTGGTATCCAGAGGTCATGCGACTCCCCATCTACCAGATCGATGCCTTCGCAAACCGCGCTTTCGCCGGAAACCCAGCGGCAGTGATGCTGCTGGACGGCTGGCTTCCCGAGGCGATCCTGCAGGCCATCGCCGCAGAGAACAACCTGGCGGAGACCGCCTTCGTGGTGCGGGAACCGGAGGGTTGGCGCATTCGCTGGTTCACACCCGCCTGCGAGGTGGATCTCTGCGGTCATGCCACCCTGGCGTCGGCCCACGTGCTGTTCGAGCAGGATCCAGGCCTGGTCAGGATCACCTTCCAGTCACGCAGCGGTCCCTTGGCGGTGGACCGCCAGGGGGACCTGCTGGTGCTGGACTTTCCCAGCCGCCCGCCGGTGGCTGTGGCGCCGCTGCCAGGCCTGGAGGAAGCCCTCGGCGCAGCCGTGGTGGAAGTCTGGAAGGCGCGAGATCTGGTGGCCGTTCTCGAGAACGAAGCCGCCGTGAGGAACCTGAGCCCAGACATGACGGCGGTGGCGCGCATGGACGACTTCGCGGTGGTGGCCACGGCCCCCGGCGACACGGCGGATTTCGTGTCGCGGTTCTTCGGGCCACGGGTTGGCGTTCCTGAGGATCCTGTCACCGGGAGCGCCCATAGCACGCTGGTCCCCTTCTGGGCCCGGCGGTTGGGACGCTCAAGGCTGCGGGCCTTGCAGGTCTCACCGCGGGGCGGGGAACTGATCTGCGAGCTTCGGGGCGACCGGGTGGCCATCGGCGGCCGGGCCGTGAAGGTCCTGGAGGGAACCTTCATTCTCTGATCCCGGCTGATAGGATGGGGCCACCCATCCCGAGGCTTTCGATGACTCAGTTTCGCGGCGCCCACGTCCTCATCACCGGTGCGGCCAGCGGCCTGGGCCGGCTCATGGCCCTGGGAGTGGCCGCTCGCGGCGCCCGCGTGAGCCTGTTGGACCGGGACGCCAAGGGCCTGGATGCGCTCTGCGAGGCGATCCTGGCCAAGGGCTGGGAGGCCAAGGGTTACGTGGTGGACCTCTCCGAACGCGCGGCCGTCCAGGCCGCCTGCGCGGAGATCCGCCAGCACCGCGGCGGGGTGGACATCCTCATCAACAACGCGGGCATCGTGTCCGGGAAGACGCTCCTGGAGTGCAGCGACGAGGCCATCGAGCGTACCTTCCAGGTGAACGTCCTGGCGAACTTCTGGACTGTGCGGGCCTTCCTGCCGGACATGATGGCGGCGGGGAAAGGGCACATCGTCACGGTGGCCTCCGCCGCCGGACTGGCGGGGACCTCGCGCCTGGTGGACTACTCCGCCTCGAAGTTCGCCGCCGTGGGTTTTGACGAATCCCTGCGCATGGAACTGAGGCGCCTGGGGAGTCCTGTGCGCACGACGGTGGTGTGCCCCTTCTTCATCGACACCGGCATGTTCGAAGGCGTGAAGACCCGCTTCGCATGGCTGCTTCCCATCCTCAGGCCCGACTACGTGGTGCGGCGCATCCTCGGCGCCATTGAAGGGAACCGCTCCCGTCTGATCATGCCCCGCTTCGTGATGACCGTGCCGGTCATTCGCGTGCTCCCGCCCTTCCTCTTTGACGCCGTGCTCGGCTTCTTCGGCGTGAACCGCAGCATGGACGAGTTCGTGGGACGGCATTAGCGGAACGGGCACCGAGGCTATGAAGGGGTGACGACTTCAGTCCCATTCACGGGCCACCAGGAAGGCCACGGCGGTGGCCACGAGGGCAGGCACCACCAGGGCGGCCTGGGCCGTGGTCTCCGCCAGGAACACGACTGGGACCAGCATCGTCTCGTTGAAGGCCCCTGCGAAGGCCGTGGCTCCGAGCATCGTGAGCAGCCCGGGATAGCCCGGCAGGAACCAGGCGTCGAAGGCAGAGCCGAGACAGGCACCCATGGCCACGGCCGGCAGCCAGGTGCCCCCGATGCCGCCTGACCCGAGGGTCAGGGCGGTGGCCAGGATCTTCACGCCCAGGAAGATGAGGGCCATGCGCAGGTCGGGCGGAGTCGCCAGGAGGTGGTTCACAAGTTCCACGCCCCCGCCCCGCGCCACGGGAATGCCGGGCAGCAGGAGGTGCCCCGGCAGCATGAGCACCACCAGTCCCACCCCACCCGCCAGTCCCCGCAGGGGAAGGGGGATCCAGGCGAGCCGCCTGCGGAAGGTGGCCTGGGCGGCGCTGAAGAAACTGGAGCCCAGGCCGCAGGCCAATCCAAGCGGAAGGGCCATCCAGATCTCGTGCCAGGCCAGGGTGTAGGGCCGGGTGAGGGTGAGCAGGGGCTGGTGCCCCATCATCGCGGCGAAGACCAGGTAGCCGGCGGCGGAGGCCACCAGGGTGGGCACCAGGTTGAGCGAACGGAGGGTGCCATCATGCTCGGCCGCGAACAGGGCCGCGCTCAGCGGCGCCCGGAAGACTGAGGCCAGGGCTCCCGCCGCGCCACAGGCCACCATGGTGTGCGCGTCCATCAGGAGCCTGCGGAAGAACTGGAGCCGGCGGGACAGGGATCGGACCAGCCGGTGGCACTGGAGCCCGATGGCGGCGCCGAACCACTTTCCCGGCCCTTCCAGGCCCGCGCTTCCCCCGAGGAAGATGGTGGCGAAGCAGGCCAGCACCTTGATGAACGAGGTCCGGAAAGGGAAGGCCCGGTAGGGGTCCTTGTGGGAGATCTCGATGTCTTCGGCCAAGGTCACCTCGCCGACCCCGCCCAGGGCCAGGATCGTGGTGGCGAGGGGCAGGCCGATCAAGGGAAGCAGGAGAACGAGATGGTTCCGGGTCAGGCTCTCCCTGAACCAATCGAAGAGGGCGAGGTAGGCGGCCGCGGCCAGGCCCATCACCCACCCGGTGAAGGCGCCCAGGGGGAGCATGAGGAAGACGATCCGGCGCCCGTGCGCCAGGACCCTGAGGTTCCTGCGCTTGGCCCGCGACTGGAGGAGGTGGCTTAGTTGCATGAAACGTCTCAAGAGGCCCTCGAGGGCCTCGCGGAAAGAATGGCGCCCGAGTCAGGTCAGAAGTGCTTCAGCGTCAAGTCGATCATACGCCGTACGAAACCGGTGTAGGGCGGGTACATGAGCTGGATGGCCGAGAGGCGGGTGGGCTGGCGCAGGATGCCCCGGGCGTTGGAGAAGGCCTCGAAGCCGTGGCGGCCGTGGGCCTTGCCGGAGCCCGAGGTGTTCACGCCGCCCGTGGGGAGGCCCGTGTGGACGAAGTGCAGCACCGCGTCGTTGATGCAACCGCCCCCGGCCGTGGTGCGGGCCACGAGGGCCCTGGCTGTCCGGCCACTGCCGCTGAACACATAGAGGGCCAGGGGCTTGGGCCGGGCGTTCACGAAGGCCACGGCCTCATCCATGTCCTCCACCTTCAGCACGGGCAGCAGGGGCCCGAAGATCTCCTCGTGCATGACGGGCGCGGTGGGGGGAACGTCCGTGAGCACCGTCGGGCCGATGTAGCGCGTGGCGGCGTCCGTCTCCCCGCCGAAGGCGACCTGGGCCTCGGACCCGCTCAGAAGGGCATGAATCCTCATGAAATGCCGGTCGTTGATGATCCGGGCCAGATCCGGGCTGGCCCTGCGGGCTTCGGGGGTGGCGCCGTAGAAGGCCTCGAAGGCGCCCTTCAGCTCGTTCACGAAGGCGTCATGCACCCGTGCGTGGACCAGCACGTAGTCCGGCGCCACGCAGGTCTGGCCCGCATTGAGTCCCTTGCCCCAGGCGACCTTGCGGGCGGCTTCGCGCAGGTTGGCGTCCGCGTCCACCAGCACGGGGGACTTGCCGCCCAGTTCCAGGGTCACGGAGGCCAGGTGCTCGGCAGCCGCCTTCATGACCGATTTCCCAACGGCCGGGCTGCCTGTGAAGAAGATGTGGTCGAAGGGCAGGGCCAGCAGGGCCTGGGCCGCCTCGGCCTCGCCCTCCACCAGGGCCACTTCCTCCTCCGGGAAGAGACCAGCCAGCAGCTTCCGGAGGAAGGCATTGGTGTGAGGGGTGAATTCCGAAGGCTTGAGCACGGCGCAGTTGCCCGCCGCGAGGGCGGATACCAGGGGACCGAGCGTCAGGTAGATGGGGTAGTTCCAGGGGCTGATGATGAGGACCACGCCCCGTGGCTCGTGGACGATGGTGCCCACACTGCCGAGGAGGCCGATGGGGGTGGGCACCCGGTGGGGCTTCATCCAGCGCGGCAGATGGCGCAGAGCATCCCGAATCTCGGAGATGACGGGGTAGAGCTCCGTGAGGTCCACCTCCTCCGGCGCTTTTCGGAAGTCCGCCGCCAGGGCCGCCTGGGCCTCGGCCCGGTGGGCCATGAGGGCATCCAGCAAGGCCTTGAGCTTCCCCTTCCGCTGGTCGGCGGACGTGGCCGCCACCCGCCAGCGGGCGGCTCGCTGACGGGTGAAGAGGGCTTCCACCTCAGAGGTCACGGGCGCTCCAGAATGGGTGAGTTCCGCCCATGCTAGCGAAGAATCCCCGCGACTGCGCGGAAGACTCCTGGAATCCTAGGCCCAGGCCATCTCCGCCGTGAAGTGCCGCAGGTACTTGCTCTGCTTGACGATCTTCACGCCCCGGATCTCCTTGGCCTTGGCCTTGACCTCGGCGATGACCTCCGCGGCGAAGTCGAAGTGGCTCTGGGTGTACATGCGGCGCGGGAAGGCCAGGCGCACCAGCTCCATGCTGTGGTAGGTCTCGGTGCCGTCGTCGAGGTGCTTGCCGAACATGACCGAGCCGATCTCCACGCCGCGGATGCCGCCTTCCAGGTAGAGGGCATTGCAGAGGGCCCAGGCCGGGTAGTGCTGCACGGGCATGTCCGGCAGCACGGTCTTCGCGTCGATGTAGACGGCATGGCCGCCCGTGGGCTTCACGAAGCCCACGCCGGCCGCCTCCAGCTTCTCGCCCAGGTATTCCGCCGTGCGCAGGCGGTAGCGCAGGTAGGACTCCTCCATGCCTTCCTCCAGGCCCACGGCCAGGGCCTCCAGGTCGCGGCCGGCCAGGCCGCCGTAGGTGGGGAAGCCCTCCGTGAGGATGAGCATGTTCCGCACGGGATCCAGCCACTCGTCGCTGCGCAGCATGATGAAGCCGCCGATGTTCACCATGCCGTCCTTCTTGGCGCTCATGGTGCAGCCGTCGGCGTAGCTGAACATCTCCTGGCAGATGGCCTTGATGGGGGTGTCCTGGTAGCCGTCCTCGCGGAGCTTGATGAACATGGCGTTCTCGGCGAACCGGCAGACGTCCATGATGAGGGGCTTGCCGTACTTCTTCAGGAGGGCGGCGTAGGCCCGCAGGTTCGCCATGGACACCGGCTGGCCGCCGCCGGTGTTGTTGGTGACGGTGATCATGCCGAAGGGGATGCGGTGGCCGTCCTTCTTCAGCGCCTCCTCCACGCGCTCCAGGTCGATGTTGCCCTTGAAGGGGTGGATGCGGCTCGGCTGGAGGCCCTCGGGGATCACCAGATCCACCGCCTCGACGCCGTTGTACTCGAGGTTGGCCCGGGTGGTGTCGAAGTGGCAGTTGTTGGGCACCAGGTCGCCCTTCTTGCACACGGCCGTGAAGAGCACCTTCTCGGCGGCACGTCCCTGATGGGTGGGGACGAAGTGGGTCATGCCCGTGATGTCCTGGAGGACGGCCTCGAGCCGGAAGAAGCTGCGGGCCCCGGCGTAGCTCTCATCGCCCACCATGATGGCCCCCCACTGGGCGGAACTCATGGCGCCGGTCCCGGAATCCGTCAGCCAATCCAGCAGCACGTCCTCGGCCCGCAGCTTGAACACGTTCAGCTTGGCGGCCTCCAGGAGCTCCAGCCGTTCCCGGGGGGTCGTCATGCGGATGGGCTCCACGGACTTGATGCGGAAGGGTTCGATCAGGGTGCGGGGCATGGCGGCTCCAGGCGGAACCACCAGGGTAATGGAGGGGCCGGGAATCGGCATCACAAGGGGGTGGCGGGCGCGCCCTCGTCAGGCGATCCTAAATGGCTCGGAGCGCGCATGAGTCTTCTGTTGGCCGTTGATGTGGGCAACACCAACGTGGTGTTGGGGATCTACGATCTGTCAAAGGGACCTGACTCTCCGCTGGTCTGCTCCTGGCGTTTGGCCACCAGCCGCGAGCGCACCGTGGACGAGTACGGCGTCTCAGCCCTGGCCCTCATGCGCCACCAGGGCATCGAGGCCCGCCAGATCAAGCATGTGGCCATCTCCTGCGTGGTGCCGCCCCTGCACCCCATCCTCATGAGCCTGTCCTCGGTCTACTTCGGGGTGGACGCCTTCTACGTGGAGCCGGGGGTGAAGACCGGCGTGAAGGTCCTCATCGACAACCCCGCGGAGCTGGGCGCCGACCGGCTGGTGAACGCGGTGGCGGCCATCGAGGCCTATGGGGCGCCGGTCATCGTCGTGGACTTCGGCACGGCCACCACCTTCGATGTGGTGAACGCCAAGCGGGAGTATCTGGGCGGCCTCATCTGCCCGGGCCTGAAGATCAGCGCTGACGCGCTCTTCCAGCGGGCCAGCCGCCTGCCCCGGGTGGAGGTGGCCGAGCCCGATCGGCTGGTGGGCCGCAACACCGTCCAGGCCATGCAGGCTGGCATCTTCTACGGCTACGTGGGCATGGTGGATGGCATCCTGGACCGCCTGCTGGCCGAGTGCCCGGAGGCCAAGGTGGTATCCACGGGCGGGCTGGCGAAGGTGATCGGGCCCCATACCCAGCACATCCGCCTGGAGGCGCCGGACCTCACCCTGGATGGCCTGCGCATCCTCTGGCTCCGCAACCAGGGCAGCCGGAAGTAGCGTGGACCTGCCCCTGATCCGCCTGGCCTCGGTGGATTCCACCCAGGCCTTTTTGCGGCGGCACCCGCAGCTGAGATTTTGCGCGGTGCTGGCGGACCTTCAGACCGAAGGCCGGGGTCGCCAGGGCAACCGCTGGGAAAGCCCCGCGGGAGCCGGGCTCTGGCTGTCGGTCGCACTGCCCGCCTCCGCGGGGGTGGCGCCGGGCCTGGTGCTCCAGCGTGCGATGGCCGCTGCTGCGCAGGTGCTGGATCCCGAGGGCAGTCTCCTGGGCCTGAAGTGGCCCAACGATCTCGTGGCCTGGAAAGCGGGTCGTCTGGTGAAGGTGGGTGGCATCCTTGGCGAGCAGATCGGCGGCCGGCTGATCCTGGGCCTGGGCGTGAATCTGACCGCTGCTCCCGAGATCCCCGGTCGGGCCTTCCCCCCCGCCTGCCTGCGCGACCTGGGCCTGGAGCTTCCGCCCATCCATGAATTGGCAGTTAATATCGCCAAATCATGGACGGATTTAGCGCAGGACTCTCAACCACCTTTCCGCTGGCCCGAAGCCGGCCTCCCCATCCGTTGGGAGGACGGGCAGGGCACGTGCCTGGGCTGGGAGTCGGACGGCCGTCTGAAGGTGGCTACGGCCGAGGGCATCCGGCGCCTCAGCGCGGGTGAGGTCACGGGGCTGGGGTAGGGCGGTCCATCGGGTGAAAAAGCCTGGAACGAAGGCAGGCGCCTGGTTTCAAACCCACGTATCCGAATTCCTCTTGAGCATTGTGTCGTTCAAGCGCACTGTTTGATGGGTTTTTCCGAATCCACCAAGGAGATGCGCGCCATGAGCGGTTCCCATCAGGATTCCACACCCCTCTCCCCCCGCTGGCGCCAGGCCGTCATCCTCGTGATGATCTTCGGCTTCAGCCTGCTGATCTGGGTCACGGCCAAGACCTACGCCGGCGCGCCCCCGATTCCAGCGCGCGTCGTGGACGGAGCGGGCCATGTCCTCTTCACGGGCGAGGACATCAAGGACGGTCAGGAGGTCTTCCTGAAATACGGTCTCATGGAGCACGGCACCCTCTGGGGCCATGGCGCCTACCTGGGCCCCGACTACACCGCCGAATACCTGCACCGCCAGGCCGAGATCGGTCGGGACGTCCTGGCCCAGGCCCGGTATGGCAAGGCCTTCAAGGACCTCGATGCGGCCCAGGCCCTGGAGGTCGGAGGCCTGCTGGCCTCCCAGACCAAGCAGAACCGCTACGACCCGGGCAGCGACACCCTCCGGTTCACCGAGGCCGAGACCACGGCATATCGGACCCAGACGGCCGAATGGAAGGCCTACTTCTCCGGTGACAAGCCTGCGGTGGGCCTGCCCGCGAAGTTCATCGAGGACGAGGGGGAGCTGCGGAACCTGACGGCCTACTTCGCCTGGGCCACCTGGGCCACGGTAGCGCCGCGTCCCGGCAAGGACTACTCCTACACCAACAACTGGCCCTACGAGCCGCTGGTGGGCAACACGCCCACGGCCTCGACCTACCTGTGGAGCGCCATGAGCCTTATCGCGCTGCTGGGCGGCCTGGGCCTCATTCTCTTCATCTTCGGGAAGTTCGACTACCTGGGCTGGGGCGGCGAGGCGGGCTGGAAGCACGCGGAGGAGGGCCGGCTCCATGCCTGGACCCTCACCCCCAGCCAGAAGGCTGTGGGCCTCTTCTTCGCCGTGGTGGCCCTGCTGTTCCTCGGCCAGGCGGCCCTGGGCGGAGCTCTGGCGCACTACCGCGTCGAGCCGGGGGGCTTCTATGGCTTCGACCTGGCCCGCGTCCTGCCCTACAACCTGGCGCGGACCTGGCACCTGCAGCTGGCCATCTTCTGGATCGCCACGGCCTGGGTGGGCGGCGGCCTCTTCCTGGCGCCGCTCGTGGGAGGGGGCGAGCCCAAAGGCCAGAAGGCCGGTGCCCTCCTGCTCCTCGGGGCCCTCGCCATCGTGGTCTTTGGCAGCCTGTTCGGCGAGTTCGCGGGGATCAACGGCTACCTGGGCAGCCTGTGGTTCTGGCTCGGCCATCAGGGAAGCGAATACCTCGACCTGGGCCGCTTCTGGCAGCTGCTGCTGGCTGTGGGGCTCATCTTCTGGCTCTTCCTCATGTTCCGGGCGCTGCGCCCGGCCATGAAGGGCGGCGAGCAGGGGGAACTGCCCACCCTCTTCCTCTACGCGGCCATCGCCATCCCGCTCTTCTACGTGCCGGCTCTGTTTTACGGGCCCCGCACCAACTTCGCTGTCATCGACAACTGGCGCTTCTGGATCATCCACCTGTGGGTGGAGGGCTTCTTCGAGCTCTTCGCCACGGTGCTGGTGGCGGTGATGTTCTACCAGCTGGGCCTCGTCACGGCGAAGTCCGCCACGCGGCTGGTGTACCTCGACGCCATCCTCTACCTGGCCGGCGGCATCATGGGCATCGGCCATCACTGGTACTTCACGGGGCAGGGGACCCTGAACATGGGCCTGGCCGCCAGCTTCTCCGCCCTGGAAGTGGTGCCACTCACGCTGCTGACGCTGGACGCCTGGGACTTCATCCGCCTGCAGGACAAGAACTGCGAGGACTGCGGCAAGCCCCTGGCGGCGCGGCAGCGCTGGGCGATCAAGTTCCTCATCGCCGTGGGCGTGTGGAACTTCGTGGGGGCGGGCGTCTTCGGCTTCCTCATCAACCTGCCCATCGTGTCCTACTTCGAGATCGGCACCACCCTCACGGCCAACCACGGACACGCGGCCATGTTCGGGGTCTTCGGGACGCTGGCCCTGGCCGTGCTGGCCTTCTGCCTGCGGGAACTCAAAGGCGACCGGGCCTGGGAGCGAGTAGAGCCGGCCATCCGCTTCGGCTTCTGGGGCCTCAACGTCGGGCTGGGCCTGATGCTGCTCCTGGACCTGTTCCCCGGCGGCGTCATCCAGCTCTGGGACGTGCTGTCCCATGGCTACTGGCACGCCCGCCGCGTGGAGTACCTCATGGGCGGCGCTTTCCACACCCTGGAGTGGATCCGCATCTTGGCCGATACGATCTTCCTGCTCGCGGGCGCGTTGCCCATCGCCTACGCCACCCTGCGGCTGGTGTTCTCTCCCGAACCGAAAGATGCGGCCTGAATCGGCCGCGGCGAAAGGATCTCCATGCCCATCACGAACCTCCAGGAAGCGCTGCCCATGCCCGAATCGCAGCGGGCCACCCTTCCGCTCATCGACGTGGAGCACGGCGTCAAAGTGGTGCTCGTGGCCCTGCCCGGAGGGGTGAAGATCGCCCCGCACAAGGCCCCCTACGTCGCCACCGCCCAGCTCCTGACCGGGCGGATCGAGGTGCTCAAGGGCGAGACCTGGATTCCCATGGCGCCTGGCGACCGGGTGGTCTTCGACAAGGACCAGCCCCACGCCCTCACGGGGATCGAGTCCTCCTACGTCCTCGTGACGCACATGCGGGACTGAAGGCCGGTGGCGGATCAGGGGGTCGACCGGCCCACGATCCTCATCGTCGGCGGCGGGTTCGGGGGGCTGCGGGCCGCCCGGGCCCTCGCCGGCGCGGCGGTTCGCATCGTGCTGGTGGACCGCCAGAACCACCACCTTTTCCAGCCTCTCCTCTACCAGGTGGCCTCGGCCACCCTCTCGCCGGCGGACATCGCCGCCCCCATCCGCCACATCCTCCGCGAACAGGGCAACGCGGAGGTGGTGCTCGGGGAGGTCGTTTCTGTGGACCTGGACACCCGGCGGGTCCTCCTGGCGGACGGGAGGGGCCTGTCCTATGACTTCCTCATCCTCGCGGCAGGATCCCGCAGTTCGTATTTCGGACGGGATGCCTGGGCGGGCCTGGCCCCGGGTCTCAAGACCCTGGAGGATGCCCTGGAGATCCGCCGGCGCTTCCTGCTCAGCTTCGAGCAGGCGGAGCAGGAGGAGGACCCGGAGCTCCGCCGCGAGTGGCTGACCTTCGTCGTCGTCGGGGGCGGCCCCACGGGCGTGGAGCTGGCCGGCACGCTGAAGGAAATGGCCCGGCTGACCCTGCCGCGGGAATTCCGGCGCATCCGCACGGATCGCGCCCGGGTCATCCTGGTGGAGGCGGGGCCGGCCATCCTGGCCAATCTGGGTTCCGGGCTGTCCGAGAAGGCCGTGGAGAGCCTGGAGCGCATCGGCGTGGAGGTGCGCCTGGGCCAGCCCATCACGGGCATCGATGAGCGGGCTGTCCAGCTGGGCGGGGAGCGCATCCCCACGCGGACCGTACTGTGGGCCGCGGGCGTGTCGGCGGTGCCCCTGGGCGCGGGCCTCGGTGTTCCCGTGGATCGCCTCGGGCGGGTGATCGTGGAGCCGGACTTGAGCCTTCCGGGCCATCCCGAGGTCTTCGCGGTGGGCGACCTGGCGGCCTTCACCCACGGCACCGGGGGCCCGCTGCCCGGCGTGGCGCCCGTGGCCATCCAGCAAGGGGAATGGGCCGCAGCCAACCTGCTGGCCACCCTGGCGGGCCAGCCCCGGCGGCCCTTCCGCTACCGGGACAAGGGCAGCATGGCGACCCTGGGCCGCGGCCGCGCCGTCGCCCGTGTGGGCGGCCTGAGCTTCACGGGCTATCCGGCGTGGCTGGCCTGGCTCTTCATCCACCTCATGCTGCTCGTGGATTTCCGCAGCCGCGTGTTCGTCTTCTTCGAGTGGCTGTGGGCCTACCTGACCACCCAGCCCCGAGCCCGGCTCATCGTCGGAAGGAGGGCTCCTACAGCACCGCCCGGATCTCCCCTTCGCTGAGGATCCGCGGGCTGTTCTTGGCGGCCTGGAGGATGCGCTCCACCCGGTCGGGGCTGGGGTCGTAGCCGTTGAGCTCCAGCCAGTAGACCACGTTGCTGTGCCCGGCCATGGGGCCGATCTCGATCTCCTGGCGGCGACCCACCAGGGCGGCGGGGACGCCGGAATAGACCGTGTCCGCCAGCTCCACGTCGCCCCGGTGGAGGGCCTTCACGATGGCCGCCGCGTGCACGCCCGTGCCCGTGCGGAAGGCATCGCGGCCCAGCACGGGATAGTTGGCCGGGATCTCGACGTCGCACAACTCCGCCACGCGTTCCGCCAGGGCCGGCAGGTCCGAGAGGTCCCCCTTGGGGAAGCCCATGAGGTGGAGGTTGATCATGAGCTGGTCCAGGGCCACGTTGCCGCAGCGTTCGCCGATGCCCAGGATCGTGCCGTGCAGGCGGTCCGAACCGGCCTCGAAAGCGGCGATGGCGTTGGCGACGCCCAGGCCCCGGTCGTTATGGCCATGCCAGTCGATGCGCACAGAGCGGTCCTTGACGACTTCGTCCTTGATGAAGCGCACCAGGCGCCGGGCGCCATCGGGCGTGGCATGGCCGCAGGTGTCCGACAGGCAGATGGACTGGGCGCCTTCTTCCAGAGCGGCCCCGTAGATGGCCTTCAGGACGTCCGGCCGGGCCCGGGTGCTGTCCTCCGTCACCATCATCAGGGGGACCTCATGGCGGCGGCAGAAGGCGGCGGCTTTCCGTGCCATGTCCACGAGGAAGGCCAGGTCCCAGCCTTCCACGTCCATGCGGATGGGGCTGGAGCCCAGGAAGGCACCGGCCTCCAGCGCGGTGCCCACGCGCTGCTGGATCTCGGCCACCTGGGCCAGGTCCGCTTCCATGGTCCGCACCGCCACCTGCGGGCGGAGGGGCAGGCGGTGGTCGCGGATCTCCACCATGAGCGCCCGCACCGCCGCCAGGGCCTTGGGGCCGGCACCGGGCATGCCCAGGTCCACCGCGTCCACGCCCAGGCGCGCCAGGCGATGGATGAGGTCACGCTTGGCGGCGATGTCGGGATCCCGCACCGAGGGGCTCTGGAGCCCGTCGCGCAGGGTCTCGTCCAGCAGGACCGGAACGCGGCCTCCCGCCAGCGGTCCGTTCCAGTCGTTGATCAGCTCGTCGAGGGTCATGGAGGAATCAGCCTACGGTGACTTCGATCCTGCGGTCCAGCAAGGTGGCCAGGAGAGCGGATTTCTCCCGGAAGGCCTCCATCTCGGGATCCGCGTCACCGATGGCGTCCAACCGCACCTTCAGCGACTCGTCGTCGATGACCACGGAAAGATCCCGCACTGCCTGCCGGCGGCGGCGGTCAAGGGCGTCGGCCCCTCGTAGGAGGGCCGCCAGCTTGCGCACGACCTGGCGGCGCCAGGGCGGCAGGGCGCGGAAGGCCTCGTGCTTGGCATGGTGGGGCGGCTTGCCCCGGTGGAAGCGCACCACCTGGGCCATGAGGTCGATCTCTTCGGGCCAGAAGCCGGGAAGGGTGGCGTTCCGCACCAGGTATTCGCCGTGCTTGTGGTGGTTCTTCTCGGAGAGGGAGAAGCCGATGTCGTGGAGGCGCGCCGCGAAGGCGAGCCACTGGCGTTCGGTGTCGCCCAGCTCGAATTGCGGTTGGAGTGCCAGGAAGAGCTGGTCCGCCAGCCGGGCCACCTGGCGGCTGTGGCCGGGATCGGGGTCCAGCCGCGCCGCCAGCTGTTCGATGGAAGCCCGGCGGCGGTCCGACAGGGGAGGGATGGCCGCGCCGCCATGCTGGAGGGCCTCCCAGATCATGCCTTCCCGCAGGCCCACCGCGAGGTGGCGCAGGGGCGGCGTGCCCAGCCACTCCATCAGGGACAGGGCCCAGATGGCGCCCACGTGCAGCACCTCGGCCCGCTTGGGATCCACGCCCAGGCGGTCGATGCGCTGCTGCGCGTCCGCCCGCCAGAGCTTCAGGGCGTAGGCGCGGAGCTGCTCCGCCGTGAAGCCCAGGCCGTCGTCCGAGCCCCGGGCGAGGTCCTCCAGCGTGCCGGAGGTGCCGAGAAGGAGCGTGGGCTCGGGCAGCTCGGTGGGCAGGTCCTTGCGGGCCTTCTTCAGGATGCGGCGGATCATCTTCCGGAGTTGCTTGAGGTCGTGGGCGGACGGAGGGTCCGAGGTCCGGGCGGCATCCGCCAGCCGCTGGAGTCCCCAGGGCAGGGAGATGCTGGCCGCCACGCGCCCCGCCTGCACCCAGGTCAGCTCCGTGCTGCCTCCGCCGATGTCCACCAGGGCCACGGGCTCCAGGGGGAAGGGGATGGCATGGGAGACCGCCTGGTGGATGAGCCGGGCCTCCTCCTCGCCGGAGATCACCTGGATGGAGATGCCCAGCTTCTCCGCCTCCATGAGGAAGGCCTGGGCGTTCTTCGCGTCCCGCAGGGCCGCCGTGCCGCAAGCCATGACGGTCTCGCACTCGAAGCCGCGGATGATCCTGGCCATCTGGGCCAGGGCGTCGAGGCCCGCCTGGAAGGCCTCGGCCCCGATCTCGCCGGAGGTCGCTTCGCCCCGGGCCAGCCGAACCATGGCCTTCTCCCGGGCCAGGATCTGCTGCCCGCCCATGGGGTCCGCCTCCACCACCACCAGATGGATGGAGTTCGACCCAACGTCCACGGCCGCGATCCGCATGGAACGATTGTGGTCTGTGCCGCCATCACGACCAAAAGATTCTTGGGGATGGGACGCATCTTCAGTTTAATTGCGGCCTGCACCGCCGTGATCTAATGAAGATCCATTCATCCCCAAACCAGGAGCCTCAAATGTTCCACCGTTGGTACCTCGGATTGACCCTAGGCGCGGCTCTGGTCGCAGGTCAGCCTGTCCCGGCCAGGACGCAGGCCTGGGTGCTGGCTCTCGACGAGCGTGGGGGCGTGGTTGCCGATCTCAAGGCCGAGGATTTCAAGGTGCGGGTGGATGGCAAGGCCAGGCCCATCGTTCAGCTGAAAACACCGGCCCAGACAGCGGAGGCTCCCCAGTCCTGGATCCTCGTGTTCGAGCCCATCCGGGATACGGGGCACCGGACCACGGCCTTCCTGGCTGCGGCGGATTTCCTGACGAAGGTCCCGCTCGGTGACCGCGTCCTGATCGTAGCCCGGGGCAAGGACTCGCTGGAATCCCTCATGCCGGGCTTCTCGGTCAACCGGGCCCGCTGGGCCGAGGCGATGGCCAAGGTCCCGGACCTCCTGCCTGAAAATCTGATCGGTACCCCGAAGGAAACCCTGCAGGGGGCGGGGTTCAATACGGACTTCGCGGACGTGTCGGATGGTGATGCCGGCCAGGATGCCCTGAACGCGGTGCTGGCCCGGTTCCGGAGCGGAGCGCCGGGATGGGCCCGCGGAACGACGGACCAGCGTGGGGTCAACGTCCTCGATCGGCTCAACCTCAATAATCCATCCTTCGTGACCGGCATGCTGGCGACCATCGGAAGGGAATCCAAGGCCCTCGAGTCGATCCTCGACCTTGTGGCGGCGGTGCCGGGCCAAAAGCATCTCGTCGTATTCTCGCGCTGCGAGATGGATGATATGACCCACCCCATGGTGAAGCGGGCCATGACCCAGTCCTTCCGACGCGAACGGGGAGACGCAGGCGGGCCCGCGGAATCCGCGACCCTCGCCACGAGGGACATGACACTCCTGCAGGCGTCGCTGAAGGCCAAGGCAGCGGCCACTGGGGTGACGGTCTATTCCGTCGCGGGCGCGGGCCAGAATGTCATGGGGCATGTGGGGTCCGTCGCACCGGCCACGGGGGGCTATGCCTTCCCCCTGGGCAACGGGGTGGAAGCCCGCTTCGGGCAGGGCATTCAGATGTTCGGATCCAGATACCTGCTGCAGTGGAATGAGGACTCGGTTCCGGGGAAGGCATTGCCCCTCGACATCGAAACCACCCGGAAAGGCGTGAAGCTCCTGGTGCCGACTCTCCGGTAGAAGCTTCCCAAAATCGTACGAATCGATTCGTTGACATCTTACGAATCGGTTCGTATGTTATCTCCAGATCTCCTGGAGGCCCTATGTCCACCACGCCCATCCGCCCTTCCGATGGCGAGCTCGCCATCCTCAGGGTCCTGTGGTCGCGGGGAACCTCGACGGTTCGGGACGTGCACACCGAGCTTTCGAAGGACCGGGACATGGGCTACACCACCGTGCTGAAGCTCATGCAGATCATGGTGGAGAAGGGCCTGGTGGCCCGGGACGAACGCGCGCGTTCCCACACCTACCAGGCTCTCCAGGGGGAAGCTGAAACCCAGCGCTGCCTGTTGAAGGAACTTCTGCAGAAGGCCTTCGCGGGCAGCCGCCGGGAACTCGTCCTCCAGGCCCTCGAAGCCGAGCCCGCCTCGGCCGAGGAGCTGGAGGACATCCGCAACCTGCTGAACGAAGCCAAGGGAAGGGCCCGGTGAGCGACTGGGCCTCCCTCTCTCTGCTTCGGAGCACCGGCTGGGCTCTGCTCCACAGCCTATGGCAGGACGCGCTGCTGGCCCTGCTGGCGGCGCTGGCGCTCCGGCTGGCGCGGCGCCGTTCCGCTGAACTCCGGTACGCCATCGCGTTCGTCACCCTCGGCCTGCTGGTCCTCGCCTTCGCGGGAACCCTGGTGTGGATCTCGGCCGGTGGCGACCCTCTGTCCACCGCCGATCCTGTCTTGATCGCCCCCATGGGCGGGGGAGGCGGCCTCGGAGGATGGATGGCCCGGCTGCATGCCGCGCTCGCTCCCTGGATCCCCTGGCTGTTCCTGGCATGGGTCCTGGGATTCAGCCTCCGGCTCGTGCGGATGGGGCATGCCATGGCTTGGCTCTACGGGCCCTGCCTTAGCAGCCTCCAGCCGCCGCCCGCCGGATGGCCGAGGCGATTCGAGGCTCTGAGGGTCAGCGCGCGCGTGCGGGTCCCAGTCCGCCTCGGGTTGTCCGACCGGGTGGATTCGCTCGTGGTGCTGGGCTGGCTGAAACCCGTGGTGCTGGTCCCCGCCGCGGCCTTCCTGTCCCTCCCTCCAGAGGCGCTGGATGCCTTGCTGGCCCACGAACTGGCCCACGTCCGCCGCGGGGACTTTCTCGCGAACCTGGCCCAGACCCTCGCGGAGGCTGTGCTGTTCTACCACCCCGCCGTCTGGTGGCTCTCCCGGCGCATTCGCCAGGAGCGCGAGCACTGTTGCGATGATGCGGCCGTGCGCGCCTGCGGCGACCCGATCCTCTACGCCTCCGCCCTCGTCGGGCTGGAGGAACTCCGATCCCGATCGAACCTGATTCCCGATCTGGCCCCCGCGGCCAGTGGAGGTCATCTCATGCTCCGAATCCAGCGTCTGCTGCGCCCCCATCCCACCCATCCCGCGGCCTCACCCATGGCCGCGCTCATCCCCGCCCTCCTGCTGGCGGCGGTCCTCGGCCTCACCACGCTGTCCGCCACCAACGCCCCGAAGTCCGCACCCGCGGCCTCGGATCCCGTGGAGATGGACTGGAAGAAGATCAAGGTCAAGCATCAGCCCGATGCGCCTGCCTATCCGCCCGAAGCCAAGGCCCAGCGCATTCAGGGCACCGTCGTGGTGGTCGTCACCATCGATGCCCAGGGGAAGGTGCAGGACGCCAAAGCCATCTCGGGGCCGCCCGAGCTGCATGCCTGCGCCGTGGGCTATGCCAGGACCTGGGAATTCGAACCCGCCAGGGTGAAGGGCAAGCCCGTCGCTGCCCGCTTCAAGCTCACCATGCCATTCCGTCTGAGGTGAGGTTTTTCGCCAGGACGCAAAGGGGGCCATCCGGCCCCTTTTGCATCGGGAGAAAGGCATGGCGGAGCTTGACCTCTGGTAACCGTTGCATGAAGTTCAAGCCCCCGGCCATGCTCGATCCCACATTCCGAGGTGATCAAATGGCTTTGACGGTGGATGGCATCTTTACGCTCATGCCTGAACTCTTCCTGCCTGAGAAGGCACAGGGACTCACAGTCTCCGTCTACTACCAGGTGACGGGCGAGGGCGGTGGCGACTACACCTGCCGCATCGACAACGGCGTGTTCTCCCTGGCCCGCGAGGCGAAGCCGGATGCCACCTCCGTGGTTGTGATCGGCGCCGAGGACTGGATCGCGCTGAACGAAGGCAAGCTCGATCCCATGCAGGCCTTCATGACCGGCAAGCTCAAGGGTACCGGCGACCTGGGCCTGCTCCAGAAATTCCCGAAGTTCTTCAAGAAGCCCCAGAAGGAGAGCGGTCCGGTGAAGCCCCTGAAGGACCTGGTGCCCGCGCGGCTCGCGCTGGCCGGGGCCGGGATCAAGGTGACCGTGGGCGGCGACACCTGGGGTGATGGCGCCGAAGTGGCCGGCGACGACGCGGCCGTGCGCGCCCTGGTCTGCGGAATCTCGGATCCTGGACCGGCCCTGCTGGGCGGCCAGCTCCGCTTCTCCGGTGACATGGCCGTCCTTCGCAAGGCCTGGAAGGCCTGGTCGCAGGAGCCGGAGATCACCTTCCCGGACACGCCCGGCGGCAAGGCCCTGGCCACGCTCCGCAAGCGCTACAAGGGCGGCGCCACCGGCACCATGGAAGTGAAGGTGGACGGTGTGCCCTACCGCCTGGACTTCAGCCCGGAGGGGCTCTCCGTGCGGCCGGGAGAGGTGGAGGGCGGCGCGGCCCTGGGCATCACCGACGCGGACTTCGCGGCCCTCAACGTCGGCAAGCTGAACCTGGTGGCGGCCCTTCTGGGCGGCGCCATCACAGTGAAGGGGGACGTGAGCCAGGTGGCGTCCTACACGGCCCACTTCGAGGCGGCCGTGAATCCGGCGGAGGCGCTCCTGGAATCCATGCCTGAGCGTTTCAACGCCGAAAAAGCCGGAGATCTTGAAGCGGCCGTGGGTTATCAGATTGATGACCTGGGCTACACGCTTTTCATCCGGAATGGGGCCTGCATGGTGTTCCCCCGCCTGATGAAACCCTGTGATACGCTCCTGAAAGCCAAGGCCGACGACTTCATTGCCATGAGCACCGGAACGCTGAACGCCCAGGAGGCTTTCATGACCGGCAAGATCCAGATCGAGGGTGACCCTCTGCTCATGCAGAAGGTCGCGAAGAGCTTCAAGCGCCCTGAAGCTTGAGCCTTCCATGACTCCCGCCGCCCCTTCCCGCAAGAAGTCCCCGGCCCAGAGGCCCGGGAAGGCGGCTGCGGCGACCATTCGCGTGGCCAAGTGCATTGTGCCTTTGCCCGCTCCCAGGCCCAGCGTGAAGGGCGCGATCGACCGTGAGGAGGATCTGGCGCCGGGGCTGCCCTGCGAGGGGCGCTGCGGGCACTGCCATCACCATCCCTGCCGCCTGCACGGCGCGGTGTGAGGGCCTGTCGCATTCAGGCACCTTCCCATAGGGTTCGCAGCCGCTGGTAGCCGGCGCGGCTGATGGGGAGGGTGGTGCCGTCGCGGAGGATCGCGTCCCGGTGCTCCTTGCTGTCCTGCTCGATCCGCACGAGGCGGTCGAGGTTCAGGATGTAGCTGCGGTGGATGCGGATGAACCGGTTCGGATCGAGCTGGGATTCCAGGCTGGCCAGGGTCTGCTGCTTGAGCAGGCTCCGGCCCTCGGTGCGGAGGAGCACGTAGTCGTCCTGGGCCTGGATCCAGTCCAGGCGGTCCAGGTGGACCACCGTCACCTTCGGGCCGTCCTTCACCACGATGCGCTCCAAAGGCTTTCCCTGGCGTGCCGCCGAGGCGAGATCCGTCGCGGACGGGACCGGAGCCGCAGGCTGGGTGGCCTGGAGAACCCGGGCTTTGGCCAGGGCCGCGTCGAAGCGCTCCTTTGAGAAGGGCTTCAGCAGGTAGTCCACCGCATGGGATTCGAAGGCGCGCATGGCGTGCTGATCGTAGGCGGTGACGAAGACCACGGCGGGGCGCTTCCCTTCCGCCTCCAGGAGCTCCAGCACTTCGAAGCCGTCCAGCTTGGGCATCTGGATGTCCAGGAAGACGAGGTCTGGGTGGTGCTCGGCGGCGGCCTTCAGGGCCTCGAAGCCGTTGGCGCATTCACCCACCACCTCCACATCGGGGTGGGCGGCCAGGTGCTCGCGCACGACGGAACGCGCGAGATCCTCGTCGTCGATGATCAGGGCTTTCATGGCTCCATCTCCAAAGGGAAGACCAGCGTGACGCGGTGGAGGCCGTCCTGGGCCGTGGCTTCGAACCGGGCCCGGTTCCCGAAGCGGCCCAGCAGGCGTTGGCGGACCTGGCGCAGCCCGAGCCCCAGACCCTGGGGGACCGGAGCGTCGGCATCCAGCGGGTTATCCACCTTCAGCAGAACGTGTCCTTCCACCACCTCCGCAGCCACGGCCAGGGTGCCGCCCTCCGGCAGGGCCGCAATGCCGTGCTTGATGGCGTTCTCCACCAGCGGCTGCAGCAGCAGGGTGGGCAGGAGGGCCGGTTCCGCGGCGGGATCGATGCGCCAGTCGAGCTTCAGGCGGTTGCCGAAGCGGATCTGCTCAATGGCCAGGTAGGCCCGAGCCAGCTCGAGCTCCTCCTGCAGGACGACCTGGCGGCGCTCGCCCAGGCCCAGGCTGCGGCGGAGGAAATCCGAAAGCAGCACGCACATCTCCCGCGCCCGGGCGGGATCCACGGCGGTCAACGCCGACAGTGAATTCAGGCTGTTGAACAGGAAGTGGGGATTGAGCTGGGCCCGCAAGGCCTTCAGCTCCGACTCCTGGGCCAGGATCTGGAGCTCGGCACCCTTCCGTTCGGCTTCCAGGGCGCGCTCCTGGGCCAGCATGAGGTAGCTGAGGGCCACGGAGGCCAGGTAGAGCAGGATGCCCACGCCCGTGAGCACGGGCAGGGCGATGTCCACGTGGCGGGGCAGGGTGCCAAGGCCGGGGATCCAGGCCAGGATCCGGGCCAGCAGCCAGGCCAGCCCCGCCCAGATGCTGCCCATGAGCACGGCTGCCAGGCCCCAGGCCGCTCCGTGGGAGCCCAGCGTTTCCACCCGCTGGCCAAGCGGGAGCGCCCGGCAGAGAAACCAGGCGGACAGGAAGAGGAAGGCCGCGATCAGGCAGAGGGGCAGGGCCAAGGCCGCTGCCTCCGCCCAGCTCCAGTTCTGGGTGCGGGCGATTCCCATCAGCAGCAGGGCGATGGGGGCCCACCCCAGGAGGTAGGCCCCCAGACGCGCCCGGTTGGCCAGGAGGGGATGCATCAGCTCTTGACCTCGGTGCCGCCGAAGAGGATCAGCCCCGTGATCACCAGGCGGGGCCGGCCCTCCGCCGGAGCGGGACCGTGGTGGGTTCCGTCGTTGAGGGCGCCGGCGATGGCCGTGGCGCGATGGACGACTTCCCACCCCTCCGGCACACGGATCTCCCCGCCGCCGAAGAGCACGAAGACATCGATGCGGGCCTGGCCGTTCTCCATCGCCGCCTGCCGGAGGTCCACCTCGTAGCCGCCGAAGATGGCCGTCAGCTCGCCGCCCTTGAAGGCCTGGGTCACCACACGCCGCTTGAAGCCGCCGAAAATGGCCGTGCCCTGGAGGAAGTCGTCGGAGCGGGCCAGCTCGGGCGGGATGCCGCGGCTCTGCTTGAGGGCCTTGGTGACGATGAGGATGCCAAGGCCCACCACCAGCATGGGGCCTAGCGCATCCGCCAGGTGGCCGTGGCCGAAGGTGAAGAGCAGCAGGAAGGCACCGCCCAACACCAGGAACCAGCCGCCCGTGCTGCTGCCCTGCCGGTCCTGGCGGATCTTGGCGATGCCCACGGCCACCAGCACCAGCGGCCAGAGCTTGAAGAGGGTATGAGCCTGGACAAGGCCCAGGTTGTCCAGGGTGAGCACGAGGCCCGCCACGATGATGGCGACGCCCAGCACCAGCTTGGGGCTGAACGGACTCGGAGTCCGGATGTCGTCGGCGGCGTTCATGGGTTCACCTGCGTGGATCCGGAATCAGGATCACAGGAATCGGGCTCGGATGGCGACGGCCGGCGGCGCCTGCAGCGGGGCGGCGGGCTCCATTGGGGAAACAGGGCGCGGAGCGTGACGATGAGGCCGCCCCACACCAGGAAGACCGGCCACCAGCGCTCCAGGAGCCCCCAGGGGCCGAACTGGGAGATGAAGCCCGCGACGGCGAAGCCCAGCCAGATGTGACCGCGGAGGCTGAGGAGACCATCCTGGACCAGACGGGCGAGGCCCACGGCGGCCACCGCCAGCGGCCACCAGGCCAGCAGGTGCCAGGCGTCGAGCCAGTGGAGGCTGTCCACCAGAAGAATCAGGCCCACCGTAATGACCACCAGGCCGAGGACCAACTTGACGGAAAAGACAGGGGGGCGTTCCTGGACGTTCATGGGTGGCGCTCCTTTCGGCCGGAACCCGCGGAGAAGCTGAAGGCGAGCGTGGGCAGCCACAGGGCCAGCCACCACCAGGGGCTGTCGATGAACCATCCCAGCTGGATCATGGGCGCCTCCTTCCGCATGACCAAGCTACGGGCGTCTTGACAGGAAACCGGGCCGGGATCGGCGAACGGCGGGTGGGGATCGGCGAGTGGTCAAGCCCAGGCGATCGTCCCGCCCCGGCTGCGCTCCCGCCAGGCATGGTCGAGGGCGGGACAGAGTTCCGGCGGGCACTCGAAGCGGATGGTGGCTGCGTCTCCCTCGAAGGTCTGGCCGGTCACGGCAGCGGCGGGAAAGCCTCCCAGCAGGGCGAAGGGCAGATGGGCCTGGGCCGCGGGGACACGGATCTCCCCTTGGCGGAGGATCCGGACCTCCTCCCAGAGGCCCTGGGCTGCGGCTTCGGCCAGGGCGCCCTGGACACCCTCCGTATAGGCCCTCACCAGACCGCCAGTGCCGAGCTTGGTTCCCCCGTACCATCGGATGCAGACCGCGATGAGGTCGGTGGCCTCGGCGCCCTCCAGCACCACCAGCATGGGTTTCCCGGCCGTGCCGGAGGGCTCGCCGTCATCATCGGCGCCGAAAGCCGCGACCGGGACGCCTTCCCGCCAGGCGCTGCAGTGGTGCGTGGCGTCGAAGTCCCGCTTGCGAAGCGAGGCCAGCACGACGGCCCGGTCTTCAGCATCCAATGCGGGGTGCAGCTCGGTGAGGAAGACCGAAGCCTTCTCCCTGAAGCGGTGGGTGGCGACCCCGGTCAGACGACGCATGGATCCAGCATGCGGGTGGCTGTGACGTGAATCAACACAGGCGGCTCAATGGCGACCATTCAGTCGTTTTTTACTTATAGTTGGGGTGGATCTTTTCGAGGAGACGGCATGACCACCGTCACGCGGCCCTTCACGCCCACGGTCCTGCAGCGCAGAACCCCTGTGCCCTCGGATCTGGACATTGCCCAGGCGGCGACCCTCAAGCCCATCAGCCAGGTGGCCGCGGAGCTGGGCCTCGAGGCGGACGAGCTGGAGCTCTACGGCCCCACCAAGGCCAAAGTGCGGCTGGAGGTGCGGGACCGTCTGCAGGGCCGTCCCGACGGCAAGTACATCGACGTCACCGCCATTACCCCGACGCCGTTGGGGGAAGGCAAGACCACGGTCACGGTGGGACTCAGCCAGGCCCTGGGGGCGCACCTGGGCCAGCGCGTGGTGACCTGCATCCGCCAGCCCAGCCAGGGTCCCACCTTCGGCATCAAGGGAGGAGCCGCCGGCGGCGGCTACAGCCAGGTGATTCCCATGGAGGACTTCAACCTCCACCTCACCGGGGACATCCACGCCATCACCGCGGCCCACAACCTGTGCGCCGCGGCCATCGACGCCCGCATCCTCCATGAGGCCGGCGCTTCGGACGAGCAGCTGTTCGAGCGGATCTTCCCGAAAGGAAAATCCGGAAGGAAGTTCCCGCGGTCGCTGCAGCTGCGCTGCGCGAGGCTGGGCATCACCAAGGGGAATCCCGACGATTTCACGCCGGAGGAGCGCTGTCGCGTCTGCCGGCTGGATCTGGACCCCGCCGCCATCACCTGGCGCCGCATCCTGGACACCAGCGACCGGTTCCTTCGGGGCGTGACCGTGGGGCAGGGCGAGGAGGAGCAGGGCTTCGCCCGGGAGACGGGCTTCGACATCTCCGTGGCCAGCGAGATCATGGCCGTCCTGGCCCTCACCACGGGCCTCCAGGACATGCGGCGCAGGCTGGGAAGCATGGTGGTGGGCCTTGATCGACAGGGGCGCGCGGTGACCGCCGAGGATCTGGGCGTGGCCGGCGCCATGACCGTGCTCATGAAGGACGCGCTGAAGCCGAACCTCATGCAGACGCTGGAGGGCACGCCCGTGTTCGTGCATGCGGGCCCCTTCGCCAACATCGCCCATGGAAACAGCTCCATCCTGGCCGACCAGATCGCCCTCAAGCTGGCGGACTACGTGGTCACCGAGTCGGGTTTCGGCGCTGACATGGGCATGGAGAAGTTCTTCGACATCAAGTGTCGCGTTTCCGGGTTGAAGCCTGACGCCGTGGTGCTGGTGGCCACCGTGCGCGCCCTCAAGATGCACGGCGGCGGGCCCAAGGTGGTGGCGGGGAAGCCCCTGGATCCGGTCTATGTGGATGAGAACCTGGACCTGCTCCGCCAGGGCCTGCCCAACCTGCTGCACCACATCCGCATCGCCCGGAAGTTCGGTGTGCCCGTGGTGGTGGCGGTGAACGGCTTCGCCACGGACAGCCCCGCGGAACTGGACCTGGTGCGCCGGGCCTCCCTGGAGAGCGGCGCGGAGGACGCGGTGGTCTGCCGGAACTGGGCCCTGGGCGGGGAAGGGGCCCTGGATCTAGGCCGGGCCGTCATGCGCGTCTGCGAGCGCCCCTCGGAGTTCCGTTTCCTCTACGGCGTGGACGAGCCCATCAAGCAGAAGATCGAAACCATCGCCACGGAGGTCTACGGCGCCGACGGCGTGGACTACGCGCCGGAGGCCGAAGCGAAGATCGATGCCTACACGCGGCTTGGCTACGACCGCCTGCCCATCTGCATGGCCAAGACGCACCTGAGCCTGAGCCACGACCCGGCCTTGAAGGGGGTCCCCACGGGCTTCCGCATCCCGGTGAGGGATGTCCGCCTCAGCGCCGGGGCCGGGTTCCTGTATCCGTTGCTGGGCAAGATGGCCACCATGCCAGGCCTCCCCACGAGGCCCGGCTTCTACGATGTGGACATCGATCCGGAGACAGGCCGCGTGGTGGGGCTGTTCTGACCCTGCGTGACCGCGAACAGAAACGGCCGCTGGTCGTGTGAAGCCTTCCTCCGGTACTGCCTTCGGGCCACCTGATGGCCGGGTCGGCAACGGAAGCCGGGGAGAGCCTGTCGTGGCCTCAAATATATGTTAATAGTCTTAATAACAACACTTAAACCGAGGTTGGTCTCGGGCTGCCGGCCCCGATTGACCCATTCTTTTTTAATCAGGGGTGTTATCGCGGCCTTCCCCAGGGTCGAAAAGAGGGTTGACCACCTGCGAGGAGTGCCCAATGGGCCGCCTTGGAACCTTCCGATCGACCTGCCGCCTGGGGCTCCTGCTGGCCCTGGCCGGTGGCTCGGAAGCCGTGGCCATGGCCCAGAGCACGAGCGGCGCCACCTGTACGGTCCGGATCCGCCCCCGCGAAGCGGCGGATTATGACCTTTCGACGGAAGTGACCATCCACGGCCTGGTCGAAGGCTGGGAGGGCCGGTCGATCCGGATCCGCCTGGCGGCTGGAGTCCTGCGGGTGGACACCGGCGCCTGGAACACCTCAGGGCTGTTCCAAACGGGAACCCCTCTCGAGGTCCTCGCGTCCAGGAGTGTGGTCGACGGCCGGCAGCGGTTCCTCGCCCGTGAGATTCGTCATGCGGGGGGCGTCCTGATGATCCGGGACGCCTTCGGGACGCCCATCCAGGCCGGATCGCTCTAGATCAATTGTAGGCCACGGTCACGCTGAAGGTCCCGGCGTAGTCGCCGTCGGGTTGGCCGGCGGCCACGTTCAGCGTGCCTCCCACGCTCAGTGTCTGCCGCCCGGCGAGGTCCAGGCGGCCCGTCGGTCCCGGAGAACTCGTGAAGGCCGTCACCGTGAGGGTCCCATCCGGAGAGCTGAGGACGACGCTGCCCGGAAGGGTGATGGCGTAGGTGGCGTTGGCGGCACCGGTCACGGAGAAGGTGGCGGGTCCGACCGGCAGCTGGGAACCCAGGCTCACGCCGCCCGTCGTGCTGAGCGTGCCTGCGGGACTGAGCACCACAGTTCCAGGGGCCGGACTCGTGAAGACCGCCCCGAACCGCAGTCCTGTGAGCTCCGTGAGGCTGATGACCGGCGCGATCTGGATCTGCACTGAGAAGGCCATGGGGGTGATGGCTCCCTTGAAGGGGTCCATCACATTCAGGGTGTAGCTGCCGGTGTAGGTTCCCGCCGGCGTGATGGCGCTCGAACCGACTGAGACGGTGGCGCCCAGGTAGTAGTAGCCGGTGGTGCCCGTGGAAGGGAAGGTGCCGCTGGTGGCGGGCTGGCAATCCACGGCCGTGACGACCACTGTCGCGCCGCCTGGTCCCACGAGGGGGAAGGGAACGGGGCTGCCCGCCGAGGCGAACCAATTGTCGCCCACCTTGCCGGACAAGGTGAAGCTGCCCAGGCTGACGCCAGCGGAGGAACCCAGGGTGGCTCCGCCTGAGGCGCTCCGGCTGCCGGATGGCGAAGCGAGCACCACCGTCCCCCCGAAAGCGCTGGGGATGACATAGCCCAGCGAGATGTCCGAGTACTTGTTGATGACCGGCACCCAGGCCTGGCTGTGGGCGGGGAGTGCCGCGAGTGCCAGGGCCACCAGGAAGAACCGTCGGGAGAGCGCTGAGAGGGCGGAGAAGCTCATGGTTGATCTTCTTTCCGGCCGTCCTGCCCCGGAAGGGGCGTGTTGGAGCGGTCTGGGGTGAACAGGAGATCGAGGCCATCCACGACCGTGCCCTCGGAGGTCACGATCACGGGGATGGGCGGCAGTTTCGAGAGCCCGAGTCGCTGGATCTCGGCGTCAGGCGCCCGGAGCTGGTAGGTGCCGGGCGGAAGATCGGACAGGGTGTAGAAACCGTCGAAGGCCGTCCGGGTGGTCTTGATGGATTTGCCCTGGCTGTCCACGAGCTCCAGGAGAAGGCCGGGAAGCTCCCCGGAGGCGCCATCACGCTTCAGGTAGGCCGTTCCCGTGACCTCGCCGAACAGCACCACGGGGACCTCGAGCTGCGCCACATGGCCTTGGCGCGGGGTGACGCGCAGGCCCGGGCCCTGGGGCCGCATGAACGGATCTTCCAGGGTGGTGGAGTTGGCGGACAGGTTGGCGTCGAGATCGCCGGAGAGATTGGTGAGGAAGGCCACGCCCTTCGCATCCGTGGTGCCTGGCTGCGAGGCGCCGTTCGCCAGGAAGCCGACGCCCTGGAGGGGCTTCTCGTCGCCATCCATCACGCCGTTCCCGTTGGCATCCAGGAAGGCGCGGGCGGAGACAGCCCCATGCCCGGCGATGCTCTGCGCCTGCGTATGGATCCGGCCGTTCCGGGGCTCCCTGGCCAGGCCCACGCGGAAGGTGAGGTCCAGGGACAGGCGGCTGTGGGTGGAGTAGCCCAGCTCCACACTGAGAGCATAGGCGCCCTGGGTCTTGTAGGCACCGAGCTGCACCAGGGTGTCGTGGGAGGCCACCGAGTGCGTGAGCCCGGCCCGGAGGTTGAAGGGGATGAAGACGGGGGTTTCCAGGAAGGTGGACAGGGCGTTCAGGCGCCGGGCGCCGCCGCTCAGCTGATAGTTCGCCTGCGCCCGCAGCGAGAAGGTCCGGAAGAACTTGCTGGCGAGAAAGTCACCGATGGTGATGGCGGGGAAGGGCGTCGCCGTGTCCAGGCCCCGGGTCAGGGTGATCTCGTTGGAGAGGAAGTACCCTTGGAAGGAGGTGGAGACGCGGTTGTAGAGGCGATCGATGCTGCCGCCCGCCACGAGCCGGTCCCGGGCGGCGCCGAGGTCCAGCGTGACGAGGCTGCGCTCCAGGCTGGGCAGCAGGGAGGATGTCTCCAGGCCGCTGCGGCTCCGGATCGGTCCGTAGATGGGCCGGAACACTTCGCTGGAGAAGCCATCCTGGAGCTCCGCATGCTTGACCGTGAGGCTGGTGGAGCCCAGGCGGCTCCGGAGGCCCAGCTGAGCGACGCTGCCTCCAAGCTGGTCGCTGACGGCGCTGAAGGTCGCCGAAAGCGGCTTCCAGAATCCCTGGAGATCGATCCCACGGTAGGCGTGATGGCGCCCGTCCAGGTCCAGGCTGGACAGGGAGAACCCGGCCGTGAACTGCCGGGAGATCCCGTAGCGCCCTTCGACCTGGCCCCGCTTTCCAGCCTGGCGGGGATCCACGCCCACCAGCCGGTACTGGAACTCGCCTTCCGGGGTCTGGTTCTCGCTCACATCGAAGCGCACCACCTCTTCGCGGCGCTGGCCCTGGGGGCCATAGAACACCAGGCGGAAATCGTTCCAGCCAAAGTAGAGCGGCACGTTCAGGAATTCATAGCGGCCATCGGGGCGGGAGGCCTGGAAGCCCAGGAGCGCCTGGTTCCGGTAGAGCTCCACCTGCCAGCCTGGCGACAGGTTCCCCTGGAAGGAATGGCGGTCGAAGGCGTTCTCCCGCTGGAGCGGGTAGTTGGTGAGCAGAGCTCCCGTGCCGGCCATGGGCAGGGTGAGCAGGTTCAGGCCTGGATCGAGCACCTCACCGAAGGCGAACTCCGTCGCCTTGAGCGGGCCGAGCAGGCCCGCATGGGGATCGCGGCGGCCCATGGCCATCCGGAACTCCGAGAGGCCGTTCTCGGTATCGAGAATCGCGTAGAGGTTCGAAGACAGCCCCAGGAAATCCCCCGCGGCGAATGTGGTGCTCTGGGCCCGGACGTGGCGATCCGCATCGGGCGATGTCCGGGCGGTCAGGCGCAGGGTCTCGTCGACCATCGGAGCTTCGAATAGGCGATAGGGGTCCGGCGACCGCGGGAAGACCTTCGGACCTTCCGAGGGGCGGAACCGGCCGACCATGCGCTCCCGCTTCCAGCGCTCCTGAATGGGGAGTGGCTCCCTTGGCGACACGGTGATGGACGAGCTGCGGAGGACGACCTGGAAATCCAGGGGCAGCCACGCGGCGAGGAGGCGCGTGTCCACGTAGATGTCATCGGAGTGGAGTTCCATCAAGGACCGGTCGAGCGGAAGGCCGCGGCCCGCCACCACCACCGTTCCCGCCGCGACGTCGAGATTGAAGCGGCGCTTCTCGTCGATGAAGAAGCCCGTGGCCCGTCCGCGGTTGGGGTCGACCTCGATGGCCAGGTCCAGCAAGCGGCACAGCTCACCCAGAGGCACCAGCACGCCGTCCTTCACGGGGAATCCCGGGAAGGTGCTGCTGACCGTCGCCTGGTCGAGGCGCAGGGCGAAAAGGAAGACCTCCTCCTCGGAGCGGTTCACGAGCATCCCCGGCTGGACGGTGGCGTCTGCGGGAGCCAAGCCTCCGGCATGCAGCATCGCCGCCACCCCCATGAGGGTCGGGCCCAGGAGGGCCTTGCGGACGGCGAGGCGGCCCATTCAGGGGGTCGTCAGGATGGTTTCGGCGAACAGGCGGCCGCCATCCAGCACGGGCTGGGAGTAGGCGATTCGGATCCGGCTGCCCGGAGGGATGGAACGGCCGCCGCGGATGGGCAGGGCCACGGTCCGGCCAGAATTCGGGGTGTAGACGGCCAGGCCCGAGGCCTCTGCCAGGACTTCCGGGGCTCCGGCGGCCGGGAGAAGCGTGGCCTTGAGGTCGCCGTAGACCGACTGGTTGCCGTCGCGATTCAAGCGGAAGCGCAAGACGCCGCTCTTGAGGTCAAAGGTGGGCGCGGTGATGGAGACGGTGGCGGATGTCTTGCCGTGCCGCACGATGAGGGGGATGGCGATTCCATAGACGGGCGTGAGCTTGATGGCGATTCCTTTGGGCGCCTCCGCCGCGGCCTGGGGCGCGGGCGCCTCGGGAGGCACCGCGCGGAAGGTCATGTGCAGGCGGTATTCTCCCTCGGGCAGCTGGGCCGGCTTGCGCACCTGGATGCGCACCGTCTGGGATTCCCGGGGGTCGAGGGTCACCTGTCGCGGGGAGAAGCGGAACAGCGACCGGAGGTTCTCGGTGCCCGGATCGAATGCCAGCTCCCTGATGCCACCCGTCTCGTCCATCTCCATGCGCACGAGGGAGATCCGGAAGGTGGCCCGGGTCTGCCCGATGTTGGAGAGGTTCAGCTCGGCGCTCCGCTTGCGCTCCTCGAACACCACCCGGGTCGGGGCCACCAGGAGGTCGCCGATGCCTCCGTCGGCGGGAGGCGGCGGCGTTTGGGCCGGAAGACCGAGTGCGAGCAGACCGAGAAACAGGCAGGCGATGGCCCGGGGACGGAGACGAAGCATGAGACCTCAAGTACGGAGAAAACCCAGGGCGCGGGTACGCCCTGGGTGACCAGCGGATCAGCGGACCTCAGTTATAGGCGACCGTGACATTGAAGGTGCCGGTGTAGTCACCATCGGTCTGGTTGGCGCCGAGGGTCAGGGTGCCACCCACCGCAAAGATCTGCGCAGCGTTCGCCACATTGGGGAGCAGGCCCGTGGCGTTGCTCGTGGCGGCGGCGCCCTCGACCGAGGCGGTGAAATTGTTCACAGGCATGGCGGTGCCGGCACCGGTCAAGGTCACGCTGCCATTGCTCGGGAGGGTGATGGCATAGGTCGCGTTGCGCTTCCCGGTCACCTTGAAGGTCGCCGCGCTGACGGAGCCGGTGGTGCCAAGGGCCGGATCGGTGGTCGTGCGGGTGTTGTTCTGGGGGTCCAGCGTCACGTCGCCGCCCGCGGTGCTCGCGAAGATGTCGCCGAAGCTCAGGCCACCATTGGTGAGGCTCACGGTGATGGGCACATAGATGCGGGCCGAGGCGGGGACGCTGGACGCCGTGGCGGTGGCGGACTGTGCGAAGGCGACCGGCGCGGCCAGAAGAAGGGCGCCCGCGAAGATACGGGAGAGCGTGTGCATAAGTGGCTCCTGGAGGTGTTTGGAGGGGCGGACGTGAGCGAGGATGCCCCATGGCTCCCTCACCTCAGACCCGAGGCATTTCCGTTAGGGTTGCATAAATAAATCGTGAATATTCATGGGAAATTTATACTGAGTGCGGTAATTGCCCAGGAGGATCAATGCCCGGCAAATTTCTTCCGGGGCGGCCGCAGGAATGGGCCATGCATGCCCTGCCAGCCTCAGAGCCAGTCGAATTCAGGCGGATCCAGATGGAACGCCGGAGGCCGCTCCACACGCGACGCCAGGCGCGAAACCAGGCCTGGCGAGCCTTCGAGAGGGAGGGTGCTGGGCTAGATCAGGGATGGGCGAACACGTCATACCCGGCTTGACGGCCAGCTTCGCCCCACACCTGAGTTTTGGTCGAAAAGCCAGCGGGTGCCGGGACACCGTGCATCCCGGCACCCGCGAGGTGCCTCTGGTTGTTCCGGCCTGGATCAGGCCATGGCGTCGATGATGGCGTTCAGGGTGGTGCTGGGCCGCATGGCGGCGCCGGTCTTGGCGTGGTCCGGGTGGTAGTAGCCGCCCATGTCCACGGGCTTGCCCTGGGCCGCGATCAGTTCCTCGTTGATCTTCGCCTCGTTGTCCCCGAGCTGCTTCGCCACCTTGACGAAGCGGGCCTGGAGTTCGGCGTCCTTCGTCTGGGCGGCCAGGGCCTGGGCCCAGTAGAGGGCCAGGTAGAAGTGGCTGCCGCGGTTGTCGATCTGGCCCACCTTGCGTGCGGGGGACTTGTCGTTGTCGAGGAACTTGGCGATGGCCACATCGAGCGTTTCAGCCAGCACGCCGGCCTTGGCGTTCTTGAAGGCGTTGGCCACGTGCTCCAGGGAGGCGCAGAAGGCCGAGAACTCGCCCAGAGAATCCCAGCGGAGGTAGCCCTCCTTCTGGAACTGCTGGACGTGCTTGGGGGCGGAACCGCCCGCGCCGGTCTCGAAGAGGCCGCCGCCGCCCAGCAGGGGCACAATGGAGAGCATCTTGGCGCTGGTGCCCAGCTCGATGATGGGGAAGAGGTCCGTGAGGTAGTCGCGCAGGACGTTGCCGGTGACGCTGATGGTGTCGAGGCCCTTGCGGATGCGCTCGCAGGAGACCTTCATGGCCTCATCCGGGGACAGGATGCGGATGTCCAGGCCCTTGGTGTCGTGGTTCTTGAGGTAGGTCTCCACCTTGGCGATCATCTGGGCGTCGTGGGCGCGGGCCTTGTCCAGCCAGAAGATGGCGGGGGCGCCGGTCAGGCGGGCGCGGGTGACCGCCAGCTTGACCCAGTCCTGGATGGGGGCGTCCTTGGCCTGGCAGCCGCGGAAGATGTCGCCCTCTTCCACCTTCTGGGAGAGCAGGGTGGCGCCGGACTCGTCCACGATGCGGATGGTCCCGGCGGCCGGGGCGAAGAAGGTCTTGTCGTGGGAGCCGTACTCCTCGGCCTTCTGCGCCATGAGACCCACATTGGGCACGCTGCCGATGGTGGCGGGATCGAAGGCGCCGTGCTTCTGGCAGTCCTCGATGATGGTCTTGTACATCGTGGCGTAGCAGCGGTCCGGGATCATGGCCAGGGTGTCGTGGAGCTTGCCGTCGGCGCCCCACATCTTGCCTGCGTCGCGCACCACCACGGGCATGGAGGCGTCCACGATGACGTCATTGGGTACGTGCAGGTTCGTGATGCCCTTGTCCGAGTCCACCATGGCCAGGGCCGGGTGGGTGGCGTAGACGGCCTGGATGTCCGCCTCGATGGCCGCACGCTGGGCTTCGGGCAGGGCCTGGATCTTGGCGTAGACATCACCCAGCCCGTTGGCGGTGTTCACGCCCAGCTCGCGCAGGGTGGCGTTGTGCTTCTCGAAGACCGGCTGGTAGAAGACGGATACGGCGTGGCCGAACATGACGGGATCGGAGATCTTCATCATGGTGGCCTTGAGGTGCAGGGAGAGCAGGAGGCCGTCGCGCTTGGCCGCGTCGATCTGCTCGGCATAGAAGGCGCGGAGGGCCTTGACGCTCATGACGGAGGCGTCGAGGACCTCGCCGGCCTGGAGGGGCAGCTTGTCCTTGAGGACCTTGAGAGCGCCATCCGCGCCCACGAACTCGATGCGGGCGGTCGTGGCCTTGCCGAGGGTGGTGGAGGTCTCGCTGCCGAAGAAGTCGCCGGCGGTCATGTGGGCCACGCGGGCTTTGGAATCGGGGGCCCAGGCGGCCATCTTGTGCGGGTGCTTCTTCGCGTAGTTCTTCACGGACAGCGGAGCGCGACGGTCGGAGTTGCCCTCGCGGAGCACGGGGTTCACGGCGCTGCCCAGCACCTTGGCGTAGCGGGCCTGGATGGCCTTCTCCACTTCCTCGGTGGGCTGCTCCGGGTAGTCCGGCACGTTGAAGCCCTGGGACTGGAGCTCCTTGATGGCGGCCTTGAGCTGCGGGATGGAGGCGCTGATGTTGGGGAGCTTGATGATGTTGGCTTCGGGTTTCAGGGCCAGGGCGCCGAGGGCGGCCAGGTTGTCGGGGACACGCTGGGCCGGGCTCAGGTTCTCGGGGAAGGTGGCGAGGATTCGGCCCGCCAGGGAGATGTCGGAGGTCTCGACGGAGATCCCGGTGCCCTTGGTGAAAGCCTGGATGATCGGCAGCAGGGAATAGGTCGCCAGCGCGGGCGCCTCGTCGATCTCCGTCCAGATGATCTTCTGCGTGGTCATGGGCTCTCCTTATGGGCGTTTACGGCAGCGCCGGGGCCTGGACCCCCGCTGTTCCGGCACAGGGCATTCAAGGCAGGCTCCCACGGCAAAAGCCCGCCATCAAGCGGGTTTCCCTGTGGGGACGGGGATTTGGGACTTCCGTCACTCCGGTCCTGGGCAAGCCCCTCAGCCCACCACCGGCATGGCAGCTCCGGAGGCTGCCCTGACCTCGCCGCGCGCCAGGGTGAAGTCCATGCGGCCGAGGTTCACGCCCCCGAATCCGACCTGGAACACGAGGGTTTCCCCCTGGGCCTGCTTCACCTTCACCGGCGCGTCCAGGAAGGTGTGGCTGTGGCCGCCGATGATGGCATCGATGCCCGCCACTCGGCCGGGCATCCGCAGGTCATCGTAGGCGGCGTCCTTCACGTCGTAGCCCAGGTGGGAGAGGACGACCACCAGGTCCACTTTCTCGACCTCCCGGAGCCGCTTCACCACGGGTTTCAGGCTCTCGAAGGGGTCCTTCCAGATGATGCCCTCGTGGTTCTTCGGGGCCACGAGGCCCGCGAAGGCCACGCCCACGCCCGTGATGCCCACCTTCACGCCCGGGAACTCCCGGACCATGTACGGGCGGATCCGCCTGGCCAGCTCGGGGGCACCCTTGCAGTCGAAGTTGCAGTTCAGGAAGGCGAAGGGCGGGTTCCGGTGCTGGAGCTTTTCCATGGACGCCATGGCCTCCACCAGCATCTCCACGCCGTTGTCGAAGTCGTGGTTGCCCAGGGTGGTGGCGTCGTACCCGATCATCCGCATGAGCTGGTAGTCGAGCCGGCCCTTGTAGCGGTTGAAGTAGGGCGTCCCCTGGAAGGTGTCGCCGGCATCCAGCAGCAGCACGGGTCCCAGCTGGCTCCGGAGCTGCTTCACGAGGGTGGCCCGGCGGGCCATGCCGCCCTTGCCGCTGATGGCCCCGTTGCCAGGGCCGAAAGGTTCGATGCGCGAGTGGGTATCGTTGGTGTGCAGCAGGGTGATGCGACCCGCGGCCGGGGCTTCCGCGGCCTTCAGGGGCACCTGGGAAGCCACGGCGGCGGCACCGAGGGAGGCGAGGAAATGGCGGCGGTCCATGGGCGTTCCTAGAGCTTGAATGTCTTGTCGCGGATGGCTTCCAGGATCGGCACAGGCACGATGTAGCGCCCTGGCGCGGGCGGCAGCAGGTCCTTCCCCGCCTTGCCCAGGGCGGCGCACTGGTCCAGGAGCATCTGCCGCAGGGTGACGCCGGTGGTGAACGGCTTCCGCCCCTTCTTCAGGGTGGGGATGGAGTCGCCGCCTCCGTAGAGGTAGTCCGTGGTCGCGACCTTCACCACGGCGGTGGGGTCGATGGGAGTTCCGTCTTCCCAGGTGACGATGAGCGTCGCCTGTTGGGGCGTGCCCTCGACCTTCACCTTCACGCCGGAGCAGGGTTCGCCGCCGCGGCGGAGCAGTCCCTCCTTCACCACCTGGATGACCTCGGCGCCGGTGAGCTCGATCACCACCAACTCATTTTCGAAGGGCATCAGCTCGAAGATGTCACCCACCTTCAGCTGTCCCGGGCGCAGGTTGGCCCGCAGCCCGCCCCCATTGGTGATGGCGAAGCGCACCGGGGCGCCGACCAGGGGCTGGGCCGCCTGGCGCATGACGTCGGAGACCCAGTAGCCCAGCAGGTTCTCCTCGCCCCGCCTCCCGCGGAACACGCCCTGGGGCGCCTGCACCAGCGGCTGGCCGAAGCTGGCCCGGATTTCCTCCGCCAGAGGCGCGATGACCTTCTGGATCTCGGGGTCATCCGGGATTGCTTCGGTGACGGGGATGACTTCGGCCTTGGCGTCCGGCGATTGGGCCGCCAGGGGAGCGGCAAGCAGGAGGGCGACCAGGGCGCTAGCTGGCGATGGCTTCACGGGACAGGTCCTTCAGGGCGGTGCGGGCGGTGCGAACGGCGGCATCATGGGCCCAGTACAGGGCGGTGGCGCGCAACAGCCAGCCCATCAGCCAGCCGTTGAGCAGGGTGACAGCCAGCTGCAGGGCGAGGAACAGGCCGACGCGGAATGGGGTCCCGCCTCCCATCCGCCAAGCCAGGACCAGCACCAGGAAGGGCAGCAGCGACCTCAGGGCCGCGCCGCCAAGGGAGAGAAGGCTCCACTGGACAGGGTGCGTCCACAGCCGAAGGAAACAGTCGCTCAGGTGGGCGCGGTAGCCGCGGGGCGGGCCGGCTGCGCGCCCCAGGCGGCAGAACCACCACTGGAGGTTCAGGGCCGCCACCGCCGCCATCCAGAGCAGGGGCCGGCCGAAGAAGGCGGTCCAGCCCAGACCGTCGATTCCGAGGCCTCCGAGCCAGGTCAGGACGATGTCCCCGAGCCAGGCGAGGAGGCCTATCGGAAGAAATCCGATGAGGACCGTGTCCAGGGCGCCCAGCAGCCAGGAGCCCAGCCGGGCCTTCAAGCCCGCACGCTCCGCCTGCATGCGCCAGCCGCACCACAGGACAATCACGAGGCCCAGGCCGAAGAGGTGCACCGTCGGGGAATTCGCCAGGCGATGCTGAAGCCCGCCGTTCTCCCACAGCTCCCAGACGTCCCGGGCGCTGATGCGCTCGCCCCAGTGGCTGGGCAGGGCGCTCCAGCCCGCGGCCCGGCGCAGGTGGCCGGCCCAGCCCAGCACGGGTCCCAGGAGCACCAGCAGCCACCCGATCATGAGGCCCCAGCCCCAGCGGCTGAAGCCGCCGCGCAGGGCGGGGCGGAGGAAGCGCCAGGGATCCCTGGGCGCAAGCGAATCCTCGGTGTGGATGGTGGTGGGGCGATCCTCGGTCATGGCCGTCCGCAAGCAATCCTTCATCAAACCACACTTGACAGGGCCCGCGTGGATGGGGTTACATCGGTTCCATGACGCTGTCCTCCCTGTCCCTTCGCCAGGGCTCCCTTCACGGGGCCTGGTGGTGGCGTGCGGGCTCGGACGGCTCCCTGTGCGAGGCCTAGCGGCCCACGCCAACCCGGACCTTCCGAGCCCGACCATCCGGTCGGGCTTTTTCTTTGATGTTTTCCGGTGGTTCCGCGCTTCGCGCACACCCCCCAGCCCCCACACACCCCACCCGGCAAAGCCGGTCTGTGGTTTTCTCAAGGTCTTCCCCATGCACCTGATCCGACACTCGCTTCCTGCGGATCTGCTTACGCCCCTCGCCGCCTACCTGGCCCTGCGCCCGGCGGGCGCCAGCCTGCTGCTGGAATCCTGCGATCAGGGCGAGCGGGTGGGGCGCCACAGCTTCGTGCTGTTGGAGGGTTCCGCCGAATGCCGCCTGGCCCCTCCGGCCCGGGGCTGGATCGAATCTCTGCGGGCCCTGGCGGGGCCGCCGCCCGCCGGCGCCCTCCATGATCCCGCCGCGGAGCTGCCAGCGTTCAAGGTGCCCCTTCCCATCGGCGTGGGCTGCGCTGGTTACCTCGGCTTCGAGGCCGTGGGGGCCATGGAACCGTCACTGCCCCAGCCCGCCCGGGACAGCCTCGGCCTTCCCGGTCTCTGGGTGCGCCGCTTCGACACGGCCCTGGTCTTCGACCACCTGCACCAGGTGGCGGAACTTCAGACGCTGGACGCAGAACCGGAGGCCGGGTTCCGCCGCCTCCGCGGCCTCCGGGAGCAGCTCCTGGCGGGCGTCCGCGATCCGGGTTCCGCCGCGCCGGCTCCGCGAGCCGCCGCCCAGGTGGCCCGTGAGACCTACGAAGGCATGGTCCGCGCCGCCCAGGATCGGATCCTGGACGGCGACGTCTACCAGCTCGTACCCAGCCAGCGATTCCGCATCGAGAATCCGCCGCGGCCCCTGGAAGCCTACCGCCGCCTCCGCCGCCTGAACCCGAGCCCTTATGGCTTCCTGTTGGAGTGGGGGGACTTCTCCCTGGTGGGCGCTTCGCCGGAGATGCTGGTGCGGGTGCAGGACGGCGAGGCCGAGACCCTCCCCATCGCCGGCACCGTGCCCCGCGGCGAGAGCGCGGAGGAGGATGCGGCGCGGTTCGAGGCCCTGAAGCGAGACCCCAAGGAACTGGCCGAGCACCAGATGCTGGTGGATCTGGCCCGCAACGACCTGGGCCGCGTGGCCGTTCCCGGCGGTGTCCGGGTGGAGAAGCCCCTCGCCCTCCAGCGCACGAGCCACGTGCTGCACCTCACCACCACCGTGAAGGCCAAGCTCCGGGAGGGCGTGGATGCCCTGGACGTGCTGGCGGCAGCCTTCCCGGCAGGCACCGTGAGCGGCGCCCCCAAGCTGCGCGCCTGCCAGCGCATCGCGGAACTGGAAGGGGAGATGCGCGGGCCCTACGGCGGCGTGCTGCTGCGTCTGGGGACGGATGGCGCCCTGGACACGGCCCTCATCCTGCGAACGGCAGTCTATGCGGACGGCGTCGCCCACATTCAGGCCGGCGCCGGCGTGGTGCGGGCCTCCAAGCCCGAATCCGAATACTTCGAGACCCTGCACAAGCTGGGCGCCATCGCGCAGGCCCTCGGCGTCCAGCTGCCCGGAGCCTCCCGATGATCCTCCTCATTGATGCCCTGGATTCCTTCACCTACAACCTGGTGCAGGCCTTCGAGACGCTGGGCGCCCCGGTGAAGGTCGTCCGCCACGACGCCATCACCCTCAACGAGGCCAGGGCCCTCAGGCCCGAGGCGGTGGTGCTGTCGCCGGGGCCCGGCCACCCCACCGAAAGCCCGGCCCACATGGCCCTGGCGGGCTCGGATTGGGACATTCCCATGCTCGGCGTCTGCCTGGGCCACCAGGCCCTGGCGGCGGCCAGCGGGGGGAAGGTCATCCGCGCCCAGGAACCCCTCCACGGCGAAGCCACGCCCCTGGAGCATGACGGGACGGGCCTCTTCCAGGGTCTGCCCCATGGCCTCCCCGTGGGCCGGTACCACAGCCTGATCGCCGACTCCGCCACGCTTCCCGGTTGTTGGCGCGTCACGGGCCGCAGCCCCGGCGGGGAGATCATGGCCATGGCCCACCGGGAGCTGCCCCGCTGGGGCGTGCAGTTCCATCCCGAGAGCATCCTCACGCCGGACGGTCCGGCCATGCTCGCCAATTTCCTCCGAATGGCGACGTCGCCTTCGCAGGCCATCGATTCGTTCCGATCGGCTGGGCGACATAAGGGGCCCTAAGGGGAAACCCAGTACCGCGCTGGCTTTCCCCTAACGCCCCCTAAGGAATCCCGATGACCCTGCTCACCACCCACAATCCCATCCGTCCCTTGCCTGAAACGACAGCCTCGGAGCTCATGCGCATCTTCATCGACCAGGACACGGACGCCCTGCTGGTGGGAGCCTGCCTGGCCCTGCTGGCCCAGCGGGTGCCCGAAGCCCACGAGCTCGCGGCGTTCGCGAAGGCCCTCGCCGAAGTGGCGGTGCCCTTCCCTCCGGTACCCGACAGCGCCATCGACGTGGTGGGCACGGGCGGTGATGGGGCTTCCACCGCCAACCTCAGCACCCTCACGGCACTGTTCCTCCCGGCCCTCGGCATACCCGTGGTGAAGCACGGGAACCGCGCCGCCACCGGTGTCTGCGGCAGCGCCGACCTGATGGAGGCCCTGGGGTACGACCTGGCCCGCGCCAGCGCCGACCTTTCCCAGGACCTGCAGACCCACCGATTCGCCTTCCTCTTCGCCCCGGCCTACCACCCGCTCATGGGCCGCCTACGGGAGATCCGCCGTCGCCTGGGCATCCCCACGATCTTCAATCTGCTGGGCCCGCTCATCAATCCGGCGAACCCGCCATTGCAGCTGCTGGGTGTGGCCCGGGAGGACCTTCTGGCGCCCATGGCCGGCGCCCTGGCCCGGCGGCCGACACTGCGGCGGGCCTTCGTGATCCACGGCAAGGACGCGGAAGGGAAGGGCCTCGACGAAGCCTCCATCGAAGGCCCCACGACGATCCTGGCGGTCGCCGACGGCCGGGTGCAGGCGCCCCATGTGCTGGTGCCGCGGGAGCTGGGCATCGTCCAGCCGGTCCGGCACGCCTTGCGCGTGGCGGACCGGGCCGAAGCCCTGACCGTGGCCCGGGGGATCTTCGCTGGAGCTCGGCACCCAGACTTCCGGCCCGCCGTGGCGGACGCCGTGGCCCTCCAGGCGGCCCTGGGGTTGGCCCTGCACCGCGGCGGTACTCTTGAGGGCGTGGATGCCAGCTTCCGCGAGATGCGAAGTGCCCTCGACGGCGGCTTCGTCCCGCCCTTTCCCGCGGCCGGGGTGAACCCGTGAGCGCCCTGCCGGAACCAGCTTCCCTGGTGCGCAGCACCGGCCTGCCGAAGAGCTCGCACCTCCAGCGGGTGCTGCTGTCGGAACTGGCTCGCCTGGCCTCAGCCGGGCCCGCGGCGGCAGCCCTCCGCGCCACCCTGGACGGTCCTGGACCCTTCGAATCGGCCCTGCGCCGGGACGCCGCGGCCCGAGGCGGCGCCGTCATCGCCGAGTACAAGCAGGCTTCGCCCTCCCTCGGCCCCTTCGCCGCCGGAACCCCGCTCCAGGCCCAGCTCCAGGCCTATCGGGAAGGCGGCGCGACAGCCTATTCCATCCTGGCGGAACCGACCTACTTCCGTGGGGCGGCCGCCCACCTGACCGCCGCGGCGGCCTTCGGCCTGCCGCGGCTTTACAAGGGCTTTGTCATCTCCGAGGCTCAGCTCGCGGAGGCCGAAGCCTGCGGCGCGGAGGCGGTGCTGCTTATCGTCCGGGTGCTGAAGGGCCACACGGCCGCCTTCCTGGAAGCCGCTCGCCGACGTGGGCTGGAGGCCCTCGTGGAGCTCCACGACCTCACGGAGGTGCCCCTTGCCCAGGAGGCCGGGGCCCGCATGGTGGGCATCAACGCCCGGGACCTCTCCACCTTCACCCTGGGCGAGCCCACCGCCGCCCCCCTTAGGATGGCCTTCCCCGAAGCGGTGCTGGTCCGTGAATCGGGTCTTGCCACGCCTGAGGATGCCCAGGCCTCCCTGCGGGCCGGCTTCGACGCCGTGCTCATCGGCGAGGCGCTCATGCGCAGCGCGGATCCCAAGGGCTTCCTGGAACGCGTCTTCGCGGACCTGCGCCAGGAGGCCCGATGAGCCTGCTGGCCAAGGTCTGCGGGCTCGTCCGGGCCGAGGACGCGGCCTTCGCCGCGGGGGAGGGTGCGGATCTGCTGGGCTTCGTGTGCCACCCCCCCAGCCCTCGCCACTGTGCGGACCTGTCCGTGGCCCGGCCGTTTCTGGAGCGGGCCGTCCTCGTGATGGTCGCGGATCATGCGGAGTCCGTGCTCGAGATGGCCCGCCGCCGCGGTTTCCGGAGGGTCCAGCCCTACCTGCCGGTGTCCGAGCGGGAGCAGGGCATCGCCCTGCTGCGCGAGGCCGGTCTCGTCGTCCTGCTGCCCTGGGCCGATGAGCCGGGTCAGGCGCCGGTACCCGCGAATCTCTACCTGTGGGAGCCCAGCGCAGTCCAGACGGGTGTGGTGGGAGGCTCGGGACAGAGCCATGCCATGGCCTTCCCACCACCGGGGCCCTACCTGCTGGCGGGGGGGATGGATGGCCTCAACCTGGCGGACCGGGCCGCCGCGCTTCCGCCCAGTGCCCGGCTCGGGCTGCGGGGCTTCGACGCGGCAAGCCGGCTCGAAATCGGACCCGGGCGGAAGGATCCAGCGAAAGTGGCCGCCTTCGTGGCGGCTGTGAGGCAGGAATCACGGGCAGGAAAGGGAACCCATGGCTGATGCATTCACGCTTCCCACGCGCTTCGGCGCCGAGTCCCTCGGGGGCTGCTACGCCCCGGAGACGCTCATGCAGCCTCTGCTGGACCTGGAGGCGGCCTTCCGTTCGGCCCTCGCCGACCCAGCGTTCCAAGCGGAGCTGAAGGCCGAGCTGCGCCACTTCGTGGGCCGTCCTACGCCGCTGACGGTCGCTCCCCGTCTCGCTGCGGAGCTGGGATTCAAGGCCCTCTACCTCAAGCGGGAGGACCTCACCCACACCGGCGCCCACAAGATCAACAACGCCCTGGCCCAGGCCCTGCTGGCCCGTCGCATGGGCAAGACGGAGATCATCGCGGAGACCGGCGCGGGCCAGCACGGCGTGGCCACGGCCGCGGCCTGCGCGCGGCTGGGACTGGCCTGCACGGTGTACATGGGCGTCACGGACATGGCCCGCCAGGCCCCGAACGTGGCCCGCATGCGGCTCTTCGGCACGAAGGTCGTGCCTGTGGAGGCGGGGCAGGGCACCCTCAAGGAGGCCGTGAACGAGGCCCTCAGGGGCTGGGCGGGCCGGTGCGACCAGGCCCACTACATCCTGGGATCGGCCTTGGGGCCCCATCCCTTCCCCACGCTGGTGCGGACCTTCCAGACGGTCATCGGGGAGGAAGCCCGGGCCCAGGCGCTGGAGCAGGCCGGGGCCCTCCCCGAAGCGGTGATCGCCTGCGCCGGCGGCGGCAGCAACGGCCTGGGCCTGCTGGTGCCCTTCCTGGGGGATGGCCTGCGCCGCCTCGCGGTGGAGGCCGGTGGCCACGGCCGGGCCCTGGGCGAGCACGCAGCCCGTCTGGATGGCGGGCGCATGGGCGTGCTTCACGGCTGCAAGACGCTGCTGCTCCAGGACGAACACGGCCACACGGCCGAGACCGCCAGCATCAGCGCCGGGCTGGACTATCCGGCCCTGGGCCCCGAGCTGGCCGCCCTCGCGATGGATGGGCTGGTGGAGGTGCGCCGTGCCTCCGACGAGGAGGCCCTCGCCGGCGCCCGCCTGCTCTGCGAACGCGAGGGCATCCTGCCCGCCCTGGAGAGCAGCCATGCCCTGGCCGCGCTTCCCGCCCTCGCCGCCGAAGGCGTCGCCACGGTCCTGCTGGGCCTCAGTGGCCGCGGCGACAAGGACCTGTCCACCTACCAGTCGCGCCTGGAGATCTGACATGAACCCCCTCCTCCCGTTCCTGATGGCTGGCGATCCCAGCCTCGAGGCTCTGCCGGCCCAACTCTCCGAGGCCAGATCCCTCGGCATCGAAGCCCTTGAACTGGGTCTGCCCCATTCCGATCCCATCGCCGACGGCCCCGTGCTCCAGGCGGCCGCGCATCGCGCGATCGGACGCGGGGCCACGCCGGTTCGTGTGCTGCAGACGTTGGCCGGCCTCACGGACAGCCCGGATCTCATCCTGTTCACCTACCTGAACCCGCTGCTCCAGATCGGCGCGGAACGCCTGAAGACGCTGCTGGCCCCCACGCCGGTGAAAGCCCTGCTGGTGGTGGATCTGCCCTTCGGGGAGGAGCCGGCCTTCGAGGCGGACCTGCGCACCGCGGGCTATCCCATGGTGCCGCTGCTGGCACCCACCACCACGCTGAGCCGGGCCCGGCAGGTGCTGGCGGAGCGCCCGGATCCCGGACCGGCCGCGCCCTTCGCGCAGCGCTTCGCCTACGTGGTGGCTCGCCTGGGTGTCACCGGCGCGGGGCAGGACACGGACCTTGCTCCGGTAAGCGAGCGGGTCAGCCACCTTCGGAACATCTCGAGCCGGCCCCTGGCCGTGGGGTTCGGGCTCGCTGATGCCGCCAGCCTGGCGGCGGTGCGGACGATGGGCGCCACTCCGGTCATCGGCTCCGCGCTGGTGCGGGAACTGGCCGGGGGGGAGAGCCTGTCGGGGTGTCTCATTCCGCTCATGGATGGTGACCTATAGGTCGCAATCCTTCCTTAGGGTAGGCTCTCGGGAGTGATTGCAGGTCTGCATCGATTTGGTATTGTGGTCCATCTTCCACCTTCGGAATCGGCTGCCAACAGCCACCCACCCCCACCCGGGATTAGGAGCCATGCGCCCATGACCCACCGTTCACGCCTCACCCTCACGGCCTTGACCCTCATCGCCGCCGGCGCCTTCGCTCCCCAGGCCCAGGCCTCCGGCTTCCAGCTCCGCGAGCAGAGCCCGAGCTCCCAGGGCAATGCCTTCGCCGGCGTCAGCGCGGGGGGCAACGACATCAGCACCCTGTTCTTCAACCCCGCGGTGATGACCCAGTACGAGGGCTGGCAGTTCTCCCTCGGCGGCACCTACGTGGGCCTGGACGTGAAGCTCGATGGCATGTCGGCCAACCGCACCCCCGCGCTCACCGCGCTCGGCTTCAATGTGTACCCCAACACCACGACGAGCCTGATACCGGTTTCGGGCCCCTCCAGCCACGGGAACTCAGGGCAGTCCGCCATCCTCCCTGAGTTCAACATCATGTACAGCGCCAGCAAAGACCTGAAGCTGGGCCTCTCGGTGAACGTGCCCTTCGGCCTCACCACCGAGTACGACGCCAACTGGATCGGCCGGTACCACGGCCTGAAGTCCGATCTGAAGGTCATCGACATTGCGCCCAGCCTGGCCTACCGGGTGAACGACCAGTTCTCCTTCGGCGTCGCCTTCATCGCCCGCTATGCCGACGCCGAGCTGACCAATGGCGTGGACTACGGCACCGCCCTGGCCCTGAAGGTTGGCTCCGGCTTGGCCGCTGCCGGCTTGTCCCCTGTGGCACCGGGCCCCACCCAGAACAGTCCCGTGGCCACTGTCGCCATGGGAACCCCGAATGCCACCTTCGGCACTCCGGGCTACGCCATCCCCGGCGCCTGGGACGGAAAGGCCGGCCTGAAGGGCAACGGCTGGGACTACGGCTGGAAGGCGGGCTTCACCTGGCAGCCCACCAAGGCCTTCCGCCTGGGCGGCGCCTACTCCGCGGCCATGACCATGACGTTGAAGGGTGATGCCACCTTCGAGTATCCCTCGACCATGCCCTCCACGGATCTGGCCGCCCTCCAGGGCGCTGGACTCCGCAATGGCAAGGGCCAGGCCGATCTCGCCCTCCCGGCCACCGCCTCCCTGGGCTTTGACTGGCAGGTGGATCCCGCCTTCTCCTTCCAGGGTGAAGTGGCCCGGAGCACCTGGTCCCGGTTCAAGGAGCTCCGCGTGAAGTTCGATACGGGCCTCGCGGATTCCGTCACCGACGAGAGCTGGCGCGACACCTGGTTCTACTCCCTGGGCGGAACCTGGAAGATGGACCCGACCTGGACCTTCCGGGCCGGCGTGGGCTTCGACCAGGGCGCCGTGGACGACAACCACCGCACCCCCCGCATCCCCGACAACGACCGCAAGTGGCTCTCCGTGGGCATGAGCTACACCTTCTCCAAGAAGATGTCCCTCGATGTGGGCTACACCCACCTGTTCATCGATGACGCCAAGATCAATCTGACCTCTGCGGGCGACAACCTCACCCGGGGCAGCCTCAACGCCACCATGAAGGCCACCATCGACATCCTGGGCGCGCAGCTGCGGTACAGCTTCTAGTCTGGGACAGGCATGCAGAAGGGGCCCGGCATACCGGGCCCCTTCTGCATGTACGCGCTTTGCTGCGGAACTACACCCGCTCGACAGCCATGGCGATGGCGTTTCCGCCGCCGAGGCAGAGGGCAGCAATCCCGCGTTGCTTGCCGTGGCGTTCCAAGGCGTGGAGGAGGGTGGCCATGACCCGGGCGCCGCTGGCGCCGATGGGGTGACCCAGGGCCACGGCGCCACCGTGGACGTTGATTCGGTCGGCCGGCAGCTTCAGCTCGTTCATGGTGGCCACCAGCTGCACGGCGAAGGCCTCGTTGATCTCCCAGAGGTCCACGTCCGCCACGCTCCAGCCCACCTGGGCCAGGAGCTTCCGGATGGCCTCCACGGGCGCCATGAGCACCCACTCGGGGTCCAGACCGGCGGTAGCGGCGCCGAGAATGCGCGCCTGGATGGGCAGGCCGTGGGCCTTGGCGTAGCTTTCGGTCGTCACCAGGGCGGCCGCCGCGCCGTCGTTCACGCTGGGTGCATTGCCGGCGGTGACCGTGCCATCCTTCTTGAAGGCGGGGCGCAGCTTGGACAGGGTTTCGGGCGTGGTGTCCGCGCGTGGGCCCTCATCTTCGGCCACGATGACGTCGCCTTTCTTGCCGGGCACGGCGATGGGCACGATCTCAGCCTTGAAGGCGCCGGATTGGATCGCCGCCACGGCCTTGCGGTGGCTTTCGGCGGCCCAGGCATCCTGTGCTTCCCGGCCCACGCCGTACTTGGATGCCACCAGCTCGCCCGTATGCCCCATGTGCTGGTCCGTCATGGCGCACCACAGGCCGTCGAGGATCATGGCGTCCTTGGCTTCCGTGTGGCCCATGCGGGCCCCGGCGCGGAGCTTGGGCATGAGGTAGGGCGCATTGGACATGGATTCCATGCCGCCCGCCAGGATCACGTCGTGGTCGCCGAGGCGCACCGCATTGGCGGCGAGCTGGATGGCCTTGAGGCCGCTGCCGCAGACCTTGTTGATGGTGAGGGCGGAGACGCTGGTGGGCAGGCCGCCGCGCAGGGCCGCCTGACGGGCAGGAGCCTGGCCCACGCCGGCGCTGACCACATGGCCGAAGATGGCCTCAGTGGGCTCGACGCCCGGCGCGGCCGCCAGGACCGCTTTCACCACTTGGGCGGCCAGGTCCGGGGCCGCAAGGGCTGCAAGAGAGCCCTGGAACTTTCCGATGGGGCTGCGAAGGGCTTTGAGAATGACCGCGTGGGACATGCGAACTCCGGGGGTGTCACCTGTCAGTGATCGGCTGAGAGCTAATTCGTGGGCTTGGGGCGCCGGACGGGCGGGATGGCGGGCTCGTCGAGGGAGCTGAGATCCAGCCCCTCGAGCTTCAGGGTGGGCGGGGGGGCGAGATAGATGTCCGGCGCCTCGTCCTGGATGTGGCGGCGGGTCCGTTCCATGAGCGTCTCCACCTCCCGGACGAACCGGGTGCGCTCCATCTTCAGGTTGCGGATCTGGACCTCGAGCTCCACCACATGCTGCTGGGCTTCCCGGATGACCTCATCGGCCTTGAACTGGGCTTCCCGCAGGATGAGTTCCTTCTCCCGGTTGGCACCGTCCAGCACGTCCTCGCGGGTGCGCTGGGCCTGGAGCAGGGTCTCCCGGAAGATGCGGTCCTGCTCCTGGTACTGGCGCAGGCGCTCCCGGTTATCGATGATCTCTTCCTTGAGCTTCTGGTTCTCGGCCAGCAGCTCCTCCCACTCCGCGGCCACCTCGTGGAGGAAGGCCCGGACCTCGGATTCCTCAATGCCCCGGAAGGCCTTCTCGAACTCCCGGCGCTGGATGTCGAGGGGCGTGTACTTCATGGTTCACCTCATGAGACCAGGGCCCGGAGGAAGACCCGCTGGATGAGCCCCAGCAGGATCACGGCGATCAGGATGTCGAAGCTGAACCCTCCGATGGATGGCACGAGGGCCCGGATGGGGTGCAGGATCGGGTCGGTGAGGGTGTGGAGCAGCCGGATCCACCGGTTCCGGGGATCGATGGGGAACCAGGACAGGATGGCCACCGCCAGGAGGAGGTAGATCATCACGTCAAGGGCGTAATAGGCGATGGAGAACAGAAGAGGCATGGGCAGGATTCCTGGGACCCGTTCATCATAGCTGCTAGTGAGGGTTCCACATGCGCATCGGCATCTCCTGCTACAGCACCTTCGGCGGCTCCGGCGTCGTGGCCACGGAAGTGGGCAAGGCCCTTGCGGCCCGGGGGCACGAGGTGCACATCCTCAGCCCCAGCGTCCCCCCGCGCCTCCTGGGTTTCGAGGACCGCATCAGCTTCCATGAGGTCCGGGCCACCACCTACCCCCTCTTCGAGGACGCCCCCTATTCCATCGCCCTGGGCTCCAAGATGGCGGACGTGGCCGAGCACCATGGCCTGCAGATCATCCACGCCCACTACGCCATCCCGCACGCCATGGCGGCCCTCCTGGCGCGGATGGCCATCCCGGGCCTGAAGGTCGTGACGACCCTCCACGGCACGGACATCACCGTGGTGGGCAGCGATCCCAGCTACCTGCCCATGGTCCGCATGGCCATCCGGGAAAGCGACGGCGTGACGGCCGTTTCCGAGTACCTCCGGGACGAAACCTATCGGACCTTCGGCGTGGCGCGCGAGATCGACGTCATCGGGAACTTCGTCGAGCCTCCGGGCCAGGAACGCCCGGATTGCAGGGCCTGGCTGGCGCCGAAGGCCACGTCGGTGCTGACGCACATCTCCAATTTCCGCGCGGTGAAGCGCGTGATGGACGTGCTGAAGGTGTTCGAGCGCGTCCGCCGGGAGATCCCGGCCCGCCTGGTGATGGTGGGAGACGGACCCGACCGCGTGGAAGCCGAAGCCTATTGCCGGGATCGCGGCTTCGCCTCGGAGGTGCGGTTCACGGGCAAGCAGCTCGACATCGGCACTGTCCTCGCCTGCTCGGACCTGTTCCTGCTGCCCAGCGCCACGGAGAGTTTCGGCCTTGCCGCCCTGGAGGCCATGGGCCACCGGGTGCCCGTCATCGCGAGCCGGGTGGGCGGGCTACCCGAAGTGGTGCGCCACGGCGTGGATGGTTTCCTGGAACCGGTCGGGGACGTGGAGGCCATGGCTGCCGACGCGGTGAAGCTCCTGCGCGACGAAAGCCTCCGCCGGAAGATGGGGGACGCGGCCAGGGAGCGCGCGCTCGGAACCTTCGCGGAAGGCCCCATCGTGGACCAGTACGAGGCCCTCTACCGGCGCGTGCTGGGCCAGGTCTGACCAGAAGCGTCCTGGAGTCAGGCTCGCGGCTTGAGCTGCCGTTCAGTCGGATGGCAATGGGAGTGGACATGGCGTGGTTGCGGATCGTTCTGATGGTGGCCCTGGGGGCGCTCCATCTGTCCGCGGACGGCTGGCGCCGCCCCATTGCGGTGCTTGGCCCGGACCAGGGCCTGCCCTCCGGCGCCATCACCTGCCTGACCCAGGATTCGGACGGGTTCCTCTGGGTCGGGACTGAAAGCGCCCTCCTGCGCTACGAAGGTGGGCACTGCCGCCGGTGGGGCCGGGAAGACGGCCTTCCCTCCGGCTTCATCCACCGGGTGCTTCCGGCCTGGGGCGGTGGCGTCTGGGTGGCCACGCTCCGGGGCCTCGTGAGGGTCCGGGAAGGCCGCATCGAGACCATCACCCTCAATGGAGCCGGGCAGCCCTCGGTCGCGGTCGCCTTGGCCTTGGGCCAGGGCGGACGCCTGTGGGCCCTGACCCAGCAGGGGCTCTTCGTCGAGGAGGAAGGCCTCCGGTTCCACCAGCGGACCGGACGCCCAGAGGGACGGGTCTTCACCCTCGGCAGCGGGCCCAGTGGCACCGTGTACCTGGGGACGGAGGCCGGCCTCAAGGCCTTCCTGCCCGACGGCTCAGAGCGCGAGTGGGGGGCGGACCAAGGCCTTCCCGCCACGGGCGTCGCCATGGTGGTGGAGGACGGCGCTGGCCGCATCTGGGCAGGGTCGGGCCGGTCCCTGGCCATGAAGGCGCCCGGGGACCTCTGGTTCACGGACGAGTCCCGGCGCCTGGGGGCGAGCCTTTCCCCCAACAGCATTCCCTTCCTCGATCCGGACGGATCGGTATGGCTGCCGACCCAGGGCGGCGCCCTCCACGTGTCCGGGTCGGAGACCACGCTGCTGGATGCCTCGGGGGGACTGCCGTTCCGATGGGTCCGCACCGTCTTCCGGGATCGGGAGGGCACGCTGTGGATCCTCGGGACGGCGCTGGCCCGGCTGCAGGGCGGGGGGCGGGTCTGGAATCACAGCCTGGGTGCGGGGATCTCTGGCGAGGTGGTCTGGTCCATCGCGCGGGACGCCCGGGGCACCCTGCTGGCGGCCACGGACAACGGGGCCTTGCGGGTGGGGACGGCAGGCCTGACCCGAATCCCCGGCACGGAGGGCCACCGCATCAAGAGCCTTGCCATGGACCGTGCGGGCACCCTCTGGATGGTCAGCACCATCGGTCCTGCCCTCTGGCTCCACCCCGGCAGCCGCCAGGCGGAGACCGCGCCCCTGGGCGATCTTGGTTTCGCTGTGAACACCGTGATGACCGACACGCAGGGACGGACCTGGCTGGGGCATGGCCGGCAGGGGGTGCTCCGCTGGGACCCCATGGCGCGACAGCTCGTCCAGGAGGTCGGCCCAAGGGGGACCACCCCGCTCGGGGTCTTCCGCATCCGCGAGGACGGCCAGGGCCGCCTTTGGGCCGCCACCACGGCGGGCCTCTACCTCCGCGAAACCTCAGGAACCTGGAAGCTTTTCACCGAGGCAGATGGACTGAAGCCCTTCGGGCTCTATGGCCTGGCCTTCCTTCCGGACGGCAGCGCCTGGGTGCACTACCAGGAACCCCAGGGCCTCACCCGGATCCGCATCGACCAGGGGCGCCTGACGGTGCTAGAGCAGCGGGTCAAGGGGCAGGGCCTCCACTCCAACCTCCTCTACGCCGTGGAGGTGGATGCGCAGGGCCGGACCTGGGCCACCTCGGACCAGGGCCTGGACCGGGTGGATCCGCCGTTGCACATCGGCCGGCAGGAGGGCATGGTCAGCGAGGACTGCGCCATCCAGGCCCTTCTGGCCGAAGGCGGACACATCTGGGTGGGGACCGCCGCCGGCCTGGTGCGCTACGACGTCGGGCCGGATCAGCCGATGGTTCCGCCCACGGCGCACATCGTCCAGATCACCCATGGAACCCGGCAGGCCGAGCCGCCCTTCCTCGGACTCACCCCATTCCCTCGGAGTGAAGCGACGGTGACGTTCCGCGTGGCAGCGCCCACCTACCTCGACGAATCCCAGGTCCGGTTCCAGGTGCGCCTTCTTGGCCTGGAAGACGCCTGGCGGGAAGTGGATGGCAGCCAGGTGCGATACCCCGCTCTGCCAGGTGGCCAGTACCGTTTCGAAGTCCGGGCTGCCCAGGGCGATGGGGCCTTCGGACCTGTCGTGGGCCTCGACTTCCGCGTCCGGCCGCCTTGGTGGCGCACCTGGTGGGCCATGGGGCTGAGTGGATTGGCTTTCCTTGGTCTCGGCGTCCTTACCCTGCGACTGCGCGTGGCCTCCCTCGCCCGGGGGAAGGCCGAGCTGGAGGCCCTGGTGGCCAAGCGGACCATGGAACTCCAAGCCCGGAACGCCGAGCTCTCCTCGGCACTGAGCCAGGTGAAGCAGCTCTCGGGGCTGCTCCCCATCTGCGCCAGCTGCAAGAAGATCCGCGATGACACGGGATACTGGAACCAGCTGGAACACTACATCAGCGCCCACTCCGACGCCGATTTCACGCACGGCATCTGCCCCGATTGCGCCGATGCCCTGTACCCGGAGCGTCGCCAGACCAAGCGGCATGATGGGGACGAGCCCTCGGTGTGATGAGCGGGTTTATGACTCGAGCGCATCGAACAGCCCCGGCGTGGCCGGACGTTCCTGTTCCGGAGAGAGCGGCTGGCCAGGCTTGACCAGCGCGCCGGCGCGGATGCCCAGCAGCCTCAGCCTGCGGTCCAGGGTCACGCGCCGGAGGTTCCCACGGGCGGCTTCCAGCAGGGAGGCTGCATCCGCCACGGGACAGGGCAGGGCATGGTCCCGGGTGACGGTGGTGAAATCCTCGAAGCGCAGCTTGATGCCCACGTTCTGGGCCAGGTAGCCCTTGCGGTCCAGATCTCCCGCGAGCCGCTCGCAGAGGTCCCGCAGGATGCGGGAGAGCGCCTCCCGGTCCAGCCTGGGATGGAGGTCCCGCTCGAAGGTGGTCTCCCGGCTGATGGATTTGGGCTCCCGCTGGATCGCCAGGGGGCGGTCGTCCCGGCCGTTCGCCGCCTCGTGGAGCCAGGGCCCGTAGCTTCGCCCAAAGTGGTCCACCAGCCACGATGGTTCGGCCTTCGCGAGGTCGCCGATGGTGCGGATGCCGAGGCCCGCCAGCTTCGCGGTGGCCTTGGGGCCGATGCCGTTGACGGCGGAGCAGGGCAGGGGCCAGATGCGCGTGGGGATGTCGTCGTACCCGAGGAGGGTGATGCCGTCGGGCTTCTGGAATTCGGAGGCCAGCTTGGACAGCAGCTTGTTCGGCGTGATCCCGATGGAGCAGGTGAGACCGGTGGCCTGCCGCACGGCCGCCTTGAGGCGCTGGGCCAGCTCGAGCGGATCCCCGGGCACCTCCGTGAGGTCGATGTAGATCTCATCGATCCCGCGGTCCTCGATGAGGGGGGCAACCTCTGCCACCGCGGCCTTGAAGGCTCGGGAGGCCCGGGCATAGGCCTCGAAGTGCGCGGGCAGGAGGATCGCATCCGGCGCCAGCGCAGCCGCCTTCATGAGCCCCATCCCGCTGCGCACCCCGAAGGCCCGGGCCTCGTAGGTGGCGGTGGTGATCACGCCCCGGCCCGCGTACTCCTTCAGCCTGGGGAAGCGCCCCCCCGCGGCGGCCACGGACCGCCTCCCGCCCACCACCACGGGAAGGCCCCTCAGCTCAGGATGCTCGAGGAGCTCCACCGAGGCGAAGAAGGCGTCCATGTCCAGGTGGGCGATGCGTCTGGCGGCGGGAAGCCGGGTCTCAGGCATGCGATCCAGTTTGGCGGGATCGGCTCCGTTGGCCAAGGCGGCCCGTCAGTGCCTGGGTGTTGCCCCGCTCCGCCATTCCCAGAGCACGTTCGCGATGGCCCAGCCTTCATGATGGGCTGCCAGGTGGATGTAGGCCGTCCACGGGCCCAGGTCCAGCCGAGCACTCCCGCTGCGGCCCTGGATGTCCAGGATCTTCACGTCTCCTTCGGGGAACTGGCCCCTGACCGCCCTTCCGAGCACCGACTGGACGCCAATGAGCCGCTGGAGGGCCTCCCGGCTGGAAGCGGCCTCCATCCCCAGGATGTGCTTGGCCAGGGAGGGGTGGAGGCAGGCGTACATCGCCTCCGTGTTCCCCTCGAGCCAGGCCGCGGCCCACTGCTTGACCACGGAGGCGATGCCCTCTGTCCGCGGAGCAGGCCTGAGTGAAAGCGCCGCAGGGATGGGCGTGGAGTCCTCGGGCGCCTCGGTCATGCCCAAGGTCCCGACAAGCAGCAAGGATGATTTCAAAGCGCCCCGTGGCATGGTGTCCTCCGGTTGACGGAATAGACCCGCATCCCAACGATGAGGTTGAGTCCCATTTGGTTCCCGAAACCGATCCCGGGTCAGCCGTTCACGTGGGCCATGGTGGCTTCCGGGTAGCGCGGGCCGGCGGCCGCTCCTTTGGGCGCCACCGCCTCGATCTGGACCAGCTCCCCGGGCGTGAGGGCGATCTCCAGGGCCGCCAGATTTTCATCCAGGTGGCTGCGCCGGGTGGTGCCCGGGATGGGCACGATGTCCCTTCCCTGGGCCAGCACCCAGGCCAGAGCCAGCTGGGAGGCCTTCACGCCCTTCTGGTGCGCGAGCCCCTCGATCTTCGCCACCAGGTCCAGGTTCTTCTGGAAGTTATCCCCCTGAAAGCGGGGTGCGTTGCGGCGGTAGTCCCCTTCCGGGAGATCCTCCACCGTGCGGAAGCGAGCCGTGAGGAAGCCCCGGCCCAGCGGGCTGTAGGCCACGAAGGAGATACCCAGATCCCGCGTGGTGGGGAGGATCTCGTCCTCGGGATCCCGGGTCCAAAGGGAGTACTCGGTCTGAAGGGCGGTGATGGGGTGGACCGCGTGAGCGCGGCGGATGGTGGCTGGCGCGGCCTCCGACAGGCCGAGGAACCGAACCTTGCCGGCCTTCACGAGGTCAGCCATGGCTCCGACAGTCTCCTCGATGGGCACGGTGCGATCCACCCGGTGCTGGTAGTAGAGGTCGATGTGGTCCACGCCCAGGCGGCGCAGGGACGCGTCGCAGCAGGCGCGGACGTAGTCGGGCCGGCCGCTCACGCCGCGGAAGCTGCCGTCCTCGCCCCGCACATTGCCGAACTTGGTGGCCAGCACCACCTGATCCCGCCGATCCTTGATGGCCCGGCCCACCAGTTCCTCGTTCCTGAAGGGGCCGTACATGTCGGCGGTATCGAGGAAGTTGAGGCCGCAGTCCAGCGCGTGGTGGATGGTGGCCACGGATTCCGGCTCCGTGGCGCCCTTGTAGAACTCGCTCATGCCCATGCAGCCGAGGCCGAGGGCGGAGACGGTCAGATCGGAGCGGCCGAGGGTTCGGGTCTTCATGGGGACCTCCGGAGGGTGGGCGTGGATGAATGCAGGAGCCATTATCCGCCAAGAGGTAGGGGAGGGCTCGGGCAGGCAGACTCGAACTGGCGCGTGGCTGGCCACGCCCGCGGACGCTGCGCAGGCCCCACTGGGGCCTTGCTCGCTGCGGGCTACCTGGCCGCCACTGCTTCTCGGCAGTCCGAGTCTGCATTCTCTGCCGGGCGTACAGAAGAAGATCGGAGCCGCGGCTCCGATCTTCTTGTTGGTGGCTGACGTAAGACTTCGGGCCACGTCCGCGTGGCCCGAAGGAGGCAGACTCGAACTGGCGCGTGGCTGGCCACGCCCGCGGACGCTGCGCAGGCCCTACTGGGGCCTTGCTCGCTGCGGGCTACCTGGCCGCCACTGCTTCTCGGCAGTCCGAGTCTGCAGGCTGCGGTGGGCGTACGAAAACACCGGAGCCGATCGGCTCCGGTGTTCTTGGTGGTGGCTGGAGGCAGACTCGAACTGCCGACCTAGGGATTATGAGACCCTTTTGACCATTACCTTGGAATGGCTTAATAAGCCATTATAGTGAAGTGAGCACATGACTTAGCTGCGATTGTTGTTGACAAAGTCGAAATGAATGCCATCCTGAACCCCAGTAATTGCAATGCAGAAATAGTACCCCTAGGTAGTACCCCAATAGTGTGACGTTGGAGGATGTCATGACCGTACTGGCAGAGGCAGAATCCCGTGCCCCCAAGCAGCGGTATCCAATTTCCGATACGTTCCTCGACCGGAACATCGAAATCCCTACCAAGGATGAGAAGGCCAGATTCTATTTCGACGAGCAAATTCGGGGCTTCGGGGTGAAGGTGTATGCCAGCGGCACCATAGTGTTCGGTGTCAGGTTCAACCTTCCCGGGGGAAGGATGCGATGGGTTGTCATTGGAACCTATAAGGACGAGTACAAAACGAAGGCGGCACGTGAAGAGGCGATGGTCATCAAGCAGAACGTGGGGAAGGGGCTTCCCCCGCTCGCCCACCGCGTCAAACCAGAGTTGGCACTCGCGCGGTTGCAGGACCTCGCGGAGGCGTGGTTTAAGGAACTGGACCAACTCGTGCTGAGCGGAAACATGGCGGGGAACACGGTGAAGAAATATAAACGACAGTGGGCCCAAAATGTCCCCAAACCATTAAAAAACAAATATATATCAGAGCTGGACGTCACCGATTTTCAAGGACTCCTCCGCACTATCACCAATAGCCGGGCGCGGAAGAAACCTGCCAACAAACGGGATCCCAACAAACGAATTCACGCCAAGAAGCAACCCAGCGTGGCAAAGAAGGACCCTAAGAAGGATCGCCGCCCCATCGAGGCGAATCGAACGTTGGATATGCTTTCTTCAATGCTGGGCTGGGTCATGAGCCGGCCGGTGAACAAACGGATGGGGCTGACGGAAAACCATGTTCTTAGCGTTGTCATGAATCCGGAACAGACTGATCGGGGCGTCCATTTAACTGATGTAGAGCAAATCCGCCTGCTCCAATTCCTTAGTGACCCCATGAACCGCAAGTCTTTCTGGTGGGAGCAGGAGCGAAAGGCTCGCCGGTTGGCGAAGGCGCAGCGGCAAAAGCGCAAGGAACTCCGTCAGCCTGACTTTGTCCTTGAGGACATGATGGCCGACGCCCTCCTCCTTTGCTTCCTGACCGGTCTCCGTAGCTGGGAAGTGAAGGCGATGCGTTGGGACGCCATCAATGAAGATGAGGACCTTCTAAAGACCGCCAGAACGAAACAGGGCGCAAGAAAGACCACCCGGCTGCTTTACAAGGAAACCTTCCTGACGGATGACGCTCTGGAAGTCCTGAAACGGCAGCCGAGGACTTCAGAGTGGGTATTCCCCTCGCATGGACGAGGGAAGGCAAGCGCCTCCGGCCACATTTCGAATTTGCAGGATGCTTGGGAGCGGGTCCGAGCGCATCTTGATTTACCTAAGGTTCGAATTCACGACTTCCGTCACACGGAGGCCTGTGAACTGGCCCGCCCCGGGGGGCTCGGCGTCAAAGACCTCCAAGCTGCGATGGGTTGGGAATCTAGTCAAACAGCCTTGAGGTATCTACACGCCTACGAGGAAAACCTTAAGGAGTCGATCCGTGCCATTGCCGAAAAGCGGAAGGCCCGGTTGGCAAAGGCCCAAGCAACCAAGTTGGACACACCGAAGAAAAGCGGTGCAGCTTCTGATTCAACCGAATCAGTCTTGCCCATGAAGGATAAGAATCCTAAGCCCGTAGGGAGACTCACTAGGGGTACAAAAGTACCCCACTTGGGTCGCGCCCGTTAGTTGTCTCAATTAAGGCAGTGGGTGAATTGCATGAGGGAGACCTGGAGAACTAGTGCTCGGAGGGAAGGTAGACGACCCATTTATTCCCGCACAATTCCGACCATTCGATGAGCAGTTTGATTTCCGGTAAGGGGAATGTGCAGTAGTCGACAGGCTCGGTCACGCAAACCTTCCCCTCAGCGTCCGTAAGAGTGAGGGTCCATCGATTGCCGGACTTCCTGAGTTCAAGAACGGCCCAGGGCATCCTGAGCCTCAAAATGTAAGGCGGGATGGCATCAAGCAACCAACCACATTCCGCTGCATCGACAAGGTAATGGACACCTTCTGACATGAGAAAATTAGGGTTATGGCATTGGAAATACGAATCCGAACCGTGGAATGTCTCTAGCTTGGTCTGGATCTCTTCAGCAGGGAGCATGGGTCTTCCTTTGAATGATGCGATTGGCGTGAATGACCGGCTGTTCAGTTGTTGATCAATCTATCAAGAACTCACCTGGCCCGCGCGCCACGATATCCAGCCATTCCGATGGGCATGGCCTAAGGATTTCCTGGAGGTGGTACACCGGGGTCGCTGGATCAAGCCAAGCAGCCCATTCGGATTCAGGCAATATCGCCGGCATTCGATGGTGAGGCAACTCAGCGATCAGGTTGTTGGGCTCGGTAGTGATTACGGTGGCCGTGTCGTGGTGGAGGCCAGTCCCGGGATCCTTCCATGGGCCCCACAACCCTGCGAATACGAAGAGGTCGCTAGTCGTCGGGGTGATCGTGCACGGGGTCCCCTTCTTGGCGCCCCCGATCTTGGGCCACTCAAACCATGCATTGACGGCGATCAGGCATCGCTGGCTCTTGAACGGCTTGGAGTAGAGGCGGCCCGAAGCGATCTTGTCGGCACGGGCATTAAAGGTGAAGTATTCGGAGATGAAGGCCCGGCTGGTGGCGTTCGGGGGCAAGAACCCCCACATGTAGCTCTTGGCCAACCGGGCGCCGTTCACGAGGCGGACGCCGGGGATGGCGTTGGTCGGGGAGACGTTCGGGCTGGGCACGGCCCAGTCTTCGGTCGCCCCAGCGGCGCCGAGGTGCTTCAACACGAGGCCCTCAATGCCCTTCTTCACCCCCACGCGACCGCACATCCTCGCCTCCACCTACGCGCCCACCATCATGCCCCCGTCCTAGCTGGTGAGGGCGCTCGACCAAGGCAACGCCAACCAGCCGGAGCCGGAGATCTTCTCGAAGAAGAAGGGTAGCGTGTTCGCCAAAATTTCGCCATTCTTGGATCCCCCCACGGTGGGGTCTAAGGTCTGTCCATGTTGGCGGTGTGGGTTCCCGAGCTCCCGTTCCAGCTCGCGCGGCAGCGCGAGTCGGGGCTGATCGGGCGGCCCCTGGGGTTCCGGAATCCTGAGCAGGGTCGGACTCCACTGCTTTGGATGGTGGATCGCATTGCCAGAAAGGCCGGGTTGAAGCCAGGCATTCCCGTGGACATCGCCCTCCACCAGGATCCCGGCTTGGTTGTGCTCGATCCCATGCCCTCGACCTGGTTGGACGCCCGCGCCTGCTTAGGCCGGCATCTCCTGGCCTACAGTCCGCTGGGACGCCTTGGGCGCTTTGGCGAGGGGTTCGTGGACCTTCGGGGCACCGAGCGTCTTCATGGGCCGGCGCTCGATGCCGCTGAGCGGCTCCGGTCCGATCTGCTGAAGGGGGCAGGGTGGAGTGCCCACGGCGGGCTTAGCCAGAGCTTCTCCGCTTCCCGGTTGGCGGCGAAAACCGAGGATCAGGTGCGGATGATCGAAGCCGGCCAGGAAGCATCATTTCTGGCCCCTTATCCCCTCGGGGCTCTGTCCGCACTGGAAGTCCGGTCGCGGGATCGGCTCCAGCATTTCGGGCTTCACCGCGTCGCCCAGGTTCAGCCCATGGCGGTCCAGGAACTCGGTCGGATCATCCCAGCACCTGAGGCATTTCAGGTGCTTCGTCAGGCCCGAGGCGAGGACCAGGACCGCCTTCCTCCGCTGGAAACCGTTCAGGCGTCCGAAACCTTCCGGAAGGTCATCATGCCTCCCGCTCACAAGCACGACCTGGGATTGGCCTCCTGGGTCTGGGAGGCGGCGTGGGCGTGGCGCCTGGATGGCCGCTTCGTTCATCGCCTCCGCCTGTCCTGGTGGGACGTCGATGATCTCCACCACGTGTTGCCGTTCGGCCTCAGCGGCGAGGACCTGTGGGCGTCCTGCCGGGATCTCGAACTTCAGTTCATCGCCGAGGCCACCCGGCGGGTGCTCATCCAGCGCCTAGAGCTGGAAGCGTGGTTGGGTCAGACGCCCGGCACCCCGCTCCTGCTCGCCGAGGACCACGTCCAGAAGAGGCTGGCGCTCGAAGCAACTGCCCTTCGACTCCACCGTCGCTTCGGCCAGCAGGCCCTCCGGAAGGGGGCGTAGGTCATGGCGCTCGCCCTCGGCGTCTCCGCCTACTCCCTCATGGAGGGGGTCTACCTCCCCGAGGACCTGGGGAAGCTCGCGCTCCGCCTCGGCTACACCGACCTCGCCTTGGTGGACCGTGGGCTCCACGGCCTGCCCCGGATGCGCGAGGCCGCCGACAAGCTCGGCCTCCGGCTCCACGTCGGCTGTCGCCTGCCGCTGGGTGATGGTGAGGTCTACGTTCTCCCGCTGGACGGCGAGGGCTACACCGGGATGAACAAGGCCCTGACGGACAAGGCCCACGGGCGGTCCTGGGTGTGGCCTGGGAGCTGCGTGCTCCTAGCTGACAGGTGGGGCGTCGCGTTGCAGCTCCGCGATGAAGCCCCGGCCACCGGACTGGTCGCCATCCTCATCGGGGCCGGTGGCTGGCAGGTCGCCCAGCGGGCCCGCGCCGAGGGCATCGCCGTGGCGGGCCCCCAGGTGCTGCGGTTCCTGAAGTCGGAGGGGTTGGCCATTCACAAGGTGAAGCGGGCGATCGCGATGAACGCGATGCTCCAGGATCTGAAGCCCAAGGACTACTGGGAGCCGCGCCTGGGCGCCAAGACCTGCACCACATGGGAACAGGGACTATCCGAGGAGGTGAACGAGGGGACTCGGCGCCTCGAAGCACAGCTATCGGGGTGGACCTTGCCATGGGGGAAGTGGGTGCTGCCGAACCCCCCGCATCTTGGCCCCGGCGAAGACTTGGCCGAGCGGCTGTGGGCCGAAGCCCGCGAGGGAATCCGACGCCGCTACGGTGCGGTCTCTGACCCGAAGGTCCACCGTCGCCTGGAGAAGGAGATGGACCTGATCCTGCGGAAGGGCTTCGGTGGCTACTTCCTGGTCATGCAGGCCATCACGCGGAACGCCTCTCGTACATGCGGGAGAGGGAGCGGAGCCGCCTCGCTTCTCAGCTACCTGCTGGGGATCACGAACGTGGACCCCGTCGGGGCCAACTTGATGTTCGAGCGGTTCCTGAACGAGGACCGGGAGGACCCACCCGATCTTGACGTGGACTTCGCATGGGACGAGCGGGACGACGTGCTCAAGTGGGTGTTCGAGACGTTCGGGCGCGACCACGTCGCCATGGTCGCGAACCACAACATGTTCCAGCCCCGGGCAGCCATCCGCGAGGTCGCCAAGCTCCACTGCCGACCCGAGAGCGAGATCGCCAGGATGTCGAAGCGGCTGCGGACCTGGGGCTGGGAGGACGAGGCCGGGCTGTCCGTGAAGCTCGGTCGGACGACCCGCACCGACGCCCCGATGCCCGAGCCCTGGCCGGACATCATCCAGATGGCCACCCGCCTCGTCGGCCAGCCTCACCTCCTGTCGGTCCACCCCGGCGGCACCGTCATCACTCCCGGCCCCCTGTGGGAGCACGCGCCCAGCCAGCCCGCCCCGGCGAAGGACGGCGTCTCGATCCTCCAGTGGGAGAAGGACGGCGTGGAGTCCTACGGGCTGGTGAAGCTGGACCTCCTGGGCAACCGGTCCCTCGCGGTCGTCCGCGACGGCCTCGCGGTCCTGGAGGCCCGGGGCGAGGCCCCTGAACGCCGCACGTGGTTCCCCGAACAGGACGAAGTCACCCAGGACCTCATGGCCCGGGGGGACACCATCGGCGTCTTCTACGTGGAGAGCCCGGCCAGTCGGATCCTTCAACAGCGCGTAGGTAGAGGCGACTACGAGCATCTGACCATCCACAGCTCGCTGATCAGGCCCGCCGCGAACCGCTGGGTGGACGCCTACGTCTCCCGCACCAAGGGCGAGCCCTACGAGCCCATCCACCCCTCGCTGGACGATCTCCTGAGCGAGAGCTACGGCGTCCTCGTCTACCAGGAGGACGTGATGCGGGTGGCCCAAGGCATGGCCGGGTTCACCTACAAGCAGGCTGACAAGCTGAGGAAGGCCCTTGGGAAGAAGGACCACGCCGCCCGGGTCCCCGACTACAAGGCCGCTTTCATGGAGGGGTGCCGGAGCAACGGGATCCCCGAAAAGGGAGCCGAGGAGGTCTGGTCGATGATCGAGACCTTCACGGGGTACTCGTTCTGCAAGCCGCACTCCGCCAGCTACGCCCGGGTGAGCTACGAGAGCGGCTGGATCAAGGCGCATCACCCCGCGCCGTTCTACGCCGCCGTCATCAACAACCAGGGCGGGTTCTACCCTGCCATCGCCTACCTGGGGGACGCCCGGCGCCACGGGGTGAAGGTCCTGGGCCCGGACGTGAACGAGAGCGACGGCGGGTATGCCCCGGACGGCGACCACCTCCTCCGTGTCGGACTCTCCTTCATCAAAGGCTTACCCAAGGCTGACCTCGAACGGCTGTTGGATGCCAGGCGGGAGGGCGGTGTCTTCCATGACCCCCAGGACCTCCAGGTCCGGGCCAAGACCTCGGCCAAGGCCATGGAACTGATGGCCAGGGCAGGGGCCTTCGACCGGTGGGCACCCGATGGAGATCGCACCCGCCTTCTCTGGGACAGCGTGGGCGGCCTGCCCAAGGGGGTCGCGCCGAGGCCCACCGGCCTGGTGCAGAGGGCCAACCAGGAGATGGATCTGCTGGGTATCACACTTGAGCTACACCCGGCGGCGCTCACCCGGGGGCTCCGCCCTGGGGAGGACTACCCCCACCGCGCCGGGCAGGTTGCCCACCGGATCGGGTATGAGAGCCGCTTCTGGGCGCTCGTCGTGGCCGAGAAGCTCGTGCTCACCAAGGACGACCTCCCGATGCAGTTCGTGACCCTGGAGGACGAAACCGGACTCGTCGAGGCCGTCGTTTTCCCCGACGCCTTTCGCCGTCGGGGCCAGGGATTTACGGTTGGGGAAGTTGTCCCTGCTCGAGGTGTGGGGGATCTTCAGGACGGGGTGGTGATCCTGCAGTGGTCGTGATCACGCCCTCGGGTCCCGTTGCATTGCCCAGATTGACTGTGCTGATCCGAGAAGCAAAGTCGTTCAAGACTCGCTGCGCTCCAGTTCGGGTGATGGACCGTCCAGGTGCTTCCGTGGACAGCGAGGCGACTAGAGTTACAGGAAGGGACACGGGTCTCGTATACCAGATCCTCAAGGTCATTATTCCGGTAACAGTCGCTCGCACCACTCCTGTGAATTCAACTCTGGGCTGCGCTTGAACCATGCCATACCTGCTGAAGGTAGGCCCGAGCCCTGGCTTCCGAGTAGTGGTCGATGGTCAGTTGGGCTGCGGCGATCAGCAGCACACCGACGGCACTCCCCATCACCCACCCACGTGAGATCCAGGCCGCAGCAGCCAGGGCGATCGCCCCCAGCACCACGGAGGCATACCGGTAGGCCGGGTATTTCGAGATGACCACCCCGATGCGATCGGATTCCCGGGCGGCCACCCCTTCAGTGGCACCGGACCGCAGCTCCTCCAGCAGGACGGCCTGGAGCGCCCGGTCCCGCAGCAGGAGCGAGGTGGCCGCGCTCGAGAAGAGCAACACCCCGGCCAGGACGGCGAGCCCGAAGCCGCGGGCGAAGCCATCCCTGAAGTGAATGAACAGCCCCGCGGCCAGGATCAGCATCGCGAGCGAACCGGCGAGGATGGCCAGCATCTCGCCCTTCTCCCCGTCGAAATACCGTTGGATGGCCTGGGACAACTGGAGGACCCTCGCGTCGTTCATCGTTCCACTCCTTTCATCAATGGCCCGGTGACGGCCCCAGGCGGTCGTGCTCGACCCGCGATCTGCGGGATCTCCAGATGGCGGGCGTCGTCCCCTCCCAGTGCCGAAAGGCGCGGTAGAAGGATGGCGCGTCCTCGTAGCCGAGGAGGTAGACGATCTCCTTCAGGTCCAGCGTGGGATCCCCCAGGTATTCCTGGGCCAGCTCCCGGCGGGCCTGGGAGAGCAGGTCCCGGAAGGTGCTCCCCTCCTCCGTGATGCGCCTCTGCAGCGTCCGCCCGCTCATGCCCAGCTCCTTCGCCACGGCTTCGATCTCCGGTCTTCCGGCGGACAGGAACTGGCGCAGGAGCCTCCTGACCTGTTCGGAAGCCGTCGCCTTGGGCGAAGGGACCTTCGAGGCCAGCTCCAGTTGCGGCGTGAGCATCTCCACCAGTTCCGCGTTGTAGGAGGCGAAGGGGAGGTCCAGATCCTCCCGGCGGAAGACGAGGCGGTTTCCCGTGGACCGGAAGCGCACGGGGCATCCGTAGAACTCGCGCTGCGCCTCGGACTTACCACCGTCTCGCTTCAGCTCCACGCGAACGGGCCGCAACTCCGTCCGGGTTCCCTTCCGCGCCAGCTCGACGAGGGAGCTGAAAGTGGCATCCACCAGAAGCCCGGGGACCTCGCGATCCGCGTGGACCCACTCCGGCTCGACCACGCAGGTGTCGCCATCCTCGGTGACATGGAGCAGTTCCGGCGCGCACAGGTGCTTGAACCGGGCCACGCGGGCCAGGGCGTCCCGGAGGTCGCGGGCGTGGTAGGCCGCGATGAGGGAGGGCGGAAGCTGCGAAGGGTCGATGCCCGTGACGAGCTTGATCCCGGCGGCGGGATCGGCCGTGAGCTGGCCGATGGCCTGCCAAAGACCGAAGAACTGCTCCGTGGTGAGGGCACTCCCCTTGGCCACCAGGGCCGCGGGCAGCCGGGCCTGGCGGAGCGCCTCCGCCGGGCGGATGCCCAAGGCCGTCAGCCCGATCCAGGTGGCCTGCGGGATCTTGACCTGGTCTGCACTCTGGATGGCCATGGGGAACCTCCCGCAGATCGGACGTCTACTTGGCCTGGAAGCCGCCGTCGATGTTCATGATGTGGCCGGTCACGAAGGAAGCCTCGTCGGAAAGCAGCCAGCAGATGGCGCGGGCGACCTCCTCGGGCCTGCCCATCCGCTGCATGGGGTGAATGGCCGCGATGGCAGATGTGTCGTAAACCCCGAGGGCGATGGAGGCGTCGATGATGTCGGTGTGGATGGCGCCGGGGGCGACGGCGTTGATACGGACGTTCTGGGTGGCGTGGTCGAGCGCGGCGCTCTTGGTCAAGCCAACGACGGCGTGCTTGGTGGCGGCATAGGTGCCGGTCCAGGGAATCCCGTTGAGCCCGGCGATGGAGGCCAGGTTCACGATGGAGCCGTGCCCCTGTGCGAGCATCTGCCGGATCTCGAGCTTCATGCAGTGGTAAAGCCCGAGCACGTTCGTCTCCAGCATCGCCCGGAAGGCATGGGTGTCGGAATCCGCCAGGGTCTTGGACTCCGTGTTGATGCCCGCATTGTTCACGGCCATGTCCAGGCGTCCATGCCGGGACACGATGTCGGAGAACATGCTAGCGACCGCTTCCTCGTCGCCCACGTCGTTCTGGACGAAGAAGGCGTCGCCGCCACTCCCGGCAGCCGCCGCCCGGATCTCGGCCACGGCCTCCTCTCCGACGTCGCTGCGGCGTCCGCTGATGTAGACGATGGCGCCCTTGGCGGCAAGGATCTTGGCGGTCTCCTTGCCGATTCCGGTGGCGCCGCCGGTGATGAGGGCTACGGGCTGGGTCATGCTGGCCTCCTGGGTGAGTGGGCGGGTGTCGCCCCATGGACCCAAGCGTAAGGAGAATACGCCTTCGAGGCTTTATCCCAAGGCGCCAGCGTTATTGCAAAGTGCGCCAAACTCATTCCTTTGACCCAGAATACAAGGTTCCCAACAAGGGCCTCAATCCAGGCCATGTGAGGTTCTCTCCTTGGGCCACTGGGTTGATCGGTCTGGTATGAGATCGACTACATCAGAAGCTCCCATTGGACTTACGTTTACATTTGGGGACATCTGCCTGACAGGGAAGAGTCCGGCCACTTGCGCGACTAGGCTTTCAGGTATTGCAAAAATCGATGTTATGACTGTCTTGTGGTCGGGGCGAAATGATTTGAGCCTTCGATCCTTGGCTCCCAAAGTCTTACTTGCTCACTTCCTTCCTCTTTCAATGGATGGTCTTCCAGGCTTCGTTGCTGGATATCGGGACAAGCTTGTTTCGATAGGCCGTCACCACATCGCCGGTGCCCAGGCCGTGCGGCTGCTTCAGGAACTGGCGGTTCAGGTCCCGGCGAAGCGTAGTGTGCCGCTCCAGGATCTGGCCCAACAGGTTCAGCCCCGCGCCCGACAGCAGGTCCAGCTTCTCCGATTTCACGAACTTGATCCGCATCTGCTTTCACCCCGCGGGTGAAACCGGCCACTCGGAATCAGGATGCCGCAAACCCGCGCCAGGTCTCAGTCTTCGCTATGGTGGGAGCGGAATGCTTCACGGACTCAGGTAACAACCAACTGGCGATTGTTGAAGCGGCGTCGGGGCGGTCCCGCCTAGGTGCATGTACCAGCCCATATTGCTCCCAGGGCCCTGATTGCACGTTGCCCGACTCATTCGATCCATTGGTCCTCGACCGCCAGGGAAATGTAACCGTCGCGGGTAAGGACCAGGAAATCCGTGGCCGTCAGCTTGAAGAATGCTCCTGCCATGCGAAGGTCGTCGGCAGCCCGCTGGAAATTGCAGCCCGTCAGGGAGATCGGCTCTGGGGACCACACGACCAGGGCGAACGCCGCCACGTTGGCGGTCAGAGCCAGACGCACCGCATGCTGGGCATCGATCGAGATTGTTTTTGGGTGACCTTCAAAGAGGATCCGGTCCAGAACTCGGCGACTTCCCTCGGTCCAGCCCATCACCAGGACCTTGGCGGTGTCCCAGCCCGTTTGGATTGCACGCAGGCGGATCTCGTCGGCGAGCTGCTTTCGAGTCGAAAGGTCACCAGTTTGGTAGTGGTGGTTCAGAAGCTTCGCTGCAAGGGTGGGAAGGGCGTGGATCCTGGCGACCTCAACTTCTTCCAGCCCCAGAGCTTCAAGGTCCGCCGGCGTCGAAGAAAGGAAACGGCCCAACCCACCCGTGATGCGAAGAAATTCCACGGCACGATCCAAGGGGTTCTCGTGAAGCATGGGCGCCAGCAGCATTGCTTCGCGCCAGGTGCGAACATCAACGCCGGCATCCGCGGCGCGCAAGTTGTCCGGGTTGACGACCTCATCTTCAACGATGATCGGACGACGTTCTGCTTCAGGTTTCATATCACCTCCTCAACCCCACCATGGGGAGCACCCAAGGCGAGCCCGGCTGGCGGCTGGCCGAATGGAAACTCCTCCTGGCAAATTCGTGCTCCGCGGACCCGCAGGCCGTGAGGCCGATTGCCGGGTAGACGGGGCGAATTTTCGGGAGGCGTGACCAGCCGGGTGAAGCGGGATCCGCCGTGGTTGGGGAAGGGGGAGGGGCTACGATGCGCGGTGAACGCATCCACCAGGAAAATGTCCGACTACTCGGCTCATCCGGTTGCGACCATCTTCCGGGACTCACCAAAGGATCAATAACGGGTTGCCTACCCCTGGGAGCTTGAGGCGGTCCGAAAAACCAGTAGGATTGCGCCAGCAATCCTCCCTAGGCATGGAATTCACTCCTCTGATTGCATTCCATTCCATTCCATTCCATTCCCAACCGTCACAAGGATCATTGGTTTCGCCAATTCCAGATGAATGAAACCTTTATATTAATATGACATTAATATCGTTTAAAATACCTAAAATGGTGCAATAGATGTGTCAAATCAATCAGGCTGTTAATACCAGAACCATTCAAAATAACCTAAACTATCAGGAAGAATGATTGGATCCTTAAGTCCTTCATCAACAATTCGAATCGCAAGTGATCGTCGCCAAGACATATCCCGTCCAAACATCCTGATCCCGACGCCGGTTTCCCAATTCCCTTTGGGAAGCTTGTGTCGTGCACTCGACCAACCTTGCTTGTTATTTGCCAAAACCATTGTAAACCCACCTACCCTGGATCCATCCCCGATTGTACGAATATTCTTTACTCCGAATAAATATAAATGATTAAGAACTATAAAGTTCGAATCAATGTACATTAATGATGGCATTTCTAAGAATCGTAAGCCATGAACACACCAACCCGATCCAATGGAACGAACGGTGCCGGGGCTTCGTTCCCCAACCTTTAGGTCCACGCTGCTTACCAGGTTGGCAACTGAACTATGAGGCGGTAATTCAATTTGAACAGTATCGATCGGACCCCTTAGGAGGCTTATTTCGTCAAGGATGATCATTGGAAATTTTGTGGCATCTGGAAAACAGTAATTATACGCATCGAGGGTTGCACGTCTGAACCCATCACTCAGATTCAATGCACACAGCGGCATGGAAATGGGATGAATTTCGGCTGCGGAAATGACCCGTAACCATGAGATCAACCAGTTGATTGGATCGTCTGCCCCCATGATTGCAAGGAAGGCTCCATCGAGAATCAGGAATCGGCCCGGGCCGGGATGCTGCCTCCCAAGCAGCTTGAAGATTTCGCTCCAAGTACCTGTAGCCGAGGGTGAAAGCATTTTCATGAACTGGGTCAAGAAGGCTTCAATCCCTTCCCGCGTTTCGGTTGCCCCGGTTGCCACCAGGGTGATTGCCATCCCAATAACAGGGGAAATGTCCATGGGGATCCTTCTGTGCTGAACCGCTGCACATCACATGGTCTCCCAAAAATTTGAAATGCCTGTTTTTTCTGTTTAATCTCGTTTTTTACCATGAATTCAATTCACTTGGTTGTGATTGAATAATAACTGGTTAATGCAAAATTTCATTGCTTGAGCCCCCCTTTTCCGGTCTAAGGCAGACCCATCATTCCTCTGGATCACCTGACCCACTAATCACACCAACACCTGGTCCGCGGTTGCTTTCCCGTTCACTTGGATTCCCGCGGTCGGGACCTGGAATTCGACTGGAGACCTCGCCCGAGATTCATTGAGCCCTCCCCTCAAAGAGGTAATAGGCCAGGCGTTGAGCAGCATCTACGCTGTGAACGAATCGGAAGCGTATCTGAATTTTGCATTTCGTTTCCCTCGTTCACCCTGCAGTTGCATGAAATCCATGATTCGAATTGGGATGCGGCCGCCACCCCCCGACAGGTAGACTCTTTTGAACCCGCCACCATGGTCGTTTATCTGGATCCACGACCTTGCCATCCATTGCTGCCCATGGACAACTTCCAACTCACGGAATCCGACATCTGCGATCAGTTCATCACCCCGGCCATCCTGACGGCCGGGTGGGATGGGGCGACGCAGGTTCGCCGAGAAGTCACCTACACCGCGGGCCGTATTTGGGTCCAGGGCCGCATGGCCAGCCGGGGCAAGAAGCGGAAGCGGGCGGACTATGTGCTGTCCTACCGGGCGGGCATTCCCCTGGCGGTGGTTGAGGCGAAGGACGCCAGCCACACCGTCGGGGCAGGCATGCAACAGGCCTTGGCCTACGCCGAGGACATGGATGCCCCCTTCGCCATCAGCAGCAACGGTAACGGCTTCCTGATCCACGATCGCACCGGGGCAGGGGATTCCGTCGAACGGGAAGTCGCCATGAGCGCGTTCCCGACCCCGGACGAGCTGTGGCGACGCTACTGCGCATGGAAGGGGCTCGACGACGACGGGGCCAAGCTGGCGACCACCCAGCCCTACCTGGACGCCGATGGCAAGGAGCTTCGCTACTTCCAGCGGGTGGCCGTGCAGCGGGCCATCGAGGCCATTGCCCGGGGCCAGCGCAGGCTACTTCTGGTCATGGCCACGGGCACCGGGAAGACCCTCACCGCCTTCCATTTGATCTGGCGCCTGTGGAAGAGCGGCCAGGCCAAGCGGATCCTCTTCCTGGTGGATCGGGACGCCATCCTGGGGCAGACCTACCGGAACGACTTCGCCCCTTTCGGCAAGGCCATGACCCGCATCACCAACCGGCAGGTGGACACCTCTTACGAAATCTACCTGGCGCTCTACCAGTCCGTCACCGGCACGGAAGAAGCCCAGAACATCTACCGGCAGTTCAGCCCAGGCTTCTTCGATCTGGTGGTGGTGGACGAGTGCCACCGCGGCAGCGCCCGTGCCGACAGCGCCTGGCGGGAGATCCTGGACTACTTCAATGGGGCGGTTCACCTTGGCCTGACGGCCACTCCGAAGGAAACCAAGGACGTCTCCACCCAGACCTACTTTGGGGATCCTCTCTACACCTACTCCTTGCGTCAGGGCATCGAAGACGGATTCCTGGCGCCCTACAAGGTGGTCCGGGTTGGGCTGGACCGGGACCTGCTGGGCTGGCGCCCCATGGCGGGCCAGCGGGACGACGAGGGGAAGCTCATCGAGGATCGGGAATTCAACCAGGCCGACATGGACCGCGACCTGATCCTCACCCAGCGTGCGATGACCGTGGCCCGCCGGGTCATGGAATACCTGAAGGGCGTGGATCCCTACGGCAAGACCATCGTGTTCTGTGAGGACATCGCCCACGCCGAGCGCATGCGCAGCGCCTTCGTGAACCTGATCCCGGAGTTCCTGCCGGAGGAACGGGGCCACGAGGCCCGCTTTGTGGTCCGGATGACCGGCGACAGCCCCGAAGGGACGGATCGGCTGGACGACTTCATGCACGGGGAGAAGCGATACCCCGTCATCGCCACCACCTCCAAGCTGCTCACCACCGGCGTGGACACCAAGCCCTGCAAGCTCATTGTCCTGGACCAGTTCATCCAGTCCTCCATCGAGTTCAAGCAGATCGTGGGCCGCGGCAGCCGCATCCTGGAGGACGCCGGCAAGCTCTGGTTCACCATTCTGGATTTCCGGGGCGCCACCCGGCAGTTCGCCGATCCCGAGTTCGATGGGTTGCCCGAAGTGGTCTACGAACCCCCGGACGGCGGCGATGTGGTGCCGCCGGATGACATTGAAGGCCCGGAGGGCGAATACCCCGGCGGTCCCGAAGGTCCGGAGGGTCCTGGGGAGCCGGTGGACCCTCGGGTGGTCTACCGCGTCAGCAATGTCACGGTGAAGGTCATCGCCGAGCGGGTGCAGTATCTGGGCCCCGACGGGCGGCTGATCACCGAATCCCTGAAGGATTACACCCGCGCCAGCGTCAGGAAGCAGTTCGCCAGCCTAGATGCCTTCCTGGGGCGGTGGTCTGAGGCCGACCGGAAGGACACCATCCTCCAGGAGCTGCGCGAGCAGGGGATCCTGCTGGAGGATCTCCAGGAGCAGGTGGGCAAGGACCTGGATCCCTTCGATCTCATCTGCCATGTCGTCTACGACCGCCCCCCTCTGACCCGGAAGGAACGGGCCGACCAGGTCCGGAAGCGGGATGTCTTCACGAAGTACGGCCCCCAGGCTCAGGCGGTCCTGAACGCCCTCCTGGACAAGTACGCCGATTCCGGGATCGAGTCCGTGGAGGACGGCCAGATCCTTCGCCTGAAGCCCCTCAGCGACCTGGGCACCCCCGTGGAGCTGGTGCGCGCCTTTGGCGGCAAACCCCAGTTCGACCAGGCCCTGCGGGACCTTGAAACCGCCCTCTACACTCCGGCCGGCTGATTCGACGTCCAGTGTCCATTCCCACCGGCTAGGCTCACCTGGCCTGCATTACCCGAAGGAATCCCATGTCTCTCAGCACCACCGTCAAAGCCATCCAGGACATCATGCGCAAAGATGTCGGCGTGGATGGCGATGCCCAGCGCATCGGCCAGCTCGTCTGGCTGTTCTTCCTGAAGATTTGGGATGACCGGGAGCAGGAACAGGAACTTGTCGAACCCGGCTTCCAGAGCCCCCTGGTGAACGTCCGCTGGCAGGAAGGGGAAGACACTCGCACGGCCAAGGACCTCCGCTGGCGATCCTGGGCGGCGAATCCCGAAGGGATCACCGGGGACGGCCTGCTGGACTTCGCCAACAACACTCTGTTCCCGGCCCTGAAGGGCCTGGAGGTGGGGCCCAAGGTCGAGGGGGACAGTGCCGCGGCCCGACAGGCGGACCTGCTGCGCCGGCGCCGCCAACTCATCCGCAGCGTCTTCGAGGACGCCTACCAGTACATGAAGAACGGCACCCTGCTGCGCCAGGTCATCAACCGGGTGCAGTCGGACATCGATTTCAACGATTCCCGGAACCGGCACCTCTTCGGGGAGATTTACGAAAGTCTGCTACGCGACCTCCAGAGTGCTGGCAACGCGGGCGAGTACTACACGCCCAGGGCTGTCACCGAATTCGCCGTGAATCGGATCAACCCCAAGCTGGGTGAAACTATCCTGGATCCTGCCTGCGGCACCGGTGGCTTCCTGGCCTGCGCCATCGAGCACCTCCGCAAGCAAGCCAAGACCCCCGACCAGGAGCGCCAGATCCAGGCCAACATCCGTGGCGTGGAGAAGAAGCCTCTGCCGCACCTGCTCTGCACCACCAACATGATCGTGCACGGCATCGAGATCCCCACCCAGATCCGTCACGACAACACCCTCAGCCGCCCCCTGCGGGAATACGGCCCCAAGGATCGGGTGGACATCATCCTCACCAACCCGCCCTTCGGCGGCATGGAGGAGGATGGCATCGAGCTGAACTTCCCCAGCGGCTACCGCACCCGGGAAACCGCCGACCTCTTCCTGGTGCTCATCATGACCCTGCTGAAGGACACCGGCCGGGCGGCCGTGGTGCTGCCGGATGGCACCCTCTTCGGCGAGGGCATCAAGACCCGCATCAAGGAAGACCTGCTCACCACCTGCAACCTGCACACCATCGTGCGGTTCCCCAAGGGGGTCTTCGCGCCCTACACCAGCATCCAGACCAACCTGCTCTTCTTCACCAAGGGCGAGCCCACCAAGGATGTCTGGTACTACGAGCACCCCTACCCCGAAGGCTACAAGTCCTACTCCAAGACGAAGCCCATGCGCTTCGAGGAGTTCGCCCCCGAGATCGCCTGGTGGGACAAGCGCGTCGAGCATGAGCGCGCCTGGCGGGTGTCGGTGGAGGACCTCAAGGCACGGAACTACAACCTGGACCTGAAGAACCCCAACGCCCCTCAGGACACCCATGAAGACCCGGATGTGCTGCTGGAGCGCTACACCCAGGCACGGGCTGAGGCTGACCGAATTCGGGGAGAACTGAAAACCGCCCTGGCCGCGTGCCTGCTGCGGGGCGACCAGTGACCCCCCATGACCTGCTGGCGAACTTCGAGACCCTAGCAGAGGCGCCCAATGGCATCCAGCGTTTGAGAGAACTGGTACTGGAACTGGCGGTGCGGGGGAAGCTAGTAGAACAGGACCCTGATGAGGAATCGGCTGAACATTTGGTGAAGCGAATTAAGACCGAGAAGCTGCGGCAAGTGAAAGAAGGGACTCTCAAACGAGTGAAGGCATCGGAACCGATCACCAACTCGGACCTTCCATATGAATTACCTTCAGGCTGGATGTGGACTCGCCTCACTGATGTATTCCTGAAGATCACTGACGGGACACACCATTCACCGCCAAATGGCTCTTCGGGTAACTTCCTATATGTCACGGCGAAAAATATCAAACCCAGCGGGGTAATGCTTTCCGGTGTTACTTACGTCTCCAAGGCGATTCATGATGAGATTTACTCACGATGTAATCCAGAGCCAGGAGATATCCTCTACATCAAAGACGGCGCGACTACTGGCGTAGTGACCGTAAATGACCTCACTGAACCCTTTTCGCTTTTATCAAGCGTTGGTCTCTTAAAGACTCCTGACGGCATTGTTCCTTGGTTTGCTTGTTATGCGATTCGTTCTGGATTCTTCTTTGAACAGCTCCGCGACCAAATGGCTGGAGTCGGGATCCCTCGAGTCACACTCACCAAACTAGAGAGTGCATTGCTTCCTCTCCCACCAACCGGCGAGCAGCGCCGCATAGTCGCTCGCGTGGACGAATTGATGGCCCTGCTGGACCGCCTAGAGGCCAAGCGCCAGGACCGCGAAGCCGCCCGCACCGCCGCCCGCGATTCCGCCCTGGCCGCCCTACGCGAAGCCCCCACCCCCGAAGACGTCGAAACCGCCTGGCTCCGCATTCAGGAACGATTCCAGGAACTCTTCGCGACACACGAGGATGTCGCCCCCCTGCGGCAGGCGATTCTTCAGCTTGCGATTCGTGGAAGGTTGCTGCCCGAGGATGAATCTGCAGAGCCCGCTGCCGTGGCTTTCGCTCGGCTCCGGAACGAGTGGGCGCGTAAATCGAAGGAACGCAAGGCCGGGAAGCCAAGCCCGATTGTTCCGGTCACAGAGACTGAAAGGGCCTTTGCGTTACCACGGTCATGGGAATGGGTTCGATTCGGAGACCTCTTCGATTGCCGCTTGGGCAAGATGCTCGACAAAAGCAAGAACCGTGGAATTCCTCGACCATACCTTCGCAACGCGAATGTGCGATGGGGCTGGTTCGATCTCACCGATCTCTCGATGATGCGCATCGAGGAATCCGAACTGGATGATGTCTCCGTCGTCCGAGGCGACCTTGTATTGTGTGAAGGGGGCGAACCTGGGAGATGTGCGGTATGGGATTCCGAGGATTCGATTGTGATCCAGAAAGCCTGTCACCGAGCTAGGCCCATGGGTGGAATCAATTCAGCCTTCTACATGGTTCACATTCAAGCGGATGCTGGGTCCGGGCGGCTCAGCGGAGCTTTCACTGGTGCCACGATTAGGCACCTCACGGGTCAATCCTTATCCGGCTTTCCCGTTGCACTGCCTCCAGTCGCCGAGCAGGAGCGGATCGTATGCAAGGTGAATGATCTATTAGGCGTTCTGGACCGACTGAGCAAAGGGATGAAATGGGAACTCGAACAATCGAGCGCTTTTTCTGAGGCGGCCGTTCATTATTTGAATTTTTAGGTTTGGATTAAACCAAATTTTCTTCAAAATGATACCAACTAAAAAAGGAAGCCATCATGTCATCAAAGAGCGTCCCTGAAAAATCGCCATTCAAATTTAGGCGAAACGATTCAATTGGGGCTACTGATGCAGATGACGATTCGCTTCTTGAGGATTGCTTCGTTGACACCGGGGTGACCGAGGTCTTAATGGACACACTCGATGCAAAACGGCTCATTGTCGGCAGGACAGGAGCGGGGAAGACCGCTTTGATTAGAAGGATTTCTGAGTCCACGGAACGTTCTATTTATTTACTACCCGATTCACTCGCCTTATCATATATTTCAAATTCAACCATTTTGCGTTATTTGCACTCTCTTGGCGTCAAATTAGATATTTTTTACAAATTGCTATGGAGACATGTATTTGCGATCGAATTAATCAAGCGGCATTTTCACATCATGGACCAACAGTCAAAGGAGACGGTTGTAGATAAAATTAAGGGAATGTTCAGAAACAAAAAACATGACAGGGTTCTTTCGTATCTTGAAAATTGGGGACAATCATTTTGGCTGCAGACAGATTATAGGGTACAGGAAATCACCGAAAAATTGGAACTCGAATTAAAGGCATCCATTCAATCGATGATACCTGGTTTTAAATTTGAATCATCGGCGTCTGGCAAATCCACTGAAGAAGAAAAAATTGAAATTATTCACCGTGCTCAAGAGGTTATCAATAAGGTTCAAATTCAAGAATTAGCCAAAATTATAGAACTAATTGACGACATACTATCGGATCCACAGATTAAATATTATATTTTAATTGATAAATTGGATGAACAGTGGGTGGATGATGGATTAAAGAACTATCTAATTCGTGCATTGATTGAAACGGTTAGGGATTTCAAACGAATTCATAATGCCAAAATTATTATTGCCATTCGCAGAGATTTGTTGGATCGCGTATATCAGCACACAAGGGACTCCGGCTTTCAAGAGGAAAAATATGAATCTTTATACTTGGATCTCGTGTGGAAAAAGGAAGAATTGGAACAGATTCTGGATTCTAGGGTCAATCAACTAATCCGATCCAGATATACAACGGCACGTATCAGTTACCGGGATATTCTTCCCCAGAAGCATCTTGGTAAGAAGGTGATAGATTATATCTGTGAAATTTCCCTGATGAGGCCGCGTGATGTTATAATGTTTTTCAACATATGCATACAGAAGGCAGATGGCCGTTCGACGATAAATACCCAAATTTTGCAAGATGCTGAAGGGGAATATTCTAGAAATCGCCTCCGCTCCCTTGCGGATGAATGGTCGGCCGATTATCCAAATTTACTTACATTTTCCTCCATACTGAAAAATAGGCCTTCGGCATTTCCGGTATCTGAAATTTTTGTAAATCAATGTGAAGATATAGTTTTAGATTTTCTTACGACAATGCCTGATCACAAGGTAGATTGCATTTCGGAGCTAGCGAAGAAATATACGGAAGGAACTATAGATGTATTCCGGTTTAAACGTGAAATTTTGACTATTTTCTATAGAGTTGGTCTGATCGGGTTGAAAATCGACAGTTATGATTCCATCGCGTGGTCAACCATAGGGGCTCGAACCGTATCCGTTAGCGAGATTAACGAGCAGACACGAATATATGTCCACAGGTGCTTCTGGCGTGTATTAGGAATTAGGGAGCCGAACCTCAAGTAGACGCTACAACGGAGCGCATAACATGCCCTTCCAACACACCCTTTACCGCATCGACCAAGGCCTGAAAGCATTGAGTCCCACAAGCCTAGGGAAGGAGGAGCTCCTGGAGGATTTCATCTTCCAGGACGTCAGCATTCTGAATGAGCGATGGCTACTCATTGGCCGCCAAGTTCGGACCGACTATGGGAAGTTCATTGATCTGCTGGCCGTGGACGAGAACGGTTCCCTTGTCGTCATCGAGCTGAAGAAGCACATGACCCCCCGGGAGGTGACCGCCCAGGCCCTGGATTACGCCGCCTGGGTGGAACACCTGGAGCCCCAGCAGATCGCGGAGATCTGGCAGGGCTTCGTGAAGAACTACCGCCCAGAGCTGGGCAGCCAGAGCCTGGACCAGGCCTTCCTGGAGAAGTTCAACACCCGCCTGGACGAAGTGAATCTGAATGAGGAACACCGGATGGTGGTCGTGGCCGCCAAGCTGGACAGCCAGACCGAACGCATCCTGGCCTATCTTGGCGAACGCGGCATCCCCATCAACGCCGTCTTCTTCGAAGTCTTCACCGATGGCGCCGCCCAGTTCCTGAGCCGCGTCTGGTTTCAGGATCCCTTGGAAGCCACGGATCCCCTGGTGGACCCGCCCAAGCCCAAGGAGCGCGGCCCCTGGAACGGGGAGTTCTATGTTTCATTCGGCGTGGACGAGCGCCGCACCTGGGAGGATGCCGTCCAGATCGGGTTCATTTCAGGTGGTGGTGGGCGTTGGTACAGCAACACCCTGAACTACCTGAAGCCAGGTGACCGCGTGTGGGTCAACGTCCCCAAGAAGGGCTATGTGGGCGTGGGCCGGGTGCTAGAACCGGCCGTGAAGGTGACGGACTTCAAGGTGGAACTCCCGGGTGGGGAACTCACGGACCTGGCCAATCCGAATCTGAAACTGGCATCCAAAGGCATGTTCAACAACGCCGAGGACGATGACGCTGCTGAGTACCTGGTGCGCGTGAATTGGGAACACACGGTCCCGCTGACCAAGGCCGTGAAGGAAGTCGGGTTCTTCGGCAACCAGAACACGGTATGCAGGCCCTCGGACCCGAAGTGGGATCACACGGTGGAGCGGCTGAAACAGGTCTGGAACATCAGTCAGCCTTAGGTGATTCCGATGGCCCAATGGTTTGTGGAGATTCTTGGGGACGCATTTGATTTGGAGGAATTCCCGAGTAACTTCCGGTCCGGGGAATGCGTCGTTGTGGAACAGGAAGGCAGAACCTACTTGACCGGCTCGGCATTCCAAGGGATCGAGGATGCCGCCCTGGTGCGGGAACGGGCTGGGCATTTCCTAGAACTCCAGTTTGGTGCCCTTCGGCTTCTGCAATCGAACCTGAAACGACCTCAACTGGGGCACGTAAAGCGCGTACACGAAGATGGAAGGGCGGACGCCTTCGTGTTTCCCGAGGGAGCCCAGTTGCGAATGAAGGGATCCTCGCTCATCTCCACCACGGTGGGCGGCCAGGCGGTGCCACCAGGGATTTCTGTGGCCGACAGCATGGTGCACGGTGCAACAGCTAATCCGCACTTGGAGCGTGCGTTGCGCCTATGGGCTGATCCACAACGCGGCTGGCCGCAGCTTTACGGGGTACTTGAGGAAGTCGAGTATGCCATCGGGCAAACCGTGGACAAGAAAGGATGGGCTTCCGCTTCCCAACGAGGCCGTTTCAAGCAGACCGCCAACAGCGCTGAGGCTGCCGGCTTGAAGGCCAGGCACGGCCTACGAAGAATTGAACCCCCACCAATGCCAATGACGATCTTCGAGGGGACGGAATTCATTCATGCCTTGCTGATGCGTGCCCTTCAGGTCGACGCAGGCTAGACCCATCCAGTGGGATTGGGCCAATTCAACACCTGTATACCCAGGGACCGCGCGCTGCACGCGAAACCGGCCCAGTGGGAATACCTTGCTCGCTGGGAACACCAACCCGGCTTTGAACGTCAACTCGCCGTGAAATCGTTTGGCCGCCGGCGGTGCCAATCTCGAGCCATCGCTACGATGACAAAGTCATCCATGAAGCCCTCGAACAATCTCAAAGTCACGCACTGACTTTCCTGCTGGAACGATCATGAATGGCCTGGGCGTGGTGATCGAGGTTACCTCCATCTCCGATCATTGACTGGGAATCGCCTCAAGCAAGGATGCGTTCTAGTCCATGGCAAGGGGTGAAGGTGTCCGGCGGGATCACGGAGTTCTAGGTCGGGCTTCTGATGCGAATCCCCGCTGAAATCGCGACATCCTCCGTGAAGCCTGGATATTCATGTGGATGAGGACCAGGCTTAAAGGGAAGGTTCATGCGTGGCTTTGATCCTCTTCCTCTTCGCGAGTCCGTCGCGGAGGACGACGACAGGCCCTGGGAGGGACTGTGCCTTGGCATCGCGATCCGGAAGAATGCCGCTGCGTCCAGGTGACCATCACGGCCCGGGTCCGCGATATCCAGGACTGGCGGCGGGATGCGGAGGCCATGGGCATCAGTCTCAGCAAGGCCATCTGGCTTCGCGCCCAGGCAGGGCGGCCCCTTCCATCGGAAGGTCACCTCGCGCTGGCAAAGGCCCTGGGGCCCATCGGGAACAACCTCAACCAGGCAGTCAGGCTCCTCTACCGGGATGGCGCGGTGTCATCCGCCGTCGCTGTAGAGGAGACACTGCGGGTGGTGGCCAGTCTTCAAGAAGAGCTGAGGCGCCTGTGATCGCCGGGGCCCAGAAGGGGAAGGATTTCCGCGGGCTGTTCCACTACCTGTTCTGGGGCAAGGGGGATCAGAAAGACATGCGGGGTTACCTCTTCGGCGGCACGGTGTTGGCCAGCCATCCAGAAGATCTTGTTCATTTCTACGAAGGCCTGCAGCGGCTCCGTCCGGATGTCACGAACCCTGTTCATCACGTCCATGTGTCGTTGCCACCTGGTGAAACTCTGACGCCCCTGCAGTGGTTGGACGTTGCCAGCGACCTTGCCCGTTCCCTTCGATGGGGGCATTACTCAGTGATCGGCCACGAGGACACGGCCTGCGAGCACATTCACATTGTGGGCACGCGGCTTTCCGAAGGGAGGGTGTTCTCGGAACAGCTTCGAGACGTCCGGATCATCATGCGTTGCCTGCGGCGACTGGAGCACCGTTTCAACCTGCGCCGCGTCGAGTCGCCAAAGGCCCCAAGGAACCCTCACGGCCGTGTGCCAAGGCCGAAGCGAGAAACCTGCCGTGAGAAGAAGATGAATCGGGCCGGGAAAACACCTCGAAAGGAACTTCTTCGACAGGCAATCGATCGGGTGATCGACGCGGGTTTTCGGCAGGGGGAGGCGCTGATCGAGATCGCCAGGCTTGGATACGACCCCTTCACCGTCTGGAGGAATGGCGCGCTGGTCGGGATTTCCTTTACGGATGTTGCTACGGGCCGACGCTTCGCAGGAGCGCGGTTGGGGACCGAATACGCAGCCAAACGGTTCTTTGAACGCATAGGAGGCATTCATGGACACGACAACCGCGGTGGATCCACGTTCCGGCCTGATCGGATCGCGCCCTACGATTTCACTCGGGGCTGGCGGCGGAGCCTTCGAGCGGCTGGTATCTTCCACCGGCCTTTGGTCTAGGGACCTCGAACAGGGCTCTGGGCTGGAGATCAGCCCTGGGGCCATTTCTAATCCCATCCCCGTGATGGTGGGAATTGGCGCCAACCTGGAACTGATGGCCCGGTGGAGTGAACTCTGGGAGTGGCTGAAACTTCGCAAGAAGACGCGAGAAGATCAGCAGGCGCGACTGCAGGCCATCGCCGACCTTCTTCGGGAACAGGCCGAAGATCAATACCCGGACCCCAAAATCGTCCTGGAACGGGAGGCGAAACTCCTGGGACTTCGCAAGGCCTGCATCTCTCCCTTCATCAGCGAGGAAGGGCGCCACCTTTTCGCCTGCCAGACGGATATCGGACTGCTCTTCGTGTACGACCACCCGAGCAAGTTCCGGGCCGCGCTCCACTTGAACCCCAGGGTGCCTCTGGTGCGCGCGAGCAACAGTCGTTATTGCAACATGGGCGAAGCCTACGATCTCGTGATCCTGAACTCTGCCGCCCTTCCGCTCCACCAGATCCTTCCCTGGGGTGAGGCGGCCGAATACCACGGCTGGCTTTTCTCCCTCCTGGAGACCCGAACGAAATAGGTGGCTCCCCTTAGCGACCAATCTCGCCAGGCTTGAGACGGGGGGGACTAGCGATGATGGAAGAGCTTCATGATCCTTATGTCATTCGGGACGGCAGCAGTGTTCCATCCCATGCCAGGGAGATCGCGCGTCTGGGCCTCCGGGCACGTCAGCTTCAGGCGGTGCTCGCCCACATCCAATGGGGAGGCCCGCAGGCCTTGAATGGCCGGGGACCCTGCCCAGGGTGTTCGCGCTTTCCGGCTCAGGGGCATCTGGACACCTGTGTGGTGGCCCAAGCCCTGCAGGATCGCGATGCGATGACTTACGCGGAGGACCTCATCCGGCACCTGCGCGACACAGTACGTGCTGACCGGCTTGCGCTGGCAGACCAGGCAAAGGTAATGGACGAAACCCTGCTCAGCATCGAAACCGACCTAGATGAAGTCGTTGGAATTCTCGACTGGATCTGACGGCGTTGCGCATTCCCTCAAAGCCATCTCCAGACGGGTAGCCTGAGGACAGCCCTTGCGGGAGCCGGACGTGGCCCCAGGCTGGCGGGAAGCGCCCAGGCATAGCCCTGGGCGCCCGAGCCGCAGGCGGAGGCGCCAAAGGGCCGAGGGACCCATCCGGCGCAGGCACCGCCGAGCAGGATGGGCAGGACCGACGGCGCAGGGCCAGGGACGGGGAGGGCAGGGGATTCCGGAAGGCGGACCGCACCATCAAGTTGCTGGGGCTCCCAAACGGGTAGCGACTCTGTAGGCTGCCTAAGGCTTCCATGGGAGGCAAAATGGCAGATGCACCAAGGGCCCAAGCCCATGTCAAATTGATGAGGTTCCGGGTTCTACGACACGCCTGGGAATGCGATCCCTTTTGATGGGTCGTTGAATATGCCGATGGACGGCGGGCAATTCTTCTGACGGATCACGGTCGCGAGTTCGAAGCTACTGAGGATGATCTTCATGGCCTTTTGAGGGCCTATGAGCAGGCCTCGAAGGAAATCCAAGCCGCGATGGACCTAGCCTGGCGACCCGACACGAGAGACTAGTGTGAAGGGGCATCAGCCTCGCCTGCCCCATTCCCCCTTTCAGCGGGGAAGCGGTCACCTTCACTTCTGTCATTGATAGGGTCCCGGTAGATTCTGTTGAGCTGAACGGGCAATGCCCGCCAGAAAGAGTCAAACCTTGCCCTACCCTGGTTGGAGGCAGCGTCCCGCAGCGCGAACTGGGCCCATTCCCACCTTGAGGCACCAATTAGGGGTCCCAAGGCCGAGAGCAGGTACTGTGCTGCCTCCAGTGCCGGATCCGGACCAGGTCCAGCGCGATGCGGCAGTTTGGTCGCAACCCACCATTCGGCGAATGCCCGGGCGGCTTCTTCCGTTCGCCAAGCCGAAGGTGCGTTGTGACGCCAGAGGTAGCCGATGAAGAGCCTTGTCGGGTCTACGAAATCAAAGGTTTGCCAATCGGCTAGGACCCCCTTGGTGACCTTTGACCTCATCCAGCCAGCCATGATTGTGATCGAATTGATGGCTTCCAGCATGTGGTGGTGTTTCGCCGCCAAAAGCACAACCGGGCACTGGTCTACCCACCGCAAAAGCGCGTAGACATGACCGGGTGTGATCCTTTCGTCCGCATTGGCCAAGGTTTCACTGACTGTCGTCGCGGACAGGGGAGTGGTTTCTCCAGGGGGGAGATAGCTAGTCAGAAGGACGACAAGTTCCCTAGGCCAGCGGACAGCGAATGGGTAGTTCAGGCGGAGATGATCTATTTGGTCCAGTTCCACCGGATCCAGGGGCCTGCATGCGCCGTTAGAAAGGGCGTACGGTGTTCGGTCCTCGGCCACTTCCCACGGATTCCGGGAAATGCACCCCCCTTGGGAATCGACGGCTTCTTCCGTTGCTGCAGGTTCGACCATTTCGCGGTCTATCTGTTGTTTTATTTCAATTTTATGTGTGTGTATTGAAGTAATCAGGTCGACGACGGTACGCCAACCCCGTAGGAAGCTGACCGCCACGCGCTGCCATCCAACAGTCACCTGCCCGAGGACGGTTCCTAAATAAATCCTTAAATCCTTCTTCTTGAACAAGCGTCCATCTGTTTGTTTAACAGCATTTACGCTAGTGGCCTGGACATGGTCCCGCGCACTAGCGGACATACTCCCGTCAAAGTGGGGACATACTCCCGCCACTTCCGGGGTATGGTTCCGCTGTCCGTCCGGCAGGGTAGGGGGTGGGGGTGTGTTTCCCGGAAGTGTATCGCCTGACGAAGTATGGTCAGGGGGCAGTGCCGCAGGGGGGGCATCACCGTTGTGCCCCTCGTTGAGGGCCGATGAGCGGCCAGTGGGAAAAGCTGTCGCTCGCCTGCAGTGTCTAACGAGGGTCGGTGCCAACACCTTCCTAAAAGGTCCCAGGTCCGTTTGGATCAGGACCTCTTCCGCGGCATTGGAAAGGCGCTGCTTCAGATCTTTGCGGTTTGGGGCGCTCATGGTGGTGGTGGCGGCGCCTAGCAGGGCGGCTTGAAGCCACGGATCCTCCAGGTGCTTGAAGGGGTCCGCCTGCGTTTCATCGACCCCCCTCATGGGACGACTTCTAGCAGCGGCCAGAAGGTGCAGTGTCAGCCGCCTTGCGGGGTCGGACATGTTGTCCGACATCGCCAGAAGGAGTTGGGCAGGTTCGGAGGAATTCGGCTCGATTCGCGCGTGGCGTGCCAGCCGCAGGCGCAACCCCACAGCCTGGGCGATGGCAACTGGTGGGACGCAGATGGCGAAGTCGGAAGATGCCCTATTGGGATCATCCATGGTGCTCAGAATCATGCGAACGTGCGGCAGGCTGATATGGCTGTCCGATTCGGGAAGCAGGGCCCTTTTATAGCGAAGGCCCGCACCGCCGTGGAGGCACCTGACGGCAGCCAGGTGAGCCCATCGATCCACAAGGCGAGGCTGACCGCCACCGCCCGTAGGGGTGATCAGCCGACGGATCTTGCCCGTAGTCGGGATGACGTATTCGGTGCCCGATTCCAGAAGATAAAACAATTCGTCCCAGGGCAGCCCAGCCACGGTAAGGGCGGTGAAGACATTCAACCGGTGTAGGTCTTCCCCGGGGATTACGATGTGGGGATCTGCCGAAATCAGTGCGTGCCACGCACCAGCTACCCGGTACCTCATCTCGTTGTTGATGCTCTCAAAAAGAGCCCCCAATGCCGACAATGGGCTCTGGGCCAGGGATCCCTGTCCACAGGGAATGCCCAACTTTGTGAGGATTTTCGGTGGAACGCCAAAGAACCGAGAGAGGAACGCCCCTGAGAGCAGGGGCCAGACAAGCATCGGCGAAACCTCGAAACCCTTAACGGCCCCCGCTTCCGTGAAGCCAGCAGCGAGGAAAATCTTCTGGATGAGGTTCTTCAGCTTTTCAATGCCCATGCGCCATCCGTTTCATCTGTCTGGTCGTGAGACTGGGGCGGCCACCCACGGTGGATGGCCGCCAATGACCTGGTCGCGTCTAGATCTCGCCGGGCTCGAACATGGGAGGGGTGTAGGGGCGCATCAACTCCTCGAAGATGGGGCCGGTCAGGAGCTTGCCCGGCGTGGTCTCGCATTCGGCCGCGATCCGCCTTGCGGCCTGGGCAATTCCCCCGTGGACGTGCAGGGCGGGTTTCTTCGGGCTCAGCGGGACGACCCCGAGCGAGACGTATCCACCAGGGGGGACCGTGGGCAGCCGGAGGATTTTTGTGACGACGCGTGTCAGCAGCACCGTCGGGTCCAGGGCCTGGGCCTTCTCCTCATGCCGGATCAAGTCCCGGAGGGAGATCGAGCACTGAACGACGAGGGGCTTCGAGGAGATGACCAGCTTGCGGATTGCCATAGATCCTCCTTGGCGCTGAAAGGCGCCTATGTTTGGTGTATGCAGAGCTAACGCTGGCCCCGGTCTCGGTGGAGTCAATCGCTGCCCTGCTGACCTAAGCCTAGCTGCGAAACCACACGGCATGACTTTGTCAAGCGTCTTTTTTTAATTTTTCTTTCTAAGACAGGCCGGCGGATGCCAGAAATGTCTGACGACGCAGATCGGGATTCCCTGGGTAACCGAACGAAATCGACCGCGGATGGAATCTCTCATCCGGTTCCCGATCCTGGCCAAGGCGAGCCTTCTGGAATTCCAGCACGCGTCTGTTTGCTGGTCCTCCCACCTAAACGAATCCATTCACGGCCATAGTCAGGCTGAACGGGTTGCGCCCCAACAGAATTGAACATTCATGAACGCCGGCGTGCCTCCGACTTAGGGCGCAGGATTGCGCCATTCGATTGGCAACCGAGACTTTGGCCAAGCCTAAGGCGTTGCGCTGCAGGGTGGATCGGCATCCCAGACCGGGATAGTACCCCTGAGTAGTACCCATCCTCAGTCCGCGTCGATTTTGGTGCCTGTAAGTGTTGAACACAATAGGCCGCAAAAAAGCCCCGGGATTCAGCATCCACGGGGCTTTCCTGTTGTTGGTGGCTGGAGGCAGACTCGAACTGCCGACCTAGGGATTATGAGACCCTCGCTCTAACCACCTGAGCTACCCAGCCATGAAGGAGCAGTGTAGCGCGAGGGTGGGCTTGCGTCTACGCCAGATCGTCCACGAGCACCACGATGAGGCGCTTGGGGCCGTGGACGCCGTAGGCGAGGGTCTGCTCGATGTCGGCGGTCTTGCTGGGGCCGGAGATCATCAACGCATTGGGGGGCAGGGACCGGCCCCAGCCCAGGGCCTTCACGGCGGACCAAAAGGTGTCGTGGATGGTGGAGGTGCGAAGCAGGGCAATGTGGATGGGCGGCACCAGGGACATGAGCCGCGGCTCGGTGGATCCGGGCATCAGCAGGAGGCCGCCCGTTTCGGCCACGCCGCCCACGGTGCCCGTGAAACCGGCATCCACGCCGTTGAACAGCTCCTCCTTGAAGGCTTCCACGGGGCGGTCATAGGGCTTCAGCGTCGGCCCACCGGCGGGCCAGGCGGCGGCCAGGGCGGCGCCGGCCTCGCTGGCGGGACCGTAGAGCAGGTTCTTGAGGCCCTCGCGCTCGCAGAAGGCGCGGACGACAGCCGGCCAGTCCGCAGGAGTGGCCTCCAGGAACTCCGTGTGGACCGCTTCCATGCCCTTGCGGAGCTGGGCGGGACGCTGGGCCGCGGGCCACTGCCGGCGTTCGAGGACGGCAGTGTCCAGCTCGGGCAGGGGACCGGATTCGCCAGAGGCGCGGAGGCGGCCGAGGATGGCGGTGCGGGGATCACTCATGGGGGACTCCCTCGGCGCGCATGCGCTCGCTTAGCGAACGGCGGGCCGGAACGGGTTTGGTGCGGGATTGGGTCCAGTTCTTGATCAGGGGCGCATTGGCGGGCAGGGCCTTCCCGAAGCGCGTGGCGAACCAGGTGGCCAGCCGGTACAGGCCCGGACGCTTGATCACGCCGGCCCAGAGGCGCCAGGCCCAGTCCTCGGTGGCCGTGCGACCCGTGCCCTTGCCAGCCACCTTCGAGCCCAGGTCCTCGTGGGTCGCTTCCCGGCGCAGGCGCACCAGGATCTCGGGAATGGGGATCTCCACCGGGCAGACCTCGCCGCAGGCGCCGCAGAGGCTCGAACCGTGGATGAGGTCGTGGCGGACGCCCACACCCTCCATCTGCGGCGTAAGGATCTTGCCGATGGGGCCAGGGTAGATGGCCTCGTAGGCGTGGCCGCCCACGCGGGTGTAGACGGGGCAGTGGTTCATGCAGGCGCCGCAGCGGATGCAGCGCAGGGTGGCCCGCAGCTGGGGATCGGCGTAGATCCGCGACCGGCCGTTGTCCAGGATGACCAGGTGGACTTCCTGCGGTCCATCCTTCTCATCCGCGCCGCGGGGGCCGGTGATGAGGTTGAAGTAGGTGCTCACGGCCTGGCCCGTGGCCGACCGGGTGAGGATCGAATAGAGCGGGGCCACGTCCTCGAGCCGTGCCACCACCTTCTCCAGGCCCATGACGGCGATGTGGATGGGCGGCACATGCGTGCTCATGCGGCCGTTTCCTTCGTTCTCCACCAGGCAGAGGGTCCCGGTCTCGGCCACGGCGAAGTTCACGCCGGAAAGGCCGGCGTCGGCCCGAAGGAACTTCTCGCGCAGCACCTTCCGGGCCATGGCGGTGAGTTCGTCCACGTCTTCGGTGTATTTGGCGTCCTTGATCTTCTGGCTGAACTGCCGGGCGATCTGGTCCTTGTTCTTGTGGATGGCGGGCATGATGATGTGGCTCGGCGTCTCGCCGTCCAGCTGGATGATGTACTCACCCAGGTCGGATTCCAGCGCCTCGATGCCGTGCTTCTCCAGGAAGGCATTGAGGTGCATCTCCTCGGAGACCATGCTCTTGCCTTTGACCATGGTCTTGGCGCCGCGGGCCTCGAGCAGCCCGAGGATCAACTCGTTGGCCTGCTCGCAGGTTTCGGCCCAGTGCACCTTGATGCCGTTCTTCGTGCAGCTGGCCTCCAGCTGTTCCAGGAGCTCCGGAAGGCAGAGGAGGCTGCGCGAGCGGATGGCTGTGCTGAGGTCGCGCAGGTCCTGCAGATCCCGCGGATCAGGGAACTGGGCCTTGCGCTTGGTGATGAGGCCGTCCATGGCGCGACGGAAGTTGGCCCGGAGCTGGGGATCCTGCAGGGCCTTGGCGGCGGCATCCCTGAAATGGATTTCGTTCTCAGCGTGCACGGGTGCGCTCCCACAGGAATTCGGCGATGTGCTGGACCTTGAGCCCGCTGCGCTTGGCTTCCAGCGCGCCGTTCACGTTCATCAGGCAGCCGCCGTCCGTGGACAGGACAACGGAGGCCCCCGTGGCGGTGGCATCGGCGATCTTGTCCGCGACCATGGCCCCTGAGACCTCCGGGTGGCGCACGGAGAAGGTGCCGCCGAAGCCGCAGCACTCGTATTCCCGGGCGAGGGGTGCCAGCTCTACGTTCGCAAGCTGGCCGATGAGGGCCTGGGGCTCACCCTTCAGGCCCAGGTCGCGCACGGCATGACAGGAGCTGTGCCAGGTGACCTTCACCGGCTCGCCCAGATCCTTGAGCTTCACGTCCAGCACATCCACCAGGAACTGGGTCAGCTCGTAGACACGGGCGCTGAAGGCGCGGACCTTGGCCTCGTCCGGCTGGCCGTGGAACAGCTCCGGGTAGTGGACCTTCATCATGCCCGCGCAGCTGCCGGAGGGCAGGATGACGGGCAGGTCCTCGGGGAAGAGGGCCACCTGGGTGCGGGCCACGTCCCGGGCCTCCTCGAAGTAGCCGCAGTTGAAGGCGGGCTGGCCGCAGCAGGTCTGGCCGTCGGGGAAGACGACCTCCACGCCAGCCCGGCGAAGGAGCTGGATGCCGGCCATGCCGGCATCGGGGAAGAAGAGGTCCACGAGGCAGGTTCCGTAGAAGTAGACCTTCTTGGGCTTGGTACCGTTCACTTGGAGGCCTCCGGTCGGGTGGCGGATTCGAGAAGGTACAGGAAGCTACGATACACCTGGCCTGTGGAACGGGTCATGCCTACCTCGCAGGTGCGGCTGCTGGCGTAGTAGCCGTCGAAGGCCTGCGCCTTCACCTCCCGCGCCTCGTGCTTGGTGGCCGAGGCCGTCAGCTCCGCGTGGGTGAAGCCGCGGTCTCCGGCGAAGCCGCAGCAGCCGGCATCACGAGGCACAAGCACCTTGTCGGCGCAGGCCTTGGCGACGCCCTCCAGCTTGGGCAGGAGGTTCATCTTGGTGATGGAGCAGACGGGGTGGAGGACCACGGAGTCGACCTTCTTCGTGACGCGCAGGCGGGGCAGCAGCACGTCATGGGCGAAGGAGGGGCTGTCGAGGATCTTCAGCTTGTCGAACTTCGCCTGGTTCTCGGGCGTGAGGTAGCCGCGGCTGGTGAGCACACCGTAGGTGCAGGGGCTGGTGTCCATGACGATGGCCAGGCGGCCCTGCTGGGTCCACTCCCAGAACTTCTCGATGGTGCGGTTGATCGTGTAGCGGTGGGCCTCGTCATAGCCTTTGGAGCTGAAGGGCACGCCGCAGCAGGTCCCTTCCACATCGTAGGGGATGTGGACCGGGTAGCCGGCCCGCTGGGACACCTTCACCAGGGCTTCCACCAGGCTCATCTCCTCGGGCTCACCGGGCAGGTGGCCCATCATGCGGGAGAGGCAGGCGGGGAAGTAGATGGCCTGCGCCCCTTCCAGGGAGGTGGAGGGCAGGGGCGCCTTCGCGGGCTTGGGCATCTCCGGGCTCCACTGGTGGGAGGCGCCGAAGGCCTTCATGGTCCGCGTGATGAAGGGCATGGCCTTGGGACCGAAGATGCTCTGGACCAGGTGGCCCGAGCGGAGCGCCAGGCGCATGGTCGGCTCCACTGTGGCGAAGTGGCGGGCCACGGAGAGGGCGATCTTCTGGGCCCGGCGGCTGTGGCTGGCGCGGCGGAAGCGCTTGGTGAGCTGGCCGGTGTCGATGCCCACGGGGCAGGCCGTGGCGCAGAGGCCGTCGGTGGCGCAGGTTTCCAGCGCCATGTAGGGGAAGGCCTCCTGCAGGGAGGAAAGCAGGGTGGGGTTCTCGCGGTTGCCCTCCAGGCGGGCCATCTCGCGGCGCACGACGATGCGCTGCCGGGGCGTGAGGGTGAGCTCGCGACTGGGGCACTTGGGTTCGCAATAGCCGCACTCGATGCACTTGTCGACTTCCTCCTCCACGCCGGGCATGGGCTTAAGGTTCGACAGGTGGCAGTGGGGATCGGCGTTGAGAATGACCCCGGGGTTCAGGAGCCGCGCAGGATCCACCAGGTCCTTCAGGCGCTCCATGACGGCCTTGGCCTCGGGGCCCCACTCGGCCTCCACGAAGGGCGCCATGTTGCGGCCGGTGCCGTGCTCGGCCTTGAGCGCGCCGTCGTACTTCTTGACCACCAGTTCCACCACGTCGTCGATGAGGGCGGAGTAGCGGTCCACGGCGGCCTGGTCGTTGAAGGACTGGGTGATGACGAAGTGCAGGTTGCCGTCCTTGGCGTGGCCGAAGAGGATGGCCTCGTCATAGCGGTGCTTCGCGAAGAGCTTCGTGAGGTCCACCGCGGCATCCGCCAGCTTCTCGATGGGGAAGGCCACGTCCTCGATGAGCACCGTGGTGCCGCGCTGGCGGACCGCCCCCACGGAGGGGAAGGTGCCCGAGCGGATCTTCCACATGAGGGCCTGCTCCACGGGATCGTGGGTGAAGCGGGCGGGCTCGAGCAGCGTCAGGTGGGCGGCGGCGTCCAGAGCCAAGCGCTCCAGCTCGGCCCGGGCGGACTCGTCCTTGCCCTGGAACTCCACCAGCAGCGCGGCCGCGCCTTCGGGCAGCGTCTTGATGCTGGCGGGCGTGCCGGCCTGGTTCTCCACGGAGCGCAGCGAGGCACGGTCCAGCAGCTCCAGGGCCGCGGCGCCGGCGTCGCGCAGGGGGACAATGGCCGCGCAGGCGGCATGCAGGTCGGGGAAGATCAGGAAGCCCGTCACCTTGACGGGGAGATCGGGGACGGTGTTCAGCACGGCCTCGGCGATGAAGGCCAGGGTGCCCTCGGAACCCACCAGCACATTCCGGAAGATGTCCACGGGCCGGGCAAAGTCGATGAAGGCGTTCAGCGAGTAGCCGGTGGTGTTCTTCATCCGGTACTTGGCCCGGATGCGCTCAGCCAGGGGGCGGTTCGCCTCGATCTCGGCCTTGAGTTTGAGCAGCCCCTCGGCCAGGGCAGGCTCAGCCTCGCGGAAGCGCTGGTCGGCATCGGGCGCGGCCGTGTCGATCACGGTGCCGGAGGGAAGCACGAAGGTCAGGGACTCCAGCGTGTGGTAGGCGTTCTGCACCACGCCGCAGCACATGCCGCTGGAGTTGTTGTTGAGGATGCCGCCCACGGTGCAGGTGTTGATGGAGGCCGGATCGGGGCCCATCTTCGAGCGGTAAGCCCGCAGGGCATGGTTCACGTGGGCGCCGATGACGCCGGGCTGCACCTTCACCTTGGCGCCGCCTTCCAGCACCTGGATGCCTCGCCAGTTGCGGGCCACCTCCACCAGGATGCCGTCCGAGACGGACTGGCCAGAGAGGCTGGTGCCCGCCGCCCGGAACGTCATGGGGGTGCGGGTTTCGTGGCTGACGCGGAACAGGGACTTGACCTCTTCCACGTCGGCCGCGAAGACCACCGCCTTGGGGATGAGGCGGTAGAAGCTCGCGTCGGCGGCGAAGGCGATCAGGTCCACGGGGCGGTCGAGCACGCGGTCCGGCCCGACGATGGAGACGAGGGAATCCCTCAGGGAAGTGGCGGTGGCGGTGCTCATGAGAAACATCCTCTGGTCGGGGTATCGCGGAAAAAGGTCCCGCCGGCCTGCTGGGCGCGGCGGGACCCGGGTCTTACGTCAAGATGCCGCCCGGCCTACTTGGCAGGGGCGGGGGCGGGCAGGGTGGCCGGAGCGGCCGTGGCGGCTGGAGCAGCCGAGGTCACGGCGGCAGGGGCCGGAGGCAGCTGGGGCATCCAGTTGGCGGGCAGGACCTTGGCGTAGAGGAAGATCACGGCGCCGACCATGGCCGCCAGAGCCAGGCTGTGGAAGAACACGTAGCGGAGGATGGTGCCTTCCTCGCCCTGCTGGTTCGTGGCGACGGAGGCCACCACAAGGCTCTGGGCGTCGATCATCTTGCCCATGACGCCGCCCGTGGTGTTGGCCGCGGCGGTGAGGATGGGATTCAGGCCCAGCTGCTGGGCGGTGATCTTCTGGAGGCCGCCGAACAGCACGTTGGAGGAGGTGTCGCTGCCCGTCAGGGCCACGCCCAGCCAGCCCAGCATGGCGCTGAAGAAGGGGAAGAGCACGCCGGTGCTGGCGAAGGCCAGGCCCATGGTGGCGTCCAGGCCCGCCGCCTTGGAGGTGAAGCCCAGGGCCAGCATGGCGGCGATGGTGAGCAGGGAGATCTTCACGCGGGCGACCGTCTTGCCGAAGATCTTGACCAGCTCCACGGGGCCGAACCCGGCCAGCAGGCCGCTGCAGATGCCGGCCAGCAGGAGGCTGGTGCCCGTGAGGGAGAGCCAGTTGAAGGTCCAGACGGCGGGCTCCTTGTGGACCTTGGCCACGACGGGGGGAGCCTTCTGGACGTTGTTGTGGAGCAGGGGGATCTCGAAGTTCTTGACGGTGTAGCCGGCGAGGAAGTTCGGCTTGTCCTTGGGGCCGCCGTTGAGGAAGGTCTTCACCTGCGGGGTGCCCCAGGCGAACACGAACAGGGACAGGAACACCCAGGGCATCCAGGCCTTCACGACCTTGCCGGTGTTGTGGCTCGGGCCGGACTCGTGGGCCTCCTCGCGCTCGTGCTCATAGCGCCAGATGGTCTTGGGCTGCCACACCTTGAGGAACAGGACCAGGGCGACCATGGAAACGATGGCGCCGATGATGTCCACCAGCCAGGGACCGTGGAAGTTGCTCACCAGGAACTGCGTGATGGCGAAGCTGCCGCCTGCCACGAGGCAGGCCGGCCAGACTTCCATCATCGCCTTGCGGCCCGCCATGGTCCAAATGATCCAGAAGGGCACGATGAGGGAGAAGATGGGCAGGATGCGGCCCGCGGCGGCGCTCAGCATCTCGAGCGGCAGGCCGGTCACGCCGGCGAGGGCCAGGAGCGGGCTGCCCAGGGCACCGTAGGCCACGGGGGCCGTGTTGCCGATGAGCGCGATACCCGCGGCCTGGAGGGGACGGAAGCCCAGGCCGATCAGCATGGCGGCCGAGATTGCCACGGGCGTTCCGAAGCCGGCCGCGCCTTCAATGAAGGCGCCGAAGCTGAAAGCGATCAGCAGGGCCTGGATGCGGCGGTCCGCCGCCAGACCGGCAATGGAGTGCTTCACCACCTCGAAATCGCCGGACTTCACCGTGATGTCGTAGATGAAGATGGCGTTGAGCACGATCCAGCCGATGGGCAGCAGGCCATAGAGAGCGCCGTGCACCGCGGCCATGCCCGCCATGCCGGCCGGCATCCTGTAGACGAGGACGGCCACCACGTAACAGGTGACCAGGCCCAGGATGGCTGAATAGTGGGCCTTCACGTGCTTGGCGAGGAAGCCCAGCAACACGAAGACTGGCAACGCGGCCACCAGTGCGGAGAGAAAGATATTCCCCGCTACCGGGGAATAGACTTGGGTCCAGGGGGTCATGAAGCCTCCAGGGATAGGGGGGGTAGGAGATGAAAAGGTAGAGTTTTGGAAAAGAGCCTGGCTGAAGCCTACAATGGGTCTAGTGGTCAGACCATACGCAAGAATCCGGTTTTTGGTCACATTTCGCATCTCATTCGCTTTTCGTCACTTAGGATGTTATGAGTATGGAACTTACCCCGATCAAGACCAAACGCCTCTACGAAGAGATCGTGGACCAGATCAAGCACCTCATCGCCGAGGGGAAGCTGAAGCCTGGCGACAAGCTGCTCGCCGAGCGGGACCTCGCCGACCGGTTCCAGGTCAGCCGGGCCTCGGTGCGCGAGGCCATCCGGACGCTGGAGATGCTCGGCATCATCGACATCCGGCCCGGCGAGGGCACCTTCGTCCGGGGCACTGAGACCGACGACATCATCCGCCCCTTGGCCATGTTCCTGGCGGTGGAGCGCAACTCACTCCTGGACATGTTCGAGATGCGCCGGATCTTCGAGACCGCCACGGCCAGCCTGGCCGCTCAGCGGGCCACGTTCGAAGAGCTCGACCAGATCGAGTCCATGCTGGCGAACATGCGGGAGCGGCTCAACCTCCAGGATTCGGAGAAGGGCGAGGAGTTCGACGCCGCCTTCCACTACGCGGTGGCCGAGGCCACTCACAACAGCCTCCTGACCAAGCTCTTCAAGACGGTGTCGGAGGAGTTCGCCAAGGCCAACTCCGTGGCGCGCCGCCAGCTGTACCAGGACAACGTCCAGAACGCGCAGAGGATCATCGACCAGCACTCGGAGATCCTGCAGGCCATCCGTTCGGGCTCGCCCCAGAAGGCCTCGGAAGCCATGCTGGCGCACCTGAACTTCGCGGAAGGCGAATTGCGGAAGTGGATCGTCTGAGCCCGACGCCGCCTGCGCGAGCCGCGAGAGCGGCCCGCGCAGATGGTGGCCCCGGTGGGGTTCGAACCCACGACCAAGCGGTTATGAGCCGCCAGCTCTGACCGCTGAGCTACAGGGCCGGGGCCAGTGTAGCAAACGCGGAGACAGCCCATCGGCGGCATCGGCCGCGAAGGGAAGGGGCGCGGGCCGGGACATGAGGATGGAGAATGACTGGTAGCATGAACCCTTTGTTCACCATGCCATCGGAGCCGGAACCGTGAAGGATCAGAATCACGCGACAGGGGCCCAGGAAGCCGGACAGGCGGTGCTTGAGGCCGCTCAGGCCGCCCTCAAGGAATTGCGGGATACCTGGGATCCCGTCCAGGTGGATGACTGGTGCGGCAGCGTGTTGTCCCGCTCTGGCCGGGTGGTGCTCACCGGCATGGGCAAGTCCGGGCTCGTCGCCCAAAAGGTTGCCGCCACCCTGGCCTCCACGGGATGCCCGAGCCTGTTCCTGCATCCGGCAGAAGCCCTGCACGGAGATCTCGGGATGGTGACCCGCGAGGATTCTGTGCTGGCCCTGTCCAACAGCGGGGAGAGCGAAGAACTCGTCCGGCTGCTGCCAAGCCTCCTCCGCCTGGGCACCCCGCTGGCGGCCATCACCGCCCGTCCCGAAAGCAGCCTGGGGCAGGCAGCGCATTGGACCTTCTGCTACCGGCTCCCTCAGGGTGAGGGATGCCCTCTGGATCTGGCCCCCATGGCCAGCACGACCCTCCAGCTGATCTGGGGAGACCTCCTGGCCGCCAGCCTCATGTCCCGTCGAGGATTCACCCGGGACAGCTTCGCCTTGAATCATCCCGCTGGAAGTTTGGGAGCGAAGCTCATGAAGGTTAAGGCCTTGATGCATACAACCTGGCCGATGGTCCCGGCCTCGTCCGGGTTGACCGAGGTGCTGCGGGCCATGACGGGAGGACGATTGGGGATGGCCAGCGTGATGGAGGGCCCAAAGCTCCTGGGTGTCATCACCGATGGGGACATCCGCCGCGCCCTGGAGGGAGCGGAGAAGGGAGGAAGGAACCCGCTCGACCTCCAGGCCGAGCAGATGATGAGCCGGACTCCCGCGATGATCGGGGAGGACGCGCTGGCCCTGGAAGCCGCCAGTGACATGGAGGCCCGGAAGATCACCTTCCTCATGGTGGGGAAGCCAGATCGCCCTGTCGGCCTCATCCACATCCATGACCTCTTGACAGCAAAGGTCTTGTGAGTTCCATCCCCGGTTTCCAGGTTGGTTCCAAGGTTACATAATATACATTATCGAAAGCTAAATCTGGACCTCGAGTGCCTTCCGTTCTGACCCGATACATCCTGCGCCGCTGGGCGACCCCCTTCCTGGGGGCGCTGTTCTTCTATGGGTTCCTCCTGGTCTCGTGGGAGATGATCGCCATCTCGCGGGAGATCTTCTCCCAGGGCGCCCCCCTGCGCTGGATGTTCCCGCTTCTCCTTCTGTCCCTGCCGGAAACCTTCTCCATGGTTCTCCCCATGGCGGCCGTGCTCGGGGGGCTGCTGGGGACGCAGCAGATGATGGAGGGATCCGAACTCGTTGCGGCTCAAGGGCTCGGCGCGGGGCGCCGAACCTGGTCCTTCCCCTGGCTGATCATGGCCTGCGGCCTCCTGGTGCTGGCTTCCGTCAACGCCCACGTCCTGGTGCCGGTCTCGGCGGGCCTCCAACAGACCCTGCGCCAGAAGATGTCCGAGGAGGCCAAGGCCAGGTTCCTTCGCCCCGGGAGCCCCCCCTGGCACCCCCCGGGTTCCCCGGATACCGCCATCTGGGTCTCGGAGAACGGCCAGATCCATCTGATGGAATCAACGCCTCAGGGCACACAGCACATGACCGCGTCCCGGATGACCTACGCCCTGGAGAACACGCTGTCGGGGGGCTCGGAAATCCGGCTCCACCTGTCTGACCTCCAGGGAGTGCTGTTCCAGTCGTCCGGGGACGGCAGTGTCATCCATCTGCGGCAAGAACAACAGATCCTCCGGTTCGCCATACCCTCGGGCCCTCGTCTCCTCGCTCCGGTGCCGCTGAGGTACGAGTCCTCCAGGGCCCTGATGCAGATCCACCGGGACACTGCGGTTCCGGACACCCAGCGCCAGCAGTCGGCCCTGGAGCTCAGTCGCCGACTCACCCTCCCGGTGGCCGGGATTGCCCTGCTGCTCATGGGCATCGCCTTGGGTTTCAGCCATCCGAGGTTCTACCGAGGGGGGGCCGTCCTCAAGAGCCTGGGCGTGATCCTCGTCTACTACTTGTTGATGAAATATTTTGAAAACATGATCTTGAGCGGGAAAGTTAAATCGATATATCCGACCCTGCTCCTGCCCTTCCTCTTTCTTGGCGCTGGCTGGCTGATCCTCAGCCATCGGCTTTCACCTCACCGGACCCGCCGGGGCATCCTCTCCCGATGGCTTCGTCCGCTCACCCGCGCCCTGCACCTGACTCCCTTGCATGCGCGCTGGTCGGCCGCAAAAACCTCAATCCTCCGCTGGATCCACGGCCAGGGGACGCGGCGCGGCATTTTTCGGCACTGGTCTACGTTGGCCTGGTGGCGCAACTGGGGGTTGACCCTGGGGAGCCTCCTGGCGCTGGACCTCCTCATCGAGTTCTCGAACCTTGCTGGAGACCTGTCGAAGAACAACATCCATCTATTTGTCTTCATTAAATACTGGGTGTGGAATCTTCCACCATTCCTGGAGGTTGCCTTCCCCATCTCCTTCCTCCTGAGCAGCATGCTCGCCCTCTCTGAAGCCGCGCTCAACCGGGAATGGCTGGCCATCCGCGCGGGTGGGGTCAGCCTGCTCCAGTGGATCTGGGCCAGTCGGTTCGCCTGGGGTGCGGTGGTCCTCGCCACCTTCCTCCTCCAGGCGGGCCTGGCGCCGCTGGCCAGGACCCAGGCCCGGGCCCTGTATCAGCAGATCCTGCAGCGGCCACGGGGATCTTCCTCATCCACGCCGTGGATGTACCTCGGCTCCACAGGAGTCCTGTGGCACCTGGCGCCGGAGACCCGATGGGGTTTCCCCCTGAAGGCTCCGGGCGAGGCCCCCATCCTCCTTCGGTGGCAGCCCGGCGCCGAACGGTCGGAAGCTCTGGCTTGGGGGGGAGCCCATCTGGTGGCTGGCCCGGCCACCCAGGACCTCTTCCCGGACCGGGCCCTCCGGACGGCTCCTTCCGCAGCCGAGGCCTCGACCCTCGACCTGATCCAATGGCAGCGGTGGGCGCCGGATCCCGAGCGCTCGTACTTGCTGTGGAGCCGCCTCCTGGGCTGGCTGGCTGGGCCATTGCTCGTCCTGGCCATGCTCTCCTATACCTTCCCGGGCCCCCGTGGGGGTCGCGGCCAGGCCATCGGGGCCGGACTGGTCAGTGGGCTCGTCTTCTTCGGCCTCCAGACGCTGTTCGGAGGCGCGGCCCGAGCCTCCGAAATGCCCGCCTATTGGGGGATCCTCGCCCCCTATCTCCTCCTGGGCGCCGGCGCCCTGCTCCGCGTGTCGAAGCTGCGGACCTGACGCTTCTTAGGGCCGGTTGATGCTTTTGAGAGCCGGTCTCATGGACGAGGTCCCGCGGGGGATGCGAGAATGGGAAAATGCATTCCACGCTTTTCCTAGTGGCGTGCTTGTTTTCTGCTGCTGAATTCGAAAGGAACCTTCTTGGGAATCCGATTGACCGCTGACCGACCGACGCCCCCCTCCCCCGACAACGGCCTGGCCGCCAGATACCGCCCGCTGTTGCTGCTGGCCGCCTGGTACCTCGGCCTCGGGTCGCTCCTCCGAGTGGCCCTCTGGTTGACGTCCGGTCGCGAGGCGCAGGTGTCCATCACTTCCCTGCTCTGGGTCCTGCCGGCAGGGCTGGTTTCCGACGCCGTCCAGGCTCTCTACGTGCTCTTCCCCCTGGCCCTGTACCTGTGGCTCAAGGCTCCCGCCAAACCCGGGCGCGCCGGGGCACCCATCGCCTCCTCTGCCGCCACTTTCCTGTACGTGCTGGGCGGGCTCTTCCTCGCGGCCTGCGAGTTCTTCTTCTTCGAAGAGTTCAACTCCAGGTTCAACCTGGTTTCGGTGAACTACCTGATGTACCCGACGGAAGTGGCCGGGGACATCTGGTCGGAATACCCCGTCGTCAAGATCCTCCTCGCCTGCGCCGTGTTGGCGGCCATCGCCACATGGCGGCTGCGGAGCCACTGGTCGAAGGCACTGTCCACGCCCATGACCCTCAAGAAGCGCAGCTACGCCATGGCCCTCTATGGTGCCGCACTGGCGATCGCCATCGCCTGGATCCCCGCCACCCTGGTCGCCGCTTCCCAGAACCGGGTCACCAACGAGCTGGCGGAGAACGGTCTGTCCACCTTCTTCCGGGCGCTCCGGACCAGCGAGATCGACTATCACGCCTACTACGCCACCCGACCCCGCGCCGAAAACCTAAAGCGGCTCACCTCCCAGCTGGCCATGGGGGGTGGGACCTTCACCCGGTTGTCCGAAGGCCGTCTGGATCGCCAGTTTCCGTCCCGCCCCGACGGCCTGGGGAAGCTGAACGTGATCCTCGTATCGAGCGAATCCTTCGGCGCCGAATTCAGTCACCTCTACGGATCATCCCGGGACTGGACGCCCGAGTTCGACCATTTCGCCCAGAAGGGGCTCTGGTTCAGCCATGTGTACGCCACGGGAACCCGTACGGTCCGCGGCCTGGAGGCCCTGTCCACCTCCCTGCCCCCGGTTCCCACCGAATCGATCCTCCGGCGGCCCGGTCACGAAGGCATGGCCACCCTCGGGTCCGTCCTCCGGGCCCAGGGCTACCAGACCGCCTTCCTGTACGGCGGCTACGGCTATTTCGACAACATGAACGCATTCTTCCAGAGCAACGGCTATGACGTCCTCGACCGGACCAACCTGAAGACCAAACCCCGATTCGAGAACATCTGGGGGGTCTCGGACGAGGATCTGTTCGACATGGCCCTGTCCTACGCGGATCAGCAGTCGGCCAAGGGCGGCCCGTTCTTCATCCACATCATGAATACCTCCAACCACAAGCCCTTCACCTTCCGTCCCGGCCTGGAAGCCATCGGCGTGAAGGCCTCGGGAGGAGGCCGGGAGTCCGGCGTGCGCTACGCCGACTTCGCCCAGGGGCAGTTCCTCCGGGAGGCGGAAAAGCACCCGTGGTTCAAGGACACGCTCTTCATCGTCGTGGCGGATCATGGTGCCAGGGTCTACGGCCGCCAAGAGATCCCCCTTCGGACCTACGAAATCCCGCTGATGTTCTACTCGCCGGCTCATCTGTCCCCCAGGCGCTCGGATGGCCTCATGTCCCAGATCGACCTGGCCCCCACCCTGATGGGCCTGCTTGGCCTGCCCTACACGGCGCCTTGGTTCGGCCAGGATGCGCTGAACACGCCGGAATCGGGACGGGTCCTGCTGTTCAATCACAACGATCACGTGGCCCTGATGAAGGATGGCCTCCTCACCGTCCTCGGCCTGCACGGCAGCAGGGTGTCGAAGATCTACGACTTCGAGAAGGACAGATACCTCCCCGCCCCATCGGGACAGGGGCATGACGACCTCACCGTGGCCTACTACCAAACCGCCTACGAGCTCTTCAAATCCAGGAATTACAACTGATCACCGCTTTCTGACCGCCTCGGGATCTGAATCGTGAGCTCACTGCTGTCCCACGCTCAAGCGTCCCTCCAAGACCACCCCTCGCTCCGGCCTGGGGACAGGGTTCTTGCGGCCATGTCCGGCGGGGTCGACAGCTCGGTCATGGCCGCTCTCCTCCATCGGAGCGGCTACGAGGTCATCGGCATTTCCATGCAGCTCTTCGACAAGAAGACCACTCAAAGTTCAGACGGGAAATGCTGCACCCTTGATGACTTCCAGGACGCTCGCAGGGTGGCCTTCGAGATGGGGTTTGCCCACTATGTGATGGATTTCGAGACCCAGTTCAGAGATACGGTCATCGAGGGCTTCATCCAGAGCTATCTGGATGGTGAAACACCAAGCCCTTGCATTCGTTGCAATCAGCACCTCAAGTTCTCTGCCCTGATGGAGCGGGCCGATTCGCTGGGGGCTCCCTTCGTCGCCACGGGGCACTACGGGACCATCCGGCTCGAAGATGGCCGCTGGCACCTGCGGAAGGCCTCCGATCCGGCCAAGGACCAGAGCTACTTCCTCTTCCATCACACCCAGGCCACCCTCGCACGGACTTTGTTCCCCCTGGCTCACCTGACCAAACCCGAAGTTCGGAGTCTAGGTGCTGAATTGGGTCTACATCTGGCAGAAAAGGCCGAGAGCCAGGAGATCTGTTTCGTCACCCAGGACCGCTACGATGCCTTCCTTGAAGCAGAGGGCCGTGATCCAGGCCTGGGAGATGGGGACATCCGCCACCTCGACGGTCGCGTTCTTGGCCGGCATCACGGGTACTGGCGGCACACGGTGGGCCAGCGGCGGGGGCTGGGAATCGCCTTCGCCGAACCCCTGTACGTGGTCCGGGTCGAACCCGCCACGAACACCGTCTGGGTGGGCGGCGAGTCCGAACTCTTCAGCCGGGAGCTGGTGGCCCAAGAGCTGAGCTGGGTGGATGCCCCGCCCCGAGGCCCCCTGGTCTGCCAGGCGCGCATCCGCAGCCGGGCTCCCGAGGCTGACGCCCTCGTGATCCCCCTGCCGGATGGCCGGATGAAGGTCGTGTTCGATGAACCCCAACGGGCCATCGCCCCGGGCCAGGCTGTGGTCTTCTACCGGGACGGGGATGTGCTGGGCGGCGGCTGGATCAGCGCCCGGCCAGAGTGAGACAGTGGGGTCACGGCCCGCCCAGGGTGTAGGCCACGCCTGGGTAGCTCACGAAGTGGCAGAGGTTGGCCTCCGCGGTCGCCCCCAGGCCCAGGTCCCGAACCGGGAGCTGGGGGAAGCTGATGGAGGTGCCGAAAGCGACGGGGTGCCCGACCGGAGCGGGCCGACCTAGGCTCCTGGCCGTTTCATCCAGGAGCAGAAGGCCGAAGGGTATGGAGAACCGACCACACCAGGGCATGCGGTACTGGTCGGGATCCTGCGGATTGACCACCGCCTCGTAGAAGGCCCGGGCCTTCGCCGGCGTCACCGACCCGGCCAGGGGCCCCTTCAGCAGCTGGCGGTCGCGCTCGATGGCCTCGGTGTAGGCCTGCGCACCGCCGCTGCCGTGGGGTGTGTACTTGAAGTCCTCGCCGTAATGAATGCCGTCGGAGGAGATGACGATGGCCAGATCCCGGCCGAGCGTCCAGCCACGTGCCCGCATGCTTTCCGCCAGGGCCCTGCCGAGGTGGGAGGCCAACTCCTGGAACCGCTCGAAAGAGGCCGAGGGCAGGAGGATGGGCACGATCTCGACGCTCGGGTCCTGGTGTTTCAGCCAGTAGGCGATGGCCTCGACCGAGTGCTCGCTGTCCTGCATGGCCGCGTCCTGGATGACATCCATGGCGGGGATCCGCTTCAGCAGGTCCTCCCGCAGGCCGGAGACAGGGATCTCGCCATCCGGGGAGCGCCAGGCCCGGTAAGGATCGAACACCAGGGCGTTCTTGGCGCCGAAGCGGCGGTATTTGTGGAAAACCCCCACCAGGACGATGGTCCTGGCCTTCACCAACGGGATCAGCCGGCGATATACGCGGCCGGCATAGAGGTAGTCGTCGTGGGGGCAGATGAGACCTGCCACCCCAGGGGGAGGCATGGGCCCGAGCGCTTCTGGGGCCGGCGGAAGAGCGGCCCGTTCCCACACCTTGGCCATCTGGTTCGGTGTCGAGGCAAACCCCACGGCGTCCTGCTGACCCCGGAGATCTCCCTGGGAGGGAATGCCCATGGCCTTCCTCACCTCTTCCACCGTGGGCCGCGGAAGGGGGGCGGGAACCGTGGAGAGCGAAGCTTGGGCGAGGCCCGGCAGGCATTCGAGGAGACTGGCGCAGAAGAGGGCCGCGACGCGTTTCATGGGGATCTCCGGAACCACCGTAACAGCACGAACGCACGCCATCCGCGACTTCGACCCCGATCGGCGCACGAAAAAGCCCTCTTGCGGGGGGTGGTTGGAGGCGCCGATCGGAATCCGGTTCCCGCCGCGCGGCTGGCTGCGCACGGCCCTGGTCGCCGGGGACGGCACATCGAGTGGCGTCCCCGGCGGGGCCTACCTGCGCGCCATCCGCGACTTCGATTCCGATCGACGCGAAAAAGCCCCCTTGCGGGGGCTGGTTGGAGGCGCCGATCGGAATCGAACCGATGAATACAGGATTTGCAGTCCCGGGCCTTACCACTTGGCTACGGCGCCTTGCGTTTGGTGCGATGAGGCTTCTGACATGATCCGGGCCGCTTGCGCGGCCCGGGTGGAGTGGAGCGGGTGATGGGATTTGAACCCACGACTTCAACCTTGGCAAGGTTGCACTCTACCACTGAGTTACACCCGCGTGAGACATCAAGACTAGCAATGGCGCGCGATACGGTCAACGGTCTTTTTCGGATCGGCAGGTAGGGCAGAGTCCGAACAGCATCAGCTGATGCCGGGTGATGCGGAATCCCGACAGGGTCTCGAGTTCGATCAGCGATTCGTCGAGACCGCACGCGTCCACTTCCACCGTGCGACCGCACCGCTCGCACTGGAGGTGGTGGTGATGCCGACGCGAGTCGCAGCGGACGAAGCGCATCACCTGGTCCGGGCCCATGATGCTCTCCGCCCAGCCCTCCTGCACGAAGCGTTCGAGGTTGCGGTACACCGTGGGCAGGCCCGAGCGGCGTTCCGGCATGCGCTCCCAGATCTCCTCCACCGTGAGCGGACGATCCGAATTCCGGAGGACCTGGAGAATCCCCTCGCGCTGAGGCGTCTGCCGCATGCCTGCGGCGCGCAGGGAAGGCGAGGGAACGGGGGCAGGGTCAGGCATGGTCCTAGGATGCCAGATTCGGGCATGCTGGACCCTATGCTCCAGCGCACATTGGGGCGGTTGGGCGCCCCGGACGCCAGCCAGCCGTTCCTTCCACTCGCCTTCCGGCTCTACGCCAGCTTCGGCCTGCTCGTGCTGCATCTCGCCCTGCCCGCCGAAGGGCGCGTCGTGGGCGCAGGCGAGGATCTGTATCTGACCTGCCTGGCGCTGCTGCTTCTCGAGTCGATCTGGGAGGCCAGCCTCGGCCTCCGTGCCCGGGACCAGATCTTCCCTACGCCCGCCCTGCCCTGGATCTGGTGGAACCTGGTGCTGGACTTGGCCCTGGTCACCCTGGTGATCGCGTACCAGGGGGTGGCCCATGAGCGCTTCTCCACCCTCTACATCTTCCCCGTGCTGGCCTCCGCCTTCTACCTGGGCACTTCGGAGATCGTTTGGGTGGGCGTCGTCTCATCCATCACCCACATCATCCTGGTGCTGGGCTTCACCTTCGGGCTGCTTCCGGCTTTCGGGTTGTCGGGCGAAACCACGGATCCCGATGGCACGCACCTGCCCTTCCTGCTCGGCATCGCCTCCTTGCAGATCTTCGCCACCACCTTGGTGGTGGTGCTCATCCGCCGCAACCTCGACCGCCTGCGCACAGACCTCAGCGCCAGCGAAGCCACCGTGGACGAGCTGTCGGCCCTGCACTTCCGAGTCGTCGAGTCCATGTCCTCCGGTCTCATCACACTGGATCTGGATGGACGCATCACGTCGGCGAATCCCGCCGCGACCGCCATCCTGGGCCATCCCGTGCCCCTGGGCCGCCCCGTCCACGAGGTGCTTCCCCTGGCGCCACCCCTCCCAGCTCAGCACCGCTTCGAGGTGGCGCTTCCGGTGGCAGGTCGTCCTCCCCAGATCCTGGGTGGACATCTAACCTCCCTCCGGGCCCCCAACGGCCAGGAAACGGGTCAACTGCTGCTGTTCCAGGACCTGACGGAAATCAAGGCCCTCGAGGAGCGCACGCGGATCAGCGAGCGGCTGGCATCCATCGGGCAGCTGGCGGCCGGCCTCGCCCACGAGCTCAGGAACCCGCTGGCCTCCATCAGCGGATGCGTTCAGCTGCTGCGGCGACCGGAGGCTCCTGAGGATGTCAGGTCGCGCGTACTGGGCATCCTGGACCGGGAATCCCAGCGGGTGGGCGCCATCGTCTCGGGCTTCCTCGATTTCGCCCGGCCAGAAGCCGGCCCAGGCCAGATACTCCCTCTCGGCAGGATTCTCGAAGAAGCCCGCGCGAGCTGGGAGATGGACCCCCGGACCGAAGGGCTCCCCCTGGACATGCCGGAGCCGGTTCCAGCGCTCATCCTTGTGGATCCGGTCGGGGTCCACCGGATGCTCATGAACCTCCTCAGCAACGCCCGCAAGGCCGTGAAAGGTGTACCACGGCCCCAGGTCCGGCTCACCGCCAGCCTTTCCGAGGGGCAGGTCCGGCTGGAAGTGGAAGACAACGGCTGCGGCATGGCCCCTGAGCAGCTGGATCGCCTGTTCGTGCCCTTCTCCGGCAGCTTCGAGGAGGGGTCGGGACTGGGCATGAGCCTGGTCTACAAGTTCACTGAGGCCATGGGATGGCGAATCGAAGTCCGGAGCCGCCCTGGAGCGGGCACCCGGGTCCGGATTTTCCTACCCGTGTGTCACCAAGCAGAGCCGTTGGCACAGCACAAGGATCAGGCGTAAACTTCCGGCAGCTTTCCGTCATCTAAATCAAGACACACCCTTGCAGGGTCCACTTGGCACCTGCCAAAGTGGTTCATCCCTTCTACGGCTTTTGGATCCTGCCATTGCGCAGGCACCGCCCGGCTTGAGAAGGAATGGCCACACGCCAATGCCTTTGACATGCCCCCGCACCGCCCACCGGGCCAGGATCTGCCATGAATCGGAAGCTCATCCGACCGAACCTCACCGAACTCAAGGACAAATTGGGCATCCCCGCCAAGGGGGGCGGCGGGGAGGTCATGACGCCGGTACCGCCTCCCATCACTGCGGGCGGAGAGCCGAATCCGGCCGTCAATCCGGCGGCGGCCACCGCGCCCCAGGGGCTGGGAAGCCCCCGACGCAAGATCGCGCCGCCTGAACAGACCAACGCCGAGAGCTTCTACTACCTCAAGCAGATGCAGTCCAAGACGCCGATGGTGATCGTGCTCCAGGACGACGAGAAGGTGCGTGGCGTCATCGAGTGGTACGACAAGCACTGCCTGAAGATCAATCGGGTGAAGGAACCCAACGTCCTGGTGCCCAAGCACAACATCAAGTACATCTACAAGCAGGAGGAGGAGCCCCGGATCCGCCGCAGCCGCCCGACCAAGAAGGAGGAGGCGCTGAACGCGGAGGTGGAGATCCCCGCCTACGACTGAGGATGGAAGCGCCCGACCGGGACCACCATGAGCCGCCCACCGCACATCGCCATCACCTTGGGGGATCCCTGCGGCATCGGGCCCGAGCTGCTGTTGAGGTCGCTGCCGACCCTGCGCTCCTGGGGGAACGTGACCGTCGTAGGCTCCCGAGCCGGTGTGGACCTGCTCCAGGGGACGGAGGGAAGGCGCGCCTTCTGGCAGTGGACGGACGCCCCGGCCCCCGCTCCGGAAGGCTTCCTGGGAACGGCCTGCGGCCTCGAAGTGGGCGACCCCAGCGGGTCGGCCACCGCCCTCTGGCTGGATCCCACCCCTGAAATCCGCGTGGAGCGTCTGGAGCTGGGCCGCGGCTCCGCTGCTTCCGGTCGGGCCACGGTGGAAGCCATCCGATGGGCTGCGGGCATGGCCCTGTCCGGCCGCGTGGATGCCCTGACAACCCTGCCCATGGCCAAATCCGCCGCGCATCTCGCCGGGTACCCCATTCCCGGCCATACCGAGTTCCTCCAGACCCTGGCCGGCGCGCCCATCGTCCGCATGGCCTTCGTCAGCCCTCGCCTGTCCGTCGTGTTGCATACGGTGCATCAAAGCCTGCGCTCCGTCGTGGAGGACTTGGACGCGGAAGCCGTGGCCGAGACCTTGGCCTTCTCGGCAGACCAGTTCATCCGGCTCACGGGGAATCCGGATCTCCGCGTGGCCCTCTGCGCCCTCAACCCTCATGCGGGTGAGGCTGGCGCTTTCGGGGACGAGGAAGGCCTGCTGGCGGAAGCCCGCGACCGAGCCGAGGCCGCATTTCGCAAAGCGGGGCCAGCGGGTCCCTTCGCCGACCTCCCGTCCCCGTTCCCGAGGGATTCCAAAGCCGCCTCGGCGCCACGGTTCTCGGCCCCCCTGCCCTCGGACAGCCTGTTCCATCGCGCCGTCTCGGGCGAGTTCGACCTCGTGGTGGCGTTGTACCACGATCAGGGGCTCATCCCCATCAAGCTGCTGGAGCCAGCCCGGGCGGTGAATCTCACCCTGGGGCTGCCCTTCATCCGGACAAGCCCCGATCACGGCACCGCCTTCGACAAGGCGGGCAAGTGGGCGGCGGATCCCAGGAATTTCCTCGAAGCCGCTGCGCTGGGGGTGCGGCTCGCCGGGCGGGCCCGCCAGGAACCCTGGGCCGCCCAGGTGGTCGGCTCTTGAGCCCGGCTCTGCGAGCCGAATTCGGGCCGGGCGCCACGCTGTCCGGCGTGGACGTCCATGCCGGCGCGATCCCCCGCACCGCGCTGCCCGTGCGCCACGGATCGCCCCTGCACCTGGACGCCCATATGGATCGCCTGCAGGCTGGGGCTGGCGCCCTGGGCCGATCTCCCGCGTGGCTGGACGAGGCCGCCGGGGAGCTCCGCCGCTGGCTGGAGCGCCATGCCGCTCCCGAGGCGGCGCTGCGGCTGGAACTCCACCTGGACCTCAACCTCCTGGATGCCCGGCTGGAGCCTCTTCCCCAGGCCACGGCGCCCTACCGGCTCGCGCCCATGCCGCATCCCATGGGAGATCTCCGGCCCGATCCCCTGGCACTCCACAAGGGGCTCTCCGGCCCCTGGCGGCCCCAGGTTCTTTCCGAGGCCTGGCGGCAGGGGGCGGAGGATGCGCTGCTGCTGTGGCCGGACGGCACCCTGGCCGAAAGCGCCATCGCCACCGTCGCCCTGGAGCGTGAAGAATTCCTGACCCTGCCGCCAATCGAAGGCCGCGTGGCCAGCGTGGCGGAGCGCATGGACCTCCCCCGCTGGACGGAGGAGCGGGGCTGGCGGGTGCAGCACGCTCCCATCGCCCTCGAAGATTGCGCTCAAGGTCAGCTCTGGTGCCTGAACGCCCTCCGCGGTCTCTGGCCCGCCACGCTCCTCTGATGCACGCCATGGATTTCGCGGACCTGGTTTCCGCCCTCCTGCTCCCCCTTCCGCCCTGGCTGGGGTTCTGGATCTTCCGCCGCAGGGGGCGCGTGGGCCTCAGCTATGGCTACTTCCTGGGCGGCATTCTCGCCGTGCTGGCACAGCCGTGGGCCTTCCTCACCGGCCTGCCCCTGCCGGCGGCCCAGCTCGGCGCCGCCCTGTTCGGATTCACCCTCTTCCTGCAGGCCCAGCGGGAGGGCGTCCAGGGGGTGAGGCGCCTGGCCGTGGGGGTCGGCGGAGCGAGCCTCTTCCTCGCCCTCTTCCTGGCGAGGCTCCACCTGCCCTGGCAGGAGGTCGTGCGCTTCTGGATCGGTGCGGCCTTCGAAGCCCTGCTCTGGCTGGTCCTCTCAGACCTGGCCTACCGGTGGACCCACGGTCGCCAACTGGAGTTGCGGATGCCCCTGGTGGGGGCCGCCACCCTGGGCGCGGGCGCGCTTGCCCAGCTCCTGCTGCCGCCAGGCGCGCCGCGGTTCTCCTGGCCATCGGCCCTCCTCGCGGGACTGCTTCTCGGCCTGGTCGCCCTCCAGCAGCTGAAGTGGCTGCGGGAGCAGGGAGCGTGGGTGGAGGGACGGGGCCAGGGGCTCCGCATGGCTCTGGCCCTGATCGAGAAATCGCGACCTGCGGAACTCCCCGGATTGGCCCTGGGACTCGATCCCCGCCAGCCCATGTGGCTGGTGGACGACCAGGGTCGCGTCCTCGAATCCAATGGCCCTTTCAGCCAATTGGTGGGGCTGCCCCGCAATCAACTGCGCGGCTACGTCATGGATGCGCTCTTCCAGGGAGGCGACCAGCCCGTCTGGCAGGCCATCCGGGACCAGCTCCTCCAGTTCGGGAGCGCCTCCGTGGTGGCGACTCAGGTCAGCGAGGACGGAACCTTCAGCGAAGTCCTGCTGGAGGCCACGGCCTTCGATCGTGGCATGGGCCTCGTGTGGATCGCCCATTCCGCCGCCGGGGCCTTGACCCTGCAGGCTGGCGGGGCGCTCCGCGCCAGCGGCGACGAGGATCGCCGCAGGCTCGGCGCGAACGCCCTGCTGGCCCTCTCCGCAGCCTCGGACCGCCTGTTGGCCGACGCCCCCGACGGAGTTCTCCGCGAAGCCGCTGGGCGGGTGAAGGAGGCCTCCGGCCGGCTGTACCCGCCTCCAACCGCACGCGGCCAGGTGGAAGGCCGGCCAGCGCTGGAAAACCTGCTTCCCGGCCTCCGGAAGGTCCTGCCACCCGGCCGGAGCCTGGATCTCCGCGCCGTGCCCCTCTCGCTGGCCGTGGCGCCGGAATCCCTGAAACGCATCGCGACCCAACTGCTGCTCCACGCCCGCGATCGCACGGGCCGGGAGGATCTGGTCCTGATCCTGGAGACCGCGGACCTGGGAGGCCACGACTTCGGCCTGCTCCATGCGGAAACCGCACGAGAAGCCGGGGGCTGGTCCCGTGAGCTGTTCGGCCTGGGCTGGTTGCGGGAATCCGTGCTGGAGGCCGGGGGGATGCTGGAGCTGGAGCGGGACCACCAGGCGGGAGTCCGCCCGAGGGTGTACCTTCCCGCGGTCACGCCGGCACGCCCATTGAATGGCCCCATGCTGGCCGGACGAATGCTCTGGATCGTGGACGGCGACCCCCTGGCCCGGAGTGCGCTGGCCGACCTCGTCCACCTTCTGGGAGGGCGATCGGAGAGCTTCGAGGATCTGCCGCACCTCCTGAGGGGAAGCCGAGGGCAGCCGCAACCCGATGCCCTGATCCTGGAGCGCACCCCGAAGCTTGAACGCTTCCACCGGGCCCTCCGCGCCTTCCAGAAACAGCCCATCCCGACCCTGGTGATCGGCATGGGCCAGCCGCTGCCCATGGATCCTGGCTCCCTGGGCCTGCGCCGGATCGCATTCCTGGAGAAGCCTTTCGAGTCCGCGGACTTCGCCAAATCCGTGCTGGCGCTGTTGCGGCCCCCGACCGAGTGAACCTGGTGGCTGTTGTAGGCTGGAGACGGGAGGCAGTATGTCGACGGTAGCGGTGATCCTGGCGGCGGGGCTTGGAACCCGCATGAAATCACGGTTTCCCAAGGTCCTGCACCCGATCCTGGGCGATCCCTCCCTCCTCTGGGCCCTGCGAACGCTGCCGCCCGACCTGGGCGGGGCGATCGTGGTGGTCCACCACGCCAAGGAACTGGTCCTGGGCGCGCTCGAAGCCTGGCGGAAGGCGGGCCTGCTGCCCTGCCCCGTCACGGTCGTGGATCAGGGCGAGCCCCTGGGCACCGGTCACGCTCTGCAGGTCTGCATCCCCGATCTCGACCGACTCGGCGCCTCCAAAGTGGTCATCCTCTGCGGCGATGTCCCTCTCACGTCTCCTGCCACGGTGACCCGCCTCTGCTCCGCGGAAGCCCTGCTCCTGGCCATGGACATGCAGACCCCGGGCTCCTACGGGCGGGTGATCCAGCATCCGGATGGCCGCCTGGCGGCCATGGTGGAAGCCAAGGACGCCACGCCCGAGCAGCTGGCCGTGCAGCGCGTGAATGGAGGCGCCTATGCCCTCCCCTGGCCCGCCCTGAGGAGGGCCCTCCAGGGCCTCACCAACCACAACGCCCAGAAGGAGTACTACCTCACGGATGCCGTGGCGTCCGTGGCCCGGGAGCTCCCCGTGGCCGTGGAGGTCTGCGATCCCGAGGAGCTGGCGGGCATGAACTCGCGGCAGGATCAGGCCACCCTTCAGGCCGCGGCCCAGCGGCGCATCCAGCGGCACTGGATGGCCGAGGGCGTGACCTTCCTCCATCCGGACAGCACGCTCGTCGGCCCGCGGGTGGTCCTCTCGCGCGACGTCCTGCTGGAACCCGGCGTCCGCATGGAGGGTGCAGTACGCGTCGGTGAGGGCTGCCGCATCGGCCAGGGGAGCGTGATCGTGGACTCCGTGCTGGGTGAAGGCGTGGAGGTCCGGCCCTACTGCGTCATCGAGCAGGCCCTGGTGGGCCCCGGGGCCAAGCTGGGGCCCTTCGCCCGGCTGCGCGAGGGTACGGACCTGGCTGAGAACGTCCACGTCGGGAATTTCGTCGAAACCAAGAAGGCGAAGCTGCATCGCGGCGCCAAGGCCAACCACCTCGCCTACCTCGGCGATACGGAGATCGGCGAGGGCACCAACATCGGCGCGGGCGTCATCACCTGCAATTACGATGGCGTGAACAAGCACCGAACCATCATCGGCAACCGTGTGTTCGTGGGATCAGACACCCAGCTGGTCGCTCCCGTGACCATCGGCGATGGCGCTCTCATCGGAGCGGGCAGCACCATCACCCGCGACGTGCCTGCGGATGCCCTGGCCCTGAGCCGGACGGCCCAGACGGAAAAAGAAGGCGGCGCATCAAAACTCCGTGCCCGGCAGAAGAAGGGCTGACTCGGGTAAGCTAGTTTTTTGCCCCCGGAGCCCCATGGTTCTGACCTTCATCGACAAGACCGGTGCCAGCGTCCTCAGTGCGCTCGATACCGCGGGGGACTTCGCCACGCTGGCGGGGCGGACCTTCGTGGCCATCTTCAAGCGGCCCTTCGACGGCAAGAACCTACTGAACCAGTTCCAGGCCGTGGGCGTCCACTCCCTGCCGGTCGTGATCCTCACGAGCGTCGCGGTGAGCATGGTGTTCGCGGTGCAGCTGGCCTTCGGCTTCCGACAGTTCCAGGCCGAGGGCCTGGCCGCGCAGGTAGAGGGCCTGGCCATCGTCCGCGAGCTCGGTCCGGTGATCACGGGCCTCATGCTCTCGGGCCGCATCGGCTCGGCCATGGCCGCGGAGCTGGGCACCATGCAGGTGACCGAGCAGATCGACGCGCTGGAGTGCCTGGCGACGGATCCCATCCACTACCTCTTCGTGCCGCGCTTCCTGGCCTCCATCGTGGTGGTCCCCCTGCTGACGGTGATCTCCATCTACGTCGGCTTCTGGGGCGGCTACCTCATCCTGGTGGGCGTGGAAGGCCAGAGCGCCTTCGTCTACAGCCACGAGTTCTACAAGCTGCTGGCCTTCCGGGACCTCCGCATCGCGCTCTACAAGGCCCTGGTGTTCGGCATGATCATCGCGCTCGTGGGCTGCTGGAAGGGCTACCGAACCCAGGGCGGCGCCGAGGGCGTGGGCAACGCCCCGACCAGCAGCGTCGTGACCAGCTCGCTGTGGATCCTGATCTCCGACTTTTTCCTGACCAAACTCCTGCTGGTGTGACGGCATGGCTCTGATCGACGTCGTCAACCTGTCCAAGGCTTTCGGTCCGAAGGTCGTGCTGTCCAACGTGAACCTCCAGGTCCAGGAGGGCGAGAGCCTCGTGGTGCTGGGCGGCTCCGGCACCGGCAAGACCGTGCTCCTCCGCAACATCATGGGCCTGCTCACGCCGGACGCCGGGCACGTGGCCATCGAGGGCAAGATCATCGCCCAGCTCAAGCGGGAAGAGCTCTTCAAGGTCCGCCAGAGCATCGGCATGTGCTTCCAGATGGCCGCGCTCTTCGACTCCATGACCGTCTTCGAGAACGTGGCCTTCGGGCTCCGGCGGCACCTCAGCATCAGCGAGGAGGAGGTCCGGTCCCGCGTGGATGAATGCCTCTCCCTGGTGGGCATGAAGGGCACAGACAAGCTGAAGCCCGCGGAGCTCTCCGGCGGCATGAAGCGGCGCGTGGGCTTCGCCCGGGCCATCGCCCTCAAGCCCAAGATCCTCCTGTTCGACGAGCCGACCACCGGCCTGGATCCCGTGATGACCGACGTCATCGGCCGCGTGATCCTCGACCTCAAGCACGAGCTGGGCGTCACCACCATCACCATCACCCACGACCTCAAGTCCGCCTTCGAGATCGCCGATCGCATCGCCCTGCTCTTCCGGGGCGAGTGCATCGCCTGCGAGCCGCCGGACGCCTTCAAGGTGAACCCGCATCCCGTCATCCAGCAGTTCCTGCGGGGGGACGCGGATGGCCCGTTCCTTCAAGATCCGCCCCCGCCAAAAAGAAAAACCAAGGAGGGCCAAGCATGAAGCCCGAAACCAAGGTCGGCCTCTTCTTCACGGGAGCCATTGTTCTTCTGGCCGTGCTGGTCTTCCGCTCCGAGAAGCTGGAGATCGGCGGCAAGAAGAACCAGTCCGAGCGGTTCACCTTCTTCGACTCGGTGGCGGGCCTGAACGTCCAGAGCGCCGTGCGCATCGCCGGCGTGAAGGTGGGCGATGTCCGCACCATCGCCCTCGAGAACGGCAAGGCCCGCGTGGTGGTGGGCCTGGACCCTTCCGTGCCGGTCTATGCGGATGCCTTCGTGTCGCTGGGCTCCATCGGCATCCTGGGCGAGAAGTTCATCGACCTGGACGCGGGCCACAGCGCCAAGGGCCTCTTCCCCGAGGGCCAGCCCCTGCCCAGCAAGGCGGGCGTGAGCCTCGACAACCTCATGGAGACCCTCTCCGAGATCGGAAAGAACGTGAAGGGCGTCACCCAGGCCCTGAACGAATCCATCGGCGGGGAACAGGGCCGGGAGAAGCTCGACGAGATCGTGGACAACATCCGTGTGCTCACCGCCGAATTCCGGTCCATGGCCCAGGAGAACCACGCCGCCATCAACAACACCATGGGCAATGTCGAAGCCATCACCGCCGACCTGCGGGACAAGCTGCCCAAGCTGGCCCAGCAGTTCGAGACGGTGGGCAAGAACCTGAACGCCATCCTCGAGGAGAACCGACCGGAACTGAAAGGCGTGATGACGGATGTCCGCAAGCTGGCCCAGAGTTTCCAGGGCACCGCGGACAACCTGAAGGTCCTCACCGACCGCATCAACAACGGCCAGGGCACCATCGGCAAGCTGCTCAACGACGAGACCACCATCAAGAAGATCAACGAGGCGGTGGACAATGTGAACGGTCTGCTGGGCGGCTTCAACAAGATGGAGTTCCGCCTCGACATGGATGCGGCCCAGTGGGACAAGCGCAACGACAGCCGCGTGGCCCTCGGCCTCGAGATCGCGCCCAAGCCGGACTATTGGTACGCGCTGGGCTTTGCCTCCACCCCCGACGGGAAGCTGAGTGAGAGCACCCGCACGGTGACCCAGCTCGACCCCGTCACGGGCCTGCCCGTCACCGTCCTGGAGAAGACCAGGTCCGTCACGACAGACCAGAGCTTCACCGTGTCCGCGCAGTTCGCCAAGCGCCTGGGCGCGGCCGTCTTCTCCGCCGGCATCGTGGAGGGCAAGGGCGGCGGCGGCATCGAGTTCCGCACCCTGGACAACGATCGCCTGCGGCTCGGCGTCCTGGCCTACGACTTCACCAAGCGCCCCGAGAAGCCGAATCCGCGCTACCGCTTCACCACCAGCTACCAGTTCTGGAAGGGCGCCTACGTCCAGGCCGGCGTCCAGGACATCGGCAACAAGGACCTCCGCACGGTCTTCTTCGGCGGCGGCCTCCGCTGGAAGGACGACGATCTCAAGAAGATCATCGGCCTGGCCGGAGCCTCCAAGTGAAGGAAGCCCGCGCCCTGCCTCAGCCCGGCAGCCTGCCGGACGAACGGGGCGCGCTCTTCCTCTGGGTCCGCCGGGGCCTGCCCACCGCCGTCTCGGTCGTGGCGTTCGCGGGGGCGGCGCTCCATTCCGCGGGCCGCGGGTGGTGGCTGCTGGCCGGTGTGGCCGCGCTCGCCGCGGCCTGGCCCAGTTTCCTGCGAGGCGAAGCCCTCCTCCGGAACGGGGCGGCGATCCGCCGCCAGGACAGCATCTGGGCGCATGCCTTCAGGCCCATCGCCCGCTGGCTCGGGCAGGAGGACGCCTGGATCCTCTCCTACTGCGGCTACAACAACCAGCAGGTCCGCGAGGCCTTCAGCGGGCACCGGGCCAGGCGGGCCCTCATCCTCCTCCCCCACTGCATCCAGATGGCCCGCTGCAAGGCCGGCATCCTCGATGATCTCGAGGCCTGCTACGACTGCGGCCTGTGCCCCGTGGGCGACTACATGAACCTGGTGCTCACGAACCGCTGGGAGGGACGCATCACCAACCGCAGCCACAAGGCCTACCGCGAAGCGAGGGAATACCGGCCCGACCTGGTGGTGGCGGTCAGCTGCTCGGACCGGCTGCTCAAGGGCCTCACGAAAATGCCCGAGATCCCCTGCTATGTGATTTCCCTGTCTCTGCCCCATGGCATGTGCGTGGACACGGACTTCAGCGTGCCCCACCTGCTGGCGGCCATGGAGACCCTGGTGGAGCCCCGGCGCCCTTCCGGCGAAGTCCAGGCCCTGCGGCACGAAGGCATCGCGTGACGGCAGGAGCCGGCGGCTTTCCCATCCGGGCCTTCTTCCAGCGCCTCCTGGGCCCCAGGACCATGGCCTATCTGCTGCACCTGCGGCCCCTGGAATGGCCCATCATGACGGCCCACTTCCTGCTGGGAACGCTGCTGGCCGCCGGCTGGGCCTTGAAAGCCGCGCCCACGCTGCTGGGATGGCTCGTCTTCGTCGCCCTGCTCAACGGCGGCACCCTGGCCATCAACAGCGCCTTCGACCAGGACGAAGGCGACATTGGCTACCTGAAGGCGCCGCCGAAGCCCCCGGAGCATCTCCTGGCCTTCTCGTCCGCCCTGCTGGCCGCCTCCGGCCTGCTGGGCTTCCTGCTGCCGCGGCCCTTCGCCCTGATCAACCTCGGCTGTGTGGTCATGAGCGTGCTGTATTCGGTGCCCCCGATCCGCATGAAGGCCCGGGCCGGCTGGGACCTGCTCATCAACTGCATCGGATTCGGCCTGTTCACGCCCCTGGCGGGCTGGGCCATCACGGGGCGGCCCTTCGACGCGGCCATCCTGCGGGCCTCCTGGGGCTTCGCCTTCCTCTTCGCCACCCTCTACCCCATGACCCAGATCTACCAGGTGGCGGAGGACACCCGCCGGGGCGACCGCACCCTGGTGATCCGGATGGGCGTGGGCCGGAGCCTCGCCCTGGCCCTGGTTGCCGCCCTGGTGGCCCACCTGCTCTTCGGGGCCGCGGTCATGGCCCTGGGGCGTCACCTCTGGCCCCTCGGGATCTCCCTGGCCGCCTGGCTGGCCGTGCTCCTGCCCTGGCTGGCCGGCTGGCGCGCCTGGAGCGACCACCGGCACGAAACTGGCATGTACTGGGGTCTGGGTGCCTGGGCGGTGACCGACCTCAGCCTTTTGGTCCTGCTCTGGCCCTGACCATTTTCTCTGAAGGAATCGACCATTCGATCCAGTAGACTAGGAACGAGTGACGACAATCGTTATCTTCATGGAGCAGGCATGGGATTCAAACGCGGAATCCAGAGGCTGGCAATCTTGTGCTTCGTGGGCCTCACCGCCCTGCAAGCGGCCTCCCGCTCCCAGGCCAAGCTGTCGCTCAAGTCGGCCTCGGCGCTGGTGCTGGACCAGAGCACCGGCCAGGCCCTGATCGAGAAGCAGGCCGGGGCCATCCAGCCCATCGCCTCGCTCACCAAGCTCATGACGGCCATGGTCCTGCTGGACGCCCGCCTGGATCCCCAGGAGATGCTCACCATCACCCGGGACGACATGGACATGCTTCGCCACAGCAGGTCCCGCCTGCCCGTGGGCACCCACCTGCCCCGGGAGCAGGCCCTGCTCCTGGCCCTGCTGGCCTCTGAGAACCGCGCCGCCCACGCACTTGGCCGCACGTTCCCCGGCGGCCTTTCCGCCTTCGTCGACGCCATGAATGCCAAGGCCAAGGCCCTTGGCCTGGAGGCCGCCCGCTTCGAGGACCCGACGGGCCTCTCCGCGGGCAATGTGGCGACCGCCCACGATCTGGCCCGCATCATGGAAGCGGCCTACCGCTATCCCGAAATCCGCGACTTCACCACCCGGCCCGAGACCACCCTCCAGTCGGGCCGCCGCAGCATCCAGTTTCCCAACACCAACGCCCTGGTGCGCAGCCCCCGCTGGAACATCGGTCTCTCCAAGACCGGCTACATCGAGGAGGCTGGCCGCTGCCTGGTCATGCAGGCCATGCTCGCCAACCGCCCGGTGCTCATCGTGCTGCTGGATTCCTGGGGCAAGTACTCGCGGCTGGGCGACGCCAACCGCATCAAGTCGTGGCTGGAAGCCAAGCTCGGCTCCAAAGGCTGAGGCCTTGCTCGTCCCATCCGTCCAGCCCCCCTTCCCGCTGATCTGGGGGTTCTCCACCCGCCTTGATCCGCCGGAGGCCCTGCCCTCCCGGCGCCTGAACCAGGTGCATCGCTGCGGCATCGTGGAGGCCACGGATGGGGTTGTGGAGGGCGATGGCCTCTGGACCACCACACCCGGCGTCCGCATCGGCGTGCGCGTGGCCGACTGCGTGCCCGTGCTGCTGGCGGGGCCGCTGGCGGACGGAACGCCGTGGGCGGCCGCCCTGCATGCGGGCTGGCGGGGCGCCACAGGCCACGGGGACCCTGGGGCCGGCGGCGGCATCCTGCGCCGCGGCACGGCACGCTACCGCAACCTGGGAGGGCACCCGGCCGACCTCGTCTGGGCCTTCGGTCCCGCCATCCTGGCCTGCCACTTCGAAGTGGGCGACGAGGTCGTCGAGGCCGCCCGGCAGGACGCCGCCTGGCACGAGGCCCTGCACAGCGAAGGCCCCTCCGGCAAGGCCCACCTCGACCTGCACGGGTTCCTGCGCGCCCAGGCGCTGGATCTCGGGTTGGATCCCGCGAAGGAGGGCAGCGTGGCCCTCTGCACCGTGTGCCGCCCCGACCTGCTCTATTCCTACCGCCGTGGCGAGACTACCGGGCGCCAGTGGGGCTGGATCGAGATCGGCTAACCTGGAGATCGGCCCTGCCCCAAGGACGGAGGCCGAGGAACCGGGGACCGCCATGCTCAACATCACCGATATCCGCATCACCAAGGTGGAAGGCGACGACAAGCTGCGGGCCTTCGCGGCCCTGGTCATCGACGACTGCTTCCTGGTGGGCGACCTGCGGGTGGTGGAAGGCGAGGATGGCTACTTCGTGGCCATGCCCAGCCGCCGCAAGCGGGACGGCAGCTTCAAGGACATCGCCTACCCCCTGAACAACCCCCTCCGCGAGCAGATCGAGGAGAAGGTGCTGCTGGCCTACGAGGCCGCCACCGGCCACCGCGCCCTCAGCCGCCTTGAGCGCGGCGAAGCCGCCCAGGTGCGTCCCGACCTGCTGAGCGTCGAGGAATTCGGTTTCACCCCCAAGACCAGCTCCTGAGGCCGCACCCCGGGCCTGAGGGCTTGGGCGGGACGCGAACCCGCGCTATGCTTGCCTTTCCGCCTGGGGAGTAGCCAAGTGGTAAGGCAGCAGGTTTTGATCCTGCGTACCGAGGGTTCGAATCCTTCCTCCCCAACGAAAACGGCCGCCGCCAGGCGGTCGTTTTCGTTGGGGGGCGTATGGAGGATTCGAATCAGGGATGGCGCGCAGGTAGGGCCAGCCGGGGACAGCCCGGGGGCTGTCCCCGGCGGTCCGGCGGTAGCCGGAGGCCCGTGCGCAGCCAGCCCTGCGGCCGGAGCGTCACCCGCAGGATGACGCGGAGGGAATCCTTCCTCCCCAACCAATGTTGTCCGGGGGTTCCGCGCTTCGCGCATACCCCCGGGCCCCCGCGCGAAAGGCCCGGCATAACCGGGCCTTTCGCTTGCACTCCCTACCGAGGTCCCGCCAGGCGGTCGTTTTCGTTGGGGAGCGTATGGAGGATTCGAATCAGGGATGGCGCGCAGGTAGGGCCAGTCGGGG
>NZ_JAKZFR010000010.1 GCF_022808935.1 Geothrix sp. SG200
GTCCTGCGCAGTTGAGGCTGCGGGGTGCCGGGAAGGGCTGGAAGGTTCTTCCGGACCGTGCGAGAGCGCGGAGGGCGTCTTTGAAAACCGGATAGAAGATAGGAAGCCTTTGAGGGTTCCGCGGGACGTTCTAGGACGGTTCGTGGAATTCAGAGAAATACGACCAGAGCATTTGTCCAAGGGGGGAACCCCGAGGAGCAAGAGTTCAGGAATATTAAACTTGAGAGTTTGATCCTGGCTCAGAATGAACGCTGGCGGCGTGCCTAACACATGCAAGTCGGATGTGCCGCAAGGTGCATGGCAGACGGGTGAGTAACGCGTGGGGAATCTACCTTTTAGTGGGGAATAACGCTCCGAAAGGAGTGGTAATACCGCATGAGACCTTCGGCTGGGATGCTGAAGGTGAAACCTGGGGACCGCAAGGCCTGGGGCTAAGAGAGGATCCTGCGTCTGATTAGCTAGTTGGCGGGGTAATGGCCCACCAAGGCGACGATCAGTAGCCGGCCTGAGAGGGTGATCGGCCACACTGGAACTGAGACACGGTCCAGACTCCTACGGGAGGCAGCAGTGGGGAATTTTGCGCAATGGACGAGAGTCTGACGCAGCAACGCCGCGTGGGTGATGAAGGTCTTCGGACTGTAAAACCCTGTCGTCAGGGACGAAGGTGGCAGTGTTAATAGCGCTGTTACTTGACGGTACCTGGAGAGGAAGCCCCGGCTAACTCTGTGCCAGCAGCCGCGGTAATACAGAGGGGGCAAGCGTTATTCGGAATTATTGGGCGTAAAGGGCGCGTAGGCGGTTTTTTAAGTCAGATGTGTAATCCCCGAGCTCAACTTGGGAACTGCATCTGAGACTGGAAGGCTAGAGTACTGGAGAGGGTGGTGGAATTCCTCGTGTAGCGGTGAAATGCGTAGAGATGAGGAGGAACACCAGTGGCGAAGGCGGCCACCTGGACAGTAACTGACGCTGAGGCGCGAAAGTGTGGGTAGCAAACAGGATTAGATACCCTGGTAGTCCACGCTGTAAACGATGAACACTTGGTGTGGAGGGAGTTGACCCCTTCCGTGCCGGAGCTAACGCGTTAAGTGTTCCGCCTGGGGAGTACGGTCGCAAGGCTGAAACTCAAAGGAATTGACGGGGGCCCGCACAAGCGGTGGAGCATGTGGTTTAATTCGACGCAACGCGAAGAACCTTACCTGGGCTTGAACTGCAGTGGACCGGTGCAGAGATGTGCCTTTTCGCAAGAACTGCTGCAGAGGTGCTGCATGGCTGTCGTCAGCTCGTGTCGTGAGATGTTGGGTTAAGTCCCGCAACGAGCGCAACCCTTACCCGTAGTTGCCAGCGCGTCATGGCGGGAACTCTACGGGGACTGCCCGGGTTAACCGGGAGGAAGGTGGGGATGATGTCAAGTCCTCATGGCCCTTATGTCCAGGGCTACACACGTGCTACAATGGGCGATACAAACCGTTGCAAAGTCGCGAGATGGAGCTAATCGGAGAAAGTCGTCCTCAGTTCGGATTGTAGTCTGCAACTCGACTACATGAAGGTGGAATCGCTAGTAATCGTGTATCAGAATGATACGGTGAATACGTTCCCGGGCCTTGTACACACCGCCCGTCACATCACGAAAGCCGGGAGCACTTGAAGAGGCTGTGGTAACCCGCAAGGGGGCTAGGTCTCAATGGTGAACTTGGTGATTGGGGTGAAGTCGTAACAAGGTAGCTGTAGGAGAACCTGTGGCTGGATCACCTCCTTTCTAAGGAGAGTCGCTTCTAGGAGTGACGAAAGGTCAACGCTTCCGATCAAAATTTCTATCCGGTTTTTAAAGACGCTCGGGCAAGTCTTTGACGAGCGTGCTTGGGCGTCCATGCCTGGGGTCGTGGTTCTGCGATCGCAAGTGGTGGTTTCGCGGGCAGGTTGCGAGTGCGGGTTTCCCGCGCAAGCAGCGGGGGCCCGGGGGACATCGCGAGCGAAGCGAGCAGGCGGTCCCCCCGGACAACATTCGGGCCCGTAGCTCAGCTGGGAGAGCGCCTGGTTTGCATCCAGGAGGTCGTCGGTTCGATCCCGGTCGGGTCCACCAGCGCCTGCTGGGACACGCAACGGGGGCCTATAGCCCTCCCGCGTGCGAATGCACGAGGGCCTATAGCTCAGTCTGGTTAGAGCGCACGCCTGATAAGCGTGAGGTCGGTGGTTCGAATCCACCTAGGCCCACCAATTTGAGTTGAGTTGAGACCTTACGAGGTTTGAATCCAGCTCAAGACTGCCTCGAGGGGCGGGTCGAAAGACGGAGCTGTTTGACAATCAAATAGAAGGAATAGAGAAGGGTGATCCATGGCGTTGAAGTGACGCTGTGGGCTTAAGGCGAGGCAAGTTTAGCGAATCAACACTCTCGTGGGCCGAAATGAATGATTCATGAATGTGATTCATTGATGGAAGGCCAAGTTACAAAGGGTTGACGGTGGATGCCTTGGCAGATGACAGCGATGAAGGACGTGGTAAGCTGCGAAAAGTCTCGGGGAGTTGCACGCGAACGGTGATCCGGGAATGTCCGAATGGGGAAACCCTCTTGGGTGAAAGCTCAAGAATCTCTTAGCTGAATTCATAGGCTTTGAGAGGCGAACGTGGGGAAGTGAACCATCTCAGTACCCACAGGAACAGAAAACAACAGTGATTCCGGGAGTAGCGGCGAGCGAAACCGGAGGAGCCCAAACCTCTTACGTGTAAGCGGCAGGCGTTGCGTAGGGGGGGTCGTGGGACCTACAGGCTGGAGCTGCCCTCCAGCACAGAGTTACAAAACCGACGGTTAGCGGAACGGCATGGAAAGGCCGGCGAGACAGGGTGATAGCCCCTTACGCGAAAGCCGATCGGACTCTGAGTGGTGTTCCCAAGTATGTCGGGGCACGAGAAACCTTGACAGAATTTGCCGCGACCATGCGGTAAGGCTAAATATGTTCATCTGACCGATAGTGAACCAGTACCGTGAGGGAAAGGCGAAAAGAACCCCGATGAGGGGAGTGAAATAGAACCTGAAACCGTCAATCTACAAGCAGTGGAACCCCTATGGTTTACCAGGGGAACCGCGTGCCTTTTGCATAATGAGCCGGCTAGTTATTTTTAGTGGCGAGGCGAAGCCGAAGAGGCGAAGCCGCAGGGAAACCGAGTCTGAATAGGGCGACAGTCGCTGGAAATAGACGCGAAACGGGATGATCTATCCTTGACCAGGATGAAGTCCGGGTGACACCGGATGGAGGTCCGAACCAGTGTGGGTTGAAAACCGCTTGGATGAGTTGAGGATAGGGGTGAAAGGCCAATCAAATTCCGTGATAGCTCGTTCTCCCCGAAATAGCTTTAGGGCTAGCGTCGGATGTTTCGTCGTGCAGGTAGAGACCTGAATGGACTAGGGGGCTTACCAGCTTACTGAATCCAACCAATCTTCGAATGGCACGCCGTGAAGTCCGGCAGTCAGACTGCGGGTGATAAGATCCGTAGTCGAGAGGGAAAGAACCCAGATCGCCAGCTAAGGTCCCAAAATACATGCTAAGTGGAAAAGGATGTGGATGTGCTTAGACAGCCAGGAGGTTAGCTTAGAAGCAGCTATCCTTTAAAGAAAGCGTAATAGCTCACTGGTCAAGCGGGTCTGTGCCGACAATTCAACGGGGCTAAAGCATGTTACCGAAGCTGCGAACGTAAGTGGTAGGGGAGCATTCCCTACGTCTGTGAAGGTTGACCGTAAGGACAGCTGGAGACATGGGAAGAGACTCTGTCGGCATAAGTAGCGTAAAGACGGGCGAGAACCCCGTCCGCCGTAAGACTAAGGTTTCCAACGCAAGGTCAATCCGCGTTGGGTTAGTCGGACCCTAAGCTGAGGCCGAAAGGCGTAGGCGATGGAAGGCTGGTTAATATTCCAGCACCATGAGCATCTCGTTTGTACGATGCAGGGACGCAGGAAGGTAGGGACGCAGGGCTATGGAATGTCCTGCGAAAGGTATCAAGGGTGGCGCTTAGGGAAGTCCGGGCGCCAACAGCTCAAGGTATCTGACGAAAAGTCCTGATCCTACACTGCCGAGAAAAGCTGCTAAGGAGAGGTGCTTGTGTCCGTACCGCAAACCGACACAGGTAGTCGAGGAGAGAATCCTCAGGCGTTTGAGAGAACTCTGCTGAAGGAACTCGGCAAATTAACCCCGTAACTTCGGGAGAAGGGGTACCACGGTAGGGTTCATAGCCCGAGGTGGTGGCACATAAATGTCCCAGGCGACTGTTTAACAAAAACACAGGTCTCTGCAAACTCCAAAGAGGAGGTATAGGGGCTGACGCCTGCCCGGTGCCGGAAGGTCAAGAGGAGCGGTCAGCGCAAGCGAAGCTGCGAATTTAAGCCCCGGTGAACGGCGGCCGTAACTATAACGGTCCTAAGGTAGCGAAATTCCTTGTCGGGTAAGTTCCGACCTGCACGAATGGCGTAACGATCTGGGAACTGTCTCCAGCAGAGACTCAGCGAACTTGTAGCACCGGTGAAGATGCCGGTTACCCGCACTTAGACGGAAAGACCCCGTGCACCTTTACTACACCTTGACATTGAGGTTGGCGTTGGACTGTGCAGGATAGGTGGGAGGCTATGAAACTGGCTCGTTAGGGTCGGTGGAGCCGACGTTGAGATACCACCCTGTTTAACGCTGATCTCTAACTCGCACCCGTGATCCGGGTGGAAGACAATGTCAGGCGGGTAGTTTGACTGGGGCGGTCGCCTCCTAAAGCGTAACGGAGGCGTACGAAGGTTCCCTCAGGCTGTTTGGAAATCAGCCGCAGAGCGCAATAGTATAAGGGAGCTTGACTGCGAGTCAGACACGACGAGCAGGTGCGAAAGCAGGTTATAGTGATCCGGTGGTCCCGAATGGAAGGGCCATCGCTCAACGGATAAAAGGTACGCCGGGGATAACAGGCTGATCTTGCCCAAGAGTTCATATCGACGGCAAGGTTTGGCACCTCGATGTCGACTCATCACATCCTGGGGCTGAAGCAGGTCCCAAGGGTTCGGCTGTTCGCCGATCAATAGTGGTACGTGAGTTGGGTTCAGAACGTCGCGAGACAGTTCGGTCCCTATCTAGTGTGGGCGCAGGAGATTTGAGAGGACCTGTCCTTAGTACGAGAGGACCGGGATGGACTGACCTCTGGTGTTCCAGTTGTGCCTCCAGGTGCAATGCTGGGTAGCTATGTCGGGAAGTGAGAAGCGCTGAAAGCATCTAAGCGCGAAACACCCCTCAAGATGAGATCTCCCTATGAGACCCGTGGTAGACCACCACGTTGATAGGTCGCATGTGCAAGGCCGGTGACGGCTTCAGCTGAGCGATACTAATCGGTCCATCGACTTGACCTTTCATCAATGAATTGCATGACTTCATCACCCACGAACGCTCTACGGAGCTTCGCCTTAACCCTTCTCAACCCTTCTACCCTTCGTCGCGGCTTTTCCCCAGGGGTCACACCCGTTCCCATCCCGAACACGGCCGTTAAGACCTGGAGGGCCGATGATACTGCTCCCCACAGGAGTGGAAAAGTAGGTCGCTGCGACGTTAAATCCC
>NZ_JAKZFR010000002.1 GCF_022808935.1 Geothrix sp. SG200
CGGGGACAGCCCCGGGGGGCTGTCCCCGGCGGTCTGGCGCAGCCGGAGGCCCGTGCGCAGCCAGCCCTGCGGCCTCCGCGTCACCCACAGGATGACGTGAAGGGAATCCTTCCTCCCTAGGCCGCGTCGTGAGGTCCGACCGGAGGGTGGAAGGACCGCGAATCGTTCCAGACTTTGATGAGATGGGGCTTGGCGTGCTGGTACCAGTAGCGGATCAGGTCGGTCCTCCGGCGATCGGATTCACCGGCCAGGAAGGCCCCGTCGGCCATGGCGAAGGAGGCGTCGACGCCCGGACCCAGGACGTGGAAGCGGGAAGCCCCGCGTTCATCCAGCCCGATCACGATCCGCAGGCCGCTCACGGCGCCCGCGGTGCCCTGCCCAGCCAACAGCAGAGGCTCCGCGCCATCGAAGAACACGCACACGCCGCTGTTCAGCACCGTGGCGAGGTGCTCCTCGAACGCCTCGAAGCTGCAGAGCTCCGGCAGCCGATCGAACCGGAGAACCCGCCTGGCCTCCTCTGCCGCGGTCCCCGCCAGGGGGACCTGCCACCCCGCCCGCTTCGGCCTGAGCCACGGGGCGTAGGCCGCCACGCGCGCGGGCGCCGGATGCGGCTGGAGGTCACTGGAAAGGAATGGCACGGGGTGGGCTCCTCGCGGGACTCACCCATGAAACCGGACCTGAGGTCGGTCAGCAGCAGAAACCGCCGAACGGTCGTTTCTGGGGGCCGAATGGTTGAAACGGCCTGAAGCCTGCCGCAGGTTCAGGCGTGCGCCCCATGTCGGCGCAGGGCGTCGACGCCCATGGAATGTCCAAACCGCTGCCCTTCCTCGAGCGGCGTGGCGTAATGATCGATGCGGGTCCGGGCGGAAGCATCCGCGCCTCGGGAAAGCAGGAGCGTCACCGCGTCCCCATCGTCGTTTGAGACGGCAAAGTGCAAGGGGGTGTAATCGTTCACCCCCCGCTGCTGGATATCTGCGCCGAAATCGAGAAGCAGCTGGATTCGACTGCATCGATCCTGGTGATTGGATGTGAGCGCGGCAAACAAGGATGGAAAACCAGAACCCGGGTAATTCGGGTCAGCCCCTAATTGTAAAAGTTCCTTCACCAGAGATATCGGTGAATGATAGAGCGCGTAATCAAGGCAGTAATCCCCACATTCACCCCATGGTGAGTTGGGGAAGTCGACAGGGTCCCCGAGCTCGCTGCGAATCGCCCGCAGGTCACCTTCAAGAAAAGCAGAATGAATTCGGTTGTGGTTCATGTCTGGGTGATGGTGGATGTCGGACGAAGGAGATTCATGGAATCGCTCGTATCAAGATTCTGAACGGAAACAAGTAAATGATTAACTTAGACAGAGTTAGGCAATACAGACAGGGGCCCTGTTGAGCGAAGGGTTAGGCCCGGTGTTCACGACTCAGAACAAGGATTGATAATCTTGTTTGATTGAAGCGATAAGGAGATCGTAGTTGCGGTGAATACTTTGTTCAATCGATCTGTCACCAGAAATATTTGCCTCGATTGCGGTCGGAACACTTTGCAGTGAAAGCAAGAAAATGTGAGCGCAATTGGATGAGTTTGTTAGGCCAAGGATGTCTAATTGAAACCCGATAGACATTGACTCTTTCCACCTAGAGTCAAAATTTGCTTCAGCGGTTGAGTAGCGGTTCATATCTTTATGAATAGGCGTGGATGAACCAACCACAAGATAGTTGACTATGGACGCGTGAAGTTTTCCAAGAATGTCTACAATTTCAAATATTTTCTTTCGATATTCTTCTTTTTTGGATTTTTGCATGAGTTGATTCTGGACATACCGTTGGGTAAAAAAACTTATGGTGCCACCGATTAAGGCACCAAGTCCGATTTTGATTGCGCTGTCTATCACCTGGATTGAGGTCAGTGGCTGAGCGTCCATCATCATCAATCACCTTTGGATAGGTTGGGTAAGGCCTAACGAAGGAAGCTAACCGGCCCCGCCTGCACCGGGGCAATGAGCGGAGTCGAGGAAGCAGGAAGCTGAGAGAGAGCGAAAGGCAATGCAGGCGGGTCCGAGTTGAGCGAAAGGTTAGGCTTCTGGCATTTGTTTTATGTATGATTTTGAAAGATGGTCTATTTCAATCCAGTTGGTAGTTAATTTAATAAGATTTACAAGATCATCAATGTCATGTGATTCCCATTTCCTCAAATAGTGAGTTTCATCATTACCGAGCCACAAAGATCGTTTGGCCACAGCCTGAATCCTTGGATCAGGAATGTAATCGTTCACTACGGCACCCGAAAATTTTGTTTTAATTTCTGCGGCCTTTTCTGGAGCGAGTGAGATTGCATAGTCCTTGATTAAAAATTCAAAAGATTTTCGGTAACCAGGGCCCGCGATCTGTGTGAGCCCAATTTGAAGAGCTTCCTCCGATTCATTAAAGATGCTTATAAAAAGCGGTGATAACTCAATAATACATTCTGGAAATGAGGATGAATTAGGTTTGATAGGTGATGTTCGAATAAGTGTCGGATCACCGATTTTGCTGTAATAGCCGAAAAAGAATTGTCGACAATTTTGATATGCACATCGATAAATGACCTGAACACCCTTTCCAGAATCAATGAGATCTGCCCGAGTAACTTCGATCTCACTGTGTCTGTGGCAGATTGGGCAGGGATCTGGTGCATCAACCTGGTACCCGTGATTGGCGAAACTGATTTGGCGTTTGATCATTCGGCTGACTCCAGATGCCTAACTGCAAATTGGACGGCGATCTTATTCAGTTTCGAAATCACCTAATTTTATTGCGAGATAACCGTTAATATCGAAATAACCACGAATTCAGGAAACAAGCATGGTGAGATGGGCACCTGAATGGCCTAGATGGTTGTGGATGACTGCAGGTTTGGAATAGCAATGCCGGTTAAAGGAGGCCAAGAGGGCCCGAGGCCCTCCCTCCTTCCCTCGTTCACAGCGGGAACCTCAACCCCTTGTCTCCCCGCACCTCCACGGTCTCGCTCTTGGTGCCTTTGGGGCCCCGGACGGTGACGGTGTGGCGGCCTTCGGCGAGCTTGACGCCGCTGCCGTCGCTTTCGATGCCGGTGTCCTGGCCGTCCACGAGGACTTTGCCGGTGCCGGGGAAGGTTTCAACGGTGAGGGTGGCGAGGGCGGGCAGGTTCAGGGGCAGGGTCTGGCCGGCGGTGACGCTGAGGTTTCGGCTGTCCCTGAAGTAGTGCCGGGCGCTGGACAGCTCCACCTTGTGGGCGCCGGGAGGCAGGGGCAGCTTGGCGCCGGGAGCCAGGTCGCCCATGTCCTTGCCATCCACCTTCACGCGCACGCCGAAGCCGCCGGCCAGCTTCAGGTTCCCGGGGGCGTTGGGGTCCAGGGCCGGCTCCTGGCGGGTATCGGCGGTGGTGGCCTCCTTCAATTCGAAGGCACGGCCGGCCGGAACCTCGCCGGGGGCGAAGTCCGAGGCGAAGCCCAGCTGCTCCTTGGTGAGGGTCAGGCGGTGGGGCTGGCCCTGGTTCCAGCGCACCTTCAGCGGCGTCACGCCCTCCTGGGCCTTCTCATCCAGCACCACCGTGGCCCCGGAAGGCACGGAATCGATGACCTCCTCGCTGATGATGGCCTCCAACGGAAAGACGGGCGGGGCCTCGCCGGGCTTGAAGGCATAGGTCAGAGGCCGGAAGCCCTTGAGCTCGAGCCGCAGGGTGTCGCCTGCCTGGAGCGGCTGGTTCATGGGCGTGGCGCCCACGGCCAGATCGTTCACGAAGACCTTGGCGCCCGTGGGCTGGGAATTGATCTGGAGGCGGGCGGCCCTCGGGCCCCGGAACAGGAGCCAGCCGCCCACGGCCAGGGCGGCCACGGCGGCTGCGGCGATCCAGATCCGGCCGGTGCCGCGGGGCTCGGGACGGGCCACCACCATGGTCTCGTCGTAGGCGGTGGAGCGGATCGCGGGAATGGGCGCCTCGCCGTTCATCTTGAGGATGCCCAGGAGCTCGCGGCGGTCCTCCTTGGCGATGTCTGTCACCGCGTCCAGCAGGTCGCGCACGAAGGCCGTGCAGGTGGGGTGGCGCTCCTCGGGGCGCTTGGCCAGCACCCTGTCGAAGACCCGGTGCCAGCCGTCGGGCAGGACGCCCAGCACCGGCGGCTGCACCTCCGCGGGCGGCTCGTTGACGATGCGGTAGAGGATGGTGTTGATGGAGGTGCCGGGGAACGGGGACTGGCCGCTCATCAGCTCGAAGGCCAGCACGCCGAAGCTGAAGATGTCCGAGCGGCTGTCCACCTTGCCTTCGCGGATCTGCTCAGGGCTGGCGTAGCTGGGCGTGCCGAGGAAGGTGCCCGTCTGGGTGAGGCTGGCGTCCTCGCGCTTGGCGATGCCGAAGTCCATGAGCTTGGTGCGTCCGTCCTCGCCCACCATGACATTCCCGGGCTTCACGTCCCGGTGGACGATGCCCTTGGCATGGGCGTGGTCGAGCGCTTCGGCGATGCCCGCGGCGATGCGGAGCTTCTCCTTGTTCGGCAGCGGGCCGCCTTCCTTCATCAGCCCGTCCAGGGGCTTGCCGGGCACGTACTCCATGGCCAGGAAGGGTCCGTGGCCCTCCTCTTCGCCCACGTCATAGATGGCCACGATGCCGGGATGGTTAAGCAGGCCGGACACCTCGGCCTCGCGCTGGAAGCGCATCAGGTGCTCGTGCTGATCGGCCTCGGTCCGCACCGCGTCCAGCTTCATGAGCTTGATGGCCACCTTGCGCTTGATGCGGGGATCCTCGGCGAGCACCACGCTGCCCATGGCCCCCGAGCCCAGGAGGCGGAGGACCTGGTAGCGACCGATGGTCCTGGGGAGGTTCAAGTTGTCGAGATCGGCCATGCCAGCATCCTACCGGACGCATCGGGATGAAGTGGTAGATTGTCATGTTTTTCGTGGTTTTTCCGACTCTCCATGGCACAATAACGGCAGGTCCGCTGGCCCGGGCCCTGGGAGGCTTATTCCGTGATGGAAGTCGTCAAGACCATCGTGCTCGGCACCTACTTCACGCTGCTCACCATCCTGAGCATCTACGGGGCGCACCGCCTCTGGATGCTGCTGCTCTACTACCGCCACAAGAAGGACGTGCCGCAGCCCGTGGGCGACGCGACCTACCTGCCGGTGGTCACGGTGCAGCTGGCGGTGTTCAACGAGATGAACGTCATCGAGCGCCTCATGGACCACGTCGTGAAGATGGACTGGCCCAAGGAGAAGCTCGAGATCCAGGTGCTGGACGACTCCACCGACGAGACCGTCAAGGTGGCCAGCGCCGTCTGTGACCGCTACAAGGCCCTGGGCTTCGACATCCACTACCTGCACCGTACGGATCGCACGGGCTTCAAGGCGGGCGCCCTCTCGGAAGGCCTGAAGGTCGCCAAGGGCGAGCTGGTGGCCATGTTCGACGCCGACTTCCTGCCCACGGAGGACTTCCTCCGCAAGGCCGTGCCCCACTTCGCCGACGGCAAGGTCGCCTTCGTCCAGGGCTGCTGGGCCCACCTGAACCGCGAATTCTCCCTGCTGACCCAGGTGCAGGCCATCCTGCTCGACGGCCACTTCGTCTTCGAACACACGGCCCGTCACCGGTCCCACGCCTTCTTCAACTTCAGCGGCACCGCCGGCATGTGGCGCGTGGCCGCCATCGCCGATGCGGGCGGCTGGGAGCACGACACCATCACCGAGGACGCCGACCTGTCCTACCGCGCCCAGCTCAAGGGCTGGAAGGGCGTCTACCTCAAGGACCTCGTCGTCCCCGCCGAGCTGCCCGTGGAGGTCAACGCCTTCAAGAGCCAGCAGCACCGCTGGGCCAAGGGCAATGCCCAGGTCATCCGCAAGCTCATGAAGACCATCTGGAAGTCCGACGAGAGCCTGCACACCAAGCTGGAGTGCTGGTTCCACCTGACCGCCAACTGCAACTACATCCTGATGGTGATCCTCAGCATCATCATGGTGCCGAGCATGATCTTCCGGGCCGGGACCCCCGTGCACGTCCTGCTGCTCACGGACGGTCCCTTCTTCCTGCTCAACGCGGTGAGCGTGGGCCTCTACTTCGGCCTCTCCCAGAAGGAACTTACCGACAACACCGGCTGGAAGACCCGCCTCAAGTACATCCCCGGCCTCATGGGCCTGGGCATCGGCCTCGCCCTGAACCAGGCCAAGGCCGTGATGGAAGGCTTCTTCACGGACGACAAGGAATTCAAGCGCACCCCCAAGTACGGCGTGGACGCCAACGGCAAGTCCGTCACCAAGCGGGCCTACAAGGTGCCCAAGAGCCTGCTGACCTTCCTGGAGCTGGGCTTCGCGGTCTACTACTTCGTCGCCCTCTTCGTGGCCATCTACATCCGCAAGTGGGCCTCGGTGCCCTTCCTCTGGCTGTTCTTCAGCGGTTTCGCCTACATGAGCATCCTGTCCCTGGCCGACGTGAAGCTGTTCCGCCGCCTGGCCATGGATGAGCCTGTGGACGACGCCCAGAGCGCCTCGAACTTCGTCCAGTAGCGCGAGCTTTCGAGCTGGGGCCCTGCCCCGCCCCGGGTCCTCGTTCCGGTCCGTGCCGGAGGCGTCCCCGGGGCGAGCCCATCCACCTGGTACCCACCCATCTCCCTGGCACCCATTGATCGATCTCCACTGCCACACCCTCCACTCGGACGGCACTGATACGCCGGAGCGCCTGGCGCTGCTTGGCGAGGAGGCCGGGCTGGCGGCCCTCTGCCTCACGGACCACGACACCCTGGGCGGCATCCCGGAGTTCCTGGCCATGCAGCCGAAGGTGAAAGTTCGCCTCCTGGTGGGCACCGAGCTGAGCTGCCGCTTCCTGGGCCGCTCGTTGCACGTGCTGGGCCTCCTGGTGGATCCCGCCGACGCCCGGTTCCAGGGGCGCCTGGACGAGCTGCGGCTGCGCCGGGATGACCGCAATCGCCGCATGCTCGCCCGCCTGGCCGAGCTGGGCTGCCCCATCACCTACGACGATGTCCAGGCCCAGGCCGAGACCCCCCTCATCTCCCGGGTCCACTTCGCCAAGGCCCTCGCGGCCCGGGGCTTCGTCAAGCGGGCGCCAGAGGCCTTCGAGCGCCTCATCGGAGACGACTGCCCGGGCTTCGTGCCCCGGGAGGAGCTGAGCCCCGCGGAGGCGGCGCGCTGGATCCGCGAGGCCGGCGGCGTGCCCGTCGTGGCCCATCCGGGACGCTTCGCGGGCGGTTCCTTCCGCTGGGACGAAGCCATGAAGGATCTCCAGCACGAAGGCATGGAGGGCCTGGAGGGCTACTACGGCGAATACCGGGCGGCGGAGCAGAAGCACTTCGTGGCCTTGGCGGCGCGGCTTGGCATGGTGGTCACCGGCGGCAGCGACTACCACGGCGCCAACAAGCCGGGTCTGCGCCTGGGTTCGGGCCGCGGCGGGCTCAAGGTGCCGGACAGCCTCCTGGACACCCTGGAAAGACAGCAAAAAGAGGGCACTTACCACTAATTGCCGATAGGCTGGTGCAAACGAGGCAGCCATGGCAGAGCGAATCCTCCTGGTGGAGGACGACCCGATCAACATCAAGTTCATCCAGACCGTGCTGATCAAGAAGGGCGGTTACGAGGTGCTGGTGTCGGAGGAGGTTGATGAGATCCTCCGGCTCGCCCGGGAGGCCGACCTGAAAGCCATCATCATGGACGTGAGCCTCTCCCGCTCGAGCTACCAGGGCCAGAAGGTGGACGGGATCTTCATCACCAAACTGCTCAAGACCGACGAAGCCACCCGTCGGATCCCCGTGCTGCTGGCCACCGCCCACGCCATGTTCGGAGACCGGGAGAAGTACCTGGAGCTGACGGGCGCGGAAGGCTACATCTCGAAGCCGATCCACGATCCCGCGACCCTCATCGAGGCGGTGAAATCCGTCGCCGGAGCCTGACGGTGGCCGCGAAACCCGTGCCCTACACCGCATTCCGCCTGCTGGTGGAATACGACGGCAGCCGCTTCCACGGCTGGCAGAAACAAGGCCCCAAGCAGACCCGCGAGGGGGTTCGCACCGTGGCGGGCAGCCTGGAGCACGCGATCCACGAGGCGGGCCTGCGGCTCGTCTACCTGGGCGGCGCGGGGCGCACGGATGCCGGCGTGCACGCCCTGGGCCAGGTCGCCCATCTGCACCTGGAGACCAAGGGCGCGCCGCGGCCCGGCGAGCTGCGCAGGATCTTCGACGCCACCCTCCCCCAGGACATCGCCATCCGTGACGTCCGATCCTGCGCGCCGCGCTTCCACGCCAGGTTCGACGCCGTCGACCGCACCTACCTCTACCAGATCAGCCGGCGGCGGAGCGCCTTCGGCAAGCCCTGGATCTGGTGGGTGAAGCGCAGCCTGGACCTGGACCGGCTGCGGAAGACCTGGACCGCCTTCGAGGGCGACCAGGACCTGGGCTCCTTCGCGGACCTGGATGCCGAGGAGGATGGGCTGAGCCGGATCCTCCGCTGCGAGGTCGCCGAATCCGGATCCCTCGTGCTGTTGCGGGTCCGCGCCACCCACTTCTTCCGTCGTCAGGTGCGGCGCATGGTCGGCGCCTCAGTGGCCTGCGCCCTGGGCGAAGAGGAACCCCGTCGGGTGCTGGAGGATCTCCATGCGCCCACCGAGGCGGCGAACCTGTACTGGGCGGCCAAGGCGGCCCCGGCCTCGGGGCTGTTCCTGGAGTCCGTGCGCTATCCCGGGGATCCCGAACCCGCGCCGCTCAGCCCGGCCATCCCCATCTACTGAGGCCTGTGATGCTCACCCGCGACGAAGCCTGGACCCTGCTCTGCCAATGGACGCCCTCCGAGAAGTTGCGGACCCACGCCCGGGCCGTGGAGCTGGTGATGCGCGACCTCGCGGAGAAGCTGGGAGATGATACCGGGCGCTTCGGCCTGGCGGGCCTGCTGCACGACGCGGACTACGACAGCTGGCCCGAGGAGCACCCCAAGCGCATCGTCGCCTGGCTCCGCGAGCGGGGCGAGACAGAGCTGGCCCACGCCATCAGCGCCCACTACACCCGCTGGAACGTCCCCTACGACCATCTGTTGGACAAGGCCCTGCTGGCCTCGGACGAGATCACGGGCTTCGTCATGGCCTGTGCCCTGGTGCGCCCCACCCGCACCGAGGGCCTGGAGCCGAAGAGCGTGAAGAAGAAGCTCAAGGACAAGGCCTTCGCCGCGGGCGTGGACCGCTTCGAGGTGGCCGAAGGTTTCCGCATGCTCCTGGAGGCCGTGGGAGGCACCGAGGAGGAGCACCTGGCCCGCATCATCGCCGTGCTGCACGAGAACCGGGCTGAACTGGGACTGGGCTAGCGGACGAACGCCTCGCCCAAGGTCTCGGTGATCCGCCGGCGCCGGAGGATGAGTGTCCTGAGGTATTCCTGCTTCTCCAGCAGCGCTGCCCGTCGAGCCTGGGCCTCCGGGCCCTCCTGAGGCGTCGAGAGGGCTTCGACCTCGGCCCGGGCCCGGGCCTCGGCCGCAGCCACGCGGATGACGCGGATCTCCCGCTTCGCGGCGGGGGCTCCCCAGTTGTTCTCGGTCCACAGAGGCTCGAAGGAGGCCTCGGACAGGGCCACATGCGTCCGCCCATCCAGGTCCCGGCGCTGCTCGAAGATGGCCTGGAGCGCCGCGCCGTCGCGGCTATCGCCCCCCGCCACCGGGAACAGGTCGGCCCGGTACATGCGGTCCTGGTTGCTGATGAAGTTGCCGAGGGAATAGGCCACCAGGGCCTTGCGGCCGCCTGCCTCCAGGATTTCCGCGGGCTGAAGAACGTGGGGGTGGTGGCCCAGCACCAGGTCGCAGCCCGCCTCCACCAGCCGCCTGGCGATGTCCCGCTGGCGCTTGGTGGGCTGGCGTTGGTACTCGTTGCCCCAGTGGACGCTCACCACCACCAGGTCGGCCCGGGAACGCGCGTCCCGCACAGCGGCCATGGCAGGTTCCAGGTCCAGGGGGCGCACCCAGGGTTCGGTGGCCTTGCGGTCGAGGTTCACGTTGAAGATGTCCGTGAAACCCAGGAACGCCACTTTCAGCCCCTGCCGTTCCACGATCTGGAGCGCCTCCGCCCTGGGCCGGTCCTCCCCGCTGCCCACCGCGAGCAGCTGCTCGGCCCGCAGTCGGTCCAGGGTCTCGCGAACGCCCTTCGCCCCCTGATCGAAGGCATGGTTGTTGGCCGTGGAGAGCACGGTGAACCCGCTCGCCCGAAGGGCGCCCGGCAGGGCCGCCGGGGCATTGAACTGGAAGGGCACGCCAGGGCGGCCGGTGGTGGGCGCCACGGGCGTCTCCAGGTTGCCGAAGGCCAGGTCCGCGTCTCGGAAGAGGGGCACAAGATCTGCCCAGAGCGCCGGAAAGCCCTGCGGCGCATGCTCTGCGGAGGCCTTGACGTCCTGGTGCATGAGGATGTCCCCCACGGCCACCAGGCGGAGGCGCGGCGGGGGTGGTGGTGGGGGGGGCGTGCGGCGGGACCGGCAGCCCACCAGGCTGCCCAGCCCCGCCGCCAGGAACGCGGCAGCGAATGGCCATCGGGAGCGCATCAGTCCCAGGCCTCCGGCCCGTAGTAGACCTCGATCGGCAGGCTGGGCAGCCGGGCGCTAACCTGCGCCGCGAGGTCGTCCATCTCCTGCCGGGACAGGGGGCGGGCCTCGGCTTCCGGCGTGGGCCGGGCCACCGTGTAGAGCTGGATGGCCCGGAGCCGGCCGCCCTGGGTCTGGATGGCCTCCAGCCGGTCGCAGTAGGCGGCCACCTCGGCGGCGGAGGGTCCCTGCCCCTTCCAGCTGAGGAAGAGGGTCTGGATGAGGATGGGCCAGCGCCGGGCCGTGGCCAGGAGGTTGTCGAGGATCTTCTGGAAGGGCACCTGGCTGCGGCAGATCTCCCGGTAGAAGGCTTCGGTGCCTGCGTCGAGCTTGGCCCAGATCTCGCCCTGGTTCGCCATGAGCGTCTCCAGGCCCTTCACCACCTCGGGGGCCTGCAGGCGGCTCGAATCCGTGATGAGCACGAGCTTCACCAGGTCGAGACCGCGCTGCTTCTTGCGGCTGGCGACCCTCGCCACCACCTCGGCGAACTCGCGGGCCGTGGTGGGTTCGCCGTCGCCGCTGAAGGCGATGTCGTTGAGCCGCCGCTGCTCCGGGCGGGCTGAATCGAAGGGCGGGATGTCATAGATCTCGCCGCTGGTGGCCAGGTCCAGCAGCAGGCCCAGCTCCTTGTCCAGCAGGTCCAGGTCCAGATCCTTCCGCTTGGGGGGCGTGAGCCGGTCCACCTCGCAGTAGACGCAATCGAAGTTGCAGACCTTGTCCGGGTTCAGGTTCACACCCAGGCTCACCCCACGGCTCCGCCGTGAAATCACAGGGTAGCAATAGTCGAAATCCCGCCAGACGCGGCGGTGGTCCAGATGGGCCTTGATGAGATCCGTCATGGCACCAGGATACGCCCTTCAGGCCTGGCCGCTCCGGGCCTGGTGGGCCTCCGCGGCGGCCAGGACCGCCTCGGGTTTCCACAGGATGGGCTCGGGATGCTGCCCTTCGTCCACGGCCACCATGACGAATTCGCCGCTGGTGACGGCCCGCCGGGCATCAGACACGGGCTGGTAGACCTGCACCTCGATCTGGAGCGTCATGCTGGTGCGGCCCTGCCGGGCGACCGCTACGTAGAACTCGATGATCTCCCCGGCCCGCACGGGGCTGTGGAAGACCAGCTCGGAGACCTTGAGGGTGAGGAATCGGCGGTTCCGGGACATGAGCGAGGCGGTGATCCCCGCCACCTTGTCCATGCGGGACATCATGTCGCCGCCAAACAGCGTGGCGTTGAGGCCGATGTCCTGGTCCAGGACCATCTCTCTGGATATCAGCATGAACCCTCCGTCCCCAGCATAGCGGCGCTACCACGCCCTGGAGGCGACGAGGATGGCCGTGGCCAGACCACCCAGGGCCAGGCTGGCGGACAGGAGGCGCGGGCCCGCCAGCCGGGTCCAGAGCAGCGTCCCGCTCAGGGCAAGGAAGACCAGCGCCCCGGCGAAACAGTCCGTGAGCAGGATCCAGCCAGCCTGTCCGGCCTCGGCCTTGTGCAGCCGCTGGAAGGTCTCGACGAGGTTCGCATCGCTCCGCTCCACCTCCACCGTCCGGTTGCCCGGCAGGTAGATGGCGCGGGAAAAGTGGGCGTGGCCGCCCACCTGGATCAGCCACTGGACGGGGGCCTTCACGTCCTGGCCGCCGAACCGCGCGGGTCTGGGAGGCAGCACCCGCGAGCGGATGCGGCTCATGGGAACCCCGAACCGGGTGGCCAGGATGCCCGCCAGGTCCTCGATGGTCGCCGGCGGCTGATCCAGCTCCAGCTGCACCTTGTGAGCCTCCACCTGCCCGGCCTCGATCCTCATGACGGCGCGGTGGTTCTGGAGGAACCCCGTCAATCCGAACAGCAGGCCGAAGGCCGCTCCGCTCAGGCCCACCCAGGCATGGAAGCGGCGGAGATGGCGCAGAAACGCGCTCCGACGGGATTCGGATCGGGAACCGGTGATTGGCGTCATGACAGTCATCATGCAGCCACCGGACCCGCTCCGTGAAGGCGCAATAACAAGGCGGCCTCCGGGAGGCCGCCTTGTTCCGGTCAGGATCGAAGGGCTACTTCAGCCGCTCGGCCAGAGCCTTGCCCATGTCGGCGGGGCTCTGCACCACGGTGATGCCCGCGGCGGTGAGGGCCTTCATCTTCTCGGCGGCGGTGCCCTTGCCCCCGGAGATGATGGCGCCGGCGTGGCCCATGCGGCGCCCCGGAGGGGCCGTCTGGCCGGCGATGAATGCCACCACCGGCTTCTTCATGTTGGCCTTCACCCAGGCAGCGGCGTCTTCCTCGGCGCTGCCGCCGATCTCGCCGATCATGATGACGGCGTGGGTGTCGGGGTCGTTGTTGAACATCTCCAGCGCGTCGATGTGACTGGTGCCGCTGACGGGATCGCCGCCGATGCCGATGCAGGTGCTCTGGCCGATGCCCAGGGCGGTGAGCTGGCCCACGGCCTCATAGGTCAGGGTGCCGGAGCGGCTGACGACGCCCACATGGCCCTGCTTGTGGATGCGGCCGGGCATGATGCCGATCTTGGCCAGGCCGGGGCTGATGATGCCGGGGCAGTTGGGGCCGATGAGGCGGCTCTTGGGGTAGTTGGGAAGTACCCGCTTGACCTTGACCATGTCGAGGACGGGGATGCCCTCGGTGATGCAGACGACCAGCTCGATGCCCGCGTCGAGGGCTTCGAGGATGGCGTCCGCCGCGGCCACGGGGGGCACGAAGATCATGGTGGCGTTGGCGCCGGTCTTGGCCACGGCATCCTTGACGGTGTTGAAGACGGGGAAGCCTTCGATCTCCGTGCCGCCCTTGCCGGGGGTCACGCCGCCGACCACGTTCGTGCCATAGTCGCGGCAGCCCTTGGCATGAAAGAGGCCTTCGCGGCCCGTGATGCCCTGGACGATGAGTTTGGTGTGGTTGCCCACGAGAACAGCCATGTCATACCTCTCGAAAATGTGATTCCGGGTTCCGTGGATGGACCTACTTGATGGAGGCGACCACCTTCTCGGCGGCATCCCTCAGGTCGGCTCCGACAATGAGGTTCAGGCCGCTTTCCGCCAGGATCTTCTTGCCCTCCTCGACGTTGGTGCCCTCGAGGCGCACAACCACCGGCACCTTGATGCCGATCTCCTTCGCGGCGTTCACGATGCCGGAGGCCACGATGTCGCAGCGCATGATGCCGCCGAAGATGTTCACCAGCACGGCCTTCACGGACTTGTCCTGGAGGATGATGCGGAAGGCGTTCTTCACCGCGTCCTCGGTGGCGCTGCCGCCCACATCCAGGAAGTTGGCCGGGGAGCTGCCGCAGTACTTGATGATGTCCATGGTGGCCATGGCCAGGCCCGCGCCGTTCACCATGCAGCCGATGCTGCCGTCCAGCTTGATGAAGTTCAGGTTGTACTTGCTGGCTTCCACTTCTTCTTCCGCTTCCTCGTTGAGGTCGCGGTAGGCCAGGACATCCGGGTGACGGACGAGGCCGTTGTCATCGAAGCCGATCTTGGCGTCGAGCGCAGTCACATCGCCCTGCTTGGTGACGACCAGGGGGTTGATCTCCACCATGGAGCAGTCCTTCTCCACGAAGAGCCGGTAGAGGTTCTGGAGGAAGACCACGCCCTTCTTGAAGGCGTCGCCTTCGAGGCCCAGGGCGAAGGCCACCTGGCGTGCCTGGAAGCCGCTGAGGCCCAGGGCCGGATCGATGGCGACCTTGACGATCTTCTCGGGAGTCTTCTCGGCCACTTCCTCGATTTCCACGCCGCCTTCGGTGGAGGCCAGGATGGTGACCCGGCTGGTGACGCGGTCCACGAGGAAGCTCAGGTAGAGTTCGCGCTCGATGTCGATGGGCTTGGAGATGAACACCGTGCGGACCTTGCGGCCTTCGGCGCCGGTCTGCTTGGTGACGAGCTGCATGCCGATCATGGCCTTGAACAGCTCCGCGGCCTTGTCGGGATCCGTCGCGAACTTCACGCCACCGCCCTTGCCACGGCCGCCCGCGTGGATCTGCGCCTTGACGACGCTGGCCCCGCCGAACTCCTTGGTGATCATGCGGGCTTCTTCAGCGTCCTGGGCGACCTTCCCATCGGGCGTGGCCACCTTGTACTGCCGCAGCAGCTCTTTGGCTTGGTATTCGTGGATATTCATGCTCACTCCCGAAAAGGTCGCCTTCCAGTCTACCGCCCGGGCCGGCGCCGCCGAACCCTGAAGGCTGTGACTCGTGGCATCCTTTAAGCAGGAGCTGTCCATGCCCCAGATCGACCGGCTGCTGTCCCACGTCATCGCTCGCGGAGGTCGCCGCCTCCACCTGGTGGCCGACCAGAAACCCCACCTCGAGCTCAAGACCGGCGAGGTCATGGACCTTCTGCCCAACGCCCTCCCCGCGCTGATGGTGGAGGTTCTGGCTGGCGAAGTGGTTCCCGGGGACCTCAAAGCCTCCTGGCAGATGGAAGGAAAGGCCCAGTTCCAGCACGAACTGGACGGCCAGATCTTCGGAATCCGGCTCGATCGGGAAGGCGGGATTCCGGTCCTCATCGCGGAATGGCAGGGCCCGGTGTCTCCCCGTCCATCCACCCCCCCGCCCGCTTCAGCGGCCTCGCCCCTGCGGACCGAGCGAGGCCAGGGCCATCCCCTGGCGGAACGCCTGTTCTCGGCGCTTCTCTCGAAGCAGGGCTCCGACCTCCACTGCACGTCCATGGAGCCCCCCCTGGTCCGCGTCCATGGGGACATGAAGGAAATCGAGGGCTTCGATCGCCTGGAACCCGCCACCCTGCTGGAGATGATGGAGGCCCTGGCCACGCCGGCGGCCTGGCATCACTTCCAGGAACACCACGATGCGGACTTCGCGTATGCCTACGAGGCGGGCGGCTGCCGCCTGCGCGTGAACTACTTCATGGATCGCGTCGGCCCTGGTCTGGTCTGCCGCGTCATCCCGAACCAGCTCCCCGACCCCGACAAGCTGGGCCTTCCGGACCCCGTGCGGCGCCTCTGCGACCTCTCCAAGGGGCTGGTGCTGGTGACCGGTCCCACAGGCAGCGGCAAGTCCACCACTCTGGCGGCCATCATCGACCTGGCCAACCAGAAGCGCCATGACCACATCCTCACCATCGAGGACCCCATCGAGTTCGTGCATCCCCGCAAGGGTTGCCTGGTGAACCAGCGCGAAGTGGGGACTCATACGGACGGGTTCAAGAACGGCCTTCGTGCGGCCCTGCGCGAGGATCCCGACATCATCCTCGTGGGCGAGATGCGCGACCTGGAGACCATCGCCATCGCCCTGGAGACCGCCATCACGGGCCACCTGGTCTTCGGCACCCTGCATACCAGCAGTGCCATCGGCACCATCGACCGCATCGTGGACCAGTTCCCGGCGGACCGGCAGCAGCAGATCCGCGTGATGCTGGCGGATGCCCTCAAGTGCGTGGTGAGCCAGACTCTGCTCAAGAAGATCGGCGGGGGCCGCATCGCCGCCCTGGAGACCCTCTTCATCAGCCCCGCCATCGCCAACCTTATCCGCGAGGGCAAGAACTTCCAGATACCCAGCGCCATGCAGACGGGCCGGAGCTACGGCCAGAGGCTCATGAACGATGCCCTGGTCGAGCTCATCAAGGACAAGAAGGTGGAGCCCATGGAGGCCTACCTCAAGTGCCCCGACAAGGAGAGCTTCATCGCGGCCTGCAAGCGGGCCGGGATCCCGTTCGATCTGCGGTTGGGGGAAGTCGAGAGCTAGAACCAGCCCCTTGCGCGGCTGACCCTGCATCCCATGCTGGATACCACCTGCGGGTGAGGGTGCGTGTGTCCATCCACCTCGACCTCCGGTTTCCGATCCCGCCGACGGGGACACGCCAAAAGTCTTTTCTATTCACAATGATGCATCCGGGAAGCCGCACCCTCACGCCATGACATCCGCCCTGGAGGTGGAACATGACCCTGCACCTGGGCAAGTCCCCCCGTTCGTATGGATCGGCCGCCGCGAAGGGCTCCCTGCTCCATCCGAAAGCGCGAAGAGGATTGGCGGTGGTCGCGGTCCTGCCCTTCCTGAATCCGCGACCGGATGGTGTCGACGACCACCTCGGCGAGGGCACCGCCGATGAGGTGCTTCAGGGCCTCAACCGGATCGAAGGTCTCCAGGTCCTGTCCCGGACCACCTCCTTCCGGTATGGAGACTCACCCTTCTCGCCCGCGGAGGTCGGCCGGCGGCTGCACGCCACCGCCATCCTGGCCGGCTCGCTCATGCAGGAAGGGACCCTCCTGACCCTGAACACGACCCTGGTGGATGTGAAATCGGGCAAGGTGGCCTGGGCCAAGCCCTATGTCTTCAGCCGCCAGGAGCTTTTCGCCACCCTCGACGATGTCATCCGGTGCGTGGCCTCGGCCCTGCATGTGCCCTCTCCCGGGCAGGCCAGGCACGCGGTGGGACTGGACGCCTACGACTACTACCTGAGGGGCCGCCAGTACTATTTCCGCTTCAGCCGCCAGGGCATGGGTTTCGCGGCGCAGATGTTCCGGCATTCCCTGGACCTGGATCCGGCCTTCCCCTCCGCCTGGGCAGGTTTGGCCAACTGCGCGGCCTACAGCTACATCTACCTCGATCGTGCCGAGACGCAGAGGGAGTTGGCAGAGTCCTGCAGCCGGAAGGCCCTGGAGCTGGATCCCGGCCTGGCTGAGGCCCATGCTTCCCGGGGAGTGGCTCTCTCGGCAGCCGGCCTGGCTGACGAGGCGGAGGAGGCCTTCGAGACGGCCCTCCGGCTGGATCCCAACCTCTACGAGGCGGCCTATTTCTACGCCCGCCACTGTTTCGCCAACGGCAAGCCGGAGCGGGCCATCGAGTTCTTCGAATGGGCGGCGGCCCTCCGCCCGGAGGACTTCCAGGCCATCCTGCTCGTGGCGCAGGTCTACCACAGCCTGGGCCTGGAGGATGAGGCGGAACGCGCCCGCAGGGCCGGCCTCGCCCTCGTGGAGGAGCGCCTGGAGCGGGTGCCCGACGATGTGCGGGCCCGCTACCTGGGGGCCAACGCCCTGGTCGCGCTGGGCGATCGGGAGAAGGGCCTGGCCTGGGCCCGGATGGCCAGGAGCCTGGACCCCGACGACCCCATGCTCCTCTACAACCTGGGCTGCATTCACGCCCTGGCTGATGCCTCGGAGGAGAGCCTGGACTGCCTTGAACGCGCGGTGGCCGGGGGGCTGACCCAGAAGGGCTGGTTCCTCCACGACGGCGACCTGGACTCCGTGCGGTCGCACCCGCGGTTCCAGGCCCTGATGGTCCGCCTCGGGAACTGAGCGGGGAGCCTCACATGCTCCGCGACAGAAGGGCTTCGGGGATCTCCCGCAGCAGGGCCCCGGTGGCCTCGTCCCCCTTCACGGCCGACACCTGGACCACGGCGTTCCGGGAGGCCTTGAGCGCCAGCTCCCTCGTTTCGGAGAGCGCGTCATGCCGCGTGATGAGATCCCGGAGCCGGGCCTCCTCGTCGGGCGGGATGGGCACTTCCTCGCCCCGATCCCAGATGGTCCGGACCAGGGATCGGGCCTCGTCCGGTGCCTTCTCCAGCAGGGTGAGCATGGGCAGGGTGAGCTTGCCCTCGCGCAGGTCGCTGAAGGCCGGCTTGCCCAGCTGCTCGCTGGTGGCGGTGTAGTCCAGGAGGTCATCCACCAGCTGGAAAGCCCGGCCCACTTCAAGGCCGTACTGGCGCATGGCGACACATTCCTCCTGGCTCCGGCCCGTGAGGACGGCGCCGGTCTCGGTGCAGCCGCTGAACAGCAAGGCGGTCTTCCGCTCCTGGATGTCGAAGTAGTCCTTGCGGCTGGTGTCGAGCTTGAAGAGCACATCGTTCTGGATCAGCTCACCCTCGATCATGCGGGTGGTGACCTCCGCGAAGATCTCCATCATCCGCCAGCTGCGCCCGGCGATGGCCTCGCTCATGGCCACCAGGTAGAGCAGGTCCCCGAAGAGCACCGTCAGCGTGTTGCCCCAGAGGCGGTTGAGGGTGGGCATGCCCCGCCGGAGCTGGGCGTGGTCGATGACGTCGTCATGCACCAGGGTGGCTGTGTGGATCAGCTCGAAGACGGCGCCGAAGCGCACGTCTTCGTCGTTGGGCACGCCGCAGAACCGGGACGACAGCATCACCAGGGCTGGCCGCAGGCGCTTCCCCTGCCCTCCCCGGACGTGGTCGGCCAGCTTCTGGACCACCTCCACGTCGCTCTGGAGGATGCGCTGGAGCTCCGCCTCCACGCCCGCCAGCTTGGGGGCGATGGGGAGGAAGTAGCGGGAGAGGTCGAGTCGGCTCAACGAAGAACTCCTAGCCCCGGTAGTTGGTGAACTGCAGGTCCAATCCCTGATCGTCCTTCTTGAAGAGGGCGATGACTTCCTGCAGGTCGTCGCGGCTCTTCCCGCTCACCCGGAGCTGGTCGCCCTGGATGCTGGCCTGGACCTTGATTTTCGAATCCTTCAGCGCCTTGATGAGCCCCTTGGCCTTCTCCACGGGAATGCCCTGCTGGATGGTGACCTCCTGGCGGACGGCGCCTTTCGCGGCGGGCTCGATCTTGCCGTAGGTCATGCTGCGAATGCTCACGCCCCGCTTGTGGAGCTTGGTCTGGAGCACGTCGATGACGGCCTTGAGCTTCACCTCGTCATCGCTGGTGAGCACCAGCACCTTGTCATCCTTGAGCTCGATCTTCGACACCGAACCCTTGAAGTCGTAGCGCTGCCCGATCTCCTTCATGGCCTGGGACACGGCGTTCTTCACCTCGTCCAGGTCCACCTTGCACACCACGTCGAAAGAGCATTCGCTGGCCATGGGCACTCCTCACAGGGATACACCTTTCAGACTAGCGCCTTGGCCGAACCCAGGAAAAGGCGGAGACCGGGTTCACCGGATGAAAAGCCGGATTAACAGGATGAGCGGGGCGCTGAACTTCGTTCGAACCCTGTTAATCCTGCCTGCGCTTTTCGGCCGAGGCCTCCAGCACCCCGAGCAGCGCGGGCCAGCCCTCCCAGAGGGACAGGAGCTGGAAGGCCGCCAGCACCAGGGCGTGGTGGATCTCCCCATGGGCCATGCGGGCGCGCCACTCAGGCCAGGCGCAGGCCCAGACCTGCAGTTCCTCGGCGGGATCCAGCGCCAGGGCTCCCTCCGGGTCGCAGTCCAGGGCCAGGAAGGTGTGGCAGCGATTGTTCTGGGTGGCCGGATTCGGGGTGCACGAGCCCAGGGAGACCCAGTGGTCGGATCGGAATCCCGTCTCCTCCCGCAGCTCCCGCCGGGCCGCCGACTCCGGGGCCTCCCCCGCATCGCAGCCCCCGCCCGGGATCTCCAGCGTCGGGGCATCGATGCCGTGCCGGAACTGCTCCACCACCAGCAGGTCGCCCTCCCGCGTGAAGGCCACCACGTTCACCCAGTCCGGGCCCTGCAGGCGGTAGAACGCATGCTGCCGCCCTGTGTGGGGACTGCGCCGCTGGGCCACGATCTGCCGGAATAGCCGGGAATCCTGACGCACGCTCTCGGACTCCTGGGTCCAGGCTGCGTTCGGATCGAACCCCTCCGGATGACGGTGAAGCAACCGCATCAGTACCTCGGCACGGAAGGATCCATGAGGCTGTAGGCGTCGATGCCTCCGGCCAGGTGCGCGATGTCCGTGAAGCCCGCTCCATGCAGGAACCGGAGCGCGTGGAGGCTGCGGGAGCCGTGGTGGCAGTAGGCGGCCACGGGACGGAACGGATCCAGCTCGCCCAGGCGGCTCGCCAGTTCGCCAAGCGGGATGAGGGTGGCGCCTGGAAGGTGGGCCAGGTCGTACTCCCACCGCTCTCGCACATCCAGGCGCTGCACGGTTTCAGGGAGGTCGCGGTAGCTCTCGGGAGAAAGGTGGATGCCGTGCTCAAACACGATGAGGGTCTCCCTGGTCCAGCACGCGGCTGAAGATGTGGTGGGTGATGACGTCCAGCGCCGTGCGGTTCTCCACCCCCGTCGGGACAATGAGATCCGCCCAGCGCTTGCTCGGTTCCACGAACTCCAGGTGCATGGGACGCACGCTCTGTTCGTACTGGTCCATGACGCTCTCAAGGCTGCGGCCCCGCTCCTTCGTGTCCCGCCGGATGCGGCGGAGAATGCGGATGTCGGCGTCCGTGTCCACGAACACCTTCATGTCTAGCTGGTCGCGCAGTTCCGGCAGGGCAAAGAGCAGTAGGCCCTCCAGGATGACCACCTGCCCCGGCGGAAGCGGGTCGCCCCAGCCGGTCCGGTCAGAGATGGTGAAGTCATAGATCGGCTTGCGGATGCTCTCCCCGCGGCGCATGGCAGACAGGTGCGCAGCCATGAGCTCCAGGTCGAAGGCATGGGGGTGGTCCCAGTTCACGGGCAGGCCATCGAATCGGGATTTCACCAGTTCCAGTGGGGCGTAGTAGGCGTCCATGTCCAGCAGGAGTGTGGCCACTGACCGGCGCTTCAGCCGCTCCACCAGCTCCGCCGCGACAGACGTCTTCCCGCTGCCTGACCCCCCTACGATGCCCACCAGCATCGGCCTGTCGATCATGTGCCCCCCATATCCTTCCATCCTACCGTCCCGCGCCTCTGCTAAGGTTCATGCCATGAACCGCGCGCGTTTCGTCCCTGCCCTGGCCCTTCTTGCCCTGCTCGCCGGATGCAGCTCCGAGGACCCCAGGCTCCCCGGGAACCTCTACGAAGAAGCCCGGAAGCTGAACCTGGAGGGCCGGAGCCTCGAAGCCCGGGCCATGATGAAGCAGCTGGTGGATCGCTACCCCGACTCGGACGCCGCCCACCAGGCCACCAAGGACCTCTTCCTCATCGAAGCCTTCGTGAGCCGCGACCTGGCCGACCGCCAGAAGCAGGTCCGCGCCGCCCTCAAGCGCATCACGGATGCCCTGATCCGTTACAAGGCCAAGACCGGCGAGTACCCCGAGACCCTGCAGGGCCTCGTGCCCGAATACCTCGACCAGGTTCCTGAGGCCCCCTGGGGCCATCCGTTCCTCTACCGCCCCTATGTCGCCCGACCCATCGAGGACGTCCAGGTGAAGCGGGGTCCTGCGCGGCAGAAGTTCAACACCAAGCTGGATGGCTACTACCTGGCCTGCCTCGGCACCGACGGCCTGCCCGGTGGCGAGGGGCTGGCGGGCGACATCCTCATCAAGGACGGCGCCCCCTGGACCGACGGCCCCTACCCGCCCATCCCCCAGCCTCAGCCCGTGCGCTGAGGTGCTTGCGCGCTTCGCGCGCAAGCACCGGAAATGCGGCGGCATGACCGCTTTTCGCCGTTATGTCGGGCCGGGAGGAGCTACTTCACACCCCAGTCCAGGATCACCTTCCCGCTCTGGCCGCTCCGCATGGCGTCGAAGCCCTTCTGGAAGTCGTCGATGTCCCGACCGCCGGGTGACGGAGCAGAGCCCGGTGGGCTCTGCGGAGTCGGGCCCCGGCGAGGAGGGAATCAGTCCCGAGTGGGTCGAAACCCAGCTCGGAGCCGTCCTACTTCACGCCCCAGTCCAGGATCACCTTCCCGCTCTGGCCGCTCCGCATGGCGTCGAAGCCCTTCTGGAAGTCGTCGATGCTGAAGCGGTGCGTGATGACGGGGGTGATGTCCAGGCCGCTCTGCACCATGGCGGCCATCTTGTACCAGGTCTCGAACATCTCGCGGCCGTAGATCCCCTTCAGAATCAGCCCCTTGAAGATCACCTGGCTCCAGTCGATGGCGCAGTCGCCGGGGAGGATGCCCAGGAGGGCCGCCCGGCCGCCGTGATGCATGGCTTCCAGCAGGGACTCGAAGGCGTTGCGATTGCCGCTCATCTCCAGGCCCACATCGAAGCCTTCGGTCATGCCCAGATCCTTCATGACCTCGGGCAGGCCCTTCTTCATGGGGTTCACGGCCACGGTGGCGCCCATCTTCCGGGCCAGGTCGAGGCGGTACTCGTTCACGTCGGTGATGACCACGTGCCGGGCGCCCACGTGCTTCGCGATGGCCACGGCCATGATGCCGATGGGGCCCGCGCCGGTGATCAGCACGTCCTCGCCCACCATGTCGAAGCTGAGGGCCGTATGCGTGGCGTTGCCGTAGGGATCGAAGATGGAGGCCACCTCGTCCGGCACGTTGTCCGGCACCTTGAACACGTTGAAAGCGGGGATGGAGAGGTACTCGGCGAAGGAGCCCGTGCGGTTCACACCCACACCCACGGTGTTCCTGCACAGGTGGCGCTTGCCGGCGCGGCAGTTCCGGCAGTGCCCGCAGGTGATGTGGCCCTCGCCGCTCACGCGGTCGCCGGGTTTGTAGCCCTCGACCTCGGCGCCCACCTTCTCGATGACGCCGTAGTACTCGTGGCCCACGACCATGGGCACAGGGATGGTCTTCTGGGCCCAGTCGTCCCAGTTGTAGATGTGCACGTCGGTGCCGCAAATGGCGCTCTTGTGGACCCTGATGAGCACGTCGTTGGGGCCCATCTCCGGCATGGGCACCTCGCCCATCCAGATGCCTTCCTCCCGCTTGGTCTTCAACAGGGCTTTCATGGCGCCTCCAACCGCACCATTTCACCATCAAGAGCAACACGGACCAACTTCCGCATCCGCCCTTGACGATTCGTGAAACCAGCCGCTAAGGTGCTTGCAGGCGGCCCATGACCTTCCCCTCTCTGCGGACCAACCGCAACTTCAATAATCCGCTCCCTCGCGCGAATCGCGCGTGGGCCGGAGAGGGTCTCACCTAGACACCTGAATTCCCGGACCACCCCCGATTCGCGACAGCGGATCGGGGGTTTTTCTTTATCCCCAACGGAGCTCCCATGTGCGGCATCCTCACCATCCTCGACATCGATCCCTCGCGCTCGAACGCGGCGGAGCTCCGGCGCCAGGCCCTGGCCATGGCCCGCAAGATCCGCCACCGGGGCCCGGACTGGAGCGGCATCTACAGCGACGGCCGGGCCATCCTCGTCCACGAGCGCCTCTCCATCGTGGACGTGGAGCACGGCGCCCAACCCCTCGTCGACACCCTCCAGGGCACCGTGCTGGCCGTGAACGGCGAGATCTACAACCACAAGGACCTGAGGCGAGGCCTGCGGGAGGCCCACGACTTCCAGACCCTTTCGGACTGCGAGGTGATCCTCTACCTGTACGACGAGCTGTCGCCCAGGGACTTCCTCAACCGCATGAACGGGATCTTCGCCTTCGTGCTCTACGATCCCAAGCGGGAGACCTACCTCATCGCCCGGGATCCCATCGGGGTCATCCCTCTCTACCTGGGCTGGGACCGGGAGGAGCGGCTCTACGTGGCCTCGGAGATGAAGGCCCTCGTGGGCCACTGCGAGCGGATCCGCGAGGTTCCCCCGGGCCACTACTACCTGGCCCATGAGGCGGACAAGGGCTTCCAGCGCTACTACGAGCCCGACTGGGCCCAGCCCGGCTATGTCCCCCAGGAGCCCTACGAGCCGGCGAAACTCCGCGGGGCCCTGGAGGCCGCGGTGCGGCGGCAGCTCATGTGCGACGTGCCCTACGGCGTGCTGATCTCCGGGGGCGTGGATTCCTCGCTGGTGGCGGCCATCGCCGCCCAGTACCGGGACGGCCGCGTGGAGGAGGGGGGCGCCACGCCCGCCTGGTGGCCCCGGATCCACAGCTTCGCCGTGGGCCTGAAGGGCGCGCCGGACCTGGCTCCCGCCCGCCTGGTGGCGGACCACATCGGCGCCATCCACCACGAGATCCACTTCACGGTCCAGGAGGGGCTGGATGCCCTCTCGGACGTCATCCACCACCTGGAGACCTTCGACATCACCACGATCCGGGCCTCGACGCCCATGTACCTCATGATGCGAAAGATCCGGGCCATGGGCATCAAGATGGTGCTGTCGGGCGAAGGTGCCGACGAGATCTTCGGCGGCTACCTCTACTTCCACAAGGCGCCGGACGGTCCGGAGCTGCATGCCGAGACCGTCCGCAAGCTCCAGAAGCTGCACCTCTACGACTGCGCCCGGGCCAACAAGTCCAGCGCGGCCTGGGGCGTGGAGGCCCGCGTGCCCTTCCTCGACCGGGAGTTCCTGGATGTGGCCATGCGGCTGGATCCCGCCGTGAAGCTCCCCCGGAACGCTCCGCGGCCCAGGCCCATCGAGAAGTACCCGCTGCGCCAGGCCTTCGACGGCCTCATCCCGGACGAGGTGCTCTGGCGGCAGAAGGAGCAGTTCTCGGATGGCGTGGGCTACGGGTGGATCGACAGCCTCAAGGCCACGGCGGAGCGCGAGATCAGCGACGCCATGATGCGCGGGGCGGCGGAGCGCTTCCCGGTCAAGACTCCGGAGACCAAGGAGGCCTACTTCTACCGCCAGATCTTCGAGCACCACTTCCCCAGCGCCACGGCCGTGAACTGCGTGCCCTTCGAGCGCAGCGTGGCCTGCAGCACGGAAACCGCCCTGCGGTGGGATGCATCATTCGCCAACCAGGCTGACCCCTCCGGGAGGGCCGTGACCGATGTCCACCTTCAGGGCCATGGCTCCGCGCTATCATCACCGGGCCAGCCGAACCCGGAAGCCCATTGATGAGCACGACTCCCGACCAGCGACAATACCCCCGCGTTCCCATCGCCTATCGCGTGAAGGTGGTGACCCCCGAACGCATCATCGCGTTTCCGTCCGCCATCAACATCAGCATGGGCGGCATCCTGATCGGCGGCCCGGATCGGCTGCCCGTGGGCACAGCCTGCGGCGTGGCCATTCTGCTCGAGGAGGCGGAGGCCGGCAGGCGGGTGGTGACCCGGGGAACCGTCGTCCGCTCCGATCCCAATGGGATGGCCATCCAGTTCTCGCGGGAGCTCGAGCCGAGTGGCGTCGACGCGCTGAGGGCCCTGATCCGGTCCGTCTCCCCCGAGGCCGACCAGGCCTTCGAAGCCCGGAACCATCCCCAGGGATAGCCGTTCCGCCTCGAACCGCCCTCCTGTCCGAACTGATCGCCCGGAGCCTCCATGTCGACACCCGAAGCCGCGTTGGCGCGCCTGCTGGAGTACATCAAGCCAGGATCCGCCGCCCGGGGGGCCGGAGGCGAAACCTGGGCGCCGCCCGCCTTCGAGCGCTACGAAGACATCCGGGAGTGGCTGAAAGAGTCTGTGCTGAGCGCCACGATGTACGAACGCTACCCGGACGGCCGCTGGACCATCCAGCTCCTGCTGAAGGAGCAGGAGCCGGGGATCTACCGGTACATCGTGCTGTAGGTCAGGCGATCACCTTCAATTCGCGCCCCACCTTGGTGAAGGCGGCGATGGCGTGGTCCAGATCGGCCTTCGTGTGGGCGGCGCTCATCTGGGTGCGGATGCGGGCCTGGCCCTTGGGCACCACGGGGAAGAAGAAGCCGATGACGTAGACGCCTTCGTCCAGCAGCCGCTTGGCAAACTCCTGGGCCAGAGGCGCGTCGTAGAGCATGACGGGCACGATGGGGTGCTCGCCCGGAAGCAGCTTGAAGCCGGCCTTCTCCATGCCGGCGCGGAAGTAGCGGGCGTTCTCGTGGACCTGCTTGATGAGGCCCTGGCTGTTCTTGAGCAGATCGAGCACCTTCAGCGTGGCGGCCACGATGGCGGGAGCCACGGAGTTGGAGAACAGGTAGGGACGGGCCTTCTGCCGCAGCCAGTCGATGGCCACCTGCTTGCCGGCGATGTAGCCGCCCGAGGCACCACCCAGGGCCTTGCCGAACGTTCCCGTCATGAAGTCCACGCGGCCCATGGCACCGCAGTGCTCATGGGTACCCCGGCCATTGGCGCCCATGAAGCCCACGGCGTGGCTGTCGTCCACCATCACCATGGCGCCGTACGTCTCGGCCAGATCGCAGATCTCCGCGAGCTTGGCGATGTAGCCGTCCATGCTGAAGACGCCATCGGTCACCACCAGCTTGAACCGCGCCCCGGCAGCGTCGGCGGCCTTGAGCTGGGCCTCCAGGTCGGCCATGTCGGAATTGGCGTAGCGGAAGCGCTGGGCCTTGCAGAGGCGGATGCCGTCGATGATGGAGGCGTGGTTCAGCGCGTCGCTGATGATGGCGTCCTCCTCGCCCAGGAGCCCTTCGAAGATGGCGCCGTTGGCGTCGAAGCATGAGGAATAGAGCTGGGTGTCCTCGAAGCCGAGGAAGGCCGCCAGCTTCTGCTCCAGCTCCCGGTGGATGTCCTGGGTGCCGCAGATGAATCGCACCGAGGCCATGCCGAAGCCGTGGCCGTCCATCACGGCCTTGCCGGCCGCGATCACCTCGGGATGATTCGCCAGGCCCAGGTAGTTGTTGGCGCAGAGGCAGACCACATCCTTGCCGTTCGCCTTCATCTGCGGCTGCTGGGGCGAGGTGATGACGCGCTCGGTCTTGTAGAGCCCAGCCTCCTTCAGCTGCTCGATCTCGCGGGTCAGGTGGGCCAGGTAGGCAGGGTTCACGGCGGTCTCCTCAGCATTCAGAGCCCCATAGGATACTGCGAGGTTGCGTGACAGGCGCCCGGTTGTGTCACCATCCTTGCGAACTGGAAAGGATCCATCCATGCGCCCTGCCCTGCTCCTGCCCGTTCTCCTCCTGACGCTGGCCTGCAGCTCCAGGCTGGAGCGGGCGAAGGCCGAAGACCTGATCCGCAAGGGCTACCCCGTGGTGGTGCCTGTCACGGTGCCCGAGAAGGCCTCCGCCGAGAAGGGCAGCCCCGAGCACCTGCGCCTGGTGACGTTGAAGGAGAATCTGGACAAGACCGGCTGGTTTGACAGCGCTGTCCAGGCCGAGGGTGGCCGGGAGACCTTCACCTTCCGCCTGAAACCATCCGCTCCGAAGGACATCAAGGCGGCGCCCAAGGGCTTTTCCATGCCCGCGGCCGAGGCTGTCTTCGTGCGCGCGGTCCGCATGGAGCCCACCCGCGAGGGCGCCCGCGTGACCTACGAGATCCGCCTGGACAAGCCCACCGCCCAGTTCCCGATCTTCCAGTCCCTGCACCCGGACGCCCCGATCGGCCAGACGAAGCAGCGCCACGCCACCTTCGAGCGGCGCCGGGGAGGCTGGGAGCTGACGGGCACCGACGAGGCCTTCCGAAAGGCGGAGTGATCCCCGTTACATCCTCGTTGCTTGGGTCCCGGTGGGCCCTCCATTACCCTTGAAGGCATCGAGGTTCCCTTGGATCACAGTCCCGCCTTCCGCTTCCGCCGGTTCCTGAACTGGTTCCCCCTGGGACTGACCTACGCGGCCATGTACATGGGCCGCTACAACTTCAACATCGTGAAGAACGACATCGGCGCCTGGTACCACCTGGACAAGGCGCAGATGGGCCTCATCGCCTCGGCCGGCTTCTGGACCTACGGCCTGGCCGTGGCCTTCAACGGGCCGCTGGCCGACCGCATCGGCGGACGCAAGGCCATCCTGGTGGGCGCTATCGGCGCGGCCCTCCTGAACCTGATGATCGGGTTCATGTTCCTGAACAACCATGTCACGCAGATCCTGCTGAGCATGAGCCTGCTCTGGAGCCTGAACATGTACTTCCAGAGCTTCGGCGCCCTCTCCGTGGTCAAGGTGAACAGCACCTGGTTCCACGTCAGCGAGCGCGGGGTCTTCGGCGGCATCTTCGGCATCATGATCAGCTCGGGCTACTTCCTGGCGACGACCATCGGCGCCTGGCTGCTGGCCAGCTTCCGCAGCTGGACGGTCATCTGGTTCGTGCCCGCCGCCGCGATGGCCTTCATGTTCTGCGTGGACTGGTTCCTCGTCAGGAACCGCCCCAGCCACGCCGGCCACGCGGACTTCGACACTGGCGACGGCTCCAATGCCGGCTCCGCTGACGAGACGCCCCTGCCCCTCGGGGACCTCATGCGGAAGGTCTTCCACAATCCCATCGTCGTCTCCCTCATCTTCGCGGAGTTCTGCACGGGGTTCGTCCGCCAGGGCGTCATGCTCTACTTCACCGAGTACCTGCAGGAGGTCTACCACCTCGGGAAAAAGGACCACCTCTTCTGGTGGACGGGCATCGCCTTCATGGGAGGCGGCATCCTGGGCGGCCTGCTCTGCGGCTGGATGAGCGACAAGCTGTTCCAGTCGCGCCGCCCGCCGGTGGCCTTCCTCTTCTACCTGGTGCAGGTGGTGATGCTGGGGCTGCTTGGCATGGCGCTGGGCCAGGGCACCTGGGGCGGCCAGGTCTGGGCGGTGGTGCTGCTGGGACTCACGGCCATGTTCATCTTCGGCGTCCACGGCATGCTCAGCGGCACGGCCAGCATGGACTTCGGCGGGCGCAAGGCCGCAGCTTCGGTGGCCGGCGCCCTGGACGGCATCCAGTACATCGGCTCGGGCCTCACGGGTTTCGGCCTGGGGTGGATCCTCAAGACCTACGGCTGGGACGGGACGCCGCTGGTCCTCGCAGGGGCGGGCGCCGCCGGCCACCAGCCCGGCCACGCCTGGGTGTGGGTCGGCTCCATCATCCCCTTCAGCCTCATCGGCGCCTTCATCATGACCCGCATCTGGCACGCCAAGGCCGGCGCACACTGAAACGAGTTCACCGCAGAGGACACAGAGGGCACAGAGAAAAAATACAGATCTCCTCCGCGCCCTCAGTGTCCTCTGCGGTTAGAGCCTTTTCACTTCTTCGCCAGCTGATCGAAGGCTGATTTGAGGCCGCCATGGATGGCCTGGACGTCCTCGGGCTTCCAGAGCTTCTGGTCTTCGCGGACGAAGGTGGTCAGGTCACTCCGGTTGTCGAAGCGGGCCACGGGCAGGTGGTAGACCTTGGTCTCGTGGCGGTCGCCGGCGGGAATGACTCGCTCCACGCGGATGGTGCCGGGCCGGTCGCTCTGCTCCATGAGCCAGGCCATGTCGTCCGTGCCGTACTGGCCCAGCATGACCTCCATGGGGACGCTGTGGTGCAGGATGCTGCCCTGGCCGTTCGGCCGCCCGCGCTCGATGTTCTTGCGGCGGCTCTCGGAGGGATCCACCCACACATAGAGCACGGCGGCCTTCTCGAGGATGGCGGGATCCAGGGTCTGGAAGGCGGTCTCGTAGCCGTGGGGTGGGCACAGGGGGAAGGCCGAGCCATGGGCTCCGCCCCGGGCGGCCTCGATCACCAGGGTGCGGCCGGCCTTGTCCTGGGCGTTCTGGCGATTGAGGGCGTCCAGCTCGGCTCGGCACTCGGCCTCGAGGGCCTCGGCCATGCGCACGCGGATGCGGTGGGGGAGGTCGCCCAGGTACTCGGGCAGGCCCACCTTGGCGTGGGCGGCGTCCAGGCGGTCGAAGAGGTGCTGGGCCGCGCTGGCCGCTTCGATCTGGCGGCTGGCCATGAGGTTCGCGTGGTCCTCGTTCAGCAGCTCGATGAGGACGGCCCAGGTCCAGTTGTCGCGGAAGGGGCGGCTGGGCCCGTGGTAGTAGGCGTAACCCAGGCCATTCGCCTTCAGCTCGTCGTCGATCCGGTGCATGAGGTGGACGTAGGGGTAGTCGTCCAGCTGCAGGGTGGGGCCCATGCGGAAGTCGTTCCGGCACTGGTCCGGCGTCAGGCTGGCCAGGTAGCGGCGCACCTCCGACTTGCCGGAGGCCGGCAGGCTGAAGAGGAGAATCGTGTCGAGGAGCTGGCTCATGGGATTCACCGTGCGAATCCTCAAGCATGCCACGCCATTTTCCGCCGTGCTCGTGATATGCCTGGTACATGCGTGACCGCGAGATCGTCGAGCGCGTCCGGGACGCGACGGACCTGCTGGCCCTGGTGGGCCAGGCGGTGAAGCTGCGCAAGCAGGGCTCAGCCTTCGTGGGCCTCTGCCCCTTCCACGCCGAGCGCAGCCCCAGCTTCCAGGTGGTGCCCAACCGCGGCTTCTACCACTGCTTCGGCTGCGGCAAACACGGGGATGCCTTCGCCTGGCTCATGGAGCGCGAGGGCATGACCTTCCCCGAGGCCCTGGAGCAGCTCGCCCGGGCCGCGGGCATCGACCTGCCCCAGCGCCGAGAGCGACCGGCAGCCGAGGTGGACCTGGAGACCCGGCTTCGAGCTGCCCTGGAAGCCGCCCAGGCCTTCTACGAGCGGCAGCTGGACCGCCACGAGGCGGCCCGGGCCTACCTGCGCCAGCGGGGCTACGAGGGGCCCTTCGTGACGGAGGCCGGCTTCGGGATGGCGCCGGACGGCTGGGACCCCCTGGTGACCCACCTGCGCGGCCTGAACTTCTCCGGCGAGCTGCTGGAGCAGGCGGGTCTGGCCAGCCGCAGTGAGCGCGGCACCCAGATCGACTTCCTCCGCAACCGACTGACCATCCCCATCCACGATGCGCGGGGCCGGCTGGTGGCCTTCGGCGGCCGGATCATGGGGGAGGGCCAGCCCAAGTACCTCAACACCCGAGACACGGCCCTCTTCCACAAGGGCGAGACCCTCTTCGGCTTCCATCGGGCCAAGGGCGCCATGAAGGAAGGGGCCCTGGTGGTGGAGGGCTACTTCGACGTGCTGCAGCTCCACCAGCACGGCATCCACCAGGCCGTGGCGCCTCTGGGCACGGCCCTCACCGAAGAGCACCTCAAGGCCCTGGGCCGCTTCACCCGTCGGGTCATCCTCTGCTTCGATGGCGACGCCGCCGGCCGCCGGGCCATGGAGAAGAGCCTGCGCCTGGCCCTGCCTCTGGGCTTCGAGGTGCGCCTGCTCGAGCTGCCCCAGGGCGAGGACCCCGACACCTGGTGCCTCAAGCTGGGCGGCGAGGCCTTCCAGGACCTGCTGCGGACCGCGCCGGACTGGACGGCCTTCATGATCGACCGGGCCATGGAAGGCAAGGACCTGCGCCGCATCTCTGATCGCATGGGTGCCTTCAAGGATCTGCTGGACTTCCTGCCCTACCTGCCCCGCACCACCGAGAGCCGAGACCTCTTCTCCAGCCTGGCCCACCAGCTCCAGGTGCCCCTCCAGGAACTGGATCGGGCGGTGCGTGGCCGGCAGGCTTCGGCGGGAGAAACGGAGCAGGCCCCAGCTGGCGCCGCCCCCCTGCCCGTGATGGACGACCTGATCCGCAGCTTGCTGCTCCTCAGCACCGCCGGCCACTGGCACCGGGTGCAGGAGCTGCCACCCACGTGGTGGGAAGGATTGGACGGGGCCCCCCTGCTCCAGGCTCTGCTGGATGCCGAGGGGGACCCGGCCCGCCTTCCCGAGGGGGCGTTGGCGGCGATCCGGCACCTGGAAGCTCAGGCCAGCCGGCAGGACGAGGCTGGTCGTGACGTCGATGCGCTCTTTACCAGGCTGGAGACCCGGTACGTCGATCGGGAGCTCCAGGCCAACAACCGCCTGCTGCAGGATCCACGCACCCTGGTGGATGCCGCCCTCACCAATCGGATCATGGCTCGCCAGAACGAGCTGCTGGCCCGCCAGAAGGACCTCGCGCGCCGCCGGCGGGGGGCGATGGGGGGACAGCCCTGAAGATCCGGGCCTTGCCTGAACGTACAGATCTCCTATACTGAAAAGTTCCGGACTCGGCCCGGTACATTGGCCGTGTTCTGTTTTCCCCTCGGCCCCGGGTTCCCCCGCCCCACTGGCCCGATGCATGCAGCGCTCTTTGAGGTCCGAATGGTTCCGACGCCACCACGCGATGCCTACTACGCCCTGACCAAAGCCCTGATCTCCATCGGAAGGAAAAACGGATTCCTGCTGGTCGACCAGCTCAATGACTTCCTCCCCGATACCGCTTCCAGCCCCACGGACCTGGAACAGGTCATGGGTCTGTTCGCCCGTCTGGGCGTCGGCATCGGCGCCACGGAGGAGGAGGCCCAGGCCGCCCGCGAGGCCATCGAGCCCGAATTCGTCATGGTCGAGGGCGGCAAGGGCGACAAGGACCTCGAGATCGAGATCGACAGCCCCGACAGCGACAAGTTCAATGACCCGGTCCGCATGTACCTCAAGGAGATGGGCACGGTGCCCCTCCTCAAGCGCGAGGACGAAGTCGAGATCGCCAAGCGCATCGAAGTCGGCGTCCGCAGCGTCATGCGCGCCCTCTCCCGCAGCCGCCTGGCCGCCAGCCTGCTGATCGACATCGGCAAGATGCTGAAGGAGAACCCCGGCAAGATCCGCGAGGTGGTGGGCCTTTCCGACGAGGTGGATGACGACGAGGATGCCGAGAGCACCTCCGCCACCCAGCACGTGCACCACCAGTTCGAGAAGCTGCTGGTCTACGACCAGGCGCTCCAGGACCTGCTGGAGGTGAAGTCCCAGGTGGACGCCGGGACCAAGACCCTGCCCAAGAAGCGCAAGCTCGACCGCGAGATCCTCCAGGCCCGCGGCCGCCTGTCCCGCCAGATCCGCAAGCTGGGGCTCAACAGCCTGGCCGTCACGCGGCTCATCGACAAGATCACCCACCAGCACAGCCAGGTGATGGCCGGCGAGCGGAAATGCCGCGAGCTGAGGGACCGCCTCAAGAACCCCGCCTTCGCCAAGCTCAAGGACCGCTACAAGGACGAGCTGGCCCACATCGAGAAGACGCTGGAGGATTTCTTCGCCAAGTACGAGACCACCAGCGACAACTTCCACAAGGACTTCAACGGGCTCAAGGCCGCGGAGAGCATCAGCCGCGCCGCCAAGGCCGAGCTCATCGAAGCCAACCTCCGCCTCGTGGTCAGCATCGCCAAGCGCTACACCAACCGCGGCCTGCAGTTCCTGGACCTCATCCAGGAGGGCAATATTGGCCTCATGAAGGCCGTGGACAAGTTCGAGTACAGCCGCGGCTTCAAGTTCTCGACCTACGCCACCTGGTGGATCCGGCAGGCCATCACCCGCGCCATCGCGGACCAGGCCCGCACCATCCGCATCCCCGTCCACATGATCGAGACCATCAACAAGCTCATCCGCACCCAGCGCGAGCTGGTGCAGAAGCTGGGCCGCGAGCCCTCCAGCGAGGAGATCGCCCACGCCATGGACATGCCCGTGGGCAAGGTCCGCAAGGTGATGAAGATCGCGCAGGAACCCATCTCCCTCGAAACGCCCATCGGCGAGGAGGAGGATTCCCACCTGGGCGACTTCATCGAGGACAAGACCGTCGTCTCCCCCGTGGAGCAGGTCGTCCAGCAGCGCCTCAAGGAGACCGTCCGCAACGTGCTCAACACACTCAGCGAGCGCGAAGAGCGCGTCCTTCGCATGCGCTTCGGGGTGGGCGACGACGGTTCGGAGCACACCCTGGAAGAGGTGGGCAGCGAGTTCGCCGTCACCCGCGAGCGCATCCGCCAGATCGAGTCCAAGGCTCTGAGAAAGATCCGCCACCCGCGGTATTCCAAGACCCTGAAAGCCTTCTTGGGTTAAGAACACACGCCGAGGGCGCGGAGACAGCGGAGGGTCGCAGAGGAAGAAAACATGTCGTTTTCCTCTGCGACCCTCCCCTTTCCCTGCAGCCTCTGCGAGTGTTTTCCCTTCATTCTGTGAGCAGCCTTAGCCCGTGACCGAGTCCAAAAGCGCCTTCGCCCCGCTCCGCAGCCGCATCTTCTTCGCGATCTGGATCGCGGCCATGGCCTCGAACGTGGGCACCTGGGTGCAGAGCGTCGGCGAAAAATGGCTCATGGGAGAGATCACACGGTCTCCCCTGCTCATGAGCCTCATCGAGACGGGCGCCACCCTGCCCATGCTGGTCCTCTCCATGCCGGGCGGCGCCATCGCCGACATCGTGGACCGGCGCCGGATGCTCCTGGCCACCCAGGCCTGGATGCTGCTGGCCGCGGCTGCCATGGCGGTCCTGTCGGCCCTCCACCTGGTCACGCCCGGCGTGCTCATCGGCATGTCCCTGCTGCTGGGGGTGGGGGCGGCCCTCAACTCGCCCGCCTGGCAGGCCTCGGTGCCCGACCTGGTGCCGAAGGAGCAGATCGCGGCGGGCGTCGCGCTCAACAGCGCCGGGTTCAATGTGAGCCGGGCCGTGGGTCCGGCTCTCGGGGGCCTGGTGGTGGGGTGGCTGGGGGCCACCTGGGCCTTCGCCCTCAACGCCGTCTCCTTCGTCGGGGTCCTCCTGGTCCTCAAGGGATGGAAGCGCCAACCCGTCACCACGGATCTGCCCGCGGAGCGGTTCAGCGCGGCCATGAAGGTGGGCCTGCGCTACGCCTGGCACAGCAAGCCGCTCCAGGTGATCCTCCTGCGGGGCGGCGGTTTCGTGTTCTTCGGCGGCCCGATCTTCTCGCTGCTGCCGACACTGGCCATCCACCGGCTCAACCTCGGTTCCACGGCGTTCGGCCTCCTGCTGGGCTGCACCGGGGCCGGGGCCGTGGGCATCACCCTGGTCCTCCCCGGGCTCCGCCGGCGCTTCACTCCCAACAAGCTGATGGCCCTCGCCACGGCGACCTTCGCGGCGGGGCTCCTCGCCCTCGCCTTCCTCAACCATGCCCCCGCCGTCGGCCTGGTGCTCCTGGTGGGCGGGGCCGGCTGGCTGACCGTGCTGAGCACCTGCAACACCGGCGTCCAGCTCTCGGTGCCGTCCTGGGTGCGGGCCCGGGCACTCGGGGTTTACATCACCGTCTGGGGCGGGGCCATGGCCGGAGGGGCCGCTTTCTGGGGCGCCGTGGGCGAGCGCTGGGGCATCCACGTCGCCTTCGCCGGCGCGGGCATCGGCATGCTGCTGATGCTGCTGGCCACGGCCCGCCTGAAGATCCAGGCCCTCCACCAGCCCCTGGACTTGAGCCCCCACCACCTCCAGCCCCATTCCCCCGGCCCCATTGACCCCCACGAGGGCCCCATCCTCACGGTGCTCGAGTACCGGGTCCCCGAGCCGAACAAGGTCGCCTTCCGTGAGGCCATGCGCGAGGTTCGCCGCATCCGCAACCGGGATGGCGCCGTGCGGTGGTCGCTCTTCCAGGATCTCGTGCCGCCCGATCCGGGCCAGGTGCGGTTCGTGGAGAGCTTCCTCAGCTCCAACTGGGGCGAACACCTGCGCCAGCACCACCGTGCCACCGTGGAGGACCGTGCCTTCCTGCGCAGAGCCTACAGCCTATGCGTGGAGCCGAAGCCGAGAGTCCGCCACCTCACCGCCGCCTGGGAAGGGCGGGACTCCATCCTGGACCGCATCCTGGAATAGGATTCGCAGTCCATTTCGGTCATGCTGGTTCCATCGCTTCGGAGCCCGCGCCCGTGCTTTCCAAGGACCAGACCCTGGGGAAATACCAGATCCTGGACCGCCTCGGCTCGGGCGGTTTCGGAGCTGTCTATCTGGCCATGGACACCTGGGTGAACCGCAAGGTGGCCCTGAAGGTGCCGCACCAGCAGCAGGACGAGATCGTGGACCTGCTCAAGGAACCGCGCATCATGGCGGGCCTGAAGCATCCGAACATCGTCGAGCTCATCACCGTGGAGCGGAAGAACGGGATCTTCTTCATGGTCCTGGAATACGTCGAAGGCGAGAGCCTCGACCGCATGATCCGGCGGGAACGCACGCTGCCGCCCACCCGGGCCCTGGAGATCGGCCTCGATGTCTGCAGCGCCATCGCCTTTGCCCACGGCCACCAGATCCTGCACCGGGACCTCCGCCCCGCCAACATCCTGGTGAACCGCGAGGGTGTGGCCAAGGTCACCGACTTCGGCACCTCCCGCGTGCTGGAGCTGCAGCACGTGCCCTACGCGCCCACGCGCATCGGCTCTCCCCCCTACATGGCGCCCGAGCACTTCCGCGGCCGGGCTGTGTTCCAGTCCGACCTCTGGTCTCTGGGCATCACCCTCTACGAGATGCTCACGGGCACCGTGCCCTTCTACGACGCGGATCCCCTCAAGATCGCCCAGGCCTTCACCAGCCAGCAGATCACGGCCCCCCACCTGCGCAACCCCGTGGTCCCCAAGGCCTTCTCCGAAGTCGTCATGAAGGCCCTGGCTGTGAACCTCGGCGAGCGCTACCTGTCGGCCCAGGCCTTCCTGGAGGCGCTGCGCCGGCTCCGGGACAGTGTGGCCAGAGAGACCCGGCCCCTGGGCACCGCCGTGCTCTCCACAAACAGCTCCGGCCCGCATCCGACCCTTCGCGCCACCACCCAGGCCCAGCTCTGCCCCTACTGCTTCCGCCAGCTGCCCCGCATGGCCAAGAGCTGCCCCAGCTGTCGCGAAAAGATTGAACGCTGATGGTGTGGCATCCCACCAAGGAAGCCGTGCAGCGACTCTGGGGTCGCCGCTGGGTACGGAGGATCTCCTACGTCCTGGTGGCCGGCGTCGCCACCGTGACCATCGTCCCCTGGGTGGCCACCCGGCCCGTGGTGCTGCGCTGGGCCATCTCGAAGCTGGATGGGCTGGTGCGAGAGGAGACAGGGCTCTCCCTGGAAGTGGGCCAGCTGGAGCTGCATCCGCTATTCGGATCCGCCTCCATGCGGGACGTGCGCCTGGGTGGAGACCTCCTGACGGTCCAGCGCGTGGAGGTCCAGGCGAACCTCACCTCCCTCCTCGCCCCCACGCACCGCATCTTCTCGATCCGGGTGGAACATCCCCACCTGCGCCTGACGGAGGCCGGTCTGGCGGCCATCCACCTCAAGGAGCACCCGCCCCGCAAAGGTCCCCTGCCCCAGGTGCGTCTGGACCTGCTCAGCATCACCGGGGGCGAGATCGACATTCCTGAACCGCTCCGGGGCCTGCCACCCATGCAGTACCGGTTCGAGGTGAAGGCCACTGGGACGGCTCCCAACCAGCTCCGCGTGGACGTGGCGGGTCCGCAGTGGATGGTGAAGGGTCCGAACGGATGGGAGAAGGGGCGCCTGGACCTGAACGGCGAAGTCGCCGAACAGTTCGTGGTCCTGAAGGAGGGCTACTTCCGCCTGGGGGAGAGCCAGATCCGGCTGCATGGCCGCTTCGACGTGAAGAAGCCCGGCTCCCCAGAGCGCCTGGACGCCCGGGCGACCGGCGTCATGGCCCTGGCCCAGGCGGCCCACTGGGGCGGCATGAAGCGCCCCCCGCTCACCGGCGACCTCGACCTGGACGTCTCCGCGCGAGGAACCTTCTCGGACCTCCGTTGGACCGTGAGCGCCGACGGCGCGGGGCTGCGGCCCTCGGATGGCGCCCTGGCGCCAGGCAACCTCGATCTTCGCGGCAGCGGAAACCTCGAGGGTTTCCAGCTGAGCCACCTCCGCTGGCTGTCATCCCAGGGCGACCTCTCCCTGGAAGGCGGCTGGTCCCGGAAACAGCCAGCCAAGGGCACGTTCACGGGACAGGACCTGGACCTGGAAGTTCTGGGGCGGCTCCTTCGGCTGCCGGAGCTCCAGGGGCTCCGTGGCAACCTCAAGGCCCAGGTGGAGGGGCCTGCGGATCCCGAGGTGCTCCGCCGGCCGGATCGCTGGCAGGGAACGGTCCAGCTCGGCCTAGCCCAGCACGGCCTCGAGGCCGGTAACCTGCACGCCACCCTCCGGAACGGCCAGGCCACATTGGACCAGCTCCACCTGGACCTGGAAGCCCTCAAGGCCGATGGCGCTGGATGGGCGCAGCTCGGGCCTCGTGGCCTGATCCAGCTGGAGGCCGATGGCACGGTGGAGGTCGGGGCGGGCCAGGTGGCCCAGGCCCTCCGCGCCTGGAAGGTGGTGGACCTCGACATGGAAGGCCAGACCCGGGCCAAGGCCAAGGTGCGCTGGAGCCGCGGCACCGGCCTGGAGCTGGACGGTTCCGGGGAGGTCACCCATCCGCGCTGGCACGGGGCCCGGGCCGACAGTGTCGAGGCGAAGATCCAGATCCGGGACACGGAGCTGCGCGTCACGGACATCGACCTGAAGAAGGACGAAGGCCGCGGAGGCGGCGACTTATGGCTCACCTGGGCCCGGACCGCCCCGGGCCAGAAGCAGATGGACATGTGCTACACGGCCTTCCGCCTCCCCGTGGCCGAAGGCCTCCGGGCGGCGGATGTGAAGGACGCCGACGGCCGGGAGCTGCCCATCACAGGGCTCGGCGGGGGGTGGGTCCGCCTCCAGGGCCCGTTCGATCACATCACCATGAACGGATCCGCCCAAGTCGAGTCAGGTGAAGTTTATGGGATTAAAGTTCCAGCGGCTTCCTCGGACTTCTCCATGGACCTCGACCGCCTTCGGCTGCGGCTCGATGATGTGCGCATCGGCGAACGGCTGGACCTGCTGGGCGGGCCCGGCGCCGAGCCTGAGGGAGCCCTCGCCCTGGCGGGCAAGGCCGACATGGACTTCAAGCGCTGGACCTGGTGGGTGGACCTGGCCGGGCGCCTGGACTCGCAGCTCCTGAATCTGCCCGGACCCCGGGTGCAGGCCCAGGTGGAGTCGCGCCTGCTGGGTCCCATCACAAGCCCCTTCGGCTCCCTGGATCTGCCCGAGGGCCGGGTCACGGTGAGCCGGGGCCGCATGTTCTTCGGCGGCCGCAGCCTGGAGGGCCTCGAGGGCTCCCTGAAGCTGGAGCGGGGCCACCTGGAGGGCCGGCTCGGCATCGAGGGCATGGCCCGTCCCGTGGTGGAGGCCCAGGTCCGGCGGGACGGCCCGAATCTGGCGGGCCACCTGGCCCTGACCATCGCCTCGGACAGCGCCCGCACGGACACCCTTGCGCGGAGCCTCACGGAGGATCTGCTGGAGGACCTGACCCTCGAGGCCACGGCTGATGGGCGCTGGGATGGGCGCGCCCTGGCGTGGACGGGCACCCTGAACCGGCTGGCGGCCCAGTTCAACGTCTTCGAGCTGCATCAGGCGCAGCCTTCAGCCCTTCGTGGCGATGCGGCCGGGGCAGAAGTGGACATCAGCCTGGAGGGCGGCGCACGGATGCCCGCGGACGCCTCCCAAGCCCAGGCCGCGGGGCTGCGCCTATCGGGCACCCTGCCCTTCTCCGTGGCCTCGCCTCTCGGTCTCCGGGCCCAGGGCGGGGCGAACCTGGCCCACCTCAAGACCATCTTCGATCGCGTCATGGAGGTCGACGAGTACAGCCTGCTTTCCGAAGTCCGGATCCAGGGGACGAGCCGCTTCGACCTCCTGGTCCATGGGACCTATGGCGACCCCCTGATGGATGGCCGGCTCGCTCTGGAGAAGGGGCGGCTGAACCTGAGGGGCTACCAGGGTGTCGAGGACCTCTCGGCCGAGGTGATGTTCAAGGATCACACCATCTCCATCCCGGCCGAGAAGCCCCTGCAGGGCACCCTCGCCCACGGCGACCTGAAGGTATCCGGCGGGGTCACCTGGAAGCTGGGCGGCCTGGACACTTATGCCCTGAAGGCTTCCCTGGCCAATTTCCAGCTCCGCGATGTGCCCGAGGGCCTGGAGATCCAAGGCACCCTGCGCGCCACCCTGGATGGCGACGAGGACGGGGGCGTCCTCAAGGGCCGGCTGCGCGCGGACCGGCTGAACTACCAGACCGAGGTGAAGCTGGCGGACCTCATCCTCCGCAGCGCCCTCAGCGACAGCGGTGGGCTGACGGGTCTGGACCTGGACGATCCCCTGGACCGCATCCGCCTGGACCTGGACCTGGACCTCCGGAACCCGTGGAGCTTCAACACCAACCTCCTGAAGCTCGACGGGCGCACCGAGGGCCCCTTCCAGGTGGTGGGTACCCTGGCGCACCCCATCCCCAAGGGCATCCTGCTCTTCCAGCCCGGGGGACGGGTCACCAACATCTTCCCCGCCGGCGACATGGTGGTGGACCGGGGCTCGCTGACCTTCTCCGAACTGCGCCCGCTGGACCCCGTCATCAGCCTCCAGGGCAGCGTGACCTCCATTCCCGGGTATACGGTGAACCTGGACATCCACGGCACCCTCAGCAACCTGGCCATCGTGCCCAGCTCCACGCCGAGCCTGCGCCAGGACGAGATCGTGGCCATCCTCATCAACCCCGGCAACGCCGCGAACGTGGGCACCGCCAGCGCGTCGTCCGGCGCCACCCAGGGCGCCATCACCTCGGGCCTGGCCAGTGCGGGCTCGGGCCTCATCTCCACCCTGGCCTTCGCGCCCTTCCAGGAGCAGCTGCGCCGCACCCTGGGCCTGGATCGCGTCAACGTGGCCGTGCGCACCACCAGCCTCGGCACCACGGAGACCGAGGTCACCATGGGCAAGAGCATCAACCTGTTCGGCCAGCGCAGCGCCTTCGTGGTCTCCCACAAGAAGAGCGGGAACCTGAGCATCACCTCGGGCCAGGTGGAGTGGCGCTTCGGCAACTTCATCCTCCAGCTGGGCGCCAGCAAAGGCGGCGGCGCCGGCCTGACTCCCTCGGGCGAGATCCGGCATTCCTGGAGTCCGAACTAGCTGGAGGCGAGCGGCTGGAGGCGCTAGCGTGGAGGTGGAGGCTCCATGATCACGGTGAAGTGCTTCGCCCGGTACCGCGCCCTGCTGGGCTTCAGCGACCTCAGCCTGCCCGCGCCGTCCACCCTGGGCGACCTGCTGGCGGATCCGCGCTTCGCGGCCCTGCCCAAGGACGCCCTCCTGGCGGTGAACCAGAGCTTCGCGGACCGGAGCACCGTCCTGGCGGACGGTGACGAAGTGGCCCTCATGCCCCCCGTGTCGGGCGGCTGATCACCCCTCGCGCCGGATCTCCAGCACTTCGCCCCCACTGAGCCGCAGCAGGTCCTGGAAGCCGGGCTCGCGCCGCAGCCGGTCCTCGGGGCGCTCGGGCTGGGCTTCCGCCGGCTCCTCGTCGAAACGGATCTCCAGTTCCCGCAGCCCCGGAAGCACGGCCGCCAGCGCGGCGAGCACATGGGGATTCGCCCGCTCGCGCTCCAGGTCCTGGAGGGTCTGCCGCACGTTGCCGGGGAAGCGGAGGCGCAGGACCGGCGGATCCCAGCGCAAATCCGTGGCCATCTGCGGGGCGGTGCCAAGGGAACGCAGCCCGGGCAATCCCCGCAGCGCCTCGCTGCAGGCCATGCGCAGCTGGGGCGGAGCAGACGGGTCCTGGGCCAAGGCAGCGGCCGGGCCCGGGGATGCGGCCCGGACGCGTGCAGAGGCAGGGATCTGCGGGGAGGCCGGCGTGGGCCTGCGGGGCCCCTCAGGCGCCGGCGCGGCCTGGGGACCCTTGGAAGGGACCGGCGGCGGCCCAGCCGCTGGGGTCGAAGGGCGGGCTGGAGCGCCCGACACGAGGGCATCGAGGGGCGCCAGGTGGGGCAGCTGGGCCGCGGTCACCAGGGCCAGCTCCACCACCACCCGCGGCAGGCTGCTATCCCGCAGGTCTCGCTCCCGGCTCAGCAGCAGCTGGAGCATGCGGGCCCAGCGCAGCAGGTCCTGGGGGCCGCGGGCAGCGCGAGCCTCCTGCTCCAGCCGGTCCCGGAAGGCCAGCACCAGCTCGCGCCAGAACGTGGCCCAGTCGGCGCCTTGCTCGTTCAGCTCACGGCAGGCCTCCACCAGGGCCGCCGTGTCGCCGATGGCCAGGGCGGACATCACGCCCTGAACCAGGTGAGCGCTGACGATACCCAGCTGCTCGCGGACGGACTCCTCCAGCACCTTCCCATCCCCGGCGGCGATCACGCGGTCGAGGATGGTGAGCGCATCGCGCATGGAGCCCTGCCCTGCCTCGGCCACCAGCCGCAGGCTGCCGCCCTCGGCCTCGACGCCCTCCTGCTCGCAGACGTGCTTGAGGCGGCCCTCGATGAGCCCCACGGGGATCAGCCGGAAGGGGAAGATCTGGACGCGGCTCTTGATGGTGTCCGGAACGTCCTGCAGCTCCGTCGTGGCCAGCACGAAGATGGCGTGGGGCGGCGGTTCCTCGATGACCTTCAGCAGGGCGTTGAAGGCCTCGGTGCTGAGCATGTGCACTTCGTCGATGATGTAGACCCGGTAGCGGCAGAAGGCGGGGCGCGTTTGCACCTGCTCCCGCAGCGCCCGGGCATCGGCCACGGAGGCCCGGCTGGCCGCGTCGATCTCGACGATGTCCAGGTTCTGGTCCGGCTGCTCCGCGGCCCGGCAGGGGTCGCAGACGCCGCAGGGCGTGGCCGTGGGGCCCTCCACGCAGTTCAGCGCCCGGGCCAGGATGCGGGCCGTGCTGGTCTTGCCCGTGCCCCGCACCCCGGCGAACAGGTAGGCCTGGTGGATCCGCCCGCTCTCCTTCGCCCGCTTCAGGGCATTGGCGAGCGCCTTCACGCTCCCCTCCTGCCCCACCAGGTCGGAGAGCAGGCGCGGGCGGTACTTGAGGGCGAGGGTGGTCATGGGACGTCCAGTCTCCCACAACGTCCAGGGGACCGTCAGGGGCTATAAGCGCGCCTGATAACTCCATACGGCGTTTCAAAGGCACAGGCGTTCTGATTCTCGTTAGGATGGCTTGATCCCGAAAGGAAAAGATGATGCTTGAGGGATCGCGATCCGAGCACAGCGCATGCGGGGTTGGCTTCATCGCCAGCCGGACCGGCACGGCCAGCCGCGACATCCTGGAGGACGCCCTCCACGCGCTGAAGTGCGTGGAGCATCGCGGCGGCTGCGCGGCGGACCAGGTCAGCAGCGACGGGGCTGGCGTCATGGCCGACATCCCCTTCGAGATGCTGGGCCACCAGCCTGGCGACATCGCCGTGGCCAGCCTCTTCATGCCCCAGGATCCGGACCGCCTGCGCCGGTCCATGGAGATCTTCGAATCCACCCTCGCTTTCTTCGACCTGGATGTCCTGGCCTACCGCGAGCTGCCCGTGGATCCCTCCGTCCTCGGCGAGGAGGCCCGGCGGTCCATGCCCTCCATGCGCCAGGCCGTTCTCCGACGCCCGGTGCAGTGCCGGACGGATGCCTCCTTCGACAAGCTGCTCTACTCGGCCAAGCAGGTCCTCCGGACCAAGCTGGTGGAGCAGGGCATCCAGAACGAGTTCTTCTTTGCCTCCCTCTCGGCGCGCACCATCGTCTACAAGGCCCTGACTCGCGCCGCAGACCTGGATCGCTTCTACCTGGACTTGCAGGATCCCCGGTTCGTCACGCGCTTCGCCATGATCCACCGGCGCTTCAGCACCAACACCCGGACGTCCTGGGACAAGGCTCAGCCCTTCCGCCTCATCGCCCACAATGGCGAGATCAACACCATCGCGGGCAACCGGTCCCGCGCCATCTCGCGCGAGATGTCCATCGGCCTCAAGGCCGATCAGCTCGTGACCCACGGCTCCATCAGCGATTCCGGCAGCCTGAACGAGATCGCCGAGGCCCTGCACTACCGCAGCAGCATCCCGCACATGGAGGACATCCTCGCGATCATGATGCCTCCCGCCGAGGGGCAGAGCGCCTTCTACACGTTCTGGAGCCGCGCCATGGAGCCCTGGGACGGCCCGGCGTTCCTGGTCTTCTCCGACGGAAGCAGCGTGGGGGCGCGCCTGGACCGCAACGGCTTCCGTCCGGCCCGGTGGGCCATGACGGACGACCGCTTCTACCTGGCTTCCGAGGCCGGCTCCTTCCCCGTGGACGAAGCCGCCGTCCGCCGCAAGGGCATCCTCTACGCCGGAACCGGCGTGTCGCTCGACCTGGCCAGCGGCAGGATCCACTTCCGCGACCCGGGCCGCTCCCGCGAGCACCGGGACGCCACCTTCGACGCCCGCACCCGGCCCATCGGATCGCTCCCGGGAACCGATGTGCCCGGCCCGGTCAGCGCCTTCAAGAAGACCCTCTTCACCTGCTCCCGCGAGGAGCTGGAGAAGATCCTCTATCCCATGGCCGTCACCGGCAAGGAGGCCATCGGTTCCATGGGCGACACCGCCCGGCCCAACGTGTTCTCCTCCGAGCCGCGGCCCTTCTTCGACTACTTCTACCAGCACTTCGCGCAGGTCACGAACCCGCCCCTGGACTACATCCGGGAGGGCAACATCACCGACCTCCGGGTGTTCCTCGGCCGGGCGCCGAACATCTTCTTCCCCAAGGACCTGGTGCCCCTGAACGAGGCCCTGGAGCTGCCGCGGCCCATCCTCGACCTGGGCCAGATGCGCTTCCTGGAGCGGATGCAGAGCCTGCGTCCCTCGGAATCCCACATCATCCCCCGCACCTTCCCCATGGTCTTCCGGCGGGAGGACGGCGTGGCCGGGTTCCATGCGGCCATCGAGCAGCTGGCCGCCGACGTGCGGAAGGCCGTCGAACAAGGCACCAGCGTCATCATCCTCAGCGACCGGGAGGCCAGCGTCGAGCGGCCGCCCATCCCGGGCCTCATCGCCCTGCGGGCCGTGGTGCACACCCTCAACGAATCGGGGCTGCGCCTCAACGCCTCCATCGTGATGCACACCGGCGAGGCCCGCACCTCCCACCACCTGGCCGCCCTCATCAGCTTCGGCGCCTCGGCGGTCTGCCCCTACCTGGCTCTGGAGATCGCCCGCCAGGACCAGCACCCCAGCTTCGGGAGCCTGACGCCGGACCAGCGCGAGAAGCATTTCGTCGGAGCCCTGGAATCGGGCCTCCTCAAGATCATGGCCAAGAGCGGGATCTCGGTGGTGCAGAGCTACATGAGCGCCAAGCTCTTCACCGCCATCGGCCTGGGGCCCGAGCTGATGGAGACCTTCTTCCCGGGCCACGCGAGCCCGCTGGGCGGCATCGGCTACGAAGAGCTGGCCGGCGACGTGCTTCGGAAGACCAGCCTGGCGGCCCAGGCCGGCTTCATGGACCGCCTGCTCCACACCCACCAGTTCCGGGAATCACCCCGGCCCGGCGAGGGCGAACACCATGGGCTCACCTCCGCGCGCGCGAGGCTGCTCCATCGCCTGGTGGAGCTCGATCCCGGGACGGAGGAAGCCGGGAAGCTCTACAGCGAGTACCTCGCCTCCCTGAAGGCCGATGAGCCCATCAACCCGAGGCACCTGCTGGCCTTCCGGATCGCCGCGACGCCCCTGCCCCTGGAGGCGGTGGAGGATGCCTCGGCCATCCTGCACCGCTTCGGCGCAGGCGCCATGTCCTTCGGGGCCGTCAGCGCGGAAAGCCAGCGCGACCTGATCCTGGCCATGGAGGCCGTCGGCGGACGCAGCAACAGCGGTGAAGGCGGCGAGAATCCCTTCTACTGGACCGACGGCATCACCGCCTCCACCAAGCAGGTGGCCTCCGCCCGCTTCGGCGTCACGGCGGAGTACCTCGTCTCCGGCGAGGAGATCCAGATCAAGGTGGCCCAGGGCGCCAAGCCTGGTGAGGGCGGCCAGCTCATGCGGGTGAAGGTGGACGCCACCATCGCGAAGGCCCGGTTCTCGCTGCCTGACGTGGACCTCATCTCCCCGCCGCCCCTGCACGACATCTACAGCATCGAGGATCTCAAGGAGCTCATCCACGAGCTGCGGCAGGTCCATCCCGGCGCGAAGATCAGCGTGAAGCTGGTGTCCGGCACGGGCATCGGCACCATCGCCGTCGGCGTCGCCAAGGCCGGGGCGGACATCATCTACGTGGCCGGCGGCGACGGCGGCACGGGCGCCGCCACGCTGGGCTCCATGAAGCATGCGGGCCTCCCCTGGGAGTTCGGCCTCATCGAGGCCCACCAGGCCCTGCGGGAGAATCAGCTCCGCGGCCAGGTGGAGCTGCGCGTGGACGGCGGCCTCCTCACGGGCAAGGACCTGGTGACCGCGGCCATCCTGGGCGCCGAGGGGTTCGAGTTCGGCAAGCTCCTGCTCGTGGCCGAAGGCTGCATGATGGCCCGCATCTGCGAGAAGAACACCTGCCCCGCGGGCATCGCCACCCACGACCCGAAGTTCAAGGCCCGCTACACGGGAAGTCCCGAGGCGGTCCAGCGCATGCTCGTCCACCTGGCGGAGGATGCGCGCCGCCACCTCGCCTCCCTGGGCGTCCGCTCCCTTTCCGAGCTGCAGGACCGCGTGGAGCTGTTCCAGGTGGCCCCCGAGCATGCGACCTTCGTCAGGGATCGCAAGCTGGACTTGTCGGGCTTCCTGGAGCCCCGCCCCGCGACGAACGGGGCCTCCCCGATCCCCTTCAACCAGGAGGGAGTCGCCCCTCTGAACCAGCAGGTCCTGGCGGCTGCGGAGCCCTTCCTCGCCGGAGGGGGCGCCCACCACCACCGCTACGCCATCACCACCGGCGATCGGGGCATCCTGGCAACCCTGGCCGGAGCCATCGCCCGCCAGGTGCGCGAGCGGCGCCGGCAGGGCGAGGATCCGACAGTTCCCGGCCAGCTGCGGCTCGACTTCACCGGCAGCGCAGGCCAGGGGTTCGGCGCCTTCCTCACCGAGGGGCTCGACGTCCGCCTGCAGGGCGAGGCCAACGATTCCGTCTGCAAGTCCATGTCCGGCGGCCGGGTCATCCTCGTGCCTCATCCGGAAGCCTCCTATACCCCCGAGACCAACGCCATCGTGGGCAACGGCGCCCTCTACGGCGCCACGGGCGGAACGCTGCTGGTGCTCGGCCTGGCTGGCGACCGCTTCGCGGTGCGCAACAGCGGCGCCTCGGCCGTGGTCGAAGGCGCGGGCCACCACGCCTGCGAGTACATGACCCGCGGGGCCGTGGCCATCCTCGGCCCCGTCCTCACCAATGCCGGAGCCGGCATGACCGGCGGCTGCCTGTTCCTGCGGCGGGAGCGCGGCGACCAGGTGAACCGCGACTACCTCGCCCCCATCGCCTGGCGGCCCGAAGAGGAAGCCCTCTTCCGCGACCTCCTCGAAGCCCACGCCGCCGGTACCGGGAGCCGCACCGCCGAGGCCCTGCTCGAGGATTGGCCCGCGGCTCTTGCCGCCTTCTCGCCCTTCGTGCCCGTGGCTGTGGCGAAGGCCGCCAGCCCCCAGGCCCAGGTTCTCTAGAGGGTCGCCTTGGAACGGAGATCCCCGTCCGTCCGCCCCATACCGCCTTAGCCCACCCGGTCGAACAGCCCGGGCTGGCGGATGGGTGGCGGCGGGGGCGGCGCAGGCTTCACGGGCCGCTCGCGAACGCGCCGCCTGGCCGGGAACGCCGCCTGGAACGCCTCCCGGATGCCTTCCGCATAGGTCGGATCCAGCACCTTCAGCCAGCCATGATCCGCCAGCACCTTGTAGAAAGGATCCTGCTTCAGGAGCCGGAGGCCGCCAACCCAGGCGCCGGAAGCTCCGCTGGCCTTGGCCCGCCGGGCGAAGGCCTGGGCATCGTGCACCGCCATGAGGGGGGTCACGGCCACGGTCACCCCGATGCCCGCGGCGGCCAGGCGCTCGACGGCGGCCCATCGGCTGGGGATGGCGGGAGCATGGGGTTCCACCGCCTGTCGCACGGTATCGTCATCCGTGGGGATGGACAGGCCCACGGTCAGCCGGTCACCGAAGGCCCGCAGCAGGTCGAGATCCTGAAGCACCAGGGGCGACCGGGTGTGGACGATCACATCGGTGGTGGGGCAGAGCAGCAGCACCTCCAGGCAGCGGCGACTGAGGCGGTATTGCCGCTCCAGCGGCTGATAGGGATCGGTGGCTGAGGCCATGAAGACCCGCTCGCCGTGCAACCGGTGCCGCTGGGACCAGAGCAGCTCCGGGGCGTTCAGCTTGGGCGTCACCCAGTTGCCCCAGTCCTCGGGCCGGTGCAAGGCATTGGGGTACTCGCGGACATAGCAGTAGCGGCAGCCATGGCTGCAGCCGCGGTAGGGACTGAGCGCGAAGCCGAAGCCGTAGCGCTCATCCTTCTGGGGCCGCAGGATGGATCGCGCTTCTTCGGGCTCCACCAGCAGGCCCTGGAAGAGAGGGGGCGGTTCCGAAGGCAGCGGCAGCGGCGTCATGCCTTCAGTTTTCGCTTTTTATTCGTCAAGTCAAGGGGTGCCTGGCGGTTTGGGGATCACGTTGATGCGGCCGTTGGTTTCGAGGATGGCCACCCGCACGTCCGCGAGATCCGCCACGCCTGCCTGCCGGACCGCCGCCATGAGCTCATGGTGGGTGATCCGCTCGGCGGCGAGCATGGCCTCGTCCGGGACGCCGTGATGCACGAGGATCTGGGGCCTGCCTTCCAGGAAGGTCTCCGCCCGCTTGCTGCGCCAGGTGAGCCAGGCCATCAGGGCGTTCAGCACCAGGAGGGTGCCCACCAGGATGAAGCCCGCCGACACGGTGTTGTCGCCGGCGTTCATGCTGTTCTGGACGGCATTGCTCAGGACCAGCAGCATCACGAAGTCGAAGGGGGCCAGCTGGCCCACCTGGCGCTTGCCCGTGAGGCGCAGCATCACCATCAGGAATCCGTAGACCAGCAGGGCCCGGAGGACGAATTCCCACCAAGGCTGCGCGAGGCGCCACATGGAAGAGCCCACAGGCAGGGCGTCGATGAGCGCGGCGACGGGCATGGCTCCTCCCACACGAAGGGGCGGTGCCAGGCACGGCACCGCCCTCGTCGGATCTCAGGATCGAGGCTGCTTCCTACTGGATCTCGACGGTGAACTCCGCCTTGCCCAGTTCCGCCCCGTCCGCACCCAGCACTTTCACCGTCCAATCACCGGCATCGCCGGCCCGGAACGTGCGATAGGCGTTGGTCCGATAGGGCGAGCGGGGCACCTTAAGCTCCTGCTTCGAGGTGCGCTCGCCCTTGCTGAACACCACCGTGACCGTACTTTCGGCGGCGCCGGCGACCTTCGTCCAGGCATAGATCTTCGTGCCGGCGGGCACCTTGAACGAGGTGGACTCGCCCTGGATCTCCATCTTCTCCACGCCGGTGCCGACCTTGACCTCGGCGCTGGCCTTGGCTTCGGCCCTGGTTTCGGCCTTGGGGGCGGGCGCCTGGGCGACCAGGGCCGCACAGGCAAGCAGGGGGAGGAGGACCTTGCGCATGGGAAAGCTCCTTGGAAAGGAAAGACGCCCCATTCTGCTCCCGGCCGCCGCGGATGTCATCAGAAGGTGATGACCAGGGAGGTGGTGAACACGGTGTCGGTCTTCTTCAACTGGAAGGGCACCTCGCCCAGGATCACCGGCGGTGTGGACACCGGTGTCTGGACCACGGGCACCCCCACGAAGGCCGGCTTGTTCTTGTAGGTCATGTCGTAGCCCACTTTCAGGGCCAGCCTCGAGGAGAGGCTGGTGGTCAGGGCGTTCCGCCACACGCCAAGGTAGTTCTGCGAGTCCTTGAAGCTGTCGGAGATGCTCAGCTCGGAGGTGAACGTCGAGGTGTCGAAGAGTTTCTTCTCGAACTTCGCCCCCACCCGGAACGTGGCGAAGCGGTCATCCGTGCCCGCCGGGCGGAACACCAGGTTCTCCTTGGTGTAGCCCACGCCCGCGTCCGTGAAGAACTTCGTCCGGTCCGCCTTGATCCACCAGTAGCCCAGCCCGCCCAGCCCGGTCATGCGGGCCTCCAGCCCGGCGGGGATGTTCCGCTCCCAGCCCGCCGCTCCGAACCACTGAAGCCGGTCCGTGATGTTGTGGTCGTAGCGGAGGTTCGCGTAGTACGTCTCCGTGCTCGTCTTGGTGGTTCGGGTCTCGACGACCGTGGCGGCGCCGAGGCTGGGCCCCGAAGCCGTGCGGTCGATGGTGGTGGTGGACACGCGGACGCCTCCCGCGTTGAAGGCGAAGGTCGCGTCGGTCCAGAGGTACTTGTACTCGTTCGAGAATCCCAAGCTCTGACTGGAGGCGTTGCCGCCCACGGCCACGTAGCTCAGGGCCGCCTTATCCGACCAGGGTCGCTTGGGAGCCGCCTCCTGGGCCCAGGAAGGGACGAGAAGGCTCGACGCCAGAAAGACCGGGAGACAGGCATGACGCATACTTCCTCCTGGAAATAAGCGACCATACCACCCTTCTGGACCTCTTAGCCGATCCAGGCCTCCAGCCCCTCCAGGATGTCACGCACCCCGGGTCCGAAGCGGGCGTTGCTCAGCCAGTCCACGCCGGCGGGCAGGCCCTCCAGGGCCGTCCGGACCCGCGCGCGGTGGCCCAGTTCGGGGCGCGGAATGGCCCGCTCGGCCCGTTCGTGGCGCACGGCCGCGGGGTCGCTGAGGGTGGGGACCCAGTGCTTGAGGCGGGCGTATACACCCTCCCAGGCCTCCAGGTCCGCCGGCTTGCCGAAGGCTCCGCCGATGAAGCTGCGGAGCTGCATGGCGCCTTCCGGTGCGCTCTGGGGATCCATCCAGGAGGGCACGAGGGAGCCCAGGTAGCCGCGCCCTTCGGGTGGATGGATGAGGAAGCCGAAGCTGTCCTTCAGGGCGGGCAGCGGCGCGTGGCGGCTGTGCCAGAGGTCCACGGAGGTGTAGGGGATGGCCGCCAGCGCCTCGGCGCTCGTCGGCGCCACGGGCCCAAGGAGGGCCGCCGCCTCGTAGGCAGGCAGCGCCAGCACCACGCGATCCGCCTCGCGCACCTCGCCCCCGCCGCTCACGCGCCAGCGGCCTTCCGGCAGGGCCTCCAGGCGCTCGGCCCGCAGGCCGGCCCGCACGGCGGCGAGCTTCGAAGCCAGCCGGATGGGCAGCTGCCCCATGCCGCCCTCGGGCACCACCATGTGGCTCACGCCGCCCTTGCGGATGCCGTTCACCAGGCTGCCGGTGGCCTCCCACTGGCGCAGCTTGGGGATGGCGTCCACGGAGAGGATCTCCGCGGGCGCGGCCAGGACGCCCGCGATCATGGACGGCAGCAGCTCCGTGGCCACGCCCTTGCCCAGGCGGCGCTCGATGAAGGCCGACAGCCCTTCCTCGGGCTCACCTTGGCGCACGGGCTGGAAGGGTTCCAGCATCATCCGCAGCTTGGCGCCGATGGACATCAGCGGCGAGGTCATCAAGCCTACGGGTGAAGCAGGTACAGGAATGAGGCGCCCGCCCTTCCCCACCCAGCGGGCGCCAGTGCCCGGCGACTTGAAGGGCAGGTCGATGGCGCTGAAGAGGCGGTCCACGGCCGTGCCCTTCTGCCACAGCACGCCCTGCGGCCCCGTCTCGAAGTGGCCGCCCTCCCAGGGCAGGGTCTTCATCCAGCCGCCCACAGAGGCCGCGGCTTCCCACACTTCGACGGACTCGCCCTTCCGCTGCAGATGCCAGGCCGCGGCCAGGCCCGTCACGCCGCCGCCGAGAATGAGGGTGCTCATGGGAGGATCTCCAGGACGCGCCGCGTCAGGCAGCGGATGTAGGCCGGATCGGTACCCGGCGTGGGCACGCGCCGGTAGGTGCGGATGCCCGCCTGGTCGGCCACGTGGCGGTATTCGATGTCGAGCTCGTGCAGGGTCTCGATGTGCTCGCTCACGAAGCTCATGGGCACGACGATCACGTCCTTGCCGCCCATGGTCTCCAGGACGTCCTTCAGCGGCGGCTCCAGCCAGCGCACGGGGCCCGTGCGGCTCTGGTAGGCCTGGAGGTAGCCGCCGGGGATGGGGCCGATGCGGGCGATCAGGGCTTCGCGGGTGGCCGCGATCTCCTTCTCGTAGGGATCGCCGGCTTCGATCTGGCGCACGGGCAGACTGTGGGCGCTGAAGATCACGGTGGCTTCGGGCAGGTCCTCCAGCGCCGCGCGCAGGGGCCGTTCCAGAGCGTCCAGGTAGTCGGGGTCCGTGGCGTAGTGCTCAATCCCCGGCAGGATCTCGATCCCCGCCTTCGCCGCTTCCACAACCAGCTCGCGCAGGCTGGAACCCGTGGTGGCGCGGCAGTCGTGGGGATACAGGGTCACAGGCACCACCTTGCGGACGCCATCGCGCTTCAGGGCCTTCAGCAGGCCCTCGGCCCGTGGGGCGGCATAGCGGAAGCACAGCTTCACCAGCTCGGGACGGCCGGCGGCGCGGAGGGCGGCGCGGAGCTCCGCGGCCTGGAGGGCGCTCTCCCGGAGCAGCGGCGAGCCGCCCCCGATCTGCCCGTAGCGGACCTTCGCGCCGGGAGCCCGGAGCCGGGCGATGAGTCTCGACAAGGGGCCCTGGAGCCAGGCCGGCCCGGGCAGCCGGATCAGGTCCCGGTCGCCGAACAGGGCTGCGAGGAAGGGTTCGACCTGGTCCAGGTTCACTGGACCGCCGAGGTTCAGGAGCAGGATCGCGGTATCTCGCATCACCTTCCACCTTACGCGAGACATGGAGGAACTTTCGTCACGGAAACCCGGACTCGGCATGACGACGGCATGGCCGGCATCCCATAAACTGTTCTGACACTGGAGTCCGCCATGGCCACCCCCGCCTCCCTGTCCGCCTTCGCCGCCCTGCCCGACGAGGCCCGGCTCTGGCTCGTGGCCTTCGACCGGCCGGTGGACGCGGCGCTCCTGGCCCCGGACATGGACGCGCTCATGGGTCGTTGGCGCCACAAGGGCGTCCAGTACCAGGGAATCTGGACCCTGCTGGAGGATCGCATCCTGGCCATCGCAGAACCGACCCTGGCTTCGAACCCCTCGGGCTGCGCCATCGACGGCATGCTCCGGAGCGTTGGACAGGCGGCTGGGCGCCTGGGGCTGGGCCTCCTCGACCCCCAGACCGTCGTCGCCCGCGTGTCAGGCGACGTGCGCACCTTCGCTCGCACGGACCTGGAAGCCCGCCTGGCGGACGGCACCCTGGACGCAGGCACGCCCATCCTGGACCTCGCCCTGCTCACCCTCGGTGACCTCCGGAGCGGTCGCTTCGAGCGCCCCCTGGCCGCCACCTGGATCGGACGGAAACACCTGCGGACTGCCTCTGCACAGGCTTGAGACTCGGGGCGACCGCCCCGCGGTACGAAAACGAGGCGGCAGAGCCGCCTCGTTTTTCATGAATGGATTGAGCCTAGAAGATCGATTCGCCCGGCTTGCGGCGCCAGGCTTCGGAGCGCTTGGGACTGTCGGTCTTGGGCTTGGCGTCCTTGGCGGCAGCCAAGGTCTGCAGCAGAGAGCCGCCCACCTTGGAGGCCACGCTCTTGGCCAGGGCCGGAGCGGCGGGGACCGCCGGGGCGCTCACCGGGCCAGCGGCGGGGGCTTCAGGAGCGGCGGCCTTCGCCGTGATCTCCTTCAGGCGCTTCTCGTACCAGACCTTCCGCTTGGGATCGATGGTCCGGGTGTTCGCGGCCTTCTCTCCCTTCTTGAGAACCTTGGGCTTGGGCTTCTCGCGGTCTTCACGCAATACGGAATCGGGCTTTGCTGCTTCTTCGAGGATTTTCGCCAGGTTTCCAAGGCCACGCAGGTTCATCATGTGCGGTTGCTTCTCCAAATGGGGCCACGGGCCACCGTTCATCAGGATAACGGCAACGCATTTGCTTACATAGTGATTTTAGACACGTGGTGCGGTTTTTTGCCGCCAACGGCCGCCTGCTGGGACACTGGACGGAATGGGAACCTCGCGAGCCACCCTGAAAGCCCGCCTCGACGGCCTGTGCGAGCGATATGACACGGCAGGGGCCCTGGCCAAGGATCCCCTCTCCGTGGCCCTGGCCTATGACGCGCCGCTGGACCAGGAAGTGGCCGCGTTCGTGGCGGCCCATCTCGCCTACGGTCGGGTCGCCCCCATGATCCGGGCCGTGCAGGCCGCGTTGGCGCCTCTTGGCCGTGAGCCGGCCGCCTGGCTCCGCGAGCGGTCGGAGGCCGAGCTCGGGCGGAGCCTGAACGGCTCGCTGGCCGGTTGGGCCTGGCGGTTCCATACGGCCGACGACCTCGCGGCCTGGCTGTTGGCCTGGAAGCGGCTGGACGCGCAGAGCGGGAGCGGCCTGGAGGCCCACCTCCAGCCCCAGCCCAGCGAAGATCCCGACCTCGCGCTCTCTCGACTGGTGCAGCGCCTCCGGACCGAGCTGCCGGATTCCTACGGATCCCGGTTCTCCCTGCCCGACCCATTGGAAGGCGCCGCCTGCAAGCGCTGGCGCATGTTCCTGCGCTGGATGGTCCGCCCAGGCTGGCCCGACCTCGGCCTCTGGACCCGCTATCCGGCCCACCAGCTGGTCATCCCGCTGGACACCCACGTGGCCCGCGTGTCGCGGTTCATCGGCCTCACCCGCCGCGCCACCCCCGACGGCAGAATGGCCCGGGAGATCACCGAGGCCCTGCGCCGCCTTGATCCCGTCGACCCTCTCCGCTACGACTTCGCCCTCAGCCACCTTGGCATCCTGGGCGATTGCCCCGGGGTGCGCCACCGGAGCACGTGCGCGGAGTGTCCGCTGTACACGGTGTGTCGTGCCGGCTCGGAATCCGCTGCGCGGATTCCGAGATGATAAAAACATAAGTTATCTTTTTATAGGCTCTTGCGATCGTTGGAACCGAAGGCCGGGCTTGCCATGTGCGCGACCCAAGTGGGTCGCGGAGCAGAGCCCTGGGGGCTCTGCGGAGCGGGGAGCCACTGGAAGCGTAGGCCAGTGTCGATTCGCGAAGGCGCAGCCTGAGCGATGGCAAGCCCGGCCCTTTTGCGCAGGCGCAAAAGGGCCGGGCTTGCCACGGCACTCGGGGGAACGACTTAGGGCTGCTTCTTCCGACCTGACCCGGTTCATCGCACCCCGATGCATGGGGCCCGGCTTGGGTACAGGGTAGTCCGGAAGGGGGAGGTCGCGCCAGGGAAAGGGGCCACCGCGGAGGCGCACCGGCCCTCGAAGTGACGGATTTCATGGGGTTTTTTAATTGCTGGAAAAATCCGGTGGGGCGCCCTTGACACCCCCACATGTTGGGGCCATCCTTTTCTCCCGGCACAACCCATAGAGGTCACCCCCCAAAGCGCCCCGGTACAGGGGACGGCTCTGCGCGCCTCCGGGAAAGCCTTCTCCTCGAACCGCTCCCCCCCCCACCCCGACCCCCAGGACCGACCATGAAGATCTCCCGCCATTTCACCAAGGCTGCCCACGACCCCCTGGAAGGCTTCCGCTTCGTCCCCCGGACGAGCCGGATCTCCAAGCTCGACGGCACCGTGGTCTTCGAGGCCAAGGACGTGATGGTGCCGGAGGCCTGGTCCCAGGTGGCCGTGGACATCCTGGCCCAGAAGTACTTCCGCCGGAAGGGCATCGACGCCCAGAACGGCGGGGAGAAGGACGCGCGCCAGGTCTTCCACCGGCTGGCGGGCTGCTGGCGCCACTGGGGCGAGACCCACGGCTACTTCGATTCCGCCGACGACGCCCAGGCGTTCTACGACGAGCTGACCTACATGCTCGCCGACCAGATGTGCGCCCCCAATTCCCCGCAGTGGTTCAACACGGGCCTCCACTTCGCCTACGGCATCTCGGGCCCCGCCCAGGGCCACAGCTACGTGGACCCGCGGACCGGCGAGATGACCCGCTCCACCTCAGCCTACGAGCGCCCCCAACCCCACGCCTGCTTCATCCAGAGCGTGGCCGACGACCTCGTCAACGAGGGCGGCATCATGGACCTGTGGACCCGCGAGGCCCGCATCTTCAAGTACGGCTCCGGCACGGGCACCAACTTCTCCAAGGTGCGCGGCTCGGAGGAACCCCTCTCCGGCGGCGGCCGCAGCTCGGGCCTCATGAGCTTCCTGGCCGTGGGCGACCGCGCCGCGGGCGCCATCAAGAGCGGCGGCACCACCCGCCGCGCCGCGAAGATGGTCTGCCTCGACCTGGACCACCCCGACATCGAGGCCTTCATCGACTGGAAGGTGACCGAGGAGCGCAAGGTCGCCATGCTGGCCGCCGGCAGCGCCGTCGTGCGCCGCCACTGGGACGCCCTCTGCCAGTCCGTGGAGGGCTCCACCAGCAAGGATGCCGATCCCAAGACCAACGAGGCCCTGCGCAAGGCCCTGGCCCGCGCCAAGCGCGAGGGCGTGCCGCCGGCCTTCCTCACCCAGTGCCTGGGCCGCCTGGCCGACGGCGACTTCGACCGCGACCTCAAGGGCTACGACACCTCCTGGGATGGCGACGCCTACTACACCGTGGGCGGCATGAACTCCAACAACTCGGTCCGCGTGCCCGACGCCTTCATGCGCGCCATGGAGATCGATGGCGACTGGGACCTGAAGCGGCGCATCGACGGCAAGACCAGCAAGAAGCTCCGGGCCAGGGACCTCTGGGAGAAGGTGAACAAGGCCGCCTGGGCCTGCGCCGACCCCGGCATCCAGTTCAACACCACCATCAACGACTGGCACACCTGCCCCGAGGACGGGCCCATCAACGCGAGCAACCCCTGCTCCGAGTACATGTTCCTGGATGACACCGCCTGCAACCTGGCCTCCCTGAACCTGTGCACCTTCCTCACGGACGACGGCGGCTTCGACCTGGCGGGCTACCGCCACGCCATCCGCCTCTGGACCGTGGTCCTCGAGATCAGCGTGCTCATGGCCCAGTTCCCCAGCGAAGCTATCGCCCAGCGCAGCTACGACTTCCGCACCCTGGGCCTCGGCTACGCCAACCTGGGCGCCATGCTCATGCGCATGGGCATCCCCTACGACAGCGCCGAGGGCACCCAGTGGTGCGCGGCCCTGACGGCCATCCTCACGGGCGACGCCTACGCCGCCAGCGCGGAGATGTCGCGGGAGCTGGGCCCCTTCCCCGGCTACCAGAAGAACGCCCAGCACATGCTGCGCGTCATCCGCAACCACCGCCGCGCCGCCTACAACGCCCCGGACTCCGAGTACGAGCAGCTCTCCATCGTGCCCCAGGGCCTCACGGGCGCCGGCGTGCCCAAGAGCCTCGTCGAGGCCGCCCGCGAAAGCTGGGACACCGCCCTCGCCTACGGCGAGCAGTGGGGCTACCGCAACGCCCAGGTGACCGTGCTGGCGCCCACAGGCACCATCGGCCTGCTCATGGACTGCGACACCACCGGCGTCGAGCCCGACTTCGCCCTCGTGAAGTTCAAGAAGCTGGCCGGCGGCGGTTACTTCAAGCTGGTGAACCGCGCCATCCCCGAGGCCCTGGCCCGTCTGGGCTACGCCCCCGCGCAGATCCACGAGATCGAGCGCCACGTGGTGGGCTGGCTCCAGATCACCGACGAGACTCCCGGCATCACCCGCTCCATGCTGAAGGGTGCCGGCTGGGCGGAGGAGGAGATCGCCGTCGTGGAGCAGAAGCTCCCCACGGCCTTCGATCCCGCCTACGCCATCGACGTCGAACGCCTGAAGAAGGACTTCAGCGCCGAGCAGGTGGAGACCTTCCTGCTGGCCCTGGCCGGCACCATGACCGTGGAGGGCGCGCCTCACCTCAAGGACGAGCACCTGCCCATCTTCGACTGCGCCAACCGCTGCGGCCGCACGGGCAAGCGCTACATCGCGCCCCTGGGCCACCTGCGCATGATGGGCGCCGCCCAGCCCTTCCTCAGCGGCGCCATCAGCAAGACCATCAACCTGCCCGCCGAGGCCACCGTGGGCGAAATCGGGAAGATCTACGAAGCCAGCTGGCAGCTCATGCTCAAGGCCGTGGCCCTCTATCGCGACGGCTCCAAGATGAGCCAGGCCATGGCCACCAACCTGGACCTGCTGGACGGCGCCGACACGCTGCTGGACGAGTCCGCCACCGCCACCGAGAAGGCCCCGGCCGTCGCCCAGGCCCTCACTCAGCAGCTGGTGCGCACCTACCGGCGCCGCATGCCCAACCGCCGGGGCGGCTACACCCAGGCGGCCACCGTGGGCGGAACCAAGCTCTACCTCCGCACCGGCGAATACGAGGACGGCAGCCTCGGCGAGATCTTCCTCGACATCCACAAGGAGGGCGCCGCCTTCCGCGCCGTGCTCAACTGCTTCGCCATCGCCGTGAGCATGGGCCTCCAGCACGGCGTGCCCCTGGAAGAGTTCTGCGACGCCTTCCTCTTCACTCGCTTCGAGCCTGGCGGCATGGTCATGGGCAGCGACACGATCAAGATGAGCACCAGCATCATCGACTTCGTGTTCCGCGAGCTGGCCATCAGCTACCTGGGCCGCTACGACCTGGCCCATGTGGAGCCCGAGCAGATCGTGAACGCCGCCACGGGCCTGCGCCCCGGTAGCCAGGCACCCGGCCTGGCCGGCGCCCTGCCCAGCCTGCCCACGGGCACGCCCCTGCCCTTCCCCGAGGCCGGCGGCGCCGAACCCGCCGCCGCTGCGCCCGCCCCTGCGCCGCAGCCGGTCCTCCAGCCCGTGCTCGTGGGCGCGGCCAAGGCCGTCTCCGCTGCGCAGGCTGCCCGCGAGAAGGGCTACACCGGCGACCCCTGCCCCGAGTGCGGCCACCTCACCCTCGTCCGCAACGGCGCCTGCATGAAGTGCCAGACCTGTGGCGCCACCACCGGGTGCAGCTAGTAGACGCCAACCGCAGAGAACGCGGAGAACGCAGAGAAAGACGGAAGGGCGGGAGCGATCCCGCCCTTTGCTTTCATCCGTGTGAATCCGTGTTCATCTGTGGCTGATCCGTCTTTCCCGCCACGGCCGCATCCAGCATCCACCTCGCGATGCTGAGGGGGGCGGGCAGGTCGGGGAGGGCATCGAGGCGGAACCAGCGGGCGTCCTCCAGTTCGGCGGGATCGGGCCGCAGCTCGCCGTCGAGGTGGTCGGCCAGGAAGGCCACCATGAGGCCGTTGGGGAAGGGCCAGGGCTGGCTGCCGAAGTAGCGCAGGCGGTGGACGCGGATGCCCAGCTCCTCGGCCACTTCGCGGTGGACGGCCTGCTCCAGGGATTCGCCGGGCTCGGTGAAGCCGGCGATGGCGCTGTACACGCCGGGCTTGAAGTGGGGCGAGCGCGCCAGGGCCAGCTCCCGCGCCGCCCCTGCCCCGCGCTGGATGAGCACGATGATGGCCGTGGCGTTGGAGGGGAACACTGTCCGCCCGCAGGCCGGGCAGCGGCGGCCATGCCCTGCCTCGGGCCCTTCGCAAGGCTCCAGGGCCGTGGCGCAGCTCCCGCAGAAGCGGTGTCCCGCCGCCCACTCCAGCCACTGGCTGGCCCGGCCCGCCCGGGCCCATGCCTCCGGGTCCATGCGCGGGAAGGCATCGCGCAGGCCCACGGCCTCCACGCCCTCGGGCACCGGATGATCCTCGGCCACCCTCAGCGCCAGATGTCCCTCCGGCAGGCGGAGCTGAAGCTCCGCCTCGACCTCGGGAAGAACCGCCTCTGGCGCAAGCCAGAGGCGGTTCCCCTGGAAGATGATCCGCCGTTCGCTCACGCCGCCTCTCTCCGGGATCAGGCCTTAGTGCCGGTCACGCCCCTTGCGCTCCCGCCCCTCGCGCTTCTGGTGACCTTTGTGCTTGCTGTGGTCCCGCTCACGGCTGGGCCTCCGCTCGGCTCGGCGGCCGTCCCGGCTCGGCGCGGGGCTCTTGGAGAGGCCCAGGGGATCCGGCAGGCCCAGGGGGTTGGGGAGCTGCGCCATCAGCAGGGTGCCGCCGAACATCAGGGCGGCCAGGGTGCGGGCCATTCGGGTCACGGATTCTCCGGGAAGCGGCGGGCGGAGGGTCCGCCGCGCCAGTCGTCCATGGTACCCGGCCGCTACACGAACAGCACCGCATGCACCGGCGGCAGGTGCTCCGCGAGCGTGATCCAGTCATCGCCGCTGTTCTCGCTGATCCACACGGAACCCGTGGTGGAGCCGAAGGCCAGGCGCTCGCCGCTGTCGTCGAGATCCAGCCCGTGGCGGTAGACCAGATCGTAGGCCCAGGATTCGGGCAGCCCGCGACCCAGCGTCTCGAAGGTTCGGCCGCCGTCGCGGGTGCGGTTCACCACCACGCGGCCCTCCACGGGGATGCGGCGCTCATCCTTGATGGCGGGCACGAACCAGGCCGTGTCGGGATCCTTCGGATGCACCACCACGGGGAAGCCGAAGACCGAGGGCTTGACGTTCTTGATCTCGGTCCAGGTCATGGCGTCGTCCGTGCTGCGGAAGATGCCGTTGTGGTGCTGGACCCACCAGACGTTCGGCGCCCCGGGGCACTGCACCATGCGATGCGGGTCCTGGGATTCCGGCGCCTCCACCAGCTCCGGCGGCGCGTAGTCGGCGCGCATGCCCTTGGTGTGGGCGGTCCAGGTCTTCCCCAGGTCCTTCGTGCGCCACACGCCGCCGCTGGAGACGGCCACCGCCACGCGGTTCCCGTCCCGGGGGTCGACGAAGATGGAGTGGATGCCGGGCGAGTCGGCGCCCCCGCCGGCCCACTTGCGGCGCTCCGGCATGTGCCAGAGCGATTCCACCAAGTGCCAGGTGGCGCCGGAATCCTCGCTCCAGAAGAGGCCGCCCGGCAATGTGCCCGCCCAGAGCAGGCCCGGTTGCGAGGCCAGCCCCGGGGTGAGGCACCAGAACCGGATGAGGCGCCAGGGGATCTCCCGGCCCAGGAAGTCCTTCTCCACATGGCCCTCGGGCGGGGTGGGATAGGCGGGCACGCCGACCTCCTCCCAGCTAGCGCCGCGATCCTTCGATCGGTGCAGCTTGGCCCCGAAGTGGCCGTGGTCCAGGGCCGCGTACCAGGCGCCGTCGCGGGGATCCTGCATGGCCAGGGAGACGTTGTCGCCCAGGAAGGACACGGATTCCAGGTCCCAGACACCCCGCTGGGTGCGGCGGGCGGAGAAGAGCCCCTTTCGGGTGGAGATCAGCAGCTGGTCCATCTCAGCCTCCGGAAAGGGCCTGCATGACGTAGATCTCGCTGGCCTCGGACACGGAATCGCTGAGCCCCCAGCGATCCGTGATGGGCGCGCCATCCACGAAGACGGCCATGTGGAACCTCAGGGCGCCATGCTCATCCAGCACGTAGCCCCGCAGCCTCGGATACAGGGTGAAGGCCGCCTCCAGGCTCTCCCGCACCGTGCCGCCCACCACCGCGCATGGCGGGCAGGCCACGTGGCGCTGGAGGTTGCGGGTGAAGGCGACATGGGCCATGCGAATCCTGGAAGCCCGGCCACTGTCCTCCAGGGATTTCTACCTGTCAAGACACGAAAGGTCTAGTCGAACCAGTCCGGATCATCTTTCGGTTCGCCTTTCCTGGCGGACTTCCTCCTGGCCGCCTCGAGTTCGGCTTGGGCGGCCACGAATTCCTCGTCCTCCAGCCGCGTGGGATCAGGCAGGGGGTGTCCGGCCAGATCGTGCAGCGGCGCCGCCCGCCGCTCCACTCCGACGATCCGGCTCCAGGGCTTCTTGCGCCGTTCGACCTGTTCGATCATGGTCCACCTCCGGCTCAAACCAAGCATAGGTTCCAGACCCCGGTTCGCCATTGTAAAAAAGCGCAGGGGGATCGCTCCCCCCGCGCTTCCACTTGGTTTCCCTGCTGAAGGGGATTCCTACTTGACCAGGCCCAGGTCCTTCACAGCCTGGCGCTCCTCTTCGAGCTCCTTGGCGGTGGCGTCCATCTTGGCGCGGCTGAAGGCATTGATCTCCAGGCCCTTCACGATCTCCACCTGACCGTTCTTCACGGTGACGGGGAACCCGTAGACCAGGCCCTCGGGCACGCCGTAGCTGCCGTCGGAGGGGAAGGCCATGCTGGTCCAGTCGCCTTCGGGGGTGCCCAGGGCCCAGGAGCGCATGTGGGCGATGGCGGCGCTGGCGGCGCTGGCGGCGCTGCTGAGGCCGCGGGCCTCGATGATGGCGGCGCCGCGCTTGGCGACGGTGGGGATGAAGGTCTTCTCGTACCACTCGTGGTCATTGACCAGCTCGTAGGCGTTCTTGCCGTCGACGGTGGCGTGGTAGAGGTCTGGGAACTGGGTGGTGCTGTGGTTGCCCCAGATGGTCATCTTCTGGATGGCGGTGACGGGCTTGCCGGTCTTCTCGGCGAGCTGGGAGATGGCACGGTTGTGGTCCAGGCGCACCATGGCGTGGAACTGGCTGGGCTTGAGCTTGGGCGCGTTGGACAGCGCGATCAGGGCGTTGGTGTTGGCGGGGTTGCCCACCACCAGCACCTTCACGTTGCGGCTGGCCACTTCGCTCAGGGCCTCGCCCTGGGGCTTGAAGATGCCGCCGTTGGCGTTCAGCAGGTCGCTGCGCTCCATGCCGGCCTTGCGCGGCAGGGCGCCCACGAGCAGCGCGTAGTCCGCATCCTTGAAGGCGACCTTGGGATCATCGGAGGTGACGACGCCCGCCAGCAGGGGGAAGGCGCAATCCTTGAGTTCCATGACCACGCCGTTCAGCGCCTTCAGGGCCGGGGTGATCTCCAGGAGCTGCAGGATCACCGGCTGGTCCTCGCCCAGCATCGCGCCACTGGCAATGCGGAAGAGGATGCTGTATCCAATCTGGCCGGCTGCGCCGGTCACGGCCACGCGAACGGGGGGCTTCATGAGATTCCTCCTGAAAGATGGTTCATTCTATACCTCGCGCTGACACTGAAAACCGACAGGTCGGGAATCCGTGATCTAGATCCCCCCACTGGTCAGTCCCATGGAAAGATTCGGCCATCCCACCAATAGGAAAGATCCGGCGTCCATCATCCGATAGGATGGAATCTGACCGTTCCATGCGCCTCCTCCTCCACCTCGCCCGCCTCCTCCTGCTCGCCAGCCTCGCGCTGGACGCTCCGGCTGCAGGCCTTCCCGTCTCCGGGCGGATGGTCTTCCGAAGCTACGGCCCGGCGGAGGGCCTGGAGCACACGAGCCTCAGCACCATCGCCCAGGACGCGGAGGGCTTCCTCTGGGTGGGGACTGAAGGCGGCGCCTACCGCTTCGATGGCACGGGCTTCCGCTTGTGGAGCCTCCCCGAAGGCCTGCCCTCGGCCTGGGTCCGTGCGTTCGGCCCCAACGAGGACGGCAGCCTCTGGATCGGCACCCGAGCAGGCCTCTGCCTGCTGCGCCAGGGCCAGATCCAGACCCTCGACCCCGCAGATCCCCTGGCCAGGGCGCAGATCCACCAGATCCTGCTCGACACCCAGGGCAGCGTCTGGGTCGCCGCGGAGTCGGGGCTGTTCGAGAGCGAGGATGGCGAACCCCACTTCAAGCCGGCCCCAGGCTGGCCGGGCGGCCCAGCCTATTCGCTGGGCCTGGACGGCGAGACCCTCTGGGTGGGCGGATCATCCGTCCTCTACCAGCGCGGCGGAGATGGCACCTGGAAGGCCTGGTCGGCCCACGAAGGGGTGCCCGCCGAGCAGGTGAAGGCCCTGCTGAAGACCCGCTCGGGCACCCTGTGGGTTCGGACTCCCAGCCAGCTGCGCGTGCTCGCCCCCAAGGGCACGCGCCTGACCCTTCCGGCTCTGGGTCTCCCACCCCTGGGCGTCAGCTTCTACGAGGAGTCCCTCTGCCCCGACGGCGACGGCGGCGTGTTCGTCCCCACCGCCAAGGGCCTGCTCCACTTCACCGATCGCTCCTGGAGGATCCTGGACGAAAGCCGCGGGTTGCCCTCGGGCTGGGCCAACCAGGCCTTCGTCGACGCCGCGGGCAACCTCTGGGTGGCCAGCCTGGGGCTGCACCGTCTCCTCGGCCGTGGCGCCTGGGAGAACTTCACGCGGCTGGACGGCCTGCCGGCGGACAACATCTGGGGCCTGCTGCGGGACCGCTCCGGCGTGCTCTGGGTCGACACCAGCGGCGGCCTCGCCCGCATAGAGGCCAAGGGCCCGGCACCCTTCCCCGCAGCGGCAGGGCTGGTGCTCTACGCGCTCAGGGAAAGCGCGGATGGGTCCATCTGGGGGGCCGGTGAGCACCCCTTCCTGGTCCGCATCAGCCCGGATCGGTCACGGCTGACGCGGATCCAGCTGCCTCCCTCGAAGGCTCCGGCGCTCCCTGTGGCACTGCTTTTCGACCGGCACGGCGACCTGTGGGTGGGAACCACTCATGACGGCCTGTGGCGCGTCTCGGATCCCGCCGGTCATCCCGAATTCCACCGGGCGGAGATCCCCGGGACCACCGCGGAGGACGCCATCACCGCCCTTCACGAGGACGCCCAGGGCCGCCTCTGGGCGGCGACAGGACAAGGACTGGCCCGCCAGGACGGCGACACCTGGCGGACCTGGGGGCCAGACATCGGCCTCCGGCCAGCCCCCCTCGCCGCCCTGGCGCCCCTGCCCGACGGAACCGCCTGGGTGGCCTACCGGGAGCCCATGGGGCTCACGCTCGTGGACCTCCGGGGCGAGGCACCCAGGGTGGTGCGGCACTGGACCCGCAAGGAGGGCCTCGCCAGCGATTCGGTCTACAGCCTGGCGACGGATGCCGCAGGCCGCCTGTGGGTGGGCGGTCCCCGGGGCGTCCAGTGGGTGGATGGGACGGAGCACCGCCTGTTCAGGCGGGAGGACGGCCTGACGAGCACGGACTGCAATCCGTTCTCCACCTGGGTGGACGCGGATGGAGGCGTCTGGTTCGGCTCCACGGCGGGACTCCTCCACCACAGCCCCGAGCGGCGGTTCCAGGCCCAGAATCCGCCTTCGACCCTCTTCGTCTCCTTCCGGCTGGGGGACCGCCAATGGAGCCACCCTTTCGCGGGCCCCGTGGACCTGGGACCCGTGCCCTACGGGAACCGCACGCTGGCCGCCCACTTCACCTCCCTGACCTTCGAACACGAAGGGCGGATCCGCTTCCAGTCCCGCCTGACCGGCCTCGACGAGGGCTGGGTGGACATCCCGACCCAGGACCTCCGCTACCAGGCCCTGCCGCCCGGCCCCTACCGGCTGGAAGTCCGGGCCCTGCTGGATGACGGCACGGCCGGTCCCGTGGCCGCCGTGACCTTCCTGGTGCTGCACCCATGGTGGCTGCGCTGGTGGGCCTGGCCCGTCTGGGGCGGCCTGGCCGTGTGCGCTGGGTTGATGGCCTTCCGGTGGCGGTTGCGCCTCCTGGAGAAGCGCAACGAGGAACTGAAGGTCCTGGTCTACCAGCGCACCGAAGCCCTGGAGCTGAGCAACCTCGCCCTGGCCACCATCTCCACGACGGACCCCCTCACGGGCCTGCGCAACCGGCGCTACCTGGAGGAGGAGCTGCCCCCGGTCATCGCTCTCGTCCTGCGCGCCCAGCGCGACCACCTGGCCGCGGAGCACAGCGCCAGCGAGACCTGCCTCGTCTTCGCCATGATCGACCTGGATCACTTCAAGCGCGTGAACGACACCTGGAGCCACGCCGCGGGCGATCTGGCCCTGAAGCAGGTGGCGGACGTCCTCCGCCACGAGGCCCGCGAGTCCGACTTCCTCATCCGGTGGGGCGGCGAGGAGATCCTCTTCGTGGGCCACACCGCCGATCTCGACGGCGCCGCCACCGTGGTGGCGCGCCTCCACCAGGCCATCCGGGAGCACGCCTTCAACCTGGACCTGCCGCAACCCATCCAGATCACTTGCTCCATCGGCTTCTCGCTCTTCCCCTTCCAGTCAGACCACCTCGAGGCCGCCTCCTGGGAGGACCAGGTGCGCGTGGCCGACCGCTGTCTCTACGCCGCCAAGCGCTCCGGCCGGGACGGCTGGGTGGGCGTCGCGGCGCATTCCGGCCTGCCGGAGGGCCTGGCCCAGCGCTTCGATCAGGGCCCCGCCCTCTGCGCCCAGGCCGGCGCCGTCGAGCTGCGCCACAGCCCCCGCGAGGGGGATCTGGTGTGGCACTGAGGCCTACAGCTTCGCCTCCATCTCCTTCACCATCTGCTCACCGCCCAGCTGCCGCATCTGGTTCAGGATCCAGGCCTGGCGTCCCCGGACGTACTCGCTGGGTGCATTCGCGCGGAACTTGCGGGGGTTGGGGAGCACGGCGGCCAGCAGGGCCGCCTCGCCGGGCGTGAGGCGCTTGGCGGGCTTGCCGAAGTAGGTGCGGGCCGCGGCCTCGGCCCCGTAAACACCGTCCCCAAACTCCACGATGTTCAGGTAGACCTCCAGGATCCGCTTCTTCGACCAGCCCAGCTCGATCATCAGCGTGAACCAGGCTTCCGCGCCCTTCCGCGTCCAGGAGCGGCTGTTCCACAGGAAGAGGTTCTTGGCCGTCTGCTGGGAGACCGTGGAGGCGCCGCGCTTCTTGCGGCTGTGCTCGTTGTGCTGGACGGCCTTCTCGATGGCGTCCCAGTCGAAGCCGAAGTGGTCCGGGAAGTTCTGGTCCTCGGCGGCGATCACCGCCGCGCCCAGGCTGGGCGAGATGTCCTCCAGGGGCACCCAGCGATGATGGGAGACATAGGGCCTGCCGCTGGACCAGGATTCCACCCGGCGCTGCACCATGAGGGCCGACACGGGCACGGGCACGAAGCGGAACACGGCCACCAGCACCACGCTGGCCCCCAGGAACAGGCCCAGCATCCAGCCCAGGACCACCAGGATCCGTCTGCCCCACCCGCGCTTCTTCTTCGCCATCCCTCCAGGATGCCAGCCCCGCCGCCCTGTGGCATCCTCGCAGGCGGAGGAAGGCATGAGCGAAGCCCTGACGGGACCCGAACTGGTGGCGCTGGTGCGGCGGGTGTTCCAGCCGCGGCCGGAGGACAAGGCCCTGGCCATCCTGGTGGACCTGCCGGACCTGCACGTGCCGGACGACGCCGGCTGGATCGAGCGCCGCGCCATCGCCCAGGCCTGGGCTGACACGCTGAACGCCCACCGCCATGAACTGGGGCTGGAGACCCGGCTGGTGGTCTACCCCAACGTCCACACCAACAACGGCGACCTGCCCGAGCGCGCCTGGATCCACGCCGGCGGTCCCCTGCCCTCCGCCGATTCGCTGGACCCCGCGGCCTCCGTGAGCTTCGCCGAGCTCTACGCTGGCCACCCCATCCTCATCGCCCTCACGAAGTTCTCCGCCACGGCCCCCCTCAAACTCGCCGCGAAGACCCACCCCATCCGCGCCGCCACCATGCCAGGCTTCCGCTCGGACATGATCCCCGCCCTGCGCCTGGACTACACGGAGGTGAACCGCCGCGTGAACCTCCTGAAGGAGCTGCTGGACCGGGCCGAGGGCGCGGCCTTCCGCTTCGGCACCCCCGACGGCCCCTGCGAGCTCTTCGTGGACCTGCGCCACCGCACGGGCCACGCCTCCGGCGGCCTGCTGCCCGCGCCAGGCGCGGCGGGGAACCTGCCGTCGGGCGAGGCCTACATCGTGCCCTACGAGGGCGAGCGTGACGGCGATCCCAGCCGAACGGCGGGCGTGATGCCCGTGCAGTTCGGGGCTGAGGTGGTGCGCTACCGCCTCGAGGGCAACAAGGCCCTGGAAGTCGTCTCCGAAGGGCCGAAGTCCCGGGAGGAGGCCGCCCACCTCGCCAAGGAGCCCGCCTACGGCAACCTGGCCGAGCTGGGCCTGGGCGTGCTCGCCGCCTTCGGCGTGAAGCCCATCGGCGAGATCCTCCTGGACGAGAAGCTGGGCCTCCACCTCGCCTTCGGCCGCAGCGACCACTTCGGCGGCCAGGTGGGACCGAAGGACTTCAGCGGCCCCGAGGCCGTCATCCACATCGATCGCGTCTATGTACCCGAGACTCAGCCCGACGTGAAGGTGCTGTCCGTGGATCTCGCGATGGCCGACGGCAGCGCCGCGCCGCTCATGCGGGATGGAGCCTACACCGTCGGATTCTGATCCCATGCCGCAGGGAGTTTTGCCACGGATGAACACGGATAGACACGGATGAAAGCCAGCGCGCCTGATCGGTGTTCATCTGCGGTCATCCGTGGCTGACTTCCTTACGTGGCGGCGCCTCGGCGCAGCGGCGGCAGAGACAGACCACGTTCCGGAGTTTCTCGGGGACCAATGCCAGCGAAGCCGGGTTGAAGGTGGCGGTGGTGCACCAGCAGGGCGCGTCCAGATGGCCGCAGGCGGCGGGGGCACATCCGTTCGGCCCGCCGCAAAGGGGGCAGGTCTGTCTCTGGGCGGCGGTCAGGCTCTGGTCGTCGAGGGGCATGGTCGGAACTCGGAATGGCGGTTCAGGGACGCAAGGTGGCGATGGTGGCCTGCAGGCGGGCCACCCCCTTTTACTGGCGCAAGATCTTGTCCATGGATCTGCCCTTCGCGAGCTCGTCGATGAGCTTGTCGAGATACCGGATCTTCTGCGTGATGGCGTCCTGGATGTCCTCGACCCGAACGCCGCACACGACCCCCTTGATGTGAGAACTGTTCGGGTGGATCGCCGGGGCCTGGTCGAAGAAATGCTGGAAATCAATATTGACCGCGGCGTGGTGGCGGAGCTGCTCGCGGCTGTAGCCCGTCAGCCAGCAGATGATGGTGTCCACCTCCTCCTTCGTCCGGTTCTTGCGCTCGGCCTTCTGCACGTACAGCGGATAGACCGTCGTGAAAAGCAGCTTGGAGATTTCGCGAGGGGGCATGGGGAGTCTCTTGGTTCGATCGTTTCAGGGATGCCTGTCGAATGAGGCTAAACGGACCCGCCTGCACCGAGACGCTGAGCGGAGCCGAGGTAGCGAGATGCTGAGAGAGAGCGAATGGCAATGCAGGCGGGTTCTGGCTTGAGCGGGAGGTTAGGCGTCTGCATTTGAATCGCCATTCTGGCTTGAAGTGTGGAATGCCATGGTGATGATTGACGGAAAAATAAAGCCCTTGAGATAGGAGAGCGGATGCCTACCCAGGGTGAAATCGACGGGCAGTTTCCCGAAGTGCGCCCAATAGTGCGTCGCAACAAGCCCGGTGATAGCGGCCCACATTCCATACAATGCCCAGCGTTTACCAAAGACGACGAGCAATAAACTGAGAGTAATCATTACTCGAAGGACCGATTGCACGTATTCGAATGTTGTATGCGTACTAGTTCCAACACTTAAATACAGATCGCACAGGGTATAAATGTGGTAACAGATCAGCAGTCCGGCGAGAATAAAGATGATCAGGCGCCGGAATAACAGAAATCGGCTCGTCTTCATTTTAGGCAGTGTGCTCACTTCGGCCCTCCTTTCTACAGACGCCTAAGTTCCTTTAGACGGAGATGAACGAAGAGGACGCTATTGGGATCACTCTCCCACCACCGTCCTTCCTCGTCCATCGCCAGCTGCCTTGTCTTTTCTTGGTGCCTTGGTAGTGATCCTTCTTTTACCGCGAACGGCTCATCGCTTCGGATACGCCGGCACCGCGGGGAAGGCAGGTGTGGGGTTGTCGCGCAGCTGCTTCAGCAGGGCCTCGATGCCCACTTCGAGCTGGCGGTCGTGGCCCTGCAGGAGGCTCGCGGGGTCGTTCTCCACGGTGAGGTCGGGGTCGGCGCCGTGGTTCTCCACCCACCACTTTCCTTCACGGCCGTAGAAGCCGTTGTTGCTCTGCTCGACGCGGCCGCCGTCCAGGGTGAGCTGGGTGTTGATGATGCCCACGAGGCCGCCCCAGCTGGGCACGCCCACGATGGTGCCGAGCTTGCGCGCCTTCACGTGCTCGAGGAAGGCTTCGCCGTCGCTGCCGTTCTGCTCATTCGTGAGGAAGACGTAGCGACCGTCGCTGGCGGTGCCGGGGTAGCGGAAGGGCCCCATGCCGCGCAGCACGTTGAAGCCCACCTGCTTGCGCTCCAGCTTGTCGATCATGAAGAACTCGGTCCAGCCCCCGCCGTTGCCGCGCACATCGATGACGATGCCCTTCTTGTAGCGGAAGGCGCGCCAGTACTTGTCGAACTGGCCGATGTTCTGGTCGCCCATGGCCGTGAGGTGCATGTAGCCGAGCTGGCCGTTGGAGGCCTTGTCCACGGCGGCGATGTTGCCGGCCACCCAGTGCTCATAGCGCAGAGATCCGTCATTGGGGACGGGTTCGACCTCGATGATGCGGGCGCCATCCAGGGTGGGCTTCGCGTTCACCGTCAGCGTGACCTTCTGGCCCTTGATGACCTGGAGGCGGGACTCGATGGCCTCGGGAGCCTTGAGGGGCTTGCCGTCGATGGCTAGCAGGTAGTCGCCCTCCTTCACCTTGGGCGCGGGATCGGCCAGCGGCGCCTTGAGGTCGCGAGCGTAGGCCGTGGGGCCATAGACCTTGGTGAAGCGGTAGACGCCGTTCTCGGCCTTGAAGTCGGCGCCGAGGAACCCCGGGTGGACCGGACTGGGCGCCAGCTTGGCCGGGCCCAGGTCGCCGCCGGACACATAGGTGTGGCTCACGCACAGCTCGCCCACCATCTGGCTCAGCAGCCAGTTCAGCTCCTGGCGGGAGTTCAGCTCAGGCAGCCAGGCGCGGAACTTGGCGCCGATGGCGTTCCAGTCGTTCCCGTTCATGTTCGCGTCATAGAAGAAATCCCGGTACCAGCGCCAGGTGTCCTCGAAGATCTGCCTCCACTCGGCCCGGGGGTCGGCGATCATGATCATCCGCTCCAGGTCCAGCTTCTCGGGCAGGGCCTTGGAGGTGAACACAGCCGCGGCCTCGCCCACGTGGAAGTTCGGCCCCTTGCGGAGGAGCAGGCGCTTGCCCTCGGCATCGAAGGTCCAGTCACTGACGGCGTCATTCAGCACCACCTCCTTGTCCTTCTTGGCGGAGGCGTCATAGAGGTGCAGCTTCCACTTGTCGGCGCCGCGGGGTGCGTAGAACTCCTCCACCACGTTGTCGTCCCAGCCCCCGACCTCGTCCCAGCCGACGATGCCGCGGCCGGCCTTGAGGTGGAAGAGGTTGCCGGGCTTCACAGGCAGGGGCGCGATGCGGTCGGACAGCCCGGCCACATCGATGCGGAAGGCGGAAGCGCCCGAAAGCGAAGACACGGCGGAGGTCTTGTCATCACCGGCCCGCAGCTTCACCGCCATGACCTGCACCGGCGCGGACTGGATGTGGTTGTCCTGGCTGGGATCGAGCTGCGTGTGGAAGTTGCTGTAGCTCAGGAAATAGAGGGTGCTGCCGTCCTGGTCGAAGGCGGGGTTCACGCAGTCGTAGAACCCGTCCGTGAGGGCCACCTTCTGCTTCGTGGCGAGGTTGAACAGGATGATGCGACCGTTGCGGCTGGGCTCCACCACCGAGTAGGCCACCCACTGGGAGTCCGGCGCCCAGGTGTAGTCGCTCACCTCCCAGGAGAACTGGTCGTTCTTCAGGTCGTGGAATTCGTCCACCTTGGTGAGCTTCTTCGTGGCCACGTCCATGACGTAGATGGCGAAGCTCTTGTCGCCGAAGAGGATCTTCGTGCCGTCCGGACTCCACGTCAGGTGGTAGAGGGCGGTCTTGAGACCTGTGGGGATGCGCTCCGCCGCGCCGCCCTCCGCGGGCTGCACGTAGAGGTCGTAGTCGCCGCTGGCGTCGCTGAAATAGGCCACGCGCTTGCCGTCCGGCGACAGGCGCGGGAAGCGCTCGCGCACGCCCGGCGTCTGCGTGAGGTTCTTCGCAGGCTTCGCCGCGTCCGTGGGGAGCAGGAAGACCTCGCCCCGGGCCTCGAAGACGGCGGTCTGGCCCGTCAGGCTCATGGCCTGGATCCACTCCTTGGGATTCACGGGATGGCGCGCCACCTTCCAGCCGTCGCTGGCGGTGGTGACGGGTACGGCATGGACGGTCTTCGTGGCCAGGTCCAGGGCCTGGAGGTATCCGCCCTGTTCGAAGACCACCGTGCGGCCGTCCGTGCTGGGCTGCTGCACGTCGAAGTCCTTCAGGTCCGTGAGCTGCTCCACAGCCTTGGTGGCGGGATCGACCGCATAGAGGTTGGTGATGCCGTCGGCGCCGCGGTCGGACTCGAAGAGCACCTTGCCGTCCGCCCAGATGGGGGCGCCGTTGCGGCCCACGTAGTCCGTCAGCTTCGTGAAGCCGCCGGTCTTCAGGTCCGCCAGCCAGAGGTCCTGGTGCAGGCCGCCCTTGTAGCGCTTCCAGTAGTACTCGACATGCCCCTTGGAGCTGTAGGCCAGGCGCTGGCCATCCGGCGACAGCGTGCCCTGGACGGCCCGCGGGACCGCGAGGGCCGCGGGTTCGTGGCCTTCCAGATCGACGGTGAAGAGCCGCTCGATGGGGCGGCGGTCGTACCCGCCGAGGGCCTTGACCACCACCTGGAGGCTGTCCGGCGTCCAGCCCTGCACGGAGGCGTACCCACTCCAGGTGAGGCGCTTCGGCGTGCCGCCCTCGGCGGGCATGACATAGGCTTCGGTGACCCCGTCGTACTGGGCGCTGAAGGCGATCCACTTGCCATCGGGGCTGAAGCGGGCCGCGGTCTCCACGCCGGGATGCGATGTCAGGCGGCGGGCCGCGCCGCCCTTGAGGGAGCCCAGCCAGAGGTCGCTTTCCCAGGTGAAGACCACGCGATCGCCATGCACATCCGGCGAGCTGACGAAGCGGGGCGCGCGGTCCTGGGCCACGAGGGCGCAGGCCACGAGAAGCACGGCGGAAGCACGGAAGCGCGGCATCAAAGACTCCGGTGAAGGGTGGATCACTATACATCGCTTCACGAGGAGGGAGCGAGCCCCACGTGGACGAAGTCCCGAATCGCCTTGTGGCGCCTGGAAATCGATGCTAGGTTGACCTTCCAACAGGCTTTCCATGTTCCACGCCGGTCCCGCCATCATTAGCGCCGCCAACGCGATCATTCCGTCGCGCGAGGGGGCATAGGCCGGATCCGATCCACGATTCCAAGCCCCCCGCACCGCAAGGTCGGGGGGCTCTTCTTTATTCAGGAGTACCCATGAGCCCAGACACGGTCCAGCCTCCCCAGGATCTCCTCGAGCGCATCCTCACGGCCCTGGTCTACGACGTGGCCATCGAGTCGCCCCTGGAGGCGGCGCCTCGGCTGTCGGGCCGGGTGGGCTGCCCCGTGTGGCTGAAGCGCGAGGACCTCCAGCCCGTGTTCTCCTTCAAGCTCCGGGGCGCCTACAACAAGATCGCCCAGCTTGAGCCCTCGGAGCGGGCCAAGGGGGTCATCGCCGCCTCCGCGGGCAACCACGCGCAGGGCGTGGCCCTGGCCGCCCGGAAGCTGGGGTGCGAGGCAGTGATCGTCATGCCCGTGACCACGCCCCGCATCAAGGTGGATGCTGTGCGGCGCCTGGGCGCGGAGGTCGTCCTCCACGGGGACTCCTTCGACCAGGCCTACGCCCACTCCCAGACCCTCATGGCTGCCGAGGGCAAGGTCTACATCCACCCCTACGACGATCCCGACGTGATTGCGGGCCAGGGCACCATCGGCCTGGAGCTGCTGCGCCAGATGCCCCGGGGGCTGCGGGCGGTGTTCGTGCCCGTGGGCGGCGGAGGCCTCATCGCCGGCATCGCCGCCTACCTCAAGCGCCTCCGGCCGGAGATCCGGATCATCGGCGTGGAGCCCGCGGACGCGGACGCCATGACCCGCTCCCTGGCAGCGGGCCACCGGGTGAAGCTGGAGCGGGTGGGCCTCTTCGCGGACGGCGTGGCCGTCAGCCAGGTGGGCGCCCTGCCCTTCGAGCTCTGCCGGCAGCACGTGGACGAGATGGTGCGGGTGGACACCGACGAGATCTGCGCCGCCATCAAGGATGTCTTCGAGGAGACCCGGTCCATCCTGGAGCCCTCCGGGGCCCTGGCCCTGGCGGGGCTCAAGGCCTGGGCGGCCCACCAGGGTGCGGATCCCGACGGGGGAAACCTGGTGGCGATCCTCTCCGGCGCCAATGCCAACTTCGACACCCTCCGCTTCGTGGCCGAACAGGCTGAACTGGGCGAGAAGCGGGAGGCCATTCTCGCCGTCACCATCCCAGAGCGGCCCGGCAGCTTCAAAGCCTTCTGCGAGCTCATCGGCGCCCGGTCCGTCACCGAGTTCAACTACCGCCTGGCGGATCCGGACCGGGCCCACATCTTCGTGGGGCTGCAGGTGGCGGACCGCTCGGAGATCGAACCGCTGCTGGCGCGCCTGCGGGCCGAAGGCTTGGAGGCCCGGGACCTGAGCGACAACGACATGGCCAAGTTCCACGTGCGCCACATGGTGGGGGGCCGCGCGCCCTCGGCCACCCACGAGCGGCTCTACCGCTTCGAGTTCCCCGAGCGGCCCGGCGCCCTGCTCCGCTTCCTGGAGCGCATGAGCCGCGGCTGGAACATCTCCCTCTTTCACTACCGCAACCACGGCGCCGACTACGGCCGCGTCCTGGCCGGCATCCAGGTCCCCCCCGAAGATCAGGCCGCCTTCCAGGCCTTCCTGGACGGCCTGGGCTACCAGTTCGTGGATGAAGGGGAGAACCCGGCGTACCGGCTGTTTTTGGGCTGAGCCTGAGGTCTATCTCAATACGAAGAGGAAAGGATTCACCGCCAAGGGCACCAAGAATACTCCTACCTGATTATCGGGAAGAGTCACCCTGAAAGATCAAACCGCGAATAACGCGAATGGGCGCGAAACGCGGCGAGGATGGGCCGCCTGGGCCTTCGGCCCCCAGTCGCGCGGTGCGCGGCTGGCCACGCGCAGGGCGGGCATGCCAGCTCTTGAAGGCTGTCGGGCCCGCCCTGCGTGTAGAGGCGGAAGCTCGGTCGTTCGCCATTCGTGCGCCCGCAGGGCGATTCGCGTCATTCGCGGTTACCTGCTTTTCAGGCTGAGTGAGGCCGATAGCCCAGTACTCGTATTTTAAGTGTGCGTTTACAGCTCTTGGGTCCTTGGCGACTTGGCGGAGATCATTTTCTCAAACGTACGTTCTCAAGCCAGATCAGAACAGCTTTCCCACCAGCGCCGCCAGGGCGGTCTCGGTGCGGAGGATGCGGGGGCCGAGGTCCAGGGGCTTCAGGCCGGCCTTGAGGAGGCTCTGCACTTCGGCCTCCACCCAGCCGCCCTCGGGGCCGATGGCGAGGGTGACGGGGGCCGCCAGCACCTTCGGCGCAGTGGCGCCGGTTCCGGGATGCGCCATGAGGCCCGTGCCGCCCGCCAGCAGATCGGGCAGCTCGTCCTCTACGAAGGGGCGGAAGAGCCGCGCCAAGCGCAACTCCGGCAGCACCGTGTCCTTGGCCTGCTCCAGGCCCAGGATCAGCTGCTCGCGCAGGTTCTCGGGCTTCATCCTGGGGCTGGCCCAGTAGGCCTTCTCCACCTTCCAGGCGTTGAGCAGCACGATCCGCGCCGCGCCCAGGCTGGCGGCGGCCGCCACCACGCGGTTCAGGACTTTGGGTCGAGGCACCGCGACGAGCAGGTTCAGCGGCAGCTTGGGCGGCGGCGCCTGGTCCAAGGTCAGCTCCAGCTCCAGGACCTCGCCGTCCAGGCGCAGCACCCGGCCCCGGCCCATCTTCCCGTTCAGCAGGCCCACGGCCAGCTCGGCGCCAACACCGGCACGATGGACCTCGCGGACATGGGCCAGGCGCCGACCCGCGAGGCGGGCCCGATCCGGGGCCACCATGTCCTCCGGCAGCAGCAGCACCAGGTTCAAGGCAGGTCCCGGCCCAGGTCCAGGGCCAGGATCAGGTCGCGGTCGACCTGGTTCCCGATCTGGAAGACATGGTCGCCGACTTCGCGGAAGCCGCTGCGGGCGTAGAAAGCCAGGGCCTTGTGGTTGTTCTCCCAGACACCCAGCCAGAGGACGTCCGCGCCCCAGGCTTGCGCCATCTCCACCGCCTCCGCCATCAGGGCCGCGCCGCGGCCCCCGTCCTGGGCCGCGCGCAGCACATAGATGCGCTGCAGCTCCACCGGACGCTCGCCGGGGACACCCGGCTCCCGGTGGCCCAGGCGCAGCTGGAGGAAGCCCATGGGCACACCCTCGACCTCCAGGATCCTGGCGGGCCGGGCCGGATCCTCCAGCTCGGCCTGCTGGATGGCCTCACCGTAGGCGGTCGCCAGGAAAGCCTCCAGGTCCGGGCCGGAGGTGTGCTGTTCGAAGGTCTCGCGGAAGGTGCGGGTCGCGAGGTCGGCAAGGATGGCGGCGTCTTCCGGGGTGGCGGGTCGGATGGCGATGGCAGGCATGGACGCTAATTTCGCTTGGGGTTGGAGCGGGGGCTCGTCTTGGCGCGGGCGGCCACGGCGATGGCCTTGGCCATCCAGACCGCGAGCTGGTCCGGGTCCTCCAGCACCTCGACAGGCAGCTCGTAGTACTGCATGGGCCGCGCGGGATCGCCGAAGGGCATGAAGGGCCCCATGCCGGCGGCCTCGAAGTCGGGGCGGTTCGTGTCGTCCGCCTTGAAGTAGAGCGTGTCCTCCGCGGCCAGGGCGAAGGCGCGTCCGTCGGCGAAGAAGCAGAGACCGCCGAACATCCGCCGGGAGTCCACGGGGCGGATCCGCCCCATCTGCTCCAGGAGGTATGTGCGGTAGCTCACGGAAACGGCCATGGCGACATGGTACTCTCCTCGCGGCACCGCCGGGACGCCCGGCGTTTTCACAGGATCCCCCATGCGGATCAACACCCTAGACGATCTCCTCCGCGCCGTGAAGGACCGCCCCCGCAAGCGCCTGGTGGTGGCCTGGGCCAATGACGCCCACACCCTGGAGGCCGTGAACGCCGCCGTGGAAGCCGGATTGGTGGAGGCCATCCTCGTGGGCGACGAACCCGTGATGGTGAAGGTCTGCGGCGAACAGGGCATGGCGAAGGAGCGCTTCCGCATGGTCCACGCCGCCTCGGACACCGAGGCCGCGGACAAGGCTGTGGCCATGGTGCGCTTCGGCGAGGCGGACCTGCTGATGAAGGGCCTGCTCAGCACCGAGAAGTACATGAAGGCCATCCTGAACAAGGACCAGGGTCTGCTGGACCCCGGCGCCATCCTCAGCCACGTGACCGTGATGGAGCACCCGGGCCATCCCAAGCTGCTCATCGCCGGCGACGTGGCCGTGATCCCCGAACCGGAGTTCAAGGAAAAGGTGGCCATCCTCGGCTACCTGGTGCGGACCGCGAAGGCCCTGGGCGTCGAGATCCCCAAGGTGGCCGTGCTGGCCGCCTCCGAGCAGGTGCAGCCGAAGATGCGCGCCAGCGCCGAGGCCGCCCTGCTCTCCAAGATGGCTGACCGCGGCCAGATCAAAGGGGCCCTCGTCGACGGGCCCATGGCCCTGGACGGCGCCATCGACCCTGAATCCGCGCGCATCAAGGGCATGACCGGCCCCGTGGCGGGCGACGCAGACTGCCTGCTCTTCCCCAACCTGGAGGCCGGCAACACCTTCTACAAGGCCGGCACCAAGCTGGGCGGCGCGGAGATCGCCGCCGTCGTGGCCGGAGCCCGGGTCCCCTGCGTGCTCAGCAGCCGGGGCGACACCGCCAAGACCAAGCTCAGCTCCATCGCCCTGGCGGCCCTGCTGGCTTAAAGCACCTACTTCTTCTCGACGTTCAGCTCCGAGAAGGTCATGAGGATCTGCTGCTTGTTCGCGCTCCCCATCCAGACGCTGAGGTCCAGGGCCACAGGGAGCGGAAGGTCCTGGACGGCCTTGTTCGTGATCAGGACCTTCAGGCGCAGGGAGGAGTCCGCGGACACGTAGTCGCCGTCGTAGCTGGCCAGCACCAGCCCGCCTGGCTGGCGCTCGAAGGTGGGCCGGATGGAGGAGTCGAAGGCCGGACTCTTCACCTTCATCTCGGTGATGGTGAACGTCCGGTCCATCTGGAGGTGCACCTTGACATCCCCCGTCTCCTCCCAGTCCACGAGGTAATGGGAGCCCGCATCCATCACCCGGGCGGAACCGCCTGCGGGCGGGAACGGGGTGTTCACCATGAAGGGAGCCCAGGTCTGGAAGAAGCCCGTGAGGGTCTGCTCCATGCCGCTGTACACCTGGTTCAACCCGGCCGTGGTCTGGGGATTCGGGCTGTCCACGGTGTTGTGCGAGACCTGGGCATCGCCCTGGGGGCCCACCCGCACGTCGAACCGGACCTTCGCGAAGAGGTCCATGGCCGCCTTGTAGCCCTCCGGATTCGCCTTCGCCTGTTCCGCCAGCATGGCGGCCCAATCCGGCGTCGCGACAAAGCGGTAGCGGTTGAAGCCCTTCCCGGCCAGGTTCACGTAGGCAGCACGGGCCTTCTGGAGCACGCCTTCGGGGTCGGGCACGGCCTTGGGTGCCGGTGCTTTTGGCGCCGCTTTGGGGGGCGCGGCCAGGAGCACGGGTCCCCAGGCCGCCGGTCCGAGTCCGGCCGAGGCGAGGAGGAGGATCGGGGCAACACGGCGACGGTGGCTCAAGGGGCCCTCCGGAAGGTCAGGTTTCGACGATGGATGGCCCCAGTCTAAGGGCGTTCTCAGGCTGGCGGGTAGTCCTTGGCCATTTCCCGGCCGGAGAGGACGCGCAAGGCACCCTTGGCTAGGGCGGCCATCTCGTTCTCGCCGGGGTAGACCTTCACGGGGCAGCCGAGGGCGGCGGTCAGGCGGGTCAGCTCCGCCACCAGCTTCGGGGAGCGGGCCATGCCGCCCGTGAGGAGGATGGCGTCGATGGAGGCGCCCTCGAAGGCGGGCGCCAGCGCCGTGATGGCCTTGGCGATCTGGTAGATCATGGCGTCATAGACCAGCGTGGCTTCGACGTCCCCGGCCTCCACCCGGCGCTCCACCTCGCGCATGTCCGAGGTGCCCAGGAGGTCGATCATGCCGCCCCGGCCCTTGTTCTTGAGCTTCAGCTCACCCTTGGTGTACTTGCCGGAGAAGCAGAGGTCGATGAGCTGGCCCGCAGGCAGGGTGCCCGTGCGCTGGGGCGAGAAGGGCCCTTCTCCGTCCAGGCCGTTGTTCACGTCGATGTAGCGGCCCTTGCGGTGGGCGCCGACGGTGATGCCGCCTCCCATGTGGGCCACGATGACATTCACGCGCTCGTAGAAGGTCTCGTGCTCCTCGGCGTAGCGCCGGGCCGTGGCGATCTGGTTCAGCGCATGGCTGATCACGCGGCGGGGCAACTCCTTCAGGCCGGAGATCTTCACCTTGGGATCGGCCTCGTCCACCACCACCGGGTCCACGATGTAGGCCGGGGTGCCCGTGCCAGCCACCAGCTCGGCGGCGATGAGGGCTCCCAGGTTCGAGGCGTGTTCCCCGCGGGTTCCTTGTTTCAGGTCCTCCAGCATGGGAGGGCCCACCCGCCAGGTGCCGTGGGGAATGGGCCGCAGCAGGCCCCCCCGCCCGGCCACGGCGTCGAGGTCCGCAGGGGTGAAGCCCCGGTCCCGCAGGAAGCACAGGACCGCATCCTTGCGGAAGGCGAACTGCTCGGTGATGGGGTGGCCCTCGAAGGGCTTCAGCTCTTCGGCGGAATGCTGGAGCTCCTCCGTGAACCGCTCCTCATCGCCTTCGAAGATCGAGGTCTTGGTGGACGTCGATCCGGGGTTCAGCACCAGCACGCGATGGCGCCGGAAGAAGGTGTCCTTGGGCGTCCGCTTCCACTCGCCGTAGGCGTGCAGGCGCATGACGGAGGCCTTGACGGCCAGGCGGATGTCCTCGGGCGTGCAGTCCATGGGCAGGTCCACGCCCTGGAACCAGAGGCCGAACATGACGGGGAACTTCTTGGCCTCCGGGAACCGCGTGGCGTAGAGGTGGTAGAGCAGGTTCCCCATGTCCAGGTTGGGGCACACGATCACATTGGGGACGCCTTCCCAGGGCAGGCCGTCCGCATGGTACAGGTCCGCGGAGCGGCGCGAGAGGGCCACGCTGACCTTCACCTCCCCACGGATGTGGATGCTGGCGTAGCGCGTGTGGTGGGCGATGCGTTCCGCGAGGATCTCCGGCACCAGCTCGGCGGCCTGCCGCACCAGCTCGGGCGACGGTCCCTCGTCGCTGCCGCGGTTGGAGTACGACACCATGGCACAGCGGATCTCCGGCAGCACCTCCTCGGGGATGAGGTCGCGGGCCACCGCGCAGGTGCCCACGGCCACTTCCGCCAGCGTGCGCGGCGTCATCGTCGCGTTCACGCCCACGTCGCCGAACACCACGATGTTGCGGGGGTAGACCTCCTCGGGATGCTCGTCCGGCAGCACGAACACGCCCGCCTCGCAGGCGACGCTGCGTTGGGACAGGATGTCCACCATGGGGCGGAAGAAGGCCTTGGGTTCGTGGATGGCGCCGCCCACCACCATGTCGGCGTGCCCGAGCTTCACGGCCCAGATGCCGAAGCGGCCGGGCTCCCGGACCAGGTCCCGGGCCTCCGCGATCCCGATGGGCCGCTGGTGAGTCCTCCCGAACTCCACGCAGGCCGCGGCGAAGGACTCCACCAGGTCCGGCCGGGAGGCGGGATCCACGAAGGCGCTCTCGGAGAGGGTGTAGGCCACCCGGTCCGCGCCCAGGTGCGCCAGCCGCTGGGCGGCCACGGCCCGGACCTCGGCCTCGGGCGCGAGGAAGACAGGGCGGATGAAGCGCCCGAGAAAACAGGCGGCTTCGAGGGTGCGGGGATCCAGGGCCTCCGGGAACATCACCGTGGGGCGGTTCCGGGGCACGGCCAGGAGACGACTGTCGAGGGACGCTTCGATGTCAAACATGGGGCTCCGCATCGCTTGAAAAGCCTTGCAGCGCAGAGTCTAGCAGGCAGCGGATTCTATTTTGCCGATCCCGTGGTCACATATCCTGCGACCGGTCTGCGACTTGGGCCGACTCCACCCAGATCACCTCGCAGGAACCGTCCCCGGTATCCGTCCGGCTCAGGCTGCTCACCCAGTGCCAGCCGTCCTTCCCGTCCGCCCGCACGAGCTGGCCCTTCAGGTGGACCAGCTGTCCCACCCGGGCCGCCTTCAGGCGCCGGGCGACACCTCCGTTCGCGGGGATCATGTGCATGTTGGCGCTGTGGCTGACGACCTGGGTTTCCGGGACGGGCATGCGCGCCGATCGCCAGAAGTACCAGCGGTCCCGCTGGTCGATGGTGAAGGCCTCCAGAATGCGCGAATCGGACATGGGGCCCCACCCCAGGGCCAGGTCCACGGGCGACAGCTCCGCCGCCCGATCGAAGCGGTAGCGCTCCTTGCCCAGGATGCGCGCATGGATATCGAAGGCGGCGAGCGGCGTGATGGTGTGGTTCTTGAAGGTCCAGGTCGCCGTCGATTCCGGAGGTTCCTGGACCGGTTCCTCCGGCGCGAGAGCGCCGGCAGGCTGGGATACGGCCCGCTGGTCCCACCACAGGAACGCGGCGACCAGGACCAGGCCAGCCATGACCAGGCCTGCCCGGCGCTCACGCCACCTCTCGAGCCATGCATCCATGGTCCAAGGCTACTCTGACCAGCCGCCCGGATCCTGGATCAGAACTTCACGACATCCGTCGCGACGAACTGGTGGTGTTCCGTGCCCGGCTCCCGAACCAGCGGGTAGGCGATGGTCAGCAGGAACACCCGCCCGACCGAGCTCTTCAGGTTGCCCAGGCGCAGGCCACCGCCCACGTCCACGTAGGTGCGGCTCCAGCGCCCGGTGTCGGTCCGGTGGATGGCGCCGGCGTCCGCGTAGGCCACGAACCCGAGCCGCAGGATGCCGAGCCAGTCGTAGGAGGTGTTGACGCGCTCTTCGAGGGAGGCCATCCACCGGCGATCCCCCAGCAGCAGGTGGTTCCCGTACCCCCGCATCCCGTCCATCCCGCCCAGGTAGAGGTAGGACTCGGGCTCCGGCCGGCGGACTGCGTCCAGCTGCACATAGGCCGCCTGGGTCTGCGCCCGGAAACCCTGGTAGTAGGTGGTCAGGCTGAGCGTCGCGAGGGCGTCGCGCCAGCCCTCGGGCTCATGCCGGGTCGCCCCCTTGGCCCGGAGCAGGATGAGGGAACTTTCCCCCGGCGCCCATCCCTTGGAGGCGCTGACCCGGACGAAGGGCGAGTCGAGGTCGCTCCCCAGGCTCTTCAGATAAGAGCCCACACTGACACTCGCGGCCCACCCGAGGTTGTAGTCCTCGGAGTGGGTCATGCCCGCGAGGTCCCGGAACGTCCGGAACCGGTCCTCGAACAGGCTCCACGAGACGTGGAGGCCTCGCAGCCGGCGATCTGTCAACGAGGGAACGGGGAGGTTCCCGGCATCCAGAGTCTGGATCGGGCCGTACGCGGATCGGCTCAGGTCCAGCCCTCCGCCCAGCCGCACAGCCCGACCGTCCATCACCGCGGCGGCCATGGAGCCTTCGACCAGGAGGCCCTCCTGCCGGGAGGCGAAGGCGTAGGCGGTGCGCTCCTGGTTGTAGACCGACTGGATGGCGTCCGAGGACGAGGCCCTGAACGTCATGGACCATGGTGTTTCCAGCCCCCGGTACGGCTTCGAGAGCTCGAGGTAGCGGGTCTTCCCGTCCGAGAGCACCTGATAGCGCGAATCCAGCGTCCATTGGGTTCCGAGGATCTGCCGGTCCAGGTACTGCATCGTCTCGATGGAGCGCTCGGGGGTGCGCTCGTGGGACAGGATCAAGTCTTTCCCGTAGCCCAGGAAGTTGGCCTCGTGGAGGGAGAACCCGAAATTCCGCTGCCCGCCCACCTGGGTGAAGCCCGCGCTGCCCTTCAAGGTCCAGGCATCCCGGGTGCGGACCACGGCCCTGACTGCCCCGGTCTCGTCCACCTGAGGGTCGATCTGGGCGTCCTTGAAGAACCGGAAGGTCCGCAGGTTCCGCTCGGCCTCATGGATCAGCCGGGCCTTCACGGGATCCCCCGGCTTGAAGGGGATCTCCCGGCGCACCACCTGCTCCCGCGTCTGGATGTGCAGGAAGTTCGCGGTACGACCGATCCAGTGGTTCTCGTGGGGAAGGGAGAGATCGAAGACATCCCCCACGCGGATGTCGATTCCTGCGATGCGGGCCTGTCGGGCCTCCAGCTCTTCCCAGGTGGGCGGCGCCTGGGCGCCGAGCGTGGTGCCGACCAGGAACCCCGCCAGGGCAGCCCTTCGGCAGAAGCGATCCGGACGTCGGCCCCTTTCCTGCGCGATGGACATGCCCAAAGCCTAGGCGAAATGGTGACGGCCGTCACGGCGGATGGGCGGGATCCGCCTATGATTCGTGCCTTCGTATGGTTCTTTCCGCGCAGGATTCCAGTCATCCGCTCCTCCCGGAGCCGGGACGCAGGACCGCGGAAAGCTCCCCGAATCCGGGCGGGACGGCGCGCCGGAACGGTAACCTATCCCAAACCCGTCCCCTGGAGTCCTCATGGACCTCACCTGGCTTTCTGCCAACCCCGGCCTGACCCTGCTGACCCTGCTCGCGATCACCTTCGCGGTGCTGCTCCTCAGCAAGTGGATCCGCTACATCCCGAACAACCGCGTGGGCATCGTGGAAAAGCTCATCAGCCGGAAGGGCTCGGTCAAGACCGGCCTCATCGCCCTCAGCGGCGAGGCCGGCTACCAGCCCCAGCTCCTGCGCGGCGGCTGGCACCTGCTCACGCCCTTCCAGTACCGCATCCACAAGATGCCCCTGGTGACCATTCCCCAGGGCAAGATCGGCTACATCTTCGCCCGCGACGGCCACGACCTGCCGCCCTCCCAGGCCCTGGCCAGCAATGCCCACGGTGCCGACTTCCAGGATGTGGTGGCCTTCATTCAGGGCGGTGGCGAAAAGGGCCCCCAACGCCAGATCCTGCGCGAGGGCATCTACGCCATCAACCTGGCCCAGTTCGTGGTGCTCACCGAGGACCGGCTCTTCTACCTGCCCCTGGATCCCGGCGAGTTGGACACCTTCCAGAAGATGAGCGCCATCATCACCGAGCGCGGCGGCTGGCGCCCCGTGATCATCAAGGGCACGGACGACGCCGTGGGCATCGTGACCGTGCATGACGGCCCCAGCCTGGCCAGCGGCGAGATCATCGCCCCCACCGTGGGCGAGGACCCGCATCAGGCATCCAGCTACCACAACAACTTCCAGGACGCGGACAAGTTCCTGGTGGCGGGCGGCCAGCGCGGGCGCCAGTACCAGGTGCTGGTGGAAGGCACCTACTACATCAACCGCCTCTTCGCCACGGTGGAGCTGATCCCCAAGACCGTGGTGGAGGTGGGCACCGTCGGCGTGGTGGTGAGCTACACCGGCGCCATCGGCGCCGACATCAGCGGCCAGGAATACCGCCACGGCGAGCTCGTGGCCAAGGGCAGCCGCGGCGTGTGGAGCGAGCCTCTGCTGCCCGGCAAGTACGCCTTCAACACCTACGCCGGCAAGGTGCTCATGGTGCCCACGACGAACTTCATCCTGAAGTGGTCCAAGGGCGAGGTGGGCAGCCACAAGTTCGACGAGAACCTGGCGGAGGTGAGCCTCATCACCAAGGACGCCTTCGAGCCCAGCCTGCCCCTCTCGGTGGTGGTGCACATCGACTACCGCAAGGCGCCCCTTGTCATCCAGCGCTTCGGCGACATCAAGAAGCTGGTGGAGCAGACGCTGGATCCCATGGTCAGTGCCTACTTCAAGAACATCGGCCAGACCCGCACCCTCATCCAGCTCATCCAGGACCGCAGCGCCATCCAGGAGCTGAGCGGCTCGCAGATGAAGGAGAAGTTCGCCCAGTACAACCTCGAACTGCAGGAGGTCCTCATCGGCACGCCCACCAGCGGGGCGCCCGGCGGGCAGATCGAGCAGATCCTCGTCCAGCTCCGCAGCCGCCAGATCGCCGACGAGCAGGTGGAGACCTACGGCCGCCAGCAGAGCGCCGCGGTGAAGGAGCGGGAGCTGCGCGAGGCCGAGGCCCGGGCCAAGCAGCAGACCCTGCTGACGGAATCTGCCATCGGCATCGAGGTGCAGAGCAACCAGGGCAAGGCCGATTACGCCAAGGCCCAGCAGCAGGCCGCGCAGATCCAGACACTCGCCGGCGCCGAGGCGGAGAAGGTTCGCCTCATGGGCGAGGGCGAGGCCAAGCGCATCAAGGTCATGGCCGAGGCCCAGGCCGAGCAGGCCGCCCGCGTGGGCATCGCCCAGGCCATGGCCATCGAGGAACAGGTCCGCGCCTACGGCGGACCCCAGTTCCAGCTGGTGCAGCAGGTCATGAGCCGTTTCGCCGAAGCCATCGAGAAGTCCCAGGTGGACGTGGTGCCCAAGATCCACATGGGCGGTGGAGAGAAGGGCGGCGGCAGCCTCATCGAGAGCCTGCTTGGCCTCCTGCTCAGCGAGAAGGCCGGCCAGCTCGCGGGCGTGGTGCCCACTGCGGCCAACCCCGAGGCCGAGGCCTTGAAATCAGCCCTGAGGCAGAACCTCACGAAATGACCCATCCCGGGTTTCCAGGAGAAGGGGCGGCGATGCCGCCCCTTTCGCTGGTAGGTTTGGAGGATCAATTCCTACCTGTTTCCGGATGCCCATGCTCGCGCTGCTCCTGCTGTCCCCCTTCGCCCAGGTCCAGTCCCAGGGACTCGCCATGCCCATGCCCGCCTCGGCGGAGGCTCTCTACAAGGCTGGCGACTGGGCCGGCCTCGCGGACTGGTTCGAGACCGTGCCGCCCGCCACCCGGGGAGCCCACTACGAGACATGGATCCAGGCCCTCCAGCGGAGCCGGCGCTGGGAGCGCCTCGTGACGGTCTGCGAAGCGCTCCAACCGCAGCTGGAGGCCAAGTCCGGCCCCCGTCTGGGCATCTACCGCCTCTACCGGGCCCAGGCCCTGAGCCAGCTGGGCCGTCATGCCGAGGCCGCGGCCGCCCATGCCGAGAACGGCCGCCTGGGCTACCCAGACGGCTTCTCCAACGCCTGCACCGAGGCGAGGCTGTCCCAGGACTGGAGTTCCCTGCTGGCCTACGCGACGGAGCTACTAGCCAGGAGGCCCGATCAGGCCCTCGGACTGGCCTGGAAAGGCGAAGCCCTCGCCCGGCTGGACCGGTTCCCCGAGGCCGAGCCGATCCTTCGCGAGGCCCTGGTGAAGGATCCGAAGATCGCCTACGCCTGGAACAACCTGGGCCGCTGCCTCAATGAGCGGAAGGCCTGGGGGGAGGCCTGTGAAGCCCTGGACCGGGCCCTGGCTTTGGATCCCGGCCAACTTGAGGCCCTCTTCAACCGCGGCCGCGCCCGCTTCGAGCTGAAGCTCTACAAGGAGAGCCGGGACGACTTCCGCGCCGCACTGGCCCTGCGCCCGAACGACCCGGTCATCGCCGAGAACCTGCGCCAGGCCGAGCGCTACGCAGCCCTGCCCGCACCCAAGTCGCGCTAGGCCTGGGTCATTGCGAGGCATGCCAAGACACGCCCCTGCCTCCCCGGCCTTGACTTGTCCCGACCTTCCAGGGTGAGCCCATGAAAAAGACAGACGCGAAGCAAGGCCAGTCGGCTTCGGAACTCATCTCTGGACGGATCGCCGAGCTCGGCAACTGGCGGGGGGAAACCCTCGATAGGATCCGCAGGCTCATCCGGGAGGCCGACCCGGACATCGTCGAGGAATGGAAATGGATGGGTACGCCCGTCTGGTCGCACGATGGCATCATCTGCACGGGCGAATCGTACAAGAAGGCTGTGAAGCTCACCTTCATCAAGGGCGCGTCTCTGGAAGACCCGGACCATCTCTTCAACTCGAGCCTCGAAGGAAACGCGCGCCGCGCCATCGACATCCACGAGGGAGACGAGATCAACGCATCCGCCTTCAAGGCGCTCATTCGCCGAGCGGTCGTCCTCAACATCGCCGGCAAGCCGAAAACCACGAAAAAAGCGAAGCCATAGGAGACCTCAGGCCAATTTCCGTTCTTCCTCAGGCGATAATCCCGTCATGGACGCCAACGGCCCACTCCACGACCTCCTCGACGGCTGCCGCCGGCTCCATGCGGGCGGTCTCCTGGCGGCCTCAGACGGCAACCTCTCCGTGCGCCTGCCCAACGGCCTCATCGCCATGACGCCCAGCGGCGTCCCCAAGGCCAAGGTGCGCCTGGAGGACTTGGCCCACCTCACGCTGGATGGCGAGATCCTCTCGGGCCGTCCCAGCAGCGAGCGGGCCATGCACCTGGCCATCTACCGGGCGGTGCCGGAAGCGAAGGCGGTGGTCCACGCCCACCCGCCCACGGCCATCGCCTGGACCCTGGCCCGGCCTGAGCTGGCCGAACTCCCCTCCGACGGCCTGCCCGAGGTGATCCTCGCCGCGGGCCGCATCCCCATCGTGCCCATGGCCATCCCCGGTACCGAGGCCATGGGTACGAACCTCCTGCCGTTCCTGCCCGGGCACCGCCTCATGATCCTGGCCCGCCATGGCGGCCTCTGCTGGGGCGAGCACCTGGACGAGGCCGTGGGCGGCCTCGAGCGCCTTGAGCAGGTCGCCCAGATCCTGTGGAAGGCCGAGGCCCTCGGCGGCGCCAAGCCGCTGGCTCCTTCCGAACTCGAAGGGCTCCGGGCCCTGCGCGCGAAGCTCGGGTCGAGGATCATTTGAACTCGATTGGAACGACAACCGCCAACCGCAGAGAGCGCGGAGAACGCAGAGGGGCTCTTGTTCATTTCTCTGCGCTCTCGGCGTTCTCTGCGGTGAATCCACCTTTCATGCCCCCCGCCGGATTGAGAACTGCCCATGAACCCTTTTGAATCCCTCGGACTGAAACACGACGGCCGCACGCTCTGGGTGCTGGACCAGACCCAGCTTCCGGACGCGGAGGTCTGGCTGGACGGCAGCGACCCGGAGGTCATGGTGGGCCTCATCAAGCGGTTGGCCGTGCGCGGCGCGCCGCTCATCGGCGTGGCGGCCGCGGCGAGCCTGGCCACCTTCGCGCACCGGAGCGCCTCTGCTTCCGAGTACGCGGCCGCCTGCGCATCCCTGCGCGCAGCCCGGCCCACGGCCGTGAACCTCATGTGGGCCATGGACCGAATGAAGGATGCGGCTGATCCCGTGGCCGAAGCCCAGGCCATCTTCGAGGAGGACGTGCGCCTCTGCGAAGGCATGGCCCAGCACGGTGCGGCGCTCATCCAGGACGGTGAAGGCATCCTCACCCACTGCAACACCGGCGGCCTGGCCACCGCGGGCATCGGCACGGCCCTGGGTGTCATCCGCCGGGCCCACGAACAGGGCAAGCGAATCCACGTGTATGCGGACGAGACGCGGCCCCTTCTGCAGGGCGGCCGCCTCACGGCCTGGGAACTGCGCAAGCTGGGCATCCCCTCGACCCTCATCACCGACAGCATGGCGGCCCTGCTCATGCGCGACGGCAAGGTGCAGCGGGTGCTCGTGGGCTCGGACCGCGTGGCCGCGAACGGCGACTTCGCCAACAAGGTGGGCACCTACGGCGTGGCCGTGCAGGCCCGGCACCACGGCGTGCCCTTCCACCCCGTGGCGCCCTTCAGCACCGTGGACCTGGCCTGCCCCAACGGCGCCGCCATCCCCATCGAGCTGCGTTCAGAGGCCGAGGTGCGCGGCTACGGCCCCTGGCGCTGGGCCCCGGAGGGCATGCCCGCCTGGAACCCCAGCTTCGACGTCACGCCGGTGGGGCTCGTGACTAGCCTTGTTCTGGATCGAGGGGTCTTCACGGCCGCACAGCTGGAGGCCGGAGCGCTTCGGAGTCTCCTCTCGTAGTGCCGATTCTTTCCATCTCTGGTTCAATGAGGGAAATCACCTCATGAACCGGAGATTTTATGACATTGAAGCCCACGGCTCTGGCGGGACTGGCGCTTCTTCTGGCCGCCAGCGGCGCTCTGCCTGCCCAGGAATCGCCGGAAAGCGGCGCGCCCGGCCAGGAGAAGCCGCGGGAGTCCTGGGCCGCCGAATCGAGGCCCGTGGCCGTGTCCCGCACGCCAGGCCAGGTGGTGATCTTCGACGAGGACGACATCCTCCGCTCCGGAGCCCGCACCCTGGGCGAGTTCCTGCTCCGCGAGCTGCCCTCCCAGGTGCAGAGCCAGGGCGGCCCGGGCCTGCCCTCACGCATCTACCTGGGCGGCAGCCGGCCCCAGGACACTCTCGTCACGATCGATGGCATGCCCCTCATGGACCCCGGCCGCCTGGGCCAGGACCTCAGCGAGGTGCCCCTGCTCGGGATCACGCGCATCGAGGTCATCACCGGCTCGCCCAGTTCCGGTGCCAGCGGCCAGGGCGGGACCCTGGCCCTCTTCACCGGCAAGCCCCCCCGCCCCGGCGTCTCCGGAGACCTGGGCGGACTGGGCGGGAACAACGGACAGGGCCAAGGCACGGCCACGCCCGGCTACGCCTGGGAGGGCGGTTACCTCCGTGGAGGCAACCTCAGCGCCGAGGAGAAGCAGGCCGTCCCCACAGACCGGCCCTACCGCCAGGTCACCAACTTCCTCGGGCTCGGCCAGCGTTGGGGTTCGGCCACCTGGAGCCTTGCCTGGCGCGGCACGGCCTTCGGCGTACCGGAGCCCTACCAGGAAGTCTCCGACACGCTGCGGATCTACAATCCATCCCGGGAGAGTCGCCAGCGGAGCGACAGCGGGCAGCTGAGGCTGGACTGGGATCTGGGGCGCGGCATGGCCTTCGAGATGGCCCTGGGCCTGGCCCGCTTCCGCCACGAGCAGCCGCCCGTCGGTTCGGCCACACCCACGGCCTTCGAGGGCCGGGACACCCGCTTCCAGTCGGCTTTGCACCTCCGGACCGGTTCCCGCTCGAGCCTGAGCCTGCGCCTCGATGGCCAGGACCTGCGGCAGGACGGGGACCTCGATCCCGCCATCACCGGCCTGGCCAAGGGCACTCAGGTGGGCCTGGGCCTGGAGTGGCGCTTCGAACCCCGGCCCGGCACCTGCCTGCTGGGCCAGGCGCGGGCCACGCAGGATCGCCAGAACCTGGACCTGGGGGGCTCGGGCACCGAGGTGCTCCGCGCCTCCGGCCACACCCTCCGGCTGGGCATCAACCAGGAGCTTGGCTACGGCTTGCGGCTCTACGCCGCCGGCGGGAGTGGCCGCACCGCCCCCGCCCTCCTGGAGCAGTTCCGGAACAGCCTCGTCCCGGGGACGGCCCCCCTCCGTATGGAGCAGGTCACCTTCTTCCAGGTCGGCCTAGGCTGGGGCCGGGGTGCCTGGTACGGACGGCTGGAGAGCCAGCAGCAGACCGGGAAGGACCTCGTCGGTCCGTCCGGGCTGACCTACGCGAACCAGGACCGGGTCCGGGTGCGGGGGACGGATGCCGCCTTCGGCTGGCGCTCGGCGAAGAAGCTGGGAGTGGAGGCCTTCCTGCGCACCCAGGAGGCGCGCGACCTGAACGCGCCGGACGGCCAGCAGTACCGCACGGCGGCCTCCCAGCGCCGGCCCTTCTCCTCGCACGGGATCAGGGGATTCATGGGCTGGAGCCACGTGCAGACCGAGGTCCACTACACCCTGCAGGGCCACCAGTACTCCTCCTTCGGGGACGGCGGCGGCCGGGCTGCGGCCAACGGGTTGCCGCCGGTCATCCGCGCCACTCAGGTGGTCTACCGGGACATGGGGATGTCCACCACGGTGACCGCCGGCCGGCATTGGACCTTCGTCCTCCGCGGCGAGCACCTGCTGCAGCCACGAACCAGCGCCGACCAGTGGCTCACCGCCAGCCGCGAAGGCCAGAACGACGCCTACATCATCGACGGCTACCCCGCCGCCCCGCCGAGCTACTCCATGGAGGCCCGGTTCAGGTTCTAGCCGCGGCGGGGGTGTTGGTCTTGGCCGCGAACCCCTCGGGGGGATAGATGTAGTCCAGGTCGAAGCAGGCGGTGCAGAACTCCTGGCGGCGGCCCGGCAGCAGGCCCTCGAAGTCGGCCACGTCCAGCCATCGCAGGCTGTCGGCACCCAGGTACTCGCAGATCTCCGATTCGGACATGCGGTTGGCGATGAGCTCTTCGCGGGTGGGGGTGTCGATGCCGTAGAAGCAGGGGCCGATGACCTTGGGCGAGCCGATGCGGACGTGGATCTCTTTCGCGCCGGCAGACCGCACCATCCGCACGATCTTGCGCAGGCTGGTGCCACGTACGATGGAGTCGTCGATGAGTACCACCCGCTTTCCCGGAAAGAAATCCGGCAGCGGGTTGAACTTCTGCTTCACGCCCTCGTCCCGGCTGGCCTGGGTGGGCTTGATGAAGGTGCGGCCCACATAGTGGTTCCGCAGCAGCCCCATGCCGAACTCGGCCTTCTTGGTCCTGGCGTACCCCAGGGCGATGAAGTTGGAGGAGTCCGGGACGGGCATCACCACGAGGTCCTCGCCGTTGGTCAGGGCGCCATCCTTGGCGGCCATGCAGGCTCCGATGCGTTCCCGGGCCTGATAGACCGATTCCCCGAAGATGGTGCTGTCGGGCCTCGAGAAGTAGATGAGCTCGAAGACGCAATGACGGGCCCGAAGCGGGGCGGAGGCCACGGAGACCACGGGCCGGCCCTTCTCCAGGCGCAGGATCTCGCCGGGCTTCACCTCCCGCAGCCGGCGGGCTCCGATGATGCCGAAGCCGCAGCACTCCGATGCGAAGACCGTTCCTTCGCTGGCGGGCTCGCCCTCCCCCTCGTGCCCCAGGTGGCCCATGACGAAGGGGCGGAAGCCATGGGGATCGCGGAAGGCGTAGAGGCGATCCTTGTACATCAGCACCGTGGAGAACGCGCCCTTCAGCTCGCCCTGGACCCGGGCGATGGCCTGCTCGATGCTCAATCCGTCCCGCACGTGGTAGAGGGCGATGAGCCGTCCGATCAGCTCGGCGTCGTTGTCGCTCTTGAACACCACGCCGTCCCGCTCCATGCGCGCCCGCAGCTCCCCATAGTTGATGAGGTCGCCGTTGGAAGCGATGGCCATGACCGGCCCTTCCGCCAGCTCGATGGCATGGGGCTGGGCGTTCGCCACGTCGCTGCAGCCCGCGGTGGGATACCGGACGTGCCCAATGGCCGTCGCGCCCGAGAGGCGGGCCTGGGCCTCCTCGTCGAGCACCTGCTTCACGAGCCCCATGCCCTTGTGGGCCACGATGCGGCCCGCGGCGTCCCGGGCGGCGGCTCCGCAGCTCTCCTGGCCCCGGTGCTGGATGGCGAAGAGGATGGAGGAGACGATCGACGTGGCTCCCTCGGCTTCAAACACACCTGCGATGCCACACACGCTCAGCCTCCTGAAACAGATGCTCCAGGATACCAAGCGGCCCGCGGCCTCCGGAGACCGCTACGCTCTGGTCGGAGACCGCAGCGTTTAATGCCCCCGGCCGCTCAGGGCCTGGAGCCCCACGCCGACGACGATGATGATGAGGGCCACCCAGCGCATGGGGGTCATGGCCTCGCCGAGGAAGGCCCGGGCCATGAGGGCGTTGGCGACGAATCCGAGCGCCAGGAAGGGATAAGCGTAGTTCACCTGCACCATGGACAGGGCGCCGAGCCACACGACCACGCTCACGGCGTAGCAGGCGAGGCCAGCCAGCACCCAGGGTTCGAGCATCAGCCTGAACAGAGGGCCGACGGCCAGCTGCATGCCGCCAGCGGCCTGGAGGCCCTTCTTCAGGCAGATCTGCGCGGCCGCATTCAGCAGCACGCCCAGCACGATCAGGGGAATGGCCTTCAGGTTGGGGCTCACGGAGTCTCCGGGACAGGGGCGGCGAGGTGGGCTTCCAGGGCGTCCCAGATGATGCCGGCGGGCACCTGGGTCATGCAGGGGTGGTCCGGCAGCGGGCAGTGCCACTTCTGGCACTCGAGGCAGGCGAGGTCCTCCTTGCGCACCACGGTCACCTTCGGCCCCCGGGGCGCCGTATGCCGCGGGATGGTGGGCCCGAACACCACCACCACCGGGGTGCCGACCACCGCCGCCAGGTGGGCCAGCCCGGAATCGTTGGCCAGCACCGCCTGGGCGCCCGCCAGCCATGCGGCGCTCTGGGACCAGGGGATCCGCGCCGTCAGGTCCAGCGCCTCGGGCACGCGCTGGCGGAAGGCCTCGGCCCGGGTCACGTCGTCTCCGGGACCGCCCAGCACCACGATGCGGAAGCCTGCCGCCAGGGTGCGGTGGGCGAGATCCACCAGGAGGTCCAGACCCAGGCGCTTGGCCCCCGCGGCCGCGCCCATGGCGAAGGCCACATAGGAATCCCGGTCGAGGCCGTGATCCCGGCGGGCGGCCTCCACGCAGGCGAGGCTCTCCTCCCTGGGGCGAAACGGGAGGAAGGCCGGGGAGCCCAGCTCGGGATAGCCGAGTCGCACGATGTCGCGGTAGCGGTCGAGGGAATGGTCATCCCGCTTCCAGTACTTGAGGCTGGATGTGAGAAGAAGGGAGGCCCCCCCATCTCCGCAGCCCACCCGGCGCGGCACCCTCGCCACGAACGCAGCGGCCGGGGCGCGCAGGCTCTTGGCCAAGGCCAGCAGGGAGGCCGGCTGGTGGTCCCGCAGCAACCGGGCGCCTTCCAGCAGGCCCGCCTTCTTCGGGGGATCGGCCACGACACCAACGTAGCCTGGGGACCCTTCGAACAGCTCCACCGTGGCCGCCGGCCCCCAGGCCACCAGGGGCTGGCCCGCGGCCAGAAGGGGCGCGGCGGCCTGGTGCATCAGGATGGCGTCGCCCACGAAGCGGGGCATGCGGATCCAGTGGGCGCCGGCCGGAATCAAGACCTCCTCCTGAGGAGCAGGATCTCGCCGCCGCCCGTGGGCACGGCCAGCAGCACTTCGAACCGGCGGCGCAGAGCCGGAGTCATGCCCCAGGCGTCCTGCTCCCACTCGCTGCGCTGGGCCACCAGGCGGGCCTCCGGGTCGAGGGTCTCCAGGGCTTCGGCCCGCCGCAGTTCCGGCATGAGGTGGTCCGTGTAGACCATGACGCCGCTGCGGATGGTCTGCCAGTAGAAGACCTGGCGCCCGGCGATCAGGGGCTGGACAGCCCCGGTCCAGCGGCGGTAGCTCTTCTGCGGATCCAGCAGCCGGAAGCCCCAGGTGCCACCCACCAGATATAGGAGGCCCAGGCTCAGGGCCGCCGCAGGAACGAGGCGCCTGGACTGCTGCCTCCAGGCCAGCACCGCCACGGCGACCGTTCCCGCCCCCAGGACCAGGGCCATGAGGCGGATCGGACCCTGGAAGGCCGCCAACTGGGTCTGCACCTTCGCGCCGCCCGCCCCCGTTGCCGCGGCGGTCAGGGCCAGGGCCGGCAGCGCGAGGCCGAGCGTGAGCAGAAGGCCCAGCCGCCGGGCGCGGGAGTCCTCCAACCGCCGGAACAGGTCGCCGACGAGCAGGGCCAGGAAGGGGTAGCCCATGAGCAGGTACTTGCCCTGCTTGCTCTGCACGGCGCTGAGGAAGACGAAGGGCACCAGGAAGGCCAGCAGGGCGAAGCGCTTCGCGGGGTCCCCCAGGCACCGCTCCCGCCGCAGGTGCAGGGCCAGGGCCGGCAACAGGAGCACCCAGGGGAAGAAGTCGCCCAGGGCGTACTCGAAGTACCGCCACCAGGGCTGGATGTGATCCCAGGCGTGCGTGGCGCGCTGGAAATTCTGGAAGATGATCAGCTCGTAGGCGTAGTGGGCTCCGCCCTTGAGGCCTGCGGCCACGTACCAGGGCGCCACCAGCAGCAGGGTGAGGCAGAGGCCCGCGACGATGCCCGCCCGCCGCAACACCGCAAGGTCCCTCTGCCAGGCCAGGAAGGCCGCAAGCACCAGGACGGACAGCACCGGTGCCAGCGGCCCCTTGGCGAGGAAGGCCAGGGCCAGCCAGAAATAGGCCTTGAGGAACCAGCGGCGGTGCTCGCCGGAGGCGGCCTCGGCGCTGTGGCCCCGCAGGAGGAGGTAGCCCCCCAGCCAGGCCAGCCAGCTCCAGGCCAGCAGAGCGGAAAAGAGCATGTCGATCTGGATGAACTGGCTCTGCCAGAACCAGAGGGGCGTGGTGGCGAGCACCAGGGCCGCGGGCTCGGCCGTCCCCGGCTCCAGAAACCGGACAGCCCAGCGCCGGAAGGCGGACAGGAAGGCCACGGCGGCGATCACGGAAGGCAGACGGAGGGCCCAGGCGGCCACGCCCTGGGTGAAGCCCAACCCGCCGGTGAGCGCGTCCAGCAGCACTGAGGAACCCTTCATCACCCAGTAGTAGAGGATGGGCTTCTCGCTGTAGGGAACTCCGTTGAGGTAGGGCAGCAGCCAGTCGCCGCGGAGGCGCATCTCCTTCACGCACTGGGCGAAGTCCGGCTCGTCCGGAGCCCAGAGATCGCGCATGGGCAGCACCGCCAGCAGCAGCAAGGCGAAGAGCAGCTCAGGCGCGTGGGCCCGCAACCACTCCGCGAAGCGGCCCCTGGAGGGCGAGGCGTTCGGATGTCTGTCCATCCCTCCATCTTCCCTCATCGTGGGGAGATCCCCAATGGGCTTACAATGGAGGCATGGCGCCCGCCCTCCTCAGCCTCCTGCTCCTGGCCGCCCCCGTTCCCGCGGACGGCGTGAAGGAGGACATCAAGCAGGCTGCCCGGCAGATCGGCCAGGGCTTCAAGAAGGGCGGCAAGGCGGTGGGTCACGCGGCCAAGGAAGGCGGCAAGGCCGTCGGCCGCGGCGCCAAGACTGCCGGCAAGGGCGTGGCCAAAGGCGTCAAGGAAGCCGGACACGGGGTCAAAGAGGCCGTGAAGTAGGCGTCCTCTCCACCGGAGCCGGAGCGAGAAGCAACCGACCCGAGAGGGAAACGGTGAAGGTGCGGACTTAGCGCCGCCTGGCCACCACCGCGGCCGGACTCTGGCCCACCACCTCCCAGCGCGCCCTTTCCTCCGGGGGGAGCCCCTTCCAATTGGCGGCCTTGGCCATGACGAACACGGGGCGCTCCGGCGCCTCGGCCTTCAGGAGCTCGGCCATGGTGCCCAGGGCGTCCGGGTTTTCGTTGAACCAGCGGGGCGCCACCGAACCCAGGTGGTCGCGGCCATAGGCCAGCTCACCGGTGCCCGCCACCACCACCGCCCGGGTGCGGGCGTAGAAAGGGAGGCCCTGGAAATAGTTGCCATAGCTGATCCACTGGGCTTCCGGAGGTGCAGAGCGGGCCAGATCAGCCACAGACTTGCTGGGGCCCACGGCCACCTGAGCGGTGGCCGTCAGCAGCCACAGGGCGATCCCCATGGTGACCATGAGGCGCGGCCCGGTGAGGCCCTTGAGGTGACGGGACCAGAGGCCCAGCCCGATGAAAGCCAGGCCAGGCAGCGCCAACCACCAGGATCCCTTCAAGCCGGTGTGGAGGGCCACGGCGGCCGAGAGCAGGAGGGCGCCGAGCCCCATCAATTCCCAGCCCATGCGGCGCAGAGCCGCGGGAGCTTCGCTTTCGCGCTCGAAGGCGCAGGCCAAGGCGGCCAGGGGCACGAGGACGGGCAGGATGTAGGGCGGCAGCTTGGAGCCGGACAGGCTGAAGAAGGCCAGGGGCCAGACGAACCCCATGACAGTGGCGCCGACGACCCACCGGGCCATGGGGTCCTGGGCCTGGGGGCCCCTGCCCCTCAGGAAGGCCCAGGCGCGCTTGAGCCCGACCATCGAGATCGACAGCCAGGGCAGCAGCCCGACGGCGAGGACCCCGATGAAATAGAGCTTGTCCAGCAGCCAGTTGTTCGAGCCCTGGCGGGCATGTTCATGGGTCAGGAAGCGGGTGAAGTGCTCGTGGATGAAGAAGAATTGAGCGTGGCCGGGATTGGCGCGGTCCACGAACCAGAACCAGGGCGACACCAGGACCAGGTAGAGCAGCCAACCCAGGGGATCGAAGGCCGTCCGCAGGATGGCCCGGCGAAGGGCGGCGTCCTTCCAGCCGAAAGGCAGGGAGAACACCAGGATGCCCCCCACGAGGATCACCTGGGCCAGCCCCTTGGTGAGCATGGCTCCGGCCATGAGCGTGAAGGCCACCAGCGTCCAGCCCAGGCCGCCCTTCCCCTCCCGGCGCCGGACCACGGCCTCGACCAGGGCCGCCAGGGCCGCCACCAGGAAGGCGCTGAACAGGGCGTCCAGCGTGAGGAGCTGGCCCACGAGGAACGCCAGCAGTCCGGTCGCAGCCATGAAGGGCGCCCAGCGGGCATCCCGGGTGCCGAGGCGCCTGGACAGCCGCCAGGCCGCCCAGATCATGAGGCCCGAGGCCAGGGCCAGGGGCAGCCGGGCGGCCGCGCCGTTCTGCCCGAAGAGTTTCATGCCGAGGGCGGACAGCCAGTACTGCAGGGGCGGCTTCTCGAAGTAGAGCACCCCGTTCAGCCTGGGCGTCAGCCAATCGCCCGTGGCCAGCATCTCGCGGGGGATCTCCGCATAGCGCCCCTCGTCCGGCTCCCACAGCGGCCGCACCAGGAGCGGGAGCAGGCCGAGGAAAGTCCAGAGGGCGAAGAGGGTGTACCGTTCGCGGCGCGTCATGGGCGCGGATCGGGCCTAGTTCTCGGTCTCGACGATCTTCTCCAGCGCCTTGTGCTCTTCCACGAAGAAGTCGATGGCCTTCTTGAGAGAATCCTTCATGGACACCTTGGGCTGGAAGCCGAAGGTCTGCTGCATGCGCTTGATGCTCGGCGTGCGGCGGGCGACGTCCTGGTAGCCCTTGCCGTAGAACTCACCGCTGCCGGTCTCCACCATCGTGCCTTCGGGGATGCCGCGCTCGATGCGGAAGGGGTGGTCCTTCCAGATGGCGATCATCATCTCGGCGATCTCGCGCACGCTGTAGTCATTGGCGGGGTTGCCGATGTTGAAGATCTGGCCGTCGGCCTTGCCGCCCTCGTTGCGCAGCACGGCCATGAGGCCGTCCAGGGCGTCCGCCACGTCGATGAAGCAGCGGCGGGCCGTGCCGCCGTCCACCAGCTGCAGGGGTTCGCCGTTGAACAGGTTCCAGCTGAATTGGGTCACCAGGCGGCTGCTGCCCTCCTTGGCGGTGTTCAGGCTGTCGAGCTTGGGGCCCATCCAGTTGAAGGGCCGGAAGAGCGTGAACTTCAGGCCCTGCTGGAAGCCGTAGGCCCAGATGACGCGGTCCAGCAGCTGCTTGCTGGTGCTGTAGATCCAGCGGTTCATGGGGATGGGGCCCGTCACCAGGGGCGACTCGTGCTCGTCGAATTCCGCGTCGGGGCACATGCCGTAGACCTCGGAGGTGCTGGGGAACACCACGCGCTTCTTGTACTTCACGCACTGGCGGACCACCCGGAGGTTCTCCTCGAAGTCCAGCTCGAAGACGCGCAGGGGATCGGTGACGTACACCTTGGGCGTGGCGATGGCCACCAGGGGCAGCACCACGTCGCACTTCTTGATGTGGTACTCGATCCACTCCTTGGAGATCGTGACGTCGCCCTCCACGAAGTGGAAGCGGGGGTTGGCGAGGTGGTCGGAAACCTTGTGCGTGCCCAGGTCCAGGCCGTACACCTCCCAGTCCGTGTCCTGCATGATGCGGTCCACCAGATGGGATCCGATGAATCCATTGACACCGAGGATGAGGACCTTCACGGGAGCTCCTTGCGCAAACGTTTCAGTCTAGCCGCTTACCCAGACGGGCGCAGCAGGCGCCTATTTCAGCCAGCCCTTCCGGCGGAACCAGGCCCAGATGGCCAGGGCGGTGAGGAGCATGGCAACGATGACCAGGGGGTATCCGAAGCGGTGCTCCAGCTCTGGCATCCGCTTGAAGTTCATCCCGTAGACCCCTGCGATGAACGTGAGTGGCAGGAAAAAGGCGCTGAAGACCGTGAGAACCCGCATGACCTCGTTCGTCCGCTGGCTGGCCAGGCTGATCTCCAGGTTCATGAGGTGGGTGGCGCTCTCCAGCAGCTCGTCGGCCCAGGTGTGCAGGCGATCGGCCTCCTCCACCACGTCCGCCAGCAGGCCCTGGTCGTCCCGGGCCTGCTCCTTGAGCGGGCCCAGGGCCGTCGTGATGCGCCCGAGGGTCCGTTTGATGACCGCGCAGCGGCGCTTGAGTCCGTAGACCTGCCGGACGCCCTGGTGGGGGATCTTGCGGTTGAAGAGGGCGGCCTCGATCTGGTCCAGCTTCTCCTCGCTCTCGCGCAGGGGCTCGTCGAAGGAGGCCACGGCCTTGGCGCAGAGGGCCAGCACCAGCTGTTCCGGGCGGAGGGCCTGACCCGTCGCCGCCCGCCCGGCGGCCTGGGCGAAGAAGGGCTGCTCCCGGCGGTGGACGGTGATGACCGCGCCCTCCATCATCAGCACCACCAGGCGGCGGGTCATGGCCTGGATGGTGTCACCCCGCTTGGCCACTTCGTCGTAGGCCCGCAGGATGAGCAATTGCTGCCCGGGGAGCCGCTCGAATTTGGGCAGATGGGGCTGGTTGAGCAGGTCCCGCACCGCCGCGGGATGGAGCCCGTAGCGTCCGGCCACCTCGGCCATTTCGGCGGCCGTGGGATCCACCAGATCCACCCAGGTGAAGGTCGAGCCTTCCGGAAGCGGCAGGTTCCTCAGCATCAGGGCACCCGGCACACCACCTTGCCGAAGCCTTGGCCGGCCTCGAGGTGGCGCTGGGCCTCGGGATAATCCGCCAGGTCGAAGGTGCGGTCGATGACGGGCCGGAAGGGCGGGTTGGTCGGGTTCTTCTTCAGCAGGGACAACAGGGTCCACAGGTGTTCGCGCCGGCCCATGTACGAGCCGCGGATCTGGATCTGCTTGGCGAAGAGGGCTCGCAGGTCGAAGGAGGTCTCCCGCCCGGTGGTGGCCCCACAGGTGACGATGCGGCCCCCGCGCGCGCAGGCGCTGAGGCTGGTGGCCCAGGTGGCGGCCCCAGTGTGCTCGAAGACCACGTCCACTCCGCGCTTGCCGGTCAGGTCGCGCACCTTGGAAGCCAGGGCTTTCAGGTCGCCCCGGACGAGGACATGCTCGGCACCCAGGTCCCAGCACTTCATGGCCTTGGCCTCGCTGCCCACCACGGCGATGGCGGTGCCGCCCAGGGCCTTCACCAGCTGGATGGCCGCGCTGCCCACCCCGCTGCCCCCGCCCCACACGAGGGCGGTCTCCCCGGGCCGGAAATCGACTTTGTGGACGAGCATCTCCCAGGCCGTGAGGAAGACCAGGGGAAAGGCCGCGGCCTGATCGAAGTCCCAGTTCGGGGGGATGGGCAGCAGGTTGGCGGCGGGCACCAGCACATGGGTGGCGGCTGTGCCGTCGCAGACATGGCCCAGCACGCCGTACGAAGGGCAGAGCATGTCGTCGCCCCGCAGGCAGGCCGGGCACACGCCGCAGCTCAGGCCCGGCGCGATCATGGCGCTGCCGCCCACCTCCACGCCCGGGGGCAGGACCGTCCCGTCGCCAGCGGCCGCCACCACGCCCGCACCGTCGCAGCCGGGCGTGAGAGGAAGCGGCAGGGGGAACCCCGGCAGGCCGAAGGTGGTCCAGAGGTCCAGGTGGTTGAGCGCCATGGCCTTCAGTTCCAGGCGGACCCAACCCGGTCTCGGCTCCGCGGGGGTGAAGGCTTCGCGGACGGGCGAGCCCGCGGGGCCGTGCTGGAGGATGCGGAAACGGAACGGATCGGCCATGGAAGGCCTCCTATTCAGACTTCAACGACCTCGTCATCAGCCGCCGCACGGCTTCCTCGGGGCGCTCGCCGTTGAGGAGGCGGTGGACTTCAGAGGCAATGGGCAGGTCCAGGCCGTGCTCCTTGGCCAGGGCCAGGGCGGCGTCCGTGGTGAACATGCCCTCGATGATCTGGCCGCCCAGGGCATCCCGGGCCGCCTCCACACTGTTCCCCTTCCCCACCAGCTCGCCGAAGGTGCGGTTGCGGCTCTGGGGGCCCGTGGCCGTGAGCAGCAGGTCGCCCATGCCGGCCAGGCCCATCACCGTGGACGGCTGGCCGCCCAGCACCTCCACCAGCCGGGCCATCTCCGCCAGGCCCCGGGTGATCAGGGCCGCCCGGGCGTTGTAGCCCAGCTTGAGGCCGTCCACCAGGCCCGCGGCGATGGCGAGGACGTTCTTGAGGGCGCCGCAGAGCTCCGTGCCCACCACGTCCCGGCTGAGGTAGATGCGCAGTCTCTCGGAGGAGAGCTGGGCCTGGAGCGCCATGGCCCGCGCGTCGCTCACGGTGGGCGGCAGGGCCATCACGATGGCCGAGGGCACCCCCCGGCTGACCTCGTCGGCGAAGGTGGGGCCGGAGAGAACACCCACGGGGATGTCCAGCACTCCCGTCAGCGCCTGGGACAGCGTCTGGTGGGTGCTCTGGAGGATGCCCTTGCTGACGTGGATCACGAGCTCGGCCGCCTGCGGCACCTTCGGACGCAGCATCCTCCAGGCATCCGGCGTCACCTGCGTCGGCATGGCCGAGATCCAGAGCGGGGCGCGGAAGGCTTCGGTCGGATCGTCCGACGTCTGCAGGTTCTCGGGGAAGGCCACGTCCTTCAGGCGGAGGTGCCTGCGCGTGGCGGCCATCTGGGCCATTTCGTCCGGGAAATTGCCCCAGAGCGCCACCTTTGCGCCCGCGCGGGCCCAGGTGATGGCCAGGGCCGTGCCCCAGGCGCCGGAGCCGAAGACGCCGATGTCAGCCCTGGACATTCGCGTCCTCCTTCTTCGCGCCCCATAGCTTGGATTCAGTGCCCGCCTGCAGCCGCAGGATGTTCTCGCGATGCTTCCAGATCACCAGGATGGCCAGGGCGGCCCAGGGAAGGACCGGCGCCGGCCCTTGGCCCAGTAATTCCGCCACGGGAGCGTGGGCACCTCGGATCATGAGGAGGTGTACCGGCACCATGGCCGCGGCCAGGATGCTGCCCAGACTGACATGGCGCGTGAGCCATAGCGCGAAGAGGAAGGTCCCCATGGGCAGCAGCACCATGGAGGCGTCCGCGGCCAGGATCACGCCCAGGGCCGTGGCCACGCCCTTGCCGCCCTGGAACCTCAGCCAGGGCGTGAACACGTGGCCCAGCACAGCCGCCAGAGCCATGAGGGACAGCAGGTCGACACCCACGCCCGCCTTCTTCGCCAGAAACACGGGCAGGAAGCCCTTGGCGATGTCCAGCAGCAGGGTGACCACGCCCAGGGCCTTGCCGCCCACCCGGCTGACGTTGGTGGCCCCGATGTTGCCGCTGCCATGGGCGCGCACATCCCCCTTCCCTGCCAGCTTCACCAGCAGGAGACCGAAGGGGATGCTGCCGCACAGGAAGGCGGCCAGGCACCAGAGGATCGGGGAAGGCACGAGTGGCGATGGCATGGACGCAGTGTATCAGCCGATCCGCGAGACCCGCCTCAGCAGGTCCAAAGCCCCGGCCATTCCCCGCAGCTGCACGTCCACCCGGTCACCGGGGATGGTCAGGGCCTTCGCGACCGTTCCCTCTGGTCCAGCCAAGGCGATGAACAGGGCTCCCACTGGGGCGCCCCCTTCGGCACTCGGGCCGGCATTGCCGGTGATCCCCAGGCCCCAGGTGGCGCCCAGCCGGGCTCGGACCTTCTCGGCCAGCTCTCGGCTGGTGGCTTCGGACACGGTGCCATCCAGGCCCAGCTGGCCTGCATCCAGCCCCAGCAGGGCCACCTTGGCGTTCGCCGAGTAGACCGTGGCGCCCCCCAAGAACACCTCGCTGGCGCCGGGAATCGCCGTGAGGCGGGAGGCCAGCAGGCCACCCGTCACGCTCTCGGCCACGGCCAGCGTCTCCCCCCGGGCCTTCAGGCCCGCCAACACCGCATCCTCGAGGTTGCCATCCCCCACGCCCACCAGGTCCTCGCCCAGCACGGGAAGGAAGTCGTCCCGGGCGGCCTCCAGGGCCGCGGGATCGGAGCCGCGGGCCAGCAGCTCGACCTGGGTGAGGCTGGCGAGGATGGTCCAGTCCAGGTGGCCGTGCCGCTGGCGAACCTCGCGGATGCGCTCGTCCAGGGCGCTCTCAGGCACCCCCGCCACCACCATGCGCAGCGTGTGCGTGGGAGCCCCTGCCAGGGCACGCAGGCGGGGTTCCACCTGGTCCTCCCACATGCGCTTCATCTCCCGGGGCACCCCCGGCATCATCACGATGCGCACGCCGGGATGCCCCTTCGGGCCCTCCCACCACACGCCCGGAGCCGTGCCCACGGGGTTGCGCAGGGCCTCCGCGCCCTTGGGCAGCAGGGCCTGCTTGAAGTTCGACTCGGGCGGGACGCGCTTTCGGGCGGCGTAGAAGGCCAGCATGTCCTCGCGGCTCCGCGCGTCCTCGCGCAGCTCCACGCCAAGGACCTCCGCGAAACACTCCTTGGTGAAGTCATCAAAGGTGGGCCCCAATCCGCCCGTGGTGAGGATGACGTCCGAGCGCGTCAGGGCCTCGCGGAAGAGCGCGGCCAGATCTTCATGGCTGTCGCCCACGGCGGTCTTGCGGTGGAAGGCCAGGCCCAGGGAGGCCAGGCGCTCCCCCAGCCACACGGAATTCGTATCCAGGCGGCGCGTGGTGAGCAGCTCGGTGCCGATGGCGATGCATTCGATGCGCATCGTAGAATCATGCCCGATAAGGAGCGGCCATGATCATCCCGGATCTCGACGACCTGGTGCTGGAATCGGACGAGGAGTCCGGCATCCAGGAGCTGGGCCGTTGCTTCCTGGCCCGCGGGCCCTGGACCACGGTGGCGTTCCTCGTGAAGACGAAGACTGATCCCGAAGGCGACTGGGAGGGCCCTTCCCTCTGGCTGCACCGGTACCAGAAGGTGGCCCAGGGCTGGAAGCTGGTGAGCCGCTTCCGCACCACGGAGCCCGCCCAGCTGGAGAAGCTGGCGGACGCCCTGGAAGGGTGGAAAAGCTACTTCAGCACCGACAGGTAGCGCTCCCGGATCACCGTCAGGTGGTGGGCCGCGTGGCCGAGGGTGATGTAGGGAATGCAGCGGGCCGTGATGGCTCTGTTGTTGGTGATGCCCTGGTTCCCCCAGGCGGCGTCCGGCAGGCTGCGGAACAGCGCGAGGCTGGCGGTCCGCAGGGCCCGCCATTCCGCGATCAGGTCGGTCATGGCGCGCGTGTCGGCCTGGGCGGCAGCGGCATAGGGATCTTCGTCGAAGCCCGGCATGGGAGTCGCGTCCCCCCGACCGATGCGCAGGCAGCGATAGGTGAAGATGCGCTCGGCATCGATGATGTGCTGGAGCAGGTCCTTCAGGCTCCACTTGCCGGGGGCGTAGCGGAACCCGCCCTGGGCGTCGGACAGTCCCCCGAACAGGGCCGCTACCTCCTCCTGTTGCGCCTGGAGGTGGGCCAGCACATCGCCCTCACCGGCCTCGGCGATGTAGGTGGCGTAGCCTTCGGCGTATTCACCGGGGAGCGGACGGGTGAGGCTCATGGGCTCTCCTTCAGAAGGTCATCACCTTCATGGTGTTCGTGCTGCCGGTCTTCCACAAGGGCAGGCCCATGGTCATGACCACGCGGTCGAGGCTCCCCAGCTCGTGCTTGGCCACCAGCAGCTCGCGCACCACGGACACCATCTCGTCCGTGCTGCTCACCCGGGGAATGAGCAGGGCCGTGACGCCCCGCAGGAGGCCCATGCGACGGGCGGTGACCTCGTCCACGGTGGCGCCCAGCACCGGCGTGCGACCCGCCAGGCGACTCACCATCCGGGCGGTGCCGCCGCCCTCGGTGAAGGCCACGATCCAGCGGGCATTGATCTCATCCGCCGTGCGGCAGGCGGCGAAGGCCACGGAGATGTCCGTGCGGGAAAGCACCTTCTCGGCCAGCTCGTCGGGCAGCGTGGAAGTGCGCTGCTTCACGTTGCTGTCCGCCTCGGCGGCGATGCGGGCCAGCCACTGGACGGCTTCCACGGGATGAGCCCCCGTGGCGCTCTCGGCGCTGAGCATGACGGCGTCCGTCCCATCCCAGATCGCGTTCGCCACATCGCTGGCCTCGGCACGGGTGGGCTGGGCATGCTCGATCATGCTCTCCAGCATCTGCGTGGCGGTGATCACCGGCTTCAGGGCCTTGCGGGCGGCCCGGATGATCTCCTTCTGGAGGCCGGGAACCCGCTCCACGCCAAGTTCTACGCCCAGGTCGCCGCGGGCCACCATCACGCCCCAGGAGACGTCGAGGATCTCGCCCAGGTGGGCCAGGGCCGTGGGGTGTTCGATCTTGGCGATGATGGGCTGGGTTCCGCCCAGGTGCTGGATGATGGCCTGGAGCTGCTGCACGTCGGAGGCCCGGCGGACGAAGCTCTGCGCGAACAGGTCCACCTCGTGCTCCACGCCCCACCGGATGTCGGCGTGATCCTTCTCGGTCAGCGGATCCACATTGATGTCCATGCCGATGGGATGGACGCCCTTCCGCGCCTTGAGGGGGCCGCCGATGACCACCTCGGCCTTCAGCAGGTCTGCGCCCTTGGCGAGGATCTTCACCGTGATGGCGCCGTCGTCCAGGAGCCAGAGCTGGCCAGGTTCCGCGCCCTCGAAGAGCTCGGGATGCGGCAGGGGCGCGGCCCAGGCCGCGCCGGCGGGAACAGTGGCGCCGGGCGCATGGAAGACTCCTTCGGTTCCCTCGGCCAGGTCCACGGGCGCTTCCAGCAGGCCCACCCGCCACTTCGGACCTTGCAGGTCCAGGAACACGGGAATGGAGCGACCGAGTTCCGCAGCCAGAGTCCGGACTTTCTGGAGGGCCTCCAGGCGCGTCGCAGGATCTCCATGGCTGGCATTCAGCCGGACCGCATCCGCCTCGCGAAGGGATTCCCGCAACCGGTCGCCTTGCATCAGGGCGGGTCCCAAGGTCATCACGAGTTTGGTCTTGCGCACATCAGCTCCCATTTCATGCACAGGCATTCCACACACTTTTCCACAGTCTGCGCCTGCGTTTTGAGGTTGTCACGGGGCTTTCACTCTTTTCATCGCGGTGCTACCTTCTTGGTCCCGATACAGATGATGGAGAAGACGGAATGCGCGAGAAGCTGCGTATCCTCGTGGCGGAGATGGTGCGTGGCGGTGTGCCTCTGGAGCTGGCGCGCCGCGAATTCGAGCGGGTGTACCTGGAGGAGGTGCTGGCGACCCACGAGGGGAACCACAGCGCCGCGGCCCGAGAACTGGGCATCCATCGGAACACGCTCGCCAAGAAGCTGGAGGCTCCGACGAGCCGGCTCAAGCGCGTCAGCCTCGCCAGCTGACCTCTCTTCCGCCCGGGGACGAAAACCCGGCTCCGCCGGGTTTTTCATTTCGTAGACCGCGCCGGGTTTTCCTTCGACAGGACCGCCCCGGATCGGTACAACTGGGAATCGGAGGGCGCCATGAAGAAGGTGGCCATCAACGGGTTGGGACGGATCGGGAGGCTGGTGCTGAGGCACCTCATGAAGGTGCCCCATGTGCGCGTGGTGGCGGTGAACGACCTCACGGATGCCGCCACCCTGGCCCATCTGATGAAGTACGACTCCGTGCACGGTCCCGCGGACTTTCCGGTGGCCTCGGACGGGAACTACCTGGTGCTGGACGGGCGCCGCATCCGGGTCTACGCGGAGAAGGATCCCCAGCTCATCCCCTTCGGGGCCCAGGGAGCCCAGGTGGTCCTGGAATGCACCGGGAAGTTCACCAAGCGGGCTCAGGCCGCCGTCCATCTCCAGGGCAGCGTCAGCCACGTGATCATCAGCGCGCCCTCCGGCGACGCGGACCGCACCATCGTCATGGGCGTGAACGAATCGACGGTGGATCCCGCGAACGAGCACGTGATCTCCAACGCGAGCTGCACGACGAACTGCCTCGGCCCCCTGGTGAAGGTGATGGACGAGGCCTTCGGCATCGACTACGGCTTCATGACCACGGTGCACAGCTACACCAACGATCAGCGGGTCCTCGACCTCCCCCACAAGGATCTCCGCCGGGCGCGGGCCGCGGCCCTCAGCATGATTCCCACCAGCACCGGCGCGGCCAAGGCCATCGGTCTGGTGCTGCCCCACCTCAAGGGCCGCATGGACGGCCTGGCGGTGCGCGTCCCCACCCCCGATGTGAGCATCGTCGACCTCACCGCCACCCTCAAGTCCGACGCCACCCTGGAAGCGGTGCAGGAAGCCTACCGTTCGGCCGCCGAGACCGGTCCCCTGGCGCCCTACCTGGAGGTGCTCGACGCGGAGCTGGTGAGCGCGGACCTGCGGGGACGGACCGCCAGCACCCTGTACGATCCCTACCTCACGAAGGTGCTGGGACCTCGGCTGGTCAAGGTCTTCGCCTGGTACGACAACGAGTTCGGCTACGCCGCCCGCTTGAAGGACCTCTGCGTCCACCTGCTGGAGCGCCTCTAGCCGATGACCGCCCTAGCCCTGAATGGCCTCGGCCGCATCGGCCGTTTGCTGGTGCGTCGCCTGACGTCGACCCAGCCCGGCGCGCTGGGCGCCGTGAACGACCCCGCCCCCATGGACCAGCTCGTCCACCTGCTCCGCTATGATTCCGTCCACGGCCTCAGCCTCGAGACCATCGAAGGTCTCACCGAGGGCGGGCAGGATTTCCTGCTGCTGGGCGGGCGCCGGGTGCCCCTCTTCCACGCCGCGGATCCGGCCCTGATCCCCTTCCCGGCCGGCACCCGCCTCGTGGTGGAGGCCAGCGGCCGCTTCACCCGGAAAGTCGACGCCACCCGGCATCTCAAAAATGGCGTGTCGCACGTCGTGATCAGCGCCCCCAGCCCCGACGCGGACTACACCGTCATCGCCCCCGTGAACGGGTCCGGACTCGACCTGGCCCGCCACCAGGTGATCTCCAACGCGAGCTGCACCGCCCACGCCACGGCCCCCATGCTGAAGATCCTGGACGACGCCTTCGGCCTCGACCACGCGGGCATGAGTACGGTGCATGTGGTCACCAACGACCAGCGCCTCCTGGACCTGCCCCACAAGGACCTGCGCCGCGCCCGGGCTGCCTTCCTGAGCATCATCCCCACCACGTCGAGCGCCTTCGGAGCCCTGCACCGGGTCATGCCGGATCTTCCGCCCGCCTTCGACGGCGTGGCGCTCCGGGTTCCCACCCTGAACGTCAACCTGGTGGACGTGGTGGCCACCCTCCACCGCGAGGCGGATGCCGCCGCCCTGAATGCCGCCTTCGCTTCCGCCGTGGCCGGCCCATGGAAGGGCCTCGTGGACCTGGCCCCGCCCCACGCGGTCAGCAGCGACATCACCGGCCGGGCGGAAAGCGTGCTGATGGATCTGGAGCTCACCATGACCCTCGGCCCGCGCTTCGTGAAGGTCTTCGGCTGGCACGACAACGAGACAGGCTATGCAGCCCGGCTCTGCGAGCTGGTCCTGGACCTGGCGAAACAGGTCTAGATCGTCCCCGCCGCGTACCCGGTGCTGAAGGCAGCCTGAAGGTTGTAGCCGCCCACAGGGCCGTCGAGGTCCAGCAGCTCGCCGCAGATCCTCAGGTTCACCCAACCGCGCAGGGCCATGGTGCGCGGGTCTACGGCGGCCAGGTCCACGCCCCCCGCCGCCACCTCGCCACGGGCCAGCGGAACGGGCTGGGGCGCGCCGAGTGGCAGGGCCGTGACGAGGCCCACTAGTGTCCTTCGCCCGCCCTTGGAGAGGTCCTTGAGCATGAGGTCGCGACCGATTTCCGCCTCCGCCAGCAGATCCTCCACCACCCGCTCAGGCAGATGCCGCTGAAGCCAGGTGGCTGCCCGCAGGCGCGGATTGGCGCGGGCCTCCGCCTGGAGCGCGGCGTCCACCGCCTCCGGCGCCTCGAGAAGGCTGGCATGCGCCAGCCAGGCCGCACCCCCGCGACGGGCACGCTCCACGGCCTGGCTCAATTCCAGGGCGGCGGGGCCGCTGATGCCGGTCCTGGTGAAGAGGACATCCCCCGCGAAGGCGGCCAGCCGGCGCCCGGCGGGCCCCGCGCACAGGCGCAGCTCGCCGTTCCTCAGGGCCACGCCCTCCCAGGCGGGGCGCGGACGCGCCAGCGGGATGGGCGCCAGCGCCGGGAACCAGGGCTTCACGGGGACGCCCAACCCCCTCAGCCACCCCAGCACCTCCCCCCGCGTGCCGGTCTCGGGATAGCTCGCCCCACCGGTGGCGAGGATGACGTGATCCGCCTCCACCCGCGCCTCGCCCACGCGCAGAGCCGCCAGACGTGGCGCGCTGCCTTCCAGCGCGGTCACGCGGGCCCCTGTTCGCACGGCCACGCCCACCCGGCGCACGAGGGTCTCAAAGGCGGCCACCACGGCTGCGGCGCTGCCGGGGCGGTCCTGGGGGAACACCCGGCCGTTCTCCCGGGTGTAGGTTTCCACGCCCTCCCGACGCAGCAGCTCCAGCACGGCCCCATTGCCGAAGGCATGGAGGGAGGGACGAAGGAAGCGGGCCTGGTCCCCGGAGAAGGCCGCCAGCAGGGCCTTCGGTGGGCCGTCATGGGTGATGTTGCACTTGCCGCCGCCGCTGATGCGGAGCTTCACGCCCAGCCGGCCGTTGGCCTCCAGCAGCGTCACGGCGTGCCCCTGCGAAGCGGCCCGCCAGGCCGCCACCAGCCCCGCCGCACCACCGCCCACCACGATCACGCTCGCCATGGGTCCATGATGGCGGAGAATCTGGTCCTCAGTCCTCAGTCCTGAGTCCTCAGGTGCACGGGCTGATGCCCGTGCTGAAGAGAAAACGCGGCCTGTGGCCGCATTCATATCTCACTGAAGGCTGAAGACTGGGGACCGAGGACTGGCCTCTACTGGAAGATCCCCTTGAAGAACTTCCGGATCTTGCCGTCACCGGCGCCCTTCTTCCCCCGGTGCTTCTGGAGCTGGATGGGTTCCGGCAGGGACCGGTGCCGCTCCGGAACCGCGATCCAGGGCTGGTACCCTTCCAGTTCGAGCCGAAGCTGGTGGCTGCCCTCTCCGGGAATCTCGATGGCGGCAGGCGTCTTCCCCTTGGGCTCTCCGTCCAGCAGGATCGCGGCGCCCGCCGGCTCGGTGGCCACCTGGACCTGAAAGGGCGCCGGCTGGAGCCGGAGGGTCAGGTCCTTGTCCTCCGTCTTCAGGTGATAGGCCAAGGGCAGATAGTCTGGCTTCTCCAGGCGGAGCAGGTTCGCCTTTCCCTTCACCACCACCTGACGCAGCGGCGTCCGCCCCAGGGACGTACCGTCGAGGAACACCTCGGCGCCCCCGGGTTTCGATTCGATGGACAGCACCCGGCTGGGTTCGGGCCGAAGCACCAGGAACCCGAGCGCGAGGGCCGACAGGAGCGCGCCCCCAGCCCAGAGCCATCGGCGCTGTGGAGAGGCGGCGGCCGGGTGCTCGAGCCTCAGCGTGCCCGTGGCCTTCACCGGAGCCGTGGAGGCCAGCTGGGCCAGGTGGGCCGCGCGGCGCTCCGGGGGCAGGGGCAGCGCCTCGATGAGGGCCGCCAGGAATGAGGAGAGGTCCGGGTACCGCTTCTCCGGGTTCTTGTCCAGGGCCTTCCCGAAGACCTCGGCCAGACCGGAAGGGAAATCCGGTGGCCAGACGGGGGCCTCGTGCACGATCCGGTAGAGGGTTGCTCCGACGCTGTCTCCCGCGAACGGAAGCGTACCCGTCAGCATCTCGAAGGCCGTGAGCGCCAGGGCCCAGCGGTCCGCGGCCGGAGTGGCCCTCTCGCCGTTCAGTACCTCCGGGGCGGCGTACGCCGGGGTGCCCAGGAAGGTCGATGTGGTGGTCAGCCGTCCCGTCTGGTCGCCCCGGGCGATGCCGAAGTCCATGAGCTTCAGGCGCCCGTCCCTGGCCACCATGAAGTTGTCGGGCTTGATGTCCCGGTGGAGGATCCCCAGGGCGTGCACGGCGACCAGGGCATCCGCGGCCTGGATCAGCAGACCCGCCGTTTCGTCGGGGTCCAGCGGGCCGCGCCGGATCCGGTCCGACAGCGATTCTCCTTCCACGTATTCCATGACGAGATAGGGCCCCAGGTCCTGCGCCTCGCCCACGTCGTAGACCGTGATGGCGTTGGGATGGTTCAGCCGGGCGGAGATCTCCGCCTCGCGCTTGAAGCGGAGCAGCACCTCCGCGTCGCCAGTGCCTTCCCGGACCACCTTGATGGCCAGGGCCCGCTTGAGCAGGGGGTCCTCTGCCAGATACACCATTCCCATCGCGCCAGAACCAAGCGTGCCGAGGACCTTGAAGCGGCCAATGGTGGAAGGATCCAGACTCATCCTTCCAACGATCATGCCAGAGGCGGAGGCGACCCGTCGCCCCGGCTACACTCGAGACATGTCCGAAGTCGGTTTCTCCAATCCCCGTCCCGCCCAGCTCCGCCGGTTCGGACGGGTGTTCTACCCCGCGGGCCTCCGCATGCAGAAGGCCCTGGCCGCCCATGTGAGCGAGCCGGGAAATCCCGACCAGCTTGTGCTCCTGGAACACGATCCCGTGTTCACGCTGGGCAGAAACGCCACGCCTGCGGACATCCACATGAGCGACGATTTCCTGGCCGCCCAGGGTGTGAGCGTCCACCGCACCGATCGGGGCGGCGAGGTCACCTACCATGGCCCCGGCCAGATCGTGGCCTACCCCATCTGCAACCTCCGGGGCGGGCGCGAAGACGTGGGCCGCCTGGTGCGTGGGCTGGAGGAGGCCATGATCCGCACCGCGGCGGACTTCGGCGTGGTGGCGGACCGGCTCAAGGGCGCCCCCGGCATCTGGGTCGACACCGCCCGGGGCCTCGAGAAGCTGGGCGCCATCGGCCTCCACCTCAGCCGCTGGATCACCACCCACGGCATCGCCTTCAACGTGCGCCCCAACCTCGACCACTTCCGCTGGATCACGCCCTGCGGCTTCACCGACAAGGGCGTCTGCAGCCTCCAGTCGCTGCTGGGCGAGGACGCGCCCACCTGGGAAGTCGCGGCGGACCGCCTCCAGGCCCACCTCGTCACCTGCCTCGCCATGGACCTGCGTCCGGTCCGCGAACCCAGCCGCAGCGTCTCCGCCATGACCTGGCGGCGCGGCGCAGTGGGCCCCGAGATCCTGATGATGCTCCGCGTCCCGGCGCACGGGCTCTGGTGGCAGAGCGTCACGGGCATGATGGAGCCCGGCGAGACGCCCGAGCAGACCGCCCACCGGGAGCTGATGGAGGAGACGGGCCTCACCGGCACGCTGCGCCCCCTGGGTCTCTCCCACAGCTTCTGGGTGGACCCCGCCATCGTGCACTTCCCGGACGCGGAGCCCAGGTTCAACACGGAGACCTGCTTCTCCATGGAGGTGTCCGCCGAGACCCCCGTCCGCCTGGAGCCCCTGGAGCACAGCGAGTTCAGGTGGTGCGCGCCGGACGAGGCCCTGGCCCTCATGAAATGGGAGGGATCCAAAGCCGCGCTGGGGCTTCTGAAGAAGGCCCTCGGCTGTTGAACGCATCCCTCTCCCGGAAAGCTTGAGGATCCCCAAGCCTGGGTATGGGCGGTCTGTGGTTCCAACCTTAGCGGAGCGCGGCGCCAAGGCCACCAGACCCCGCCTTGCTAACCTGGGATGTTCAACCGGAGCCGCCCATGTTCCCCCAGTTCACCGAGGACCAGACCGCCATCCGCGACGCCGCGCGGGACTTCGCGATGTCCGAGATCGAACCCGGAGCCTCGGCGCGGGACGCCAGCGGCGAGTTCCCCAGCGACATCGTGAAGCAGCTCGGAGAGATGGGCTTCATGGGCATGGTCGTGCCGGAAGCCTACGGTGGCGCCGGCGTGGACTTCCTCAGCTACATCCTGGCCCTGGAGCAGGTGGCCTATGCCGACGCCTCCGTGGCCGTGACCATGAGCGTGAACAACTCCGTGGCCTGCGGGCCGATCCTGGCCTTCGGCACCGAAGCCCAGAAGCAGAAGTACCTCAAGCCCATGGCGAACGGCGAGATGATCGGCGGTTTCATGCTCACGGAGCCCGACGCGGGTTCTGACGCCGCGGCCCTCAAGACCCGCGCCACCAAGGTGGACGGAGGCTGGAAACTGAACGGCGCGAAGGCGTGGATCACCAACGGCGGCGTGGGCCGCTACTTCGTCACCATGGCTCGCACGGATCCGGACAAGGGCAAGAAGGGCATCAGCGCCTTCATCCTCGACGCGGACCAGCCGGGCGTGGTCATGGGGCGGCCCGAAGCCAAGATGGGCCTGCGCTCCAGCAAGACCGTGATGGTGGCCCTGGAGGACGCCTTCGTGTCCGAGGACGCCATGCTGGGCAAGTCCGGCGATGGCCTGAAGGTGGCCTTCGGCGGCCTGGACGGCGGGCGCGTGGGCATCGCGGCCCAGGCCCTGGGCATCGCCCAGCGGGCCATGGACGAGAGCGTGGCCTACGCCAGGGCCCGCATGTCCTTCGGAAAACCCATCGGCGAGCACCAGATGATCCAGACCTACCTGGCGGAAATGGAGGCGCGTCTCCAGGCTGCCCGCCTGCTGGTCTACCGTGCCGCCGCCCTCAAGGGGGCCGGCAAGCCCTGCACCGTGGAGGCCGCCACGGCCAAGCTCTTCACCACGGAAAGCGCCGTGTGGATCTGCGACCGGGCCGTCCAGATCCATGGCGGCTACGGGTACTCCCGGGAATACACCGTCGAGCGGCTCTACCGGGATGTCCGTGTGACCACCATCTATGAAGGCACCAGCGAGATCCAGCGCATGGTCATCGCCCGGGAAATTTTGAAGTAGACGCTCTTTTCAACGCACGATGAAATAACACTTGCCCTCATCTTGCGAGGGAGGCATCCTGCTTGTGCGGGGCCACCTAAACGGGCCTGCAAGCTGGTCCGTAGGCACCTTGTCCCCGTGGCGGCTCTTTTTGTTCTTCTAAGGAGTGGTGATGACGCGTCCCCTGATCCTCCCGGCCCTGTTGGTGGCCTTCTCCCTGGTGGCGCAAGAAGCTCCCAAGGCGGATGCGGGCGCGCCCGCCGGCGCGAAGCTGACCCTCCAGGCCGCCATTGAGACCTCCCTGAAGAACAACCTGCAGGTGCAGATCGCCGTCGAGACGCGGGACTACACGCGGGCTGGCCTGACCATCGAGCAGGGCGCCTTCGACTGGAACCTCAACAGCAGCCTCAGCATCGGGAAGTCGGAGGATGCCAGCCGGACCCAGACTTTCCTTGGCGGCCCCTTCACCTCTTCCGAGACCACCACGTTCAACCGCAGCTTCACCCTGGGTTCCACCAAGGCTTTCGGCTGGGGCGGCAACCTCAGCCTGAGCTACGCGCCCACCTACCGGTTCAGCAAGGGAACCGTGAACGGCGGGCCGGAAACGCCCTTCACCACCAATCCCTACGACGGCAGCTTCTCCGCCACCTACTCTCAGAGCCTGCTGAGGGGTTTCGGCAGGGCCGCGACCGAAAGCCGCCTCATCGTGGCGCGCAAGAGCGCCCAGGCCGCGGATCTCAATTTCCAGCTCTCCATCATCAGCCTGGTTGCCAGCACCGAGTCCCTCTACTGGGACCTGGTCTTCGCCCAGCGGAACCTGGAGAACAAGCAGCAGGCTCTGGCCCTGGCCCAGAAGCAGCTCAAGGAGAACCAGATTCGCGTGCAGGTGGGCACTCTGGCCCCCATCGAGGTGACCTCTTCCGAAGCCTCCGTGGCCCAGCGCGAGCAGGACATCATCTCGGCCGAAGCGCAGGTTCTGAACGCCAAGGACGCCCTCATCCGAGCCCTCTATCCCTCGTCCGAGCGGCCCCCGGCGGGTCTGGAGCCGGCCGACTCGCCCAGCATCAAGCCCCTGGAACTGAACGAGGCCACGGCCGAGAAGCAGGCTCTCGCCAACCGCCTCGAGCTCAAGACCGCCCGCCTCGACCTGGAATCCAAGCAGGCCCTGGAGACCGCCGCCAACAACCGCATCCTGCCCCAGCTGGACGCCTTCGCCTCCTACACCGGCAACGCCGCCTCCCAGATCCCGTCGGAAGGCCTCACCGCGGTCAACAAAGACCTCACAAAGGGCACCTACCCCGGCTATACGGTGGGCCTCCAGTTCTCCATGCCCATTCAGAACCGGGCGGCCCGGGGCAGCCAGGCCCAGGCCCGCGCCAACCGCCGCCAGAGCGAGCTGACCCTCCGCGACCTGGAGCTGGGCATCACGCTCGAAGTCCGCCAGGCCTTCCGCAACCTGGACGCCTCCGCCAAGGGCGTGGCCGCGGCCGAGAAGACTCGGATCTTCCGCGAGAAGGACCTCGAGGCCGAGCAGAAGAAGTTCGAGAACGGCATGAGCACGAACTTCCTGGTGCTCTCCAAGCAGAATGACCTGGACACGGCCAAGAGCAGCGAGCTCCAGGCCCAGATCACCTATGCCAAGGCCGCAACCGCCCTGGAGAAGGCCCTGGGCCATCTGCTGGAAGCCAGGAATCTGGAAGTGAAGTAATCCTGTCCGGAGGTCCCGCGCTGCGCGCACACCCCCGGGCCCCCAAGAAGAAGCCCGGCTTTGCCGGGCTTCTTCTTGGGCCTGCTGTGCCTGATTCCCCGTAAAGCCAGGGGTTCAGCTCAATCCATCCGGAGGCTGAGGTCCGCCGCGGGGGCGCTGTGGGTGAGGGCCCCCACGCTGAGGAAGTCGACCCCGGTCTCCGCGACGAGGCGGGCCCGCTCCAGGGTGATGTTGCCGCTGGCCTCCAGGAAGAGGCGCCGGCCGCTGCGGTCCCGCAGGGCCACCGCCTCGCGCATCTGATCGGTGGGCATGTTGTCCAGCAGCACGCCGTCCACGTCCGGCAGGTCCAGGCACGCCTTGAGCTGGCCCAGGGTCTCCACCTCCACTTCGATCTTCACCAGGTTCGGGGCCGCCCGACGGGCGGCTTCCACGGCGGCGCGGACCCCGCCTGCCGCGGCCAGGTGGTTCTCCTTGAGCAGCACGCCATCACCCAGGGTCAGCCGGTGGTTCACGCCCCCGCCGCAGCGCACGGCGTACTTCTCGAGCAGCTTGAGGCCAGGTGTGGTCTTCCGGGTATCGAGGATGCGCGCGCCGGTGCCTTCCACCGCCTCCACGAACTTCCGGGTGAGGGTCGCCGTCCCGGACAGCCGCTGGAGCAGGTTCAGCATGACCCGCTCCGCCAGCAGGATGCCGTGGCCTGAACCACGCAGGCGCATGACCTCCGTGCCCGGCCCGACCCGCTGTCCGTCGTGCCGGGCCAGATCGGCATTGAGCGCGGGGCACGTGAGGCGGAAGACCTCCATCGCGATGGGAAGTCCCGCCAGCACCAGGTCGGCCTTGGCCACCACGCGCGCCGTCATGGGCCGGTCCGGGACCGCCGCCGTGCTCCAGTCCTGGGTGCCCCAGTCCTCCCGCAGGAAGGCGCGCAGCTGGTCGCGGTAGGTCTCGGGGTGCGGGGGATGGAACATCGGTCACTCCGGCCCCAGCGTACAATGCTCGACACCGATCCCAAACCAGGAGCCTCCCATGTCCTTCGTCCTCGTCGAAAAAGCCGACCGCATCGCCTGGGTCACCCTCAACCGGCCCGAGAAACTCAATGCCCTCAATAACGAGGTGCTGAAGGAGCTGGAGTTGGCCTTCGCGGACCTGGAGCAGGACCCCGAGGTGGGAGCGGTGGTGGTCACGGGCGCCGGGGAGAAGGCCTTTGTGGCGGGTGCCGATATCGCGGAACTGAAGACCCTCGACACGGCCAGCGCCCGGGTCCAGGCCCTGCGCGGCCAAGCCGTCTTCCAGCGCATCGAGTCCTTGCCCAAGCCCGTCATCGCCGCCGTGAACGGCTTCGCCCTGGGCGGCGGCTGCGAGCTGGCCCTGGCCTGCCACATCCGCATCGCCAGTGAGAACGCGAAGTTCGGCCTGCCCGAGGTAAGCCTCGGCATCATCCCCGGCTACGGCGGCACCCAGCGCCTGCCCCGCCTCGTGGGCAAGGGCGTGGCCCTCGACATGATCCTCAGCGCCGAGATGACCGCCGCCGCCGACGCCCTGCGCATGGGCCTCGTGAGTCGCGTGGTCGCGCTGGCGGATCTCAAGGCCACCGCGGAGAAGCTGGCGAAGACCATCCTCTCGCGCGGCCCCCTGGCTCTCCGCAGCGCCCTGGCGGCCGTGAACGAAGGCCTCGAGATGCCCCAGGACCAGGGTCTCCAGTACGAAGCCGCCCTCTTCGGCCTGCTCGCCGCCTCCCAGGACATGCAGGAGGGCATGGGCGCCTTCCTGGAGAAGCGCGCCGCGCAGTTCAAGGGGTTGTAGCTTTTCGCTTACTCCAAAAACAGGCGGGCTGTCCGGCCCGCCTGTTTTTTGGGGCATGAAGCGGCTAGCGCTTGGAACCCACCGCGCCAAGCGTGGTCGCAGCAGTTTGTTCGTTGTTGTTCTGGTCCGCGACCTTCACGAGTACGCGGTCGCCGCGGACGGCATCGCGGGGAACGATCACGTCGAAACGCTCGTCCTTCTGATCGAACACCCGGTCCTCCGGCACGATCTGGAGCCAGTGTTCCCCATCCGCGCTGACGGCGGCCTCCTTCAAGGTGGAGGTCTCATCCCGGGCCACGAAGCGAATCCGGACACCCTCGCCCTCGGGGGCGGCGCTCAGCTCGGAAATGACCGGCGGCGTGTGGTCGATGAGGAAGGGGGAGGTGCGCCAGAGGCTGGTGAGGGCGGCGTTGAAGGCCGCCGTGGGCGCGTCCGAGGCGGTCACCTCGAGGCGGTACCGGCCATCGGGAACGGGCAGGGTGTCGAAGCTGAAGAACTTCTCCTTCCAGGCCTTTTCCAGGAGGATCGGCGCACCCCGCTCGGGCACGAGGCGGATGGCGAACTGGAGGGTGTCGGCATTGGGGTCGTTCACGCGGAACACGAAGCTCTGGGCGCCCCGGCGGAAGCTGCGCTTCTCGGCACCCATGTAGCCCATGGCCGGGATGAGCTTCTGCGTCTCCAGGGGCACCCGCTCGATGCCGATGTCATCCGGGGGTGCTGTGCGTGTGATGACCAGGCCCGGAGGCATGGTGTCCACACCCTCCCAGATCGGAGCCAGGTTCCGGTGGGCCCAGTGGACCGTCACAGTCTCCACCACCGGCGTGGCGCCGCCCCGAGTGCTGCTGAGGCGCAGGCGGAACTGGGCGAACCGCGAGGACGGCAGGGCCGGACGCTCGCCGCTGCGCAGGGGGGGCGTCCAGGGGCTCCAGGTGGCATCGGGCGTTTCCGTGCTCCCGGTGCGGAACTGGAATTCCACGTTGGTACCCGATGGCGTGTCGGCATCCAGGTAGGCTCGTCCCCAGTCCGCCAGGGGCGCACCCTTGAGGATCCGAGATTCGACGGTGCCCTCTGTGGCTTGCGCTTCGGACAGCAGGTGCAGCTCGGCGGGGTTGGAGCCCACCACGAGAAGATCCCCGCCGGAGGGCAGGAAGGCCGTGGCCTGGGCCGTGCCCAGCTCCTGCACCACGGCGAAGGGATCCGTATCGCGGACCTTGCCGAGGGGCAGCGAGAAGAGGCGGGAACGGTTGCCCGTGCCCACTAGCAGCTGGCCCTTCCAGGGAGTCAGGGCGTAGACCTGGCTCTGGGCGCTCTGCCACAGGGTCTCGGGCACCCGATCGCGGTCCAGGCGGATGACGGCCGAACGCGTGGCCGCGGCGGTATCCGCCTGCAGATAGCCTTCGCGCCGCTCCAGCTGGCCGGTGCTGAACTTCGGCGTGAGCCCATTGTCCGCGCCGACGTACAACAGTCCATCGGCCACGGCCAGGGCGCGGACCTCTTCAAAGGGCGTATCCATCAACGTCTCGAGACGATCGCCCTGGCGGCTGTAGCGGAGCACCAGGCCCCGGCCATGGCTGCCGAGGTACCAGCCCCCCTGCCCGTCCGGCGTCAGGGCCGTGAAGGCCGTCTCGTCCGACAGCTCCGCCAGGCGGCGGCTCGAACCGCTCCGCGCCTGGACCAGCACGGCGCCCTTCTCAGAGCCCCCCGCGGCGATGACGGCATCCCCATCCACCGCCAGGGCCCAGACGATGCGGGCTTCGATGTCCGCGAAAGGCTTCACGTCGCCGGAAGGGGACACGCGGAAGAGCTTTCCTTCCCCCGTGGGCGCCACGATCAGATCCTGGCCCAGGCGCGCCAGGGCGAACACGATGCCCCCCTTCACCTGGCCCAGGGGCTTCACCTGGCCGCCGGTGTAGTGGAAGAGCTTGCCGTCCGTGCCGGCGGAGAGGTAGGCACCCCCGGAGCCATCCGGAACGGCCGCCCAGATCACGCCCTCGGGCAGCTGGCCCACGCGACGCAGGTTCGGCGCCAGGCGCAGCCGGCCGTCCGCCCCGATGCGGACGCCGTGGGTCTCGGACCCCAGCCAGTCGTTGAACCCGGAGAAGGTGGCCACGGGCTGATCCGCCAGGGCCGCCACGCCCACGACCGCGGAGAGAAGAAACGTCATCCAGCGCATAGTGCCCTTTCGATTCATGTCCATCACTCGATTTCCACGTCCAGCTGGCTCAGCCCCCGCACCTCGCGGTCGAGCGGCAGGACGGCCCGGCCGATGATCCGCCGCTGGAGCTTGTTGTCGCTGCTGGCCCCATCGCCGCTGACCAGGCTCGCCACCGTGGGCGGGATGCCCTCGATGCGGCTGCCGCGAAGCCCCGCGCCGGGCTGGCTCTGCACCAGCAGCGCGTAGGCGTGGTTGTTCCGGAGGGCCCCGTTCAGGAGCCGGACCACATCCCCCAGGTTGGCCACCTCGATCATGCGCTCATCCGGATCGGCCGCCATGAGGCTGAATCCATCGCCGACCATGAGGGTCGCCTTGCCCTTGGCCGCGGAGGAGGGCACCTGGATGTTGAAGGTGGCGGTCTCGCGCACGCCCTGGATGTTCTGGAGGGTGACCAGCACCGGAAGTATCTCTCCCCGCTTGGCTCGTGCCTTGAGGAGGCGGACGCCCGCGATGGCCGAGAGATCCAATCGCTCCTCGGCCTTGATGGTGAGGGAGATCCCCTCGAACACCGGCTTCTCGAAGGGATTGAGCGTGATGGCCTGGAGCATGGCGCCCACGTACTGGGAGAGGCGCGAGGGGTTCAGGTCTGCGATGACGTTCTCGATCAGGATCGCAGGATGCCCGGCCAGCTTGATGTTGCCCTGCATGGACAGGCTCTGGAGCCCCAGGCCCCGAGTGTGGGCGTCCAGGGTCTGGGCCACGGCCGTGGCCACCAGGGCCGGGGTGGCCACGGGGTGGTCCATCAACTCGAACCGGAAATTCAGGGTGCGCTTGCCCCCCAGGTTCAGGCCGATCCGGAGGGGGACCATCCGCGCCTCGGCCCCCAGCAGGCCCGCGACGCCGGAGCTGCGGTCCAGCCGCAGAGCGCCGATGGGCGCCACGGGCATGGCCATCTTGAAGGAGCTCTGGTAGCTGGCCACGGTGCTCGCCACGGTGGCGGACCAGAGGGGCAGATCCACCGACCCGAGGTTGAACAGCTGGTGCCCGAACAGCAGCACCCGCTTGCCCGAGATGTAGGTGATGGTGCCCGCGGCGGCCAGATCCAGGTCTCCCTGCATGAGCGTGACGGCCGCCATCCCGCCGGGCTCGAGGGGGCTGGCCTCCTCCCGCGCGCCCCCGGACAGGACCGGCGCGGCTGCGAATGCGACCGGGAACCCGGCCCAAAGACGGCGGGCTTCAGGTCCGAGCGCGCTGCCCACAATGGCCATGGGCATGGCCTGAGGGTCCGGCTCGCCCATCAGTGTACGGAAATCCAGCATCTGCCCGGAGAGGGCCGCCTTGAGGACCTTGGGCGGCTCCAGCTTGGGGAGGATCAAGGGTGTGCGGCTGGGCGGAGTTTCCGGGATATCCCGGAGCTGGTCCAGCATTTCGGCGATGGGCGTGATGCCGCCGATGGCTTCCTTCTCGAAGAGGAGGCCTGTGCTCAACGCGCCGATGAGCTTCCCGTCGATGTAGCAAGGGCTGCCGCTCATGCCCGCCAGGATCCCGGTGTCCGCCAGGGGCCCTCCGGAGGCCCTGACCATGATGCGGCTTTTGCCCGGGGCGGCATTCCGTTGCACCCCCAGCACTTCGAAATCGAAGCGCTCGATCTTGCCGCCTTGGAACACTGTCCGGCCGTACCCCTTCATGCCCGCCCGGATCTCCGTGACCGGGAGGGTGGCGGGCCCTTGGCCTGCCAGGGGCACCAGAGAAAAGAGGGCGAAGGCGAGGGCGACCAGTTTCATTGATATCTCAAGGAATGTATGAAGCCTAGCAGGACAGTCCCGGTGACCGGGACGGCCGCCGGCCGGGCGCCCCTGTGAATTTCAGATGCGGCATGTGACTTTTTCGTTCCTTGACCAACAGATCCCTTTTATTGCGATGCCCCCCCTGGCTATTCTTTGGGGAACACGGAGGAACTTCTTATGCGATCAAGGCATTTCGCCGGCTCATCCCTTGTGGCCCTGCTCGTGGCGGCGGCCCCCATCATGGCCCAGGGTGTCTCCACCCAGCTGGGCGGTCGCGTGCTGGATAACCAGGGCGCCGGCGTCGCCGGAGCCACCGTGGTCATCCGAAATGCCGAGACCGGTCTCACCCGCACCCTGCAGACCAGCGCCGAAGGCCGCTATCTGGCCACCCTGCTGCCGGTGGGCCCCTACACCGTGACCGTCACCAAGGCCGGCTTCCAGACCGCGAGCAACGTCAAGGTGAACCTGAACCTCGGCGATGCCGCCCCCCTGACCATCAAGCTCGCCCCCGAGACCGGCGCTGTGGTCGAAGTGGTCGCTGCCACGGCCCAGGTAGACACGGAGCGCGCCAGCGCCGCCGCCATCGTCTCCCCCGACAACCTCACCAACCTGCCGGTCTTCAACCGCAACTTCACCAACCTCGCCACCCTGACGCCCCAGGTGGTGGTGGACAGCAGCCGTGGCAACCTCGCCATCGCTGGCCAGCGCGGCGTGAACACCTCCATCAACATCGACGGCGGCGATAACAACGAGCCGTTCTTCGGCGGCGCCACCGGATCGGCCGAGGGCAAGACGCCCTTCACCATTTCCATCGAGGCCATCCGCGAGTACCAGGTGATCACCGACGGTGCCAGCGCCGAGTTCGGCCGCATGGGCGGCGGCTACGTGAACGCCATCACTAAGAACGGCACCAACGACCTGAGCGGCAGCCTCTTCTACTACCAGCGCCCCCGGGCCTGGGTGGAGGCCGGACCCACCCTGCGCCAGCCCAATGGGTCGACCTCGACCTATCCTGTGGGCGACTTCCAGCAGGAGCAGTTCGGATTCAGCGTGGGCGGCCCCATCGTCAAGGACAAGCTCTTCTACTTCGTGGCCTACGACGCCCAGCGGCGCAAGGACCCCGTGGACATGAAGTGGGGCGGCACCAACCCGCCGACAGGCCTGTACCCCCTGGATCCGGCCAATCCCGCCGACGCCGTCCTGCTGTCCAAGACCGGCAGCTACTCCCCGAAGTCGGATTCGGACGTCTACTTCCTCAGGTTCGACTGGAATCCCACCATCGACCACAACATCCAGCTCCGGCTGAACCACTCGGACTTCAAGGGCGTGACCGGCGCGAGCATCACGGCCGCCAGTGAAAACCTGGCCAGCGACAATGTGAAGACGGACTCCTACGTCCTCCAGTGGAACTGGGTGATCAGCGCCAACTGGATGAACGAGTTCCGGGTGAGCCTCAGCAAGGATGACATGCCGAGGTCTACCTACTCGAACATGCCAGAAGTCAGCATCAGCAACGTGGGCTACTACGGCGCCTACCCCTTCGACCGCACCTACAACACCAAGCGCACGCAGTTCCAGGAGAACATCAGCTACGTGACCCCCACCTTCCAGGTGAAGGCGGGCGTGGACTACAACGACATCAACGTGTCCGAGTTCTTCGCCGGCAACTGGCAGGGCGTCTACTTCTTCAACAACATCACCGATTTCCGGAACGGTAACTGGTCGACCTACCGCCAGAACTTCGGCCTGAGCGGGGATGTCCACCAGGCGGGCCTCTTCGACACCAGCTACAAGCAGATGGCCGCCTTCATCCAGACCGAGTGGCGCCTGACGGATACCTTCAAGCTCGGGGTGGGCATCCGGTGGGACAAGCAGGAGAACCCTGACTACCCGATCCTGGACATGAGCAACCCGCTGGCCGCCAGCATGCCGATCTCGGCCAAGATCCCCTCCGACAGCCAGTTCTCGCCCCGCGCCTCCTTCACCTGGACACCCGCCTTCGATCACGGCAAGACCGTGGTCCGCGGCAGCATCGGCCGCTACGTGAGCACCACACCGGCCGTCTTCTTCTACCAGGTCTACGCCGCCAACGGCGTGCGGACCGGCCAGGTGGACTTCAGGGGGGCCACCGCCTCCACGACGTTCGGCATTCCCCGCGGGAACGCCACCACCTTCACGGGCGGCGCTCCCTTCAACCCCTCGAACCCGTACTGGATCTCTTCCTTCCCGGCAGGCGCCCCGCTGCCCGCATTCAACATCTGGACCTTCAACCCCGACTTCAAGAACCCCTACACCGATCGCGTGAACCTCGGCGCGGAGCGGGCTTTCTTCAATGACCTGGTGCTCGGCGTCTCCGCCACCTACGCCAAGGGCAACCAGCTGGAGCGCACCGCCGACCTCAACATCGGCACGCCCACCATGGGCGCCTACGGCCGGCTGCTCTATCCCGCCCGACCCAACACCACCTACGGCACCATGGGCATGTATTTCTCGGATGCCACCAGCCTCTACCACGCCTACACGGCCAGCCTGAAGTACCACAAGGACGGCAGCCCCTTCGACGCCCAGCTGTACTACACCTACGCCATCAACAAGGACAGCGACTCCAACGAGCGCAACTACTCGGGCATCAGCATCCAGGACGCCGGGAACCTGGGCGCCCAGTGGGGCTACGCCGACACCGACCGCCGCCAGGTCCTCACCGGCTACTTCAGCGCCCTGGACCAGAAGGTCACCGGCATCCTCTTCTCCCTGTCCTTCCGCTACCAGACCGGCACTCCCTACACTCTGACCTACAACCGGGACATGAACGGCGACAGCAACACCAGCAATGACCGCTTCTTCGCCAACGGGGTGGATTCGGGCCGCAACACCTTCCGGGCCGGCTCGAACCTCTACATGGATCTCGGCCTCCGCCGCGAGTTCCTGCTCACCAAGCGCCTGAAGGCTACCGCCTCCCTGGACGTCTTCAACGTGCTGAACCGCCAGGACACCTACATGTCCACCCGCATCAAGACCAGCACCCCCGCCAGCACCGACGCCGCTCCGGTCCTCGAGAACTCCCAGAACTGGGTCGGCTCTGCCCGCCAGATCCAGATCGGCGCGCGCTTCGCCTTCTAGTCCCACCCGCACCACGAAAGGGCGGCGCTCCGGCGCCGCCCTTTTTTAGCTAGGCTGGAAGCATGAAGATCCTGGCGCTGGGCGATGTGGTGGGGGAACCGGGGCGGAGGCTGGTGGAGGCCTTCGTGCCTGAGCTGCGCCGGGAGACCGGGGCTGATCTCGTGATCGTGAACGGCGAGAATGCCGCCCACGGCCATGGCATCACCGACACCATCGCCCGGGAATGGTTCGACCGCTTCGGGGTGGACGTCATCACCACGGGCAACCACGCCTTTGACGTGAAGGGCATCGACGCCTATTTCCGCCAGGAGCCCCGCCTGCTCCGCCCCGCCAACCATCCACCCGATACGCCTGGAAACGGCTGGGTGAAGCTGCACACGCCCTCGGGGGCCGAGGTTCTCGTCATCAACCTCATGGGCCGGGTGCACATGCCTGCCTGCGACTGCCCCTTCCGGGGCGTGGACACCATCCTCCAGAAGGAGCGGGCTGACCTCGTCATCGTGGACATGCACGCCGAGGCCACCAGCGAGGCCCAGGCCATGGGCTTCCACCTGGAGGGCCGCGCCGCAGCCGTCCTGGGCACCCACACCCACGTGCCCACCCTCGACGCCAAGGTTCTGCCCGGCGGCACGGCCTACGTCACCGACATCGGCATGACCGGCCCCTACGACGGCGTCATCGGCATGAAGAAGGAAGCCAGCATCGGCCGCTTCCTCAGGGTGCAGCGCCCCAAGTACGAAGTGGCCGAAGGCGACCTCCAGCTCCACGCCGTGCTGGTCACCACCGAAGGCCGAAAGGCGACCAGCATCGAGCGGATCCTGAGAAAGCTGTAGGGACCTTCGAGGGGTTCAGTCCTCGAGCTTGGGGAAGAGCCAGCCTGCGACGGCCGCGCCGAGGAGGGGCGCCACCCAGAAGAGCCAGAGCTGACCGAGTGCCCAGCCGCCCACGAACAGGGCCGGTCCCGTGCTGCGGGCAGGATTCACGGAGGTGTTCGTGACCGGGATGCTGATGAGGTGGATGAGGGTGAGGCAGAGGCCGATGGCGATGGGCGCGAAGCCCGGCGCGGCCTTCTTGGCGGTGCTGCCCAGGATCACCATGAGGAAGAAGAAGGTCATCACGACCTCGGTCAGGAAGGCTGCACCCAGCCCGTACTTGCCCGGCGAGTGGTCCGCATAGCCGTTGGCCGCGAAGCCGCCGATGGCGGACCCGTTGCCCGTGGCGATGACGTAGAGGATGGCCGAAGCGACCACGGCCCCCAGCACCTGGGCCAGCCAGTAGCCGGCCACATCCTTGTAGGGGAAGCGCCCGCCCACGGCCAACCCCAGGGTCACGGCCGGGTTCAGGTGGCAGCCCGAAACGGGGCCGATGGCGAAGGCCATGGTCAGCACCGTGAGTCCGAAGGCCACGGCCACGCCGTGGAGACCGATGCCCACCCCCGGGAAGGCCGCCGCCAACACCGCGCTGCCGCACCCGCCCAGCACCAGCCAGAGGGTCCCGAAGAATTCCGCCGCAAGCCGCTTGTTCACACGTCCTCCCTTGGAATAAATAAACGATGAACGGGAAATCGGAGCCAGTTTAGCGGCCCGCCGGGAGGATGCATCCTATTTCGGCGTTCAAAAACCAAAAGAAAACCGCCAAGACACCAAGAAAAACCACGCTCCCGATTGGTGTGCCTCCGTCAGAAAGCACCAGAGAGGAGAGCACTCCCCGCCTTGGGAGCTTTTGCAGTTCTTGGTACCTTGGTGGGGGCCCGTCCCTTACCTCTCGTGGTAAGCAGACTCATCGGGTCTAGGACAGCCGCTCCCATCCCTCCAGGTAGAGATTGAAGGCGGGATCCGCCGCGGCCTTCTGCGCAACCAGGGCGCGGATCTGGACCTCCTCGACCTCCATCTGCTCGGGCGTCAGGTGACCCGACAGCGTCATGGCGCGCAGCCACACCAGGAAGGTGGTGAGGGCGTCGAACTGGTTGTAGCGCACGATGCCGGCGATGTCCCCCGCCCGCCAAAGGTCGATGACGCTCTTCCCGTCCGTGCCCAGCTTGCCCGGGATCCCGCAGGCCGTGGCCAGCTCGTGGAGGGTGGACGAGGCCTTTCCCCAACTCCCCGTCACCTCCCGCAGGTCGATGTGCTGGTTCCCATACCGGTCGAAGAAGTCCCCCGCCGCCCATTTCTCCGCGCTGCGGCCCAGTCCGGGGATGGAGAGGCGATGGACCATGGCCCGCTGGACCAGGATGGGCAGGTCTGCATCCCGCGAGTTGAAGCCCACCAGCTGGGGCTTCTTGTCCCCCAGAGCCACCAGGAAGCGGCGCAGCAGGTCGTCCTCGGCCAGGGCCTCCGGCCCCTCCGGCAGCGCGAAGAGCTTGTGCTGGACCTCACCGTGCCGCACCGTGCGGATCACCGCCGCGATGGACACCACGCGGCAGAGGATGGTCTTGAGGTAGGGCCGCGGGTCCGCCTCCGTGGCGCCGCCGTAGGCCCAGAGCCGCTCCGTCACCTCTTCGTCCGGCATCTCCTTCGGAAGGTCCAGCACACGCCGGCCCGTAGCAGGATCCGGCACCCACTCGGCGTCGAAGGCGAAGATCTGGGGGTGCGGGGGACGCAGCATGGGAACGCTCCTGGAATACCTTCAAGTCTGAGCAATGCTCAAAAGCCTCCACGAAGGGCACGAAGGGTATAGGCAAATCGCGAAGGCGAATTCGTGGCCTTTAGACTCGCCCGAAGGGCTTCTTCGTGTCCTTCGTGGAGCTCTTTTGACGACCGGGTTACTTCTCCAAAGCCCACTTGCCCCCGCCGCCCACCGCGCAGGCCAGACCCACGAGCAGGCGGAAGAGGGCGGGCAGGTTCGACAGGGGACCGGCCCCGTGCATCCAGCCGTGCACCAGCGGCCAGCTCAGGACGGCCACGAGGACTCCGCCCGCCAAGGCCACCCACACGCCGAGCAGAATCAGAGCCCCGCATACCAGCTCGCCCAGGGCAAAGCCCCAAGTCGAGGCCTGGGCGAAGGTGATGGCCCCGTGGGCCCGGCGGAGGATCTCGAAGCCGTGCATCACGGCCATGCCGCCCACGGCGAGGCGCAGGAGGAAAAGGGCCCAGTCGGTGCGGGTCTTGGAAGCGGCCATGACTACCTCGGGAAACATCCATTGTAGGCTGGGGATTCTCCACGGAAACCGCCATGCGCCCCACGCTCGCCTTCGACGCCGACGACACCCTCTGGCACAACGAGACCCTCTACGCCGAGACCCAGGAGGCCTTCCGCGCCCTGCTCCGCCCCTTCCACGACAACGCCTGGATCGACGCCCGCCTCCACGATACGGAGATGCGCAACCTCCGCCGGTACGGGTACGGCATCAAGGGGTTCACCCTGTCCATGATCGAGACGGCCCTGGAGCTCACCGAGGACCGAGTCGAGGGCCGGGGCATCCGCCAGGTGCTGGAGCTGGGCCAGGCCATGCTCGACAAGCCGGTGGAGCCGCTGCCCGGGGTGGCAGAGGTGCTGGCCGATGTGGCCGGGAAGTTCGACCTGATGCTGATCACCAAAGGCGACCTCTTCGACCAGGAGACCAAGCTGGCCAAGTCTGGTCTTGGACACCACTTTTCACGGGTCGAGATCGTCTCCGAAAAGGACGAGGCGACCTACGCGACCCTCCTCGGGCGCCACGGCCTCCAGCCCGGGGCCTTCACGATGGTGGGCAACTCCGTGAAGTCCGACATCCTGCCGGTCCTGGCCCTGGGCGCCCGGGCGATCCACATCCCCTACCACCTGACCTGGGCCCACGAGGTGGTCGCCACCCCGGTGGAATCCCCCTTCCCCGTGCTCGACTCCATCCGCGACCTGCCCGCCCTGCTCGCAGGCTGGTGACCCCGTCCTCCGCTATGCTGGTGGGAATGGAGAAACTCTGATCTCGGTGTCCGCTCCACGGATACGCGAGACCTCTCCCGGCAAGGCCTCGAGTCCCAAATCCCCCGCTCCCCTACGTCAACACATCCAAAGAGAGGTCGTTATGAGCATCCAGAACATTGGCGTCATCGGTGCGGGCCAGATGGGCAACGGCATCGCCCATGTCTTCGCCCAGGCGGGCTTCAGCGTGCTGATGCAGGACATCAGCGAGGCCTTCGCCGCCAAGGGTGTGGCCACCATCGACAAGAACCTCCAACGCGGCGTGGACAAGGGCAAGATGACCGCCGACGAAAAGGCGGCTGTCCTGGGGCGGATCCGCACCACCACGAAGCTCGAGGACCTCGCCGGCTGCGACATCGTCATCGAGGCCGCCACCGAGAAGTGGGAGGTCAAGAAGCAGATCTTCGAGACCCTGGACAAGGTCTGCAAGCCCGGGGCGATCCTGGCGAGCAACACCAGCAGCATCTCCATCACCAAGCTGGCCGCCGTCACGAAGCGCCCCGAGGCCTTCATCGGCATGCACTTCATGAACCCAGTGCCGGTCATGCAGCTCATCGAGGTCATCCGCGGCCTGGCCACCAGCGACGCCACCTTCGACGCGGTGATGGAGCTCTCGAAGAAGCTGGGCAAGACTCCCATCCACTGCAATGACTTCCCCGGTTTCGTCAGCAACCGCGTGCTGCTGCCCATGATCAATGAGGCCATCTACGCCCTCTACGAAGGCGTGGCCAGCGTGGAGAGCATTGACGGGATCATGAAGCTCGGGATGAACCACCCGATGGGCCCCCTCACCCTGGCGGACTTCATCGGCCTGGACACCTGCCTCTTCATCCTCAATGTGCTGCATGAGGGCCTGGGCGATCCCAAGTACCGCCCCTGCCCCCTGCTCATCAAGTACGTGGACGCCGGATGGCTGGGCAAGAAGAGCGGCCGCGGTTTCTACGACTACAGCAAGGCCTGATCTCCACAGGCCATGCAACGCCGCGCGGCTCTTGCCCTCGTGGCCTTCCTGCGACTGGCGGCCGAGGAGCCCCTTCACGAGATGGGCCCCTTCCCCACCCGGGAGATGTTCCCCCTCTACTTGCCCACCATGGCCTACCAGCCGGTGGACCCCGTTCCCCTCGGGCGCGGCCGCTGGCGGTGGGCCCTGCACTGGATCGAGGCCAACACCTTCCAGTTCTCGGACATCTTCGAGCAGTATGGCCCACGCGACGCGGTGGGCCGCGTCGCGGTCACCCAAGCCGCTTTCGCCGCGGCGGCCGCGGCCTACCCCGACGCACCGACGCTGTATTTCTTCGACGAGGAGATCGCGCGCTTCGAGGTGGAGGGAAGATATGGGCTGTCGGACCAGACCGACCTCTGGATCCGCATGCCCGTGCAGAACCACACGGGCGGCTTCCTCGACCCTCTCATCGAGACCTTCCACAAGCTCGGCTTCGAGCAGTACGGCCGGGCCCTCGTCCTGCAGAACCAGGTGGCCCTGGCGGTGGCCCGCCACGGCCAGGTGGTCTTCTACACGGACGAGCGCATCCTGGGGAAAACCCAGGATCCCGTCCTGGGCCTCACCCACCGTCTGCTGGCGACGCCCACATGGACGCTCTCCACCACGGTCAGCGTCAAGCCGCCCCTCACCCACACCTACGATGTCTACCGGTCGGGCTGGGACCAGACCTACGGCCTCACCGGCGCCTGGCGTCTTCCCGGGCGGCATGCCTTCTATTTCGGCGCCGGATTCGTCCACCGCCCCCACGGGAGTCCGGAATACACGGACATCGGATTCAAGGATGGGGTCGGGGCCCACGCCACCTGGGAGTACCGCCGCTGGCCGCGGGTCCAGCCCTTCCTCCAGCTCTATTGGCAGAGCGGCTACCTCCCGCGGCAACCCTACCAGCACTTCGACCAGCCCAGCCTCCAGCACGATCTGGGGGTGCACTGGCACTGGACGCCCCGCACCACCTTGACCTTCCGCTACCTGAACAACATCTCCCACTGGGGGAACACCGCGGACATGGGCCTTGGCGCGAGCCTGACGGCGCATTTCTAGGTAGAATGGCCGTTTGAATCCATGCGAGGTGCCCCATGGCCACGGCCAAAGTCCGCGAGATCCTGTCCTGGTACAGCTCTGAAAACCCCGGCGTGAAGGCCAATCTCGCCCGGATGATGAACACCGGCCGCCTGGCCGGCACCGGCAAGTTCGTGATCCTGCCCGTGGACCAGGGCTTCGAGCACGGTCCCGCCCGCAGCTTCGCGCCCAACCCGGCCGGCTACGATCCCCGCTACCACGTGGAGCTGGCCATCGAGGCCGGCTGCAACGCCTACGCCGCGCCCCTGGGCTTCATCGAGCACGTGGCCTCTGACTATGCCGGCGACATCCCCCTCATCCTCAAGCTCAACAACAGCGACATCCTCAGCAAGGGCCACGAGCCCTGCAGCGCCATCACAGGCAGCGTGGAGGACGCCCTGCGCCTGGGCTGCGCCGCCATCGGCTACACCATCTACCCCGGCAGCGGCGACCGCAACATCCAGTACGAAAGCCTGCGGGAGCTGATCCTCGAGGCCAAGGCCGTGGGGCTGCCCACCGTCGTCTGGTCCTATCCCCGCGGGGCGGGCCTCACCAAGGAAGGTGAGACCGCCGTGGACGTGGCCGGGTACGCCGCCCAGATCGCCGCCCAGCTCGGCGCCCACATCATCAAGGTGAAGCCCCCCAAGCAGCACCTCGAGGTGAAGGAAGCCGCCGCGGCCTTCGAGAAGGCCCAGATCCCCACCGAGACCCTGGCCGACCGGGTGAAGGAAGTGGTCCGCAGCGCCTTCAACGGCCGCCGCATCATCATCTTCAGCGGCGGCGAGGCCAAGGGCACCGAGGCGGTGCTCCAGGAAGTGGCCGAACTGGCCAAGGGCGGGGCCTTTGGCAGCATCATGGGCCGCAACGCCTTCCAGCGGCCGAAGGCCGAGGCCATCCAGCTCCTGCACGCGGTGATGGACATCTTCGCGAAGGCGTGAACCAGAAAACCGCGAAAGACGCGAACAAAGCCGATAAAGAAACCGCCACTCGAACCGGAGGTGGCGGTTTTTCGTTTCGCGAGATTCGCGACTTTCGCGGTTCCTGTCCTTACTTCGGCGGGTGCTCCAGGAACGTCAGCCCGGGACTCTTCTCGGCCGTGGTCCGCCGCTGCCAGTCGTTCTCGAAGAGGATGGCGGGGTTGCTCTCGGCGTCCTCCACCAGCTCGCCCCAGAAGCGGCTGGGCTCGGGCCAGCCGCCTTCGATCCAGCGAGCCATCTGGAAGCCGCGGGACTCCAGCAGCACAGGGCAGGCGTACTCATCCTTGAGACGGTGCTGGAGCACCTCGAACTGCAGGCGGCCGATGGCGCCGAGGATGGGCAGGGGCGCGCCGCCCTTGGGCCAGAACACCTGGACCACGCCTTCTTCCGCGATCTGGTTCAGGCCCTTCAGGAAGCCCTTGCGGGCGCCGGGGTCCGCCAGGCGCACGGAGGCGAACTGCTCGGGCGAGAAGCGCGGCACCGCGTGGAACTCGATGGGACCGGCGGCACTCAGCACATCTCCGATGCGGAAGAGGCCCGGGTTGATGAGGCCCAGGATGTCGCCGGGGTAGGCCTCGTCGACGATCTGCCGCTCGCGGCCGAAGAACATATGGGGGTAGTTCAGCTTGATGGACTTCTTCTCGCGCACATGCAGCGCGTCCATGCCCCGATCGAACTTCCCGGACACGATGCGGGCGAAGGCCACGCGGTCCCGGTGGGCCTTGTTCATGTTGGCCTGCACCTTGAACACGAAGGCCGTGAAGGGCTGCTCAGGCGCCACTTCCCCACCGTCCATCAGGGGCCTCGGGCCCGGTGCGGGCGCCAGCTCCAGGAACTCCTCCAGGAACTCCGCCACGCCGAAGTTGTTCACGGCGGAGCCGAAGAACATCGGGGACTGCTCGCCCCGCAGGAAGGCCTCCCGGTCGAAGGACGGCAGCACGTGGTCCATGAGGTCCACGTCATCCTTGAGCTGCTGGAGCTCGGCGGGCGTCAGCAGGGCGCCGATCTCGGGGTCGTCCAGTCCCCCCTGCCCGGCAACACGGGCTTTCCGGCCCGCTTTCGCCCGCTCGAAGACCTGGATCTGACCCGTGGCGCGGACGTAGACGCCCTTGAAGTCCGTGCCGGAGCCGATGGGCCAGGTCATGGGGACGGCGTGCAGGCCGAACAGCTCCTCCACCTCGTCGATGAGCTCCACGGGTTCTCGGCCGGGGCGGTCCAGCTTGTTGACGAAGGTGAAAATGGGCAGCTTGCGCTCATTGGCCACACGGAAGAGCTTCTTGGTCTGCTCTTCCACGCCCTTGGCGCAGTCCAGCAGCATCACCACGGCGTCGGCCGCCGTGAGCGCCCGGTAGGTGTCCTCGCTGAAGTCCTGGTGGCCCGGCGTATCCAGCAGGTTGATGGCCCGGCCCATGTATTCGAACTGCATGGCAGCGGAGGTGACGCTGATGCCGCGCTCCTGCTCGATGCTCATCCAGTCCGAATGGGCCGCGGCCCCGCCTTCGCGGGCCTTCACGCTGCCCGCCCGGTCGATGGCGCCGCCATAGAGCAGCAGCTTCTCCGTCAGCGTGGTCTTGCCCGCGTCAGGGTGGCTGATGATGGCGAAGGTTCGCCGCCGTTGGATTTCTTCAGAGAGGGACATGGGCTTCCGGGCATAAGAAAGGCGCGGCTTGGCCGCGCCTCTTGATTCTACTACGTTTTTCCTACCTCCAATGGGTGCTTTGCGCCCTTTGGAGGAGGAACCGCCTACTTCGTGATGCCCACCTGCTTCAGCATCCACGCCGTCTCGAAGGCCTTGTCCTTCAGGGCGTCGTAGCGGCCCGAGGCGCCGCCGTGGCCGGCGGGGTCCATCTTGATCTTCAGCAGCAGCGGGTTGGCGTCGGTCTTGAGGGTGCGGAGCTTGGCGACATACTTGGCGGGTTCCCAGTACATCACCTGGCTGTCGTTGAAGCTCGTGGTGACGAGGATGGCCGGGTAGGCCTTCTTCGCCAGGTTGTCGTAGGGGCTGTAGGCCCGCATGTAGGCGAAGGCAGCCTTCTCGTTGGGATTGCCCCACTCGAGGTACTCGCCCACGGTGAGCGGCAGGCTGGCATCCATCATGGTGTTCATGACGTCCACGAAGGGCACGGCGCTATGGACGGCCTTGAAGAGGTCGGGCCGCAGGTTGGTGACGGCGCCCATGAGCAGGCCGCCGGCGCTGCCGCCCTCGATCACCAGGCGGTCCTTGCTCGTCCACGCCTCCTTCACCAGGAACTCGGCGGAGTCGATGAAGTCGGTGAAGGTGTTCATCTTCTTCATGAGCATGCCGTCGTCGTGCCAGGCCTCGCCCATCTCGTTCCCGCCGCGGATGTGGGCGATGACGTAGACCATGCCCCGGTCCAGCAGGCTGAGGCGGGGAATGGAGAAGGTGGCGGACATGCCGAAACCGTAGGAACCGTAGGCATACAGGAAGAGCGGCGCAGAGCCGTCCCGCTTCACACCTTTCTTGTAGACCACGGACAGGGGCACCTTCGCGCCGTCCCGAGCCGTGGCCCAGAGGCGTTCCGTCGCGTACTGGGACTTGTCGTAGCCGCCCAGCACCTCGGTCTCCTTCAGGAGGGTCTGCTTCCCGGAAGCCATGTCGCAGTCGTAGATGCTCTGGGGCGTGATCATGGACTGGTAGGCGAACCGGAAGGCCCTGGCGGTGTATTCGGGCGTCCCGCCGGGGAAGGCCGCATACACCCGCTCGGGGAACGCCACATCCTTCCAGGCGCCGGTCTTGACGTCCTGAATCCTGAAGCAGTCCAGGCCTTCGTGCTTTTCGGCCACCACCAGGAAGTCGCGGAAAGGCTCGAGGCCCTCGATCAGCACATCCACCCGATGGGGGATGAAGGTCTTCCAGTGCTTGGGATCCGGCGTGGCCACCGGGGCGGTGACCACCCGGAAGTTCTTCGCCCCCTTGTTGGTGCGGATGTAGAAGGTCCCCTCCCGGTGCTCCACGTCGTACTTGTGGCCCTTTTCCCGGGGCAGGAGGACCTTGAAGGTGCCAAGGGGCTTGGACGCGGCCAGATACCGGCTCTCCCAGGTATCCGTGGACTGGCTTTCCATCAGGAGGAACTTCCGGTCCTTCGTCCGCCCCACTCCGATGCGGTACAGCTCGTCCTTCTCCTCGTAGACCAGCTCCGGCTTGCCACCCTTGAGGTCCAGCCGCCAGAGCTGGTTGGAGCGCTTGGTGACATCGTCTTCCGTGACGAAGAAGAGGTGCCGGGAATCCGCCGCCCATGTGAAGGAGGTCACCCGCTCGGCGAGCGGGCTGCTGACCTTGCCCGAGGCCAGGTCCTTCGTGAAGAGCTTGTACTGGCGGAAGCCTGTGGCATCCGTGCTGTACAGCAGGGTGCGGTCGTCGTCGCTCACGGACATGCCGCCCAGGCCCAGGAACTTCAGCCCCTTCGCCAGCTCGTTCTGATCCAGCAGGACCTCTTCGGCGGTCTTCTCGTCGTAGGCCCCGTCCTTTCCAGCCTTCCGGCGGCACTGGATGGGGTACTGCTTCCCCTCTTCCGTGCGGGCGTAGTAGTAGAAGGCACCGCGGCGGACAGGGACGCTGAGATCCGTCTGCTTGATGCGGCCCAGCATCTCCTTGTAGAGAGCCTCGGAGAAGGGCTGGAGGTCCTTGGTCATGGCCTCGGTGTAGGCGTTCTCGGCATTCAGGTAGGCCACCACCTCGGGATTGGCCTTCTCCCGCAGCCAGAACCAGGGATCGTTCACCGTCTCCCCATGCCAGAGGCTCGTGTGGGCCTTCTGAGGGGCGACGGGAGGCTTGGGGGCAGGATCGGCAGCCATGAGCAATCCGCAGGCGAGTAAGGTAACGGGAATATGAAATAATCGGTGCATGGAAATACCCTCACGACACAAGGTATCACACAAGAAGGGGCCCCGCAGGGCCCCTTCTTGTGTTCGTCCGCCTCGACGGCGGAGGTCCTACTTCGCTTCCACGACGGGGATGCGCATGCCGTAGAAGGAGCGCCACACGAACACGGCCGAGATCAGGAAGAAGATCAGGGCGGCGACGTGGGCCGTGGCGGGGTCGAGGGTGATGGCCAGCTCCACGGCCAGGAGGCCGAAGAGGGTCGTGAACTTGATGACCGGGTTCATGGCCACCGAGGAGGTGTCCTTGAAGGGATCGCCCACGGTGTCACCCACGACGCAGGCGTCGTGGAGCTCGGTGCCCTTGGCCTTCAGCTCGGTCTCCACGAGCTTCTTCGCGTTGTCCCAGGCGCCGCCGGCGTTGGCCATGAAGATGGCCTGGTAGAGGCCGAAGACGGCGATGGAGATCAGGTAGCCGATGAAGAAGTAGTGGTTCACGCAGGCGAAGGCCAGCGTGGAGAAGAACACGGCCAGGAAGATGTTGAACATGCCCTTCTGGGCGTACTGGGTGCAGATCTCCACGACCTTCTTGGAGTCCTCCACCGAGGCCTTCTCGGCGCCGGCGTCCAGGTTGATGTTCTGCTTGATGAACTCCACCGCGCGGTAGGCGCCCGTGGCCACGGCCTGGCAGGCCGCGCCGGAGAACCAGAAGATGACCGCGCCGCCGGTGACGATGCCCAGCAGGAAGAGGGGGTTCAGCAGGGACAGGCCCTCCTGCACCGCCATCTGGCCCGGCAGGGTCGGCAGCACGGAGCCGTACTTCGCGGAGAGCACCTGGATGATCGAGAAGATCAGGGTGGTGGCGCCCACCACGGCGGTGCCGATGAGCACGGGCTTGGCGGTGGCCTTGAAGGTGTTGCCCGCGCCGTCGTTCTCCTCGAGGAACATCTTGGCTTCCTCGAAGTCGGGCTTGAAGCCGAAGTCCTTCTGGATCTCCGCCTCGATGCCGGGGAGGGTCTCGATGGTGGAGAGCTCATAGACGGACTGGGCGTTGTCGGTCACGGGGCCGTAGGAGTCCACGGCGATGGTCACGGGGCCCATGCCCAGGAAGCCGAAGGCCACGAGGCCGAAGGCGAAGATGGCAGGGGCGGCCATGAAGGCGCCCAGGCCGAAGGTGGACACGTAGTAGGCGGCGCCCATGAGGACGACGATGGTGAGGCCCATCCAATAGGCGGAGAAGTAGCCCGCCACCAGGCCGCCGATGATGTTGAGCGACGCGCCGCCTTCCTTGGAGGCCGTGACGACCTCACGGACGTGGCCGGAGTTGGTGGAGGTGAAGGCCTTCACGAGCTCGGGGATCAGCGCGCCGGCTAGGGTGCCGCAGGTGATGATGGTGGAGAGCTTCCACCAGAGGCCGCCGGGCAGGTCGCTGATGAGGACCTTCGAGAGGGCATAGGTCATCACGATGGAGACGATGGAAGTCAGCCACACCAGGGAGGTGAGGGGCACTTCGAAGTCGAATTTCTTTGCGGTGGCGAACTTGGCCTTGGCCCACAGGTTGTTGATCCAGTAGGAGGCGGCGGAGGTCACGATCATGCCCACGCGCATGACGAAGATCCACACCAGCAGCGCCACCTGGATGGCCTGGTAGTTGGGTCCGGCGGTGGTGGGGTTGACGGCGAGCAGGATGAAGGTGATGAGCGCGACGCCAGTGACGCCGTAGGTCTCGAAACCATCCGCCGTGGGGCCGACAGAATCACCCGCGTTGTCACCGGTGCAGTCGGCGATGACGCCGGGGTTGCGCGCGTCGTCTTCCTTGATCTTGAAGACGATCTTCATGAGATCGGAGCCGATGTCGGCGATCTTGGTGAAGATGCCGCCCGCGATGCGGAGGGCGGCGGCGCCCAGGGACTCGCCGATGGCGAAGCCGATGAAGCACGGGCCGGCGGCATCACCGGGGATGAAGAGCAGGATGGCCAGCATGAGGACCAGTTCCACCGAGATGAGCAGCATGCCGATGGACATGCCGGCCTTGAGGGGAATGGCCATGGTGGGGAATGGCTTGCCGCCCAGGCTGGCGAAGGCCGTGCGGGAATTGGCGAAGGTGTTGATGCGGATGCCGAACCAGGCCACCGCAACGGAACCGAGGATGCCGACGATCGAGAACAGGAGGACCACGATCACCTGCGGCCAGCTCATGGCCGGGTGGGCCAGGAACCGGAAGTAGGCCACCATGATCACCGCGATGAAGGACCAGAGGATCGCGATGAACTTGATCTGGGTCATCAGGTAGGTCTTGCAGGTCTCATAGATCAGCTCGGAGATCTCGAGCATGGACTTGTGGACCGGGAGGTTTCGGATCTGGGAGTACTGCACCAGGCCGAACCCGATTCCGAGCAGGCAGATGAAGAGGCCGATGAGCAGCAGGTTGTGGCCCGTCATGCCCATGAAGCTGCCCTGCAGCGCGGGGATCTTCAGTTCCGCCTCACCGCCCGCGAAAGCCGGGGTGGAGAGCAGAAGGGCGAAGAGCGCCGTCATCCCCCCCTTGAAGAGTCTGGTCGATGCCAGAGAGTCAAGGAGACGTTTCATCGTCGCCATGGTTGTTCCTCCAGATGGGTTAAGGAGAGGGAGAATGGAAAGCTGAATCGGCTGGAAGCAGGACGGACATGGTGGCCTGTGCGGAAGCTGCACGAGCCCCACGCGGGGGCGATCCACCAAAGATCGTGTCTAGATCGGGCTTGATTTTAGCGGACGGCGGATTGCAAACGCAAGACTTCAGGCCGCCCTCCAAACCAAGGTCCCATCAGGGTGGGACTGGACGATGCCCATTGTCACAGCTTGCCTTGCTCCAGCATTAGCACTTGGGAATCGAGGATCGTCCGAAGATAATCGGGTCAGATATGGCCTCGCCATTGAAAGAGGGCCCCGCCGCCAGACGCGGGCGCTCCGACCCACCTCCCCGTTTTTCAAAGGAGTCACCCTATGTCCGTTGCTGAACAGAGCATCGCGGGCGCGGAAGCACGCGGCCACGGCTTCCTGGCCTCGTCGGTCGGCCGCAAGGTCGTCATGGCGGCCACCGGCGTCATCCTCTTCGGGTTCGTCACGGTCCACATGCTGGGCAACCTGACGTCCTACATGGGTGCCGAGGCGATGAACCACTACGCCGAGTTCCTGCACACCATGATCCACGGCATGGGCATCTGGGTGTTCCGCGCCGTGCTACTCACCGCGGTTGGTCTCCACATCTGGGCCGCCACAACCCTCACACTGGACAACATGGCCGCCCGTCCCGTCGGCTACCGGAACCAGAAGAACATCGCCTCCACCTGGGCTTCCCGCACCATGCGGTGGAGCGGCGTCATCCTTGCCGTGTTCATCGTCTACCACCTCCTGCACCTCACCACCGGCACCGTCCATCCCAACTTCGACCACGCGAACCCCTACGCCAACTTCGTGAACGGCTTCAAAGTTCCCGCCGCGGCCGCCTTCTACATCGTGGCCCAGCTCTGCCTGGGCCTGCACATGTGGCACGGCGTGTGGAGCTGCACCCAGAGCTTCGGCCTGGCCCATCCCCGCTACGACAACCTGCGGCGAAACTTTGCCACCGGCCTGACCGTCCTCGTGGTGGGCGTGAACATCTCCTATCCCATCGCCGTCCTGACCGGCTTCATCCACTGATCCCAGGGAGCGCTCCATGGAACTCAATTCCCGAATCCCAGACGGCCCCATCGACAAGAAATGGGAAAAGCACAAGTTTGACCTCAAGCTCGTGAACCCGGCCAACAAGCGCAAGTACAAGGTGCTCGTGGTGGGCTCCGGCCTGGCCGGCGGCGCCGCCGCGGCCTCCCTGGCCGAGCTCGGCTACGAGGTCGAGTGCTTCTGCTATCAGGACAGCCCCCGCCGCGCCCACTCCATCGCGGCCCAGGGCGGCATCAACGCCGCCAAGAATTACCAGAATGATGGCGACAGCGTGTACCGCCTGTTCTATGACACGGTGAAGGGCGGCGACTTCCGCGCCCGCGAGGCCAACGTGCATCGCCTGGCCGAGGTCAGCAACAACATCATCGACCAGTGCGTGGCCCAGGGCGTCCCCTTCGCCCGGGAATACGGCGGCCTGCTGGACAACCGCTCCTTCGGCGGTGCGCAGGTCAGCCGCACCTTCTATGCCCGTGGGCAGACCGGCCAGCAGCTGCTCATCGGCGCCTACCAGGCCCTGGAGCGGCAGATCGGGCTGGGCAAGGTGAAGATGTTCTCCCGCCATGAAATGCTGGAAGTGATCGTGGTGGACGGCGTGGCCAAAGGCATCGTCGTGCGCGACATGGTGACCGGCGAGGTCACCTCCCATGTCGCGGATGCGGTCTGTCTCGCGACGGGCGGCTACGGCAACGTGTTCTACCTGTCCACCAATGCCAAGGGCTGCAACGGCACGGCCGTCTGGCGCGCCTACAAGAAGGGGGCCGCCTTCGCGAACCCCTGCTTCACCCAGATCCATCCCACCTGCATCCCCGTGACCGGCGACCATCAGAGCAAGCTCACGCTCATGTCCGAGTCGCTGCGCAACGACGGCCGCATCTGGGTGCCCAAGCGCAAGGAGGACTGCGGCAAGCCCGCCTCCCAGATCCCCGAGGAGGACCGCGACTACTACCTGGAGCGCAAGTACCCCTCCTTCGGCAACCTGGCCCCCCGCGACGTCTCCAGCCGCGCCGCCAAGCAGGTCTGCGACGAGGGCCGGGGCGTCGGCCCCACCCGCCTCGGCGTCTACCTCGACTTCAGCGATGCCATCAAGCGCCTGGGCGCCGCCAAGATCGAAGAGAAGTACGGCAACCTCTTCGAGATGTATGAGCGCATCACCGACGAGAACCCCTACCAGACGCCCATGCGCATCTTCCCGGCCAGCCACTACACCATGGGCGGCCTGTGGGTGGACTACAACCTCATGAGCACCATTCCCGGCCTCTTCGTGCTGGGCGAAGCCAATTTCTCCGACCACGGCGCGAACCGCCTGGGCGCCTCGGCGCTCATGCAGGGCCTGGCGGACGGCTACTTCGTGATCCCCTACACCATCGGGGGCTACCTGGCGGGCATCAAGCCGGGCACCCGCATCAAGGCCGACGATCCCGCCGTGAAGGCCGCGGAGCAGGCGGTCACCGACCGCACGGACAAGCTCATGTCCATCGGCGGGAAGGAGACCCCGACCCACTTCCACCGCGAACTGGGCAAGGTCATGTGGGAGATGTGCGGCATGGGCCGCAACGAGGCCGGGCTGAAGAAGGCCCTCGAGCTCATCCCCCAGATCCGCGAGGAGTTCTGGAAGAACCTCCGCATCCCCGGAACCGGGAACGACGTGAACCAGTCCCTCGAAGCCGCCGGCCGCGTGGCCGACTTTCTGGAGATCGGCGAGTTGATGTGCCTGGACGCCCTCGAGCGCCGCGAGTCCTGCGGCGGCCACTTCCGAGAGGAATGGCAGACCGAGGAAGGAGAGGCCCTCCGCGACGACGAGAACTTCGCCCATGTGGCCGCCTGGGAGTACAAGGGCGAAGGACAGGCTCCGGTGCGTCACACCGAGCAGCTCTCCTTCGAGAATGTCCACCTCGCGACCCGCAGCTACAAGTGAGGACCTGAGCCATGACCAAGAACCTCAATCTCACCCTCCACGTGTGGCGGCAGAAGAATGCCAAGTGCGACGGCAAGTTCGTCGAGTACCCCGCCGCGGACATCAGCCCCGACATGTCCTTCCTGGAGATGCTCGACGTCGTGAACGAAGGTCTCATCCGCAAGGGTGAGGAACCCATCACCTTCGACCACGACTGCCGCGAGGGCATCTGCGGCACCTGCAGCATGGTGATCAACGGACGCCCCCACGGCCCCCGCGAGCGCACCACCACCTGCCAGCTGCACATGCGCAGCTTCAAGGACGGGGACAGCATCACCCTCGAGCCCTGGCGCGCCGAAGCCTTCCCGGTCATCAAGGACCTGATGGTGGACCGCGGCGCCTTCGACCGCATCATCGCGGCCGGCGGCTTCATCAGCGTGCCCACGGGCTCGCCCCAGGATGCCAACGCCCTGCCCATCCCCAAGCAGAGCGCCGACCTCTCCATGGATGCCGCCGCCTGCATCGGTTGCGGCGCCTGCGTGGCCGCCTGCCCCAACGCCAGCGCCATGCTCTTCGTCTCCGCGAAGATCAGCCACCTGGGCCACCTGCCCCAGGGCCAGCCCGAGCGCCACCTCCGCGTCCGCGACATGATCGCCCAGATGGACGCCGAGGAGTTCGGCACTTGCACCAACCACGGCGAGTGCGAAGCCGCCTGCCCCAAGGGCATCAAGATGGAGAACATCGCGCGCATGAACCGCGACTTCATCAAGGCCAGCCTCACCTACCGTCCCGCCACCAGCGGCGGCGGCGTGGGCTGAACCTGCACGAACCACAAGAAAAGCGCCCGGCCCAGCCGGGCGCTTTTTTGATGCTCCGGTTCCGGTCTACTTCTTCTCCTTGTCGTCTGTCAGGTCCTCCTTGACCGAGTCCGTCAGCTCGCGGCTGGCCTTCTTGAACTCCTGGATGCCCCTCCCGAGACTCTTGCCCAGCTCGGGGAGCCTCGAAGGCCCGAAGAAGATCAGCAGTGCGATGCCGATCAGCAGGATTTCCATCGGTCCGAGGTTTCCCATAGCGCCCTCCAGCGATACTTGGATGGTTCAAGTGTCGGCTCCGGTGCCCGCGGGGAAACCCCAGGGTCGGGCCCGCAGCCTACTCCACCAGCGGCTCCACGTGATAGGGGATGGAGATCACGATGGTCTTGGGCTTCAGGAGCAGGGTGCCCTTGATCCGCCAGGCCGTCTGGTTGTGCAGCAGGTTCGCCCACCAGTGCCCGGTGACGAACTCGGGCAGGATGACTGTGGTGGTGTACTCCGGCTCCACCTGTCGCATGCGGTCCAGCTCGTTCACGATGGGCTCGACGATCTTCCGGTAGGGGCTACGGATGGACCGGAGCGGAATCCCCTCGCAGTACCGCGGCCAGTCGGAGCGCAGCTTCTCCAGGGCGGCGCTGTCCCGGCCGTGCTCGTCGGGAAAGTCGATGGTCAGGGCCTCCACCTCGCCATGTCCGGCGATGACTTTCGCGTAGTTCAGGGCCTGCACCACGCCAGCGTGGATCCCGGAGACCAGCACGACCACACGGTTGCGGCGGGGCCCGAGGAAGTCCACCCGGCTGGCCGCGAGGATGGATTTGACCCGGATGTAGTGCCGGTGGATGTTGAAGAAGGTCACGACCATCAGCGGTACGAGCACGATGACGATCCACGCGCCGTGGGCGAACCGGGTGATGGCGATGACCAGCATGACGACAGACGTGGTGGCCGCCCCCAGCCCGTTGACCAGCGCCTTCGCCTGCCAGCCCTTCCCTTTCAGGCGGAACCACCGAAGCACCATGCCCGTCTGGCTGATGGTGAACCCCAGGAACACGCCCACGGCGTACAGCGGCAGCAGGTGGTCCTCCTTCGCCCCGAAGAGCAGAACCAGGAACCCCGCTGCCAGGGACAGGATGAAGATCCCGTTGGAGAAGACCAGGCGGTCCCCCTGGCTCGTGAACTGGCGGGGGAGGAATCCGTCGCGGGCATGGAGCGCCGCCAGCCGGGGGAAATCCGCGTAGGCCGTGTTGGCGGCAAGCGCCAGGATGGCCATGGTGAAGCCGGTGGTGACGAGGTACACGAGCTTCGGGAGTCCATGCTCCGCACCGCCCAGGATGAGCCGGGTGAGCTGGGACAGCAGGGTCTCCGGAGCATCCGGGTGGTAGGTGAGGCCGTAATGGTTCGTCAGGTAGGTGATCCCCAGGAACATCGTCCCGAGGAGCGCCACCATGCCGGTCATGGTCTTCGATGCATTGCGCGACACCGGATCCTTGAAGGCCGTGACGCCGTTGCTGATGGCCTCCACACCCGTCAGGGCGGTGCAGCCCGCGCTGTAGGCCCGGGCCAGCAGCCACACCGCCGCCAGCCGCGAGGTGCCTTCCAGGTGGGCGGTCGCGACGTGGGCAGTGGCCACGTCGTGACCCATGGCCACGTTCCAGAAGCCCTTGGCCAGCAGGCCCACGATGCAGGCCACGAAGCCGTAGGTCGGCAGCGAGAAGACAAGGCCGCTCTCCTTCACGCCCCGCAGGTTCATGAGCGCGATGAAGGCGATGATGCCCTCGGCGAGGAAGATGCGATGGGGTTCCAGCCCCGGGAAGGCTGAGACGATGGCCGAAACGCCGGCCGAAACGGACACGGCCACGGTCAGGATGTAGTCGATCAGCAGCGAGGCGCCGGCTGTCTGGGCGGCGACTTCGCCCAGATTGTCCTTGGCCACCAGGTAGGCGCCGCCGCCGCTGGGGTAGGCATGGATCGTCTGCCGGTAGCTCACATTGAGGACCAGCAGCAGGGCCACGATGCCGAGGGCCACCCACCAGGACCAGCCCAATACACCGGCCCCAAATACGGCCACGGACGCCGTGAGGGGCGCCATGATCTCCTGGGTGCCATAGGCCACGGACGACAGCGCGTCCGAGCTGAACACCGCCAGGGCGATGGGATTGCTGATCCGGGTCTCGTGGCTTTCCTCGCTGGCCAGACGCCGGCCCAGGAGGAGGGTTCTGTAATTGGGCATGACCGGGGTTCCTGGGATGGCGGGTCCAGACGGGATGACGATGGGACCGGCCCGGTCCACCTGCTCCGGGGTCGGGCCAACCGACAAGAATGGCCAGGAACGGCGTTAAGAAGGCGTTAGGAATCCAGCCTAGAACGCCTGCCCCGACGACACCTCGATCGGTCCGCCTCAACTCCTAACAGCGTCTTAACGGGGCTCGAACCATGCTGTCGGATCGGGTGCCCCCTCACGGACCAGGTCGCCCGCAGGAGTCTCTGTGCACCTCGTGATGCCATGGTTCTTCCCATTCGCCGCGTTGGCAGCCTGGCTGGGCCTCCGGGCCGCGCGCGCGCTCTGGAACGAGGGTGAGGGCGGACGCACCAGCGGCTGGTGGATGCTGATCCTGATGCTTCTTCCCTTCTTCTTCTGGTTGATCGCCCAGATCCAACCCCGGGAAGGAATGCTCCGATGAACCTCACCCTCCTGCTGGCCTCTCTCCTGGCCCTGGGCCTTCTGGGCTACCTCACCTTCGCTCTGCTGAAGCCGGAGACGTTCCAATGAGCCATGCCTGGTCCCAGAACCTGCTGTACCTGGCCCTGCTCCTGAGCCTGGCCTACCCCCTGGGAACCCACATGGCCAAGGTCCTTGAGGACGGGCGCACCCTCCTCCACCCGATCCTGCGCCCCCTCGAACGAGGCATCTATCGCCTCATGGGCATCCACGAGGACGATGAAATGGGCTGGAAGGCCTACGCCTGGTCCATCACCCTCATCAAGCTCCTCGGCCTGGCGGCGGTGTTCCTCCTGATGAAGACCCAAGCGGCCCTGCCCCTGAACCCCGAGCGCCAGGCCAACGTCGCCTCGGGCCTCTCCTTCAACACGGACGTCAGTTTCATCACCAACACCAATTGGCAGGCCTACGGCGGTGAAGCGACGCTGAGCTACCTCACCCAGATGCTGGGCCTCACGGTGCAGAACTTCATCTCCGCCGCGACCGGCATCGCGGTGCTGGCCGCGCTCGTCAGGGGCATCACGCGCCGCAGCGCCGCGGGCCTCGGGAATGCCTGGGTAGACCTGGTGCGCAGCACCCTCTATATCCTCCTACCCCTGTCCTTCGCCCTCGCCCTTTTCCTGGTCTCCCAGGGCGTCATCCAGAACCTGTCCGCCTACCTCCACACCGCTGGCGGACAGGTGCTCGCCATGGGCCCCGCGGCATCCCAGGTCGCGATCAAGATGCTCGGCACCAACGGCGGCGGGTTCTTCGGCGCCAACGCCGCCCATCCCTTCGAGAACAGCTCGCCGCTCTCGAATTTCGTCCAGATGCTGAGCATCCTCCTCATCCCCGCGGCCCTCTGCGTGACCTTCGGGCACATGGTGAAGGATCGCCGCCAGGGCTGGGCGTTGCTGGCGGCCATGACCGTGATGTTCGTCGGGGCGCTGGCCGTCTGCACGCAGGCCGAGGTGAAGGGAAACCCTGCCCTGGACGGCCTGGGGATGACCCAGGTGGCCAGCCTCGATCAGCCGGGCGGGAACATGGAGGGCAAGGAACTGCGGTTCGGGCCCGGCGGATCTGCCCTGTGGGCAACGGCGACCACGGCAGCCTCCAACGGCTCCGTGAATGCCATGCATGACTCCTTCACACCCCTGGGAGGCCTGGTCCCCCTGTGGCTCATGCAGCTGGGAGAGGTGGTCTTCGGCGGCGTCGGATCGGGGCTCTACGGCATGCTCATGTTCGCCCTGGTCGCCGTCTTCGTCGGCGGCCTCATGGTGGGCCGAACCCCCGAATACCTGGGCAAGAAGGTGGAGGCCTTCGAGATGAAGATGGCCTCCATCGCCATCCTCCTGCCTTGCGCCGCCGTGCTGATCGGGACGGCCATCTCTGTGCTCGTTCCGGCGGCCGTGGCCTCCGTGAGCAATCCCGGACCCCACGGCTTCAGCCAGATCCTCTACGCCTGGAGCAGCGCCTCCAACAACAACGGCAGCGCCTTCGCCGGCCTCAACACCAACACGCCCTTCTACAACAACGGGCTGGCCGTCGCCATGCTCCTGGGCCGCTTCGGCGTGATCTGGCCCGTGCTGGCCCTCGCCGGCTCCCTGGTGAAGAAGAAACACACACCCGAAGGCCTGGGCACCCTGCCCACACACACCCCGCTCTTCGTCGGCGTGCTCATCGGGGTGGTGCTCCTGGTGGGTGCCCTCACCTTCATTCCTGCCCTGGCCCTGGGGCCGATTGCCGAACACCTGACCCTGAGGAGCATCCGATGACCTCCCACTCGCGGCAGGACAGGCCCCTCTTCGAACCCGCCATCGCGCGGCGCGCCGTGCTGGATGCCTTCCGGAAGCTGAGCCCCCTCCACCAGCTCCGCAACCCCGTGATGTTCACGGTGTGGATCTGCAGTGCCTTCGCCACGGGCCTCTGGATCCAGGCCCTGACGGGCCGCGGAGAGGGACGCCCCGGCTTCATCCTGGCCATCTCCCTCTGGCTCTGGTTCACCCTCCTCTTCGCGAATTTCGCCGAAGCCATGGCGGAGGGTCGGGGCAAGGCCCAGGCGGATTCCCTGCGCCGGTCCAAGCGCGACGTGAAGGCCAGGCGGCTGCTCGGGTCCGACAGGACGGGGCCGCACGAGGTGGTCGATGCACCGGCCCTGCGCGTCAACGATCTCGTGCTCGTGGAAGCGGGCGAGACCATCCCCGGTGATGGAGAAGCCATCGAAGGCGTGGCTTCGGTTAATGAAAGCGCCATCACAGGCGAGAGCGCCCCGGTCATCCGGGAGAGCGGCGGCGATCGCTCCGCCGTCACCGGGGGAACCCTCGTGCTCTCCGACTGGCTGGTGATCTGCATCTCGTCCAATCCGGGCGAGAGTTTCCTGGACCGCATGATCGCCATGGTGGAGGGCGCCAAGCGCCAGAAGACGCCTAACGAGATCGCCCTCGACATCCTCCTGGCGGGGCTCACCCTAATCTTCCTGCTGGCCACCGCCACCCTTCTGCCCTACTCCGTCTTCTCCACCAAGGCCGCCGGACAGGGGCATCCCGTGACGCTGACCGCGCTGGTCTCACTGCTCGTCTGCCTCATTCCCACCACCATCGGTGGCCTCCTCAGCGCCATCGGCATCGCGGGCATGGACCGCATGATCCAGGCCAATGTCATCGCCACATCCGGGCGGGCCGTAGAGGCTGCGGGCGACGTGGATGTGCTGCTGCTGGACAAGACCGGGACCATCACCCTGGGCAACCGGCAGGCCGTGGCCTTCCTGCCCGCCGATGGCGTGGGCTTGAAGCGCCTGGCAGATGCGGCCCAGCTCTCCTCGCTGGCCGATGAGACCCCGGAAGGACGCAGCATCGTGGTGCTGGCCAAGGAACAGCACGGCCTCCGCGAGCGGGATCTCCACGCCCTGGACGCCCACTTCGTGCCCTTCACCGCCCAGACCCGGATGAGTGGCGTGAACCTGGGCACACGCCAGATCCGCAAGGGGGCCGCCTCGGCCATTGAAGCCTACGTCCAATCCCACGGCGGCACCTTCCCGGACGACCTGCGCCGGACCGTGGACCAGATCTCCATGGCCGGCGGCACCCCGCTCGTGGTGGCCGAAGGACCGCATGCCTTGGGCGTCATCCAGCTCAAGGACATCGTGAAAGGCGGCATCAAAGATCGCTTCGCGGAACTGCGGGACATGGGCATCAAGACGGTGATGATCACCGGCGACAACCCCCTCACCGCCGCCGCCATCGCCGCGGAGGCAGGGGTGGACGACTTCCTCGCCCAGGCCACACCGGAGGCGAAGCTGAAGCTCATCCGCGAATATCAGGCCGGTGGGCGGCTGGTGGCCATGACCGGGGATGGCACCAACGACGCCCCGGCCCTGGCTCAGGCCGATGTCGCCGTGGCCATGAACAGCGGCACCCAGGCTGCGAAAGAGGCAGGGAACATGGTGGATCTGGACTCCAACCCCACCAAGCTCATCGAGATCGTGGAGATCGGCAAGCAGATGCTCATGACCCGTGGTTCGCTGGCCACTTTCAGCATCGCCAACGACGTGGCCAAGTACTTCGCCATCCTGCCTGCGGCCTTCGTGGCCACCTACCCGGCCCTGGGCGCACTCAACGTCATGCGGCTCCACAGCCCCGAAAGCGCCATCCTCTCGGCGGTGATCTTCAACGCCCTCATCATCGTGGCGCTCATCCCCCTGGCGCTTCGTGGCGTGACGTACCGACCCGTGGGCGCGGCCCAGCTGCTGCAGCGGAACCTTCTGCTTTACGGGGCCGGGGGCCTGGTGGTGCCCTTCATCGGCATCAAGGCCATCGACTGGCTGCTGGTCGCCCTTCACCTCACTGCGTAGGAGACCCCATGAACTTCCAGCTCCGCCCAGCCCTCGTCGCCTTCTTCGCGCTGTCCGCCCTCACCGGCCTTGCCTACCCGCTGGGGGTCACTGGGCTGGCTGGGGCGCTCTTCCCCCACCGGGCCCAGGGCAGCCTGATCCGCAGGAATGGCCAGGTGATCGGCTCCGAGTGGATCGGCCAGTCCTTCACGGCCCCGCGCGACTTCTGGGGCCGCCCCTCCGTCACTGTCGACACCCAAGGCAGGCCCCTGCCCTACAACGGTGCCGGTAGCGGCGGGTCCAACCTGGCGCCCAGCAACCCGGATCTCCGTAAGGCCGTCCTGGATCGGATCACCACTCTCCGGACCGCAGACCCGGAGGCCACAGGCCCCGTCCCCGTGGACCTCGTCACCGCCTCGGGCAGCGGGCTGGATCCACACATCAGCCCGGCTTCCGCGCTCTTCCAGGCTCACCGGGTGGCCTTGGCGAGAGGGCTGGACGAGGCCAGGGTACGCGGCCTCGTGGCCGCTCATGTCGAAGGCCCGCAATGGGGCGTCCTGGGCGAGCCTCGGGTGAACGTCCTGAAGCTCAACCTGGCCCTTGATGACCAGTTTGGGGCAAACAACCAGAAATCCCGATAGCGTAGGGGGCATGGCCCTCCCACGCCCTGACCCTGATGCCCTGCTCCGCAAGGTCCAGGCGGAGGAAGCCCGGGAGAATCGGGCGAAGCTCAAGGTCTTCTTTGGCGCGGCCCCGGGTGTCGGCAAGACCTACGCCATGCTGTCCGAGGCCCGGGAGCGGAGAGCTGAGGGTGCCGACCTGGTCATCGGAGTCGTCGAGACCCATGGCCGGAGCGAGACGGCCGCCCTGACGGAGGGGCTGGAGATCCTGCCGAGAAAGGAACTGGCCTACGCCGGTCAGTTCTTTCCTGAGTTCGACCTCGACGCCGCCCTGGCCCGCCGGCCGGCGCTGATTCTCGTGGACGAGCTCGCCCACACCAACGTGATGGGATCCCGCCACGCCAAGCGTTGGCAGGACGTCATGGAACTGCTGGACGCGGGCATCGACGTCTACACCACGATGAACGTCCAGCACCTGGAAAGCCTCAAGGACGTCATCGCGCAGATCACCGGCGTCACGGTTCGAGAGAATGTCCCGGACACCGTCATGGAACGGGCGGACGAAGTCGAGCTGGTGGACCTGGCCCCGGAGGATCTGCTCGTCCGGCTCAAGGAGGGCAAGGTCTATCTTCCAGAGCAAGCCCGCCATGCCCGCGAGCACTTCTTCCGCAAAGGCAACCTTCTCGCCCTTCGCGAGTTGGCTTTGCGCCACACAGCAGAGAACGTCGACGCTCAGATGCGACGGTACATGGAGTCCGAGGGTATCCGGAAGACCTGGGCTGCCGGTGACCGGCTCCTGGTCTGTGTCGGTCCGGACGGGCTCTCCCAGCGGCTCATCCGCGCCACACGCCGCATGGCAGGGTCCCTGGGGGCCTCATGGGTGGCCCTCTACATCGAATCACCCCGGCACTTCAAATTCAGCGAGGAAGAGCGGAATCGTGTCGAGGAGAATCTCAGGCTGGCCGAGAAGCTGGGTGGGGAAACGGTCGTCATCGAAGGCGGTGGCCGTCCGGACGAGGACATCCTCGCCTTCGCCCAGGACCGCAACATCACCAAGATCGTGGTGGGCAAGCCTTCGCGTCCGAGGTGGCTCGATGCCTTCGCCGGTTCACCGGTGGATGACCTCATCCGCCACAGCGGGAACATCGACATCTACGTCATCACGGGCGAAACGGCGAAACAGGCGGGCCCCTCAGCCCTCCGGCCCCGCATCACGAGCCCCCTGCGGAACTACCTGCTCAGCCTCATCACGGTGGCCCTCGCGACGGCCGTCGCCGGCCTGGTCTTCCGGCGAACAGAGCTGGCGGACATCGTGATGGTCTACCTGCTGGGAATCCTGGTGGTCGCTACCCGATTCGGCCGCGGCCCCTCGCTGCTGGCTTCGGTCCTGAGCGTGGCGGCCTTCGATTTCATCTTCGTGCCCCCCTATTTCACCTTCGTGGTATCCGACTTCCGCCACGTGGGCACCTTCTCCGTGATGCTTCTGGTGGGGGTGGTCATCGGCAATCTCACCGAGCGGATCCGGGCCCAGGCCCGTCTGGCCCGCGGGCGGGAGCAACGGACACAGGCCCTCTTCCGGCTGGGGCAGGGACTGGCCCGCAGCGCTGGGTCCACAGCTCTGGTGGCCGCTGCGATCCAGAACGTCGCGTCCCAGTTCCAGAGTCATGCAGTGGTCCTGCTCCCGGACGGTTCCGGACACCTGGAGGCACCGGCCCATCACTTCGCCTTCCCGCTGAACGACCAGGAACGGGGTGTGGCCCAGTGGGTCTTCGAGCATGACGAGCCTGCCGGACTGGGCACGGGCACCCTGCCCGGGGCCCGGGCCACCTACCTGCCACTCAAGGGGTCCAAGGGTCCCCTGGGTGTGATGGGTGTGCTTCCAGAGGGAGCCCCTCGGTGGGTGGAACCGGACCAGCGCCAGCTGCTGGAGGCCTTCGCCACCCAGACCGCTCTAGCCCTGGAGCGCGCCCTCCTGGCCGAGCAGAGCGCCGCGGACCGCCAGCGGGCCGAGGAGGAGCGCCTGCGGAACGCCCTGCTCAGCTCCGTGTCCCACGACCTGCGGACGCCGCTGGGCGTCATCACCGGTGCCGTGAGCACGGTCCTGGAGACGCCCGACCTCTCGGACGCCACCCAACGCGACCTCCTGACCTCGGCCCAGGAGGAGGCCCAGCGGCTGCATCGCCTGGTGAGCAACCTGCTGGACATCACGCGCCTCGAGGCCGGGGCCATGGAGCTCCGCACCGAGTGGATCCCCGTGGAGGAGGTGGTGGGCGCCGCCCTGGATCGCCGAGAGTTGGGAGCGGAGTCTGCACGAGTGAAAGCCCACCTGCCCGATGATCTGCCGCTGGTGGCCATGGATCCCGTCCTCATGGAGCAGGTACTGGTGAACCTCCTCGACAACGCACTGAAGTATTCGCCGCCGGGTTCCCAGGTGGACATCAAGGCCTGGGCTGCGGGGAAGTCCCTCACTCTGTCCGTGACAGACCGGGGCCCCGGGATCGCTCCCGGAGAGGAAGTGCGGATCTTTGAGAAACTGGCCCGGGGTGACGCCGCCGTGGGCCATCCTGGCGCGGGACTGGGGTTGGCCATCTGCAAGGGCATCGTGGCGGCCCACGGGGGTCGGATCCAGGCGGTCAACCATCCCCAAGGCGGCGCGCAGTTCCTCGTGAGCCTCCCCCTGGGCACGCCTCCACCCATGCCCGAGGAGGGTCCATGACTCCTGAGGCCTTGCAGGTCCTCCTGGTGGAGGACGAACCCCAGATGCGCCGGTTCCTCCGGGTGGCCCTGGAGGGCGGCGGCTATCGCTACCTGGAGGCCGCTTCGGGCCGGGAGGGCCTTGCCCTGGCCGTGCAGCACCGGCCGGACGTGATCCTGCTGGACCTGGGCCTCCCCGACATGGATGGCCTGGACCTCATGACCCGGCTGCGGGAGTGGAGCCGCACCCCGGTCATCGTCATCTCCGCCCGGGGGCGGGAGACGGACAAGATCGGCGCCCTGGACGTGGGCGCGGACGACTACCTCACCAAACCCTTCGGCACCGGCGAGCTCCTGGCCCGCATCCGGGTGGCGCTCCGCCATGCGGACCCCGGGGCGGTGGAAGACCCGCTGTTCACCCTCGGGCGCTGGCGCGTGGACCTGGCCCGGCGCCAAGTCCTGGTGGCGGGCCAGGAAGTCCACCTCACCCCGCTCGAATACAGGCTCTTCACCACCCTGATCCGGCATGCAGGGAGGGTGGTCACGCACCGGCAGCTCCTGAAGGAGGTCTGGGGCGGTGTGGCCGGGGCCCAGCCCCTCTACCTCCGCGTCTATATGGCCCAGCTCCGGCACAAGCTGGAGGAGGATCCCTCCCGCCCCCGCTACCTCCAGACCGAGCCTGGCGTGGGTTACCGGCTGCGGACGGAGGATTAGGCGAACTCCCCCCCCAAGACAACGGCCTCGATTCGCTGGATCATGTCTTCAATGGACAGCACGACGCTCCCCCCTGAACAGCCCACCGGATCCGCCCCGACGGGAACGGACCTGCCCGTGCCGGAGGCTGGCGAGCCGTCCGCCCAGCCGGTCTCGCCGGGCGGGTCCCCCTTCAGACACCTGATGGAACTGCTCGACATGATCAAGTTCGAGCACACGGTCTTCGCCCTGCCCTTCGCGTTCCTGGGGGCGCTGGGGGCGGCCCAGGGGATCCCCCCGTTGCGGACCATCCTGTGGATCCTCGCGGCCATGGTGGGGGCGCGCACGGCGGCCATGACCTTCAACCGCCTGGTGGACGTAGACGTGGACGCGGAGAACCCCCGCACCGCGAGCCGGGCCCTGCCCGAAGGCCGGGTCTCCCGGGTGGGCGCCATGCTCCTGATGGGAGCGGGCATCGTCCTCTTCGGCCTGGCGGCCGGCGCCCTGGGGCCCCTCACCTGGGCCCTCTCGCCGCTGGCCCTCGTGATCATCCTGGGCTACTCGCTCTGCAAGCGCTTCACCTCCTGGGCCCACGTGGTGCTGGGGTTGTCCCTCTCTGGGGCGCCTCTAGGGGCCTGGATCGCCGTGTCAGGACGCATCGAGGCCCCGGCCCTGTGGCTTTCCGGGGGGGTCCTCGCCTGGACCGCAGGCTTCGACATCCTCTATTCCCTCCAGGACCAAGGCTATGACCGCGACAAGGGGCTGCATTCCATGCCTGTCAGGCTGGGCACTGGCGGGGCCCTGGCCCTCTCCCGCGCCCTCCACCTCGTGGCGCTGGCGGCCTGGGCCATGTTCAACCTCCACATGGGCAGCCACCTGATTTCCTGGGCCGGATGGGCCACCGTGGCGGTCATGCTCGCGAAGGAGCAGTGGCTGGTCCGGGGCGGCGACCTGTCCCGCATCGACCAGGCTTTCTTCACCTTGAATAGCCTTGTGGGACTCGTGTTTTTCCTCGCCCACGCCTTGGAGTGGTGGCTATCGCGCTCGCTCCTGGCGCCGGTCTAGATCGTTCGTTGTAAGAAGGCGAGTCGATCGATCGCGGATTCCCAGGTATGCTGAGAGGCCATGTCCACTCACCAGCCCGAACGCCGACTCGCCGTGCGCTCCAGCCGCCCCGATCCCGTGGGGTGGCTCACCGTGATGGTCGTCTTCAGCCATCGCACCCTCCGCTGGTCCCTCACCCGCCGGATGATGCTCTGGGGGATCGGCCTGGTGGCCGGTTTTTCAGCCCTGGCGATGATCGGTTCCGGTTACGGATTCTGGGCCACCAAGAAGATCATGAGCTTCAGCCGGCTGCAGAAGGAGACGGTGGAGCAGCAGGAGCAGCTCCGATCCTCCCTGGATCAGGCCCAGGCCCTCGAGGCCGAGGTGACGACCCTCCGGCAGCAGCAGACGGAGCTGCTGAAGCTCCTGGACCCGAAGGCCTCCACCGGCTCACCCCTGCCTCCGCCCCCCGGACAGCCCGTGCAGCCCGCCGCCCCGCCGCCTCCCGGAACCCAGGAGAAGCTGTCCCGCCTCAAGCAGGACCTCGACTACACCACCAAGCAGGCGGCCGTCATCCGAGCCAGGATGGAGCCCGTGCTTCGGGCCTGGGCGCACACCCCCTCCATCCCGCCCACGGCCGGCTACCTCAGCTCGGGGTTCGGGGTGCGCGTCAATCCGTTCTCCCGACCCAACGAAGAGGGAGATGGTCTGCTGGGCTACCACACGGGCATCGACATCAGCAACGCCCTCGACACGCCGATCCAGGTCACCGCTGATGGCGAGGTGGAAGAAGCCGGCTGGATGGACCGCTACGGCTGGGGCGTCCGGGTGCGGCACAACAACGAACAGGAGACCCTGTACGCCCACATGAACCATGTGAACGTCAAGGCCGGGCAGAAAGTGTCGCGCGGGGATATCCTGGGCACGATGGGACGCTCGGGGAATGCCACCGGGGTCCATCTCCATTACGAAGTGCGGCTGAACGGCAAGCCCACGAATCCCCAGCCTTACCTGCGTCTCCAGCGCCAGTGGATCCGGGCGCTGCGCAAATCGTCCTGACCCCCCGAAGGAGCAACCCATGGCCGTATTCCGCACCAACAAGCCCAAGCCCGATTCCGCCCCCGCCATCCACTCGATCCTCGGCAAGGACGTGGTTCTCACCGGAGAGATCCACACGGGCTCCCAGAGCCTGCGCATCGAAGGCACCGTGGAGGGGATCATCCAATCCACCGGCGAGATCTCCATCGCCCCGGGCGGCATGGTGAAGGGGACCATCTACGCCAAGCACCTCGTGGTGACTGGCCGCGCGGAAGGGACCATGAAGATCACCGAGTGCCTGGAGATCCATGGCACGGGCTACGTGGAGGGGGATGTCGAGGTCGGCTCCCTGGTCGTTGACGAGGGTGGCACCCTCCAGGGCGTCTGCGTCCGTCGGGACCAGACCCGCACCCTGGAGCTGGCGAATGCCGCCAAGGGCGGAACGCTGGCCATGTCCTCCACCGGGTCGCAGGCCCAGGACACGATCGACGCCAAGTTCTGATCAGCGGAACAGCGGCCCCGGATCGGACTTCACCCCCAGGTAGGCGTAGGCTGCGTCGGTAGCCTTCCTGCCTTGGGGCGTGCGATCCAGGAAGCCCACCTGCATGAGGTAGGGCTCCACCAGATCCTCGAGCGCCCCTTCATCCTCGCCCAGGGCTGCGGCCAGAGTCCTCAGGCCCACGGGGCCACCCCGGTGCTTGTGGCAGATGGCCTGGAGATACTCCCGGTCCAGGCCGTCCAGGCCCAGGTCGTCCACCTCGTGGAGCTTCAGGCAGGCCTCGGCGGATTCCACGGTGATGGTCCCGTCCCCCTTCACCTCGGCGTAGTCCCGGCAGCGCCGGAGCAGGCGATTGCAGATGCGCGGCGTCCCCCGGCTCCGGCGGGCGATGGCCTCGGCGCCCTCCGGGGCCAGGTGGATGCCCAGGAGGTCCGCCGACCGGCGGGCGATGATGGCCAGGTCCGCCCGGGTGTAGAACTCCAGGCGATGGACCATGCCGAAGCGGTCGTGCAGGGGTTTCGAGATGAGGCCGGCGCGCGTGGTGGCGCCCACCAGGGTGAAGGGCCGCAGATCCACCTTCAGGGTCTGGGCGCTGGGACCCTGACCGATGAGGATGTCCAGCTTGCGGTCCTCCATGGCCGAATAGAGCATCTCCTCGATGGGCGCCGACAGCCGGTGGACCTCATCGATGAAGAGGAATTCCCCGGCTTCCAGGTTCGTGAGGATGGCCGCCAGGTCCCCCTTCTTCTCCAGCGCCGGGGCCTGGATGACCTTGCAGGGCGCGCCCATCTCGTTGGCGAGCACGTGCGCGAGGGTGGTCTTGCCCAGCCCCGGCGGGCCGAAGAGGAGCACATGATCCATCACCTCCCCACGCTTGGAGGCGGCCTGGAGGGCGATCTCCAATCGGGCTTTCACCTTGCCCTGGCCGATATATTCCTGGAGGCGTTGGGGCCTCAGCGAGTATTCAACGGGGTCCTCCAGGTTCGTGGAGGGATCGAGGTCGGGATGCCGGTGCATGACTTCTATTCCCTCACGGGACTTCCACTTGTGTCCAGCCGATGGCCGGATAATCTTGGGTTCGCAGTCCGAAGCCCCCTTTATCCCATGAAGCCTGCCCGGGAGATGCCGTGGCCCAGCGCTACCAGCTCCTGATTCGAGACCGGCACGGGTTTGAGCGTTCCGTGCCCCTTGCCCGCTCCGTGACTGTGGGACGGCAGAGCCTCTGCGACGTGGTGCTGTCCGACAACATGATCAGCCGCAATCATTTGCGTCTGGAATTGCAGGATGACACCTGGTGGGTCGAGGATCTCAAGACCACCCATGGCAGCTTTTACATGGGCCAGCCGTTGACCGGACGCCAGGCCTGGGAACCCGGGACCCCCCTGCTCCTGGCGGACAGCGCCTACACGCTGACCCTGGTCCGCACGGACCACAGCAGTTCGGAGATCCACCTCCAGGCCATCCTCGATGCCGCCCAACTCCTGGCCCAGGAATCGGATCTCGAGGACATGCTCGAGCAGTCCCTGGACCGCCTCCTCAGCATCTCCGGAACGGATCGGGGCTTCCTCATGCTCCTGGAGGATGGCGAGCTGGCCTGCCGGGTCCAGCGCAACCTGGGCCAGGAACTTGAGGGCCAGATCCAGCTGTCCATGTCCAGCGTCCACAAGGTGTTCGAGACGGGGGACCCCATCTGGATCCTCAACGTCGCCGAGGATGGCCAGCTGCTCAGCCAGCACTCGATCCAGCGGCTGGAGCTGAAGACCATCCTCTGCCTCCCCCTGCTGCTCCAGGGGCGGCGCATCGGCGTGGTCTACCTCGACAGCCGCCGCCCCATCATCGAACCGCCGGACCGGCCGACCTTCGAGGCCATCGTCTCGCTCTGCGCCATCGCCATCGAGCGTTCGAGGCTGTCCGAGGAGAACTTGCGCAGCCACGTGCTCGCCACCGTGGGACAGGTGGCCAGCTCCATTGTCCATGACTTCAAGAACGGCCTCTTCGTGCTTCGCGGCCACGCAGACCTGCTGGAGCTGTCCACCGAGGACACCAAGGTCCGCCACCACTGCCGCAAGATCCTGGAATGCGTGGATCGCCTCACGCACCTGAGCCAGGACGTGCTCGATTTCGCCAAGGTGCGGGAGCCCCGGAGGGAGACGGTGGATCTGCGCCCCTTCCTGGAGGCCGTCATCGAACCCCTGGTGCCGCGCGCCGCCGAGATGGGCGTGACCCTCCAGGCTGAAGGTCCCCCATGCCTGATCAAGCTGGATCCCGCCCGGTTCACCCGGGTCATGGAGAACCTCCTGGCCAACGCCATGGACGCCACCGTCGGCATGACCGGCGAGATCCTCGTGAACTGGATCCAGACCACGGGCGGGGTTCAGATCCGGGTGAAGGATCAGGGCCGCGGCATCCCCAAGCGCGTGGTCAAGCGGATCTTCGAGCCGTTCTTCAGCTACGGGAAGAAGAGGGGGACGGGCCTCGGCATGGCCACCGTGAAGAAGATCGTCGAGGAGCACGGGGGCACCCTGGAGTTCCTCAGCGAGGAGGGCCAGGGGACTGAGGTCATCATCCTCCTGCCGGACCATCCCATCACGGAGGACCACCGTCTGCCGGACGAGTCCACGGGGGAGCACCGCAACCTGGGAGCAGAGCGGGTATGAACGCCTTCCACACCGGCATGGGCTTCGACGTCCACCGCTTCGCGGCGCCGGAGGAAGGCCGTGCGCTGATGCTCATGGGCTGCCACATTCCGCATGACCGGGGCCTGGCGGGTCACAGCGACGCGGACGTCATGCTGCACGCCCTCATGGACGCGCTCCTGGGCGCCGCGGGCCTGGGCGACATCGGCCAGCATTTCCCCGACACGGATCCTACCTATCGGGGCGCCGACTCAGCGGGACTGCTGGAGCGAGTGATGGGCGATCTCGCCGAGCGGGGCTGGCGGGTGGTGAACGCCGATGTCTGCCTCATCGGCGAACGGCCCAAGATCGGCCCCCACCGCCAGGGCATGCGCGATCGCATCGCCCCTCTGCTGGGCATCCACAGCGAGGCCCTGAACGTGAAAGCCACCACCACGGAGAAGCTGGGCTTCACGGGGCGGGGCGAAGGTCTCGCGGCCCAGGCCGTGGTGCTGATCGAGAGGCGTTAGGGCTTTTCGAGCCTTCGGCGGGCCAGACCCGCGAGGGCGTCCGGCGTGTTGAGCGACGGGTCCTCCAGCACGGCCTCCAGCAGATCCCGCTGGAGCTCGCCCAGCCAGGGACCGCCTCCGCGTCCGGCCAGCGCCATGAGCGCCGCCCCGTCCAGGGCCAGGGCCCTCACCGAGAGGGGCGGAGCCGCGGCGGCCATGGCTTCGAGGCGGGCCAGGATGGCGGCGTGCTCCTGTTCCCGGGCCCCCACTTCCAGGCCCTTGGCCCGTTGATCCGCCAGACGGAACGTCTCCCAGCGCGCCAGGGTCAGTCCGTCCTCCTCGAGCCGCCGCAGGAAGCGCCGGCAGGCCGCGTCACTCCAATCCGCGGTCGGATGGATGCCGTGGTGGCGGACCAGGGCGAGGACGTCGCGTCGGAGCGCGTGGGCGGCCTTGAGCCGTTCCAGGAGGATGCCCGCGAGCTCCAGGGACCGGGCCTCGTGCCCATGGAACCGGGCCTCACCCTCGTCCCCGAGGGTGCGAGCGCCGGGCTTGCCGGCATCATGCAGCAGAGCCGCCCAGCGCAGCCCAGGCTCGGCAGGAACCAGGCGCGCCACCTCCAGCGTGTGGCGCCACACATCCCACCGGTGATGCCGGTTCTGGCCGCAGCCGATCATGGGACGCAGCTCGACCAGCCAGAGATCCAGCAGCCCCGTCCGCGCCAGGAGGTCCAGCCCCCGGTGGGGCTCGGCTCCGCAGAGCAGCTTGGTGAGCTCCGCGAGGACCCGCTCGGCGGCCACCTTGCGGGCCACCTCCAGCCGCTCGGGAATGGCCGCCAGGGTCCCGGCCTCCACCTCGAAGCCCAGTTGGGCCGCGAACCGGCAGGCCCGAAGGGTGCGGAGGCCGTCCTCGGCGAAGCGGCGAAGCGGATCGCCCACGGCCCGAAGAGTCCGCGTCTCCAGGTCGGCCCTGCCGCCGAAGGGATCCACCAGGTCACCACCACCCACCGGAAGGGCCATGGCGTTGATGGTGAAGTCGCGGCGGGACAGGTCCTCCTCCAGGCTGACGCCCAATCGCACCGTCTCGGGATGCCGCCCGTCCAGATAATCCCCATCGCTCCGGAACGTGGTGATCTCGATGGGCCGGTCCTCCAGCAGCACGGTGACTGTCCCGTGCTGCAGCCCCGTGGGAATCGCCTTCAGGCCCGCGGCCCGGGCCCGGTCCATCACGGCCTTCGGCATCAGCTTCGTGGCCAGGTCCCAGTCCGCGTGGGGACGCCCCAGCAGCTCATCGCGGACGGCGCCGCCGACCACCACCAGCTCAGCCTCGGGCCCCAGGGCCTCCTCGAGGCGGCGCAGCGGGGCCCACATCAATCCGCGCCCTGTGCCAGCCGGGCCAGGGCCTCGCCCTCCACGCGGCAGGTGAGCCAGGGCCGCATGACCTTGGCGCCATGGGCCTCATAGAACTCGATGGCCGGCGTGTTCCAGTCCAGCACCTGCCAGACGAAGCGGGTCCAGCCCTCCTTCACGGCGAGCGCGGCCAAGTGCTGGAGCAGAGCCTTGCCGATGCCCTTGCCCCGGTAGGCCGGCCGCACGAACAGGTCCTCGAGGTAGATGCCCGGCTTCCCCTCCCAGGTGCTGAAGTTCAGGAACCAGAGCGCGAAGCCCGCGGGCTGGCCGTCCCACTCCGCCATGGTCACCTTCACCAGGGGGTGCTCCGAAAAGGCGTACCGATGGATGTCCGCCTCCGTGGCGACCGCCGCTTCCGGCTCCCGCTCGTAGTCCGCCAGTTCGCGGATGTACTGCAGGATCAGCGGAGCGTCGGAGGGAACGGCAGGGCGCAGGTTCAGCATGGGTCTATGCTAACCGGATGGACCGCGACACCGCCCTCCGCCTTCATGAGGCCATGCTCCTGACCCGGCTCACGGAAGAACGGCTGGTGAAGCTTTTCCGCCAGGGCAGGACCCTCGGCAGCATCTATCGCAGCCTGGGCCAGGAGGCCACCTCCTGCGCCACAGCCATGGCCCTCGGGCCCGACGACATGATCGGCCCCATGATCCGCAACCTGGGTTCCATGCTGGTCCGTGGCGCCACGCCGCTCGAGATCTTCCTCCAGTATCTGGGCCGCGCCACCGGCCCCACCGCGGGCCGGGAGCACAACAACCACTTCGGTGCCGTGGAAAGGGGCATCCTGGCCCCCACCTCCATGCTGGGCGCCCTCATCCCCGTGATGGCGGGCGTGGCCCTCAGCTTCCGCCAGAAGGGGGAGCGGCGCGTGGCCATGACCTGGATCGGCGACGGCGGCAGCTCGACCGGAGCCTTCTACGAGGGCCTCAACTTCGCGGTGGTGCAGCAACTTCCCCTGATCGTCGTCGGGGAGTCCAACGGCTACGCCTTCTCCACGCCTCCGGAGCGCCAGATGGCCGGGCGGATGTCGGCCCGGTCCCAGGGGGCCTTCACCCTTACGGTGGACGGCAACGACGCCGCGGAGGTGTATGCCGCCAGCCTGCAGGCCCGCCAGCACTGCCTGGAGGGCAAGGGGCCGGTCTTCCTGGTCTGCGAGACCTTCCGCATGAAGGGCCACGCCGAGCATGACGACCAGCGCTACGTGGATCCGGCGCTGCTGGCCGAGTGGGCTGCCAAGGACCCCCTGCCCCGCTTCGAGGCCTGGATGTCCCGCAAGCGCTGGATCCCTGATCCCGGGCTGAAGGCCCGCCTCGAGGACCGGCTCCAGCAGGAGGCGGAGGCCGCCCTGGGCGCCCCTTGGCCGGATCCGGCCACCCTGGAGCGCGGAGTGTTCTCTTCCTGAGAGCCCGGGGACCGGTAAGCCTCCTGATCCTGAAGGCTCATGACCCCATCATCCACAATGAGCCTCCGGTCACGTGACTTGGACGCTAGACTTTTCCTGTCATGGGGGATTACGTGTACGTTCTCGTTCTCAATGCAGGCTCTTCCAGCCTCAAGTTCAACCTCTTCGACATGGTCAAGGAGGTCTCCATCGCGGAGGGCATGGCCGAGCGCATCGGCCTGGCCGAGGCCAACCTCATCTGCGTCCTCGACGGCGAGAAGCGGAAGGAGACCCTTCCCCTTCCCAGCCACAAGGAGGCCCTCGAGGCCATCCTCGAGCGGCTCCACGCCAACGTGCTCCACGACACGCCCATCCACGCCGTGGGCCACCGTGTGGTGCATGGCGGACCGAAGTATGGGGACTCGGTCCTGGTGACCGATGAAGTGCTCCAGGACATCGACCATTTCGCGATGTACGCCCCGCTGCACAACCCTGCCAACGCGCTCGGCATCCGCACGGCCATGGCCGCCTTCCCCGAGGTACCGCACGTGGCGGTCTTCGACACGGCCTTCCACCACAACATCCCGGACCACGCCCGCACCTACGGCATCCCCTACGAAATGAGCCAGAAGTACGGCATCCGGCGCTACGGCTTCCACGGCACCAGCCACGCCTTCGTGGCCGCCCGCACGGCCATCCTGCTCTGCCGGCCCCTGCGCTCCTTGAAGGTCATCACCTGCCACATCGGCAACGGCACCAGCATCTGTGCCGTGGGCCAGGGCAAGAGCATGGACACCAGCATGGGCATGACCCCGCTCCAGGGCGTCATCATGGGCACCCGCTGCGGCACCATCGACCCGAGTGTGGTGGAGATGCTCATGGAGTACGAGCATCTGGACTACGATGGGATCACCAACCTGCTCAACAAGAAATCCGGCCTGCTGGGCATCTCCGGCGTGTCCTCCGACTTCCGGGAGATCGAGCTGGCCGCCGACAGCGGCAACGACCGCGCCCGCCTGGCCCGGGACCTCCTGACCTACAACGTGCGCCAGTACATCGGCGCCTACGCCACGGTCCTGGACGGGGTGGACGCCATCACCTTCACCGCCGGCATCGGCACCCACAGCACCTTCGTGCGGGCCAAGGTCTGCAGCAAGCTGGGTTTCCTGGGCGTGAAGCTGGATCCCGAGGCCAACGAGCACGGCACCGGGGAACGCATCATCAGCACGCCCGATTCCCGGGTGGTCGTGACGGTGGTGCCCACCAACGAGGAACTGATGATCGCGCGGGAGACCGTGCGGTAGTCCTTCCCCTGCTCACGAAAGCGGCCCCCGAACGGGGGCCGCTTTCGTGAGGACCGGAATGGCTACTTGCCCTGGGCCTGCATCCGCTCGCCCCTGCGCTCGACACGCGAGCCGCGGCGCTCCTTGCGCTCGCCCCGGCGTTCCTGGCGCTCACCCTTGCGCTCCTGGGCCTCGCCCACTCTCTCGCGGCGCTCGCCGGCCTGCTGGAGGGCCTGGCCTTCGGCCACCTTGCCCTGGGCCTGGAGGGCCGCGCCCTTCCGCTCCATGCGGGCGCCCTGGCGCTGCTTGCGTTCGCCTTGCCGGTCGTTCCGCTCGCCCCGCCGCTCCTGACGCTCGCCCCGGCGCTCGATCCGCTCGCCGTGCCTCTCCACCTGCTGCCCGGTGGGCGGGGGCACGGGGGCCTGGGCCATGAGGGAGGCGCCGATGAGGCCCACCGCCAGGATGAGGGCCACGCGCTTCTGGGTGTTGGACATGTGTGCTCCTGGTGCGGCCAGGCCGCGAAGGGGAATCGTCCCGGGGTGGCCTGATGCCGTCCTCGTGCCAATTCACAACTTGGTTAGGCCCGAGCCATTTGGAGAAGGTTTAACCTGCCTGCCGTGGATCGTTGCCTCAAGCTTTGTGGCGGGATGCCACAGGGAGGCTCCCCCCGCCGACCGGTCCGTTGACCGGTCACGGTCCACCGGCCACCGGTTCCTAGGGGAATCCCTCCCTAAACGACTCCAGACTCTGCTCCGTAGGCCATCCATCATCCCGGCAGGCCCGGTCTATTTCGCATCAGGGGGGTTCCATGCAGAAGCGGTGGGTCATCGTCTCCGTGGCCGGGGCGGCCCTGGCGGCGGGCATGTTCTTCACCCTCAAGGGCGGCGACGGCAAGGGCAAGAAGTCGGAAGCCTCCACCCCCTTCCGCCTGGGCAAAGTCCAGGCAGAGGACCTCCAGGTGAGTGTCCGCGAGGTGGGCGTGGTGGACCCCCTGACCAAGGTGGACGTGAAGTCCACGGTTTCGGGCCGCATCGTGGGCCTCAAGGTGCGCGAGGGCGCGACCGTCAAGGCCGGCGAGGTGCTGGCCGAGGTGGAGCCGGACGTGAACCAGGCCCAGACGCTCTCCGACGTGCAGGGCAGCGTGTCCCAGGCCCGGGTGAGCTTCCGGAACGCCGAGCGGGACTTCACCCAGCAGGCCGAGCTCTACAAGTCCGGGCTGATATCGGACCAGGCCTACCGCAGCGCCAAGACCACCCGGGACCTGGCCGAGGAGACCTTCAAGAGCGCCCAGACCCGCTACCAGATCGTGGAGGACCGCGGCATCCCCATCAGCGGCAACGCTTCGACCCAGAAGGCCCGGGTCACGGCCCCCATGAACGGGGTGGTCATCAAGAAGGGCGTCGAGCTGGGCGACACCATCACCTCGGGCGTGAGTTCCTTCAATGCGGGCACGGTGGTCTTCACCGTGGCCGACCTCCAGTCCCTCATCGTGAAGGTGAACCTCAACGAGGTGGACATCGCCAAGGTGAAGGTCGGCCAGCCCGTCCGCATCACCCTGGACGCCTACCCCCAGAAGGCCTTCACGGGCAAGGTACGCTTCGTGGCGCCCGCGGCGGACCTGGTGGAGAAGATCAAGGTCTTCAAAGTGGAGGTGGCCCTGGACGAGCTCACGGAGGCCTTCAAGACCGGCATGAGCGCCAACGTGGAGATCCTCGGCGAGAAGCGGGACAAGGCCGTGAGCGTGCCTCTGGAAGCCCTCCAGCGGCGGGACGGCCAGACCGTGGTCTACCGACTCAAGGAGAACCTCCCGCCCCAGGACCTGGCCAAGGCCAAGGAAGGGCTCAATGGCCGCGGCAAGTTCATCTGGCTCGCGGACCACTGGAAGGAATACTTCGACGTGGTGCCCGTGAAGGCCGGCATCGCCACCCTCGAACGCGTGGAGATCCTCTCGGGCCTCAAGGCCAGCGACCAGGTGAGCCTGGAGGACCCCAGCAAGAAGAAGGTCGAGAAGGACGATGAGAACAACTGATCAGTCTTCAGGCCTCAGTCCTCAGTCTTCAGTGGAACCACCATCCCCTGGGCATTCACTGAGGACTGAAGACTCAGGACTGAGGACTGGCAAGGGAGCGACCATGTCCAGCATCATCCAGACTCAGGGCCTGACGAAGGTCTACGGCAGCAACGGGACGGCGGTCCACGCCCTGCGGGGCATCGACCTGACCGTGGCCAAGGGCGAGTTCGTGGCCCTCATCGGGCCCTCGGGCTCAGGCAAGTCCACGCTCATGGCTATCCTGGGCTGCCTGGACCTGCCCACGGAGGGCACCTACACGCTGGACGGCCGCCAGGTCCAGGGCCTCTCCGGCGGCGAGCTGGCGCGGATCCGCAACGAGAAGGTGGGCTTCGTCTTCCAGAGCTACAACCTGCTGCCCAAGGCCAGCATCGCGCGCAACGTGGAGCTGCCCATGCTCTACGCCGGCGTGGGCCGGAAGGAGCGTCGCGAGCGGGCCCTGGCCCTGCTCGAGAAGGTGGGCATCGCCGACAAGGCCGACAAGCTGCCAGGCACTCTCTCCGGCGGCCAGCGCCAGCGCGTGGCCGTGGCCCGCGCCCTGGCGAACGAGCCGGCGCTTCTCCTGGCGGACGAGCCCACCGGCGCCCTGGACTCCAGGACCGGCGCCGAGGTGCTGGGCCTCTTCCGCGAGCTGCACCAGCAGGGCAACACCCTGCTGCTGGTGACCCACGACCCCACCATCGCCGCCCAGGCAGAACGGCAGGTGGAGATCAAAGACGGCCTCGTGGCCACTGCCGAGGGGGCGGCCTAGATGCGCACCTCCGGCGCCTTCCGCGAGCGGCTGCTCGGGGCCTGGGTGGAGATCCGGGAGAACCTGGGCCGCTCGGTGCTCCAGGCCCTCGGCGTGCTCCTGGGCGTGGCCTCCGTACTTGGCGGCTTCTCCATCTCGGACAGCCAGCGCAAGCGGGCCGATGAGATGTTCGTGAAGATGGGCGGCCTGGACAAGCTCAACGTCCAGCCCAAGGCCGCCGTGCGCGATGGCCGGCCCACGGCCCTGCAGCAGGCCAACCTGGGCCTGCGCGACGAGGACGCCGCGGGCGGAGAAGGATTGAAGGCGGACGCCATCCACGGCGTGAGCCGCCAGAAGTTCGCCAGGGCCCGGGTGGTGTCCGCCTATGGTGACCAGGATCGCCAGATCAGCGGCATCGGCGGGGACTTCATCCCAGCCAACGGCTACGAGGTAGTTCACGGACGGGCCTTCTCCACCAGCGAGACGGACTCCGGCGCCCCCGTGGTGATCCTCGGCACGGAGGCCGCCCAGGTCTTCTTCCCCAAGGGCGACGCCCTGGGGCAGACGCTGCGCATCGGGACCGTCCCCGTCACCGTCATCGGCCTCTTCGAGGAGCGGGTCTTCCGCTTCCGCGAGGGCCAGCGCAACCAGTTCTGGTGGCGCAACCGAATCATCGCCGTGCCCGCCAGCCTGGTGCAGCGCCGCATGAACGGCGACGCCTACCGGCGGCTGGACCGGGTCACCTTCCGCATCCCCGATCTGGGCGCCATGGGCGGCTTCGCCAAGCAGCTCTCCGACCTCCTCAAGGCCAACCACCGGCTCCAGGAGGACTTCCGGCTGGACGACGTGGCGGCCCGCATCCGCCGGCGCAACAGCCAGGGCGATGTCTACGACATCATCTTCCTGCTCTCTGGCGTGCTGGCCCTGGTGGGCGGCGGCATCGTGAACGTGAACATCCAGATGGCCGGCCTCAAGGAGCGGGTCCGGGAGGTGGGCGTGAAGATGGCCATCGGTGCCTCGGGCCGGGAGATCTTCAAGGGTTTCATGACCGAAGCCCTGCTGCTCACGGCCCTGGGCAGCCTGGCGGGCCTGGCGCTGGGCGTGGGCTTCTCCTGGACCATCACGAAGAGCCTGGGCATCCCCCTCTACATGACGCCGGCCAGCTTCCTCTGGGCCTACGGACTGGCCGCGGCCTTCGGCTTCCTCTTCGCCCTCTATCCAGCCTGGAAGGCCTCCCGGCTGTCTCCGATGGAGGCCCTGCGCTATGAGTGACGAGACTTTCACCCTCCGCGCCCCTGGCCCTTCGCTCCTGGACGGCGAGGCGCCCGCGCCTGCCCCGAAGGTGCGCGGCTTCAGCCCCGGCATGCTCTGGGAGGTGGTCCGCACGGGCCTGGTGGAGCTGTGGGCCCACAAGGTGCGCAGCCTCCTCACCCTCACCCTGCTCATGCTGGGGGTCTTCGCGCTGGTGGTGATGACCTCGGTGCTCGACGGCGTCATGGACAAGATCAGTACCGGCTTTGCGGGCATGAGCTGGGACGGCACGGTACGCATCGCCCCGAAGACCGCGGAGACGGCCGAGGAGCGCAGTCGCTTCGTCATGAGCCCCGGCCTCCGCTTCGAGGACCTGTCGCGCCTCACCTCCCCCCATCCCAAAGTTCTGGCCTTCCTGCCCCGGTCCCAGCGCACCTCCTCGGTCCGCATCACCGGAGACACCGAGCGCGTCTTCGTCACTGGCGTCACGCCGGACTACGCCGTCTGGATGAACCGACCCATCGGTCTGGGCCGCAACCTCACCGAGGACGACCAGCGGCGGCGCTCCACCGTGGCGGTCGTGGGAGCCACCCTGGCCTCCAAGCTCTTCGGCGGGGCCGATCCCGTGGGCCGCGACCTGGTGGTGGAGGGCGTCCCCTTCCGCATCGTGGGCGTCCAAGCGCCGGGCCAGATCTTCAACGAAGAGAACTACACGGACGCCAACGGCATCCTCATCCCGCTGGAAGCCTACATGGACCGCATGGACCCGGCCCACAAGCTGGCCCAGGTCACCGTGAAGCTGCGCCGGGCCGAGGATGCGGGCGAGGTGTCGGCCATGCTGCTCAGCCGGGTCCGGCAGGCCCACCACGGCATCGAGGACGCCGAGATCGTGGACCTGGACGCCGAGGCGGCCAAGGCCTACCAGAACTTCCTGGAGCAGATGCACGGCTGGACGGTGGTGCTGCTCAGCCTGGCCGGAACCGTGCTCCTGGTGGGCGGCGTGGGCGTGCTTTCGGTCATGCTCATCAGCTTCAGTGACCGCCGCTTCGAGATCGGCCTGCGCAAGGCCCTGGGCGCCTCGGACCACGAGATCTTCATCCAGTTCCTCCTGGAGGCCGTGGTGCTCGCCGCCCTCGGCGCCCTGATCGGCACAGTGTCCGGCGGGCTGCTCTGCCAGGCCCTCTCCGCCAGCTTCCCCTACGGCCTGGTGGTGAACCCCGTCGGCCTCATCACCGCCTGGATCGTCGCCCTGGCGCTGGCCCTGGTCTTCGGGCTGTACCCCGCCTTCCGGGCCATGCGCCTCAGTCCCATGGAGGCCATGCGCTGAAAGGGGCGGTAGGATCGCCTCATGGCCGATCCCATCCAAGTCACCGCCACCGTCCGCATCCCCGGCGACGCCATCCGCTTCAAGGCCGTGCGGGCCGGGGGCGCCGGCGGCCAGAACGTGAACAAGGTCTCCTCCAAGGTGGAGCTGCGCATTGACCTCGGCGCCATCGAGGGTCTGCCGGAGGATGCGCTGATCCGCCTGCGGATCGCGCAGCGCAATCGGCTCGACGCCGAGGGCCTGTGGATCGTCGTCAGCGACCGCACCCGCGACCAGCTCAAGAACCTGGAGGACGCCCGGGAAAAGGCCGCTGCGGCCGTCCGCGCCGCCCTGGTGCGGCCGGTGGCCCGCCATGCCACGCGACCCACGCGCGCCTCGAAGGAGCGCCGCCTTGAGACCAAGAAGCGGGCCTCGGCGCTCAAGCGGCGGCGGAGCGGACCTCTGGAGTAACCTGGAAGCCTTCCGGGAGATGACATGTCCGCGCCCCAGACCTACGCGACCCACCGCCGCTTCGATCCCTTGTACCACTTCGTCCTGCTGCCCTTCTTCTTCATCACGGTCATCGCCACCTTCACCACCTTTGTCCGGCGCCCTGCTCTGGCCACCTTCTGGATCGCGCTCCTGGCGCTGGCGGTGACCTTTCTCGCCCTGAAGGTCCGCGGCTATGCCCTCCGGGTGCAGGACCGCCTCATCCGCCTTGAGGAGCAGCTGCGCCTCGCCCGCCTCCTTCCCGAGGACCTGAAGGCCCGCATTCCCGAACTGAGCGTCAGGCAACTCGTGGGCCTCCGCTTCGCGTCCGACGCGGAAGTGGCCGATCGCGTGCGGGAAGCCCTCCAGGAAAACCTCAATGGCGAGGCCATCAAGAAGCGGATCCAGACCTGGCGGGCTGACGAATACAGAGTCTGAGCCAACCTCGGCGTGCACGGGGTGCCGGGAGCCTATGAGAGACTAGGCGACCACGCCTTCCTGCTGCCCCTTCAGGAGTTCGCGGCGCATGGCCTCGGCGATGAGGGCTGCGGTGTCCGATCCGGCCTCATCGCCGGAGACGAGGCGGGCCTGCTGGACCCGCTGGGCGATGGCGATGCAGGCCTCGACGGTCACCTTCTCGACCACCTTGGCGGGTGCTTTGGCGTGCGTGTTTCCGGGCGGCATGGTTCCTCCGGATTTTTTGGGGTTGTTTGAACCGAAGATAACACGCACACCAGAACAATCAATGCATCTATTTTCCTATTTCAGGTCCAACCTACGATCTATTGGGAGGCCGGAACCAGGCTCACCGGTGGCCGGGAATCCGCGCAGGGGTGTTCCCGGACCCTTCAGTGGTCGCCGTAGTCCTTCTCGCCGGCCCGGACTGCCAGGTGGAGCTCGTTCCGCTTCGGCGGCAGGGGGCAGGTGGCGAAGTGGGAGAAGGCGCAGGGCGGGTTGTAGGCCCGGTTGAAGTCCAGCACCACCTTCCCGTCCTTCGGCATGGCAGCGGTCAGGAAGCGCCCGGCCGGGTAGGTCGCCTTCCCGCTGGTGGCATCGCGAAAGATGATGAACAGCTCCGGGAGGGCCGGGTCCTCAATGACGGGCTCCAGGGTGAAGGTCCGGCCCTTGACCTTGAAGCGGAGCAGGCCCGGCGCCGTCATGGGCTCGGAGGTGCCCAGCACCGTGGGGATGGCCCGCGTCTGCGGCGTGGCGTAGGGCAGGAAGTCCGCCTCGATGCGCCAGGCGGGGTCGACCGGAAACCGCGCCACGCCGTGGAAGGCCTTGCGCGCGGGAGCCTCCGGGTCCTTCATCCGGATCCCGAAGCGGTCCCCCCGGCGGATGACGTAGAAAGTGATGCGCCCGGCCCGCAGCAGATCCGGCTTGCCGTCCACATCCGCCTTCAGCGAGGCTGCAGCCACGACCTGCCCGTTGACCAGGATCCCGCTGCCCGCCGCGAGGCGGACCCGTACCTGGCCGCCTTCGAGCACGAATGTGCCCGCCTGGGCGGGGGCGGTCCCCTCCGGCAGCAGCACCGCCGATCCCGGCGCCGAACCCAAGGTGTTCTCGCCGGGCTTGAGCCAGTCGAGGCCCACCAGGGTCAGCCAGCCGTCTTCCGCCGCCAGCCGGGCCGTGCGTTCCGCATGCCAGGCATCCACTGCCTTCACGTAGGTCTCCGGCGGCGGAGCCGCGCCCAGCATGAGGCAGAGGGTGGCGAGGACCAGTGCGCGGCGCATGGGACCATCGTACCAGTGACGGGGTAGGATGGTGGGCGCCCCACCCCACCGGAGTTCCCATGCGTCTGCTCGCCGCCGCCCTCCTGTCGCTCGTGCTTCCCGCCCACGGGGGCGAGGTCCCCCGCCGCCCGGTGCACACCTACTCCATCGTGGCGCGGGACGCGGTCACGGGAGACCTGGGCGTGGCCGTCCAGAGCCACTGGTTCTCCGTCGGGTCGTCCGTGCCCTGGGCGGAGGCCGGCGTCGGGGCGGTGGCGACGCAGAGCTTCACCGACCCCACCTACGGCGCCCTGGGCCTGGCCCTCATGAAGGCCGGCAAGCCCGCGCCGGAGGCCCTGAAGGCCCTGCTGGCGGCGGATCCGGACCGCGAGGTGCGCCAGGTGGCCATGGTGGATGCCCAGGGTCGTGTCGCCGCGCATACGGGTTCCAAGTGCATCCAGGCCGCAGGCCACGAGGTGGGGGAGGGCTTCACCGTGGAGGCGAACCTCATGGACAAGGCCACGGTCTGGCCGGCCATGGCCAAGGCCTTCCGCGCCGCCAAGGGGGACCTCGCAGATCGGCTCCTCGCGGCACTTCGCGCGGCCCAGGCCGAAGGCGGCGACATCCGCGGCCAGCAGAGCGCCGCCATCCTCATCGTGAAGGGCAAGCCCTCGGGCCAGCCCTGGAACGACCGCCTCTTCGACCTGCGCGTGGAGGACAACCCGGATCCCCTGAAGGAGCTGGGCCGTCTCATCCAGCTGCGCCGGGCCTACCGGCTCATGGACGAAGGCGACGGCTTCGTCACCGCCGCCAAATGGCCCGAGGCCAAGGCGGCCTACGCGGCCGCGGCCAAGCTCGCGCCCGGCATCTGGGAGATGCCCTTCTGGCAGGCGGTGGCCTTGGCCTCCAGCGGCAAGCGCGAGGAGGCCCTCCCCATCTTCAAGCAGGTCTTCGCCGCTGAGCCCTTCTGGAAGCGCCTTGTGCCCCGCCTCGCCGAGGTGGACCAGCTGCCCAAGGACCCGGCCCTGCTGAAGGCCATTGAAGCTCAATAGGCCCTTGAAGAAGAAGGCCCCCAAGAAGGGCCCGAAAAGAAAGCAAGCACGCGAAGGACCTCCCTCCGTGTGCTTGTCACTCCTTCGTGCCCTTCGTGGAGGTCCTTTATCCGTTCGCCTGGGGGTGGGCTGGCTTCGGCGCCCGCAGCATCCGCACGCCGTAGAGGACGGCTCCTACCAGGATGAAGCTGTCAGCCACGTTGAAGGTCCAGTAGTGCCACGTGCCGAAGATGAAGTCGAGAAAATCGACCACGGCACCCCTCACCAGCCGGTCGACGCCGTTGCCCAGGGCGCCGCCGAGGATGAAGCCCAGGGCCACGCGATCCCAGGTGGGTGTCGCCTCCGTCAGGAAGTGCTTGCCGAAATAGACCAGGGCCGCCACGCCCGCAAGGCCGAACACCGCGAACCGGGCCGTTTCCGGCATCCAGGTCAGGCTGCCGAAGATGGCGCCGCGGTTGAAATTAAGCGTCAGGTAGAAGAATCCCTTGATGACCGGCAGGGACTCGCCTTCCTTCAGAAGGCCTAAGATCCAGGCTTTGGAGCCCAGGTCCGCGGCGAGAATCGAAGCGGGAAGCAGCAGCCAGAGCAGGCGGCGCATCAGGCCCCCACCACGGTGGCGCAGCGCACGCAGAGGGCCGAGTCCTCCCCCTTGCCATGACCGCCCTTGCGGTTCCAGCAGCGGGGGCACTTCTTGCCGTCATGGGCGGTGACCGTGACGAGCGGAGTGGCGGTGCCCGCAGCTGCCACCCGGGTGAGGGAAGACACGACGAGGAGGTCGTCGAGCGGCTCGCCGAGACTCTCCAGGAGGTCCCAGTCCGCCTGGCTGCCCAGGGTGATCGCCACCGCGGCGTCCAGGCTCGTGCCGACGGTCTTCGCGGCACGGTGGGGCTCCATGGCGGCCTGCACGGCCTCCCGCACCGACCAGAGCTTCTCCCACTTGGGGTCAGCGGTGCTGCCGTCGGCCTCCGGGAATCGCTGCTCGTGCACACTGCCTTCGCACCCGGGGATCTGCTCCCAGGCTTCGTCGGCGGTGTAGCTCATGACCGGAGCCAACAAGCTGCTAAGCCCCTTGGCCAGTGCCCAGCAGGCTTGGCGACAGCTCCGACGCCGTGGGGAATCCAGCGCGTCGCAGTACAGGCGGTCCTTGATGATCTCGAAGTAGCGGCCTGACAGCTCCAGCTGACAGAACCCCAGCAGCGCCTGCGTGGCGCGGTGGAACTCGAAGCGGGTGTAGGCGTCGCGAACCTCCCGGGCCATGCGACCGAAAGCGGCCAGCACCCATCGGTCCAGAGGCGCCAGCTCGGCGTCCGGCACCGCGTCCCGGGCGGGATCGAAGTCCGCCAGCGCGCCCAGGAGGAAGCGCAGGGTGTTGCGGGTCTTGCGGTAGGCATCGGCGCTGCGGTCGAGGATCTCCTTGGAGATGCGGATGTCCTCGCTGTAGTCGCTGCTGGCGGCCCACCAGCGGAGGATGTCGGCGCCCAGGGTCTTGAGGATCTCCTCGGGCGTGATGACGTTGCCCAGGCTCTTGGACATCTTCTGGCCCTTGCCGTCCAGCACGAAGCCGTGGGTGACCACCTGCTTGTAAGGCTTGGTGCCCGTGGCCGCCAAGTTGAACAGCAGGGAGCTGTGGAACCAGCCCCGATGCTGGTCCGAGCCCTCAAGGTAGATGAAGTCGCCGTAGTCCGCGCGGTTCAGCTCGGGATGGGATTCGCACACGACGGAGGCGCTGACCCCGGAATCGATCCAGACATCCAGGATGTCCGTTTCTTTCTGGAAGGCCGTGGACCCGCACTTGCAGGTGCTTCCTGCAGGCACGAGCCCTTCCACGGGCAGGTTGGCCCAGGCCTCGATCCCGCCCTGCTCGATGGCGGCGGCAGCGGTCTCGAAGATGCTGTCAGCCACCAGCGGCTCGCCGCAGGCCTCGCAGCGCAGCACGGTGATGGGCGTGCCCCAGGCGCGCTGCCGGCTGATGCACCAGTCGGGGCGGCCGGAGATCATGGCGTAGATGCGGTTCTGGCCCTGGGCGGGCACCCACTGGGTCTGTTCCACGCCTTCGAGCCCCAGTTCCCGCAGGCTGCGGCCCTTCCCGTTGAGCTCGGAATCCATGGTGATGAACCACTGCTCGGTGGCGCGGAAGAGGATGGGCGTCCTGGTTCGCCAGCAGTGGGGGTAGCTGTGGGTCAGCGTCTCCTCGTGGATCAGCGCCCCGATGCGGCGGAGCTTCTCCACCACCAGGGGGTTGCAGTCGAAGATGTTCTTCCCCTCCAGCTCGGGATCATTCACGGCCGGCAGGAACTTGCCATCGGGACCCACGAGCTGGAGCAGGCCCAGGTGGTGGGCAAGGTTGAAGTCGTCCACGCCGTGATCCGGGGCCGTGTGCACCAGACCCGTGCCCGTGTCGGCGGTGACGTGGTCGCCCAGCAGGACGGGGCTGTCGCGGTCGATCCAGGGATGGCGCGCCACCAAGGTCTGGAATTCCTTCCCCTTGCGGATCTCCACCGTGTGCAGCGGCATCCCGAGCTTCTTGGCGAAGTCGTCCCGAAGGGTCACCGCCACGATGTAGTGGCGACCGTCCGCGCGGACCACGGCGTACTCCAGGTCCGGGTGCATGGCCACCGCCAGGTTGCTGGGCAGGGTCCAGGGCGTGGTGGTCCAGATGGGCAGGAAGAGCGGCGTGGGCAGCTCCATGTGCTTTGCCGCCGCGTCCGTCACCGGGAAGGCGACAGTGATGGCGGGGCTGGTCTTGTCCGCGTACTCGACCTCGGCCTCGGCCAGCGCGGTGCGAGCACCGTAGCTCCAATGGACCACCTTGAGCTTGCGGGTGACGGAGCCGCTCTCGAAGAGCTTCGCCAGGTGGCGGACCGTCTCCGCCTCGTAGCGGGGATCCATGGTCACGTAGGGCTGTTCCCACGCGCCAAGCACGCCCAGGCGCTGGAAGGCCGTGCGCTGGGTGTCGATCCACTTCTGCGCGTAGACCCGGCACTTCTGAAGGAACTCCGCTCGGCTCAGCTCGCGGCGCTTGGGACCCAGGTCCTTCTCCACCGCGTGCTCGATGGGCAGGCCGTGGCAGTCCCAGCCGGGCACGTAGGGCGACTCGTAGCCCTCCATCCACCGGGACTTCACCACCACGTCCTTGAGGATCTTGTTCAGGGCGTGGCCCATGTGGATGGCCCCGTTGGCGTAGGGAGGACCGTCGTGGAGAATCTCGCGCCCCCTGCCCTTCCCGGCCGCATTGTCAGCTTTGCGCTTGGCCTCGATGCGGGCGTACAGGCCCTCGGCTTTCCAGCGTTCCAGGCGCTTCGGCTCGCGCTGCGGCAGGTCCGCCTTCATGGGGAAATCGGTCTTGGGAAGGAATACGGAGTACTTTTTGACCGGAGCCTGCTCGCTCATCGGCGCCCTCGTGCGTCGGAGGGGCGCACCCGAGCGCCCCTGAGGTTGAACCTCCAGTTCACCACGGGAAGCCCTGCGATCACAAGGAAAAGGGCCCGGAAACCGGGCCCTCGGGATTGGCTAGGGGGGATCCGTCAGAGCTGGCTGGTGCAGTGCTTGCAGCGGGTGGCCTTGAGGGGCACCTGCTCCAGGCAGGCCGGGCATTCCTTGGTGGTGGGGGCGGCTGGTGCCTCCTCCTTCTTCATGAACCTGCCCAGGAACTTGACCAGGACGAGGAAGACCACCAGGGCGATGATCAGGAAGTTGATGGTGGCGCCGAGCACCGATCCGATGCGGAACTTGCCGAGGATCCACTCCTCCCATTTGATGTTCGCGGGCAGCACATAGCTCACCAGGGGCATGACCAACCCGTCCACGAAGGCGGTGACGATCTTGCCGAAGGCACCGCCCACGACCACGGCGATGGCCAGGTCGACCACGTTCCCCTTCATGATGAAGGCCTTGAATTCGTCTTTCAGGGACATCTCGTTCCTCCAAGACAAAAAGGGGCGGGGACCCCAAGGCCCCCGCCCTTCAATAGGCTACTTCTTAGGGGCGGACTCCACGGTTTCCGTGGTGATCTGGCGAACCTCGGCCTTGGCGTCCTTCACCTTCACGTCGATCTCGACGCGGCGGTTCTTGGCCTGGCCTTCCTTGGTCTTGTTGTCGGCGATGGGCTTGTCGGGGCCCACGCCCACGGTGGTGACCTTGGCGGCGGGGATGCCGGAATCCACCAGCACCTTGGCCACGGCGTCGGCCCGGCGCTTGGCCAGGGCCTTGTTCACGGCCTTGCTGCCCGTGGAGGAGGTGTGGCCACTGACTTCCAGGCTGTACTCGCCCGGATAGGCCTTCAGGCCGTCGGCCACCTTGCGGATGGCGGCGGTGGCGTCAGGACCCAGATCGGCCTTGCCGTTGGCGAAGTGCAGCACGGCCTCGTCGAGGACGATCTTGGCCGGCGGAGGCGGCACGGGCTTGGCCACTTCCTTGGGCGGCTCGGGGGCCGGGGGAGGTGGCGGCGGAGCCACGGGCTCAGGCTTCGGCTCGGGCTTCGGTTCGGGCGCCGGCGGCGGGGGGGGCGGAGGCGGCATGGGAGCGGCCTTCTTGCCGCCGCCCCAGGTGTAGCCAAGGCCCAAGGTCGCCAGGTATTCGGTGCGGGACTCGGGCAGCTCCACGCGGACCGCCTTGGCGCTGATGTCCATCATGAAGTGCTCGGCCAGCTTGCCCATCACGCCGAGGCCGCCGTGGTAGTTGAAGCGGGTCGTGGCCTCGCCCTTGCCGGAGTAGGGAGACTCGACGTTGGTTCCGCCGATGCCCAGGGCCGCGTAGGGATACCAGTTCTCCGCGCCGGGGCGGAAGTTGAAGAGGCCCGAGGCCAGCAGGTGGGTCTGCTTGGCAGAGCCGATGCCGAGGGGGTTGGGATCGAGCTGCAGGTCGTTCTGGAGGGCCCGCAGGTCGAGGCCCCACCGGTTGGTGTACCAGTGGCCCACGCCAATCCCGTAGTGCATCTTGTCCTTGAGGCTGGCGTCATTCTCGAAGATCGTCTGGCCCAGGTGACCCATGACCCATGCCTGACCCTGTTGGGCCGACAGGGTGATTGCCGACCCGGCCAGCAAGAAAAGGAGCGCTTTTTTCATGCTACCTCCGCTAATGGTGATTCGCATCACGCCATAAACCTAGTCTTGAAGTCTCTCTTACATCAACAAAAAAAGAATCCAGATCCTTTTTTACAGACGTTTTGAGTGCCATTGATGTATCGCAGCACGATATGAAATAACCGTTTCTACTCATTCTCCTCAAGCGAATCGGTCGGCCAAATATGCCCTGAGATTCAAGCAGGCGGGCTGCATCGACCACCTTTGTCACCCTGAGGTAGACCCCAGGGTGAAGACCGGCGTGGCGGTACTGCTCATGCTTGCCCTCAGCTCGTACTGAATCTTCTCGGTATCGCCCATGGCGATACGCGAGACCTCCCGTTCAAGCGGAAGGGTGTTCCCCACCTCGTTTTCTCGGTATCGCCCATGGCGATACGCGAGACCTCCCGTTCAAGCCTCGGGCGACACGGTTACCAGAGAGGCCCCCGTTTCCACGGTGGCGCCCTCCTGCACATGCACGGTCGCGACGGTCCCGGTCGTGCTGGCCTTCAGCTCGTTCTGCATCTTCATCGCTTCCATGACGAGGAGGGTCTGGCCTTCCTGCACGAGATCGCCCGGGTTCACGAGCAGCTTCACGATCTTGCCGGGCATGGGGGCCACCAGCAGGCCACCGGCGGCCCCTGCGCCGCCGCCGCCAGACAGGAGGGCCCGGCGGGGGTCCACCAGGGCGAATTCGTAGGCCCCGTCGTAGAGCATGGCCCGGTAGGCATGGGTGTCCGGGTCCGGCGCCTTGGCCTGATCCAGGCGGACCTCCACGGAGCGTCCATCCAGGATGATCGAGTAGCAGCCCGGCTCGAGCTCGATGATGTCGATGGGGTGGCTCTGGCCTTCCCAGACCAGCGTGGTGGCGCCGTCCTGGTGGAGGAGCTCGACCTCATGGGATTCCTTGCCGAGGATCAGGGTTCGTTTCATGGGTGGTCTCCTCGGCTACAGGCGGTTGAACCGGCCCCAGTGCTTCCAGGCATCCGGGCGTCCTTCGCCGCAGGCCGCGGGTTGGGCGGCGCGGCGCTGTTCCGTCTCGAGCTCATGGATGAGAGCCGCCGCCACGGCGAACTTCAGGTCGGGCCCCTGCCCCTTCCGCTTCCAGAAGGGCTTGTCGAGCATCCCGGTGTGCAGGGCGCCCTGCCGGAACGGCTCGTGTTCCATGAGGGTCTCGTGGAAGGCGATGTTGTGGCGGATGCCACCGATGCGGTACTCCCCCAGGGCCGCCCGCATGCGCTCGATGGCCTCCAGGCGCGTGGGCCCCCAGGTGCTCAACTTGCTGATCATGGGGTCGTAGAACATGGGCACCTCGGCACCCTCGTACACGCCCCCGTCGTCCCGCACGTTGCGGCCGCTGGGCGTGCGCAGGAAGGTGATCTTCCCGGGGCTGGGCATGAAGTTCTTGTCGGGGTCTTCGGCATAGACGCGGCACTCGATGGCCCATCCGTTGAGGGGGATCTCCTCCTGGGTCATGGGCAGCTTCTCGCCCCGGGCCACGAGGATCTGCCACTTCACCAGGTCCAGGCCCGTAATCCATTCGGTGACCGGATGCTCCACCTGCAGGCGGGTGTTCATCTCCAGAAAGTAGAAGTTGCGGTCGGCATCCGCCAGGAACTCCACGGTGCCGGCGCCGACGTAGTTCACGGCCCGGGCCACCTTCAGGGCCGCCTCGCCCATGGCCTTCCTCATCTCCGGGGTCACATGGGGACTCGGCGCCTCCTCGATCACCTTCTGGTGGCGGCGCTGGACGGAGCACTCCCGCTCATGCAGGTAGACATGGTTGCCGTGCTTGTCGGAAAAGACCTGGATCTCGATGTGGCGCGGCTGGACGATGGCCTTCTCCACGTAGACCGAGTCGTCGCCGAAGCTGGAAAGGGCCTCGCCCCGGGCCCGGGCCAGGGAGCTGGCGAACTCCTCGGGCTTGTGGACCAGTCGCATGCCCTTGCCGCCGCCGCCCATGGCGGCTTTGAGCATCACCGGGAAGCCGATCTTCTGCGCCGCGACGAGCAGCTCCTCGTCCGCCATGGTCTCCTGGATGCCCGGCACCACGGGGCAGCCCGCGGCGATGGCCACTTCGCGGGCGGCGGTCTTGGACCCCATGCTCACGATGCACTCGGGACGGGGGCCGATGAAGGTGATGCCGGCGGCCTCGAAGGCCCTGGCCGCCTCGGCGTTCTCGGACAGGAAGCCGTAGCCCGGATGCACCGCGTCGGCGCCGCTGCGCTTGCAGACGTCGAGGATCTTCTCCAGCACCAGGTAGCTCTCCCGGGCCGCGGCGGGGCCGATGAAGTAGGCCTCGTCCGCCATGCGCACGTGCAGGGCGCCACGATCGGCTTCGGAATACACGGCCACCGTGGGAATGCCCATCTCCCGGCAGGTGCGGATCACTCTCACGGCGATTTCCCCGCGGTTCGCAATCAGGATCTTGGTCACGGGCATCGGCTCAACCTCGCTTGTTGGAATCGAATCGCAGGCCTGCGCGGGGACCTGACCCCGATCGCTCCGCTCCCGCTCCCTCGCTCCGCTCGATCGCGGAGGGGTCATCGTCCCCTCTGTTGGCAATCAGGATCTTGGTCACGGGCATGGATGGGCCTCGTCTTCGGGCATGATGGTGGGCGATGCGATTCTTCAGACTAGCAAACCCGCTGCTTGCCATCACGCTCGGACTCCTGACAGTCCGGTGCGGACGCAAGGGTGATCCTGTTCCCAGACCCCGGGCTGCGGCCCAGGCCATGGAGGCGCGGTTGGAGGGACTCCGGAAGATCCGTCTGGTGCTGCCTTCCACCGACGTGAACGGCGTTCCACTGGCGGGGGTGGAGTCCCTGCGGGTGCTCTACCTGCCCCTCGGCCTGACCAAGCCCACCGCTGATGAGGTCTTCAGCCGGGGCGAGGTGGTGCTGGAGCGCCGTCGCCCGGACCTGCCGGGGCCTGGCGAAGCGCTGACCCTGGACCTGAAATCCCTCCACCGCCCCCCCGGGTGGATCGTGATCGTGGCCGTACGGCTGGGCGAGGTCGCCGGACGGCCCAGCGAGGTGCTTCCCTGGATGGATCCGGCCCTCTGAGGCGGGGCCGGGTCAGGGCTATTGAACGGTTCCCCGACTCTCGATCTGGAAGTTCCACCACTGCACCACGGCCCGGGCCAAGGCATCCTTGGACAGGGGGCCGATGGGAGCCTGGGGGCCCTGGGCGGTGACGGGGGTCAGGGTATTGGTCTGGTCCCCGAAGGCCCGTCCTCCCTGGACATCGTTCACCAGCACGCCATCCAGCTGCTTCTTCTGCAGTTTGGCTGCGGCATGGGCGAGGTGGTTCTCGCTTTCCGCGGCGAACCCGAGGATCCACTGGCCGGGCCGACGGGTGGCCGAGAGGGTGGCCAGAATGTCCGGCGTGCGGACCAGGACCAGGTTTTCAGGCCCCTCCCCCTTCTTCACCTTTTCAGGCGCGAAGGTCTCCGGCCGCTGATCGGCCACCGCCGCGGCTCCCACCAGGCCATCCGCCCCGGACCAGCGGGCCTGGCAAGCGGCCAGCATCTCCTGCGCGCTGCGGACCCGGGCCGTCTCCACCCCCCAAGGCGCCGGCAGATCCCCGCCCAGCACCAGCTGGACCTGCGCGCCCGCATCGCGGAAGGCCCTCGCCAGCTCGATCCCCATGGCGCCGGTGCTGCGATTGGTCAGGGTTCGCACCGGATCCAGATCTTCGCGGGTCGGCCCGGCGGTGATGAGGACTCTCTTCCCGTTCAGGCTGCGGAGCTTGGCGGCGCCATGCATCAGGATGGCTTCCGCGATGGCGTCCACCTGGGCGAGCTTGCCCGATCCCTCCTCGCCGCAGGCCAGAAGGCCATCGTCCGGGTCCACCACCGCGTGGCCGAAGGAGCGCAGGCGGGAGAGGTTGGCCTGGACGGCGGGGTGGGACCACATGCCCGTGTTCATGGCCGGAGCCCAGAGGACGGGGGCCCTCGTGGCCAGCAGCACCGTGCTGAGCAGGTCCGAGGCCAGTCCGTTGGCAGCCTTCCCGATGAGGTCGGCGGTGGCCGGCACCACGGCCATGATGTCTGCCCAGCGGGCCAGCTCGATGTGCTCGATGCTCGGATTGGCGCGCCACTCGCCCTGGTCCGGATTCGCCCCGTAGCAGGGCTCCCCTGTGAGGCTGCTGAGGGTCAGCGGCGTGATGAACCGGGCCCCGGCCTCGGTGAGGATGCAGCGGACCCGATGGCCCTGGTTGGTCAGCAACCGCGCCAGATCAGCGGACTTGTAGGCGGCGATGCCGCCCGGGATGCCGAGGATGATCTGCATCGGGGCTCCTGGAACGCTCCATGCTACCCCACGCTCGTTGATCCATGGCGCCACGGGTGTTATGCTTCCTGGTTCGGAGTGGCCCATGACCCAGCGCACCATCGTCCGTGTCCCGGAAGAAATCGCCAACAAGTACCGCTTTGTCGTCGTGGCCGGCAAGCGCTGCGATCAGCTCCAGCGAGGCGCCTTCCCCAAGGTCGAGGTGGTCGTGCCCGTGAACAAGCACGGTCAGGCCCAGGACGCTCCCAAGCTCGCGTCGTTCTGGGGCCAGGTGGCCATGGCCGAGGTCGAAGAGAACCGCATCGCCTTCGAGGAGCCCGAGATCATCACCATCGAGGACACCACGGTGGTTCCCATCTCCGGCGAATAGCAGCCAGAGCTCGCGATCAAGCCCCCGGGTCCTCTGGGGGCTTGATCATGTACGCCCGCGATTTCCACATTCGATGAAATAAGTCTTGCCAGATCCTGACCGCGGATCGCATGATTCAACATTCGTTGAATTGGATCCCCATGCCCCATGCCCCTCGCCCCCGCGGACCCAAACCCATTCGAATGGACCCGGACCGGATCCTGGATGCGGCCCAGGAGGTCTTCGCCCGGGACGGCCTGCGGGCGGCCAGCCTGCGTGCCATCGCCAAGCAGGCCGGCTGCGACCCGGCCCTGATCTACTACCACTTCGACAGCAAGGAGGCCATGTTCACCGCCCTGCTGGCCCGTCGCTTCCCCCCCATCCTCCAGGAGCTCGAGGTGGTGGCAGAGCCCGGGGATCCGCGCTCCACCGCCCTCAGGCTCTGGGAGGTCGTCCGGATCTACCACCGGCACCTCAAGGCCGATCCGGCGATCCGCTCCCTCATCCGGGGAGAGATCGTGCGTGGCGCCGAGGGGCTCTCGGGCCTCATCGAGGTGCGGATCCGCCCCATCGTGATGGCCATCCGAAGCATCCTCGACCAGGGCATCTCGCGAGGGGACCTGCGAGCGGACCTCCATACCCTGCTGGGCACCTTCTTTCTCGCGAGGATGCACCTCGAGATCCTCGACCTGCTGCCCACCGTGCTCCCCCGTCTCATGGGCCTGCCCCATGACCAGGCCGTGGAGACCGGGCTGCACGTCTGGTTCGACTTGTATTGGCGGGGCATCGCCCGGGACCCGCTCGCCCCCTTGCCGCCCCTGCCGGAACTCGCGGCAGACCCCATCGCCATCAAGGAGACCCATCCATGAGACCGACAGACTGGCATCTTCCCATCGCCATGATGGTTCTTCTCGGCGGAGCGGCCTTCCTGGCCACCGGCTGCGGGAATCATCAGGAGAGCCGCCTCAAGCTCTCGGGAAACATCGAAGTCATCCAGGTGGAGGCCAGCTTCCGGGTGCCCGGGAAAGTGATCGAGCGCCCTGTGGATGAGGGCCAGGTGGTGCAGGCCGGCCAGCTGCTGGCCCGGCTCGACGCCCGGGACCTGGAGCAGCAGGTGGCCATGCGCCGGGCGGACGCGGCCACGGCCAAGGCGGCCCTGGACGCCATGCTGGCCGGATCCCGCAAGGAGGAGATCGCCTCGTCCAAGGCCGCCCTGGAGCAGGCCCAGGCGGACCTCAAGAGGCTGGAGCCCGACGAGGCGCGCATCCGCGACCTCCAGCAGAAGGGCATCCTCTCGGTGCGCGACTACGAGGCCAGCCGGGCCGCCCTTGAGGCCGCCCGGGGCAAGGTCCAGCAGGCCGATCAGCAGTACACCCTCGTGCGGAAGGGCCCCCGGAAGGAAGACATCGACCAGGCCCGCGCCCGCTACGACCAGGCCCAGCAGGCCCTGGCTCTGGCCCAGACCCAGCTCGGCTACGCCACCCTCACGGCTCCCAGCGCGGGGGTGATCCTCTCCAAGAACATCGAACCCATGGAATACGTCTCACCAGGTACCGCCGTGGTGACCATGGCGGACCTGGGGCAGGTCTGGCTGCGCGCCTACGTGGAAGAGACCGACCTGGGCCGCGTGAAGGTGGGCCAGAAGGCGTTCGTCACGTCCGACTCCTTTCCCGGGAAGCACTACGAGGGCCGGGTGGCCTTCATCGCCTCCGAAGCCGAGTTCACGCCCAAGACCGTCCAGACCCGCAAGGAGCGCACGAAGCTGGTCTACCGCATCAAGATCGACATCCCCAACCCGGCGATGGAGCTCAAGCCCGGCATGCCCGTGGACGCCGAGATCGCCCTGGATGGCCGGTGATGGAGACCGTTCGGACCCAGGCGCTCACGCGCCGATTCGGGGACCTCGTGGCCCTCGACCAGCTGAGCCTGGCCGTGGAGGAAGGGGAGATCTTCGGGCTCGTCGGACCGGACGGCGCGGGCAAGACGACCACCATGCGCCTGCTGACCGGCATCCTCGAGCCCAGCTCAGGCGAGGCGTGGGTGGATGGACTGCACGCGGTCCGGGATGCGGAGGCGATCAAGGACCGCATCGGCTACATGGCCCAGCGCTTCGGCCTGTACCTGGACCTCACGGTGCAGGAGAACATCGACTTCTATGCCGATCTCTATGAAGTCCCCAAGGCGGGCCGGAGCGAGCGCCTCGAGCGGCTCCTGGCCTTCAGCAACCTCACCCCCTTCCGGCGCCGCCTGGCAGGCAACCTCTCCGGGGGCATGAAGCAGAAGCTCGGGCTCGCCTGCGCCCTCATCCACACGCCCAGGGTGCTCTTCCTGGACGAGCCGACGAACGGGGTCGACCCGGTCTCCCGCCGGGACTTCTGGCGAATTCTCTACCAGCTCCAGCAGGAGCGCGTGACGATCTTTGTCTCCACGGCCTACCTGGACGAAGCGGAGCGCTGCAACCGCATCGGCCTGCTCCATCAGGGCCGGCTCATGGCCTGTGACACCGTGGACGGCGTGAAGAGCCTCCTGAAAGGCTCGCTCCTCGAGGTCCGCTGCGAGTCGCCCCGGCGGGCCGCGACACTCCTGCGCGCCGGGAAGATCGGAAGTGTGGCTCTCTTCGGGGACCGCATCCATGTCCTGGCCGAAGATGCGGATCGCGGACGTGCAGCCGCGGAGGCGCTCCTGGGCGCGGAGGGGCTCGCCTGCCATGGCGTGGAGGTGATCGAGCCCACCCTCGAGGACATTTTCACTTCGGCTTTGCCCAGCGGTGCCGCATGAGCGCCGCGCCGGACACCTTCGCCGTCACGCTGCGCGACCTGGAGCGGCGCTTCGGAGACTTCGTGGCCGTCAACCGCGTCAGCCTCGACGTGCGCCGGGGGGAGATCTTCGGCTTCCTGGGGCCCAACGGTGCCGGCAAGTCCACCACCATCCGCATGCTCTGCGGGCTCCTGGAGCCCTCCGGCGGCCAGGGCACGGTGGCGGGTTTCGACATCCGAACCCAGCGCGAGGAGATCAAGCGCAGCATCGGCTACATGAGCCAGAAGTTCAGCCTGTACGACGACCTCACGGTGGAGGAGAACATCGACTTCTTCAGCGGCATCTACCGGGTGTCCGCGGAGAAGAAGGCCGAGCGGAAGGCGTGGGTCCTGGACATGGCCCACCTCCAGGACCATCGCCGTACCCGCACGGGCCTGCTGCCGGGGGGCTGGAAGCAGCGGCTGTCCCTGGGCTGCGCCCTTCTCCACGAGCCCCGGGTGCTCTTCCTGGACGAGCCCACGTCGGGGGTCGATCCCCTGAGCCGCCGCTCCTTCTGGGACCTCATCTACCAGATGGCCAGCGAGGGGGTCACGGTCTTCGTCACCACCCACTACATGGAGGAGGCCGAGTACTGCGACCGCCTCGCCCTCATCTACCGTGGCGAGCTCGTGGCCCTGGGGACGCCGGGCGAGATGAAGGGCGGCCTCATGGCCGACCAGGTGCTGCGCGTCTCCTGCGACCGCTCCCACGAGGCCCTGGGCGTGGCCACGACGGTGGAAGGCGTCCGGGACGCGGCCCTGTTCGGGCGCGACATCCACCTCATGGCGGAAGATGCCGAGGCCCTCGCGCCCCGCCTCCGTCGGACCCTCGAGGAGGGGGGCTTCCAGGTGGGGGCCGTGGAGCGCATCACGCCCTCCCTGGAGGATGTCTTCGTCTCCCTCATCGAGGCCCGGGATCGCGCCGACGGGGCGCAGAAGGAGTTCAAGGCATGAGCGGCGCCCTCAACCTCCGCCGCCTCGGCGCCGTGGCGCGCAAGGAGTTCATCCACGTCCTCCGGGATCCGCGCGCCCTGGGCATCGCCATCGTGCTGCCCATGATCATGCTGATGATCTTCGGGTATGCCCTGACCACGGACCTGGACCGGGTTCCCCTGGCGATCTGGGACCAGAGCCGGACGCCCCAGAGCCGGGAGCTGGTGGCCCGCTTCGAGGGGTCACGCTACTTCTCCGTCGTGGCGCGGCCGGGCTCCTACGGGGAAGTGGAGGACGGCCTCGCCCGGGGGCGGACGATGATGGCGGTGGTGCTCCCCGTCGAGTTCGGGCGCCGGGTCGCTTCCGGCCGGAAGGTCCAGGTCCAGGTGTTGACCGACGGCAGCGACGCCAACACCACGACCCTGGCCCTCTCCTATGCCGATGCCATCGTTCAGAACTACTCCCAGGAACTCCTGGTGGAGAAGGCCCGGCGACTCACGGGCCGCCCCCCCGCCCTGCCGCTGGACCTCCGGTTCCGCGCGTGGTTCAACACGGACATGGAGTCCCGGATCTTCATCGTGCCCGGGCTCATCGCCGTGATCATGATGCTCATCGCGGCGCTCCTCACCTCGCTCACGGTGGCGCGGGAGTGGGAGACGGGCACGATGGAGCAGCTCATCTCCACGCCGCTCCGAGGGAGCGAGCTGATCCTGGGGAAGCTGGCGCCCTACTTCGCCATCGGCATGGTGGACATGCTTCTTTCTGTGCTGGCCGGTCGTTTCCTGTTCGACGTGCCCATCCGCGGCAGCCTACTCCTCTTGTTCGGCGTCTCCGCGGTCTACCTGGTGGGAGCGCTCTCCCTGGGCATCCTCATCAGCGCCAAGGCCAAGTCCCAGCTCCTGGCCAGCCAGTTCGCCTTCGTGGCGACCTTCCTCCCGGCCTTCCTGCTCTCGGGTTTCATGTTCGACATCGCCAACATGCCCAAGGCCCTGCAGGTGGTGACCTACCTCATCCCCGCCCGCTATTTCGTGGCCTTCCTCCGGGGCCTCTACCTCAAAGGGACCGGGCTCGCGCAGCTGTGGCCCGAGTGCCTGCTGATGGTCGCGTTCGGCGCCCTGATGCTCCTCTCCGCCATCCGCAGCTTCAAGAAGCGCCTGGCCTAGGAATCGACCATGCTCGAACGCCTCCGTCACATGCTCGTCAAGGAGTTCATCCAGGTCCTCAGGAATCCCAGGATGCGGGCCGTCCTGTTCGTCATGCCCGTGGCCCAGATCATCATCATCGGCTATGCGGTGAACACGGACGTGCGCCACGTGCCCATGGCCGTCTACGACCTGGACCGCACGCCCGCCACCCGCGACCTCATCGCCCGCTTCGAGGGCTCGGGGTGCTTCGATGTCGTGCGGCGGATCACCTCGGAACCGGAGATCCAGCAGGTGCTGGATTCAGGCGAGGCGAAGGCCGTGCTTCGGCTCAACCGGGGCTTCGCGGAGGCCCTGACTGGGGGCGGCAGTGCCAAGGCCCAGTTCCTCCTGGACGGCTCGGATTCCAACACGGCCAGCGTGGCGCTGAGCTACGCGTCCAGGGTCTCTGCCGATTTCAACCAATCGCTCCTGGAGCAGCGCTTCGCCCGCACAGCGGGCGTGCGCCTGGACGCCGAACCCGTGGCCCTGGCCTCCCGCGCCTGGTTCAATGCCAACCTGGACAGCCGCAACTACTTCGTGCCAGGCGTCCTGGCCATGCTCGTGGCCGTGCTCTCGATCATCCTCTCCAGCATGTCCATCGTGCGGGAGCGGGAGGTTGGCACCATGGAGCAGATCATGGTCACGCCCATCGGACGGCTGGAATTCATCCTGGGCAAGACCATCCCCTTCGCGGTCATCGGCTTCGCCGACGTCGCCCTCATCGCCCTCATCACCGTCTTCTGGTTCCGCGTTCCCATGCTCGGCTTCCCGCCGATCCTGTTCCTCGGCACGGGCCTGTACCTGCTGAGCACCCTCGGCGTGGGCCTCTTCATCTCCACCGTGAGTTCCACCCAGCAGCAGGCCATGATGACGGCGTTCTTCTTCATGCTGCCCGCCTTCATGCTCTCGGGTTTCGTCTATCCCATCGCCAACATGCCCAGGGTGGTGCAGCTGCTCACCTACCTGAATCCCCTGCGGTACTACCTCGTGATCATCCGGGGCGTGTTCCTGAAGGGGCTGGGCCTGGAGGTGCTCTGGCCCCAGATGCTGGCCCTGACCGCCCTCGGAACCATCATGCTGCTGCTGGCCGCCGGCCGCTTCAGGAAGACCATGGGCTGAGGTCTGCCGCAGCCTTCAGGCGAACAGGTAGCTCTCCAGGCTGAGGCTTCCCAGCTGCCAGCCTTCGAAGACCGGCTCGGGCGAGGACCGGGCCGCGCCGACGGCCACGAACAAGGGATCCAGATGCTCGGAGGTGGGCACGGACTCCGACGCTCCGGGTGCCTTCCGCCAGTCCGCGAGGGCCTCGAGGTGCCCGGCTTCCAGGCGGGCGCGCACCCAGGCCTGGAAGGCCAGGCCCCAGGGCTGCGGCGCGGAAGCATCCTGCCAATCCAGGCGGCGGAGGTTGTGCACCACACCCCCGCTGCCCAGGATCAGCACGCCGGATCGCCGCAGGGGAGCCAGAGCCCGGCCCGCGGCCAGGAGCCTTTCCGGGGTCCGGGGCCGAGGCAGCGAGAGCTGCACGACGGGGACCTCCGCGCCGGGGGCCAGGTACCGCAGGGGCACCCAGGTGCCGTGATCCAGGGGACGGTGGTCGTCGAGCTCCGCTTCCAGGCCCGCGGCGTTCAGGAGGTTGGCAGCCTCGGCGGCCAGTTCGGGAGATCCCGGTGCCGGATAGTCGAGGCTGTAGAGCTCCTCCGGGAAGCCGCCGAAATCATGCATGACGCCCGGCCTCTTCGAAGAGGAGAGCCGCATCGGCCCCGCCGCCTCCCAGTGGGCGGAGCAGACGAGAATGCCCCTCAAGGGCGGCAGCCGGAGGGCGAGGGCGGATACAGCCCTGCCCCAGGCGCCGCCTTCCAGGGCCAGCATGGGTGATCCGTGGGCGAGGAACAGGGTGGGGAGAAGCGGGGAGTTTGCCATGGAACAAGCATGGTCTCCAAATTGAATGTTTCAACTCCTTTTTTTGAAATTCACGCTCGGCCTTTCTGCGGCCGATTGGAGGGTAAGCTAAGAGGCATCAGCTACTGGAGCCCGCATTGAACCTCAGGCTTGGCGTGAATATCGACCATGTGGCCACCCTCAGGCAGGCCCGCGGCGGCCACGAACCCGAACCCGTGGCGGCGGCCCTGCTGGCCCAGAGCGCCGGAGCCCACGGCATCACCGTGCATCTCCGAAGCGATCGCCGCCACATCCAGGACCGTGACCTCCGCGTCCTGAAGGAAGTCCTCGCCATCCCCCTGAACGTGGAATGCGCCGCGACGCCGGAAACCCTGGAAGCGGTGGTCCCCATCCGGCCGTCCTGGATGACCCTGGTGCCCGAAAGTCGCGAGGAACTCACCACCCAGGGAGGCCTGGACGCCATCTTCCTCCAGGGCATGCTGCGCCCGGTCATGCGGGAGCTCCGCAGCGCGGGGATCCATGTGAGCCTGTTCGTGGATCCCGTGCTGGACCAGGTGAAGATGGCAGCCAAGCTGGAGGCCGACGCGGTGGAGCTGAACACGGGGATCTACAGCGACCTGCCCATGGATTCCGACCCGACGCTGGAACTGGGCCGGATCCGCGACGCGGCCCGCCTGGGCAGCCGGCTGGGCCTGCGCATCCTCGCCGGGCACGGCCTGAACCTCCAGAACGTGGGACCCATCGCCGCGATCCCCGAGATCGAGGAACTGAACATCGGCCACAGCCTCATCGGACGGGCGGTGCTCGTGGGACTGGAACGGTCCGTGGAGGAGATGCTGGCCGCCATGGCGGAGGCCAGGCCTTGAGCAATCTCCGCGGTACCCTGGAGAGCATTTCCCTCACCGATGTGGCGCAGCTCCTGCACGCCAATCGGAAGACGGGCATGCTCCAGGTCACCTCGGGGAAGGTCAGCGGCGTGCTCTACTTCTCCAATGGCGAGGTGATCCACGCCGAGACCGTGGCGGCGCGGGGCGAGACGGCCGCTTTCGAGATCCTGGAATGGGTGACCGGCCACTTCGAGTTCCTCGCCACCCAGATCCAGGCTCCGGCCTCGATCCGCCGCACGGTGCCGGATCTGCTCATGGACTCCGCGCGTCTCCAGGACAGCCGCCGGCGCCTTCATGGCATCTTCCCAAGGCTCACGGCGGTGCCCTGGCCCACCCTGCGTCCGCCGCAGCTCCTCGAAGGCATCAAGGTGTTCGCAGAGGATCGCCGGGTCATGCCCTTCTTCGACGGCTACCGCGACTTCCAGGACATCATGGCCGCCACGGGGCAGAACGATGTGACCGTGCTGCAGGCGGCCTCCCTGCTCAAGGAGGCGGGCCGCCTCGAAGTGCTGGAGCCGGACGCCCATGTCACCGTCGCCGAGCTTAAGACCGGCCTGTTCAAGAAAGGCGATCACCTCGGGCTCCCCGCCGCCATGGAAGGCTGGTGGACCGTCCTCGGCCCCTACCGCCACGGTGTCAGCAACCTGAGGGTCATCTGGCCCAAGGGGCCCGCCGTGGAGCGGGTGGAGTTCATGTCCGGGCTCGCCGAGAAGCATGTGGCCATTCCCCGGGAGCTGATGCAGGCCTGGGGGCTCTCCGAGGGCGCCCATGTGAAGGTGCGGCCCGCGCCCTGAAGCCCACCCCCTGAACGTCGGCCCTGAACGTCGGCCCGGGCGCTGGAGAACCGGGGTCAGACCAGGACGATCTCCAGGTCGCCGACACCCTCGATGCCGCAGGTCACGCGGTTCCCGCGCACCAGCGCACCCACGCCCGACGGCGTGCCCGTGAAGATGAGATCGCCGGGCGCCAGGGCCACATAGGCGGAGAGGTGGGCGATCACCTCCGCCACATTCCAGGTCATCTGGGCCAGGTCGCCGCGCTGGCGGTCGACGCCGTCCACGGCCAGCCAGATGGCGCCGGTGGTGGGATGGCCGCAGCGCGAGGCCGGCATCACCTCAGACACGGGCGCCGACTGGTCGAAGCCCTTGGCCATTTCCCAGGGCTGGCCCTTGTCCTTGAACCTGGCCTGGAGGTCCCGGCGGGTGAGGTCGATGCCCACGGCATAGCCGTAGACGCAAGCGAGGGCCTTCTCCGCGGGGAGGTCCCGTCCGCCGCCACCCAGGGCCACCACCAGCTCCACCTCATGGTGCAGATTGGAGGTGAGGGGGGGGTAGACGATGTCGCCACCGAGCGGCACCACGGCATCCGCGGGTTTCCCGAAGAAGAAGGGTGGTTCGCGGGTGGGGTCGCCGCCCATCTCCCGCGCATGGTCCGCGTAGTTCCTCCCCACGCAGTAGATCCGCCGCACCGGGAACCGCGCGTCGGTGCCTGTCACGGGCAGTGCCGGTCGGGGGAGGGTGGGGATGACGAACGCCATGGGATTGCTCCTAGCCTTTGGCCCTGGGATGGGCCTTCTCGTAAGTACGGGCCAGCTCTTCCAGGCCCAGATGAGTGTAGCGCTGGGTGGTGCTCAGGCTCGCGTGGCCCAGCAGTTCCTGGATGGCTCGCAGGTCCATCCCGCGGTTCAGCAGGTGAGTGGCGAAGCTGTGCCGAAGGGCATGGGGACTCACCCGTGACCGCACGGCCGCCGCCTCGAGGGCCGACCGCAGCAGGGCCCGCACGCTGGTGGGCGTGAGCCTGCCGCCCCGCTGGTTGAGGAAGAGGGCCGGACTTGGGGGCAGTTCCTTCTGCGCGAGGAAGGCGGACCTTAACCCCAGGTAGGCATCCAGGATGGCCGCCGCCTGCGCGTGGTAGGGCACCAGGCGCTCCTTGCGCCCCTTGCCCAGCACCCGCAACGTCCGCTGCTCCATGAGCAGATCCTGCAGGTCCAGGCCCACCAGCTCTGAGACGCGCAGACCCGAGGCGTACAGCAGCTCCAGCAGGCAGCCCAGCCGCGCCGAGGGGAAATCCACCGCTGGCGGAAGGTCCAGCAGGGCCTGGCTCTCGCCTTCCGTGAGGAAGGCGGGCAGCCGCTTGGGCTGCTTGGGATTCCGCAGGCCCGAGGCGGGGTTCTTGGGAATGCGCCGGGTCTCCCACAACCAGCGGAAGAAGGCGCGGGCCGTGGAGAGGATGCGGGCCTGGCTGGCGGGATCCAGGCCCCGGTCCCCCAGTTCCAGCGCGAAGCCCCGCACCGTGCGCGGGCTCACCTCCCAGCCACCCCACTGGCAGCGGACCGCGTGGTCCAGCAGCTTGTCCAGGTCGCCCACCTGGGCGCGAGCGGTGTGCGGCGACACGCCCCGGGCGCGCTGCTCCAGATGGAAGGCCTGGATGCCCTCTCCCAGCGGTGCCGCGCCCTTCCCTGCTACCATGTCCACACATCCCCAAGTGTCTGGAGTCATTGTGGCGCAGCCAGTAGAGACCATTGCCCAGCTTTTCTATGCCGCGGCGGAGAGGAACCTCCCGGATGCCTTGGCGTCCAAGCAGAACGGGGTCTACGTGCCCATCTCCCACGCGGAGGTGGTGGCGCGGGTTGAGCGGCTGGCGCTGGCCATGGCGGCCCATGGCCTCAAGGCCGGGGACCGGGTGGCCTTCCTGTCGGAGAACCGCCCGGAGTGGGCCATCGCGGACTTCGCCTGCGCCATTCAGGGCATCCCGGACGTCACCATCTACGCCACGCTGAACGCCGAACAGGCCGCCTTCATCCTCAAGGACAGCGAGGCCCGCTGGGCCCTCTGCTCCACCCGCGAGCAGCTGGACAAGGTGCTGAGCCGCTGGACCGAGCTTCCCCGCCTCGAGGCCGTGGTCCTGATCGACGGCGAGCTGCCCGCGGACACGGGTCGCACCCTGTTCCTGTGGTCCGACCTCCTGCGTGAAGGAGAGGCCATGGAGGCCCGCCGTCCCGAGGTCCGCGCATGGGGCGAGCAGCGGAAGCCCTCGGACATCCTCACCCTCATCTACACCTCCGGCACCACCGGGGATCCCAAGGGCGCCATGCTCACCCACGGCAACCTGGTATCCAACGTCCTCGCCTCCCGCGCCACCGTGAGCAACATCGGGGAGGGCGAGCGGGCCCTGAGCTTCCTGCCCCTCACCCACATCTTCGAGCGCATGGCCGGCCACTTCCTGTGGTTCCATGCCGGCGCCTCCATCTACTACGCCGAGAGCGTCGCCACCGTGGCGGCCGACATGCTCGAGGTCCGCCCCACCCTCATGGCCTCGGTCCCGCGCATCTACGAGAAGATCTTCGCGAAGATCTACGACACAGTGTCGGCGGGCAGCTTCATCAAGCGCCTGATCTTCCACTGGGCCATGCTGGCGGGTCGCCAGGCCGTGCCCTACCTCATGAAGGGCCAGGAACCGCCTTCCTGGAAGGGCATGTGGTACCGCACCGCCAAGGCCGTCGTCTTCGAGAAGATCCGCCAGCGCACCGGCGGGCGCCTGAAGATCGCCATCAGCGGCGGCGCGCCTCTGGGCGGCAAGATCATGGAGTTCTTCTGGATCATCGGACTGCCCATCCTCGAAGGGTACGGGCTGACCGAGACCAGCCCCGTCATCACTGTGAACCGCCTGGGCGATGTGATTCCCGGCTGCGTGGGCAGGCCGCTCTACCAGGACTGGGAAGGGCGCCCCTTCGTGAAGATCGCGGAGGACGGCGAGATCCTGTGCCAGGGGCCGAACATCATGGTGGGCTACTGGAACAACGAAGCGGCCACGCGGGAGGCCATCGACGCGGATGGGTACTTCCACACCGGCGACATCGGCCACCTCGACGACCAGGGGCGCCTCTACATCACGGACCGGAAGAAGGAGCTCATCGTCACCAGCGGCGGCAAGAAGGTGGCCCCCCAGCCCATCGAGAACATGCTCAAGGTGGACAAGTACATCTCCCAGGCCGTGCTCATCGGCGACAAGCGGAACTTCATCAGCGTCCTCATCGTGCCGAACTTCGACAGCCTGGTCCGCTGGGCCGGCTACAAGAAGATCGCCTTCAAGAGCCACGCCGACCTCATCCAGAACCCGCTGGTGTACGCCAAGGTCGGCAGCCGCGTCGAGCGGATCAACGAGCGCCTCTCGAACTACGAGCGCATCAAGAAGATGACCCTCCTCGACCAGGAGATGACCCTCGAAGGCGGTCAGCTCACCCCTTCCCTGAAGGTGAAGCGCCGCGTCATCAACGAGATGTACGCCAAGCAGATCGAGGCGATGTACCAGGAGCCCAGGATCTGAACCGGCTCAGGTCCGGCCCTGCCGGGCCAGATACCGCCGTACGGCCTCCTGGGTCTCGGGGGCCCTCATCCCCGCCTCGGTGGCGATCCGCATCGCCTCGGCCACGGGCATGCCCTTGTCGAGCACCAGCCAAGGACAGACAGCCGCAGCGGCACGGTTGCCATTGCTGCAGTGGATGACGACCTTCGATCCCTTCGGCATGTCCCTCAGCACCGACCTCAGGAAATCGAAATCCCCGGCAGGGGGCGTCTTGCTGATGGCATACCTCAGGTAGTTGATTCCCAGACCCTGCAGGCGGGAGGATTCGGACTCGCAGTCCAGATCAGGCTCATCGTCCCGGCGGAGGTCGATGACGTGGGTGATGTGCTCCTTCTTCATGGCCTCGCAGGTCGCCGGACTCGGTGGTCCCTTCAGGACGAAGACGCCCGAACGCACCTCCACGGCATTGGGGATGGCCGACTCTCCGGCCTGGAGCACGAGCGCCGGGAGCAGGAGAAGCATGGTCCGGAACATGGAACCCTCCGCGAGATCGCCTGGACGTCCAGGCCGGTTCGCGGAGACCACCGGAGGGGCCTTTGGCCGTCGACCCAAAGCCCGGGCGGGCGGGTCTCCACAGCCCTTAATGTAGGCCTTTGGGTCGGCTATTCAACGGAAAGCTTCAGACCGTCCTGGAAAAAGGCGTCTTGGCGCTGAGCTTGGCCAGATAGGCATCGAAGGGCTGCACCAGGTTGCGCACGAAGCGCCGGCCGAGCTGAGTGATGAAGACGCCCTCGGAGCGGACCTCCACGGTGCCCTGGGGGACCTCTTCCTTCAGCTGCTCCACCGCGTCGGCAAAGAGCGCAGGACCGTCCACGCCGAAGCGTGCCTTCAGGTCGTCCCAGCGCAGTTCGAAGTGGCCCATGAGGTGGTGGATCACCCAGCGGCGCAGTTCATCGTCCTCGGAAAGGCGGTGGCCCTTGTGGACCGCCAGGTGCCCATCCGTGATGCTTCGCTCCCACTTGGCGAGGATCTTCTCGTTCTGGGAGTAGACGCCCGCCACGTTGGAGATGGCGCTGGGGCCGAAGCCCACCAGGTCCGTGCCAGCGGCCACGGCATAGCCCATGAAGTTGCGGATGAGGCGGCCTTCGTTCACGGCCTTGGCCATGGGGTCGTTCGGGTGGGCGAAGTGGTCCATGCCGATGGCCACGTAGCCCGCCTTCTCCAGGATGTCCGAGGCCAGGAGCAGCAGGTCCAGCCGCAGGTCCGGTGAGGGCAGCGTCTCGGCGGGGATGCTCCGCTGGAAGGGCATGATGCTGGGCAGGTAGGCGAAGCCGTAGATGGCCATGCGGTCCGGCGACAGCTCGAGGGTGGATTCCAGGGTGCGGCGGAAGGTGTCCATGGTCTGGCCGGGCAGGCCGTAGACCAGATCCAGGTTCACGCCTTCGAAGCCCAGGTCCCGGCACTGCTTCATGGCCGTCAGCGTATGGTCCCAGGTCTGGCCGCGGGTGATGAGGGCCTGCACGTTCTCGTCCAGGTCCTGCACCCCGAAGGACACCCGGTTGAAGCCCAGCTTGCGGAGCGTCGGGAGCTGATCGGGCTCCAGGAAGGTGGGATCCACCTCGATGGCGATCTCGGCCCCGTGCTGGAACTCGAAGCGCTCCTTGAACAGGTTGAAGGTGCGGGTGAGGTCGGCCGCCTTCAGGTACGTGGGCGTGCCGCCGCCCCAGTGCAGCTGGAGGGCCTTGCGGCGGTCCTTCAGGCGGGAGCAGACGAGATCCAGTTCCTTCGTCACCGCGGCGAGATAGGCCTCCACGGGGTCGTACTGGGGGCTCACCACCACGTTGCAGCCGCAGTAGGCGCAGCGGCGCGGGCAGAAGGGGATGTGCAGGTAGAGCGACAGGGCCTCGTCCTTGCGGGCGTCGGCGCGCTCCAGGGCCGAGAGGACCTCGGGCTCCGGGAAGTCGTCGGACCAGGCCGGCGGCATGGGGTAGCCGGTGTAGCGCGGCCCGGGGCGGTCGTAGCGGCGAATGAGGTCAGCGAGCTGGTTCATGCCTTCACCTCGTCAAGGACGGCCGCGACCACGGCGGGATCGGTCTCAGGCACGAGTCCGTGGCCGAGGTTGAAGATGTGGGGGTGGCCCTTCATGGCGTCCACGATGGCCCGGGCCTTCCGCTTGGCGGTGTCCGCCCCGGCCAGTAGCGCGATGGGATCGAGGTTGCCCTGGAGCACCATCTTGGGGAAGCGGCGGCGGGCCTCGGTGATGGGCACCTGCCAGGGCACGGCCAGCCCCTTGCAGGGCAGCTGGTTGAGGCTGTCCGGCAGGTACCCGGTGCGCGCGAAGAACAGCGTGGGGGCGGCGCTCACTTGGGAGAGCGTGCGCTCCACAGAGGGCAGGGCGAAGGTCGCGTAGTCGTCGGCGTCCAGCTCCCCCGCCCAGGTGTCGAAGAGCTGCACGCCCTGGGCACCAGCCTCGATATGCAGGTTCAGCAGGCGGGCGGCGGCGTCCGCCAGCTTGTCCAGCCACTTGCGGGCCAGCACTGGCTCCTGGTGCAGGAAGGCCTTGGCCTTGGACCAGGACTTGCTCCCCTTCCCTTCGATGCCGTAGGCCAGCAGGGTCCAGGGCGCGCCAGCGAAGCCGAGCATGGTCACCTTGGCCGGCAGCTCCCTCTTCACCTTGCGGATGGCCTCGCAGACCGGCTCGAACACCTTCTCGTCCAGGGGACGGTCGAGGTCGATCTGGTCCAGCGTCCTCCCGATGCGGGGCCCGCCTTCGGGGATCGTCACCTCGCAGCCCAGGGCGTCGAGGATCACCAGGATGTCGCTGAAGATGATGGCGCCGTCGATCTGGGGGAAGCGGCGGATGGGCTGGAGCGTCACCTCCGCGGCCAGGTCCGAGTCGTTGAGCAGCTGCTCGAAGGTGGCCTTGGCCCGCACGGCGCGGTACTCGGGCAGGAAGCGCCCGGCCTGGCGCATGAACCACACCGGGGGCTTGTCGAGGGCTTCGCCGTTCAGGACGCGGAGGAGGGGCTGGGTCATCACATCACCAAGAACATGTCATCACAGAAACAAGGGGAGGCGCGCGGGGAAGTGGCCGGCGCCTTCGGAAATCAGGCGAATTCCTTGGCCACGGCGGCCACAGCCTGCTTGAAGTGGGCCAGCTCGGGCTCCCCGTGGGCCGCGCCGAGGAAGGCCACTTCGTAGCCGCTGGGGGGCAGGTAGACGCCCTGACCCAGCAGGGCCTTGTGGAGGCGGTTGAAGCTGCTGATGGCCTCGCCCTTCACCGCGTCGCTGCGGCGCACGCCGTCCTGGAACAGGGGCCAGAGCAGGCTGCCGTAGCGGGGGCAGTGGAGGCCGGGAATGGCCTCGAAGGCCTCGGCCCACGTGGCCGCATTGGCTTCCAGACCGGCGTAGAAGGTCGGGGTCAGCTTCTCCATGGTGGCGAGGCCCGCGGCCATGGCCACGGGATTGCCCGACAGCGTGCCCGCCTGGTAGACCGGGCCGTCCGGCGCCACGACGCCCATGATGTCCTTCCGGCCGCCGTAGAGGCCCACGGGCATGCCGCCGCCGATGATCTTGCCGTAGGTGGCCAGGTCGGGCGTGATGCCCAGGCGCTCCGCCGCGCCGCCGGGGGCCACGCGGAAGCCGCTGATGACCTCGTCGAAGATGAGGACCACGCCGTGCTTGGTGCAGAGCTCGCGCAGCCGCTTGAGGAACTCGGGACGCTGGAGCAGCAGGCCGTTGTTGGCGGGGATGGGCTCGATGATGGCTGCGGCCAGCTCGTTCCCGATCTCGGCGAAGGTGCGCTCCAGGGTTTCCAGGTCGTCGAGCGTGACCACGGAGGTCAGCTCGGCGATGCCCTTGGGCACACCGGCGCTGGTGGGGGCGCCAAAGGTGATGAGGCCCGAACCGGCCTTCACCAGCAGGCCGTCGCTGTGCCCGTGGTAGCAGCCCTCGAACTTCAGGATGCGATCCCGGCCCGTGAAGCCGCGGGCGGCGCGCAGGGCGGACATGACGGCTTCCGTGCCCGAGGACACGAAGCGCATCTTCTCCACGAAGGGCACCATCTCCTTGATCTTGCGGGCCAGGGCGAGCTCACGGCGGCTGGGGGCGCCGAAGGTGAGGCCCTCCTGCATGGACTCGGTCACGGCCGCCAGGATGTCGGGGTGGGCGTGGCCCAGGATCAGCGGGCCCCAGGACATGCAGAGGTCGAGGAACGTCTGGCCATCCTCGTCCTCGAACCAGGCGCCGCTGGCCTTCTTGAAGAACTTGGGCGTGCCGCCCACGGCCCGGAAGGCGCGCACGGGGCTGGAGACGCCGCCGGGGAAGTGCGTCAGGGCTTCCTGGAAGAGGGTGTCGTTGCTCACGAGATCCAGCCTTTCTCCACGGCCTCGCGGCCGGCGTAGGTGACGATCATGTCGGCGCCGGCGCGCCGGATGGCGATGAGGTGCTCGTACATCAGCTGGTCGCCGTTCACCCAGCCCAGGCGATCCGCAGCCTTCACGCTGCTGAACTCGCTGGACACGTGGTAGGCGCAGATGGGCGCCAGAGTGACCTGGCGCAGGCGCCAGATGAGGTCCAGGTTCGGCAGGGCGGGCTTGACCATCAGCATGTCGGCGCCCTCGTCGATGTCGAGCAGGGCGTCCCGCAGGCCTTCGCGGGCGTTGCGGGGATCCATCTGGTAGGTCTTGCGGTCGCCGAACTTCGGACTGCTGTGGGCCGCCTCGCGGAAGGGGCCGTAGTAGGCGCCGGAGTGCTTGATGGCGTAGCTGAGGATGCTGGTCCGGGTGAAGCCGTGCTGGTCCAGCAATGCGCGGATGGCCGTGACACGGCCGTCCATCATGTCGCTGGGGGCCACCACGTCCGCGCCGGCCTCGGCATGGCGCAGGGCCATCTCCGCCAGGATCGGCAACGTGGGATCGTTCACCACCACGCCCTCGTCGTCCACCAGGCCGCAATGGCCGTGGCTGGTGGCGCCGCAGAGGCAGACGTCCGTCATGACGATGAGGTCCGAGCCGAAAGCCTGCTTCAAGGCCCTGACGGTTTTCGGCACCACGCCCTGGGCGTCCTTCACATAGGCCGCATCGGCGCTCTTGAGGGCATCCTCGGGCACGCCGAAGAGCAGCACGTTCGTGAGGCCCAGCTTCAGGTCCTTCTCCACTTGGCGCAGGGTCTCCTCCACGCCGGCGTTGAAGATGCCCGGCATGCTGGAGATCTCGGACAGGCCCGGCTGGGGCTGCACGAAGTGACCCTGGATGAGGTGGCGCGGGCGCAGGTCGGTCTCGGCGACCAGGTTCCGCATGGCCGCGCTGGTGCGGAGGCGACGGGAGCGGTTCAGCATGGGGACTCCTCCTTCTTCAGGTGTTGCGCGAGCATGGCCCAGAGCAGGCTGGGCTTGGGCTCGCAGTGGGCATGCGCGGGCGCGCCCGCCCGCTCGAAGGCCTCGGCGGTGGCCTCACCCCAGGCGAAGCGCTGCACGCCGAGGGCGATGGGCGCGAGGATCTCCGCCTGGAAGGGACTCAGGGCCAGCACCCCATCCACGTCCGGAAGCGGCGGGAAGGGGTCTCGGGCCACCTCGCGGTGGGTGATCCAGGGATGGATCCGCCAGGCGCTTCCCCGGGTCGCCGCCTCCAGGTACTCGCGACTCCGCTCCCCCCGGGCCAGGATGAAGTCGCCGCCCTCGGGAAACCGGGTGCGAAGGAGGTCCCACAGGGCCTCGGCCCGGGCCTCCGCGGGGAGGTGGATCTCCAGGTCCTCCCGCCCCAGGGCCTCGGCCGTGCCGGCTCCCTGGAGGAGGCAGACCGTTCCGGACGGAAGGGCCGCGGAGGCGACCTTGGCTCCGGCGGGGCTCAGGGCCACGAAGGCCTGGGCCGCTTCGAACGGCATCGGAAGGGCCTGGGCCATGACCTTCAGGCTGGTGAAGGCATAGGGCACGGGTTCCCAGCCGGCCTTGCGCACCGTGTCCGCCAGCGGATGCTGGGCGGGCCTGGCCAGGGCCAGGCGGGGCGCGGCCGTGGAGGTCATGACAGGCCGATGCCCTGGAGAACGGTCTTCAGCAAGGCCGCGTCATTGGTGCCTCGCGCCTCGGCACGACGGAGCTCCCCGGCCGGTGCGTAGGCCGCGCGAAGCAGCAGGGTGCCGTCCGCCTGCGGGGTGGCGAGGGCACCCAGGGGCTGCTGGCAGCCGCCGCCGATTCCCGCCAGGACCTGGCGCTCCAGCGTGACGCAGCGGGCGGTCATGGCATCGTGGACTTCGGCCAGGACCTCCACGAGATCAGGCCGGTCGGCCCGGGCCTCGGCCAGGAGGGCCCCCTGCCCCGGCGCCGAAGGCAGCTCGTCGGGCGTCAGGGGACGGACCGTGAGACCGGACAGGTCGAGCCCCAGGCGCTTCAGGCCGGCGGCGGCCAGCAGCGTGGCGTGGATCGGCGCGTCCCGCAGGACGCCGTCCCGCACGCGCTGGAGGCGGGTCTGGACGTTGCCGCGGATCCAGGTGAACCGCGCCTTGGGGAAGAGCTGGCTGAGGACACGCTCGCGCCGCACAGCGCTGGTGCCGATGGTGAGATCCTCGGGCGCGTCCGGTCGCATCACCAGCCAGTCGGAGGGGTCCTCTCGCTTGGGGATGCAGGCGGAGACGATGCCCGCGGGGCGCTCGAGGGAGACGTCCTTCAGGCTGTGGATGAGGAGGTCGGCCGCGCCGGCGACCATGGCGTCCTCCAGCTCCTTCGTGAAGAAGCCTCCGCCCACCTGCTTGTCCAGGGGGCCCTGGAGCCACTGGTCGCCGGAGGTGGAGAACTTCCGCCAGGACACTTCGTATCCCTTCGATTCGAGAAACCTTACCAGAGGCTCGGCCTGGCCCACAGCCAGGGCGGATCCGCGGGTGGCGACGGTGACGTGCTTCATGGTTTGGTTGCCTCTCCGTTCGGGTCCGGTTTGGGCTGGGTCTGGATGAGGGCGCGGAAGGCCAGCGTGCGCCCCCGGGTCAGGATTTCCTTGAGGGCCTCACGCTGGGCCTCGTCCAGCCCCTGCATGGAATCTTCCAGGGCCTTCACCTCGGCCTCCAGGGCGCCCCAGGCGGAATCCAGACGCTCCTGGGCTGAGGCGAGGTGGCGCTTGTGGCCCCGCGCATGGGCACGATGGCGCAGGCGACCGGCGGCCCCCACCAGGAAGGCTTCGGCCTTGGTGGCGGCCTCGGCCCGCTGGGCCCGCGCCGTGGCGGTCTGGGCCAGGAAGGCGGAGAGGTCCACGCGGTGGACCCAGGGCAGCTGCTCCAGGCCGGGCTCGGAATCCGGCGGCAGAGCCAGGTCAAGGATGCGGAGGAGCGGACGCTTGAGGGTCTGCCAGGCGTCCAGCGTGAAGATCGGCTCGGGCGCGGCCGTGGCGCTCACGATGGCCTGGAATCCAGCGGGGTCGCGCTGGAGCAGGGGGAGGTCCACCACCGCCAGCCCCAAGGGGTCCGCCAGGTCATGGGCCTTGCTCTTGGTGCGATTGGCGACCGACACCTTGAAGCCGCGCTCCGGCAGGCGCTCGGCCAGGTACTGGGTCATGGGACCCACGCCCACCAGGGCGATGGCCGAGCCCTCGGGCAGCCCCTCGCAGAGGTGCTTGAGGGCCACCGTGGCCACGCTGACGTTGCCATCGGCCAGGCCGAGGCGGGACCGCAGGCGCTGGCCTTCGCGGATTACGTCCTCGAACACCGCCTGGGCCTCGTCGCCGGCCACGCCCACCTGGCGGGCCTGCTCGAGGGCATCCTTCATCTGGCCGGGAATCTCGCGGTCGCCCAGGTTGGCGGACTCCAGCCCGGCGGACATCGCCAGGAGATGCACCCAGGCCTCTTCGCCTTCATAGCGGCGTACGCCCGGACCCGGATCCAGCGCGGCGGGATCGCCGCCCCACACCATCCATAGCACCCGCTGGCAGGTAGCGAGGTACACCAGCTCCCGGGCACCGGTGGCACGCTGCCAGTCCCGCAGGCGGGCCGGCACGCCATCCCGCACCACATGCTGGGCCACCTGCTCCAGATCATGGATGGGAGCGTGGAAACTGAGGAGGACGGGTTCCATATCGGATCCGATTGTCAATTGGCCCTGGGCGGGCAAGGTCATCAGTTCGTCATGGCGCCATGAACGTGGCGGTCATCACAACGATCATCCCCGGAACAGCTCCTCGATGGCCTGCCAGTCCCATTCCGCCAGCGGCGCCACCGAGCCCTCCCGAAGCGCCTGCTGGGTGAGCCAGGCATCGTAGACCACCAGGGCGCACATGGCTTCCGCCACCGGCACGATGCGTGGGGCGATGCAGGGGTCGTGGCGTCCCTTGGTCGAAATGTCCGCGGCATGACCGTCGCGATCGATGGTCTTCTGGGTCTTCGAAATGGAGCTGGTGGGCTTCACGGCCAGGCGCACCACCACCGGGGCGCCCGTGCTGATGCCGCCGAGGGTGCCGCCGGCGTCGTTCTTCAGAGGCCCGTCCGGGCCCAGGGGATCGTTGTTCTCGCTGCCGCGGCGGCGGGCGCTCTCGAAGCCGGCGCCCAGTTCCACGCCCTTCACGGCGCCGATGGACATGCAGGCCAGGGCCAGCAGGCCGTCCAGCTTGCCGAAGGCCGGGTCGCCCAGCCCCACGGGCAGTCCCTCGATCCACACCTCGCAAACGCCCCCCACGCTGTCGCCGTCGGCCAGGGCGGACTCCACGGCGGCCCGCTGATCGGGAAAGGTCGCAGGGTCGGCCACCCGGAGGGGATTCGATTCCACGAAGGCCCAATCCACCGAGGTCCCGGCGATGCCCGCGATCTCGCGGTTGAAGCCGCGTACCGTCACCCCCATGCCCGCAAGCTGCTGCCTGGCCCAGGCGCCGGCGGCCACGCGGGCCAGCGTCTCGCGGCCGCTGCTGCGCCCACCGCCGCGGGGGTCGCGGATCCCGTACTTCCGGTCATAGGTGAGATCCGCGTGGCCGGGTCGGAACAAATCTGAGATGGCCTTGTAGTCGCCGCTCCGCTGGTTCTCGTTGAACACCACCAGGGCGATGGGATGGCCCGTGGTGCGCCCCTCGAAGACGCCGCTGAGCACCTGCACGCGATCCGCTTCGTTCCGGGGCGTCACCAGCTCCGACTGGCCCGGGCGGCGGCGATCCAGCTCCTTCTGGATGGCCTCCAGGTCGAACGGCAGCCCCGGCTTCACACCGTCCATCACCACCCCCACGGCCGGCCCGTGGCTCTCGCCGAACGTGACGATGCGGAAGGTCCGGCCGAAGGAAGAAGGGGAGTCGAAGAGCATCCCCCAGTCTAATTCAGGCGGCCTGGGTCAGGCTTCCGATAAAAGCGCCATGAGCTGGGGACCCACGGCCTCGATGCCGTACCGAGCCCGGCAGGCCTGATCGGCGGCTTCCCGGCGTCGGTCCGCTTCGGCGTCGTCGAGGCGCCACACCTGCGCCAGAGCCTCCGCCAGCGCCTCCGGGGAGAAGGCGTCGACCACCCACCCGAGCCTGCCCCCATCCAGGATCTCCAGTGGGCCGCCATGATCCGGCCCCACCATGAGGAGCCCCTTGGCCGCAGCCTCCGGATAGACCATACCGAACGGTTCATCCAGCGTCAGCAGGGCGAGGACATCGCAGGCTTCGTAGACGCGGCGGAGATCCTCGTCCGGGAGGTAGCCATGGAACCGGACTGACCCTGCCCTGCAGCTAGCGGCCGCCAGCTGTTCCAGCCGTTCCTTGAGGGGGCCCGTCCCCACCACGTGAAGCTCGCAGGGAACCGGGCTGGCAGCCTGGAAGAGGGCGAATCCCCGGATGACGGTATCGATGTTCTTCAGCACCTCCAGGCGGGAATGGACCAGCACCCGGCGCACCGAGCGTTCCAGGCCCGCGCGGTTCCGGCCACCTTCGGGAAACCGCACGATGGGATAGATCACTTCCTCCCGGCACCGGCCGTAGATGCGCCGGGCATTGTCCCGGCTGAACTCGCTGATGGCGTAGATGAGATCGAGGCCCTTCACCACCTCCAGATCGTAGTCGTGGCGGGCCCGAAGGTCGGTTTTTCCCGCCATGGCCCGATCGTGCGCCTCTAGATCCTTCGCGAAGACGATGGTGGCTTCTTCCGGGCCTTGCCCTCCCGAGGCCAGGACCCTGGCCACCAGGGCCGGGTTCGCCTCGCGGCGGTGGATTCCGCGCGGAGGCTCGTTGCATTGCCAGATCTTGCGGGCGCGGATGGGGGCCGCCCCCAGCATGGCGCTGGAGGGGAAGTTGTGGGCGATCACCAGGTCGTACGGCTTCAGGGCCGCGGCGGCGCGAAGCCCGCGGCGCCGCAGCTTGGCCATCCGGGACCATCCGTAGAGGGCGTCCGTCCAATGCCGTTTCTCCACCGTACGCACTGGAATTCCGGCAAGGCGCTCCCCCCAGCGGTCGGCATCGAATCCGAGGGTCACGATCTCTGGTGCGGCGCCCTGGCTCCGAAAATGCTGCGCTTGCGCCGCCACCAGAAGTTCGGCGCCACCGACCGTCTCGAAAGCTGGGTGGAACACGCCAAGGCGCATCGAATTCCCCTCCATGGTCCGCCCACGCCTTGGGCTGAAAGACCTTGATGTTAGCATTTCCCCACCTTATGAACGGCGCGGCTCAGGACAGATCCCCGCCGCCTTGAACTCGCCACTGTATGGATGGAGCCACACGCAATGAAAGTTCTGGTGGTCGGAGGGTCCGGATTCGTGGGGCGGGCCCTTATTTCGCGCCTCCTGGAAGCCGGGCATGAGGTCGAATCCTGGGATCGGGCCCGAAGCGAGGAGGCGCCAGGACTTTGCTGCAGAGCCGTGGACCTGCTGGGCCACGATCCGTTGCCGCTGCCTGGCGATCAGCCATGGGGGGCGGCCTTCCACCTGGCGGCCTACTCCGTGCCCGGCCTGGCCTGGACCCAGGACCTGGTCTTCGCCAACCTGCGCATGACCGCGCGGGTCTTCGACCACCTGGCAGCGGTCGCGCCGGGGTGCCGCGCCATTTTCGCCTCCAGCGCCTTCGTCTACGCGCCGAGCGGCCATTCCCTCAAGGAGACGGATCCGCTGGGATCCACCCACCCCTACGCCCTCTCCAAGCACCTGGGGGAGACGTGGGCCCTGAGGCACCGGAAGGCCCTGAAGGTGTTCATCGTGCGTCCTTTCAATCAGCTTGGTCCGGGCATGGCTCCCGGCCTGCTGGTGCCCGAGCTCCTGGACCGCATCCGCCGCGGTGAGAATCCCATTCGCATGCTGGGCCGTGACGACATCCGCGATTTCCTCGATTGGCGGGACGCCATGGACGCTTACTTGCGCCTCTTGGAGGTCGATGCACCCAGCGGCTCCATCTGGAACCTTTGCTCTGGACGACCCACCAGAGTGTCTGAGCTGGTTCGTGGCCTGTTGAAGGCCTGCGGTCAGGACCGCCCGGCCCTGTTCGCGAACCCCGAGGTGGAGACCTTGGTCGGTGACCCCTCGCGACTGATGGCGGATACGGGCTGGCGACCCTCCCACAGCCTCGAAGACACGCTTCAGGCCATCGCCCGCGCACGGTGAATCTTCGGCCATTGCCATTTCTCCATTCCCCTCCGGCAAGGTAGAGTGAACGTTTCCGCTTCGAGGGCCCCATGCAGAAGACCGCACTCATCACCGGCGTGACTGGCCAGGACGGCAGCTACCTGGCCGAGCTGCTGCTGTCGAAGGGCTACCAGGTCCACGGTGTGGTGCGGCGGGCCAGCCTGTTCAATACGGACCGCATCGACCACCTGCACGTGGGCGAGACGCCGGATCCCTCGTTCTTCCTGCACTACGGCGACCTGTCCGACGCCGGAGCCCTGCGGAACCTGCTGGACGAGATCCAGCCCGACGAGGTCTACAACCTGGGCGCCCAGAGCCACGTGCGCGTGAGCTTCGACCAGCCCGAATACACCGTGGATGTGGTGGGCGTGGGCGTCATCCGGCTGCTGGAGGCCATCCGCAGCTACATGAAGCACACGAAGAAGCAGATCCGCTTCTACCAGGCCGGCAGCTCCGAGATGTTCGGCAGCGCCAAGCCGCGCCAGCACGAGGGCACCCGGTTCGAGCCCCGCAGCCCCTATGCCTGCGCCAAGGTCTACGCCCACTACCAGGTGATCAACCACCGGGAGAGCTACGGGCTCTTCGCCTGCAACGGCATCCTGTTCAACCACGAGAGCCCGCGCCGCGGCGAGACCTTCGTGACCCGCAAGATCACCCGGGCCGCCACGCGCATCAAGCTGGGGCTCCAGGACAAGCTCTTCCTGGGCAACCTGGACGCGAAGCGCGACTGGGGCTTCGCGGGAGACTACGTGGAGGCCATGTGGCGCATGCTCCAGCAGGACGCGCCAGATGACTACGTGGTGGCCACGGGCGAGAGCATCAGCATCCGCGACTTCCTGGGGCTCACCTTCGGGCGCCTGGACCTGGACTGGCAGAAGCACGTGGAGATCGACCCCCGCTACTTCCGCCCCGCCGAGGTGGACCACCTGGAAGGCGATCCGTCCAAGGGCCGCCGCATCCTGGGCTGGGAGCCGAAGACCGACATCCGGGCCCTGGCGGCCATGATGGTGGATTCGGACCTCAAGCTTGCCCAGAAGGAGCAGGTGCTCCGCGAGGCCGGCCACGCCGAGGCGCCCCGCGCCGGGTACCGCTGAGAGGATTCAGGCCAGGGGACGAACCGCCACCAGGGCATAGTCCCTGGGCCCAAACAGGCTCTCCGCGGCCTTCATGAGGGCCTTGTTCCCCAGCCATGCTCGCTTCGCCCGAGCCAAGTCGCGCTCGTCCGCCTGCAGGCGGAGGATGTCCCCCTGCCTCCATCCAACTTGGGCGGCCAGGAAGGCCAGGAAGGCCGGCGGCACCGGGCTGCGATGGGTCGGGTCAAGGTAGAAGGTGTGGGCTCCCACCTGCAGGTTCTCGGGATTGGGCGTTTCCAGGATGAGGAGACCACCGGGTTTCACCACCCGTAACCCTTCCTGGAGCAGCTCCACGAGCAGGTCCAAAGGCAGGTGCTCGACCACGTGGAAGGCGCTGAGCCCATCCACGCTTCCTGCCTCGCAGCCGCGGAGATGGTCCATCAGGTCCCCGACTTGGACCTCCAGGCCGGAGGCCCGGGCAGCCTCGGCCATGCCCGCATTGCCGTCCACGCCCACGCCTCGGACGCCGACCCCCGCCAGGACCCGGAGCCATTCCCCGCGGCCGCAGCCGAGGTCGAGCCACAGAGGATCCCGGAGGCCCGAGAAGGCCTTCCGGACATGGGGCAGGTATACCTCCAGCCGGGATTCGATCACCGCCTCGCTTCCGCGGAAGGCATCCTCAAAGGCCCGGTAGTACGGAGCGAACCGCTGACCTTCCGGCTGACTCTCCCGCACGGGGGAGATGCCAGAAGGCATTCGCTGCTGGATCGCACGAAGATCCTCCCGGAGGGTACGGACCGCCTCCTGCAGCCCCATGGGATGATCCGGCTGCCGAAGGGCCGCCTGGTGCAAAGAGGCCAGCTCATCCACGGTGGCTGACAGCTGCCGGAGTCCCTCAACCAGGGCCGCGTTGAACCGGGGCTGGTCCGCATCAAGATCCCGTCCGCCACGCATGGCCGCCCGAGCCACCAGCCGGCAGATCCATCGGCCCAGCCCGGAACCCTTCTGGGGGACCGGCCTGGAGGCCGCGTCCAGCTCCTTCAACCAGGCCGGAGCCTCCCCTTGAACCTTCTCTGGACGGGCCGTCGAGGCAACGTGGGACATGCGGAAACTCCAGATCTGGATCGGGCATGGCTGTGGGCCCTCCAGCATAACCTGGACACCTGCAGTGGCTATTCCAGGATTCGCATAGACTTAGAGCCACTGGCAACTTTCCGATGAGACCACGAGGAGTCACCCATGCCCCTTGCGCTCCCCCTTCCCCGCCTGGCAGTCGGCCTGCTCGCGGTGTCGCCCCTCTTCGCCCAGGGCCCCCGCTTCACCGCCCGCGACGCCATCCGGGCTGAATGGGCCCGGCAACCCCTGGCTTTCGTGGACGCCCAGAGAGGGACCCTGGCGCCGCAGGATCGGGCCCGCCTGGATCGGACGATCCGTCGGATCGGAGCTCCCGGCGCGCCAGCCCTGCTGCCGCCGGAACTCGACAAACCCTCAGAGGCGCTGTGGCTGGCGAAGGCCGGGGAGGCCCGGACGCCCCGGGAGCGCTTCGATGCCCTGTTCTTCCTGAACCGCTTCAAGAGCCCGAAGGCCCTCCTGGCCCTCGATGGCCTCGTTGCCGCGGATGCCGCCACCTGGCCCGGACATCTGCACCTGGAGGCGTCCCTCGCCACGGCGCGCCTGAACGGCGCGGAGATCTCCCCCGGCCTCCGAGCCTTCCTCGACGCCCTCCAGAAGGCCGGCAAGGTTGATCCCGTCCGCGCCCAGGCGGGCCGGCTGCGGCTGGTGATGGCGGGAAAGGAGAAGGAGCTGCTGCCGCCGGTGCCTGCCACGCCCGGGAGCATTCTGGCGCTGATGGATGCGTGGAACCGTGCGCCCTGGCCCCAGCGCCGGGACCTGGCGCTGACGGCGTTCGCCTCGCTCTCGCCGGAATCCCCAGCCTGGGCCAGGCTCGGCCTTGCCCGTCCCGACCAGGCGACGCTGGACGTGGCCTGCGTGGGCATCCTCTCCAGGCTGGCCGAGGGCGTGCCCAGGCCTGCGCCTGCGGAGGCGTTCAACGTGGAAGGTGGCCCCTGGCCTTGTGCGGCCCATCCCCTGGCCCAGTGGTACGGATTCCAGGCCCTGGCCAAGCTTGATTCCCCGCTGCCCGGCCTGCGGACGCTCATGAACCAGGAGGCTCCCTTCGGCGCCACCACCCCCCTGATGATGGGCACCCTCCTCCCCGCCCTGCGGATCCAAAACCCGGTCCGGGCGGATCTTGTCCGGGCGCGTCTCCTCGCAGGAACGGACGCCACCGCCCGCGCCGCCGGCATCGAGGACCTCCCATCGGCCCCCACCGATCTGGAGGCCCTCACCAGACGCGTCTGGACCGACGTCCAGTTCGAGCCCCAGCAGACGCTGATCCAGAGCTATGGCCGGTGGAAGCTGCCCCTGGAGGAACAGAAAGCCCGGCTTCGCCCCTGGCTGCAGCATCCCAACTGGACCTGCCGCTGGGAGGCCTACCAGGCCCTCGTGAAGCTGGATCCCGCCACACCCTGGCCCAGAGCCCCGAAACCCACCGCGAACGACACCGCAATCCTCCGGGAAGCCATCCGCCTCGCCGGGCGCGGCAAGCCTCTCCGACTCCGCATTTCCCTGAGCGGAAAGCGCAGCATCACGCTCCGCCTCGACCCCACCGTCGCCCCCATGAACATCGCCAATCTTGTCCTGCTGGCCAGGAAGGGCTACTTCAACGGCCGGCTGGTGCCCCGGGTGGTCCCAGACTTTGTGGTGCAGATGGGCTCGCCCTTCGACACCATGGACGGCGGGCCCGGATACACCGTCCGCTGCGAAGACAGCCTCGATTGGTACGGCCCCGGCAGCGTGGGCATGGCGCTCGCGGGCAAGGACACGGGCGGCAGCCAGTTCTTCATCACCACCAACGCCACACCCCACCTCACCGGGAAATACACGCGGATGGGCGAGGTGGAGAACCTGGACGCGGCCATGAAGGTCCTCGATGACCTCGAGCTGGGCGCGAGGATCCTGTCCGTCAAGGTGCTGGAACCGTGAGGCACTGGCCGTTTCCCATCGCGGTGATGGGCCTGGCAACCGGCCTGTGCGCCCAGGCCCCCGTGCTGCAGGATGGCGCGACCGCCCTGAGACAGGCCCAGCGGACCTGGACCACGGGCGAGGAGCCCCTTCCGCCGCTGGCCTTCCCGTCCCTGGAAGTGGGCCTGGGGGGAGCGGGATCGGAGGGCCGGTACGTGCCGCTTGTCGGGGGCGAGGGGCTGGGCCAGGCGGTGCAGGGCTGGGGGCTGGGCCTCCAGGGCCGCTACGTCACCGGAAGCTGGTCCGTGGCCGCCACGGCCCTGGTCCTGCGGGACGGCGGGATGACCCGCGGCTACCTCCTCCGCGCCGCGATCGCCTACCAGTGGGAATCAGGATGGCGGCTGGCCCTGGAACAGCAGCCGTTGGCCTGGGGAGCAGGGTTCGATGGCGGCGACCTGCTGGGCGATGCCGCGCGCCCCTTCCCCCGCCTCTCATGGAGCACCCCTGAGGCTTCGCTGCCCTTCGGGCACTGGCAGGCCGAGGCCTTCGCCGGCCGGCTGGAAGCTGATCGCCCCATCCCCGATTGGATCTCCGATCGTGAGGCCCGCCTCGCCGCCCAGGCACGCGGGCTGGATCTGCGCCGGCCCCGGCTCTACGGAGGCATGATCCGGGCGGCCTTCGGCCCGGTGCTGGAGGCCAGCCTCGGCTCCGTCCGAATGGAAGGCGGCGAGGACTCTGCCGGCCGGGCGGCTCCCGCTTCATCCGCCCGAAGCTGGAGCCTGGTGGAGGTGAAGGTGCGGATCCCTGCCCTGGCCCGTTTCGCGGGGGCCCGGGGCGCAGCCATCCACCTGTCCCGGACTACAGCCCCGGACAGCCGGGCCCTCACGCTGACGCCGGCGCGCACCCTCGGCGGGTTCCAGCTGGTCTGGGACCGGTGGGATTTCGGGCTCGAGTACGCCGGGGCCGCTCCGTCCAATCATCCAGGGACCTTCACTCGGCCAGCCTACCTCGCGGGCTCCTCGACCTTCGGCGACTCCCTGGGCACCGCCTTCGGCGGCGAAGCCACCACCCGGACGATGGAGCTCGGCATGCCCCTCTTTCTTGAAGGCCAAGGGCGCCTGCGGGGTGTGCGGGGCACATCGGCCTCTCCCCTCCCCCCGGGGTTCTGGTTCCTCCAAGGCGAGGCCCAGTGGCGCACGCCCACGGGCCGCATCGGCGCCTCCCTGGCCTCGCGGCGGGACGAGGTTCCGGGATCCTCCGCCCGCTGGGGCTGGACGTTCACCCTCTTCCAGAGCTTCCGCGTCTTCTGAGGCTCCGGCCGCCTGCGCTATCCTGGTTCCCCTTTTCGAGGTCTGCATGGCGTTGTCCCGCGATCAGCTCGTCCGCCGCGCGGCGCAGGAACTGCGTGACGGCTACTACGTGAACCTGGGCATCGGCATCCCCACCCTCATCGCCAATGTGATCCCGGAAGGCATGGAGGTCATCCTCCAGAGCGAGAACGGCCTGCTGGGCATCGGCCCCTTCCCCACGCCGGAGGAGGTGGACCCGGATCTCATCAACGCCGGCAAGCAGACCGTGACGACGGCGCCGGGCGCCAGCTTCTTCAGCAGCGCCGACAGCTTCGCCATGATCCGCGGCGGCAAGATCGACCTCAGCATCCTGGGCGCCATGCAGGTGGACATGGAGGGCAACCTCGCCAACTGGATGATCCCGGGGAAGATGGTCAAGGGCATGGGCGGCGCCATGGACCTGGTCGCCTCGGCCAAGCGGGTGGTGGTGGTGATGGAGCACACCAGCAAGGACGGCGAGCCCAAGATCCTCCGCAAGTGCAACCTGCCCTTCACGGGCCAGCGCTGCGTCCATCGCATCATCACCGATCTGGCCGTCATCGACGTGGTGCCTGGCCGCGAAGGCCTGCGACTGGTGGAGGTGGCCCCGGGTGTCACCCGGGAGGAAGTCCAGGCCCGGACGGAGCCTCCCCTCGTGATGGACCGCGTGACCGAGATGACCGGAGTGTGAGGTTTCCATGCTGATGCGCGCCCTGCCCCTCCTCCCCCTCCTGCTGGCCTTCGCCTGCACCGCCCCGGGAAACACCGTGCCCGCCAAGCCCGCCGAGCCCTTCAAGCCGACCCTGAGCCTACGCCCCGTGGCCGTGAGCCTGGCGAAGGGGACCACCCAGGCCTTCCAGGCCGAGATCAACTACCCCGAGGGCGTCCGCTACATGCGTCAGCCCGTGGGATGGCGCGTGGTGGAGCCTGATGGAGGAAGCATCACGGGCGCCGGCCTCTACACCGCTCCTGCCTCACCGGGCGTCTTCCATGTGGAGGTTCGCCGGGAGGACTTCCCTGACATCCTCGCTTCAGCCACCGTCACGGTGAAGTGATGGATCTGTACCGGGCACTGCGCCCGCTGATCTTCCGCCTTGATCCCGAAACCGCGCACAACCTGGCGTTCTGGCTGGGGGCGAGAGCCTGCGCCTTCCCGCGCCTGCCGCAGCCGGAGCACCCCGCCGCCCTGCGCCGGACGGTCTTCGGCCTCGACTTCCCCACCCCCCTGGGCCTGGCCGCGGGCCTCGACAAGGGCGCCACCCTGCTGCCCCTCTGGAAGAGCCTGGGCTTCGGCCATGTGGAGATCGGCACCGTCACGCCGCGCCCGCAACCCGGGAACCCGAAGCCCCGCCTGTTCCGCTTTCCCGAAGCGGGCCTGATCCTCAACCGCATGGGCTTCAACAGCGAGGGCGCGGACGTGGTGGCCGCGCGGTTGAAGCGCCGCCCGGCGGGCCTGATCGTGGGCGGCAACCTGGGCAAGAACAAGGAGACGCCCGAAGCTCAGGCTCTGGACGACTACCGAGCGGCCTACCGGCTGATCGCGCCGCAGGTGGACTACATCGCGCTGAACGTGAGCAGCCCCAACACGCCGGGCCTGCGGAACCTGCAGGCGCCGGAGGCCCTCAAGCCTCTGCTGGCAGGCATGCTGGACCTGCGCCAGGAGATGGGCCTGGAGCGCCAGCCCCTGCTGCTGAAGCTGGCGCCGGATCTGGCCCCGGAGGACCTGGATGCCATCGTGGAGGCGGCCGTGGCCTCGGGCATCTCCGGGCTCATTGCCACCAACACCACGCTGGATCGCGGCGTCGTGGCCGAACCCCTGCGGGCCCTGGTGGAATCCAAGGGCGCCGGAGGCCTCAGCGGCGCGCCGTTGAAGCCCAGAGCCCGGGAGGTTCGGAAGCGCATCCTGTCCGCCCTGCGCGGCCGCCTGCCCCTGGTGGCCTGCGGCGGCCTGGGGACCGCGGAGGACGTGCTGGGCGCCCTGGACGACGGTGCAGCCCTGGCCCAGATCTACAGCGCCCTCATCTTCGAGGGCCCCAGCCTCGTGCGCCGCATCCATGAAGGGCTGGAATAAACAAAGGCAGAAGGCATTTGATAAGCGGAGGAAAGCGGAAAGGCGGAGGAGAGCGGAGGCCATCGTGATCCAGGTGCCTCCTGCCGCTTTTCTCAGCTTTCCTCAGCTTCTCCGCTTTCCTCCGCTTTCCCATGGTTCCTTTTCAGAAGGAGACCGATTCCTTGCCGGGGCGTTAAACTGATGGATCGAGGTTTCGATGTTGTCACTCCATTCGAAGATCCGTGACCCGCGCCTGCTGCCCCTGGCGGACAAAGTGCTGCGCGGCGAGCGCCTGACCTTTGACGACGGTCTGCTGCTCTACGAGAGCCCGGATCTCACGGGCGTGGGCGCCATGGCCCACCACGTGCGCCTCCAGAAGAACGGGCGGGCCGCCTACTACGTCATGAGCCGCCGGCTGTCCTACACCAACGTCTGCTTCACCCACTGCCAGTTCTGCGCCTTCCAAGCCAAGCCCGGCGACCCCCGGGCCTACGCCCTCTCGGCCGAGCAGATCATCGCCGAGCTGGAGAAGCCCGAGAACGCCGGTGTCCGCGAGCTGCACATGACCTCGGGCCACAATCCCAAGCTCAAGATCGACTACTTCGAGGACCTGTTCACGAAGATCAAGGCGCGATTCCCGTCCATCCACCTCAAGGTCTTCACCATGATCGAGATGGACTACTACGCCCGCATCTCGGGCCTGAGCACCGAGGCCTTCCTGGACCGCTGCATGGCCGCGGGCCTGGAGAGCTGCCCCGGCGGCGGCGCGGAGATCTTCGACGAGGCGCTGCGCGAGCAGATCTGCATCGGCAAGAAGGACGCCCAGGTGTGGCTGGACACGGCGGCACTGTGCCACCGCAAGGGCCTGCCCACCAACTGCACCATGCTCTACGGCCACATCGAGGAGGCCCGCCACCGGGTGGACCACCTGCTGCGCCTGCGCAACCTGCAGGACCGCTCCCAGGCCGCGGGCTACCAGGGCTTCCTGGCCTTCATCCCCCTGGCCTACCAGAACGAGGACAACGAGCTGAGCGCCACGCACGTCATCCACGAGACCACAGGGACGCAGGACCTGCGCGAGATCGCCGTGGCCCGGCTGCTGCTCGACAACATCCCGCACATCAAGGCCTACTGGGTGATGATCTCGCCGGGCCTGGCTCAGGCCGGCCTGAGCTACGGGGCGGACGACGTGGACGGCACCGTCATCGCGGAGGAGATCGCCCATGACGCCGGCGCCAAGACCCCCCAGGGCCTCCGCCGCGACGAGCTGGTGCGCCTCATCGAAGACGCCGGCTTCGATGCCCTGGAGCGGGACAACCTCTACAACGTCTATGCCCAGGTCTAGGTAGACCGCCTAGTCCACCTTCCGCTTTTCATAAACCTTCGCCGGGTCCAGCGGGAAGGCGTAGGAGCTGTTCCAGAGTCGGTCGTGGATGCGCACTGCCTGGGCGGCCAGGGGCGAGTCCCGGAAGATGAGCTCGACGTTGCGCGAATCCGTGAAGTAGCTCTCCTCCCAGTTGCTGGTGCCCAGGGCCAGGTGCATGCCGTCCACCACCAGGTACTTGCTGTGGATGGTGCGGGCGAAGGGAATGTGCCCCTCCTTCGCCTCGGGAATGGAGACCACCCTCACCTCCAGATTCGGGATCAGTGTCAGGGCCTTGAGGTGCGGCAGGGCGCGGCCGCCCAGCACCCAGTCGGACACCATCAGGCGCACATGGACCCCCCGCACCGCGGCGGCCCGCAGGGCATCGTCCAGCACCGGCCAGAAGCGGTCCTGTCCCGCGATGGGCGAATAGGTGAGCAACTGCACCCGCACGCTCTGCTTCGCCTGGCCGATCAGCTCCACCAGGGCGTCGATGGCGGCCCGGATGTCCTTCGGGGTGAGGAAGGGCGGGCTGGCCACCAACTCTGTGTCGGGCCGGAGGACGGGGACAGACCGGCCCGGAAGGTCCGGCAGCTTCCGGTTTCCGGCGAAGGCCCAGTCAAGGGCGAACAGTTCCGTGAGCCGGGTGACGATCCGGGGATCCGTGGTCCGGACGCCCAGCTCATGGATCTGCTCGAGGGCCCGCCAGTCGAAGTTCTGGCTGCCCAGGGCCGCCTCGCGGCCATCCACCACGAAGTACTTGGCATGGAGGATGCCCCGGGAGACGCCGACCAGGTCGAAGCTCCGCACCTCCGCGCCGGGAATGTTCCGGATCCGGGCCACCGAGGCGGGATCCTGGTCGAGCATCTTTGCCGAGAGCAGGAAACGGATCTTCACCCCACGGGCCCCGGCCTTCTCCAGCTCCACGAGCACGGGCTCCAGCGCGCTGCCGGGGCGGTTGGTGACGTAGAACTCCGCCGCATCCACGCTGGCCTTCGCCTCGCGGATCATCGCCACCCAGGCATCTTTGGCGAACGCCAAGGTGGGATCCGCCAGGCCCGTTTCGACCGGAACAGACTGAACCAGGGTGGTGGTGGCCGGGTTCTGGTCTCCGGGTTGCGCCCGGGCGGGCTGGAAGGCCCCGAGGGCCAAGCCGGCGGCGAGGGTCAGCAGCAGGGAACGTGGGGTCATGGCGGCATCGCTCCAGGTGCGAGGATACTCCGTTGACGGGGCGGGCGCCGGTCTGGTGTGGTGAAGGCGTGGAAACCAAAGCCGAGTACCGCGCCCACCTCAAGGCCCGCCGGGACGCGCTGCCGGCGGCGGACCGCGCTGGCTGGTCCGCCGCCATCGCCACCCACCTCGACCGCTTCTGCCGCGACCGCCGCCTGACCCGCGTGGGAGCGTTCTGGCCCTTCGGCTCCGAGATCGACCTGCGCCCCACGGTGGCAGCCCATCCGGACTGGCTCTGGTTCTTCCCCCGGGTGGCCTCGACCCAGCCTCCCCGGCTGGCCTGGGGCACGGAACCCCTGGAGAAAGGCCACTGGGGCCTCCTCGAGCCGGCCCTGGCCCAGCACTTCCTTCCGCCGGTGCAGCTGCTGCTCGTGCCAGGCCTCGCCTTCGACGACGAGGGCTACCGCATCGGCTATGGCCGCGGCTTCTACGACGCCCTTCTCGCCAGGCTGCCGGAGGAGGTCCTCACCGTGGGCGTGGGCTTCGAGGCCCAGATGCACCTGCCCATCCCCGTGGACCCCCACGACTGGCCCGTGCAGGCCCTGCTCAGCGAACGCGGCTTCCGACAGCTGACAGCTGACAGCTGACAGCTCCCCTACCCCAGCTTCAGGATGCTTGACCCATCCGCATAGCCCTCCGTGGGCGTCTCCCGCATCTTCTGGAGCACCTGCAGCAGGCCCTGGATGCGATCGACCATCTCGCCGATCTTGGCGAGCTTGGCCTCCTCCGGATACTTCCGCTGGAGCATCTCCACCTGCATCGAGATGACCGCCAGCGGGTTGTTGATCTCATGCTTGAGGGTGCCGGCCATCTGGCGGAAGGATTCCAGGCGCTCGGCCGCCAGGGCCCTTTGGCGGAGTTCAGTGTGGCCCTGCAGCACCCGCAGGCGTTGGTGCAGCGCTTCCCAGCCGAACCCATCGGCCAGCCAGTCCGTGGCGCCGGCCTCGATCAGGCCAGGCGTATCCCCCTCGGCGCATCGGACGACGAGGATCGGCGTGGTGGCGAAGGCGGGATGACGGCGGTAGGCCCGGATGGTCGCCTCGGCATCCGGTGTGCCCTTGGCGTCGATGACGAGGAAGCGGTGGATCGGCAGGGGCGGCGGAGGGGGCTCGGATTCCAGCGGCAGGAGCCCCAGGTCTCCCGCCTCGGCCACGGCCTGGAACAGGCCCACCAGCCCGAGGTCCTCGCTGACCAGGCCCAGCAGGGGCCGCATCGGCTCGTCCGGCATGGCTTCTGGTCCCTCCGGCAGGAGCACCTCCAGCAGGCGGTCCGCCCAGCGCCAGCGGATACCTGATTCCTTCAGCACCCGCTGGCTCCAGCCGTCCGGCGAGGGCCCCCGGAGTCCAGCCGAGAACTGGATCCTCAGCAGGTAGCGCCCGGGTTCGTGGCCCCACCGGACCGTCAGTTCCGCGCCGGGAGGCAGCTGCATGACCAGGGGTTCCACCAGGCCGTCCAGCGCCAGCAGCAGGGATCCGCCCAGCCACCACACCGCCCCCTGGGGCGGAGGATCGGCCGTCCATCGGATGCCCCGGAGGTCCAGCAGGGAGCGCCACCGCAGCGCCAGGTCCTCCTGCAGGGAGGCGAGCCCGATCGACTGCCCGGTCGCCGCGGGCGTCCTGGGATCGTCCTGGCACCGTCCCTCCTCGACCAGGGCAGCAAGGCGCTCCAGGTGGAATCGGAGAGCATCCCCTTCCGGGTCCTGTTGCTCCCTTACCCAGCTCTGGATCCGGCGGACCGAGCCGACCATGGCCGCCAGCAGCTCATCCCAGCATTCCGAGTCCTGCTGGATCTGCTTGCGGAGACGCAGGAGCTCGCCCTGCTGCTCGGCCTGCTCGACGGCCTTCCGCTGGAGACGGGCCTGCCGCAGGACGAGAACGCCGCGGCGGGAGAAGGCCTGGAGGGTGGCCAGATCGAGCCGGGTGAATGGAATTCCGCCAGGCTGGCGCTCGAGGTAGAGGGCGGAGAAGGCCTGCCCTTCCTCCATCAGCGGCGCGCAGAGGAAGCAGCCGGGGCTGTCTTCCAGCGCGCCGGCTTCCTCGAACCTGGGGTCCGCCAGGGGCTGGTTCGAAAGGATGGAGGTGCACTCGCGGGCCACGTAGGCGAGCACCGACGCTGGGGGGGCAAGCTCCTCCGTGGCCTCTCCAGCGGCGTGGATCACCCGCCAGCCGCCCGGTTCGAGCCGTGCGACGAACAGGCCTCGGTCGGCCGAGGTTAGGCGGAGGGATTCCTCGAGGAGGGCGCGTCCCAGGGTGTTGGAATCGGCTTCCCCCAGCAGCCGCTCCGTGGCGCCGTAGAGCTGCTTCAGCTCTGCGAGGTACCAGGCCGGCCGGTCCGATTGCAGGCGGATCTCGTCGAAGAGGTCCCCCACGTGCTCGGCGAAGGTCGTCCCGTCCAACCCCGGGAAGCCGTGGGTGAAGGTGAGGCGCCAGGAACCCAGCGCCAGCTCATCCCCATCGCGCAGAGGGCCCTCCGGCGCGGAACCGACCGCGTGTCCATTCAGGGTGGTGCCGCTGATGGAGCCCAGGTCCTTCACCCACCAGGCACCCTCGGTCTTCGAGAGGACGGCATGGACCGGTGAGACAGTACCCTGTCCCGGCCGGCTCAGCCCGCAGCCCAGCGGATCCCGGCCCAGGACGCAGAGGTCCTCCACCACGGCATGCCGGAAGGGCTGGCTCCCCTCCATCCATGACAAGTAGGGCATCGGAACTCCTCGGGCGGGCTCCTGGGGTGGATGTGCGTCGGGCTCGGATCAGGTGGGCAAAGGATACCGCGTGTCATGGGTCCGACTCGGCCGGAAGAACAGCATGGTGTGGCCGATGGTCCAGACATGCTCCAGCCCCGGCACGGCGGCGCAAAGGGCCGCGGCCGCGGAGGCCTCGTCCTCGAAGCTGTTCTGGTTGATCTTGATCTTCACCAGTTCGAGGCTGTCCACCATCACGTCCAGCTCCGTGGCCTGGGCCGGCGACACCCCGCCCTTGCCCACATGCATGACGGGCTTCAGGTGATGGGCCTCGGCCTTGAGGAACTGGCGCTGTTTCGAGGTGAGCATTCGTGACTCCAGGGGACCAGTCTATCCTCGAAGGCGAGGTGCCCCCATGATCCGTCGCCTGCTGTTCTCCCTCACGGCCCTGGCCTGCCTGGCTGCCCCGCCCCGCACCCTGCGGGTGGACTACGGCCATACCGGGGATGCGGCCTCGGAACGCTTCGGGGTGGACCGCGTGGTGCTGGAGCCCCTGCCCTGGCCTGGCGACCTCACCAAGGCCGTCGATGACAGCAACCTCGGGAAGTACTGCTTCGAGGTGGCCGACAAGGCCACGGGGAAGATCCTCTATTCACGCGGCTTCGCCAGCATCTACGGCGAGTGGGAGACCACGGACGAGGCGAAGGCCCTCAGCCGGAGCTTCTCCGAATCCCTGCGCTTCCCCCAGCCCGACGCGCCGGTGCGCATCCAGGTGAAGAAGCGGGATGCCAAGAACGTCTTCCGGACCCTTTGGACCTTCGACCTCGATCCGAAGGACCCCCTCATCGAGCGGGCCCCGGCTCCCGAAGCCGGTACCCTCATCGCCCTCCAGAAGGCCGGCGATCCGGCGGACAAAGTGGACTTCCTCATCCTGGGCGACGGCTACACGGCCGCCGAGCGGGGCAAGTTCGAGCAGCAGGCGCGCAAGGTCATGGAGCTGCTCTTCCAGCAGACGCCCTTCAAGGAGCACCGCAACGACTTCAACGTCTGGGCCCTCTGCCCGCCCGCGAAGGAGAGCGGCATCTCCCGGCCTTCCACCGGCGTCCACAAGCGCTCTCCGCTTGGCGCCACCTATGACGCCTTCGGCAGCGAACGCTACGTGCTGACCTTCGACAACCGGACCTGGCGCGACATCGCGGCCCAGGCCCCCTACGAGTTCGTGGAGATCCTCACCAACTCCGAGACCTACGGCGGCGGCGGCATCCACAACCTCTACAGCACGGCCTCGGCGGGCAACAGCACCATCGGCTACCTGTTCGTGCACGAGTTCGGCCACCACTTCGCGGGCCTGGCGGACGAGTACTACACCTCGGACGTGGCCGTCACCAACAGCCCCGAGCGGCCCGAGCCCTGGGAGCCCAATGTCACCGCCCACCCGAAGCAGCCCAAGTGGGGCGCCCTTCTCAGCCCCGGCGTGCCCCTGCCCACCCCCTGGAAGAAGGACGAATTCGAAGCGCACAGCCACGCCTACCAGAAGGAGCGCCGCGCCATCCGCGCCGCCAACAAGCCCGAGTCCGAGATGGACGCGCTCTTCGCGCGGGAGAAGGTCTTCGAGACAAAGCTCCTGGGCACCGACGCCCACAGCGGGAAGGTGGGCGCCTTCGAGGGCGCCAACTACGAGGCCAAGGGTTACTTCCGAAGCCAGGAGGACTGCCTCATGTTCACGCGCGACGAGGTCGGGTTCTGCGCCGCGTGCCGGGCCGCCATCGAGCGGGTCATCCGGCAGTACGCAAAATAGCGGACACGGGCCTGGAAGTTCGACTTGGATTTCTCTTTAATCAAAGCCACAATCTTCCCACCCCCATGATCCCGCCCGGAACCCGGCTTGGCCCTTATGAGATCCAGTCTCCCCTTGGCTTGGGCGGGATGGGGCAGGTCTATCGTGCCCTGGATACTCGGACCCAGTGCCCCGTGGCCCTCAAGGTACTGGGCCACGCCTCGGCCCAGGCTGACGAGCGGCTGGCCCGCTTCCAGCAGGAGGCACGGACCCTGGCGGCCATCGAGCACCCCGCCCTGCCGGCGATCTACGGCTGGGACACGGATGGCCCGACACCCTACATCGCCATGGAGCTCCTCGAGGGCGAGACACTCCATGAGCGCCTCCTGCGCGGCGCCCTCCCTCCGGATGAGGCCATGGACCTGGCCCACCAGTTGGCCCTGGGGCTGGCGGCCACCCACGAACGGGGGATCATCCACCGGGACCTGAAACCGGGGAACCTATTCATCACCAAGGAGGGCCGCCTCAAGATCCTGGACTTCGGCCTTTCGAAGGCGCTCCCGACCCTTCTGGATGAGCAGACCCTGATCCAGCGCCCCGAAACGAGCCACCAGACCCAGGTCGGGACCATGATGGGCACGGTCGGCTACATGGCTCCGGAGCAGATCCGTGGGCGGGAGGTGGATCCAAGGGCTGACCTCTTCGTCTGCGGCATCCTGCTGTACGAAATGCTGTTCGGCCGCCGCGCCTTCTCGGGAGAGTCGCCGGTGGAGGTCCTCAACGCCATCCTCAAGGATGAGCCGCCGATGCGGACCGCATCCCCCAGCCCCTATTCGCCCGAGCTCATCGACCTCCTGAAGCATTGCCTGGAGAAGAATCCGGAAGACCGCCTCCCCACGGCCCAGCAGCTGGCATCCCGCCTGGCGGCCCTCCAACGCAAGGGGGTGACGCTCCAGGGGCTGGCCCGCATCTTCCAGGGCCGGGTGGGGTGGGTGGCCCTCGCGCTGGTCCTGGGAGGCCTGGGCTTCGGCCTCGGCCATCACCTGGACCACCGGGAACCGCCCACGTTCAAGCGGCTCACCTTCCGGCAGGGGCTGATCCGGAACGCGCGGCTGAGCCCCGATGGCCAGGAGGTGCTCTACAGCGCCGCCTGGTCTGGCGGCCCGCTCATGGTCCAGTCCACCCGCCCCGACAGCCCCGAGAGCCGCACCCTTGAATTGCCCGAGGCGGATCTCCTGGGCCTCTCCCGCACCGGAGAGCTCGCCGTCGCCCTGGGCAGCCGCCCCATCCAGAGCTGGATGTGGCGGGGCACCCTGGGGGTGGTTCCCCTGGCCGGAGGCGCCCCGCGAGCCCTGATGGAGCAGGTGGTGGCCGCGGACTGGAGCCCGGATGGATCGGAGCTGCTGGTGGTCCGCAATGCGGACGGCAAGGCCCGCCTCGAGTTCCCGCTGGGACACCCCATCGCCGAATCCTCCGGCTGGATCAGCCACCCCAGGGTCTCGCCCAAGGGCGATCGGGTCGCCTACCTGGAGCATCCGGTGTCCGGCGACGATGCGGGCTATCCCGTCGTGGTGGACCGGCAGGGAAACCGCCATCCCCTGACCGGGGCCTGGCCCAGCATCCAGGGACTGGCCTGGAAGGGGAACGAGGTCTGGTTCACGGCCGCCACGCACGGCGTGGCCAGGGGCCTCTATGCCGTCGGGTCAGGGGAACCAAGGCTCGTCCTGAATGTGCCCGCCCCCCTCACGCTCCATGACATCTCCCGCGACGGACGCCGAGTGCTCCTCGCCAAGGAGGTGATGCGCACGGGCATCCAGAGCCTGCGGCCCGGTGCCGACCGCGAACGCGAGCTTTCCTGGCTGGACTGGTCCCTGGTGCAGGATCTCTCCGCCGACGGGTCCACCCTCATCTTCAACGAGCAGGGTGAAGGTTCGGGGATCCAGTACGACATCTACCTGAGGAAGACGGATGGAAGCCCGGCGGTGCGGCTGGCCAAGGGCGCCTACCCCATCCTCAGTCCCGATGGGCACCGGGTGGCGGCGCTCGTTCCGGGAGCCCGCAACGAGATCCAGATCTTCCCGACCGGGGCCGGGGAGGTCCTGACCCTCGCTTCTTCCGGCCTGGAGACCATCCACCGCTTGCGCTGGTTCCCCGATGGCCGCCGCCTGCTGGTCCAGGCCAACCGCCCCGGCGAGGGAACCCGGCTCTTCGCCATCCCCCTGGACGGCCGGCCAGCGGAGTCCCTGACGGCGCCGGGGTACCAGTTCTTCGGACAGCCCATCAGCCCGGACGGGCGCCGCATCACCACCCGCCTCAGCGAGCAGGAGGACCGGATCCTCTCCCTGGACGACGGCAAGTCCCAACCCATCCCGGGCCTCCGCGCCATGGAACGCGTGGTGCGGTGGGCGCCTGATGGCAAGGGACTATGGGTGGTGGACCTGCACGAGATGCCCTGCACCGTGACGCACCTCGACCTCGCCACCGGGGCTCGGAAGAAGCTTCTGGAGATCGCCCCTGAAGACCTTGCGGGGATGACGGTCAGCAACTTCCTCCTCACGCCGGACGCCAGGGGATACGCCTACGCCTATCGCAGGGTGCTGTCCGAGCTCTACCTCTACGAGGGCTTGCGCTAGACGCCCCTACTCCACCACGGGTCCGGAAGCCATGGCCAAGGGCGAATCGCCGGTGCCCAGCAGCCGCTCCCGCCGGGCATGCAGGATGCGGTCGCGGAGTGCTGCGGCATCCTCGAACTTCATCTGGGAGGCCAGCTCCTTCATGCGCTTCTCCAGCTTGGCCACTTCGCGCTCGAAGGCCTTGTCCTCCAAGTAGAGCAGCGGCTCCTCGGCGGCCCGCTCCTCCTTCGTGACGTTGATGAACTCCCGGGCCAGGGCCTCGCCCATGACGTCGTCCAGGTTGCGCTTCACGGTCTCGGGCGTGATGCCGTGCTCGGTGTTGTGGGCCAGCTGCTTCTGCCGGCGCCGCTCGGTCTCGCCAATGGCCTGCTTCATGGATCCGGTCATCACATCGGCGTAGAGGATGGCCTTGCCGTTCACATGACGGGCCGCGCGGCCGATGGTCTGGATGAGGCTGCGGGTGTTGCGGAGGAAGCCTTCCTTGTCCGCGTCCAGGATGGCCACCAGGCTCACTTCCGGCAGGTCCAGGCCCTCCCTCAGCAAGTTGATGCCGATGAGCACGTCGAACACGCCCCGGCGCAGGTTCTTCAACAGCTCCACCCGCTCCAGGGTGTCGATCTCGCTGTGCAGGTACTCCGCCTTGATGCCCAGTTCCTGGTAGTAGGCCGTGAGCTGCTCCGCCAGCTTCTTGGTGAGCACCGTCACCAGCACCCGCTCGTCCCGGGCTACGGTCTTGCGGATCTCCTCCAGCAGGTCGTCCACCTGGGTGCCCACGGGACGGACTTCCACCATGGGATCCACCAGGCCCGTGGGGCGCACCACCTGCTCCACGAAGGCCCCGCCGCTCTGCTGCAGCTCGTAGTCGCCGGGGGTGGCGGAGACGTAGACCACCTGCTTGACCCGGCTCTCAAATTCTTCGAATTTGAGCGGACGGTTATCGAGGGCTGAGGGCAACCTGAAACCGTAGTCCACGAGCGTCGTCTTCCTTGAGCGGTCGCCGTTGTACATGCCGTGGAGCTGGCCCGTGGCCACGTGGCTTTCGTCCATGAAGACGATGAAGTCCTCGGGGAAGTAGTCCAGCAGGGTGTGGGGCGGCTGGCCGGGCTGGCGGCCGTCCAGGAAGCGGCTGTAGTTCTCGATGCCGCTGCAGTGGCCCATCTCCTTCATCATCTCCACGTCGTAGATGACGCGCTGGTGGAGGCGCTGGAGCTCCACGATCTTCCCCGCGGCGCGGAATTCCTCCTCCCGGGCCTCCAGCTCATCCTTGATGTCGCGGATGGCGGCCTTGAGCTTGTCCTCGGGGGTCACGTAGTGGGTCTTGGGCCAGATGGTGAGCTCGTCCAGCTTCTCGATCACCACACCGCGCAGGGGATCGATCTTCGAGAGGCGCTCCACCTCGTCGCCCCACAGCTCGATGCGGTAGGCCACGTCCTCGTAGGCCGGGTAGACCTCCACCACGTCGCCCCGCACGCGGAAGATGCCCGGCTCGAAGCTGAGGTGGTTGCGCTGGTACTGGATGGCCACCAGGTCCCGCAGCAGCATGGCCCGGTCGATGGACTGGCCCGTCTTCAAGGTCACGGAAAGGTTCAGGTACGAGCTGGGATCGCCCAGACCGTAGATGCAGCTTACGGAGGCCACCACGATGGTGTCCCGGCGCTCGAGCAGGCAGCGGGTGGCGCTGAGGCGCAGCTTCTCCAACTCCTCGTTGATCTTCGCGTCCTTGTCGATGAACAGGTCCCGCTCGGGCACATAGGCCTCGGGCTGGTAGTAGTCGTAGTAGCTGACGAAGTACTCGACGGCGTTCTCGGGGAAGAACTGCTTGAACTCGCTGAAGAGCTGGGCGGCCAGGGTCTTGTTAGGGGCGAAGATGAGGGCCGGCCGGCCCGCCCGGGCGATGGTCGAGGCCATCGTGTAGGTCTTCCCCGACCCGGTCACGCCCAGCAGCGTCTGCGCCCGGTCTCCCCGCTCCAGCCCCGCCACCAGCTGCGCAATGGCCTCCGGCTGGTCCCCGGCGGGCTGGTAGGGCGAGACGAGCTTGAAGGGAATTGCCTTGGCCATGGGAGAAAAGGAAAGCACGAAGACACGAATAAAAAAAGAAAGAACTAGCCCTCACGCGGAGGATCCGGAGAGAGCAGAGGTTGCAGAGACAAGACAGTCCTTCTTCCTCTGCAATTTCCGCTCATCTCCTCGTTTCTCTGCGGGTGTTTTCGTCCGTTCTGCTTTCGAGCTTGGGGGCGGATTGGCCGGCCGTTCAGACCTTCCGCAGGATCAGGCACCCGTTGGTGCCTCCGAACCCGAAGCCGTTGTTCATGACGTATTCGGAATCGAGGGTCCCGGCCACGTTGGCGGTCACGTCCAGGTCGCACTCGGGGTCCTGGTGGTCCACGTTGATGGTGGGGGGGATCTTCCCGGTCTTGACGGCCATGACGGCCACGATGGTCTCCAGGCCGCCGGCGGCGCCCAGCAGGTGCCCGTGCATCGACTTGGTGCTGCTCACCTTGATCGTCTTCGCGTGGTCGCCGAAGACCTTCTGGATGGCCATGCACTCCAGCTTGTCGCCCACGGGCGTGCTGGTGCCGTGCATGTTCACGTAGCCCACTTCCTCGGGCGCGATGTCCGCATCCTTGATGGCGGCGCGCATGACCCGCTGGCCACCCTCCCCCTCGGGGGCCGGGCTGGTGATGTGGTTGGCGTCGCCGCTCATGCCGTAGCCGGCGACCTCGGCGTAGATCTTGGCGCCCCGGGCCTTGGCCAGCTCGTACTCCTCGAGGATGACGATGCCGGCGCCCTCTGCCATGACGAAGCCGTCACGGTCCACATCAAAGGGCCGGGAGGCGCGCTCGGGCTCGTCGTTGCGGGTGCTGAGGGCCCGCATGGCGGCGAAGCCGCCCACGCCGAGCTGGTTCACCACGGAGTCGCTGCCGCCTGCCATCATGCGATCCGCATAGCCGAAGGCGATGAGGCGAGCCGCGTCGCCGATGGCGTGGGCGCCCGTGGCGCAGGCCGTGGCCACGGCACTGTTGGGCCCCTGCAGGCCGTACTTGATGCTGGCCTGGCCGCTGGCCATGTTCACGATGAGGCTGGGGATGAAGAAGGGGCTGGTGCGGCGGGGGCCGCGGTAGCCGTTGGCCTCGTCCCAGATGGTGCTGAGGCCGCCGATGCCGCTGCCGATGTAGGCCCCGAACACCTCCCGCTCGGCCTTGGTGAGCTCCACCTGGTCGAAGCCCGCATCCACCCACGCCTCATGGGCCGCGCCCAGGGCGTACTGGATGAAGATGTCCATCTTCTTCTGTTCCTTCTTGTCGATGAAGGGATCGGGGTTGAAGCCCTTCACCTGCCCTGCGATCTTGCAGGCGAAGTCCGTGACGTCGAAGCGGTCGATGGGGCCGATGCCGCTTCTCCCCGCCAGCAGGTTGTCCCAGGTTTCGGGCACGGTGAGGCCGCAGGGGTTGATGGTCCCCATGCCGGTGATGACGACGCGGCGACGCTGGACGGTCCTGGTCATGGATTCACCTCTTGGAACGGAAAACAAACGTGCCGCAGGGCCGTGGGGGCGCTGCGGCACGTCACGATCGCGATGGATCAGGCCTTCGCGTGCTTCTCGATGTAGGCGATGGCATCGCCCACCGTGCGGATCTTCTCCTGCTCGCTCTCGGGGATCTCGAGGCTGAAGGCCTCTTCGATGGCCATGATGATCTCGACGGTGTCAAGGCTGTCGGCGCCGAGGTCGTCCACGAAGTGGCTGGATTCGGAGATGGAATCTTCGGGCTTGGCCAGCTGCTCAGCAATGATCGCAATGACCTTCTTACGCACATCAGCCATCGTGGGCTCCTCCAAACGAACCTGGAAACCCTAACACACCCCCGACGCATTGTCCAAACCCGGAGTAAAGACACCCGTACCCCTCCCCGGCGCCGGCAGAAAGATTGCGCCTGGGCCGGGGCCGTGGAGGATGGACCCATGCCCCGCCCCAAGACCCTTGAAGAACCCGAACATGGATGGCCCCTGGGATGGGGCGCCAGCCTGCGGGAGTTCCGCACCTTCCTGGCGGTGGAGCGGGGGCTCTCACCTCACACGGCCTCGGGCTACCTCTCGGACCTGAACCACCTGGCCGCCTGGGCTTGCGGCCGCGAGGTCTCCCCCACAGACCTCGCGCGGGACCACATCACAGCCTTCCTGGTGGGCCAGCAGTCCGAGGGCAAGGCCCCCAGGAGCCTAGCCCGGCTGAGTTCGAGCCTGCGCGCCTTCCTGTCCTTCCTGCGCATGGAAGGCGGCGAGGGGGCCGGCCCCGAGGCGGTGGTCAAGCCACCCCGCCCTCCCCGCATCCTCCCCCGCACCCTGGGTGAAAGCCAGGTGGAGGCGCTGCTTCAGGCGCCGGACACCACCAGCCCCCTGGGCGTACGGGACCGTGCCTGGCTGGAGCTGCTCTACGCCTCAGGCCTGCGCGTGTCTGAGCTGGCCGAGCTGCCGGCTCTGTCCGTGTTCCTGGATGAGGGTTTCCTCAAGGTCATGGGCAAGGGCCGGAAGGAGCGCCTGATCCCCTTCGGGGCGGGCGCGGAGCACTGGATCCGCGCCTGGCTGGCGCTGCGCCCCGGCTTCAAGCCGAAAGGCGTGGAACTGTTCGTCGGTCAGCGGGGCGAGGGCCTCACGCGCCAGCACCTCTGGCGCCTGCTGAAGGGCTACGCGCGCGCCGCGGGCCTTCGCCCGGAGGCCGTGAGCCCGCACGTGCTCCGCCACGCGTTCGCCACGCACCTCCTCGACCACGGCGCCGACCTGCGTGCCGTCCAGGCCATGCTTGGCCACGCCGATATCAGCACGACCCAAATCTACACGCATGTCCACCAAGCCAGGCTCCGCGCCCTCTACGACCAGATGCACCCGAGGTCGGCGCCCTGACCAAGAACGATCCGGGTCGGGCGAACAGGACTACCCCCCGATCGGGCGCGCCCTCTAGGCGCGCCCTCCCGCTCACGCTGCACCTGCGGCTTGCGATCGCGGAGGGGGACCCGTTGCCACGCACCTCCTCGACCACGGCGCCGACCTCCGTGCCGTCCAGGCCATGCTCGGCCACGCCGATATCAGCACGACCCAGATCTACACGCATGTCCACCAGGCCAGGCTCCGCGCCCTCTACAACCAGATGCACCCGAGGTCGGCGCCCTGATCAAGAACGACCTGGGCCGGGCGAACAGGACTACCCCTCGATCGTGATTCGCTCTGGGTGGGTCCCCGCGCCCTCTATGACCAGATGAAGCCAAGATCCGGGGGATGAGAAGTCTCAAAGCTGCGTCAGCAGCACGCCTCCCAGCACCAGCACGGCACCCACTGCGAAGGCCGGGGTGATGGCCTGCCCGTAGAAGATCCAGGCCAGGATGGCCGTGGCCACGGGTTGGCCGTTGGTGGCGATGGCGACCCGGCTCGGTTCCTTGATGGAGAGGGCATGGAACCAGAGCAGGTAGGAAACCACGCTGGTCATCAGGCCGAGGTAGACCAGGCCCACCCAGGCCACGGACGGAACGGCGGCCACCTTCAGGCCCGGGAGGCCTGCGGCGCCGAGGGGCGCGAAGATCGCGAGGCCGAAGAGGATGGACAGGGTGGTGGCTCGCTGGGCCCCATGCCTCTGCACCAGGGGCCGGCTCATCACGGTGTAGCCCGCCCAGGCGACCACCGCCACCAGCACCAGCAGGTCGCCCAGGATCCACCGGGGCGGAAGGGCGCCTCCCGCCTTTCCTGAGAAGAGCACCAGCACGCCGGAGAAGGCCAGGGCCAACCCGCCCAGCTTTCGCGGACCAGGCCGCTCCTGGCCGCGGGCCCAGGCCAGCAGGAGCACCACGGTGGGCGTCAACGCGTAGAGCAGGGCCGCATGGGAAGGCAGCGTGAAGGCCAATCCTCCGAGGAAGGCCAGCTGGTTCAGCGTCACCCCCAGGAACCCCGCCGCCAGGTAGGTTCTCCATTCCGACCGGGCCACGGACCACAGCTCCAGGCGCCGCAGACGCGCCAGGATCAGGAACCCCGCGCCGGCGATGAGGAAACGCAGCAGGCCCAGGGCCAGAGTCGGAATCGCGTCCGCGGCGGGCTTGCCGAGGAGGAAGGTGCCGGCGGAGATGACCGTGTGGAGCCCCATGACAGCGGCGAATCGGAGATTGCGATGGCTCATCCCTCCAGCATGGCCGCGGATGACCTGGAGGGCCGCCGCGGATTTGTGAATGGACCGCCCCTGGCGGAATGGGCGATGATGGGCCAGGAGCCGCGAACCCATGGCCGTCACCAAGACCCCCCGCAAGAAGCCCACCGCTGCAGCCGCCGGAGTGGAGAAACCCGCCCCCAAGGCGAAGGCCGCCCCAGCGAAGAAGGCCTCCGCCAAGAAGGCTGAGGCTCCCGAACCCAAGGCCAAGAAGGCCGCCAAGACCCCGGCGAAGGGCAAGGCCGCGAAGGCAGTCGAGGTCGCGCCAGCGCGGCCGGAACCCATCGCCCCTGCCGCTCCGGCTCCGAAGCCCACTGCGAAGAAGCCCGCGGCCGCGGCGGTGCCGTCGGCGCTGGTGGATGCCCTCCTTGCCGCCATCCGCGAAGGTCGCGCCGTGGAGTTCATCTTCGCCGACGCGGATGCCAACGCCCCGCGCACCTTCGAGCCTCGTCAGCTCACCTTCGACGCCCTCAGCCAGGCCTGGTACGTGTGGGGCTGGGATCGCCGCTACAACGCCGAGCGCCACCACCGGGTGGACCTCCTGGCCGAGGTGAACGAGGTGGAGGGTGTCGGCCGCGCGGCCCAGGGACCCTACGCCGAGGGCACCCCCGCCAATCAGATCGGCGGCTGGCTGGGCGGCGAGCCCATCGCCGTGAAGGGCACCCTGCTCAAGCAGTGGGTCTTCGCCGTGAAGCAGGCCCCTCCGGCCTTCCCCCGCTTCAAGATCGAGGAGCAGGGCGATGGCCAGGCCCTCGTGAGCTTCACGGCCACTGACCTCCGCGCCATCGCTCGCTGGGCCATGCAGTTCGGCGACGGCATCCAGGTGCTGGAACCCGCCCGCCTTGTGGACCGCATCAAGCAGGTCGGTGCCGTGTGGGCCGGCCGGGACCGCCAGGCCACCGCGCCGGCGCCGAAGCCCGCGCCTCGGCCCGAGCCCGAGCCTCGCCGGCACGAACCCAAGCATCACGCCGAAGCGAAGGCCGAAGCACGGCCCGAACCCAGGCCCCATCGCGAGCCCCGCCCCGAGCGCGAGCGGGAGGAAGCACCCAAGGGCAAGCCCGGCAAGGTGGAAGTCATCCACTTCGACCGGCTCTGACCTGAGAGTGCCTAACAAAACCCCCACGGGGCCGCGCGAGGGCCGCCGGGCGAGCGAGGCGAGGAACGCGAGGAGACGCGTAGCGGGTACTACGCGCGACGAGCGTGACGCGGCATCGCGACGCCCGCCGGCCCTCGCCCGGAGGGAGAAAGCCAGGCGGGCGCCCCGCGGCGTCAGGTCCCTTGAACAACGAACCACGTTGCCCTGCGGGCCCTTCCTTACGGTGCATCCCGCCTGGCTTTCTCGCGACCCCGTCGGGGTTTTGTTAGGCACTCTGAATCAGGGCTGGGCATCCTCCAGCTTCCAGCCCCGCTTGCCGGGCCAGAAGCCGTAGGCCTGCCCGAGCACATTGAAGGACACCCCGCGAAGCCGGGCATCCGCCAGCACCCTCACCAGGATGTAGTTGAGGGGGATCACGGGCTTGTCCCGCCAGATGATCTCGGAGAGTTTCAGGTAGATCTTCCGGCGGGAGACCCGGTCCAACGTGTAGCGCCCCTCTTCGAACAGGCGGTCCACCTCCGGGTTCAGGTAGCTGCTCACGTTCGCCTTGGTGCGATAGCCCTCCCTGGTGAACAGGGGGGCATCCACGTCAGGGTCCAGGGAAGTCGTCCAGCCATACGACCAGATGTCCCCGTCATGATCCGTGGACTTCTCCGTGAGCGCCTCGAAGGACAGCCGCCGGACTTCGATGCGCATGCCCACCTTCGCCGCTTCCTCCGCGAGGAGATGCGCGGTGCTGCGGGTGACGGAGGTGCTCTGCTCGTAGGCCACCAGGGTGAGGGGCCGGCCCTGCCGGTCATGCCGGATTCCATCCGCACCCATGCGCCACCCGGCCGCCTCCAGGATCGCCTCGGCCCGTCCGATCTGCGGCAGCGGCCGGGGCGTATCGTCGTGGGCCCAGTTCTCGGGGGGCCAGAAGGCAGAGGCGAGCCGGGCCGGGAAGAAGCGCCGGGCGCGTGCCAGTTCCTGCCAGGGCACCAGCTCCGCCAGGGCCTGGCGCAACGCGACATCGCCCAGCAGGCTCAGCTTGGGATCACAGTTGAGGAAGAAGGCGCCGAAGGCGGCCTGGGGCACCGAGAAGGCCTGGAGCCGTCCCCCGCCCTGGGCGCCCTTTCGGACCAGATAGTGCGGCAGGGCTCTCACCAGGGCGTAGTGGTACCGACGCTCCAGGAGGGCCTGGACGAGGTTCGTCTCCTCCGATGAATCGATGAACTCGAAGGCGGGCCAGGCACCGGGATGGGCCCCGCGGTAGCCCGGCCAGAGCTCCAGCCTCAGGTGGGTGGTGGTGGCTTTGCCGACAATCCGGTACGGGCCCGAACCCACGGGCTGGAAGTTCACGGGGTTGGATTGGGGCTTCGGGCCGACCTGGTAGTGGCGCCGAGGTACAGGGATGAAGTTGTAGAGATCGGAGAGGAGGGTGCCGCGGGGGCGGGCCAGGTGGATCCGCACCCGCAGGGGGCCTTCAGCCACGAAGCTGTCCATGGAGGCCACCCCCCCGGCCGTGTCCGCGATGGCCCGGACCTGGGGCATGCGGAGGGCCTTCCAGGTGAAGACGAGATCCTCGGCCTCGATGGGAGTCCCATCCTGCCAGGTCATGCCAGGGCGCAGGTCGAGGATGACCTCCCGTCCGCCCTTGAGGACCGTCCACCCCTGCAGCAGCCCGGGGATGAAGGCCCCCTCGGCGTTCATGGTCACCAGGCGGTCGAAGACGAGGTCCACCGCCTCGCCATCTGTGTCCCGGGTCATGAGGAGGGGGTTCAGGGTGGTCCAGCCGTCCACCGCCACCCGGATGGGCTCAACGGCGCTCAGGCCCCAGGAGAGGCAGACGGTCAGGAGGAGGGAGCGCCATGGCATCGTGCCCACTCCATCGGTCGAATCGCGATGGGTCTGAAATCTATTCCTTGGCCGCGGTTTCCACCAGCTCCACCAGCGCCTCCGCCATGCGCTCGCCGGCCCGGGGCGGGTTCTCCACCACGGTCCCCACCAGCTTCTGCCCGCCTCCCGGCTGGGTGGCGAACAGGTAGAAGGTGGGTACGCGGACCACCGGCTGGGGGGCGCAGCCCTTGGGCCACTGGGCCTCCGTGAGCCGCTTGTCCCGATAGACGCCCAGGTAATGGACCTCGATGAAGGAATTGGGCTCTGCTTCCAGGGCCAGCAGGTCCGGCAGCTGGTACTGGCTGTCGCCGCACCAGGAGCCGAAGACGGCGACCAGCGTGAGGGGGCGGCGCACGGCCGTCCATCGGGCCCTCAGCTCCGCCGGCAGCTGGAGGCCCGTGACCGTGTCCCGGAAGACGGCCCGGTGGGCCAGGATCTCCTTCGCGGTCGTGGGCCCCAAGAGCAGGGGCTGGTGGTCCTTCGCATCGCAGGGCAGGCCTCCCGGCACGGTGGCGGGGATCGGGGGTGGGACCGCAGGCGGCTCCGCCTGCAATCCCAGGGTTCCGAGGGCCAGGAAGACAGCTTTCATGGGAATCTCCGGATGCCAGTCTAGCCTTGCGATAAACTTGACTCAATCGCTCAAGAATACTAGCCTGGAACCTGGAGAAGGTTTCGTGAAGATCTCGGCCCGAGGCAGGTACAGCATGCAGGCCCTGTTCGACCTGGCCCACCACAGCCACGGCCAGCCGGTGCCCCTGCATGTGATCGCCGAGCGCCAGAAGCTCTCCCTGCCCTTCCTGGAGCAGATCTTCAACAAGCTCAAGAAGGCCGGTGTTGTCGCCAGCGTGCGCGGGCCCAAGGGCGGGTACATCCTCACGCGGCCCTGCAACCAGGTCAGCGTGGGCGAGATCCTCCGCCTCACGGACAGCAGCTTCTATGCCGTGGCCAAGGAGGATCCGCGCTCCGCGAACCAGGTGCTCATGGCCGACGAGCGTATGAGCCTGATGCTCTGGAACCGACTCTCCGACCACATCTCCGCCTTCATGGAGAAGGTGACCTTCGCGGACCTCTGCTCCGAGACCGCCAGCAACACCTGCCCCGACTGCACCTGCCCGGAATATGTGAAGGATGTGCAGGGCCAGATCGTCCGCGGCGAGCGCAAGGCGTGCGGCGTGATGTGAGCCCTCCCCCGGGACGGTTCCTTCACCCTTTCTCCTTCACGCACAGGCACGAGGTTTCGGCCCGCACCTGCGCCCGAACCTGGGCGCGCCGGAGGTCCTCCCCCGCGGCGGAGGCCTCGGCCTTGCGACCCTGGGCCGCCAGCGCCTTCTGGAGGCCCAGAAGGGACCAGTAGTTCGCGGGGTAGGCCCGGAGATCCGCGCGGTAGACGGCCTCGGCCTCCTTGGCCCGCCCGGCGGAGAGGAGCACGGCCCCCAGGGCATGGCGGGCGGGGACGACGCAGGCGGGAGGCTCGTCGTACTTGAGGGCATCCTCCAGGCGCACGGCTTCCTGCAGACGCTGGACGGCCTCGTCGGCCCGGCCCTGACCGAAGGCGATCTCGCCCGCCAGGAAGGCACGGGAGACACCCATCACTTGACGGGCGTTGTTGGAGCCCCAGAGGTGGGTCTCCGGGATGCGCGGCAGGGCTGCCTCGAAGGCCGCCTGTTCTTTCAGGGCCTCTTCGCTCCGTCCCGTGGCTGCGAAGGCGGTGCCCCGCAGCGCGTGCCAGTTGGCGGTGGCGAGGGGCAGCCGGGCATCTGGTGCGGGTTCGGCCAGCAGGTCATCCCAGAGGCCGAACCGCTTCAGGGCCTCCCAGTGCCGGGTGGCGAAGGCCTCCGCGAAGGTGGCGTTGGCCACCACCCACTCCAGGGGGAAGGCCGAGACCACGGCCTTGGTCTGGGCCAGGGCCACCTCCTGGCGTCCTTCCATGAGGGCCGTGTAGGCCAGGAAGTCCTCGTTATGCACCATGTAGAGCCCGTAGAAGCCGATCTCCGACTGGCGGGCCCGGTAGCGCGCATCGGCCTCCATGGCCCTTTCATTGGCCTCGGCCGCACCGCTCCAGTCCCCGAGCCGGGCATAGATATGGCCAGGCATGTGGACCAGGTGTCCCGCGTCGGGCACCAGCCGCCGAAGGCGGTCGGCCGCGGCCTTGGCGCGCTCGGGATGGGGGGAGCCCTCGTAGGCATGGATGGTGAGGTGGAGGGCCAGGGGATGGCTCGGGGCCAGCGCCAGGGCGTGGCGGAGGGCGGCCAGGATCTCCATGGTGCCGGGCTGGGGCGCGCCCGCCCGGGTCCACTGGTCCCAGGGCCGCACGTCCATGAGGGCTTCCGCGTAGAGGGCCGCCATGTCGGCATCCTTGGGGAAGCGGGCCGCCACCCGCCCCATGGCCTGGGCGTAGGCGGCATCCAGGGCGCTGCGGTCCGCCGGGTTGGGCATGGCATAGCGGGTGCCGATGGCCTCGATGAGGGCCCGCTCCACGGGCGGCGCCGCGGCGGCGCGCTTCCGGGCCTGGCCGAGGGCGTCCCAGGCGGTCTTGGCCTGGGCCTCATCCATGACGGGGTTGTTGATGTGGGGGCCGTTCACCAGGGCAAGGCCCCACCAGGCCATGGCGCAGCCGGGGTCCAGGCGCAGCGCCTCCTGGAAGGCCCGGGCGGCGGCCTCGTGGTTGAAGGCGTAGGCCCACACCAGCCCCTGGTCGAAGGCCGCCTGGGCGCCCGGAATCGAGGTGGCGATGCGCCGGTGGTGCCGGCCCAGGTCGTAGGATCGCCAGGGGGCCGGGGCCGTCCCGGATTCAGGAGGGGCGGCGGGTGCCAGGGTGCAGGCAAGGAAGAGCGTGCCAAGGAAGAAGCCCATGGTTCACCTCTCGAAAAGAACCGGTGCCAAAGATAGGCAGATAGGAATAAAAAGGCAATATCATAATTTTCGCGATCAATCATCCTGCCTTGGTGCAATGGTATCGTTTTCATTTGGATGTACCGGCATGAGCAATCCCTGCGCCCTCCCCAGCCTGGCCCTGCCACCCACCGAGGCTGAGCTCAAGACCCTGCCCCGGCTGGAGAAGAAGCTCGCTCGCCGGGTGGGCGAGACGAACGCGGCCTACAAGCTCATCGAGGACGGCGACCGCATCCTCGTGGCCGTGAGCGGCGGCAAGGACTCCTGGGCCCTGCTGGACATCCTCGAGCGCCTGCGGAAGCGGGCCCCCGTAACCTTCGCGGTCGAAGCCGTCACGGTGGATCCCGGCTTCCCCCAGTTCAACCCTGACCCCATCGCCGAGGTGTGCGAGCGGATCGGCGTGCCCCACCACATCATTCCGGCGCCCATCGACAAAATGGTGCGGAGCAAGCCCGAGGAGCTGCCCTGCATCATCTGCTCCCGGCTCCGGCGCGGGGTGCTCTACTCCTTCGCCAAGCAGCGCGGCTTCTCCAAGATCGCCCTGGGCCACCACCTGGACGACCTGCTGGAGACGCTGCTCATCAACCTCTTCTTCGAGGGCCGCCTCAGCACGATGCCCCTGCGCCTGGAGAGCGACGACGGCGCCAACACCGTCATCCGCCCCCTGGGCACCTGCGAGGAGAAGGACCTGCAGCGCTACGCCTGGCTGCGGGGCTTCCCCATCGTGCCCTGCGGCTGCCCCCTCTGCGGCTGCTCCAGCCTGGAGAGCCGCCGCAAGCAGGTGAAGGAACTCATTGCGTCCATGGAAGGCAGCATTCCGCGGCTCAAGGCCTCCATGCTCGGCGCCATGGGCAATGTGAAGCTGAGCCACCTGCTGGATCTGGAGCTCGGGGCGGGCATCGCGAGAGGGGTGGACGAGGCGGTGGAGCGGCTGGGGTAGCCTCCACTCAGAAGATCAGGCCGGGGCGTCCCTGGCGCAGGGCCTGGAGAATGGCGTCCCCGGCGAACCAGAAGAGGAGTCCCAGGCAGGTCCCCAGGCAGAGCAGGAGGAGGAGCCCGGGGATCCAGGCCGCCGCCACGCCGCGCCAGGTCTCCACCCGGTGGGTCCGGGCCAGCATCAGCCCCTGGTAGGTGGCGGGCACGACGAGCATCAGCACCCCGGCGAGAATCTGGAAGACCTGCCCCGCCAGGCCCGGCAACGACTTGCCGAGGTTGAGGGGGAACAGGATCCAAGTGAACACGCCTGCGGTGTAGAGCGTCGAGCGGAAGGTCACCATGAGTCCGTACCCGTTCCGGTTGCCGCGCACCATCCACAGGCCCAGGTGGTTGAACAGGCCCCCGACCAGGCCTCCGATCACCAGGCCCAGCGGGGCGAACACGAGGACGGACACCACGGAGATCACGAGCACGAACCCCTGGGGGGGTGCCGCAGCCGGAAGGTGGAGCCAGCCCGCCCAGACCGGCGGGCGCGGGATGAACACCGCCAGCAGCCCCGGGATTACCGCCGGAAGATACCCCAGGAGACAGATGAACCAGAGGGGCCATCCCAGGCTATCGGCCCCGCGGAGGGCTTCGCCCGCCCGCTCCCGGTCCGAGAGGATCCATCGGAAGGTCTCCCGGATGCGTGAGCCGAGGTCCGGGTGGGCATTCCGGTCCTCGAAGGGGATGAGGGGTCCCGTGACGGAGGGGAGCTGGTCTTCCAGGGGGGCCTGGGGCGGCGCGTACGGATCCATGGTCACGGAAACCTCGGGTGAGTGTCACTCCACCCTAAGCCACAGGCCCTTGAGATAGAACCCCTCCGGGTGGTTCAGCGCGTAGGGATGGTCGGCGGGCTGGCCGAGGTGGGCGAGCACCTTGGCCTCGCGGCCGGTCTCCAGCAAGGCGGTCCAGACGGCCTCCTGGAAGCGCATGCGGTCCAGGTGCTGGCTGCAGGAGAAGACCCACAGGAAGCCCCCGGGGGCCGTGGCGCGGGCGCCCAGGCGGAAGACGTCCTTGTAAGCCTTGAAGGCCTTGTCCACGTCCTTGCGCTGCTTGGCGAAGGCCGGCGGATCCACGATCACGCGGTCCCATCCGCCGGGCTCCAGCTGGCGCATGAGCTCGAAGGCGTCCCCCTCCATGCGGACATGCGCCGAGGGGTCCAGCCCGTTGGCGGCCCAGTCGCGTTCCGCCTGGTCCAGGGCCGGGGCGCTGATGTCCAGGGTGGCCACCTGCGAGGCGCCGCCCAGGCCCGCATGGATGCTGAAGCCGCCGGTGTAGCCGAAGGCGTTGAGCACCCGGCAGCCCTCGGCGTGGGCCCCCACCTGCAGGCGATGCACCCGCTGATCGAGGAAGAAGCCCGTCTTCTGGCCCCGCAGCAGGTCCACGCTCAGCTTCGCGGCACCTTCATGCACCGTCACGGGCCCGCCCAGGCTGCCCTTGAGCAGGCGGTTCACGGGCTCCAGTCCTTCCTCCTTCCGGCCGGACTGGCTGCGTTCCACGAAGGCGGTGATGCCCTCGCGTTTGCCGAGCTCGAAGAGAACGGGCCACCAGATGTCGCGCAGGGCCTCGAGCCCCGCCGTGCCCACCTGGAGCACCAGGGCCTGGGCATAGCGGTCCACCACCAGGCCCGGCAGGCCGTCGCCCTCGCCGAACACCCAGCGGCAGCCGCCTTCAGGGCCCCACAGGCCAAGGTCTTTGCGCAGCCTCAGGGCGGACTCGAACCTCGACCGGAAGAAGGCCTCGTCCAGGGGCGCGTCGTCGAAACGGAAGATCCGCGCCGCCAGCGGGTTCGCCGGGCTGGCCGTGCCCACGCCAAGCACCTGGCCGGAGTCATCGGCGAGGCGCACCAGAGCCGATTCGGAGGGCCGCGCCAACGCGCCGGAGAACACCCAGGGGTGGCGCTTGGAGATCAGCCCCTCCTTGCCGGGCTTGAGGCGGAGCAGGGGGTAGGGCCAGCGGGGCGCGTTCATGGCTCCAGGGTACTTGATAGTCTTGAGGGATGCGCCGCTTCGTCCTGCTCGCCGTCCTCCTCACCCTCCTGCCCCTGAGGGCCGAGGCCCCGACGCCCGAAGCGGGCCCCGTCCTGCTCATCAGCGAGGACGGTCTGGGCTCGGACCAGTTCCGCCCCGACACCATGCCCCAGCTCTGGGCACTGTCCCAGCAGGGTCGCCGCGCCGCAGTGCGCCCGCCCTTCCCCGCCACCACCTTCAACGGGCACGTCACGCTGGCCACGGGCTGCTGGCCCGAGCACCACGGCGTGGTGGCCAACGGGTACTTGCGGCCCGAAGACCGGCAGCGCGTGCCTGCCGCCAACCGGGTGGAGGACATCCTGCGGGAGCCGCTGTGGGTGGCCGCCACGCGCAGCGGCGTCCGCACCGCCGTCTTCCACTGGGTGGGCGCCTCGGGCCCATGGGAGGGCGTGACTCCCTGGCGCATGCAGCCCTTCAAGCTCGGCGTGCCGGATGCGGAAGGCCTGGCCTTCTGCGAGGCCGCCCTGGCGGACGGCGCCAGGCTGGTGATGGCCTACCTCTCAGGCACCGACGAGGAGGGCCATCTCAAAGGCCCCCACAGCCCGGAGGCCCTGGCCAAGCTGCGAGCCATCGACGCCGAGCTCGCCCCCTGGCTGGCGCGCATGCGGCCTGCCCACCCGGACCTGCGGGTGATCCTCACGGCGGACCACGGCATGGTCCCCATGAAGCGCCGCGTGCACTTGCCGAGCATTCTCGACGGCATCCCCGTGGACCTCATCACCCATGGCGGCAGCGCCTACGTCTACCTGAAGCAGCCCGGCGACCGGGCCCGCGCCCTGGCGCGCCTCCGCAAGGCCGGCCTGAAGGCCTGGCCCCGCGAAGCGGTGCCCGTCCGCTACCACCTGGGCGGCAGCCCGCGGGTGGGCGACGTGGTCGTCCTGGCGCCCCTGGGCACCTGGCTCTCCCAGGCCCGCAGCAGCCGCGAGGACGAATCCGAGCGCCACGGCCGCGCCGGGGCCCACGCCTACACGCCGGAATCCGCCCCCATGAAGTCGTGGCTCATGGTCCTGGGCGCGGGTCGGGGCCCGCTGGCCGACGTGCCGGCCTGGGACATCGCGCCCACGGTCGGCGCCTGGCTCGGCCTCCGCTGGGCCCAGCCCCCGGACGGCAAGCCCGTGGCGGCGCTGGTCCGCTGATCGGTCTCTCCAACGGCAACAGAGGAACGCGAAGATCGCGAAAACGCCCTGCGGGCATGTGAAAACGCGAAAAGAATCCGATCGGATCGGAGGTGCACTTTCGCACCCTCCGGCGACTTTCTCCGCGTCCTTCGCGTTCATCTTTTCCAGCGGAAACGCTGAATCAGTGGATGAGCGCCAGCAGCACCTGGGCCAGGACGATCTTCAGGATGGTGGCCAGCGGATAGACCGTGGCGAAGCCAACGTTGGGCAGCTCATTGCCCGTCTGGTGGTTCGCGTAGCCCAGTACCACGGGCTGGGTGTGGGTGCCTGCCACGATGCCGAACATGACGTTGAGGGGGATGCCGAAGCCCTTGTGCCCGATCAGCATCGTGAGCGAATCGGCCACCAGGCAGACCAGGAAAGCCGCACCCAGGAAGAGGGGCAGCACGCCGGCATTGCCGGCCACAATGGCCCGGAAGCCCTCGCCGGAGATCACGCCGATGCCCGCGGCGAACAGCACCAGTCCGAACTGGCGGATGGTGTGATTGGCGCTGTAGGGGAAGTTCCAGACCAGGGGCCCGATGCGGTGAAAGCGGCCGAGGATCAGCGCCACCGCCAGGGGCCCGCCCGCGAAGCCCAGCTTGAAGATGATGCCGTGGCCCAGGGGGATGGGAAGCTGGCCCAGGGCCAGACCCGCCGCCAGGCCCATGGCGAAGGTGAGGAAGCTCACCTCGCTGAGGGCACGGTAGCTGTCCCCGAAGAAGGTCTCGATGGCCTCGATGTTGTCCCGGCGGGTGGTCACGCGCACCCGGTCGCCGAGCTCCAGCACCGTATCGCCCGCCGGCACGAACCACAGGTCTCCGCGCCGCACGCGGGTGATGATGGCCTGGTGCTTGTTCACCAGGTCCAGCTTGCCGAGGGGCACGCCCACCACGTCCCGGTTGGAGACGAAGACCCTCGTCGCGTCCAGCGCGCTCTGGTCCCGGTCCAGCTCCACATGGCTGCGCTCGCCGATGAGGGCCGCCACCTGGACGAGATCGTCCGGCGAACCCACCACGGTCACCAGGTCGGCCACCTTCAGCCGGAAGTCCGGCCCCGGCAGGATCAGCTCCGCGTTGCGCAGTACCCGTCCGAAGACCACCTGGAACCGTCCAGCGGCGCGGATCTCCCGCTTCGTCAGGGACTCTGCCTCGGGTCGCGTCACCTTCAGGGTCCAGACCTCCAGCTTGTGGTGACCCGCTTGGTAGTCCTTGAGGCCGTCCGCCTCCTCCCGCAGGTTCACCCGGAAGAGCCGCGGACTCACGAGGATGACCAGCATGGGCACCAGCACGCCGATGGGGTAGGCGATGGCGGAAGCCACCGTGGGCTGGGCCAGTTCCAGGGGCCCCGCACCCATGGACTTCACCCGCTCGATCACGCCCGCCAGGGCGGGCATGTTGGTGAAGCTGCCTGTGAGCAGGCCCGCCGCGTAGCGGGCGTTGAAGCCCATCAGGCGGGCCAGCAGCACCACGAAGGCCATGGAGGCCACCATCACCAGGACGACCACGGCGTTCTTCTTCATGCCTTCGCGGCTGAAAGCAGCCCAGAAGCTGTGGGAGATGGAGAGCCCCATGGCGTAGACGAAGACGGCGAGGCCCAACTCGTAGACCAGCTTCATCTCCCGGGAGATGTCCTTCTTGAGGCCCGGGTCCAGGCCCGGCGCCATCACCAGGGCACCCAGAGCGATGCCCGCGAAGAGGATGCTGGCGATGCCGAAGGAGGCCCCCGCGATCCGGATCTTGCTGATGGGGTACCCGAGCGCCACCACCGCGAACAGCATCAGGAGCGGGTTGTGCGCGAAGAAGAAGAGGGTCTGCTCGATCATGCCCGCCCCGCTCAGGATCACCTGGGGTTCATGTCAACCGCCGGATGGCCGCCGCCAGGGCCTCCACCTCGCCGGGCCGCGCATCCGGGAGCATCGAGAACCGAAGCACCGAGCGCGCGTCGTCCGAACTATACCCCAAGGTCATGATTGCGTGGCTGGGCTTCACGGCCCCGCTGTGGCAGGCGCTGCCCGTGCTGACGGCGTAGCCGGCCAGGTCCAGGGCCACCTGCAGGGCCTCGCCGTTGCGGCCCCGGAACAGCACGCAGCTGGTATTGGGCAGGCGTGGCTGCCCCTGGCCGATGACCTCCATGCCCCGGTTCCAGGATGTGATCTCGGTCTCGAAGGCATCCCGGATCGGCGCCAGGGCCGCATTCATGGCTTGACGCTCCGTCAAGTGCCGAACGGCCGCCGCCAGGCCCAGGATGGCCGGCAGGTCCTCGGTGCCGCCGCGACGGCGACGTTCCTGGGGCCCTTCCATCACGGCTTCCCAGGGCAGCCCGGGCCGCATCCAAAGCAGGGCCGCGCCCCTGGGCCCGCCCACTTTGTGGCCGCTGAACACGGCGGCGTCGCAGTCGGACAGGTCCACCGGCACCTTGCCCCAGGCTTGGCAGCCATCCTTGATGCGGACGGCATCCAGGACCGAGGGCATGGGGTAGAGGATCCCCGTCTCGTTGCTGGCGGCCATCTGCACCACCGTGGCGCAATCCGCCGGCACCTCCGGCAGCCAGCTCACGCGGGACCAGTCCCGCAGGGGGTTCAGGCAGGCGCTGTGCTCGCCTGGAAAGACCGCTGCCGGGCGGTCGCCCAGGGCGCCTTGGAGCCCCCGGATGATCAGGTGCAGGGCTTCGGTGGCGCTGGCGCAGAACACCAGCTCCCTCGGCGCAACGCCCAGGGAGGCCGCGAGCTCCCGGCGGGCCTCCTCGAGGCGGAACCGCGCCCGCTGGCCCTCCCGGTGGGTGCTGGTGGGGTTGGCCCAATCCTCCACCATGGCCCGCCGCACCGCATCCACCGCGTCCGGATGGGGCGGCGTCGTGGCGTTGGCGTCGAAGTAGAGCCTGGGCATGACATCAATGTACCCTGGGCCCATGCCCAAATCCCTGGAAGGCAAGCTCGTCGTCGCCATCTCCTCCCGGGCTCTCTTCGACTTCGAGGAGGAGAACCGGGTCTTCGAGGAATCCGACGACCGGGCCTACATGGAGCTTCAGCTCTCGCGGCTGGACGTGCCCGCCAAGCCTGGCGTGGCCTACCCGCTGGTGAAGAAGCTGCTGACCTTCAATGTCGGGAACGAGGGCCGGGTGGCCGTGGTGATCCTCTCCCGCAACGACCCCGTGAGCGGCTTGAGGGTCTTCCGCAGCGCCCAGGAGTCGAACCTCCAGCTGGAGCGCGGCGTCTTCACGCGCGGCCGGAACCCCTATCCCTACCTCACCTCGCTGGGGGCGAACCTGTTCCTGTCGGCCAAGGAGGAGGATGTCCGCGCAGCCCTCAACGCGGGCTTCGCCGCGGCCCGGGTCTATCCCGACAGCGCCGTGGCCGCGGACCGCCACCCGGACGAGATCCGCATCGCCTTCGACGGCGACGCGGTGCTCTTCAGCGATGAGGCGGAGCGCGTGTATGCCCAGGGCGGCCTGGCCGCCTTCCAGGCCCACGAGATCGAGCGGGCCAACCTGCCCTTGCCCCCGGGGCCCTTCAAGCCCCTCCTGGAAGCCCTGCAGCCCCTCCAGGCGGCGGCCCCGGACGCGCCCATGCGCATCCGCACCGCCCTCGTCACCGCCCGCAGCGCCCCGGCCCACGAGCGCGCCATCCGCACCCTCATGGCCTGGAACATCCAGGTGGACGAAGCCATGTTCCTGGGCGGCCTGGAGAAGGCCGACTTCCTGCGGGAGTTCGAGCCCGACTTCTTCTTCGACGACCAGACGGGCTACTGCGACACCGCCGCCAAGGTGGGCCCCACGGGACATGTGGTGAGCGGCGTGAAGAACGAGACCGGAAAGGGCTGAGACACCTCAGACACCTTCCGCCGCCTTGGCCAGGGCCGCGTGGAACTCCGCCTTGCCCATGAGCTTCCGGACAGCGCCCGGCAGGGCCTGCTCGTAGGCCTGCTTCACGTTGCCTCCTCCGAACACGCCCGCGGCGTGCTTGAAGGAGTCCATGACGGTGTCGGTGTACACCTCCCGTCCCTGGGCGTCCCGGATGCGCACCAGGAAGCTCACCTCGGCCAGGCTGTCGCCGGAGAAGAACCCTGAGTTGTACCGGTGGAGGAAGGTCAGCAACTCGATCTGAAGGGGCACCTTCCCGCCTTCAAGGTCGTATCCCCGCGCCCGCAGCTCCGTTTCGACCGCGCGCTTCAGCAGCGGGAGCACGTCCTCGTCGTTGAAGATAGGGGCGGTCTCGGCGCCGAAGGCGTTGATCTTCTTGGCCACTTCCCGCGTCGGGTTGGGCCGCAGATCCTTGACCTCCACCTTGACCTTGATGGACTCGGCGCCCTTCACCTTCTCGACCGAGACGGGTCCCGGGTAGGCGATGTGGATGGTCTCCGTGGTGAAGGCGCAGCCCAGGCCCATCGCCATGCAGATCCCCGCGCCAGTGCGTCTGAGGAACATGCCCGTGTCCATGGCTCCTCCTGGTATAAAACTGACTTCATTTTACACCTTGTCGTCAAATACGCCGGCTGCAGTGCGATCCAAACCCGCGCCACTGCTAGACTCGGACCATCCGGAGGATCCATGTCCCGCAAGCTGGTGGAGTGCGTGCCGAACATCTCGGAAGGTCGGGATGCCGCGAAGATCAAGCAGGTGACGGATGCCATTGCGGCCGTGCCGGGCGTGGAGATCCTGGATGTGGATCCGGGGGCGGACACCAACCGCACGGTCATCACCTTCGTGGGCGAGCCCGAAGCCGTGCTGGAAGGCGCCTTCACCTGCATCCGGGAGGCCGCCAAGATCATCGACATGCGCCAGCACCACGGGGCTCACCCCCGCATGGGCGCCACAGACGTGACCCCCTTCGTGCCCGTAGAGGGCGTGACCATGGAGGACTGCGCGGAACTGGCGCGGCGCCTGGGCAAGCGGGTGGCGGCCGAGCTGGCCATCCCCGTCTACCTCTACGAATCTGCCGCCTCGCGACCCGAGCGCCGCAACCTGGCCGAGGTGCGCCGGGGCGAGTACGAAGGTCTGGAAAAGAAGCTCCAGGATCCCGCCTGGCGGCCCGATTTCGCCGCCCCCTACAACGCAGGGGCCGGGGCCTGCATCATCGGCGCCCGGGAGTTCCTGGTGGCCTACAACGTCACCCTGAACTCCAACGACAAGGCCCACGCCACGGACATCGCCTTCGAGCTGCGCGAGAAGGGCCGGGTGGCCCGCCGCGGCCGCGTGAAGCCCTACTACCAGGCCGGCGAGCTGATCTACTACGCCGAAGGATCGTTCCCCTGCGGCAACTGCGACTTCACCGGCGCCACCTGGCAGGAAACGGTGGACCACTGCGCCGCGGCCCACGGCTACGACCTGCCGGCCCTCATGCGGCTGAACGACGTGGACCCGGCCAATCCCGTGGGCCAAAAGGTCCGGCGCCGGGGCCTCTACGACCACTGCAAGGCCATCGGCTGGTATGTGGACACCTACCGCCGCGCCCAGATCAGCATCAACCTCACGGACTACAAGCAGACCGCGCCCCACACCGTGCTGGAGGAGGCCCGCCGCCTCGCCGCAGACCGGGGGCTCGTCGTCACCGGCAGCGAGATCGTGGGCCTGGTGCCCTTCCAGTGCCTGCTGGCTTCGGGCCGCCACTACTTGAAGGCCATGGGCAAGTCCACGGGCGTGCCCACCTCCGACATCCTCCAGACGGCGGTGTTCTCCATGGGCCTGGGCGACGTGGCGCCCTTCGAGATCGAGAAGAAGGTGCTGGGTCTGCCCGCCTACGGTGCGAAGGCGCTGGTCTCCATGCCCGTCCTCGCCTTCACGGACGAGGTCAGCCGCGACACTCCGGCCCCCGGCGGCGGCTCCATCGCGGCCCTGGCGGGCAGCCTGGGCGCGGCCCTGGCCAGCATGGTGGCCAACCTGGCCCAGGGCGGCCCCGATGCCGAGAAGGACGCCAAGCTCATCGCTCTGGCCGAGAAGGCCCAGGGGCTGAAGGACCGCCTCATGGTGGCCGTGGACGCCGACACCAACGCCTTCAACGCCTTCATGGACGCCCGCCGCCTGCCCGACGCCACGCCCGAACAGAAGGCCGCCCGGCACGAGGCCATGCAGGCGGGCCTCAAGGTGGCCATCGACGTGCCTCTGGATACGGCGAGGACCAGCCTCGAGGCCCTGGAACTGGCCGGCGAGGCCGCCCGTCTGGGCAAGGTGGCCTCCATCACGGACGCGGCCGTGGGCGCGCAGATGGCTCACGCCGGCGTGCGCGGCGGCATCTGGAATGTCGTGATCAACCTCAAGGACATCACCGACGCGGGCTATGTGTCCGACATGCAGGCCCAGTGCGCGGATCTGCTCGCAAGGTCCACGGAGAAGCTGGCCGAGGTCACGGCCTTCGTGGACCAGAAGCTGCTGGACCGGTTGCAGAAGGCCAAGAAGTAGCTCTCAGCTATCAGCCGTCAGCTCTCAGTTACTGGCTGCTGATAGCTCCGGTTCAGTCCGCCATCCAGAAGAACAGGGCTGTCATCCGCTTGGTGGCCAGATCGTGGCCAAAGTAGCCGCTGGCGGAATGCACCAGATCCGCCCGGTAGAGCAACAGGCGGTTGAAGACATTCGGCACGGAGACATCCGGGTGCCAGGCCTGCAACGGCAGTCCGGTCACGCCCAGGGCCTCGCGCAGGTTGGCATGCGGCGGCGGGCAGAGGTTCCCTCCCAGGGCGCCGTTGGGATAGCGGAGGCGGAAGAAAGTGGTGCCCGCGGCCGCCGGGGCCTTCGGTGTCAGGTAGATCACCGCGGCATAGCGGCAGAGCCTCCGGGAGTCCGTGTGGGGCCGGGGCCCGGATTCCCGGGCGCCCACCACCTGCACCACGTTGTGGTTGAGGAAGGCGCCATCCGGCGCGGTCTCCGACCACAGTCGCCGGGCGCCGGTCAGCTCGCGGACCTTGGCTTCGACCCGGGCCAGTTCCTCCGGAGCCAGGGCGTCCCGCGAGCGCATGCCCGGCCAGGTCTCCTGGGTGTGCGGGAAGCCCAGCTCCCAGGCTTCCAGGGCTCGGAAGCGCCCCACCAGGGCCATGGGATCCGGCAGGATGCCGTCCACGACCCAGTAGTCCCGCCCTTCGCTGGGCTTGCGGTACGGAAGCCGCGGCGGGGCCGGCGGGGGCATGGTCATGGATCTCGCTCCTGGGCGGAAAACCCACAGCCTACCCTGGCCACGAAAAAAGGGGGGCTTTCACCCCCCCACTCCCCCCCCCCGGGGAGAGTTTCTAGGAACCCTTGCGGCCAACCCCTGGACGTGGCGCTTCCTACCCTACGGTTTTAGAGTGGCGCAACTTGAGCAAAGGTGTCAGAAAAAAACGTGTTGCTATTTGCAATATTTAATCCCTATCCCAACACCTTTTCCGGGCTTAGCGATACCAAGGCATCATGGAAATCCGCCGAATCCGGAGGGGCGGACCACCGCATGGGGCTCAACCAGGGCTACATCCATCGAGAGCAGTCGGGCGCCACGGCAGCCGGACGGACCTTGCTGGCCCACCTGGCCGCTCGGCACCCACTGGCGGGCCCGGACCTTTGGCGGACCAGGATCCTGGAAGGCCTGGTACGCCTCGATGGGGCCCCCGCCCTCCCCGATGCCATCCTCCGGGCCGGCCAGTGGATCACCTGGGCCCGCCCCCCCTGGGTGGAGCCTGAGGTTCCCCTCGCCACGGCGGTGCTCTACGAGGATGAAGACCTGCTCGCCGTGGCCAAACCCAGCGGCCTGCCCACCCTGCCCGGAGGCGGCGAATTCCTGGAGCACACCCTCCTGACCCTGGTGCGCCGCCGGGCCCCGGAGGCCAGCCCCATGCATCGGCTGGGCCGGGGTACCTCGGGACTGGTGCTGTTCGCCCGCACTGCCGCCGCCCGCGGCCCGCTCCAGGCCGCCTTCCAGGATGGACGGACCCGCAAGGTCTACCGGGCCCTCTGCCAGGGCCACCCCGCGCAGGACGCCTTCGAGATCGCCACGCCCATCGGGGCGGTGCCCTACGGCCCCCTGGGTACGCTCCATGCCGCCACCCCGGACGGACGCCCCTCCCTCAGCCGGGTCGCTGTCCTGGAGCGGCGGACGGACGCCTCCCTGCTGGACGTGGAGATCCTCACGGGCCGGCCGCACCAGATCCGCATCCACCTGGCCTCCACGGGGCATCCCCTGGTGGGCGACCCGCTCTACGGCCCCGGCGGAGGCCCGCTCCCCGGCACCGAAGCCCTGCCCGGCGACCCGGGCTACCTGCTGCACGCCCACCGGCTGGAGCTGATCCACCCCCGCACCGGCACCCCGCTCACCCTCGAATGCCAGCCGCCGCCAGAGCTGCGGGTGCTTGATTTCAGCGAAAAGAAATCTGGAAGCGGAGGAGATCGGAGGAGCTGAGGAAAGCGGAAAAAAGAAGGGAAGTGAACCGCAGTCCCTCCGTTCTCCTCTGCATGTCAGCTCTCCTCCGCTTTTGGAATTCCTTATCCCTCACAGGCCGGGCGTGAAGGATTAGGAAGCCTCAGTTGTGCACGCCCGGCGCCTCGCGGCCGGTGCGCTCCACGTACTCGGCGTAGGTGCCCGGGAAGAGCATGGGGCCCTCGTGCTCCTCGCCCGCCAGCTCCAGCACGCGGTTGGCGAGGCCACGCAGGAAGGTGCGGTCGTGGGAGACGAAGAGCATGGTGCCCTCGAAGTCCTTCAGGGCCTCGATGAGCATCTCCTTGGTGGCCAGGTCCAGGTGGTTGGTGGGCTCGTCCAGCACCAGGAAATTGGGTGGATTGAACAGCATGCGGGCCATGACCAGGCGCGACTTCTCGCCGCCGGAGAGCGCGCGGATGCGCTTGTCGACGTCGTCGCCGGAGAACTGGAAGGCGCCCAGCAGGTTGCGCAGAACGCCAAGGCCTTCCATGGGGAAGTCCTTCTGCATCTGCTCGAGCACAGTGAGCTCGGGATCCAGCAGGTCCAGGGCCTGCTGTGAGAAGTAGCCCAGGCTGAGACTGGCCCCCAGCTTCACGGTGCCCGCGTCCGGCGGGAAGGCCCCGGCCACCATCTTCAGCAGGGTGGACTTGCCGGCGCCGTTCCGGCCCATGACGCACCAGCGCTCGCCTCGGCGGATGTGGAGGGCGAACTGGTCATAGAGCTTCTTCGGGCCGTAGGCCTTGCAGACGCCCTCCAGCATGGCCACGTCGTCGCCGGAGCGGCCGGGGATGCGGAAGTCCCACTTCACGATGCGGCGCCGCTTTGGGGGCTCCACGCGCTCGATCTTGTCCAGGGCCTTGATGCGGCTCTGCACCTGCGCGGCCTTGGCGGCGTGGGCGCTGAACCGCTCGATGAAGCGCTGCTCTTTGGCCAGCTTGGCCTGCTGCCGGGCGTAGGCGGCCTCCTGGTTGGCCTCGCGGGCCTCCCGCTCCTTCGCGTAGAAGTCGTAGTTGCCGGAGTAGGTGACGATGTCGCCGCCGTCGATCTCCAGCACCTTGGTCACCACCCGGTTCATGAAGTCACGGTCATGGCTGGTCATCAGGAGCGTGGCAGGCACGGACTTGAGGAAAGCCTCCAGCCAGAGGATGGATTCGATGTCCAGGTGGTTGGTGGGCTCGTCCATGAGCAGGACATCGAAGTTCCCCAGCAGCACCTTGGCCATGGAGACGCGCATCTTCCAGCCACCGGACAATGCGCCCACATCGCCGTCGATCTGGGCGTCCTCGAAGCCCAGGCCGTGCAGGCAGGCCCGGGCCTTGGCCTCCAGTTCATAGCCGCCCAAGTGCTGGTACTCCTCCTGGACATGGCCGAAGCGCTCCAGGATGGCCTCCAGCTCATCCGCCTTGTCCGGATCGGACATGGCGTGTTCCAGGTCCAGCAGCTCGTGGTGCAGGTCACCGAGGCGACCGCTGCCGGCGATGGCCTCGTCCAGCACCGGACGGCCCGCCATCTCGTCCACCTCCTGGCGGAAATAGCCCAGGGTGAGCTTCTTGGGAAGCGTCACCGTGCCATCGTCCGGCGCCTCCTCGCCCATGATCATGCGAAAAAGGGTGGATTTCCCGGCCCCGTTGGGACCCACCAGGCCCACCTTCTCGCCGGGGTTCAGCTGGAAATCCGCCTCGATGAACAGGACCTGCTTGCCGTACTGCTTGCTGACGCTGGAGAACGAAATCATGGGAATCCGATGCGCAGAATGGGTCGCCCGGCAGGCCTGGGCGGCGGAAGATCCAGAGACAGGGGATCGAGGTCGCGGAAAGCAGGATCCTCAAGCCTACGGTTCTTCCAGGGTACCACAGGGGCCCCGCCGCGCCTGAAACCGCAACCAGGGGCGCGAACACGGTGGGGAGGTGCGAATCCTGTCCAGGGTCAGACCGGGGCGCCCCCTCGGGGACCGTGCATGAGCTCGACCACGGCCTGATTCAGGCGCAGGCGGGTCTCGTGGCGCTCGAAGGCGCGTGTGATGTAGCGGGCGCGGATCTCCACCCCGTTCAGGGCTGGCACCACGTTCAGGCCTGGTGCGGCGGAGAAGGCCTGCACACGGTAGCGGGCCGTGGCACGCTTCCACTCCTGTTCCGCCAGGCGGGCATTGGCCTCGGTCTGTTGCTCCACCAGCCTCTGCACGCCGTCGATGACGGGATAGGGATCCTGACCCAGCGGGATCAGAACCCGCAGTTCGTCCCACATCCACTTGCCCGAGGTGGAGAAGTTGAAGAAATGCCCCTCGATGGCGAAGTTGTTCACGAAGGCCACGCGGCGCCCGGTGGGGTGTCCGGCATCGCTCCAGCTGCCCGTTTCCAGCACCACCGTGCGCAGCAGGCCGATCTCCACGACCTCGCCGCCCACGCCGCGGATCTCCACCCAGTCGCCCACGCGGATGCCGTTGCGACCCATGAGGATGAACCAGCCGAAGAAAGCCACGATGAAGTCCTTGAGCGCCACTGTGAGGCCCGCGCCCGCCAGGCCCAGCACGGTCGTGATCTGCCCCGGCATGCCGAAGATCACGAAACCGATGGCCAGGGTGCACAACACCTGGACGCCGAGCTTCACCACGGTCCGCAGGGTTCCAGAACCCTTCTTGTCGCCCGCGGCGGCGCGGTGGAAGAGCTGGTCGATCGCCAATCCCGCCAGGTAGGCGGTCGCCACCAGACCCAGCACCCACAGGAGGCGAGAGAGCAGCGTGTGGAGGGCGGCATTCCGCTGGACATCGGCAATGCCCATCCAGCTGGCGTACACCTCCGCCAGTTCCTGCTGATCGAGGATGCGCCGGTTCATGCTGGCGAGTCGCTGCTGTACATCGCCGTAGTGCCTCAGGTAGGAGACGGCTTCCTTCGCCTGTTCCCGACCGGCGTCCGCCCCTCCTCCGGCCGCCCCCTTCACCAAGTTCGACGCCCAGAACTTGGCGGCCTCCCGATCCTCTTTCTCCTTGTTGGCCTGGGCCTCGATGGTGACGCGGCGCTGTGACAGGGCCTGGGCCTTGGCCTGGGCGGCCTGACGGGCCTGGATCAGACGGACCAGCTTGCCGCGCTGCACCCGCCATTCGCTCAGACGGGCCAGGAGGCTCCCGGCCGGGAAGGCGGAGGCGGGACGGCCCACCGCGACGATCTGGGCGGATTCCTTGTCGCCGGCCTCGAAGGCTTCCTTCAGCCTGCGGATCCGTGCCTGGGGATCACCCCCTGCCCGGGCCAGGTCCTCGGAAGCCGCCTCCAGCTCGTCGCGGTCCAGCTCCAGCTGGGCTTTGGCGACATCCAGCTGATCCTCCAGGGGCCCTTTCTGGGACTCCCGGGCGGCAGCAAGCTGCTTGGTCAGCCGATCGATGGTCTGCTTGTCAGCCTCGAAGGTGGTCAGGGCCTTGGCTTTGAGGTCAGTCAGTTCCTTGAGCTCGGGCGTCTGCTGCATCTGGGTGCCGGCCACCCGACGAAGTGCGGCAGCGAAGGCCAGATCCACCTCGTGATTGGCAAGCCGCTCGGCCTGCCGGGCCAACTGCTGCTCCTCCGGCGTCGTGGCCAGGGTCAGGAGCAGCCTCGCCGTGAGAAGGGGGCTCTGGTCCACCACCCACTCGCGCACGGGGGCCGCGCGGCGCGCCCCCTTCTTCTTCGCGGCGCTTCCCTCTTCAGACTGCACCACCGGGGGCCGTTCGCGGGTCCACATCCAGCCGGCGACAGCCACCCCACAAAGGAACAGCAGGATGGCCGCGGGGATGAATGGACGGAGTTTCATCCCCTCCAGACAATCATGAACCGGGATGGAACGCAAAAACCCCGGAGGTCATCTCCGGGGTTTTTGGTGTCTCGGCCGAGCAATGGCGCTGAAACGATGGCTCAGCCCTTCTTCGGCGCGGGGGCCTTCTCCTTGGCGCAGTCGGGGCAGCCCTTGCAGGAAGCGGCCTTGTTCTTTTCGCAGCAGGCCATCCTGCAGCCTTTCTTGGGCTCGGGCTTCTTCTCCTCGGCGGCGTAGCCCGCCAGGGCGAAGGAGCTTACCAGGGCCAGCACCAGCATCTTCTTCATTGAATTCTCCATCATCGCGGGACACGGCCCCACCGGAGCACCATAGCCGCACCCGGGGCATTGTCCAAATGAATTGGAATCAGTGCCCGAACAGGTTCTTCAGCACCATGGCGGCCATGGCGGGGTTGGCGCCCAGCCGGCGCTTCATGTAGGCGATGGCGAACTTCCAGTCCTCCGCGAAGGGGACGTAAAGGCGCATGATCTGCCCGCGCTTCACGATCTCCTGCTGGATCTCCGAGCGGGGGACGCCCATCAGCATCTGGAACTCGTAGGCGTCCTTCGCCACGCCCTTCTTGTCCAGGTGCTCGATGCAGCGCCGGATCAGGGGCTCGTCGTGGGTGGCGATCTCGGGATAGTGGCCATGATCCAGCAGCAGCTGCACGTACTCGAAGAGCTTCTCCTTCATGTCGCGCTTGTCCTGCAGGGCGACCTCCGCGGGCTCCCTGTAGATGCCGATGCAGATGCGCACCTTGCAGGGCTTGAGGTGGAGCGCCTTGATGTCCTCGCCGGTCCGGAAGAGGCGGCTCTGCAGCACGATCCCGAAGTTGTCGAACTCGTTCCGGATGGCCTTGAACATCCGCAGGGTGACATCCGTGAAGTGCCGGTCCTCCATGTCCAGGGTGATGTGGACCCCGTGCACGGCCGCCGCGGCCACGATGCGGCGGAGGTTCTCCTGGCAGTAGGCCTCGCTCTCGTTGATGCCGAGCTGCGTGGGCTTGAGGCTGATGCTGGCGTTGCGGCGATCCTTCACCGCCTCGATCATGCGGAAGTACACCTGGACGGTGGCTTCCACGTCCTCGCGCTTGAACACCTCCTCGCCCAGCAGGTCGAGGGTCGAGTAGAGCCCGGCCTTGGTGTGGATCTCGTCGACCTTGGCGATGCCACTGGCGATGCCCTTGCCCGCGCAGTACGGCGCGGCGAAGGTGCGAACCAGGCCACCCGGCATGAGGTCCAGAACGATGCGTTTCAGATCCACGGTGTTCCTCCCGTCATTCCTGCGTTTCCCGGCCCTTCGACACGACCGGACAGCCCTATAAATATACCGGTCTCCGCCCGCCGCCGGGCGTCCCGCGCCGCGACATGTGACCGGGGAGACAGCACGAAAAAGCCCGCGGACTTTGGATCCGCGGGCTTCTGGTCTGGTGGTCCCTCCCGGACTCGAACCGGGGACCCTCTGATTAAGAGTCAGATGCTCTAACCAACTGAGCTAAGGGACCACGAGCAAAAGAAAGTCTACCAGGATGGAACCGGAACGCAAGCGCTCGTTCCCCGCCCCATTCCTAGAGGCTGGGCATCTTCATGGCCTGACGAACCTCCAGCATCGTCTCGGCGGCCACAGCGCGGGCCCGGGCGCTGCCGTCCTCCAGCACGGCTTCCAGGTCCGCCGGGCGGGCCAGAGAGGCCTCGATCTTCTCCCGCAGGGGCTCGATGCGCTGGATCATGGCCTCGGCCACCCGTTTCTTGCAGTCGAAGCAGCCGATTCCCGCCCGGCGGCACTCGGTGTTCACCATCTGCACGGTGGCATCGTCGCTGAAGAGCTTGTGGAAGTCGAAGACGGGACAGACGTCCGGGTTGCCCGGATCTGTCTTGCGGACGCGGGCGGGATCCGAGGCCATCTGGCGCGTGCACTTCTCGAGAATGGTCGCGTTGGTATCCCGTAAGTAGATGCAGTTCCCGTAGCTTTTGGACATCTTGCGGCCATCGAGGCCGGGCACCTTGGGTGTCGGGGTGAGCACGGCTTCGGGCTCGGGGAAGACCTCCTCCTTGTAGAGGAAGTTGAAGCGGCGGAGCACCTCGCGGGCCAGCTCGATGTGGAAGAGCTGGTCTTCGCCCACGGGCACCTTGCGGGCCTTGTAGAGGATGATGTCGGCGGTCATGAGCAGGGGGTACCCCAGGAAGCCGTAGCTGCCGAGGTCCGCCACGGCGTTCTGCAGCTTCTCCTTGTAGGTGGGCACCCGCTCCAGCCAGGAGAGCGGCGTCACCATGGACAGGAGCAGATGCAGTTCGGCGTGCTCCTTCACCAGGCTCTGGACGAAGATGGTGGCCTTCTGCGGATCGAGGCCCGCCGCGAGGTAGGTGGCCGTCAGCTCCAGCGTGGCGGGCCAGATCTCCTCCACCGCCTCGTACTTCGACGTCAGCGCGTGCCAGTCCGCGATCATGTAGAAGGCCTCGCCCTGCCCCTGGAGCCGCGTGAAGTTGTCCAGGGCTCCCACCAGGTGGCCGATGTGCTGGGAGCCCGAGGGCTGGATGCCGGAAAGGATGCGTTGCATGAAAGCTCCGAGGGTGCGCGTGGATCAGAAATGGAGGACGAGGCGGGCGACGAGTTCGATGCCGTAGAACACCAGCCCGAACACCGGGCCCAGGACGTAGCCCAGGAGGCCCGTCAGGGCCAGCACGATGAGGATGCCGCCCATCCAGGGTTGGACCCGGTCGAACTTCGGCAGCCAGCGCCAGGGCAGGAAACCCCTAAGGATGCCCGCGCCATCCAGCGGCCCCATGGGCAGCAGGTTGAAGAGGGCCAGGCCAATGTTGATGAGCACCAGGCGACCGAGCAGAGCCAGGAAGAGGGTCGTGGTCGTGCCCAGCTGAAGCACCTGGAGGCTCTCCACCTTGCCGGCCAGGAGCGACCGGGCGAAGACCCGGAACTCCATCTCAGGCACGGGTGCCACGCCCTTCACCACCATGAGCATGATCCCCAGGAAGACCACGGCCTGGACCAGGTTGGAGGCAGGCCCGGCGCTGGCCACGAAGGCGTAGCCCACACGCTGGGTGAACCGGCGGGTCAGCTTGCGGGGATCCACGGGCACGGGCTTGGCCCAGCCAATGAACGGGAAGCCCGTGGCCATGCCCAGCAGGGGGAACACGAAGGTGCCCAGCAGGTCCATGTGGGCGAGCGGGTTCAGCGTCATCCGGCCCAGGCGCGCCGCCGTGTCGTCCTCCAACAGGTAGGCCGCCGTGGCGTGGCTGGCCTCGTGCACGCTCAGGCTGAAGAGGAGGGCCACATAGCTGACGAGGATGGTGGGGATGGAAAGGCTGTCGAACACCTGGGCTCCGGCAATCCCCCAGTGTACAAGCTGCGGCTCAGAGCCCCAAAGCGGCCAGGGCGCGACCGAGGTCCCCGGCGGTGGCGCCCAGGCCCAGCCGCAGGAGGAACTCCGTGTTGCCCTCCCCCCCCTTGATGGGGCTTTCGGCCAGATCCAGCGGTCGCAGGTCGGTGCCAGCGAAGAAGGCCCAGGTCTCCTCCAGCACGCGACGGTGGACGGCGGGATCGCGGACGATGCCCCCGGCGCCCACGTCATCGCGGCCCGCCTCGAACTGGGGCTTTACCAGCAGCACCGCCTCCGCGCCGGGCTCGAGGCTCGGCAGCACCGGCGGGATGGCGAGCCTCAGGGAGATGAAGCTCAGGTCCGCCACGAGGAGGCTGCAGCGCTCGGGGATGGCGGCGGGATCCCAGGTGCGGAGGTTCACCTGCTCCATGGACACCACCCGCGGATCGCTGCGGAGCTTCCAGTGGAGCTGGTTGGTGCCCACGTCGACGGCGTAGACCCTGACCGCACCCCGCTGGAGCAGGCAGTCCGTGAAGCCGCCCGTGCTGGCGCCGGCATCGAAGCAGATCCTCCCGGCGGGGTCGATGCCCCAGCGGTCCAGGGCCCCGGCCAGCTTGAGCCCGCCCCGGCTCACGTAGGGGAGGGCCTCGCCTCGCAGCCGGATGGCGGCGGCCTCATCCACGGCCGTGCCCGCCTTGGTGACGGGCCGGTCTTCCACCAGCACGTCGCCCGCGAGGATGCGGGCCTGGGCCTTGGCGCGGGTCTCGCACAGGCCGCGCTGCACGAGGAGCTGGTCCAGCCGGACCTTAGCCACGAGTCGCCTTCTTCTGCCGGGCCAGTTCCTTGCGGTAGGTACCCACATTCCGGTTGTGGTCGCGCAGGTTCCCCGCGAAGCTGTGGCCGCCTCTTCCCGTAGCCACGAAATAGAGGTCCTTGCCGGAGAGCGGCTCCCTTGCCGCCGCGATGGCCGAGGGGCTAGGAACGGCGATGGGCGTGGGCGGCAGGCCCTTCACGGTGTAGGTGTTGAAGCGACTGGGCCGGCGGATGTCCTCCGGCGTGGGCGCGGTGAAGCGCAGGTCGCCGGCCATCCACCGGGCATAGAGGCTGGTGGGATCGCACTGCAGGCGCATGCCGATCTTCAACCGCTTCAGGTAGACGCCCGCCACCTTGGGCTGTTCCTCCGGCAGCTTCGTCTCCTTCTCCACCAGGCTCGCCAGGATCAGGGTCTCGTAGGGCGGCAGCGCCCCGCCATCAAGCCTGGGACGGATCTGGGTCCGGAAGGCCTCCACCAGCATGAGCATGATCTCCTCCGGCTCCATGGCGTGGTGCAGCTTGTAGGTGGCCGGCGCGACAAGACCTTCCAGGCTTTCGGCATCCTCGAATCCGGCGGTGCGGGCAAGCCGGGGGCTCTTCCACAGGGTCCAGAAGACCTCCTCGGGCACGAAGTCCTTGAGGCGCTTCTGCACGGCCCAGGCGTGGGCCCCCTCGGGGATGGACACGGGGGTGAAGTGGATCTCCGCCCGGCGCAGCTTCCCCGTGACGTCCGACAGGCTGGCCCGGGGCTCGAACGTGTACTCGCCGCGGATGAGCTGGAGCTTCCGGGCCCGGGCCCAGAGCTTGAAGAGCGAGGCGGACCGGATGACCCCGTCCCGCTCCAGCTGGTCGGCGATCTGATTGATGTTGGCGCCCTTCTTCACCAGTACGGTGGCCTCCTGTCGTAGGGGCCCCTGGCCCTTCCAGGCCCACCAGCCGCCCGCCACCGGAGCCGCGGCCAGGATGAGGATGGCCAGGAAGAGCCGGAGGGACATGGAAGATCGCGCCATGCCTCCAGAATGCCGTGATAGCGTGGATCCATCCACCCAAGGAACCCAATGAGCGCCCCCGGCTACCGCCGCCACGTCGGATTGTTCTCGGCCACCATGCTCATCGCCGGCTCGATGATCGGCTCGGGCGTGTTTATCGTCGCCGCTGACATGGTGCGAACGGGGGGCTCGGGGGGCTTCCTGCTGGCGGCATGGGGGCTCACGGCCCTTCTGACCTTGTTCGCCGCCCTCAGCTACGGCGAGCTGGCGGGGATGTTCCCCCAGGCCGGCGGCCAGTACACCTACCTGCGCGAGACCTACGGCCCCGCCGTGGGCTTCCTCTACGGCTGGACCTTCTTCGTGGTCATCGAGTGCGGCACCATCGCCGCCGTGGCCGTGGGTTTCGGGAAGTACCTGGGCAGCTTCCTGCCCGCGGTCACCGACTCGGCCTGGATCGGGCCCCACCTGGACGTGCCCCTGATGAAGGTCACCCACGCCATCGCCGTGGGGCCCTACCACCTGGGCCTCACGCCTTCCCGGCTGTCCGGCATCGCCGTGGTGCTGCTGCTGAGCGCCGTGAACCTCTACGGCGTGAAGCTGGGCTCCCGCATCCAGGATCTCTTCACTGTGGCCAAGATCGGCGGCCTTGCGGCCCTGGTGCTGCTGGGCCTGCTGCTGAAGCCCGCCGTGGCCCCTTCCCAGGCCCCCTTCGTCGCCGGAGACAGCGCCGCCCTGCCCTTCCTCACGGCCCTCCTGGTGGTGCAGACCGGCAGCCTCTTCTCCGCGGACGCCTGGAACGCCATCACCTTCATCGCCGGAGAGGTGAAGGAGCCGAGGCGGACCATCCCCTACGCCCTGCTCGTGGGCACCACGCTGGTCTGCGGCCTCTACATCCTGGCCAACGCGGCCTACCTGCGGGTGCTCGGCCCCGCGGGCATCGCCCACGCCCCCCAGGACCGCGTGGGCAGCGCTGCCCTCCAGGCCCTGCTGGGCAGCGGCGGCGGACTCATCATGGCCGGCAGCATCCTGATCTCGATGTTCGGCTGCCTGAACGGGCTCATCCTCTCCGGCGCGCGCGTCTACCAGCGCATGGCGGAGGACGGCCTGTTCTATCCGAAGGCGGCCACCCTCAACGAGCACGGGGTTCCGGGCTTCGGCCTGTGGATCCAGGCGCTCTGGACCTGCGGGCTCACCCTCACGGGCACCTACGGCCAGCTGCTGGACTTTGTGATGCTGCCCACGATCCTCTTCTACGTCCTGGCCGTGGGCGGGATCTTCCTCCTGCGCTGGCGGCGGCCCGACCTGGAGCGGCCCGTGAAGGTCTGGGGCTACCCCTTCGTTCCGGGGCTGTACCTGTTCGGCGCCATCGCCATCATCGGCGCCCTGTTCATCCACCGTCCCAGCTATTCCTGGCCTGGCCTGGCCCTGGTGGCCCTGGGCTGGCCGGTCTACCTCGCCGTGAAGCCCCGCGCCGCGGCCCCTGAAGGGAGTCTCCCATGACCCATGTCGTCGTTCTCGGAGCGGGCCGCGTCGGCGGCGCCATGGCCAAGGATCTCGCCCCGGATTTCAAGGTCACCGTGGCCGACCGCTCCGAAGCGGCCCTGGCCCGCATGCGCGGGGCGGGACTGGCCGCGCGCCCCGCAGATCTGGCCACGCCGGCCGGCGTGAAGGCTGCGGTGGCGGACGCGGAACTGGTGGTGGGTGCCGTGCCCGGCTTCATGGGCTTCGCCACGGCCCGCGCGGTGCTCGAGGCCGGCAAGCCACTGGTGGACATCTCCTTCTTCGACGAGGACTGCTTCGAGCTGGACGCCCTGGCGAAGGCAAAGGGCCTCACCGCCATCGTGGACTGCGGCGTGGCGCCGGGTTGCGGGAACATCATCCTGGGCGACACCGCTCGGCAGTGGGACCATGTGGACGCCTTCGAGTGCCTGGTGGGCGGCCTGCCTGTCGTGCGGAGCTGGCCCTTTGAATACAAAGCGGGATTCAGCCCCATCGATGTCATCGAGGAGTACACCCGGCCCGCCCGCTACGTGAAGGACGGCCATACGGTGACGCTGCCCGCGCTCTCGGAGCCGGAGCTGCTGGACTTCGAGGGCCTGGGCACCCTGGAGTCCTTCAACACCGACGGGCTGCGCAGCCTCATCCGAAGCTTCCCCCAGGTGCCGGACATGAAGGAGAAGACGCTCCGCTACCCCGGCCACATCGAGAAGATGCGCATGCTGCGGGAATCCGGTTTCTTCCGGAAGGAGAAGCTCCAGGTGGCCGGCGTGGAGATCAGCCCGCTCGACCTGACCACCGCCCTGCTCTTCCCCATGTGGTTCATGGAGGAGGGCGACGAGGACTTCACGATCATGCGGGTCACCGTCTCCGGCCTCAAGGACGGCCAGCGCATGCGCCGGGAGCTGAACCTGCTCGACCGCTACGATCCCGTCACAAAGACCACCTCCATGGCCCGGACCACCGGCTACACCTGCACCGCCGCCGTCCGCCTCCTCGCCAGCGGCGGCTATTCGCACCAGGGCGTCAACCCGCCGGAATTCCTGGGCCAGGAGCCCGGCGCCTGGGACTTCATCCGGGGAGAACTCGCCAAGCGCGGCGTGGTGTTCACTGAATCCTGATCAGCCGTTCAGCTCCCGGTGCCGCACCGTGAGGGCGGCCACATCGTTCCGGAGCCGGTGGGCGAGCAGTTCCACCAGGGCCACGGAGCGGTGCTGGCCGCCGGTGCACCCGATGGCCAGGGTGTGGTAGGCGCGGCCCTCCTGCCGCACCAGGGGCAGGGACCAGCGCAGCCACGACTCGGCCCGCTCCAGGAACTCCCGGAAGTCCGGTGATTCCAGCAGGTATTCCTGCACGGCGGAATCGCACCCCGTAAGGGGCTTGAGGGCTTCGACATAGTAGGGGTTGGGCAGGAAGCGGGCGTCCAGCACGACGTCCGCATCCGCCGGCACGCCCTTCTTGAACCCGAAGCTGAGGAGCCGGACCGCCGTGCCCCGGGTCGGCAGCTGGGGCACCAGGGTCGCGATGCGCTGGCGCAGGTCTGCCAGGCTCAGACCCGTGGTGTCGAGGATGGTGGTGGCCAGGGCGCGGATCGGGGCCAGCAGCTCCCGCTCCCGCTGGATGCCTTCGCCCGCGGAGCCCAGCAAGGCGAGGTGGTGGGGTCGCCGGGTTTCGGAGTACCGGCGCAGCAGTACGCTGTCGTCCGCCTCCACGAAGACCACCTGCACCGGAACCTGGCTGGCGGCCAGCCGCTCCAGCAGGGGACCGAACGCCTGCGCGAAGTCCGCCTGGCGGCTGTCCATCCCCACCACCAGCCGCTCCCGGCCGGGCCGGAGCTTCGACTCCAGCTCGATCAGGGGTTCCAGGAGCCGGGGCGGGACGTTGTCCAGGGCCGTGCAGCCGCTGTCCTCCAGCGCGCCCAGCACCGAGTGGCGGCCGGCGCCGGAGAGTCCCGTGACAACGATGAGTTCCATGGACTAGAAGCTATCAGCTGTCAGCTGTCAGCCATCAGTAAAAACAGCGGGCCCCATCCGGGGCCCGCCACACTCCGTAACTGAGAGCTGTGAGCTGACGGCTGATAGCCGTAAATCAGTCCTCCAGCCCGCCCGCCGTGAAGCGCAGCACCCGCTGGATGCCGTCGGGGGCGTTGCCCTGTTCGTCGGGGCCCAGCTCGATGGTCTCGCCAGGACCCCGGAAGAGGTCCTCGTCCGGCGTGTAGGCCGGCTGGGGCTCCACGCGGTAGAGGTAGGAGATGATCTCGTCCTCGTAGCCGAAGCGCATCTGCTCGAAGTATTCGTAGCTCTCGCGCTTGTACTCCACGAGGGGATCCTTCTGACCGTAGCCCCGGAAGCCGATGGCCTCCTTCAGGTGGTCCATGACCAGCAGGTGGCGCTTCCAGGCCGCGTCGATGATCTGGAGGATGGACCAGCGCTCGTAGCTGCGCATGCCCTCGCCGCCCAGCCGCTCGTCCTTGCCCTCGTAGTACTTCTGCACCAGCGCGATCAGCGCCTCGGAGGCCTGGGCCTGGGGCAAGTGACCGACGGCGTCGACTTCCTCGCCGGAGAGGGTGAACAGCTGCTCCACGCGCTCGCGGAACCCGGCGAGATCGCGCTCCCCCTTGTCCTGCAGGAAGTCGTTGGCCAGCCCCTCGGCGATCTCCCCGGCGACGCGCAGCACGTAGTCCTTGGTGTTGCCCTTGAGGATCTCCGTGCGCAGGCCGTAGAAGAAGATGCGCTGCTTGTTCATCACGTCGTCGTACTCGAGCAGATGCTTCCGGATCTCGAAGTGATGGGCTTCCACCCGCTTCTGGCTCCGCTCGATGGCCCGGGTGACCATGCCGGCCTCGATGGGCTCGTCATCGTTCATGCCCATGGCGCCCATGAGGTTCTTGATGCGGTCGCCACCGAAGATCCGCATCAGGTCGTCCTCGAGGGACAGGTAGAAGCGGCTGCTGCCGGGATCGCCCTGGCGGCCGGCGCGGCCGCGGAGCTGGTTGTCGATGCGGCGACTCTCATGGCGCTCGGTGCCGAGGATGTGCAGGCCGCCGAGGCCCACCACCTCTTCGTGCTCAGCCGCGGTCTGCTGGCGCATCTGCTCCACGAGGGCGGAGAATTCGGCGGTCTCGAGCCCCTCCTCGTCGTAGAGGGCGATGCTCTGCTTCTTGGCTTCCATCCGGGCCATGCCCTCGGGATTGCCGCCCAGGATGATGTCCGTGCCGCGGCCGGCCATGTTGGTGGCGATGGTGACCGCGCCCTTGCGGCCGGCCTGGGCCACGATCTCGGCCTCGCGCTCGTGGTGCTTGGCGTTGAGCACCACGTGAGGGATGCGGGCCGCCTTGAGGGCGTCAGCGAGGTCCTCGCTGCTCTCGATGCTGGCGGTGCCCACCAGGACCGGCTGCCCCTTGGTGTGGAGCTCCCGGATCTCTTCGACGATGGCCTTCTTCTTCCCCTTGCGGGTCGAATACACCGTGTCCGCGAAGTCCTTGCGGATCATGGGCATGTTCGTGGGGACGATGATGACGTCGAGCTTGTAGATGGAGTGCAGTTCCGTGGCCTCGGTCTCGGCCGTGCCGGTCATGCCGGCGAGCTTGCCGTACATGCGGAAGAAGTTCTGGAAGGTCACGGTGGCGAGGGTCTGGTTCTCGGCGTTGACCTCCACGCCCTCCTTGGCCTCGATCGCCTGATGCAGGCCGTTGGACCAGCGGCGGCCCGGCATGAGACGTCCCGTGAACTCGTCCACGATGACCACTTCCATGCCCTTGCCGTCCTCCTTGGGACGCACCATGTAGTCCACGTCCAGCTTGTAGAGGTTGTGGGCCAGCAGGGCCTGGTTGAGGCCGTGCAGGGTCTCGATGCTGCCCGGATCGTAGAGGTTGGCGACGCCGAGCAGCTGTTCGGCACGGTGGATGCCATCATCCGTGAGCATCACCTGGCGGTCCTTCTCGTCCACCTTGTAGTCCACCTCGAGCTTGAGCTTGGGGACGATGGCATCGATGCGGAAGTACTTGGACGTGTCCTCCTCGCTGCTGCCGGCGATGATGAGCGGCGTGCGGGCCTCGTCGATGAGGATGGAGTCCACCTCGTCGACGATGGCGTAGTGGAAGCCGCGCTGGGTGAACTCCTCCAGGTCCCACTTCATGTTGTCGCGGAGGTAGTCGAAGCCCAGCTCGTTGTTGGTGGCGTAAGTGATGTCGCAGGCGTAGGCGTCGCGGCGCTCCTGGTCGTCGAGGCCATGCTGGATGATGCCGATGGTGAGACCGAGCCAGGAGTAGAGGCGGCCCATCCACTCGGCGTCGCGCCGAGCCAGGTAGTCGTTCACCGTGACCAGGTGGGCGCCCTTGCCCGCCAAGGCGTTGAGGTAGAGGGGGAGCGTGGCGGTGAGGGTCTTGCCCTCGCCTGTCCTCATCTCGGCCACCTTGCCCTCGTGCAGCACCATGCCGCCCACGAGCTGGACGTCGAAATGCCGCATCTTGAGGACGCGCTTGCTGGCCTCCCGGGCCACGGCGAAGGCCTCGGGCAGGATGTCCTCCAGAGTGGCGCCGTTGGCCAGCTTCTCCTTGAGGTAGGGCGTCTTGGCCTTCAGGGCCTCGTCACTCAGCGCCGAAATCTCAGGTTCCAGGGCGTTGATGGTCTGGACCTTGGCCCACAACCGCTTCAGCTCCCGGTCGTTCTTGGAACCGATGAGTTTCTTCAGGAGATTGTCGATCATGGACCCGTCCAGTCGCGTAAACCATTGATTGTAGCCTGACGGGTCCCTGATTCCCAGCGGAGGTGCGGCATCCCAAGCCTCCTTGGTTGCCGAAGTTACCCTGTCCAGGCAAACTGATCGTTTGGAAAATGGAGAAACCATGGCCCTCGAACGCACATTTGCCATCGTCAAGCCCGATGCCGTCAAGGACGGCCACATGGGTGAGATCCTCACCGCCATCGAGCAGAGCGGCCTGAAGATCGTGGGCCTGAAGCTCACCCGCCTCACCCCCGCCATCTGCCAGGGCTTCTACCACGAGCATGTGGGCAAGGGCTTCTACGCTGAGCTGGAGGCCTTCATGACCGAGGGCCCCGTGGCGATCATGGTGCTCGAAGGCGAGAACGCCATCCTCCGCTGGCGCGACCTCATGGGCGCCACCAACCCCGCCAACGCCGCCGAGGGCACCCTCCGCAAGCGCTTCGGCGCCAGCATCGGCCGCAACGCCACCCACGGCAGCGACAAGCCCGAGAGCGCCAAGTTCGAAGTGAGCTACTTCTTCAACGCCTTCGAGCAGTTCTGATCGTTTCGGGGCGAAGCCCCCTGCGAAAATCGGCGCCGAACGGCGCCGATTTCCGTATGAACGGAAGGTGGACGGAACCTCACCCCTCCATCACCGCCTGCAGGGCGGCCTGGCAGAGGCGCCTCACGCCCGTCTGCAGATCCGCGCTCTGGAGGGTCTTCTCGCTGAGCCACTGGCCACCGGGCGGCGGCGGGGGCACCAGATCCTCGGGCGCCTTGGTGCGGAGCAGGTGGCTCAGGTAGAGGCGCTGCTGGCCTTCAAGGCCTTCAATGCGGAGCAGCCAGGGCGTGGGCAGGCGGCTGGTGCGCTCGTCGAACACCACCGGGAGCTTGGAGCCGTCCACGAACCGGTAGGGCATGCCCCAGCCGGCCTCGATCTGCGCGCTCAACAGGGCTGTGGGCAGGAAGCCCGGCGACCATGGGATCTGGACTGGCATGAGCAGACCCCGATTTGGCGCGTGGGGCGAGGGCACGAGCAGCACGTAGGGCGTCTGTCGGCCATGGATCAGCACGCCCTCGATGAAGGTCGTGAGATGGACCCGGCCCTCCGCCATCAGCGCCCTCCCGCGGTTTCCAGCTCCTGCATGATGCGGTCGCGGGCAGCGGCCACCTCCGCGGCGGCGGCCTCGGGCTTGAGCTTGAGGACCTCCTTGGTGCGGCGGTCGCGCAGCTCCACGATGCCGTCCTTCAGCCCCTTGGCGCCCACGGTGAGGCGCAGGGGGAAGCCCAGCAGGTCGGCATCCTTGAACTTGGCGCCGGGGCTCATGCCCTCGCGGTCGTCGTGGAGCACCTCGAAGCCGGCCTTCTCCAGGTCCGTTTCGACTTGGGAAGCCACGCCAGACACCTCTGGATTGGCCGGGTCCAGGCAGACGATGTGCACCTGGTAGGGCGCGATGGGCCAGGGCCAGATGATGCCGTCGGCATCGTAGTTCTGCTCGACGGCGGCGGCCACGGTGCGCGTGATGCCGATGCCGTAGCAGCCCATCACCATGGGGTTCTCCTTGCCCTGCTCGTCCAGGAAGGTGCAGCCCATGCTCTTGGAATACTTCAGGCCCAGCTTGAACACCTGGCCCACCTCGATGCCGCGGAAGGCCTGGTACGTCCCCTTCCCGCAGCGGGTGCAGGTGTCGCCCTCGGCGGCCATGCGCAGGTCCGTGTAGGTGCAGCCCGGCAGGTCGCGCACGGGGTCCAGCCCGAAGTGGTGGTAATCCGTGCGGTTCGCGCCGCAAGTGAGATTCACCGCGCCTTCCAGGCTGCGGTCGATCAGGAACTGGACATCCTTCAGGCCCACCGGCCCCATGAAGCCGCTCTTGGCGCCGGTGAAGGCCTCGGCCTCCTCCAGGGGCATCATCTCCATCTCGGCCGCCCCGATGGCGTTCTTCACCTTGACGGGATTGACCTCGTGGTCGCCCCGCAGCACCGCGCCCACCAGCTTCGTGCTTCCGTCCGCGAAGCTGGCGCGGTAGAGGAAGAACTTGCTGGTCTGGGTGATGGGCATGCCGTTCGGGTGATCCGCATCGATCATCCCCGCCGCCTGCTCCACCTGCCCCACCACGCCCGGCGTGCGGAAGTGGTCCTTCTTAAGCTCGAAGGCCTTCCCATGTTCTCCGGCGCGCAGCGCCGGAGCCTCCGTCTTCTCGATGTTCGACGTGTAATCACACGCATCGCAGCTGAGGTTGGCGTCCTCGCCGCTGCCCGCCAGCACATGGAACTCGTGGGTGAAGCTGCCGCCAATGGCCCCGCTGTCGGCCTCCACCGGGCGGAACTTCACGCCCAGGCGGCCGAAGATCCGCTTGTAGGCGTTGAACATGGCCCAGTATTCGCGGTCCGCGCAGGCATCATCCACGTGGAAGGAGTAGCCGTCCTTCATGGTGAACTCGCGGCCCCGCATGAGGCCGAAGCGAGGCCGGCGCTCGTCGCGGAACTTGGTCTGGATCTGGAATAGGTTCATGGGCAGCTGCTTGTAGCTGCGCACGTTCTTCCGGACGATGTCGGTGATGACCTCTTCGTGCGTGGGGCCGAGGCAGAAGTTGTAAAACTCACGCTCGTCGGGCTTCTCGCCGCGGGCGCGGCGCTCGGCCAATTCCGCTTTCGCCTTGCGGTCGCAGAAGCGCAGCAGCTCGTCGCCGTAGAACTTCCAGCGGCCGCTCTCCTGCCAGAGCTCGGCAGGCAGCACCGCAGGCATCAGCAGCTCCTGGCAGCCGTCCTTGGCCAGCTCCTCGCGGACGATCTCCTCGAACTTGCGGATGCTCCGGAAGGCCAGCGGCAGGTAGCTGTAGATGCCGGCGGCCACTTTCTGGATCATGCCCGCTCGCATCATGAGCTGCTGGCTCACCACGTCGGCGTCGCGCGGTGTCTCGCGCAGGGTCTGGATCAGGAGCTTGGACTGCTTCATGGGGGCCTCGAATCTCCAAGTCTAACCCAGGCAGCGGCCACGTCCGGGCCAGGAATGCCGAACCACGAAAGGCCCTGCGGGCCTGCGCGAAAGCACCTGAGCGGAAAAGAACCAGGTCGCTTCCGGAGGTCAGAAGTGGGAGCCCGGGCCGAGAGTCCGGCCCCCTTTCGCGCCTTTTCGCGTGTTTCGCGGGTTCAACTCAAAAGGCTCTGCACCAGGGCGCTGGCTGCCTTGCCGTCGAAGGCGGCGCCGTGGGCGGCCTGGAGGGCCTTCATGACCTGGCCCATGTCCTTCTTCGTGCTGGCGCCGGTCTCGGCGATGGCAGCCTTCACCGCGGCCTCCAGGGCCGGGCCCTCCAGCATGGCGGGCAGGTAGGGCTTCAGCAGCTCGATCTCCGCCCGTTCCTGGGCCGCACGCTCGCTCTGCCCCACCTTCTCGAACTGGGCGATGCTGTCCTCCCGCGACTTCACCAGGCGCTTGAGGACGGCCAGGGCGTCGGCCTCCACCAGGGTCCCCTGCGGGCCCAACCCCTTGGCCACCGCCTCGTTCTTGTAGGCAGCCAGCGCCATGCGGAGCACCTGGGTCCGGGCGGCATCCCTGGCCAGCATGGCGGTTTTCAGATCGGCCTGCAGACGGTTGAGCATGGGACCCTCCGGGGACTTCCATGGTGACGCAGTTGAGACAGTCCTCAGTCCTCAGTCTTCAGGAAAAACACCAAGCGGGCGCCCTTCGGCGCCCGCTTCGCTACTGAGGACTGAAGACTAGGGACTGACCCCTGTCTCAGGCTTTCTCGAACTTGATGACTTCCACAGGGCAGCCGGCCGCGGCGGCCTCGATGCTGGCCTCCAGGTCGGTGCCGAAGCTGCCGGAGAGGGGGCTCTGCTCATCCCGGTTCTCGGAATCGACGCCGTCCTCGCGCACGGAGCCGTTGATGTTGCAGCTGGTGTCGGTGACGTGGAACACGTCGGGGCACTCGGCCTCGCAGGCATTGCACACGATGCAGCCTTCGTCGATCCACACTTTGGTGATGGCCATGGTCGTCTCCTCGAGATTCAATGGGGGCCCTGGCAGGGGCGAACCCAATCAACCTAGCATCGCGCGGGCCTTGGACCAAGCATCGCCTGGCCTCCAGGGGCGTGGGAGACTGGAGTTGTGACGGAGGTCCGCCCATGCGCCTGAAGGAAACGGGAATTCTTGCCCGTATCCGGGAGCTGCTGCCCGGCGGCGGCACGCTCATGGACGACTGCGGCGCCCTGCCCCCGACCCCGCCGGGCCAGACCTTGCTGGTCACCACCGACCTCATGGAGTCCGGCCAGCACTTCCGCCTGGACTGGCACCCCCCGGATCTTCTGGCCCGCAAGCTGTTGATGGCCAATCTCTCCGACCTGGATGCCTCTGGCGCCCGGCCCTTTGGCTACACCCTCACGCTGGCCCTGGGCCAGGAGATCGACGAGGACTGGTTGGAGACCTTCCTGGTGGGCCTGGCCGAGGCCTCCCGCGAAGCGGAAGTCCAGGTGCTGGGCGGCGACACCGTGGGCCGGCCCGCGGGGCTGGGCCTGGGTCTCACGGCCTTCGGCTTCGCCACCCGCTGGCTGCGCCGGGACGGCCTGCGACCTGGCGACCGGATCTTCGTGGACCAGCGCCCCGGCGCCAGCCTGCGGGGCCTCCGCAAGCTCCACACGGGCCAGCGCTGGAACCCGGCGAAGCCCGACGCGGACCTCGAGGCCCACCTGGCGCCCCGCCCTCGCCTCGGCCTGGGCCCGCTCCTGGCGGAGATTCCCGAAATCCATGCCTGCCTGGACCTGTCGGATGGCCTCAGCCGGGACCTCCGCAACCTGGCGGAGGCCTCGGGAGTCAGCATCGCCGTGGAGTCCGGCCTGGACGAGGATGCGCTGCGCGGCGGCGAGGATTACGCCCGCTGCTTCGGTGCCGCCCTGCCTCAGCGGGAATTGGAGAAGCGCCTCGGACTGCCACTGATTCCCGTGGGGGAAGTCCTCCCGCGGGGGAAATCGCCCCTCCTGGCCTATGATGGAGATTCGCTCCAGCCCCTGCCCGACCTCAGCTTCGACCACTTCGGATCTTCATGACGCACCACGACAAGACGCACATCTGGGCCCGAACCAAGCGGTTCCTGGCAGATCCCGAGCTGGAGCCGCACCACCTGGCCTGGAGCTTCGCTCTGGGCCTCGCCATCGCCTGGAATCCGCTGCTGGGCACGCACACGGGGCTGGTCGTCCTCTTCTGCGCCCTGGTGAAGAAACTCCACCGGCCCCTCGCCTTCCTGGGCGCCTTCACCAACAACCCCTGGACCATGGTGCCCATGGCCACGGGCTCGGCCCTGTTCGGCAACGTGCTGCTGGGGCGCGGCCTGCACCTCGACCTCAGCGGCGTGGACTGGAAGAGCTTCGGCTGGCAGAGCTTCACCACCCGCGAGGGCTTCGAGGCGGCAGCCGCCATGCTCAAGCCCATCATTCTGCCGTATCTACTGGGCGGTTTCGTGTTGAGCGCGCTGGCCATCCCCGTGGGATATTTTCTGATGCTGCGGCTGGCGCACCGCCTGCGCGGCCCGAAACCGGTACCGACCCCTCTTTCCGGAGACTGACATGGACATGCGCTTCCTGATGAAACAGGCCCAGCAGATGCAGGCGAAGCTTGCCGAGGCCCAGGCCAACCTGCGCATCGAGGGCACCGCCGGCGGCGAGCTGGTGAAGGTCACGCTGAACGGCTCCAAGGAGCTGGTGGGCCTCTCCATCGCCAAGGACGCCATGGACCCCGAGGATCCCTCCATGCTGGAGGACCTGCTCATGGCCGCCTTCCGCGACGCCACCGCCAAGGTCGACGAGGCCATGAAGAAGCAGATGGGCGGCATGGGCGCGGGCCTGGGCATCCCGGGCCTGGGGCTCTGATCCCGTGAAGCTGCCGCCGCCCCTCGAGGCCGTGGTGGAGAGCCTCCAGAAGCTGCCGGGCGTGGGGGCGAAGTCCGCCCAACGCATGGCCCTGCACCTGCTCAAGGAAGGACCCGAGGCCATGGCCCACCTGGCGCACCAGCTCCAGCAGGCCGCCGACAAGGTGGGCTTCTGCCAGGTCTGCGGCGCCTTCACGGACCAGCCCACCTGCCCCATCTGCCTGGACCCGCGGCGCGACTCCTCCAGCCTCGTCATCGTGGCCGAGGCCTCCAACGTGCTCAGCTTCGAGCGCAGCGGCCACTTCCGGGGCCGCTACCACGTGCTGGGCGGCCTCATCTCTCCCCTGCGCGGCGTGGGCCCCGACCAGCTGCGCGTGCGGGAGCTGCTCAAGCGCCTGGAGGATGGGGCCATTCAGGAGATCATCCTGGCCACCAACCCCACGGTGGACGGCGAGGCCACCGCCAGCTGGCTGGCCCGCATCCTCGAGCCCATCGGCGTCCGCACCACCCGCATCGGGCTGGGCCTCCCCATCGGCAGCGACCTCGAATACGCCGACGAGCTCACCCTGGACCGCGCCATGGAGGGGCGCCGGCCCCTCTGAAGTCCGATGGTGCCCCTTGGACTACCCCCCGATCGCACAGCGCCCCGCGCTGTGCTCCCGCTCCCCGGCTCCGCCGGATCGCGGAGGGGGCCCCGTTCCATCGGCAGCGACCTCGAATACGCCGACGAGCTCACCCTGGACCGCGCCATGGAGGGGCGCCGGCCCATCGGGTAGCCTTCCCTTCCTGACGGGCAGGAAGAACCTTCGAAGGAAGAACGCGAAGAGCGCCAAGTGGAGCTTCGCTCCTGGCAAAGGGCGCGAAGATAGCCGACCGCCTCGGAGGAGGACACCCAGGCCTTCGGCCTCAGGTCGCGTGCAGCGCGACCTGCTTCGAGGGTGGCGGATCGAGGCGGCCCTCGAAGCCGCCCACATCCGCCACCCTCGAAGGGATGTCCGGGATGGGTCGAGGCCCCATTCGCGCTCTTCGCGCGCCCAGGGGGCGTCTTGGCGCGCTTCGCGTTCTGCTTTTCGAAAACGATCCGGGTCAGTACTTCACAGAGACATCGCCCCGGGCCCAGGCCTGGCAGGCGAGGCGCTGGTCAGGGCCTGCCTTGAGGACTTCGAGCACGCGGGTCTCGGCGTTGCCCTTCTCGCTCAGGTGGTCCGCGCCCTCGACCACGGTGACGACGCAGGTGCCGCAACGGGCGTGGCCGCCGCAGCGGTGGTTCAGGGGCACGCCGGCCCGGGCGCTGGCCGCGAGAAGCGCGGTCTCCTGCTCGCACTCGGCGCTGCCGGGTTTCTTGCCGTCGAATCGAATCGTGTGCATGCAATACCCATAAGTCAATAAAGCAGAAGGGATAGCGGCGAACCGCTGCCTCCACTCTATCAGGGCGCCCCTGGGCCCAGGTGGCCTTTCGCAGTGGCCAGGAACCGCTCCCGCGCGAAGGCGTGGTCCACGATGGGCTCTGGGTAGGCGAGCCGCTGACGAATCGCCTGGGGGGCCTTCCAGGGCTCGTGGATGAAGGCGGTGGGGCAGTCGGCCAGCTCCGGCACCCAGCGCCTGACATAGCGGCCCTCGGGATCGAACTTCAGCCCCTGCGAGGTGGGGTTGAAGACGCGGAACCAGGGCTGGGCGTCGCAGCCGCAGCCGGCGCACCACTGCCAGCCGGCGTTGTTGGCCGCCCAGTCGCCGTCGGTGAGCCACTTCAGGTAGTGGGCCTCGCCGCGCCGGTAGTCGAGCAGCAGGTGCTTGGTCAGGAAGCTGGCGGCCACCATGCGGGCGCGGTTGTGGACAAAGCCTTCGGCCTTCAGCTGCCGGGCTGCGGCGTCCACCACCGGATAGCCCGTGCGGCCCTCCGTCCAGGCCTCCCAGGCGGCTGCGTCCTCGCGCCAGGGGAAGCCCTCGAACCCGCGACGGAACGGGCGCTCCAGCACCTCCGGCCACTCCCACAGCAGGTGGTGGCTGAACTCACGCCAGAGCAGCTCGTTGAGGTAGCGGCGCCCGGACTCCTCTGCTCCGGCTGCCGCCACGGCCTGCCAGAGCGCACGCACGGACAGGGTGCCGAACTTCAGATCGGCGCTGAGCCGAGAGGTGCCGGGCAGGTCCATGCGGTTCCGGCCCACCCCGTAGTCCGCCAGAGCCGCTTCCAGGAAGGCTTTCAGGCGCTGGTGGGCCGCCCGCTCCCCACCAACCTGGAGGCGGGGATTGGGTACGAGCCCCAGCGCCTGAGGCGAAGGAATCGGCACCGTGTCGGCCCGGATGTTCGCGGGAACCGGCGGGAGCGACCGCGGGGCCGGCAGCGCCGGTTCCAGATCCAGCTTCGCCCCGCAGGCCCGGGCGAAGGGCGTGAACACCCGGAACATGCCGCCCTGCCCGTTCCGCACCGAGCCCGGCGGCAGCAGCGTTTCGCCCTCGAACAAGCGGAAGGCGATGTCCGCGCGGGCCAGGGCTTCGCCCACCCGGCGGTCGCGCTCCCGCGCGAAGGGCTCCACCCAGCGGTGGGCCAGCACCTGGTCGGCTTTCCAGGCCGCAGCCAGGCGGGGCACCACCTCCACGCTGCGACCCGGTACCACCAGCAGGCGCGATCCAAGGTGGGCCAGGTTGGCCTCCAGGGACACCAGCGACGCCAGCAGGAACTGCATGCGGTGAGGCAGGCCCCGGACCCGCTCCGATGCAAAGAAGAAGGGATCCAGCACGAAGAGCGGGATCACCTCGCCCGCGGCGGCGGCTTCGCAGAGCGGCCCGTGGTCCGCCACGCGGAGGTCCTTGCCCCGGAACCAGACGATGCTGCGCATGCAGAAAGCCTAGCCGGGAACGCGAAAATCAGATGGCCTGGCCGCCCCGCTCCCCGGTGCGGATGCGGATGCACTCCTTCAGGTCCTGGACGAAGATCTTGCCGTCGCCCACCGCGCCGGCCCCGTGCCGGGCCGTGCGGATGATGGTGTCCACGGTGATGTCCTCGAACTCGTCGTTGCAGGCGATGGTGATCTGGACCTTGGGGATCAGGTTGGGCACGATCTTCTTGCCGCGCTGGACCATGATCTCCTGCTGCCGGCCATGGCCGCTGACCCGGGAGACGGTGATGCGCTCGATCTCGGCCTCGATGAGGGCCTCGCGGACCTCGTCGAGCTTCTCCTCGGGGATGATGGCGGTGATGAGCTTCATCAAAGCCTCCTGGTTCAGCCTAGTTGAGGTTGTTCAGGCCATAGGCGCGCTCGCCATGGATCTCGTGGTCGAGGCCAGTCTTCTCCACGCCCTCGGCCACGCGGAAACCGACCACCTTCTCCACCAGCCAGGCGATGAGCAGTGTCATCACCACCGAGAACACGATGGTGGTTGCCACCGCAAAGGCCTGGACCTTCAGCTGGGAGAGCAGGCCCCAGCCGGGGTGCTTGGCCGCGGCCTCGGCCCACCAGGAGCCCCGGATGAAGAAGGTGAGGCCCAGGGCACCGACGATGCCGCCGGTGCCGTGGATGCCGAAGGCGTCCAGGGAGTCGTCGTAGCCCAGCCGGTTCTTCAGCATGATCATGCCGTAGCAGGTGCAGGAGGCGATGGCGCCGAGCGCGATGGCACCGCCCACCTGGACCACGCCCGCGGCCGGGGTGATGACCACCAGGCCCGCCAGGATGCCCGAGGCCATGCCCAGGCTGGTGGGCTTGTCCTCACGGATGATCTCGATGAGTACCCAGGTGAGTGCGCCCGCGGCCGCGGCCACCTGGGTGACCGTGAGGGCCCGGGCGGTCTCCAGGTTCGAGGCGATGGACGAGCCCGCGTTGAAGCCGAACCAGCCCACCCACAGCAGTCCCGCGCCGATGAGGGTGAAGGTCAAGTTGTTCGGCGCCATGGCGGTCTTCGGATAGCCGTGGCGGGCCCCCAGGAACAGGGCCAGGGCCAGGCCCGCCACGCCCGAGGAGATGTGCACCACCGTACCGCCGGCGAAGTCGATGGCTCCCTTGGCGCCGAGGTTGAAGAAGTAGCCGTCGGAGGCCCACACCCAGTGGCAGAGCGGGCAGTAAACAAGGAGCACCCAGAGCGTGATGAAGGCCACCCAGCCCCTGAAGGAGATGCGCTCGGCCACAGCCCCGGCGATCAGGGCCGGCGTGATGATGGCGAACTTGCCCTGGAACATGGCGAAGGCGTACTCGGGGACGCCGGCCGGCAGGATGGTGTGGTCGATGCCCCGCAGGAGCACCAGGTCCCGGCTCCAGCCCACCAGGCCGCCGAGGGCGTTCGGTCCGAAGCTCAGCGCGTAGCCCACCACCGTCCAGAGCACGCCCACCACGGCCATGGCCGAGAACGAATGCATCATCGTCCCCAGCACGTTCTTGGTGCGGACCAGCCCACCGTAGAACATGGCCAGCCCCGGCACCATCAGCAGCACCAAGGTGGTGGAGGTCAGCATCCACGCCGTGGTTCCCGTGTCGTTCACCGGGGCGGTCCCGGCGGCCAAGGGGAGCCCCGCGCCCAGGCCCACGCCCAGGATGGCGGCGAAACGAAGGGATCGCGTCCAGCTCATCGGTTCCTCCGGGGAAGCGAAGTGGGCCTGCCGGTGAAATTGAAGATGGAAAGTCTACCTTTGAATCAATCCATTTTATGGATTGATGGTCAATCATTAAAATAATTGATACACGTATAACCCGGCTCCGGGAGCCGCGGCCGGAAGCGATCCCGCTCGGTCCCTGCCCAGCCCCGCTCAGTCCCCCTCACCCCCCCTAGCCGTTGGCACCGCTGGCCAGGGCCACCTGCCAGAGCCCCGTGGGATCCGGATGCATGAGCCATTCGGAGACGATGGGACGTCGCGTCCACGCGCCCACTTCCAGTTCATGATCGAGCTGCCCCGGGCTCCACCCGGCGTAGCCCAGGAAGAGGCGGTAGCGGGCCGATGAATCCGCCAGCAGGGACTCCAGCAGATCCTTGCGGTGGCTCACGAAATGGGTGAGGTCCACCACCGTGTCCTCATCCGCCGGCAGGCCGCCCTGCACCAGGAGGATGCCCCGCTGGGGGTCCACGGGGCCGCCGCGCCAGGCCGTGGCGTCTTCGGAACCTTCATACTCCAGGCCGCCCTCCTCGCCGACCTGGGCCAGCGCGAGGGGCAGGGGCCGGTTGAGGATGATCCCCAGCGCGCCTTCCTCGTCGTGTTCCACCACCAGCACCACCGTGTGCAGGAAGTTGGGGTCCAGGAGGGAAGGGCTGGCCACCAGGAGGCAGGGGGCTTCAGGCGTCATGATGCCGAGAATGATAGCCCACGGGGCGCGCCCGGATAGCCTGGAGGGATGCGTATGCCTGCACCATCCCACCTCGGCGCCCTGGGCGAAGGCCTCGCCCTGCTGCGCCGCCATCCCCTGCTCTTCCTGGGGCTGGCGTTGCTGGCCATGAGTCTCTCCCAGCTGGGGCCGGCCCTGGAACTGGCGGCCGGAGCCGGTCCCAGCCTGCCGGTCCAGGCCCTCTTCGGTCTGGCGGGCCTGTTGCCGTTGGAGATGTACTTCATTCCCAGGCTGACTGCGCAACTGGATGCGGAGCTCCGCAACCACCCGGCCAATCCCGTCGCAGCCTGGCACGACGCCTTCGAAGGCCGCTGGCTGCGCACCTTTCTGCTCCGTCTCGGCTTGAGCGTGGCCATCGGTCTGGGCCTGCTGTGCTTCCTGCTGCCCGGCATCCTCATCCTCACCCTCTTCGGCTGGGCGCCCCTGCGGATGCTGCTCCGCGGGGATTCAGTGCCGGCCGCCCTGCGCTGGAGCCAGGCCGCCATGGCGCGGAATTGGCCTCGGGTCGTCCAGGCGGTGCTCGCCCTGCTCCTGGTGGCCCTGCTCTACCAGATCGTCGCGGGCTGGGCCCTCGATCGCCTGCTGCCGCCCACGGACCCCGACCTGGGCCCCGGTGCGCTGCTTCGCCTGAAACATCCGGCCTTCTGGATCTTCAACCTGCTGGGCGGCGCCATGAACCTCTGGCTCAGCTGCTCCCTGCTGGCGCTATACCACCGGCTTGAATCCACGGTGGCCACGCCTGCGGCCTGATCATTCCTCGTCGTCGAAGAAGCCCGGATCCTCGATCTCGACCAGGTCGCCAGCCTCCAGGGCCCGCCGCTGTGCGGAGGTGAGAGGGGCTTCCGCCCAGCGCGGGTCCGTCTTGCCGTGGAGGAAGTGGGCCGAGGGCTCGGCCTCCTCGAAGGCCTCGCGGGTGCGCCAGAGGTGCACCCAGCCCACGTGGTTGATGCGGGCCCAGACCTTCACGTGCAGGGCCCTCCGGCGGATCCTTCCTTCCGCAGCACGGAGACGGCATGCAGAAGGAGGGGCCAGGCCAGCTGGATCTGCTCCAGGGCCGCCGCGGGGCGGCCGGAGAGGTTGAGGATCACTGTCCGTCCCGCGATGCCGCAGACGGCGCGGCTGGCGAAGGCCAAGGGATGCCCGCCCTTGGCGCGGATCAGTTCGCAGATGCCCGGTGCCTCGCGCTCCATCACACGACGCGTGGCCTCGGGTGTGGTGTCCCGGGGCCCGAAGCCCGTCCCACCGCAGGTCAGCACCAGAGGCGTGCCGGCGGCGACCGCGGCCCGGAGATCCGTCTCCAGGGCCGCGGGATCGTCCGGCATCAGCGAGGAGGTCACCGCCTTCACCCCCTGCCCCTGGAGCCAGGACGTCAGCAGAGGCGTCGACTGGTCCTGGTACTCCCCGCGCGAGGCGCGGTCCGACAGGGTGATGAGGTGGACGCGGTCCATGTCAGGGCATCACGAGATCGTCGTCGGCCAGGGCCTTTTCGGTCTGCGCCTTCCGGTAGGCCAGGTAGCGGTCGCGAATGCCAGCATCCGTGAGGGAGAGGATGGAGGCGGCCAGCAGCGCGGCGTTGATGGCCCCGGCCTTGCCGATGGCGAGGGTGCCGACGGGAATGCCCGAGGGCATCTGCACTGTGGAGAGCAGCGCATCCATGCCCTCCGTGGCCCAGCCCTTCATGGGCACGCCAAGCACCGGCAGGTGGGTCTTGCTGGCGCAGACGCCCGCCAGGTGCGCCGCCCCGCCCGCCGCCGCGATGATTACCTTCATGCCCCGGCCCTCGGCGCCCTTACAGAACTCGACCACCTTCTCCGGCGTGCGGTGCGCGCTGGCCACATGGGCCTCGAAGGGGATCCCCAGCGCCTTGAGCGTCAGGGCCGTGTGCTGCATGGTCTCCCAGTCGTTCTTGGAGCCCATCAGGATGCCCACCAGGGGAGTCGTCGTCATGGTCGCCTCTCAATCACCAGGGGCCAGGAGGGCCGCCTTGGGAAGGGCCATTCTAGCGGAGCCTGAGACCGTGTCCTACCACCTCGACCACCCCAGCGCCCAGAGGACGCCCAGGAAGGCCAGGGCTTCCTGGTCATCGGAGTCCATGCGCTGGTTCCGCTCGCGAAGCTCTTCGGGACTGGGGCCGCGCATGACGACGCGGTGGGTGTCCTGAGCGGGATCCTCCAGCAGCACCCAGTCGGGGGCCGTGCGGCCCACCACGGCGGCGCCGATGCGCGGGGCGGCGCCCTGGGCGCCGGCCTTCCAGCGCACGTCCAGGGGCTCCCACTGCCCCGCGTTCATCACGCGCCAGGAGCCTTCGGCCGGCACCGTGGCAAGGTCCAGCACCGCGTCGCGGTCCAGGAACCGCACGATGAGCCGCGCCCGCGGCGCCGCCACAACCCCTGGCTTTCTACAGCCGAGGCCGGCCAGGAGGAGCAGTATCACCACGAGAACGCGCATCCGACTCTCCCGCCCCCCATTTTGAGTCTTTTCCCACCGGCGCAAAGGGCACCTTGGCGCGGTCCTCCCTAGACTACTTCCGGAAGTACGCCCGGATCGCGTTCACCACGGCCACGGCGTAGCGCTCGCGGAAGCCGGGATCGCGCAGGTTGGCGGCGTCCTCCTCGTTGGTGAGGTTGGCCACTTCGATGAGGGCCTTGGTGGCACCGGTGCTGTAGCGGATGACGGCGGGGATCCACTTGCCGCCGCCGCGGTGGATGACGTTGCGGATGGGGCGGTTGGCGTGGACGGGGATGCTGTCCTTCTGGAGGGCCGTCAGCAACGCTTCCGAGAACTGGCGGGACCGGGCCTCGCCCTGAAGCTTCTCCCGGCCCGTGAAGGCCACGCGGCTCGAACGCCGCGCCTCGGCCACGCGGCCGGTCTTGGCGCCGCCCAGGGCGAAGGTCGACGGCACCAGGGCGGCCCCGGGTACGTAGATCATCGAGCCTCGCGCCGAGGGGTGCAGGCTGTCGGCGTGGAAGCTGAGGAACAGCGTCTTCTGGGCATCGCCCCGAGTCTTCCGGAAGGCCGCGAAGAGGTCGTTGGCCAGCACCCAGCGCAGGTGGACGCTCACCGCCGAAGGGCTCTCACCGTCCACGGCGAAGGGCGGGCTGGTGAGGATCTCCGCGGCGCGACTGGGCGTGCGGATCGATTCGCGGCTCTTGAATCCCAGACCTGGATAGCGGATGGTGCTGCTCACCTGGGCCTCGGTTTCCTCCTCCAGGAGCCGGCGCACCCGCATGGTGATGTCGTAGACGAAGTCCGATTCCCACAGGCCGTTGGCCCGGGCGCCTGGGTCCACACCGCCGTGGCCGGCGTCCAGGATGATCCGCACGCCCTTGAGCTTGGGACCGGCTTCCACGCGCGCCGTGCGGCGGACCTCGGCGCGGACCTCGCGCTCTTCCGCCAAGCCCGAGCTGCCCTCGGACTGGAAGGGATCCGCCAAGTAGGCCACGGGGATCTTGACGAGCTGGCCGGGCTGAATGCCGCGCACGTCGGCGATGCCGCTGCGGCGGGCGATGAGGTCCGCCAGCTCGTTCACGCCCTTGGGATCCACCCGGTCCGTGTAGCGGATGACCACGCTCGAATACAGTGCCTCGCCCTTGCGCATGCGATAGGCGGCGTACTTGCCCCGGGCGTCCTCGCCGAAGGAGAGCAGCGCGCGATAGGCCGCTACGCGGGCCTCGTCGTCCAGCTCGTCCTCGGGCTGGGACCGGTCGGGCCCGCGGCCCGCGCCGCCGAGGTCTGCCGACAGCAGGTTGCGGGGGATGCGCCAGATGTCGCCTTCCCGCAGCTTTTCCGGCAGGTCGGGATTTTCAGCCATGAGCCGATCGTAATTCTGGCCGTGCCCCGTGAAGAGCGCCGCCATGGTCCAGACGGATTCCACCTCGGGGTGGCGGACAGTGTGCCGCACCTCCTCCTGCCGCCACTGGTCGTCCGGGAACAGCGCCGACAGGGCCCAGCGCTTGCCCTGGGGGCTCAGCCCCTCGAAGGCCACCCAGCCGCCGGGATCCACGCCCTTTGCCAGGAAGGCCTTCGGCAGGGCCTTCCCTTCGACGCTGAGGCTCTTGCGGAACTGGAGGCGCAGGAGGATGGGCCGGCCTTCGGGCGTGCGGGCCTGCGCTAGCACCGGCGCGGGTTCCTGCGCCACGGCGATCATGGCGGGCAGGAGCAGGACCGTCGCGCGCCTCAGGCCTGCCGGCATGCGGAGGCTCAGGCCTGCCGGCATGCGGAGGCTCAGGCCTCCCACGGGGCCTCGCCCGTGGGCAGCGCCTCGCCGGTGCGTCCGGCCCGCACCCAGGCGCGGAAGGATTCCTGGAGGCCCTCGGGATCCTCGGACCGGGCGCGGAGGAAGATCGCCAGGCGGCGCTCCAGGTGGCCGGCGCCCTCCTCCAGCAGGAAGAGGCGGTCGTGGAGCCGCTCGTGGGGGGCCTTACCGGTGCTGGGCGGCAGCTTGAGCGTACCCATGTCCAGGGTGGCGGCGTTGAGGGTGAACACCCACTCCAGGTCGCCGGAGAGGATGCGCAGCTTCATCTTCGCGGGGCGCATGCCTCGGCCGAGCGCCTCGAAGGCTTCGCGGCATTCCGAGGGGTTTCCCTTGCGGAGACTGATTTCCTTAACCTCGCCGCGCTCGGAGGCCAGCTGGATGGCATCGTCCACGAAGCAGCCGGAGCCGTCGCCGTCTTCTCCGCTGGCGCCGCCTTCGGTCATGCTCTTCATCCACAACCAGAGCAGGAACTCTTCGCCGAGAAAGCGGCCCTGCTCCATCAGTTCAAGCGGCTTCACCTAGGCCTCCTCGACTTCGAGATCCAGCGGATCCAGGGCCATCAGGCCCTCCACGGGCAGTTCGGGGCACAGCCGTCCGGCCAGCACCAGGGGCGCCAGTGGATGGACCTCGCATCCGAAGGACTTGATGAAGAGGCTCGTGAGCGCGCCCTGGGCTTTGCTGGAGGAGGCCGTGGTCCAGAGGATCCCGCCCTTCAGGTCCCAGGCCACCTCGACCACCTTGGGCGTGGGAAGGACCTTGCGCAGCAGCTCGGCCTTCACCTCGTCCTGCAGGGAGATGCGGGCTTCCTTGCCGATGAAGGCCAGGTCCTTCTCCTTCTGGATGGTCTGCAGGCGGAGCTCCACATGAGCCTTCAGCAGCGTGGACGGCACCCGGCGCGTATCGATGCGGAGGCCGAAGACGGCGAAGCGCTCTTGGCTGACCCAGTTCTCGTCAGGCGGGGTGATGAGCGGGTTGCGCCAGTCGCACCAGCCGATGCGCTCCTCTTCCGAGCCATCCTGGAAGGGGCGGAACTGGTCCTGCTCCAGTCCTGCCTGGAGGTCCTTGGGATCGGGCACCGGGCCCAGTACCAGGAAGCGTTTGAGGGACACGGTCCCTTGCAGCATGCTCATGAGGCGCCGCCTCCGAAAAGACCCCGCAGGCGGCCCCAGAACCCGCTGGCATGATCCCGGGCGTCCGGGCGCAGCAGGTCCAGGGGTTCCCCGCTCGCGGGCAGGGGAAGGGAGGGATCGTTGAGGACCAGGACCACGCCGGTGACGTTGTCACGCCCGCCCCGTGCGATGGCCTCTTCCACCAGCAGCTCCAGGCTGCGTCGGGGGCTGAGGCTCTGATCCAGCACCTCCCGGATGTGGCCGTCGCCCACCTCGCCGTGGAGCCCGTCGGAGCAGCAGAGGAGGCGGTCCCCCCGGCGCAGGGTGAGCCGGGAAAGGGCCACCTTCAGCGGCTGGGGCGAGCCCAGGGCCTGGGTGATCATGTTGCGCTGGGGATGGGTGCGTGCCTGCTCCCGGGTGAGGGTGCCCTGGGCGACCATGTCGTTCACGAGGGTCTGGTCCTCCGTGATCTGGTGAAGCGCGCCCTGGCGCAGCAGATAGGCCCTGGAATCTCCGATCTGGGCCACGTAGGCACAGCCGCCCCAGATGACCGCGGCCGTGAGCGTGGAGCCCATGCCCCGGGCCGAGCGGTCGTCATCGGAGTAGCGCAGGACGGCATCACTGGCCTCCCGAACCGCGGCTTCCAGCGCCTTGACCAGGTCAGCCTCGCGGCCCTGGCCCGGCGCAAGCCGCCCCCAATGACCGAACAAGTAGAGGGAGATCGCCGCCAACCCCTCCCGGCTGGCGACCTCGCCGGCGGCAGCTCCGCCCATGCCGTCCGCAACAGCCACCAGCAGGCCCGGCTCGCCCACCTTCAGCGAGCTGGCGGGCGCATTGATGATGGGCTCTTCGCCATCCAACGCGCTCAGCAGGTAGGCATCTTCGTTGTTCCTCCGGACTTTGCCCGGATGGGTGATCGCGGCGAAATCGATGAGCATGAGGAATGACAACCCTGGCGAGCGGCGGGTTCGAGGAGGTACGGAGGGCCCTTTCCGTTCATCATAGCGGGTGGAGGAGCGAATCTAATGGCTGAAGGCCCCGCGGAAACGGATCTTCTGGACTTGTTGATCGTCGGGGCCGGCCCCGCGGGCATCGCCACCGCCGTGGAGGCGCGCCGGGCAGGCATCCAGCGCCTGCTGCTGCTGGAAAAGGGGCCCAGCCACAGCTTTTCCATCGAGAAGCTCTACACCCCCGGGAAACGGGTGGACAAGGTCTACCTGGGCCAGGACGTGGATTGCGAAGGCGCGGTCTGCATCGTCGACGGCACCCGGGAGACCGTGCTGGCGACCCTGGACGACTTCGTGCGCCAGCACGGCCTGGAGATCCGCAGCCAGACGGAAGTCAGCCGCATCACCCCGCTGGAGGGAGGCGGGTTCGAGGCCGCGGATGCGCAAGGGGCCCTCTACCGGGCTAAGACCGTGGTCATCGCCATCGGCGTGTTCGGCCGGCCCAACAAACCGGACTACCCCATTCCGGCCAGCCTCAAGGGCCACGTCCGCTTCGACCTCACCGAGGCGATTCCCGAGGGGGAGCGCGTGCTGGTGGTGGGAGGCGGCAACACGGCGCTGGAGTACGTGGAATACCTCTATGCGGGGCATTCCGTGACCCTGGCCTACCGAGGGGTGGAGTTCACCAAGGCCAACGAGGTGAACCGCCGGATTCTCCAGGAACTGGAGGCCTCGCGCCAGGCTGCGGTCTGGCGGAACGCGGACATCACCTCACTCAGGGACACTGGGGAAACCCCGCGAGTCGAGGTTCTCTTCAAGGACGGACGGATGGCCCGATTCCACCGGGTGGTCTACGCCCTGGGCGGCGCCACACCGGAAGGATTCCTGCGCCAGGCCGGGGTGGAACTGGACGGCAGGCACCCCCAGGTGGACCACCGGTACCACTCCACCGTCCATGGGCTCTTTCTGGCGGGCGACCTGGTGGCGGGCGGGAAAGGCTCCATCGTGAAAGCCTTCAATACCGGCCGGGCCGTAGTCTGGGAGGGGCTCTGCCAGGGGCACCTGGAATGCCGGATTCCGGGATCCGAGGCCGGGCTTTGACCGGCTGCCTCGCCATCCTCGGCCCGGGGGCCCTCGGGCTGTCTGCGGCCCAGTGGGCGGCCGAGTGCGGGCTGGACGTGCGGCTTCTGGGTAGGGATCTGGCGCATGCCCGCCACGGACTGGAAGAGGTGGAACGACGCTGGAAGCTGGCCCTGGAGAGAGGCACCCTGTCGCCCGAGGTCCATGGGCAGGCCCGGACCAGGATCCAGGTGGCCTCTTTTGGGCCGAAGGCCATGGAGGACGTGAGCATCTTCCTGGAGGCCCTACCCGAAGATCCCGCCGTGAAAGCTCCGGCCCTGGCCGAGGCCGCCCGCTGGGGCGCCGCAAACCTGCTGATGTTGTCTGGCACCTCGGCTCTGCCCATCGCGGGCCTGGCAGAGGCCGCACAGATCCCCGGGCGTCTCCTGGGCTTCCACCTCTTCCTGCCCGTGCCCCGCATGGCGGTGGTGGAAGTCACGGTGCCTCCCGGGACCACGCCGGATCTGCTGGCCCGCGCCCAGACCCTCGGCCTGGTTCTACGCAAGCGGGTGGTGGTCGTGAGGGACCAACCCGGATTCGCTGCGGCCCGCATGGCCCTGGCCCAGGGGTTGGAGGCCATTCGGCTGCTGGATGCCGGCGTGGCCTCCGCGGATGACCTGGATGCGCTCATGACCCTGGGCTATGGCCACCCCACGGGGCCCCTGGAACTGTCGGACCGCGTGGGCTTGGATCTGCGCCTGCGGATCGCAGAGGGGCTCTTCCAGGGTTCTGGAGATGCCCGTTTCGAACCACCAGCCCTGCTTCGGCAGCTGGTGGCCCGAGGAGAGACCGGACGGAAAGCGGGGAAGGGTTTCTACATCTGGGACCCAGACGGGAGGCGCCTGTGAGCCCCACCATCATCGTGGTCGGAGGCCTGGTCCTCCTGTTCGTGATCTACGTCGCATATCGGATCGGCAAGGTGCTGCTGCGGGTCTTCGTGGGCCTGGCCGCGCTGGCTCTGCTAAGCTGGGGGCTCTGGAAACTGTTCCATTCCTGAATCTCCAGCCTTCCCGAGGAGCAAGCATGGCCGCCATCTCCTGCACCCACTGCGGCGCCGATCTGACCGCCCCCCAAAGCGTGCGCATCGCCGAATACCACTTCGGCCGCCTGGAGAAGGTCTCCGAGGATCCCGGGTTCAAGTACCACTTCGAGCAGGCGGACAACTTCACCATCCTCTGCAACAGCTGCAAGCGCCTCGTCCGCACCCTCCCCATCACGAAGTAGTCCCATTCCACTCAAAAGGAAACGGCCCCGATCGGGGCCGTTTCCTTTTGGGTGGCGCCGGGCTACTGGCGCAGCACCCGCGGCGTGATGAAGATCAGCAGCTCGCTGTTCGACTCGGCCTTGGTGTCCCGGCGGAAGAGGAAGCCCAGGAGGGGAATCTTCGACAGGAAGGGAACGCCCGTCCGACCGCTGCTGTGGTTGGTGATGTAGACGCCACCCAGCACCGCAGTGCCGCCATCCCGCACGAGCATCTGGGTTTCCAGGGCCTTGCGGAGAATGGTGGGGGTGCCGTTCACGGTGCGGCTGAAATCGGCCTCGGCCTTCTCCAGCTTGATGTCCATGATGATGGTGCCCTCGTTGGTGATCTGGGGGGTGACATCAAGTTGAAGGTTAGCGTCGATGAACGCCACGGTGATCGCGCCTCCCTGCGCCCCACCCTGCTGGGTGGGATAGGGGATCTTCTCGCCGCTGAGGATGGTGGCCTTCTTGTTGTTCTGAGTCACAACCTTGGGTGACGACACGATCTTCAGGGTGCCTTCGGATTCCAGGGCCTGCAGGACGGCATTGATGCTCAGACGGTTGCTGAGGAAGGAGAGCCAGAGCTCGCCAGCGGGAGCGGCGATGGACGTAACGCCAGGCATTCCCGGGGACCAGGCCACGGAGGCGTGCTGGCCTGAAGCCGTGCGATTGTACCCCTGGATGCCGTTCCAGAAGGGGGCCTGGGAACCGACCCAGGGGGTGCCGCTGGTCCCAGTGCCACCCGTGATGGAAGCGGCGGCACTGTTGGCCTGGGGCCACTTCACGCCGAACTGGCGCTGCCAGTCCTTGTTGGCTTCCACCACGCGGGCCTCGATCTGCACCTGCTGGATTTGGACATCCAGGGTGTCCAGCAGTTCGGAGATGACGGGAATGCGGGAAGGCAGGTCCGTGATGATGAGGGTATTCGTGCGGTCGTCCAGGATGGCCGAGCCACGCTTGGTCATCATCTCCTTGAGGATCTTCTGGACATCGCTCACCTTCGCGTAGGAGAGGGGACGGGTGATGGTCTGGAGCTCCCCCGCCAGGGCTTTCGTCTCCTCCAGCCGCTTGCGTTCCTCTTCCTCCTTCTGGAGTTTCTCGATCTTGGCGACGCGCAGGACGCCGTTCTGGATTTCCTTGCCCAGGCTGGCGTTCTTGAGGACCACGTCGAGGACCTGGTCCCAGGGGGTCTCGTTGAACTTGAACCCGTAGTTGCCCTGCACGTCCGGGTCCATCACCAGGTTCAGCTTGCCGGTGTCCGCGAGGATGCGGAGGAAGTCCCGGATATCCGTGTTCTGGAGGTCGATGGTGATCTTGGCGCCGGTGTACTTGGTGGTGGTCTCGCCGAGGGTGCGGCCAGCGTATCGGTTGTGAGCAGGGGGCTGGGCTTTCTCGGCTTCGGGCAGCTGCACGGCTTCAGGACTCGCCACCGGAAGGGCGGTGGAGGCGGCCAGCTGAGGCAGAAGCTGGAAGGAACTTCCCATCGCCGGGAGGCTGGCCAAGGCCTTGGGGGCGGCAGGAGATGTTCCAGGATTGAGCGAGGTCACCGGGGCGGAGGCAACGACTGTGGGAGCCGAAGCCTTGACGACCGCCGGAAGCGGCAGAGCCTCAGGGCGGTAGATGCCCTCAAGATGAGCCTGGACGGGACCCGCGCCTGGATTCAGCATCAGCTGGACCCCTTCGGGATTGCTGCCCACCACCACCTGGGTGCCCGGAGCCACCTCGAGCACCAGCCGGGTCACCGGCTTGGGTGCCATCGAGAACTGACCGAGGCGGGCCTTCTGGACCAGCGGGTGGGTCAGCAGGGCCAAGTCCTTCTTGGTGACGGCGGTCCCCCGCTCGACACCCGGAAGATCCAGGACCACCCGGAGGGGGCTGGAGAGCACCTGGATGGCGGGCTGTCCCGCCATGCCAGGGATTCGGAGCAGGACCTTGGCCCCCGCGCCGGCGGGTTCCAGGGTTGCTCCGGCCAGCACAGCCTTCGCGGCAGCGGTTTCCACGGTCGGCGAGGCATGGAGGGACCCCGTGTGGATCCCCGCCAGGACCACGCCCCCTGCGACCAGCAAGGAACTCAGGCGAGCATTCATCGTTTACCCTCCTCACGCTTGAACGTCTTCGTGATGGTGCGGAATACAGAACGGTTGGTGGTGTTCACGTCCCATTGACGGAACGTCACGGCCTTGTCGGTGATGCTGGCAATTTCGCCATCCTTGAACCGGTGGCCGGCTGGCAGCCAGCGGACGGTTCCGCGGCTGTCGGAGACAATGGCAAAATTCTTGCCGTCTTTTCGGATCATGCCCTTGACGGAGATATCGTCGATGAGGTCGAGCGCATCGGCGGGACGGTCATCCCGGGGGGTGGAGAAGGGATCCCGCTGAATGGCGGGTTTGTAGGGCGTGATCTTGATGACGGCCACGTCCTGGGCGGGTGCTTCGGGTGCCGTCGTCGCAGCGGCGGGAGCCTCGGCGGGCTTGGCCGCTGGGCCGGTCTGAGCGGCCAGCGTGAGGCCGGCGAGCAAGGGGAGGAGTAGGAGTCGATGGATCATGGCGAGTTCCTCAATCCTCCTTGGCCCGGCCCTTGGCGGCTGGCGCCGGGGCGGGTTTCTTGGCGGGGGCAGCTGCGGCAGGTTCAGGGTTATAGATGAAGGCGCTGACGGTGCACTTCACCGTGGCCGGATAGACGCTGCCCTTGTCAGCCTTGCGGGTGAACTCGATGTTCGAGACGTTGATGATCTTGTCGTACCCGGAAACCAGCGAGGTGAACTGGCCGAAGGTGTGGTATCCCACCCGGAACTCAAACTCCACGGGCTTTTCCGTGTAGTAGGTGTCGCGCCGTTCGGGCTTGAGGGCAAAGGAGACCTGGTCGATGCCGGCGTCATCCGCGAGCTTCTTGATGCGGTAGGGGATCTCGCCATAGTCAGCTTCGGAGGGCATGATCTTGATCAGCTCTTCGATGCGCTTGTCCTGCTTGGCAACCTCGTCGCGCAGCTTCTCATAGCTGGCCTTGAGGAGCCGGCCCTTGTCCACCTCTGCCTGGAGGGTCTTCACCTCGGTCTGGACCGTTTCCAGCTCGCTCCGCTTCCCGCCGAGCAGGAAGTAGACCAAGCCGGCTACGACGATGCCCGCCACCGCGCCGACGCCGATCTGTTTCTGAAGCTGGGGATTCATGGCCTACCTCAGACAGCGTTCTGGAGTTCGAAGGAGATCGTGAAGTCGAAGGAGCCCGTGGTCCCGCGCTTCGCGCTCGGATAGTTGATCTTCTTGAACCAGCGGGTGCGGGACTGGAGGTTGCCGTAGAAGGCATTGATGGCCTCGAAATTCCGCCCTTGGCCCTCGATGGTGATGAGGGCCCCCTTCTGGCTGACCTTCTTGAACCACACGTCGTCCGGCAGGCTGTTCGCGAGCTCCTCCATGAGGTGCACCGGGAGCGACTGCTGCCGCTTAAGTGTGGTCATCACCTCTTCCTTCTTCTGGAGGGCGGCCTTCTTCTCGCGGAAGGTCTTCTCCAGGGCGATGTAGGGCTCGTACTGCTTCTTGTCGCGCTCCAGGTCGGCCTTCTGCTTCTCGGCCTTGGTGAGGAGGCTGTTCAGCCAGACGTAGTAGACGCCGCCGCAGGCCGCGATCGCCAGGCCCACCACCACACCGGCGATCGGCAGGCTCGAGCGGCTTCCGCCTTCACCCGTGTAGACCTGGACGGGTTCGGCGGCCGCCTTGCTGGCCCCCTTCTTTCCCCCGGCCTGAGCCAGAGCGTCACCCAGCAGGTTGATCTTGATCATCGGTCCCCCACTTGGCGCAAGGCCAGCCCGACCACGACGGTGGCGCCGCCGCCGATCTCGCGAACCGTCATGGGATCCTCGGTCCGACCATCGATCTCAACGAGCTGGAAGGGATTGAAGCGGTCCACGGAAACCCGCAGCCGGTCGCCCAGCACATCCATCAGTCCGTGGATCATGGAGCCGCCCCCGCTGACGAGCACGCGATCGAGGCGGTCCACCTTGAAGCTGCTCTTGAAGAAATCGAGGGTCCGGCTAAGTTCATCCGCGAAGGCGTCGGATACGGCATTGATCGACGGCTGGACCTCGTCCGGCTGGTGCCCTTCGGCGGCCTGGTTGCGCTTCAACCGTTCGGCCCCCTCCCGAGTCACACCCCAGTCCTCCATGAGCTTCTCGGAGTAGCGGCTGCTGCCCCAGGCCATGTCACGCCAGAACACCGATTTGCCTCCCACCATCATGGTGAGGTTGGTGAAGGTGGCGCCCAGGTTGACCAGGGCGACGACCTCGTCCCGGCCACCTCCCATGGTGTTGGCTTCATAGGTGTTCTGGATGGCGAACACATCGACGTCCACCACCTTGGGGCTGTACCCGGCCTGGGCCACGCAGCTGACGTAGGCTTCCAGCTTGTCCTTGCGGCAAGCCACCAACACCACATCCATGTTGCCGTCCGCCGCCCGCTCCTCGATGAGGTAGTAATCCAGGGCGTAGGAATCCAAACCTTGGCCGGCCGGGAAGAAGCTCTCAGCTTCCCAACGGACGGATTCCGCCAATTCCGCCTGGCTCATGAGCGGGAATGTCACTTTTTTGACCATCACCTGCTGACCTGACACGGAGATGGCCACATCCTTGGCTTTGATTTTCTGTTCCGCCATGACTTGGCGGATAGCAGAGGCCACGGCATTACTATCCATGATGTCGCCGTCCACGATGGCATCGGGAGGAAGGGCGACCCTGCCCAGCTTCTGGAGGCGGTAGCGCGATTGGCCACCCTTTCCAATCTGCTGGAGCTCGCAGACTTTCACTGAGCTGGATCCGATATCCAAGCCAACAAGACTTTTGGGTTTGCTTCCGAAGAGACCCACCGGATGCCTCACTTGGAGAATATAGGTATTGGAGATGGTAGCGCTGGAATGGGTTAGGTCAAGGTTAACTATTTTTGCGTCAGGTCAATTCAGGGCCAAGGCCGACCAGAATGGCCGTGATATTGTCCTCGCCACCCTGCTCTCGGGCAGCCAGAACAAGTGATTCCACAGCCTCTTGAAGGTTCGAGGACTGCGTCACGATGTCCCAGATCTGTCTATCGCCGATCATTCCTGACAGGCCATCAGAGCAAAGCAAAAGTCGCTCCGTTTTGCCCAGCTCCAGGTTCTGGACTTCAATATCCAGGTCCCCCCCGTTGCCCAGCGCTTGGGTGATGACGTTCCGGAAGGGGTGAACCCGGGCTTCGGAAGGCGTCAGGATGCCGCTTGCCACCTGCTCAGCCACCCAGCTGTGGTCCCGCGTCACCTGCCGGATGCCGTCGGGGCCCAGTAGGTAGGCCCGGCTGTCCCCCACGTGGGCCAGGGTCACCTGCGAGTCATGAAGCAAACCCGCCACCACGGTGGAACCCATGGTCTCCCGCTCGGGGTTGCGGCGGATATCTTCGGCGATTGCGCGATCCGACAGAAGCAGCGCCGCCCTGAGCCGGTTCCCATCGTAGGAGAGGTTGGGATCGTACTCCATGGGCCACGTCCGGTCCTTCTCCCGGGTGTCGCCCACGAACTTGGCCACGGTATCCACGACGATCTGGCTGGCCACCTCACCAGCGGCATGTCCGCCGAGCCCGTCCGCCACAACGAAAAGCCCCAGGTCCGCGTCGGCCAGGTAGCTGTCTTCGTTGTGCTTCCGGACACAACCGACATCGGTCTTGCCCGCGGCGTGGATCCTCATGGTCAACCCTTTCCCGTCAATCGGCCCCAGAGGTCCTTCAGTTGATCCACAAGGCCCGGTTGGCCAACCGGGGGTTGGACCTTCCCCTTCTGGCCCACGGCTCCAGGAGCCCCCTTCCCGCCCCTCGGGGTGGTCTGCCGCAGTTTCGGATGGTTTGGGGCGATCTCGCGGGCGGTCTGGAGGTGGCGCTGCGCACGGGCCACCATCCCCAGCGTCTGGAAGTGGGTGGCCAGACGGAGGTGGCTGTCCACATCCCGCGGGGCCAACAGGACCGCAGCCTCCAGCGCCTTCACCACGGTGCGGAGGTCGCCGCCGCTCTGCTCCAGGATGGTGGCCAGCAACGCGTGGTACTGCGGCTTCTTGGCATCCATCCGGATCGCGTACTGGATGAGGGCCTGCGCCTGATCGACCCGGCCAGCATCAAAAGCCTCCTTTGCCAGCGTCGCCCAATCCTCGGCGGTCCGCTCCGGTGCCGCCTCGGCATCCTTTTCCTTCCCGGATGGCGTGGAGGCCGCCACCGGAGTCCTGGGCAGCTGCTGCATCGCGGCGAGGCGTTTCCCTGGATCCTTCAGGATGCTGAAGGCCTCCGCCAGATCCCGGAACCTCGCTTCGGCCTCCACCTTGGCGGCGCCGGTGTACCGGTCAGGGTGCCACTGCTTGGCCAGCCGGTGGTACGCGGCTTTGATGTCCTCGGGAGAGGCCTCGGGAGGGATTTCCAGCACATCGAAAGGATTCATGGGGGTCCACAGGGCACCCTGCGCCAGCGCATCGCATGGGGATGGAAGAACAGGGCTTGAGCAGAGGATGGTAGCCTATTTCCATCCCGCGTGCAGGCTTTTGGACCACGAAACATGGCGGAATCTCACCAGAATGCGGTGGTGGCCAGGCCCGTCCAGACTGGAAGAAGCTCCAGCGTGATGGCACAGTAGAAGGTTCCACGGGAGCGCGCATGGCGTCGGGCAAGGCAATGGATTGGCGCGAAGGCCTGGATGCCGGCGACCTGTCCTCCGAAAGCCTGGTGCTTGCCGCCTTCGATCGCATCCGGGACCTGGACGGCACCCTCCACGCCGTCCTGGCCGTCGACGAGCCGCGCAGCATCGCATTGGCCCGGGAGGCCGACCGACGGATTCGATCCGGGGAGCGGACCCCGGTTCTGGGGCTTCCGATCATCCTCAAGGACAACCTCCACTGGTCCGGGCTCCCCATGACCTGCGGCTCCAGGGTGCTCGAAGGCTACGTGGCCCCCTACGACGCCACCGTGGTTCGCCGGTTGATCCAGGCGGGGGCGGTTCCCATCGCCAAGGCCAATCTGGACGAGTTCGCCATGGGCTCCAGCGGCGAATACAGCGCCTTCGCCTCCGCCCGGAACCCCTGGGACACCTCCCGGGTGCCCGGCGGCAGCAGCAGCGGCTCCGTCGTGGCCGTGGCCGCCGGATACGCGCCCCTGGCTCTGGGCAGCGACACGGGGGGGTCGGTGCGCCTGCCCGCCAGCTTCTGCAACGCGACGGCCCTGCGGCCCACCTATGGCGTCCTCAGCCGCTACGGACTCACGGCCATGGCCTCCAGTCTGGATCAGGTGGGACCCATCGCCACCACCGCCGCGGACCTGGCTTTGGCCTTCAGCGTCATGGCCGGCGTCGATCCCCTGGACAGCACGTCGATGGACCTGCCGGGTGTGGAGCGCCTGGCCAACCTCCGTCCGCTGGACCTGAAAGGCCTCCGCATCGGCCTTCCGAGGGAGTACTTCGCGGGTGGCTTGGAACCAGGCGTCCGGACCCTCCTCGACGCCGCCCTCCAAGTCTTCGAAAGCCAGGGCGCAAAGCTGGTGGAGGTGGACCTCCCCCATACCCGCTACGCCATCGATACCTACTACCTGCTCTGCACCAGCGAAGTCTCCAGCAACCTCAGCCGGTTCGATGGCGTGCGATACGGCCTCCGGGAACCCTCAGCCGAGGGCGGCCTGCCGGAGATGATCGCCCGAACCCGGGACACGGGCCTGGGAGATGAAGTCAAGCGCCGGATCCTCCTGGGGACCTTCTGCCTATCGAAGGGTTACTATGACGCCTTCTACATGAAGGCCCTCAAGGCGAGGGCCCTCATCGCCGCCGATTTCCATGCCGCCTTCGTCGAGGCCGATATCCTGGCCTCCCCCGTCAGCCCGGGCACCGCGTTCCCCTTCGGCGACAAGACGGACGACCCCATGTCCATGTATCTGGCCGATGTCTTCACGGTACCCACCGCCCTGGCGGGACTTCCCTGCCTGTCCATGCCGGCGGGCTTCTCCGGCGGCCTTCCGGCCGGCATCCAACTCATCGGGCCGGCCCTTTCGGATGTCCGCCTGCTGGAGGCGGCCCACGCCTTCCAGTCCCTGACCCGCCACCACCTCGAAACCCCGACCCTGTCCGCATAGGAGCGAACCATGGCCTTTGATGTCGTCATGCCCCAGATGGGCGAGAGCATTGCGGAAGCCACCGTGCTGAAGTGGCACAAGAAGGCCGGCGATGTGATTGCCAAGGACGAGACCCTCTACGAGATCAGCACCGACAAGGTGGACGCGGAGATTCCCGCCCCCGCCGCCGGCACACTGCTGGAGATCCTCGTAGAAGTCAACGCCACCGTTCCGGTCGGCACCGTGGTGGCCCGCATCGGCGATGCCTCGGAGAAGCCCTCGGGCGCAGCCGCGCCCGTCGCGGGCGCGCCCGCCGCGGCCGCGCCCGCCGCGGCTCAAGCCCCTGTCGCCGCGCCCCCCGCCCCGCTGGCCGAGGAGGATGACAACAGCCTGGAAGGCCGCCTTCGCACCAAGAGCAGCCCCCTCGTGCGCGAGATGGCCAAGCAGCACGGCGTCGACCTCGCCAGGGTCTCAGGAAGCGGCCAGGCCGGCCGCGTCACCAAGGAGGACCTTGAAGCCTACCTGGCCAAGGGCCCTGCCACCACCCCCTCCACCCCGGCCCCCTCCATCGCCCCGGCCCTGCCCGCCGTGCATGATCCCTCTGCGCCGACCATGGGCCTGGCGCCCAGCATGTCCATCGCCCCTGCCCCCGCCATGCCCGCCTTCGCCCCGGGCGAGCGCGTGAAGGTGGAGCCCATGAGCCGCATGCGGAAGATCATCGCCGACAACATGGTGGCCAGCCGCCGCACCTCGGCCCACGTCTACACGGTCTTCGAGATCGACATGACCCACGTGGCCCAGCTGCGCAACAAGCACAAGAAGGCCTTCGAGGCCCAGTTCGGCACGAAGCTGAGCTTCATGCCCTTCGTGATGATGGCGGCCTGCAAGGCGCTCCGCGCCTATCCCATCGTCAACGCCTCCGTGGACGGCGACAACATCGTCTACAAGCAGGACATCAACCTCGGCATCGCCGTGAGCCTCGACTGGGGCCTCATCGTGCCCGTGGTGAAGAACGCCGACATGATGAACCTCGGCGGCCTGGCCCGCAGCCTCAACGACCTGGCGGAGCGCGCCCGCGGCAAGCAGCTCAAGCCGGACGAGATCAGCGGCGGCACCTTCACCATCACCAACCCCGGGGTCTACGGCGACACCTTCGGCCTGCCCGTCATCAACCAGCCCCAAGTGGCCATCCAGGGCGTGGGCGCCATCGTGAAGCGCCCCGTGGTCATCACAGGCCCCGACGGCACCGACTTCATCGCCATCCGCCAGGTGATGTTCAGCAGCCTCGGCTTCGACCATCGGATCATCGATGGCGCCATGGGCGACCTCTTCATGGCGTTTGTAAAGAAGGAGCTGGAGAACTCCACCTTCGGGTTGGAGTAGATCCTTCCTCGAGCCATGTGAAAAAGCGGCCGAATGGCCGCTTTTTCGTAAGGTGAAGAGATGGAAGGAACCGCTTCCTTACGCGTAGGAGGAGGTCTCCCGGACCATCTCGCGGTACATCGCATACTCGCCCTGGAAGTGCAGCTGGATGATGGCGGTGGGGCCATTGCGGTGCTTGGCCACGATGAGCTCGGCGGAGTTGTCGGGTTCCTCGTTGGCAGAGGGCATCAGCTTGCGGTGGATGAAGGCCACCATGTCCGCGTCCTGCTCGATGGCACCCGAATCGCGGAGATCGCTGAGCTGGGGCCGGCCGCCCTGACGGTGCTCCACCTCGCGGTTGAGCTGGGAGAGCACCACCACGGGAATCCCAAAGTCCTTGGCCATGAGCTTGAGGCCGCGGCTGATCTCGCCAATGCGGACGGCCTCGTTCTGCTTAGCGCCCCGGCTGTTCTCCGGGCTGCTGAGCAGCTGGAGGTAGTCGATGATGACGAACTCCACCCGCCGGTTGCTCTGGCTGCCCTGCTTCACGATCATGTTCTGGATCTGGGGGACGGTGATGGAGGCTTGGTCGCAGATGAACAGCGGCATCTGCACCAATTCGTCCCGAGACCGCATCACGTGGTCCAGCCGTCCAGTGGCGCGGCCGGACTGGAGGTCCTTCATGTTGGTCTGGCTCTGGGCGGCGAGCAGGCGCAGGAAGACTTCCTCGTGGCTCATCTCGAGGCTGAAGAAGGCCCCGCATTGGCCTGGACGGCCATCCCGCTCCTGGGCGGCCCGCAGGATCCAGTTGAGAGCCAGGGCTGTCTTGCCGACACCGGGACGGGCAGCGAGGACGATGAGGTTGCCGGGCTGGAAACCCTGGGTGAGCTCGTCGAAACGCTGGAAACCGACCCGCACGCCGGGCGACAAACGTCCCTCCAGGCGATCGTGGAGGCGCTCCATGGCATCGTCCGCCACCGATTGGATGGTGAGCAGACCCTTGGCCTTGGCATCTCCCTGAGCCAGGTGGAAGAGGCTCTGGGCGGTCTGGTCCACCAGCACTTCCGGGGGTTCGTCTTCTTCCGCGGCCTGGCGCACCAGCTGGGCCCCCAGGTGGACGAGGCGACGCAGCTTGGCCTTGCGCCGGATGAGGTCCGCCAGCACCTGAGGGCGCTCCACATCCTCACCGGCCAGCAGTTCCACCAGGCCCGGATAGCCGCCCACCTTGTTCAGGCTGTCGTCCTGGTCCAGGGCATCCTTCAGGGTGAGGGAGTTGACCTCCACCTGGGCTTCGATGAGGGTGCGCAGGGCCCGGAACACAGCCCGGTGGGCCGGGTGGACGAAGTCCTCCTCGGCCAAGGCGAAGACGGCTTCGCTGGCCACGAACCCCGCGCCCGGGGCGCAGCAGGTGGCCAGGAAGGACCGTTCCGCATCAATATCCTCCGGAAGGCGTTCCGGAAGCCAATCCGCCATCACATCACCCCTGCCGACTAGAGTCCCGGAGGAGTGTACCCCCCGCCGTCCACATCCACAAAGATCGGGTTGGTGACGGCGATGGGATAGATGCCCTTCATGATCTTGTTCCAGGGTGTTCCGGCCTGATAGGCCCCAGTGGTGGCCAGGGGCACACCCGCTTCGACCACCACCCAGGCATCCTTGCCCGTGGGCATGACCACGCCATCCAGGGTCGCCGTGCGGAGGCGGAAGTCCGTGGGAGAGGCGGTGAAGCTGCTCATGGGCACCACCTGGGCCACCCCGTTCACGACCACGCGCACCTCATCGACCGGCACCCAGTCCGCCGCGTAGAGCGAGATGGTGATGGATACGGTGGGGGCGGGCCCGGCCACCAGCCCCCCGGAACCCACACCATTGACGGCCACGTCGAGCAAGGGGCCGGTGGAGGCCACGGCTGCGCCGCTGCGAAGGGCGGCCAGCAGGGGATCAAGGGTGTCCTGGGTCAAGGTTTCGGAACCGAGCTTCAGGTAGGTGCGGGCCAGGCCGACCGGCGTGTCATAGCTGAACTTCGAGGCGGAGAGCCCCAGCGCCTTGGTGAAGGCCGTCGGGGTCTGCTGGTTGAGCAGGGAGAACCAGTCGCTCCGGACGGCCTTGAACTCGGCGAACCAGGCGGTGGGATCCGCAGGATCGCACCCTTCGGCCCGGATCAGCTCCAGGGCATCGAAGTCCCCCTGGTGCGCGCCGAGGGACACGGGGCCGGTCTGGGTCCACCAGGCGTTCGCTCCCGATCCGAGGGGAACGGCGGGGTCGAACCCGCGGACAGTGAACAGGCCTTGCGGCCCCCGGGGCCGGTGGACGATGTTATAGCGCCCCTCCGCCTGGGTGATGAAGTCCGCCAGGGTCCAGCCCTTGGAGGGCCTGGCTCCGCCGTTGCGATCTCCGTTGGGAGCGGGCGTGAAGAGGGCCGTCACGAATCCGTCCGCCAGCGTGGAGCTGCGGGCACCGACCACCAGCGGATCGATGCCGATGGGGACGCGCTGGGCATCCGTGACCGCCGCGTTCTCGATCTCCGTCCGGAACTCGGTCCTGAGGGCCGTCGGATCCGTCAGGTGATCCTCTTCCGTGCGGGCCACCGCATCCACCCCCTCCGCGAGGGCGGAGCTGAGCATCTCGCCCGGATTCAAGCCACCGGTGGTCGCCTGGGTGGGGCTCGGGACATCGAAGGCCTTCCAGCCAATCGGCAGGGTCGGAGGGAGGGTCACGAAGGTATGGCTTAAATCCGTCTGGCCGTCAAAGGACTTCACGGGCAGCGCTTCCAGGTGGGACAGCGGACCGCGGGTGCCGTAGGCCAGGTAGTCTCCCGGAGGGAGGAAGACCGAAGTCCCTCCACCGGAATACCGGAAGGAGGTTCCGAAAACCTGATTTCCTGCGGTGTACTGGTAGTCCGCCACGCTCGCGCTTGAGATCACCTTGGCCTTGTAGACCCGATCGTAATATCCGGCCAGGCGGCGTGAGCGCTTCATGGAGGGATCGGCCGCTCCTCCCTGGCCGGCCAGGGTGATGCGGAGGGGATTCAGGCCATCCATCTCCAGGGTTCCGGCCTGCCGGGCCACGAAGGTGTGCCGCTGCTGCTTGCTGCGGACCACGTTTCCTGACGTGTCCGTGACCTCGGCCCGCTCGGGACTCAGGTTCTCCGCCAACGTCCAGATCTGGCTTTTGGAAGGTGTGATGGGGGTGGGCAGGTAGGGCCGGTCGGCGTTGGATGTATTGGTGCCGAGATACAGCGTGTTGCTCTGGAAAGCGTTTCGCGCGGTCACCCGGTACGGCTGGCTGAGGCCCGTGCCGCTGGCATCCGCGACGGCCGGGAGGAATACGCCGATGGGTCCGCTGGAGGAAGGGATGTCGCTGGGCTCGCGCCACTCCACGCGTTCGGTGACCCAATGGGAGGGATCGGCGTCGGTGGAGGGGTCCGCGCTAGACCCGGTGTAGCGATCGAACCGGAACTCGGTCTGGAGCGGACCCGTGCGGGCGGCCGTACCGAACGAGTCGAACGTGAGGATGCCGTATTCGCCGCTGTGGAACCCCAGCCGGGCCTGGACCATCTCATTGAAGACCGCGGTCGCCTGGGCTGGCTGGGTGCCTGAGATGCTGGCATTCCCGACCTCTCCGCCCAGGACGTACAACCGGCGCCGGTAGGTCATGGGTTGTCCTGCCGGCAGGCTGGTCGCAGCGGGGCTCCCCACGACCAGTCGGCCCGGGAAGCGGGGACGGAGCTCGGTGAGCGCGGGTTGAGGATCCGAGGCCACCAGCACCTGATCCACGTCCAGCGGCAGAATGCCGAGGGTGGAGTGGGCATCCAGCGTGTCTCCGGAGGATTCCGAGCCCATGAGCGCCACCATGGGCGTCACCACGCTCGTCGTCAGAGGTGCCGTGAAGTCCGATCCCGGAATCTCCACCCCCCAGCTGCTGATCGGGGTTCCCTCGAAGGTCGTCACGGCGGGGACCACGAACCGGAATCCACCGCCATGCTGCGAAAGGAAATCCCCGAGGTTCCGGATGGGGAGGGCCGACGTTCCATCGTTGGTGATCGTGGTCTCCAGGGTGAAGTAGGTATTGGCCTTGTTCAGGGTGATCCGGTGGGCGACGCTGACTCCCAGCACCCTCCCCTGGGCATCCGTGGCCACTCCGAGCTTCCCCTTGGGATCCAGGAGGTAGCCCTGCATGTCCAGGTACACCTCGTTCACACCCGTCCCGGGCGAGTAGCGGTCGAAAACCAGCGGCAGGTCGGGGTCCTGGTTCACCACGGGACCCAGGCGCTCGACCATGTCTGTGGGCAGGGACACGCGCTTGTAGTTCTGGTCGAGGGCGACGTTGCCCACATCGAGGATGGCGCCACCGGAGGGCGCGCCAAACTGGCCTTCCCGGTTCCCGAACGCCGCGCCGTCCACGGCGATCTGGACCGCATCGTTGCCGAGGTAGAAGTCTCCGGGCCCCGAGGTCGCCTTCAGGCCGTGCAGGCGATCGCCTCCGGAAGCGGGGATCTCCTCCACCGCCACCGTGGGCCGGCCCACGCCCGTGGCCCGGAAGCAGCCCGTGACGCCCCCGGCCAGGACCAGGGCCAGCGGGGCCAGGGCCAACGGGAAACGCGGGGACAGACGAGGGGAACGGACTGCGGGATCAAGGCTCATGTTCATCAAGGCGTCTCGTTCAGGCGGGAGGTCCATGGGGCTGGGGCGTACGGAAGGTCTATGCTAACTCACGATGCCGATCTCCGCCTTTCTTCATCGCTTCAGGCCGCACCGGCGGACCCTGCTTCTGGCCCTGGCGCTTCTCCTCCTGGGAGACTTGCTCTGGACCCTGGGAAGGTTCCCGGCCATGCACCACCAGCAAATCTACCGGGCTGAGGAGCTTCCGCCGATGGGCGGCCCGGTGCTCGTGCTGGGCGCCGGCGTCTACGGCGATGGCGAGCCGACCGAGCTCCTCCAGGGCCGCCTCCGCACGGCCCTGAGCCTCTACCAAAGCGGGAAGGTCCGCTGGTTCCTGGTGTCCGGCGACAATCGCCACCCCTCCTACAACGAACCCCAGGCCATGCGACGCTGGCTGGTCAAGCAGGGCGTTCCCCCTACCCGCATCATCAGCGACTATGCCGGCTTCCGCACCTGGGACAGCCTCAAGCGCGCGCAGACCGTCTTCGGCCAGCAGAGGGTGGTCATCGTCACCTCGGACTTCCACCTGCCCCGGGCCCTCTACCTGGCCGATCACCTCGGACTGCAGGCATGGGGTGTCCCCGCCTCCACCGAGAGCCGCCCACCCGTGAATCGGATCCGCTACTGGGCCCGTGAGTACGTCGCCAGGCACCTGGCCCTCTGGGATGTCTGGTTTCCGCCGGATGCGCGGCTGGGCCCCCGGGAGCCGACCCCGGATGACTGGGACCCGGCCTCATGAATGAGGCCCGCGACCTGCTGATCCTCGCCGCGGGGAGGCTTCCCCAGGGCCGGTACGGCGGCAGCCTGGCGGGCCTGGGCGCCGTGTCCCTCGGACGCGCTGCCGTGGAGGGCCTCCTGGCCCGGACGGACCTGCCCCGACCCGGCAGCCTGATCTGGGGCATGGCGCGAAGCCACACCCAGGGCATGAATCCGGCCCGCACCCTGGCCCTGCAGGCGGGCCTGCCCTGCGACACCCCGGCGTTCACCGTGAACATGGCCTGCGGCTCCAGCCTCCAGGCCCTCATCCTCGCCGCACAACGCCTGATGGACGGCGCGGAGGCCCCGGTGCTCATCGGCGGCAGCGAAGCCATGTCGGATACGCCTCACCTGGTGCCTGGCCTGCGCTGGGGCTTCCGCATGGGTCACCGCCAGCTGCCGGACGTCATGCACCACGACGGCCTGCGCTGCCCGGTGACCGGGCTTCTCATGGGGGAGACCATCGAGCGGCTGGCCGCCAGGCGCGGCGTCTCTCGGATCGAAGCGGACACCTGGGCGGCCGGAAGTCATCGGCGGGCCTCCCGGGCGGACTTCCGGGCGGAGCTCCTGCCCCATCCGGCGCTGGATCACGACGAATGCGTGCGCCAGGAGGTCGCGGTGGAGGATCTGGGCCGCCTGGCCCCGGTGTTCGATCCCCACGGCCAGGTCACGGCGGGGAACGCCTCGGCCCTGTCGGATGGCGCGGCGGGGCTCCTCATCGGCCGACGTGAGCAGGCCGACGGCGCCGTTCCCCTGGCCCGGATCCTGGGGTGGAGCGAGGCCGGCGTGGACCCGCTGGACATGGGCGAGGCGCCCGTCCCTGCCGTGCGGCGCCTGCTGGCGGCCCAGAGGATGACCGTGGCGGACATCGACCTGTGGGAGCTGAACGAGGCCTTTTCGGCCCAGCTCCTGGTCTGCCAGCGGCAGCTGGGCCTGCCGGAGGACCGCCTCAACGTCGCCGGTGGCGGCGTGGCCCTGGGCCACCCCATCGGCGCTTCCGGAGCGCGCATCGTCGTGACCCTCGTCCATCAGCTTCGCCAGCGGGGAGGAGGCCTGGGGGTGGCCACGCTCGGCATCGGCGGGGGACTGGGCTTGGCGCTGCTCCTGGAGGTTCCCGCCTAGCCCCCGGCCACTTCCAGCATGGCCTTCAAGGCCCGGTAATCCGTCTTTCCCGTGCCCAGGGTGGGGATCTGGTCGATCTGCCGGACCACGCGAATGTTGTGCAGGGAGGAAAGTCCCGCGGCACGGATGGCTGCGTTGGCGTCATCCCGACCGATGCCCGCCACGGAGAAGAGGATCAGGTCGGGGTTGAGGTCCTCCGTGGTGGCCTCCACTGCCAGCAGGGGCTCGACCTCGTCCTCCCCCTGGAAACGTTTGGCCAGGACCTCCTCGATGGCCGGCAGGGAGACCATCTCGCCGCCCAGCTTCACGAACCGCTTGAGGCGCCCCGCGAACACCAGCACGCCCCGCTCCTGGCGCACCAGATCCCCGGTGCGATACCAGTCCCGGCCTTCGAAGGACTCGAAGGGTGATTCCACATCGGGGTTGAGGTAGCCCGAAAAGATGCTCGGTCCGCGCACCAGGAGCATGCCAGCCTGGCCAGGCTCCACTCGGCGCCTCGCCTCCAGGTCCACGATGGCCCACTCCACGGACACCAGCGGCTTCCCGATGGTCCCGGTCCGGGGATCCTCCTCCCGGTTCACGGACACCACCGGCGAGCACTCGGTGATGCCGTAGCCTTCCAGCACGGTGGTCCTCGGCCAGCGCCGGGCCAGGGTGGCGTAGACCTGATCCGGGCATTTCTCGGCGCCCGACACCACGATCCGAAGGGACTCCAGGTGCCGATCCTCAGCCGTGCGGAGGATCCCGCCAAGGAAGGTGGGCGTCCCCACCAGCAGCGTGGCGTGATAGGCCTCGATGAGGCGGGCCAGCATCCGGCCTTCGGTGGGATTGGGGTGGTAGACCACCCGCAGGCCCAGCAGCAGCGGCAGGATGGTGGTGGTGGTGAGACCGAAGGCGTGGAAGGGCGGAAGACACCCCAGCACCCGCTCGTCCTCGTGGAAATGGATGGCCTGGGTGATGTCCCGGATGTTGGCCAGGATGTTTCCGTGGCTCAGGGGAACGGCCTTGGGTTGGCTTTCACTGCCGCTGGTGAAGAGCAGGGCCGCCGTGGGAGGGGCTTTGGCCGGATCGAGGGGGAACCGGCCGAGGCGCGCACGGAGCGCGGCGGACACCTTGGTCCGCAGGGTGATGCCTTTCCCGACCTCGTCCAGCAGCAGCAGGCGGTCCCTCACGGCCGAGAGGTCCACGCCCTGGGCCTGGAGCCGATTCACCAGCGTGGACACGGTGACCACGTGCTTCACGCCCACGAGGTCCAGGCCGTAGGCCGTGCTGCGGGCCCCGGCGGTCCAGTTCACCAGCACCGGGGTCTTCCCGGCGAAGAGCAGGGCCAGGTACAGGATGCTGGCGCCTCCCGAGGCGGGCAGCATCAGGCCCACATGGGTACCCTCCAGACGCTCGAAGATGGGCTTCAGGACCAGCACCGCCGTGATGACATCTCGGTAGGTCTTCACGCCGCCGAGCTGGTCCGCCAGGACCACGCGGCCCGGATCCCGCCGCGCCTGCTTGAGGAAGACCTCGGGGATGGTGTCTCCTTCGGGCATCTCGATGGGCAGGTCCGTGCGCGAATGGAACCAGGCATGGGGCACCGCCTTGAGTTCCCCTTGGCGCAGGGAGACCGCCGCACCGGTGGCCGCCAATAGCAGATCGCCCACGGTCTGAAGCGAGGCCGGGTCACTGCAGGGATAGCCGAAGGCCTGCTCGAGCCAGATCTCCAGCTCGCGATGACCCAGGACATCCAGACCCAGGTCCTTCACGAGGTGATGGTGCTCCTGGATGTCCGGATGACCCGTCACGGCCTGCAAGTGGCGTCTCACCGCATCCCTGACCTGGGGCGGCACGCTGCGGGGATTGCCTTCCACCCGGGGCCGGGGCGGCTCGGGGAGGGTGCGGGGCGCATGATCCCGCCAGACCAGGTAGGGCACGAAGCTGCGCGGCGTGGCGCCTTCGTTCAGGTGGGACTCCAGCACGCGGTTGATGGCCTCGCGCCCGGCCTGCACTGGCAGGTCATGGAGTTCCTCGAAGGCCACCCGGACCTCTCGCCGCGGCATGAAGAACAGGCCATTGGCCAGCAGGTAGCCCAATCCCTTCAACAATTCAGGCCCGACGGAGGGACGCCTCCCCGACGCGGCGCTGAAGCGGCTGCCCCAGAGCCCATGCAGGCGCACCACCACCACCCGGACACCCGGGGACTGGCGGAGGATCTCCGCGACGGCGCTGTTGTCGGCGAGGTCCTGGGTCTTCTGCCGGGCCAGCCGGGCGCCTGGGAACATCAGGATGTTGCGCCCTGAGGCCAGGCGATCCGCCAGCGCCGCCAGTTCCCTGTCCAGGGCTTCCCGGGTGCGGTCCCCATGCTCCACGGGGTCTGGAAGGGGCCTGGCGCCCAGGGCCCGGGCCAGCCAGCGCATGGGCGCGGAGGCGGCATGGTCGCGGCCCATCACCAGGGTGGGCGCGAACCGCCTGTGCAGTTCCGACCCCAGGATGAAGGGATCCACCAGGCTCGGGTGGGAGGCCAGGAAGAGGATCCCCGGCTTGGCGCTCGAGGAAACGGCCTCAAGGCCCTCGGTGTGGATTCGGTAGCGCAGCCGCAACAGCGGCTGACCCAGGGCTCGGATCAGGGAATCGATCATCGTGGCGGAACCTAACGGCAGGATGTAGGCGGATCAAGGATTGTAGCGGGAATCCAGGAAGAGCCCCCCACGAGGCATCCTGGGGTTTTGCGGGGAGCCCTAAACCTGGCCCGGGGCTTCTGCGAAGATGGACCAGGGCCTTCGGAGGCCCCTCGAGGATCCCATGACCGACGCGCCCCTGATCCGGCTCACCGACATCACCAAGGTCTATCAGATGGGCGACATGGAAGTGCGGGCCCTGGACGGCGTGTCCATGGAGATCCGCCGGGGCGAATACGTGGCCATCATGGGCCCTTCCGGATCCGGCAAGTCCACCATGATGAACGTCATCGGCTGCCTGGACACACCCACCAGCGGCACCTACGAACTGAACGGCAAGCTGGCCTCGGCCATGACGGATGACGACCTGGCCCAGATCCGCAACGAGGAGATCGGCTTCGTCTTCCAGACCTTCAACCTGCTCGCCCGCACCACTTCCCTCCAGAATGTCGAGCTCCCCCTGATCTACGCGGGGAAGACACCCGCCGAGCGGCACCAGATGGCCATCAAGGCCCTGGAGAACGTCGGCCTGGGCACCCGCAGCGACCACATGCCCAACCAGCTCTCCGGCGGCCAGCGCCAACGCGTGGCCATCGCCCGGGCCCTGGTGAACGATCCCTCCATCCTGCTGGCGGACGAGCCCACCGGAGCCCTGGATTCCAAGACCAGCGTGGAGATCATGGCCCTGTTCGAGGACCTCTACCAGAAGGGCAACACCATCATCCTCGTCACCCACGAGGAGGACATCGCCCGCCACGCCCACCGCATCATCAAGCTGCGCGACGGCAAGGTCATCCACGACGAGCCGAACACGCCCATCAGCTCGGAGGAGCACCTGGCGCACCTGAATCTCTAGCCTACCTCCGGTAGACTGGAGGCATGCAGAAGCTCGTCCACGGCATCCACCAGTTCCAGACCCAGATCTTCAAGTCGCACAAGGACCTCTTCGAACGCCTGGGCAGGGATCAGGCGCCGGAGACCTTGTTCATCACCTGCTCGGACTCGCGCATCAGCCCGAACCTGATCACCCAGACCCAGCCGGGCGAGCTGTTCATCCTGCGCAACGTCGGGAACCTGGTGCCCCCCTACGAAAGCCTGGGCAGCACGGCCGCCGGCATCGAGTTCGCGGTCGCCGTCCTCCAGGTCAAGGACATCATCGTCTGCGGCCACTCCAACTGCGGCGCCATGAAGGCTCTGCTGGAGCCCGAGCAGCTGGGGCAGCTCCCCGCCACCCGATCCTGGTTGGCCCATGCCCGCAAGACCGAGCAGATCATGTGGGAGAGCTACGGGCACCTCCAGGGCCACGAGCTGCTGCATGCCACCGTCGAGGAGAATGCGCTCGTGCAGCTGGAGAACCTCCGCAGCCACCCGGCCGTGGCCAAAGCCGTGGCCAATGGCCTGCTGCACTTGCATGCCTGGGTCTACAAGATCGAGACCGGCGAGGTGTTCGCGTTCGATCCGGACCGGGGCCAGTACACCTCGGTCACGGGCACGGCGGGCCTGGCGCCGCTGGACACAGAGCACCGGGCCACGGACCTGTCGATCTAGCCGACCGCGCTGGGGATCAGATCTCCAGGCGGTCCAGGCGGTCGGGCCGGTCCCGCCAGCCCTCGTCCACCTTCACGAACAGCTCCAGCCGCACCGGGCGCTGGAGGAGCTTCCTCAGCTCGCGCTGGGCGCTCTGGCGGATGTCCTTGATCATGTCGCCCTGGCTGCCCAGCAGGATCTTGCGGTGGCCGTCGCGGTCCACCAGGATGCGCGCGGCGATGAAGACGCCCTCAGGTCCCAGATCCTCTGGATAGTCCGCGTGGCCGGGCTCGACCCACTGCTCGATGAGCACCGCCACACCGTGGGGGACCTCCTCGCGGGTCTTGCGGAGGACCTTCTCGCGGATGAACTCCGCGGCCAGGGAGCGCTCGGTCTGATCCGTGAAGGTCTCCTCGTCGTGCAGCCAGCCCGGCTGGGCGGCATCCCGCTCCAGCAGGGTCCACAGGGGATCCAGGTTCAGGCCCATCTTCGCGCCGATGGGCACGATCTCCTTGAAGGGGAGCAGGTCCTTGTAGGTGGCCACCTTCTCCAGGAGGCGCCCCTTGGAGAGCAGGTCGATCTTGTTCAGCAGCAGGTAGGTCGGCCGCCCCATCTTCCTCAGGCGCTTGGCCAGGGCGTGCTCACCAGTGCCCAGATAGTCGTCCGCGTCCACCACCCACAGCAGCAGGTCGGCCGCTTCCAGCGCCTGCTCCACATGGGCCATCATGCGCTCGTTGAGGGCGTGCTTGGGCAGGTGGATGCCCGGCGTGTCCAGGAAGGCCAGCTGCACGTCGCCGCGGTTCACCACGCCCAGCACCCGGGTGCGGGTGGTCTGGGGAATCTGGCTGGTGGCGGCGAGCTTCTGGCCCAGCAGGGCGTTCAGCAGGGTGGACTTGCCCGCGTTCGGCAGGCCGATGATGGCGATGGTCGCGTGACGCCGCTGCGGATCCGCGCCGGGCTGGTCAGCCACGATGCACGCCCCGCTTGGCTTCCCGGATGAATTGCAGCAGGTAGGCCACCTCGGCCACGTGCCCCACTTCCTTCTCGGTCTGGGCCATGGCCTCCTCGCGGAGCAGCCCGGCATGGAAGAGCAGGCGGTGGGCCTTCTTCAGGGCCTCGACGACCTCCACGGGGAAGCCCTTCCGCTGGAGACCGATGGTGTTCACACCGTAGCTCTTGGTGTCGCGGGCGCCGGCGGTCTTCATGAAGGGCAGCACGTCCTGGGTGGCCACGGTGAACCCGCCCATGAAGGCATGGTGGCCCACGCGGCAGAACTGGTGGACGGCGGAGAAGGCGCCGATGTTGCAGCCGTCCCCCACCTCCACGTGGCCGGCCAGCGTGGCGCAGTTGGCGAAGATGTTCTTGTTCCCGACGTGGCAGTCGTGGGCCACGTGGGAACCCGTCATCAGGAAGTTGTCATCGCCCAGGGTGGTCAGCCCGCCGCCGCCCTCGGTGCCGCGATGGAGGGTGCAGCCCTCCCGGATCACATTGCGGTTCCCCACCTTCAGGCGGGTGGGGGCGCCCTTGAACTTGAGGTCCTGGGGCCCCATGCCCAGGGTGGCGTGGGGGTAGATGTCGTTGTCTTCGCCGATCTCGGTATGGGGGCCGATGACGACGTGGCTGCGCAGCAGGGTGCGGGCGCCGATGACGGCGTTGCCCTCGATGACGCAGAACGGGCCCACGACCACGCCCTCGCCCAGCCGGGCCTCCGGGCTCACCACGCTGCTCGGATGGATCTGCGTGCTCATCGTCCTTCTCCCTCGGCCAGGTCCATCAGCATGGACATGAATTCGGCTTCCGCGACCTTTTGGCCATCCACGAAGGCCTCGCCGCGCATCTTGCAGATCCGGCCCTTGAGCTGGACCACCTTGACTTCCATCACCAGCTGGTCGCCGGGCAGCACCGGCTTCCGGAACTTCGCCCCGTCGATGCCCATGAAGTAGATCACCTTGCGGGCCCGGTCCTCGATGTCCTGCAGGAGCAGGCAGCCGCCGGTCTGGGCCATGGCCTCGAGGATGTAGACGCCGGGGAACACGGGGCGGCTCGGGAAGTGGCCCTGGAAGACCTGCTCGCTGAAGCTGATGTTCTTGAGCCCCCGGATCCACTGCCCGGGCTCGAAATCGAGGATGCGATCCACCAGGAGGATCGGATACCGGTGGGGCAGCAGGTCCAGGATTCCTTGCAGGTCGATCGTTCGGGGTTCGCGTTCCGACATGGGCACTCCAATCCTATAGGTTACCGGCTCCGCCCCCCGGCCTCCAGCCTCAGGATCGTCGGGCCGTGCGCTCGTAGATCCGGGCTTCGATGAACAGGTCCAGCAAACCTCGGTCCAGGGCCCCTGCCCGGGCCTCGTCCTCCAGGATGGCCAGGCTCCGCTCCACGGGCACCGCGCTCTTGTAGGGCCGATCCTGGGCCGTGAGGGCGTCGTAGACATCCGCGATGGCCATGGCCCGGCTCTGGATGGGAATATCCGGTTCCGTGAGCTTGCGGGGGTAGCCCCGGCCCGTCAGCCGCTCGTGATGGGCGTAGGCGATGTCCGGGATGCCGGCCAGATCGCGGGTCCAGGGAATCTGCTCCAGGAACCGGAAGGTATGGGTCACGTGGCTTTCGATCTCGAGGCGCTCCGTCTCGGAGAGACTGCCCTTGCGGATGCGCAGGCTGGCCAGGTCAGCGGCTTCCACCAGGGTCCTGCGCTCGCCGCTCCAGTGGGTGAAGGTGAGGTCATCCAGGAGCCCCAGCCCCTCCGCCACTTCCTGGGCCATCACCGTGGGTTCGTTGCTCTGGCGGACCAGGTGGATGAGCCGCTCCGATTCCTCCCGGCGATCCCGGATGGCGCTTTCCCAAAGGTCGATGCCTTCCCCGCCCTTCCAGGCCTGGGCCAGGGCCTCGAGGGCCTGCTCCAGTTCCCGCTGGCGCAGGCGCTGGAGGATGATCTCCAGCTGGCCGGGATCGAGCTTCTTGGCCTTCACCAGCACCTGCTCGCGGACGCCCACCTTGCCGAAGTCGTGCAGCAGGCTGGCGTAACGCAGCTCCCGCAACTGGCGGTCGCTGAAGGAGAGGCCTCCGTAGGCTCCGCTGGGCGTCGCGTTCACGGCCTCCGCGAGGCCGACGGTGAGCTCGGCGACACGCCCGGAGTGGCCGCTGGTGACCGGGTCCCGGGCCTCGATGGCCGTCACGGAAGCGGCCACGAAGCCCTCGAAGAGCCGCTCAATCTCTTCCCGGAGCTGGGCGTTCTTCACGGCCACCGCCGCCTGGCCGGCGAGGCTCTGGGCCAGCCGCTGGTCCGAGGCGGAGAAGGCGATCGCGCGCCCATCCTCATCCAGTCGGTTGAGGAGCTGCAGAACCCCGAGGATCTCGCCTTCCGTGTCCAGCATGGGCACCACGAGCATCGAGGTGGTGCGGTACCCCGCCAGGCGGTCGAAGCTGTCGTTGAACCGGTAGGGAGCCTCGACCGGGAGGTCGTAGACATCCGGCAGGTTCAGGCATTCCTTGCAGAGGGCGACGAAGCCCGCCAGGTTCTCCCGCGAGATGGGCAGGGCCTCACGGTGGAAGGGGAACCTTACGCGGGCGTTCTGGGTGTGGGCGAAGAGCAGCTCGGGACGGTCCTGCTCGCCGGCGAGCAGGTAGATCGACCCCGCTTCGGCGTTCAGCAGTTCCCGCGCCTTGGTGAGGATCAGATCGAGCAGCCTGTCCAGGTTCTGCTCCGAGGCCAGGGCGCGGCCCACCTCATGGAGCCGTTCCATGTCGCGGCGGTCCTGCAGCCGGGCCCAGGCGGCCCGGACCAGGGCCTCGGCGGCCTCCAGGCCCGGCCAGACCTCGCAATCAGCGAAGGTGCCGTCGCCGGGCACCCCCAGCACCACGTCGGCCCGCCCTCCCTCCACGAAGGCCAGGGCCTCCCGCAACTCCCCGGCCACGCGGTCCAGGAGGATGCTACGGTGCTCTGGGGGGACGGCGACAGTGAAGCGCAAGGCGGATGCAGGCTCCAGGAAGGCGAAGACGAAAGTCCCGTCAGCATATCGGAATTCCCCCGCCCCCACCGCGACCTGGCAGGGATCCGTGGACCGCTTGGCCTGGGGCGGCCGGGGCGTGGCCCACGAAGCTGATGGCCGACTGCTGCTGCTGGAGGCGCCGTTGGCCCTCTTCCCCGGCGAGCAGGTGGAGGCCAACGTCATCTGGAAGGCCCGCCACGGCGAAGGGCGCATCACCCGCTGGCTCAGCCGGGACCCCCGCCGGGCCCCCGCGGAATGCCCTGTGGCCGGAACCTGCGGCGGCTGCGAGCTGTGGGAGGCCGGCCGCCACGCGCCCGAGCTGAAGCGCCAGATGGTGGCCGACCTTCTCCGTCGCCAGCTGGGCGAAGAGGTGCGTTGGGACTGGCGCCCCGCCCCGGAGGAGGCCCGCCGTCACCGCATCCAGCTCCACTGGGACGGCTCCGCCCTGGGCTACTTCCGCCGACACAGCCATGCGCTGGTGCCCGTCTCCGCCTGTCCCGCCGCCGCGGAGCCCCTGTCCCAGGCCATCCCGCGCCTGCTGGAAGCCCTGGAGGCACGCATCCTCACCTCCCGCCCAGGCCGCTGGGAGCTGTCCACCGGCACACCCGCGAGCGAGGTGCTCGCCACGGATGAGCGGGGCCGCACCTGGCGCCTGGAGCCCGATGGGTGGCACCGCAGTGAGGAACCCCTCGCACAGCGCCTCGGCGGCATCACGCTCCGGCATGAGCCTGGCGCCTTCTTCCAGGTGAGCCCACCCTGGGCCGCCGAGGCCTTTCGCAGCCTGCTCGAAGGCTGGAACGTGCGGGGCCGCACCCTCTACGACCTCTATGGCGGCGTGGGCCTTTTCTCCGCACTGCTCGGCAAGCGCTTCGACCACCGTGTGCTGGTCGAGTCCGGCGAGGCGGCCGTGGCCTGGGCCCGCCGCAACCTGGCGGCCCTGGGCCTGCCCTCGGAATGCCAGGTGGGCGATGTGGCCGCCTGGGTGCCCGAGGGACTGGGGCAATCCGCTGACGTGATCCTGCTGGATCCGCCCAGGGCGGGACTGGAACCGACCCTCACGGAGCGCCTCTGCGCCGCCGGAGCCGGAAAGCTCGTGCTGGTGGGCTGCGACGGCGCGGCCTTCTGCCGGGACCTGAAGCGCCTGGTGCCCGCGTGGAACCTCGAGCAGCTGGCCGTACTGGACCTCTTCCCCCTCACCAGCCACGTGGAATGCGTGGCCCTGATGGCCAAGCGGCCGTGAGCGCCCCCACGAGCGCCCTCGGCCGTCACCTGCTCGTGGAATACACGGGCTGCGACACCGCCATCCTCGCGGACCTGGAGCGGATCACCGCCGCCATGCTGGACGCCGCCCGGGCCTCCGGCGCCACCATCGTCACCCACAGCTTCCACCACTTCAGCCCTCATGGCGTCAGCGGGGCCGTGATCATCGCCGAGAGCCACCTGGCCATCCACACCTGGCCCGAGCACCACTTCGCCGCCGTGGACTTCTTCAGCTGCGGACCCGTGGACATGGACCGAGGTCTGGCAGTCCTCCACACCGCCTTCAAGGCCGCCGGAGAAACCCGGATGACGCTGGAGCGCGGGCCCCTGCGGGCGATCCATCCCTGATCGCCCCTTCGAGCCGCAAGAGCCGCTCCTTCATCCGAAGGCCGCCGGCATAGCCCGTGAGGGTACCGTCGGCGCCGATGACGCGATGGCAGGGCACGAGGATGGAGATGGGGTTGGCGCCGTTGGCGCGGCCCACCGCCCGGCTCAGGTTCGCACCGCCCAGGGATGCCGCCAGCTGGCCGTAGCTGCGGGTCTCCCCGAAGGGGATGCGCTGGAGCTCGGCCCAGACGCGCTGCTCGAATGGGCTTCCGTGGAGGCGGAGGGGCAGCTCGAAGGTGGTTCTCCGGCCGGCGGCGTAGGCCTCCAGCTGGTCGCGGAGGCGGGCCGCGGCGCGGGGATCCGGCGATGCCACTGGACCCAACCGGGCGACTTTCGCCAGCAGGGCTTCACGGAATTCATGACCTGCAAAACCCAGGTAGATGACGGCGCCCCTGGCGTCGAAGGCGACCTGGACGGGACCGAGAGAGGTCTCGAGGCGGTGGATTCCCGTCATGCAGGCACCCCCTTCAGGCTGGCCCAGAGGTGGAAGGTGGCGAGGCTGCGATGGGGCGCGAAGGGCGCCATGAGGCTCTTGGTTTCGGAGGGCCCCGGGCGCTCCTCGAGCTGGAACCAGCGCTGGAGGGCCAGGGTGAGCGCCGAATCCCCCACGGGCACGCAGTCCCGGAAACCCAGGCCGCGCATCAGCACGTACTGGGCCGTCCAGGGGCCGCAGCCCCGCAGGGCCAGCAGCGATGTCTCGGCCCGAGTCGCGGTCAGCAGGCTCTCCAGTTCCAAGTCGCCCCTCGCCACCAGGGCCGCGGCGTTCAGGACGTATTCGGCCTTGCGCTGCGAGAAGCGCCGGGCCGTCAGGTCCGCGGGATCCAGGGCCGCGATGGAGGCTGCGTCCGGATGCGCGATGAGGTCGCCGACGGGGGTTCCCGCCAGGCGGATCAGGTCGCGGCGGAGGGCGTAGGCGAAGGCCAGGTTCACCTGCTGGCCCAGGATGGCCCAGACCAGCGCCTCGAAGGGATCCAGAGTCAGGGGCACCCGCAGGCCCTCGCGGCCTCGGGCCAGGCGGGGATGCGCTTCTTCGAAGGAGGTGGCATCCCCGTGCCAGCCCAGCAGCCGCAGAGCCGCCCGGTGAGCTTCCGCCATGGCCTCGGGGCCACCAGCGCCCGCCAGGGACACCACCACATCTCTGGAACCGAACGCCAGGCTCAGCACCCCCGGCCGGCCGGCGAAGTGGGCGGCCTTGCGAAGGGTGTCGCCCTGCACCTGCTCGGACACGCTCTCGAGGTCCCGGCCATGGAACCGGAGCAGATCTCCGAGCCGGGTGCGCTCGGGCAGCGGCAGCATGAAGCGGTCGGAGCCCAGCAGGTCCCGATAGGCTCCGGGCGCCAGGCCCGTCTGGCGCCGGAAGGCTTCGTGGAAGCCGGAGGGGCTCTCGAAGCCCACGGCGGCCCCGAGGCCCAGCAGGGGCGTGGCGCCCTCCCGCAGCCGGGCGCAGGCGGCTCGGATGCGGGCGCCCTGGAGGAAAGCGGCGGGCTGGGTGTGGGCGTGCTCGCGGAAGAGGGTCTTCAGCTTCGTGAGCCCCACGCCGGCCGCTTCCGCCAGGGCCTCGGCCTTGGCGAAAGCGGCCGGGTCTGCCCAGGCGCGGGCCATGACCTCCTCCAGCCGGGCCAGGTCCGCGTCCTCACCCCGGTAGAAGGCGTCGGGCCGGCACCGCTTGCAGGGCCTCAGTCCGGCCGCCTGGGCGCCGGCCTCATCCAGGAAGAACCGCACGTTGCGGGCCAGGGGCTTCCGCGCCGGACAGGAAGGCAGGCAGTAGATCCCCGTGGTGAGGACGCCCGTGAGCACTCGCCCGTTGAAGGAGGCATCCTTCGCCAGGATCCGTTCGTAGAGGTGCTCGTCCGACCAGCGCATGGCTCCATGCTAGGAGCCCGCTCCAGGGAAGTCCTCCGATGGGCGGCGCCGGAATTTTTTCGGCGTCAATCCCAGGTCAGCGGCAGCCGTGGCTGGGGTGGGGCCTTGGGCAGCACGCCCTCGAGGCGGAGCAGGAACTCCTTCATGTCCAGGCCCCCGGCATAGCCCACCAGGGATCCGTCGGAACCGATGACGCGGTGGCAGGGGATGAGGATGGAGATGGGGTTGGCGCCGCTGGCGCGGGCTGCCGCGCGGATGCATTTCTCGTCCCCCAGGCGCCGGGCCAGCTCCAGATACGAGATCGCCTGCCCATAGGGGATCTTCTGCAGCTCCTTCCAGACCCGCGCCTGGAAGTCGGTGCCTTCCGCATGCATGGGAATGTTGAAATTCCGGAGATTCCCCGAGAAGTAGGCCTCCAGCTGGCGCTTCAGGAAGGGGAGGCTCTTCGGTACAGGGCCGGTGGGAACCGGGGGAGGCTGGCCGTGCAGCCGGACCAGGTGGGAGAGGCGCCCTTCCTCGTCGAAGGCCGCGCCCAGGTCCCCGAGGGGGGTGGGCAGCAGATGTAAGGGCCCGTTCATAGGCACCAGCATGCCAGAATCACGGTTTTTTGTTGCATTGGATCAGGGATTTCGCCATCCCAGACCCGATTCCAGTTCCCGCAGGGCCCTTGGGATGGGCCCCTCGCCGGGCAGGACCACCCGGTGGCAGGGAACGAGCAGAGCGATGGGATTCGCCGCGCAGGTCATGACGATGAGGTCTTCGTCCACCCCGAGCCAGGCGGCGAGGTCGGCGGGACGGCGGAATTGACCGTAGGGGATCGTCCTCACCGTGTCCCAGATGCGCAATTGCATGGGCGAACCCTGGGGATCCACGGGCACCGTGAACGTCCGGAGGGTTCCCGTCAGGTAGGCGTCCAGCTGGCGGTCGAGGTATCGCTTGGCCTCCCGCTGCTCCTTGGGCGGCAGCGGGCTGGTCTTGCGGGGATCGAGGCCCTCCACGGCCAGCTCGCGCAGACGCCCGCGCCCATCGAAGGCCGCACGCATCGGCCCCAGCAGGGTGTTCAGCTCGTAGTGCCAGAGGACCATCAGGGAATCATCGCAGGGTCGTTAGACTGTTTCCATGGCCACTGAACCATTTCGCCTGTCCATCATCGACTATCTGAACGCCGCTCCCCTGAACCACGGATTCAAGCATGGCCTCGGCTGGGAGCATTTCCACCTCAAGTTCCACTACCCCTCGGCCTGCGCCGACCGCCTGCGCTCCGGCGAGGTGGATGCCGGCATCGTCAGCTCCATCGAGTACTTGCGGATCCCGGACCTCCTGATCGTGCCGGGCCTCTGCATCGCCTCGCCGAAGCGGGTGCGCAGCGTGGTGATCCTTTCCAAGGTGCCGCCGGAGCAGATCCGGACCCTCGCCCTGGACACCTCCAGCCGCACCAGCGTGGTGCTGGGTCAGCTCATCCTCCGGGAGCGCTACGGCGTGAGCCCCGAGATCACGGACATGGGACCGGACCTGCCCGCCATGCTCGAAGCCCACGACGCCGCCATCATGATCGGCGATTCGGCCATGCGGGCCCCCCGGCAGGGGCTCTTCGTGCTGGATCTGGCCGAGGAATGGCACGCCTGGACGGGCCTGCCCTTCGTCTTCGCCCTGTGGCTGGTCCGGAAGAACGCCCCGCAACTGCCCGTGCCCGGCGGCGTGGCCTCCTTCTTCCACAAGAGCTACGAGATCGGCATGGCCCAGCTTCCGGCCATCATCGAGGAGGCCCGGCGCACCATCGGCTGGACCAAGATCGAGCTGCACGAGTACTTGACGGAGAACATCAGCTACACCCTGGGCGAGGCAGAACGCGAAAGCCTCGCCCTCTTCTTCGAGAAGGCCGTACGGCACGGCTTCGCGCCTGAAGAAAAGCCGCTGCGGTTCCTCTGAGCACGCCCGCCACCGACACCCCCCACCAGGACACCCCATGACCGACCTCGCTTCCCTCTTCCACGCCCACATCGCCGAGCGCCAGCGGACCGCCGCCGAGGCCCTGGCCGAAACGGGCTTCGACGCTCTGGTGATCTCCAGCGGCCAGGTCTACACGCACTTCGCGGACGACCAGGACGCCCCCTTCCATCCGACGCCTCACTTCGCCCACTGGTGCCCCATGGCGGGCCCCCATCACCTCCTCGTCGTCCGGCCCGGCCAACGTCCCCGCCTCATCCGGTACGCCCCCGAGGACTTCTGGTACGAGCAACTGCCTCTGGGGAGCCCGTTCTGGGCCTCGGAATTCGACATCGAGGAGGTGGGAACGGTCGAGGAGGCCTGGAAACGCCTGGGATCGCCCGAACAGGCCGCCTACATCGGCAACGAGACGGAGCGGGCCGAGGCCGCCAATCTGGAGCTGAATCCGGCGGGCCTCACCGCCCGCCTGGATTGGAACCGCACGAACAAGTCCGCCTATGAGGTGCAGTGCATCGAGGAGGCGACGGTGCTGGCCTCCCGGGGCCACCTGGCCGCCCGGGCCGCCTTCCTGGCCGGCGCCAGTGAGCTGGAGATCCACTACGCCTACATCCAGGCCGTCGGCATCGTCGATCACGAGATGCCCTACGGCAGCATCGTGGCCCTCAACGAGAAAGGCGCCATCCTCCACTACGAGCACAAGCGCGCCAACGTCAGGAACGGCGATGTCCTCCTCATCGATGCGGGCGCCCAGATCCGCGGCTACGCCGCCGACATCACCCGCACCGTGGCCGCCCCCCACTGCGACAGCCGCTTTGCCGACCTGGTGGCCGGCATGGTGAAGCTCGAACTCGGCCTCTGCGACGCCGTGAAGCCCGGCATGCCCTACGGGGATTTCCACCACCTGGGCCACCTGGCCATCGCGGCCCTCCTGAAGGAACACGGCATCCTCAAGGCCGATCCCGAGGAGGCGGTGGAACTGGGCCTGAGCCGCCCCTTCTTCCCCCACGGCCTGGGCCACCACCTGGGCATCCAGGTGCATGACGTGGCCGGCCGCCAGGGCGCTCCCGACGGCACCCTGGCACCTCCGCCGCCCCAGCACCCCACCCTGCGCACCACCCGCACCATCGAGGCGGGCCAGGTGTTCACCGTGGAGCCCGGCCTCTACTTCATCCCCATGCTGCTGCGCCCCTTCCGCGAGAACGAGCACAAGGCGAGGTTCGACTGGAAGCTCATCGACGAGCTCACGCCCTGCGGCGGGATCCGCATCGAGGACAACCTGCTGGTGACCTCCTCCGGGCACCGGAACCTCACCCGGCCGCATCTGCCCAACTAGCCCGCGGATCTGCCTGGATCCGGCAACCTCACCTTTTGCTTCAGTCCCATCTTGTGAGCCGGTGCGTCTTCGGGTCTGATGGGAGGGACATCCTTTTGATCTACCTCCCAATCAGGCCCCCGGCCGCCCTCCAGGAGTGACCCTGTGTCCGCCCAGCCCTTCGATTCCGCCCGCGACCACCGCATCACGCGTGACGAGGCCGCGAGCCTGGTCCGGAACCACCAGGTCCGCGCCGAGGCCGGCGCCCACCGCGCCTCGGCCTTCAACCGCAGCGCCTTCGAGCAGCTCCTGGCCCAGCCCGGCGCAGCCGGTATCCGCATCTACCACGCCCGGCACGCAGACGGCTCGCCGACGATGGTGATGGTGGCGGTGGACGCCGCCGGGAAGGACCTGGACAGCGCCCAGGCGGTCTACATCCAGAACAGCCACGATTGCCCGCCCTATTGCACCGGAACCAGCCTCTAGGAGGACTTTTGAGGAACCTGGTGTCCCGGTGATCAAGCCCATCTATAGGTGGATCCTCCTCTACGTCTTCGATCCGTTCATCCTGGCGCCGATCCTCGCTTTCGTCTGGAGCCGGATCCGGGGAGGGTTTTCCCGCCCTCACTGGATGGGAAGGTTCGTCGCGGTCCAGGTCGTCGATCTGGTTCAAGGGGTCATTTTCATTGCCCTGGCCCTTTCCCACCGGAACAACCAGTGGTTCCGACATTTGTCACAGCCCGTGGTCTTCGCGGGAACGCTCTGGGTGCTCGTCAGGACCTCGCACCCGTCACCACGACGGGTGGGGCTCTACTGGGCCTGTGCTGGAATCGGCCTGCTGGCCGCCGTGGCCGGGGTGTTCGTGAACGGCCTGTTCCTGCGGAATGCGCTGTTCACCACCACCCAGTGCCTGATCTTCATCGTTCTGGGCATTTACGAACTGCGCGGGCTCGCCCTGCGGGACGATGACGAGGACCTCGCGGCCAAGCCCGAGTTCTGGCTGAACAGCGCGATCCTGATCTACGGCTCCACCACCTTGATCTTCAATGCCATTTCGAACCACTTCCTGCGTGTCCTGCCGCCCCACCTGCTCCCCCTTCCCTGGCTCGTGCATGGTCTGGTGATCGTCTTCTACGAAATCGCCCTCGCCAAGGTGTTCTTATGCAGGAAGTCCATCTCTTCCTGATCTTCGTGCTCGCCACGTTCGTCGTGGTGGTGCTGGCATGGCTCGCGCTCTTCAGCGTGGTGTCGGCGAAGTCGCGCGTCATCCGCGAGCAGCGCAAGGCCCTGGAGGCGGAGCAGCGCCTCCGCCTGGCCCAGGAAGCCTTCATGGACAACGCGCACCACGAGCTCCGCACGCCCGTGCAGGTGCTGGCCGGCCACCTGCAGATGGCCCGGGACCTCAGCACCAGCGAAGAACAGGTTGCGATCCTGGACCGCGCCCAGGAAACGGCCACCCGCCTGGGCCATCTGGTGCAGGGCCTCCTCGACTTCGCCAGCCTCGCCCAGGGAACCCTCACGCTGAGGCCCGGCCCGACGGACCTGGGGTCCCATCTGGCGCAGCTCGGGAAGAAGTTCGAATGCCAGGCCCGGGCCAAGGGCCTGGAGGCGAAGATCGCCATGGATCCGCTCCCCGCCCCCCTGGCCTGCGACGCGGCCCGCCTCTCCCAGGCCCTGGAGGCCCTGCTGGACAACGCGGTGGGCTTCACCGAGCGCGGTTCGGTGTCCTTCCGCATGATCGCCCGACCCGAGGGCGGCGCCTGGCGCCTGCGCCTCGAGATCGAGGATCAGGGCCCCGGCCTGCCGCCGGACTGGGAGCGGCTTCTGAGGCCCTTCGAACAGGAGGAACGCAGCCTCCGCCGGCGGCGCGGCGGGCTCGGAATCGGGCTGCCCCTGGCCGCCGGGATCGTCCACCTGATGGGGGGTCGGATGGGCCTGATCCCGCTCACCGCGGGAACCCTGGCCTGGGTGGAGATCCGGTTGGAGGAAGCAGAGGGCTGACGAAGCCTCGTTTTCCGATATACATGGAGGATCCCCCGGAGCCTCCATGCCCGTCCGCGCCCTCCTGGCCTGCCTGATTCTCGTCCCTGCCCTGTCGGGACAGGGTTCGGGGCAGCTCACCCTCGAATCCGTGGCGCATCCCACGAAGCGGGTGGCCTATGCAGGTCGGCCCGCCACGCGCCTGGACTGGCTGCCGGACGGCGCCCTGGTGGAAACCCGCCGGGAGGGCGACCAGGTGGCCCTCTACCGGATCGATCCCGCCACCTGGGAACGGAAGCCCCTGCTGGAGTCCCCCCGCCTCCAAGCGGCCCTCGTGACGGCAGGGGCCGGAGAGGCCGCCGCCAAGGAGGCCCTCGGACGCGGCGCCTTCACCTGGAAGGAGGACCACAGCGCCTTCCTTCTGACTGTGGCGGAGCACCTCTTCCTGGTGGATGTGAAGGCGGCCACGGCCAATCGGCTCGCGGGTGGAAATCCCGAAGAAGCGTCCTTCAGCCCCGACGGCCGGCAGGTTGCCTATCTCAAGGGCAACGATCTCTACCGGGTGGAGGTGGCCACGGCCCGGGAGACCCGCCTCACCACCGGCGGTGGGGAGACTGTGTTCAATGGGCGCCTGGACTGGGTGTACCAGGAGGAGGTCTATGGCCGGGGCAGCTTCCGCGCCTTCTGGTGGGCCCCGGACTCGAAGCGCCTGGCCTACCTCAGCCTCGACGAGACCAACGTGCCGGTCTACACCCTGATGGATGACCGCTTCCAGCCCCAGAAGGCGCTGAAGGCCCGCTACCCCAAGGCTGGGGACCCCAACCCTACCGCCCGCCTGGGCGTGGTGGACCTCACGGGGGCCACCACCTGGATGGACGAACCCTATCCCGGCCAGGAGACCCTCATCGTCCAGGTGGGCTGGGACCCGGCCGGCCACCTGCTGGCCACCCACCAGGACCGGATCCAGAGCTGGCTGGACCTGCGCCGCTACGAAGGCGCGACCTCCCGCCTTCTCATCCACGAGAACGGCCGCGCCTGGCAGGAGCGCCTGCCCCTGCCCCACTTCCTCTCCGACGGGGGCTTCCTGTGGGAGTCCGGACGCACGGGGCGCCACCGCGTCTACCGCTACGGCAAGGACGGCCAGCTCATCGGCGCCGTCACGGCCGGGGACTGGGATGTCCGGCAGGTGCACGGCGTGGACGCCAGGACTGGGCAGCTCTATTTCGACGGGACTGAACGCAGCCCCATCGCCCTGGATGCCTACCGTGTGGGGCTTGATGGGAAGGGCCTCGTGAGGCTGACGGACCGGCCCGGCACCCACCGGGTGAAGCTCAATGCCGCGTTCACCGCCTTCCTCGACATTTGGAGCGACATCCACACCCCGCCCCAGCAGGCACTCCACGACAGCCAGGGCAAGCTGGTCCGCCTCATTGACGCCAACCCCGCCGGAGCCTGGAAGGCCCTGAAGCTTGGCAGGGTGAGCTTCCAGCAGGTGAAGACCCGCGACGGCTTCCCCATGGAAACGATGCTGGTCCTGCCCGTGGACTTCGACCCCGCGAAGAAGTACCCCGTGTTCCAGACGCTCTACGGCGGCCCGATGGCCCCCGAAGTCCGGAACCTCTGGCGCCGGGACATGCCCTGGTTCCAGTTCCTGGCCCAGCAGGGCATCGCCACCTGGGTCTGCGACAACCGCAGCGCCTCGGGGAAGGGCCTGGCCAGCGCCCATGGCATCTACCGCAACCTGGGGGCCCAGGAGCTCCAGGACCAGCTCGACGGCCTGGCCTGGCTGAAGGCCCAGGGCTGGGCGGACATGGACCGGATCTGCCTGGACGGCTGGAGTTACGGCGGCTTCATGACCACCTACGGACTCACCCACAGCAAGGCCTGGAAGCTGGGCATCGCCGGAGCGCCGGTCACGGACTGGCACCTCTACGACAGCATCTACACTGAGCGCTACATGGGTCTGCCCTCGGCCAACCCGGCCGGCTACGAGTCCAGCTCCGTGCTCAAGGCCGCGGCCAACCTGTCCGGCAGGCTCCTGCTGCTCCACGGCACCCTGGACGACAACGTCCATCCCCAGAACACCGTCATGCTCATCGACGCCCTTCAGAAGGCCGGACTTCCTACGCAGATCGTGCTGCTGCCCGGCTCCGACCACAGCCCGCGCGCACCTCAGCACAACTGGGCGCGGTTCCAGACCATGTGGGAGTTCCTGTCGAAGTACCTATAGAGTGCCTAACAAAACCCCCACGGGGTCGCGCGAGGGCCGCCGGGCGAGCGAGGCGTGGAACGCGAGTCAAAGCGTAGCGGGTACTACGCGCGACGAGCGTGACGCGGCATCGCGACGCCCGCCGGCCCTCGCCCAGAGGGAGAAAGCCAGGTGGGCGCCCCGCGGCGTCACGGCCCTTGAACGATGTCCCGCATCGCCCTGCGGGCCCTTCCCTCTCGGTATCGCCTTCGGCGATACACGAGACGAACTGATATCTGCGGAGCATCCCACCTGGCTTTCTCGCGGCCCCGTCGGGGTTGTGTTAGGCACTCTTAGATCAGGCTTCCCGTGTGGCGGGCAGCATGCGGTCGTACACCCAGAGCAGCACGGCCGTGAGCACGCCCACGCCGATGATCGTCCAGAGCATGCCCGCCGGCTTATGCGTCACCTCACCAAAGTGGTGCATCAGCTTCCCGCCGAACCAGCCCCCGATGAGGGATCCAAGGCCGATGGGGAGGAAGGCGAAGCCCATGTAGGTCCCCTGCTGGCCCGGAGGGGCGAGGCGCGAGATGTATTCGTAGTAGCGCGGCGACTGCACGATCTCCCCCAGCGCGACGCAGACGAGCGTGATGATCACGCCCGTCACGGTCGGCCTGAAGATCAGCACGATCCAGGCGAGGGACGACATCAGGGTGCCGATCGTGACCGCCTTCACCGAGGCGATCTTCTGGGTAGCCAGGTTGATCAGGACTGTCAGGGAGATCACGACCAGCGGGCCGGTCATCAGCAGCAGCTCCGTGTCCGCCTTCGGATCGATGTATTTGGCGACATACAGTGGCAACGTGATGAACTCCTGCCAGTACACCACCCAGTACCCCGTGAAGATCAGCAGGAACAGCATGAACTTCGGGTTCGAAAGGACGGTGAGGAAGTTCCTGCCCGTCTCCGCCAATGAGGGGGGCGGCACATCGCCGTCTTTGCGAGGTTCCTTGAACAGCAGCAACACCGCGAAGAACATCAGGAACACGCTGATGGCCGCCACGCGGAATACGTTCTCCACGCTCATGTGCCGGTGGACGTACGACGCGACAAAGGGACCGGCGGCGCCGCCGATGTTAACCAGCGTGTAATAGATCGAATAACCGATAGAGCGGACATTCTCCTTCGAGGCGCGTGCGGTGGTTCCCACCACGGCCGGCTTCACCAGCGCGATGCCGAGGGCCGGCAGCATCAGCAGGAACGCCACGAGCGCGCCGAGCGGCACCAGGCCGCGCACCGGAGCCATCCAGGAGGAGCCGAGCGATCCCAGAAGGAAATAGGAGCAGCTGAGAATCAGATAGGCGAGGGAGAGCGCGCGACGGAAGCCGAGGCGATCGGCGACCGCGCCTCCGAAAGCCGCCAGGAACCAGACCAGCCCCCCAAACAATCCGGCAAGGCTGCTGGCGTCCTGGGTCGGAAACCCCAGGGATTCGTTCAGGTACCGGGCCAGGGAGGCGAAGGCCGCGTAGTAGGAGAGCCGCTCGAACAGCTCGCTGACGTTCGCGACCCAGAAGGGCCGCTCGAATCCGTCGCGGATTTCACGCAAGCGTCGAGCTGGGCTCAAGGGACCTCCTGGGGAGTGATGGTGACCTTCGATCTTCCCGGGGAACCGGAGGCAGGGTCAACCCATGCCCTCCAGGAGCCTGCCTGGGGAACACCCGGAAGGCCGCAGTTCTCCCGCCACAGGCCCCGGTGGCCTGCCGTGTCCCTACTTACCGGCTTTCGCGAACTCCACCACGGCCTTGAGCATGTCACCCACGGACATGATGCCCACCAGCTGCCCCTTGGCATCCACCACGCACAGGCCGTAGAGCTTGTGGTCGAGGATGGCCTGGGCGGCCGTGGCCAGGTCCGTATCCGGCGTCACCGTGATCGGATGCAGGTTCATGACCTCCTTCACGGCGGTCTTGGAAAGCAGGTAGTGCACTTCCCAGGTGTCCAGGGAGGTCGCCTTCCCGGGGGTGTAGTCCTTGATCATGCGCTCGGTGATCAGGCCGACGAACTTGCCACTGGCCATGACGGGGAGCCGCCGGATGCCCTTCTCCTTCATGAGATGGATGGCCTCGATGATGGAGGCGTCCTCCTCGATGGTGATGGGGTTCTTGGTCATCCACTTTTCGACCGTGTTCATGACGGTTCTCCTCACATGCCCAGGAAGGCTTTCTTGATGTGTTCGTTGGCGAGCAGTTCCTCTCCGCGGCCCGTCATGACCACGCGGCCCGTCTCCATGACGTAGGCGCGGTGCGCGATGCGAAGGGACTGGTAGACGTTCTGCTCCACGAGAAGGATGGTAACGCCCTGCTTGTTGATGCCGGTGATGATGTCGAAGATGTTCTTCACCAGCAGGGGCGACAGGCCCAGCGAGGGCTCATCCAGGAGAAGCACCTTGGGGTTGGCCATGAGCCCCCGGGCGATGGCCAGCATCTGCTGCTCGCCGCCGGACATGGTCCCGCCCAGCTGCTGCTCCCGCTCCTTGAGGCGCGGAAACAGCTCGAAGACCCAGTCGATGTTCTTCTGGCGATCCGCCCGGGTGGCCTTGACGTAGGACCCCATGCGGAGGTTCTCCATCACGGTCATCTCCGGGAAGATCCGGCGCCCCTCGGGCACCTGGACGAGCCCGGCCTCGACCACATGATGCGGGAGCATCCTGCCGAGGTCCTTGCCCTCGAAGGTGATGCTCCCGGAGGCGGGCTTGACGAGGCGCGAGATGTTCTTGAGGGTGGTGGACTTCCCGGCGCCGTTGGCGCCGACCACCGTGACGATCTCGCCTTCGTGCACTTCCAGGTCCACGTCCCACAGGACTTTCAGATCGCCATAGGCGAAATTCAGCTTCTCGACCTTAAGCATGGCTCTCACCCAGATAGGCATCGATCACGTCCTGATTGCTCACCACCTCCTGGGGGGTGCCTTCGGTCAGCTTCTCGCCGGAGGTGAGGACGACGATCCGGTCAGAAATGCGCATGATGGCCTTCATGTCGTGCTCGATCACCATCTGCGTCAGGCCTTGCGCCTTGATGTCCAGGATGAGCTGGATGATCTCCTCGCTCTCGGCGGGGTTGAGGCCACCCATGACCTCGTCCAGCAGCAGGAGCTTCGGCTGCGTGGCCAGGGCCCGGGCCACCTCGAGCTTCTTCCGCTCACCGATGGGCAGGCCCCCGGCCAGGAAGTCCGCCCGGTGCTCCATGCGGACCACCTTGAGCTGCTCCATGGCCATGTCCCGGGCGGTCTTCAGCGAGATGGTTCGGGCCAGGGCGCCCACCATGACATTGTCCACCACCGACAGCTTGGCCAGGGGGCGGACCTTCTGCCACGTCCGGACCATGCCGAGCTTGCAGACCTTGTCCGGCTGGAGCCCATTCATGCGCCGGCCATCGAAGAGGATCTCGCCCTTGGAAGGAGGGTAGTAGCCGGTGATGCAGTTGAAGAGGGTGGTCTTGCCTGCGCCATTGGGCCCGATGAGGCCCATGATCATGCCCTGCTCCATGGAGAAGGACACATCGGAATTGGCCGCCAGGCCTCCGAAGAACTTGCTGACGTTCTTGATCTCCAGGATGGGCATCAGGCCGCCTCCCGCTTCCGGCGCGAAGCCAGTTTCTTGACGAAGCCCATCAGGCCGTCCGGCATGAAGAGGATCACCAGCACCACGAGGATGCCGTAGATGAGGACGTGGGCGTGGGCGAGGTTCTCCTTGAGGAAGAGCCCCACCTTCGAATCCGCGCTCACGAGGCCGATCTTCACGAGCCCCTCGGTGATCATGTTGCTGCGGAGGGCCTCGGAGAGGGGCACGAGCAGCAGGGATCCGAGCACCGGGCCCCAGATGGTGCCCATGCCGCCGATGATGCAGATCAGCATGATCTGGACGGAAACATCCAGCCCGAGCACCGTGGGGGGATCGACGAATCCGACGTAGATGCCATAGAAGCTCCCGGCCAGCGACGTCAGCACCGCCGAGATGACCAGCCCGATGTTCTTGTAGACCGAGATGTGGATGCCCAGGGAGTGGGCCGCGTCCTGGTCCTCCCGAATGGCCTGGAAGTAGTAGCCCAGCTTGGAGTGCTGAACCCAGTAGGTGATCGCGAGGGTCAGCAGGGCCAGGAAGAGGCCGATGTAGTAGAAAGGCACCTTCGTGAGGAAGTCCGTCACCACCCGCTCGCCGATCTTGAAGGCGGGGATCTCGGTGACCAGGATGCCCTCGGCGCCATTGGTGAGCGTGGTGAGGTTGATGGCGGACAGCCGCATGATCTCGGCCACCGCGATGGAGGCCAGCACGAAGTAGGGGCCGCGCAGCCTGAAGCAGATGCTGCCGATCACGAGCGCCACGACGATCACTGCCGCGACACCGGCCCAGACCCCCACCCAGGGCACCACCTGCCTGGAATACATGAGCATCATGGTGGTGTAGGCGCCCACGCCGAAATAGGCCGCGTGGCCGACGGAATACTGGCCCGCGTAGCCCCCGAGGATGTTCCAGCTCTGGCCCTGGGACACGCTGAGGAACAGCAGGATCATCATGTGCAGCGCGTACGGGCTCTCCACGAAACGCGGAACGACCAGGAGGCCCGCTAGTACGATGAGGCCGATCGCGGCCTTGAGCATGCTCTTGTTCATGTCGTCCTCCTCAGGTCCGCGACTTGCCCATCAGGCCCGAGGGCTTGAAAAGGAGTACGAGCAGGAAGAGCACGAAGACCACCACATCTTTCCATCCGGAGGAGATGTAGACCGCGCTCATGGATTCGGTGATGCCGATGAGGATCCCGCCCAGCGTGGCGCCCACCACACTGCCCATGCCACCAAGCACCGTGATGACGAAGGCCTTCAGCGTGAAGGTGCCGCCCACCTGCGGGAAGATGTAGTAGGTCGGCGAGATCAGCGCGCCGGCCGTCCCGGCCAGGGCCGCACCGAGACCGAAGGCGATGACGGACATGCGACTGACGTTGATGCCCATCAGCTGGGCGGCGTCCCGGTCTTGGGCCGTGGCCCGGATGGCCTGGCCCGTGTCCGTCTTCAAGAGGAACCAGCCCAGGGCGGCCGTGATGACGGCCGTGATCAGGAAGGAGACCAACAATGGGGTGGAGATCGACACTCCGCCGCCCACCTGGATGGTGGAGGAGGAGTACGAGGTGGTGAGGATCTTGTAGTCCGACGTGAAGATCAGCATGACCGTGTTGCTCATGACGAGGCCCAGGCCGATGGTCAGCAGGATCTGATTCTGGGCGACGGCGTTGAGCACGCGGTTGATGAAGACCTTCTGGAGGAATCCCCCGAAGAAGAACATCAGCGGGAAGCTGATGAGCACGGACACGAAGGGGTCCACGCCCATCAGCGTGAACAGCAGGTAGGTGAGGTACATCCCCACCATCATGATGTCGCCATGGGCGAAGTTGATGACGCGCATCACGCCGAAGATGAGCGTGAGCCCGATGCCGATGAGCGCGTACACGCCACCGATCAGGACGCCGCTGATGAGAGATTGAAGGAATACAGCCATGGATTCGCGGGGCTCCGGGAGGAAAGTCCCAGTCCGGCTCTGCCGGACTGGGACGCGGGGGCCCGGGGGTGTGCGCGCAGCGCGGAACCCCCGGTCGGATTCAGCCTTACTTCCACTTCGGGAAGGGGAAGATCGGCTTCTTGGTGGCGAACTTGGCGGGCAGCACCGTTTCGTAGTTCCCGCTGATGATCTGCTGCACGAGCATCTGGTGGTTGTTCTGGTTGGTGAAGCCGTCGTAGTCGGCGAACTGGACCTCGCCCATGACACCGTTCCACTTGCCGGCCTTCAGTCCTTGCTGGGTCTTGATCCGGTCGCCACCCGCATTCCTGGCGGTCTCCGCCATGATCATCATGGAGGCGTAGGCGCAGGCGGCGTGGTAGGTGGGCTCCTTGCCGAACTTCGCCTTGAAGCGGGCCTCGAACTCCTTGGCGCCGGGCCAGTTCACGTCGCCGGTCCACTGGGTGCAGGAGATGACGTTCTCGGAGATCGCGCGCTCCTTGGCGAACTCGGGTGTGGTGAACCCCGCGCCGGCGCCCAGGAAAGCCTGGGGCTGGAGACCCACTTCCTTCGACTGCCGCATGAGCAGGATGGCGTCGGCCACGTACGACACCATGAACACCAGGTCCGGGTTCTTCGACTTCACCTTGGCCAGGGTGGATCGGTAGTCCGCGGCGCCCTTGGGGTAGGGTTCGTCGGCCACGACCTGCATGCCCTTCTTGGTCACGTACTCCTTGGCGGTCTTGGTCGTGGACGTTCCGAAATCCGTGTTCTCGTAGATGAAGGCGATGGATTTCGGCTTGCCGAGGGCGGCGGCGGCATCGATGAGGCTGGAGGCGTACTTGTCAGCCGGAGCGTTCATCCGGAAGACGTACTTGAGGCCCTGACGCGTGATCTCCTCCTTGGCGGCGGCAGGGATCAGGAGGGGGACCCGGTACTTCTCCGCCAGCTTGGCGACGGCGTTGGAGCAGGCCGAGGTGTAGGGGCCCACCACGCCCACGACGTTGTCGCGCGTGGCCAGCTTCTCCATGGCGCTCATGGATATCTGCGGCTTGCCCGTGTCGTCCTCCCAGACCAGCTGGAGGTTGATGCCCTTCTTCTTGAGGTCCTCTTCGGCAAGCTTGATGCCGTTGGTGATGTGTTCTCCTATGGGTGCCTCGGGCCCGCTCATGGAGTTGATGACGCCGATCTTCTGCGCCATGAGACACGGAGAGAGGGCTAGAGCGGCGCCCAGGGCCAAGAGGTGCTTTCGCATGGCAGCTCCAATGCAAAAGAGATGTGGTTGGAAGGTATGGGAATTCTACACCTGCCGGGGGTCAAAAAAACCACGGAACTCGCGGGTTGTGACCCGTGAGTTCCGTGGCTGCGCAGAGAGAAGGATCTGCTAGGTAGAACGTGCTCTGATCAGAAGCCGATCATGACCGAGGCGACCAGGCTGTCGCCACCCTGCTCGCCGGTCTGGCCAGCGCGGGGGGCCAGGAAGTTCTTGCTGCGGTGGACATAGTCCAGCTTCAGCTTGCCCGCGCTGTACTTCGCGGGGTTGAACAGGAGGTTGTAGCCCACGGTGACTTCGGTGTACTTGGGGCTGTAGTCGCCACCGGCGGTGGGCTTGTAGGGGCTGGTCGCGGTGTACCAGTCGTCGCCGGAGTTGTAGTTCATCATGTCGTAGCGGGCGGTGAACCAGTGGCGACCCATCTTGTAGGCGCCGTCAGCGACAAAACCCTGGAACTTCTGGTCGAGGTGCTCGCGGAGGGGATTGGTCGTGGCGGCCGCGAAGAGGGTGGGGTACCGGCGGCCCAGCAGGCCCGTGGCGAACTCGGCGCTGGCATGCCAGGTGGCGTTGTCGAAGGCGTAGTAGGCACCCATCAGGGTGGTCTTGTCCTTGTTGTCCTTGATCTGGGCGGCGCTGACGTAGCCGGCGGTCACCCAGGCGGAGGCGTTGTTGGAGGTGGCGTCCTTCAGGTTCGTCACGCCCTCGCGGTAGTAGGCGCCGAACTTGTGCTCGGGGCCGTAGGCGAACTCGACGCGGGTGGTCCAGTCCTTCTGGGCGTTCAGGTCGTTGTTCTTGCCGGCGCTGCCGTCATCGGTGGTGCCGTTGGAGACGGCGAGATTGATCTTGCCGTTCCAGGCCTTGGCGTCGCCCCAGCTGTAGATGCCCCAGACGCCGCGGTCGCGCTTGTCGCCGAACACGCGGTTGATCTGGTTGCGCTCGAAGAACAGGATGTTCGTGGCGGCAACCATGGTGGCTTCATACGTCGTGGGCATCTTGAACTGGCCGGCCTTCACGGTGAACCCGTTGCCGGCGTTCCAGGTGATGACCGCGTCATGCAGGACGTTGTTGCCAACGCTGGAGGTGGAGTTGTTCGGATCGAACATCAGATTCCAGCTGACGTCATCGGTGATCTTGCCGTTGAGGTAGATCTCGGCGCGCTTCACCGCGAAGGTGTTCTCCTGGAACCGGGAGTCGAGGCCGTAGTACTTCGAGGCACCGGCCGTGGCGGTCGCATTGTTGCGCAGGTTGCTGTCCAGCATCTGGGTCTGCCAGAACTCGATGAGGACGCCGGTGAGCTTGACGTCCTGGGCCTGGGCCTGGGTGACCCCGGCGGCGAGAAGGGCGGCAACGCCGGCAAGGCGGGTGATCTTCATGGGTGGGCTCCTAATGAGGGAGGGTTGGGAGGATTGAAAGGAGAGGAGTGGCGTGGACGGATCAGGTCAGACCACCAGATGTCTGGGACATCAGTCGCGGAATATCTGGGGGCTGATCAAACGGATTCAAGCTAAACGGGGGAGTCGCTTGCGTCTATCAAAAATGAACCAAAAGTTCCGATGGTTGTGATGATAGACACAATGGTGTGGCGACACCCCGAGTGCCATGGGACTGGCAGGGGGTCTCGGCCCTTTCGCAAGGAGCGATCGGCTCCGGTTCTTATTGGTCAAGAACCGTGGGCATATTGGGTAAATTCAGGTTTCCATAAGCCTGCACCTCCTGTAGAAAACCGGGACCGGCACGAGTTCAGCTGAATTCACGTCTCAGACACAGGACCGTACCTGCGTTTTCGCGGGCATGTCACAGGGAGCCGGGAACCTTTCCCCATCGGCCTGTTGGCCCCTAGGAGACCCCATGAAGCGCACGCGCACCCTCAGCCTGGCGGCCCTCGCCCTGGCCGCCCTGCCCGCCTCGGCCCAGACCGCGAAGATCGGCGGAGACATCCAGCTCTGGTACACGCAGATGATGGACAGCAACCTGCGCTACAACAGCGCGGCTCCTGGCGGGTACTACAACCTCCGAAGCGAGTTCAAGGAGAACACGTTCGCCATCCGCCGCACCGAGATCAAGGTCTCCGGCAACATCGCCGAGGGCGTGGATTACGAAGTCATGTTCGATCCTTCCATCTCCACGGGGACGTCGAACCCCATCATCCTCCAGGACGCCTTCGTGGTCTGGAAGCCCATCGCCGGCATCGACGTGAAGGCCGGCCAGTTCAAGAACCTCCAGACCTACGAGGGCGTGACCAGCTCCACGGAGCTGCTCTTTGCCGAGCGCAGCCAGCTTGGCCGGATGTTCGGCGACAAGCGTGACCGCGGCCTCGCCCTCGGCTACTCCTACGGCGACCCCAAAGGTTTCGCCGGCAAGGTCACCGCGGCCGTGTTCAACGGCATGAACGACGCGACCTCCGGCAAGACCAACGACACCAACGCCCAGAAGGACTTCGTCCTGCGCCTGGACTTCAGCCTGGGCAAGGTGCATAAGTTCGGGGCGTACACCCTCCAGGGGACGACCGACGTGGCCGACAAGGGCAACCCCTCCACTGCCATCGCCGCAAACCCCGCCGGCACGTGGCCTAGCCAGGCCGCCATCTACGACAACAAGGACAAGACCACCAACCTGGGCGCCTTCTACGCCTACCAGGACGGCACCTGGACCTTCACCGCGGAGTACATGACCGGCCTGCTGGGCCGCCGCTTCGCCACTCTCGCCGCCAGCGCCCCTGTGGTGAAGCGCGAGCACCTGGACCAGAAGTTCACGGGCTACTACGTGACCGGCGGCTACACCTTCGGCCCCCACAGCTTCATGGCCCGCTACGACCTGATGAACCTCAACAGCGGGGACGACTGGTACACGGCCACCAACCCCTACACCACGAACGTGGCCACCGGCCTGCCCACGGGCACCGACTACACCCCCAAGTACACCGAAGTCACGGTCGGCTACACCTACGCCTGGATCCCCGAGAAGGTGAAGGCCGCCAACTTCAAGCTCAACTACATCGCCCGCAGCAAGAACTTCCTCCGGCCCTTCGGCGCCGAGACCGGCGAGCAGGGCGGGAACACCGTCGTGGCGGCGCTCCTGGTCGCCTTCTGATCCGAGCCGGAACGTATGGGAGCCCCCGGGAGACCGGGGGCTCCTTGGCGGGTAGGGCACCTGGTTTGGACAAGCCGCCGTTTCAGCTCACAATCGCCTTATAGCTGGGGCTGCCCCTGCTCCATTCGAGGCTGCAGTGAAGCAACTGAAGATCCTGGGCCAACTCACCCTCCTGGCCCTGATCTACCTCCTGGGCAATCAGGTCGCCCGCCTGGCTCACCTGCCCGTCCCCGGCAACGTGGTCGGCATCATCCTGCTCTACCTCCTGCTCAACCTGGGGGTGGTGCGCCTGGAACACGTCCAGGAGGCTGCGGACTTCCTGCTGAGGCACCTGGTCTTCTTCTTCATTCCCGTGGCCGTGGACCTCATGAACTGGGGCGGCGTCTTCTACCGCTACGGGCTGGCCCTGGCGCTCGCCATCGTCCTCAGCACGGCCCTGACCTTCCTCGGGACCGGCGCCATCGCGCAGTGGCTGGAGAAGGATGGTGCATCATGCACGGACTGACGATCCTGTTCTCCGTCCTGCTGACTGTCGGCGCCTACCTGCTCTCCAAGGCCCTGTACCTCCGGTACCGGCATCCCCTCCTGAACATCGTGCTGCTGGGCGCCGGCCTCGTCATCGCCACCTTGCTGGCCCTGAGGATCCCCTACCAGTCCTACGTCCCGGGCCAGCGGATCATGACCTGGCTGCTGGGTCCCGCCACGGTGGGCCTTGCGGTTCCCCTCTACCGGCAGCGGAGCCTCCTCCGGCGCCATCGCCGGGAGATCTTCGCAGGGGTGGGCCTCGGAGCCCTCGCCTCGATGCTGACCGCCGGCCTGATCGCCCTGGCGGCGGGGCTGCCGAAGGACGTGCTCCTCTCCCTCCTGCCCAAAAGCGTCACCATCCCCTTTGCCGTCGAAATCGCGAGGATCCACGGGGGCAGCCCCGGCCTGGCATCCGCCATCGTCGTGGCGACCGGCACCCTGGGATCCGTCTTCGGCGGCACCCTCCTGACCTGGGCCGGGATCAAGGCCCCCGTGGCCCGCGGGCTGGCCCTGGGCACCGGCGCCCACGGCCAGGGCACGGCCATGGCATTCATGGAGGGCGAGCGCCAGGGTTCCATGGCCGGCCTGGCCATGACCCTGGCCGGCATCACCACCGCCACTTTCGCCCCCCTGGTGGTGCGGTTGCTGCTCCGGCATTGACAAGGCCTCCCTGGCCCCCATCGTGAGCGGCCTTCCCACCCACTCGCCCTTGGTGGGTATGGAGGACGTGCAGCCCTGAAGGAAGGGAGCCCGCTGGGGGTGTCCCGCGCCCTTGGTGGGACCGGCAGGGCCATGGATACTTGAGCGGATGATGGACTGGACGAACTTCACGTGGGGTCCGTTCGAAGGCAAGTTGCTGTGGGACATCCTCCGCAACCTGGCCCTCAACGGCATGGGCGCCTATTTCGTGACCCGCCTGAGCGCGGTGCGCCGCGCCCTCACGGGGACCCGCTCCCGGCGTCTGGACACGCTGGTGCTCATCCTGGTCTTCGGGCTGTTCTCCATTCTCGGCAACTTCCTTGGGCTGCCCATCCACGGGGCCCTCGCCAACACGCGCATCGTCGGGCCCATCGCCGGCGGGCTGATCGGAGGCCCTTTGGTGGGGGCCGGGGCCGGCATCCTGGGAGGCCTCGTCCGCTATGGCATGGGGGGCTACACGGCCCTGGCGGCCCTCGTGGCGAACGTGCTGGCGGGCCTCGTGGGGGGCTGGGTCCAGACCGGGCTGGGCTACCGGCGGATCACGGTTCCCGTGGCCTTCCTCACGGGCGTGGCGGGAGAACTGGTGCTGAAGGCCTGCATCCTGACCCTGTCAAAGCCCTTCGACATGGCCTGGAAGCTTGAGAAGACCATCGCCCTGCCCACCATCCTGGCGAACGCCACCGCTGTCGCCATCTTCCTCCTGGTGGTGAAGGACGTGTACCGGGAGCAGGAGAAGGCCACGGCCGACGCCCGCACCCAGGCGCTCCAGGTCCAGGCGGAACTCCAGGCCCTCCGGGCCCAGGTGAACCCGCATTTCCTCTTCAACACCCTGGCCACCATCGGCGCCTTGACCCGCACCGGCCCCGACCGGGCGCGGGAGATCGTCAAGCATCTGTCGGAGTTCCTGAGGAGGTCCCTGCACCGCCGCGAGGAGCAGATCCCCCTGGCCGAGGAGCTGAAGACGGTGGAACTCTACCTGGGCATCGAGAAGGCCCGCTTCGGTCCCCGGGTCGCCAGCCGGATCAAGGTGGACCCGGTCCTGTCCCGCGCCCTGGTGCCCGCGTTCGCCGTCCAGGTCCTGGTGGAAAACGCCATCAAGCACGGGATCGGCCCCCGGCCGGAAGGTGGCCGGGTGGCGGTGACGGCGGGGCGCGAGGGCGGACGGCTGCTCATCCGGGTCGAGGATGACGGGTTGGGCCTCCCCCAGGACCGGCTGGACCAGATCAACCGCCGGGAGCCCGAAGGCTACGGGGAAGGCAGCGGATTGCGGAACCTGCAGCGCCGCCTCGAGCTGTTGTGCGGCGATCCCGCGGGGCTGACGCTCTCCCAGGCCCGGGAGGGCGCCGGCACACTGGCTACCCTGGACCTGCCCCTGAGCGAGGAGGTCCCATGAAGCGCCTCAAGGCCGTCCTCGTGGACGACGAGCCGCTCATCTGCGGGGAGCTCAAGTGCCTGCTCGAGGAGCAGAGCTGGGCCTGGGTGGTGGGCGTGTACCACGACGGCCCCTCGGCCCTGGCCTTCCTCGAGGCGGAGGGCGCCGACCTGGTCTTCCTGGACGTGGACATGCCGGGCATGGATGGACTGGAGGTCGCGCGGCGCCTGCTGTCCCTGCCGAAGCCTCCGCGGGTGGTCTTCGTGACCGCCCACGCCTCCTTCGCCCTGGAGGCCTTCTCGGTGAAGGCCGTGGACTACCTGCTCAAGCCCTTCGACGCCAGCGACCTCCGGCGCGTGGCGGAGCGGGTGCTCCCTCCATCGGCCCCGGCCCCGCAGCCGGACCGCGAGGCCTGGGTCCGCACCCTCCTCGTGGAGCACGGAGCGAGCCTAGAGGTGGTTCCGGTAACCAGCATCCGCCTGGTGCAGGCACGGGAGCGGGAAGTGCTCGTCGAGACGCTCGACGGCCGCCAGTGGCCGATCCGCGCCAGCCTCCGGGACCTGGAGGAGCAGCTGGATCCGCAGGTGTTCCTGCGGTGCCACCGCAACTTCATCGTGAACCTCGACCAGGTCCAGCAGCTCACGCCCTGGCTCAACCACGGCTACCTGCTGAAGCTCCGGGCCCCCCGGGACCAGAAGGCCGCCGAGGTGCCGGTGGGCCGGGCCTACGCCGACCGGATCCGGTCCCATTTCCACCTTTGAGGTTTCCGTAGGGCCGCTCGTGGGCGCCTGAGGGCCGTTCGTCGCCCGGGGGATGTTCTTGACCCCCTGGTCGCGATCTGATGCCTTTGGCGGGCCGAGGGCCCGATCGCGCACCGACGAGGAGGATGGACATGGGTCCGAGGAAAATCGCATCGCTGGTGGCCGCGTCCGCGCTGCTCGCCGCCATCCTGTGGCTGACGCCCGCAGTCAAAGGGCTCAGTCCCCAGGGCAAGGCCTCCATCGCCGTGGCGGTCTTCGCCATCGTGGTGTGGGTCACGGAGGCCCTGGAGGACGCCCTCAGCGGCCTGGTGATCGTATTCCTTCTGGCCGTGCTGAAGGCGGTCCCCCTGGCTGCGGCGTTCGGCGGGTATTCCAACACCGCCCTCTGGCTCATCGTGATCGGCTTCATCATGGCCGGAGCCATGGAGAAGTCCGGCTTCTCCAAGCGGGTGGCCCTTTGGCTCGTGGCCCGGGCGGGAGGCAGCATCATCCGCATCTACTGGGCCGTGGCCCTGGTGATGGCGGTCATGACCTTCCTGGTCCCCTCCATCACGGCCCGCACCCTGCTGATGCTTCCGATCATCCTCGGCATCGGCCAGGCGGTGAAGGCCGAGCCCGGGAAGAGCAACACCATGAAGGCCCTGATGTTCATCGTGGCCATGAGCGGCACGATGATGAGTCTGGGCGTGCTCACGGCCCACGTGGGCAACCCCATCACGGCGGGCCTCATCGAGGCGGCCACGAAGCGCGCCGTCTCCTGGTCCTATTGGCTGAAGGTGGGCGGCATGCCGGCCTTCCTGCTGGCGTTCCTCAGCGTGTTCGTGATCCGCTGGATGTGGCCCCCCGAAGCCGAAGCCGCCAGCGGCGGCGCCGACTACATCCAGAAGGAGCTCGAGGCCCTCGGTCCCTTCTCGGCTGCGGAGAAGTACACCCTGGCGGTCTTCCTCCTGACGCTCCTCCTCTGGGCCACGGACGCCTTCCACAAGGTGAACGTCGTCCTCGTGGGGGCGGCCTCCGTCATCGCCCTGCTCTGGCCGGGCAAGGGCATCATGAAGTGGAAGGAAGCCCAGACCCGCGTGCCCTGGAACGTGTACGTCCTCTACGGGGCGGGCCTCTCCCTGGGCACGGCCCTGGCGTCCTCCGGCGCGGCCAAGTGGATGGCGGGCGTCTTCCTGGGGCCCATCGCGGGGATGTCCCATGTCCTGCAGGTGATCATCCTCATCTGGGTCGTGACGGCCCTCCAGATCTTCTTCACGGGAGGCGGCCCGAAGACCACGGCCCTCACGCCCATCGTCATCGCCCACGCTCTGGCCATCGGCGTGGATCCCATGGCCTTCGCCCTCGTTCTCGGCATGAACATGCAGCACCAGTACCTGCTGCCGGTCACCAACATGCCCAACGCGGTCGCCATGGGCAGCGGCCATGTCACCTCCCGGGAGATGATCCGCACGGGCGCCGTCATGAGCGTGCTGGCCGCCGCCTTCATGTCCCTGGTCGCCCTGACCTACTGGTACTGGCTCGGCCTGACGCGGTGATCCCATGACGACCTTCACCGCATTCGAACCGGAGGTGCTGGACGGGTTCCGCGACGCCGTCGGCCGCGAGCACGTCATCGAGTCGCCCCTGGAAGTCTTCGGGTACTCCTACGACGCCTCCTTCCTGGCCCTGGACCGGAACACGATGCCCCAGGCCGTGGTGCGCCCCCGGACCACCGCGGAGATCAGCCGGGTCATGGCCCTCGCCCACGAGCGGCGCATCCCCGTCACGCCACGGGGGGCCGCCAGCGGCCGGACCGGCGGATCTGTGCCGCTGCAAGGGGGGATCGTCCTCGCCCTGGACCGCATGACCTCCATCCTGGAGCTGGACACCGCCAACATGATGGTGAGCGCCGAGCCCGGCGTGCGCACCGTGGACCTCCACGACCACTGCGCCCGCCACGGGTTGTTCTTCCCCCCGGACCCCGGCAGCTGGAAGTTCTCCACGCTGGGGGGCAACGTCGCCGAGAACGCCGGGGGCATGCGCGCCGTGAAGTACGGCGTGACCCGGGACTACGTGATGGGCCTGGAGGTGGTCCTGGCGGACGGCGCGATCCTCGAGACCGGGGGCAAGGCCGTGAAGAACGTCACCGGCTACGACCTCACGGGCCTGTTCGTGGGCTCGGAAGGGACCCTGGGCATCGTCTCCCGGGCACTCTTCAGGCTCCGTCCCCTGCCGAAGGCCCGGGGCGTCCTCCGCGTGGTCTTCCGGACCATGGACGAGGCTTGCGCCGCCGTGCAGGAGATGCTGCTGGACGGGGTCACCCCCTCGGCGGCCGAGATCATGGACGCCACCTGCCTGGAAGCCGTGGCCCGGGCCCGGAACACCCAGATGGAGGAGGGCGCCGGCGCCTGCCTCATCCTGGAGATCGACGGGGACGGCGCCGAGGCCCTGGAAGCCCAGTCCAGGCGGATCGAGGCCATCACCGACCGGGCCGGTCGCATCGCCTTCCGTTCGGCGGCCTCGAAGGAGGAGACCGAGGCGATCTGGGCCGAGCGCCGGGGCCTCAGCTCCGCCGTGGCGGCCATGGCCCCGAACCGGCTTGGCGAGGACATCTCGGTGCCCCGCAGCGCCTTCCCCGAAGTCGTGCGACGCATCAACGCCATCGCGGCCTCCAGCGGGCTCCGCATCCCCGTGTTCGGACACGCCGGGGACGGCAACCTCCATCCCTCCGTGCTCTGCAACCTGGCGGACCCCGACCAGGCGGCCCGGGCCCACCAGGCGGTGGACGGCATCTTCCAGGCCGCCCTGGACCTGGGGGGAACCCTCTCCGGCGAGCACGGCATCGGCATCACCAAGCGGCCCTACTTCCCGGATGCCGTGGGACCCGTGAGCCTGGAGACGCACCGGGCCGTCAAGCGGGCCCTGGATCCTCTGGGCCTCCTCAATCCGGGGAAGATATGGTGACCGCCGCGACGAAGGCCGGCCCGGGGCCCTTCGCGGCCGCCCGGGGGAAGGTGCTGGGCTGCGACCGCTGCGGCACCTGCCTGCCCGTCTGCCCGCTGTTCCAGGTCCAGGATGTGGAGCGGGCCAGCGCCCGGGGCAAGAACGCCCTCGTGAGGGGGCTGGCCGAGGGCCTCATCCCGCCCGACCGGGAAGCCCAGGAGGCCCTGGAGTTCTGCCTCCTGTGCCGGGCCTGCACGGACGCCTGCCCTGGCAAGGTCCCCACGGACGAGGCCATGCTGCAGGTCCGCCAGGCCCTCGCCGACACGCTGGGCAGCACCCCGCTCCGCAGCCGCTGGATCGGCCGGGTGCTCCGCCGCAGGAGGATGGTCGGTCTGGGGGCCGCCACCCTGGCCGGGCTGCGGGCCGTGGGGCTCCACCGCCTGCTGCCGTCCCAGCTGGTGCCCCGGGAGACCTCCCGGCAGGCCTACCTCGAGAAGTACGCGGGTCCCGCCCTGCTGGGCGCCCCGGATCCGAGGCCGGAACCCGCCCTCCATCCCGGCGCCAAGGTCGCCTACTTCCAGGGCTGCGGCATGAAGCTGCTCTTCCCGGATGCCTCCCGAAGCACACAGCGGATCCTCGCCCAGCTCTCGCCCTTCCAGCGGCCGGACCATCCCTGCTGCGGCCTGCCCCACCTCGCCCACGGCCAGCGCGAAGCCTTCCTCGAGCTGGCGCAGGAGAACATCAAGGCCTTCGAGGCCGCGGACCTGGTGGTGACCGACTGCGCCAGCTGCAGCGGGACCCTCAAGCACCTGGCGCCGTGGTTCGCGGACGATCCCGTCTGGGCGGACCGGGCCGCGCGGTTCTCCGCCAAGGTCATGGACCTGACGGAGTACCTCGCCGCAGCCGGCTACCGTCCCCAGGCGCTTCCCGGAGCCACCTTCACCTACCACGATCCCTGCCACCTGGCCCGGGGCCAGGGGATCCGCCGCCAGCCCCGGCAGCTCCTGGAGCAGGCCGGAAAGCTGATCGAGCTGAAGGAGAAGGAGCGCTGCTGTGGCGGCTCCGGCAGCTTCCACCTGGAGCACCCCCAGGCGGCCGAGGCCATCCTCCGGCGCAAGCAGGAGGACATCCAGGGAACCGGAGCGCAGGTCGTCGTCACCGCCTGCCCCGGCTGCCTGATCCAGCTGACCCGCGCCGCCGAGCAGAGCGGCGGGGCCTTCCAGGCCCTGCACATCAGCCAGGTCATCTGAGGCTGGCTTTCGGACCGCACCAAGATCGCAAGGTCCTTCCTCCTCCCAATGTCATCCGGAAGGAGGAAGGAACCCCGGGCAAGGCTCAGGGTTGAGGCTTCCCTGCCGTCTTCACGTAGGTGTCGAACCAGCGGACCATCTCGTAGAGGAGCTGCTCGTTCGATTCCCGGGCGGTGTACCAGTGGGGCTCGAAGGGGAGCATGACCAGGCGCGTGGTGCCGCCATTGCCCCGGATGGCCTCGTAGAGCTTGGTGGCCTGGAGGGGCGTGGTCCCCGGGTTGGCATCGTCGGCGCCATGCATGATGAGCAGGGGGGTCTTCAGCTTGTCCGCGGAGAAGAAGGTCGAGACCTTGCGGTACACCTCGGGGGCTTCCCACACGGAGCGGCGCTCATTCTGGAATCCGAAGGGCGTCAGGGTCTTGTTATAGGAACCGCTGGTGGCCACGCCCGCCTTGAACAGATCGGAGTGGGCCACCAGGTTCGCGGTCATCAGGGCCCCGTGGCTGTGGCCGGTGACGCCGATGCGGTCGCGGTCCACCACGCCCAGCTCCACGGCCTTGTCCACCGCCGCCTTGGCGTTGGCGACGAGCTGCTCCAGGTAAGTGTCATAGGCCTTGGTGGGATCGCCCACGATCGGGAAGGAGGCGTTGTCGATGATGGCGTAGCCCGCCAGCAGCAGCAGCCGGTAGTTCCGGAGCCGCGTGAAGGTGTACTGGGAGCCGCTCACCTGTCCCGCCTTGGAGGGATCCGCGTAGTCCAGGGGGTAGGCGTAGAGGATGGCCGGCACCCGGGTGCCCTCCTGGTAGCCCGGCGGGGTGTAGAGCGTGAAGGACAGGTCCACTCCGTCCGCGCGCTTGTACTTGACCAGCCGCTTCTTGATCCTCCGGATCTCAGGCGTCGGGTCGGGGATGTGCGTCACGGCGCTCCGGGTGGACGTGTAGGCCGCCTCGCCAGCCTCGGCCTTCACACCCTTGCCCAGGCTGCGGAGGTAGGCATTGGGCGGATCCAGGAGCGACTGGTGCCAGGTGAGGAACCGCTTCGAGTCCTTGCCCGTGAAGCCCACGAACTGCTCGAATTCCACCTTGCCGGAGCGGAACAGCCGATCCGACTTGAGGGTGCGCAGGTCCAGGCGGTCCAGGAAGGGGCGGTCCCCGTCCGGCGACGCGCCGCCGCCCCGCAGGAAGATCGCGTCGCCCTCCTGCCGGAGCACCCTGGTGCCGTCCGGCCGGATGCTCATGACCGGCGAACCCGGATCGGCGTACTGCTCCTCCGTGGACATGTCCCAGAGCTTCCGGGGCGCCTGCTTCGGATCGTCCGGATTCACGATGAAGGTCCGCTGCCAGTGGCGGTTGTGGTCGTATTCATACCTCAGGGCCACGCCGGGCCTCGCGGCCCACTGCAGGCCCTGGTACCGCTGCTCCGTGCGGAAGAGCTCGACCGGCGCCCCGGTGAAGGGCGCCTTCAGGGCCATGACCTTGTCCCGGTGGGGCACCTTCACCTTCCAGTCGCCGCCATCGAGGGCCTCCACCCAGAGCAGCGTCGCCGGTTCCGTGGGCCGCCAGGAGAACTGCCGAGGGCCGAGGGGCTCGCCATGGATGGGCACGCGGTCGGCCAGCGGCAGGGAGGCGATGGGCTGCTTCGCGACGGCCCCGGGGACCGCGATGTCCCACACCGTGACCTCCTTGGGGAAGCGGTCGAAGGTGGTCACGTAGGAGTAGGGCTTCCGCAGCGCGGTCACCAGGAGGTGTCGCCCGTCGGGCGCCGAGCGCACCTGCAGGTAGCGGTCAGGGGTCCCGATCGGGGTCGCGGCACCCGTCTCCGCGTTCACCAGCAGCAGCTGGGCCGTGGCGTAGTAGTCGAACAGGTCCTCATCATGGGGGCTGCCCAGGGTGTCCCGGGTCTCGTAGGTGCTGCTCTGCCCCTTTCCGCCCATGGACTCCTGGATGCTCGGGCCAGGCGGCACGGCCGGCGCCACGGGCGCCTTGCCCAGGTCTGCCGGAACCGCCTTCACCACCAAGGTCTTCTGGTCGGGCATCCACTGGACGTCGCCGCCGAGCATCTGGTTGACCCAGACCCCGGGAATCTGGTGCACGGCGCCCGTGGTGCCGTCCCCCACCCACAGCTCCACGGAATGGTCGGTCACCCGGGAAAAGGCGAACGCCGTTCCGGTCGCGTTCCACTGAGGGGCCTGCACAATGCCGCCCGCCGGCAGCTGCACCCTGGTGGTCGCGCCATCCGGGATGCGGACCAACTCGAAGCTGCGGACCGCCGGCGGAATGCCGTAGCCCCCGGGCGTGTCGTGCTTGCTGTGGTTTCCAGGTTCAACGCGGACGCCCCCAAGGCGCAGGTAGGGGGTGGCCACGCGGGAAATGGAGGGATAGTCCTCCCAGGACACCAGCAGCATCCGGTCGAGGGAGGGGCTGATGCTGGGGGAGGCCGGCGAAGGGGCCCGCATGGCCTCCAGGATTGCCTTCGGGGGCTGGCTGTAGCCGGTCGCCGGCTTGGCCTGGGCCCAGACCAGGGCCGGCGTGAGGCTCAAGAGGCCCAGCCACGCGGCCGAACGCTGGAATGCATGGTTCCTGGACAAAGGCTTCCTCCATGAAAAGGGATCAGAGGCGATCGACCGGTCACAAGACCGCGCTGTCATCCTGGGTGGAACCCTATACATACCAGCCCATCTCCGCCTGGATGGGGGCGAATTCCACAGGAGGATCGGATCAAGCCTCCAGGAGCGCGCCCGGCCCCGCACCGGGGAGGCCTCCGAAGGGCTTTTCGGGCACCATGCACTCCATGTGCGGCCGCTACACCTTCACCTTCACCGCCGAGTCCCTGGCCGAGGCATTCGGTCTGGTCCCGCCCGGCTTCACGATCCGGGAGGGCTACAATCTCGCTCCAGGCCGGTACATCGTCATCGTGCGCCCGGAACGGGACCAGCGCGTGGCGGACGTGGCCTTCTGGGGCCTCATTCCCGGCTGGGTGAAGGATCCCAACGCCTTCGCCAAGCCCATCAACGCCCGGGCCGAGACACTGGAGGAGAAGCCATCGTTTCGGGGCGCCTTCCGGCGCAAGCGGTGCCTGATCCCCGCCTCGGGGTTCTACGAGTGGAAGGCGGAGGGCCGAGCCAAGCAGCCCTTCTACATCCACCCCACGAACCCCGGAGAGCCGTTCGCCTTTGCGGGCCTGATGGAGGACTGGTACGGCCCGAGCGGCGAGCTGATGATCAGCACCTGCATCATCACCACCGAGGCCAACGCCCTGATGGCGGCCATCCACGCCCGGATGCCCGTCATCCTCCCCCCCGAGGCCTGGTCCCTCTGGCTGGATCCCGCGGCCCAGACAAGCGAGCTGCGCCCCCTGCTGGCGCCCTTCCCCGCCGACCAGATGGCCGCCCACCCCGTGGGATCGGACGTCGGCGATGTGCGGAACGATAGACCCGAGCTGATCGTTCCAATTCGGACCTGACCCGGTGGCCAAGCAGAGCGGCCTCCGAAGGGACGACAGAAAGCGGCTGCCCCGCATGCAGGCTGTACGCAGGCTGAAGCCGAAGACATGAAAAAGGCCCACCGGTTCGGGTGAGCCTAAGTGCTGAAATAAGTGGTGGTCCCGGAGCGACTCGAACGCCCGACCCTCAGATTCGTAGTCTGATGCTCTATCCAGCTGAGCTACGGGACCGCACTGAAAGAATGATTCTACCGGATCTGCGGCGGCTGTCCATCCCAAAGGCGCAGGGGCGCGGTGCGGGAGGCGTCGCAGGGTCGGTCGGTGAGGTCGGTGGCCAGGCGGTCCATGAGGGCGCGGGCGGTGGTGAGCTTGCCGCCGAGCACCAGGGTGAGGTTCCTGAACTGAGCGTGGCGCTCGAGCACGGCCTCCCGGCTGAGGTGGGTCGTGGCGCCCCGGGCCGCCACCAGCGGTCGCACGCCCAACTCCTCGGCCCGCACGGTCATCTCGCGCCAGGGGAGGATGGGCAGGTTGGCCTCCAGGGCCCCGAACAGCTCCTCCCGCTCGGCTTCCAGGATGGGCGCCCAGCCGTCCGCCACCTCCCGTTCCGTCGTGCCCACCTGGAGCATGCCGTCCCGGGGGATCACGAAGAGGATGCGGCCCTTGGGCCGGCGGATGGCCCAGGGGCGCTCGCAGCCGGGCACCGCGTCGAACCAGAGGTGGATCCCGGCCGACAGGCGCAGGCGCTTCCGCGTCTCGCCGAACCAGCGCGCCATGGCGCCGTCCGTCCAGGGCCCCAGGGCGAACACCCAGCGGCGGGCCGCGAGCTGGCGCAGGGACCCGTCCCGGCGATCCACGAGGTGGAGCTGCTTCAGGCCGTCGCTGTCCTGCTCGAACCGCTCCGCCTCGTGGAAATCCAGGGTCAATGCCTCGCTGGAGGCCGCCAGGTCCTTCGTCAGGTCCCGGTCCCAGGTCATGAGGTCCGCGTAGGCCGTGGCCCCGCGGAAGGGACCGAGGGTGGCCCGCGGATCGATCAGGAAGTCCGGCCTGGGCACGCGGCCGAGGCGCAGGTCCGCGGGCCAGCCGGGCCGCTCGGAGCCCCAGAAGTCGTAGAGGCCGATGCCCACACGGTGGGCGAGTCCTTCGAGCCGCGTCCGGTGGGGCATCCAGAAGGCCTCCCAGCGGCAGCGGCGGGGCGCGATGCGGGCCCAGGTCGCGCGCTCGGCCAGGCCCTCGCGCATCTGGCGGATGTCTCCCGTGAGCATGTAGCGGATGCCGCCGTGCAGGAGCTGGCTGGACCACTGGCTGGTGCCGCCGCCCACCTCGCCCCGGTCCACGAGGGCGCAGGACACGCCGCGGAGCGTCAACTCCCGGGCCAGGGCCGCGCCGTGGATGCCGGCGCCCAGGATGGCCACCTCGGCCTCCAGGCGGGCGGGGAGGGAACAGGATCCCTGCGGTGGGGCGGGCCAGGCCATGTCCATGATCACCTCGGAAGCAGTGTGCCGGGATTCCACCAGGATTCGTATGGTTCAATGGCCTCCATGACCCAGTCGAGACTCCGCGCCATCCTGAACCTCACGGTCCTCGTGGCCGCCCTGGGGTACTTCGTCGACATGTTCGACCTGCTGCTCTTCCCCATCGTGCGCCAGCCCAGCCTCACGGCCCTGGGCGTGCCCCAGGGCGACGCGCAGGTCTCGGCCACCTTCCTGCTGCTCAACGCGCAGATGGTGGGCATGCTGCTGGGCGGCATCCTCTGGGGCGTGTTGGGGGACAAGAAGGGACGGCTGAGTACCCTGTTCGGCAGCATCGCCCTCTACTCCGTGGCCAACATCGCCAACGCCTTCGTCCACGGCATCCCCGCCTACGCGGTCTGGCGCTTCCTGGCGGGCCTCGGGCTGGCGGGCGAGCTGGGCGCCGCGGTCACCCTGGTGAGCGAGATCCTGCCCACGGACCTGCGGGCCTACGGCACGGCCATCGTGGCGGGCGTGGGGATCTTCGGGACCGTGACCGCCAGCCTGGTGGGGAAGTACCTGCCCTGGCGCGTGGCCTACCTGGCCGGAGGCGGCCTGGGCCTGCTGCTGCTGGCCACCCGCTTCGGACTGCGGGAGAGCGGCATGTTCCGCGACCTGGGGCACCAGAACGTCAAGCGCGGCGACTTCTTCAGCCTCTTCACGAAGGGCGAGCGGTTCCTGCGCTACCTGCGCTGCATCCTCATCGGGCTGCCCACCTGGTTCGTAGTGGCCATCCTCATCACCTCCGCGCCGGAGTTCGCCCCCAAGGTCGGGGTGACGGGCCCGGTGAGCGCGGGCACGGCAGTGGCCTTCTGCTACAGCGGCATCACCCTGGGCAGCCTGGCCTCGGGCATCCTCAGCCAGGTGTGGGGCAGCCGGAAGAAGGTGGTGCTGCTCTTCATCCTCGGGGCCCTGGCCGGAGTGGCCGTCTACCTCACCCTGCACGGCCTCACGCCGGCGGCCTTCTACGCCCTGGCCGGCTTCCTGGGCCTGGCCACGGGCTACTGGGCGGTCTTCGTCACCATCGCCGCCGAGCAGTTCGGCACCAACCTCCGCTCCACCGTGGCCACCACCGTGCCCAACTTCGTGCGGGGCGCCGTGCCCCTCATCACGAGCAGCTTCGTCATGCTGCGGGGCCACCTCGGCTACATCGGCTCCGCCTGGACCGTGGGCGGCGTCTGCTTCGCCCTGGCCCTGATCTCCCTGTGGGGCATGGCCGAGACCCACGGGCGGGACCTGGATTTCGTGGAATAGGCCAGCGGGCCTAATAGACCGCGTCGGCGCCACCATCGCGAAGCGGATGCGGGTCGCGAGTGGAGGCTGCGCGGCAGCCTCCCGAGAGGGGCCCCCGCACCGTTGAGCATCACCTGGCCAGCGGGCCTAGTAGACCGCGTCGGCACCACCATCAATCGGAATCACACATCCCGTCGTCCACCCGCTCTCGCCACCCAGCAGGTGCGCCGCCAGCGCAGCCACTTCAGTCTCGGTGCCCAGGCGCTTCAGGGGATTCACGGCCGACAGCGCGGCCAGGTCGCCCTCGGGATCCGAGCTCGCGGCCAGGCGGGCATCCACCATGTCCGTGCGCACCGGGCCCGGGGCGATGGCGTTGCAGCGGATGCGCCGGGGCGCCCACTCCAGGGCCAGCACCTTGGCGAGCATGTGGACCCCGGCCTTGGCCACGCTATACGCCGCGCTGTCCGGGATGGCCCGGAGGCCGATGTTGGAGCCCACCAGCACCACGCTGCCGCCATCTTTCAGGCGGGGGCCGAGATGGTGGGCCATGAGCCAGGGGCCCCGGAGGTTCACCGCGATCGCGGCATCGAAATCGGCCACCGGCGTCGATTCCACGGAGCCCAGCAGCAGTCCGCCCGCGTTCAGGAACATCCCGTCCAGCTCCGGGCACTCGCGGGCGAAGGCGGCCACGGCTGCGTCGTCGCTGTGATCCAGGACCACGTGGACCGCGTCGGGAAGCGTCTCCCGCAGCGTGTTCAGGCGCCGGCCCGCCAGGATCAGGTCCGCGCCTCGGTCCCGGAAGAGGCGTGCCGCCGCGCGTCCGATGCCGCTGCCGGCGCCGGTGACGAGGAGGTGCCGCCCCTGGAGGGCGCTCATGGCTTCCCCGGCACCCGGAAGGAGCCCGTGCCCGGACGGGGCGGGGTCACCACCCCGCCGCTGATGGCCCAGGTCAGGGCCTGGTCGGCGCTGAGGTCCGCCGGCTGCACCTTGGAGGCCTCGATCATCACCACATAGCCCGAGGTGGGGTTGGGAGCGGTGGGGATGTAGACCGCGATCAGGTTCTGCCCCCCGGGGATGGCCCAGGAGCAGTCCCGGCTGGCCACGAAGCCGAGGGTGTGGGACCCGGGATGGGGCCACTCCACAATCACCACTTCCTTGAAGCTGCCTCCCTGCCCCGACTGGATGGCGCCCATGAGCTGCCGGGTGGCGCCGTAGACGGTCTTCACCACGGGAAGGGACATCATCAGCTCGTCCATCCAGCCCAGCAGCTGGCGGCCCATGAAGTTGCCCATCAGGGCGCCCACCACCACCAGCAGCAGGATGGTGACCAGGGCGGAAAGCGCGGCCAGCGCCCAGGTGGGCGGGTCCGGCATGTGAGTCAGGTGGGCCACCCAGGTGAGCGGTTCGCGCGAGATGCCCACCAGGGCCGTGAAGATGCCCTTGAGAATCCAGAGCGTCACGACGAGGGGCAGCAAGGTGAAGAGGCCAGCGAGAAGATACTTGCGGATCATTCAGTGTCCTTCGGTGTCCTTGTTTCCGGTCAGGCGGCCATCCTCGGCCATGATGCTGGGGCCCACCACCTTCCAGAAGCCGTGGAAGTAGGAGATGGCGCTCCAGATGGCGAGGATGACGGCGCCCCACAGGAGCAACACGCCCATGCCCCAGAAGAAGCTGTAGGGCCGGTTGAGCTGGATGAAGAGGTGGAAGATGTCCTTGTGGGTCCATTCGTAGAGCCAGTAGTCGAGCCTGGGACCGAGGATGAGGCAGGAGATGGCGGCCACCTGGAAGCCCATTTTCCACTTGCCGATGGTGCCGGCCGGAATGGTCATGCCCTCCTCGCTGGCGATCCCCCGCAGGCCCGTCACGGCGAACTCCCGGGCCAGGATGATGAAGGTCATCCAGGCCGGCGCCAGGTTCAGCTCCACCAGGGAGATCAGGGCCCCGGACACCAGCAGCTTGTCCGCCAGCGGATCCAGCAGCTTGCCGAGGGTGGTCACCTGCTTCCAGCGCCGGGCGAAGTAGCCGTCCAGGGCGTCGGTGATGGAGGCCGCCCAGAACACCAGCACGCCGATGACCTCGTGGTTCGTCACCTTGGTCATGAGCACCACGACCAGGACAGGGACCATGAGGATCCGCGCGAGCGACAGGACGTTGGGCAGGTTCATGGCGGGCGTTCGGCTCCACATCCAGCCTACCGCCTTTTCCGGTGGGAGCCGCCGTGCAGGCCCGGAAGGCCGTGACATCCGGAGATCCGGGGGCGAGGATATCCCCGGGAGGAGACCGCCGCGTGCCAGTCGAACAGCCGGAACCGCTGGCATTCAGGGCCTGGCTTCGATCCGAGGCCCTGGCCGCCGGGTTCGCCCGGGCGGGGTTCGCCGCCTGCGGCCCCTTCCGGGACGAGGAAGGGCATCTCCACGCCTGGTTCCAGGAAGACCGGGGTGCCCTGCTTCCCTACCTGGACCCGGCCACGCTCCTGGACCCGATGGCCCTCTGGCCCCAGGCCCGCACGGCCCTGGTGGGCTTCTTCCCCTATGCCCGGCCCAACGCCGTCCCCGGCGCGGCTCCCGGCAGCCTCAGGCTCAGCCGCTACCTCTGGGGCCCCGACTACCACATGATCCTCAAGCCCCGCCTGGCTCGGCTGCTGGAAGCGGCCCAATCCCGCTGGCCGGGCCTGGAGGGCCGGGTCTGCGTGGACACGGCCCCCCTGCTGGAGCGCCAGCTGGCGGCCCGGGCGGGCCTGGGTTGGCAGGGGAAGCACACCCTCCTCATCGCGGAGAAGGACGGCTCCTGGGGCTTCCTGGGGGCGCTGCTGCTGTCCGTGGAGCTGCCCCCGGACGAGCCCTTTGGAACCCAGCAATGCGGAACCTGCACCGCCTGCCTGGAGGCCTGCCCCAGCCAGGCTCTCTCGCCCTTCCGCCTGGACCCGGCCCGCTGCCTCACCACCTACACCATCGAGACCGAGACCGAGCCGCCCCCGGACATCGCCGCCGCCCTGGCTTCGAGCCGCTGGGCGGCGGGCTGCGACGCCTGCCAGGAGGTCTGCCCCTGGAACCGGGCCCCGGTCTGGGGCGATCCGGCCCTCTGGGGCGGCCCCAGCCCTCTGCACACCCGCCCGGCGGAGGACCTCCCCCGGGGCGCCGCCCAGTGGCGGAAACTCACCCGGCGGACCGCCCTGAGGCGCGTGAGGGACCGCCACTGGCGGGCGACCCTGGCCAGAATTCTGAACCCGTGAATTTTCATTGGTAATGCTTGGCTTTTTTTCCTATAAACAAACTTCCGGCCGAAGGTGGCCGCCCCGGATTTGAGGAGGCACCTCGGATGCCCATGAAGCACTGGACGGTCCAGGACGCCGCGACCCTGTACGGCGTGAAGGAGTGGGGGAACGGCTACTTCGGCATCAATGCCAAGGGCCATCTGGAGATCACGCCCACCAAGGACGAGTCCCTCAGTTGCGACGTCTACGAGATCGTCCAGCACCTGAAGAAGAAGGGCATCCGCACCCCCGTGAACCTGCGCTTCCCGCAGGTGCTGGACCACCGCGTGGTGGAGGTCAACGAGGCCTTCCGGCGCGCCATCATCGAGTTCGGCTATGAGGGCGGCTACCAGGGCGTCTACCCGGTGAAGACCAACCAGACCAAGGAAGTGGTCGAGGAGATCATCCGCTCGGGCAACAAGTACCACTACGGGCTCGAGGCCGGCTCCAAGCCCGAGCTGATCATCGCCCTCAGCCAGGACCTGCATCCCGAGGCCCTGGTGCTCTGCAACGGCTACAAGGACGAGTCCTTCATCCGCATGGCCCTGCTGGCCCGCAAGGCCGGACGCAAGGTGGTCATCACCGTCGAGAAGATGACCGAGCTGCCCCTGATCCTGAAGGTGGCCAAGGAGCTGAAGGTCGAGCCCCTCATCGGGCTCCGCGCCAAGCTGAACGCCCAGGGCAGCGGCAAGTGGGAGACCAGCGCCGGTGACCATGCGAAGTTCGGGCTGACCACCCGCGAGATCCTCGACGCCATCGAGGTGCTGGAGAAACGCGACCTGCTCGACAGCGTCATTGAGCTGCACTTCCACATCGGCAGCCAGATCACCGACATCCGCAAGATCAAGTCGGCCATGAAGGAGGCCACCCGCATCTACGCCAAGCTGCGGAAGCTGGGCGTGCCCATCCGCTACCTCAACGTGGGCGGCGGCCTGGGCGTGGACTACGACGGCAGCAAGACCACCTTCAGCAGCTCCATGAACTACACCATCAGCGAGTATGCGGCGGACGTGGTCTACACCACCAAGGACATCTGCACCCAGGAGCAGGTGCCCATGCCGGACCTGCTCAGCGAGTCCGGTCGCGCCATCGTGGCCTACCACGAGGTCGTCGTGGTGGACATCATCGGCCTCATCGACACCACGCACACCAAGTACACGGTGACCCTCACCGGCAACGAGCCCCAGATCCTCAAGGAGCTGGCCTACACCCGCGACAACATCTCCGTGAAGAACTTCGCCGAGATGTACCACGACGCCATCACCCAGAAGGACGAGCTGCTCACCCTCTTCAACCTGGGCTACTTGGGCCTGGAGGACCGCAGCAAGGGCGAGACGCTCTTCTGGGAAGTCTGCCGCAAGCTCTCCCGCATCCTCAGCAGCAAGAGCCTGAAGTACGTGCCCGAGGAGTTCCAGGACCTGAACAAGAGCCTGGCGGACAAGCTCATCGCCAACTTCAGCATCTTCCAGACCATGCCGGACCACTGGGCCATCGAGCAGCTCTTCCCGGTGATGCCCATCCACCGTCTGAAGGAGAAGCCCGGCCTGTCGGCCACCCTCTGCGACATCACCTGCGACAGCGACGGGAAGATGGAGAAGTTCATCGACCTGAAGGACGTGCGCGACGAGCTCCCCTTCCACGAGCCCCGCGGTGGCGAGTCCTACTACGTGGCCTTCTTCCTGACCGGGGCCTACCAGGACATCCTGGGCATGAGGCACAACCTCTTCGGCGCCCCGAACGAAGCCCACATCGTGGTGCACGAGGACGACACCTTCAAGGTGCAGCACCTCGTCAAGGGCGACACGGTGGACCATGTGCTCCGCAGTGTCCACTACGATCCCGACGTGCTGATCCAGGGGCCCCAGACCAAGCGGAGGGCCAGCGCCAAGAGCGATGCCGCCGAAGCCCTGCGGGCGCTGCTCACCGAAGAGCGGAACCTGCACACGTATCTGGAAATTTAGCGGTCGGCTATCGGCTCTCAGTAGGGGGTTCGGTCGGGCTTCTGCATCCAGGCGTGGAAGACGGGCAGGGCCTCCTCGCGGAGCAGCTGGAAGGCGGGCAGGCTGCGCGCGTCGAGAGGGAGGGCCAGCTCGCGGTAGAGCCAGTCGTCGTCGAACTGGATGGCCGCTGCGTCGGCCCTGTCGTTGGCGTACCAGACGCGGTCCAGGCGGGCCCAGTAGATGGCCGCCAGGCACATGGGGCAGGGCTCGCAGCTCGTGTAGATCTCGCACCCCCGCAGCTGGTGGGTGCCCAGGCGCCCGCAGGCCTGCCGGATGGCCACCACCTCCGCATGGGCGGTGGGGTCATGGCCCGTCGTGACCTGGTTCCAACCCTCCCCCAGGATCTCGTCGCCCCTCACGATCACCGCGCCGAACGGTCCGCCCTCGCCCGCTTCCATGTGAATGCGGGACAAGTCGATCGCGCGTCGCATGAATCGCAGGGCACTCCCGTCTATCCTCATCGGCTTCCCCAGAGATGGCTCCGTCCCATGTTCACCGCGTTCAAAGATCCCAGCGCGGTTCAGGCCGCTGCTTCCAGAGCCAGATGATGTAGTCCACGTTCTTCGCCCCGGCGCCCAGGGCCTTGAGGCGGGCCATGTTCTGGGCGCGGTGGTGCTGAGAGTGCAGGCAGACCTGGGCCAGCGCCTCTCCGACGGAGACCAGGCAGGGCGGATCCGGGAACCACGGCACCCGCACGACGCGGGCCAGAGAGGCCTCATCGAGGCCCCGACCCAGCGCCCGGAAGGCCTCGTGGGCCGAACGGCACCGGCGCAGCAGGTCCGGGAAGGCACCCACGGCCGGCTCCTCCGATGGCGGCGTTCCGCCTTTGAGGATGTCCAGGAAGGCCTCCTGGACATCCACCTGATGGCTGGTCCTGGTCCGCAGCTCGGGATCCTCCGTGAGACCCGATTTGCCCCAGGCATGGAAGAACATCGCATCCGCCCAGGCCTGGTGGCCAAGCAGATCTCTCAGTAGGCCGGTCATGGGCACCCCCCGGGCACTGGCCGATCATAGCGGAAGCACCCTACCCCAGGTCACCGCTCCGCCCGGATCCCAATCGTCGGAGAATGGGGACCAGACCATCACCATTCCAACGGGGGAGCGACATGGACATCCAGCGCATCGGCATTGTCGGCTGTGGACTCATGGGTTCGGGCATCGCCCAGTGCGCGGCCGAGACAGGCTGCGAGGTCTGGGTGAAGGAGGTGGACGAGTCCCTGCTGGCCAAGGGCCTGACGCGGATCCAGGACACCTGGGGCCGCGCCGTGGCCAAGGGGAAGATCACCGAGGACCAGAGCACCACCTTCGCCCGCCGACTCCACGGCACCCTCACCTTCGCCGCGCTGGCCGCCTGCGACCTGGTGGTGGAGGCCGTGCCGGAGCGCATGGACCTCAAGCTCGAGACCTTCGCCGCGCTGGACAAGGTCATGGAGCCGAACGCCATTCTCTGCACCAACACCTCCAGCCTCACGGTCGCCCACCTCAGCCCGGTGCTGGCGCCGGGCCGCCTGCCCAACCTGGCGGGCCTGCACTTCTTCAATCCGGTCCCCGCCATGCCGCTGGTGGAGATCGTCCGCACCCTGGCCACGGACGGCAACACGCTGGCCGCCCTGAAGGGCTTCGTCCAGCGGCTCGGCAAGACCGCCGTGCTGGCGCCGGACGCCCCGGGCTTCGTGGTGAACCGCCTCCTGGTGCCCTATCTGCTGGATGCCATCCGCTGCGCCGAGCAGAGGCTCGCCACCGTCGACGACATCGACACGGGCATGAAGCTGGGCTGCGGCCATCCCATGGGCCCTCTGCACCTCAGCGATTTCATCGGCCTCGACACCATGCAGAGCGTGGCCGAGGTGCTGTTCGAGGCCTTCGGGGAGCCCCGGTTCAAGGCGCCTTCGGTGCTGCGCCAGCTGGTGGCCGCCGGTCGCCTGGGCCGGAAGTCCGGCGCGGGCTTCTACCGCTGGGAAGGCGAGAAGCGCCTGGAAGCGCTCCCGCTCTGAACCACCTGGGGTACCCTGGCCCGGATGCTGGATCTCCTGCTCATCCCCGCCGCCATCCTGCTGGGCTTCGCCCTGCGTGCCGTCCAGCGGGGGGACCACCGGCTCCATGGGCACCTCATGGCAGCCACCGTGACCGTGGTGCTGCTCCGGGTGGTCCTGCACCCCCGGGCCCTGGCCCTCCGCCACATCCTTCTGTGGCTGGCCCTACTGGCTGTGGCCGGGACCACCCTGCTCCTGGGCCGGGCGGCCCTGGCCTGGCGCGAAGGCCGCAGCACCCGGGCCGCCATCCCGCGGATCCACCGCGCGGCCGGGGCCCTCACCCTGATCCTTGCGCTCTTCACACTGGCGGCCTGGTTCCTCCAGAACCGGTAGGAAACCGGACTCACCTGTTCTCACCAGGGATATCACCAGCGGTCCCGGACGGTCTTGCCCGCCTGGGCGTGCCGCAGGGCCTTGAGGCCGATGTCGCGGCGGACCTGCATGCCGGGCCAGTGGACCTGCGGCAGGGCCGCCTCGATGGCGGCGCGGGCCGCGGCCAGATCCGGCGCGGACGTGGCCAGGTTCAGGACGCGCCCCCCGTGGGTGAGCCACTGCCCCGCCTCCTTGCGCGTGCCTGCGTGGATCACCGTGACGCCGGGCGCTCCGAGGGAGATGGGCACCCCCTTCTTGGCGCCCTCCGGATAGCCCTCCGCCGCCAGCACCACGGTGATGGCGGTATGGGCCTTCAGCTTCAGCTCACGCGAAGCCAGCCGTCCCTCGGCCACCTCCAGCAGCAGGGCCGCCAGGTCTTCGTCCAGCAGCTGCATGAGCACCTGGGTCTCCGGGTCGCCGAACCGGACGTTGTACTCCAGCAGCCGGGGGCCTGCAGCCGTCCACATGACGCCCAGGAACAGCACGCCCCGACCTGAGAGGCCATCCTTCTGGAGGCCGCGCACGGTGGGCTCCACCAGTTCGACCCGCATCCGCTCGACATCCTCGGATCGCAGAAAGGGGATGGGCCCGAAGGCGCCCATGCCGCCGGTGTTGGGGCCGTGGTCGCCTTCGAAGATGCGCTTGTGGTCCTGGCAGGCGGGCAGCATGGCGTAGGCCGCGTGGCTCGCGTCCACGTCCACCAGCACGTGCAGGGAGAGCTCCATGCCGTGCAGGGGTTCTTCGAAGACCACGGTGCGGCTGGCGTCCCCGAACTGGCCCTCGAGGAAGGCCCGGAAAGTCTCCAGGGCCTCGGCCTCGCTCTGGGCCAGCACCACGCCCTTCCCCGCCGCCAGGCCGTCGGCCTTGAGGACGATGGGATAGCCGTAGGACCAGCCCCGGATCAGGGCGACGCCCTCGGCGAGGTCGGTCAGGGTCTCGCTGGCTGCGCAGGGAATGCCATGGCGCTGCATGAAAGCCTTGGCGAAGGCCTTGCTGCCCTCCAGGCGGGCCGTGGCGGCGTCGTGGCCGAACACGGGGATGCCCAGGGAGCGCACCAGATCGGCCACCCCGGCCACCAGGGGCAGCTCGGGACCGACCACCACCAGGTCCGGCCGGTTCGCGGAACACCATGCCGCCACGGCGGCCGGTGAGGCCAGGTCAAGCGCCACACAGGTCCCCAGTTCCGCCAGTGCATCGCTGCCCGGCGCGGAGACCAATTCCACCGGGGTGGCCGAAGCCTTGAGCTTCAGCGCCAGCGCGTGTTCCCGTCCGCCCGAGCCGAGGATCAGGATTTTCATGGGTGCCTCCGAACCCCAAGTATCGCCCGGAGCAGGGCCGGACCCACCCCCGGAAAGAAGCCCCTCACCCCCATCTGGGCCTGTTCGTCCCAGATCCATGGCCTGAGCTGAGACGGCCGCTCATGTTTGGCGGCGTTCACCCCGCCCGTCGGACACCGTTCGGGCTCCCTTCCACCCGTCGCGGGGATCCGTCCCCGACCGCCTTTCTTCCGGAGGCATCATGAACCGCATTTCCGCATCCCTCGTGGTGGCCGCGGCGGCCCTCGTCGGCTTGGCCCTCCAGGCCGAGGACTTCCGCCCGCTGATGAAGACCACCCAGACCACCTGGCCTGCCAAGCAGCACATTGGCGTGATCTGCGACTACCCGGCCAGTCAGGAGGCCGTGCTGGCCCTGGCCCGGGCGGCCGGCGAAGGCGCCTTCATCACCGTGGTGGACGCGCGCAGTTGGGACAAGGCCGTCCCCGCCGCCCATCTCATCGCCAACCACCATGCGGACTACCTGGTGCTGCTGCCCGGGGACCGGATGTTCCGGGATGGTTCCATCGGCGCCACCCAGGCCATCTCCCAGCTCGGGAGGCGGGGCGTACCCGCCATCGCGACCACCCCCGTGGCCCTGAAGCAGGGGGCCGTGTTCAGCGTGGGTGACGGCACGAACGGCGAGCTGCTCGTGACGGACCGCCTCATCGGGATCGTGGACGTCATCCTGCCCAGCCGCGCCATGACCGAAAAGGGCGCACTGGTGCTCCGCGAGGCGGGCATGGCCACCGTCTCGGTCCTCGCCCCGGAGTGACCCGCTCCCCGCGCAGAAAGGCCCGGCCCGGCGCCGGGCCTTCCTGCGTCAGAGCCACTCGCCGAACTGGTCCCGGTAGGTCCGGCTGAGGGTCAGGCGGGTGCCGTCGCGCATGATCACCAGGTGGTCCCCTCCACTCCAGGGCTGGAACTCCCGGATGCAGTCGAGGTTCACGATGGCGGAACGGTGGATCCGCCGGAACCGGGCTGGATCGAGCCTTGCGAGGAGACCCGCCATGGTCTGCCGGACCAGGTGCGAGGTGCCTTCGACATGAAGGCGGACGTAGTTGTCCTCCGCCTCGATCCACTGCACGGCGTCCGTCCTCACCAGAACGTGGCGGTCCCCCTGCCGGACCAGGAGGCGATCTGCCCAGGGCCGATCCCGGCGCAGGCCGGCCATGAGAGCCTCCAAATCCTGCCCCTTCTCACGGGTGGATGACCGGCACCAGCGCCGCGCACGCTCCAGGGCATGGTGGAACCGCTCCGGCGAGAAGGGCTTCAGGAGGTAGTCCACGGCATGGACCTCGAAGGCCCGGAGGGCGTGCTGATCGTAGGCCGTGATGAAGAGGGTGGGCGGCATGCGATCCGCGCCCATGGCCTCCACCACCCCGAAGCCATCCAGCTCGGGCATCTGGATGTCCATGAACACCAGGTCCGGGACCAGCTCCTCGATGGCCTTCACCGCCTCCAGGCCGTTGGCGCATTCCCCGACCACTTCGATGTCCGTGGACCGGCGGAGCAGATGGCGGATGCGCTGCCGGGCCAGCGTCTCGTCATCCACCACCAGGGCCCGGAGATTCATGACACGCCCCCGACGGCATCCCCGAGGGGCAGCCGGAGCGCCACCAGGGTGCCTCGGCCGGGCACACCGAGGATGTCCAGGTGATACAGCCCCTTGTAGATCAATCCCAGGCGGGCCCGGACGTTGCTCAGGCCCACCCCTTCCCGGCCCGGCCGGTAGCCCGTACCGTCATCCCGGACTTCCAGCACGAGGCATTCGGAATCCCGCGAAGCCCGCAGCCCGAGCGTGCCGCCCTGCTGGCGGTCCGAAAGGCCGTGCTTGAGGGCGTTCTCCACCAGGGGCTGGAGGATGAAGCTGGGCACCCGCAGGTTCTGCAACACGGAGGGCGCATCCACTTCCACCCGCAGGCGGCCCTGGAAACGGACCTGCTCGATGGAGAGATAGGCCTGGATGAAGGCCAGTTCCTTCCACAGCGGCACCATCTGGTCCGGTGTCGCCTCCAGGGTCATCCGGAGGAAGTCCCCCAAGCGGCTGATCATATCGTCCGCCCCATCAGGGTTCGTATGGACCAGGGCGGAAATGGAGTTGAGCGTGTTGAAGAGGAAGTGGGGCTGGAGCTGCATGCACAGGGCCTGGTTCCGGGCCTCGGCGAACCGGGCCTCCAGTCTGGCGGCCTCGATCTCGCGAATCTGGTACTTCCGGTAGATCCTCAACCCGTGAAAGGCCGCCACCACCGCCCACATGAAGAGCAGGTTCGTGTGGAAGTAGGCCCGGTAGAACCGGGGCAGCCCCTTCCGGACTGTCGCGAGATCCAGGTGCCTCCCGCCTCCTTCCACGACCAGGGAGATCAGGTAGGCCAGGAACAACCCGAGGGTGGCCGCCAGGACGCTGGCCAGCAGGTGCAGGCCCCAGGTGCGCCATTGGCTCCACGCGAAGGACTCGATGGGCTTCCGGTCCGCCAGCCGGATGAGGAGGAGACCCAGCAGTCCCCAGGCCCCGTTCTGGAGGAGGTTCATCCCCAGCAGCCGCAGGACCGGCGCGGCCGGATACATGGCCATGTCCCAGGTGGCCATGTAGAGGCCCATCAGGCCCCAGATGCTCCAGTACCAGCGCCACTTGCCGAGCGTGGGTTCCATGGTCCAAGACTAGGAACGCGAAGCAGTTTCCGCCAGGAAAGGTGGGGTGAGCCGAGGCATATCAGGGGCGAGACCAACCCGAGGGCCCCGCTCGGTCAAGAATTCGTGCCGGAATTCTCCATTGGGAGTAGCATGTGCGCGCCGGGAGGTCCCCATGGCCACGATCACCCTGAACGGCACCGCCACCCATACCTGCGGCGAGCTGCCCGCAGTCGGTTCCCCCACCCCTGTGTTCGCCCTCACCCGCACGGACCTTCGCGACACCACGAGTGTGGATCTGGAGGGAAAGCGCGTCCTGCTGAGCATCTTCCCCAGCCTGGACACGCCGACCTGTGCGGAGAGCGTGCGCAAGTTCAATACCCTGACGCAGGATCTGAGCGATACGGTGCTGCTGTGCGTCTCCATGGACCTGCCCTTCGCGCAGGACCTCTTCTGCGGCTCCCGTGGGCTGGAACGGGCGCAACCGATGTCCGCCTTCCGCCACCCCGAATTCGGGGCGCAGTTCGGGGTCACCCTCATCGACGGGCCCATGCGCGGCCTCCTGGCCCGGGCCGTGGTGGCGCTGGACGAGAACGGCACCATCATCCATACGGAGCTGGTGCCGGAGCTCACGAAGGAACCCGACTACGATCTGGCCGTCCACGCCATCCGGAGCCACCACCATCCCTGTCCGGAGGATGCGCTGGAGACTTCGGAATAGGCGCAGCGCCGACCTGAAAAAGACCTCCGCGAAGGGCACGAATGCGCCCTGCGGGCGCAGGAAGGGCACGAAGCGAGGCCGGTCGGCCCTTCTACGTGCCCTTGTTTCTGCTTTCGCGCCTTTGACGGAATCCTTGCCGGATCAGGCTCTGGCCATCAGCCGCGCCCGGGTGTAGGGGATCAACCCGCCGGCATCCATGATGCCCTTGCGGGCGGCGGGGAGCTTCACCTGGTCGTAGATCTTGCCTGTGGTCTTGTTCACCACCTGGTCCGCCGTGATCTCCAGGTCGTCGCCCTCACAGGCCTCGAGGGTGGGACAGATCACCACCTGGAGGCCCAGGTTGATGCTGTTCTGGAGGAAGATGCGGGCGATGCTCTTCGCCACGACGGCCACATCGTGGCCCTTCAGGGTGGAGCAGGCCTGCTCGCGGCTGGAGCCGCAGCCGAAGTTCTCGCCGCCCACGATGATGGAGCCCGGCGGGAAGGCCTTGGCCTTGAGCTGCGCGTTGAACTCCGTGCGGTCGAAGAAGGCGAACTGGGGGGTTTCCGTCGGCAGCACCGTGGCCATGAAGCGGCCGGGGTAGATGTCGTCGGTGCTGATGTCATTGCCGAGCGCGATGATGACCTTGGACATGGCCGGCTCCTTTCTACTTGCGGGGATCGGTGATGACGCCGGTGATGGCGGAGGCGGCGGCCACGGCGGGGCTGCAGAGGTAGACTTCGCCCGTGGGGTTGCCCATGCGGCCCTTGAAGTTCCGGTTGGTGGTGCTGAGGGCCACCTCGTGGTCGCCCAGAGCGCCTTCATGCACGCCCAGGCAGGGACCGCAGCCGGAGTTCATCACCACGGCACCCGCTTTCATGAGGTCGTGGACGATGCCCCGGTCCAGGGCCTTCGCGAAGATCTTGCTGGAGGCGGGGAACACCAGCATGCGGGTGCCTTCGGCCACTTTCTTGCCGCGCAGGATGGCGGCGGCGGCCTCCAGGTCGTCCAGGCGGCCATTGGTGCAGCTGCCGATGACGATCTGCTGGACCCTGGTGCCCGCGACCTGCTCCACGGGCTTCACGTTGTCCACCATGTGGGGGCAGGCGATCTGCGGGGCCAGGGCGGACACATCGATCTCCACCACCTGGCAGTAGTCGGCGTCCGCATCCGGGGTCACGCAGGGAATGGCCTCCGTGACGCCGGCCTCCTCCCGGAGGTAGCGCAGGGTCTCCTCGTCGCCGGGGACGATGCCGGAGGTGGCGCCCGCCTCGACGCTCATGTTGCAGATGGCGATGCGGCCGCTGGTGCTCATCTTTCGGATGGTCTCGCCGTGAAACTCGAGCACCTTGTAGTTGGCGCCCTGGGCCGTGAGCTTCCCGATGAGGTGGAGGATGAGGTCCTTGGGCCCCACCATGGGCGGGAACTCGCCCTTCACCACCACCTTGATGGTGGCCGGCACCTCGATGTTGACCGCGACCCCCAGGCTCCAGACCGAGGCCATCTCCGTGGCGCCGATGCCGAAGCTGAAGGCGCCCAGAGCCCCGTGGCTGGTGGTGTGGGAGTCGGTGCCCACCACCACGTAGCCCGGCCGAACATAGCCGTACTCCGGCAGGATCTGGTGGCAGATGCCGCCCACGTCGCCGCGCACGTCGTGGAACTTGGCGATGCCGTGGGCCGCTACGAACTCGCGGATCTTCTTCTGGTTCGTCGCGGTCTTGGGGGACTCCGCCGGCACACGGTGGTCGAAGATGATGGCGATCCGCGAGGGGTCCCACACCTTCGGCGCCAGGCCCGTGCCTTCGAACACCTCCTTGTGCTGGTTGATCACCAGCGCCGCGTTCTCGTGGGACATGGCGAGGTCCACCTTGGGCTCGACCACATCCCCCACCTTCACCGTGGCCTGGCCGGCGGCGCGGGCCAGGATCTTCTCGACAACGGTCATGCCCATGGGACCCTCCTCAGATCACACCCTTGGATTTCAGTTCGGCCAGCTCGGTCTCGCCCAATCCCAGGGCGCCGTAGATCTCCGCGTTGTGCTCGCCCAGTGCCGGGGGCGGCGCGTCCACGGACCCGGGGGTCTTCTCGAACAGCGCCGTGAGGCCGAAGACCTCGATCTCACCGATATTTTTCGCCTGCACCTTCTGGAGCACGCCGCGATGCGCAATCTGCGGCTGCCTCAGGGCCTCCTCCAGCCCCAGGATCTCGCCGCTGGGGACATCCTTCGCGTTCAGTTCCCTTACCCAGAAAGCGGTCGGTTTCTGGGCCAGCCGGGCCTCCAAAAGGGGAGTCAACTCCCGGCGGTTCTTCTTGCGGGTGTCCCGCTCCTGGAACCGGGGATCCGTCTTCAGCTCGGGGACCTCCAGCACGTCGCAGACAGCCTCCCACTGCTCCTGCTTGTTGGCGGCGATGTTGATGTGGCCGTCCTGGGTGCGGAAGGTGCCGCTGGGCGCGGCGGTGAAGTTGTCGTTGCCCATGAGCACCGGCTGCTCGCCGCCGATGAGGAGGTTCGCCGCCACCCAGCCCATGAGGGGCATGATGCTGTCCAGCAGGGCAATGTCGATGGACTGCCCCTGCCCCGTGCGTTCCCGGTGGAAGAGGGCCGCCATGACGGCGAAGGCCGCGTTCAAGCCGCCCACCGTGTCGCAGACGGGAAAGCCCGTGCGCAGGGGGCTCAGCCGCTCGTCGCCGTTGACCGCCATCTCGCCCGAGAGGCCCTGGATGATCTGGTCGTAGGCGGGCTTCAGGGCGTCCGGCCCGGTCTGGCCGAAACCGGAGATGGCGCAGTAGATGAGCCGCGGATTGATCTCAGCGAGCGCCTTGTAGCCGATGCCCAGCCGATCCATGACGCCCGGCCGGAAGTTCTCCACCACCACGTCCGCGTCCTTCACCAGCCTCCGGAACAGCTCCTTGCCCTCGGGGCTCTTGGTGTTCAGGGTGATGGACTTCTTGTTGCAGTTCTGGGCCAGGAAGCTGGTGCCCATGAGCTTCTTGTTCAGTTCTGGCACGATGCCCAGCTTGCGGGCCAGGTCGCCGTCCTTGGGGTTCTCCACCTTGATGACCTCCGCGCCGAGCAGGGCCATGTGGAGCGTGGTGAAGGGCCCGGACAGGACGTTCGTGAGGTCCAGGACCTTGATGCCTTCGAGGATCTTCCGGGTCATGCCATCACCTTCGCTGCGATGGGGCCGGTCTTGTAGACGCAGCCGGGGAGTTCGCGGCCGAGGTGCCTGGCCACATCCCGGCTGACGCCGACGAGGGCCGCCAAGTCGATGTCAGTGCGCCGACCCGTGCGCTGGAGGCCGTGCACGAGATCCTCCGTGGCCACGTTGCCCGCCGCCACCTTGGTGAAGGGGCAGCCGCCCAGCCCGCCGAAGCTGGTCTCGATGGCCCTGGCGCCGGCCTCCATGGCAGCGTAGACGCTGGCCATCCCCAGGCCGTAGGTGTTGTGGATGTGGGCCGTGACTTCCGCAGTCGGATCGAGTTCCAGCACCTTCCGCACGTAGCGCCGGACCTGGTCCGGGTGCGAGTGGCCCGCCGTGTCCGCGAGGCTGATGGCGGTAAGCCCGGCCTCCAGGTAGGCGGCCACGATTCCCAGCACACGTTCCTCGGAGATGGGGCCCTCGAAGCCGCAGCCGAAGGCGCTCTGGACGCTCACCTGGACCTTCCGTCCGGCCTGCTTCGCCGCCAGAGCCGTGGCGATGATGCGGCGCTGGGCCTCGTCCGTGCCCATGCCGGTGTTCTTCCGGCTGTGGGTCTCCGAGGCGGAGACGCCCAGGCAGATGAGCGGAACGCCCACATCGAGCGCCCGCTCCAGCCCTTTCTCGTTGAGCACCAGGCCGGACAGCAGGGCCCGGTGGGTCTCCTGGGCGAGGGTGCGGAACAGGTCGTCCGTGTCCGCCATCTGGGGCACCTTGTCGCCCCGCACGAAGGAGCCCACCTGGACGATGTCCACCCCGGAATCCGCAACGCGACGAATCCAGTCGAGCTTCAGCTCCGTGGGCACCACCGCCGCTTCGACCTGGAGGCCGTCGCGGGGGCCGACTTCATGGATGAGGATGCGATCCATGGCGACCTCAGAGCTTCCGCGCAATGGCCTCGCCCATGTCGAGGGTCGAGGCGCTGCCGCCCATGTCGTAGGTGCGGACCTGGCCCTCGGCGATGACGGCGGCCACGGCCTTCTCGAGGCGGGCGCCCTTCTCCGTCTCGCCCAGCCAGTCCAGCATCATCTTGGCGGCCAGGATGGTGGCGATGGGGTTCACCTTGTACTGGCCGGCGTACTTCGGCGCGCTGCCGTGGCTGGGCTCGAAGACGGCCAGCTTCTCGCCGATGTTGCCGGAGCAGCCGAAGCCAAGGCCGCCCACCATCTGGGCCGCCAGGTCGCTGATGATGTCGCCGAAGAGGTTGGTGGCCACCATCACGCCGTAGTTCTTGGGATTCTTCAGCATCCACATGGTGATGGCGTCCACGTTGGCGTCGTCCATCTGGATTCCGGGGTATTCCTTGGCGATGCGCTTGCCGGTCTCCAGGAACATGCCCTCGGTGGCGCGCACGACGTTGGCCTTGTGGATGACCGTGACCTTGGGATAGTTGAACGTCTTGGCGTACTCGAAGGCGGCGCGGATGATGCGGTCGCAGCCCTTCTTCGTGTTCACCTTGCAGGTAATGGCGAATTCGTCGCCCGGCAGGTCCGCGAAGTGGCCGAAGGGCTTGCTCAGCGCCTTGAGGGTCTGCTTCAGCTCGTCAGGCACAGGGCTGAACTCCACGCCGGAGTAGAGGTCCTCGGTGTTCTCGCGGAACACCACCATGTCGATGCCGTCCTGGTAGTTCAGGGGGTTGCCCGGATAGGCCTTGCAGGGGCGAAGGCAGGTGTAGAGGTCGAACATCTGGCGCATGCGGACGATGGGGCTGCGGTACACCAGCCCCTTGCCCTTCAGCTCAGGCACCAGCTCAGCCTCGGCATCCTTCACGGGCTTGGAGGTGATGGCACCGAACATGGCGGCGTGGCTCTGCTTCAGCAGATCGATGGTGCGCTGGGGGAAGGACTCGCCCTCCTTGCACCAGAACTCCCAGCCGATGTCCCCATGGGTGTACTTGGCGTCGAACTTCAGCGCGTCGAGGCAGATCTTCGCGGCCTCCATCACTTCCACGCCCACGCCGTCGCCGGGCAACCACGCGATGTTGAACTGGCTCATGATCAGGCTCCTTCGCAGGGGTCTGCGGTTGGGCCCAATCATGACCTCCCCGTTAAGTTCGAGCCCGGGCGGCCATCACAAATCCTGTCGAAAACGTGCGTTTCGGCTCTCCGGACCTACAGATCGTCAAAAACTACTTGGCGGCCAGCCAGCTGTCGCCGGTCCGGACCTCCGCCGCCAGCTTCACGCCCAGGGGGCCCAGGTCGTCCGCCCCCTCCATGGCTTCCTTCAGAAGGGCCGAGGCCCGCGCCACCTCCTCGGGCGGCGCCTCCAGGAGCAGCTCGTCGTGGACCTGGAGCAGCAGGCGCGCCCGAAGGTCCGAGGCCTTCAGGCTTCGGTGCAGACGCACCATGGCTCGGCGCATGAGGTCGGCAGCGGTGCCCTGGACGATGGTGTTCACGGCCTCGCGCAGGCCCTGGGCCTGGAACTGCTTGTTGGGGCTCTCCAGCTCGGGAATGCGCCGGATGCGGCCCCAGTGGGTGCGCACCAGGCCCTCCGCCAGGGCGCGCTCCTTGGCATGCTCGATCCAGGCCGCCACCTTCGGCATCCGCTCGAAGTATCGCTCGATGAAGGCCTTGGCCTCCTTCTGGCTCACCCCGATGTTGGCGGCGAGGGCGAAGGCCCCCTGGCCGTAGAGCAAGCCGAAGTTCACGGCCTTGGAGGCGCTGCGCTGCTCCGAGGTGACCTGGTCCATGGGCACGCCGAAGACCTCTGATGCCGTGCGGCGGTGGATGTCCTCGCCGGCCGCGAAGGCTCCCAGCAGCACCGGATCCTCGGCCAGGGCCGCCACCACGCGCAGCTCGATCTGGCTGTAGTCGGCGTCCAGCAGCACCCAGCCGGGCTCGGGCACGAAGGCGCCCCGGATGAGCCGCCCCTCCTCCGTGCGGACGGGGATGTTCTGGAGGTTGGGATCGCTGGAAGCCAGCCGCCCCGACGCCACCGCCGCTTGGTGCAGGCGGGTGTGCACCCGGCCCGTGACGGGGTTCACCATCTGGGGCAGGGCCTCCACGTAGGTGCCCAGCAGCTTCACCATCTGGCGATGGCGCAGCAGCTCGCTCGCGATCTCGGCGCCCTGCTTCTCCGCCAGCTCCTGGAGCACGTCCTCGTCCGTGCTGGGGGCCTTGGTCTTGCCGGTGAACTTCACGGGCTTGAAGCCCAGCTTGCCGAAGAGGATGCCGCCCAGCTGGGTGGGGCTGTTGAGGTTGAAGGGCTCGCCGGCGAGTTCGAGGACTCGGGCTTGCGCGCGTTCGCGCTCGCCGCGCATGCGCGCGGCGAGCAGGGAAAGGACGTCAAGATCAAGGCGGACACCATGGCCTTCGAGGGCGGCCAGGACGTCCACCAGGGGGAGGTCCACCTCATCGTAGAGCCGCTTCAGCTGGCCGTCCGTAAGCCGCTCCCGGAGCTTGCCGCAGAGCTGGAGGGCCAGGTCCGCGTCCTCGGCGGCGTACTGCACGGCCTGCTCGAACACAGCCTCGTCGAAGCGCTTCTGGGCCTTGCCCTTTCCCACCACCTCCTCGAAGGCGATGGGCTTCACGTCCAGGTGGCGCACGGAGAGGTCGTCCAGGTTGTGGCGGACGCCGCTGTCGAGGAGGAAGCTCAGCACCATGCTGTCGTCGGCCAGGCCGGACACGGGCAGGCCATGCCGCGCGAGCACCTGGAGGTCGTACTTCAGGTTCTGGCCGCACTTGCCCACGGCGGGATCCGCGAACAGCGGGGAGAGGACACGCCGGGCCTGCGCGAAGGGCACGTTCCGGGAGTCGAGGTGGGGTGCCAGCTCCCCGAAGAAGGCTTCCGGATCGCCCCGCAGATCCAGCAGCGCGTCGGGCAGGCCGGAATCCGGAAGCAGGCCCGGAAGCGCCCCCTCTGTGTCCACCGTGGCCGGCTTGAGGTGGGCGAGGGGCACGTAGAGGCCCTCGTTCGCGGTCCAGGCCAGGCTGAGGCCCACGATGTGGCCCCGTGTGGGATCGAGGCTGGTCGTCTCGGTGTCAAGCCCGAAGCGGCCCGCGGCTCGGCAGGCGGCCACGGCGGCTTCCAGGTCCGCCACCGTGGCCGCGGCGCGGTAGGTCCGAACGCTACCCGCCGCCTGGGCGCTCTGCGTGAACTCCTTGGTGAGGGTCTGGAAGCCGAGGGCCTTGAAGGTCTCCCGGGCCCTGGCCTCGTCCACGCCGGAATAGGTGAGATCTTTCGGGTGCAGGGGCAGGTCGAGGTCGGTCACCACGGTGACCAGGCGCTTGGTGAGGTCCAGCCACTCGGCAGCGGCATCCAGCCCCTCCCGTTGCTTGGGCTTGAGGTCGGCCTTGGCGGCGATGACGCCGTCCAGGCTGCCGTGCTTTTCCAGCAGCTGGGCCGCGCCCTTCTCACCGATGCCCGGCACACCTTTCACGTTGTCCGAGGCGTCTCCCACCAGGCTGAGGAAGTCCACCACCTGCTCGGGCCACACGCCCATGCGGGCCTTCACGCCCTCGCGGTCGTGCCAGATCTCGCCGTCCTTGGTGTTGAGCACCTGGATCTTCAAGCCGTCGTCCACCAGCTGGAGCAGGTCCTTGTCCGGGCTCACGATGACCGCCGGAAGGCCGTGGGCGGCGGATTCCCTCGCCAGGGTGCCCATGACGTCGTCGGCCTCGTAGCCCGTCAGCTCCACGATGGGGATGGAGAGGGCCTCCACCAGCTGGCGGATCATGGGGATCTGGGGCCGAAGGTCCTCGGGCATTTCCGCCCGGTTGGCCTTGTATTCGGGGTAGATTTCGTGCCGGAACGTGGGCCCCGGCATGTCGAACACGCAGGCGATGTGCGTGGGCTTGTGCTTCTCCAGCAGCTGGAGTACCAGCCTCGTAAAGGTGTACGCGGCGCCGTTCTTCAGCCGCGGATTGGCGAAGTACGCGCGGAAAATGAAGGCGAAGGTGTCGATCAGGTAAAGGCGGTCTTCGGACATGCCCCCAGTCTGGCAGGACTCGCTTCAGGGTCACCTCAGCCCGTAGGCCCGGCGGAGGATGCGCTCCCACCAGGCCGCAGGCAGGAGGGCCTTAACCTTGCCCACCCAGAAGGCGTCCCGGCCGATGGTCACGCGGCGCGGAGGGCGTTTGGCCACCAGAGCCTTCAGGATCTTCCGGGCGCAGCGCTCCGCGTCCATGGCGAAGCGCTCGCCCTGGTGCCTTCGCACGGCCAGGTAGCGGGCGAGGATGGTCTCGTAGCGCGTCCCCCGGGCCCGTTCGGGCAGGTCGCCCCAGGCTTTGGTCAGCGTCTCCCGGAAGGCCGTTTGGATGGCGCCGGGTTCCACCAGCACCACGGCCACCTCCTCCCCAACCTCTAGCCGCAGGGTCTCCGCCAGGGCCACCACCGCATGCTTGGAGGCGTTGTAGGGCCCCGCCAGGGGGATCGAGAGGCGGCCGAGCATGGAGGCCACCTGCAGGATGCGCGCGCCAGGCTCCCTTCTCAGCAGGGGCAGGAAGGCGTTCGTCATCTGGTGGAGGCCGATCACATTGGTCTCGAACTGAGCGCGGAGCTCCTCCGCGCGCAGGAGTTCCAGAGGCCCCACCTGGCCGTAGCCGGCATTGTTGATGAGGGCTTTGAGGGGAAGACCTTCGCAGGCGGTGGCTGCGGCGGCGATGTTGACCGGGTCGGTGACATCGAGCGACAGGATGCGCAGGTCCTCGCCCGCGGGCAGGTCCGACAGCGTTTCCGGTCGCCGGGCCGTGGCCACGACGCCCCAGCCCGCCTCGCGGCAGAGGGGCACCAGGGCCCGCCCGATGCCCGTCGAACACCCCGTGATGAGAACCCAGTTCCGCATCTGTTCATCTTTCCACACACCTGCAAAACGGGGCGCGAACGCGCCCCGTTTTGCAGGTACCGCCTTCGGCGAAACTACTTCTTCTTCTCGGCATGGCCTTCGGCCATACGCGAAACCGCCGAGGCATCATCCATCATCGTGGCCTACTTCTTCTTCTCGGTATGGCCTGCGGCCATACGCGAGACCGCCGAGGCATCATCCATCATCGTGGCCTACTTCTTCTTGGCGGGAGCCTTCGCGGCAGCCTTGGCTTCGATCTTGGTGGCCACCTGCTTGTAGGTGACGGTCACCTTGTCGCCAACCTTGAGGGCCTCCTTGCCGGCGGTGCCGCCGTCGGTGTAGAAGCGCCAGGCTTCCTTGCCCAGGTCCAGGGTGAAGCTGTCGGGGGCCACTTCTTTCACGGTGCCAGTCTTCTGGTAGCTGGCGGCGGCGGCGGCCCAGCCGAGGGCGGCGCCCAGGATGGCCGTGGCCGAAAGGACGGCAAGCGACTTCATGCGCATAAGGGCTCTCCTTGAAAAGGTGCCCCAAGGCTAGCAGTCTCTTGCGAAAGGGCAAGAATTACACGAGGGCAATAACTACACGAGTGCCAGCAGTCCCACCAGCCAGAAGCTCAGGTCCACGCTCAGCTCGAAGCGGTGCTTTCCCGCCGTGAAGCGCTCGTGGTAGAGCCAGAGGTAGAGCACGGGATAGGCCGCGCAGGCCACCAGCACCAGGGCCACGGCCAGGGGATGCCCGTGCTGGCGGTTCTCGAAGGTGAGCCAGAGGGTGCCTGCCAGCAGCGTCCCGAGGAGGCCCACCAGCACCGCCTTGGTGACGGACTTGCCCATGAAGATGGGCAGGGTCTCCTTCCCCACGATCTGATCGTTCTGCATGTCCCGGATCTCGTAGATGACCGTCCGGACGAAGGTGAGCACCCCCACCAGGAACATGGCCGCGAAGGCACGGAGGTCCCAGACCCGGCCCTCCTGCCAGACCGGCATGATGACGGCCACCGTGGCCAGGGCCAGGGCCACCACCACATCCTTGGAGCCGGGAACCTTCCTGAGGCTGAGGATCCAACCGCCGACCTGGAAGCGCCGCTTGTAGCCCGCACCCACCAGAGAAGCAGCCGCTGCCACAGTCAGGGCATTCAGCCCCAGGCTCGCCGCAAGCCCCAGGGTGAGCAGCAGCGCCACCACCCCCAGGGCCACGAGGACCCTGCGGTTGCGCTCCAGGAACCGGGCCCGCGCGGGCCCCTTGGCGCCCAGGCCCAGGGGGTCCAGGAAAGGCGTCAGCAGGTACATGGCCAGCACGTAGGTCCCCGTCAGGAGCGGATAGCGCCAGCCCATGCGAAGGTCCAGCCACTTGTGGACGCCGAGGGTCATGAGCGCGGCGCCCACCGCCATCAGCGAGGAGCTGCCGAAGGTCGCCTGGAGGAAGCTGCGCCAGCGGCTCGGGCCGTCCCCCAGCTGCTCCAGCACATCCACCACCTCGTCCACCAGCCAGGTGGGAGTGGACGCACCCGCCAGCACGCCCACAGTCTCGCGGCCCGTGAAAGCCCCCAGATCCAGTTCTGCGGCCGTCTCCACGTACTGGACGGGCTTGCCGTAGTGGTGGGCCAGCTCGGCCAGATGCTTGGTGTTGCTGGAGGTCTTGCCGCCCACGACGATGACGGTATCCACCGTGCGGGCCAGTTCCCGGGCCTCGTCCTGGCGCATCCAGGTGTCCTCGCAGATGGTGTTCTCGAAGACCGCATCCACCGCCCGGGAGCGGAGGTAGTCCGTGATGGCGTGGTAGTCCTTCACGGTGAAGGTGGTCTGGGCCACCACCAGGACCTTCTTCAGCTGCTCGTCCGTGAGCGCCTCGGCCTCGGCCATGGTCGAGACGATCACCGAGCCGTTCTCCGCGAAGCTGCGGTGGGCCACGCTCTCCGCATGGCCGTGGCTGCCCAGGATCACGGTGAAATAGCCCTTGGGGCTCCACTTCTTGATCTTGTGGTGGACCTTCGCCACCTCGGGACAGGTGGCGTTCACGATCTTCAGCTCGCCCTTCTTCTGCCGCTCCTTCAGGCCCCGCAGGTCCTGGATGGGGATGCCGTGGGCCCGGATCACCACCGTGCCGTTCTTCACCTTGTCCGGCGCCTCGGCCACGCCCACGCCGCGCCGGCCGATGAGCTCCAGGGCCTGGGGATTGTGGATGAGCGGGCCCAGGGTCTGCACGCTGCGGCCGTCGTTGCGCACGGAGGCCTCCAGCACCGCGTCCATGGCGCGCTTCACTCCCCAGCAGAACCCTGCGGTCTTGGCGACGATGACTTTCATGGGAGCCCCATAAACTTGACCGGGTTGGTCAAGATATTCATCATACCGCGAGTCGGGCGCGTGTCGGACGGGCGGGATGGGATCGGGCCGATCGGCTACTCTGGCTCCACTCCGCCCGGCTTCCGTTTCCAGGGGATCCCCTCATGGATGTCACGCCCTCCGACAAGGACCTCCCCCTGAAGGAGGACATCCGCACCCTGGGGCGCCTGCTGGGGGATACGGTTCGGGAGCAGGAGGGCGAGGAGGTCTTCCAGCTCATCGAGCGGATCCGGCAGAGTTCGGTGCGCTTCCGGCGGACCCGGGAATCCGGCACCGACGATGAGCTGAAGGCGATCCTGAAGCGCCTCAGCCCCAGCCACGCCATCCTGGTGGTCCGGGCCTTCAGCTATTTCTCGCAGCTCGCGAACCTGGCGGAGGATCAGCATCACATCCGGCGCTCCCGGGCCCACCACATGGAGGACGCCGCGCCCAGGCCCAGTTCCCTGGAGCATGCCCTGGACCGGGCCGCCGAGGCGGGGCTGGTTGCGGCAGACCTGCGCGCCTTCTTCAGCGGGGCGTTGGTCCGGCCGGTGCTCACCGCCCATCCCACCGAAGTCCACCGCAAGAGCATCCTCAACGCCCACCTGGGCATCGCCCGGCTCCTGGACGAGCGGGACCGCCACGCCCAGACGCCCAGGGAAGCGGCCCTGCAGGATGAGCACCTGCAGCGCCTGGTCCTGCTGCTGTGGCAGACCCGCATGCTGCGCCCCCAGCGCCCCGCGGTCGCCGATGAAGTCTCCAGCGCCCTCTCCACCTTCGACCATACGTTCCTGCGGGAGGTCCCGGCCCTCTATGCGGACCTGGAGGACCGCCTGGGGGAGGACTCCGCCTGGGGCGACACGGAGCTTCCGCCCTTCCTCCAGATCGGCAGCTGGATCGGCGGCGACCGGGATGGCAACCCGTTCGTGACGGCCGAGGTGCTCCAGCAGACCCTGCGCACCCAGTCCCGCGTCATCCTCGAGCACCTGCTGCGGGAGACCCGGGCCCTCGCGGAGGAGCTGTCCCTGAGCCTGCAGGTGTCCGGCGCCTCCCAGGCGGTCCTGGACCTAGCGGAACGGTCCCCGGACCAGGCCCTCCGGCACGCGGACGAAGCCTACCGGCGCGCCCTGTCCCTGATCTTCGACCGGCTGTCGGCCACCCACCGGAAGGAGGCGGCTGTGGAGGCAGCCCCCGCGCCAGGTCCCCAGCCCTACGATTCCCCTGCCCAGCTCAAGGCCGACCTGGACGCCCTGGACCGCTCCCTGCGGACCCACGGCGGGCGCCGACTGGCCCGGGGGCGCCTGCGGGAATTGCGGCGGGCCGTGTCCGTCTTCGGCTTCCACCTCGCCCCGCTCGACCTGCGGCAGAGTTCTGATGTCCACGAGCGGGTGGTGGCCGAGCTCCTGGAGGCGGTGCGCCCTGGCGCCCGGTACCTGGGCCTTGGCGAAGCGGAGCGGGTGGCCATCCTGGCCTCCGAGCTGGAGAGCCCCCGCCCCCTCGCCTCGCCCTACCTGGCCTACAGTGCGGAGACCCGGAGCGAGCTGGATGTGTTCCTGGCCGCCGCCGGAGCCCAGCGCCGCCTGGGCCCTGAGGCGCTCCCCAGCTGCATCGTCAGCCATACGGAAAGCCTCTCCGACCTCCTGGAAGCGGCGGTGATGCTGCGGGAGGGCGGGATCCTGCGCCCGGCGGAAGGCCGCCTGGACCTCAACCTCATCCCGCTCTTCGAGACCATCGAAGACCTCCAGCGCTGCGGCGGCATCCTGGACAGCCTGCTCGCCCTGCCCCTCTACCGCCGCCTGCTGGACAGCCGCGGGGGCGTGCAGGAAGTGATGCTGGGCTACTCGGACAGCAACAAAGACGGTGGCTTCCTCACCTCGCGATGGGAACTCTACAAGGCCGAGCTGCGCCTCGTGGCGATGGCCGAGCGGCATGGCATCCGCCTCCGGCTCTTCCACGGGCGGGGCGGTTCCGTGGGCCGGGGCGGTGGCCCCAGCTATGAGGCCATCCTGGCCCAGCCCGCGGGCGCCGTGCAGGGCCAGATCCGGCTCACCGAGCAGGGTGAGGTGATCGCCGCCAAGTACGGCCATCCGGCCGTGGGGCGCCGAAACCTGGAAGTGCTGGTGGCGGCCACTCTGGAGGCGAGCCTTCCCGGTGCCGATGGCTCCGGGCTGGATCCGCGGTTCGCGCAGGCCATGGATGAGCTCTCGGACGAGGCCTGCCGGGCCTACCGCGAGCTCGTCTACGGCACCGAGGGTTTCGAGCAGTTCTTCTGGGAATCCACGCCCATCGCCGAGATCGCCCGGCTCAACATCGGATCGCGGCCTGCCAGCCGGAAGGCGAGCCGGGCCATCACCGACCTCCGGGCCATCCCCTGGGTCTTCAGCTGGAGCCAATGCCGCGTGATGCTGCCGGGGTGGTACGGATTCGGCGCGGCGGTTTCGGCTTTCGAGCAGAAGCACGGGGAGCGGGGCCTGACCCTGCTGAGAGAGATGCATGTCCGCTGGCCCACCTTCCGCAGCCTGCTTTCCAGCATGGACATGGTGCTGGCCAAGGTGGACCTCGGAATCGCATCACGTTACGCGGCGCTGGTGGAAGACGCGAGCTTGAGACATGGGATCTTCGGCCGCCTCCAGAAGGAATGCGAAGCCTCCATCCGGGCCCTGAAGGCCATCACCGGACAGGACCAGCTGCTGGAGGACAATCCCGCCCTGAGGCGCTCCATCCAGCACCGCTTCCCCTACATCGACCCCCTGAATCACCTCCAGGTGGAGCTGCTGCGCCGCTACCGCGCCGGTGATCAGGCCCGCGACAGCGATGACCTCACCGTGCGCAGCATCCTGCTCACCATCAATGGCATCGCGGCAGGGCTTCGGAACAGCGGGTGAAGCCGGGCCTCGATGAAAAGGGCTCCGGCTTCACCCGGTCTGGCGTGGGGATCAGAACCCTCCGGTCCCCTGGGGCGAGCCCACGCCCGTGACGTAATCCCACCCCACCAGGCACGGGAAGCCGTTGTTCCCGGAGGTGATGTCCCGGAAGGCTGGCGTGGCCGGCGGGTTGAGGTAGTTGGTGTAGATCGCCGTAAGCAGCTGGGTGGTGTTCGTAAAGGCTCCGCCGCCCAGGTTCACCATGCCGGCCATGCAGGGCGAGGAGACGCTGGTGCCCCCCACCACCCACCAACCGGACCGTCCGTGGTAGGACGTCGTGTCGTACACCGCGACGCCCGTGTTCGGGTCTCCATCGGATGAGATATCCGGAACGCCGCGGCCGGAGCCCGTCATAGCCACCGCCGTCTGCCAGCTGGGCTTGGATTCGTAGGGGCTGTTGCCCCCGCCTCCGGAACTCCAGCCCGTCTCGCCCGTGAAGGCACCGTTGGCGTCCGTGGCCACGCTGGTCCCACCCACGGCGACGACGTACGGCGAGGTGGAGGGGTAGATGGTCTTGCCGCCCGTGTCCCCGCTGGCGGCGAAGAACACGGGCCCGTTCACATTGAAGTGCGTGTCGTTGGCGGTCTCCCCCGAGGATTCACTGCCGCCCCAGCTCATGGACACCTGCTTCACCCCAGCGAGAGACACCGCCAGATCCACCGCCGCGTAGAGGTTCGCGTTGCTGTTGGACTGGGCCTCCACGAGGATGATCTTCGCGCTGGGAGCCAGGGCGTGGGCCCACTCGATGTCGAGGGCGGCCTCCAGGGCCCAGCCAGAGTTGGTCCGGGGCTTCTTGCCTCCCTGGTAGACGACCTGGAAAACGGTGTTGGTGGAGGCGGTGGGGTCGGTGGAGGCCTCCTGGGGCAGCCCGAACTGGGCGGAGAAGGTGTTGAAGTCGCTCAGGGCCGTGGGGTAGTGGTAGGCGTCGATGATGGCGATGACATCGTGGCCCCCGGTGGCGGGAAGGCTGTAGAAGTCGCGGAGCTGCGTCGGGGACATGCCGCCCCCGGGCCCCAGCCCTCCGGCAGGACGGAGGAGTACCAGATGGTTCGTGTGGGATCTGAGGCCGACATCCTCCCGTGCCTCAAGGCTGGTCTCGGGAATCAGGATGTCCCCGTGGATGACTGGGGGAGCCTCCTGCCCGGCGAGGCTGGCCAGACCCAGCCCGAATCCGAGGATCGCCGAACGTGCTTTCGTCCAGCTCATGCCGCCCTCCATGATGCCGTCCGGGGCATCCGGACGCGATTCAGGACCGAATGGTTATTGATACCGTGTCTCATTATTTTGAAACGGCACGGAAATCTACATTCGCCAGCTTTGGGCGTCAAGGCATCGTGATGGGATAGACAATCAGCACCCGATCTCGATCTATTTCCGGGTCGGCACCTGAATCATGGGAGTGGCGCCGCCCATGGGCGTAATGATCAGGTTGCCCTTGGCGCCGATGTCCCGCAGGGCCTGGATGCGCTGGTACTCGATGATCTGGGGCGTCAGGCTCTGGCTCACGATCTGCTGCGCCTTGGCTTGGCCTTCGGCCTCGATGCGCTTGCGCTCGGCCTCCTGCTTCTCCTTCTGGAGCACGAAGGCCATCTTCTGGGCATCCTGGTCCGCGCTGATCTTGTCGTTGATGGCCTTGGTGATCTGGTCGGGCAGGATGACGTTGCGGAGCAGCATCTGCTCCAGGGTGATGCCGCGGGCCTCGAAGGCCGCCTTGAGCGTCTTCGACACCTGGTCCACGAAGGCCTGCCGCTTGGACGTGTAAAGCTCAGTCGCAGAGAGGGCGGCGGCGGCATCCCGCAGGCTGGCGCGGATCTCGCTGCGGACGATGCGCTCCTCCACGTCCGGGCCTATGGTGCGGTAGATCTCCGGCAGGCGGGCCTGCTGAAGCGAATAGAAGATGGTCGCGTCCAGCTTCACGGTGAGGCCATCGCTGCTGATGACCGAGATGGAATCATCCCCCCGCTTCTGACCTTCGTCACCCACGGTCGACATGGTGTAGTTCCGGGTGCGGACCTCCATCTCCACCACCTGGGCGAAAGGGTTGATGAAGTGCAGGCCCGAGGGCAGCGGCTCCGCGCTCACCTTGCCGAACAGCACCTGCACACCGGCCTGGCCCGGGGGCACCACCACGGCCATGGAGGCCAGGAACACGATCACGCCCAACCCCAGGCCCACCCACTGCAGGATGGCCAGCCGGGCCGACAGGGGATAACCCACTTTGGTCTTCCATCGCCAAGCCAGGGCACCGACCACGAACAACAGCAGGGCGAAAAGGACCACAGAACACCTCCAGGGGCGGGTCAGGTTAACAGGCCGTCTTGCGCCCGCCTGGACAGGCCAGGGCCCCCGTCTCGCGACGGGGGCCCTGGTGTCCCAGTGACCTCAGTCCTCGTTCAGGGCGAAGGCGGGGGCGCCATCCACTTCCTCACGGGCGGGCTTGGCCTCTTCGGCAGTCCGCCAGTTCCAGGCGCCGATGACGGCCTTGAAGGTGAAGATGATCACCGCCAGGGCGCCCAGGCCGAAGAGGGTGTCCCCGGGCATGCGCAGCCAGGTGAAGGCGCGCATGAGCGGGCTCTGCACCACCTCGGCGCTGCGGGCGTACCAGGTCCCCTGGTTCAGGCTCTGGGTGATCTGGTAGAGGCCGCTGGGGACCAGCGACATCGCCAGCATCAGGACCAGGCCCAGGTTCAGGCCCCAGAAGCCCCACTTCAGCCACTTCTCGTCCCAGGCCTTGTCCGGCGTCATGCCGCGCAGGGCGAAGAGCATGAGGGAGATCGCCAGGAAGCCGTAGACCCCGAAGAGCGCGGCGTGGCTGTGGATGGGCGTGGTGTTGAGACCCTGGCCGAAGTAGAGCACGGAGGGCGGGTTGATGAGCATGCCGAAGACGCCGGCGCCCAGCAGGTTCCAGAAGCAGACCGCCGCGAAGTACTTGAACGGCCACTCGTAGCCGCTGCCGAGGGCGCGGCCGGCCTTGAGGCTCATGGCGATCTCGAAGCCCACGATGGTGAGGGGCACGATCTCCAGGGCACTGAAGACGGAACCCAGGGCCGAGATGGAGGCCGGAGAGCCGGTGTAGTAGAGGTGGTGGAAGGTGCCGATGACGCCGCTGCCCAGGAAGAGGCCCATGGAGAGGCTCACGGCGCGGAGGGCGGTTCCCTCGCGCAGCAGGCCCATGCGGGTGGACAGGAGCGCGATGGCCACGGTGGCGAACACTTCGAAGAAACCCTCCACCCACAGGTGGACCACCCACCAGCGCCAGTACTCGGCGAGGGCGATGTGCGTCTCGCGGGTGTACATGAAGCCCGCGGAGTAGAAGAGCGGGATCGCGATGGCGGACAGCACGAAGAGCTTGAGCAGGCCCAGCCGGCCCCTCTCGCCCTTCAGGGCGGGGATCAGCGAGCGCAGCACCAGCACCAGCCAGATGACCATGCCCAGGGTGAGGAGGATCTGCCAGAGGCGGCCCAGCTCCACGTATTCATAGCCCTGGTGGCCCAGCATGAAGGAGCCGGAGAGCTTGCCCACGATGGCCTGGTGGGCGCCGGCGAGGGCGCCGACCACCACCACGACAAGCGCGGCCAGCAGGCCGGCCACGCCCAGCCACTGGCCCTTGGGCTCCTTGGCGCTGAGCTTGGGACCGAGGTAGAGACCCGTGGCCAGCCAGCAGGTGGCGATCCAGAAGACGGCCAGCTGCAGGTGCCAGGTGCGGGACGCGGCGTAGGGCAGGATGCGCGAGAGGTCCAGGCCGTAGAGGCCGTTGCCTTCCACCGCGTCATGGGCCGTCAGGACGCCCATGCCGATCTGGACCAGGAACAAGGCCATGGCCACGCCGAAGTAGATGGCGGACCAGCGCTGGCTGGGAGTCGCCGGGGCGGGCGGGATGGGCTTGGGGTCCGGGAACTCCTCGGCGGGCTGGCTGGCATGGTGCCAGACCATGAGGCCCACACCCAGGATCAGGAGAATGATCGACAGGATGCTCCAGAGGTGGCTGATGGGCGTGATGGTGTTGCCCACCAGGGGCTCCTGGGGCCAGTTCTGGGTGTAGCTGTGGTCCGCGCCGGGACGGCGGGCCGCCGCGGTCCAGGCCGTCCACAGCCAGAAGTCGGCCACGCGCTCGCCTTCCTGCATCGTAGGGATCCAGCGGGCAGGGATGGCCGCGCCCTTGTCGCCTTCCACGGCGACCTTGGCCAGTTCCTCCCGGGCCTTCAGGTAGGCCGCGGCCTGGGCGGCATTCAGCTTCAGGGTTCCCGTGGAATTTTCATACTGATTGCTCTGAAATATGGACACGGTGGTGGCCTTCGCGTCCGCGAGGGATGCCCCCTGGGCCTTCACGCCGTCCAGGGTGTGGGCCGCCCACTGGTGCAGCGCCTTCGCCGTCCAGTCCGGCGCCAGGTAAGCCCCGTGGCCCCAGATGGAACCGATGTGCTGACCGCCGTGGCCCAGGTAGCTCACCTGGCCTTCCAGGATCTGGCCGGGGCCCACCAGCTCCCTGCCGTCCTCGGCCACCACATGCTGCGGAATGGGCGGGGCGTTCTGGGCGATCTGCCTTCCCCCCAACCCCAGCACGCCGAAGCCCGCCAGGAGCACCAGCAACACCAGCCACCACCTTGCCTTCATGGGAACCTCCGTCTTGCCCGCTCTGGGCGCCGGACAGCAGTGTTCCACAATTCTCCACATTTAGGACCATTAATTCTTAATTGTGACCTCCGGCACGCACCCCGCTCCTCGCCGGATGCCTGTCGGGACATGGCAAAACCTCTGGCTTCGGGAGGCGGATTCCAAGTACCTTGACCTTGGCATGCCTGATCTCTGAAAGGGAATTCCCGTCTCATGGCTCACCCCGCCCTTCTGCCCGTCGTCCTCACCTGCAACACGGACCTGCGCTTCATCGACCTCATCCAGGTGGTGGGCGCCGAGTTCCTGAAGCACCTGAGCTTCACCCAGGAGGATGGTGAGCGCCTGTGGCTAGCGATCCAGGAAGGCATTGCCAACGCCATGCGCCACGGCAACAAGCTGGACCGGGACAAACCCGTGAAGGTGACCTTCACGCCCAAGACGGACCGCTTCGAGATCCGCATCGAGGACCGGGGGCCTGGCGTGGACCTGGAAGCCCTGCCCGATCCGAACCTGCCCGAGAACCTCCTGAAGCCGGGCGGACGGGGCGTGTACTTCATGCGCCAGGTCATGGACGAGGTCCACATGGAATGCCACCCCCAGGGCTCCACGCTGGTGCTCGTGAAGGCGCGGAAGGTGCGGGAAGCCCACGCATGAGCGGCCCGGACTGGCGCCGGCGGGCGCTCTGGCTGGCGGGCTTCACGATCGCCTACAACCTGCTGGAAGGCCTGGTCTCCATGGCCTTCGGCTGGGCGGGCGACTCGGTTGCCCTCTTTGGTTTCGGCGCCGACAGCTTCATCGAGGTGGCCTCGGCCCTGCTGGTGCTGTGGAAGCTCCTGGACCACGGCAACCTCGAGCGCGAGCGCAAGGCCACGCTCGGCATCGGCCGGCTGTTCCTCTTCCTCGCCGCGGGCATCGCAGGGGGCGCCGTCCTCCAGCTCACGGCCCGCGCCCATCCGCCCACCACGGTGCCCGGGCTCGTGATCTCAGCGCTCTCGCTCGCCTTCATGGTGTTCCTCTGGCGCGCCAAGCTCCGGGCGGCCCAGGCCCTGGACAGCGCCACGGTGGCGGCGGACGCGGCCTGCAGCCGGGCCTGCATCCAGCTTTCCGTGGTGCTCTTCGCGGGCAGCCTGCTCTTCCTGCTCGCCCCCGCCCTCTGGTGGGTGGACGCCGCCGCGGCCCTGGGACTGGCGTTCCTCATCGGAAAAGAGGGCCTCGGCATGACCCGCGCGGCGAAGAGCGCCTGCTTCACAGGCGGATGCGGCTGCGGGCACTGAGTGCGCCTGACAGGACCCGTCTCTAGGAACGCACCTGCTCGTTGATGAAGCCGCACTCGGCGGGCACGGAGATGTAGAACATGGACTGGCCTTCCGCCTGGATGAAGGCGATGAGGCGGTTCGCCTCCTCCTCGGTGGCCATGAAGGTCACCTCCACGGGCAGATCGCCCGCCAGCTCGATGAAGTGGTCCGCATGGATGAGCCCGTGACGGCCGAAGCCGGCGATGGCCTTGAAGGCCGTCCCACCCTTGAGGCCCAGCCGCCGCGCCTCCTTCAGCAGCCACTCGTAGACCAGGATCCCGTGGTGGGTCCGGTCCTCCTGCACGAAGAAGGTCAGGTAGGTGCCCTTCATGACGCCTCCTCAGGCTTTCACGAACGCCTTCACCGTCAGCAGGCCCAGCAGGGTCATGGAAAGGGATCCCGCCAGGTGGACGGCCATGTGACCGGCCGCCCATCCGTATTCGCCGCGGCTCAGGAGATGCACCGCCTCGGCCGAGAACGTCGAGAAGGTGGTGAGGCCCCCCAGGAAGCCCGTGATGACGAGGAGCCTCGCCTCGGGAGCCAGGCCCGGATGCTGGGTGAACACGGCGACGGCCACGCCCACAAGGTAGCCCCCCAGCAGGTTGGCCGCCAGCGTTCCGAGGGGCAGCGAAGGCACGAACGGATTCAGGAGCGCGCCCAAGCCCCATCGCAACCACGCGCCCAGCGCCGCGCCGACGCCCACCGCCAGAAACGAATAGAAAGCCATGGTCTATCCTCTCACTTGGCGAGGTCGCCGGCCTTCACGAAGCGCACCTGCCCCTTGGTGCGGGGCACCAGCTTCTCCAGGGCCTCCACGGTCTCGGGATAGATGTGCCCGATGATGAGCACAGAGCCATCCTTCTCCGCGAGCTTGAGGGCCCGGTCCCACTGCTTCTCCATTTCGGGGAAGGCCTTGTCGTCGTCCAGGAACACCTTGCGCTGGACCGCCGGGATGCCAAGCTCCTCGGCGACGTCATAGGCCACGCTGTCCTTCTCGGTGCGGCTGTCGACGAAGAAGAGCTTCCGCGCCTTGAGCTCCTGGAGCACCCAGGTCATGCGGGTGCGGTCCGGCGTGATGCGGCTGCCCATGTGGTTGTTCACGCCCGCGCGGTGGGGAATGCCCTCCAGCGCCATGCGGACGCGGCGGCGGACCTCGGTCTCCGGAAGGTTGAAGAGGATGGCGTTGGGCCCCGGATCGCGACCCGGGCCCGGGTAGCCGATGGGTTCCATGGGCAGGTGGAGCATGACCTCCTTGCCCAGGCGGTGGGCGATGTCCGCGCTGTCCCGCGTGAACTCCTGGTAGGGCAGCACCGCCACGCTGAAGGGCACGGGAAGGCTGCAGAGGCGCGTCACCAGCTCCGGCTGCATGTAGCCAAGGTCGTCGATCACCAAGGCGAGCCGGGGGAGCGGACGTTCCGGTTCGGGGCTCTGAGGCTTGGCGGCCTCGGAGGACGGCTTCGCCTTGGGCTCAGCGGGTTTCTTATCGGGTCTTCGGGGCTCGGGGCTCGGTGCTTCGCGCTTCGCGGGCGCCTGGCGCCGGCCGCAGCCCTGCTGGCCAAGCATCACACCCGCGCCCAGCCCCAGGAGCAGGGTGAAGGCGGCCCAGCCCAGCAGGGCCAGGGTGGATGTGCGCTTCCCCTTGCCTCGGGCCAAGCTAGGCGGCCTTCGCCGGCGCAGGGGCGGCGGGCGTCGGGGTCTCGAGGGCAGCCATCACCTTGGCCAGGGCGTCATCGGAATCCGTGAGCTTCAGCACCTGATCCGGGGCCACGCCCTGGCGGTCGAGCTTCTCGCCACCCAGGCCCACCCAGCGGCGGGACACCAGCTCCACCGCCCCGCCCTGCTTCAGGAGGAAGCGGCTCCGCTCCACGCCCAGGCCCGGAGTCTTCTCCCCGAAGGTGCGCGCGCCACCTTTCTTCAGGCAGGAGGCCAGCACTTCCGGGAGGCCCAGGGTGGAGCGCCCCACCAGCAGCGACAGGCGGGCGAAGGGAACGCCTGTTCCGGCCAGCGGCACCTCCTGGTCGGGCTTGCCCGCTTCCTGGACGGTGCCGAGGGGGCCCTTGGCGCCCAGGAGGCCGGCCACGGCGGCGGCCTCGCCGGGCGTGCCCTTCACGCACTGCCGCAGGTCCAGCACCAGCGTCTGCTTCCGGTCCACCGGAGCCAGCAGCTTCTTGAGTTCCTCGGCCCGACCGGGGTTCAGGTCCGGCAGGGACACCATCAGGGCACCAGTCCCCTGCTTGAGGGTCACCGGCGCCTTGGCCAGCCGCTGCATCCGCAGGGTGGTCTTGGTCAGATCACCGGTGGCGTTGTAGCGGTAGAGGTCCACCGCCGTACCTTCGGCGCCCCGAAGGCGGCGCTCCAACGTCCAGGCGCTGAGCCGACCCACCGAATCCCCATCCACCTTGCGGATCACGTCACCGGGCTGGATGCCGGCCTTGGCGGCCGGGCCGCCGGGCGTCACCGCCAGAACGGTGGCGTAGATGCCCCGCTTCACGACCACCAGGCCCGCCTCGGCCGGGCCGGGATCCGGCAAACGCAGGTCATCGGCGGACAGGTAGGCATTCATCGGATGCGAGCGTTCGAGCACGGCCTGGATCCCGCCGGAGACGACCTTCTCCATGTCCGGCGGATCGACATAGTTCTGCTGCACCAGGGACAGGACATCCTGGATGTCGGACAGGCCCGCCAGGGGGTCCTGGGGCGGAGCCTTGACCCCCGGCTTGGGCTGCCGGGTTGGCTGCTCGCCCCGCTGGATCACCGGCAGGGTGAAGACGGCCACGAGGGGGAAGGAGAACACCGAGAGCCAGGTACGGGCGTGCATGGGGACAGTCTACGTGGAAATGGGCGCGCAGCTGTCAGGTATCAGCTGTCCGCCATCAGCTTTCAGCTGCCAGTAAAAAAAGGGGGCCTGCAGGAAAGGGCTCAGCCCCTGAACCAGTCGCTGCCAGACCGGAAGCCCTTCTGCTTGGTGGCGGTCTGGGCGTGGCGGGCCAGGGCCAGGTTGATGAGGCGCGTGAGCAGCTCGGGGTAGGGCACGCCGCTGGCGGCCATCATCTTGGGATACATGGAGATGCTGGTGAAGCCGGGGATGAAGTTCAGCTCGTTGAGGAACACCCGGCCCGTGAGCCGCTCCAGGAAGAAGTCCACCCGGGCCATGCCGTAGCCGTCGGAGGCCGCGAAGGCCTTGGCGGCCAGCTTCCGCACCAGGTCGGCCAGCTCCTCGGGGATGTTCGCGGGAATCTCCGTGCGGCTCTTGCCGTGGAGGTACTTGTCCTCGAAGGTGTAGAACTCGTCGGCCACGATGACTTCGCCCGGCTGGGACACCAGGGGCTCGTCGCCGCCGAGCACCGCCACCTCGATCTCCCGGACATCCAGGCCCTGCTCCACCAGCACCCGCCGGTCGAAGGTGAAGGCCCGGTCCAGGGCCGCGGGCAGGTCCTCGGCGCGCTTCACCTTCTCCACGCCGATGCTGCTGCCCAGGTTCGCGGGCTTCACGAAGAGGGGCAACCCCAGCTTGGCGCAGTCCGCCAGGCAGGTCGCGCGCTCCCGTGCCCAGCGCTCCTCGATCAGGCCCACGTAGGGCACCACGGGAAGGCCTTCGGACTCCCAGAGGCGCTTGGTGATCCACTTGTCCATGCCCGCCGCCATGGCCAGCAGGCCAGCCCCCGTGTAGGGCCGGTGCAGCAGCTCCAGGTAGCCCTGGATCTGGCCGTCCTCGCCGCCAGCGCCGTGCAGGGCATTGAAGAAGAGGTCCGGCAGGAGCGTGGCCTCGGCGCCCTTCTCCAGGGGCAGGAAGGGATGGCTGCTGCGCTCCGGCAACTCGCCCGACGCCAGCCGCGCGAAGGGATCGCCGGCCACCACCCACACGCCGTTCCGGGCGATGCCCATGGGTCGAACCTCGAACCGCACCGGGTCCAGGTGCTCCGCGATGGCCCGGGCCGTGACGATGGAGACTTCGTGCTCGGGGGACTCCCCGCCGAAAAGAAGGCCGACGCTCAGTTTCTCGCTCATGCCCCTACTCTAGCACTCGCCCCAGGCGGGCTCTCCGGCGATGGGACCCAGGTCCGGTGCGACGAAGATCACATTTAAGAATTATTGATCGTTTTAATCTGATATTCATGATCCCCGGGGACGGCCCCCCAGGGAAAGCCACCATGAGCGAACTCCTCAACAACCGGGAACACCGGATCGCCACCCTCAAGGAAGTGATCCTTCACCTTCACCGGGGCGAGGCCCCCGAGCAGGTGAAGGGCCGCCTTGCCCAGTTGGTGGGCGAGGTGGACGCCAGCGAGATCGCGGCCATGGAGCAGTCCCTCATGGCCGATGGCATGAGCCCCGAGGAGGTGAAGTCCATGTGCGACCTCCATGCGGAGGTGCTCCAGGACACGGTGACCCCGGCCAAGGCCCGGGAGCTGCCGGCGGGCCATCCCGTGGACACCTTCCGGCGCGAGAACCGCGCCCTGGAAGCGGCCGTGGCCACGGCCCGGGAGCGGGTGGGCGCCCTGGAACCCGTGCCGGACCAGGCCTATCCCGCCGACGAACGCCTGGCGGTGCTTTCGGCCTTCAACGCCCTGATGGACCTGGACAAGCACTACCAGCGCAAAGAGCACCTGGTCTTCTCCATCCTGGAGCGCCACGGCAACACCGGCCCCTCCAAGGTCATGTGGGCCAAGGACGACGAGGTGCGCGACCTGCTCAAGGGGGCCATCGAGGTGCTGCGCGAACAGAGCCTCAGCGGCGCCGAGCTGAAGATCCTGGTGCCCACGGTGCTGCGCCCTGCCCTGGCGGCGCTGGAATCCATGATCTACAAGGAGGAGACCATCCTCCTGCCCATGTGCCTGGGGCTGTTTACCGAAGAGGAGTGGGGCGAGGTCTGGCGGGACAGCCCGCGCTACGGCTGGTGCCTGGTGGAGCCTGAGGTGGGCTACGAGCCGCCGGTGGCCAGCCTGCCGGAGGATCCCCTCCGCCTGCCCGACGCCTCGGCCGTGGCCTTCCCCAGCGGCGCCCTCAGCGTCCAGCAGCTCATCGGCATCTTCTCCAGCCTGCCCGTGGACATCACCTTCGTGGACGCCGACGACCGCGTGGCCTTCTTCAGCGAAGGGCCGGACCGGGTCTTCGCCCGCAGCCGCACCATCCTGGGCCGCGAGGTGAAGCACTGCCACCCGCCCAAGAGCGTGGACGTGGTGGAGCGCATCCTCAACGACTTCAAGACCGGTCGCCAGTCCGTGGCGGAGTTCTGGATCCAGATGCACGGGAAGTTCGTCCACATCCGCTACTTCTCCGTACGCGACGAGGCCGGGGCCTACCTGGGCACCCTGGAGGTCACCCAGGACCTCACGCGGCTGCGCGCCCTCGAAGGCGACCGCCGCCTGCTCCAGTACGACGAAGCCTGAGGCGCCCATGGCCATCACCCCCGAAACCAAGATCGGCGACTTCCTGGCGGCCCACCCGGACCAGCAGGAGGCCCTCATCGCTCGGGTCCCCGAGTTCGCCAGGCTCCGCAATCCCGTCCTCCGCCGCACGGTGGCGAAGCTGGCCACTGTGGAGCACGCGGCCCGCATGGCGGGCCTCTCCACGGCGGAGCTGGTGCGCTTCCTCCGGGAGCTGGCCGGGGAATCCAGTGGCCCCGTGACGGAGGGGGCGGCTCCCGTGGAAGATCCCCGCCCCGACTGGGCGCGCGCCAGCGCCGTGCGCTCCACCCTGGACGCAGACGCCCTCATGGCAGATGGCGAGCACCCCCTGGCCCGCGTCCGCCGGGCTCTGCTGACGCTGGCCCCCGGCGAGGCCATGCAGCTCCTGAGCCCCTTCCGCCCCGAGCCTCTGCTGGACCAGTTCCGCCAGGAAGGCACCCCCTGCTGGTGCGAGGCCGAGGGGACAGGCCGCTTCCGGACCTGGATCCTCAAACCATGAGCCTCGGGAGCACCTTTGACCCGGGATGTGACCCGGTTGCGCTAGGCTGATTCACCCTTCCTTCGGAGCGCCCGTGCGGTCGGCCATCTATCCAGGCTCCTTCGATCCCGTGACCCTGGGTCACTGGGACCTCATCCAGCGGGCGGCAAAGCTCGTGGACCGTCTCGTGGTGGCCGTCCTCCACAACCCGGCGAAGTCCCCGGCCTTCAGCGTGGACGAGCGGGTGGCCATGCTGAAGGAGCTGACCGCCGCCCTTCCCCAGGTGGAAGTGACCACCTTCGACGGCCTGCTGGTGGACTTCGCCAAGGCCCAGAACGCCCAGTTCATCATCCGGGGCGTGCGCGCCTTCAGCGACTTCGAGTACGAGTTCCAGATGGCTCTCATGAACCGCAAGCTGGCCCCGGAGCTGGAGACGGTCTTTCTCATGCCCAAGGAGAAGTACAGCGCCGTGAGCAGCCGCTTCGTCCGTGAGATCGGAAGCATGGGCGGCAACCTGGCGGACCTGGTGCCGGAAGCGCTTCGCAGCCGCATCGCGGACCGGCTGATGAACCGGTCTTAGTGGCCCTCTCAGCCCAGGATCCGCTCGACCTTCGTCACGCGCATCACCACCGCCCCTCGGCACCAGGGGTGCCTGACCTTCACCCGCGCGTGGAGCGCCTCTCCCGACTGCACCTCCGCGGTCCCCGAGAGCCGGAAGCCCACCGCCGGGCCCTCGGCGCTCCGCTGCCTGCCGATGATCATCTGGACCGATGGGTCGCGGGCGAGGTTTTCCTCCGTTGTGCGGTAGCCTCCGGCGGGGAACACCAGGGTCGTGGCATCGACCGCGTCGAGGTAGCTCTGCCAGGTCGCCACCAGGTGGGGACCATCGGGCCCCTGCGTCACGAAGGTCGCGGACCCCTCCGCTTCGAGCACGGCGAGAACGGTCGCATCGAGCATCATGGGCCTCCCTCCCCACGGTAGCACCCAGGCGCAGCCGGGGCCGGCCAGGGTCGGCCCCGGGGAGGATCCACCAGCCTTCAGGTTTCAGCGCAGGGCTTCCAGGGCGTTCACGCGACCCCGGCCCGAATAGGGGTCGACGCCGGGCTTGAGGATGTCGTCTGCGCGCTGCTCGATCCTCCGCTTCAACTCGGCGGGCGGCATCTTGCCGTACTTGCCCACGATCAGGGCCGCCACGCCGGAGACATGCGGCGCCGCCATGGAGGTGCCGGCCGCGAAGTAGTAGCCCCACGCGGTGGCGGAGCGCCCCGCAGGGCTGATCACCATGTCGTAGGGATACCCCGCTTCAGAGGCGAAGTCTCCGCCCGGGGCCGCCACATTCACGACGGACACCCCGTAGTTGGTGTACGAGGCGGCCCGATCGAAATCCGCCAACCCGTACGGCCCGGTGGCGGACACGGCCATGCCGTTGCCCGACTGGGCCGGAATCGCCCAGAGTCGGCTGTCGAGGTTCACGCCTTCATTGCCCGCGGAGGCCACGCAGAGGGTGCCAGCGGCCGTGGCGTAGGCGATGGCCCGGTTGAGGGCGGCGATCAGCGGGCCGGACCCACCGCCGCCGGCATTGATGCGATCGAAGGTGGCCCCCAGGCTCATGTTGATCACATCGGCCCGGACCTCGGGCCCGGCGGCGTAGAGGATGCCGGAGATGATCCACGAGAAGGACCCGTTGCCCGTGTCGCTTCGCAGCACCTTGACGGCGACGATCTCGGCCTTGGGGGCCACGCCCTGGGTGCCGCGGTCGTTGATCGGCGCCGCGATGATCCCGGCCACATGGGTGCCATGGTTGAAGCCGTACACGATCGGGTCGATGTTGGCCTCGGTGGGGACGAAGGACCGGCTCAGCGCGAGGTTGACGTTGGGGCCGATGTCGGGATGCCCGCTCCAGATGCCCGAATCCAGGACCGCCACGCGCGCGCGCGCCACGCCCCAGCCCTGATCGCCGTTGAGCGCCGCCTGGTCGGCCTGGATCTGGCGGATGTTCCACTGGTACCCCCAGAAGGGCTCACTGTTGAGCCCATTGGCCTGGGGGCCGGAATCCTGCGCCGCTGTGGCGCGCACATCGGGAAGCCACGGCACCTCGACGTCTTCGGCGGCCTGCTGCACCCGGGCATCGGAGGCCACCTGCGCCAGGAAACCCGGGTTGGCGGATGTCGCCACCACCACACCGATGTCGGGAAGGCGACCCGTGATGGCGCCACCGGCGGCGCTCACCAGGTCGTCCAGATTGGTGCTGCCCCGGCCCTGCGTCCGGGCCAGGATCAGGTAGGCGCGCGGGGCGTCCGCTGCCAGGGCGGCGCCCCCGGCCAGGACGAGGGCCAGGAAGATGCCGGCGGGAAGAGACTTCATGGTCCATCTCCTTTTAAGGCTGCCGGTATGCCGGCAGCAGGGTTGTGTCGAGACGCTCTCACCAAGAAAAAAACAATGATGCCATCTCGACAACATGATCATTTACAAAAACCATGTCAACAAACCCATGGATCCGCTGAAGGCGTGCCTGCCCACAGGTCGTCGCACCCCTGTCGGAGGTCAGCTCACCTCGGCCAGCCTCAGCCGCACCTGCTCGCGATGCAGCCAAGCAGCTTGGGCCTCGCTGAGGCCGTGCGCCAGCGCCCGGTCGGCGGCCTCGCGGCAGCGAGCCAGGAGCCGGCGGTCGCGCACCAGGTCCGCCACCTGGAACTGAGGCATCCCCGCCTGCCTCACGCCGAAGAATTCCCCAGGGCCGCGCAGCTCCAGGTCCCGCTGGGCGATGCGGAAGCCATCCTGGGTCTCCACCAAGGTCTGAAGCCGCTCCGTCTCCGAGCCGCTGATCATGAGGAAGTGGCTGCGATGCGCGCCGCGCCCCACCCGGCCCCGCAGCTGGTGGAGCTGGCTGAGGCCGAAGCGCTCGGCGTGGTCCACCACCATCACCGTGGCGTTGGGCACATCCACCCCTACCTCGATGACGGTCGTGGCCAGCAGGATCTTCGCCTCGCCGGAGGCGAACCTCGCCATGCGGGCGGCCATCTCGTCGGCCCTCACCCGGCCGTGGACCACCTCAATCGCCACGTCCGGGAAGATGCCCCGCAGCAGGGCCTCCATGGCCTGGATGTCGCGCAGCTGGACCTTGCCTTCGTCCGAGGGGTCGATGCTCGGACTCACCACAAAGGCCTGGCGGCCCTCGGCCAGCTCGCGCCGCACTTGCTCCCAGGCACGCTCCGCGAACTCGGGCTTGTGCAGCTTGGTGGTGATGGGTTGGCGGCCCGGAGGAAGCTCGTCCAGCACGCTCTGGTCCAGGTCGCCGAAGATCGCCAGGGCCAGGGAGCGGGGGATGGGCGTGGCGCTCATGACCAGCCAGTGCGGGTCGCCACCCTTCTCCTTCAACGCTTCGCGCTGCTTCACTCCGAACCGGTGCTGCTCGTCCACCACCACCAGCTGCAGCTTGTGGAAGGTCACCGCCTCCTGGAAGAGGGCGTGAGTGCCCACGATGTAGCGGGCTTCTCCGCTGGCGATGCGGGCCAATGCCGCCCGCTTCTCCGCGGCCTTCATGCCGCCCAGGAGCAGCTGGAGGGAATCGGCCCGGTCGCCCAGGTAGCGCCGGAAGCTGGCGGCATGCTGGCGGGCGAGCACCTCCGTGGGCACCAGCAAGGCTCCCTGCCCGCCGGTCTCGGCGACCATGGCCATGGAGAGCAGCGCCACCAATGTCTTGCCGCTGCCCACGTCGCCCTGGAGCAGGCGGTTCATCACGCGGCCCGAGGTGAGGTCGTCCACGATGTCCTTGAAGGCCCGCCGCTGGGCTCCGGTGAGGTGAAAGGGGAGGAAGGACCGCAGCCGCTCGCGCAGCTCCGGCGAGGTGGGCACCACCAGGCCGCGGCGCTTCAGGCGCCCGGCGCGGCGCAGGGCCACGCCCAGGGAGAAGGCGAACAGCTCCTCCGCCGCCAGCCGCTCGTGGGCGGGCGACTGGCCCTTCTCCAGCAGGACCGGATCGCTGCCGTCCGGCGGATCGTGCAGCAGCCGGAACGCCGTCATGGCGTCCGGCAGATCCTTCGCCAGCTCGAGAGGCAGCCACTCCTCCGCCGCGTGGGTCCGGCCCAGGGCCTCCTGCACCAGCCTCTGCCGCGCCCGCCCCGGCATGGGTCCCAGCTTGCGGTAGAGGGGCAGGAAGCGCCGGACCCACGCGAGATCCTCGCCCCGGCCCATCACCTCGAACTGGGGGGCGCGCATCTCCAGACCCTGGCGGCCCACGGAGAGCGGACCGAAGGCCAGCAGGCGGTCGCCCACCTTCAGCGACCGGCCCAGGTAGGGCTGGTTGAACCAGATGAGGCGCAGGGTGCCCGTGCCATCCTCCAGCAGGGCCTCAGTGAGGGCCATGCGCTGCACGCGCGTGGTGCTCTGGCGCAGATCCCGCAGGGTGCCCAGGACGGTCACGATGCCTGAATCCGCCGGCTCGAAGCCCCGCAGGTCCAGGCTGTCCAGGGTCCGCAGGCTGCCCCGGTCCACGTAGCGGTAGGGCAGGCTCCACAGCAGGTCCCGCAGGGTGTCGACGCCCGCTTCCTGCAGCGCCGCCGCCCGCGCGGGGCCCAGGCCCCGGAGGACCGTGACCTTGGTGGATAGGGGCAGGGGCGCGAGCGTCATGGCGGCTGTTTCAGCCTAGCCGCGCCTCTATGGACTCCACCATCTTGGCGACGTAACGATCTCCGTACCAGGCCCCGTGGCGGGGATCCTCCAGCTTCCGGAGGCCCGTCATCAGGGCCGGCAGATCCAGGATCCCACGGTCCACGAGGCCCCGGATCTGGGTCCGGGTCCGGCCGGGGCCGGCGATGGGATGATCCTCCGCGAGCCGCGCCAGGGCCCGGGCCATCCAGGGAAGGGCCGGGATGCCGCAGCCGGCCAGCGCCTGCCAACCCCCCTCCAGGAAGGCGCTCCAGAGGCCCCGGGCCTGGGTCAGCGTCTCCTCCTCGAGCAGGACCCGTCCGGCGAACAGGCCAGGCAGAGCAGCCGGGGCGGTTTGCGACACGCCCCGCTCCAGGGGGACCAGGTCAGCGAGGGTGCCCTCGGGAAGCTCGGCGAGCACCCATAGCAGGCAGGCCTGCTCCCAGGGATCCGGGCCGAACCAGAGGACGGGCTCGGCGGTGCCGCCCAGGTCGTCCAGGACGAGCCTTGGCGGGTCCTCACCCTCGGGCAGATCCCACCAGTCGGCCCTCAATCCGGGCAGCCGGGAGGCATCGGACGTCCAGGGACCCACCGCCGGGGAATCCCGGCAGACACGCACGGCGCCGGGCAGGCCGGACCGCCGATGCACCGCGGCTGCGGCATCGCCACAGTGGAGGTGGATCAGGCTGTCGTGCGAAGCCATGGGCCTCCCCGGAATGGAGACACCCAAAGCATACGACCCGGGTCAATCGATCTGCCGGCCCTATCTCGGACGAATCGCTGCCTTCAGCGGGCGGAGCCCACCGCCTGCTTCGCCATGGCCTTGGCCAGGGCCTGCTCCAGGTCCGCCCACAGATCCTCGGGGCTCTCCAGGCCCACGGAGAGGCGCATGAGGGACTGGGAGATGCCGCTGTGCTCGCGGGCCTCTGAGTCCACCACGCGGTGCGTGAGGGCGGCCGGGTGCTGGATGAGCGTGTCCACGCTGCCCAGGGACACCGCCGGCGTCATGAGCTTCACTTCGGCCATCACCACGGCGGCGGCCTCGAAGCCCCCCTTCAGTTCGAAGGCCATGAGGGAGCCAGGGCCCTTCATCTGGCGGCCCAGAAGGCCCTTGGGATCCTGGCCCGGCAGGCCCGGGAAGTGGACGGCGGAGACGGCGGAATGCTTCGCCAGGCGCTCGGCGATCACCTGGGCGCCCGCCTGCTGGGCGCGCACGCGCAGGGGCAGCGTGGGCAGGCCGCGGTGCAGCAGGTAGGCCGCCAGGGGATGCAGCACATTGCCGGTGATGACGCGGACCTTGCGCAGCTCCGTGGCCCAGTCGTTGTTGGTGGCCACGATGCCCGCCAGCACGTCGCCGTGCCCGCCCAGGAACTTGGTGGCGCTGTGGAGGACCAGGGTCACGCCCTGCTGGATGGGGTTCTGCAGGATGGGCGTGGCGAAGGTGTTGTCCACCAGCACGGGGACCTTGCCCGCCTGCCGCACCACATCGTCGAGATCCACCATCGCGAGGGTGGGATTGGCGGGCGTCTCCACGATGACCATGGCCGTGTCGGGGCGGATCGCGGCGGCGATGCCGTCGGCCTCGGCCCAGGTCACTTCGAGGCCCAGCATGCCGGAGGCCAGCAGGTGATCCGTGCCGCCATAGAGCGGGCGGACGGCCACGACATGGCCGCCCCGGGCCTTCGCCGCCATGAGGCAGGCGGTCACCGCCGCCATGCCCGAGCCGAAGGCCACGGCCTCCTCGGCGCCCTCCAGCTGGGCCAGGGCCTGTTCGTAGCGGGCGGTGGTCGGATTGTAGAGGCGGGAATAGACGGGGCTCCCGATGGGCAGCCCGCCCATGGCCATGGCCTCCAGGCTGCGGCCGCCCTCATCCAGGTCATGCAGGGGGTAGGTGCTGCTGAGGTCGATGGGCAGGGCGTGGACGCCTTGTTCGTGGAGCACCTCGCGGCCGGCGTGGACGGCCTGGGTCTCGATGGACAGGGCAGTGTTGGGCTTGGACATGGGGACACTCCTATCCCCAATGTAGGTTTCATGAATTCGGTAATCCCCCGAATCTTTTTCGTGGAATGATGCCATTCATGGAACTTGACCGAATCGACTGCGACATATTGAGCCTATTACAGAAGGATGCTCGCCTATCCAATAAGGAATTGGCCGGCGCGGTGGGTCTGGCGCCGTCCTCATGCCTGGCCCGCGTGCAGCGCCTGCGTTCCGAGGGCGTGCTGATGGGCGCCCATGCGGACGTGGACCCGGGAGCCTTGGGTGTGGGCCTCCAGGCCCTCATCGCCGTGCAGCTGCGCCAGCATAGCCGGGCTCAGGTGAAGGCCTTCTGGAAGCACGCCATGGGCCTGCCTGAGGTCCTGGCTGTCTTCCACGTGGCCGGCACACACGACTTCCAGGTGCACGTGGCCGTACGGGACGCCCACCACCTGCGCGACCTGGCCCTGGACGCCTTCACCACCCGCCCTGAAGTGGCCCACATCCAGACCAGCCTCATCTTCGAGTGGGCCAAGGGCGCCGCGATGCCGAACTACCGGGCCTGATCCTCAGCGTCCACGATCTGGGTTCCCCACTGGGTGACCGCCTCCACAACCTGGCGGAAGCCCTGCCCCTTGCAGGTGAGCTCGTACTCCACCCGCACGGGCGTGGTGGGCAGGACACGGCGCACCAGCAGGCCCTGGCACTCCAGTTCCTTCAGCCGGGCGGAAAGCACTTTTTCCCCGATGCCGGGAACCCGGGCGGCCAGCTCGTTGAACCGGAGTGGCCCTTCCTGGAGGACCCACAGAATTTGCCCCGTCCAGGGCTTGCCCAGCAGGTCGATGGCCATGCGGAAGCACCGGCAGCTGGATGATTCAGGAAGGTTCATGAGGCGGTCCATGGGCCCGGGGAAAACCCGGCGGCACCACAAAACTATCCCAAAGAAAGCTGCTTGACAAGGGGAAGCAGCGATCTCACTATTGCTTTCATAGGGAAATAGGCTTCCCGAAAGAAAGCACAATCCGGACGACTCCGGCACCCAATCACCCATCGGCAGCGGCACCCCGCCTGGCGTGGGAGGGTCATCGACCCGTCTTCAACCAAGGAGCACCTCCCATGCGCGCCGTTCTCGCGCTGGCCCTCGGCCTGTCCCTCCAGGCCCAGGACGAGCCCTACCCCGAGATGGGCCCTCTGCCCACCCGGAACATGTTCACCCTTCTCCAGGCCCCCATGACCTACCAGCCCCAGGCCCCGCGACCCATCGGCCGGGGTCGCTGGCAGGTGACCCTCACCCACGTCCGGGCCAACATCTTCGAGTTCTCCGACCTGATCAAGGACCATCCGCCCGCCTGGTTCCAGGGGCGCCACCGCATGGACCGGGCTTCCCTGGAGGCCCTGGCCGCCGAGTATCCCACCGCACCTTTCATCTTCTACTTCGACGAGGAGATCGCCCGGACCACCCTCCAGGTGCGGCGTGGCCTCACCGACCGAACGGATGTCTGGGCGGAGCTGCCGGTGGAGCGCCACGGCGGAGGCGACCTGGACACCCCCATCGAGGCCTTCCACAAGACCTTCGGCTTCGAGCAGTGGGGGCGCACCGAGGTGGCTCGCAACCAGGCCGTGGTGGCCACCATCCGGTACGGACGCCTGGATTTCGTGCGGGAGGGCGCCCAGCCCACCCGCGTCCAGGACCCCCTGTTCGGCCTGGTCCACCTGATCCACCAGGATGCGACCACGGGCCTGAGCGCCACCCTCACGGTGAAGCCACCCCTTGCCCGCACCTACAACTCGTTCAAGTCAGGCTGGGACGTCGAGGGCGGGCTCAGCGGCTGGTGGCAGCCCTCCGCCACCCAGGTGATCTACGCCGGCGCCGCCTACACCCACCGGGGGCGCGGCAACGCCGCCTACAACCAGCTCGACTACACGTCCGATCTGGGTGCCCATCTGACCTGGCAGGGGCGCCGCAACAAGGTGATCCAGCCCTTCCTCCAGCTCTACTTCCTGAGTGGCTTCAGCACGCCCCAGCCCTTTGCCAAGCTGCACGACAACAGCCTCCAGCACGACCTGGGCTTCCATGCCTATCTGAACTCCCGGACCACCCTGACCTTCCGCTACGTGAACAACATCACCCACCACGAGAACACCGACGACGCCTCCTTCGCCCTGGGCGCGACGTACCGGTTCTGACCTGGATCCTGTTCTCTCCCGTCAGCGCCTGGAGCCATCCTCCCCGGCGGCCTCGCGGGCCAGGATCTTCTCGATGCGCCGGTCCGGCACCAGCCAGATGAGGGCGACCACCCAGTAGAGGGCGAACCCGGCCCAGCGGTTGGCGAAGGACAGGAGGATGGCGGCGGCATAGATCGCGACGGAGATCTTTCCCTTGAAGTCCCCGCCCACGGCCGCCTCGAGAAGCGATCCCCTGCCGTGGTGATGGATCAGGCATCGGCTCAGCAGGTAGTAGGCCAGGCCGGCCATGAGCAGGATGAACCCGTAGAGGGCCACGGGCCCGGCCGCGAAGTGGTTGCCCCCCATCCAGGCCGTGGCGAAGGGCACCAGGGAGAGCCAGAACAGCAGGTGCGTATTGGCCCACAGGATCGGCCCGTTCACCTTCCTGGCCGCATGGAGCATGTGGTGGTGGTTGTTCCAGTAGATGGCGATGTAGATGAAGCTCAGCGCATAGCCCACGAAGGTGGGCAGGAGCGGCCGGAGGGCCGCGAAGGAGTCGCCGTGGGGCGCCCTCAGCTCGAGCACCATGATGGTGAGGATGATGGCCATCACGCCGTCACTGAAGGCTTCCAGCCGGTTCTTGCCCATGAACTCCTCGGATCCGCGATTGTTTCACGACCTGGCTAGGACAGGTGCTTGACCACCAGCCGCTGGAGCGTGGGAAGGCCCCGGAACGTCGCCTTCAGGCCCAAGGCCTTCTCGAAGACGGCGTTGGAAAAGGCGGACTGGCTCTGCTTGGTGCGGCAGCGCCACCACACCTCGCGGCCGTGGAAGCGGAAGTCGTCCTCCGCCGTCTCCAGGCTGCGGAGGCGGGCCGCCTGGGTTCCCGTGAGCGGGGCCCGGAGGAAGATCACGTTCATGGCCCGGGCCTCCGCCTGTTCCAAGGCATCGTAGGGGCAGCCGACCACCAGGGCCGCCAGTTCCGCGCCGGAGCGCAGGAACACGGCCACGGGAAACCCCAGCTTGGCCTCCAGGTGCGCCTCGAGGCGCGCCGCCAGGGACGCCTCGCCAGCCCGGCCCGCCTCGAAAACCACGTTCCCGCTGGCGATGAACGTCTCCACGCCCTGCAGGCCAAGTTCCTGGAAGCGCGCCTTCAGATCGGCCATGGTCACGATGTGGCCTCCGACGTTGATGGCGCGGAGGAAGGCGAAAGTCTTCGGCATGGCTATCCCAGCGCCCGATCCGCCAGCCGTCCCAGGTCGCCGCTGCCCTGGCTGTTGGCGAGGCTCTTGGCCAGGGCCACGACCATGGCCTCCTGCGCGGGAAGCGGCAGATCGGGCAGCAGGTCGGCGGCGGCGGCCACCGCCAGCACCTGGTGGGCGTGGTTGAAGGTGGGATCGTCCTGGACCGCCGCTTCGGCCAGGGCGGCCAGGGCCGCCTCTGCACGGCCTGCCTTGGCCAGCCCACCGGCATGGGCCATGGCCAGGGCCGGCTCCACGTCCAGGATCGCCTCCGTCAGGGCCCCGGCGTCCGGATCCGCGACCCGGGCGGCCCGCACCCGCTCCTCGGGCTCATCCGTGGGGAAGAGGTTCACCAGGGCCGCGGCCTGGCACCAGATGCGCGGGTCCGCGGAGCGGGCGCGCGCCACGGCGGCCAGGTAGACGTACGTCCACGCCGTCTTGCCCTCCAGGTCCCGCCGGGCGTCCAGCTGCTTCTCGGAAGCGGCCAGGACCAGGGCCGCCAGTGTGTCCCCGCTTCCCTGGCCCGCCTTCAGCCGGGCCGTGAAGGGATCCAGGAGCGCCACGAGGCCCAGGTCGCAGATCTCGCGCACCTGGGATTCCCAGGCCGCCGCGTCGAGCGTGGCCGGGGCCCAGGGCACGCTCGACGCGTCACCCAGCCGCTTGGCGGCGCGGCGGGCCCAGAAGGTGTCCTCCGGCGAGGCCGCCACCCAGGCCGCCAAGCCGAGGAGCCTCCGCCCGGTGGCTTTGGGCCGCTCCAGTCGCTCGTGCAGGTCGGCGAGATGGTCGCACACCACCGCCTTGTGCCCGACCGTGGCCATGTCCAGCTCGGTGAGCCCGCGAAGGCGCTGGAAGTCGGCTTCTGCGGGATGGTCGAAGCCCTGGGCCTCGGCGTAGGCCAGGCCGGGCCGACGGGACTGGATGAAGGCCTCCAGGTTCGGCCAGTGGCCGCTGCCCTTGGCCGCCGACACCTGGGCCAGGTTCTGGGGCGACCGGCGCCCTTCGTGGGCGGCCATGTGCAGCTGCGTGGCCAGGGCCCGGTGGAAGCCCGCCTCGCTCAGCAGCGGCTGCAGGCGCAGCACCGCCCGCAGGCCGAGGATGCCGTGCGGCACGTGGGGCAGGTAGGCCTCCCAGTCAATGCGGGGGACGAGGGTCTTCACCGCCTCGCGCACCCCGTCACGCAGGCCGTCCGACTGGGCGAGCTGGGTCGCGAAGGCCCCGAAGAAATGCTCCGTCGGAGCCTCCAGCTGCTGCTGCCAGCGGGGGTCGACCGTCATGCGCCCTCCAGCGGCAGGTTCCAGGCGGCCGCCACGAGGCGGGCCCAGTGGTGGTTCCAGGCCCGCTTCCACACCAGGCTGCCTTCCTTCATGTCGGAAGCTTCCAGGCGCTGTCGCAGCTCGGCCTTCAGGCCTTCGGCGGCCGGCCCGAGGGCGTCCTCGGCCAGGGCCAGGAGGGCGGCGCGAGCCTCCCGTTCCTGGTCGTGATGGGCCAGGTAGCCCGCGGACTCCGGCGAGGGCGCGACGACCCGCAGGCGCTGCCAGGCTTCGAAGGCCGCCTTCGCGGCGGGGTCGCCTCCCAGAGGCTTCTTGACCTGGTCCCAGCCCCTGCCCGCATCCAGCTCGGGCCCGGCGCGGACCACGGCTTCCCGGAGCTTCACGGCTTTGGTCACGTCGCGGTCGAGGTGCTTGAGGGCCACGAAGGTGCGGGGCTTCTCACGCTTCCCGCGGCGATCGAAGAACGCGTTGAGGGCGGACACCACCAGGTCCATGGGCACGCCTTCGGCCTCCCAGGCCAGCACCTGGCGGTAGTCGTCGGTGCTGAGCAGGCCGGCGCGGCCCCAGGCCCGGAAGGCCCACTCGCGCTCCAGCCAGTCCTTCTCCTCGCGGGTATAGGACATCAGGGCGCGGCCGGGGCTTCCTGCACCAGCACGGTGCCGTCCTTCAGCTGCAGGACGCCGTTCTGCCAGGACACCACTTCCTCGGGAACGATCTTGGCCTTGGCGAAGCCGCGCAGCCGGAAGGAGCCCGAGGCCAGGGAGCGGCCCTTGCGGTCCCAGATTTCCAGCTGCCAGAGGGTGCCCTGGTGGCCTCCCACCTTGAGGAAGATGCCTTCCTTCGATTCCGGGCACCACATGGCCTCCTGGGAGACCGAGGCGGGCCTTGCCGGAACGCCGCGGCAGGCCATCAGGCCCACCACCAGGGCAGAAGCCAGCAGGGTTATCGTCACCAGGGTCTTCGGAGGTCGCGCCATGCCGACATTCTACCGCCACCCCGCTAGACTGGTGACCGAGGGCAAGATGGTCCTGATCCGAGAACAGATCCGCTACAAGAGCCGCAAGGAGATCGAGAAGCTTCGCGAGGCGGGCCGCGTGGCCGCCAACGCGCTCCGCCTGGCCGCCCGCGCCGCCAAGCCCGGCGTGAGCCTCCTGGAGATCGACCGCGTGGCCGAAGCCTACATCCGCCAGCAGGGCGCCACGCCCAGCTTCAAGGGCTACCACGGCTTCCCCGCCACCCTCTGCACATCGGTGAACGACAAGGTGGTGCATGGCATCCCCTCCAAGTACGTGCTCCAGGAGGGCGACATCATCGCCATCGACTGCGGCGCCAAGCTGGACGGTTTCCATGGCGACACCTGCCTCACCGTGGGCGTGGGAAAGATCAGCGAGGAGGCCCGCCGCCTCATCCAGACGGCCCAGCTGGCGATGTACGTGGGCATTGAGCACTGCCGCCCCGGCGAGCGCCTGGGCGACATGGCCACGGCCGTGCAGACCTTCGCGGAGGAGCGCGGCTACTCCGTGGTGCGCGAGTACATCGGCCACGGCCTGGGGCGCGACCTGCACGAGGATCCCCAGGTGGTCTTCGCGGACCAGCGGCCAGGCACCGGCTTCCGCATGGAGCCGGGCATGACCATCACCATCGAGCCCATCCTCAACCTCGGCAGCCACAAGTGCCTGGTGGAGCCCGACGGCTGGACCGTCCGCACCCGCGACGGCCAGCTCTCTGCCCAGTTCGAGCACGACATCGCCATCACCAAGGACGGACCGGAAATCCTCTCGATTCCCGATCCGGAGTTCGAGCTCGAGGACGGGCTGTAGGGCAGCCCTCAGGGATCAGTCCTCAGGCGCGCGGGCTGCGTCCGCGCGCATACGAAAAACGCGCACGCGTTTTCCCCGCCACCTCTTCGCCTGCCGGCATTCAGCCTTCAGGACTCGGGTCCTGGGCTTGGTAGAGGTCCCTGCGCTGGACCTGCATGAAGGGAGAGGGATCGGTGACAGGGCTCCAGCCCAGCTTGGCGTAGAGGCCGTGGGCGTCGCGGGTCGCCAACATCAGGCGGCGCATGCCCTTCACCTCGGGCAGGTCCATGAGGGCACGGACCATGGCCTTCGATAGCCCCCGGCCTCGATGCTCCTCCAGCACGAACACGTCCGCCAGGTACCCGAAGGTGGTGTGGTCCGTGGCGAGTCTTGCGAAACCCACCTGGGCGCCATCGGAGGCATAGGCGCCCACGCACAGGCTGTGGCTCACAGCTTGTGCCACCACCTCGCGGGGGATGCCCGGGGACCAGTAGCTGCGGGTGAGGTAGCCGTGGATCACGTCGATCTGGAGCTCCCCCGAATCCAGGGAGATGCGGTAGCCATCCGGGTGAGCTGGCATCCCGGGGGTGGCTGGCCGGGCAGGAGCGCTACCCTCCGCCCATCGGCGGACGTGCTCCGGCACGTCGAGCTGGGGCCCGTCGTAGCCCATCAGGCGCAGCACCTCGGCCAGGGGGACGTTGCCGGCCTTCCCCCGGAAGAGGGCCTTCACGACACCTTCGGCCGCAAGATCGCCGTCCCGCTTCAGGAAACGCTGCTCCAGGAAGACCCACTTCTCGTCCCAGCCCAGCAGGCGCGTGTGCAGGGTGAAGGGCTCGAACAGCTCGAGGCTGCGGCGGTAGCGCATGGTGATGCCGCCCACCAGGGGCTTCCAGCGGTGGCCCAGCATGGCCCGGCCCAGCCTGGTCCGGAACGTGAGGTCGAACCGGCCCAGGTCCATGATGCTGAGGAAGCGCCCGTTGTTCATGTGGACGTTCATGTCCAGGTCGTTGGGCCACACCCGGAAATGCAGCACGGAGACATCCAGGGGATCGAGTCCCGGACGGCGCCAGAGCGTGAGCAGCTTCCAGAGGGTGCGGAAGAAGAGGACCATCCGACCAGCCTAGCGGAGCGATGCGCTACCTTGGAGCCATGGGATTCACGGTCCAGGCCCCCGCCAAGCTCAACCGCTTCCTCGCCGTGCTCGGGCGGCGGGCGGACGGCTTCCACGAGCTGGAGCTGGTCACCACCGTGCTGGAGGGTGTGACCGAGCTGACGGATACGCTCGCGGGCGAGCCCGCGCAGGTATTGGCGCTCGAGATCACCGGCCCCACCGGCCAGGGCCTCACGGCGGACGAGTCGAACCTCGTGATCAAGGCCTGGCGCCTCCTGGAGGAGGCCGCACAGCGCCCCTTGCCCGCGGTCCTGCGCCTGGAGAAGCGCATCCCCCACGGCGCCGGCCTCGGCGGCGGCAGCAGCGATGCGGCAGCGGCCCTGCGGCTGGGGAACCGGATGTTCGACCTGGGCCTCACTGACACGGTGCTGCTGGGCCTCGCGGCCCGCCTGGGCAGCGACGTGCCCCTGTTCCTCCTGGGCGGCACCGTACTGGGCCTGGGCCGGGGCGAGCGGGTGTTCCCCCTGCGGCCTGTGCCGCTGGAACCCATCCTGCTGGTCCACCCCGGCCTGCATGTAAGCACACCGAGCGTGTATCGGGCCATCCAGGACGTGGGCTACCCCTTCCCCGAGGCGCTGGCCTCCCAGCCCGAGGGCGCTGCGCCACCCTGGCGCAACGACCTGACAGGCGCGGCCCTGTGGGTGTGTCCGCCCCTGGCCGAAGTACGCGACGCCCTGCGCGACACCAGCGGCGAGCCCCTGCTCTGCGGCTCGGGCAGCTGCTGGGCGGCCCGGTACGACAGCATCCGGGCCCGGGACGAGGCCGCAGGGCGGATCTCCGGCCTCCAGCCCGACTGGGGCCTCTGGCGCATCTGACCCGCTCCAGGAACTCCAGGAGTAGGATGGCCCGGTCCCCAGGGAGGGCTTGTGCCGGCATCCTCGGAACAGCGGGCCCGCCGGATCCTCGTGATCCTGGGTCACCCCCGCGTGGAAAGCTTCTGCGGGGCCCTGGCCTCGGCCTACGCGGCGGGCGCCCGGGCCGCGGGCTTCGAGGTGCTGCGCCTGGACCTCGCGAGCCTCGCCTTCGAGCCCAATGTGCGGACGCCCTCGCCCCGGGACCAGGCCCTGGAGCCGGACCTGGCCCGGGCCCAGGCCCTGATCCGCTGGGCCGACCACCTGGTCTTCGTCTACCCGGCCTGGTGGGGCACCGTGCCCGCCCTGCTCAAGGGCTTCCTCGATCGTGTGCTCACGCCCGGCTTCGCCTTCGCGGCCGACGAGGACGACCCCGCCACCTGGGCGAAGCTGCTGAAGGGGCGCTCGGCCCACCTGCTGGTGACCTTGGACACGCCGACCTGGGCCTACCGGCTCATCTACCGCCAGCCCGGCCACCAGGCCATGCGGCGCGCCACCCTGGGCTTCTGCGGCGTGGCACCCACCTTCATCTCCACCTTCGCCCCCGTGAAGTCCTCCACCGCCGAGGTGCGGGCCCGGTGGCTGGATCGGGCCCGGGCGGAGGCGCAGCGCCTGCCAGGCCGGCTCCGCCGCCATGCGTTCCTGCACCGGACCGGAGCCTGGCTACGCCTGCTCCGCCTGCAGTTCTACCCCATGGCCTGGGTGGCCTACACCATCGGCGCCCTGGCGGCGGCGCGGCACGGGGGCGCCTTTTCGACCCGGATCTACTGGCTCGGCTATCTCTGCCTCTTCCTGATGGAGGCGCTTACCGTCGTCAGCAACGATTGGTTCGACCAGGGCACGGACCGCCTCAACCGCCACGCGGGTCCCTTCAACGGCGGCAGCCGCCTGCTGGCGGACGGAGAGCTCCATCCGCAGAGCGTCCGGCGGGCCATGGCCGCGTTGGCCTTGGCGCTGGGCGCTGGGCTGACGGCCCTGGGCGCCGCCCTGGCTCCGGCCGGTCCGGGCCTCTCGGCCATGCTCGCCCTGGCCGTCCTCGCGGTGGGGTACACGGTGCCGCCCCTCAAGCTCGTCTATCGTGGCCTGGGGGAGCTGGATGTGGGCCTCACCCACAGCTTCGCGGCCATCTTCGTGGGGGGCCTGCTCCAGACGGGCGTCTGGCGGGATCCCTTCCCCTGGCTCATGGGCCTGCCCCTCTTCCTGGCCACGCTCTCTGCCATCACGCTCTCCGCCCTGCCGGATCATGAGGCGGACGGGGCCGTGGCCAAGCGGACGCTGGCGGTGCTCCTGGGGCGCCGGGGCGCCGCCTGGGCCGCCCTGGTCTTCACCGTGGCCGCGGCCGCCTGCGGGGTGGCCTGGCAGGGACTGGGGATCTTCGCCGGTACCAGCGGGCTCGCCATCTTCCTGGCCCTCCCCCACGCGCTGCTGCTGGTCCGCGCCATCCTCCGCTACCTCCGCCGCGGCGCGCCCTGCGAGCGCATCGACGGGATCATGGCCCTGGCCCTGACCTACCTCCTGTGGTTCGGGATCATCCCGCTGGTCCACTTGTCCTGACCCGCCTTCCTGTGCGCACATCGAATCGAACCCGGGCATGATGGTGGGTTCCGAGGTGTCCATGTCCGGCTCCGCATTGCGAATCCGCGGCCTCCGCAAGGCCTTTCCCAAGGTGGTGGCCGTGGACGGCGTCGACCTGGAGGTGGCCCGGGGCGAGGTCTTCGGCTTGCTTGGTCCCAACGGCGCGGGCAAGACCACCACGCTGGAGATCATCGAGGGCCTCACCAGCGCGGATGCCGGTGACATCGAGATCCTCGGCCTCACCTGGGCGAAGCAGGGACAGGAGATCCGCGCCCGAATCGGCGTCCAGCTCCAGAGCACCAGCCTCTTCAACAAGATCACGCCCCGGGAGGCCCTGGACCTCTACGGCAGCTACTACCCGAAGCGCCGGGGCACCGGCGAGCTGCTGGAGCTGGTGCAGCTCCAGGAGAAGGCCGACGCCTACCACATCACCCTCAGCGGCGGCCAGCAGCAGCGATTGGCCCTGGCCCTGGCCCTGGTGAACGACCCGGAGCTGGTCTTCCTGGACGAGCCCACCACGGGCCTCGATCCCCAGGCCCGGCGCAGCCTGTGGGACGTGGTGCGCCGCATGAAGGCCGAGGGTCGGACGGTGATGCTCACCACCCACTACATGGACGAGGCCGAGGCGCTCTGCGACCGGCTGGCCATCATGGATCACGGCAAGGTCATCGCCACGGGCACGCCGGCCTCGCTGATCTCGGACCTGGCCATTCCCAGCGTGGTGGAGCTGACCTTCGAGGGCGACGCGCCCGAGCCGGCGGCCTTCGCGGCGCGACTGGACCAGGCCGTGGAGCGGCGCGCGGACCTCTGGGAGATCCCCACGCCGGATCCCAAGGCCCTGCTGCCGCGCCTGCTGGAGGCTGCTGAGTCTGCCGCCGTTCCCTTCCAGCAGGTCCACATCCGGCGGGCCACGCTGGAGGACGTCTTCCTGCACCGCACCGGCCGCAGCCTGAGGGAGTAGTGATGATGCTCTGGCGCCAGTTCGCGATGGAATGGCGGCTCTACCGCCGGGACCGCGTGGCCATGTTCTGGACCTTCGCCTTCCCGGTGGTGTTGCTGCTGGGCTTCGGCGTCATCTTCCGGGACGGCGGCGGGCCGAAGCTCTCCGTGGTCCGCGTACAGGCCCCGGCTCCGGGCCCACAGGACTCGGCCCTGGACCAGGCCCTGGCCGATGTCCAGCTCAAGGTCCAGACCCTCCCGAAGGCCGAGGCCGAGGCCCGCTGGGCGCGGGGCGAGACCGCCGCCCAGCTCGAGACCGATGGCGCGGGCTACCGCCTGCGCCTGAACAGCTACCTCATGGCCCAGGCCGGCGCCACGGCGGGACTGGTGAACCAGGCCTGGCTCATGGCCCAGGCGCGATTGAGCGGGTCGCCCGAGCCCCAGCGGATCCCCGTCTCGGTGGAGAGCCCCGGCCACAAGCACTCCGCCAACTACGCCGCCTTCCTGCTGCCGGGCCTGCTGGGACTGAACCTCGTCAGCATGGGGCTCTTCAGCGTGGGCATGGTGAACGTGTCCTACCGGGAGAAGGGCAAGTTCCGCCGCCTGGCCGTCACGCCGCTGCCCAAGTGGATCTTCCTCCTGGGCCAGGTGCTGCACCGCCTGACGGTGACGGTGATCCAGGCCGCCATCCTGCTGCTGGTGGGCCGCCTGGTCTTCGGCATCGAGAACCAGGGCTCGTTCATCGACCTGTTCCTCATCATGACCCTGGGCACGGGCTGCTTCATGGCCTTCGGCTTCGCCCTCAGCGGCTTTGCGGACACCTCCGAGGGCTACGCGGCCATCTCGAACCTGGTGTTCTTCCCTCTCATGCTGCTGAGCGGCGTCTACTTCACGCTGGATTCCGCCCCGGCCTGGCTCCAGCACGCCGTGGCCATGGCGCCCCTGGCCCCCTTCCTGCGGGCCCTGCGGGCGGTGTTCAACGATGGGGGTTCCCTGGCCGGGCACGGGGCCGGCCTGGCCATCGTGGCCGTCTGGGGCCTGGCGGCCTTCGCCCTGGCGGTGCGGCGGTTCCGATGGGCCTGAACCCGTCCAGTTCTACAGCTGGGTGGCAGATGACCCGATAACGGCCCCATGCATCCGCCAGGGGAACCCCAGGATCCCGCCGAGGCCCTGGCCTTGGTACGCCGCTACCTGAACGCCACCTACCGCATCGCAGAGGCGGCGCTTCGCGCCACCGACCTCCAGGAGATCTACGCACGGGTCCACACCATCGTGCGGGACCTCATGCCGGCCGAGAACCTGTACTTCGCCCTGTGGGACAAGCCCTCCGACACCGTCTCCTTCCCCTATTTCGTGGACGCGCAGGACCCCAAACCCGAGCCGAGGCGGCTTCGGCGAGGGCTCACGGAGTACGTACTCCGCACGGAGCAGCCCCTGCTTCTGGACACGGAAGTCCTCCGGGGACTGGAGGCCTCCATGGCGGTGGAGCCGTTCGGGACAGATTTCCTGGATTGGCTGGGGGTGCCTCTGGTGGGCAGCGAGGGTGTGTTCGGCGTCCTGGCCATCCAGATCTACGAAGGCGACCGGAGGTACACCCCGGAAGAGCGGGATCTGCTGGTCTATGTGTCCGGCCAGGTGGCCATGGCCATCGAGCGGAGGTCCGCCGAGGACGCCCTCCGCGTCAGCGGCGAGAAATTCACCAAGGTCTTCCAGGCCAGCCCGGACGCCATCAACCTGACCAGCCTGGACGATGGCACTTACCTGGACATCAGCGACGGCTTCACGCGCCTCACGGGGTGGACGCGGGAGGAGACCCTGGGCCGGACCGCCCTGGACCTGATGGTCTGGGCCCAGCCCGAGGACCGGAAACGGGCCGTACGCCTCATCCGCGACCACGGGGAGTTCACGGGCCTCGAGGCCCCCTTCCGCCGCAAGGACGGCAGCCTCCTCACGGGCCTCATGTCCGGAAAGATCATGGAGGTGGATGGCACGCCCTGCCTGCTCTCCATCACCCGGGACATCTCGGATCGCAAGGCCGTCGAGCAGGCGCTCCAGGCGGAGCGCGGACTCTTCGTGGGCGGACCCGTGATGGTGGTGCGCTGGCGCGCCGCCGAGGGGTGGCCGGTGGACTACGTGTCCCCCAACGTCCAGGCCATCCTGGGGTACACCCCGGAGGACCTCGTCAGCGGCCGGGTTCCCTACAACAGCCTGGTGCATCCCGATGAGGTGGAGGCCATCCACCTGGCCGCGGCGGCCTTCAGGGCCCGGGGCCAGACCCACTACGAGCAGCAATACCAGCTGCGGACGGCTGCCGGGGAATACCGGTGGTTCTACGACTTCAGCACCTCGGTGGCCGGGCAGGGGTCGGACCCCGGCTACCACCTGGGTTACCTCCTCGACATCACGGACCGCCGGCGCGCCGAGGAGGCGCTGCGCCAGAGCCAGAAGCTGGAGAGCCTGGGCGTGCTGGCGGGAGGCATCGCGCATGACTTCAACAACCTGCTCACCGTGGTGTTGGGCAACCTGAACCTCGCCCAGCTCAAGCTCCCCGAAACCGCCCCGGCCCGGCCCTACCTCGCCAACATGGAGGCGGCCATTCTGCGCGCCACCGAACTCACGAAGCAGATGCTGGCCTACTCGGGACGGGGCCACTTCGAGGTCCGGCCCCACGACCTCAACGCCGTCGTCCAGGACCTCACCCACCTGCTCGAAGTATCCATCTCCAAGAAGGTCCGCCTCCACCTGGAGCTGGCCGCCGACCTCCCGGCCATCCAAGCCGACGCGGCCCAGTTCCAGCAGGTGATCATGAACCTGGTCACCAACGCCTCCGACGCCATAGGCGACCAGGAAGGCACCATCCACATCACCACCTCGGCCCGGGATCTCGACGCCTCGACCCTCCGGAACGAGTTCAGGCTCGAGGCTCCCCGACCAGGGCGCCACGTGCTTCTCGAAGTCGAGGACACGGGCTGCGGCATGACGCCCGAGGTGATGGACCGCATCTTCGATCCCTTCTTCACCACCAAGGCCGCGGGCCGGGGACTCGGTCTCTCCGCCATGCTCGGGATCCTCCGCGGCCACGGCGCCGGCCTGAACATCACCAGTCAGGTCGGCCGGGGCAGCCGGTTCAGGCTCTGTTTCCCCGCCGCGGACGAAGCCCCCGCTTCCAGGTCCAGGCAGGCCTCGCATCCCGAGCCGGCGCCCTTCCGGGGGCTCGTGCTCCTCGTGGACGACGAGGAGCAGATCCTCCGGAGCACGGGAACGGCCCTCGATTCACTCGGGTTCCAGGTGCTGGTCGCCCAGGATGGCCTCGAGGCCCTGGAGCGATTCCGTGAGCACGGGAAGAACCTTGATCTGGTGATCATGGACCTCACCATGCCCCGCCTGGATGGCCGGGAGGCCTTCCGGACCATGCGGAACCTGGATCCGACCATCCCCGTGGTCCTCAGCAGTGGGTATTCAGAGCAGGACTCCCTCCAGACGTTCCCCGAAGGCGGACCGACGGGTTTCCTCCAGAAGCCCTACCAGCTCAAGGACCTGAAGGCCGTCATCCAGAGAGCCCTGGGAAGCTGAGACGCATCCCAAGCTAAACTGGTCGGCTGGAGATCCTCATGCCGTCTTCCAAGCGCGCCAGGCTGGCCATCTTTCTCACCGTGTTCACCGACCTCCTGGGTTTCGGCATCGTCATCCCGATCCTGCCCCTCTATGCCAAGGAGATCGCGGACCACCCCAGCGCCTGGATGGAGGGCGTCAACCATTTCCTCGGCCTCGGCGGCACGGGCACGACACCGGGAGCCTTCTGGGCTGGTGTAGGCTTCCTCAGCTTCAGCCTCATGCAATTCATCGCTTCGCCCATCCTGGGCCGCACCTCGGACAAGGTGGGGCGAAAGCCCGTGCTGTGGATGAGCCTGGTGGGGTCGGCCATCGGCTACCTGATGCTGGCCCTCACCAGCCGCTTCGAGTGGATGCTGGCGGCGCGCATCCTGGATGGCATCACCGGCGGCAACATCTCAGTGGCCCAGGCGGCCATGGCGGACAGTTCGGCCCCGGAGGAGCGCTCCAAGGCCATGGGCATGATCGGCGCCGCGTTCGGCTTGGGCTTCGTGCTGGGCCCCGCCATGGCCGGCATCCTCAGCGGCAGCGCCTTCGGGCATCACCTGCTCGCGACCCGCGGCTGGCACCTGCCCTTCTTCGTGGCGGCGGGTCTGTCCCTGACCGCCTCTCTCCTGGTGGCCCTGTGGGTTCCCGAGACCCTCGACCATGCTGCGCGGGCACGCTCCCGCGAGACCCGCGGCCATGCCCTGGTGAAGGCCTTCAAGCGCCCGGGCATGCCCCAGCTGCTGATCGTGTCCCTGCTCGCGATGGCGGGTTTCTCCATGATGGAGGGGACCTTCGCCCTGCTCGTGCATGCCCGGTTCGACTTCCACCAGCGGGAGGTGGGCTTCCTCTTCGCCGGCATCGGCATCCTCATGGTGATCTACCAGGGCGGCCTCGTGCGAATGGTCTCCAAGCGCATCCCCGAGCGGATGGCCCTCATCGCCGGCCTGCTCATCCTGGGCATCACCCTGCCCCTCATGCCCAAGGCCGCCTGGATGTGGCCCTTCGTGCTGCTGTTCATCCCCCTCTCCTGGGGCAGCGGCATGAGCAACACCGCCGGTTCGGCCCTCGCCAGCCGGCTGACCCCGCCGGAGGACCAGGGCAGCCTCTTCGGCGTGCTGAACGCCATGACGGGCCTGGGCCGCATCATCGGCCCAGCCGTCGGCACCTTCGCCTTCGCCCGCTGGGGCGGCCAGGCCTCGTACACGGTGGCCGGCCTCACCATGGGCCTCGCCCTCCTCCTCGCCCTCACCCTCTCCCGCAAGGTGCCCGCATGATCCGCCTCGATGGACGCTCTCTCACCGCCACGCTGCTGACGCGCATCGCCGCCGGCGAGGGCGTCGCCCTCGACGAAGGCGCCTTGGCCCTCGTGACGGAGAACCGGGCCGTGGTGGACCGCATCGTGGCCGAGGGCCGCACGGTCTATGGCATCAACACGGGCTTCGGCCAGTTCGCCACGGTGGTGATTCCCCCGGACCAGCTCCAGCAGCTCCAGCTCAACCTCGTGCGCAGCCACGCCGCCGGCGTGGGCGAGCCCCTGCCCAAGGACCAGACCCGGGCCCTCATGGCCGCGCGCATCAACTGCCTGCTGAAGGCCCACAGCGGCATCCGTCCCGAGCCCATCCGGCTGCTGGCGGAATGCCTCAACCGCGACATCGTGCCCGTGGTGCCCAGCCAGGGCAGCGTGGGCGCCAGCGGCGACCTGGCCCCCCTGGCCCACATGGCCCTGCTCCTCGTGGGCGAAGGGCTGGCGTGGTCCGGAACAGGGCACATCCCCGGCGGCGAGGCCCTGGCGAAGGCAGGCCTGAAGCCCGTGACCCTCCAGGCCAAGGAGGGACTCGCCCTCATCAACGGCACCCAGCTCATCACGTCACTGGGCAACCTGGCCGCGGAGAAGTTCGCGCGCCTGGCGGACCTCGCCGACGAGATCGCGGGCCTCAGCCTGGAGGCCTTGCGCGGCACCCGTGCCGCCTTCGATCCCCGCATCCACGCCGCACGGCCCCACCCGGGCCAGATCGAGGTGGCCGAGCGCATGAGAGGCATCCTGGGCGCCTCCAGCGAGATCTCGGAAAGCCACAAGGATTGCCACCGCGTGCAGGACGCCTACAGCCTGCGCTGCATCCCCCAGGTTCACGGCGTGACGCGGGACGCCCTCCAGTTCGCCGGGGCCATCCTCGAGCGAGAACTCAACAGCGCCACGGACAATCCGATGATCTTTACAGACACTCAGGAGTCCCGCTCCGGTGGCAACTTCCACGGCCAGTATCCCGCCTTCGCCTGCGATGTCCTCGCCATCGCGGCGGCGGACCTCGCCAGCATCTCCGAGCGCCGGCAGGAGCGCCTCGTGAACCCGGCCTATTCGGACCTTCCGGCCTTCCTCACCCAGAACGGCGGCCTCGAATCCGGCTTCATGATGGCCCATGTCACCTCGGCCGCCCTGGTGAGCGAGATGAAGGGCCTGGCGCATCCGGCCTGCGTGGACACCATCCCCACCAGCGCCGGGAAGGAGGACCATGTCAGCATGGGCCCCATCGCCGCCCGCAAGCTGCTGCGCGCCGTGGACGCCCTCGAGCAGGTGCTGGCCATCGAGGCCCGCATGGCCCTCGAGGGGCTGCGCATCCTCGGGCTCGCCCCGGCCGCGGGCCTCCAGCCCCTGGTTGCCCGCCTGGCGGAGGCCTGCGCCCCCTGGACCGACCGGGTGATGTTCCAGGAGATCGACGCCACCCTCGGCGCCCTCCGCGCCCACCAGGACGTCTGCCCATGACCACCCCCTGGCGGCCTGCCTGCGAACTGGCGCTCCGGCGTTTCTCCGATGCCGACGCCATCCGGTTCTGGGGCATCGGCCACCAGGTGAACGGCGAATACCAGCCCATCTTCAACTACCGCTTCGAGCACACCTACGCGGCGGTGCTCCTGGCCCGGTGGCTGGCGCCCCTGGTGGGCGCGGACCTCGAAGTGGTGGAGTGCGCAGCCTGGCTGCATGACGTGGCCAAGCGGCTCAAGGATCCGCACGCCAAGGACACCCACGCCCAGGACGCCTCGACCCAAGTGGAGGAGATCCTTTCGGCCACGGACTTCCCGCCGGGGAAGATCCCCGCCGTGCGCCACGCCATCGAACACCACGTGGGTTTGAAGCTCACGAAGCGGCTGGAGCCCGTGGAGACCGCCTGCCTCTGGGACTGCGACAAGCTGAGCAAGATCGGCGCCGCGAGCCTCATCCACTTCGGCTGCATCAGCGGCGCCTTCCAGCCCATCACCACGGCGGAGATCCTCCGCCGCGGCGAGGCCTGGCTGGAGCTGGCCCGGGGCATCACTGCGAGCTTCAACACGGAGCCGGCCCGCGAAGAGGGCCGGCGCCGCCTGGCCTTCCTGGAGGCCCACTACGCCCAGTTGCGCCGGGAATGGTCCGATCCCATGGAGGCGACTCCCCCATGAGCCCGATATGAGCGATGTCCTCCAGCTGGCCCAGAGCCTGGCCGTGGCCTTCCGGTCCCTGCAGATGTACACCGCGGCCCACCCCCGTTCCAGGGACGCCGTGACCGCTGCCTATGCCACCCTGCAGCAGCAGCTGGAGGAACGCTCGCGGATCCAGTTCGTGGTCTCGGGAACGCGGCCCTTCTTCAATGGCGAGGCCCAGGACGACCGCAGCCCGCACCTCGCCGCCCTCGTCCGGCAGGTCACCGAGCGAGGCGTGAGCGGCTTCATCGTCGAGCGCGGGGTGACGCTGGACGAGTTCGGGGCCTTGGTGGAGGCCCTGGGGACCCGGCCTACCCGGGTCCAGGAGCTGGGCGGGCTCGAGAGCATGCTGCTGGCTGCGGGCGTGAAGCGCGTCCAGATCACCCAGGTCCGCTACCAGGTGGTGCTGGAGGGCGACGAGGGGGAGGAGCCCGACCGGGAGCTGAACCGCGCCCCCTCGGTCCAGGCCCCGCCCGTCGAGGATCCGCTGGTGAAGGCCATCCGGGAGGCCCTCCTGTTCTCCCTGCCGATGGGCGCAGGGCCCGGTGCCGCCGAGGCCGACGAGCTGGCCTTCCTCCAGGACTTCCAGCCCCTCCACCTGGGAGGCCTCGGCGCCCTGGGCACCGAGCTGGGCTTTGGACCGGACCACCCCTCCGCCGATCAGTTGGACACGCTGCGGGAGGTGCTCTCGGGCCTCGGCCCGGGAACCCTCCTCCGCCTGCTGGCCGGTCTGGGCACCCTCCCCCAGGACCCCGCCGGGCTCGCCGCCGGGGTTCAGGGCCTGGCAGGGGGCCTCCTGCAGCAGGCGGTGGCCGGGCTGCTCGGCCAGGGGGCCGAGTGGGGGCAGCTGGCGGGCCCGGTCCAGGGCATCCTGGCCCTGCTGCCGGACAAGGATCAGGTCCGGGGCGGCCTCGGGGACTTCCTTCGGGGCCAGAGGCACGACGCGAACAAGATCGGCCTCCTCCTGCGGCGCGTGAACTGGGAGGACCTCAGCCTCGAAGCGAGGCTCGTGAAGGTCCTCGAGGAGGGCTGCCTCTTCGACCTCACCCTGGAAGAGCGGCTGGCCTTCCTGCGGGAGCTGCTCGACCTCGGCCGGATCGACGACTTCGTCCGCGTGCAGGAGCTGCTCCTGGACGCCCTCCGCCAGGAGCGCCTGCTGCGCCTGCAGTCCGCCCAGACCCTGGCGGGGATCGCCCGGTGGGCCCACGCTCCGGGCCTGCCCCCGGACATCGAGGCTCCCCTGGCCGAGGGTCTCAAGGCCAACTTCCCCTGGGAGCCCGATCCTCCGGTCCACCGCTGGACCACCGAGGCCCTGGAGACCCTGCTCCGGGCCCACGTCACCCGGGGCGACCTCAACCGGGTCCTCTCCGACGTCCGGGAGCTCGAAGGGGCCTGCGCCTTCCTCGACCACCCCCAGCCCTGGCGCCAGGAGGCCTACGACCGGCTGCTGGAGGCCCTCCGCCGCCCGGGCGTCCTCGACGACGTGGTGGCCCACCTCCACGGCATGGACCGGGCCCACCTCGCCTCGGAGGTCTTCCCCTACCTCGAGTTCATCGGCGTCCCCATGGTCCACCACCTGATGACCTACCTGGGCCAGGAGGAGGACCGCGTGAAGCGGGGCCGGCTGGTGGAGGCCATCCGCCAGATGGGCCCGGCGGCCCTTCCTCCCATCCTCCAGGCGCTGGAATCGCCCACCTGGTACTTGGTGCGGAACGCCCTCACCCTCCTCACGGACGTCGGCGATGCCGGCCTCCTCCCCGCCATCGCGCCCCTGCTCCGACATCCGGAGCCGCGGGTCCGCCGGGTGGCCATCCGCTCCCTGTGGCGCCTCTGCGGCCCGGCCTCCGAACCGTATCTCATCTCCCGCGTGAAGGAGACCGATCCGGGCGCGCTCGAAGAGGTGCTCTTCGCCCTGGGCCAGCTCAAGTCCGTGGCCGGTCTGCCCGCCATCGCCGAGTTCGCCCAGGACCGCCGCGCCATGGAGAAGCTGCGGATCAAGGCCATCGAGACCCTCGGGGCCATCGGCTCGCCTGAGGCCCAGCCCTCCCTGGCGGAGCTGGTCCGGCGCCGGGGCTTCTTCACTGGCACGGAATCGGCTCCCGTCCGGCTGGCGGCCGCCCGGGCCCTCGCGGACCTGGGGACACCCGCCGCCGCAGCGCTCCTGAGAGGCGTCCTCGAATCGGAACCGCGGGGCGAGCTCCGCGAGGCCCTGATAGGGCTGACGGAACAGGTCTGAGGGGCGTTCTCGGGCCCCACGGGCGTGACGGACATCACAGGACATGCGAAAATCGAGGCCTTCGTGGAGCTTCCATGTCCCTGGTCCACCTTGATCCCGGCAAGCAGGCGCCTGAGATCGTCAACGCCATCATCGAGATCCCCACGGGCTCCCGGATCAAGTACGAGATCGATCACCACACGGGCCTGGTCCACGTGGACCGGGTGCTGTTCTCGCCCTTCCACTATCCGGCCGAGTACGGATTCATCCCCGGCACCTTGGCCGAAGACGGCGATCCCGCGGACATCCTCGTGCTCATCAACGGCGCCACCTATCCCGGCGTGGTGATGCGCGCCCGGCCCATCGGCCTGCTGCGCATGAGGGACGACAAGGGTCTGGATTCGAAGGTCCTGGCCGTGGCGACGGACGACCCCACTTATGCCCATGTGACGTCCCGCAGCGACCTGCCCCCGCATTTCCTGCTCGAGGTGGAGCACTTCTTCCTCACCTACAAGGATCTCGAGCGCAAGAGCGTCTCCAGCGACGGCTGGGGCGGCAAGGACGAGGCCCACGCCTTCGTGCGGGCCGCCATCGAGGCCTTCGACAAGAAGAAGAAGTAGGGCGCCGATGACCGCTTCGGAGGAGGCGCCCGGCCTCGTCTGCTTCGACCTGGACGGAACCCTGGTGGACCCCCTGCTGGGCGTCCGCAACTGCCTGCGGAAGACCTGCGACGCGTTCGGCCTGGTCCTTCCGGACGAGCCCACGGTCCGCGGCTGGATCGGCTTTGGCATGCGCGAGTCCCTGGCCACATTGGAGGGCCTGCAGGATCCGGAGCGGCTGGAGGAGGCCCTGGACTTCTACTGGGACCGCTACCGGGAGGATGGTGTCTTCGAGCACGAGCTCTACCCCGGCGTCTTCCACCTGCTGCACCGCCTGAAGCGCCAGGGCCACCGCATCTACATCGTGTCCGCCAAGCCGGCCCTCTTCGCCCGGCGCATCGCCTACCAGTTCGACCTGAACCTCATCTTCGACGACATCTTCGGCAGCACCCTGAAGGGGCGCTGGCAGCCCAAGACCGACGTGGTGGCGGGTCTGGTGCGCCAGGGCACCCTCTGGCCCGGTGGCGTATTCATCGGCGACCGGGGCGTGGACATGATCGCGGCCCGGGACCACGGCCTCGAGGCCATCGGGGTGGGCTGGGGCTACGGCAGCCGGCGGGAGCTGGAGGACGCGGGGGCCGAGCGCATCTTCGACACGGTGCCGGGACTCGACGCCTGGCTGCGGGAGCGGTTCCCGCAGGCGGAAGTCTTCGACGCCTTCAGCCGTTCGGAGTAGCCCAGCGGGTACCGGGGGGTACCTGGGCCTTGAAGGCGGCCGGACCCGGGGACGGCGGCGTCTTCGGGTCCAGCAGCTCCAGCCGCTGGCGGGCTCCCGTGGGATCGGTCCACTCGAGGGTGTGCAGCAGGCCCTTCCGGCCCGTGGCGGTCAGCGCGGGGATGTCCGGCGCCCGGGGAACCAGTTTGACGGCCTCCCCGCCGGCGGATTCGGCCCGGTAGAGGGTCCCGATCCGGGCGGGATCCAGCAGGATCCCCAGCAGGGGGAAGTCGCGCACGGCCCGGGCCAGTTCCACCCGCTGGGCTGTCCGCGTATCGGGATCGTACTGCACCAGATGGCGGCCGTCGGAGGTCACGGTCAGGCCCGTGTCGTAGGTCACCTTGAGCTTCCCGCCTCGGGCCAGCAGCAGGTTCCCCTCCCGGGCCATCTTCCCGAACACCGCACTGTCGCTCTCCTGGCGGAAGCGGCTGGCCAGGACCGGCACCTTCGGGAAGGCGGTCCACCATCCGGGCAGGGCCGCGGCCAGGGGCCCCGCGAGCAGGGTCGCGAGGCAGAAGGCATGCGGACGGAAGCTCATCTCAGCTCCGCTTCAGTTCGACGCTGAGCTTGGCCGTGCTGCCCTTGGCCGGGGCCGGCCGCTGGACCTGTCCCTCGGCCAGGACGGTCCCCTGATGGCGCAGCTGGACGACCACCTCGATCTCCTGGCCCTCCAGGTCCGAGGGAACCTCGATCCGCAGCACCGACGGGGCGCCTTGTCGGCCCACCTGGGTCAGTTCCTCGAGCAGCGAGGAGATGGCGTCCTTGGGATCCGGGTTCCTGGAGTGCGGGGCCGGCCGCCGGGCCTCGACTTTCAGAGAGGCCAGGGCCGCCAGCGGATCGGCCTTCACGACGGGCTTGGGCGCGGGCGGGAGGACTGTGGGCGCGGGTTCCCAAGGCGTCACGGCCTCCGGAGCCGGTTCCTGGGCCTCTGCGATCGGGGCTTCCTCCTGGAGGCCTGAGAAGGCCTCGGCATCGAGCCCGGGCTCGCCCTCCTCCATGAGGAAAGCCAGACCGTCGTCTCCCGCGGGAGGTTCCGGCAGATGGGGCGCCTCGATGAAGATGCCGGTATCGTCGTCCAGATCCGGCAGCGGGCCGACCCCGGACGGCTGGACGGGCCCATCCATGTCGAGGAGATCCGTGACGGAAGGCAGGTCCGACAAGGTGAGGGCCTCGATCTCGGACGATTCCGGAGGCACCTGGGAAGCCATGGGGGCGGGAGCCGCCTGGGGCTCTTCGAGCACGTGGGTCTTGATGTGGGACAGGGCCAGCTTGGTGATGCCGCGCAGGGTCTCGAAGACGCCCGTCCCGTCCGACGCCACGGACTGGAAGCTGGGCACGCCCCGGGGATTGAAGACCGCTTCCAGCTCATCCACGGAGACCACGTTCTTCAGGTCCCGCTTGTTCCACTGGAAGACCACGGGGATGTCCTGGAGGTTGAGCCCCAGCTCCCGCATGTTCTCCTCCAGGTTCATCCAGCTCTCGCGGCAGGCGTCCAGCATGGGCACCTGGCTGTCCACCACGAAGACGATGCCGTCCACACCCTTGAGCACGAGCTTGCGGGTGCTGTTGTAGAACACCTGGCCAGGCACGGTGTAGAGCTGGAGCTTGGTCCTGAAACCGGCCACCACGCCCACATCCATGGGCAGCAGGTCGAAGAAGAGGGTGCGGTCGGTCTCGGTGTTGAGGCTGACCATCTCGCCGCGGGCCCTCTGGCTCGTCTTACTGTAGATGGTGTTGAGGTTGGTAGTCTTTCCGCACAGGCCGGGCCCGTAGTAGACGATCTTCGCCGTCATCTGCCGGGTGGCGTGGTTGAAGAAGACCATTCCTGAACCTCTTGGGAGAAAGAAGTTTAGCCCGGAAAACCCGCCGGGCTCAACGCAAATGCGGGTTTTCCGCCTTCAGGACAGGTTCTTGAGGAGGGCCAGCACCTGCTGATCGTGGTCCTTCGTGCGGACCTCGGTGATGACCTTCCGGACGATGCCCTGCCGGTCGATGAGGACCGTGATTCGCTTGGCCATGCCGAGGAGGGGCATCTTCACCCCGTAGCTCTCGATGATCCGCCGGTCGGGATCAGCCAGGATGCTGAAGGGCAGGCGGAACTTCTCGGCAAAGGCCCTGTGGCTCTGCGTGGTGTCCGCGCTCACCCCGAGGATGACCGCCCCCGCGGCCTGGATGGCCGCGAACCCGTCTCTCAGGCTGCAGGCCTCGGCCGTGCAGCCGGGCGTGTCGTCCTTGGGATAGAAATAGAGCACCACGGCCGACTTGCCCTGGAAATCCGCCAGGCGGACGAGGGCTTCATGCTGGTCCAGGGCCTCGAAGGCCGGGGCCTTCATCCCCTCCTTGACCCCCCCTGCGCTGGCCGCGCCGAAGATCGCCAGAATTCCCATCGCCGTCCTCCATCCACGACCCATGGCCGCCTCCCGAGGGGTGGGAGTGTGGCACCATCGGCTTGGCACGGGAACAGAAAACGGAGCAGCCACCTTGGATGTCGCGATACGCATGGCCCTCATCCCCGGCGACGGAGCCGGTCTGGAGGTCATGGCCGAGGCCAGACCTCTGCTGGATTGGGCCAGATCGCGGGGACGCCATCTGGAAGCCATCCCGATGCCTTTCGGGGCGGAGCACTTCCTCGCGACCGGCGAGACCCTGCCCGAGGCCGCCTATGCCGATCTCCGCGATGGATTCGACGCCATCCTGTTCGGGGCCGTGGGCGATCCGCGGGTCCCGGACGGACGCCATGCCGAGGCGATCCTCCTGCGCCTCCGGCAGGGGCTGGAGCTCACCGTCAACTTCCGCCCATGCCGGCCCCTTCCCGGCACCGGACCCGAAGGGCTCCATCTCGAGGTCTTCCGGGAGAACACGGAGGGAGCCTACTGCCTGCAGGGATCCACGGAGCCTGGGCGGGCCGTGGATTTGGCCGTCCACACGGAGGCGGCTGTGGGCCGCCTGCTGGAGGCGGCCTTCGTCAGAGCCGCGCACCGCGGCTGCACCCTCACCCTGGCGCACAAGGCAAACGTGCTGAAGCATGGCCACGGACTCTGGGTGCGGCTGTTCCAGGTACTCCAGGCAAAGCATCCCGAGGTGTCCTCCCGCGCCATGCACGCGGATGCCCTGCTCTGCGCCCTGGTGCAGGATCCCGGCTCCTTCGGCGTCATCGCCGCTGACAACTACCTGGGGGACCTCATCAGCGACCTCACCGCAGCCTTCGCCGGCGGCATGGGCACGGCTCCCTCCTTGAGCTGGGCACCGCACCGCCCCTTCCGCTGCGCGGTCCTGGCGGAACCGGTGCATGGCTCCGCGCCGGACATTGCGGGCAAGAACCTGGCCAACCCCGTGGGCATGATCCTCAGCACCGCCCTGCTCTTCCGGCACCTGGGCTGGGAAGCCGAGGCCGAAGCGGTGGAAACCGCCGTGTCAGGCGCTCTGGCGGACGGCGCGAAGACACGGGATCTCGGCGGCACCCTCGGCACCTCCGCGATGGGCCGGGCCATCCGCGATCGGCTGTCCTGACCCTGCATTCCGCTGTTCGCGGAAAAGGCTCAGGTAAACGGAGGTCTGCAGGGAGCGGAGGGAAGCAGAGGACGAAACGAATTCTTTTCTCCGCTTTCCTCGGCCCCTCAGCGATCCTCCGCTTATCTCATCTTTCCCAAGAGGGCACTCGGCGCTCAGCAGCTGCGCATGACGCCGACGAGCACGCCCTGGATGTCGATGCTCTCGGGGGCGTAGCAGCGGGGCTGGAGCTCGGGATTGTGCGGGATGAGCCACACGCCCCGATTGTCCCGGCGAAACTCCTTGAGGGTGACCTCTTCCTGGTCGATGAGCGCCACCACGCGGTCGCCGTTGCGGTACTCGCCCTTGCGCTGCAACACCACCAGATCTCCGTCGAGGATGGCGTCGTCCACCATGGAGTCGCCCCGCACCCGAAGCACGAAGAGCTCCTCCTTCTGGCGGTGGATGCTGTTCGGTACTTCGATGGGGAGGGCCCTGCTCTCGGGCAGAATGGGGGAACCGGCGGCCACATCCCCACAGAACGGGAAGATCCGCACGGGGCTCAGGGGCTCGGCGCGCTCCGTCCGCGTGGACACCTCATCCATCGCCGGCCCTGCCGCCACCACCAGGTTGTTCCCCTTGCCGTGGCTGCGGACAAGGAACCCCTTGTCCATCAGGTGCTGGACGTGTTTGTGGATGGTGGACACGGCGCTCGACCCCACCCCTTTCGCGATTTCCGCCAGGGTCGGGCTTCGCCCCTCCTCCTGCACGAAGGTGCGGATGAACATCAGGACGGCCTGCTGGCGTTTGGTGAGATCGCTGGCTTTCATGCTCTTCAAAGTAAGAGTCGATCCCCGGGTCGTCAATCCCTTTTTTTTCGCTTTATTTAAGACCTCTGCCAGGACCCGTCCCGACACCTTGCCTGGATGCCCTCCGTGGCCTCTGCCATACTCGAGGATGCTTTGGTGAACCTAGTATTTACGCCCTCTTCGTCGCCATTGCCCCGCTGAGAAAGGAGTCCTATGACTGCCGCCCTTGCCGCCCCCTCGCCTGTCGGTGGAGCGAAAACCCGGATCAATGATTTTTCCATCCAGGTGGCCACGGTCAACGGATCGGGTTCCCAAACGGCGAACACGGTTCTCCTGCGCGCCATCTTCCAGATGGGCGTGTTCGTCAGCGGCAAGAATCTCTTCCCCTCGAACATCGCGGGCCTGCCCACCTGGTTCACCATCCGCGCCAGCGCCAAGGGCTACGTGGCGCGCAAGGCCAGCAACGAGATGCTGATCCTCATGAACCCCGAGACGGCGAAGGAGGACATCGCCAAGGCCGACCCCGGCGCGCTCGTGATCTACGACGAGCCGCTGCAGCTCGACAAGCTGCGCAGCGATCTGGCCTACACGCCCGTGCCCTTCCAGAAGCTCGTGACGGCCTCCTGCCCCGAGCCCAAGCTGCACAAGCTCGTGAAGAACATGATCTACGTGGGCGTGGCCGCCCGCCTGCTCGGCATCGACATGGAAGAGGTCAAGAAGGCCATCGCCAAGCAGCTCAAGGGCAAGACCAAGGCCATCGAGCTGAACCAGACCGCCTGCATGGCCGGATACGACTGGGCCATGGAGAACCTGGAAGACCAGGACCACATCAAGGTCGTGCGCGACAACAAGACCCAGGGCCTCATCATCATCGACGGCAACGAGGCCTGCGCCCTGGGCGCCCTCTTCGCCGGCGTCACCGTGGTGGGCTGGTACCCCATCACCCCGGCCTCCAGCCTGGTTGAGACGTTCATCGAGTACGCCGAGGAGTACCGCAAGGATCCCAAGACCGGCAAGTCCACCGTCGCCATCGTGCAGATGGAGGACGAGCTGGCCTCCGCGGGCGTGGTGCTGTCCGCCGGCTGGGCCGGTGCCCGCTCCATGACCTCCACCGCCGGCCCCGGCGTCTCGCTGATGAGCGAGTTCATCGGCCTGGGCTACTACGTGGAGGCGCCCGGTGTGTTCTTCAACGTCGCCCGCACCGGCCCCAGCACGGGCCTTCCCACCCGCACCCAGCAGTCCGACGTCGAGCTCTGCGCCAAGTGCAGCCACGGCGACACCCTGCACGTGAACCTCTATCCCGGCAACATGGAGGAGTGCTTCCAGTTCGCCTACGACGCCTTCGACCTGGCCGAGCGCTTCCAGACCCCGATCTTCGTGGTGACCGACCTCGACCTGGGCATGCAGAACTGGGCCTCCAAGCCCTTCGCCTATCCCGCCAAGGCCTACGATCGCGGCAAGGTGCTCAACCAGCAGCAGCTGGCGGAAGTGAAGGACTGGGGCCGCTACAAGGACGTGGATGGCGACGGCATCCCCTACCGCAGCCTGCCCGGCACCCCCGGCGGCAAGGGCGCCTATCTGACGCGCGGTTCGGGCCACAACGCCTACGCCCAGTACTCCGAAAAGCCCGAGGACTACATCGAGGTGATGGACCGCCTGAAGCGGAAGTACGAGACCGCCAAGGATCACGTGCCGGGCCCCGTGTTCCGCAACCAGGGCTCGGACAAGGGCGTGCTGGCCTTCGGTTCCAGCGATCCCGCCGTGATCGAAGCCCAGGACATCCTGGCCGAGGGTGGACTCAAGACCGACTACCTGCGCCTGCGCGCCCTGCCCTTCACCGCCGAAGTCGACGCCTACGTGAAGGAGAAGAAGGTGGTCTACGTGGTCGAGCAGAACCGCGACGGCCAGATGGCGAACCTCTTCCGCGAGACCTATCCGGAGCACGCCACCAAGTTCAAGAGCGTCCTGCACTACGACGGCCACGCCATCGACGCCAAGAGCATCGTGGACCAGATCACCGCCTTCGAGCAGAAGTAGCTGAGGAACCGACCATGACCACCACGACTTCTGCCACCCCCACGCCCGCCGCCCCCACCAACAAGCTCGGCTTCACCAAGCAGGACTACGTGGGCTCCAAGTCCACCCTCTGCGCCGGCTGCGGCCACGATTCCATCACGGCCCAGATCATCAACGCCGCCTTCGAGTCCAGCATCGAGGGTCACCGGGTCACCAAGTACTCCGGCATCGGCTGCTCGTCCAAGACGCCCGCCTACTTCATCAACCAGGGCTGGGGCTTCAACAGCGTCCACGGCCGCATGCCCTCCATCGCCACCGGCGCCTCCCTCGCCAACCGGACGCTGATCAATATCGGCGTCTCCGGCGACGGCGATTCCATGTCCATCGGCATGGGCCAGTTCGTCCACGCCGTGCGGCGCAACATCCCGATGATCTACATCATCGAGGACAACGGCGTCTATGGCCTCACCAAGGGCCAGTTCTCCGCCACCGCCGACAAGGGCTCCCACCTGAAGACCGGCGCGGTGAACGACTTCCCCTCCATCGATCCCTGCACCCTCGCCATCGAGCTGGGCTGCGGCTTCGTGGCCCGCAGCTTCTCAGGCAATCCCAAGCAGCTGAACGCCATCCTGAAGGCCGCCTTCGCCTACCAGGGAACGGTGGTGCTCGACGTCATCAGCCCCTGCGTCACCTTCAACAACCACGACGCCTCGACCCGCTCCTACAAGCACGTGAAGGACCACGACTTCCCCCTCCATGACCTGGGCTTCATCCAATATTCCGAAGTGGAGGAAGTGGACATCCCCGCGGGCGAGACCGAGATCGTCACCTTCCCGGACGGCTCCAAGGTCGCCATCAAGGCCCTCCACGAGGGCTACGAACCGACGGACCGCTTCGGCGCCATGAAGGCCATCCACGAGTCCATGGCCAAGGGCGAGTTCCTCACGGGCCTGCTCTACATCAACCCCACCCAGCCCCCCCTCCCGGAGGTGCTGAACCTGGTGGACGAGCCCCTGGCCACCCTCGGCGAGGATCTGCTCAAGCCCAGCCCCGCCGAGCTGGACAAGATCATGCAGAGCCTCATGTAAGGAGCCATCGCCCGATCAGGCGGCCGCCCTTGCGGGCGGCCGTAGGGGCGCGGGCCTGAGGATTGACGAGGATCCTTGGGCGGGTAGACTGGAGGTTCATGGGCCTGTAGCTCAGCTGGGAGAGCGCTGCGTTCGCAATGCAGAGGTCGTCAGTTCGATCCTGATCAGGTCCACCAGTCCCATGTGAACGGCGGTCTCCGGGCCGCCGTTCTCTTTCTTGAGACGACCTCGCCAGTTCTGAGTGCAGAGGTCGTCATCCCGCCGATCGCTGGCTCCCCCGGAGCCTGCTCCCACTCGCTGCGCTCGCGGAGGCGGGCCCCTTGGTCCTGATCAGGTCCACCAAAGAAAAAGCCCCCTGTCGCCAGGAGGCTTTTCGTCGGTGATCCGAGCCTAGAACACCGCCTCCATGGGCGCAGTCTCGCCGGCGCGCAGGGCCACGGCCTGGGCGGCCACCAGGGGCAGGCCGCGGTGGGCGAAGTGGATCGCGGCCTGGACCTTGTTCTGGTAGAAGGCGGCCTCGGAGCTGCCGGCCAGGAGATCCCGTACGGCCTTGGCGTCGGCGGCGTCCACACCCCGCTCCTGCATCAGGTTGGCCAGCTTGCCCTTGGCCAGGACCGCCTGCTGGAGCAGCAGGTGACCCGCCACCACGTGGCCGACCATATCCAGGATGGGCACGGCGTTCAGGCCCGTCAGCAGGGCGGCGTTCTCGTGGGCGGGGATCTCCTGGAGCACTGTCCCCAGCGCCTTCGCGGCCTCGCCCAGCTGGCGAGCGGAGGGGCCCAGGAGCGGGTCCGCGGCCAGAGCCTGGACCGCGGTCCCCACCTGACCCATCAGGGCCTTCACGGGCTTGCCCTCCTGCATGCGGAACTTCCGGCCCACCAGGTCCAGGGCCTGGATGCCGTTGGTGCCTTCGTAGATGGAGGCGATCTTGCAGTCGCGGAGGTACTGCTCCGCGGGGTATTCCATGGTGTAGCCGTAGCCGCCGAAGGTCTGGAGGGCCCATTCGGTCACGCGGAAGCCCCAGTCGGAGCACCAGGCCTTGCAGACGGGGGTGAACAGCTCCACCAGCCCTTGCCAGCGGTTCTTCTCTTCCCCCTCAGAGACGTGGGCCATGTCCATGCACCAGGCCGTGTAGGTCACGAGGGCGCGCATGGCCTGGACGTAGGCGGACTGCATGAGGAGCATCCGTCGCACATCGGGGTGCTCGACGATGAGCGACTGCCCGACGCCCTTGGCGGCCCCGGGAGCGCGGCCCTGCAGGCGCTCCTTGGCATAGGCCAGGGCCGCCTGGTGGGCGGCGGAGGCGTTGCCCAGGCCCTGGACGCCCACCTCGTACCGGGCGGCATTCATCATCACGAACATGTGGGCGAGGCCCTGCCCTTCCTGTCCCAGCAGGAAGCCCTGGGTGCCGCCGTTGGTGCCGAACACCAGGCTGCAGGTGGGCGAGCCGTGAATGCCCAGCTTGTGCTCGATGCCCGCGCAGGCCACATCGTTGGGGGCGCCGAGGCTTCCGTCGGCGTTCACACGGACTTTGGGCACCACGAAGAGGCTGATGCCCTTGGGGCCGGCCGGCGCGTCCGGCGTGCGGGCCAGCACAGCGTGGATGATGTTCGGCACGAGCTCGTGGTCGCCGCTGGTGATGAAGATCTTCTCGCCGGTGATGAGGTAGGAGCCGTCCGCCTGCTTCACGGCCTTCGTGGTGAGGGCGCCCAGGTCGCTGCCGGCGCCGGCCTCGGTGAGGCACATGGTGCCGGTCCACTCGCCGGTGTACATCTTTTCGCAGTAGGCCGCCTTCAGGTCGTCGCTCCCGAAGGTCTCGATGAGGTGGGCGGCGCCGCGGGTGAGGAGCACCTTGAGGCCCAGGGCCGTGTTCGCGCCCATGAGGTACTCGCTGATGCCGGTGCCCACCGCCTCAGGCAGGCCCATGCCGCCGAACTCGGGGTTCATGGTGGCGCTGATCCAGCCGCCGGAGGCGAGGTCCTGGAAGGCTTCGGCAAACCCGTCCGGCAGCCGCACCTTCCCGTTCTCCCACTGGGCGCCGACCCGGTCGCCGACCTCGTTGCAGTCGGCCACGCTGCCCTTGGCCACCTTGAGGGCCTCGTCCAGCACCATGGCCAGCTGGTCGCGGTCGACCTCCTGGTAGGGCTCGGCCTTCAGGACCGCATCCAGATCCAGCCATTCGAGGAGGTTGAACTTGATGTCGCGGGCGTCGTCCAGGTACTTCATGGGAACCTCCGGAAAGCATGGCTGAGTGAGTGGATGGATGGCGGGAACGGGGACGGATCTCCATTCTTCGATGGGGAGCCCGCCCTTCCAATACCTGTCCTCAGGTAAGTTGGGGCGGGCCTCCCAGGACGATGGCTACTTCAGTTCAGGGAACTGCTCCTCGCGGAACTCCAGGGCGGAAGGCGTGGGATCCGCGGCCCGCTTGCGCAGCTCCACGCGCCGGATCTTGCCGGAGATGGTCTTGGGAAGATCGCCGAACTCGATGATGCGGATGCGCTTGTAGGGGGAGATGCGCTCGCGGATGAAGCGGAAGAGCGCCAGAGCCGTGGCCCGGTCCGGCTCGTAGCCCGCCCGCAGGATGATGTAGGCCTTGGGCACGGAGAGCTTGAGGGGATCGGGACTCGGCACCACCGCCGCCTCGGCGACGGACTCGTGCTCGATGAGGAAGGACTCCAGCTCGAAGGGGCTGATCCGGTAGTCGGAGCTCTTGAAGACATCGTCGGCCCGGCCCACGAAGCAGAGGTAGCCATCCTCGTCGCGGGTAGCCACGTCGCCGGTGCGGTACCAGCCTTCGGCCTCGGCCTTGCGCATCTTCTCGGGATCGTCCTTGTAGCCGGCCATGAGACTCGTGGGCCGGGGGTTCAGCTTGACGGCGATCTCACCCTCCTCCGCTTCCTTCCCCTCCGAATCCAGCAGCGCCACCTCGAAGCCCGGCAGCGGCCGCCCCATGGACCCGGACTTCACCGCCTGCCCGGGCGAGTTGCCCACGATGGCCGTGGTCTCCGTCTGGCCGTAGCCGTCGCGGATGGTGAGGCCCCAGGCCCTTTCCACCTGGCTGATGACCTCGGGATTCAGGGGCTCGCCGGCGCCCACCAGGGCCCGGAGCTTCACCTGGTAGGCCGCCAGGTCCTCCTGGATGAAGAGGCGCCATACGGTTGGGGGGGCGCAGAGGGTGGTCACGCCCTTGTCGACAATGGTCTTGAGGGTGGCGGACGCGCTGAAGCGGGCCGCCCGGTAGACGAAGATGCAGGCCCCGGCGTTCCAGGGCGCGAAGAAGCTGCTCCAGGCGTGCTTGGCCCACCCCGGCGAGCTGATGTTGTAGTGGACGTCGCCTTCCCGCAGGCCCACCCAGTACATCGTGGACAGGTGGCCCACGGGATAGGACTGGTGGGTGTGGACCACCAGCTTGGGCTTGGCCGTGGTGCCGGAGGTGAAGTAGAGCAGCATGGAGTCCGCAGCGCGGGTGGGCGCATCCGGCGTGAAGACGGTCGAACCCGCGTAGAGCTCGGACACGTCGTGCCAGCCAGACACCGCCGCGCCCACGCAGATTCGGGTGAGGCTGGCGTCCAGGCCGTCGAACTTGGCCGTCTGGGCCGAGTCCACGACCAGGTGGCGAATCCCGCCGCGCTCGATGCGGTCCTGGAGGTCGGCCTGGGAGAGCAAGAGGGTGGAGGGGACCATCACCGCGCCGAGCTTGATGCAGGCCAGCATCACCTCCCAGAGGGGGAGGACGTTGTCCAGCATGATCAGCAGGCCGTCGCCGCGCTTCACGCCCATGGCCCGCAGGGTGTTGGCCACCTGGTTGCTGCGCCGGGAGAGCTCCTGGAAGCTCACCTTCGTCTCCGTCCCGTTCTCCTCGACGATCCACAGCGCGGGCCGGTCGTTACCCGCGGCGTAGGCGTCGAAGTAGTCCAGGGCCCAGTTGAAGGTGTCGAGGACGGGCCAGCGGAAGTCGCGGCGGGCACCCTCGTAGTCGTCCCGGTGCTGGACGAGGAAGTCCCTGGCCTGGAGAAACGCTTCGCGACCATTCATCTGGTCCTCCTGATTCGCTTGGGGGGTATAGAGCAATCTAGGATGGCCATGACCGGCCGTCCAGGATGAAAAACGACATGCAGGGGGAGAAAGGATCTCAAGTAGGGCCCGGCCCCGGGAGCGCATGATAGGGTGGTCGCATTGCACCCCGATCCGCGAGGCACCCTGTGTTCAGCATCATCCCTGACGGCGCAGGCTACCGGGAATTCGTCCTCCTGAAGGACGGCCAGGGCGTTCTCCTGCGGATCGCCTCTCCGGAGGATGCGGACCGCGTGGAGGCCTTCATCAGCGGCCTCTCCCGGGAGAGCATGGCCATGCGCTTCATGGGCGGCGTGTCGAGCGTATCCCGCAAGTTCGTGGAGGATCTCTGCGACGAGAACCCCCGACAGCGCGCCTGCCTCCTGGCCATCGAGGGCGAGGGGGCGGAGCAGCAGGTGCTCGGTCTGGGGAACTACGTGGGCGATGGCGGGGCCGTCGCGGAAGTCGCGTTCATGATCGCGGACGCCCACCAGGGCCGGGGCATCGGCACGCTGATCCTCGAGCGGCTCGCGGGCCTGGCGGCGGGCGCGGGCTACGTCGGCTTCGAAGCCGAGGTGCTCCACGAGAACCAGAAGATGGTCAACGTCTTCCGTGATTCCGGGTTCGAGACCACCCGGGCCATGGAGGGCGGCATCATCCATGTGCGCTTCCCCCTGAGCGCCCCCGAGGCCCAGCGCGAGCGGGCCGAGATCCGCGAGCGGGTGGCCACCGCCAACTCCCTGGTGCCGCTCCTTCGGCCGGGCAGTGTGGCCGTGGTGGGCGCCTCCCGGGATCCCGGCTCCGTGGGGAGCACCATCTTCCGCAACATCCTCCGGGGCGGCTTCCAGGGCGCGGTCTACCCGGTCAATCCCAGGGCCAAGGCCATCGAAGGCGTCCAGGCCTATCCCTCCCTGGCCTCCCTGCCGGAACCCCCGGATCTGGTGGTCCTGGCGGTGCCGGCGGCCAAGGTGTCCGCCCTTGCCCGGCGTGCCCTGGACAAGGGCGCGCGCGGCCTCCTGGTCCTCACGGCCGGATTCGCCGAGACCGGTCCGGAGGGCGCCCGGCGGCAGGAGCGGCTGGTGCGCCTCGCCCGCAGCCGGGGCGCGCGCCTGGTGGGGCCCAACTGCCTGGGGCTGCTGAACACCCATGCGGCGGTCCAGCTCAATGCCAGCCTGGCCACCGTGATGCCCCCCCGCGGGCGGGTCGGATTCTTCAGCCACTCCGCGGCCCTGGGCGTGGTGATCCTGCAGTACGCCGCGGAGCGCGGGCTGGGGTTCTCCTCCTTCGTCTCCGCCGGGAACCGCGCTGACGTCTCGGGCAACGACCTGCTCCAGTACTGGGAGGAGGATCCGGACACGGACCTGGCCCTTCTTTATCTGGAGACCTTCGGGAATCCGCGCCGCTTCGCCCGGCTGGCGCGCCGGATCTCCCACCGCAAGCCGGTGCTCTGCGTGAAGAGCGCCCGGAGCCATGCCGGGCGGCGTGTCGCCCAGGCCCACATCGCGGCGAGCCCCCAGAATGACGCGGAGGTGGAGGCCCTCTTCCACCAGGCCGGCGTGATCCGCGCCGACACCCTGGAAGACCTGTTCGACATCGCGCTGCTGCTGTCGCACCAGCCCCTGCCCCGGGGCGACCGGGTGGCCATCGTCAGCAACTCCGGCGGCGTGGCCACCATCTGCGCGGATGCCTGCGAATCCCACGGCATGCGGATCGCCGGCCCCGGGGTGGTGGACCTCCATGCCATGGCCACGGCGGAGCACTACGAGCGGGCCTGCCGGGAGGCCCTGGAGCATCCCGAAGTGGATGCCCTCATCGCCTCCTTCGCCTGCCTGGGGGACTGCGACCCGGCCCTGGTGGCCCGGGCCATCCGGCGGGCCGCCGTGCGGGCCGAGCAGACCACGGGCATCGCCAAGCCGACCTTGCTCTCCCTCATGGGCGTGAGCGGGGCCATCCCCGTGGGATCGGCCGCCCTGGGCGAGGGGGGCGCCATGCACCGCACCTTCCCCTCCTACCGCTTCCCGGAGTCGGCGGCCCTGGCCCTGTCCAAGGTGGTCCAGTACGCCCAATTCCGCCGGCAGCCCCCGGGCCGCTTCCAGGGCTTCGCGGACATCAACGCCGGCGAGGCCCGGCGGCGCGTGGAGCAGCTGGTGGAGAAGCTGCCCGATTCCGCCCAGGCGATCCTCTCCGTGACCCAGGCGCGGGAGCTCATGGGGCTCTTCGGCGTTCCCGTCACGAACCTCCCGGAACCCGCCGATCGGCGGGGCCCCAGGGTGGGGCTCAACCTCTCCACGGACCCCGACTTCGGGCCCATCTGGCGGTTCCACCGCCAGGGCATCGGCTCCATCCTGCGCATCACCCCGCTCACGGACCTGGACATCGCCGATGTCCTCGAGCGGATGCACCTGCCGCCCGGCAACGGCCTGGGCGAAACGCTGGGCCGTCTGACCCAGCTCGTGGAGGAACTGCCCTGGCTCCACACCCTGGAGGCCCAGGTCGCCGTCCACGGCGAGACCGGCGCCCTCAGCCCCCTGCCCCTGCAGCCGGACCTGCGCCTGACCTTCACCCAGGTCGGCTTCCGCAAGCCCTGAACCCCGAGCCTGAACCCACGACCGAACCCCGAGGAGGACCGCCATGCTCGTGAAGGAGATGATGCGCCGGCCGGTGACGGTGGTCTCCGCGGAGGCCACCATCGGAGAGGCCTACCAGCTGCTCCAGGACCGCGGCTTCCGGCACCTGCCCGTGGTGGACCGGGGACGCCTGGTGGGCGTCCTCACGGACCGCGACCTCCGCCTGGCCACCAGCAGCCTCTGCCAGAATCCCCGCCCCGCCGGGGATCCCGTCTCTGCCGTCATGAGCAGCCCGCCCCTGACAGCGGATCCCCTGGACCCCGTGGAGGACGCCGCGCGGATCATGCGGGAGCACAAGATCGGCTGCCTGCCCGTAGTGGACGGCGGAGAGCTGGTCGGCATCCTCACGGGCATGGACCTGCTGGACGCCCTGATGATCCTCACCGGAGTGACCAAGCCCTCCTCCCGGCTGGAAGTGGCCCTCGCGGACCGGCCCGGCGAGCTGGCGCGGCTCACGGCCTTCCTCGCGGAGCGCCACGTCAACATCCACTCCATCCTCACCTACCCCTCGCCCGAGGCTGTCCGCACGGTGCTTCGGGTGGATTCCAACCAGATCCGCCCCCTGGCGGACGAGCTCCGGCGGGCGCAGTTCGAGGTCCTGTGGCCCATCCAGAAGCCATGGCAGCACTGATCTACCGCCCGGAGTACGCCGGGTACGACTTCGGGCCGGAGCATCCCTTCACGCCGGCGCGGCTCGCCATGCTCCTGGACCTGATCCACACCCTGGGCCACGCCACCTCGCCCATCGCGGCGCCCGCGGCCACCCGGGAGGAGATCCTCGCGGTCCACGATGAGGCCTACGTGGCCATGGTCGAGGCCCTGGACCGCGGCGAGTCCAGGCCCGAGGCGGAGCAGTTCGGGCTGGGGACGCCGGACAACCCCATCTTCCCGGGCATGGACCTCGCGGCCCGCTGGCTGGTGGGGGGCACCCTCCACGGGGCGCGGCTCCTGATGGAGGGAGCCGAGACCCGGGTGCTCCAGCTGGGTGGAGGCTTGCACCACGCCCAGAAGAACCGGGCGGCGGGGTTCTGCATGTACAACGACCTGGCCGTGGCCATCCGGGCCATGGTGCGCCACGGCTGGCGCGTGGCCTACCTCGACATCGACCTCCACCACGGCGATGGGGTCCAGAGCCTCTTCTACGACAGCGACCAGGTGCTGACCATCAGCCTGCACGAGACGGGGCACTACCTCTATCCCGGCACCGGCCACATCCAGGAGCTGGGCGCCGGCACCGCGCGGGGGCTCAGCGTCAACATCCCCCTGGAGCCCTTCACGGAATCCGAGAGCTACCTCGAGGCCTTTGACGCCGTGGTACCCCGGGCCCTGGAGTGGTTCTCGCCCCACGTCCTGGTGGTGCAGGCCGGCGCGGATGCCCATTTCGCCGATCCCCTGGGGGACCTGGCCCTGACCACCCAGACCTTCCAGGCCCTCTACCGCCGGATTCTCGACCTGGCCGCCGAGCGCACCCAGGGACGGGCGCTCTTCACCCTGGGCGGCGGCTACGAGGCCCAGGTCGTGGCCCGCGTCTGGACGATCCTCTACCTCACCCTGATGGACCTTCCCATCCCGGAACAGCTTCCCGATGCGTGGCTGGACCGCTGGCGCGAGCTGCTGGGGCCGGAAGTCGGACGGACCCTGCACGATCCCGTGCCGGCCTATCCGGAGCTCCCCGGCCGCGAGGAACGCAACCGGCGCAACGGCGACGTGGTCGCGCGGCTGATGGACTCGCTCTTCCGCTACTGGATGTAGCGGCAGGAAACGCCGCGGGCCCCGGGGTTTTCCTTCCGGTATCCTCGAAGCATGATCGGACGCCTGCGCGGGGAACTCATCCAGAAGCTGCCGAACCTGGCCCTCGTCGAGTGCGGGGGCGTGGGCTACGCCGCGGCCATCAGCCTCTCCACCTACGGCCTGCTGCCGGAGGCGGGTACCCAGGTGGTGCTGCACACGGAGCTGCTGGTGCGCGAGAACGAGATCGCCCTGCTGGGCTTCTCCTCCACCCAGGAGCGCGAGCTCTACCGGCTGCTGGTGAAGGTGGACGGCGTGGGGCCCAAGCTGGCCCTGGCGGCCCTGGGCGCCCTCAGCCCCGAAGACCTGGTGCGGGCCATCCGGGGCCGCGACGTGAAGGCCCTCACGCGCATCCCCGGCGTGGGGAAGAAGACCGCCGAGAAGATGTGCTTCGAGCTGTCGGAGAAGCTGGGCGGCCTGTCGGGCCTGGACGGCCTGGCGGGCGGGCCCGCGGGCGACCCCTGGGAGGAGAACCTGCGCTCCGCCCTGACGAATCTTGGCTTCAAGGAGGACGTGGTGCTGCCGGTGGTGGCGGACCTCCGCGCCTCCAAGCCGCCCCTGGCGGAGGCCATCCGCCATGCTTTGAAGGCCCTGCAGCGATGAGCACGCGAATCCTCTCCACCTCCCCTCTCGTCGGTCCCGCTCTGGCCGAGCTCGGCGCCCGCTTCCCCGACCTCCGCCTGGCGGCCTTCCGCTCGCCGGAATGGAATGCCGCCCTGCCTGAGGTCGAGGCCCTGGTGGTGATGCTCTCCGAGCCCGTCACCGAGGCGGATCTCGACGCCGCGCCGAAGCTGAAGGCCATCGGAACCTACTCCGTGGGCGTGAACCACCTGCCCGTGAAGGCCTGCCAGGCCCGCGGCATCGCCGTGGTGAACACGCCTGGCGTTCTGACGGACGCCACCGCCGACATCGCCCTGGCCCTGCTCATGGCCGTGACCCGCCGCGTGGCGGAAGGCGAGACGCTCGTGCGGTCCGGCGCGTGGAAGGGCTGGGCCCCCGACCAGCTTCTGGGCCTGGGTCTCTCGGGCAAGGGCTGCGGCATCCTCGGCAGCGGCCCCATCGGCCAGGCCTTCGCCCGCCGTGCCCAGGCCCTGGGCATGACGCCCTTGTTCTGGGATCGCGAGGGCCGCGGCGGCGAAGTGGATTTCGGCGCCGGCAAGGCCGCCCGCCTGCCCCTGGCGGACCTGCTCCCGAGGAGCCTCGTGCTGTCCCTCCACTGCCCGCTGACGGACCAGACCCGCGGCATGCTTGACCGCGCCGCGTTGGAGAAGCTGCCCCAGGGCGCGGTGATCATCAACACCGCGCGCGGCGGCATCATGGATGAGAACGCCGTCATCGACCTGCTGGAATCGGGCCGCCTCGGCGGGGCGGGCCTGGACGTCTACGAAGGTGAACCGCGCCTCAATCCGCGTTGGCTGAAGGCGCCCCGCGCCGTGCTGCTGCCCCACCTCGGTTCCGCCACGGTCGAGACCCGCGGCGCCATGGCGCAGCTGCTTTGCGACGGACTCGCGGCGGCGCTGGCTCCATCGCGGTGATACCCTGGACTCCCTCACGAGGCATCCCATGGCACGCCCCTGGATCAAGCTGCTCGACCCGGACCTGACGGCCCTCAAGGCCGCGGCGGGAACCTCTTTTGCTGACCGCCTCAAGCTGGCTCGCGCCCTCAACGGCCGCGCCCGGCACTCGGAGGCCCAGGAGATCCTGGACCAGCTTCTGGTCGAGGACCGCTCCCACGCGGAGGCCTGGTTCGAACGCCTGCTCTGCTTCAGCGACACCGCCGAGGAGGAAGAGGGCCAGGAGCTGCTGGCCCAGCTCGAGTCCCTCCGGGATGAGCACCCCGAGTCCGGCGGGCACCTGCGCAACCTGGGGTACCTGCGCCTTCTCCTCCAGGACATCGACGGGGCTGAACTCGCCCTCCACCAGGCTCTCGCCCTCGACGGCCAGGATCCCAAGGCCCTCGAGCTCACGGGCCTCGTGCACCTGCATCGCGGCCAGGCGGCGGAGGCCAAAGCCTGGCTGCTGAAGTCCCTCAGCCTGCGGCCCACGGACCCACGCACCCTTCGCCTGCTCGCCATCGCCATGGACCAGCTCTCCGACTGGAGCGGCGCCGAGGCGCAACTGGTGGCCGCGCTCCAGACGGACGGGTCCTACTACTGGGGCTGGCACGCCCTCGGCGAGATGCTGCTGAAGCGCGGCGAGCTCGCGGAAGGCCTGCGCTGCATCCAGCGGGCCCGCAGCCTGCACGTGTGTGATCCCGCCAGCTACTTCATCCTCGCGGAGATCTTCAGCGAGCAGGGGCATCTGGAGCTCGCCCAGGGCCAGCTCCACACGCTGATGCTCCTCGCCCCCCCCGCGCCGGTGCTGGCGGAGGCCCAGGCCCTTCTGGGCGAGCTGAAGCGCGACATGGGGGACCGCGAAGGCGCCGTCTCCTACTTCAGCCTCGCCACGGAGACCGACCCGGAAGCCGCGAACCCCTGGGCCGCCCTGGGCGACATGGCCCGCGAGGAATCCCGCTGGGAGGACGCGCTCCGCTGCTACCGCGAGGCCATGATGCGGGAGCCCGATGCGGCGGATCTCCAGGTCCAGCTGGGCTACGCCCTCGTCGAGACCCGGCAGGGGCCTGCCGCCGAGCAGGCGTTCCTGAAGGCCCTGGAGACGGATCCCGGCGAGTACAGCGCCTACCTCGGCCTGTCCGAGGTCTACCGTTTCGCCAACCGCCCCGAAGACCAGATGGGCATGGTGGACCAGGCCATGGCCCTCGCCCCCGACGACTCGGATGTGTGGAACGCACGGGGCGTGGCCCTGGAGGTCGCGGGGCGCCTGACAGAGGCCACAGAGGCCTATGAGAAGGCCCTGACGCTGGAGCCCAGCCACCGCAAGGCGGCCAACAACCTCGGCTTCGTGCTGGAGAAGCGCATGGACCAGGGCGAGCCCGAGCTGCGGCTTCGCGCCCTCGAAGCCTGGAAGCAGCGGCTGCTCATCTGCCGGGACGCGGGCCAGAGCATGAAGATGGCCACCGAGCATCTCACCAAGCTGGGGGTGGGCGAAGAGACCCTCCGCGAGTGGCTGCGACCCGAGTTCCTCGCCGCCGAGCTGGAAAGCTGACACACCGAAGTCACCCCAGCATTACCAGATAGTTACAAACCGACGGGGCACGTCTGTGGAAAAGCCTGTGGATTGATCCTTTCCGGGAGGGCTAAACCCTGTTCCTGGATGGACTTCGAGGGTGTTTTAATGTCGATTCGCATCTATTCAAACCGAATTAAATCAATTCTTAAATTAAATACGCCTGAAGAATCTGCCGGACATTTCCGATCCGGGGTTTTCCACAATTTACGCTTTCTTTCGCATTGACAGGCCGATCGCCCTTGCAGGGCATGGACCGGAGGGCGAAAAGGGTGTTCACCACCCATTCCGTCACACCGGATGCTCAGACCAGGGCCTCGGCCTCCCGTAGCTGGACGCTCACCAGCCGCGAGCAGCCCGCCTCTTCCATGGTGACGCCGTAGAGCGTGTCCGCGGCCACCATGGTGGGCTTCTGGTGGGTGATGACGATGAACTGGGTGTCGACCTTCATCTTCTGGACCATGGCGGCGAAGCGGCCCACGTTCGCTTCGTCCAGCGGGGCGTCCACCTCGTCCAGCACGCAAAAGGGGCTGGGCTTGAAGTGGAAGATGGCGAAGAGGAGCGAGATGGCCGTCAGCGCCTTCTCGCCGCCGCTCAGCAGGGTGAGGGCCTTGGCGCTCTTGCCCGGGGGCTGGGCGGTGATCTCGATGCCGCACTCCAGCAGGTTCTTGGGGTCCTCCAGGCTCAGCTGAGCCTGGCCGCCGCCGAAGGCCTCCCGGAACACCTCCTGGAACCGCGTGTTCACGAAGTCGAAGGCTTCCCGGAAGCGCTCCTCGCTGGTGGCGTTGATCTCCTGGATGGTGGACTCCAGGTTCCCGATGGCCGCGGTGACGTCCGCCCGCTGCTCGTTCATGAAGGCCAGCCGAGTCTCCGCCTCCTCCAGTTCCTGGATGGCCAGGGGATTCACGCCACCCAGATCCATGCGCCGCCCCTGGAGCTCGTTGAGCCGGGTCTGGTGCACCAGCCCGCCCTCGGCCCACGCCTCCCGCTCGGCCTCGGTGATGCCGGCCAGGAAGGCGGGGATCTCCAGCCCCAGCGCCAGCTCGACCTCCTTGGCCAGCGCCTCCTGGCTGCCCTGCACCTGGGCCCCATGGATGAGCACTTCCTGGTGCTGGGCGCGGGCATTCTCCAGGGCCTCCTGAAGCTCGCGGGCCGCCCGCTCCTGCACCCGGAGGGTCTCCTGGTCCAGCTCGAGGTGGGGCTGCGCCTCCTGGGCCAGAGCCTGCACCTCCTCCCGGTCCCTCAGCAGACCCTGGGATTCCGCTTCCAGCTCAGTGAGCCGCTGGACGCAGGCTTCCATGCGGCTGCCCTGCTCGGAGGCCTCCACCTCCAGACGCTGCCGTTCAGCCTCCAGATCGAAGCGGCCCCGCTGGGCCAGCTGAAGGTGCCGCTCGTGGCCGTCCCGCTCCGCCCAGGCCGCGTCCCGGGCGCGCGCAACCTCGCCGCGCTGGTCCCGGCGTTCATCCAGCCGATGCCGCGCCTCGCGGACCAGATCCTCGGCCTGACGGATGGCCTCTTCCAGGGCCGTGTCGTTGGCCTCCTCCGGGTGGGCTTCCAGGTCCCGAAGCTGACCCTGAAGCCCTTTGATCTCGCTTTCGATCTGTTCCCACAGGGCGTCCGCGCGCTCGCTGGCCGCCCGGATCTCCGACAGCTGGTTCAGCAGCGAGGTCCGTTGCGCCTTCAGCGTGTCCGCTCGCCGCCGGAGGGCCCGCAGGTCCTCGTCGATCTCGACGGATCGCTCCCGGGCGGCTCGGCTGTCGTCGCCGCCCTTGCCCCGCCGGGTCTCCAGATCCTCGATGCGGTCCAACAGGGCCTCGCGGGTGGCCTTGGCCTCCTCCTGCTCCGCCCGCAGCTTCAGGGGAGAAGCGGCGGGGGCAGACACGCCGAGCTGCACGGGACCGAAGGGCAGGCGAACGAAGGCGGGCGAGACGAAGGCCAGGTCCGGATGGGCCACCGCCAGGGCGGGCAGGTCCGCGTCGGCGCATCGGAAGGCCCGGCCCAGCAAGGCGCCAAGCGGACGGTTCGCCCCCGTCCACCTGAGGTGGTCCCGCAGGGCCTCGCACCCCTCTGGGACAGGCGGCAGGTCCCCCTTGTCTTCCAGGGCCAGCAGCAGATGGCCCGGAGCCTCGGCGGCGCGGCCCGCCAGGGACGCCTCGACGGCCAGGACCTGGAGCCAGTTGCCCAGGAGCCGTTCCAGATCCGGCCGCAGGGCCTCGTCCACCGTGAGCAGATCCACCAGCGTCTGAGGGCGGACGCCCTGTTCCCGCAGCCAGGCGAGTCCCTTCTGCAACTCCGCCTCGCCGAAGCTCTTGGCCAGCAGGTCGGAGATCTGGCGCAGGCGCCGTTCGGCGGCGTCCAGCTCCGCCTCGGCCCTGTGGTGATCCTGGGCCAGGACGCGCTGGGCCTCCTCCAGCTGCTCGGCCCGGCGGCGCTGATCCAGCGAGGCTTCCTCGGCCTGCTCGAGCTGGGACAGGAGTCCTTCCAGCGCCCGTTCCACCTGGCCCGACTCGGCCTCGAGGCTTTCCAGGCGCGGCGCGCGAACGGATTCCTCGTGGTTGAGCGTGTCCAGGCGACCCTCCAGCTGGGCGATCTGTGTCTGGAGTCCCAGCCGCTCTTTCTGGCGGGCCAGGGCTTCCTTCTGGGAGTCGGCCTTCCGCTCACGGTGGGCATGAAGCTCCGCCTCCGCGTGGCGGAGGGCGCCCTGGGCGAGGGCCACGGCCTCCTCGGCCTTGGCCAGCTCTGCCTCCTGAAGGGCGAGGCGCTCGCCGGCCTCCTTCAGCTGGGCTTCCAGCGCGGTGAAGGAATCGCCGGATTCCGCCAGCCGCGCCACCAGCATCTGGATGTGCTCTTCCAGGCGGGCCCGCTGGTCCCGCGCCTCGGTCCTCCGGTCCTCCTGGAAGCTGCGCTCCTGGTCCGCCAGCTGGAGTCGCTGATCCAGGCCGAGGATGGCACTCGCCCGCTTGGCCTGGGCCTGCTGCCGCTCGTCCACGGACAAGCGCAGGGCCTCCACTTCGGAGGCCTTCTCGGAGACCTGCGCCGTGAGCTCGGCCACCCGCCGCTCGACTTCGTCCAGGTGGTCCAGGATCCGCTGCTTGGCCTCCTCCAGTTCCACAGCTTTCCCGGCCAGCAGCACCCGCTGCGTGGCCTTGATCTCCGCGTCCAGTTCCTTCGCCTTCCGGGCGCGGGCCGCCTGCCTGCGGAGCGAATCCATCTGCTTGGTCAGCTCGTAGAGGATGTCGTCCAGCCGCTGGAGGTTGCCGCGGGTCTCGTCCAGCCGCTTTTCCGCGTCGGCCCGGCGCAGCTTGTAGCGTGTGATGCCGGCGGCCTCCTCCAGCAGCAGGCGCCGGTCCTTGGGCTTGCTGCTGAGGATCAGGTCGATCTGGCCCTGCTGGATGAAGCTGTAGGCCCGGGTGCCCATGCCCGTGTCCAGCAGCAGATCCTGCACGTCCTTGAGCCGCGCCTCCCGGCCGTTGATGCGGTATTCGCTGCCGGTGTCCCGGTAGAGGCGGCGCGAGATGGTCACCTCCCGCGTGGAGCCCGGCAGGGCGGGGTCGGGCATCTCCAGGGCCAGCTTCACCTCCGCCAGGCCGGTGGGCCGGCGCTGGGCCGTGCCCGCGAAGATCACGTCGGCCATCTCCGCGCCGCGCAGCATCGAGGCCCGCTGTTCGCCCAGCACCCAGGCCAGGCTGTCGGAGATGTTCGATTTGCCGCAGCCGTTGGGCCCCACGACCGCGGTCATGCCTCCTGGGAAACTGAGCTTCTGGGCGTCTGCGAAGGACTTGAAGCCATGGAGTTCAAGGGAGATCAGGCGCACGCGGTCAGCGCTCCAGGGAAAAGGGTGGGGAACATCTGCCTCCATCATTCCATATCAGACGTGCTGTCCGTCCCTTGGGAATCCGGAGCAGGCCCGTTAGACTCGATTCCTTCCCCTGTCCTATCAGGAGCCGTCTGTGCATCCCCTCCGTTTTCTCCTGTGCGACTCGGCCACGGACGCCCGGTCGGGAGCGCCGTGCCCGAAACGCAGGGCCGGAAACGCGGGGGCAAGGCCATGAGGTTGCCCTTCCTCCAGGCCCCTGCGGCGACCCTGGTGTGGCTGGAAGCCCATCGGATCCACGCCGGCACCCACCGGCGCGCTCTTTCGGGCGCCCCCACGGAGGATCAGCTGGCCCAGGCCCTGTCCTCCCTGCCCCAGGGCCCCACCCGCTGGGTGCTGGACGACCTCTGGACCCCATCGGTCCTGATGAGGGACCTGGCCGAGCTCCCCAAGGGCGCCGAGGCCCAGGAGGCCTTCTTCCGGTGGCGGTTCAACCAGACCCTCGCCCTGGAAGAGCCCCACTTCGTCCAGGCCCTGGAGATCGAGCCGGGCATCTGGCTGGCCTCGGGGATCCGCGAGGAATTCCGGGAGACCCTCCTCCAGCTGGGCCTCCGCCTCGACCGGACCCTGCACGGGCTCACGCCTCGCTGGCTGCACCTCTACAACCTGCTGGCCCCGTCGCTGGAGCTCCCGGGCATGCTCCTCTCCCTGAGCCCCGCCGGCCAGGGCCGCTACGCCGGCACTCTGGTGGCCTGGGGACGCACCCTCTGCCTGCTCCGCCAGTGGACGGAACCCCTGGATCCCCAGGCCTGGAACGAGGAGCGCATCACCCCCAGCGCCGCCTTCCTCCAGCGGGAATCCCGGACACCGCAGAGCCTGGCGATCTGGGGCGCTCCGGCCTGGCCTGACACGGGCCTCCCCACGCGCATCCTGGATGACCGGTTCGCCTTGGTGGAGACGCCCTGATGGCCGTTCCCGTCCTCCACCTCAACCTGGCGCCCCGGCCAACCCTGTGGCGGCAGCACCATCGCGTCCTAGGCTGGGCCGCCCTCGGCCTCGGCGGCGCGTTCCTCCTCGGCTCACTGGGGCTCACCTGGCGGGTCTACCACCAGGCCAGCCGCGCGGGCCGCGACGCCGTGAGCCTGACCGAGGAGACCCGGCGGGCGGCGCGTTCCGAAGCCCAGATCCAGGCGGCCCTCCAGGGCATGGACGCCACCCGAGAGCAGGCCCGGTGGAAGCTGGCCGAGCGCATCCTCCAGGAGCGGAGCCTGCCCTGGTCACGCGTCACCGCGGAACTGGAGCAGTGCATGGCCCCGGGCATGCGGCTGAAGAGCCTTCAGCGGACCCGAGGCAACGGCCAGCAGGTGGTGATGAAGCTCAAGGCCGAGGCCCAGAGCCGCGTGGCGGAGGCCGCGTTCGTGGATGCGCTCAGGACGGCTCCCGTCTTCTCCGAAGTGATCCTGGAGCGTGAGTCCGAGCGGCAGGGCGGCGGCTGGGACTTCGAGCTGAGCGTCCCCGCCGCGGCCGTGCCCCCACCCTTCGAGCTTCGCCCCGTGAAGACCGGCCCTGCCGCCACCGCCCCGGCCGCCTCGCCCAAGCCGGCAGCCGCCCCGCCACACCCGGCGCCCGCGCCTGCGGCGCCGGGGGCCGCACGCCTCACGCCCCCGCCGATCGCGCCCGCCACCCCCCTGGCGCCCGGTGACAAGGCCGGAGCCCAGACTCGCCCCATGCCGGCGCCAACCGACGATGAGGAATCCCGTCCGCGCCGAGGCTCGCGCCTGTCGAGGAGGCCCCCCCGATGAACAGCCCCCTCCGCGCAAGCCGCCTTCGTATGGGGCTGGGCATCCTGGGGCTGGCCCTGGGCCTCGGTGTGGCGATCTTCCTGCTCCCGGACGCCTCCCAGCAGCGGTCCCAGAAGCTCAAGGCCAAGCAGGAGGCCGAGCGCAACCGGAACCAGCAGGTGCAGCAGCTCCAGGAACTCCAGCAACTGGCCGACCGGATCCGCCGGGGACAGGAGACCCTCGAGAACCTGGAGGCCCGCCTGCCGCGCGGTTCCGCTGGCGAGCTTCAGTGGAACCTCAGCAAGACCCTGCACGAACTGGCCAAGAAGCATGAGCTGCGCCTCCAGATGGTGAAGTACGGTCTGCCCAGCCGGGAGGGGGCTCGCGGATCGGACCTGGAGGCGGTGGATGTGGAATTCGTCGCCGTCGGCATCTACGCCAACCACAAAGCCTTCATGCTCGACCTCGAGGGGTCCGGGCTTCCCTTCGCCGTGAGGGACGGCCGCCTGGAGGAAAGCCCCGAAGGCGCCCGCATCGACATCGTGCTGCGGGCGTTCCGCAAGGCCGGCGCCTCGGATCGCGAGGAGGAGGCATGACCACCCCGGCCCGCGCCTTCGACTTCCAGGCCATGATCCAGGAGCTCCGGGCCAACCGCCGGACCCAGGCCGCCCTCGTGGCTTTCGCCCTGGTCCTCGCCTTCGCCCTCTACACCATCCTCGCCCCCGAGGCCCCGCGGACCCGGCGCGCGACGCCCGCGGGAACGGGCCCGAACCTGGACCCGCGCCAGCTGGCGGGGCTGAGGAAACTCCCGGACCTGGCCGCCCTCGACCGGGCGGGAGAACTTCCTCCCGGGGCCAAGGTGCAAAGGGATCTCTTCCTTTTCGAGGCCCCCCCGCCCCCGCCCAAGCCCGTCAAGCCGCCCCCGCCCCCGCCGCCTCCCACGCCCGAGGAGCTGGAGCGCCAGCGGCTGGCCCAGGAGAAGGCCGCGGAGTTCGCCGGCAGGCCTCAGAACCTCCGCTACCTCGGCTTCTTCAAGGGCAACCCCGCCGGCCTGGTGGGCGCCTTCATGAAGGGCGAGGAACCCGTGACCCTGGTCCAGGGAACCCTCGTCGGGGACCGCTGGAAGCTCGTCTCCATCCTCGAGACCCGGGCGGAATTCCAGAACACCAAGTATCCAGACCTGCGGATGGTCCTGGAGGCCCGCGACGCCTCCGGCGGCGCACCCGTCAATCAATTCTGATCCGAAGGATGCCACCGATGCCGCTCTCCTCCTTCGCACCCGCCCGCAAGATCATCGCCGCCGCGGCGATGCTGCTCCTGGTCCTCGGCTGCAGCCTCCACAAGGCCAACCAGGCCTATGACGAAGGCCGCTACGACGATGCCGTGGCCTCCTACCGCGAGGTGCTGCGCCGGGACCCCTCGAACACCAAGGCCCGAATCGGCATCAAGCGGGCCTCCCAGCGGGCGGCGGAAGGGCACATCGCGCTCGCCCGCCAGGCGGAGCAGAGGGGCCTGACCGATACCGTGCTGACGGAAGTCAAGAAGGCGCTGGTGCTGGACCCCGACAACCAGATCGCCCAGGACTGGCTCATCCGGCTGGAGCAGAAGGCCGCCCAGGACAGGGCCGAGGCTGATGCCGCCGATGACCTCGAGCTTCTGAAGGCCAAGGCCGACACCGTGAACGCCGTGCAGCTGAACCCGCGATCCCTGGAAGGCCTCGATCTCAACTTCAGCCGCCGGACCAGCCTGCGCGAAATCTTCGCCACCCTCAGCCGCGCCTCGGGCGTGAACATCATCGCCCACTCGTCCTTCCAGGATCAGAACATCTCCATCGACCTGCGGGGCCTGCCCTTCCAGCGCATCCTGGACACCCTGATGCTGCAGAACGACCTGTTCTACAAGGTGATCGACAAGAACACCATCATGGTCTTCAAGTCCACCCCGCAGAACCGCGACCTGTACGAGAACCAGCTCCTCAAGACCTACTACCTGTCCAACGCCGACCCCACGGAGCTGCGCTCGACCCTCACCACGCTCAACCCCCAGCTCCGGGTTTTCACCGACAAGCGCATCAACGCCATCATCGTGAAGGCCAAGCCGCTGGAGCTGGCCGTCGTGGACCAGGTGATCCGCAGCCTCGACAAGGCCAAGGCCGAGGTCATGGTCTACATGGAGCTGATGGAGGTCACGGAGAACAGCCTGGAGCAGGTGGGCCTGCTGCCGGTGATCAACGCCTCGGACACCTCCGGCACCTTCCGGATGGGCGCCACCACCGTGAACAACACGTCGGGCCTGAACACGAACTCGGGCTTCACCAAGATCCATACCGCCGACATCCGCGTGCTCTTCCCGAACCTGGCCCTGGACTTCCTGAAGGGCAACGGTGACGCCCGCCTGGTGGCGAGTCCGAACGTCCGGGTGCTCTCGGGCGAGACCGGCGAGGTGAACATCGGCGAGAAGATCTCCACCACCCAGAGCCAGCTGTCCCTGCCCACCACGGGCACCACCAGCACCGCCTCCGCCTCCTCGCTCCTGGGCGGCGTGGGCCAGACGTCGTTCTCCTACGAGGACGTGGGCGTGAAGATCAAGGTGGAGCCCCGCGTCCACCACAACGGTGAGATCACCCTCAAGATCAACAGCCTCGTCACCACGCTGAAATCCGGCTCCACGCCGGGCCGGCCGGACCTCGGGAAGCGGGAGATCATCACCTCCGCCCGACTGCGCGACGGCGAGACCGCCATCTTCGGGGGCCTGCTGAAGGACGAGGAGCAGAAGAGCCTCCAGGGCATCTGGGGCCTCGCCGACATCCCCCTCATCGGCCGCCTGACCGGGAACACCCGCAACAGCAAGGCGAAGACCGACGTGATCCTCACCATCCGGGCCGTGCTGGTGCGGAAGCCGGTGCTCACAGAGCAGGATCTCGCCGCGTTCAACCCCGATGACGCCGCGTCCAAGACGAGTCTGTTCGCCCCCAGACCCACCAAGCCCGCCCCGGCTGGAGCCGCGGCTCCTGCACCTGCCCAGCCTGCCCCCGCGCAGCCCGGTTCCACCGCCGCGCCCGCAGCGCCTGTGCCGGTCCCCCCCGCGCCTTCCACCGCGATCCAGGAGAAGAAGCCCGATACGCCTCCCGTCGACCAGGCCGCTCCCGCCGCCTCTGATCTGGTGATCTTCATGACGCCGGTGGCCTCCGAGATCAAGGTCGGGGAGCGCGTCCAGATCGGCCTCACGGTCAGCGGCGGCAAGGGCCTCAGCTCGGGCCAGGTGGAGCTCCGCCTGCCCGCGGGCCTGAAGCTCGGCTCGGTGTCCCCTGGTGATTTCATCACCACGGAAGGCGGCAGCCTGGAACAGGTTCCGGGGAAGGACGGCACGCTCAAGCTCGTCTTCAAGCGCAACAGCCCCGAGGTGGACAGCGGGCAGCTCGCCACCCTCGAGCTGACAGGCCTCACCCCCGGGAACGCACCCGTGCTCATCCAGAGCGGCCAGTTCCTGGCGGGCACCAACCCCATCTCCGGGCGCTGGTCCAACGCCCTCGTGACGGTGCAGTGAGCCGCCAGGGGGGATTCACCCTGCTGGAGCTGGTGGTCACGGCCACCGTGCTGCTGATCCTCGCCTCTGTGACTGTTCCGCTGGCCCGCAACGGCCTCAAGCGCGAGAAGGAACTGGAGTTGCACAGGGACCTCCGGGAGATGCGGCTGGCCATCGACGAGTACAAGAAGCAGGCGGACCAGCAGAAGATCAAGGCCCCGCCGGCGGAAGCCAACGGCTACCCGGAGAGCCTGGAAGTCCTGGTGGAAGGCGTCCCCGCGGCCGGCTCCCTCAGCCGCAAGGTGCGGTTCCTCCGCCGCATCCCCGTGGACCCCTTCACAGGGAAGGCGGAATGGGGCCTCCGGAACACCAACGACGACGCCAACAGCTCCAGCTGGGGCGGCGGTCACGTCTACGACGTCTACAGCCTCGCCCCGGGGACCGGCATGAATGGCATCCCGTATCGCGAGTGGTAGAGGCTCTGCCGAGAATCACTGTTGCCTCGAAGCGTGGACCGCGCTAGGCTTGGTGTTCGGCACATCCGGAACCCGCGGGCCCCGGATCGTTCTTTCAAGCGGATATGGCGGAATTGGTAGACGCGCTAGTTTCAGGTACTAGTGTTCACAAGACGTGGGGGTTCGAGTCCCTCTATCCGCACCACCATTCTCCACGCGCCCCGAAGGGGCGTGTGGAGAATAGGGCCGAACGCGACCGAAGGGCGCGTTGCGGTCCGCAGGCGGCGCGAAAGCGACGCCAAGGACGGCGGCCAGCGGCCGCCGCCACAATGAAGCCCAATCCACCTGGGCCTTCGTTTTGACAAAGGCATCTGGCCTCCTCCAGATTCGACCCACCTTCGGTACGGGACTGAAGGTTTCGCCGCAGGCGATATCGTCAACGCGCAGCGTTGACGCCAGGGTGACGGGCGATCCCCCGAAAAGGAGCCGACATGGCCCTGAACGTGGAACAGAAGAAGATCATCATCGACGACTACAAGCAGCACGAGTCGGACACCGGTTCACCCGAAGTGCAGGTGGCGATCCTGACCAAGCGGATCAACGACCTGACCGAGCACTTCAAGACCCACACCAAGGACTACCACAGCCGCCGCGGCCTCATGATCATGGTCGGCCAGCGCCGCCGCCTGCTCGACTACCTCAAGAAGAAGAGCAAGGAGCGCTACGCCACGCTGATCGACCGCCTCGGCCTCCGTCGGTAGGAAGCTGTCCTTTCCCAAAACGCCCGCGCAAGCGGGCGTTTTGCTATGTTCAGAGGATGGACCTGAAGCCCCTGCCCCGGCCCGAGCACCCGGACCCCTACACGGTCACCGGTCGCCGCTTCGTCTACGACTCGCCCTGGATCCGGATCCGCGAGGACCGCTTCCGCCACCGCCGGGGCGCCGAGGGGCGCTACGCCGTCTGCGGTTTCCATCGCACTGCCTGCGGCGTGCTGGCCCTGGACGATCAGGACCGCGTGGTGCTCGTAGGCCAGTGGCGCTATCCGCTGGAGGCCTATTCCTGGGAGATCCCCGAGGGCGGCGGCGACATCTCCGAGAGCCCCTTCGAGGCCATGCGACGCGAACTGGCGGAGGAGGCCGGGCTCGCGGCCCAGGTGTGGGAACCCCTGGCCTTCTTCCACACCAGCAATTCCTCCACGGAGGAGGAGGCCTTCCTCTTCCTGGCCACGGGTCTCAGTCCTGCGGAGGGTCACCACCCCGAGGACGACGAAGAGCTGATGCTCCACCGCGAGCCCTTCCAGGACTGCCTCCTGCGCGTGCTGGCCGGCGAGATCACGGACAGCCTCACGGTGGTGGCGCTGCTGGCCCTGCAGGGGCGGCGGACCGGCGTGGCCGCGACCTTGGATCCCGCGCTGGCGGACCGCTTCTTCCAGCGGCCCCAGGAGCATCCTTCGGCCGGTCGCGCCCGCTGGCGGGAGCTGGACACGCCATGATCCTCACCCTGCACCCCGAGACACCCCAGGTGCGCCATCTCGAGCGCCTCGCGGAGCTGCTGAGGAAGGACGGTGTCATCGCCTACCCCACGGACACGCTGTTCGGGCTGGGCTGCCTGGTATCCCACAAGAAGGCCGTGGACCGGATCCACCAGCTCAAGGGCCGCGACCCGAAGAAGCCCATGTCGATCATGTGCTCGGACATGGAGATGCTCTGCCGCTACGCCCGTCACCTGGACACGCCCACCTTCCGCATTCTCAAGCAGCTGCTGCCCGGGCCCTACACCGTGCTCCTGCCCGCCAGCCGCGAAGTGCCGCGCTACCTCCAGAACAAGCAGGTGGTGGGTCTCCGCATCCCGGACCAACCCTTCTGCCAGGCGCTGGTGGCGATGCTCGGCGAGCCCATCATCACCACCAGCGTCGCGCTGCCGGACCAGCCCATCCTGAACACGGCCTGGGAGATCGAGGAGGAGCTGGGTCACGCCCTGGACATGGTGGTGGACTGCGGCCAGCCCCTGGGCATCCCCAGCACCATCCTGGACCTCAGCGGCGAGGAGCCCGTCCTCCTGCGCGAAGGCGCGGGGGCCTGGCCTATCTAAGCGATCCGGCCTTCTCCTCCGCCTTCTTGCGCAGGGCCTGATATTCCTCGTCGCTGAGAAGGCCGTCGCGCCGGAGACCCTCGATGCGGCTGAGGGCGTCCTTCAGGTCGAAGGCGGGGTTTGCGGCTGGTACAGGCTTGGCGGTGGCGGGTGCGGGCAGGGCGGGAGGGGCGGGTGCGGGAGCGGGCCCCTGAACGCGTTTGGCCCCTTCCTTCGGTGCCGCGGGGACGGCGAGCAACCGGCCCAGATCCTCGCTCCAAAGCTCGAAGCGGCCCGGGATGTAATCGGGGGCTCCGCTTTCGAGCGTGTCGTGGAAGGCGCCCAGCAGCTCGCCTGTCTTTCCGTCCACGAGCTTGAGGTCGAAGGACAGGGCGACCCGGCCCGCGGCCATGTAGTCATCCGCCTGGCCGATGGCGTCCACGATCCGCCCCACCAGGTGGACGTCGCCGCTGGCGGTCGAGACGGGCACGCTTCCCTTCAGGCCCCGGCGGAGGCCGCGGTCCAGGGCTGCGGGAAAGGCTCCTTCGACGCGGGTCAGGAAGGTCTGGTCCTTGAGGTCCCGCTTGCCCAGAACCCATGCGGGCGCCTCCCAGGATCCCAGCTGGACCGCCCTGCCCCGCAAGTCGAGGCCGGGCTTCAGCCACTGGAAGCCCAGGGCTTTCGACGGCTGGAACGCGGCTCCAGGGCCGAACCAGGCGGGATCGAGCCGCCCCGCGTCCAGACCCCCGGCCTGGGCCGAGAGAAGGGCGGGGACCAGCAACAGCAGGGCGGCGGACGGTCGCATCAGCACTCCGGCAGGTTCACCGTGAAGTCTAGCGGCATTTCGAGCACGTTCACGGCGAGGCCGCCCCGGGCGGTCTCCTTGTACTTGCTCTTCATGTCGGCGCCGGTGTCGCGCATGGTCTTGATGACCTTGTCCAGGCTCACGAAGTGGTGGCCGTCGCCATGCAGGGACATGCGGGCGGCGTTGATGGCCTTCACGCTGGCCATGGCGTTGCGCTCGATGCAGGGCACCTGCACCAGGCCACCGATGGGATCGCAGGTGAGGCCCAGGTTGTGCTCCATGCCGATCTCCGCGGCGTTCTCCACCTGGTCCGGCGTGCCGCCCATCACCTCGGCCAGGGCCCCGGCGGCCATGGAGCAGGCCACGCCCACCTCGCCCTGGCAGCCCACCTCGGCGCCGCTGATGGAGGCGTTCTCCTTGTAGAGGGCACCGATGGCCCCGGCCGTCAGGAGGAACCGCGCCACCCCCTCGTCCGTGGCCCCGGGCACGAAGCGCCGGTAGTAGTGCAGGACGGCGGGGATGATGCCCGCGGCGCCGTTGGTCGGGGCCGTCACCACGCGGCCCCCGGCCGCGTTCTCCTCGTTCACCGCCAGGGCGTAGAGGCTCACGAAATCCAGGGCCGTGAGGGGATCCTTGAGGCCCGCCTCCGGGGATTCGGTCAGGCGGCGGTAAAGCGCCGGGGCGCGGCGGGGCACCTTCAATCCGCCGGGCAGCAATCCCTCGGTGGCGCAGCCCCGCCGCACGCAGGCCTGCATGACCGACCAGAGCTCCTGGAGGCCCGACCGGATGGCCGCCTCGGAGCGCCAGGTCCGCTCATTCGCCAGCATGATCTGGCTGACGGGCAGGCCCTGCGCCCGGCAGTGGCCCAGCAGGTCTTTGGCCGTGTGGAAGGGGAAAGCCGGCTCGGGGCCGGTGGCCACCTGCGCCGGGACGCCCTCCTCCACCACGAATCCTCCGCCCACGGAGTAGTAGACCTGGGCGCGGAGCAGCCCACCGGTGCTGTCCAGGGCCGTGAAGCGCATGCCGTTCGGATGGAAGGGCAGGCTCTTGTGGAGCAGGTGCAGATGTTCCGCCTCGCGGAACGGGACGTCGCGCTTCCCGAGGAGGGCCAGCCGCCCGGAATCGCGGACCCTCGCCACCAGGCCCTCTGCGGCCTCAACATCCACGCCTTCCGGCGTCTCTCCCAGCAGGCCGAGAATCACCGCCTTGTCACTGCCGTGGCCCCTCCCCGTGGCGCCCAGGCTGCCGAACAGCTCCACCTTCACCGCCCCCGTGGCTCCCAGCAGACCCGCGGCCTCCAGCCCGAGGATGAAGCCGCGGGCCGCCCGCATGGGCCCCACCGTGTGCGAGGAACTGGGCCCGATGCCGATGCGGAAGAGGTCGAAGACGGACAGCACCATGACCCCATTGTCCTGCAGAATGGGATCAATCCACTCGGTAATGGCAGCCGCGGCTTTCGGGGTTCTGGAGGGCGGCGTTGAGGATCAGTCTGGCGCAGAGGATGCCGCTGCGCAGCTCCAGCAGCTCCCGGCTGAGAAACGTCTGGTGGTAGAAGCGCTCGATGCGATGGGCCAGGTAGTGCAGATCCGACCGCGCCCGCTCCAGGCGGGCGCTGCTGCGGACGATGCCTGCGTAGTTCCAGAGGGTGCTGCGGATGAGGCGCCAGTCCTGGTCGATGAGGAGGGGGTCGGTCTCCTCAGGTTCCTCCGGCATGCGCCAGGCGGCCAGCTCACCGGGATCCGGATCCGCGGTCTCCCGCAGCTCCCGCACGGCGGTGTCGGCGCTGTGGAAGCCCCACACCAGACCCTCCAGCAGGCTGGTGGAGGCCAGGCGGTTGGCGCCGTGGAGCCCCGTGCAGGCCACCTCTCCGGCGGCGAAGAGGCCCGGCAGGCTGGTGCGGCCCTCCAGGTCCACCAGTACGCCGCCGCAGAAATAGTGGGCGGCAGGCACCACGGGAATGGGGTGGCGATGAGGGTTGATGTCCTCGGCCCGGCAGGCCGCCATGATCGTGGGGAAATGCTCGTCCAGGTCCAGCTTCGCCGCCACTGGGGCCAGATCGAGGTAGGCGCAGGGTTCCCCACTGACCGCCATCTCCTGGAAGATCGCCCGGCTCACCACATCGCGAGGCGCCAGTTCCATCTGATCCGGCGCGTACTTGGACATGAACCGCTCGCCCTTGCGGTTGAGCAGCTGCGCCCCCTCGCCCCGGAGGGCCTCGGTCAGCAGCGTCCGCGGCTTGCCGGGGACGTAGAGGGTGGTGGGATGGAACTGGAGGTACTCGCAGTTCACGATGCGCGCGCTGGCCCGATAGGCGGCCGCCAGGCCGTCTCCCGTGGCGCCCGGCGGGTTCGTGGTGTGCAGGTAGAGGTAGCCCAGACCGCCGGTGGCCAGGACCGTGCGGCGGGCCAGGAGGCCTTCGACCCCGCCCGTGGTGGGGTCGAAGAGGTAGGCGCCGTGGACGCGGATGGGCTCGTAGACCTGCACCGGACTGACGCAGTGGTGGGGGCTGGTGATGAGGTCCACCAGACAGAGCCCCTCCCGCAGGCGGATGTTCGGATGCTTCCGGACGGCCTCGCTGAGCGCCGTCTGGATGGCCAGCCCGGTGGCGTCCTTGGCGTGGTAGATGCGCCGGGCGCTGTGGGCCGCCTCGGCCGTGGGATCGGGAGTCCCGCCGGTCCCGAGGTCGAAGGGCACGCCCAGCCGCTCCCAGAGGAAGCTCCGGCAGAGTTTCGGACCCTCCTCGGCCAGCTGGCGCACAGCCTCGGGCCGGCAGAGGCCCGCGCCTGCGGCCTCGATATCCGCGGCCAGCAGGTCCGCGGAGTCGCCTTCCTCCGGCGGCGGCTGGCCGATGATGCCGCCCTGGGCCCAGGCGGTGTTGCTGCCGCCCAGCTCGTCCTTGGCCACCAGCACCACGGAGATGCCCTGATCCGCCGCGCGCAGGGCCGCGGAACAGCCCGCGATTCCCGCGCCCAGCACCAGCAGATCGACCCCATCCTTCATGCCAGCTCCCAGGTAGGGCGATCCAGGGCCCACAAGGCCGACAAGTCCCCGCCATCCTTCATGCGCCTCCCATGGTCCAGCCGCCGCATCGTCAGGTCCAGCGCAACCTCGGACCGCACCTCTCCCCAGGGTGTGGGAACGCGCCCCCCGCAGGCCTCCAGGCGCCCGACGGCCTCCTCCCACAGGGCCACCATGCCCGGCAGGTTGTGCTGCTGGAGGTGGTGGTACCCGCCCGTCAGCAGGATGAGCCCCTGGAGCTGGCCCTTCAGGTCGCCCTCCGCCGCGTCCCACAGCGGTTCCAGGGCGTCGTGGCACTCATGGTAGAGACCATGGTTGAAGAGGGACACGCCGCAGGCCAGCGGGTACCGGGCGCCCAGAGGCAATGGCGTCAGGGCGGCCAGCTGCCAGCCGCTGCGCAGGCTCACCAGCGGACCCCAGGCGCCCCAGGCGGCGGCCGGACGCCAGCCGGTGGGCCCGGCTTCCGCTGTGTCCGGCCAGGCTGCCAGGTGAGCCTGCCAGGCGGCCACTGGGTCGTGATGGCCCAGGGCGCTCAGCATGCGGGCGGCATGAGGCAGCAGCTCGGCCTCGGGGAGCCCGTCGGGATGAGCCTTCCGCAGGCCCGGCGCACCGAGGATCGTGGGCCAGACCAGCACCTGGCGGGCCTCCGGGTCGCCCAGGGCCGCCTCCATGCGGGCCTGGAAGAAGCGCTGGATCGCCAGGGGAAGCTGGGGCTGACGCTGCCAGAAGGGGGTGCGGTTGCAATCGTCGCTCATGGTTCCACCAGAAGCCGGAGGGCCAGCCCGCCCCGGTCGTTCTCATCCACTCCGGCCCACTGGCACCCGGGGATGCGTCCCCTCAGCACCTTCCGGGGATCGCCCTGCTGGTGCACCAGGAGCCACCGCGCCACCAGTCCCCGGTACTTCTTCGAGAAATGGCTGACGGCCTTTCCCCGGGCATCGAAAATCTCCACCGTATGCCGCGGGCGGGTCCAGCCCTTGAGCAGGTCGGCCGAATCGCCCGGGAGCAGCTCCCACACGGGGCCGTCGGGTAGCGCCTCCAACAGTGCCGGCAGCGTTTTCCGCCAGTGGGTCTTCAACCCGGGGATGCCCGCCATCTTGAGCTTGTAGGGCGGCACAGGTTCGTCACCACGCACCAGGCCCCGGAGGTTGGACAGGATGAACACCTGCCGCCAAGCCTCTGGCGGCAGCGAGCCCGCGTCCAGGGCCTGGAAGGCCACACCGGTGTACCGGGACAGGGCGGGCAGCAAGGGCACGGGCCGGGCCAGCGCCAGCGCTTCCGTCCGGGCCTTGTCCAAGGCAAGGTCCTTCACGTCGAAGGCCTTCTTGATGGCCTCCGGCGATCCGGTCCGGGCAAGGGTCACCAATCGCTCCCGCACCCAGCGCTGAGCGGACGTTTCCGGCAGCTTGCCGCGGACTCCGCCAGAAGCCTTGTCCTCGGAAGGCGCGAGGAGGATGAGCGGCGCAAGACTCATCGCTCCGCCACCCAGGCCTCGAGGGTTGTCAGGCGGAATCCCGCGAACAGATCGCGAAGGTGCGTCCCGTGCCCCTTCAGGCCCGCGCTATGGGCGAATCGGTGGCCGAAGGGAGCTCCCGGCAGCTCCGGCTGCCCCTCGTCCAGCTCCCATGGGTGCAGGGTCAGCGGGGTGCCGGCGTCCTCCGAGGCCAGGGCCTCGAGCTCCCGGCGGACCAGGCTGAAGGGCAGCACCCTGAGGCCCCAACCCCAGAGGGGCGAACGTGGCGGGCCGGACCAGAGGACAGGCGGCGGCAACTCCCAGAGACCCTCCGTCAGCAGATGGGGTCGCCGGGGCCAGCCGGGATCGCCGATGACGGCGAGGGGCGCACGGCTGGAGTCGTAGCGGAAGCCCAGCTCCGGCAGGTCCCGCCACCAGCCCGCGGCAGGGCCGCGGAGGCTCCATTCCGGGGCTCGATAGCCCACCACGGGCTGCCCGGTGAGATCCTCGAGCAGGGCCTTGCCGTCGCGCACCGAGGCGCGCCACTCCGCCCGATCCATCTCGAAAGCCCGGCGGTGCGCGAGCCCATGCAGGCCGACCGCGTGGCCTTCCGCCGCGATGCGCCGCAGCAGCGCCGGGTGCCGGCGGGCCTGGTCACCCAGGCAGAACCAGGTGGCCTTGGCGCCCAGATCCGCGCAGAGGACCAGCGACAGCTCCGTGGCCCGCGGCAGGCGGCACTCGAAGCGGTCCAGGGCCTCGGGCTGGTCGTAGGGCGGGCAGCAGAGCTGGAACCAGTCCTCCCAGTCGAGGGAGAGAGGAAGCCGGGGCTCGATCAGGTGAAGTTCCGCTCGGAAAGGCTGATGAACTCGAGGGAGAAGTCATCCAGTTCGGTCTGGAACTGCTTCAGCTGGCCCTGGAAGAAGTTGTAGGCCATGAGCGCCGGGATGGCAGCCACCAGACCGATGGCCGTGGCCACCAGGGCCTCGGAGATGCCGGGAGCCACGGTGGCCAGATTCGCGTTCCCCGTTGCGCCGATGCCGCGGAAGGCGTCGATGATGCCCCACACGGTGCCGAAGAGGCCGATGAAGGGGCTCACCGCGGCCACGGTGGCCAGGCCGCCCAGGGACCGCTCCAGCCGTCCCATCTCCACCACGCTGGCCCGCTGGAGGCTGCGCTCCACGGCCTCCATGCTGCGGAGCTGGGGACGTCCGTCCGGGCCCACTTGGCGGAGCTGGTAGGTGACTTCGCCGTAGCCCGCCACGAAGAGGCCCACGAGGGGGCTCATGGCGAACCGCTCCACTTGCTGTTTCAGGTCGCGCCAGTCCGTGGCCCGCTTGAAGGCGCCGCGGAATCGCTCGGACACCTCGCGGCTGCGGCGGTAGAGCAGCGCCTTCCGGATGATCACCACCCAGCTCAGGAGCGAGAAGGTGAAGAGGATCGCCAGCACCGACTTGGAGACGGGACCCGCATGGAGCATCACCTCCAGCAGGTTGACCTCATTGCCCGTGGGTGCCGCCAGGATCGCCATGCTGCTGCCTCCGTCCCGAAATGATAGCAAGCGGGGATGCGGCTACACTGGATGCTTTGCGCGGAGACGCCATGCAGGTGCTGGTCATTGGATCGGGGTACGTGGGATTGGTGGCTGCCGCCTGTTTCGCCGAGGCGGGACACCGCGTCCTCGGCGTGGATGTGGATGCCGCCAAGGTCGCCGCCCTCAGCCGAGGCGAATCCCCCATCTTCGAGCCGGGCCTGGATGACCTGCTGCGGAAGCATCTCGCCTCGGGCGCCCTGCAATTCACCACGGACCTCAAGGAGGGAATCGCGGAGGCAGCCGCGGCCTTCATCTGCGTGGGCACCCCCCAAAGCGAGGACGGCAGCGCGGACATGAAGTACGTGCTGGCCGTAGCGGGCCAGATCGGCGGGGCCATGGCCTTGCGCGCCAAGGATGCCGCTCCGCTCATCGTGGTGGACAAGAGCACGGTGCCGGTGGGAACGGCGGCGCGTGTTCACGCGGAAATCGCCTCCCACACGGATCGCGCCTTCGAAGTCGTGAGCAATCCCGAGTTCCTCCGCGAAGGCTCGGCCATCGGCGACTTCCTGGAGCCGGACCGCGTGGTGGTGGGTTGCCGCACGGACCACGCCGAGAAGGTGATGAAGGGGCTCTACCAGTCCTTCCTGGATCGCAGCGGCGGCAAGTGGTTCCGCATGGATCCTCCCAGCGCGGAGCTCACCAAGTACGCCGCCAACGCCATGCTGGCCCTGCGAATCAGCTTCATCAACGAGATCGCCAACCTGGCCGAGTGCGTGGGCGCGGACATCGACCACGTGAAGACCGCCATCGGCGCGGACCACCGCATCGGCCCCGCCTTCCTCAACCCGGGCCCCGGCTTCGGAGGTTCCTGCTTCCCCAAGGACCTGCAGGCGCTCCTGAAGGTGGGACGTGAGCACGGGCATCCCATGATGACTCTGGCCACCACGGTGGAGGCCAACCGGCATCAGAAGCAGGTCCTCCTCCGGAAGGTGAAGGACCACTTCGGCGTGAAGCCGGGGGTGCCCGCCCCCCTGAAGGGCCGGCGCTTCGCCCTGTGGGGCCTGGCCTTCAAGGCCAACACCGATGACATCCGGGAGAGCATGGCCCTGGAACTGATCGATGGCCTGGTGAACCTGGGCGCGGACGTGGTGGTGCACGACTTCGCCGCCATGGAGGTCGTGAAGGCGAAGGTCGGCGACAAGGTCCGCTACGCCGAGACCCCGTTGGCCGCCTGCGAGGGCGCGGACGCCCTGCTCATCGCCACCGAGTGGGCGGACTACAAGGCGGTCGACCTCGAGGCTGTGGCCAAGGCCCTCAAGACCCGCTGCATGTTCGATGGCCGCAACCTCTTCCGGCCGGAGGCCATGGAGGCCAAGGGCTGGACGTACCATTCCCTGGGACGCCGTTCCGTGGAGGTCAAATGACCCGCATCCGACTGGAGGACATCGCCCACGCCCGCAGCGGCGACAAGGGGGACGGATCCAACGTGGGTATCATCGCCTACACGGAGGCCGGCTATCGCCTGTTGCAACAGGAGCTTACGCCCGAGTGTGTCAAGCATCACTTTTCAACCATATGCAAAGGTAGTGTTGAACGGTTCGAGGTTCCTAACCTCAAGGCTCTCAACTTTATCCTGCACGACTCCCTGGGCGGGGGCGGCAGCGAAAGTGTGAAAACTGATGCCCAGGGCAAGACCCATGGGCAGGCCCTGCTTAGAATGGAACTTGACCTTCCGGCCGGCCTGAGGCTGGCGGATCTCAAACCCTGAAGAGCATTCCCACCCCGCCAAGGAGCACCAACATGGGCAATCTCGGAATGATGGAAATCCTGCTGATCGGCATCGCGCTGCTGATTTTCTTCGGGCCCTCCCGCCTGCCGGAACTGGGCAAGAGCCTCGGCAAGGGCATCCAGGAATTCAAGAAGGCCAGCCGCGAGCTGACGGATTCCGTGAAGGAAGACGTCACCACCCCGCCGGCCGCCTCTTCCTCCGACAAGGACAAGCAGTAGGCCCCAGGCCCTCCACCGGCCGGTCTCCGCAGGGGGGCCGGCCTTTTCTCCCCGTTGAGGACCATGGCGCTTCCGGCCACGCCGCCCGACAAGATGAGCTTCTGGGAGCACCTGCAGGAGCTGCGGGTGCGGATCGTCCGATCTCTCGGCATCGTGGCCGTGGGCTTCACCATCACCTATGCCTACCGCTTCAAGCTCTGGGCCTGGGCGCAGAAGCCCTTCCTCGAGGCCATGGCGCGCCAGACGGGCAAGCCTGTCGGAAGCCTGGACCCCTTCGCCTTCACGGACCTCACCGAGCCTTTCTTCAGCATGATGAGGCTCTCGCTGTGGGCCGCGGCCGTGTTCTGCGCCCCCTTCCTCTTCTACCAGCTCTGGGCCTTCATCCGGCCGGGCCTGCTGCCCAAGGAACGCCGCCTCGTCATCCCCTTCGTCTTCGTCACCTCGGCCTGCTTCCTGGCCGGCTCCGCCTTCGCCTACTTCCAGGCTTTCAAGTTCCTGGGTGACATCCTCTTCCAGGAGGCCTCCCAGGCGGGGCTGCGCGCCAACCTGCACGCCTCGGACTACCTCGACCTGTTCATCTCCACCACGCTCATCACCGGGGTGATGTTCGAGCTGCCGGTCCTGTTCTTCTTCCTGGCGAAGTTCCGCATCGTGACCGCGCGTCTCATGCTGAAGTACTGGCGCCACGCCACCATCGCCATCCTCATCTTCAGCGCGTTCTTCACCCCGGGCGACGTGGTGGTGACCACCGTCTTCTTCAGCGTGGTCCTGCTGGGCCTCTACTTCATCTCCGTGCTGGTGGCCTGGGCCGCGGAACCCCGCGCGAAATAGGCCCCCAGGTCATCCAGACTGAGCCTCACGGCTAGGTTGGGCTCAGGTGGGACGAACATCCGCGCGTCCACGCCGGTCATGTGGAGCGCGAGGGACGCGCCGAGCCGGGCCGGAAACTCCGGGCCCTGCTCGACCACGGCGGCGCGGCCCTCCGAGGCCAGGGCCAGGGCATTCATGCGCTGGTGGTCATTGGCACTGGTCGGCAGGGGCACCAGGATCGCTCCCCGCCCTGCGGCCTTCAGCTCGGCGCAGGTGCTGGCTCCGGACCGGCTCAGGACGAGGCTGGCCGCCTCCATGGCCTCATCCATGCGGTGGATGAAGGGGACCAGCTCATGGCGGGGGTGGCGCGGCCGGTCCTTCAGCCGCTCGAACTCCGCGGGGCCGGCCTGGTGGAGCAGTTCCCACTCCGGGGCCTCCTCCAGCAGCGAAGGCGCGAGCTCCAACAGCGCTTCGTTGAGGGCCCGCGCACCGCCGCTCCCCCCCAAGATCAGCAGGCGGAAAGGCGGCTCCAGCGCCGATGCCGCCCGAAAGTCCCGCAGGAAGGCCTCTCTCACCGGCGTGCCTACCACCAGGCAGTCCGCCCCGGGAAGCAGGGAGCGCACGCCTTCGAGGCCGCACCAGACCCGCCTGGCCTTCGGAGCGAGGAGCTTCACCAGGGCGCCCGGCGCGGCATTGCTCTCATGCAGGAAGTAGGGGATGTCCAGGGCGCGGGCGGCGAGCAGGGCCGGAGCCGCGCCGTAGCCGCCGGTGCCGATCACGGCCCAGGGCCGGGCGGAGCGCCACAGGGTCTTCAGGTGAGCCGTGGCGCGCCAGAGCTTCCAGGCGGATCTCGCGGCCCGCAGGGGCGACCGACCCAGGAAACCCTCCACATCGAGCAGCACGTGCGGCCAGGGGCTGGCCGGCAGCTCCCGGGCCTCGATGCCCCGGCGGGCCCCCACGAAGGCGACGGGCCGCTGCGGCCACCGGCGGTGCGCGCCTTCCGCCAAGGCCATGGCCGGGAAGAAATGCCCCCCGGTTCCACCACCGGTGAGGACGAGGGCTCCTTCGAAGCTCGGCGTGCGATCGCTCATGATCCGACCACCATACCGGAAGGCGCCCTCTTCCTACCCAAAGGCAAGTGCAACTTACCTGAAGACAGATACGTGATTCCAGGCACAAAGATCCTCAAAGGCCGGTAAAGTGGAAGGTCACGCCGCGCTAGAATCCATTTTTCCGCCGGTTCCCACCGGCCTGTCCATGACGCATCAGGGAGCGCCCATGAAGATCCTCGTCGCCCTCAAACAGGTCCCCGATACTGAGACCAAGATCAAAGTCGCTGCGGATGGCAAGTCCCTCGATCCCGCGGACGTCAAGTGGATCACCAGCCCCTACGACGAGTACGCGCTGGAGGAGGCCATTCGTCTCAAGGAGGGCAAGGGCGCCGAGGTGGTGGCGCTTTCCGTGGGCGGCGACACCGCCAAGGATGTGCTGAAGAACGCCCTGGCGCTCGGCGCCGACAGTGCCGTGCTGCTGAAGGGTGACGGCCAGGGCGATGCCTTCGCCGTGGCCCAGATGATCGCGGCCTACGCCAAGGACAAGGGCTTCGACCTGATCCTCTGCGGCAACAAGGGCCTGGGAGGCGACAACGCCGCCATGGGCCCCATGCTGGCGGAGCTGCTTGGCATCGCCCAGGCCAACGTCATCGTGAAGCTTGAGCTCGGCGAAGGCACCTTCAAGGCCGAGCGCGAGATCGAAGGCGGCTCGGAAATCGTGGAAGGCGCCCTGCCCGCCGTGATCACTGCCCAGAAGGGCCTCAACGAGCCCCGCTATGCCAGCCTCAAGGGCATCATGGCGGCCAAGAAGAAGACCATCGAGGAACTGGATGCCGCCGCCGTCACCGCCGGCGCGCAGGTGAGCGCCCTGGCCCTGCCCCCCGAGCGCCCCGCCGGCCGCCTGCTGCAGGGCGACGCCTCCCAGCAGGCCCAGGCTCTGCTCCAGGCCCTCAAGGATGAAGCCAAGGTCTTCTAGCCGGTCCTCCTCCGCTGACTGATCCGATATTCGAAAGGACGACATCCATGATTCTCGTGTTCTGTGAACTGAAGGACGGCCAGATCCGCAAGCCCAGCGCCGAGGCTCTCAGCGAAGGCCGCCGCCTGGCTGACGCCTCCGGCAAGAAGGTCGGCGCCCTGTTCGCCGGCGCCTCCTGCGCCGGCGCCGCGGAAGCCGCCAAGTTCGGCGCGGACGTGATCCTCACCGCCGAGGGCGCCACCCTGGCCTCCTATTCCAGCGATGCCTTCGCGCAGCTGCTGGCGGACGCCGTGAAGGCCAAGGGCGCCACGGTGCTGCTTGCCGCCGCCACCGCGGTGGGCAAGGACGTGCTGCCCCGCGCCGCCGCGCGCCTGGGCGCCGGCTATGCCTCCGACGTCACCGGCCTCTCCATGGCGGATGGCAAGCTCCAGGCCGTGCGCCCGGTCTACGCCGGCAAGGCCTTCGCCACCACCACCTTCGCCAGCGCCGTGCAGACGGCCACCACCCGTCCCAACGTGTTCCCCGCCGCCGAGAAGGCTGGCGCCGGGGCCGTGGAAACGCTGGCCGCCCCCGCCGGCGACTTCAAGTCCGTGGTGAAGGAGATCCTCGCCAAGGCCGGCGGCAAGGTGGACCTCAGCGAGGCCAACGTGATCGTCAGCGGCGGCCGCGGCATGAAGGACGGCGCCAACTTCAAGATCCTGGAAGAGCTGGCGGACGCCCTCGGGGGCGTGGTCGGCGCCTCCCGCGCGGCCGTGGACGCGGGCTGGGGCCTGCCCCACAGCATGCAGGTGGGCCAGACCGGCAAGGTCGTGAGCCCCACCCTCTACATCGCCTGCGGCATCAGCGGCGCCATCCAGCACATCGCCGGCATGAGCGGCTCGAAGTTCATCGTCGCCATCAACAAGGACCCCGAGGCGCCCATCTTCAAGCTGGCGAACTACGGCATTGTCGGGGACCTGTTCGAGGTGGTTCCCGAGCTCACCAAGGCCGCGAAGGCCATGGGAATCGGCTCCAATTGATTCTCCGCGGGGATCCTGCGCCTGCGCGCACACCCCCCACCCCCTCGCGAAGGCCGGGCCGAGCCCGGCCTTCGCTCTGCCTTCCCCCATCTGCAAAATCGCCCGGCGGATGCCGGGCGATTTTGCAGATCGAAGAAGGGATTCAGACCCCGAACTGCCTCAGATGGTGGTCGAAGTGCTTGTAGATGAGGCGGCCCCACTGGTCGCCGCTGAGCCGGCCGAAGAAGGGGTGGATCCTGCCTTCGGTCTTCGCGGCGCCGCGCTGGACGACGCGGTCGATGAGGGTGGCCAGCCGGGTGCGCTCGGTCTCGAAGTCCTGGGCGCTCGACACCACGTAGATGGGATCGGTGGGGGAGTTGCGGCGGAAGGGCTTCTCCCCGAAGACCTGGCTCCGGATGAAGGGCGTGATCAGCTTCCCGAGGAGGAGCTGCTTCACCTGACGGTCGCCGAGGGGATCGCCCAGGGCGAGGGCGCAGTGCTTCATCATCTGGGCGGGATCCATCTTCCCCCACTGGCGCGCGGCGCCCGGCTCCAGTTCCGCGAACCGCCGGGCCAGGGCATCCCGGTCGGCCGGGTTGAACAGGGAATTCATCGTCGTTTTCCTCCACCAGAGAGCCGTTCGCGGCTCCAGAATGCCGCCCGGTTGCGCCGGACGGCATTCTGGAGATAGGAAGAGCTAAACAGGCTCGAACCCCTCATCGCGCAGGAAGTCCCGCGCGTCCTCGGGATCCCCGAACCGGGCGACGACCATGTCCCCCTCGTTCACATCCCCATCCATGGCATCCAGGCTGTTCCGCTCCCGGATGACGCATGCGCCGCCGATCTCGTCCAGGCCGAACTGCACCAGCTCCCGGATGACGCCGTGCTCATCCCGCCACAATTCGACGTGCAGGTCCGTACCCATGTCCACCTCCCGCGCTCCGTCCGGTGGAAAGTTAGCTCTTTTCGAAGAAGAGCACCACCATGCCGAAGCCCACGCGGTCCCCGTGCTTGAGCTCCCGGGGCTCGCCGGGCTGGATGCGCTCGCCCCGGACGAAGGTGCCGTTCGCCACGCCCGGCTCTTCCAGCAGGAAGTAGCGGCCATGTTCGCAGAGGATGCGGGCATGGCGCCGCGACACGCTGAGGTTGTGGTCCTCCTCGGTCAGGTCGATGTCGGGATGCACGCCCGTGGTCGGGTCGAAACGGCCGATGAGCGAGCCGTGGGCCAGGATGGGATGGGGCTTGCCGCTGAGCACGGACACCAGGTTCGCCACAGGCGTGCCCGCGGCCTTGGCCGGACGGCTGGCATCCAGCTCTTCCACCCGCTCGCCTAGCTCGCGATGCCGCTGCGCGAGGCGCTGCATCATCTTCACGGACACTTCGGGGTTCTGACGGATCATGCGCATGAAGGTGCCGCGGTTGATGGCGATGAGATCGGAATCCTCAAGCGCCAGGGCCGTGTGCTGGCGCGGCAGGGCCTCCAGCAGGCTTCCCTCTCCGAAGAAGTCTCCCTTGGACAGCTCTTCGGTCCACTCCCCCTTCGGCTCCTCTGAGACGTAGAGCCGGACGCGGCCCGCGAGGATGATGTACATCTGCTGGGCCATCTCCCCCTTGCGGAAGATGACTTCGCCTTCGCGGAAGCGCAGCTTGCTTTGATCGATGAAGCTGGGTTCAGCCATGCAGATCCCGGGGAGTGCCTTAGGTTAACCCAGCCCAGGCGATGGGTGAACCGCATCCGAGAAGACCCGGGCCATCAGATCTTCGAGAATCCTGGCTTCGTCCTCCGAAAACCCCCCGATGTGGGGTGAATCCAGGTCCAGAACCGCCCGGAGGCGGCCGCTGACCGTGATGGGTATCACGAGCTCGGAGCGGGTCGCATCGTCGCAGGCGATGTGGCCCGGGAATGCGTGGACGTCAGGCACGAGCTGGGTGGTGCCGGTCCGCGCGCAGGCCCCGCACACACCCCGCTCAAATGAAATGCGGAGGCAACCCATGCCGCCCTGGTAGGGACCGACCGCCAGCATCCGGTCGGCCACGCGGCGGTAGAACCCGCACCAGTTGGCCTGGGGCATCGTCTCCCAGAGGAGGCAGGCCAGGGTCGCCTGGAGGGCCACCTCGTCCGTCTCGCCCTCCAGGGCCGCCAGGATCTGCGGTACGGCCGTCCGGAGGCGCTCCACCCGCGCCGATTCAGGCAGCAGCGTGCCCCGCACCACCGGCTCCAGCAGGATCCCCTCGCTCATCACCACCTCCGCTACCCTGATGCCATGTCCATTCTGCGCTACATGGCCGCTCCGCTGTCCCCCTTGTACGGGATGGTCGTGCGCGCCCGTAACCGCAGCTTCGATGCTCATCCCGAGCGGATCTCCCGTGTCTCCGTTCCGGTGGTGTCCATCGGCAACCTCAGCGCCGGGGGTACCGGGAAGACGCCCCTCACCCTGCTCCTGGCCGAAGGGCTGGAGGCCGCCGGGTGGACCAATGCCGTGCTGTCCCGGGGCTACGGCGGGCGGCGGGACGTCGATCCCATGAGCGTGGAGGCGGATTCCGATCCCCGCCAGACCGGCGACGAGCCTCTGCTCATGGCCCGGCGCCTGGGCCCGGAACGGATGGTGGTGGGGCGGAAGCGGCACGCGGCCGCCCTCCGCGCCCTGGCCCAGCGCCCGAACTTGAGCTGCCTGCTGCTGGACGACGGTTTCCAGCACCGCGCCCTCCACCGGGACCTGGACCTGCTGGTGCTCGATGGCGTGAGGCTCTGGGGAAACGGACGGATGCTGCCCCTGGGCGACCTGCGCGAACCTGCGGACAGCGCCCGCCGGGCCCATGCGCTGGTGATCACGAGGGCCGCCCGGGTGAAGGATCGCGCGAGGGTCGAAGCCTGGTGGGCCCGCCATGGCAGCGGCGGACCTCTCTTCTGGGTGGATTTCAGCCTGGGGGCGCTGCGCCGGTGGGGCACGGGCGACCACAGCCCCCTGCCCCTTCCCGGGATGGGATCTGCCTTCGCCTGGTGCGGCCTCGGCCACCCGGAAGCGTTCTACGCCGACCTGCTGGTGGCCGGCCAGGCGTGGGCCGGCACCCACAGCTACCCGGACCACCAGGGCCCCTCGCCCGCCGGCCTGGCCTGGCTCCAGGCCAAGGCGCGGGATGCGGGCGCGGCCTGGCTCGTCTGCACCGAGAAGGACGCGGTCAAGCTGGGTCCGGGGCACCTCTCCGCGCTGGAGCTTCCCCTGTACGTGGCGGAGCAGCACGTGGTCGGTGGAGAGCCCCTGCTGGCCTGGGTGCTGACTGGCCTGGCCCGCCTGGCCGCCCGATCAGCCTCAGCGGATCAGCAGCCGCTCCTTGAGCTGGGGCAGGAACCGGCGGCTGACGGGCACAAGCTTCCCTGACCGGGTCCGGATGAGGGACGACGCGTCCTGGCGGAGGATCTCGTCGATCTGGCGGAGGTTCACCAGCACCTGCTTGTGGCACCGGGCCAGGGACGGCACCTTGGCCTCCAGGACCGTCAGGGTGAGTTCCGTGAGGAATTCGCCCTTCTCGGTCACCAGGTGGACGCCGCTTTCGCTGGACCGCACGAACTCGATCTCCGCCACATCCACGAGCTTGATGCCGTGCCCTGAAATACACGGGATCCGCTCGATGGACGGGCTGTCGTAGGTCGGCTTGCTCCCCTCCCGGAGGAACCGCTTCAGCTTCTCGGTGGTGCGGGCGAGCCGGTCCGCCTGGACGGGCTTGAGCAGGTAGTCCAGGGCGCTCTCCTCGAAGGCCTTGAGGGCGTACTCGTCGTAGGCCGTCACGAACACGACCAGGGGCATCACGTCCGGGTCGAGCATTCCCAGGAACTGGAAGCCGTCGATCTTGGGCATGTGGATGTCCAGGAACATCACCTCGGGCCGCATGGACTTCACCGCGCGCAGGGCCTGGATCGCGTTGGAGCAGGTGCCCAGCACCAGGTATTCCCCGGTCTCGGAGAGCAGCGTCTCCAGCTCCTCCCGCACGTGCATCTCGTCATCGACGATCAGGGTCCGCATCATGATGCCCTGGCCTCCTCCGCGGGGATGCGGATCGACACGCAGGTCCGCACATGGGGTTCGCAGGTCACGGTCAGGCCGGATCCCCCTTTCAGGAGGTTCCGGATGCGCTTCTCCACGATTCCGAGCCCGAGCCCATCCTTCCCGCGCTCCTTGCGCTCGAAGTAGGTTCCCGCGTCGTCCTCCACGTCGATCCGCGCGGCACCGTCCTCCCAGAACGCGTGGATGCGCGCCGATCCGGGCTCCAGCTTGTCGGCGATGCCGTGCTTGATGGCGTTCTCCAGGAGGGGCTGGAGGGTGAAGGTGGGCAGCTTCACCTGGAGGAGGGTGGGATCCACGTCGATCTCCACCGTCAGCCGCTCCTGGAAACGGGCCTTCTCGATCTCCAGGTAGGCGTTCACGTGCGTGAGCTCCTCCTCCAGGGTGGAGAACTCGGGGCTGCGCTTGAGGTTCATCCGGAAGAAGGTGGAGAGGTGGTTCAGCAGCTCCCGGGCCCGGTTCGCGTCGCGGCGCATGATGGCCTGGATGGTGGTGAGCGAGTTGAACAGGAAGTGGGGATTGATCTGGGCGTGGGCCAGCTTCAGCTCCGCCAGCACCAGCAGGTTCTTCTGCTCCTCGTAGCGCGCCCGGAGCAGCTGCGTAGCCAGGAGCTGCGCGAGCCCTTCGCCCAGGGTGCGGTTGATGCTCAGGAAGCGCTTGCTGGCGGGCTCGAAGAGCTTGATGGTCCCGATCACCTCGCCGTCCACCTGCAGCGGGATCACCAGCACCGAACCCAGCGGGCACTGGTCCGAGTACCCGCAGTGATAGGCCTCGTGCGCGCCGTCCATGAACTGGACATCCCGATGGAGGATGGCGCGGTGGCACTCGGGCGCGAGGGTCATGCCCGGCTTGTGGTGGTCCGATCCGAGGCCGACAAAGGCCAGCACCATCCGGGTGTCCGTGATGGCCACGGCCCCGACTCCCGTCTCCTCCAGGATGATCTTCGCGAGCTCCGGGGCCACGTCGGGCGTGAAGCCCTTGGCCAGGGGGCCCAGGGTCCGTCCGGCGATGCGGAGGGCCCGGGCCGTCGACGCGGCCCCCACCTGGTCATAGAGATCCCGACGGTCCCGCAGGATGCTCATGAAGATCGCGGCCCCCAGAGAATTGGCCGCGATCATGGGAAAGGCAATGGCCTGCACGAGCTGGAGGGCATCCGGGAAGGGCCGGGCCACCAGCAGGATGATGATCATCTGCAGGGCCTCCGCCACCATCATCGTGACCAGGGCCGTGAGGGGGCTGAGAGGACGTTCGGCCCCGTACCGCCGAGCCAGATAGAGGTGGACGACGCCGCCCAGCGCACCCTCCACCGTGGTGGACAGGCCGCAGGCGAGGGCCGTGAACCCCCCATAGAAGTACCGGTGCAGCCCTCCGGTGAGCCCCACCGCCAGCCCCAGGTACGGCCCCCCCACGAGCCCGGCCAGGACAGGCCCGATGGCGCGGGTGTTGGCCAGGGCCCCATGCACCGGGAGGCCGAGGTAGGTCCCCCCGATGGAGATCACCGAGAAGAAGAGGTACATGACGGCCTGGTCCCGGCGGGAGGTGGCCTCCAGGCGACGCATCCGGAACATGGGGGAGTTGCAGTAGGCGTAGGCCACGAACAAGAAAAAAGACGCCACCTGGATGAGGGAGAACAGCAGCTTCATGGTCCCTCCTTTCCTGTGGGTGCCCCCTACGATACCGGGTTCCCACCTCCCCCGAGCCAGGCGCGAACCACGGTCGGCAGGCCATTCCGACCGCTCCCGGCCGGATTCCGGCCGGACGGGAAGTCCCAGGAGCCGGTGGGCCACCTTTCCATCCCTCGCCCCCTCGGGCCCGTACGAACATGGGTGGCAGATCACCCCCTCCATCCCCACCTGACCGGCGCCCGGCCCTGTGGAAACCAAGGCGCCACCGCAGGCCGTCCGAGGTCCCACCCCCTGGCGCAACCTGCCATAATCCGTCCCAATTCCCCACAACCTGCTTCCAAGGAGACTCCCATGCTCAGGCAGACCCTCTATGGATCCCTACTCTTGGCCGCCTTCGGCCTCCACGCCGGGGACACCGTCAAGCTCGCCATCACGGGCCCCTTCACCGGCGGCTCCGCGCCCATGGGCGCCTCCACGCGGGATGGTGCCAAGCTGGCCATCGCGGAGATCAACGCCGCCGGCGGCATCCAGGTCGGCGGCAGGAAGATGAAGATCGAGATCATCGAGCGCGATGACGAAGCCAAGAACGAGCGTGGCGCCCTCATCGCCCAGGAGCTGGCCGCCATGGGCGACCTCTCCGGCGTCATCGGCACCGTGAACACCGGCGTATGCATGGCCGGCGACAAGCACCTCCAGGAGAAGGGCGTCACCAAGATCATCTGCCCCGCCGCGGGTTCCGCCTCCATGACCCAGTGGAGCAAGGCCGGCGTGAAGGACAACTCGATCTTCCGCTTCGCCGCCCATGACGGCATCCAGGCCGCCATGGTGGTCGAGGAGGCCATCAACCGCCACTTCACCAAGGTGGCCGTGATCTTCGACTCCACCAACTACGGCGTGTCCGGCCGCGACGACATGCTGAACCAGATCAAGCTCCAGGGGAACAAGCTCCAGGTCGTGGCCCAGGAGAAGTTCAACATCGGCGACAAGGACATGACCGCCCAGCTGCTCCGCGCCAAGGCCGCCGGGGCCCAGGCCGTCCTCATCTGGGCCATCGGCCCCGAGCTGGCCGCCGTGTCCAACGGCATGGCCAAGATCGGCATGAAGGCGCCGCTCATCGGCGGGTGGACGCTCTCCATGTCCAACTACATCGACAACGCCGGCAAGAACGGCAACGGCACCCTGATGCCCCAGACCTTCATCGAAGAGCCCATCACGCCCAAGGCGAAGGCCTTCATCGACGGCTACCACAAAGCCTACAAGGTGGACCGCATCCCCTCTGCCGTGGCCGCCGCCCAGGGCTACGACGCCGTGCTCATCTTCGCCGCCGCGGTGAAGCAGGCGGGCAGCACGGACACCCACAAGATCAAGGAGGCCCTGGAGGACCTGAAAGAGCCCGTGAAGGGCGTCATCGCCACCTGGAACCACCCCTACACCAAGTGGAATCCCGCGGACGTCACCACCCACGAGGCCTTCCGCCGCGAGCAGGTCGTGATGGGCATGGTGCAGGACGGCCGCGTGGTCTTCGGCAATGCCGCGGACAAGGCCCGCCTCATCAAGGAGGCCGCCGGCACCCCGGCCAAGGCCCCCGCCAAGCCGGCCCCCAAGGCCAAGGTCAAGGGCAAGACCAAGTAGACCAGCCATCACCGCACATCCCGGGGGGCTTCGGCCCCCCGCCTTTTCCGCCCCGCCCCGAGGGCCCCCGACATGAATCCTTCGATCATTGGACAGATGGCCGTCAGCGGTGCCCTCATGGGCCTCGTCTACGCTCTCATCGCCTACGGCTTCCAGCTCACCTACGCCACCAGCAAGAGCATCAACTTCGGCCAGGGCGAGCTGGTGATGGTGTCCGCCTTCTTCAGCCTCACCCTCACCAACCTGGGCCTGCCCTACTGGCTGATGGTGCCGGGGGGCCTGCTCTTCGGCGCCCTGCTGGGCCTGGTCGTGGAACGGGCCGGCGTGCGGCTGGCCCTGGAGCAGAAGAGCGAGGGCTGGATCCTGCTCTCCATCATCCTGGGCCTCTTCTTCTTCTCCGCCGCCGAGAACATCTGGGGACGCGACGACCGCCCCTTCCCCACCCCCATCTCCGCCGATCCCATCCATGTGTTCGGGGTGGATGTCACGCGGCTGGAGCTCTCCGTGGCCGTGGGCGTGCTCGCCATCATGGGCCTCATCGAGCTGTTCAAGCGCCGCACCCTGCTGGGAAAGGCCTTCGAGGCCGTGTCCGCGGACCGGGATGCGGCCGAGCTCATGGGCATCAGCGCCACGCGGACGGTGATGCTGTCCTACGCCTTGTCTGGCGTCGTCGCGGCCCTGGCGGGCATCCTCGTCTCCCCCATCACCACCGTGGGTCCCACCATGGCCTCCGCCCTCATCCTCAAGGCCTTCTCCGTGGCCGTGGTGGCGGGCCTGGACTCGGGCTTCGGCGTGGTTCTCATCGGCATGGCCCTGGGCGCGCTGGAGAGCCTGGCCAGCTTCTACCTCGGCAGCGGCTGGCGCGAGGCGCCCGGCCTCACGCTGCTGATCCTCGCGCTGGCCGTGCGCCCCACCGGCGTCTTCGGCAAGGCCGTCATCCGGAAGGTATGAGATGAAGCGCATCCTCTTCCTCCGCGGCGCGGAGCTCCTCGTCTTCGCCTTCCTCGCCACCATCCCCCTGATGGTGGTCAACCCCTACGCCCTGGGCCTGCTGACGCTGTTGGCCATCTACGGCATCCTGCTCATCGGCCTCGATGTCACCGTCGGCTACCTGGGCCAGGTGAACCTCGCACACGTGGCCTTCCTGGGCCTGGGCGCCTACACCGCCGGCCTGGTCGTCACCAAGCTGGGCCTTGGCCTGGTGCCGGCCCTTGGCGCAGCCACAGCCGTGGGCCTGGCCCTGGGCGGCATCCTCGCGCTGCCCGCCCTGCGCCTCGAAGGCCCCCAGTTCGCCCTGGCCACCCTCAGCTTCGCGGCCCTCAGCACCACGGCCCTCAACGAGCTGGAGAGTCTCACAGGCGGCGCCCAGGGCCTGAGCCTCACGCGCCCGGCCCTCTTTGGATTCGCGCTCACGCCGCCCATCTTCTTCTGGCTCTGCCTGATCCTGCTGGCCATGGTCTGGATGGTGATGCGGAACCTGCTGGCCTCCCAGTGGGGCCGGGCCTTCGAGGCGCTGCGCGACAGCCCCATCGCCACGGACGCCATGGGCGTGGGCACCTACTACCACAAGGTCGCCGCGTTCTCGCTGGGCTCCGGCCTCGGCGGGCTCGCGGGCGGGCTGTACGCCTTCAACTTCCAGTACCTCCAGCCCCAGAGCTTCGTCTACGAGCTGATGATCATCCTCCTGCTGGGCGTGGTGCTGGGCGGCCGCAAGAGCCTCTGGGGCGCCTTCGTGGGAGCCACCGTGGTGGTCCTGCTGCCGAACCTGCTCTCCAATGCCCTGCTGTTCCACATCTTCAGCGGAGCCGGGTTCGCCCTGGCCCTGGCGGCGGGTCTGCGGGGCCTCCTCAAGAAGACCACGCGGCCCTTCCAGGCGCTCGCGCCCGTGGTCGCCATGGGCCTCCTGGCCATCGGCGGCTTCTTCGTGGAGAACACGGAAGATTGGCGCAAGGGCATCTTCGCCCTGATGCTCTTCTCCGTGGTCGTGGGCCTGCCCGAGGGCCTGATGGGCTTCCTGGCCATCTTCCTCGCCAAGCTGTTCCGCGTGCCCCCCTCGCCCCTGCCGGAGCCTTCGGACCTGGAGACGGTCCTCCCGCAGCGCACCCAGGGCGACGGCTCCCTGCTCGTCCTGGAGGACCTCAAGCGACACTTCGGCGGAGTGAAGGCCGTGGACGGGCTGTCCATGCAGGTGCGCGCCGGCACGATCCACGGCCTCATCGGGCCGAACGGCTCGGGCAAGAGCACCGTGGTGAACGTGATCTCGGGCCTCTACACGCCCTCCTCGGGCAGCGTGGCCCTCCGCGGCGTCCCGCTGCCCCAGGGGAGCCTCACCCGGGTGGCCCGGGCAGGCGTGGCCCGCACCTTCCAGAACCTCCAGCTCTTCAGCGAGCTGACGGCGGTCGAGAATGTGATGGTCGCGCTGAAGGACGTTTACAAGATGCCCCTCCCCCTTGTGCTGCTGGGCTTCGCCCGCGCGCAGGAGCGGCGTGCGCAGGCCGACGCCCTCGCCCTGCTGGACCTCATCGGCCTCAAGGACCAGGCGCGCACCCGGGCGAAGGATCTCACCTACGGCGCCCAGCGGTTCCTGGAGATCGCCCGGGCCCTGGCCCGAAAGCCCGACCTGCTGATCCTCGACGAGCCCGCGGCGGGGCTCTCCCATCCGGACGTCCTCCAGCAGATCGAGATCATCAAGCGGGTCCACGCCCGGGGCGTCACCATCATCCTCATCGAGCACCACATGGATGTCGTGAGCGAGCTCTGCGACCAGGTGACGGTGCTGGACGGCGGCAAGGTCATCGCCGAAGGAGCCCCGGAGGACGTCAAGCGCCATCCCAAAGTCATCGAGGCCTACCTGGGCCAGGCCAGCGATTCCGCGCCTTCCGGCGGCGCCGAACCCCTGCCCGCGTGAAGGAGACCGGCATGCTCATCGTGGATGACCTTCATGCAGGCTACGGCGCCAGCGAGGTGCTCGTGGGCACCGCCCTCACCGTGAAGCCCGGCGCCGTGGTGGCGCTCATCGGCGCCAACGGCGCGGGCAAGACCACGACCATGCGCGCCGTCTCCGGCATGCTCCGCCCCTCCCGCGGGCGCGTCGTGCTGGACGGCAAGGACGTGCAGGGACTCGACGCCTCCCGCATCGCTCGGCTGGGCCTCGCCCACTCCCCGGAAGGCCGCAAGGTCTTCGGCCCCCTCTCGGTGGAGGACAACCTGCTGCTGGGCGCCTACGGCCGGCTGCCCAAGTTCCTTGGGTTCAAGTCGGGCGCCCAGGCCGATCTGGACCGTGTCTATGGGCTCTTCCCCCGCCTGAAGGACCGGGCCCGCCAGGCCGCCGGCACCCTCTCGGGCGGCGAGCAGCAGATGCTCGCCATCGGCCGCGCCCTCATGGCCCGGCCCAAGGTGATGCTGCTGGACGAGCCCTCCATGGGCCTCGCCCCGGTCATCGTGCAGGAGGTCTTCCGCACCATCCGCCGCCTGAAGGAGGAGGGCATCACGCTCCTCCTCGTCGAGCAGTTCGCGAAGAGCGCCCTCGAGGTGGCCGACTACGCCTACGTCATGGAGCGCGGCCGCATCGCCGTCGAAGGCACGCCCGAGGAGCTGGGGCGGAACGAGCGCGTCATCGCGGCCTACCTGGGCTGAGCAGGGCTGGCCTCCGGCCCGTCACTAGGCTAGGATGAATCCCTGCCGCGGGCGTAGTTCAGTGGTAGAACGTCAGCTTCCCAAGCTGAATGTCGTCGGTTCAATCCCGATCGCCCGCTCCAAAACAGAAGGCCCGCCGGATGGCGGGCCTTCTGGTTTGGAGATGGAGAAAGGCGGGAATTGATTTCCTGTCACGACATGTGAATCAGGGAATCCAAGGGACCGCAAGTTTCCACATGGGAGGTTTCGATGGCCGGTAGGAAACTGTCCACCCTGGCCCTGGTCTCGCTGGTCTCAGCCATCCCGGCCTTCGCGGCCCTGAAGGTCGGGGACAAGGCGCCCGATTTCCAGGCCCAGGCCTCGCTCGGAGGCCAGGTGTCCTCGTTCTCACTGGCCGCGGCCCTCCAGAAGGGGCCCGTGGTCCTCTATTTCTATCCGGCGGCCTTCACCCCCGGCTGCACCACCGAGGCCCACCTGTTCGCCGAAGCGGTGGGCACGTTCCACCAGCTCGGCGCCACCGTCGTCGGCGTGTCCCACGATGACATCGACAAGCTCAACAAGTTCTCCGTGAGCGAGTGCCGGGGCAAGTTCGCGGTGCTGTCGGATTCCGACCAGGCCATCATGAAGGCCTACGACGCGGTCCTGGCCGCCAAGCCGCAGCTCGCCAACCGCACCTCCTACGTCATCGCCCCGGATGGCCGGATCCTCCACGCCTTCACGGACCTCAAGCCCGACCAGCACGTGGCCAAGGCCCTGGCCGCCCTGCGACAGTGGAAGGGCCAGGCCGGCAGGTAGCCCGCGCCCTAGGGCCTGTTTTCAAAGTGGGGCGTGGCCGCGCAAGGGGCGCCGCCCAAGCGAGGCAAGGAAAGCGACGAAGGCGATGGTGGACCCATCGTCGAGGAGCTTGACGCAGCATCGCGCCGGGCGCCGCCCCTTGCCCTCCGGGACGCTGCCCAGCCGCACCCCTGGCTGCGTTGCCGGCCTCGAACGATGTCCCGCATCGCCCTTCGGTCGCCGCCTTGCCATGAGCGCGGCTGGGCAGCGTCGCGGCGGCGTCCCACTTTGAAAACAGTCCCTAGCCCTTCCCCTGCGACTTCATCTCCAGGAACCGCTTGGCTTCGCGGCGGAGGAGCTCGGCCACGTTGCGGTCCTTCATGAGCAGCTTCATGTCGCTCTCGAGCAGGCGCTTGAAGTGGGTCATGGCCAGGGGGAGCGGCGTGCGCGGGTTCAGGACCAGGGCCTTGGTGATGGTGTACTTCTTCATCCACTCACGGTTGCCCGCGATGATCCGGAGCACCTCGTCGTTCACGGTGCGCATCTGGGCGATGTAGGCCACCTCTCCTTCCGTGATGCGGCCGTTCCGCATGACGTTCACCTGGATGAGGCGGTTGGCCTCGCGGATGAGGATGGTGCGCTCCTCCTTGCCACCCTTGATGGCGAGCATGATCTTCTGGTTGGTCCGGAGCCTCGCCACCCGCTGGGAGAGGGTGAGGACGATCTCCTGGCCCTGGTCGTCCACCAGGGGCTTCTGCGCCAGCAGGCGCCGCTCGGCGGCCATCTCCTCGGATTCGAGCTCTGCCTCTGCCTCCTCCTTGGAGGTCTCCTTCGGCAGGGGCAGCTCCGCCCAGGCCTTGTCCAGGTGCCCGGCCTCCACCTCGTCGAGGATCTCCAGGCGCTCCTTCTTGACCTCCTCCGGAACCAGGCGCAGCACGTCGAAGCGGTACTCGTTCACGCGGCGCTTGATGACGTACTCGCCCTCGGGGTGCTCCTCCAGCAGGTCGAGGATCCCCGGCCGCTCCATCCACAGCACCTGGTTGTTCAGCACGATCTCCAATACCGAGCCCGGCAGGCTGGGCACCGAAGCTTCCACGATGGCCGCGGTCAGAGAGGGGTTCAGCAGGGCCTCTTCCAGAAGGGTCGGCTCTTTCCGGTGGCAGAGCACCAGCTGCAGGGGCCCAGGCGGCTCGACAGGCCCCAGCAGGACGCCCGCGAGCATGGATTCCGGCATGGAGGCGAGGCATTCGAGGGCCTTGGCCGTGTAGGGGGATTCCTGAAGCGCGGCATGGGCCAGGGCCTGGAGGAGGTCCTTCGTGGGCACAGGCAGGCTTCCGCCCACCAGGGTCATGGCCATGGGCTCGGGCAGGGTGCCCTGGAGGAAGCGTTCAACGATGGGATTCAGGCTCATGGCTCGGTTCCGTCTTCTTCGTCATCGGCCGGCTGGGGTTCCACCGGCGGGGGGGCGGGCGCTGCAGGCGGGCGCAGCCAGCGGCCCTGGGCATCGAACCGGCCGGACCAGGCCTCGCCCACATTCTGGCCGTGGGCGATCCGCACCCCGGCCACCTCCACGTTCACCACGCCCGCATTGTCGAGGCTGAGGGTGAAGGGGCCCTTCGCCCGCAGCCGCCAGGGTTCGGAGACCCGCAGCGTGTGGATCTGGACCTGCCCGCCGGTCTCCGGCGCGGGTTCCAGGCGCACCTCGCAGGTGTCCATGGCGCGCAGGCTGATCAGGATCCCCTGATCGTTGAGGGGGGCCTCCGGCAGGAGTTCGCCCAGCACCGGATAGGGGGAGTTGGACGGGGGCGGCGGCGGCGGCAGGGTGGCCTTGGGCAGGGTGGTCAGGTAGCTGGGGGCCAGCTTCCGGCCGAGGCTGGGACCGGGCACCACCAGCCAGGCCGCCACCAGGATCGAGGCGACGGTGAGGAGGCCCATGACGACGCGCTCCAGCCGCTCCTGCCGGGGGTCCGGCGCCGGCAGTTCCTGGGCCCCCGGTACGATCTGGAAGGCGCTCGTATGGAACTCCAGATCCACCCCCAGGCGCTCGGCCAGCTGGCGGGCCAGAGGCCGGGGACGTCCCGGCGGCAGGGAGGCCCAGTCGTCGGATTCGATGGCCTCAATGTGGCGCAGGGGCAGCTTCAGCTCCACCGCCAGGATCTCGCGGGACAGCCCCTTGGCCACACGTGCGTCCCGCAGGATCTGGCCTACGGTCTCGTCCTCTCTCATCCCGCCCATCCCACGGGCAGTTCCTTCAGCAGGCGGCCCAACTGCTCCCGGCGCTCGGCGCGATTGAGGCGCCGGTCGTCCAGGCTGCCCCGATGGGCCATGGTGTCCGCCAGGGTGGCCTGCAGGTCATCCGGCGTGATGAAATCGCGCCCCTCAAGCCAGGCTTCGGCCTGGGCCAGGCCAATCCAGTGCTTGACCGCACGGGTCGAGCAGAAGCCGCCGCCCGTCCGGATGCGCTCCACCATGCGCTCCGCGTAGTCCATCACTGCGTCGGACACCCGCACGGTCCGCACGGCGGCGCGGGCCTGGCGCCAGCCGTCCAGGTCCAGGGCCGGGCGCAGGGCGTCCAGGCGATCCGAGCCCGCCTCGCCCTTGAGGATCCGGCGTTCGGCCTCCCGGTCGGGGTAGCCCAGGTGAAGGGAGCAGGAGAATCGGTCCAGCTGGCTTTCCGGCAGGGGGAAGGTGCCGGCGTGATCCATGGGGTTCTGCGTGGCGATGACGAAGAAGGGGTCCGGCAGGCGATGGGTGCTGCGGTCCAGCGTCACCTGCCCTTCCACCATGGCCTCGAGCATGGCGCTCTGGGTCTTGGGTCCGATGCGGTTCAGCTCGTCCAGGAGCAGCACCTGGCAGAAGATCGGGCCGGGCTGGAACCGGAAGGTCTGGTCCTTGGCATCCCACAGGTGCACGCCCAGCAGGTCCGAGGGCAGCAGATCATTGGTTCCCTGCACCCGCTGGAAGCTGCCGCCCAGGATGCGCGAGAGACCCTTGGCCAGCGTGGTCTTCCCCACTCCCGGCAGGTCCTCCAGCAGCACGTGGCCGCCCGCCAGCAGGGCCGCGAAGGCGCGCCGGACCTGGGCATCCTTCCCCACCACCACGGCCTGGAGCGCGGCCAAGCCGGCCCTCACCGCCGGACGGACAGCCTCCGGCGACCGCGCGGGAGGGGCGACGACGGGAGGGGCCTGGGCTGGATCCTGGATCATGGGGCCTTCCGGGGCACAGAGCTGTCTCTATCTTCCAGAGGGATGCCATGGTCCCGCAAGCGCTGAGCCAGGCCGCGTAGGGTGAGTCCGAGTCCCTCCGCCGCCCGCGGCAGGTCGCCGTGGGCCTCGGCCAGGGCGCGCCGCAGCAGCTGGCCCTCGGCGGCGCGCGAGGCGGCCCGCAGCATGGACTCGAGCGGCCCCGGCTCGGGCCAGGGCAGGCTGAGGATGTTCGAGCAGCCCAGTTCCAGGTCCGGAAAGGCCCGGATGGCAGGTCCGTCCGAGAGGCCCAGGGCCCGGGCCAGCAGCGCCTCCAGCTCTCGCACGTTCCCCGGCCAGGCATGTCCGAGCAGCTGGCGCTCCGCCGTCCGCTCGAGCCAGGGCGCCGTCCGCCCTTCCAGGCGGGCGGTCCGCTCGAGCAGCGCCCGGGCCAGGGCCAGGAGGTCCTCGCGGCGCTCCCTCAGCGGGGGCACCCGGAGCTCGAGGGAGCCCAGGCGCTGGGCCAGCTCCGGTGGGAGCCGCGCGCCCTCATCCAGCCCGGCCATCCAGCGGAACCCCGCGCCGCCGGCATCGATGGCCCGGACCAGGGGCGCCACGGCCTCCGGCGCCAGATGCTCCAGCCCCGCCAGGTAGAGGCTCCCGCCCCGGACCAGCTCGAGAAGGCTGGGATCCGGGCCCTCCGATCCGAGGGTGGCGGCGGACAGGCTCAGGTAGGGGGCTCCGGGATGGCGGAGGGCGTGCAGGCGGCGGGCGCAGCGACCCTTCCCCGCCCCGTGCTCCCCCACGAAGAGCACTGGCAACGCCGTGCCAGCGGTCCGTCGCAGGGCCTGGTCCAGGGCCTGCATGGCCGCGCTGTGGGCGACCCAGGGTTCCGCGGGGTCTGGCGGGGGCGCACCCACCAGGGCCCGGAGGCGGTCCAGAAGAGCCAGGAAGGCATCCAGGTCGAAGGGCTTGGGCAGGAAGTCCTCCGCCCCCAGGCGCATGGCCTCCACGATGTCCCGGGGTTCCCCGAAAGCGGACATCAGCACCACCCGCAGGGCGGGATGCAGCTGCCGGGCACGCCGGATCAGCTCCAGTCCACTCATGCCCGGCAGCCGCAGGTCCGTCACCAGGACATGGGACGGCGCGGTCTCCAGGGCCCGCAGGGCCTCCTGCGGATCCGCCACCGCCCGCACCGACCAGGCCGAGCCCTCCAGGGCCTGGATGAGCAGGCGCCGGAAGCTGTCCTTGTCCTCGACCAGCAGAAGGTCCATGGGTAGAAGCTATCAGCTGTCGGCTATCAGCTGTCAGCTATCAGTCAGCTCGGCCGCAGTCCGCGATGAAGCGGCGGCTCTGGGCCTCGGCTTGGGCCTCGAAGAGGGAGGCGCCGGGCACCAGTGCCAGGCCGGCGTTCCGGGCCCAGGCCACGAACGCGGTGTCCTCCTTGTAGATCCACTCCACTGCCCAGCGTGCCGACGGCAGCGCGGCCTCCAGCAGATCGGGGAACGGCACGGGATCCTCGGCCTTCATGCCCAGGCTCGTGGCCTGCACCACGCCCACGGGCGCGAAAGCGGCCACCGCAGCGGGGCTGGCCGGCGCCTGGCGGGAGGCCTGCAGCACGGGCCGGCCCGCGGCCTCCAGCACCTGGCGGCTCGATCGCCCCACTCCGCCTCCGCCGAGCAGGAGCACAGGCCCGGAGGGGAGGTGCGACAGCGCCTGTCCAATCGCCTCCGCGTCCGTGTTGGCCCCGTTCCAGGGGTCGTCCGGTCCTCGCCGCCACAGCGTGTTCAGCGGGCCCTCCAGGCCGAGGGCCTCGGGCAGGGACAGCTTGAGGGGAGCGGTGATGCTGAGGCCGAGGACGCCGAGAGCCTCCAGGGCCTCCACGGCCTCGGCGGCCTCCCCGCACAGGAGCGGGACATACAGCAGGTTCCGGCCCGCCGCCTGGAACCGGGGATTGTGGAAGGCCGGGCCCCGGGAGTGGAGCACTGGATCCCCGATGACGCCGCAGATGCCGCAGTTGCGGGGCAGGTCCGCGCAGCGCCAGGCGCGGAGGGTGGCGAGTGGGAGCTGGCCCGGGGCCGCCGCGGGGCCGTCGTCCGGGGCCGCATACGTGAAGGCGCCGCCCCAGGCGGCCTGCAGGGTCCGGGTGGCGAGGCCCTTGGGGCCCATGAGGAAGGCCGAGAGGACGATGCCGAGCTCCCGGGCCCTGGCGAGGGCAGGCCTGAGCCGGCCGCCATCCCCGAGGCACCCCGCCCAGCCCACCCACTTGAAGGCATCGCCTTCGGGGAGGGCCGCCAGCCGCTGGTCCAGGTCGAAGACGCCGGGCGCCACATGCACCGAGCGCAGCAGGCCCACCCCAGGCCGCGCGGCCTGGAGCTCCGCGGGAACCGGCAGGTCCCACTCCAGGTCCACCCAGGCCGGTCCGGCCGCCACAGCCTCCAGCAGGCGGGCCATCCGTCCCGCCTCGTCCTCGTCCGCCCAGCGGCCGCCCTCGGATCGCCGTCGGCAGGTCGCGAGGCAGCGGCCCCCGAGCGCCCGGACCAGCTCTCCAGGATCAGCCTCGGGAAAGAGGTCCAGCCTCAGCTCTGGCAGGGCATTCGGACCCAGGCTGCGGGCGCAGGCAAGGGCCTGGTCCCAGGTGGCGTGGGTCAAAGTCACCAGATGGAAGGGGAGGGGCATCACCGGGAGGCGCTCACAGCTCATCGTAGCCTGCCCCGGAGCCGGCGCGGGACGGGCCTGGCGCCCTGCTTCCAGCCCGGGGGAAGGTTTACCAACTAAAGAAAGTGATGACAGCGACCATTCATTACCGATCGGTCTGCTACGCTCGCCGGGCGAGGGGTTGAAAAACCCAACCCCCTCGATCTCAAGGAGAATGCATGTTGTCCCCCGCGTTGATGTTCTGGATCCAATTCATCCTGGTCCTGGGCGCCATCCTGATCGGCATCCGCAAGGGCGGCGTCGCCCTGGGCCTCATCGGCGGCCTGGGCGTGGCCGTGCTGGTGCTGCTGTTCCGCGTGGCCCCCGGCACCCCGCCCGTCGACGTGATGCTCATCATCCTGGCGGTGGTGACGGCCTCGGCCACCCTCCAGGTGGCCGGCGGCCTCGACTACCTGGTGCAGCTGACGGAACGGCTGCTCAGGGCCCACCCCAAGTACGTGACCATCCTGGCTCCGCTCTCCACCTTCTTCCTCACGGTCTGCGTGGGCACGGGCCACGCGGTCTACGCGCTGCTGCCGGTCATCTCCGACGTGGCCCTGAAGACCCGCATCCGGCCCGAGCGTCCCATGGCCATCTCCAGCGTGGCCTCCCAGATGGGCATCACCGCCAGTCCCGTGGCCGCCGCCGTCACCACCTTCCTGGCCATGGCCGCCAAGAACGGCCACCCCGTGGGCCTCTTCGACATCGTGCGCATCACCCTGCCCGCGGGCGTCATCGGCGTGCTGGCCGCCGCGGCCTGGAGCTTCAACCGGGGCAAGGAGCTGGACCAGGACCCCGAGTTCCTCGAGCGCATGAAAGATCCCGAGTTCGCCAAGGGCCTGGAGGGCGACGTCACCACCCTGGACAAGGTGATCCCCTTCAAGGCCAAGCTCTCCGTGGGGCTCTTCTTCGCCGGCGTGCTCACCATCGTGCTCATCGCCCTCAAGCCCGGCCTGCTCCCCGTGGCGAACGGCAAGCCCATCCCCATGACCACGGTCGTGCAGGTCATCATGCTGGCCTTCGGCGCCTTCATCCTCTTCGCCACGGAAGTGAAGGCCCCCGAGATCGCTCGCTCCAGCGTGTTCATCGCGGGCATGATCGCCGTCGTTTCCATCTTCGGCATCGCCTGGATGAGCGAGACCTTCATCAAGGCCAACGAGGGCTACCTGGTGGCCCACATCAAGGCCATGGTGCAGATGGCCCCCTGGACCTTCGCCATCGCCATGTTCGCCGTGTCCGCCTTCGTGAAGAGCCAGGCCGCCACGCTCACGATCATGCTGCCCTTCGGCTACGCCCTGGGCCTGCCCACGCCCCTGCTGCTGGGCCTCATCCCCGCCAGCTACGCCTACTTCTTCTTCGCCTTCTACCCCAGCGACCTCGCCGCCATCAACATGGACCGCACCGGCACCACGCAGATCGGCAAGTACCTCCTCAACCACAGCTTCATGATCCCCGGCCTCATCGGCGTCAGCGTCTCCACCTGCGTCGCCTTCGGGTTGTCGAAACTCTTCGCCTGAACACCGTTCCCCTACGAAAAAAGCCCCGCCGTGGCGGGGCTTTTTCGCAGGTGGAACAGCTACCAGAGGCCCAGGACCTTCCACCACAGGCCGCCGAGGCCCACCCAGATGATGATGTTCACGACGCTCACGATGAGACCCGTCCGCCACCAGGTGCCGAGCTCCACATAGCCGGTGCCGAAGAGCACCGGCGCCGGACCCGTCCCGTAGTGGGTCATCCCCGCGAAGAGGTTGCTGAAGAAGGCGAGCACCAGGGCCGCCAGCACGGGCGGCGCGCCGGCCACGATGGACACGCCCAGGAAGGCGGCGTACATCGAGGCAACGTGGGCCGTGTTGCTGGCGAAGAAGTAGTGGCTGTAGAAGTAGACCAGCGCCAGAACGAGGAAGGCGAGGATCCAGCCCTTGCCCGCCACCATGCCGCCCATGGTCTTGCTGAACCAGGGCACCATGCCCAGCTTGTTGAGGAAGCTGGCCATCATCACCAGCGCCGCGAACCACACGAGCGTGTCCCAGGCGCCGGTTTCGGCCTTGATGTCGTCCCAGCTGAGGATGCCGGTGATCAGGAGCACGGCGAGGCCCGCCAGGGCGGAGGTGGTGGCGTTGAGGTCACCCAGCTGCTTGGCGAAGATCCAGAGGACCAGCAGCATCACGAAGACGCCCAGCATCATCCACTCCTGGCGCTTGACGGGTCCGAGCTCCCGCAGGTGGCTCTTGGCCATCTCCACGGCCTCCGGCGTCTCGGTGATCTCGGGCCGATGGAGGCGGTAGATGATGAACGGGATCAGCAGCAGCGCCACCACGCCCGGAACCACCGCCGCGAGGGCCCAGCCCACCCAGGTGAGGTTCACCTTGAGGTCGCCCGCCAGCTTCTGGGCCAGGGGGTTGGCGGCCATGGCCGTGAGGAACATGGCGCTGGTGATGCAGTTCACCTGGTAGGCCGTGAGTGTTAGGAAGGAGCCCATCTTGCGGGCAGTGCCGTCGCCGGGGTTACTGCCGTAGGCGCGGGCCAGCGAGGCCATGACGGGCATGACGATGCCGCCTCCCCGGGCGGTGTTGCTGGGGATGGCCGGCGCGAGCACCAGGTCGGTGGCCGCCAGGCCGTAGCTCAGGCCCAGGGTGCGCTTGCCCAGCAGGGCCATGAAGGTGTAGGCGATGCGGGCGCCGAGGCCCGTCTTGATGAAGCCCCGCGAGATGAAGAAGGCGAGGACGATGAGCCAGATCACCACATCCGAGAAGCCGCTCATGGACTCAGCGATGCTCAGTGTGCCCGTCAGGGCGGTGGCGGCGATGCCGATCATGGCCACGGCGCCCATGGGCAGGGACTTGAGGATGATGCCCACGATGGTCGTCACGAAGATGGCGAAGAGGTGCAGCCCCTTCACCCAGTCGGCCTTCCGCTTGGCCTCGGCGTCGGCCTTGGCCTTCGCGTCGGCCGCGGCCTTCACCTGCGCATCGGCTTCCGCCTTGGCTTTGGCCTCGGCTTCGACCTTCGCCTTGGCCTCCGCTTCCGCCTTGACCTTGGCTTCCTGCTGGGCCTTGGTCAGCGGTTTGGCGGGCGTCGTCGCGACGGCCGTGACCAGCGCGGCGGCCGTGACCGGCGCGACGGCCGGCGCGGCGGGCTTGGCCGCAGGCTTGGGTGTCGCAGCAGCCGCGGGCTTGGGCGCGGCGGGCTGGCCCGTGAAGACCTTGGCGTCCGGCACCGGCACAAGGGCCGGCAGGCCGAGGTAGAGGATGAGACCGAGGGCGAGCGTGGCGACGGCTTGGACAGGCTTGGCGCCCTGCCACCCGGACGGGCCGGCGGCCGGGGCTGTTCCGGAATCGGAAGCGTGGCTCATGAGGAGCCTCCATGGCTTGGGATGAGGGTGGAATTTCCGGTGCGTAGTCTACCCCCAAGTCGCATAGTTAAAAGAGGTATCTGCCTGGACTTCGGGCCCATTGATCCGCACGATTGATACATTTGCATCTTTCTTCACAGGAGGACCCCATGCGAGACCTGAAGATCGCGGTCATTCCCGGCGATGGCATCGGCAAGGAAGTGGTGCCGGAGGGCATCCGGGTGCTGGAGGCCGCCGGGCGGAAGCACGGGCTCCGTTTCGCCTGGGACACCTTCCCGTGGAGCTGCGAGTACTTCCTCCAGACCGGCCGCATGATGCCCGAGGACGGCCTCGACCGGATCCGCCATCACGACGCCATCTTCCTCGGGGCCGTGGGCTTCCCCGGCGTGCCCGACCATGTCTCGCTCTGGGGCCTGCTCATCCCCATCCGCCGCGGGTTCAAGCAGTACGCCAACGTGCGCCCCGTGAAGCTCATGCCCGGCGTGCCCTGCCCCCTGGCGGGCCGGCAGGTGGGCGACATCGACTTCATCGTGGTGCGCGAGAACAACGAAGGCGAGTACTCCAGCATCGGCGGTCGGCTCTACGAGGGCACGGACCAGGAGATGGCCACGCAGCAGACCGTGTTCACCCGGCAGGGCGTCGACCGCATCCTGAAGTACGCCTTCGACCTGGCCCAGAAGCGGTCGAAGAAGCACCTCACCTCGGCGACGAAATCCAACGGCATCGCCATCACCATGCCCTACTGGGACGAGCGGGTGAAGGCCATGGGCGCGAAGTACCCCGAGGTGAAGGTGGACCAGTTCCACATCGACATCCTCTGCGCCCACTTCGTGCGCAACCCGCACTGGTTCGACGTAGTGGTGGGCTCCAACCTCTTCGGCGACATCCTCTCGGACCTGGGCCCCGGCTGCACCGGCACCATCGCCATCGCCCCCAGCGCCAACCTGAACCCCGAGCGCGAGTTCCCCTCCATGTTCGAGCCCGTCCACGGCTCGGCCCCGGACATCTACGGCAAGGGCATCGCCAACCCCGTGGGCCAGATCTGGGCCGGCGCCATGATGCTGGACCACCTGGGCTTCCCCGAAGCCGCCGCCTCCGTGGTGGCCGCCATCGAAAAGGTGCTGGCCACGGGCCCCCGCACGCCCGACATGGGCGGCACAGCAAGCACCTCCGACATGGGCAAGGCCATCGCCGACGCGGTGTGACTCCGATTCGCCTTCCATGATGAAAGCTTCACCACAGGAACCCGGAGCCTGGGCGCTCGGGAGGTGCTGTGTCCCAGCGAGAAGCCTGGGCGATTCGTGACCCGCATCACCTGACGCAGAACGTGGAGCACCGGTCCAGGCCGCAGGAGTAGACCGCACCCCGCTGAGGCCGAGAGAGGTCTGCGGGAATGTTGTCTACGAAAACCTGATGCATCGAGATCTGGGCTCGGACAATCCCGTGACCAACTCATGATCGATCCGAGCCGATCCTCCAGCAGATCCTGACCATCCCTCGACCACTCACGCCGGAAATAACCTAATCCAGACACCTTTTCATGCGCGATACCGCTGCAGAAGGCCACCAGGAAATCTTGGACAGCACAAAGATGACACTAAGATGAGATATGCCCATCCCCCCCACTGGGCTCCACATCTGAGACCGCCGACGCCATGACCCCCCCACGCCGGACCCTCGCTTTCCTTCTGTTCGCCTTGCTGGTGGGCCTCGTGCCCTGCAGCGCCGCGGACGCGCCCCGAACCTGCCAGGACTGCCACCCCAAGGTCCGCCAGGCCGCCGCTCCGGCGACAGCTCACAAGCCCCTGCTCGACGGAAAGTGCCAGTGGTGCCACAAGCCCCACGGCGCGGCGAACGTCAACCTCCTCCACGAGGGCGGCGGCCGGGCCCTCTGCGCCATCTGCCACAAGGGGTTCAAGCAGGCCGCCAGTGAGCGCCCGGCGCACCGCTTCGAGTCCAAGGGCGAGTGCGGGGCCTGCCACGGCGCCCACGACACGGGACGCAAGCGCCTGCTCCGGAAGGACGCGCAGGAGCTGTGCCTCTCCTGCCACGCGGACATCAAGGCCCGCACCACCTCGGCCCATCCCCATCCCGCGACGGACGACTGCCTGGCCTGCCACCAACCCCATCCCTCGGCCACGCGCAATCTGCTGAAAGCGGGCGTCCCGGGCCAGTGCGGCACCTGCCACGACCTGGCCGGTCTCTCGAAGACCCACGGCGGCTTCCCGCTGAAGGCCGAAGCCTGCGCCACCTGCCACAACCCCCACGGTGGCGCGGCCAAGGGCCTCCTCCGCGACCGCGTGCACGCACCTTTCGCCCCGGGCTCCTGCGCCGACTGCCACGCGCCCGCCGCCGGCGGCGCCGTGAAGCTGGCGAAGGCCGTACCCGAACTTTGCCTGGACTGCCACGGCCCCCTGCCCGGCCCCGGCGTTCAGCACCAGCCGGCGAAGGACGGCGACTGCCTCACCTGCCACCGGCCCCATGCCGGGGACGCCAAGGGCCTCCTCACCGCCCCTCCCCAGGAGCTGTGCGCCAGCTGCCACACGGACCTCGCCAAGGGGAAGTCCATGCATCCGCCCTTCCGCGATGGCGCCTGCATGGACTGCCACCGCCCCCACGATTCGAAAGAGAAGGCCCTCCTCACCGCGCCCGCGAAGCAGCTCTGCCTCACCTGCCACGAGGATCTCGTCAAGGGCAAGAGCCAGCACGCGCCGGCCGCCCAGGGCGACTGCCTCGCCTGCCATGAGGCCCACGCCAGCGCCACGGCTCCCGTCCTGAAGCAGCCCGGAGAGACGCTCTGCGCCACCTGCCACACGGGCGTGGCGAAGGGCGAGGTGGCCCATGCTCCGGCGAAGAAGGGCCAGTGCCTCGCCTGCCACACGCCCCACGCCTCCGATTCCGCCAAGCTCATCAAGGGCGGCGAGCTGGCCGCCTGCGGCGCCTGCCACGAGAAGATCGTGAAGCGCAAGGTTCTCCATGCCCCGGTGAAGAACGGCCAGTGCAGCGCCTGCCACACGCCCCACGGCGGCGCGCTCGCGAAGCTCCTGAAGGACGACACGGAGAAGCTCTGCACCACCTGCCACGGCGACCTGATGAAGGGCGACGCCAAGCACCAGCCCGCCACCGGCAAGCGCGGCTGCCTCGCCTGCCACGATCCCCACGGCGGCGACCAGGCCAAATTCCTCAAGCGCGACCAGCCCGAGGGCTGCTACGCCTGCCACACCCGCAAGGACAGGTTCCAGGTCGTGCACTCCCCCGTGAACGATGGCCAGTGCAGCAGCTGCCACAGCCCCCACTCCGGCAGCGGGCCGGCCCTGCTGGCCTCCCCGAAGATCCAGGAGACCTGCGCCACCTGCCACGACCTCGCGGACGAGGCCCTGGGCCGCAAGCACCTCACCAGCTCGCTGGCGAAGGTGGACTGCCTGGGCTGCCACGAGCCCCACACCTCGACGAAGAAGGGCCTGATCCTCAAGGGCGCCCATCCCCCCTTCCTGGAGAGCTGCGGCAACTGCCACACGACGCCCGATCCCAGCGCCAAGCTCCCCGCCGGCACGCCCCGCCTGGACCAGCCCGTGCCCCAGCTCTGCCAGGGCTGCCACGCGGACCTGGAGCCCAAGGCCGGCGCCACCCAGCACCAGCCCTTCAAGGGCGGCGAGTGCCTGTCCTGCCACCGGCCCCACGCCTCGAAGAGCGAGTCCCTGCTGGAGAAGCCCGGCAGCCAGGTCTGCCTCACCTGCCACGAGAAGGCCGAGGCGCCCAAGGGCGGCTGGGCGCACAAACCCTACCTGGACGGCAGCTGCCGCGACTGCCATGCGCCCCACCAGACCGAGACCCCCCATCTCCTGCGCCAGAAGACCCTCGACCTCTGCCTCACCTGCCACACGGCCATCGCAGCGGCGGTGAAGTCCAAGCACGCCCACCAGCCCGCTGCCTCCGGCGAGTGCCTCAGCTGCCACGGGGCCCACACGGGCAAGCTGGCCAAGGGCCTCCTCCAGCCCGTGGAGGAACTCTGCGTCAGCTGCCACGACGCCGGGGATCTGAGGAAGGCCCACAAGGGCTACCCCGTGTCCGCCAAGGACTGCGCCACCTGCCACGATCCCCACGGCTCCAACAACGACGGCATGCTCAAAGCCACGGCCCACCCGCCGGTGGCGGAGGGCGGCTGTTCGACCTGCCATGCAGAACCCACCTCGGCCAAGCCCTTCGGGACCAGCGAGGCCCTGCCCGGTCTCTGCTTCAACTGCCACGACGGCGTCGCCGCGGCCGCCAAGAAGGCTTTCCCCCACCCCCCGGTGGCCAACGGCGAGTGCACCGCCTGCCACACGCCCCACGCCTCCACCCGGCCTTCGCTCCTGGCGGGCAACCCCCGTGACCTCTGCCTCCAGTGCCACGACGGGCTGCGGGACGAGGCCAACAAGGCGGTCTCCCGTCACAAGCCCGTGATGGACGGCCAGTGCGCCACGTGCCACACGGCCCACGGCGGCGACGCCAAGGGCTTCCCCCGCGGCGAGGTCCAGACCCTCTGCCTGAGCTGCCACAAGGACAAGAAGGCCGGCCACCCCGTGGCCAACCATCCCACCTCAGGCCGCACCATCAAGGCCACGGGCAAGCCCCTCTCCTGCCTGTCCTGCCACCAGCCCCACTTCTCCAAGAGCCCCAAGCTCCTGGCCGTCAGCGGCTGCGACGCCTGCCACGGGTAGGATCCCTTCCCACATGGAAGCCCTCGTCATCGGGCACCTGGCAAGACCGTTTCTACGCAAAGAAAGGCCCACGGTGTTGCTCCCGTGGGCCTTTCTTTGCGCTCCGTGCTTCTGTGAGGATCCCGAAATGGTCAGCGCTTGTCCAGTTCCTGCGCCACCAGCTCCGCGCCGTGGACCTTCAGGTAGTCCACCCGCACGGCGTCCCGGCACTCGGCAAGGGGCATCACGGGGCCCTGACGCCGCTCCAACACGTTGAAGATCATGTAGCCATCAGGGCCCAGCATGGGGCCCAGCGGCTGGTCCACCGGCCCCTCGAGCATGGGCTGAAGCAACGTGGGGGGCACCAGCTTCCGGAGCGAGGCCACCTCGATCCACTCCGGTTCGGGGCGGTTGACAACCTCGGCATCCCCGTAGCGCTGCACGGTTTCCCGCCAGCTCAAGCCCGATCGGACCCGAGCCAGGGCCTCATTCACGCGGTCCTCCGAATCCGTCACGAGAACCTGGAGCCGCAGGGCCCCCACCTGGCGGAAGCGGTCGGGATAGGCCTCGTGGTGGGCCTTCAGATCCGAATCCGCCACCTTCGCCGTGGCCAGATAGGCCTCGGAGAACAGGGCATAGGCCTGCTGACGCTGGCTGGCCCACAGGGCACCGCGGACGGCGGGTCGGCGGTCCAGCCCCTTCGCTTTGGCTGCCGCGGCAAGGCGGATCGAATCCGCGAGGCCTTCCATGAAGGAGGCCTTGGTGGCCGCCCCCAGGGAATGGCTCTGGCCCACGGTCTTCAGGGCTTCCGCGAGGTACTGCTTCGTGTCCCGCAAGGAGATCATGGCCCCCGCCACTCGGCCCGCGACGGCCTTCTCGTCACCAGGCTTGGGTTCCGTGGTCCGGTCCGACCCCAGGATCTTCAGATCGGCCTTGAGGGGATAACGCTTCCTCAGGTCCGTCAGGGTGGATTCCCGCTTCTGGGCGGCCAGGGCCTCGGCCATCTGCCGCATCCAGGTGTCCTTCACCGCCGGGAAGTCCTCGGCCTTGGGAGTCCGCACGGCGAACACCTTGGCCACGTGCCAGCCATACTCGGTCTTCAGCGGGCCGACCAGCGCGTCCACCGGAGCCGCAAACACTGGATCCCCGAAGGCCTCCACCAGCTGGTTTCGGCGAATCCAGCCCAGGTCGCCACGGTTCTTGGCCGCGCTGGGGTCGATGGAACATTCCGCGGCCACGGCGTCGAAGGCTTCGCCAGCCTGGATGCGCTTCTTGGCGCCGGCAGCTTCCTCCTCAGTCCGGCAGAGGACGTGCGAAATCTTGCGCTCTTCGCCCTGGTTCAGGAAGGCCGCACGGACCTGGTCCTCGGTCATGGTGTGGCCCGGCATGGAATCCAACCACGCCTTCCCGAGGACCTCCCTCCGGCTGCGCTCCAATCTCTCCCGGGCATCGGCCGTTCTCAGTAATCCCATGGCCTGGGCGCGCGACCAGGCCTTCTCCCAGCGGGCGGCCAGGGCCAGGACCTCCTTGGAGGCCATCGTGGGATTGGCGGCCTGAACGGCCTGCAGCTTTTCAGCCTCGGTCAGATCCTGGCCCGGTGTGGACTTCGGGGCCTTCGTCCTCTGGGGTCCCGCCTGGGCTACGGACACGAGCAGTAGGGCCGAGAGGCAGGCCGCCGTCCGGTTCGCCGGGCTGGGACACGGGGTGGATTCGGCTATCACGGGAACTCCTTGGGATGGAGGGCTGGATCCTTCGAGCTCTGGATCAGTAACGGGCCTGGACATGGTCGTAGCCATGACAGGTGAGGGTGCAGGTCCCGTGGCCCATTCCCAACCGCTGGAAGTTGGCGCCCCCGACGGAGGAGGCCGTGACCACCGATCGGTCGAACTCTATGAGGGAAGCCTGCCTGGGTGATCCGTGGGAGGCATGGCAGGTGGCGCAGGCGGTGGGCTCCCCGTAGCCGGGCTGGAGAGCCCCGCTCCGCCCGGGACGGAGATCGCGCGAGGAGCGGATTCCCAACACCGCAGCAGCTTCAGAAAGACCCGGTACCCGCCTCGGCGCCGCGGGACCGCCGCCCGTGAACCCGTTCAGATGCTGGCTGTGGTAGGGGAAGGACTGGTTCGTCAGGATGGACGGCTTGTCGTGGCATAGGAAGCAGAGGTCGTTGACACGGTCCCCCAGCCGTCCGAGATCCTTTTCGTGTCCGAAGGGGGCCTTGAGGATGGCGGGATTGGCGGACACGTGGGGGCCCCGGGAACCCGAGGCATCGGGATTGTCGTGGCAGGAGGTGCAGTCGAGCCGGCCCTGGAAGACCGAGGAACGCAGGCTCGGCAGATCGGGGCGGTCCGCCATCGTGGCCCCGATCCGGTGCGAGGAGACGGCCCCCTTGTCGAACTGAGAACCCAGGTCACGGGTCCCGGAGGGGAGCTGGGCCGCGTCCTGGCCGGCGTGGCAACCAAAGCAGATCTCGGCCACGGCCTGCGGCCGCCGGTCCAGCAGCTGGCCTCGGGCATCGAAGGCGGTGGTTCTCAGCTTGCCGCGCTCCTTCCCGTGGGCCTCGTGGCAGCCCAGGCAATCCTGGGCCAGGCGTACGGTCCTGGATTGGCCGTCCCGCGCCGTACGGAGGTAGGACTCGGCCCGCCTTGAGCTGAACCGCCCCTTCACATGCCCCGAGCCCTGGCCGCTCCAGGGAGACAGTTTGGGTGCGGCCTCCAGGCCAGGAAGGGTGGCCGAGCCCTCGTGGCAGGACAGGCACAGGGGCTCCGTGGCTGCCCGGACCAGCTTCGACTTGCCCGGCAGCGCACCCTTGCGATGGCTCATGTGGCAGGAGGCGCAGAGGCCATGAGACGTGGAAGCCCCGCTGCGGGAGGGCGCCTGGCCCGCGGCAGGGGCGGGCCGCCCCTGGGCCGCGAGGAGGCCCATAGCCCACCCCACGATCAATCCTGTCTGGATGGCACGCGACCACTGGATGGAGAACGCCTGCCTCATCGCCAGTTCCTCACGCAGATGGTATCGAACAACCGCAGCAACTCTAGGTTGAGGTTGTCATTGCGGAACCCTCCTTCCGTGCGGGCCGTCTGGTAGCGGACGCGGAGGGATATCTGGCGGAAGATCAGGTCGGTCCACGCCGACAGGGTGGTCATCGCCGGACTCCCCGAGGCCTGGGACCGCAGGGCGAGGGCCCCAATGGGGATTTTCCACAGCCGGCTGGTCACGCCCACGGAGTAGTAGCGGCTCTGGGTTCCGGTGCCCTCAAACCCCGGCGCGACGGCGTTCCCGGTCGGCGTCAGGGCAGGATCGCGGTGGCTGGTGTTGGCGCCCAGAGAGGCCGTCAGGGTGGTAGCACCCAGGCGGTAGGACCCCCTCGCGAGGACATCCGTGCTGCGCAGGTCCAGCCCCGGCTGGGCCAACCCCCGGTCGTGCCTCACGTCGCCCATCAGAAACAGCGTCAGATTGCCGCGGGTCTGGACCTGACCCGTCACCCGGGCCCAGTCCAGCACGCCATTCGTGCTGCTGTCGCTCATGCGCCAGAGGTCGGCCGTGAAGTCGAAGGTGCCGGACTGGCGCATCCGGCGCTGCAGCATCTCCTGAGCCAGCTCAGAAGGGATATAGTCCGGGGGATACTCGTCGCGCACCCGGCGGTCGTAGCTCCAATCACTGAGGAAGAACAGGCTGTTCCGGATCAGCTCGGGCACGCTGCCGCCCCGGGCGAAACCCAGGTTCAGTGAGGTCAGGTTCTTCGACGTGGCCAGGAGCGGGCTGTCCTGGCGGAGGGAGGAGAGCCCCACATCCCCATGGACCCGCCACTCAGGCGTAAGGCGGTAGGAGGCGCCTGTCAGGAAGGAGCCGATGCGGTTGCTCCACCCCTCGGAGGGCGTGTCGGCCTTGCTGTAGCTGCCCGTGGTGTGGGTGTGCCACTGCTCCCGCTCGTAAACCAGCGTTTCCGACGCGAAGGCGCTGTTGGTGCGCGTCGTGTCCGAGATGTTGGCGCCGGCGGACACCTCGGTCAGGGAATGCCATGCGCCTCTGATGGGGCCGTAGAAGGAGGCATTGACGTTCGACCACTGGTTGAGGCCTGAATCCTGGAACTGGGATCGTGTGCGGAGCTTCCAATCATTCGCCAGGAACGTGTCCGTATCCAGGGTCGCGGTGATGAACCTCCAGGCCTTCAGATCGAGAGGCACGTATTCCTGGCGGATGGCCTGGAAATCCACCTGCGTCGTCCTCGAACGGTGGTGGTTCTCGAGCTTCCACTCCGACCAACCCTCGCGGTAGGCATTGGGAGCATCACCCCCCTCCAGGTGGGTGTCCCCCTTCCGGTAGGAGAGGGCCGTGCTCCCCAGGATGCGGCTGCTGCCTTGCAGCCCGGCGCCCCAGGCCTCACCCTTCATGGAGCCCGAACCGAAGAGATCCGGCGACTGAGTGCGCTGGTAGTCGACGAAGAGCTTGATGGGCCGGTAGGGGAACAGGCTGATCCGGGCGCCGTAGCTCTGGATCCCGGTGATGGTATCCGACTCACTGCCGTAGGCCAGGCGGTTGTATTCCACGGCGCCGTTCAGGGCCAGGGCGCCTAGGCGGTAGGTGAAGACCGGCAGGCCCGCTTCCACCTCGTAGGTGGCCTGGGTGGCGGAGGACGAACCCAGCTGGCTGACCTGCCACTGGTCGTACCGCAGCCGGAACCGCTGGTTCAGCACCAGCGGGCAGTCCTCGGACCACGCGGCCACCGCCGCGCTCGCGAGCATCAAGGTGAGAAGGCGAAACTTCACAAAGGCCCCTCAGGAGAGCGCGTCCAGAAAAAGGCGGGGGGCGGGTGGAACCCACCCCCCGCGGGCCGAGCATGGTGAATCCTGGTGTGAGCCTACTTGACGTGGCAGGTCGTGCAGAGCTGCGAGTTGGTCATGGTCATGCGCAGGAAGGGCGCGATCGTGTTGTCATGCACGCTGTGGCAGCTGGCGCACTCGACCTTGCCGCTGAACAGGGGCAGGCCGCCCACGTTGGCCGTGGTGCCAGTCCCCGTCACGGCATTCAGCTTGCTCGGCACCATCGCCGCCGAGGTGTCATAGGTGATGGTCACGGGGTGGTCGTTGCTCAGGTCGACGCCGAGGGCCGGAGCATTCAGGAGATGGCCAGTAGTCGCGTCCACGTTGGTGCTGCCGGTCAGGGTGCCGAGGCCGCCGGTGGGCATGTTGATGAGCTGGCCCACGGAGGAGGTGCCGTCGTGGCAGGTGAAGCAGGCCAGGCTGGCGCCCGTGGGCTGGCCAGCCACCTGGACCAGGGTGGCGCTGGTGTAGGGGATGAAGGTGGGGGCGGTGGTCGTGTAAGCGTTCCGGTTCCACAGGGGCTGGTTGGCCAGGACGTTGGTCCCGGTCGCGGCATTGTGCGGAGCGTGGCAGAACACGCAGACCTGGGTGGTCGTGTACTTGGCGCCGGCACCGGAGGCACTCAGGTCATGCTTGGTGCCCTTGATGCCCGCGGACAGGCTCAGCGAGCCGGCGGCCAGGAGGACGACGAGAAGGGACTTCATGGTTCACCTCGTAGGTGGGTTGGGGGGGGGTGGGGGAAAGAGCGGGCGGCGAGAGCCGCCCTATTGCGGGGTTGGAGAGGGGGATGCCTTCTCCTCGCGCAAATACTGGAACTTCTGGATGCGGCGGTTGATCTGGTCGGCCACGTAGATGCCGTCCGAGGCGTCGATGGCGATGCCGTTCGGCACCTGGAACTGGCCCTTGCGGGCCCCGCCCGCGCCGACGGGCAGGAGGATCTGGCCCGACTGGTCGAAGATCTGGAAGTTGCCGAAGGCGCCGTCCACCACGTAGAGGTGGCCCTCCGAATCCACGGCGATGCCCTTGGGGCGGGCGAACTGACCGGCCATGTCGCCCACCTTGCCGAAGGTGCGGATGAACCGGCCCTTGTAGTCGAAGAGCTGGACGCGGAAGTTGCCCGAGTCCACCACCGCGAAGCCCAGGCCCGGAACCATGCAGGCGTAGGTCGGGTAGTTGAACTGGCCGTCGTCGGTGCCGCGGCCGCCTAGGGTCTTGATGAGTCTGAGGTTGCGGTTATAGAGGCGCACGGCATGCTCATCGCCGTTCACCACCACCAGGAGGTCCCGGGATTCGTCCACGGCCAGGCCCACGGGGCGCTGGATGCCATCCGGCCTGCCCACGGAGCTGAGCTGGTGCCCCTCCTTGTCGAAGACCACCACCTGGCTCGCGTTGGCGCTAGCGGCGTAGACGAACTTGGAGTCCGCCGCGAGGCCCGTGGGCGAGGGCAGCACGGCACCAGCGATATCCGAGAACTTCCAGATCTTCTTGTTGGCGGGGTCCATGGCGATGACGCCCAGGTTGTAGTCGCCGACGAACATCACGCCCTTGTCATCCACGGCCACGCTGAGCGGCCGCTGGAGCCAGATCACGTCCTCGGACTTGCCGGCCAGGCGGTCGAGGAAGCTGCGCTTCTTCTTGGCGCCCACATCGAAGGCGTTGCGGTACTCGGCCACCCACTTGATGCGGGCGGGAGCGGGCGGCGGGGGCCAGGCCAGCACCTCGTCCTGCGCCACGGGAGGTGCGGCGGGTTTCTGCGCGGACAGAGGCGCCATCGCGCTCGCGACACACGCGAAGGCAACGGACAGCAGGGTGGAATGCTTGAACATGGCTTGTTTGCCTCGTGGATGGCTTGCATCGGACAACGTCACAGGAACCTGTCAGCCGACCCTCGAACCATAGGGCCCATAAGCGAACTACGGGTCATCTATTTTTGTGATTTTGATCATCTGGTTTTTTTTTCTTAGGGGCCTTTAAGAAACGATTGCTTTGTTGCAGCTCGCAACTGTTGCGTGTTACACGGCATAGATCATCTGCTTATCCTTAAACCTCATTCCGCCTTATGCTCCTGGTGTCCCGGACCTTCTTCCGAGGACTCCCCCCCCTCTGCACAGCCAGTTCCCTGGAGGTCATCCCATGACCGGCCGGTCCATCCTTCGCCGACGCTGGGCCCTGTCCACGGCCCTCGCCTTCCTGTCCGGCCTCGGCCTGGCGGCCCAGGCCACGCTTCCCGTCGCCACCCCATTGCGCTCCTATGACAAAGGCTTCCGCGCGCCGGTACGCCTGGCCACGGATTCCGCCGGACGCCTCTTCGTGGCCGATCCCCGGCTGGGAGTGATCACGGTCCGCGACGAGGCGGGCCGGTTCCTCGGGGCCAAGTGGGGCTTCGCCCAGCCTCTCGGCATCGCCGTGGATCCCTCGGGCCGCATCTTCGTCTGCGAGGCGGGCAAGGGGCGAGTTTCCATCTTCACGCCCGGCTGGGTGCCCGCGGGATACCTCGGCCAGGGCGACGGCGAGTTCCAGATGCCCAACCACCTCCAGATCACGCCGAACGGCCTGGTCTACGTGGTGGACAGCCAGGCCAACCAGGTGAAGGTCTACGGCCCTGGCAACCAGCTGGTACGCCAGATTGGGACGACCGGGGCCCTGGCTGGCCAGTTCAACTTCCCCACGGGCGTCGCAGTCGCGCCCTCGGGCGAGATCTTCGTCTCCGACCAGGGCAACGAGCGCATCCAGGTCTTCGACGCCAACGGCACCTTCCTCCGGAAGTTCGGCGGCCTCCTCGGCATGATCGGAACCAACACCACCTTCGGCCGCGTGCAGGGGCTGCTCGCGGATGCCCAAGGGCGCATCTACCTGGCGGACTCCTTCCGCGGCGTGGTGGTGGTGGTCACTGCCACAGGCACCGTCCTGGGGAACCTGGGCAGCTTCGGATCAGATCCTGGCCAGCTTCAGGGCCCCGCCAGCTTGGCCATCGACCGGAACAACCGCCTCCTCGTGGCTGCGCCGGGCAACACCCGGGTGGAGGTCTATGGACTGGATGCCTACACCGATCCCCACATCCTCTCCGCAAGCCTCTCCGTGAAGCCCACCCAGCTGGTGCGGGAGAATCCCGAGGGCCGAGCCCACGCTCGTCAGTCCACCACCCGAGCCGTCCGCAACTGGCGGGAGCAGGATGACGGGATTCCCGGCGCCACCATGCGCCCCCCCCTGGTCTCTGTCCTCATCCGGATCCCCGGCGTGGATCCATCCACCATCCAGGGCGGCACCCTCACTGCCAACGGGGTGGCCGCCACCCGCGTCCCCGGAGCCTTCATCGGGGACTTCGACCACGACGGATTCCTGGAATACCGGGCCTGGTTCGACCAGAACCGTATGCTGGCCACCCTGCCCGACGGGGACGCCTTCCTGGCGCTGTCGGGCAGGCTGAACGACGGGCGTACGTTCGAAAGCCTCGCTTTCGTGACCGTAATCAATCCGACCGGGAGCGCCCAATGATCCGCCGCCTCGTCCTCCCCGTTCTCGCCCTTGGGCTCCTGCTCAGGGGTGAAGCTAGGCTCCTCGCCAGCGACCCGCCACACAACTCTGCAAACAACATCCAGTGCGTGAGTTGCCACAAACTGCACAAGGCACCCGGCGGTACGCTCACCACCGTGAGCGGCAACGTGAACCTCTGCCTCAGCTGCCATAGCGACGGCGCCAAGGTTTCCAAGGCTCTTTACAACTCGGACCAATCCGTGCCCGCAAGCGCCAGCCTGGTGGGCTCCGCCGCCGGCGGCACGTCCCACCGCTGGGATTCCAGCGCCGCGGGGCGCCTCATCAAGACCACCAACAACTCCACCGCGACCATCACGCCTTCCGGCGACTACACCGGCGCCTACCCCGCCACCATCATGATCAAGGTCGATACCACCTTGGGCGCCACCACGGGCAAGGCGACGGTCACCTGTACGCAGACCATCGATGGCACCACCTGGACAGCCATCGGCACCTCCTTCACCACCAGCACTACTCCCCAGCTCCTGACGGGGACCGGCGTGTCCCTGGCCTTCTCCAGCACCGGCACCTTCGCGGCCAACGATGTCTTCTACCTCTACGTCCGACCCGACCTAGTGAACCCCACCTCGATCATGGCCACCCGCCTCGAGGGCGGGAAGATGATGTGCTCCACCTGCCACGACCAGCACCTGCAAGCGAACGCGCCCTTCGACCCGACCGCCCCGGGCATCACCAGCGGCACCGGCAGCGCCGGCCGCCACTTCCAGCGGGTGAGGAACGACGACGGCTCCATGTGCGGCGACTGCCACGCCCCCCGCAACGTGGGCAAGGGTGGCACCTCCCATCCGGTGAACCTGCCCGTGGCAGGTGCGGCGAATACCAAGGCCCCCACCACCGTGCCCCTAACATCCAGCGGCAACGTCCACTGCCTCAGCTGCCACGACTTCCATGGGGCGCCCACTACCACCACACCCGCGGGCATGCTGCTGCGCGTGAGCAATTCCACGGCCCTCTGCACCGATTGCCACACCCTGGCGGACACCACCACCGCCAATACCCACACCAACTCCACCAGCGGCATCCTCTGGCCCGGCGACGGGTACGGCGGGAGCACCTACTATCCCTCCCCTGGCATTACGGACACCACGAAGCGTGGTGCATGCATGAACTGCCACACTCCCCACGGTTGGCCCGACGCCAACAACCCCGGTGGCAAGTACGCGAACGCCCTGGGAGCGGAGCAGGACAACCTCTGCGAGACCTGCCATGACGGCACCCCCGCCAAGGACGTCCGCACCCAGATCATCAAGACCTACCGCCACCCTGTGGACCGCAACAGCGGCCGCACCGTGGGTTGCGCCGACTGCCACAACCCCCACATGGCCGTCGCCGGCGTTCACGCCTATGGTGTGACCACTCCGGCGATGACTGTGGATCGCAACCGCATCCGCACCGCGCCCGTGGCGGGGACGGCACCGACCGTGTACAGCGGAGCCATGAAAGGCGTGGATGGGGTCAAATTCAACTACTCAACAATCGCCAGCAACTGGGCGGTCCCCGTCGCCACCACCTTTTCTAAGCTTAATAGCGGAAATCCCAAAGGCTTCCTTGGCGCAGGAGGCACTGGAGAGACTGACCGTGGCGCCGAGTTCGAATACCAGGTCTGCTTCAAGTGCCACACCAGCTATGACTCGATGAATTCCACCACGAGCAGCACCATCCTAAGGACGGTGGCCTGGGGCGGAGTCACCGCGCACTACAACGCCGGCACCGCCAAGTTCACCAACGGGAGCACCGCCGTCGTCGGCACCAGCACCACCTGGACCACGTTCATGGCCGGCATGTACATCCAGAAGAACATCACCTCCCCGGCTTACCGGATCGCCTCCGCCACGGCCACCTCCATCACCCTGGCCACCCCCTACGCGGGCACCACCGATGCTTCCGCGGCTGGTTACACCATCACCAAACAAGAGACCGATCTGGCTCAGGAGTTCAATCCGAAGAACGCCTCCTTCCACCCAGTGGTTGCGGGGGCGGCCGCCGCGGGAAGCGGCTCCAGCGCCTTGACCGCCGCCCAGATGAAGGCTCCCTGGGCTACCAACCTCGGCACCCAGACCATGCTCTGCTCGGACTGCCACAACACGGAAGCCGCCTCACCGGCGGCCCAAGGGCCCCATGGATCGGCAAACAGGTTCATGCTCAGGGGCACCAACGTTCTTTGGCCGGCGACGACGGCGTTCAATGGCTCAACCCTCTACAACACCACCTTCTGTTCCAATTGCCACACCTATGCCTCAACCAATGTCGTCCACGCTGAACACACTGGCCGTTCCGCTTCGGGTAAAACCTTCACCTGCACCAGCTGCCACCTGTTGGTGCCGCATGGTGGCAAGCTGGGCCGCCTGATCGCCACGAATACTGCTGGCCTACCCAAACGGTACGCTGTGGATGGGGACTCGACGAACGTCTTGATTCGCGCTTTCGTTAAGGCGTCAACCCCAGGAGGGTACTCGAAATCCAATTGCGGATCCGCACAGAGCGGCTGTACCACCCATTCCCTGACTTCGAGCGCCTCGAACTCCTGGTAGTACGAGGCCATCCTTGAGCGTGACCTGGCTTCAGCGGCTGAAGCACTTCCTCATCTCCCCGGCGACCATCGTCGGGGATTTGGCCGTTATCACGCTCCTGGGAAGCCTCGGAGCCGCCTTGCCCCAGGCCGGCGTGGCTGCCGCCGCCGAGGTGGGGTGGCTGCGCCAGCACGGGCCCTTCCTCTCTTTCCTGGCGGATCACCTGGCCCTGGACCATGTATTCACCAGCCCGCCCTTCCTGGTCGCGCTGGGCTTCGCCACCGTGTCCCTGTCCATCGTGGTGGTCGAGCAGATCCGCCGCCTGGCCGCCCAGTGGAAACTCACCCCCACGGAGGGTGCCTTCCGCGGCGCCCCCTTCCGCGCGGAATTCACGCGGCCCGCCTCGGGGGCTGCCACGACGCTGCGGACCCGCGGTCGCCTGGGCTTGGCGGGCTCGCCCCTGTTCCACCTGGGCCTGCTCTGCGTAATCCTCGCCGGCGCCCTCCAGGCTCTCTTCGGCGTGAGCGCGGTGGTGGACCTCTACGAAGGGGAGGTGCTCCCGCCCGCCGTCGAGGCCTGGGGGGCCCAGTGGCCCGGGCCCCTGGGCTCGCCCTTCCGCCTGGAGACGCCCCTGCGCCTGGTGTCCGTGGAGAGCACACGCTACGGCGGTGGCGATCTGCGGACCCTCCGCCTGCGGTTGGCGGAGGTGACGTCGAACGGAGACCAGATGCGCGAGATGGGCATCAACCAGGACCTGCCCGTGCCGCGGGGTCGCCTCTACGCGGACAACCAGCACGGCCCTGCGGCCCTGGTGGAATGGAGTCTCCCCGCCAAGCCGCCCCAGCGGACCGCCATCCTGCTGGAGAAGAAGGAGGCCGCCGCCTTCGGAGCCTACTCTCAGGGGCCGGGTCACCTGCGCGCCCGCATCCGGGTGCCCATGCCCGGGGATGGCAGCCGCCCCGGCCTGGCGGAGGTGCGCGTCCTCGACGGCCCCGCCACCCTGGCGGAGGGCCCCCTGCGGCCCGGCGAGAGCCTGCCCCTGCCCGGGGGTGGCGCGCTGAAGCTGCACGGCCTCCCCTACTGGGCCCGGCTCCACGGCAATCACGACCCTGCCATCGGGCTGGCCTACCTGGGCTTCGCCCTGGCCCTGACGGGAGCCGCCCTCACCTACGGGATCACGCGAGTGGACGAGCTGGTGGCCGTCACGCCTGAAGGCGAGTTCGAGAGGGTGGTAGTGGCCCTGCGGCCCCACCGCTTCGCCCCCCTGTTCCGGGAGCGGTTCGAGCGCCTGGTACGGGACCATGGAGGTGAGGTGTGATCATGCGAATGTTCCTTGCCCTGGCAGTCCTGGCCCTTCCCCTGGGCCTCGGATGCTCGCGGGTGTCCTCCAGCGAGGCCAGGATGCTGGTGGCCCGCTACAACCAGGTGGTGAGCGAGGCCTACCGGAAGAACGATGTCCGTCTCATCGACGAGGTGGTGGGACCGGACGCGCCGGATGGCAAGCGCCTCCTCGGCCTCATCGGCGTGCGCATGGACATGGGCCTGACCCTGGATGCCCGCCTGGAAGACCTGGAGGTGACGAAGGTCGAGCAGGCCGCCGACAGTCTCCAGGTCCACACCCGGGAGCAGTGGCGCTACCGGGATGTGCAGACCGCCACGGGCCGGCAGGTGGGCGAAGCCTCCGTGGACCACTACGAGATGCTCTACCGGTTCAGCTACCACAAGGGCACCTGGCTGGTGGAGGAGACCAAGTTCACGGCACCACCCCAGGTGGGACGCAAGGAAGTCCCCTGGAACATCGACGCCAAGGATGCCCACGGCATGATCACCGCGCCCGCCACCCAGGGAGCAAAGCCATGAGCCCCTTCTTCCAGGAGACTCTCCTCCACTGGACGGCCGTGGGCGTCTACGCCCTGGCCGCCATCCTCTTCGCCCACGCCCTGCTCTGGGACCACCCCGCGCGGGTCCGCTGGGCTCGCGGGCTCGCGGCCCTGGGCCTCCTGCCCCACGGGGCGGCCCTCGTCATCCGCTGGATCGAAACGGGCCACGGCCCCTACATGCTGAAGTACGAAGTGCTGTCCTCCAACGCCTGGATCGCCATCCTCATGCTGCTCATCGTGCTGTGGCGGCGACCCCGCTGGGCGGGGCTAGCCCTAGTGGTCCTGCCCGCCGCGATCCTGATGATGGGCCTGGGCCTGCTGGCGAGCCCGGAAGCCAAGGAGCTGCCCCCCACGCTGCGGTCCATCTGGCTCGTCTTCCACATCTTCTTCACCAAGCTGGCGGTGGGGGCGTTCCTCCTCGCCTTCGCGGCCGCGGTGCTCGTGCTCCGCAAGCTCAAGGGCGCCACCAGCCCCTTCCTCGCCCGGTTCCCGTCGGCGGAGGTCCTGGATGCCTCGATGATCCGCTTCGTGGGCTTCGGCTTCGTGTTCTGGTCCACCACCATCATCGCCGGCGCCATCTGGGCTCATCAGTCCTGGGGCCGCTACTGGGGCTGGGATCCCATCGAGACCTGGTCGCTCGTGACCTGGCTCTGCTTCGGCACCTTGCTGCACCTGCGGCTGTTCTACCGCCTGGGCCCGCGGGCCACGGCCTGGTTCACCATCGGCTGTTTCGGGGTTTCCATCCTCACGGCCTTCATCTTCCCCTTCCTCCTGCCCTCGCTTCACGCCGCCTACTTCCAGTGACCGGGGATTGTGACTATTTCCGCCACCTTTGACCCCAGAATGATGTTGCGAAAGGCAATGAGGGTGACGTCGTGAGCAAGGTTCTCTTCGTGGTGCCACCCTACTCCAGCTGGGGGGTGGAGGTCATCGGCACCTGGCCGCCGCTCCAGATCGCCTACCTGGCGGGGGCCGTCGAGGGGGCGGGGCATGAGGCCCGCATCTACGACGCCATGAACCGGGAGGGCGCCAGCTTCGAGAGCATCCGCGCGGAGGTCGAAGAGTACCGCCCGGATATCGTCGTGGCCTACGACTACCTGCCCGTCACCGGCGCCATCAGCACGGCGGTGGTGCCCGCGGCCATGAAGGCCCTGGGACTGGCCAAGGCGGTGGATCCCGCCATCACCACGCTCATCGGCGGCCCCTTCCCCACCTTCAAATACGCCGAGCTTCTGCGGGATCCCTCCGGGGCCGTGGACATCGTCCTGCGCGGCGAAGCGGAAGCCACCTTCCCCGAGCTTTTGGCCGCCCTTCCGGGCGGCGCGCTGGACGGGGTCCGCGGCCTCGCCTTCCTGCGCGACGACGAGATCATCGTCACCGAGACCCGCCCCCACATCACGGACCTCGACGCAGTCAAGCCCGCCTGGCACCTGCTGGACTGGGACGCCTACCGCTACCGCATCGATCCGCCGGGCCGCATGGCTTCCATCCTCACCTCCCGCGGCTGCATGATGGGCTGCTCGTTCTGCAGCCACCGGGCCTTCTGGCGGGGCGACTGGCGCGCGCGGACGCCTGAGGACGTCATCGAGGAGATCCGCCTGCTCGTGGACCGCTACGCCGTCGAATCCATCACGATGATCGACCCGTACCCCACCCACGACCGGGAGCGCTGGGAGCGGCTCCTCGACCTCATCATCGACGCCAGGCTCGGCATCCGGCTGCTGATGGAGACCCGCGCGGAGGATGTGGTGCGCGACGCGGACCTGCTGCCCAAGTACCGGGAGGCGGGCGTGGTGCACCTTTACATCGGGGCCGAGGCCGGCACGGACGAGCTGCTGGCCTCCCTCAACAAGGGCAACGACGTGGACGCCATCGTCCAGGCCATCCGACTCGCCCGCGAGCACGACATCGTCACCGAAGCCTCCTTCATGATCGGCCACCCCACGGAGACCCAGGCCTCCATCGACCGCACCATCGAGGTCGCCATCCGGATGAACCCCGATATCGCGGTGTTCCCCGTCCTGACGCCCATGCCCTTCACGCCCCTCTACGACCAGATGCAGGACCGGGTGCGCGTCCACGACTACTCCAAATACAACCTGTCCACCCCGATCATCGAGCCGTACGACATGACGATCGAGGAGGTCGCCATCGCTCTGGGGCGCTGCTACATGACCTTCTACGCCCAGAAGATCCCCCAGATCCGGGCCCTGCCGGACGGCTTCAAGCGCCGCTACCTCCTGAGCGCCTGCAAGGAGATGATGGCCGCCTACGGCAAGCACTTCAGCCACCTGGGGGCGAAGATGCCGAAGATGCACCCCCATCCGGCCGCCTGATCACCCAGACGCCACGACCCCTCGGGATCACTCCGCTCAAGCCCGATAGGTCCTTGCACCTCATCCACCAAAGGAACTCCCCATGTCCAGCGCCCTCTCCCTTCTTCTCTCCGCTTTCGTGATGGCAGGTTTCAGCCCAGCCGCCACGGCGGCCAACCCGCCTCAGGCTACCTCGCCCGCGCCCCACCCCACGGGAGCCCAGATCCCCAAGGGCGAGGACCTGACAGGCAAGGTGCTCGAGCGCCTCGAGGCTTCGCCCTACTGCTACCTCCGTCTAAAGACGGCCAAGGGCGAGGTGTGGACCGCCGTCCCCGAGGCCAAGGCCGAGAAGGGCGCCAACGTCACGGTCGCCAATGCCGTGCTGATGACGAATTTCGAATCCAAGACCTTGAAGCGGACCTTTGCTGAGGTCTACTTCGGCACCCTGGCCACCCCGGGCACGGCTCCGGCAACCGGGGCCAATCCCCACGGCCAGGCCGGACGCCCCGCCAAGCCCGTGAAGGTCGGGAAGGTGGCCAAAGCCGCCGGCGCAGACGCCCGCACTGTGGCCGAGATCTGGGCCCAGAAACAGAACCTGAAGGGGAAGGGCGTCACGCTGCGCGCCAAGGTCGTGAAATACACCAAGGGCATCATGGGCAAGAACTGGCTGCATCTCCAGGACGGCAGCGGCGACCCGAAGAAGGGCACGAACGACCTCACCGCCACCAGCCAGGCCGAAGTGGCCGTGGGCGATACCGTGACCATCCAAGGCGTGGTCCAGACCGACAAGGACTTCGGCGCCGGCTACACCTACGCGGTGATCATCGAGGATGCCAAGCTGACCGGAAAATAGCCGCCAGCCCGTCGTTCACCTGGGGTTCACCTGGGCCGGATCGCCCCCTGCCCCGGCGGCAGGCCTGTGGCGAAGGCCTGGCCGCCGGCGCCCTGTTTCTCGAGCACGAGCGCCTGCAGGGTCCGGGCGGCCCTGCCGCGCAGGCGGATCATCCGCCCCTCGGCGCCCAGACGGAACTCGGCGGCGCTCATGAAGGCCCAGGAGGATCCGCTGGCTTCCTTCTCGAGCCGGATCTGACTCCAAGGGATGCTGGCCGGCCCCTGCCACCAGGCGGGCTGGAAAGGGAAGGGCTGTTTCATGTGCAGGCAGCGACGGCCCACTTTCAGGGACATGGGCGAGTGGCCGCGCAGGGCGCCGAACTCCACCTGCTGCCAGCCGAGATTCTTCTCGATGGGGTCGGTGGGATCGGCGGGGAAGGCCGCATAGAGCGCGGGAATGCCCATGAGCCGGTTGGTGAGCCAGGAGCCCGCCAGGAAGACCACCGGGATCAGCAGCAGAATTGCGGGCGGGGGCGGGGATCCGCCGCGTGACGCGAGCAGCGCGAGGACCATCATGGCTTCTGCCTCCGCTTCGCGGCCTGCCAGGCGGCTTCCATCTCGTCGAGGGTGCGTCGGTCCCATCCGCCCGCGGCCCGGGCATCATCCTCCACGGACGTGAACCGGCCCTTGAACCGCGTCATCTGGCGGCGCAGGGCCCGGTCCGGGTCCACCCCCTTCTTCCGTGCCCACTGCATGAGGCTGAACAGCACGTCGCCGAACTCCTCTTCCACGCGCACAGGGTCGGACTCGGCTTGGAGCTCCGCCACCTCCTCCTTCACCTTGTCGAGGACGCCCTCCAGATCGGGCCACTCGAAGCCCACCTTCGCGCAGCGGCGGCCGATCTCCAGGGCCTCCTCCATGGGCGACAGCGAGGCCGGGATGCCCTCGAGCAGGCGCGGATCCCGGCCGTGGAGCCCCTTCTCCTCACGCTTGATGGCGGCCCAGTTGGTGAGCACCTCGTCCGCGCCCTCCACCTCGACCTCCGCGAACACGTGCGGATGCCGGCGCACGAGCTTCTCCACCACCGTCCGCTCCACGTCATGGAGATCCCAGGCGCCCCGGTCCGCCGCCAGCTGGGCGTGGAAGGCGATCTGCAGCCAGAGGTCGCCCAACTCTTCGCAGAGGTGCGCTTCCGTGACGGGATCGCCGGGTGTGTGCGCCGCCAGGGCGTCCAGCACCTCCGCCGCCTCCTCGCGAAGGTAGCGGGCCAGCGACACGTGGGTCTGCTTCAGATCCCAGGGGCAGCCCGTCTCCGGCTTGCGGAGGGCGGCCATGACAGCGCGGAGGGTCGTGGGTTCCATGCCCCAGGGTACCCGGAGCGCCCGGTTCAGAGGGCGACGAGGATGGCCTTGGCCAGGTCCGTGAGCGAGGGATCCCGCGCCCCCATCACGAGGATGAGGTCACCCGCCTTCGCTTCGCCAGTCAGACGATCCACGAGCCATTCCCGCGAAGGTGCGGCTTCGGCGGCGGTACCTTTCGTGGCGATCTCGGCCACCACCTCGGCGCTGGTGATGTCCCGGGCAGCCGTCCCGCCCGCGTAGAACACGTCCAGGAACCAGAGGCGGTCCTGCGGCCCGAGCTCCGCGGCGAAGGCGTCCACGAACTCCGCCCGCAGGAACTTCAGGGGCCCGAAGCCGTGGGGCTGGAACACCGCCAGCACCCGTCCGCCAGAGGCCGCCGTGCGCAGGTGGGCAGCCCGGAGGGAGGCCGCCACCTTGGCGGGATTATGCGCAAAGTCGTCCACCACCGTCACGCCGCGGCATTCGCCCAGCACCTGGAAGCGCCGGGCCACGCCCTGGAAGACAGCCAGCGGCCCCGCCATGGCTTCAAGCGGCACGCCCACCGCCTGGCAAGCCGCCATGGCCGCCAAGGCATTCTCGACATTGTGGAGGCCTGGCACGGGCAGCCTGAAATCCTTTCCCCCTGCGCGGAAGGCGGTGCTTTCCGCGCCAAGCACCAGGCCCTCGGCCCGCAATCCGGCCCCATCCGCAAACCCGAAGGTGGTGGCGCCCATGGCGAACTCGCGCAGATTCTCCGCCTCGCCCACCACGGCGGCCTCCCGCACCTGGGCGCGGAAGGCGCGGAACATCTCCGCCACCACGGCCATGTCCTTGTGGTCTTTCTGGAGGTTGAGGATCACGCCCACGGCGGCGTGGTAGCGCACCACGGACCCGTCGCTCTCGTCGGCCTCGATGACCAGCAGGTCCGACGCACCGGCCCAGGCATTGCCCCAGCGTCCCTCCCGCTGGAGGGCCACCAGCTCGCCGCCGGTGATGACGGAGGGGTCGCGCCCCGCGCCCCGCAGGATCTCGAAAACCATGGCCGTGGTGGTGGACTTGCCGCTGGTGCCCGTCACCGCCACCGTCCGGTACTTCGCCACCACATGCGCCAGCAGCTCCGAGCGATGCAGCACGGGTACCCCCAGGCGCCGGGCCGCGGCCACGTCCGGCACCTCGTCCTCCACGGCGGTGGACACCACCAGGGCCGCGCAGTCGCCGGTCAGGCCCGAGCCGTCCTGGGGATGGATCGCCACGCCCAGGTCCTCCAGCTGCGCCCGGGCATCGGGCCGTTGGCCCCGGTCGAAGCTGCGGTCGCTGCCGCTGGCCCGGCCGCCCTTCATGCACGCGAACTGGGCCAGGGCGCTCATGCCGCTGCCCGCCACGCCCGCGAAGTGGAGCCGTCCCAGGCCGAAGCCGTCACCGGGCAGGTCCTCGGCGATGAGCAGGAGATCCCCCTCGGCCATGCGGTCGAAGAGCGCCACCACGTCGGTGTTGGACAGGCGCACGCAGCCATGGGACACCGGCGTGCCCAGCTCGTGCTCCTGGTTGGTGCCGTGGAGGTAGATCCAGCGCAGCCGGGAGTCCCGCCCCGGCCCGCGGTTCCAGCCCTCCTCCAGGCCCTCGAGGGTGAGCACGCGGGTGAGGATGAGGTCCTCGTCGCGCGGCTCGCCGCGCCACACCTCGCCGGTGGGCTGCTGGGCCCTGAACACCGCGCCGGGCTCGGCCTCCTCGCCGATGCGCGCGAGGATGCGGTGCCAGCCCGTGGGCGTGCGGTACGAGTTCTCTTCGCAACCCAGGCCGTTCTTCGCCGTGGAGACCACCGCCTCGAAGACCAGCCGTCCGTCCTCCAGCAGGCCCAGGCGCTGGCGGGCCGCGTCCACCACCGCCACGCGCGCGCGGGGATCCCAGGCGGGCGCCCCCGGCCGGGCGAGGTTCGCCAGCAGGAGGGCGCGGTAGCGGGCGGCCAGGACCGGATCGATCACGCCTCCACCCCCGCGATGCGCCCCGCCAGGGCGCTGGCGGCGACGGTGGCGGGGCTGGCCAGCCACATCTGGCCCGGCCCGCTGCGGCCGGGGAAGTTGCGGTTAATGGCGCTGATGGTCACCTCGTCGGGTCGCGTGGAGACGCCGGGCCCGGCGTTGATGCAGGCGCCGCAGGAGCTGCCCAGCACCACGGCCCCCACGGCCTCGAAGGCCGCGATCCAGCCCTGCGCCTCGGCGTGGCGGCGCACGTCCTCGCTGCCGCACTGCACGAAGAACCGCACGCCCTCGGGGATACGCCGTCCCTCCGCCGCCGCAGCCCTCACCACCTCGTAGGCCCGGCGCAGGTCCTCGCGCTTGCCGCCGGTGCAGCTGCCCAGGTAGGCGATGTGGATGGGCACCGTCTCGCCCAGGCCCGACAGGGCCAGGCCGTTCCCCGGATCGCCGGGGCGGGCCAGCATGGGCCCCAGGGCCGCGCAGTCCACGTCGAGGGTCTTGGCGTACTCGGCGTCCTCGTCGCCGCGCATCCAGGGCTCCAGCGTGATTTCCGCGCCCCGGCGCTCCTTCACGAAGCGCACGGTCTCGGCATCCGGCGCGATGAGGCCCGTGAAGCCGCCGATCTCCGCCGCCATGTTGGTGAGCGTGGCCCGCTCGTCCGTGTCCAGGTCGCGCAGGGCCTCGCCCTGGTACTCGACCACGTGGCCGATGGCGCCGCCCTCGCGGATGAGGGGCTGGGCCAGCAGGTGCAGCACCAGGTCCTTGGCGGACACGCCGGGGCGCAGGCGCCCATTCAGGCGCACCCGCAGCGTGGGGGGCACGGTGACGCGCGCGTCGCCCGTCACCCAGGCGCAGGCGATGTCCGTGGTGCCGACGCCGAAGGCCAGACAGCCCAGCGCGCCGGCGTGGGGCGTGTGCGAGTCCGTGCCCACCACCACCTGGCCCGGCAGGGCGTAGCGCTCCGCCATGATGGCGTGGCAGATGCCCTCGCTGCCCGATCCGTCGGGCAGCTCGCCGTGGAGCCGGATGCCGTGCTTCGCGCAGAAGGCCTCCTGGGCGGGCTTCAGGCCCTCGGCCACCGCCAGTAGGCCCATGGCCCGGTGCTCAGCCTTCATGCTGTGGCGCAGGAAGGTGAGGTGGTCGCGGAAGGCCAGGATGGAGGACGGATCGCGCAGCTGGACGTCCGGCCCCAGCGCCTTCTCCAGGAAGCTGGCGGCCATGGGCGTCACGTACTCGTGGCTGAAGCGCCAGTCGGCCTGCACGAAGAGGCCGTCACCGGGCTTCACGACCCGCAGGCCCACCTGCCCGGCCGCGGCGTCCACCACCGTGTGGCGCGCCAGCAGCTTCTCGGCGTAGGTCATGGGACGCGGCTTGTGGGCGGGCAGCGGCGGTGCCACCTCGCCCGCTAGGCGCGCAGCGTTGTAGGCAAAGAGACCCCCGCGCCGCACGATCTCCGCCGTGACGGGATCCAGGCCCTCGGTGAATTCGGCCAGGGGGATGCCCTCGCCGCGCCGCAGCCGGGCGATCAGGCCGAAGTCCGTGCTGGTGAGCAGGCCCAGGTTCTGGCAGTTCTGCCGGTAGATGCGCTCGAAGCTCTCCGCGATCACCAGCCGGAGGCCCGCGCACCACTCGGCATAGGGGCTGGCCTCGCGGCTGCTGCCCTTGCCGCGGCGTTTCCCCGCCACGCTCACCGCGAAGCCGCCGGCCTTCACGGCACCTTCCTTCACCGGGAAGCGATCCCCGCACTTCAGGCCCAGGTAGGGGAAGTCACCCAGCTTCTCGTCGTAGTGGTAGCAGATGAAGGCCGGCGTGATCTCGTCGGTGCTGATCTGGTCGCGCAGGGGACCGATTGCCGAGGGATCCAGGTCATCGCCCGCGAGTTGGCGATGGATCGGTTCCGGATCCTCCGTGAGGAACAGGATTCGGCCATCGAAGAAGATCGAGTCGGGCAACATCCTTCCAGAGTACGGCAAGGGCAGGCACTCGGGTTTTGAGAGAAGAATGACCCCCAGCCTGGGCCCATCGCTTGATCAGACGCCAGGGGCTTCTATATTGAGCCAAGCCAAAAGGCTTAAAAGGAGCTGCGCATGAACAAGGTGGGCATGTTTGCCCTAACGATGATCTTGGCCGGATCGACGGCCCTTTCCGCCCAGAGCAAGGAGGACAAGAGCCGGGCGAAAGCCAAGGATACGGTGGACAGGGTCCGGCAAGCCGATCCGCCCCAGGCGAAGGAACGCAAGAAGGACGACACGGCGGAAAAGCGTTCCAAGGAGGCCAATGCCCAGGAGCAGGCCCACCAGAAGGAAGTCGCCAAGAAATACCCCGCGAAAGGCAAGGACGTACCCTCACCCAAGTAGCATTGCATCCAAGCTCGATCTACGGATTCACGCAGGAAGGCCCCCAACCGGGGGCCTTCCTGCGAATGACGGAGATTCCGCTCAGTCCTTCTCTTCCTCGGCCTTGAGCTTGGCTTCCTGCTCGTCGAGGTGCTTCATGAGGCGCTCGGCCAGCTCCTCGTCCTCGAGGGGCGTGAACATGTCGTCCTTCACCTCGAAGATCTCCAGGCTCAGGCCCTCTTCGGGGTCCGCGGTGCCGTCCTCCTGGGCCTGCAGCTCGGCCAGGGGGGCCAGAATGGCGAAGTCGCGGCCTTCGAACTCGAGCTCTTCCAGAATCGCGAACTCTTCCTTCTCGCCATTCTCGTCTTCGAGTTCAACGACTTCGATCTCGAAGGAATCGTCGTGATCGTGATTGCAGTCCGGTCCGTGCTCGTGACCTTCGTGAGCCATGGGCTCCTCCTTGCGCAAGTGACCAGAATACGGTCGGAGGCCTTTCGGGCCAAGGAAATAAGCTGAGCGGGACCGGCCGCGGCGAAATCCGAAAAAGAATCGGCCCCCCGAAGGAGGCCGATTCCGTGTGAACGGTACGGTTAGATCTTGGTGACGTTGGTGGCCTGGGGGCCCTTCTGGCCCTGACCCACGTTGAAGCTCACGCGCTGATTCTCGTCCAGGGTGCGGAAACCCGTGGTCTCGATGGCGGAGTGATGAACGAACAGATCCGCACCACCGTCATCGGGGGTGATGAATCCGAAACCCTTTTCGGCGTTGAACCACTTCACGGTTCCCTGAGCCATGTAACTACCTGCTTTCTTCGTCCTGGATGTAGATGCATTGTTCCTTCCAGGCGAGGCAGCAACGCTTTTTGATACCCGCACGACCGGCGGGCGATTTCCAGTCTAAGGCCATTCCGCATCCAATTTTCAAAAAATCGACGAATTTATTTGCGGGCGCATCTTAGGGGTCGCGGCAAAACCCCCTAGAGGTAGCTCCGCGCCCCCATGAAGGCGCGCTGGTAGTAGCGGTCCGAGAGCCGGTCCCGGCGGATGCCCTGCCCCGGCCGCGGCGCGTGGATGAAGGCCCCATCCCCCAGGTACAGCGCCACATGGCTCACCCGGCCACCCCCGTTCGTCGCGAAGAAGAGCAGGTCCCCCGCCCGGGCGTCATCCAGGTCCACAGCCCTGCCCACCTCGAACTGGGCCTGGGAGGAGCGCGGCAGCTTCAATCCGTTCAGCCGGTACACGGCGCCCGTGAGGCCGCTGCAGTCGAAGCCCTTCTCCGTGGTGCCCCCGAACAGGTAGGGCACGCCCAGGTAGCCCGTGGCGGTCTCCACCAGGCTGGCCCGCAGGCCCTTCTCGTCCTCGGGGTGGACCTGGAAACGCCCGCCGGCCCCCGGGGCCGATCCGTTCGGAGCCACCACCCAGAATGTCTCGATCACCCCGGCGGCCTTCAGGGCCTCGCCGCGGGCCCGGGCCTTCTCCTTGGTGGCGAAGTCTCCGAACCGCACCCGGTAGAGGCCGTCCTCCGAGCCGTAATAGGCCGCCTCCAGACCCTGCACCTGCAGCGCCTGGGCGAAGCGCGCCGCGTTCTCCACCTTGGCGAAGGCTCCGGCCTGCAGGGTGTAGCCCAGCCGGGGAATGACCCGCGCCCCGACCAGGCTGGAGGGGGGCCGCTCCACGGTTCGGCGCGGCGCACGCGTGCAGGCCGCCAGCGCCAGCAGGGCCGCCGCCACGGATGCGCCCCTCCTGTGCCTGCTGAGCATGGGACCCCGCCTGAAGGATGCAGGGATCCTAGCAGGTGCCCGTCAGGCGATGAACTTCAGACCGACCCGGATCCCATGCCGCGTGGGCTGGATCCACTTCACCTCGGAGAGAACCGACCGGGCGGCGTCCTCCACGCCGGTGGGCACGTGGACAGTCAGCACCTCGCCCCGGTGCAGGAGGCAGTTGGTGAGCAGGCTCACGCCCGCGTCGCTGATGTCGCGGCCAATGCCCGTGGCTCGGATCTCCGCCGGCGGCCCGAGCACCGTGTCCACGCATTCGAATTCCACGATCTGGTTCAGGATCGCCCGGGGGCAGGACCGCTTTTCCATGGGGTGGCTCATGGGGATTCACGATAGGGAGAATTTCCAGTCTAGACAATATGAATCCTGCTGCTTTTTCCCTTTTGGCTCGAGACCCCACAGGCCCCTCTCGATGGCCGTCATCCGTCCCTAGGGTCTGGCGCCGGGCGCGAATCGACCGAAATTGAGTCTCGCAATTCGCCTTCCGGAGGAGGTGCCCGATGCGAACGCTCCAGCTCCTGACCATGGCGGCCCTGATGGCGAGCCAGCTGGCCGCTCACCCCTATGACAAGCCGAAGGCCGAAGTCGAAGCCAAGGCCAAGGCCAAGGCCGAGGTCATCGTGGGCTGCAAGGAGACAAAGGTGTACCACAAGGCCAACTGCAAGTGGGTGAAGGAGATCGACAAGGCCCACACCCGCGTGGACTTCACGTCCGTGGCCGAGGCCAAGAAGGCCGGGATGAAGCCCTGCGAGGACTGCAAGCCCGGCGACTAAGGCGGGTCCGATCCGCCTGCTTCAGGATGTGGAATCCTCCGATCCCCGCTACTTGAGCTTGTCGAGCTCGCGGTGGATGCGGGTGCGCTGGTCCTCCTGCTTCACCTTGTCGAGGGCCTTCTGGTAGTTCGCGGCGGCCCGGGCCTTGTCGCCCTTGAGGGTGTAGGCCTCGGCGAGGCTGTCGTAGACGTTCCAGGAGTCGGGGTGATCCTTCACGTTCCGCTGGAAGAGGGCGATGGCCTCGTCCACCTTCTTCTGGCCCAGCAGCGTGTAGCCCAGCTGGTTGACCTCCGCCTCGGTGGCCCTCGCCAGGGCCTTCGCCCGCAGGGCCTCGGCGCCCGCGGCGTCGCCCTTCTTGTCCAGCAGCGCGGCCTTGGTGCGCAGGGCCGTGAAGGATTCCCGCATGGCGAGGGAGCGGTCCACCCAGGTCATGGCCTCGTCCAGGTTCACGTCGTGGCGGACGCACCAGCCCGCGGCGCCGCTCCAGGCCTCCGGGTAGAACTGGTGGAGGCCGCGCAGCTGCTCCCGCAGGCTCTGCACCACCACCGCCTTGGAATCCACCGCAATCGGGATGGGCACCCGCAGCTTCTCCCAGCGCAGCGACAGGGTGACCCCCTGCTCGCCGGGATCGTCGAAGGTGTAGGCGAGGCGCTCGGTCGGCTCCGCCGGCACGGGCGTCACCGGCACCCGGGCCACGTCCTCCTTGGCGTCGTAGCTGTAGCTGCCCCAGCCGTGGGACTGGCTGCTGAAGATCACGGTCCAGGCCGTGGCCGTGGGCAGCATGTGGAGGCCGTAGCGCCCCGCCGGCAGCGGCGTCCCGCCCACCCGGACGGGGCTGGAGAAGGTCACCACGGTGTTCTCGTTGGCCCCGGCTCGCCAGACCTCGCCGTAGGGCACCAGCCCGCCCCAGACCTTGCGGCCATTCACCGCCGGCCGATGGTAGCTCACCTCGATGTCCGTCAGCCCCACCGTCTGGCTGAGCGTGGCCCGGGGACTGGCCTCGGGCAGCCTGAGGGGGGGCGCCTGGGCAACGAGCACGGGCGCAACCGAGAGCAAGGCAACAGCGAACCGATGCATGGGACACCTCCGCGAAGCATCCTGCCCCCAAGCCTGAAGAACCGGAAGGGACCTGGGGCGAGTGGTGGGATTCCGGGGGTGACCGGGATGGGAAGGACGATGTGAGCCACGGATGAACGCGGATGGACACGGATTGAAAAGCAAAAGCATTCAGCCGGTGATGAACGGGGATGGGCGGGGATGGAAAAGCCAGTCCGGTTATCGGCCTGGCTCAGCCAGAAAAGGAGGCAACCGCGAATGGTGCGAATCGCCCTGCGGGCGCGCGAATGGCGGATGACCGTGCTCCCGCCGCCGCACGCGGGGCCTGTCGCGCATCGCGCGGCAGGGGGCCAGAGGCCCAGGCGGCCCGTCCCGGCCGCATTCGCGCTCATTGGCGTCATTCGCGGTTCGAGCTTTCAGGCTGGCGCTTCCCGATCCTCAGGAAAGCCAAAAGGCCATTCAGCCGGTGATCCCAGTGATTGTACGGATGGGGCCTTGGCCGCACGCAGCATGGGCTCATCCAGGGGCGGACCCAGGCAGGGACCTGCCCTGCCTTATCCCCGTCCATCCCCGTTCATCACCGGCTGAAAAAGCCTTTCCCAGGAGAACCCCGGGCTGAAGGGTTCATCGCCCCTCACGCGCCATCCGGACCCCCGGCCAGACCCTCCGGACCGTTCAGCGGCCATTTCGCACCGTTCAGCCGGTTGTGATGAGGATCAAACCGGCCAAGTGGGAACATGATCGCGAAATAGCCCAGCCTCAACTTCCACCCAAAAAGCGTTCATTGGCTTCTGCCATTCAGTTCGCCTAATACTAAAGTTAGACTCAGCACAGGTGCCTCATGGAAAAACGATTTCAAGTCTTCGTGAGTTCCACCTTTCTCGATTTGCAGAAAGAAAGACAAGCCGCGCAGAAAGCAATTCTTGGGTTAAATCACATGCCTGCAGGCATGGAGTTATTTCCTGCAACGGATGACAGTGCATGGCAATTAATATGCGATGTCATTAACATTTCTGATTATTATGTAATTATAATAGGCGGGAAATACGGAAGCATTGATGAAGCTGGTATCAGCTACACAGAACGAGAATATGAATATGCACTCAGTCGAGAGATTCCTGTTATTCCCTTGCTACATAAAGATCCAAAGGAACTTCCGAGAAACAAGACCGAGGAATCGGCCAAGCTTTGGAAAAAGGTAGACGCCTTCAGGAAGCGTATAGAAAAACGCCATCATTGCTCGTACTGGCAGACCGAAGATGATCTACAAGCAAAACTAATTGTAGCTTTAATCGATTCAACCAAGCGAAACCCAAGAACCGGCTGGATCAAATCCGATGCAATTGCTTCTTCCGAGGCGACCAAGGAAATTCTAGATCTTCGAAAAACAATCGACTCTCTTCAGAAAGAACTTGCCGATCTAAAGGGCCTTACCGATCGGAGCATTGAAGACTTGGCGCAAGGCAAAGATACACATGATATTGATATAAATTTTACACTATCGAAACATGGAGCGCCATGGGGATCCCCAGAAAGAATGTTTAGAGGCAAGGACAGACTTCGATTCAACTGGGACGAAATCTTTTCATTGATCGGTCCTTTGGTTATCGAGGTGTGCCCTGATACACAGGTGAAGGCCGCAATCACTAAACACTTTAAGGATAGATACAAATCGGTAGCGCAATCTAAATACCCTGACCGCGAAATCACATCCCTTTCCATCACGGAATCTGAGTTCCAAAAAATTAAAGTTCAGTTTCTTGCACTCGGATTGATCACTTTTTGCCAAATATCCCCTTCTCCGGAAAGCCCTGGCCGAATGGTGAGGGCCTGTCAGATAACACAACGAGGCCAGCTATACCTCATCAACTCAACTGCAATCAGAAGGCCGAAAGGCCGCACCAAATCTGTCTAACCCTGCGCTCAACTCGGACCCCGCCTGCATTGTCTTCCGTTCTCTCTCAACATTCTGCTTTCTTGGCTCCGCTCATCGCCTCGGTACAGGCGGGGCCGGTTAGCGCCATTCGTTAGATTTCCTGAAAGGGTCTGCCATGAATGTTGAACGCCTTCACGCTATAGCTGCGGCTCTCCAAGCGGACCTATCAACGACATCTACCCTTCCGCTTCTCCAGCAGCTCATATCCTCACTTTCCAATCAGATAAATCAACCAAACCAGCCACAATTTCAGCAGCAGACAAGCCAGTTTTTAGAGCAGCTCACCAGTGCACTCAGGAATGCGAAGGTAAATAAATTCAGCCCGACTTGGATTCAGGTCATGCAGGAAATTGGTGCCGCGAACATCGTTGGCTTAAGGTTGGAACAAGAAATATCGAATATTTTTAATCGTAACCAAATTACGCCTTCTGTTGCACAACAAGAGCTACAGGAGCTGTTCAATCAACTGCAGGCAGTATCAAGCGGTGTTGATCAATTTCTATCTGGTGTAAAGACACTTAAGATTGGATCGGAAACACTAGAACCAGGCGACTGCGAGCTTGGCGTGCTCATACCGCGTTCCTTTGTGGATAACCGCCTTGATCACTTCGCGGAAGAGTTGGAAGAACTGAATAGGATCTTTGGTGTATTTTCGGAACTTTCTACTGGTAGTCGGCCAGGTTTTGAAATCAAAACAATCTCATCCACTGATTTGACTGTGTACCTCGAAGCTACTGCTGTAGTAGGGGCCTGTGTCGCAACTGCAATCGAAAGAATTATCGCACTATATAAGTCACTTCTAGAGATACGAAAACTTCAAAGTGAGTTGGTCAAACAAGGTTTGGAAAAAGAAAACCTGAAAGGCATAGAGAAGCATGCAAATGGAATGATGGCCAATGGGATCGACGAACTTATAAAGGACTTACTTGCTGAGTACATGCCAAACGGTGATCAGGGAAGGGCAAACGAACTTTCCATAGAGCTTAAACTCGTACTAAACAAAATGGCTGATCGTATTGATCGAGGGTTCAATGTAGAGGTTCGAATGGAGAAGCCTAAAAAACCAAAAGATTCAGATGATGAGGATCAGAATCACCAGGCATTGTTGGCCGCTAGCTATGCCAAGATCGCCTCGGCGTCTGATCAGCTTCAATTCCTAAAACTTGAAGGCGAGCCTCTCCTCAAGCTGTCTGCAAAAACAGGAACAAAGCCCAAAGAGTGATGCACGGAAATCTAACCCTCCGCTCAAGTCGGCCCCGGCCTGCATTGCCTTCCGCTCTTTCTTAACATTTCGCTATCCCGGATCCGTCCATCGCCTCGGTGCAGGCGCGGCCGCTTAGCTTCATTCGTTAGACCTTTCCCAAGGAGCCCGAGTTGAACAATCTTCATTCAACCTTCAAGGATCTCCCTCCAGCTTCTAAGGAAGCAGTGCTTGATGCAGTCGAAGCGACGCTCACCAGCCTCATGAATCACCTAAAAACTCGCTTCGAGACACATCGAGTCACAGGTGAGGCCATGAAATTAATTATGGATACAATTGAAGTAAACGATCTTCAATCAGCCCTAACTGATGCCAAACATGAACTGCACGACAATCCTAATTCATCCCTAGGTTCATTTTGGGAACAATTTTGTTCATTCTCCAAATGCGCCGACCAGGCATAACCCTCCGCTCAAGTCGGATCCCGCCTGCATTGTCTTCCGCTCTCTCTCAGCTTCCCGCTTCCACGGCTTCGCTCATTACCTCGGTACAGGTGGGGCCGGTTAGCTTTGTTCGTTAGGGCCTGCTCGGAGCAAACCAATGAACCGCCCTAAAATACCAGCCGAAAATCAACATCCACGGCCCCCTTCTGCCGAAGAGGCAAAACCCATCGAGATCAAAGCCGATAGGGTTGACTTGCCGCCTTCAATCGCTGGGAATGCCTTCCATAATCTTCTGTATGGGCCCATGGCAGGCCAGCCGTCGAAGGCGGCCGCAAACGGAGGGCCCCGCAAATCGAGCCTCGTGTTTTGGGCGTTACTCGTCATGGCCGTCTTCTGCATCTATTACTTCCGCAACACGGACCAGGGCTCTTCCAAAAATATTCCACCACCTCAGTCAAGGCCAACCTGGCCCTGACCCTGCGCTCATCCCAGGCTCCGCCTGCCTTGTCTTCCGCTCTCTCTCAATTGCTCGCTTCCTCGGCTCCGCGCCTCGCCTCAGTGCAGGCGGGGCCGGTTGGTCTCCTTCGTCAGGACGCCAGATGAACAGTGCACCCAATCAACAAGCGCCTCATTCCTCCGCCCTGAAGTTGGTCGGCTGGACCTTTGGACCAATCATCTTCTTTATTCTCATGGCTTTAATTTTCGGTAAAACGCACCAAACTCTCACATTCCAAAAATGGTCTTTCCCATTGATTCTTGTTGCAGCGGGTGCGGGTCAGTGCCGTGCTTTTGTGATGAGCAATAATATTGATAAAAATCGTCCCATATTGATAAAAGCATTTGCTTTTATGCTCACTCTATTTTCACTCATGTTGCTCCTTTTTTGGGTCGGTCTTTTCGTTATGTCTGCCTACCATCTGCTGAACCCGACAGCTTCCCCACTATTTGGGGGCAGATGATGCGGAGCGGTTCGCTCGTCAGCCTTCCCTTCCGCGCAGCACGGACCTCGCCTACATGGCCTCCCGGCCTCTCTCAACATCCCGCTTCCTCGACTCCGCTCGTCGCCTCGGGGCAGGCGGGGCCAGCCAGCTTTATTCGACGAGCATCACCACCCACCAGAGGCACCCATGGATCAGCCCCGCAACCCCTACCTGCCACCCGCCAGCGTGCTGACCGAGGAAGGCGAACTGGCGCCTCTTCCCATCGAGATGGTGGGAGCAGGCACGAGGTTCGCCAATTTCATGATTGATAACATCATTTGTTATGCACTTCAGTTTTCCCTTGGTGTGGCCATCGTTCTGATCTTCAAAGCCGCTGGGGCCGCTCACCTGAAGACAGGCTGCATGGCGAACCTCTACGGAATCCTCGTCACCGTCATCTATTACTCGTTCATGGAATACAAGTTCGGCTTCACGCTGGGCAAGCTCGTGACCAAGACCCGTGTGGTGGACGAGTCGGGCGGGCCCATTTCGCTTGGCAAGGCGATCGGACGGTCCTTCTCGCGGTACATCCCCTTCGAGCCGTTCTCCTGCTTCGGGGCTGAGTCCCGTGGTTGGCATGACTCCATCTCGAAGACCTACGTGGTGAAACGCTCGGAGGCCTGACCCCCCCTCTCTCTTCCTGCGCACGCGCCCCTTGGGACAGGCGAGACTCATCCGTGCCTTCCTCGTCGGCGCTCATCTGTGGCTGCCCCTCCTTTTCACTGAACCTCGAACACATCCAGTCCGTCCTGCAGGGTCGTCCTCCCGCTGATGGAGACGACCTCGCCCACGCGGAAGGGGCGCTGGCGGCGGCGGAGGACGGGGGGAAAGGCCACGGCTTCGCAGAGGCCGGTCTCGTCCTCGAAGGTGACGAACTGCATGCGGTCGCCTTTCTCGGTGGCCACTTCCTTGTCGGCCACGACCAAGGCCCAGAAGCGCAGATATCGTCCGGGGGTTCCACGCTCCGCTGCGCTGCGCGCCTCCATGGATCGCACGGTGCCTTGCACCGCGCTCCCGCTCGCGGCGCTCGCGGACATGGAGCCTCCCGCCCGGGCCCCCGCGCCCGGGTCCGGCCAAGCCGTACCCGGGCTTCCCCCCCTCCCCACATCCGCCACGCGGTCGGGCCCGCCGCCCTTCCGCACGCGGGCGAGGGCGGCGGGGTGGATCTCCAGGGTGAGGGCCATGGTCGCCATCTCCAGGTCGGCGCGGTCGAAGGCGTCCGTGGGGCGCGGGCGCACGCCGGGGGGCACGCCGCCCAGCCGCGCCCACATGAGGCGCGTGCGGTCACCGTCCGGCGCCCAGCGGTCGAAGGCCCCGGCGGCGCAGAGGGCCTCGGCGGTGGTGACGGAGGGCTTCACCCGGCCCAGCAGGTCATCCAGGTCCGCGAAGGGGCCGTGGCGCTCGCGCTCCTCCAGCAGCCCGCGCACCTCCTTCTCGAGGGCGCCCTGCACCTGCATGAGGCCCACGCGCAGGGCCTGGCCGCCCTCGGCGGTGAAGGCCCAGGCGGAGGCGTTGGCGTCGGGCCCGCGCACCACCAGCCGGTGGCGTCGGGCGTCGCCCAGGTAGGCGATGGCGGGGTAGTAGCCGCCCTGGTTGGTGACGACGGAGGCGAAGAACTCGGCCGGATGGTGGGCCTTGATCCACGCGCTCTCGAAGCTCACCTGGGCGTAGCTGGCCGAGTGCGGCTTGCAGAAGGAGTAGCCCGTGAAGGTGCGGATCATGTCCCAGGCCTCGTCCACCGTGGCCTGGCGCGCGCCCCGTTCTGCGCATCCGCGCCGGAACCGGGCCTCGAAGTAGGGGAGCTTCGCCTCGCAGTCGGGCTTGCCCAGGAGCTTGCGGAGCCGGTCGGCCTCGAAGTGGCTCCAGCCCGCCAGCGCCACGCAGACCTTGAGGACATCCTCCTGGTAGACCAGCACGCCGAAGCTCTCGGAGAGCAGGTCGCTGAACACGGGATCGCTGGGCTCCCAGGCCTCCTCGCCGCGGCTGCGCTTCACGTAGCGGTCCACCCAGCGGTAGGCCGCCGGCCGGATGAGGCTGGAGTGGATCACCAGGGTCTCGAAGTCGCCCTTCCGCACCCGCTGCTGGAGCTGGCGCGTGGCGGGGCTCTCGACGTAGAAGACGCCGATGCTGTCGCCCCGGGCCAGGAGGGACTGGGTGGCGGGATCCTCGCGTGCATGCGTACCGGGGTCGGCGGCCACGGCTTCGCCCAGCACCGCGTAGGCATCGCGGATGACGGCCAGGCTGCGGTTCCCCAGCAGGTCGATCTTCACCAGGCCGTAGCCCTCCACGCCGTCCTTGTCCCAGGTGGTGGTGGAGACGCCCTCCTTGGCCGGCGCGGGCTGGAAGGCGGCGTGCTCCCAGAAGGGGCCGGGGGTGACGACGGTGCCGCCGGGGTGCACGGAGAACTGGTGGAAGTGGCCCTGGAGCGCCGCGGCCTGGCGGAGGATGACCTCCCAGGCGGGGTTCTCGGCGGCGCGGGGGAGGCCCCCTTCCCAGCCGCGGACGAAGCGGGCCAGCTGCTTGAGCTCGCTGTCGGGCCGGCCGTGGGCCTGGGCCACGGCGCGCAGGGCGCCCTTGGCCTTGAAGAAGGCGTGGTTGGCCACCATGGCCACGCGGTCGCGGCCGTAGCGCTCGAAGACGGACTGGATGACGGCGTCCCGCTCGTCCCAGGCGAAGTCGAGGTCCATGTCCGGCGGGTCCTTGCGCTCCTTCGTGAGGAAGCGCTCGAACATGAGGTTCGTGGCCACGGGATCCACGTTGCTGAGGCCCAGGGCGTAGCTCACCAGGGACGCGGCCCCGCTGCCCCGGCCGCAGATGCGCGGGGCGGCGCCCCGGGCGGCCCGCACGATGTCCTCCACCAGCAGGAAGTAGCGGGCGAATCCCTTGAAGGCGATGAGGTCCAGCTCCTGCTCCATGCGGGCCAGCACCTCGCCGCCCGGGCTCCGGAAGCGTGCCGCCACGCCCGCCCGCACTTTTTCCCGAAGGAGAGCGTTGAGGTCCGCGCCTTCGCGGCCCAGGGGCTCGGGCAGCACCCAAGCCCCCCAGTGGATGCTCCAGCCTGAGATGCGCTCCAGGACAGCCGCGGTGGCCCGTTCCACGGCGGGCTCGCCGAAGGGGAAGCGGGCCTCCCAGTCGGCGCGGGGCACGGCCGCCTCGGCGGAATCCCACAGGGCCTCCATGCGGATGAGCGTCGTCTGCTGATCGATGGCCCGCTTGAGGCGGTGCATCTCCAGGCCCTCGGCCGTGCGGAAGCGCAGCACCTGGGGCGCCACCACCTCCAGGCCCGCCGCCAGGGCCTTCCGGGCCTCCTGGGCGCGGCGAGGATGGGCCAGCAGGGCGCCATAGAGGCCCTCCCGCAGCAGCGCATCCAGGCCCGCGAGGTCGTCGGCCAGCAGCACGCAGTCCAGGGGCGGCTCGGAGGCGCCCAGGCCGGGGATGGGGGGCTCGCGGTCCAGGTGGGCCTGGGCCGAGAGCAGGCGGTTCAGGGCCGCGTAGCCCGCATCCGTGAAGGGCAGCGCGCCATACCCGTGGCCCCGCCAGGTGAAGCGGCTGCCCAGGTGCAGGCGGAAGCCCGTCCAGCGCGGATCCGGCGGCAGGCCCTCCAGGCGCCGCGCCTCGTGGATCCAGTCCAGCTCCGCCCGCAGCTTCGGATAGCCCGCCACCCCCCGGTCCCAGCAGACCAGGTCGCGGTAGCCCAGGCGCCGCGCCAGCGACAGCAGCTGCCTCGCCGGGTAGACGCCTTCACCCACAGAGAAATCGGAGATGCCGAGAGCGAACATGGGGCCTCAGGCGCCCCGGGCCATCCACCCCGGCAGGACGGCCCGGTCGGGGAAGCGGCGGCGGAGGCGGGCCAGGGCGGGCTCCAGGCGCTCGAGCTTGGCGTTCCGGGGATCCTCGAAGAGGGCCCGCTCGCGGCCCAGGCCCCAGGCCAGGCGCAGTTCCACCTCGCGCACGAGGAGGCGGCGGGTGGCGCCCGCCAGGAAGGCCTGCTGGAGGCGGCGGGCCAGGACCAGGGGCGGGGCCGTGAGGTCCTCGGGGGCGGCCCGCCAGGTGTGGGGCTCGCCGTCCACGTCCCACCATCGCAGGGTCAGCGTGCGGGGGTGGCGGGGGTCGGACCAGAGCCAGTCCAGACAGCGGACGGCCAGGGCCACCTCCTCCGGCAGGCGGGGGGGCTGGAGGCGCCAGCCGTGGCGGGCATGGCCGGGGCGCTCGGTGAGCAGGGGCAGCCTGGGCCGGTCCTCGCCGCGGACCCGGGCCCGCAGATCCGGCGCGGCCTTGGGGTTCGTGAGCTCGGCCAGCACGGGCAGGGGCACGGGCTGGAGGTCCCCGAAGACCCGCAGGCCCAGGCGGTGGAAGCGATCGTGGAGGCGCGGGGGCAGGTCCGGCAGGCGGCGCAGGGGCTGGGGGGCCAGGAAGGCGGCCTCGGCCCCCTCCCCCACCCGCTCCAGCTCATGCTCGGCCCGGGCGGCCAGCTGGGCGGCGGTGGCGCTGAGGGAGAGGCCCCCATGGCTGGCCCAGCCGCGGCGCTCGGCCAGCTCCCGGCGCATGCGCTCGGCGGTGTCCGCCAGGGGCCCGAAGAGCGCTTGAGTGCCCTGGAGCTCCACCAGGGCCTCGCCCAGGCGGCCCAGCTGGCCCTGGGGCGTCCAGTGCTGGAGGAAGGTCCCCAGGTCGGCCTGGGCCTCCCACCAGACCTGGGGCGAGGGATCCAGCACCCGCAGGCCCGGCGCCCGCCGCAGGGCCTGGTCCAGGGGCAGGCCCGGGGCCAGCCCCTCGGCCCGGCCCAGGCGGTTCACGAACCAGAGCACCGGCGAGCGGGGGCTCTCGGGGCTCAGGAAGGCCAGGGGCCGGTCCCGCAGGCCCCCGTCCCGCCCGCAGGCCAGCTGGAACGGCAGCTCGGGAACCCACATCGCCAGCACCGGGACCTCCTGGGGGATCCAAGTATGGCGAAAATTTATCGAAAATCAAGCCGCCGCACGTTCCCCAGCGGCCGCGCTGCCGTGCGGGCAGGGCGAGCCAGGACCTGTGTCGGAAACAGGCCCTAGTGCGTCAGCGAGGCCTCATGGAAGACCTGCTTGGCGACGTCGAAGGCGGTCTCCTCCGGTGGCGTGGTGAACCCACCCTTGATGCCCTGCTGCATGCGCGGCATCAGGATCTCGTTGCGGAACCGCTCCCAGCTTTCCTTGGACTCGTGGATCGCCACGATGGTCCAGCCTCCGGCTGACGGACCGGCCGCGTGGAAGATCTGCCCCTTCGGCAGACTGTCCTTGCTGGGGTGGACCGCCGCGAGGGACGCCTCGTACTGCGCCTTGGTGCCGCCGGGGAAATGATGCACGATGCCGTAAGACATGATGGCCCTCCTCTTGGGTGGAACTGGGGCCGCATCTGCGGGGCCCCAGAGATCATGAGCTCAGGACTTTGCGAGCATCCGGTTGAGGATCTCCACCATCGCCGGGGAAACGTCCGTGTGGTGGTGAACGATCTTCCAGGTGCCTTCCTCACGCCGATAGATGTTGGTGACGCGGATGTCGATGGCCGCAGGCTGGCCGGCCAGCTTGAACGCCCCGCGCTCGACGCCCAGCTCGTAGGCCAAGTCCCCCGTGACCCGGATGATCTGGTCCTCCAGCCGGATCCGCCCCTCCGTGGAGGCCTGGGCGACCTGCTGGAAAGAATCCCAAACCTTGCCCCAGCCGACTTCCCGTCCACCGACGGGGTGCATGGCCGTCGCGTCCGCACCCTGCGACCAGCTGTCGGCAAGAAGGCTCGCATCGCCGTTGGCCATCCGGTTCAGCCCGGCGTAGAACCGCTCCGACGCTGCACGGACTTCGTCCACCTGGGATCCCATGGGCATCTCCTCTAGACCAGGACCACACCGCTTCCCTGGCACGCGAGGTCCGCGCCCGCAGCTGTCCTTGGACCAAGCCAAGGTAGGTTTTTAAAAAACTGAGTCAATGTCTCAACAGAAAAGGGCTGCAAAAGCCCCCACTCGATGCCGGGGTCGCCCAGGAGCCGATCGACCTCATCCCACCCAAGGCCGTCTTGGCGAGGATCGGCCGCTGCGTCCTATTCGGTCCATCCACCCGCGCGGGAGCGTTCCCGTGCGCCGGCTTGCGTGCGCCCGGATGGTCACCGGGACCTGGAGCCCCCGGCCACAAGACGGGGAGTGGACGCGACCTTCCCCGTCCTTGGCGCAGTCCCCCACCCGGCGATGCCGGCCAAATCCAGGCCCGGTCCCGTCGGCAGGAGGGCATCCTGCCAGGCATCGACCAGGCGCGGTCATCGCCTGGGGTCCTGTTGGCTGGAATCCCCTGGGGTGGCGTCGAGCGGGCAATGCCCCTTCAGGCGCCTACCATGTCATGGTCTCTGTCCCGTTCCCGCTCGAAGGGCCTGGAACTGGCGAAGCGGTCTCGCACCCGCTGGCCGAGCCCCTTGATGTCTCCGCGCAGCTCTGGCCCGGTCTTGGGCGTGGTGAGTACGGCGATGGTGGCCCCCACGGCCGCTCCTGCGAGGAAGAACAGCAGAGAGTTCCCAACGTACCGTTCATCGCTCATGGGCTCCCTCCTTCTGAGGATCCGCGGCGCGGCCTCGGATCCAATGTAGGGCGGATTGAAGGCCTGTCACGAGCGCCTCCAGCCAGGGCTCAAGGCGAGTGGGCCGCATGAAGGACCCGCGGAGGCCCGAAGCCACCCCCGCAGCCACCTGGGTCAGCATCGTGGGATGAGCCAGCGATTCGGCGGCAAGCTGGCCCACCGCTTCCACCTGCAGCCGCAGGTCATGCACGTCCTGCGACACCTGGCGCAGATCCTGCGAGGCGCTCTCGGCGAACTGCTGGACCGAGAGGGCGGTCCGGCGGGCCTGGATGAGCAGTGGCACCAGGAAGCCTGTGAGCAGAAGGATGGCGCAAGAGAGGACGACCTGCAGCAGCATGGGCATACGCACCTCCTGGAAGTCCTGGAAGTATGGGTCTTCCAGACGAACCAGGCCTTTTTATTCGCCTTCGGGCGATCTGTTTCTTTCAAGCCCCGCCAGGAGCCCCGTGCGCGAAGGCCGGAGGCCGTGCGCCCAGGGGCGGAATCGGGAAGCGGCCGAAGCCTACATCTGGAACCGGTGCGTGCACTCCACCCAGCTCTCGGAGCCGTCGCGGTACTTCTCACGCTTCCAGATGGGCACGCGCTGCTTGATCTCGTCCATGATCCAGGCGGCGGCCTGGAAGCTCTCGGCGCGGTGGGCGCTGCTGGTGGCCACGATGACGGCGGCCTCCGTGAGGGGCACGACGCCGATGCGGTGGTGGATGGCGCAGCGGGTGAGGCCGTAGCGCTCGATGGCCCGCTCGCGCAGGAGGCCCAGCTCCTTCTCGGCCATGGGCACGTAGGCCTCGTAGGCCAGCTCCAGCACGGGGCGGCCTTCGTGGTGATCCCGGGCCCGGCCCTCGAAGAGGACGAGGGCGCCGGCATGGGGATCCTCCATGACATTTCGTAAAGCCATGGCGTCCAACGGGGCTTCCTGAACCGATATCCAGGGAATCATGCGTGCCTCTCTCCGCTCCAGACCCAACCATACATTGAACCGACATCTCTGAGGGCCGCCATGACCAGCCTGCATCTTGATCCGAACACCGTCTTCGACACCCTGGGCCGCCACATGCTGGTGGACGGCTTCCACCTGGTGATGGACCTGGAGAAATCCCACGGTTCCTGGATCGTGGATGCCCGGGACGGCCGCAAGTACCTGGATTTCTACACTTTCTTCGCCACGACACCCCTGGGCCACAACCACCCCCGACTGCGGGAGCCGGAATTCGTCCAGTACCTGGGCGAGATCGCCGTCAACAAGCCCGCCAACTCGGACATCTACACCACGGCCTTCGCGGAGTGGGTGGAGGCCTTTGGCACCCACGCGGCGCCGGACTACCTGCCCCACCTGTTCTGGATCGACGGTGGCGCCCTGGCGGTGGAAAACGCCCTGAAGGCGGCCTTCGACTGGAAGGTGCGCAAGAACCTGGCGGCGGGCAAGGGCGAGAAGGGGTCGCAGGTCATCCACTTCCGCGAGGCCTTCCACGGCCGCAGCGGCTACACCCTGAGCCTCACGAACACGGCGGACCCCCGCAAGCACCAGTACTTCCCCAAGTTCCCCTGGCCCCGGGTGCCGAACCCCAAGCTGACCTTCCCCATGGACCTGGCCCAGATCGAGGCGGCGGAGGCAGAATCCATCGCCGCCATCGAGGCCGCCGTGGCCCAGCATCCGGATGACATCGCCTGCCTCATCATCGAGCCCATCCAGGGCGAGGGCGGCGACAACCACTTCCGGGGCGAATTCCTGAAGAAGCTCCGGGTCCTGGCGGATCGTCACGATTTCCTGCTGATCTTCGACGAAGTGCAAACGGGCTTCGGCGCCACGGGCAAGTGGTGGGCCCACCAGTGGTTCGATGTGCAGCCTGACATCATCGCCTTCGGCAAGAAGACCCAGACCTGCGGCATCGCCGCGGGCCGGCGCCTGGACGAGGTGGAGAGCGTCTTCCAGGTGCCCAGCCGCATCAACAGCACCTGGGGCGGCAACCTGGTGGACATGGTGCGCGGCACGCGCATCATCGACGTCATCCGCGAGGAGAACCTGCTGGAGCACGGCGTGACGCAGGGTGCGCGCCTGCTGAAGGGCCTGCAGGAGATCCACCTCGACTTCCCGGAGCTCACCGCGAACCCCCGCGGCCGCGGCCTCTTCTGCGCCCTGGACATCGCCACGCCGGAGCTGCGCAACGCGGTGGTGGCCAAGGGCCACGAGCTGGGCATGATGATCCTCTCCACGGGCTTCAAGGGCCTGCGCTTCCGTCCCGCCATGAACCTCCGGCCGGAGGATCTGGACCTGGGCGTGGAGCTGCTCCGCAAGGCTGTGGCACAGGTGGCCGCCACTTCCCCTACCCTGGTGGGATGAAGATCGAGCTCTACTGCGACGGTGCGTGCTTGGGAAACCCCGGTCCGGGTGGCTGGGGGTTCCTGCTGCGGGTGCACCTCGCCAGCGGCATCCAGGAGAAGGAAGCCTCGGGGCCCGAGGCGGAGACCACCAACAACCGCATGGAGCTGACGGCGGCCATCCGCGGCCTGGAGGCGCTCACGAAACCCTGCCAGGTGCTGCTCCAGAGCGACAGCCAGTACGTGGTGAAGGGCATCACCACCTGGCTGAAGGACTGGAAGCGGCGCGGCTGGAAGAAGGCCGACGGCAAGCCCGTGCTCAACGCGGACCTCTGGCAGGCCCTGGACGCGCAGCTGGCGCGGCACCACGTGGAGGCCCGCTGGGTGAAGGGGCATGCCGGCCACCCCGAGAACGAGCGGGTGGACCGCCTGGCCAACGCGGCGGCGCAATCGGTGGCATGAAAAACGGGCCCCGGAAGGCCCGTTTCACGAGACGGAACGTCGACTACCTCCGCTTGGGGAACTTGTAGATGATCTCGGGCGTCCAGCCGCGCACGGGCTTGCCGTCGCGGATGGCGGGGGCGAAGGAGGACTTGTTGGCCGCATCGATGGCCGCCTCGTCGAAGCCGAAGGCCCCGGACACCCCCTCGATCACGGACACCTTCAGCGGCTGGCCCTGCTCCCCCACGAACACCTTCAGGCGCACGATGTGATCCAGGTTCGTCTCCCACCGCATCTGGACGGCCCGCAGGGGGAAGATCGGCACCACCTGGTTCACCACGCGGGCGGGCTGGTCATTGGCGACCGTCGCCTGCCTGGACGCGGTGGTCTGGGGCGTGGGCACGCCGGTGGGTGTGGGCACGGCCACCGGACGCGGGGCTTCCTGCATGGGCTGCGGCTTGGGCGCCTCGGGCACCGGCGGGGCCGCGGCGACCTTGGTTTCGGCGGCCTTCTTCTGCTCGGCCAGCCGCTGCTCGGCGGCCCTCTGCTCGGCCATCCGCTGCTCCGCGGCCTTCTGCTGCCGCTCGACTTCCTGCTTGCGTTGCTGCGACTCTTCCAGCTGCTTCTGCAGCTTGGCCTTCTCCTCCGAGGACTTGGTCTCGCTCAGCTGCTTCTGGAGCTGGGCGGCCTTGTCAGCCTCGGCCCGGGCCTTGGCGTCGAGGTCGGCTTTCTGCTGCTCGATCTCCGCCTTGATCCGCTGGAATTCCGCCAGCTGCGCCTGGATGGCTGGATCCACCTTGGGGCGACCGAAGAACATGTAGCCCAGGCCCAGGATCACCACCGCGGCGAGGCCGCCGCCGATGAGGACCGTGCGGTTCTTCTGGCTGACCTGCTCGTCGGCGTGGCCGTCGATGTGCTCGGCGCGGGTGGCGCCGCTGCGAAGACTCTCGCCGGCGGCGGTGTAGCCGAGGAAGTTGTCGCCCTGCTCGGCCTTCATGGCCGCCGCATCCCGGTCGTTCTCCTCCCGGAAGAGCGTGTGCATGAAGAAGGCCATGTTGAACGTGGTGGGGCTGTACTCGCCGTCGTAGAGCACGCGCTCGAGCTCGGTGCTGAAGTCCTCGACGCTGGCGAAGGGCTGGCGGCCCAGCAGCAGGCGGCCGAGGAAGGCGCGGATCTCCGCAGGCAGCGGCGCTTCTTCCTGGGCGGCCTTGAGGGTGGCCTGGTCCAGGGTGGCCTGGAGGTCGCCTCCGATGGGCAGCTTCTCGAAGGTGAGCAGCTCGTAGAGCACGGCGCCCAGCGCGAAGAGATCCGCCTGGAGGGCGTTGTTCTCGGGCCCCTGGAGGTAGGGGGCCAGCTTGCGCTTGGCCATGGGCGCCTTGGCCAGCATGCCCTTGGCGATGGCGGCGAAGGGCGCGTCCACGAGCTGCGTGGCCCCCTCGAAGCTCACCCACACGCTGTAGGGGCTCAGCACGCCGTGGCTGACGCCCTTGGCCTGCATCTGGACGATGCCCTGGGCCACGCCCTGGATGACGGTCAGGGCGTGATCCACGCCGAAGGGGATCTGCTCCTGCCTGGCCTTCTCGATGAGCTGGGCGAGGCTCCGGCCGGGCACGTAGTCCCAGGCCACGTGGGGGGTCTTGGCCGTCTCCAGCCGGTAGCCCATGCCGTAGATGCGGGCGCCGCCCAGGAGGGACACCACGCGGCCAGCCTCGGCCAGATGCGCGTTCATGCCGGCCTGGAACATCTCTTCCGAGAAGGTCCGCACCAGCATGTGGCGATCGAAATTGCTTCCGGCAATGACCACCGCCCGATGGATCGAACCGAAGGGATCGTTGGCCAGTTCAGAGGCCAGGAGGTAGGACCCGAGGCGGGTGTAAGTGCCCATGACTGCTCCAGAGGGGATGGTTGGAACGATAGCCCGAAAGTCGCGATTCGCCTAGCCCTCGCGGGGTGGGACCTGCCCCATCCATCGTCCCGATGCACGCCGGACTTCAGGTCTGGCATTCAGGGCTGAGCGGGGATCTCCCACTGGTCGCCGGCTGCCCGCCAGGCCAGGATCCAAAGGTTCGCCGTGGCGTGCACCCCATTGGAAAAAGCCAGCTGAAGCTGGGCGAAGGGCACCGACAGGTCGTCCCAGGGGCCGATGCGGCGGCCCGTATTCTCGTCAAAGTGGTCCCGGAGGCGGCGGTTCCGTTCGAGCTTGGTCGCCAGGAAGCGGCGCAGGGGCGGCCCCGGGTCCAGGCTGCCCGTGACCGCCCAGTAGGGCTCCTGGGTCACCAGCAGGTGCGCCAGGTTCTGGTCCGCATAGGCCTCGAAGCTCTCCCGGAGCGGACTCAGCCCTTCGGTCACGGAGGGATCCGTCAGCAGCTGGACCATGTGGGCCAGCACGCCCAGGTCGCGGACGATGTCCTCGGGCCGGCGATTCTCGTCACTGAGGCGGAGGACCGTGCGGAACTGGGCCTCCACCTGCTCCACGGTGGGAGGCTGGTCGTTGGCCACGCCCCGGGCGCCTTCCAGCAGTTCCTGGGGATGGGCCCGCAGCAGGGCGGCCATGCCCTTGGGCAGCAGGCGGACGGCCTTGGCGGTCTGGGCCTCGTGAACCTTTGGCGACCAGGCCCCCAGCGGCAGACAGGCCCAGAGCAGGGCCAGAAGGGCGCCTTTCGGTTCAGGCATCAGAGGTCTCCAAAGGATCAGCCGGTTGCGCCGTCCCGTCCTGGCGATCCAGAGGGATGCCCAGGGCCCGCAGGCGGTGCAGCAGGGTGGTGCGGCGCATGCCGAGGCGCCGGGCCGATTCACTCTTGTTCCAACCGGTGGCCTGGAGGGCCTCCTCGATCAGGTGCCGTTCCAGGTCTTCCAGGAAGCGGCCCAGACCCAGGTTCTGGGGCAGGTGCGGGAAGGCCGGGGAAGGCAGGATCCCCGCCACGGAGGCCGGAAGGTCCTGGTGGAGCAGCCGCTCTGGATCGGAGCCCAGGGCCATGGCCCGCTCCACGGCGTTCTCCAGCTCGCGCACGTTGCCCGGCCAGGGGTAGGCCTCCATGGCCTGCAGGGCCGCAGGTTCCACCTGCTTGAGGGGCAAGTTCAGCTCCCGCGCGAACTTGCGGAGGAAGTGGGCCACCAGCACGGGGATGTCCTGGGGGTGCTCGCGCAGGGGGTGGATCTGCACGGGGATCACGTTCAGCCGGTAGAACAGGTCCTCCCGGAACCGCTTCTGCTCCACGAGGCTGGCCAGATCCTCGTTGGTGGCGGCCACCAGGCGGAAGTCAGCCTTCAGCGTCCGGGCGGATCCCAGCGGCGTGAACTCGCGCTCCTGGATCACGCGCAGCAGCTTCACCTGCAGGCTCGGAGGCATGGTTCCGATCTCGTCCAGGAAGAGGGTGCCGCCCTCCGCCTGCTGGAAGCGCCCCGCCCGGTCGCTGCGGGCGTCCGTGTAGGCCCCCCTCACGTGGCCGAAGAGCTCGTCCTCCAGCAGCGTCTCCGGAATCGCGCCGCAGTGGATGGGCACGAAGGGCCCCTGGGAGCGCGGGCTCCACTGGTGGATCGCCCGGGCCGCCAGCTCCTTGCCCGTGCCCGAGGGTCCGGTGATCAGCACCGTGGACGGCGACGGCGCCACACGCCGCAGCAGGCTCTGGAGCTTCTGCCAGGCGTCGGAGCAGCCCACCATGGACGGGCCCTCGGCCTGGCCTTCGATCTGCTCCCGCAGCCGCTTGTTCTCCTGGTTCAGCTGCGCCTTCTCGATGGCCCGCAGCAGCGTGTGCTCCAGCTCCTCCGCGCGGAAGGGCTTGGGCACGTAGTCGTAGATCCCCATGCGCATGGCCTGGAGGGCGGTCTCCACCGAGGTCGAACCGGACAGGACCACCACCACCGTGTCGGGCTTGGCCACAGCCTCCCGCGCCAGGTCGAGGCCATTCAGGTCCGGCAGCATGAGGTCCACCACGGCCAGGTCGAACCGCTCGTTCCTCAGGAACTGGGCCCCCCGGCGACCGGATCCGGTGCCGACGACCTCATGCCCGTGCCGGGACAGCAGCGTGCCCACCACATCGAGGATGGTGGGATCGTCGTCCACCAGCAGGGCCCGGGCCGGATTCATGCCTGTCAGAGTCCCTGGCCCGGGGCCCCCTGTCAAGGTTTGGACAGCCCAGGTAGACTGCCCCCATGCTCTCCAGATCCAGCCTGTGGCAGCGCCTGTCCGGGGCTTCGCTTTGGCCCCTGGCCTGGGCCCTCGCAGCCGCCTGCGCCGTGCCCTGGCTGCTTCCGGAGCGGTGGGACGGCCAGCTCGCCACCCGGTGGCTGGTCCTCGGCGCCCTGGCCTGGCTCCTGACCCTGCCGCTGCCCCTGCTCCGGCTTCGGTTCCGGCGGTGGTCGGTGGTCCCGCTCGCCCTGGGGCTGGCAGGCATCACCTGCCTGGGGCTCGCCCGCAAGGCCCGGTGGGAGACCACACTCCCCACCGGCTTCCTGGCTCTGGAGGGCCGCATCGACGCCCCCTGGACCCTCCAGGGCGAGCGACTGCGAAGCCGCCTGGAGGTATCCGCGCCTGAGCGCCTGAAGGGCCTCTCCCTGCCCCTCACCATCCCCGCCGAGGGCGAACAGGCGCCGCCCCTTCCGGGCACGCCCGTGCGCCTGCGCGCCGAGCTGAGGCCCGTGCAGGCCGCCCCGGTCTTCCTGGCGGAACGCCCCCTCTGGCGGGCCCGCAGCGACGAAGCTCCCCGGCGCATCCACCTGGCCTCGGCGCAGCTGATGGAGGCCACCGGACCCCCTGCGCCCGCTTTCCTGCTGCGCCTCCAGGCCTTCGCCCGGCGACGCTTCGAGGCCCTGCCCCTGGGCGCCACCGCGAAGGATCTGTGGGGTGCCTTGGCCCTGGGCATCCCGCCGGCGGACGAGGCCCACTTCAGCGTCTTCGCCGAGAGCGGCACCATCCACATCCTGGTGGTGTCCGGCCTCCAGGTGACCCTCGTGATGGCCGCCGTGGAAGCCCTCCTGCGCCGCCTCCGCCTGCGGGGAGCGGCCGCCGGAGCCATCGCCTCGGGGCTGCTCTACGCGGGTCTGGTGGGCTTTTCGGCACCGGTGTGGCGTGGACTCTTCATGGGCATCGCCTGGGCCATCGGGGGCTCCAGCGGCTGGAAACTGCCGCCAGTGGCGGGCTTGCACGTGGCCCTGCTGCTCTGGCTGCTCGGCCACCCGGCCGCCGGCGTGGAGCCGGGTTTCCTCCTGGCCTGGTGGGCCCTGCTGGGCCTGCTGTGGGGCGCTGAGCCCCTGGCGGGCCTGCTGTCGCCCCTGCTGGGCCGCCTCGCCCTGCCCTTCGCCCGGCTGGCGGCGCCCTGGCTCTCCACGATGCCGCTGCTGGCCCTGCTGCATGGGGGCGCGCCCTGGTGGGGCATCCTCGCCAACCTGCTGGTGCTGCCCCTCGTGGCTTTCCTCACGCCCCTCTGCCTCCTGCTGATTCTGGTTCCCCTGCCCGGCCTCACCCAGGGCGCCGCGGCGATTCTCACCTGGATGGGCGACCGCCTGGTGCCTGCCCTCACAGGCATCGCGCCCCTGGCCACGGGCCGGCTGTGGCCCTGGCTCCTGCTGACCCTGGGCTGGCTGGCCCTGGCGCACCTGCAGGGAACGCTGCGGCGCGCCCGGGCGCTCACGGTGGGCCTCGTCGCGGCCTCCCTGGGGCTCCTGGCCTTCCGCGGCTTGGGCCGCGCAGCCGACACCCTCTCGCTGGAAGCCGTGGACGTGGGCCAGGGCGACGCCCTGCTGCTGCGGGTGCCCGGCGGCGACGCCACCCTCATCGATACGGGGCCCGGACCGTGGACGGGCCGGAGGCTCGCGCGGGTGCTGAGCCGACGCGGGGTGCGAGAGCCCGTGCACCTGGTGCTCACCCACGCGCACGGCGACCACGCGGGCGGCTGGGCCACCCTGGCGCGGATCTGGCCGCTGGCCTCGACCTCCGTGCCGGTCACGTCGGACGACGAGGATCCCTGGGCGCCCTTCCGCCCAGCCCGTTCCGATCCTTCGGGCCTGCTGAGGGGCGACGCCTGGACCCGCGGGGAGGCCGCCTTCAGCGTGCGCTGGCCCGCCCGGGCCTACGCCCTGCCGGATGCGAACATGACCTCCACCGTCCTTCGCGTGGCCTGGCGCGACCGGGAGCTCTGGCTCATGGGCGACGCCCTGGCCATCCAGGAGAAGGACCTGCTCGACCTGGGGGATCCCGGCGCTTTTCCCCACCGCCTGCTGAAGGTGGGCCACCACGGCAGCCGCAATGCCTCGGACCCGGCCTGGATCGCCGCCGTGAAGCCGGAAGTGGCGGTCATCCCCGCAGGCCTCCGCAACCGCTTCGAGCATCCCCATCCGGAGACCCTGGACACCCTGCGACGGTCTGGCACCGCGGCGTGGGTGACGGGACCGAGCGCAGGAATCCGGATCTCAGTGGTTGAAGGCGGGTGGCGGGTGGAGACCGGCGACGGGTCCGAGGCTCTCACGCCCCTGCAAAGAATCCCGAAGCCCTGAGGGCTGCCACCAGCCTCCGGCTACCCTCCGCATGGTTGGCCTGCCACTGGGCGGGCGCCTCGGGCCCCACATCATTGACCACCACCAGCGCCCCGCCACAGGGCACGCCCGCCGCGTGGCAGGCGGCGAAGACACCCGTCAGCTCCAGGTGCTCGGCCGGTGCCACGGAAACCAGCAGGGCCGCGCCCTCCCGGGTGCGGGTGATGGCCGGCGGCACGGCCACGGCATGGGCGGGCAGCGGACCCGGCAGCGTAGCGGTCCAGCGCGTGGGCTCGATGGCGGGACGGTAGGCCCCGCCGCGCACCTCCTCCAGCGAGGTGGCGAGGGCTTCCGAAGCCCACAGGCAGTCGAACAGCGACAGCCTTCCGTCGTAGCGCCCGCAGGTGCCCAGGAACAGCACGGCCTCGGGCCGCCGCTCCGCAAGCAACCGCGCCGTGGCGGCCGCGGCGGTGACGGCGCCCACGCCCACCGTGGCCGTCTCCCAGCCCGGCGGCGGATCCCCCGCGAGGGGACCCAGCTCGGGTGCGAAGGCGGAGAGCAGGAGCTTCATGGGCCGATTCTACAGACGTAATGCCTGGGCTGTGCCCAGGCATTACGTGGGGGTCAAAGGGGGGACGCAGAGCGAGCCTTGGCGAGCGGGCGGTCCCCCCCTTTCATGGCAGATGATCCAGGGCCCAGGCCGCCACGGGGATGGAGAGGCCGTTGCCCAGCAGCTTGTAGCGGGCCTCCAGTGGCACGCCGTCCGGGAAGCGGAACCCCTCGGGTAGGCCCAGCAGGCGGGCCACCTCGGAAGGCGAGAAGCGGCGCGCGCCGCGCTCCGTCCTCAGGAAGGAGCCGCTGCCCACGAAGCGCTGGCCGTAGCCGCCGATGAAGCAGGTGCTGCGGCGGTCCTCCGGCACGACGAAATCCATGCCGTGCCGGTGGCGGGCCAGCACCTCCGGCGCCAGATAGAGGGAGGTGTCTTCCTCCCGGTCCAGGAAGTCCGCCAGGGGTCGCGCCGGCAGGTCCGGCAGGGGCCGTGCAGCGAGCGGCTTCCGCGAGGCCACGACGAAGACCCGGGGCCGCTGGTTGGGCAGGCCGAAGCGGCTGGGGCAGGCCTCCAGGTCCAGGTGGTGCATCCCGTGCGCCCGCAGGCGCTCGGCCAGGAGGGCGTGGGCGTCCGAGCCCAGGAAGCCCACCACGTTCTCCAGCACGAGACGCTCCGGCGGCGCCTGGCCGAACATGTCCATGAGGTGGCGGAAGGCCCGGCAGCGGCGGTCCTCCAAGCCATGCTGGTTCCCCATGCGGCAGAAGGGCTGGCAGGGCGGACTCATCAGCCACGTGTCGGCCCCGGCGGCGGCCAGCTCTGCCAGGGGGATCGTGGCCAGCTCGCGGGCCTTCGGCGTCTCGCCGTGGTTCAGGGCGTAGGTGGCGTTGGCCGCCTCGCTCACATCGTAGGCCGCGGCCACCGTTCCCCGGTCCCGGAGAGCCAGGCGCCATCCTCCCAGGCCCGAGAACAACTCGAGGACGCGCATCAGCCTAGCTGCAGCCGCAGCTTCCGCAGCCGCCGCAGGAGGCCGCGGCAGTCAGGGCCGTGCCCCGGGCCAGGCTCTGCCCTTCGATGAACAGGCGCAGCCCCATGGCCGCCGCAGCGGCCGCATCCGCCCAGGGGAACCAGCGATCCAGCAGCACTCCCGCCAGGAGCAGACCGCCAAGTTCCAGCAGGGCGCGGGTGCGGGCGGCGTCCGAGGCCAGGCTGGGATGGATCCCCGCCTGGGCCCGCCGAACCCACCAGAGGGGCGTCAGGATGAGCAGGGCCACGCCCGCCAGGATCAGGGGCACGGAACCCGCCTGAGGCCTGCGGTCGCCCATGAGGGCCGCCGCGGCGGTCAGGACGGCGCCCAGGGCCAGGATGCGCAGGAAGTGGCTGGCGGCGCGGAGGGTCAGGCGCTCCCGCTCCAGGCTCCGGTTGCTGAAGCCCTCCCGGACGCGCTGCCCCACCACCAGGGAGGGCAGGCCCAGCAGGAGGCCCGCGGCGCCGAAAGTCCAGAGGGCGATGGCCCCCTGGTCGAGGCCCAGCCACAGCGCGGGCGCGCCCAGGAGCAGGCCCGCCGCAGCGGCGGCGTAGGCGAGGGCCGGAGAGGCGTCCGTCTTCATCGGGTCAGCTTCCGGTACTTGATGCGATGGGGATCGAAGGGCTTCAGGCCCAGCACGTCCTTGCGGTACTGCTCGTACTCCGTGTAGTTCCCATCGAAGAACTGCACCTGGGAGTCGCCCTCGAAGGCGAGGATGTGCGTGGCCAGGCGGTCCAGGAACCAGCGGTCGTGGCTCACCACCACGGCGCTGCCGGCGAAGGACTCGATGGCCTCTTCCAGCGCCCGCATGGTGTTCACGTCCAGGTCGTTGGTGGGCTCGTCGAAGAAGAGCAGGTTCGATTCGCTCTTCAGCGTGAGGGCCAGGTTGAGGCGGTTCTGCTGCCCGCCGCTGAGCTCGGAGACCTTCTTCTGCTGCGCGTCGCCGGAGAAGCCGAAGCGGCTCAGCCAGGCGCGGGCGTTGATGAGCTTGCCACCCAGCTCGATCTGCTCGTAGCCGCCCGATACCGCCTCATAGACGCTCTTGTCGGGGTTGAGGCCGGCGCGGAGCTGGTCCACGTAGGCCATCTTCACCGTCTCGCCCAGGCGGATGGTGCCCGCGTCCGGCGCCTCCTGGCCCGTGAGCAGGCGCAGCAGCGTGGACTTGCCGGCGCCGTTGGGGCCGATGACGCCCAGGATGCCGCCGCGGGGGATGGCGAAGCTCAGGTTCTCGAACAGCACGCGGTCGCCGTAGGCCTTCGTGACCCCTTCCAGCTCGGCCACCAGGTCGCCCAGGCGGGGGCCGCTGGGAATGTAGATCTCCAGCTCCTGCTCCTTCTGGCGACCCTCCTCGCCGGCCAGGCGCTCGTAGTTGGCGATGCGGGCCTTGCTCTTGGTGTGCTGGCCCTTGGGGGACATGCGGATCCACTCCAGCTCGCGCTCCAGGGTCTTCTGCCGCTTCTGGTCGGACTTCTCCTCGCGGGCGAGGCGGCCCTGCTTCTGCTCCAGCCAGCTGGAGTAGTTGCCCTTCCAGGGGATGCCCTCGCCGCGGTCCAGCTCGAGGATCCACTCGGCCACGTGGTCCAGGAAGTAGCGGTCGTGGGTCACGGCGATGACCGTGCCCTTGTAGTCCTGCAGATGCTTCTCCAGCCAGGCCACCGTCTCGGCGTCCAGGTGGTTGGTGGGCTCGTCCAGCAGCAGGATGTCCGGCTCCTGGAGCAGGAGGCGGCACAGGGCCACGCGGCGCCGCTCACCGCCGGAGAGCACGCCGATCTTCGTGTCGGGATCGGGGCAGCGCAAGGCGTCCATGGCCTGCTCGAGCCGGGAATCCAGGTCCCAGCAGTCGTGGGCGTCGATCTTCTCCTGGAGCTCGGCCTGCATGGCCAGCAGCACGTCCATGTCCGCGTCGGGATCGGCGAACTGGTCGCTGATGGCGTTGTAGTCCTTCAGCCACTTCACCTTCTCAGCCGCGCCCTCCTCGACGATCTCGCGGACGGTCTTCTCGGGATCCAGCTGGGGTTCCTGGTCCAGGATGCCCGTGGTGTAGCCCTTGCTTAGGACCGCCTCGCCGTTGAAGTCCTGGTCCACGCCGGCCATGATCCTCAGCACCGTGCTCTTGCCGGAGCCATTGAGCCCCAGGACGCCGATCTTGGCGCCGTAGAAGTAGCTGAGAGATATGTCCTTGATGACAGGCTTGTTGTTGTAGATCTTGCTGACCCGCATCATCGAATAGATGATCTCGGGCTGATCTGATGTCGCCTTGGTGGAGGTCTTGGCCATGATCCGCTCAAAAGGGCGATTCTATCGCGCCCGACGCTCAAACCCAGGTCCGGATGACATGCCCAGTGACTCCATGAAGCTAGGGGGCTTGCGCAGAAAACCGGGCGCTTGTAATTTAAAGGCACCAATACCCATACGCGGGCGTATGCGACGCCTGCCGGCCTGGATGGCCCGGAGATTCCCATGAACCAAGTGGTGGCGCGATTCCTGGACGGGACGACCCTCAAGGGCCAGACCAACGACTTCCTTCCGGCGAAGGATCTCTTCCACATCTCCGCGAATGGAAGCATCGGCGCCAAGCCACTGGAGGTGAAGGTGCCGGACCTCAAGGCTCTGTACTTCGTCCGCAGCCTCCAGGGCGATCCGGAGCACCAGAAGACCAACGAATTCCCGCCCAACGCCCCCGCCCCGGGCCGGAAGGTCAAGGTCACCTTCAAGGACGGCGAGGTGCTGGTGGGCACCACGCAGGGGTATCAGCCGGGCCGGCCGGGATTCTTCCTGCTCCCGGCCGACCCGCGCTCCAACAATGAACGGTGCTACATCGTGACGTCCGCCACCCAGTCGGTGGTTTTCGTCTAGGGCCGATCAGTCCAGGGCCGCCTGGGCGGCCGCCAGGGTGGCGATAGGCACGCGATAGGGGCTGCAGCTCACGTAGTCGAGCCCCACGCGGTGGAAGAAATTCACGCTGCGGGGATCGCCCCCGTGCTCGCCGCAGACGCCCAGCTTGATGCCGGGCCGCGCCGAGCGGCCCTTCTCGCACGAGATGCGCACCAGCTCGCCGATGCCCTCCTGGTCCAGGCTCTGGAAAGGATCGTCCTCCAGCAGCTTCTTGCCCACGTACTCGGGCAGGAAGGTGCCCGCGTCGTCGCGGCTGAAGCCGAAGCCCATCTGGGTGAGGTCATTGGTGCCGAAGCTGAAGAACTCGGCCTCCTGGGCGATCTTGTCCGAGGTGATGGCGGCTCGGGGGATCTCGATCATGGTGCCGATGGGGCAGGCGAACTGAGTACCCCGCTCCTGGTTCACCTGGGCGATCTCGTCCAGCATCTCGGTCTTGGTGTAGGTCAACTCCCGCACGGTGCCGATGAGCGGCACCATGATCTCGGGGATGGCCTTGACGCCCTCCGCGGCCACGTTCAACGCGGCCTCGGCGATGGCCCGCACCTGCATGCGGATGATCTCGGGGAAGGTGATGCCCAGGCGGCAGCCGCGGTGGCCCATCATGGGGTTGAACTCGTGGAGCTGCGCCACGCGGCGCTCCACGGTGCCCAGGTCCACCCCCAGCACTTCCGCCATCTCCCGCTGGCCGGCTTCGTCCTGGGGCAGGAACTCATGGAGGGGCGGGTCCAGCAGGCGGATGTTCACGGGCAGGCCGTCCATGGCCTTGAAGATGCCCTCGAAATCCTCCCGCTGGATGGGCAGGAGCTTGGCCAGGGCCTTCTTTCGGCCCTCGGTGTCCGTGGCGAGGATCATCTCGCGCACGGCGATGATTCGGTCGCCTTCGAAGAACATGTGCTCCGTGCGGCAGAGGCCAATGCCCTGGGCACCGAAGGCCCGCGCCACGGCGGCATCATGGGGTGTATCGGCGTTGGTGCGGACCTTCATGCGCTTGGCCTCGTGGCTCCAGGCCATGATCTTGGCGAAGCGCTGGTAGAGTTCGCTGTCTCCGGCCTTCAGGCGGCCGTCCACCAGCACCTGGTTCACTTCGGAGGGATGGGCGCTCAGCTTGCCGGCGAACACCTCGCCCGTGGAGCCGTCCATGGAAATCCAGTCCTGGCCGGCCTTCAGCTGATGATCGCCCACCTTCACCAGGCCCTTGGCCACATCGATCTGCACGGCCGAGGCACCACAGACGCAGGGCTTGCCCATGCCGCGAGCCACCACTGCCGCATGGCTGGTCATGCCGCCGCGGGCGGTGAGGATGCCCTGAGAGGCCACCATGCCGGCGATATCCTCGGGGCTGGTCTCCACGCGCACCAGCACCACAGGACCCTCCTGGGCCATCTTCTCGGCCTGCTCAGCCGTGAGGGCGATGCGCCCCGTGGCGGCGCCGGGACCCGCGTTCAGGCCCTTGGTGAGCAGGTGGCCCTCCTTGCGCAGGCGATCCTTCTCCTTGGGATCGAAGACGGGCGCCAGCAGCTGGGACAAGCTGTCGGCATCGATGCGCTTCAGGGCGGTGTGCGTATCGATGAGCCCCTCGTCCACCAGGTCGATGGCGATGCGGATGCCGGCCATGGCGGTGCGCTTGCCGTTGCGCGTCTGAAGCAGGTAGAGCTTCCCGCGCTCGATGGTGAACTCGATGTCCTGCATGTCCTTGAAGTGGGTCTCGAGGCGCTTGCAGGTGGCGTCGAGCTCCGCGAAGGCCGCGGGCATGGCCTCCTCCAGGCTCTTCAGACCGGTGCCGTCGGCCTGCGCCCGGGTGATGGGCTGGGGCGTGCGGATGCCGGCCACCACATCCTCACCCTGGGCGTTGATGAGGTACTCGCCGTAGAACAGCTTCTCGCCCGTGGCGGGGTCACGCGTGAAGGCCACGCCGGTGCCGCAGTCGTCACCCATGTTGCCGAAGACCATGCTCTGCACGTTGACGCCCGTGCCCCAGTCATCGGGAATGCGGTGGAGGCGGCGGTAGGTGATGGCGCGGGCGGTGTTCCAGCTTTCGAAAACGGCGCGGATGGCGCCCCAGAGCTGCTCCATGGGTTCCTGTGGGAAGGCCTGGCCGGTCTCTTCCTGCACGATCTCCTTGAAGGCGGCGACGAGGGTCTTCCAGTCCTCTGCACTGAGGTCGGTATCCTGGTGTTTGTGGAGCCGCTCTTTCGCGCGCTCCAGCTCCGCCTCGAACAGCGCGTGTTCTACGCCCAGCACCACGTTGCTGTACATCGTGATGAAGCGGCGGTAGGAATCCCAGGCGAAGCGGGAATTGCCGCTGGCCTTCTCCAGGGCCAGCACGGTCCGGTCGTTGAGCCCCAGGTTGAGCACCGTGTCCATCATGCCGGGCATGGACACGCGGGCGCCGGAGCGGACGGAGAGCAGGAGCGGGTTCTCGTTGGACCCGAAACCGCAGCCTCGCACGCCTTCGAGCCACTTCAGGGCCTCGACCACCTCGGCCTTGAGGTCCTCGGCGAGCTTGCGGCCATGGGTGTAGTAGGCGTTGCACTGCTCCGTGGTGAGCGTGAATCCCGGCGGAACGGGAATCCCCAGCCCCGCCATCTCAGCCAGGTTGCAGCCCTTGCCTCCGAGAAGGTTGCGCATGGCCGCGCCGCCTTCGTTACGGTTTCCCCCGAAGGTGTAAACACCTTTGCTCATCAGATCCTCCACGCGGAACCTTCAGTGTATCCGCCGTGACAGATAAATGGCCTGCGGATGCGGAGATCCGTACGCGAAAACGGGCCACCTCGAAGGGTGGCCCGTTTGGGATTTAACGTCGCAGCGACCTACTTTTCCACTCCTGTGGGGAGCAGTATCATCGGCCCTCCAGGTCTTAACGGCCGTGTTCGGGATGGGAACGGGTGTGACCCCTGGGGAAAAGCCGCGACGAAG
>NZ_JAKZFR010000003.1 GCF_022808935.1 Geothrix sp. SG200
GTACGGCCTAACCTTACGCTCAACCTTGACCCCGCCTGCATTGCCTTCCGCTCTCTCTCAGCATTTCGCTATCTCGGCTCCGCTCGTCGCCTCGGTGCAGGCGGGGCCGGTTAGCTTCATTCGTTAGGCCTCGTTCGCCCGCCTATTCCTGTCTGCTGGGTGATAGGGCGCTGGTTCAGCTTTGTCAGTCAGGCTCACTCCATCGGCAAAGCCCCACCGTTCCTCAGCTTTCGGCGTTCAAGGAATAGGGTTATCGCTTACTCATCAACCATCGGCCCATGGATTTCTGCCATCATCGAAACCATTTCAGCGTCTCGGCCTTCATTCTCACGCGATAACTCCGGTGTTTTCCTTTGGGGTCGTCGGCATGAACATTCACTCCCACTCAAACAGGCTCAAATCTAGGCGTAGCGTGTGTTCGGGGCGCTACTGCTTAGGGCTCGGCCTAACCTCGCGCTCAACTCGGACCCCGCCTGCATTGCCCGCCGCTCTCTCTCAACTTCTCGCTTCCTCGGCTCCGCTCAGTGCCTCGGTGCAGGCGGGTCCGGTTAGCTTCATTCGTTAGGCTGCTCATGCACACACGAATCGTCCAGGTTGTGGCTTTCTCGGTCTTGGCCACCAGCACAGCCATGGCAACTGGTTCGTTGGATTTCAAAGCTGGCGAATATGGGCTCAGCATGGCCGTTTCACTGGAATCCCATTCCATCGTGGGGCCAATTCGATTCACCTCGCCGTCAGCCAAAGAGTCAGCAGTTCTTCAGCAACGGCAGTTCAAATTCCTCAGGTGCGATACCAATAAGCAGCGATTCGAGGCCGAGTTTGTGAATCCAGGCGATCCTGCCCTTCCAAAGTCATTCAAGGTGTCCGTCAAAGGCAGCAAAGGCACTCTCTCAATCGAAGGCAGGCGCATTTCATTTCCCGCTGACTGGGTGGTCCAATGACAGCGGGCAGCCTAACCTCTCGCTCAACTCGGACCCCGCCTGCATTGCCTTCCGCTCCCTCTCAGCTTCTCGCTTTCTCGGCTCCGCTCGTCGCCTCGGTACAGGCGGGGCCGGTTAGCTTCATTCGTTAGGCTACCTATGGAACTTCGAGATACCCCAGACCAAACCACAATTTCAAAGAATGGGAAACGGAACTCAAGTAATTCCATTAAAATTGGAGTTTATCTATTCCAGGCGCCAACATTCTTCATCCTTCTCGCATTGCTCGCGGGGATAGCAAAAAATGCCATAGGGAGGTTCAAGCCAATTCCTGGGTACAAGTTTGTGATCGTCGCATCGTGTCTCTTTTTCTCAATACCCCTTGGCTTTGTTTTCAATAAGCTTGCCAAATTCACCTCCACCTTGAACTCACTTATGGGCTATTCCATTTGGACAGTCCTTGGAGGTTTGGTATGGGCAGCCGCTCTTTCCATTGCTTTCCAAATTGTTTCAATAACGTATCTTATAATCACATCGCCCCAAATCTTTTTACACATCTCCTGGCTAGATACCACAGGAATTCTCTTGAAAACGTCAGTTATCCAAACATTCGTGTTCTGCCTTTTCCTTGTTCCGATTTACTTCCTCTACAGCAAACATTTTCGGTCCGCATCGTAGCCTAACCCTCCGCTCAACTCGGACCCCGCCTGCATTGCCACCCGCTCTCTCTCAGCTTCTCGCTATCTCGGCTCCGCTCATCGTCTCGGTGCAGGCGGGTCCGGTTAGCTGCTTTCGTTAGGCCGCTGAATTCACAAGATTCCAACTTTAGGTGCAAACCCCATGGTACGAAAAGCACGCCAGGTCATCTCAGAGTTGCTCGCAGAGAAACAGCGGATCGTTACACAGTTCCACCCCCTCGTGGCTGATACTGGTAATCGTATTGAGGACCTTATCGATGGAACGGCTGTATTCCCTGGCGGGTCGGGCCTATGGCGTGGTCCAGGATTTCATGGTGCACTCCCAGAGAATTTTCCCGATTCGCCAATTATGATCATTGGTCATAACTTCGACAGCGAAACCGGCTACAAAAATTCAAAAATACGCGGTGGTGAATTGCAGGCACCACACACTTTCTGGGGTGTACTCCTCGCATACCTCAAGTCAGCAGAACTCAGTCCATTTGATTGTTTCTTCACAAATGTTCTGATGGGCCTGAAACCCGGAAGCGCCACTGGGCCCATGCCTTCTTCGAAAATCTTCGAGAGCCAGTGTCTTCAATTTCTCGTCAAACAAATTCAAACGGTTCGGCCACGCTTCATTATCACTCTTGGTGTTGATGCCTACAAACGAGTCGATAAAGCACCCCTATCTGTCTCCCTGCATTCGGCAATGCACCCATCGGCTCGTGAATTCAAACCGCTTATCACCCGCGATCACCGAATTAATGAGCAAGGCCAGGCCATCAAAAATTCCCTTCGTCGCTACGGATTGGGCTTTCAATGAACTCACTTCTCCCACGCGGCCTAACCCTCCGCTCAACTCGGACCCCGCCTGCATTGCCTTACGCTCTCTCTCAACGTCCTGCTTCCTCGGCTCCGCTCAGCGCCTCGGTGCTGGCGGGGCCGGTTAGCTTCCATCGTTAGGCAGCCCAGGAGCCCGCAGATGGATAGAGAACAGGCGCTTGCCACATGGAACGAGCTTCGCGAATGGGCACGAGAAGAGGCTGGTAACAATCCCGGCGCAATTGACTGCGCCACAAAGGCGCGAATTAACTTTTCCTATGACCCGAACTACAACACATATCTTGGCGAAAAGATGTTGGCGGTTGTTGGGCACTTTGAAATATGGTTTAGCCCAAGAAAGTGGCAACGATGGGATTACGATCACTTAAAAGGCATCATGCTTGCTGACCTACAAAAACTAAAATCGGCCATCCAGAGTGCATACCCGCCTGCCTAACCCTGCGCTCAACTCGGACCCCGCCTGCATTGCCTTCCGCTCTTTCTCTTCATCTCGCTTCCTCGGCTCCGTTCAGCGCCTCGGTGCAGGCGGGGCCGGTTAGCTTCCTTCGTTAGGAGCATCCATTGATCAGACGATTCGGCCAAATGCTACTGGCGGCGCTGGTCCTCCTTTGCTCACCGCCTCTCCTCGCAGATGGATTTCCACTGAAGGATGGCCGATACGCTGGCGGCCCAGTTATCGAGATGAAACTCACCAAGTCTCAAGCCAAGTCGGTCTCAAACCATTTTGAACCCGGAATGCTGCTAAAGCTCACCCGTGCTCAGCAACGGCTGCTTAAATCCAAGGGCAAGATGGTCACCCCTCCAACCGAATTAATGATTTTTCACGCCACCGATTTGGCGCAAGACTGCACTTGCTTTGCAGCCAATTGGGCTTTTGACTTCAAACCAGGTTGGCTCGAAGTTCCTTTGGCCTATCTCTGTACCGATCAAGAGGCAATAGATCAGCGTCCAGCAGATTGAAACGGCATATCCATCAGCTCCTAACCCTCCGCTCAACTCGGACCCCGCCTGCATTGTCTTTCGCTCTCTCTCAACTTCTCGCTTCCTCGGCTTCGCTCAGCGCCTCGGTGCAGGCGGGGCCGGTTAGCTTCATTCGTTAGGCGGCTCATCACCAGGATCGATTTACCGTGAAAGAATGCGAGGTCTAACTTGGAACCATTATCGTGGAACGCGGTGTTGAAAATTTTGGTTCCCGTGATTCTCGGCGGGCTTCTCAGTTGGATTGGTCCTTCTATCACAGACAAAATTAGAAACAGCCGAGAGGCAGAGGCCAACAAAAAGGTCATATTCAAAGAACTTTATGAACTCAGGTATCAATTCATCTGTGCCATCCACTTGATCGAAAGCAACAAAGGCCTATTTACTCGAGAGTCATTACAGTGGCTCAAAAATAACCTAACTCGGTACCAAGGCTCAGGCCGATACATCAAAATCATCGAGCCAATCGAAATGATGTTGAAGCTCGATGACCCAAATATTGAATTGTGCAATGCGGCCATAACCACCAAGCCAGGGTCCACTCCTGGAATTAAGAAATATTTCTTTCCTGTTCTAGAATCTCGGCTGAGTCATCTATCTGGGCTAGAAAGTGAGCTCCAGAATGAGCTCCTCGAGATTCACATCCGAATGGCTGCAGCCAACCAGAATGTTGATCCCTACTTTGAATATCTAAAATTAACATATAACGAATCAATCAGCGAAGATAACCTGCTGAATTTGAAATCGACCATCGCAGAGGTCGTAAAAATTCATCACAAAAGCCTCAAGCAGATAGTAGATAAGATCAACGCAATTGAGGGTCGTTTTGGGTCCTTTGGTGCCCCCCAATCTTCCACCCTTGAAGAAACCCACCCTGCATAAAAGCCATGTGCTCTATTCATTCTTTTCGTCAGCAGCCGCCTAACCCTCCGCTCAACTCGGACCCCGCCTGCATTGTCTCCCGCTCTCTCTCATCCACTCGCATCCTCGGCTCCGCTCGGCGCTTCGGCGCAGGCGGGTCCGGTTAGCTTCATTCGTTAGGCCTCGTTCGCCCTTCTCTTTCGATCTGCTGGGTGGTGGGGCGCTGGTTCAGCTTCATCAGATTGGCTCACTCCAGCGGCAAAGCCCCGCCAGTTCTCGGTCTTCAGCGTTCACTTAATAGGGTTATCGCTTACTCATCACCCGTCGGCCCATGGATTTCTGCCATCATCGAGGCCGCTTCAGCATCTCGGCCTTCATGTTCACGCGATAACTCCATCGTTCTCCTTTGGGTTCGTCAGCATGAACTTCCGCACTCACACAAGCAGGCTCAAATCTAAGCGCGGCGCGTGTTCGGGGCGCTACCGCTTAGGGCTCGGCCTAACCTCGCGCTCAACTCGGACCCCGCCTGCATTGCCTTTCACTCTCTCTCAACTTCTCGCTTCCTCGGCTCCGCTCAGCGCCTCGGCGCAGGCGGGGCCGGTTAGCTTCATTCGTTAGGCCGCCCTATGCACGCAAAGCTCGAAGACTGGAAGAACGGTTGGTTTGGGCTTCGACTTGCAGCTAGCCCCCAGGAGATTGAGCAACTCATTACTCAGCTACAGGAGCTGCTCGAAGACAATGGCCAACACTTTCACATTGGCTCCGATTACAAGGCTGAATCCGGCCTTGGTGATATTGAAATCTCTGTCCAAGATCCCTCCGAACCAGACAACCTCTTCCTGACCAGTCTTGCTATGCGGCCAGGCGAATCCATCCCATGACTGTCGGCCTAACCCTTAGCTCAACTCGGACCCCGCCTGCATTGCCTTTCGCTCTCTCTCAGCTTCTCGCTTCCTCGGCTTCGCTCAGCGCCTCGGTGCAGGCGGGGCCGGTTAGCTTCATTCGTTAGGCATCCATGGGAGTTCCATATGCCCGTGACCATTGATGAATCAGATTGGAAACACCTTAGGCAACTCCACAAAGTAGCGCTGGAAAGGTTTTCAAAGCAAATCCTCGAAGAACTCGACAAAATAAGAGCTGACTCCTCGAAGAACTTTCATGAGCGGTTTTTGGCATCATTCGACCTCATCAATCATCGAAACAAAGACATAGCTATGGCCTTTGATGATCCCAGCCGTTCGCGCGCCATCGCTCATCTTGGCGTTCAACTCTCTTTAGGGCTACTCACGAAAAACGAATTTGCAGGCTTCACTCAACAAACTCAAGAGATCATGAAACGCCATCTGGGTAACTGGCATGCCTAACCCTCCGCTCAAGTCGGACCCCGCCTGCATTGCCTTTCGCTCTCTCTCAACATTTCGCTATCTCGGCTCCGTTCATCGTCTCGGTGCAGGCGTGGCCGCTTAGCTTCCTTCGTTAGGCCCTACCAACCAAGAGAACTCCATGCGCCGCATATTCCAGGCATTCCTAATTGGATCTCTGTTCATTGGCGGCCCAGCAGGGTATTGCCAGACCTCGCCTAAGCCACTGGTCACCGAACCGCTGCCATTGATCAGCCTTAAGCGCATCGTTAGCCCGGTCTACCCCAAACTGGCCAGGATTGCTCACGATTCAAGGCAGGTCACAGCCAAATTGGTGGTGCGTGAAAACAAGCTTGCCGTCGTTGAAATGAAGGGCGGCAACAAGTACTTCGATCATTCAATTCTTACCGCCATCAGCAATTGGTTGCTCTCCCCTCAACGGCCAATGCCGAGTGGTGAGTTCACCGTTGTCTTCGACTTCCGCCTATCCGAAGAGGCTACTGACGAAGGTCGGTCTGAGGTTGATTTCGACACGTCTACGATCGTTGTGTGGGGCAGAATGCTCTATGTAGATCCCACTCCGATGCACTAAATCCCAGCGTTCCGAATTGGCCTAACCCTCCGCTCAACTCGGACCCCGCCTGCATTGCCTTCCGCTCTTTCTCTCCATCTCGCTTCCTCGGCTCCGCTTATCGTCTCGGTGCAGGCGGGGCCGGTTAGCTTCATTCGTTAGGCATGCCTGCAAGGTGATTCAGAATTCAAAGGAAATCTCCATGAGCATTCTTCAATCCATATGCAAAGTTGCTTCACTGGCTCTTCTTACTCATTCCGGATTTGTCGTTGCTCAATCCCTTCCGGGTGACCGAATTCAAGCAACAGGTCATGGATTCATCCTTTCGTACAGCAAGGCGTACTATTCAAATCATTCCATTTTGGTAGAACCAAGATTGACACACGAAGAAAACGGTACTGACTTCCCGGATGGCATCGCCCCTGAACGAACCAAGTTCACGCTTGTCCCGATTGCACCAGCCTTCCTAAAGGCTTCACCCAAATGGCGGCAAGACGAAGCTTCAATCAGGTTCATCCCGTTGAAGGATGGAGCGGTAAAGGATTACGCAACGGCATACCCATATTTCTACAAAAACTATCAAAGTCTGAAATCTATCCTCAGGCTCAAGGACTTTAAGATTTCAGTGAATCACGATCTCCCCGACTGGAATCAAGGAGACTGTATTCAGTCCATCCACGCCAAGTCGGCAATCATCGAAACACCTTGGTGTGTTGGGCTACAGTACATCTCTACCTGCCTCCAAGAGGCTACTCAACTAGATAACGATCGCCTCTACTATAAATTTGAGGGCATCAGCCGTGACGAACAGTTTTATATTTCAATCGAAATTCCGATCACTCATCCCAGTTTGCCTATGCCTGCTCCAGGGCTTGAATCAGCCGCTCCTCCAATCGTTGATTCGTATTTCACCCGAGCAGAGCAGACACTCAATAAGTATTCTGATAGTTCCTATTTTCCTACGCTCCAGTCATTCAAAGACCTTATCCAATCAATAAAGCCGATTAAGTGAGCGCTATCCCTGTCATGCCTAACCCTCCGCTCAACTCGGACCCCGCCTGCATTGCCTCTCGCTCTCTCTCAACTTCCCGCTTCCTCGGCTCCGCTCAGCGCCTCGGTGCAGGCGGGGCCGGTTAGCTTCATTCGTTAGGGTGCCTTACTTGCAACGAATCGACCGGTTCACTCTCGAAGAACATAAGGGCCCCTATGATTCTTGGGGTGGGAAATCGAAATTGCTCCTCGATGGGGTCCCCACTGGCCTGAACATCAGCGGCTATAGCCTCCTACATCAAATTCAAATCCCAGAGGGCTACCTCCTGGTTACAGATTTCGACTGCCCTTGGGAGGAAACCACTTGTTTTACTCACATCTCTACTGAACTCAAATATATTAGCTCTGACTCGTTTTCAGGCACTATGTATGGAAGTGATGCATTAACGGATTTTGTTCTCATGAATAATGGCGTTATTCGTTTTGTTTTAGAAATAGAAGGGCCTCTCGAATTAACCTTCGGTTCCAGAAATGCTCTGAGCGAGCGCTCCCGAATGACCTTCACAAAGCTGAACCCAGATGATTACCTGGCTCAACTCAAAGATTCTGATAAACCAATCGGTTAAGAACTGTAGTGTTTTGCCTGGCCCCCTAACCCTCCGCTAAACTCGGGCCCCGCCTGCATTGCCTCCCGCTCTCTCTCAACGTCCCACTTCCTCGGCTCCGCTCATAGCCTCGGTGCAGGCGGGGCCCGGTTAGCTTCCTACGTTAGGCTGCGCGGCGTGTTCAACCTCACCCAAAGGAAAGGTCCGACATGAAGACGACGGCTTTTCTCCTGACGATGCTTCTGCCAGCTGCCTTAGTCGCGCAGCATCAACCCGCGGCGGGTTACGCCCCAGTGAACGGTCTCAAGATGTACTACGAGATCCACGGGAGCGGCGATCCGGTGGTCCTGCTCCACGGCGCGTTCATGACGATCACCAACAACTGGACCGGGTGGATCGACGAGCTCTCCAAAACGCGGAAAGTGGTCGCCGTCGAGATGCAAGGCCATGGGCGCACGGCGGACATCCCACGCGACATCACCTCCGAGAACCTCGCCGACGATGTGGCGGCGCTGCTCGATTACCTGAAAATCTCACGCGCGGACCTCCTCGGGTACAGCATGGGTGGCGGCGTGGCCATGCAATGCGCGATCCGTCATCCGGACAAGGTGCGAAAGGTTGTCGTCATTTCGTCGATGCTCCACCGGGACGGCGTGGTCAAGGAAGGGCAGGACGCCCTCGCGACACTCACCGCGGACGCCTTTAAAGGCTCGCCCATTGAAGTCGAGTACAAAAGGCTGAACCCGAATCCGGACGATTTCCCGAAGTTCGTCAAGCGGGTCCTCACCATGGATTCGAAAGGGCGCGACATTGGCGACAATCAACTGAAGGCCACCACAGCGCCGATGTTCTTCATCCACGGCGACTCGGATGGTGTACGGCTCGAGCACGTCGCGGAAATGTTTCGCCTGAAAGGCGGCGGGATCCACGGCGACATTAAGCCGCTCCCCGCCTCCCGATTGGCCATCTTGCCCGCCACGACGCACGTGACGCTGATGCAGCGCATGTCCGTCATCGTCCCGATGGTGAATGACTTTCTCGACGCCAAGCAACCAAAGCCATAAGAGAAGTCCCGCACCTAAAACCACTTGGTCCAGATATTCACCTCGATACCATCTCGCAGCCTAACCCTCGGCTCAACTCGGACCCCGCCTGCATTGCCTTCCGCTCTCTCTCAACATCCCGCTTCCTCGACTCCGCTCATCGCCTCGGTGCAGGCGGTGCCGGTTAGCTTCATTCGTCAGGTGTAAGCCTAATTCCTTCCTCAAATTTAAACCAACGCCAGGCGATCTGCCCAATTTTAACGCCTGCCCGCCATTGATTTTCCGTCACTTAGACACTAGGTTTGGGGGCGGTACTGTTTATCATCGGCGTGAATTAGAAGGAGACGGCCCGATGTCCCACAGTTCAGTGAATCTTGGTGGAGGGCATTGGCCGTTGCTGCCGTGACCTTATTAAATTCGGTCCCTCGAAGTTCCATCTGGACTGCCCATAGATGTGACCTAACTCGGGAGGGTAATCAAATGGAGATTGACCGATTCATCGAGGATTGTGTTGAGGCGAACCGCAGCGACAACCCCCAAGGAGCTGTCTTAGAGGTTTTGGCGCGGGCCATGAGCCATCCGGCAGACCTGGTTACCGCTCTTGGGAACCCCACTGAAGCCGGGATCACCCTCCTGTATCGCTCCAAGTCTCTGACGATTTTGAATGCAGCCTGGACCCCACAAATGAACTTGATGCCACACAATCACCTTATGTGGGCAAACATCGGGATCTATACCGGCAGGGAAGACAATATTCTATGGCACCACTCCAACGACAGGATTGAAGCCTTTGACGCCAAGGCACTGTTTGCTGGCGATGTCACCGCGCTACCTGCGGATGTCATTCACTCAGTAACAAACCCCCTCCCCCGCTTCACCGGCGGGATTCATATCTATGGTGGCGACTTCTTTGAAACAACTCGCAGTCAATGGGATCCCGAGACCCTCAAAAGGGAACCATCGGATGGTGCGAGCATTAAACAACTGTTTGAACGCGAAAACGATCGATTCCACGCTCGTGTTTCCCCTTAGCAAAATAGCAATCCTCCCCCCAGCGCCCAATCCGCAGGATAAAGGCTTACTCTTTCTTCGCTCGATAAGCCCAGAGGTTCTAGGTCAGGGCAACCCTATTTCCAGTTCCATGCCTTTTTGCATCACGACCGCATCACAATGGGGCGATCCCAATCAACACCGGACCCTCCGCTCAACTCGGACCACGTCCTCCTTGCCTTCTGCACGTACCCAGCATCCCGGTTCCTCGGCTTCGCTCAGCACCTCAGTTCAGGCGGGGCCACTTAGCTTCTTTCGTTGGGCCCCGCTAGCCGAGGCTCAATTCATGCCTACACTCAAATAGCGCCTCAAAATTCACGGAGGTTTCCTGCGATTTCTCGGAACCATTCTTTCTTCCATGCTGCTGATGATGGCGCTCGGCTGTGTGCCCGTAGATGCGGCGCCCAACCCTAACGAAAAGCCAGGGCATGGTTCCCAAGCGCCCACCGCACCGACCGACCCCAATTCCCCGCGGCTCATCATCCCAGCTACTGGGGGTGCACCTGTCCTGGCAACCCCCCTAGGGGGTGGCCTCTATCTGCCCGTCACAGGTGGAGCCCCGGTTCCCGGGACTCCGGTACATCCGTAGCGCAAACGGCTTCGAACCGAAGCGATACTGGTCCGCCTAGGTTCCTTCGTCAGGCGTTTCTTCGTCCGCAGGCGTCCTTGTTCATAGGAGTGGTCATGGGGACAAAAGAGGTCAGAATCCAGCCACCCCAGGCATTTTTCATCCAATTGTTGATCATTCTCGCCCAATGGGTCTCTGAAGCCTGGTTATGGCCTGTGTTACGAAAAGGGCCCTACATAGGGCCTCTCCGTTGGACTTTGTTTGTTTTATGCATCGTGGTATTCCTTCTAAGCAAGATATGGATGGTCAGGTTCTTCTCGAAGCATAAGGCAAACCCCATGTTCAAAGAGCACGCACAAGAACTGATCACCGAGTTCCCTTTTTCTGTTGCTCGCAATCCCTTCTACCTTTTTGATTTCCTGCCATTTCTGGGGCTTACCGTTCTTCTTGGCGCCCTCGATCCACTGCTCCTTCACTTCCCGCTCTTTTTCTTGTTTCTGAATTTCTACGTTGTTCCTGCTGAAGAAAAACGCCTCCTGCTTGCCCACGGTTCGGATTACGAAACATACCAATCCCGCGTGAACCGTTGGGGCTTGTTCTAAGTGACTACACAATCCCGAGTTCACTGCCCTCCTGGATTCCTTCCTCGCAGGCCTTCCGTACACCTAACCCTCAGCTCAACCCGGACCCCGCCTGCAGTACCCTCCGTTTTCTCTCAAATCCCTGCTTCCCCGGCTCCGCTCATCGCCCCGGCTCGGGCGCGACCGCTTGGCTTCATACGGTAGGCCTCACCATGCTACTCACGACCACCCTTGAGCCTAAAAACCGGAAAGCCTGGCGCAACTGGCTTGAACAGCATCACGCCAAAGAAAAGGAAATTTGGCTGATTTTCACGAAAGTCAAGTTGGGTCGACCAACCTTTTCTTATAAAGATGCTCTATCAGAGGCTATTTGCTTCGGTTGGATCGATGGTGTGCGCCAGCGAATAGACGATGAAAAGTATGCACAACGTTTTTCCCCACGAACAAAGGCTTCAAGATGGTCTGCGGTCAATCTCTCGCTCGCCAAAGAACTGCAAGCTGCTGGCCTTCTCGCGCCTCCAGGAGTTGCTTCACTCGACCATGCGAAATCTCCTCAAGTTGATTCGGGAAATCACTCTGAATCTTTCCCGCCTGTTTGGTTTATTACCGCTATTCAGGCTGATCCAGTTGCATTGACCAACTTCCAGAACTTGCCCCCATCGCACCAACGTCGGTACGTCGGATGGATCTCCTCGGCCAAGCGCGACGATACACGTGGAAAACGAATCTCCGAAGCGATCGACCTTCTCAGAGCAAACAAACGGCTCGGTCTGGGTCCTGGGGAAGTGCGAAAGTGACCCTCTCGTTCCCGACTGGCCCAACCCTACGCCCCACCCAGACCCTACCGCCCGTGCCGTCCACTCTCTTTTTCCGTCGTTTGGCCTTCCTCGGCGACTCAAAACCAGCGTTTATTCCTCGATATCCAGCAGCAGTAGAATGATTAGCATGAGCCCATCCAAACCCACTCTTGAAGAACTTGTGGCGGTGCTGGAACGAACGCCCACGAGTCTCGCGAAGCTGCTTGAAGGGCTGCCTGAAACTTGGGTGGCAGCGACCGAGGGCGATCACACGTGGTCTCCATACGACGTCGTCGGTCACCTCATCCATGGCGAAAGAGCCAACTGGATTCCACGGGTGCGACACATCCTGGCCGGGGAGACACGGCCATTTGATCCATTCGATAGAACTGCGCAGTTCCATCAAAGTCGAGGCAAGCAGCTTTCAGAATTGCTCGCGACTTTCGAAGCCCTTCGACGGAATAACGTCTCGGTTCTACATGGAATGAACCTTACGAACGCAGATCTCGATCGTATCGGTCAGCACCCTGAACTCGGGAATGTCACATTGGCGCAGCTATTGGCGACGTGGGCCGTCCATGACCTTGACCATCTTGGACAGATTGCCCGTGCGATGGCGAAGGTTTGTGCCGGTGCCGTAGGCCCGTGGGCAAACTACTTATCGATTTTGAAAGATCGTCAGCGTTAAGGCGCTTTATTGCGAACATTCCGCTCGGGCCTGGCCCTCCCCCCAACTCGAACTCCGCCTGCGCTGCCTTGCGCTCTCTCTCAACTTCCCGCATCCTCGGCTCCACTCAGCGCCTCGTTGCAGGCGGGGCCACCCGGCTTCATTCGTCAGGCGTCAACACGGAGGCAACCGGATGACACGTGTTCGCGTGGAAGGCTTCACCATCTCGCTCGACGGATACGGAGCGGGTCCGGATCAAGACCTCGACCATCCACTCGGCGCCGGGGGGACGGAGCTGCATCAGTGGCTGCTCCCGACACGCACCTTCCAGCGGGCCTTGTTCGGCAAGGACGGCGGCACGACCGGGATTGACGATGACTTCGCCGCCCGCGGCTTTCAGAATGTCGGGGCCTGGATTCTCGGGAGGAACATGTTCGGGCCCCTTCGCGGGGACTGGCCGGACACCAGCTGGAAGGGATGGTGGGGGGACAATCCGCCCTACCACGTGCCGGTCTTCATTCTGACCCATCACGCCCGTTCCCCCATCGAGATGGCGGGCGGCACGACGTTCCACTTCATCACAGGGGGCATTCGCGAGGCGCTCGACCGTGCCCGCGAGGCCGCTGCCGGAAGGGACGTGCGGATCGGCGGTGGGCCGGACACCCTCCGGCAGTACCTTCGTGAGGGGCTCATCGATGAACTGCACCTTGCGATCGCGCCGGTCCTGCTCGGCCGGGGAGAACCGCTGTTCGAAGGGGTCGACCTCCGGGCCCTGGGATACGAATGCGTGGACTTCATCGCGTCGGAGAAGGCCACGCATGTCGTCCTGCGCCGCCAAGCGCGCACGGACGCCTGACCCGCCCTTTCGGCCGTGCCGGTTCGCGGGCGGATCAATCTGGCGTTAGCCCGCGCCCCTTTCCCTCATGGAGCCCACATGTCGAACCTGTCCAAAATCCAGGATTTCTTCGCGGCCTACGCAAGCAAGGATGTCTCGGCCGTGAAGGATGCCCTGTCCGAAGACATCATCTGGCGCATTCCGGGCCACCATCCTCTCGCGGGTGACAAGCGCGGAATCACCGAGGTTCTCGCCTTCTTTGACCAGCTTGCCAAGGCCGGATTCCAGGCTCAGCCCATCGTCGTGGTGGAACAGGGCGATTTCGTCGTGGATCACCACCGTGGATGGAGCACGGCGGGGTCGGGTCTCGACCTGATGTGGTGCCTCGTCTTCCGGTTTGAGGGCGGGAAGATCAAGGAAGTCACCAACTTCTGCGAAGACCAGCACAGGGCGGATCTCTTCTTCCACGAGATCTACAAGCTCAAGCCGATTCCGGAGCGCCTGGCCTAGCTTCCTCGACGGCGATCGTCACTTCGGCACGGGCCCGGTCCGGTTGGCGTCACGCATCCGGCCGCTGCATGAATGACAGGAATGCATGCCGCGTTCCTGATTTTTCGGGAGTCCGCCTTGACCAACCCCATTCGGATTAGAACCGTGGAGGAGCGCGATTTCGATGCCTGGTCGGCCCTCTGGGATGGGTACAACGCCTTTTATGGTCGGGCGGGGCGAACGGCCTTGTCCCCAGACATCACCCGGATGACCTGGTCGCGGTTCTTCGACCCCTATGAACCCATACATGCGCTTGTCGCAGAAAGCTCCGGCGACCTGCTTGGCCTGGCGCACTTCCTTCTTCACCGAAGCACCATTCAGATGGTTCCGAACTGCTACCTTCAGGACCTGTTTACCGCCGAGGCCTCACGAGGCCGGGGCGTGGGCCGTGCGCTCATCCAGGCTGTGTGCGAGTTTGCCCGGGGCGCGGGCATCAAGCGCGTGTATTGGCAGACCCAGGAAACCAACACCGCGGCGATGAAGCTCTATGACAGCCTGGCCGAGAGGTCCGGCTTCATCGTCTACCGAAAATGGCTCTAGCCACGCGCTGGCCTGGCGTGGATGCCTCAAATTCGATCAGGCCGGCCCAACCTTGCGCCCGTCGCCCCGGTGCCAGCGGGTCCGGTTACCGTCATTCGTCAGATCCCGACATGGCAGAACGGAGGACACGATGGACCACGAGCAGGCTGCGCCGGAAACGAAGGGCGTCACGGTGAAACACCTTGCCTCGGTCGACCTCGGCCCGGAAATCGAGGGCATGGCGGGGCGCCAGCTTCGAATGCGCATGGTGACCATCGAGCCCGGGGGGGTCTTTGGCCCGGTACACGACCACAAGGACAGGCCCGGCACCGTCTACATCCTCCAGGGCACGATCACCGACCATCGGAATGGCGTCGCCACGGACTATGGGCCGGGCGTGGGCTGGCCGGAGGATCGGAACACGACCCACTGGCTGGAGAACAGGGGAACGATCCAGGCGGTGGAGATCTCGGTCGATATCGTCCGGCAACCCTGACCTCGGGCCCGACCTCGGGCCTGGCCTCGAACCTGGCCGGGCCGACCCTCGCGCCCACCTGGGCGCCCGCCCGCACGGCCTTCCGGGCCCCGATACTCGGGTCCATCCACCAAGTGGTTGCGGACGGTCCGATTACCCCCCATCGTAAGGCCACACCAACTGGAGGCTCGACATGGAAAGGCTGTTCCCTGATCAGGGGCATCCCTACGGGGTGAACCCCTCGCCCTATTTCTCCTTGCGGGACGGGAAGCTCTACCCCGATGTCGGCCATCCCGAGGGGGCGGGAACGAGGCCCTGGTTCTCCGTTCGCGGCGACAAGGTGTACCCCGATGTTGGCCACCCCGATGGGGCCGGACCCGCGCCCTGGTTCAGGATCGAGAAGGGCAAGCTGTACCCCGACCAGGGCAATCCGGATGGCGCCGGGTCCTCCCCCTGGTACTCCATCAGGTGAGATCCGGCCCGGCACTCTGTTCCCCCTGGTCCCCTCCGGGGCCGGGCGCCCTGTGCCGCTAGGCCTTCCCGATGCCGACCATCCTCTCCCACCCGGCGGTTCCCCTGGCCTTGGGCGTGGGTTTCGGCCCGAAGGCCATCCCCCGCCCCCTGCTGGTCGCCGGAATCGTCGCCTCGGTGCTCCCGGACCTGGACGTGATCGCCTTCCGCCTGGGGATCCCCGACTCGGCGGCCCTCGGCCACCGGGGATTCAGCCACTCCCTGGGCTTGGCGGCGGTGATGGCCCTGGGGGGCGCCTGGGCCCTCCGCAAAGCCCGGTCCCCGTTCCCAGCCGCCTTCGGATTCCTCTTCCTCTCCATGGCCTCGCACGGCCTCCTGGATGCCCTCACCACCGGCGGCCGTGGCATCGCCCTGCTTTGGCCCTTCACGGAACAGCGGTTCTTCTGGCCGCTCCAGGTGATCCGGGTGTCGCCCCTCAGCGCCGCGCGGCTCTTCTCTCCACGGGGCCTAGCGGTCCTGTCGTCCGAGATCCTGTGGGTCTGGCTCCCTTCCGCCGTCCTGGCGCTCGGGCTCTGGACCCTGCGCCGAGGGCGCCGCCCCCTCGTCGGGCCCTGTCCTGACCCCATTCGGCCCGGCCTGCCCTCGCCACCCGACCTCCCCCGGGGGAACCCATGAAGGTCTTCGCCTACACCGCCATCGCCGTGGTCCTCTTTTTCGCCTTGGCGATCCACTTGGTCCAGAAAGAGGAGCGTCGGCGCTCCGAGCGGCGCCAGGAGGACCTCCCGGTCCTTCCCCCGGACCCGAGACGGCGGGACCGTCGCCGGAGGAATGTGTTCGCGTACCTCGGTTGGGTGCTACGGTCGCTGCTCGCAAAATCCCGCCAGTAGCCGGTCTCCGGGCGCGGAGCCACCTGACTAGCTGGAACGCTGGACGGCGAAGGCCTGGAATCCCTCGCCCTCCCAGCGGAGGGGGTGGGGGCGGAACAGGTCCGTGACCTCGCGGCCCGTCCCATCGGCCACGCCCAGGGCCGCCGGCCAGACCTCCGCAGGGCGAAGGTCGGGGCGGGCCTCCGCCAGCCAGTCCCGGTGGGCGATCCCTTCCTCGGGCAGCCAGGAGCAGACTGCATGGATCAGCAGCCCGCCCGGGGCCAGGCGCCCGGCGGCGGCGGCCAGGAGGCGGCGCTGGATCCCGGTGAGGCGGGGCAAGTCGTCATGGGCCAGCCAGGGCCACTCGGGATGCTTCTGAATCGTGCCGCTGCCCGAGCAGGGGGCATCCAGTAGGATGAGGTCGAAGGTGGCGTCGCTGGCCTCCAGCCACTCCGCCGCGTCGGCCTGGATCACCTGGGCCGCCACGTCCCGCTGCTGGAGGGTCTGCCGCAACCGGGCCGCGCGCCGGGGATGCACCTCCAGGGCCGTGAGTGCCGCCCCGGCGTGGCGCAGGGCCAGGGTGGTGGTCTTGCCGCCGGGGGCGGCGCAGGCGTCCAGGATCCGCGTCACGGGGCGGTCCCAGCCGTAGGCCAGCAGGGCCTGGGAGCTGAGGTCCTGCACCATGCCCGCGCCGGATTCCAGCCAGGGCCGGGGGAAGGGGGCTCCCTCTTCCAGCCGCAGGCAGCCCGGCCATTCGGGGTCCGGCGCCAGACCTTCGGGAACCTCGCCCCGAACGAGGCGGAAGGCGGGGCGGGGGGGCTGCTGGAGGCGGGACCACAGGGCCTCGACCTGGTCCAGGGCCCCGTGCGGCGCCAGGACGGCCTTCAGGGCGCGCTCCGCGGCGGGAGGCCGGTCCAGGGCGGAGGGGAGGGCGTCCAGCGCCGCGGCCAGGGCGGCGCGGTCCTTCGCGGCCCGGCGCAGCAGGGCGTTCACCAGGCCCTTGTGGGGATGGAAGCCCAGGTCGCGGTCTCCCGCTAGCGCCACGGATTCGTTCACCGCCGCGTGGTCGCTGACGCCGGGCAGCCAGGCCAGCTGCGCGAGGCCCATGGCCAGGGCCACCTGGGTGCCCAGGGGCACCCCCCGGGCGGGATCCTTCAGCTGGGGCTTCACCCAGGCCTGGAGACGGCCCCAGCGGCGAAGGCAGAGGCCGAGGAGGGCCTGGGCCAGGTGCGCGTCCTCGCCCAGGTCGCGGTCCCAGATGTCCGGCACCCGGCCCCTCTCCCCGAAGACTTCGTGGAGGGCGTGGGCGACGTGAAGGCGGGCGGGCGTGGGCATGGGGCTCCGAAGGACAGAACCCCGATTATCCCCCGTTACAGCTCCTTCAGGATCTCGGCCTTCTTGGCCTCGTAGTCCTTCTTGTCCAGCAGGCCCTTCCGATAGAGATCCTGGAGTTTCTGCAGGCGTTCTTCGGGGCCGGCCTTGCCCGCGGCCGGGGCGGTCGAGGTGGGCTTCGTCTCCACGGCGGGCGGGGCGGGCTCCGAGCGGCGTTCGGATCGGCGCAGGGCCTCCTGGAGCGCGATGGCCTCCTGGCATTCCTTCAGCGCGGTCTGGAAGATGCTGGCGTCGGGCTGCATGTCCAGGGCCGCGCGCAGGTGGGGCAGGGCGTCGTCGTATTGGCCCAGGATGAAGCGGATGATGCCCACGTTGTACTCGGCGCGGGGGTAGTACTTGGGCTTCTGGCCCTTGTCCTGGCGGGACTGGTCGAGACCCTCGAGGGCCAGGTCCAGGGCGCCCCGGACGTCGCGGGCCTTGAGACGCTCGTGGGCCCGGCCCATGCCGAAGACATCATCATCGAAGAAGGTGAGCTTGCGCACCTCGCTCCAGGCCAGGAGCAGGCGCAGCACCTTCACCTTGGCGGCCTCGAAGGCCAGGCGGCGCACATCGGAATCGCGGGGATAGGCGGGGTAGCCCTCGTACGAGGTGTTGCTGAGGCTGGGCGCATCCTCCAGGCGCTGGGCGCCGAAGACGCGGCCCGTGCTCAGATCGACGACCTGCACGGTGGCGCTGAAATCCAGGCTGGCGGTGGCGGTGCGCTTGAGGCGGACGAGCTCCTTCTTCGTCTTGGAGTCGGTGCTGCGCTCCTCCTTGGCGGACTGGGTGCGGCTGAGGTCCGACCGGTTCACGTTCACGATGACCAGCACGCTGGGGCCAAGGAGCTTGCCGAGCTTGGCGATGGTGGCGGGCTCCACGTAGCCGCTGGCGCCCAGCTCCTGTTCTTTCAGTACTGCATCCAGGTGGGCCCGGTCCACCACCTCCACCTGGCGGCTCTGCACCAGGTCGGCGGTGAGTGCGTCCGCCAGCTCCCGGGAGTTGAGGTCGCGGGAAGGGGCGAAGGCCAGGCGCTCCACCTTGAGGCCCAGGCCCGGCGGATGGACGAGAGTGACCTCCACCTTGGGGTTGGCGATCTCGCTCCAGAACTGGGCCTGGGCGGGCAGCGACAGCGCGGCCAGGGTCGCGGGGATCAGCAGGCGCATGGGGACTCCGGAACGTCGTTCCAGGTTAGCAGCAGGGGTGTGTGGCATCCTGGGCGCAGGCTTTCCGAGGAGAACCCCATGGCCCACCGCTATCCCCTCACCCTCTCCTGGACCGGCAGCACCCACGACGCCACCTACTCCCGCAACGCCACGGTCACCACCGCCGGCAAGCAACCCCTGGCCGTGAGCAGCGCCCCGGAGTACGCGGGCGACGCCGGCCGCTGGAACCCCGAGGACCTGCTGGGCTCGGCCCTCGCCACCTGCCACATGCTCACCTTCCTGGCCCTCTGCGCCAAGGCCAAGGTCGAGATCGTGGGCTATGAGGACCACGCGGAGGCCGTGCTGGACACCATCGACAAGGTCACCCGCATCACCCAGGTGCACCTGCGCCCGACCCTCCGCGTGCCCCGGGGCACCGGCATGGCCAAGGTGGTTGAGCTCTTCGAGAAGGCGCACAAGTACTGCTTCGTGAGCAATTCCGTGACCTGCGAGGTGGTGATGGAACCGCGGGTGGTCGAAGTCTAGACGCTGATCCGGAGCATCCGTGCGCTGTCCCTTCTGCGGGCACCTCGAGGACAAGGTGGTGGACTCCCGGGAGTCCCGCGAGGGGGATTCCATCCGGCGGCGCCGGGAGTGCCTGTCCTGCGCCCGCCGCTTTACCAGCTACGAGCGGGTGGAGGAGGTGCCCCTGGTGATCCTCAAGAAGGATGGCCGGCGCGAGCCCTTCGACCGGCAGAAGCTCATGAAGGGCCTGCTGCTGGCCTGCCAGAAACGCCCCGTCTCCCTGGCCCGCATCGAGCAGCTGGTGGGCGACCTCCACGCCCGGCTCATGGAACGGCCCGACCGGGAGATCCGCAGCCGGGAGCTGGGCGAGCTGATCATGGACGAGCTGAAGGGACTGGACCAGGTGGCCTACGTGCGCTTTGCCAGCGTGTACCGCGACTTCAAGGACCTGCCGGACTTCGTGAAGGCCCTGGAGGGGCTCATGCACAAGGAGGCGGCCACCGGACGGAACGGCGGCGGCCCCGCCATGCCAGCCTCCCCGGCTTCGACGCCCGCCGCCACACCAGCCCCCGCGCCGGCCTCCACGCCAGCCTCCACGCCAGCCTCCACGCAGGGCCCCAAGCCCGTGCCCCAGGCCCTCTTCCCTGGCGAAGCCGCGCCTCCGCCCCCGAAGGTCCGGAAAAAGTAGGGGTATCCTGAAGGCCGAGGTTTTTCCGTGGCCGACGACGTTCTCCTGCCCCCCCCTCCCGACGAACAGCCCAAGCTGCCGGAAGAGCTGCCGGTGCTGCCCCTGCGGGACGTGGTGGTCTATCCCTACGTGATCCTGCCCCTCAGCGTCAGCCGCGAGAAGTCCATCCGCGCCGTGGACACGGCCCTGGTGGAGAACCGCATGATCCTCCTGCTCTCCCAGAAGCAGGTGGAGATGGACAACCCCAAGCCCGAAGACCTGTACCAGGTTGGCACGGCGGCCCTCATCATGCGGGTGCTCAAGCTGCCGGACGGCCGCATCCGCGCTCTGGTGCAGGGCCTGCAGCGGGTCCGCGTGGAGTACTTCACCGAGACCGAGGCCCTCTTCAAGGCCCGGGTGGAGCCCCTGGCCGAGCCCGAGCTGAAGGTGCCGGACCTGGAGCAGGATGCCCTCCTGCGCAGCGTGAAGCAGACGCTGGAGAAGGCCGTGGCCCTGGGCAAGACCCTGCCCCAGGAGGTGCTGGTCATCGCGGGCAACCTGGACAACCCGGGCCGCCTGGCGGACCTGGTGGCCTCCAACCTGGACCTCAAGCTCCAGCAGACCCAGGAGGTCCTCGAGATCGCCCACCCGGGCCTGCGCCTCAAGCGCGTGAACGAGCTGCTCCAGCGGGAGATCCAGCTGCTGGAGGTCCAGCAGAAGATCACTATGGAGGCCCGCGGCGAGATGGACAAGAGCCAGCGGGAGTACTACCTCCGCCAGCAGCTCAAGGCCATCCAGCAGGAGCTGGGCGAGGGCTCGGAGCTGGCCGAGGAGATCCAGGCCTTCCGCGACAAGCTGGCCAAGATGACCGTGCCCGAGGACCCGCTCACGGAGATCGAGCGCAACCTCAAGAAGCTGGAGCGCATGCATCCGGACTCCAGCGAGACCGCCGTGACGCGGACCTACCTGGAGTGGATGACCGAGCTGCCCTGGGGCACCTTCACCGAGGACAACCTGGACCTCGCGCAGGCCCAGACAGTGCTGGACGAGGACCACTTCGGCCTGGCCAAGATCAAGGACCGCATCCTGGAGTTCCTGGCCGTGCGCAAGCTCAAGCCCGATCTCCGCGGCACCATCCTCTGCTTCGTGGGCCCCCCGGGCGTGGGCAAGACGTCCTTGGGCAAGTCCATCGCCCGGGCCCTGGGCCGCAAGTACTCGCGCATCTCCCTGGGCGGCGTGCATGACGAGAGCGAGATCCGGGGCCACCGCCGCACCTACGTGGGCGCCATGCCCGGCCGCATCGTCCAGGCCCTCCACCAGGTGAAGAGCATGAACCCCGTGATCATGCTCGACGAGGTCGACAAGATCGGCCGCGACATGCGCGGCGACCCCAGCGCGGCCCTGCTGGAGGTGCTGGACCCCGAGCAGAACCACACCTTCCGCGACCACTACCTGAACGTGCCGCTCGATCTGAGCCAGGTGCTCTTCCTGGCCAACGCCAACGAGCTGGAGCCCATCCATCCGGCCTTCAAGGACCGCATGGAGATCATCTACCTCAACAGCTACACGCTGGAGGAGAAGCTGGGCATCGCCGAGCGGCACCTGATCCCCAAGCAGCTGGAGAAGCACGGCATCACGCGCCAGCAGCTGTCCATCTCGAAGAAGGCCCTGAAGGCCATCATCACGGGCTACACCCGCGAGGCGGGCCTGCGCCAGCTGGAGCGCGAGATCGGGGCCGTGTGCCGCAAGGTGGCGCGCCGGGTGGCCGAGAACGCGCTGAAGAAGAAGCTCGTGCTCACGGACGACGCCATCCACGAGCTGCTGGGCCCCGTGAAGCTCCTCCAGGACGAGCGGCTGAAGGCGCCCCGGGTGGGCGTCGTCACCGGCCTGGCCTGGACCTCCGTAGGCGGCGACGTGCTGTTCGTCGAGGCCCTGAAGATGCCGGGGAAGGGGGGGCTCATCCTCACAGGCCAGCTGGGCGACGTGATGAAGGAGAGCGCCCAGGCGGCCCTCAGCTACATCCGAAGCCGAGGCGGAGCCTTCCAGATCGACCCCGAGGTGTTCCAGAAGCAGGACCTCCACATCCACTTCCCCGAGGGCGCCATCCCCAAGGATGGCCCCAGCGCGGGCCTGGCCATCGCCACCGTGCTGCTGTCCGTGCTCAAGGACATCCCCGTGAAGAACACCCTCGCCATGACCGGCGAGATCGACCTGCGCGGCGAGGCCCTGGCCATCGGCGGCCTCAAGGAGAAGGCCCTGGCGGCCCTCCGGCTGGGCATCAAGGACATCCTCATCCCGCACGCGAACCAGAAGGATCTCGAGGAGATCGATCCCGAGCTTCGGAACCAGCTGCACTTCCACCCGGTGATGCACGTGGAGGAGGTCTTCGAGCAGGCCCTGGTGGGTTGGAAAAGACCGGAAGCCGTGGTATCAAAATCCAAGGCCGCCGCCAAGGCCCGCCCCTCCCGCTGAGGTTCCCATGTTGCTGCTGTTCGCCGCGGTCCCCCCGCCCAAGCCCCCGGCTGTCCAGGCCCAGGTCCTCGAGGTGGGAACCCAGGGACTTCCGCCCGCCATGGAGGCCTTCATCCAGGCCGACGACTGGCCGGGTCTGGCGGATTGGTTCGAGAAGGCCTCGCCCAAGGTCCGGCGGCAGTACTACGAATACTGGCTCCAGGCCCTCAACCGCAGCGGGCGCTGGGCGCGCCTGGCGGACGCCTGCAAGGCCCTCACCCCGCAGATCGAAGGGAAGGGGAAACCCCGCCTGGGCACGTACCGGCTCTACCGGGCCCAGGCCCTCAGCCAGCTGGGGCGCCACAAGGAGGCCATGGCCGCCCACGCCGAGAACGGCCGGCTCGGCCAGGCCGAGGGCTACGCCAACGCCTGCGCGGAGGCGCGGCTGGCCGGGGACTGGAAGGCCCTCCTGGCCTACTCCGGGGCCATCCTGGCCCGGAAGCCCATCGATCCCGAGGCCCTGGGCTCGAAGGGCGAGGCCCTCGCCCACCTGGGGCGCTTCCGCGAGGCCCAGGAGGCACTCCAGCAGGCGGTGAAGGGCAATCCCAAGGCCGCCTATGCCTGGAACAACCTGGGCCGCGCCGCGATGCAGCAGAAGGCTTGGGGCGATGCGAAGGCCGCCTTCGACCAGGCCCTCGCCGTGGACCCCAAGCAGATGGAGGCCCTGTTCAACCGGGGCATCGCTCGCTTCAACCTGAAGCAGTACGCCGCCAGCCGGGACGACTTCAAGGCAGCCCTGGCCCTGCGGCCCGGGGACCCCGTCCTGAAGGAGAACCTCCGGCAGGCGGAAAAGATGGCCGCCGCCTACCCGGACCAGCCCTGAGGCCTTGAACCGGCCGGCCCGGGAACCATCCTTCCGGAAGAGGCCCCATGCTCCTCGAAACCTTCGCGCTCGCCCTTCAGCTCCCGCCCCTGGCCTTCAGCCCGGCCGCCCTCCCGCGGCCGCTGCCTCGGCCGCGGGTATTGACCTGCCCGGTCCAGGATCTCGGCCGCCCCTGGTCTCCGCCCCTTTCCCTTCCGATCCGGAGTGCGCGGGTCGCCGTGGATCCCCGGAACCTCCGCTACCGGGCCCCTGAACCCCTGGTGAACCCGCTGACGGACATCCTGCTCCTGTTCGCCCTGGCCGGCTGGGCTTCCAGCACGGGGGGAACGGTGGATTTCCGACCGCCGGCGGAGCGGAATCCTTTCCTGGCCGCCCCCCTGGCGCCGGTCTACACACCCCCTGGGTTGCCGGCAAATCCGGGATTCTAGTCCGCTTGTTCCACGTGGAACGCCGTTAAAGAGGGCCGGAAACCGGGGCCCTTCGGTAGACTGGATCCGCGAGGTGGGCGTGGGGCTTCTGGGCGGTCTGTTCGACAAGTTCAAGCAGGGACTGAAGCGCACCCAGGATCTGGTGCTGGCGCCCATGGGCCGCCTCCTGGGCCTGCGGCGCCTGGACGAGGACCAGCTGGAGGAGCTGGAGGACCTGCTGCTCCAGGCGGACCTGGGCGTGCGGGCCGTGGACCAGCTCATGGCCCGTCTCCGGTTCGAGCTGCGGGGTGGGTCCGAGATCGACCCCAAAGCCGTGCTGAAGGACGAGCTGCTGAAGCTGCTCCGGCAGCGCCCCGCGAAGCCCTTCCTGGCCTCGGGCACCCAGGTGGTGCTGCTGGTGGGCGTGAACGGCGTGGGCAAGACCACCACCCTGGGCAAGCTGGCGGCCCACCTGAAGGCCCGGGGGGAGGAGGTCCTGGTGGTGGCCGGGGACACCTTCCGGGCCGCGGCCATCGACCAGCTGGAGCGCTGGGGCGAGCGGGCCGGGGTGCCGGTGATCCGCAACCAGATGGGCGGCGATCCGGCCGCCATCGCCTTCGACGGGGCCACCAGCGCCAAGGCCAAGGGCACGCCCTGGGTGCTCATCGACACGGCCGGGCGGCTCCACACCAAGGACCACCTCATGAAGGAGCTGGACAAGATCCGCCGCAGCCTCCAGAAGGTGATCCCCGAGGCGCCCCATCGGGTGCTCCTGGTGCTGGACGCCACCACGGGCCAGAACGGCCTGCAGCAGGCGGAGGTCTTCGCCCGCACGGCCGGCGTCACGGACCTGGTGCTCACCAAGCTGGACGGCAGCGCCAAGGGCGGCGTGGTGGTGCCCATCCTGGACCGGCTGAAGCTCCCCATCGCCTTCGTGGGCGTGGGCGAGGGCGTGGACGACCTCATCCCCTTTGATGCCGAGGCCTTTGTCGACGGGCTGCTGGATGCCTGAGCCGGACCTGACCCCAAACCTGACCCAGGGCCTGACCCCGGATCTGACCCCAGGGCTGGCCTGGGCCCTGGCCACGGGCGGCCCCTGGCCGGATCCGGAGGCCCTGTCGGGAGATGCCCGCTTCATGGCCCTGGCCCTTGCGGAGGGCCTGAAGGGCGTGGGCCTGTCGAGCCCCAACCCGCCCGTGGGCTGCGTCCTGGTCAAGGAGGGCCGGGTGATCGGCGCCGGCGTCCACACCCGGGCCGGCGACCCCCATGGCGAGATCATGGCCCTGCGGGACGCCGAGGCCCGGGACGAGGATGTGCGCGGCGCCACGGCCTACGTGATCCTGGAGCCCTGCTGCCACCAGGGCCGCACGGGCCCCTGCACCCTGGCCCTCCTCCAGGCCGGCGTGGCCCGGGTGGTGGTGGGCGTGCGGGATCCCAACCCCCGGGTGGACGGCGGCGGCCTGGCCATCCTGCGGGCCCAGGGCGTGGCCGTGGAGGAGGGCGTGCTGGGCGAGGCCTGCACCCGGTTCCACGCCCCCTTCTTCAAGCTCATCCATACGGGCCTGCCCTGGGTGAGCCTCAAGCTGGCCCTGGGGTCCGATGGCGCCCTGGGCCCCGCCGGACGGACCACCCCCATCACCCCGCCTGAGGTCCAGCGCCTGGGCCACGCCCTGCGGCGGGCCGCGGAGGCCATCGTCGTGGGGCGCCACACGGCGGAGGTGGACGATCCCCAGCTCACGGACCGCTGGCCCGCCCCCACGGCGCCCCACCGGATCTTCCACCGGGTGGTCATGGACAACGCCGGCCAGGTGCCCGCCGGGGCCCGCGTCTGGCTGCCGGTGGCCGGGCAGCCCGCGCTGCGGGCCGTCACCGGGGACCCCGAGCCCCTGCGGGGCGTGGAGGACCTGCACCTGCCCCCGGGCCCCCGGGGATGCAGTTTGCGCCACCTGTTGCACGAGCTCGCCGCCCGCGGGGTGGGCCGGGTGCTGGTGGAAGGTGGCGGCACGCTGGCCCAGGCCTTCCTCGAACAGGACCTGGTGGACGAGTTCCACCGCTTCCAGAGCGATCGACCAGCCGGCGGAGCCCCGCTCCCGCTGGACCTTCCGCCAGCCTGGGCCCTCCGCGCCGCCGGCCGCTGGTCGGGGGGACGGTGGGAAGTCTGGCGCTAGACTGGCCTCTGCCGTTTCCTGGCACGACCTTTGAAAAGCCCGCTCGTTCACCCACCTCAGGAGTTCCCATGCCTCCCCGATCCTGGCGATTCCTCCTCGGCCTCCTGCTTCTCCTGCCCTTCGCCGCGTGCGGCGGCGGGTCCGGTTCCAACGTCAGCCCCGACGCGGTGATCACCCTCCAGGCCCAGTTCGAGAAGCTGTCCCTCACCTCCGCGGGCCCCGGCGCCACGACCCTGCGCCCCGCCCGCTACTGCTGGGCCGAGGTGCGGGACGCCTCCTCTGGCAGCCTTCTGGCCTCAGGCTACCTGGGGAGCGATGGCACCGGCCGCACCACGGTGCCCAAGGGCCTCCAGGTCTATGTGCAGGTCTTCGCGGACTACCAGGTGCCCAGCGCCGATCCCGCCAGCTTCTTCATGCGGGGCAGCGTGAGGAACGCGCCCCTGCCGGCCACCGCCCTCACCAACGCGGCCTTCGACGCCCTCCCCGAGTGGTCCGTCACCAGCAGCACCTTCCTGGCGGACCGGGACGGCACCCTGGCGGTCACGGCCCGGACCAGCAATCGCATCGCCGGGGCCTTCAACATCGCCGACCAGGCCGTGACCTTCGGAGCCGCTGTGCGGGACATGGACGGCTCCACCAACCTGCGGCTGCCGGACCTCCACACCTTCTGGACCACCAGCGCCAGCAGCGCCGACCAGCAGCGCACCTATCCCGCCGTCCTGACGGGCTCAGGGTCCACCATCCTGGTCTCCGGCCAGAACCGGGCCCTCTTCGGCCATCAGGTCTACGGCCTGGGTAGCGGCGCCCCCAACACGGAAACGGATGAATGGGACGATGGGGTGCTCCAGGAGACCTTCGCCCGCCTCCTCTTCGCGGACTACAGCTTCAAGCCCGATGGCAGCAGCAGCCTCTCCCTCCTGCGCCGGGACAACGACAATGTCTGGGTGGACCGGGGGGTGCAGAGCGAATCCACGGCCGCCTTCGTCGCCGGCTTCTCGGACTTCCTGGCTGGCGCCGTGCGGAACAACAGCCAGATCCTCGACAGCTATGTGGACGGCGCGGGCGTGGCCCAGGTGGACGTCTTCGACCTCACGGACCACGCCTTCGTGCCTGCGGCCGCCAAGGGCGAGTTCGCCCGGGGCTCCGTGGCCGTGAGCCTCTGGGGTCTCTGGAAGAACGTGCTGGGCGGTGGCTCCACGGGCCTGAACACCCTCTGGGCCGCCGTGCGCTCGACCCAGGCCTACCCGAACGGCACCGGCGAGTACGAGCAGGCCACCCTGGGCTGCTACCCCACCTACCTCCAGGGCGTGGCGAGCCGGACCACCGCCACCACCTGGCAATCGGCCCTCACCGAGCTGGCCCTGGAGTCCGTGTCGAATCCAGACGCCAACTACTTCGCCGGCACGGCCCTCTGGCTGACCCGGAGCCTCCCCTTCGCGGATTCCGGCAGCCTCCAGACCTACGCCCCCAGCCTGGGCTACTACTACGACCGCGACCAGAGCCAGGCCTGGCGGTTCGTCCACATCGGCGGCGCCCGCACCATCACCATGACGCCCACCAGCGGCCAGGACTTCTACCTCGAGCTCATCGGTCCCGGCGGCTGGGTGGCGGGCAGCTACAGCAATCCCGGCAGCACCCGCACCTTGACGTTCAGCAACCTGCCCGCAGGCACCTACGTGGCCCGCGTGCGGGCCGGCGCCACCACGGCCACGGGGATGAACACCTACTCGATCAGCGTGAACTGAGTCAGCCACCGCCCACCAGCCGCACCACCTCCAGCCGGTCGCCCTCCTTCAGGGGGGTGGCCGGGTGGTCGGCCCGGCGGATGACCTCCCCGTTCAACTCCACGGCGCTGCCGAAGGCCGGCAGGTCCAGCCAGATCGCCAGGTCCGCCACCGTGGCCAGGGCCGGGGTGTCGCGGAATTCCCCGTTGATGCGCAGCCTCACCGGGCCTCCGCGGCCGCCTGGAAGCCCTTTTCCAGGTCGGCGATGAGATCCGGCTGGTCCTCGATGCCCACGGAGAAGCGCAGGAGGCCGTCCGTGATGCCCAGTCGGGCCTTCACGTCCGGCGGCGTCCTCAGGTGGCTCATGCTGGCGGGATGCTGGATGAGGCTCTCCACGCCGCCCAGGCTCACGCCCCGGGTGATGACCTCCAGGGCCTCGCAGAAGCGCTGGCCCGCCAGGAGGCCCGCCCGCAGCTCAAAGCTGATCATGGCACCGAACCCCTTGTCCATCTGCCGGGCCGCGACCTCGTGGCCGGCATGGGTGGGCAGGCCGGGGTAGTCCACCCGGGCCACGGAAGGCTGCCACAGCAGCCACTGGGCCAGGGCCTGGGCATTGTCCGAGGCGCGGTGCACCCGCAGGGGCAGGGTCTTGAGGCCGCGGTGCAGGAGCCAGGCGGCCATGGGATCCAGCGTCGGCCCCATCACCTTGGTGAGGTGCCAGCAGGCCACCACATCCGCGTCCGATCCGGCGATGACGCCCGCCACCACATCGGAATGCCCCGCGAGGTACTTGGTGGCCGAGGCCACGCTGAGGTCGATGCCGAGCCGCAGGGGCTTGGTGTGGAAGGGGCTGGGAAAGGTGTTGTCGGCCACGGTGCGGATGCCGTACTTCTTCCCCAGGGCGGCCACGGCGGCGAGATCCGTCACGGCCAGGGTGGGGTTGGAGGGTGTCTCCACCCAGAGCATCCGGGTCTCCGGGCGGATGGCTGCCTCCCATTCTGCACCGTCCAGCGTGTTCTGGATCCACGTGACGCTCAGGCCCCGCTCGGCCTCCCAGCGGCGGATGAGCTGCTCGGTTCCCAGGTAGATGGCGGCGGGTGCCACGAGGTGATCCCCCGTTTTCAGGAAGGCCTCGAAGACCAGGGCGAAGGCCGCCATGCCCGAGGCGGCCACCAGGGCGCGCTCGGCCCCCTCCAGGGCCGCCAGCACCGACTCGACCTCGCTGGCGTTGGGATTGCCCCAGCGGGTGTAGAAGGCCGGGGGTTCGACGGCCGCCGCGAACTCGGCGCCCTCGCGGTTCTCCAGCAGCTCGAACACGGAGGTCTGGAAGATGGGCGTGGTCACGGCCCGCGTCGGATTGTGGTGTTTCCCGGCGTGGATGGCGGTGGTCGTGGGTCCCCAGGGCGTGGGCATGTGGGCCTCGTCAGGTGCGCGGGAGCGCCTTGGCTCCTGGTTCCCAGCATAGGCGCGGAAGCCTCCTCCGGCCTACCACTTCCAGAACACGAGGGCGAGGGCCACCACCGCCAGGCCGATCACCGCCACCAACCGCCAGACCGGAGCCTTGCCCGTCGGGCGCCCGCTGGGCTCCTGGTCCGTCAGGGCCGCGCGGGTCAGCTCGTCCATGTCCGAGGGCGGCGCGGGGGCCTGGCAATCCAGACAGAGGAAGGGCTCGCCCGGCGTCTCCACCGCATCCACGATCACCCGCCCGCAGCCCTGGCACACATGGCCCACGCCGGGAAGGTAGGCCGAGAGGGAAGGGGGGATCTCGTTGCTCATGGCCCAGCATGCGGTGCGGTTCCGCCCTTGGCCAGCCCTTCGGCCAACACTTCGTTCACCACGCCGGGATCCAGCCGGCCGCCGCCGGCCTTCAGCACTTGGCCCACCAGGAAGCCCCGGAGGTTCGTCTTCCCCGCGTGGAACTGGGCCACCGGCCCCGGGTGGTCGGCCAGCACCCGGGCCACGAGCGTCTCGATGGCGCCCCGGTCGCTGACCTGGGCGAGCCCCTTGCGGGTCACGATGTCGCCGGCCCGGCCCTCCCCCGCCAGCAGGGCCGGGTACACCTGCTCCTTGGCCGTGCCGAAGCTGATCCGGCGCTCCCCGACGAGGCGCACCAGCTCCGCCAGGGCCTCCGGCGGGAGGGGGAAGGCCGCGATGCCGCCTCCCCGCTCATTGAGGGTGCGGCTCACCTCGCCCAGCATCCAGCTGGCCGCGGCCTTGCCCTCGCCCGACGCGGCGGCCAGCGCCTCGAAGTAGTCCGCGAAGGCCGGGTCCTGGAGCAGGGTGAGGGCCTCCTCCCCGCCGAGGCCGAAGGCGGCCCGCCAGCGCTGGGCCCGGGCCTCCGGGAGCTCGGGCAGGGAGGTCCGCACCGCGGTGATCTCGGCTTCCGTCACCTCCAGGGCCGGCAGGTCCGGCTCGGGGAAGTAGCGGTAGTCCATGGCGGCCTCCTTGGTCCGCTGGGCCCGGGTCTCGCCGGCCTCCGCGTCCCAGCCACGCGTCTCCTGGACCACGGCGCCGCCCGCCTCCAGCAGGGCCGTCTGCCGCGCCACCTCGTGGGCCAGGGCCTGCTTGACGAACCGGAAGGAGTTGAGGTTCTTCACCTCCACCCGGGTCCCGAGGGCCTGGGTACCCCATGGCCGGAGGCTCACGTTTGCGTCGCAGCGGAAGCCGCCCTCCTCCAGATTCCCGTCGCCAATGCCCAGGAAGACCACCAGGCGGTGCAGAGCCTTGAGGTAGTCCGAAGCCTCCTGCGGGCTCCTCAAGTCCGGCATTCCCACCACTTCAAGCAACGGAACCCCGGCCCGGTTGAGATCCACCAGGGTCGCGTCGGGTCGCTGGTCATGGAGGCTCTTGCCGGCGTCCTCCTCCAGGTGGGCCCGCTCGAGGCGGATGCGCACGGGTCCGTCCCCCCCGCGCACGGCGGGGTCGCCGGCGAGCTCCAGGGATCCGCCCTCCACCAGCGCCACCGGGCCCTGGGTGATCTGATAGCCCTTGGGCAGGTCTGGGTAGAAGTACTGCTTCCGGTAGAAGGTGCTGCGCTCCTGGATGCGGGCGCCCAGGGCCAGGCCCAGGCGGATCCCCAGGCGCACGGCCTCGCCATTGAGGACGGGGAGGGCTCCGGGCAGGCCAAGACAGACAGGGCAGGTCTGGGTGTTGGGGGAGGCCCCGTAGGCATTGCGGCAGGCACAGAAGAGCTTGGACCGGGTCCGCAGCTGGACGTGGACCTCGAGACCGATGATGGCTTCAAACCCAGGCTTCACGCGCCCTCCTCGGGCCAGTCTACTTCGCCGGGCCTATTTTCCGAGGCAGAAGCCGCTGAAGAGTTCGTCCAGGGTGCGCTCGGCGCGGTCCTCCCCCGTGAGCTGGGCCAACAGGCCCCAGGCCCCCTGGAGGAGCGAGGCCGGCAGCTCGGGTGGACAGCCGGGTTCCAGGCCGGCCAGCAGGTCCATCTGGCGGGCGAGGTCCTCCAGGAGGTCGGCCTGCCGCTGGGTGGCCAGGGCCCCCAGGCAGGCGTCCGGCGCCAGTCCTCCCAGGATGCGGTCCTTTAGGGCGCCCTCCAGGGCGTCCAGCTCGCCGCGGTGGGCGGCAATGGCCACACCGGGAACCGCGGCCAGGTCCCCGAAGGTGCGGACCTCCAGGACCTTGCCGGCGAAGGGGGCCAGGGCCGCCTGGAGGGCCGGATCAGGTGCGGCGTCCGGGGCCGGCCAGAGGTGCAGGACCAGGTCGGCCCCCTCCAGGACGGGGGCAACGCGGGCCACGCCGAGCCGCTCCACCGGATCCTCCGTGTCCCGCAGGCCCGCGGTGTCGTAAAGGCGGAGGGGCAGTCCCCGCCACTCGCAGCGGACCTCCAGCACGTCGCGGGTGGTGCCGGGGATGTCGGTGACGATGGCTCGGTCCTCGCCGGCCAGGGCATTGAACAAGGTGCTCTTCCCGGCGTTGGGGCGGCCCACCAGGGCCAGACGGAGGCCATCCTGGAGGTGCCGGGCGGCCCGGCAGCGGACTTGTTCCACGTGGAACCGTTGCCGAACGGGCTCCAGCGCTCGACGCAAGGCCAATAAATCCAACAGGATGTCTTCTTCGTCCCCGTAGTCCACGGCCGCCTCGGCCCGGGCCACCCAGGGCGCGAGGGCTGCCTTGGCGGCCAGAATCCAGGGCGGAAGCGCCCCCGCCCGCGCCTGGGCCAGCCGGATCTGCGTATCGGTCTCCGCGGCCACCAGGTCCCGAAGGGCCTCGGCCTCCAGCAGGCCCTGCTTGCTGTTCAGGAGGGCCCGCCGGGTGAACTCGCCCGGCTCGGCCAGGCGGACGCCCAGGGTGCCCAGGTGCTCCAGGAGCCGGCGCACCAGCAGCGGGTTGCCGTGGACCTGGAGCTCCACCAGGTCCTCGCCCGTGTAGCTGGCGGGGGCCGGGAAGAAGAGCACCAGGGCCCGCTCGGCAAAGCCGCCCCAGCGCAGCGTGCGCAGCGAGGCCACTCGCGGTTCCGGCAGCGCGAGCAGGGGCGCGAGGAGGGCCGGCAGGCCCGTCCCCGAGACGCGCACCACGGCCACCGCCGCGGGCAGCAGCGGCGTGGCAGGGGCGCAGATCGGTTCCGGGGTCACCGGGCCAGTCTACTTCCGGAACACCTTCACGGGCTTGAAGGTGCCGGTGCCTTCGCTTTCGGTGCCCAGGCCCTCCTCGCGGCTCACCACCAGGTGCACCCAGCGGCGCTCGCGGGGGCTGAGGGCGCCCAGGGTGTGGCTGCCCAGCTCCCGGGCCCGCTCGGCGGCGAAGCGCCCCATGGCCATGACCTCCTGCATGCGGAAGAGGCGGGCGCCCTTCGCATCCAGATAGGCCAGCTTGGCGTCCTCGCGCTCGCCCTGGGCCTCGTGGACCAGGAACTGGAGGGCGTCCAGGCCCGCGCCCCGATTGGCCGCCAGCCAGCCCGCGTCGGGTCCGGACACGGACAGGCGATTGGGGAAGGCCTCCTCGTCTCCCGAGGGGGCGGACTTCGCCTCCACGGACAGGCCCAGGTGGCTCATCCACCGGGTGATGAGCTCAGGGACGGACTCCAGGCTGGCGCCGCTCTTACGCATGGCTGTCTCCTAGACCTTGATGGGCTGGGGCTGGTAGGACTTCATGATCCACCAGGTCTGGGCGATGCCGATGAGATTGAAGACGAAGTAGTAGATCACGAGCCCGGCCGGGCTCTGGGCGAAGAAGAAGGTCATCATCGCCGGCATGAGCACCAGCATCATCTTGCGCTGGGCGGGATCGCCTACGGCGGGGGTCATGTACTGCTGGGCGAACATGGAGGCGCCCATCAGCACGGGGTAGATGAAGTAGGGATCCTTGGCGGAGAGGTCGACGATCCAGCCGAAGAAGGGGGCGTGGCGCAGCTCGAAGACGGCGTTCAGCATGGACCATAGGGCCAGGAAGATGGGCATCTGGAGCAGCATGGGCAGGCAGCCGCCCATGGGATTGTGGCCGTTCTTCTTGTAGAGCTCCATGAGCTCCTTCTGCATCTCTGCCTTCTTGGTCATGTCGCCGCCGAACTTCTCGTACTTGGCCTGGATGGCCTTCTGGTGCGGCTCGAAGTCCTTCATGCGCAGCATGGAGATGGTCTGCTTGGTGTTCAGGTGCCAGGTGGCCAGGCGGATGATCACCGTGAAGAGCACGATGGCCCAGCCCCAGTTGCCCACCACGCGGTAGACCATGCGCAGCATCCAGAAGAGCAGCTGGGCCACGGCGCCAAAGAAGCCGTAGTCGATGACCCGGGTGAAGGGCTTCTCGAAGGCCAGGAGCGGCTCCGCCTGCTTGGGGCCCAGGTAGAGGGAGGCCTCCAGGCGGCCGTTCTCCGGCAGCAGCTGGTAGCCCGAGGCATCCCGGCCCGCGGGGCGGGGCAGCTTCCAGAGGGCGGCGAAGTAGTGGTTGCGCTGGCTCTTGGCGTCCTTCTCCACCCCCGCGTCCAGGCCCAGGCGGCTCGAGGAGGGCGGCAGCTCCTTGCGCTTGGCGCCCAGGAAGCTGAAGAAGGGATCGTGCAGCATCTCGGTCCAGGTCACGGCCTGGATGGACTTCTCAGACAGGGTGAACACGCGGCCCAGGTGCTTCACGGGGTCATCGCTGGTGGGGTTGGCGATCAGCTGAAGCGCGGCGTTCCGGGCCGAGAGGCCTTCGACGCGGATCTCGAGGCCCTTCTGGGGCACGAGGTAGCTCAGGCGGTCGCCCGCGGCGTTCTCGAAGGTGACGGTGATGACGCCGGTCGCGGCCTTCTCCTCGCGTGCCGTCTCGAAGCCCGGCCCCTGCAGGGCACCCAGGCCCGGGAAGGCGTCGGGGAAGAAGGAGGTGCCGTCCTGGAGCCAGATGGCCTGCTTCAGGGCGCCGGTGGCCACCTGCCAGGTCAGGCGGAAGTCCGCCGTGGCCAGGGTGTACGTGGCGGCAGGGTCCGCGGCCTTCACGCCCGCGGGCACGCTCGCCGCGGCGACCTGAGCCACGGAGGCGGCAGGGGCGGCCGCAGGGGCCTGGGCGGGCGCGGCGGCAGGCTGGGCCTTCGGGGCCTCGGGCGCGGGCGCCTGGGCTGGCGGCACCGGCTTGGCATACCGGGAGCTGAGCCAGAACTGGGCCCCCAGCAGGATCATGCTGCCGATGACGAAGTAGAGGACATTGCGGTTTTTCATGGCGTGTCCAAGGGGAGGAGACGGCGCAGGGCCAGCCCGAGCTGAACCTCGATATCCCGGAAGGTGAGCCGATCAAGGGGGGGCGCGCTCCGGGCGGGGCGCACCCAGACGACCCAGGGCTGGCCGGCGAGGCGCCCGGAAAGCGACAGGAAGGCCATGCGGACCTGCCGGCGGAAGCGGTTGCGCCGGACGGCGGGACCGGTCTTCCGCGGAGAGGTCACAAGCAGGAGCGGCAGGGCGCCGCTGGGGCGGCGCCAGGCCCGGATGTCCAGAAACGCCTCCTGCCCCAGCAGGGGCCGGGGCGGGGGCGTGGGCACGGCGTGGTCCCGCTGGCGGACCGTGCGGTAGCGGCCCTTGAAGATCACGGGACCGGCGTCAGACCGCCAGGACGTGGCGGCCCTTCGCGCGGCGGCGCTTGAGCACCAGGCGGCCGTTCTTGGTCTTCATGCGGCTCAGGAAGCCGTGGGTCTTCGCGCGGCGGCGGTTGTTGGGCTGGAAGGTGCGCTTCATGGTTCCACCTCGGGGGTCCCCTCCCGGGGAGGAGGACGAACCTTCGAGGGTATCAGCGGTGGGCGCGCCGCTCAAGGCCATTTCCATCCTCCCAGGAGCCCTCGGGGGTGCTAGATTTGGGATCCTCCCCGCGAGTCTTCCGTGGCCGGTGGCGTGCGAAGCCCGCCCCCGAGGTTGCGTGCCCACGCGCTTCCGCCACGTCAGCCGCCCCACCCACCGCCCCCGGTGAACACATGCGCTCCACCGATCCCGCCGCCCTCTGGGACACCATCCGACTCAGCCTGTCCAAACAGCTCCCGGAAGCCAGTTTCAAGGAGTGGATCGCGCCCTGTGCCCCCCTGAAGGTCGAGGACGGGACCCTGTGGATCCGGGTCCCCAGCGCCGCCGCCAAGCTCTGGATCGAGCAGCAGCTGCCCGAGGAGTTCAACGACGCGCTGGCCCAGGGCGGCTTGGCGGACCTCCACCTGGTGTTCCAGGTGACCGGCGCCCCGCCCGTGGAGCCCGCGGCCCCGCCCAGGAAGAGCGAGTCCGGCTCCCATGCCGCCTATGCCGCCGCCGAGGCGCCCACCTCCTTCCCCTACCTCTTCAACCGCTACACCCTGGACCGCTTCGTGGTGGGCCCGGGCAGCCAGCTGGCCTTCGCCGCCGCCAAGGCCGTGGTGGACAGCTACGGCAAGGCCGCCACGCCCCTCAGCATGAATCCCCTGTTCATCTACGGCGGCGCCGGGCTCGGCAAGACCCACCTCATGGTGGGCATCGGGAAGGGCCTGCTGGCGCGCAATCCGAAGCTCCGTGTGGCCTACCTCAAGGTGGACAACTTCTTCAACGAGCTCACGGTCGCCATCAAGGCCAAGAACACCGAGCCCATGCGGAAGAAGTACCAGCAGAACGACGTGCTGCTGCTGGATGACGTGCAGACGCTGGGGAAGATGGAGCGGACGCAGGAAGAGATCTTCTACATCCTGGAGTACCTGCTCCAGCACGGAAAGCAGATCGTCCTCACCTCGGACAAGCCGCCGCAGCGGCTCGAGGGTTGCCACGAGCGGCTCATCACGCGCTTCAAGTGGGGCCTCACGGCCGACATCCAGCCTCCGGACTTCGAGACCCGCATCGCCATCCTGAAGAAGAAGCTGGAGGACGCGGACTTCAAGAACGTGCCCCCCATCCCCGAGGACGTGCTCACCTTCATCGCCCACAAGGCCAAGGGCAGCGTCCGCGACCTGGAGGGCTTTCTCACCCGCGTCATCTTCCAGGCCAGCCTCATCGGTGTCCCCCCCACGCTGGAAGTGGCCCACGCGGCCTTCCAGGGCCAGAGCGGGGAAGAGCCCACGGCCGGCGTGCCGCCCGAACGGATCTACCGCATGACGGCGGAGACCTTCAACGTCTCCTTCGTGGACCTCATGAAGAAGCGCTCCCGTCAGCAGGTCATCCTCGTGCCGCGGCAGGTGGCCATGTACCTGGCTCGGGAGATCGCCTCCGCGCCCTTCACGGACATCGGGCGCTCCTTCAGCATGCACCACTCCACCGTCATGAACGCCATCGACTCGGTGCGGGAGCGCATGAAGCGCGATCCGGAATTCCACAGGATGGTCCAGGCCCTCTTGAATAGCATTCATTGATTTAATTGTTGTTAATGTGTTTTCAACACAGGGTCCCTCCGGGGAATCCGCAAACCAGCCGACCAGGCCGCGCGGAGGGGTCCCGGGCCCTGGATTCCGCACCTCCCCGGAGCCTCTCCACAGCCTGTCCCGAGCGGGGAAACTCCGGTAGGATAGGGCTTTGAGACGTCATTCCACAGGTTGTCCTGGGCTTCAGCATCATCAAGGGTGATACATGAGTCTTCAGTTACAGGTTTCCAAGGATCGTCTGGATCGCACCCTGGGGATTCTGAAGCACGCCTTGGACCGTCGGGTCACGTTGCCCATCCTCCAGCACATCCTGATGGACGTGCGCCCCAAGGAGGTCGTGCTGAAGGCCACGGACATGGAGCTGGCCTTCGAAGCCACCGTGCCCGGCGAGGGGCAGGGCGAGTGGACCATGGCCGTGCCCGGCAAGAAGTTCATCGAGACCGTGCGGGTCTTTCCCGAGGGGCTCCTGAGCCTGGAGTGCCCCGATGCCGGCGGTCGCCTGTGGCTGCGGGCCAAGGGCATGAACTCCGAGCACAACATCCAGCCCGGCGAGGGCTTCCCGGAGCTCCCCGGGCCCGGAAACCAGCTGCCCGTGGTGAAGATCCCCGTGCTGCGCTTCAAGCGGGCCATCCAGCTGGGCTCCATCGCGGTGAGCAAGGATGCCACCAAGCCCACCCTTTCGGCCGTGCTGGTGCACCTCTCCAAGCACCATGTGCGCGTGGTCTCCACGGACGGCTTCCGGCTCGCCGTGGCGGAGGTCCCCTGCGACACCAAGCTCAAGGACGAGGTGCGGCTCATCGTGCCCAAGCGCGCCCTGGACCTCATCCCCACCCTGCTGGGAGACGAGGGCGAGGTGGAGCTCTGCTGGGACGGCACCACGCTCTTCCTGGACCAGCCGGGCCTGAAGTTCAGCACCCGCCTCGTCACCGGCAACTACCCCGCCTACGAGAAGGTGCTGCCCGCGGAGCTGCCAAAGCGCGTGATCATGGACCGCGAGGTCTTCCTCCGCACCCTGCGCTTCGTGGGCCTGAAGAAGGACGACTACAACAAGAACGTGCGCCTGTTCTACGAATTCCCCAACCTGCGCACGGTCTTCCAGCACCCGGACGAGGGCGTGAACCAGGCCACGCTGCCCTTCACGGGCGAGGAACAGCCTTTCGAGCTGGCCTTCAACATCGACTACCTCACGGAACTGCTGGAGCGGCTCCCCGGCGAAGAGGTGGTCTACCAGTTCAAGGACGAGGTGGGCCAGGGCGTCTTCATGTCGCCCAGCCTGGAGGACTTCAGCTTCCGCTACGTCCTTATGCCCGTCCGCTTCGCCACCAGCGCCACCGCCTGAACGGCGCCCGCACCACCGCATTCCACCGTACCCAACCAAGTGAGTCTTGATGTCTGAAGAAGTCTCCCGCGCCCGTGTCCACACCCCCCAGGAATCCGATACCTACACCGCCGACAACATCACGGTCCTGAGAGACCTCGAGGCCGTCCGGAAGCGGCCCGGCATGTACATCGGCGACACCGATGACGGCAGTGGCCTGCACCACATGGTCTACGAGGTGGTGGACAACGCCATCGACGAGGCCCTGGCGGGCTTCTGCACGCGCGTGGACGTGGTCCTGCACGGCGACGGCAGCTGCAGCGTGGAGGATAACGGCCGCGGCATCCCCGTGGACATCCACAAGGAGGAGGGCCGCAGCGCGGCGGAAGTGATCATGACGGTGCTCCACGCCGGCGGGAAGTTCGACAACACCAGCACCGAGGGCAAGAACGCGTACAAGGTCTCCGGCGGCCTCCATGGCGTGGGCGTGTCCTGCGTGAACGCCCTCTCCAGCAAGCTTTGGCTCACCGTCTGGAAGGAGGGCCAGGAGCACGCCATGACCTTCTCCCAGGGCAAGGCGGACGCCCCCCTGAAGGTGGTGGGGCCCACGGCCCGGCGCGGCACCCGCGTGCGCTTCCAGCCCGATCCCGAGGTGTTCAACAACGTCCTCGACTTCAGCTTCGAGATCCTCAGCCAGCGCCTGCGGGAGCTGAGCTACCTGAACCAGGGCGTCCACATCCGCATCACGGACGAGCGCTCGGGCAGCACCCACGACTTCATGAACGCCGGCGGCATCAGCGCCTTCGTGGAGCACCTGAACCGCAACAAGCCGGTCCTCCACAAGCCCCCGATCCTCATCAAGGACGAGAAGCAGGACACCACCGTGGAGGTGGCCCTCCAGTGGAACGACTCCTACCAGGAGACCCTCTACTGCTTCACGAACAACATCCGCAACCGGGACGGCGGCGCGCACCTGGAGGGCTTCCGGGCCGCCATGACGCGCGTGATCAACGCCTATGCCGAGAAGAACAACCTGCTGAAGAGCGCCAAGGTGAGCCTCTCGGGCGAGGACATCCGCGAGGGCCTCACGGCGGTCATTAGCGCCAAGGTTCCTGATCCCAAGTTTTCCAGTCAGACCAAGGACCGCCTGGTGTCCTCGGAGGTCAAGGGCATCGTCCAGACCATCGTCTACGACAAGCTCTCCAGCTTCTTCGAGGAGAACCCCCGGGAGGCCAAGGCCATCCTGGAGAAGGCCATCGAGGCCGCCCGGGCCCGCGAGGCCGCCCGCAAGGCCCGCGAGCTGACCCGCCGCAAGGGCGCCCTGGACGGGGGCGGCCTGCCTGGCAAGCTGGCGGACTGCCAGGAGAAGGACCCGGCCCTCAGTGAGATCTTCCTGGTGGAGGGCGATTCCGCCGGCGGCAGCGCCAAGCAGGGCCGCCACCGGGCCACCCAGGCCATCCTGCCCCTCAAGGGCAAGGTCCTGAACGTGGAGAAGGCCCGCTTCGACAAGATCCTCGGCCACAACGAGCTGCGCGTGCTCATCCAGGCGCTGGGCACGGGCATCGGCAAGGAGGAGTTCAAGGTCGAGAGCCTCCGCTACCACAAGATCGTGCTCATGACCGACGCCGACGTGGACGGCTCCCACATCCGCACCCTCCTGCTGACCTTCTTCTACCGGCAGATGCCCGAGTTGGTGGAGCGGGGCCACCTCTACATCGCCCAGCCACCCCTCTACAAGGTGAAGAAGGGCAAGACCGAGAAGTACCTCAAGGACGAGCGGGCCCTGGAGGAGTTCCTCTTCCAGAAGGCCCTGGACGGCTGGACCCTCAGCCTTCCGGACGGCACCGAGCACAAGGGCGCCACCCTGGTGCGCGAGATGAAGAAGTGGGGCGAGGTGCAGCAGCTCTTCGGCAAGCTGGACCGCCGCGGCTACGCTCAGCCCCTGGTGCGCGCCCTCCTGGCCGAGGGCCTGCTGGACCCCGAGCGGTTCCAGACCCGGGAGGCCCTGGAGGAGCTGGCCGCCGCCATCACCCGCCAGAAACTGGGCACCTGCGAGATCGAGACCATCGAGGCCATGGAAGTGCCCTCGGACGAGGAGGGCGGGGCCCCGGTGTCCGTGCCGGCCTCCCACCGCCTTCGCCTGGTGCGCATGCACATGAGCCGCCCCATCACGCTCTGGATCGACAGCCAGGTGGCCCACTGGGGCGAATTCCGCCGCCTGGCCACCCTCCAGGTGGAGCTGGCGGGATTCCGGGGGGGCGAGCTGCGCCTCCGGCGCCTCAAGGACGTCAAGGAAGCCCAGAAGGACAAGGACGCCGACGATGAGGCCGAGGAGAGCACCCCCAAGCTCGGCAAGGAGCAGGTCTTCTCGGACCCCGAGGCCATGCTGGCCATGGTTCTGGAGGAGGGGAAGCGGGGCCTGGGCATCCAGCGCTACAAGGGGCTGGGCGAGATGAACCCGGAGCAGCTCTGGGAGACCACCATGGACCCCGAGCGCCGCACCCTGCTGCAGGTCCGCGTCGACGACGCGGTGGAGGCCGACGAGATCTTCACCGTCCTCATGGGCGATGCCGTGGAACCCCGGCGCCGCTTCATCGAGACCAACGCCCTCCTCGCGGAGAACATCGACATCTAAGTCCTGTTTTTGCAGGATGTCGAGCTGCGTTCCACGTAGAACACCGGGAAACACATGAACCTGAATCGCATCGAGCCCCTGGAAATCGAAAAGGAAATGCGGAAGTCCTACCTGGACTACGCCATGAGCGTCATCGTGGGCCGGGCCCTGCCCGATGTGCGGGACGGCCTCAAGCCCGTGCACCGCCGTGTGCTGTTCGCCATGGGCGAGGCGGGGAACGACTGGAACCGGGCCTACAAGAAGTCCGCCCGCACCGTGGGCGACGTGATGGGTAAGTACCACCCCCATGGCGATTCGGCCATCTACGACACCCTCGTCCGCATGGCCCAGCCCTTCTCCATGCGCCACGTGCTGGTGGACGGCCAGGGCAACTTCGGGTCCATCGACGGCGACTCGGCCGCGGCCATGCGCTACACCGAGGCCCGCCTCTCCCGGCTGGCCAACGAGATGATGGGCGACATCGACCAGGACACGGTGGATTTCGGCCCCAACTACGACGGCAGCATGCAGGAGCCCCTCGTCCTGCCCACCCGCTTCCCCAACCTGCTGGTGAACGGCTCTCAGGGCATCGCGGTGGGCATGGCCACCAGCATCCCCCCCCACAACCTGCGGGAGTGCTGCTCGGCCCTGGTGACCCTCATCGACCACCCTGCGACGGGCCTGGATGGCCTCATGGCCCACATCAAGGGGCCGGACTTCCCCGGCGGCGGCCTCATGCTGGGCACCGAGGGCGTGGTGGATGCCTACCGCACGGGCCGCGGCCGGTGCGTGGTGCGGGCCAAGTCCCACGTGGAGCAGATCCGTCGGGCCGGCGACCGCGAGCAGATCGTCTTCACCGAGCTGCCCTACCAGGTGAACAAGGCCACGCTCATTGAGAAGATCGCCGACCTCGTCCGCGAGAAGAAGATCGACGGCATCAGCGACCTGCGGGACGAGAGCGACCGCGAGGGCATCCGCCTGGTGGTGGAGCTGAAGAAGAACGAGCCCAGCGACATCGTGCTGAACCAGCTCTACCAGCTGACCCAGCTCCAGAACAGCTTCCCCATCACCATGCTGGCCATCGTGAACGGCCAGCCCCGCATCTGCACCCTCCGGGAGGTGCTGCAGGAGTTCATCGGCTTCCGGCGCGAGGTGGTCACCCGCCGAACCCTCTTCCAGTTGCGGAAGGCGGAGGAGCGGCACCACGTCCTGCTGGGCCTCAAGATCGCCCTGGACCATCTGGATGCCGTCATCAAGCTCATCCGGGCCGCCAAGACCCCCGAGGAGGCCAAGGCCGGCCTCATGGCGGGCGCCTTCGCCAGCGCCGCGGCCCTCAAGAAGGATCCCAGCCTCTGCCTGTCCGCCGTGCAGGCCCAGGCCATCCTGGACATGCGCCTCCAGCGCCTCACGGGACTGGAGCGGGAGAAGATCCTCGACGAGCTGGCCGAGCTGGAAAAGCTCATCGCCAAGCTCAAGGCCATCCTGGCCGACGAGAAGCTGCTCCTGAAGGTCATCAAGGAGGAGTTCCAGCAGGTGGCCGAGCAGTTCGGCAACGACCGGCGCACCGAGATCACCGGCTACTCCGGCGAGATCCGCATGGAGGACGTGGTGCCCGACGATCCCATGGTCGTCACCATGTCCAAGGCCGGCTACATCAAACGCACGGACCTCACCGCCTACCGCCGCCAGCGGCGGGGCGGGAAGGGCAAGGTGGGCATGAAGACCAAGGACGAGGACTTCGTCGAGCAGCTCTTCATGACCAAGGCCCACGACACCCTCATGGCCTTCACGGACAAGGGCATCGTCTATGCCCTGAAGGTCTACGACCTGCCCGAGGCCGCCGCCTCCACCCGGGGCAAGCACATCCGGAACCTCATCTCCCTGAAGGACGGGGAGAACGTGGTGACCCTCATGGCCCTGCGGGACTTCCCCGAGGGGGAGAACCTGGTCTTCGCCACCAGCGATGGCACGGTCAAGAAGTCGAGCCTGGCGGCCTATGCCAACATCCGGTCCAACGGCCTCATCGCCCTCAACATCGACGACGGCAACACGCTGGTCGCCGTGCGGCGCTCCACGGGCCAGCAGCAGATCGTCCTGGCCACGGCCCAGGGCAAGGCCATCCGCTTCCCGGAGGAGGACGTCCGGGCCACGGGGCGCGCCACCACCGGCGTCCGGGGCATGAAGTTGGCCAAGGGCGACCACATCGTGGACATGGAGGTGGCGGACCCCTTGCCGGACCTGCCGGAGGGCGTGGAGCCCGACGAAAGCACCGAAGACCACGGCATGCTGCTCACGGTCTGCGAGAAGGGCTACGGCAAGCGTAGCCTCCTCCAGGACTACCGGCTCCAGGGCCGAGGCGGCACGGGCGTCATCAACATCCGGGCCGGGGTCCGCAACGGCCAGGTGGTGGGCTTCAAGCTCGTCAAGCCTGGGGAAGGTTGCCTCCTCATCAGCCAGGAGGGCATGGTCATCCGTTTCCTCATCGACGAGGTCCGCAAGACCGGCCGCAACGCCCAGGGCGTCAGCCTCCTCAAGCTGGCCAGCGCCGAGGACCGCGTGGTGGGCCTGGCCAAGATCGACGCCAGCGCCATGGCCCTGGACGAGGAGGAGGAGCTGATCGAAAGCGAGGCCGCCCATCCCGGCCCCGACGAGGGCGGCGAACAGCCGAAGCTGGGGTTATAGTTACCCCTGGCTTTAGACATGCGAAAAACGGCGCGGTTCGCGCCGTTTTTCGTCAGAGGTAAGACGCCCAGTCCCCATCGGGCAGCTCGATGGCCTCTCGTTCTAATCGGGGCAGGCGTTCCACATGGAACACATAGACCCAGGCGCGGTAGTGGTGGCCTCCTTCGAGGACCACGGGGCGGATTTCGCGGGTGAAGAGGCCCTCCTCCACACCTTCCAGGGGGTCCAAGTCGGCCAGGGCGGAATCGAGATCCCCCTCGTCCTCGTACCCTACGAAGTCGCCTCGCACCCAGCCGGGACCCGGCGGCGGCTCCGCAGGATCGGGCTCCGGCACCAGGGCGGGGTAGCCTGCCGGCAGGTGGAAGAGCCGCCCCGCCACCCAGGCCCGGGTGAGTCCCTCGGGATGGGTCCGCACCAGCCAGGCGTGGTTCGACCCACCCTCCCGCAGGGAGCCATAAACGAACAACCCATCGGCGAGCACGTTTCCTCCTCCAAAAACATACCGCCAAAACGCGAGGCGTTTTGGCGGCGGTCCAGGGTCCGTGATGGAACGGATTACTCGGGAATGGGGAACTGGTCCGTCAGATGGAACACTTCCTGGCGGATGCGGGCGAAGGTGCATTCGTCGGCCCGGTGCCGCAGGGTCACGTCGAAGAAGCGGGCGATCTGGTCCATCTCCTCCTCCTTCATGCCGCGGGTGGTGAGGGCGGGGCTGCCCAGGCGGACGCCGGAGGGCTTGAGGGGCGGGTTGGGGTCGAAGGGGATGCCGTTCTTGTTGGTGGTCATGCCGGCCCGGTGGAGGCAGGATTCCGCTTCGTGGCCCAGGAGGTCGTGGTCCCGCAGGTCCACGAGGAAGAGGTGGTTGTCCGTGCCGCCGCTGACGATGCGCCAGCCGCGCTCCTGCAGGCCCTTGGCCAGGGCGTGGGCGTTGCGGATCACCTGGCCGCTGTAGGCCTTGAACTCGGGCTGCATGATCTCGTGCAGGGCCACAGCCTTGGCGGCGATGACATGCATGAGGGGGCCGCCCTGGACACCCGGGAAGACGGAACGATCCAAATCTTTGGCATATTGGGATTTACAGAGAATCATGCCGCCGCGGGGGCCCCGGAGGGTCTTGTGGGTGGTGGTGGTGACGAAATCCGCGTGCGGCACGGGGTTGGGGTGATGTCCCGTGGCCACCAGCCCGGCGATGTGGGCCATGTCCACCATGAGCATGGCGCCGACCTCGTCGCAGATCTCCCGGAAGAGGGGGAAGTTCCAGGTGCGGCTGTAGGCCGAGGCCCCCACCACGATCATCTTGGGGTTGTGCTGCTTGGCGAGGGCGCGCACCTCGTCCATGTCCACGCGCTCGTCCTCCTGGCGCACGTGGTAGGGCACGAACTTGTAGAGGATGCCGGAGCTGTTCAGCGGATGCCCGTGGGTGAGGTGGCCGCCATGGGCCAGGTCGAGGCCCATCACCGTGTCGCCGGGCTTCAAGGCGGCGAGGTAGACCGCCATGTTGGCCTGGGCGCCGCTGTGGGGCTGCACGTTGGCGTGCTCGGCGCCGAAGATCTGCTTGGCGCGGTCGCGGGCCAGGTTCTCCACGATGTCCACCTGGCTGCAGCCGCCGTAGTAGCGCTTGCCCGGGTAGCCCTCCGCGTACTTGTTGGTGAAGTGCGATCCCATGGTCTGCATGACCGCGCGGGAGGCGTAGTTCTCCGACGCGATGAGCTCCAGGTGATGCCGCTGGCGCTGCACCTCCAGCTCCAGGGCCTGGAACACAGCGGGATCGGAGGTTCGGATCACTTCGTACATGGCGGAGGCTCCAGGGTGATGCCCTATCCTAGCCGCGCTTCGAGCAGGGCATGGAAGCCTCTTCGTGAGCGGAATCACAGGTCGGAGCCTGTGAGACACTGGAAGGCCGGAGTTCCCATGCCCTTCCTCCCGCCCCACGACGGATCCGACCTGGAGCGTTTCGAGCATCCCCTGGCCAGCCGCTACGCGAGCAAGGCCATGGTGCGCCTGCTCTCGCCCCTCTACCGCCAGCGGGTGTGGCGGCGGCTGTGGATCGCCCTGGCGGAGGCCGAATCCGAGCTGGGCCTTCCGGTCACGGCGGCCCAGATTGCCGAGCTGAGGGCCACCCAGGACGAGGTGGACCTGGACGCCATCGCGAGGCATGAGTCCGCGTTGCGCCACGATGTGATGGCCGCCATCCACGCCTGGGGCGAGCAGGCGCCCGGTGCCCGGCCCATCATCCACCTGGGCGCCACCAGCTGCTTCGTGACGGACAACGGCGACCTGCTCATCGTGCAGGAGGCCCTGGCCCTGCTGCGCCGCCGCCTCCAGGACGTGATCGCCTCGCTGGCCACCTTCGCGGGCCAGTGGAAGGACCAGCCGACGCTGGGCTTCACCCACTTCCAGCCCGCCCAGCCCACCACCGTGGGCAAGCGGGCCAGCCTGTGGATCCAGGATCTGCTGCTGGACCTGGAGGACCTGGACCACCTCATCCACACCACGCCCGTGCGCGGCGTGAAGGGCACCACGGGCACCCAGGCCAGCTTCCTCGAGCTGTTCGAGGGCGACGGCGACAAGGTCGAAGCCCTGGAGCGGCGCTTCTGCGGGAAGGTGGGCTTCCCGGCCATCCCCGTCAGCGGGCAGACCGCCACCCGCAAGCTGGAGGACCGCATCGGCCAGGTGCTCTGCGGCATCGCGGCCAGCGCCTCGAAGTTCGCCTGCGACCTGCGCCTGCTCCAGCACCTCAAGGAGGTGGAAGAGCCCTTCGAGTCGAAGCAGATCGGATCTTCCGCCATGCCCTACAAGCGGAACCCCATGCGCAGCGAGCGGATCAACAGCCTCGCCCGCTTCGTGCTGGGCCTCATGCCCTCCAGCTACCAGACCAGCGCCAGCCAGTGGATGGAGCGCACCCTGGACGACAGCGCCCACCGGCGCCTCACCATCAGCCAGGGCCTGCTGGCGGCGGACGCCATTCTGGTGCTGCTGCGCAACGTGGCCTCGGGCCTCGTCGTCTACCCGAAGATGATCGAGGCGCGCCTGGCCCAGGAGCTGCCCTTCATGGCCGCCGAGGTGCTGCTCATGGAGGCCGTGAAGCGGGGAGGGGACCGCCAGGACCTGCACGAGCGCTTCCGCGTGGCCGCCCTGGAGGCCGGCCGCCGCATCAAGGCCGAGGGCCGTCCCAACGAGCTGCTGAAGCTCCTGGCGGCGGATCCCGCCTGGGCCATGACCGAGTCCGAGCTGGCCGCTCTGCTGGATGCCGGCCGCTTCACGGGCCGGGCCGGTGACCAGGTGCGGACCTTCCTGGCGGGCCCGGTGGCCGCCGCCCTGAAGGATCACGCTCCGGCCGACGAGGCCGCCGTCCGCGTCTGACACCGACATCGAAAGGTACGACATGCTGAAGCTCGCCGTCATCGGCGCCCAGACACTGCTGGGTCGCGAACTCGTGAACGCGCTGGAGGCGCAGGATGCCTCGGTGGTGCCCTTGTCCATCGGTCCGCTCACCCTGGCGGAGGAGGAGGGGGACCTGGTGGTCTTCGCCCCCGATCCCGCGCTGCTGGAGGGCCTGGACGCGGTGATCCTCGCTGACACACCCGAGCCCTCCTTCCTGGAGGGGTTCCCGGGGCGCATCCTGGACCTGCGGGCCGAGCCCGAGGCCCGGGTCGACCCCGTGCCCCTGGCGGGCCGGTGGCCCCAGGGGGTGAAGTCCCTCAGGGGGCGCCCGGCCCTGGAGCAGGTGCTGGCGCTTCTGCCGTCCCTGCTGGAGGGCATCGGCGACGTCGGCGGCACCCACCTGCGGTCCGTGGCCTGGATGGGCGACCGGGGCCTGGATGGGCTCGTGGAGCAGACCCTGGCCGTCCTCAACGGCGAGGATCCGGACCTCGCCAAGCTGGGTTACCGCCAGGCCTTCGAGGTGGTGCCGGTCCCTCCGGTCGCGGGCAAGGGCCGGCTCATGGAGATTCGCGTGCCCTCGTTCCACGGGGACCTCCTGGTCCTTCAGATCCGCGCCGCGGAGGGGCAGTCCCTGGCGAAGAAGGCGGCTCCGGTCGGGGTGGCCTGGGTGGACGCGGCGCCCAGCTCCCGCGATGTGGCCGTAAGCGCGGACCTCCTGGCCCACCTGGACCTCGCGGGGGACGGGAAGGCCGCCGTCCTCACCCTGGGCTTCGACCCCGTGCTCTGGGGGACCCTGCGGCCCACCATGCGGGTACTGGGACTCATGGACTGAGGCGGCGATGGCGAAGAAGCTGGACGAACCCCAGGAACGAGGCGACTTCTTCAAGTCCCTCGGCACCTTGTTCGCCGGCTTCGTGGCCAATAGGGTCGAGGAGGCGGTGACGAACCTTGGGCCCAAGCTGCTGCGGCCCCCCGGGGCCCTGGACGAGCTGGAGTTCCTCACCAAGTGCACCCGCTGCGACAAGTGCATGCGGGCCTGTCCCGAGAACGCCATCCTCAAGGCGGGCCCCAACGCGGGCCTGGGCCTGAAGACGCCCTACCTCGACCCGCGCAGCATCCCCTGCTTCCTCTGCACCACGCTGCCCTGCGTGGCCGAATGCGACGACGAGGCCCTGGTCTGGCCCACGCGGACCCTCCGGGACGGCACGGTGATCGAGGGACCGAAGGCCGTCCGCATGGGCACGGCCCGCGTGAAGCCGAGCCTCTGCGTCACCTGGGGCGACGTGGACCGGGAGCCCCGCGCCTGCCGCGTGTGCGTGGACCGCTGCCCCTACCCGGAGGAGGCCATCCGCATCGCCCCGCCGGCCGAGGGCGAGGCCGTGGGGCATCCGGTGGTGGAGGCGGAGGCCTGCACGGGCTGCGGCCTCTGCGTCTTCGCCTGCCCCGCCGAGCCCGTGGCCATCGTGGTGGATCCGCGGCGGGACTGAGTCCGAAATCCCGCGGTGAAGCAAGCCTCAGGCGATGCTGATGCCTTCCATGCCTGCGACTTCGTGGGCGTTGAAGCTGGAGCGCACGAGGGGTCCGGCGTAGACGGTCTGGAAGCCGAAGGCCTTGGCCTTGGCGCCCAGGGCGGCGAACTCGTCCGGATGCACGTAGCGCTTCACGGGCAGCTGGTGGCGGGTGGGGCGCAGGTACTGGCCCAGGGTGAGGATGTTGACGCCATGGGCGGCCAGGGCCTCGAGGGTCGTCATCAGCTCGAATTCGGTCTCGCCCAGGCCGAGCATGAGGCCGCTCTTGGTGCGGAATGCCTCACCGTACAGGGCTCTTCCCATCTCCTTCGCGTGCGCCAGCACGCGGAGGCTGCGCTCGAAGCGCCCCGCGGGCCGCACTTCGGGGTAGAGGCTGGGCACGGTCTCCGTGTTGTGGTTGAAGACAGCGGGGCCCGCGGCCACCACCCGGGCCACGGCGTCGAGATCGCCCAGGAAGTCCGGCACCAGCACCTCCACGCCCACGCCGGGGTTGCGGCGCTTGATGGCCAGCACGGTCTCGGCGAAGTGGGCGGCGCCGCCATCCGGCAGGTCGTCCCGGTTCACGGAGGTCAGCACAGCGAAGCGCAGGCCGAGCGCGGCCACGCGCTCGGCCGTCTCGGCGGGCTCGTGGGGGTCCAGGGCCCTCGGCTTGCCGCTCTGGATGCTGCAGAAGCCGCAGGCGCGGGTGCAGACCTCGCCCATGAGGAGGAAGGTGGCCGTGCCATGGGTGAAGCAGTGGGTCCGGTTGGGACAGCGGGCCTCCTCGCAGACGGTGTGCAGGTGCGAATCCCGCAGGCCCGCCTTCATGCCGTGGAGGTCGCCCAGTTTCACCCGCTCCTTGGTGATCCACTCGGGGAGGCGGGGGTGTCCTTCGAGCACTTCGCGGCCCACGCGCTTCGAGAATCGGGGCATCCGCCCTCCTTGCGAACCTCCAGTTTCCCGTAGCGGACCGGAATCTCCAACCCGTCCGCCCCCAGGCGGAAGGACCCCGGCGCCTGTGGCGTCCGTCAACCCTTGTCCCCACAGCCTGCGCCTGCCCCCATAATGGGTTCCTTTGGGGTGTGCCGGGTATGGCGTGGTTGGGTTGGGCAATGGCGGCGATGGTCCTCATGGGCCTGGGCAACCTGGGCATGAAGGCCGCGGGTCACCACGGGCTGCCTCCGGCGGCGGTGCTCTTCTGGGTGGTGGCCGGCGAGGTGCCCCTGGCGCTGGCCTACTGGCTGTGGCGCGGGCGCCCTGGCGCGCCCGCCGGAGCCACGGCCTGGGCCCTGGTGGCCGGGATCGCCACCGCGGCGGCCCTGATCGCCGTGAACGAAAGCTTCTTTCGGGGCGCCAAGGCCGCCGTGGGCGTGGGCATCATGAATGCGAACTTCATCCTCGTGGCCCTGATGGCCTTCCTCCTCTTCCGCGAGCAGCTCCAGCCCTCCAAGCTGGTGGGACTCGCGGCCACCCTCTCCGGCCTCTGGCTGATGGCCCGCTGAACCAGGAGCCTTGAACATGGCCAATGTCCGACGCCTCCTGCTGGGCCGCCGCCTCGCCAGCGAGGAAAGCCACGAGGCCCGCATCAGCAACCCCGTCGCCCTGGCGGTGTTCAGCTCCGACGCGCTCTCCTCCGTGGCCTATGCCACCGGGGAAATCATGGCCGCCCTGGGCCCCTACATGGCCATGGCAGCCTTCGGGCCGGCGGTGCTGTCCTGGTCCTGGCCCGTGGCCGTGGGCATCGTGCTGCTGCTGACCATCCTCACCATCAGCTACCGGCAGACCATCTTCGCCTACCCCAGCGGTGGCGGCGCCTACATCGTGGCCAAGGAGAACCTGGGCGAGCTCCCGGCCCAGGTGGCGGGCGCCTCCCTGCTGGTGGACTACGTGCTGACGGTGGCCGTGAGCGTCTCCGCCGGCGTCACCGCCATCACCAGCGCCTTTCCCGGGGCGGACACCCACCGGGTGGCCCTCGCCCTGGCCGTGGTGGCCTTCATCGGGCTGATGAACCTGCGGGGGGTGAAGGAGAGCGGGGCGGTGTTCTCCGTTCCGACCTACGGGTTCGTGATCTCGATGTTCGCGATCATCGGGCTCGGGTTCTGGCGCTACTTCGCGGGAGGCGTGGCCGCGGGGGAACATCACGCGGTGGTGGCGCCGCCCCTGCCGGGCTGGATCGCCATCTGGGTGTTCATGAAGGCCTATGCCGCCGGCTGCACGGCCCTCACGGGCGTGGAGGCCATCTCCAACGGGGTATCGGCCTTCCGGGAGCCCACGGCGCGGAACGCGGGCAAGACCATGATCGCCATGGTGCTGATGCTCGGCGCCATGTTCCTGGGCATCACCTGGTTGTCCAACCACTTCGGCATCATGTACACCGGCGAGGGCGAATCGCTGCTGTCCATGCTGGAGCACCGGATTTTGGGGAACGGGCCGGGGCTTCCTCACATCACCTACCTGCTCATGCAGGCCTTCACCATGCTGATCCTCTGCCTGGCGGCCAACACGGCCTATGCGGACTTCCCGCGCCTGGCGGCCATGATGGCCCGCGACGGCTTCCTGCCCCGCCAGTTCTCCAGCCAGGGCGATCGCCTGGTGTTCTCCAACGGCATCTTCATCCTGTCCTTCCTCTCGGGCGTCCTCCTGTGGATCTTCAACGCCCGTGAGCACCACCTGCTGCCGCTCTACGCCGTGGGCGTCTTCCTGGGGTTCACGCTGTCCCAGATGGGCATGGTCCGGCACTGGCTGAAGCTCCGCGGCCGCCGGTGGGTCTTCAAGTCGCTGATCAACGGCGCCGGGGGCCTCACCACCCTGGTCGTCATGACGGTGATCATCCTGACGAAGTTCACCCATGGGGCCTGGGTGGTGGTGCTGGTCCTGCCCCTCATGGTGATGACCTTCTTCAACATCCACCGGCACTACATCCGCGTGAAGTCCATCCTGGCCGGCAGTCGGGCGGACTTCATCACGCCCCGCAAGAACCGCGTGGTGGTGCTCGTCTCCGGTATCCACTCCGGCGTGGTGCAGTCCCTGAACTATGCCAAGGTCATCGCGGATCACGGCGAAGTCGAGGCCCTCACCGTCGACTTCCCCGATGAGCACGGCCGCGACAGCGCCGCCCTGGAGAAGCTGCGGTCCGACTGGCCGCGGTACTGCGAGGGCATCCCCCTCCGGTCCATCCGCAGCCCCTACCGCAAGATCGTGGAGCCCATCGTGGAGGAGCTGGACCGCATGCGCCGCGTGGAGCCGGAGTACACCATCACCGTGATCCTGCCGGAATTCGTCACGGGCCACTGGTGGGCCAACCTCCTGCACAACCAGACCGCCTGGCGCATCAAGGGCACCCTGCTCATGAAGCCCAAGACTGTGGTGATCTCGATCCCCTACCACCTGGAGCCCATACTGGAGTAGCGTTCTGTCCGGGAGACACGGATGCAGAGCTTGAGGCGGATCCTGCTGGGACGTCGGCTCTCCAGCGAAGAGACGCAGCACACCAAGATCAGCAATCCTGTCGCCCTGGCGGTGTTCAGTTCCGACGCCCTGTCCTCGGTGGCCTATGCCACCCAGGAGATCATGGCCTCCCTGTCCAGCACGGTGGGCCATGCCCTCGGAGCCGGGGCCCTGGCCGGAGCCGCGGGCTATGCCCTGTTCGGCTGGTCCATCCCGGTGGCCCTGGGCATCGTGGCCCTGCTGGCCATCCTGGCCGTCAGCTACCGGCAGACCATCCTGGCCTATCCCGGCGGCGGCGGGGCCTACATCGTCGCCATGGAGAACCTGGGCGACCTCGCCGCCCTGACCGCCGGAGCCTCCCTGCTCCTGGACTACATCCTGACGGTGGCCGTGTCCGTGTCCTCGGGCGTGGCGGCCATCACGGCGGCCCTTCCGGCCCTGGAGGGGCACAACGTCTCCCTGACTCTGGCGGCCATCGGCTTCATCGCCCTCATGAACCTCCGCGGGGTCAAGGAGAGCGGCGGCCTGTTCGCCATCCCCACCTACGGCTTCGTCATCAGCATCCTCGTGGTGCTCGGCTACGGGACGCTGAAGCTGGTGATCGCGGGCGGGCCCACGCCGGTCCAGGCGCAGGCGGCCATGGAGCAAGGCACGCACCTGGCGGGCCTCACCATGGCCTGGGTGTTCATGCGGGCCTACAGCGCCGGATGCACGGCTCTGACCGGCGTCGAGGCCATCAGCAACGGCACGACGGCCTTCAGGGACCCCGCCGGCCCCAATGCCGCCAAGACCATGCTGTGGATGGTGGGGCTGCTGGCGGTCATGTTCCTGGGGATCACGCTCCTGGCCCACCGGTTTGGCGTGACCTACCAGCACAGTGCGGATCCCGCGGTGGTGGCCGAGACGCTCCTGTCCAAGCTGAACAAGGCCATCCTGGGCGACGTGAGCCACGGGTTGCCGAAGCTGGTCTACTACGTGGTCCAGGGATTCACCTTCGCGATCCTGGTGGTGGCGGCCAATACGGCCTTCGCGGATTTCCCCCGCCTGGCGGCGCTCCAGGCCCGGGACGGGTTCCTGCCCCGCCAGTTCGCGAGCCAGGGCGACCGCCTGGTGTTCTCCAACGGCATCCTCATCCTCTTCTTCTTCTCGGGGGTGCTGGTCTGGGTCTTCCATGCCAACACGGACATCCTGCTGCCCCTCTACGCCGCGGGCGTGTTCATGGGCTTCACCATCAGCCAGACAGGCATGGTGGCCCACTGGAGGAAGGTGAGGGGCCGGCACTGGCACCTGAAGGCGGCCATCAACGGCCTGGGGGCCATCACCGCCTTCGTGGTGCTGCTCGACATTGCCGTCACCAAGTTCATCCACGGGGCCTGGATCGTGATCCTCCTGGTGCCGGCCCTGGTGGTGGTGCACTTCAACATCCGCCGCCACTATGTCGGCGTGAAGGGCAAGCTGGCCGCCAGCCGAACGGACGCCACCCTGCCCACCAAGCACCATGCCCTGGTGCTGGTGAACAGCATCCACCGGGGGGTGGTGCAGTCCCTGCTCTACGGCCGCCACGTCGCCGGGGACCGCGTGGAGGCCCTGACGGTGGACCTGGGCTCCGACGGCGTCCGGGAGAGCAGGGCCATGGAGAAGCTGCGGGCGGATTGGACCATCTACGGCATGGGCGTGCCCCTGCGCTGCATCCCAAGCCCCTACCGCAAGGTCGTGGAGCCGATCCTGGCGGAGGTGGACCGCATCCGGCTCGCGGAGCCTGAGCTGGTCCTCACGGTCATCCTGCCGGAGTTCATCGCCCCCAAGTGGTGGCAGCAGTTCCTGCACAACCAGAGCGCCCTGCGCATCAAGGCCGCCCTGCTCGTGAAGCCCGGCGTGATCGTCACGTCCGTGCCCATGCATCTGCCCCAGTAGGCCCCAAGCAGGAAGGGAGCGCCCTTCAGCGCATCCGGCCCGTGGGGCGCGTCAGCAGCTCCTGGCCGCTGAGCAGCTCTCCCAGGGTCTGGTGCCGGGGGCTCAGCACCATGCAGAGGAAGCTGAGGGGGAAGCAGGCCACCGAGATGAGATGCACGAGCGAGAAGGTGATGCGCCGCTCCGGGGCGTTCTCGGGCAGGGTCACGCCGAAGGGCGCCATGAGCGGAGACTGGCCCGTGAGCACCAGGGGCGCCATGAAGAGGATCCAGGACGTCGCGAACAGATAGGGCACCACGAAGGGCCAGGCCCCGGCGAGAAGCCGCAGGGGGGAGATGCCCAGGGCCCAGGCCGGGAGGACCAGGGTCAGGCCCTGGACGAGGGCGAGCAGGAGCGCCTCGGCGGCTTCTACCTTCACCAGGGGCCAGAAGCTGGAGCTGGGATCCTGGATCCCGAGGACGGCCTGGGGGTGGAACCCGGGGGCGGGGAGGGGATCGCCGGCGTCGGTTCGCTGCAGCTCCTCGGGGGCCACCTCCACCGCCACTTCCGGAACCCGGCCCAGGGCGGGGGCGGTCAGGGCCCGGGGGGAGGCTTCGAGGGGCACCTGCGCCAGGGCCGAGGCCTGGAAGAGCATGGGGCGCCCCCGCCGCGGCGGCGCCAGGGCCAGGCCGCACTCCGGACATTCCGCCGCGAGGGGGGAGAGGCGGGTCTGGCAGCTGGGGCAGGTGCGCCGGGTGGAGACGGTCATCAAGCACCACTATCAGGCAGGGGCTCCCGTGAGGGAAGCCGCCCGGAACGAACAGCGCCCCGGGAACCCGGGGCGCTGTGGGGGATGGAGCCGTGGTCCTAGAGGACGTTGACGGCCTTCCAGGCGGTGTTCACGGTGTTGTATTCCACGGAGGCGGCGCCGTAGAGGTCGGCGGCGGCGCTCAGGGTGGCGGTGCGGGCACCGGCGTAGTTGGTGCTGCTGGTCATGTAGACCGTGAGGGCGCGATACCAGATGCGGGAGGCCTTGTCGTTGCCCAGGCCGGCGATGCTGGTGACGCCGTTGGCCATGGGGGACTGGATGCCGTCGGAGAAGGTGTCGATCTGGCTGCCGTGGGACAGGAGGAAGAAGAAGTGGTTCGCGACGCCGGAGCTGTAGTGGACGTCCAGGCGGCCGAGGGACTTGGACCAGGCGTCGGGGCTCTTGCCGTCCAGGCTGGGCTTGTGCATGAAGCGCAGGGGCCGGTAGTAGCTGGCGGTGGCCAGCTGCTCGCCGATGTAGTAGTTGGCGGCGGGCACGGCCTTGCTGGTGGAAGGCGTGGGGGTGGTGGTTCCGGTCCAGTAGACGTTGATGGTCGAGGTGATGTTGCTGTAGTTGGGCACGGTGGTGGTGCCGCCCCCGTGGGCCATGAACTCGACCATGGTGCCGAAGATGTCCGAGTTGGCTTCGTTCAGGCCGCCGGACTCACCGCGGTAGGTGAGGTTGGCGGTGCGGGCACAGACGCCGTGGCTCATCTCGTGGCCGGCCACGTCGATGGACTCGAGGGACTTGAAGGAGGAGCCGTCGCCGTAGGTCATGCAGAAGCAGCTGTCGGACCAGAAGGCGTTGTCGTAGGCGCTGCTGTAGTGCACGCGGCTGTAGGTGGCGGTGCCGTTCCCGTCGATGCCGTTGCGGCCGAAGATGTTCTTGTAGAAGTCGTAGGTGAGGCCCACGCCGTAGTGCGCGTCCACCGCCGCGGTCTGGCCGTTGGCGGAGGTGGTGCTGGCGCCGGAGACGTAGTTCGCGCCGTCGCCCCAGGTGTTGTCGGCATCGGTGTAGGTGGTGCCGTTGCCGGTGGTGGCGTGGTTCAGGTCGCGGGTGTCGAAGTTCATGCCGCGGACCGTGTCCCGCAGCTCGTAGCCGCTGGCCAGGCTATTGGTGTTCAGGGCCACCACGCCGGAGTACTGGCTGTTGCCGGTGCCGTTGGCGGCGGCGGTGTGCAGGGTGCTCCACTGCTCCAGGATGGCGCCGCTGTGGGCGTCCACGAGGAAGTCGGTGTGGCGGGTCTCCTCGGCGCCGTTCTCCAGCTCCGTGTGGATGTGGTAGGCCAGGGTGGGCTGGCCGACGGTCACCACCACGAGCTCGGAGGTGGGCGTGTGGGCGTAGGCGCCCTTGGGGGCCAGGGACTGGTGGGCCACGGCCAGGGCCTCGGAGGCGCCGAGGGTGGGCGTGACGTTCAGGTTGAGGCCGCGGACCAGGGCGTCCGTGCGGCCCGTGACGGCGCCGCCCTTCATGTGGACGATGGTCTCGCCCTCGAACACGCGCACGCCCTTGTAGAACTGGTTCATGCGGACGTGGGCCTCGCCGGTGGCCTCTTCGAAGACGTTCTTGGTGGCGAAGCCGGCATTCCGGTCCAGGCCCAGCTGGAAGACGCGGGCGTCCAGGTGACGGGCCGCCTCGTTGGCGAGAGAGCTGTCCACGGGACGGGCGGCGAAGGCCGGGACCACCAGAAGGGCGGCGGCGGCAAGGCGAAGGGTGAGACGGGATGGCATGATGACCTCCAGGGAGTCTAAGCTCCGGATGGGTGGATGGGGATGACAAGGACTGGGGTGCGTGAATGAATCCTAGGTGGCAGAAGGCAAATCATCCCTGTTAAGAGTTATGAATTTTTATGAGAATCAATTCTATTTGAGAGGTTTGGGGAGGCCCCTGTCACCATCGGGGGATCGAGCCACTCCGGTTTTCCCCCCTTTGTTTCCGCTGACACCCCGGCCCACCTGAGGACCCCACGATGACCTCCGCGATTCCCGGTGCCTTCCATCCGAGCACCCGGCTCTACCGGTTCACGATCCTGATCTTCATCAGCCTGCTGGTGCTGGGGAGCTACTTCGCCTACGACAGCATCGGGGCCCTCGAGACCACGCTGATGCGGGAGCTGAACCTCGACCGGAGCACCATCGGCAACCTCTATACGGCCTATTCCGTGGCCGCCATCGCCATCGTGTTCTTCGGCGGCATGCTCTACGACAAGCTGGGGCCCCGCAAGGCCAGCCTGTTGTTCAGCACCCTCGTCTTCCTGGGCGCGGTCATCGTGGCAGTGGCGAAGGGCAAGTGGATGCTCATCTTCGGACGGCTGATCTTCGGCGCCGGCTCCGAATCCCTCATCGTGGTCCAGAGCGCCATCATCAGCCGCTGGTTCAAGGGCAAGGAGATGGCCATGGCCTTCGGGATCGCGCTGACCCTCAGCCGGGTGGGCACGCTGTTCTCCTTCAACACCGAGGAGCTCATCGCGGACCACTTCCACAGCTTCCGCACGGCCCTCTGGGCTGCGGCCCTGCTCTGCCTCTTCTCCGTGGTCTGCAACCTGGTCTTCGTGGCCATGGACCGGCACGGCGAACGCGAGCTGTCCCTGCCGAAGGCCGGCGCCGGCGACAAGATCGTCTTCTCCGACCTCAAGAAGTTCACGTCGTCCTACTGGTTCGTGGTGCTGCTCTGCGTGACCTTCTACAGCGCCATCTTCCCGTTCACCGCCCTCTCCACGGACATGTTCCACGACAAGTGGGGGATCCCCCTGGTCAGCGCCTCGAACGGCGGGTTCCTGACCCGGGTCTTCTACAACTTCACCCACATGTTCAGCACCGCCCCTGGGATCACGAGCATCGCCATCGCCGCCTCGATGTTCTTCGCGCCCTTCGCGGGGGACCTGGTGGATCGCCTGGGCCGGCGCGCCTCCTTGATGGTGGTGGGCTCCCTGCTGATGATCCCGGCCCACCTCCTGATGGGCATCACCCACTGGAACCCCATCCCGATGATGGTGATGCTGGGCGCGGCCTTCGTGCTGGTGCCCGCCGCCATGTGGCCTTCCGTGCCCCTGGTGGTGGAGGAGAACCGGGTGGGCACGGCCTTCGGCCTGATGACGGCCATCCAGAACCTGGGGCTGGCGCTGTTCCCCTACCTCAACGGCAAGCTGCGGGACGTGACGGGCACCTACACCTCCACCCAGGTCATGTTCGCGGGACTGGGCCTGGCGGGGCTCGTCTTCGCCTTCCTTCTGCTGCGAGCGGACAAGCGGCATGGCGGCGTCCTGGAGGCCGGGTCCTCCAAGGCCTAATCGGCTCGGGAGAGCCGGAGTAGACTGGAAACCCTTTCCGGAGTCCCCATGACCCGCTGGCGGAGGACCCTCGCACACCTGGCCGGTGGCTTGGCGCTCCTGGCCGCGCTGATGGCCCCGCTGGCTTGCGGCCCGGGGGCGGTGCCCCCAGCCCAGCCAGCGGCGCAGCCCCCGGCCCAGGTGCGTCAGGCCTCGCCGAACGACATGATTCCCGCGTCGGCCCGGGAGACCCTGGCCTACATCCGGAAGCACGGCTACGCCGCACCCGGGTACATTGGGGGGCGGGTCTTCGGGAACTACGAAGGCGTGCTGCCCCGCTACGACGCCCGCCGCAAGCGCATCGAGTACCGCGAGTGGGACGTGCATCCGAAGGCCGAGGGGCGCAACCGCGGCGCCGAGCGCCTGGTGACCGGCAGCGACGGCCGGGCCTGGTACACAGCGGACCACTACCGCACCTTCACCGAGGTGAAGTGATGGCTGGCCGCCTGGACTGGTCCTTTCTGGCTTCGACCCAGCGGCCCCGCGTGCACGTGTGGTCCGGGTCCGCCTCCGCCCTGGTGGATGCCGCGCCCGCGGAGACCGGCCGGTTGCTCCGCTGGCTGCGGGGCGACCGCATGCGGACCCGGGCGGGGCTCCTGGACGAATGGGCCGCCGCGGCCCAGTTCCCCCCCCACTTCGGCGGCACCTGGGACAGCCTGCGGGACTGCCTCTCGGACCTGCCCGAGGGCGGCGCCTTCCTGGTGCTGGAGGCGGACCAGCTCCTTCAGGACGCCTCGCCTGAGGATGGGGTCACGCTGATGGCCGTCCTGGCCGACGTCGCCGAGGACCTGGCCCCCCAGCCCTTCCACCTGGTGCTCCAGGTGGATCCCGCCCGCCGGGGCGACCTGGTGGCCGGCCTCCGGGCCCTGAATGTGGCCTACGGGGATCTCTAGGGCCTGACGGTCCTAGAACAGGGCCTTGAAGGCCTCGAAGGCCTGGCGCAGGTTCGCCAGTTCCTCGCGCAGCGAGGCGACCTCGGCCTCCAGTTGTTCCACCCGGCCTGGCGCCGAGGGAAGGGTGGACTTGGCGGGAGCGGCCTCGGCCGCCACCGGACCCGCGAGCAGGTGCGCCACCCTCGCCTCCCGCGCGCCCGGGGCCCGGGTCAGGCGCACGGCCAGGGGGGGCTCGGCCTCCATCAGGGCCGCGAGGCAGCCCTCCAGCTCCGTCAGGTCCGGGAAGGTGTACATGCGCTTCGTGTTCGTGCGCAGCTCGCCGGGCGTCTGCGGGCCCCGCAGCAGCAACTCCGCCAGCAGGGCCGCCTCCTGCACGGAGAGGTTCCAGGTGGGCTTGGCCGTGTGGGCGAACTTCGTCACCCGGCCCGGCCAGGTTTCCGCCAAACCCCGGGCCATGAGCGCATCCACCGCCGCCTGTACCTCGGCCTCCGACACCGCCAGCACGGGGTCCCGGTTGCTGGACTGATTGCAGGCGTTCACCAGGGCGTTCAACGAAAGCGGGTAGGCATCCGGCGTGCTGAGCTGCTTCTCCAGCAGGCAGCCGAGGACGCGGCACTCCAGGGGGGCAAGGTCGAGGTCGGGCATGGAGGCATTATGCCTCCGCCGGGAGCCGACCCAGGTCCTCCAGCAGGGCCCGCCGGGTGGCGGGGCTGAGGGGGGTGCCGACCGCGAGCTCCGGCAGGTCCACCAGCACGCCCACGGGGGTGCGGTCGCCCACAGGGAAGATGAGGAACTGGACGGAGGAGAGGCGCGCCTCGTCCATCTGGGCCGCGTCGAAGCGGGCCGACTCGCGGCTTCCGTCCGTGAAGGTCAGGTGCAGGTGGCCCGGGAGGCCCCGCCAGCGGCGGAGGAGCACGGGGCGCAGGGCGGCATCGGGGATCTCGATGAGCAGGGTGCAGCCCAGCTCCCCCTCGCCGCCGAGAACCGCGTTGTAGGTGTCCAGCTCGTGCCGGATGTCCGACTCGCGCACCATCTGCTCGGCGCGGACCATCTCCTGGATCTGGTAGCGGATGGTCTCCTGGTTCTCGAAGAGCAGCGTGAGGTGGTCGCCCAGGTGGACCCGGCGTAGGTCCTTGGCAGCCATGGCGGAAGCCCGGATGGCGTCCCGCCGGTCCGCGTAGGTGAGGAAGTCCAGGATCTCGGCGCGCTCGACCTTCGCCCTCATGGCGCCTCCCGGGCCGCGGGGTTCGGGAAGCCGTCCTTGCGGTAGGCCCGGGCCAGGATCGTCATGGGGTGCAGGGCCCGCCGCCCGGCGTGCTGTTCGAACTGCATGCCCGCCAGGGGGCACTCCGTGGCCCAGACCTCGGCCTCCGCCGCGGCCTGCATGCCTGTGAAGGCCTTCTGGCCCACGCGGCGGCTGGCCTCGTAGGTCTCGGCGCGCATGGCGTAGGTGCCGTCGTGGCCGCAGCACTCCATCACGGAGACGATGGAGACGCCGGGGATCTTCTTCAGCAGGTCGCGGCCCTTGAAGCCCACCCGCTGGGCGCGCAGGTGGCAGGGGGCGTGGTAGGCGATGGGGCCCGGGCTGGATTCGAAGCTCCAGTTGGCCCGGGGCTCGTTCCGGATGGACCAGAGGAACTCCGCCGGGTCCCGCACGGCGGCGGCGAGCTTTTTCGCCCGCTCGCGGTCCTCGCCCTCCAACAGCTCCGGGTACTCCTGGCGCAGCATCATGGCGCAGGTGGGGTTGATGGCCAGCACCAGCGAGCCCGCCTCCACGTGGGGCATGAGCGCGTCCAGGTTGGCGTGGGCCTGCTTCCGGAGGCTGTCCAGGTCGCCGTGCTCCCAGGCGGGCATGCCGCAGCACTGGAGGCCCTTCACGCAGCCCGCCCGGCAGCCGTTCTTCTCCAGCACCTCCAGGGTGTCCTTGCCGAGCTGGGGCTCGTTGTTCTGCACGATGCAGGTCTGGAAGAGCACGGCCTCGGCGCCGGGCCGCGCCTGGATGCGGCCGCTCTTCTCGGCCCAGGCCTCGAAGGTGGCGGAGGCGAAGTCCGGCAGGTGAGCCTCCCGGTGGATGCCCAGCGTCTTCTCCATGAACCAGCGGTGGATCGCCACCCGGTTCATGGTGTTGGCCAGGCCGAAGGAGGCTCGGGCCAGCTTGGCGGAGAGATCCGGGTCGCCCAGGAGCTGGTCGCGCAGGGTGCCGCCCTCGCGCCGTCGGCGCTGGGCCTGGTAGCGGTGGACGAGCCTGGGGAAGTCCAGGGCGAAGGCGTGGCCCTCCCGCGGCGTGTAGGGGCACTGCACCTCGCAGAGCTTGCACTGGAAGCAGTCGTCCATGACGCCGTCGCGCTCCGCCTTCGAGAGGGCGCGAACGTCGCCGTGGTGCGTCTCGTCCAGCAGGGCGAAGAGGCCCGGGAAGGCGTCGCAGTACTTGAAGCACATGCGGCAGCCGTGGCAGATCTCAAAGGCCCGCTCCACCTCCTCCTTCAGCAAGGCCTCGTCCCAGTAGCGGGGATCCGCCGGGTCGTAGACCGTGCTCTTTCCCGCCAGATAGCTGATGCGCTCACCGGGCGTGGTGTGCGGGCGGTCGTGGTCACCCACCGAGTAGCGCTCGGCCATGCGTCACCTCGAAAGGATCTGGAACGCGAAGAGCGCGAATGGGGCGAAGAACCACGAATTCAAAAATGACTGCTTGGCGTTCTTCGCTTCCTTGACGCCCTTCGCGTTCTTCTTTCAGCTGATGGACTCGAGCATCTTCTGGAAGCGGCCGGCGTGGCTCTTCTCGGCCTTGGCCAGGGTCTCGAACCAGTCGGCGATCTCGGCGAAGCCCTCCTCGCGGGCGGTCTTGGCCATGCCCGGGTACATGTCCGTGTACTCGTGGGTCTCGCCGGCGATGGCGGACTTGAGGTTCAGGGCGGTGTCGCCGATGGGCAGGTCCGTGGCGGGATCGCCCACGGCCTTCAGGTAGTCCAGGTGCCCGTGGGCGTGGCCGGTCTCGCCGTCGGCCGTCTCCTTGAAGTTGCCGGCCACCTCCGGGTAGCCCTCGATGTCGGCGACCTTGGCGAAGTAGAGGTAGCGGCGGTTGGCCTGGGATTCGCCCGCGAAGGCGTCCTTCAGGTTCTGGTGGGTGCGGGTGCCTTTGAGCTTGGTCATGGCTCCTCCGGGATCGGGTCCCCAAGGTAGGTCCGGCGGCGCCGCGGGGCCGATACTTCTTCCGGATCGCCTTGATAGTACAGGGCTATCGGCGCCTTCTCCGGACCTTGGCGAGGCCAATCGAGGCTGCCATGCTCGCCCTCGATGGCGCGCCCTTCCGACCTCTCCCTCCGGCAGCTGGAGTACCTGGTGGCCCTGGCGGACACCCTGGGCTTCCATCGGGCTGCGGAGCGCGTCCACGTCTCCCAGCCCTCCCTCAGCGCCCAGATCCAGCAGATCGAGGCCACGCTGGGCCTGCGCCTCTTCGAGCGGGACCACCGCCGGGTGCTCCTCACGCCCGCGGGCGGGGCGGTGGTGGCCCGGGCCCGCCGCATCCTGCGGGAGGCCCAGGACCTCCTGGCCTCGGCCCAGGCCTGGCGGGATCCCTTCCAGGGCACCTGGCGCCTGGGGGTCATCCCCACGGTGGCGCCCTACCTGCTGCCGGAGGTGCTGCCCGCCGTGACCGCCGCCCACCCGGATCTGCGCCTGAAGCTCCGGGAGGAGCGCACGCCCGTCCTGCTGGCGGAGCTGGCCGCCGGAGGCCTGGAGGCGGCCATCCTGGCGGAGGGGGCGGACCTGGGCGACCTGGTGCGCACGCCCCTGCGGGAGGACCCCTTCCTGCTGGCGGCGCCCCTCCACCATCCCGCGGCCCGGAAGACGCAGGTGAGCCTCCGGGACCTGGAGGGCCAGCCCCTCCTGCTGCTGGAGGACGGCCACTGCCTTCGGGGCCAGGCCCTGGCCTTCTGCGGGGAGGCCGGGGCGCGGGAGGTGGACTTCCGGGCCTCCAGCCTGCCCACCCTGGTGCAGATGGTGGCCGCAGGCCTGGGCCTCACCCTGCTGCCCGGCCTCTGCATCCCGGTGGAGGCGAGCCGCGCGCCGCTGATTCTGCGCCCCTTCGGCCGGCCGGTGCCTGGACGCACCCTGGTGCTGGCGTGGCGGAAGGAATCACCCCTGGCCGAGGCCATGGGGACCTTCGCGGAGGACCTGCGGAGGGCTTGGCCGGAGACCCGCTAGGGCGTGCATTCGCCTTCGCCACCGCAGGTGGCTTTCTCGTGGTGCCTTTTCACCGGGAGGGCCGACCCATGTGGCGGACACCAACAGCCTTGCCGTGATGGTCAAGTTCCTGGGCCATGCCAACCCACGGTTCATCGCGCCGCATTAAGTTGCACTGAGACTCAATACACCTATATTGAAAAAACATGCATATTTACGGCATGGAGGTTGATTTTTCGATAAGTGATCCAGCTCAGAGGAGAACGCCGTGAGCCAGACTCCAAGCCTTACCACCCCATCGGGCACCAGCCGCATGCTCGGGCGCTTCGCACTGGCCGCCGCCTTGGCGATCGGCATTGGGATTTGCGTGCCGGCTTCGGGCCAGGCGGCTGGCGAACAAGGCGAGAGCCAGGTTGCGCGCGGCTTCGCCATCGTACCGCCGGGCGTGACGCTCAACCTCCAGGGCCGCAACCGCGCGCTGGTCGGATTGGGCAGCTACATCGTGAACACGTCCGGCTGCAACGACTGCCATACGCACCCCTCGTACCTGCCCGGCGGCGACCCCTTTGCCGGTCAGTCGGAGCTCGTGAACAGCGCCCAGTACTTGACGGGAGGTCGACAGTTCGGGCCGTTCACCTCGCGCAACTTGACGCCGGACAGCACGGGACGCCCGGCTGGCTTGAGCTTGAGCGAATTCCTGAACCTCATGCATACCGGCGTCGACCCGGATTGGAGTCCGGCATCGGGTCGTCCCCAAATTCTCCAGGTGATGCCGTGGCCAGCCTTCGGCAAGATGACCGATCGCGACCTGACGGCCATCTATGAGTACCTGAGCGCGATCCCGTCGCTGCCCAACAACCCGAACCCGGGCCCGTGAGCGCGCTCCGCCGCGCCGGCCTCTGACTCCATTGCGACCGCGAACCTGAAAGCTGATCCTAGCGGCCCACGACGCCCGCCACGGGACTGCTGGCGCTGGCGTAGAGGCGCTTGGGCATGCGGCCGCTCTCGAAGGCCAGGCGGCCGGCCTGCACGGCGTGGTCCATGGCCTGGGCCATCTTGGTGGGCTCGCCGGCCTCGGCCACGGCGGTGTTGAGCAGCACGCCGTCGGCGCCCAGCTCCATGGCCAGCGTGGCGTCCGAAGCCGTGCCCACGCCGGCGTCCACGATCATGGGCAGCTGGTAGGCCTCCACGACCTCCTTGATGAGCAGGAGCGTCATGGGGTTCTGCACGCCCAGGCCCGAGCCGATGGCGCTGCCCAGGGGCATGACGGCGGCGCAGCCCGCGTCGCAGAGCTTCTTGGCCAGGATGGGATCGGCGTTCACGTAGGGCAGCACCGTGAAGCCCTCTTTCACGAGGATCTTCGCGGCTTCCAGGGTCTCCTCGTTGTCGGGGTAGAGCGACTTCTGGTCGCCGATGACCTCCAGCTTCACCCACGGGGTGTTCAGGGCCTCGCGGGCCAGGCGGGCCACGCGCAGGGCCTCCTCGCGGGTGTAGCAGCCGGCGGTGTTGGGCAGGAGGGTGATGTCCTTGGGGATCCAGGTGAGGATGTTGTCCTCGCCCTTGGCGTTCAAATCGAAGCGGCGCACGGCCAGGGTGACCATCTCCACCCGAGCGGCCCGGTAGCAGGCCTGCATGGTGGCGAAGTCCTTGTACTTGCCCGTGCCGAGGACGAGGCGGTTGCTGAAGGTCTTGCCGGCGATGACGAGGGACATGGGGCGCTCCGAGCCTCCAGTGTACCCCGGCCCCGCCTCAGGTTCGGCGCGGGTGGAAGTGCCGGATGCACGCCTGGACCGGCAGGGCCGCCGCCAGGCCCAGTCCCGAGCCCCAGAGGTGGGCGGCGGGCAGGGTGGACCAGCCACCCGCGCGCAACAAGACCCCCCCGCCAACGACCGTCTCCGCGGCCAGCTTGACGAGAAGGCCCGCCAGCATCATCAGGCCCAGGGCGGACTCATTCCGGACGGCCAGCCGCAGGCCCACCAGGGCCCAGAGGGCACAGGCCAGGCCTGAGGCGCCCCGGTACTCGCCACCGCCCAGGGAGGGCAGCAGCAGCACGCTCAGCAGGGGCGGGAGGATGAGCGTCCCGAGGGCCAGCCGCCGCCGGTCACGGGGGGCAACCAGGATCCAGGGCACGGCCAGGGCCACAGCGTTCGCCAGCGCGTGCTCCCAGCCGAAGTGGACCAGGTGCCCCGTCCAGAGGCGCCAGGGCTCCCGCAGGGCCTCGGCGGTGAGGGTGAGGACGTCCATCAGGCCCGCCGGAGCCGCAGGGCGAAGCCGAGCAGGGCCAAGGCGCCCAGGACCTCGATCCAGCTCGTGCTGCCGCCGAAGTTGCGACCGCCGCTCTGGCGCAGGGACACACCCTGGCGGTCCACCACGTCCACGTCCTTGCGCTCGCCCCGGGCCACCTCGGCCTTGAAGGCGCCCACCTCGGCGTCGAGGTTCTTGGCCAGATCGGTCATGGCCAGCTCCAGGCCCTTCGCCGAGTGCTCGCGGAGCTGCTTCTCGCGGTAGGCCCAGGTGGAGCTGCCCTTGACCTGGCTCTGGCCGGGCGCGCGCAGCAGGAAGGTGTGGCTGGCCACATCGTAGACCGCGGCGTCGATGAGCGTGTTCGTGTCGTTGGCGTCGCCGGGCAGCACGTAGGCGCCCACGATGGAGAGGTAGGTGAAGCTGTACCAGCGGGGATCCGTGTTCTGCACCTGGTCCACGCTCACCAGGGCCATCACGTCCACCCCGTACATCCGGGCCACCTGGTCCATGTTCTCGAAGCCGCCGCCCGCCCGGAGGTAGGCGCTGGGGATGAGCTTGATCTCCGAGATCCAGGGGCGGTCCTGGAAGCTTCGCTTCACCACGTCCAGAAGCTGCTTCTCCTGGCCAGGAGCCATGAGGTTCTGGACGCGCCAGGAGGCCGAGCCGCCGGGGACGAAGGCCACGCCCAGCTTCAGGGGCAGCTTGAGGCGGGCCCCGGCGGGATCGGGCATCGGTGCGGCCTTCTGTTTGGGGTAGAGGTAGTCCATGAGGCTGCTGCGGCGCACGTGGGTCTCCGGCGTGTTGCAGCCGAGGAAGGCCATGAGGGCCAGGGCAGCGGCGATGAAGGGACGGCGGGACATTGGAACTCCTTGGGGGTGGCGTTCAATACGCATGCGTATGGATGCCATACGGTATGGTATGGTAAGCTGGCCCGGTCACCTGTCAAGGCCGCCATGCCCGCTCCCCGCAAGAAGCCCCGCCGACTCACTGAACCCCTGTCCCCCGAGGCCTGGGTGAAGGCGGCCCAGGCCCTGATCATCCGGGAGGGCGTGTCGGCCGTGGCGGTGGAGCCGCTGGCCCAGGGGCTGGGGGTCACGAAGGGCAGCTTCTACTGGCACTTCGACAGCCGGGACGCCCTCATCAAGGCGGCCCTGGCGGACTGGGAGCAGGACCAGAGCGCGGATGTGGTGAGCCGCTATGGGGGCATCGCCGACCCGCGGCGGCGCCTGCGGGTCCTGCTCTTCGCGGCCTTCGAGGACGTGGAGAACGGTCTCTTCTTCGCGGCCCTGGCGCTCTCTGGAGAAGATCCCAGGGTGGCGCCCTTCCTCCGTCGCGCCACGGAGCGCCGCCTGGCCTTCGGCGCCGAGGCCTTCATGGCGCTGGGGCTGACGGAAACGGAGGCGCGCCAGCGGGCCCTGCTGGCCTACGCCGCCTACGCGGGCTACTTCCAGCTCCTGCGGGCCACGCCCAAGGCGGTGAAGGAAGTGACGGACCTCAGCGGCTACGTGCGCCAGCTGGCGGACGCCCTGGTGCCCGCGCGGGCCCCAAGGAGGGCTTGAACTCCGGCTCCAGTGGGCGTCCCATGGAGCCATCCCACGGTGATCCATGGCCGCCATCCTGATCGTCCCCGGCTATCAGAACTCGGGCCCCGGCCATTGGCAGAGCCTGTGGGAGGGCAGCCTGAGGGACGCGAAGCGGGTGGAGATGCCCAACTGGGAGTTCCCCCACAAGGTGGACTGGGTGGAGGCCCTGGACGAGGCCATCGCCGGTTGCACAGAACCGCCCATCCTCGTGGGGCACTCGCTGGGCTGCCTGGCGATCATCCACTGGGCCAAGGACCATGACCGTGAGATCCGCGGGGCTCTCCTGGCGGCCCCTTCGGATGTGGAGCGTCCGGACGTGCTGCCGGTTCTGCGGGGCTTCGCGCCGATCCCCCGTCAGCGGCTGCCCTTCCCGGCCATCCTGGCCGCCTCGTCGGATGATCCCTTCCTGGCCCCGGCCCGGGCACACACCCTGGCCTCGGATTGGGGGGCCCGGCTGGTGGACCTGGGACCCTGCGGGCACCTGAACCTGGCCTCGGGCCACGGCCCCTGGCCCCGGGGCGAGGGCCTGCTGGCCGACATCCGTTAGCGGGTTGCGGAAGGGGGGCCCGGCGTGGGAAGGTGGAGGTTCCGATGGAGGAGCGGTCCCCATCAGTACCGGCGGCGAGGGCGATGAACCCGATGACCCGGTGGGAAAGGGGAGGATCGCCGAAGGGTTCGCGACTCATCGGCGCGGCCCCTGGACGTCGAGGCGAAAGCCCGGCGGCTGTCGTGCCGGTCACCCGGCGCGGAGGGCCTGAGGCGCGGCGGTGGGATCCTTCCCCCCGCGTTCCTAATGGCACCGTCGGCCCGCCGAGGTTTCCATGAACGCCACCCCCGCTGATCTCCGAAGCTGGCTCACCGGCAGCCTCCAGCGGCTCTGCGCGCGCGAGACGACCTCGGGCCAGGAGGACGCGGGCCTGCCGGAGCTGCGGGAGCTCCTCCGGGAGCTCGGCGCCACGGTGGTGGAGCAGCCCGTGGCCGAAGGCCGCACCAACGTGCTGGCCACCTGGGGCCGGCCGAAGGTCCTCTTCTCTACCCATCTGGACACGGTGCCGCCCCACCTGCCGCTGCGCCTGGAGGGCGAGGTCTTCCACGGCCGCGGGGCCTGCGATGCCAAGGGCCAGATCGCCGCGCAGCTCGGCGCCGTGAAGACGCTTCTGGCCGAGGGCCGCGAAGGCCTGGCCTGGCTGGGGGTGGTGGGCGAAGAGACGGACAGTGCCGGGGCCACGGCGGCCCTGGGTCTGGCGGACCGGCTCCGCGACCTGCGCGTACTCATCAACGGCGAACCCACGGACCTGAAGCTGGCCACGGGCCAGCGCGGGGCCCAGCACCTGCACCTCCGTTGCGCGGGCCGGGCCGCCCACAGCGGCAGCCCGGAGCTGGGCCACGACGCCGCCTGGCCCCTGCTGGACTGGCTCCAGCGCCTGCGCGCCCAGCCGCGACCCGTGGACCCGGCCCTGGGCCCAGAGGTCTGGAACCTGGGCATCCTCCGCGCGGGCGAGGCCCTCAATTCGGTGCCTGCGGCGGGAGAAGCCCGGCTCATGATCCGCACCCTGCCCGGGAGCACCTTCGTGGACGAGGCCCGGCGCCTGGCGCCGCCCGAGGGCTCCCTGGCCCTCACGCTGGACGAGCCGCCGGACCGCTATCCCGAGATCCCCGGCTTCGAGCGGGCCCCCATGCCCTTCGGCTCCGACGCCCCCACCCTGCGGGCCCTGGTGCCCGACCGCACCGTGGTGCTGGCGGGGCCCGGCAGCATCCGCGTGGCGCACACCCTGGAGGAACGCCTCAGCCTCGCCGACCTCGAGGCGGGCGTGGCGCTCAACCACCGATTGGCCTTGCACTTCCTGGGAGACTGAACCATGACCGCCAAAATCCCCGTCACCGTCCTGGGCGCCACTGGCGTCGTCGGCCAGCGCTTCGTGCGCCGGCTGGCCAACCATCCCCTCTTCCGCGTGGAGCACCTGGCCGCCAGCGAGCGCAGCGCGGGCAAGCGCTACCGCGATGCCTGCGCCTGGCGCCTGGACGGCGAACCCTACGGCGGCCTGGGCGACCAGGTCATGGCCGAGGGCACGCCGGAGTTCGCCCTCTCGCCCGTGATCTTCAGCGCCCTGGACACGGGCCCGGCCAAGGAGCTGGAGCCCGAGTTCGCCCGGGCCGGGGCCATGGTTTTCTCCAACGCCGCGGCGTTCCGCATGTCGCCGGAGGTCCCGCTGCTGGTGCCCGAGGTCAACGCGGACCATCTGGGCCTGCTGGACGTGCAGCGCCACCACCACGGCTGGAGCGGCGGGATCGTCACCAACGCCAACTGCACGGCCACGGTGCTGGTGATGGCGCTCGCGCCCCTGCAGCGGGCCTTCGGCATCGAGGCCGTGCTGATGACCTCCATGCAGGCCATCAGCGGCGCCGGCTATCCCGGCGTGGCCAGCCTGGACATCCTGGGCAACGTCATCCCCTTCATCCGCAACGAGGAGCCGAAGGTGGAGGAGGAGACCCCGAAGATGCTGGGCCGCTTCACGGGCAAGGAGGTGGAGCTGGCGCCCATGCTGGTGAGCGCCCTCTGCCACCGCGTCCCCGTCATCGAAGGCCACACGGAGGCCGTGAGCGTGAAGCTGAAGGGCAACCCGTCCCTGGAGGCCGTGCGCGACGCCTGGCTGAACTGGCGGCCGGAACCCCAGCAGCTCAAGCTCTTCTCCGCGCCGGCGGTGCCCATCCACGTCCATACCCTGGAGGACCGCCCCCAGGTGCGCCGCGACGTGGAGAAGGACGAGGGCATGAGCGTCCACGTGGGCCGCCTGCGGCCCTGCCCCATCCTGGGCGTGAAGTTCGCGCTCCTTGGCCACAACACTGAGCGAGGGGCGGCCGGCGGCAGCATCCTGAATGCCGAACTGGCGCACGCGAAGGGGTACCTCCGATGATCGTCCTCAAGTTCGGCGGAAGCAGCGTGGCCGACGCGGCCTGCATGCGGCAGGTGGCGACGCTCGTGAAGGCGGCCCTTCCCCAGTCGCCCCTGGTGGTTCTCTCGGCCATGGGCAAGACCACCAACGGGCTCTTCGATGCCGCCAAGACCGCGGAGGCCGGGGACCTGGGCGGCGCCATGGAGCGGCAGCGGAAGCTGATGACCCATCACCGCAAGGCCGCGGAGGACCTCTTCGCGGGGGAGGTGCCCGAGGCGCTGGATGCGGACCTGACGGAGCTCTTCGGAGAGCTGGAGCTGCTGCTCCGCGGCGTCGCCATGCTGCGCGAGCTGAGCCCCCGCAGCATGGACGCCATCGCCTCCATCGGCGAGCGGCTGTCCACGCGGATCTTCGCGGCCTTCGTGGACGGCGCCTGGGTGGATGCCCGGACGGTGCTCCGCACCGACGCCACCTTCGGCGAGGCCACGCCCCAGCCGGAAGCCATCCGGGCCCTGGCCGAGGCCCATCTGAAGCCCCGCGTGGGGCCCGGCCGCTCCGTCATCACCCAGGGCTACATCGGCGCCACCGAGGACGGCCTCACCACTACCCTTGGCCGCGGCGGCAGTGACTTCTCGGCCGCACTCTTCGGCGCGGCCCTGGGGGCGGCCGAGGTCCAGATCTGGACGGACGTGGAAGGCGTGCTCACCTGCGATCCCCGCATCGTCCCCGAGGCCCTGCCCATCCCTGAGCTGAGCTTCGCGGAGGCCGCCGAGCTGGCGGCCTTCGGCGCCAAGGTGCTCCACCCGGCCACCATCCAGCCCGCCGTGGAAGCGCGCATTCCCGTCACGGTGCGGCACACCCAGAAGCCAGAGGGCCGCTTCACCACCATCTCCGCCGAGGTCCGCACGGGCCGGCCCATCACGGCCCTGGCCAGCCGCGGCCCCGTGACGGTGCTCACGGTGAGCAGCTCCCGCATGCTGGCCCAGAGCGGCTTCCTGGCCCGCCTCTTCGAGGTGTTCGGGCGGCGCGGCGTGAGCGTCGACCTGGTGGCCACCGCCGAGGTGAGCGTCTCCCTCACGGTGGAGGCGGACATGCCCCTGAAGGCCCTCATCAAGGACCTCTCGGCCTTCGCCACGGTGGAGGTGAACGAGAACCGGGCCATCATCGCCGCCGTGGGCGAGCGCCTCAAGTCCACGCCGGGCCTGGGCGCGCGCCTGCTCTCGGCCCTGGGCGACATCAACGTGGAGATGATCAGCATGGGCGCCAACGAGATCAACCTGAGCCTCGTGGTGCGCCGGGAGCAGGGCGACGAGGCCCTGCGCCGCCTCCACAAAGTGCTGGTGGGAGGGGCGCCGTGACGCTCCGCCTCGGGCTCTTCGGGAAGGGCCGCCTGGGCTCGGCCATCGCCGCCGAGGCCGGGCCGGCCCTGGCCTGGCACGCCGGCCGGGGCGAGACCCCGGACGCCGGGGCCGGCGTGGCCAATGTGGTCATCGATGCCAGTGTGGCCGAGGCCGTGGAGGCGCACCTGGCCTGGGCCCTGGAGACAGGCACGGACCTGGTGATCGGCACCACCGGCTGGTCCATGCCCGATCTCGAGGCCCGGGTCGCCGGCCGAATCGGCGTGCTGACCGCCTCGAACTTCTCCCTGGCGGTGGCCCTGATGGCCCGGATGGCCACCGTGCTGGGCCGCTTCGCCGCCCTGGATCCCGCCCGGGATCCCTACCTGGCGGAGCATCACCACCGCCTCAAGGCCGATGCGCCGTCGGGTACCGCCAAGACCCTGGCGGCGGCCCTGATGGCCGGCTGCCCCCGCAAGACCGAGTGGACCCTTGGCGCCCCGGCGGCCCACCAGCTGAGCCTGGGCGTGGTGCGGGCCGGCGCCGAGTTCGGCACACACACCGTGGGCCTGGACGCCCCGGCCGAGGTGCTGGAGCTCACGCACCGGGCCCGCTCCCGCGTACCCTTCGCGCAGGGCGCCCTGGCGGCCGCCCAGTGGCTCCATGGCCGCAAGGGCGTCTTCACCATGGACGACCTCGCCGCCGATCTGCTCGACCCCCTCTTTGTGTTTGGAGACAGACCATGACCCTCGACCTCTCCGGCCTTGCCGTCGCCCTGGCCACGCCGTTCACGGCCTCGGGCGAGGTGGACCTGCCCGCCTACCGCAAGCTGGTGCGCCACGTGGCGGCCGGCGGCGCGGACTTCCTCGTGCCCCTGGGCTCCACGGGCGAGGCCGCCACCATCCTCGACGCCGAGCGGGACGCCATCATCTCGGCCTGCCTCGAGGAGGCCGGGGGCCGCCCGGTGGTGGTGGGCACGGGCCACAACGCCACGCGCCAGGCCGCGGCGATGACGAAGCGGGCCCAGGCTCTCGGCGCCCAGGGGGCCCTGGTGGTGACGCCCTACTACAACAAGCCCACGCCGGACGGCCTCGTGGCCCACTTCGCCGCCGTGGCCGAGGCTGCGCCAGGGCTGCCGATCATCGCCTACAACGTGCCGGGCCGCACCGGGCTGAACGTGACTCCGCCGGTTCTGGCGCGCCTCTGGGAGAACCCCCAAGTGGTGGCCGTGAAGGAGAGCAGCGGCAACCTGGCGCAGATCGCGGAAATCGTCCGCCAGCTGCCCAAGGGGAAGGTCCTGCTGTCGGGCGACGACAACCTGGCCGTGGCCTCCATCGCCGTGGGGGCCTCGGGCCTGATCTCGGTGCTTGGGAACGCGCTGCCCCGGGAGACCGCGGCCCTGGTCGCCGCCGCCCGTCGGGGGGATCGCAAGGAGGCCCTCCGCCTCCACCAGCAGCTGCTGCCCCTCATGGACGCCCTGTTCCTCGAGAGCAACCCCATCCCGCTGAAGGCCGCCCTCCGCATGCTGGGCCTCTGCGGGGAAGGCCTGCGCCTGCCCCTGGTCCCCGCCGTCGCCGCCACGCGCACCCGCCTGGCCGAGGCCCTCTGCCTCTCCACCGAGGGCACCTTCCCCGGAGTGATCTGATGGTCGTCGACCTCGGTACCATCCACCGCTTCTTCAGCCGGCCCCCCGAGGACCTGGCCGCCGATCCCGAAGCGCCGGCCATGCACCAGGTGCTTCTCTCCGCCCTGGAGAGCGGGATCGTGCGGGCCGCCGAGCAGCAGCCCGACGGCAGCTGGCAGGCCAACCCCTGGGTGAAGCAGGCCATCCTCTGCGGCTTCCGCCGGACGAACATCGTGGAGATGCCCGGGCCCGGCTTTCCCATGTTCGACAAGACCGCCTATCCGGCCCGCCACTTCGGGTTGGAGGACGGCGTGCGACTCGTGCCCGGTGGCTCCTCCGTGCGGCGCGGCGCCCACATCGCCAAGGGCGTGGTGATCATGCCGCCGGCCTATGTGAACGTGGGCGCCTTCGTGGACGAGGGCACCATGGTGGACAGCCACGCCCTGGTGGGCAGCTGTGCCCAGATTGGCAAGCGGGTGCACCTCAGCGCCGCCGCCCAGATCGGGGGCGTGCTGGAGCCCGCGGGCGCCCGGCCCGTGGTGGTGGAAGACGACGCCTTCGTGGGCGGCCTCGTGGGCCTCTTCGAGGGCATCGTCGTGCGGAAGCGGGCTGTCCTGGCCTCGGGCGTGGTCATCACCGGCAGCACGGTGATCTACGACCTGGTGCATGGCCGCGAGCTGCGCCAGGAGGTGCCGGAAGGCGCCGTGGTGGTGCCGGGTTCGCGCCCGGCCTCGGGCGACTATGCCAAGGCTCACGGACTCCAGGTATCGGCCCCCTGTATCGTGAAGTACCGCGACGACAGGACCGACGCGGCCACCGCCCTGGAACGGGCGCTGAGGTAGCCCCAGTCCGGCCCGACCGAGAGAAGCCATGAAGCCCGCCTCCCGCCTATCCCTGCTGAAGCCCTCGCCCATCCGAGCCATCACGGACGGCACGCCGCCCGGGGCCATCCCCCTGGGCCTGGGCGAGCCCACCTGGGACCTGCCCGAGGTGGGCCGGAAGGCCCTGCTGCGCAACCCAGGTCCCTGTCCCTACGTGCCGCACGTGGGCCTGCTCGACCTGCGGAAGGCCGTGGCCGCCTTCCACGGCGCCCACGTGGACGAGGTGCTCATCACCACCGGCTCCCAGGGGGCGCTGTTCTCCCTCTTCCAGGCCTGGGTGGATCCAAGGACGAAGGTGCTGGTGCCCGATCCCGGCTTCGTGGCCTACCCGGCCCTGGCCCTCATGGCGGGCGCCGAGGTCGTGCCCTATCCGCTGTCGAAGGACCGGTTTCGGCTCGATGCGGACGCGCTGATCCGCACCCTGGACGCCACACCGGACGTGTCCGCCGTGATCCTCAACCTGCCCTCCAACCCCACGGGGGGCGGCGGGAGCCTGGAGGCGCTCAAGCGCGTGGCCGACGCCTGCCTCGCCCGTGGCGTGCTGCTCATCTCCGATGAGGTGTACCGCGACTTGCACTTCGGCACCCGCTGCCCCAGCCTGCGGGACGTCACCGACCGCGGCGTGGTGACCAGCTCCGTGAGCAAGGGCTGGGGCGCCCCGGGCCTGCGCGTGGGCTGGGCTGTGGGCGATCCCGCCTGGCTGGTGCCGGCCCGCACGGTGCACGGCTATGCGGTGACGGGCACGGCCACGCCCGCCCAGTGGGCGGCGCTGGCGCTGATCGAGCACTCGGACAGCGTGCTGGCCGAGGCCCGGGCCGCCGTGGGTGAGCGCTGGGAGGCTCTGGCCGCGGCTCTTCACGAGGAACTGGGCCAGACGCCGGCCCCGCCGGACGGCACCTTCTACCACTTCATGGCCCTGCCCGAGGCCGCGCATGCGGATCCCGTGGCCTTCTGCCTGAGGCTGCGCGACGAGGCCAAGGTGGTGCTCATCCCCGGCCTGGCCTTCGGCGAAGGCGGCCGCGGCCACGCCCGCCTCAGCTTCGCCGCCACCCCCGAGCAGCTGCGAGAGGGCGTGCGGCGGCTGGCGCCGTACTGGAAGAACTGATCCGCGGTTAGAGGCCCATATGCTTTTTGCCTTCGACGATGCCCGGTGCCGATCCCTCGCGGAGGCCCACGGCACGCCCTGCTTCGCCTACTCCGCCGCCGTCGCGGCGGAACAATTCACCACGCTGCGTGGGGTGCTGCCCCCGCGGGTGCGCCTCGCTTATGCGGTGAAGGCCAACCCGCACCCGGGGCTGCTGGCGTGTTTCGCGGCCCTGGGCGCCAGCTTCGACTGCGCGTCCATCGGGGAACTGGCGCGGGTGGAGGCGCTGGACCTGGCGGCGGGCCGCACCTTCTTCGCGGGGCCGGGCAAGCGGGAGGTGGAACTTCGAAAGGCCCTGGAGATGGGGGTGCGGGTGCAGGCCGAGGGCTTCGAGGACCTGGCCCGGATCGACGCCCTGGCCACCCGCGAGACGGCCGTGAATCTGCGCGTGCATCCCGCCTTCGACCTCGACGAGGGCAACCGCATCATCGGCGGCACGGGGCCTTCGGCCTTCGGCGTGGACGAAGAGGACGTGCCGGTCCTGCTCGAGAAGGCCGCGGGGCTGGCGAACGTGCGCATCAAGGGTCTGCATGTCTTCGCCGCCAGCAACCAGCGGGATGCCGCCAAGCTGAAGGCCATCCACGGCGCGGTGCTGGACCTGGCGAAGCGCCTGCATGAGGCCCACGGGCTCGCCTTCGAGCAGATCGACCTGGGGGGCGGCCTGGGCGTGCCCTACGCCTCCGATGAAGCGCCCCTGGACCTGGCGACTTTCGGACAAGGGCTGTCCGATTTGCTGGCGCGGCATGCCTGGTTCAAGGGCGAGCTGATCCTGGAGCCCGGCCGCTTCCTGGCTGGCCCCTGCGGCGTCTACCTGGCCCGGGTGGTGCGCCTCAAGGAGAGCCGGGGCACGCGCTTCGCCATCCTGGAGGGCGGCATCAACCACCTCATCCGGCCCCTGCTCACAGGCCAGCCGTTTCCGGTGAAGGCCGTGGGGAAGGGCGCGGAGAAGGGCGCGGAGAAGGGCTCGGGGAAGGCCGGGGGGACCGTGTCCTACACCCTGGCTGGTCCCCTCTGCACGAGCCTGGACCGCCTGGGCGAGGTGCGCCTGCCGGAGCTGGCGGCCGGAGACCTGCTCGCCTTTGGCACCGCCGGCGCGTACGGCCTGAACGAGGGCATGACCCACTTCCTCAGCCACCCTGTGCCGCCGGAGGTCTGGGTGGCGGGCTGATCCCCGCAAGATCCGGGTGGGAACGGAGCGCCCCCGGACCCACCCTGGCAGGGGAGGTCCCCATGGCCAGCAGCGACTACAGCCGGGTGGAGCGGGCCATCCGCTTCCTCGCCGATCACGCGGAGGAGCAGCCGAGCCTGGAGCGGGTGGCGGAGGAGGTGGGCCTCAGCCCCTTCCACTTCCAGCGGCTCTTCCAGCGGTGGGCCGGGGTGAGCCCCAAGCGCTTCCTCCAGGTCCTGACCCTGGCAGAGGCCAAGCGCATGCTCGCCGAGTCCCGGAGCCTGCTCGAGGTGAGCCACGCGGTGGGCCTCTCGGGCCCGGGCCGCCTGCACGACCTCTTCCTCCGCCTGGAGCGGATGACCCCCGGGGAGTACAAGGCCCAGGCCGGGGGCCTCACGATCCGCTGGGGGGTGGCGGAGACGTCCTTCGGCCCGGCCCTCTTCGCGGCCCTGGACCGGGGCCTCTGCGGTCTGGCCTTCCTCCAGGACGAGGGGCTGGACGGCGCCCTGGCCGAGCTCCGGGCGCGCTGGCCGGGGGCGCGCCTGGAACGGGGGGAGGCCCTCATCCGTCTCTATGCGGAGGCCTTCGAGGCCCGCATGCGGAATGGCGTGGGCCAGCCCCTCAGCCTCGTTCTCAAGGGCACGCCCTTCCAGCTCCGGACGTGGGAGGCCCTGCTCCGGATCCCACCGGGCCAGGCCGTGTCGTACCGCGACCTGGCCACCCTGTCCGGGGCCCCAGGCGCCATGCGCGCCGTGGGCACGGCCGTGGGGCAGAATCCCATCGCCTGGCTCATCCCCTGCCACCGCGTGATCCAGGCCACCGGAGCCCTGGGCCGGTACCACTGGGGCGCCCCGCGCAAGCAGGCCATCCTCGCCTTTGAGCGGGCGAGGACGGCCTGAAGGCTTCCCGGACCCCTGCCGAGCCGAGGCCTCAGGAGGCCACCGGCGGGCGCCAGGCCCGGGCCAGCCGGGAGGGCAGGAGGGGCGTCCCGCCCAGGCCGAAGAAATCGCAGAAGCTCATGATCAGGGGCTGCCAGAGCTGGGGGTCGATGTAGTCCCCTTCCCGCGGCATCATCAGGGCCTCGTCGATGTGGACGCGGATGACCTGGGTCTCGATGGCGGCCAGGTGGCTATCCTCGCTGCCGATCGGGTGGATGCCGCGGACCCGGGCCTCCAGGTGGACGGGGCACTCCAGGGCCCTCGGCGGCTTCACCAGGTCCGCGGGGACCGGGGTGAGGCCCGCGGCCTCGAATTTCCGTGGCTCGTGCCGGTAGCCCATGGCGGCCTTGTAGGGCGGCACCGGGTCGCTCCCCGTGAGGAGCGCCAGGCGATCCACGGCGGCCACCAGCGCCGGGGAAGGCAGGTTGAGGACACACTCTCCCTCGCGGGCGAGGTTCTCCACGGTCCGCGACCGGCTGCTCATCCCCAGCAGGCAGGTGTCCCCCAGCCACCAGGCCGAGGACATGGGCGCCAGGTTGGGCGAGCCATCGGGGTTCAGCGTGCTGATGAGGACCACCGGGGTCCCGAAGTACAGCATCTTTGGACGGACGACCTTGTGCATGGCCCACCTCCCGGGCGGGAGGCGTCGGGCGCTCCCGTGGGCCCAGCATCCGGCGCGCAGGCGCCCCCGGGCGACCCGGTTCTTGCCGTGATGTGCCGGCGGGGCTGTCTACCCCAACAGCGGAAGCCAGGCCGCCTGCTGCGACTTGGGCAGGGTCTTCACGCGCTCGAGCAGGAGCAGGCGCGCCTGCCAGGACTTGTCGCTGGGGAACAGGGCCCGGCCCTGGCGCAGATCCTCGGCGGCCGCGTCCCACTTGGCCTGGCCGGCATGGGCCGCGCAGAAGGCCAGGTGCAGACTGGCAGCCTTGGCGCGGAGGGCGGGATCGTCGGGCTGGGCCCGCAGGAGCGCATCCATGACTTTGGCCGCGGCCTCGAGATCGCCGGCCTGGAGGTGCTTCTGGAATTCGGGGAGGGTCGCCCCGACGGCCCCGCCGGGCAGAGCGGCCTTGGCCTTCTCCAGCAGCTGGGCGGCGGCGGCGTCGCCGGGATTCTGGGCCAGGATGTACTGGGCCCGGAAATAGGCCCGGAGCGGATCCGCCTCCAGGGCCGACTCACCCTCGCGGAGGATCGCAGCGGGCGTTTCGGTGAGGTCGGGCGACTGGGCCTGCTGGGCGACGGGAGCGATGGCCGCCTGGCGGGCGGCCTTGACGGCTTCCTTCAGCTCCTGGTCCCTGCGGTAGGAGTGGATCGCGTAGAGGGCCACCGTCAGCGTCAGGGCGCTCCCCCCGGTGATGGCCCAGACCTTCGGCTCCCGGAGCCAGGGAAGGTTGGACGAGGCTTCCTGGAGGCGGGCCGGCAGGCTCAGGCCCTCCCGCGGGGCCGGGGCGCTCCGGGTCATGGAGGCGGGAGGCTCCACGCGGCCGGGATCGGTGACGATGAGGGTGGGCTCCTCCTCCACCATGGCGATGCGGTCCGGGAGGTCCAGGCTGATGCCGGAGCTGGAGGTTCCGGCCCGGGGCTGGGGCCGCCGGCAGCGCTCGAGCCCCGCCAGGACCTCGGGGTTTCCGGGCGCCAGCCGGAGGGCCTGCTGATAGGTGAAGGCGGCCTCATCGGGACGCTGGAGGGTCAACAGGTGCTCGGCCTGCCGGAGCTTGAGGGCCAGGGCCTCCGCCTCGGGGGTCGGGGCAGGGGCGGCGGGGCTCACGGCCGACGCCGGGGGCAGCGCAGGGGTTGGTGCGGGAGGTGGGGGCTGGACCGGCGCGGGCTGGGCCGCGGCCTGGGTCACTTCCTTCCGCGCCTGGCGGAGGTACCCCCGGATCTCCTCCCGGTGGGGTTCCAGGGCGAGCACGTGCTCCCACTTGGAGATGGCCTCTTCCGTGAGTCCCATGTCGTAGAGCTGCACCGCCTCGCGAAGCAGCTTGTCCACGTCCTCGTCGGCCTGGGGGGCCGGCTCCTCGGCGGGAGCGGCGGGAGCCGTTCCCTGCAGGGGCGGGAGCCCAAGCTCGCGGCGGGCGCCATTGGCGTAGCCCAGGGCCAGGCTCTGGGTGGGATCGAGGGCCAGGGCCTGTTCCCACTTCTGGAGGGCGTCAGCCACCTGGCCCATGTCGTAGAGCGTGCAGCCCTCGATGACCAGGCGTTCGGGCTCCACGTGAGGGGGGGGCGGCGGGGCGACCGGCGTGGACGGAACCGGCGTGGACGGACCCAGTGCGGGCGGAGCCGGCGCGGGAGGGTGGGCGGGAGGTGGAGGAAGCGGGGTTGGCGGCGCCGTGACCACGGCCGGCGCGGGCGCAGGCACGGGAGAGGGGGGTGCGGGAGACGGGGGCTGGACCGGCTCGGGAAGGGGTGTGGGGGGTTGGGGCGGAACGGCCTGGGCCACGACCCGCTCCTCCTCCTGCCGCTGGGCCAGCAGGCGGTCGCGAACGGCCAGAAGGCGTTCCCGGGCTTCGGCGTGGGCGGGCTGCTGCTTGAGGATCGCCTGCCAGATCTGCCCGGCCTTGACGATCTCGCCCTGGGCGAACAGCTGGTCCGCCTGGCGGAGATAGGGCGCGTAGGGATCTGGCGTCATGGCTTGGCTCGGTTCAGGTCGTGGGATGGCGGAATTCAGTGCAGCGGGTACTCGGAGGTGTTGCGCACCAGCAGCATGAAGGTGCTGTTCCCGCAGGTGAATTCCTGCTGGCTGACGAGCTGGACCGGACCTGTGATGCGTTCGCCGTTGACCTGGGTGCCGTTGGTGGAGTCCTGGTCGGTGATCCACACCGACCCGTCCGCCCGGATCTCCAGCAACGCGTGGCGGCGGGAGGTCTCGGGATCCTGGGTGATGACGTCGCCCTCCTCCCGCCCGATGACGATGAGGGGCCGCTCCAGCACTTGAACGGTGGAGGCCTGGGGGCCCGTGAGGAAGGCCAGGCTGAACTTGAGCCCCGCGGGCAGGCCACCGGGCTGGATGCCGGCGGCCGCCAGGAGGGAGTCGCGGTCCCGGCGGGCGGTGGACCGGGCGGAAGCCAGCGTCGCCTCCATGGCGGGATCCTGCTCGGGAAGGGGGGCGGTCATGACCAGGGGCCGGGTCGGCGGCGCGGGGGCGGGAATGGGCGCCGGCTGCGGGGCGGGAACCGCCGGCACCGCCGGGTTCGCCACCTCGAAGACATGGGCACACTTCGGGCACTTGAACCGCTTGGTCCGGGCTTGGCCGAACCGGCTGTCGTCGTACTGGAAGCGGGCCTGGCAGGCCGAGCAAACCACAATCATCGGGCCCCCGTCTGATCTCCTGTGCAGTCTACCGCTACTTCTTGCGGGTGGCGAAGAAGCTGAAGTCGCTCTTCAGGGGAATGCCCTCGGGAAGCTTGAAGCCGGTCACCGCGGCCGGCAGGGCCTGGTTGATCCGGAGCGGGCCCAGCTCCACCAGCCAGGAATCCCCGCTGCGCTCGACCCACTGGACCTGCCGGGGCAGCCAGGTCTCCTTGTCGACCCAGAGGTTCAGGGCATGCATCCGCTTGCGCATGGAGAGGGTGCGGGGCGTCATGGCCAGCAGCCAGGTGCCGGCGGGATCCTTGGATTCCCCGAGCTGGATCTGGAAGTACTCCGACAAGTAGCTGAGCCTCTGGCCCAGGCCCAGGAACTTGCGGTTGGCGTTCTTGATGAGGCCGATCTTCATCAGCTCGCCGGCGCGGGCCTCGGGGCTGTAGGAGATCAGGGCCTTGGGCGTGAGATGGAGGATCAGGTCCTCCGGCGGCTGGAAAGCGAAGTGGACGAAGTCGGACCCCTGCAGGTAGAGGGTCCCCTTCGTCACCGAGGGCGTCTTCAGCAGGGCCCGCCGCAGGGTCAGGGTGAAGGGGCATTGAAGGGTCTGCACCTGGGCCTGCGCGGCGTCGAAGCGCTCCACGGCCTCGCGCAGGGAAGGAGGAGCCCCCTGGGCGCCCAGGGACGGGGCCAGGGCGGGCAGGACCAGGAGGAGGTGGGCCAGGGCGCGTCGAAGCATCGGTCTCCTTGGGGCCTCAGGCCACGGCCGGGGGCAGGGCGAGGGGATCCCGCTGGTGGGCCAGGTGCAGGGCCACAGCGGTGCCCCGGAGGACCTCCTCCGCGGCGAAGCGGGCGAGGCCGGGATCGTTGTTGGATTCGCTCAGGTGCGCCAGCACGACCTGCTTGAGGCGGGGCGACAGGACCCGGCCCAGCAGCTCGGCCATGGCGGCGTTGCTCAGATGACCCACGCGGCTGAGGATGCGCGCCTTGAGCTGAGGCGGATAGTCCCCCTCGCGCAGCATGTCCACGTCATGGTTGGCCTCCAGCACCAGCAGGTCCAGGTCCTGGAGGTGGTCCGCCACCAGCGCCGTGGGGTGGCCGAGGTCGGTCACCACGGCCGCGGCGGCTGCCCCCGCCTCGATGCGGTAGGCCACGGGATCCTCGGCATCGTGGGGCAGGGTGAAGGGCAGCACGCGCCAGCCCTCCCAGTCGCGGGGCCGGCCGGCCTCCACCTCGATCCAGCGGGAGGCCGGGATCTCGATCCCCTGGATCCGCTCGACGGCCTCGCGGGTGGCGGCGGTGGCCAGGATGGCCCAGTCCGTGCGCCGAAGGATCACGCCCACCGCCGCGATGTGGTCCGAGTGCTCGTGGGTGAGCGCAAGGGCGTGAACGGAGCCTGAGTCCAGTTCCAGGGCCTCCAGGCGCCGGCGGATCTGGAGCAGGGAGATGCCCGCGTCGATGAGCAACGTCCGTCCTCCCTCTGAGAGGGCGTGGCAGTTCCCCTTGGAACCCGAGGCCAGGGCCGCGTAGTGCATGGCCCAGGATAACGCCTACACTGACCGCATGAGCCCTTCCCTCCGCCCCTCCACCACCGCCGACCTGGACATTCACGTGGCCCATCGCGTGGCCCTGTTCCGTGACATGGAGAAAGCCTCCGAGGACGGGCTGCGGCGCATGGCGGAGACGTTCCGCGTCCTGCTCCGGAACTGGATGGTGTCGGGACAGTGCCGCGGCTTCCTGATGGAGGAGGACGGCCGGCCCGTGGCCGGGGTGCTCATGCTGATGAAGGAGTCCCTCCCCACGCCCGTGACGCCGCTCTCCGTCCGGGGCTACCTCTTCAACATCTACACGGAGCCGTCGCACCGGCGCCAGGGCCTCGCCGCCCGCCTCACGGACGCGGCCCTGGACCTGGCCCGCGAGTGCGGGCTGGAGATCATGGAACTGCACGCGAGCATCGAGGCGGAGGGCCTCTACCAGCGCATGGGCTTCGTGCCCACCAGCGAGATGCGGCTGGTGATGGGGGCCGGGATCAAGACGCCGAAGCAGTGGAAGCATCGCCACTAGGCCAGCCCTTCCACCGCCACAATCCCAGCACGGCCGCGCCGCAGACCAGGGCGCAGACCGCGCTGGCCTCCAGGCCGAAGGCGCCCCCCGTCAGCCACTCCGGCCGGCCATGGAAGACCGGCGTCCACCAGCCCGGCGTCTCGGTGCCACTCACGCCGAAGCCCAGGAGATTGCCCTGGGTCCAGTTCCAGCCCAGGTGCACGCCGATGGGCAGGGCCAGGCTGCCCGTGCGCTTCCAGCACAGGCCCAGGAGCAGGGCCGCCAGGGCGATGTTCAGGGTGGCCCAGGCTTTCGTGGCCCCGGTCATGCCCGGGTTCCCCCAGTGCACGAGGGCGAAGGCCAGGGCGAAGAGGGTCTGTGTGAGGCCGAAGCCCAGGCCCCGGACGGCGCGCTGGAAGGCATAGCCGCGGAAGAGGACCTCCTCGAAACAGGCCACGGCCAGGAAGAGCCAAGCTCCCGCCGCCAGGTCGGCGGCCCCCGTTCCGGGCGTCCGGACCCAGTGGAAGCCGCCCAGCCCGCGGATGAGCCCCGCGGTCGCCAACATCAGGAGGCAGCCCCCCGCCGTGCCCACGAAGAGCCCCCGCAGGAAACGCCTGTCGGGGTGGAGGCCCACCTCGGCGAGGGACGCCCGCTCGGCGCGGAGGCAGAGCCAGGTGACGGCGAGCAGGAGGGCGACATCGAGCCATCGCCCCGGGAGCAGGGTCCCCCAGGCGGCGGGCCAGAGCCGGGCCAGGGGGGCCGCGCCGGAGGCGGCGAGGGCGAAGAGTGCCACGAATCCGAGCACCTTCCAGCCGTTGCGGACCGTGCCGCGGCTGTCGATGAACACACTGCGCATGGGGCTCCTGGGGATCGAGGCAGGGCGCGGGTGGGTCCCGCGCCGAACCGGGTCCAGCGTCTAGGGGAGGGTCTCCAGGGGCCGCAGGTCCCACTCCGCATCGAAGGTGACCTGGAGGGCCGGACCTGCTTTGGGATCCACGCCCGCGCGCCAGACCGTGAGCGTGTTGAGCCCCCGCCAGCGACCCGGAGTGCCGCTGTCCGGCCGCATGTCCCAGGCCTGGTCCTGCCGGCCGGCCTCCGGGGCATCCCCCTGGGCGATCTTGTACCCGACGAGGTAGAGGCGGTCCTTCTGCATGAACCCGGACACCGGGGGCAGGGCCGGGCCCTCCACCCAGTGGGCGGCGGCGCCCACCTGGAGGAGGGGCGCCGTCGGGTCGGGTTTGGCCACCCAGTCCCTGGGCCAGGTTTCCGATTCCTTCAGGAGGGTCTTGTCGTGGCCGGAGATGCGCCGGATCTTGACCCGCGTCTTCGTGATCCGGAAGCTCCGGGCGGCCAGGGGCTCGGTGACCCGTTCCGGCCGGCCAGTCTCGACGGCCTTGAGCAGCGATTCGTAGTCGAACATCGCCGGCGTGTCCTCCGCGGAGGCATGCAGGCTCTCCAGCTTCCCGCCCTGGGCCAGGACGGCCTGCGCATGACGCTTCATCGCGTCCCACTCGCCCAGGTGGGCCGACACAAAGAAGCAGTGGATGAGCTCGCGGGGGTTCAGGGCGGGCTGGTCCGCCACGGCCGCGTAGGCGGCCTTCATCCGGACCGGGTCCAGCAGGCGCCAGGCCAGCTCCAGCCGCATGGCGTTCCGGGGGCGCGTCAGGTCGCCGCCCACGGTCTCCAGCAGCGTCCAGGCCTTCTGGAGTTCGGCCTGCCCCTGCGCGGCCTTCAAGTAGGATCCATCCATCCCGTGGTTGAGGCCCCGGATCAGGCTGGTGGCCCAGAGCCAGGATGCCGCGGCGTAGCGGGCCTTCTCCGGCTCCTTGGCGGGATCCATGGCCAGCGCGGCGGCGCGTAGCGGGCTGCCCACCTCCAGGTCCTTCTTCCCGGCCGGGTCCTGCTTCTCGAGCCGGGCCATGGATTCCAGGAAGGCCCGCTCGTCCTGGGCGGCGAGGGCGAGGGTGGCCAGGGCCAGGAGGATGGGGCGCATGGCGGCTCCTAGAGCGGGATGTTCCCGTGCTTCTTGGGGGGCATGGTGTCCCGCTTGGTGTCGAGGAAGGCCAGGGCCTTCACCAGCTTCTGGCGGGTTTCGCGGGGCAGGATGACCTCGTCCACGAAGCCGTGCTCGGCGGCGATGTAGGGGTTGGCGAACTTCTCGTTGTACTCGGCCACCAGCTCCGCCTTGCGGGCCGCCGGATCCGGCGCGATGGCGATGGACTTGCCGTGCAGCACGTTCATGGCTCCCTCGGCGCCCATGACGGCGATCTCGGCGGTGGGGTAGGCGAAGTTGAAGTCCGTGCGGATGTGCTTGCTGGCCATCACGCAGTAGGCGCCGCCGTAGGCCTTGCGGGTGATGACGGTGATCTTGGGCACCGTGGCCTCGCAGAAGGCGAAGAGCAGCTTGGCTCCGTGGCGGATGATGCCGCCATGCTCCTGGGTGACGCCCGGCAGGAAGCCGGGCACGTCCTCGAAGGTGATGAGCGGGATGTTGAAGGCGTCGCAGAACCGCACGAAGCGGGCGCCCTTCTCGCTCGAGGCGATGTCCAGCACGCCGGCGTAGAAGGCCGGCTGGTTGGCCACGATGCCCGCACTGCGTCCGTCGATGCGGGCGAAGCCCACGACCAGGTTGGGCGCGAAGGCCTCGTGCACCTCGAAGAAGTGGGCGTCGTCCACCACGCCGCGGATGATGTCGCGGATGTCGTAGGGCTTGCCGGGATCGTCGGGCACCACCTTGTCCAGGTCCGGGTTCTCCAGGGGCATCTCGCGCTTCGGGGCGCGGCGGGGTGCCTCGCCCAGGTTGTTGCTGGGCAGGAAGGAGAGCAGTTCCCGGGTGTGAGCCAGGGCCGCCAGGTCGCTGGCGGTGACGAAGTGAGCCACGCCGGACTTGGCCGCGTGGGCGCTGGCGCCGCCCAGGTCCTCCTTGGTGACCTCCTCGTGGGTGACGGCCTTGATGACGTCCGGCCCGGTCACGAACATGTAGCTCGTGCCCTTCACCATGGTGATGAAGTCCGTGATGGCGGGGCTGTAGACCGCGCCGCCGGCGCAGGGGCCCATGATGAGGCTGATCTGCGGAATGACGCCCGAGGCCAGGGTGTTGCGCAGGAAGATGTCCGCGTAGCCGCCCAGGCTCACCACGCCCTCCTGGATGCGGGCCCCGCCGCTGTCGTTGAGGCCGATGACGGGGCAGCCCACCTTCATGGCCAGATCCATGATCTTGCAGATCTTCTTGGCGTAGGCCTCGCTGAGCGACCCGCCGAAGACCGTGAAGTCCTGGGCGAAGACCGCCACCGGGCGGCCATCCACCCGGCCGAAGCCGGTCACCACGCCGTCGCCGGGAATCTTCTCCACGCCCCAGGCCCGGTGGACCATGAGGGCGTCCATCTCCTCGAAGGAGCCCTCGTCCAGGAAGGCGGCAATGCGCTCCCGGGCCGTGAGCTTGCCGCCCTCATGCTGCTTCTGGATCCGCGCCTCGCCGCCGCCGGCCAGGGCCTGAGCGTGCTTGGCTTTCAGGATCTCGATCTTCTTTTCGAGGGACATGGCGGCTCCAGGTTCGGGCAACGGGCAGCGGGCAACGGATCGCGTGGGGATCGGCTGCCAGTTTAACCGACCGCGAGGGGGCCCCGCAGGCCGGGCCTGGGCCCTCGGGGCCCCAAGGAGGGTCATGCCAGGGGGATGGAAGCTCCTAGCGGATGGGCCGGGGCCGGGTCATGGCCTCCAGGCTGAAGGCCTCGTCCAGCTCGGCGGGGCTCAGGTAGGCCTTGCGGAGGATGATCTCGCGCACGGCCACGCCGGTCTCCAGGGCCTCCTTGGCCACCTCGGTGGCCCGCTTGTAGCCGATGGCCGGCATGATGGCGGTGACGATGCCGATGCTGTGCTCCACCAGGTCGCGGCAGCGGTCCCGGTTGGCGGTGACGCCCACGATGCACTTGGTGGTGAGGACGTTCACGGCGGCCGTCAGGGTGCGGAGGCTGGTGGCCAGGCTGTAGGCCAGCACGGGCTCCATCACGTTGAGCTGCAGCTGGCCGGCCTCTGCCGCCAGGGTGATGGTCAGGTCGTTGCCGATGACCGAGTAGGCCACCTGGTTCACCACCTCGGGGATCACCGGGTTCACCTTGCCGGGCATGATGCTGCTGCCGGGCTGCATGGGGGGCAGGTTGATCTCACCGAAGCCGCAGCGGGGGCCGCTGCTGAGCAGGCGAAGGTCGTTGCACATCTTGCTGAGCTTCACGGCGGCGCGCTTGACGGCGCCGGAGAACATGACGAAGGCGCCGGTGTCCGGGGTGGCCTCCACGAGGTTCTCGGCCAGGACGATCTCCAGGCCCGTGATCTTCCGCAGCTCCTCCACCACCGTCTCCGGGTAGCTCGGGTCGGCGCAGATGCCCGTGCCGATGGCCGTGCCGCCCATGTTCACCTCGAGGAAGAGCCGGGCGCACTCCTGGAGCCGCAGGATATCCTCGCCGGTGGTGACGGCAAAGGCCTCGAACTCCTGGCCCAGAGTCATCGGCACCGCGTCCTGGAGCTGGGTGCGGCCCATCTTGATGACATCGGCGAACTCGTGGCCCTTGGCGTGCAGGGCGGCCTTCAGGCGCTCCATGGCGTCCAGCAGGTTGCGCAGCATGAAGATGGTGCTCAGGCGCAGGGCCGTGGGGTAGACGTCGTTGGTGCTCTGGCCCAGGTTCACGTGGTCGTTGGGATGGCAGTGGGCGTACTCGCCGCGCTTGTGCCCCAGCAGCTCCAGGGCGCGGTTGGCGATGACTTCGTTGGCGTTCATGTTGGTGGACGTACCCGCGCCGCCCTGAACCATGTCCGTGGGGAAGTGGCCGTGCCAGTGGCCGTCGATGATCTCCTGCGAAGCGCGGTCGATGGCCGCCGCGATGGCCAGGTCCAGCAGGCCCAGCTTCGCGTTGGCGCGAGCCGCCGCCTGCTTGACCATGGCCAGGGCGCGGATCATGGCCGGGAAGTGGCTGGTGGGCGTGCCCGTGATGGGGAAGTTGTGGACGGCGCGCAGGGTCTGGACGCCGAAGAGGGCGTCCTCGGGCACGTCCAGGGGGCCGAGGAGGTCCGATTCCCGCCGCGTCTGGCCGCTGGCGTAGGCCTGCTCGCGCCCGGTGCGCGGGGTGGCGGAGTACAGGATCCGCCGATGCAGCACGTTGGCGACCTTGCTGAGCACGGCGATGGCCGCGGCGCCGTCCTGGCCGAGGCTCTGGAGGACGGTCTCGCGGTCCAGGTCCAGGAGCACGGCCGGGGTGAGCGCGGTGGCCGTGGCCGAGTGGGGGCTGGGCGCCAGGAAGGACTGCTCGCCGGCCACGTCGCCGGGGCCCAAGATCACGACGGGCTCGGGCCCGTCGCCGTTGTCCCGGGTGATCTCGACGCGGCCCTCCGCGATGACCGTGGCGCCCTTGCGGGGGTCGCCTTGGGTGAAGAGGCGGGTGTCCGCGGGCACTTCCCTCCGGCGGGCGGCCTTGGCGATCAGGCCCAGGTCGGGGTCGGACAGGCCCGAGAAGATTTCGCAGCGGCGCAGGACAGACGTGATGGCATCCATACAGGACCTCCGGCCCGAGTGGGGCCAGGGGCCATGGTATCGAGGCCTCTTTACGATTCGGTCACGAATTGACGGAACGACTTAACGCTCCGCTTGACGAACGAATCGGGAAACTATCGCCCGCTCTTTTTCCAATCCGCCAGGAAGCCTTCCACGCCCTTGTCGGTGAGGGGGTGCCTCAGCATCTGGTCGAAGACCTTGGTGGGGATGGTGGCCACGTGGGCGCCGGCCAGGGCCGCGTCGGTGACGTGGCGGGGCTGGCGGATAGAGGCGGCCAGGCACTGGGTGTCGAACTCGTAGTTCTCGAAGATGGCCACGATCTCGCGGATGAGCTCCATGCCGTCGAGGTTGATGTCGTCCAGGCGGCCCACGAAGGGGCTCACGTAGGTGGCGCCGGCCTTGGCGGCCATGAGGGCCTGGGTGGCGCTGAAGCAGAGGGTCACATTGGTGTTGATGCCCTCGGAGGTCAGGGCCTTGCAGGCCTTGAGGCCCTCGGCGATGAGGGGCAGCTTCACCACCACGTTCTCGTGGATCTTGGCCAGCTTCAGGCCCTCCTGGATCATGGCGGGGGCCTCCAGGCCGATGACCTCGGCGCTGATGGGGCCGTCCACGATGTCGCAGATCTCGGCGATGATCGCCTCGAAGGGCTTGCCCGTCTCCTTGGCGATGAGGCTGGGGTTGGTGGTCACCCCGTCCAGCACGCCCAGGGCGTTGATGCGCTTGATCTCGTCGATGTTGGCGGTGTCGATGAAAAACTGCATGGTCTTCTCCGAAAGAGGTGGGTCGAATGAGGGACCGGCGCCAGTGAAGTTCACGCCCTTCCAGCCCTGTGCCCCGAATGGGGCGAAGAAATACGGCGTGGGGGCTCCCGGCGGACCTTCCATTCTCCCAGGCATGGCGGGAAGCTGGAAGCGCGGAGTCTTCCATGACACATATCGAGATCAAGGTGCTGGACAAGGGGTTCGTCCGCCTCATCGACCACATGGGGTCGGACCTGTCGGTGGTGAACGCGGCGCGGGTGTCCTTCGGCAAGCGGAAGGAGGCCTTCGAGGCGGGGGACGCCAAGCTGATCGGCTACCTGGCGGAACATGAGCACACCTCGCCCTTCCGCCACACGGCCATGACCCTGCACGTGAAGGCGCCCATCTTCGTGTTCCGGCAGTGGATGAAGCACCGCATCGGCTCGGAGTTCAACGAGATCAGCGGCCGCTACGTGGAGTTCCCCGAGGACGAGTTCTTCGTGCCGGCGGCCTTCCGGAAGCAGGCGAAGGTGAACAAGCAGGGCAGCGAGGGGGAGATCGACGCGGCGAACCGCGCCCGGGCCATGGAGAGCTACCTGGAGAGCTGCCGGGGGGCCGTGACCCACTACAAGGAGCTGCTCTCCCTGGGCGTCTGCCGCGAGCAGGCCCGATGCGTGCTGCCCGTGGGCCTCTACTCCGAGGTCTACTGGACCGTGAGCCTCCAGGCGGTGGCCCACTTCATCCGTTTGCGGACGGACAGCCATGCCCAGTGGGAGATCCAGCAGTACGCCGCCGCGGTGCGCCAGGTGGTGGAGCCCCTCTTCCCCGTGGGCCTCAAGGCCCTGCTCGCGGACCGCCAGGGATGAGCGTGCCGCCCCTCGATCCCGCCCTGTTCCACCTGGACCCGGAGCGCCTCTGGATCATGCACTGCGGCGAGGGGCCGGTCCCCCGGGCGGCGCTGGACGCCGTGCAGGCCTTCATGCGCAAGGAGCTGCGGCCCTGGGAGGTGCGCTGGGAGGAGGACTTCCAGGGGATCCCGGCCGCCACCCGGGCAGAGGCGGCGTCGCTGCTGGGCGGCCGGCCCGAGGACATCACCCTCACCCACAGCACCTCCTCGGGCCTGGTGGCCGTGGCCCAGGGCTTCCCCTGGCGATCCGGCGACGAAGTGGTGGCGCCCCTGGGGGAGTTCCCGGCCAACGCCTGGCCCTGGCTGGCCCTTGAAGCCCGCGGCGTGGCCTTCCGGGAGGTGCCCCTGTGGGAGGGGCATCTCGCCGGGGCCGCCGCCTGGGCGAGCCGGCCGCCCACTGCGGAAGCGGATCCCGAGGCCCGGCTCATCGAGGCCCTGGGACCGCGCACGCGGATCCTCGCCGTGTCCTGGGTGCGCTTCCAGGACGGCCTGAAGCTGGACCTCACGCGCCTCGCAAGGGCCTGCCGCGCCCGGGCCGTCCACCTGGTGGTGGACGGCGTCCAGGCCGCGGGCACCGTGCCCGTGGACCTGGAGGGCCTCGCCGCCTTCGCCACCAGCGGGCACAAGGGCCTGCTGTCGCCCCAGGGCATGGGGTTCCTGTGGACGGACGAGGCCTTCCGCCGGTCGCTGGCCCCCTCGGGCTCCTGGCTCTCCGTGGAGGAAGCGACGGATTTCTCGCGGCCGTCCACGGACCTCCACCGCGCCTGGCTGCCGGATGGACGGGCGCTGGAGCCCGGGGGGCCCAACCTGCTCCACCTCTCCGCTTTGCTCGAATCCCTGCGCCTGATCAACCGGGCGGGCGTCTCGGCCATCGCCGCCCACGGCGCGGCCCTCCAGGCCCGACTCCTGCAGGCGCTCCGGGGGTCGCGCTGGGCCGCCGAGCACGACCGCCTCGATGCCTTGCGGAAGGAGGGGCGGGTGGCATCCTTCCTGGCCTTCCACCACGGCGGCCGCGGACCCGGCGGAATGGACGCCCTGCTGAAGGCGGGGGCCCGCCGGGGGATCTTCGCCTCCGTGCGGGAGGGCTACCTCCGGGTGGCCTTCCACGGGTTCCATACCGAGGAGGACGCGGACCGGGTGGCCGCCTGGCTCCTGGAGGCCTGATCCGCGTGCCTGGTGGACGCCCCTAGCGGAACAGCCAGCTCACCTTGGCCTGCACCACGTCGTCCGAGGGCAGGTGCCGCAGGAGGGCGAGATCCGGCCGGGGGGCCAGGCTGGCGCGGTCGTTGATGAGGGCGTCCGTGCTGGCGCCGTGGGTGTAGACAAGGAAGAAGGTGGAGCCAGGACGGAACTCCCAGCGCGTGATGAGGTTCAGGTTCCAGGTCCGGTAGCTGAAAGCCGTCTGGGGCGTGGTGCCCGCAGGCTGGTCCTCCGGGAGCCCTGGCTCGAGGGTCTCGTCGTCGACGTAGTGCTTCAGGTCCCGGTAGTTCCAGTTCGCGGCCAGCCACTGGCTGAAGAGCTGGAGCGTGAGGGTGGGGTTGAAGGCGTAGGCCACCCGCACGGTCTGGTTGAGCTGGCTGAGGCGGCGTAGGCCCACGATGGGCGTGGCCGTCGGGGTCTCCAGCCACTTCAGCTCGCCCTCGTCCCGGGTGACGGAGGTCGTGACCTGGATCTCGAGGTTGGGGGCAGGCCGGAGGGTCTGGAAGAGCGTCGTGTCGGTGGAGGGTCCCCCCTCTTCCCAGGCCCGGCTGGTGTTGAGGCGGAGGTACCAGGGCCGGTTGCCGGGCGTATCGAAGCCCAGGTTCGCGTAGGGCACGGCGGAGCGGGCCAGGTACTTCTTCTGCGGGTCCGAATAGGTGCGTAGCTCCCGGTCGTCTTCGGCGGGCAGGTCCACGCCTCCGCCGCCCCAGAGGCCCCAGAAGCTGGTGAGGTCGGTCCGGCCCCAGGTGTTGAGGTTGCGGATGAAGGTCTGGCCGGCCTGGTCGCGGGCATAGGTGTGGCCCAGCCCCCAGGCCCAGTTGCGGAAGGCACCCCAGGTTTGGTCCCAGCGGCGCGAGACCTCGCCATACAGGCGCTGCTCGTCGGCGCGGCCCAGGTAGCCGACATCGTTGGGGTTGTAGTCGCGCCCCGCGTCGATGGCCTGGAACTCCGCGCTCCAGCCGCTGCGCCACTCCTGGTGGGCCCGGAGCCGCGCCCGCCAGCCCTGGGCCTGGGCACCGGCGGGGCCGGTCTGGCTGCGGCTGAGGGTGGTCTCCAGCGTCCCGCCCCGATCCTCGGTGCGGTAGACCCCGTCCAGCGCCTGGATATGGGCGGACCGGCCCGCCGCGCCCGCCTGGTCCATCTCCGAGGCGAAGGTGCCCACGTAGCTCCCCCGGTCGTCCAGGAGCTGCTGGATCCGCACCACGCCGAAGTTGGTGAGCGGCGAGATCTCCCGCCGGGACCGGGTTCCGGCCGCGTCGGCCACCGTGGCCCGGGCGGGCTCCACGCTGGCGCCCAGGAGGCCCACCTTGGTGTCCGAATCGTACGTGGCGGTGTACTTCGCGGCGGCGGTGATGTCCGTCGCGTTCGGGCGATCCTGCAGGGTCTCGCCGGGGGCGAGATCCGGATCGGACAGACCGTGTCCAATGCGTCGGCTGTAGAAGAGGTCGGGGCCGGCCACCCGGAAGAGGTCCATGCCCTCCAGGAAGAAGGGGCGCTTCTCCGGGAAGAAGGTCTCCACGGTGCCGAGGTTCAGCACGGTCTGGTCCACCTCGACCTGCCCGAAATCCGGGCGGATCGAGAGGTCCACCTGGGCGTGGGAGTTCAGGCTCCAGTGGGCGTCGAGGCCGGCGCGGGTATCCCAGCCCCGGTCGTCATAGCTCCGGGCAGTCTCGAACTTCCGGACGGTCCCCAGGTAGGGCGCGTACTCCCGGCGCGGCTGGGGGGCCAGCCCCGCCAGGCCGCTCAGGTCGGGAAAGCGGCTGACGAAGCCGTTGTCCCCCCGCGGCACGACCATCCACCGGCTGGATTCCCGCACCACGCCCTGGTCCGTGCGGCTGAAGTTGATGCCCCAGGTCTGGGGTTCGGAGCCCTCCTTGAACCGGAGCAGGGACAGCGGAATCTTCAGCTCCGCGGTCCAGCCGTCGGCATCCACCGACACGGCGCTCTCCCACACGCCGTCCCAGCTCGGGTCGAAGGTGTTGTCGTTGTAGATGATCTGGTCCTTCTGCACGCCGGCGGCGTTCACCTCGAACAGGAGCGCCGTGCGCCGGTCGTGGCTGGAGTCGATGGCCACCCCGAACCAGTCGCTGGGGCTGTCCTGGTCGCGGCGGTGGACGCGGCGCACCACGTGGGCCCGACCGCCCTCCAGCCGGCGGTTGTGGAGCATCCGGGCTCCCACATAGAGGTACCGGGCGTCGTAGAGCACCCGCACTTCCGTGCGCTGGCGGGCCGGGCGCCCGCGCTGGGGCCACTCCTCGGTGAACCCCGAGGCGAACGGCGCCCGCTTCCACGCGGGGTCGTCGAGGCGGCCGTCAAGCTGAACGGCCGCGCCGATCCGCAGGGCCTGGAGCCCGGTCTCCGGACCCGGCGAGGCCATGGCCAGCGCGCCGAGGAGGAGGGCGGAGCAGATGGGAGCGCGCATGATCCTCCGGGGCCGGCGGGAAGCTCCATGTTGCCACATTATGCGAGGTATTGTGGATTCTGGAAGCCTTCCGTCCCCTCCAGGCACTTCTACGGATAATGGAATCCAAGGAGTCGACATGCGCACGATCTTCGCCATCCTGCTCTCCCTGCCCCTGTGGGCGGGCGGAGGCACCGTGGCCTTCAAGCAGACGGCCTTCATGGCCGAGGTGGCCGCCACGGACCAGGAGAAGGCGAAGGGTCTGATGTACCGGCAGAGCCTGGCCAAGGACCGCTGCATGTTCTTCGTCTACGGCGAGGAGGGCTACCACGCCATCTGGATGAAGAACTGCCTCATCGCCCTGGACGTGGCCTGGGTGGATGCGGAGGGCAAGGTGGTGGAGACGGCGGAGCACGTGCCCCCGTGCAGCCCCATGCGCGGCGATGACTGCCCCACCTACGGGGGAAGCGTGCCGGCCCGCCACTTCATCGAGTTCGCCGCGGGCACCTTCAAGCGCATCGGCCTGAAGAAGGGCGATCGCCTCGGCTGGGACCTGGTCCTGGACGACGGCCGGGCCGTGCGCGGCGGCGCGCCGATGGCCAAGGCGAAGAAGAAGTAGGCGGCCTAGTCCCCGTTCTTCGGCGCACCCTTGCGGGGCGGACGGGTGAGCGTGCGCAGGGCCTCGGGAGCCGGGGGGAGTTCCGTGAGCTCCAGGGGGCTCAGGCGATCCGCCAGCAGCTTCCAGGCGCGCGCCTGGCGAGGCAGGCGTTCGGCCTGGATGACCTCGAAGCCCTGGGCATAGCTCACGAAGGGCGGCAGGACCAGGGCGAAGCCCGTGTAGAGGAAGGCGGGAAGCCGCATCCAGTCCGGGTCTCCGGAGGGCCCGAGGCCGGGCACGGCGAAGAGGGGGTGCACGCCGCCGTTGATCCAGAAGCCCTGGGGCGAATCATGGCGGGGATAGACGAAGATGCGGCGGCGGTGCATGAGGGTGAAGGGGCCGACCCGGTGCTGCTCCACGGGTTGGATGCCGGTGCCGTCCAGGGCCGGGCCGCAGCTGCGGTCCGGGTGGCCCACCACCTGCACCACCTGGCGCCCCCCGGCCTGGAGCTTGCGGAAGATGGTGCGCAGTTCCTCGGCCTCGTCGCCCTCCACCGTGCCCTGGCTGGGCTTCAGGTCGCCCAGCAGGGCGATCTGGGCGGGGGCGTAGTCGTCGATGAGGCTGAACAGCCGCTCCCAGATCTCGGTCTGCTGGGGCGGGGGCAGGGGGTCCGGGCGGCGGCGACGGGCGGCGCCCAGGCCGAAGAAGAGGTCCGCCAGCACCAGCGTCTTCTGCCGGGGGAGCCAGATCGCCCGCCGGCTGTCGAGAATCACATCCTGGTTGAGCTGGACCTGCACCGGCGCCTCCCGCCTTCCATTGGAACACGGCAGGGGCCAGAATCCGGGAATGGGGGATCGGTGCGGCACGGCCACAGCCACTACCTGAAGCTGGATTGGCAGGGTGAGGTCCGGCGGGTCCTGGTCCACGACCCTCCGGTGGCCTCGGATCAGGAGCTCCCGCTGGTGCTGGCCCTCCACGGGACCGGCGGAACGGCGCGGCTCATGGCCTCCTTTTCGGGCCTGGGCCGCCTGGCCGACGAGCGGGGCTTCCGCGTGGCCTACCCCCAGGCCCTGGGCGAGCCGGGTACGGAGGATCCCGGCCTCGGCGCGGCCTGGAACGTGGGGCCGGGGCTGGGATGCCCCCGCCATGCCGAGGTGGACGACGTCGGGTTCCTCGGGGCCGTGGTCGATCGCCTCGTCCACCGCGGGAATGTGGATGCCCGGCGGATCTTCGTGGCGGGCTTCTCCAATGGGGCCCGCATGGCCTATCGCCTGGCCCTGGAGGCGTCCTGGGTGGCGGCCATCGCGCCCGTGGCGGGGGCGCCGATCTGGGGCCCTCCCCCGGCCCGTCCCGTGCCCACGCTGGCCTTTCATGGGACGGAGGACGGCCACATTCCTTACCTCGGCGGCGTGGGGCCGCAGGGACGGCGGGTGCCCGTCCTGCCGGCGCGTGAGGCCGCGGCCCGCTGGGCGGCCCTCATGGGGTGCGGCGAGGGGTCCGTCTGCGAGGCCATGGACCCCCACCACCTCGACCTCTGGTCCGGCGGCGGGTGCGAGGTGGGCCTCTGGACGGTGGCCGGCATGGGCCACGCCTGGCCGGGCGGACGGCCCTACGCGCCGGGTGCGGACCGGCCCGCCCCGGATCTCTCCGCCAGCCACCTCATCTGGGCCTTCTTCGAGGCCCACCCCCTGGAGGCGCCTTGATCGCGGATCCGAACCATTTCATACCCGGCCTGGGCACGGGCCTGGCCGGCGGCGTGCTGTCGGGCCTCTTCGGGGTGGGCGGGGGCGTGGTGATGGTGCCCCTGCTGGGCCTGTTCCTGCACCTGGACCAGCACCGCGCCCAGGGCGCCACCCTGGCGGCGATGCTCCTGCCCACGGGCCTGCCCGCCGTGCTGCAGTACCGCAGCCGAGGCATCCACACCAGCCTGCGCCTGGTGGGCGTGCTGGTGCTGGCCTTCCTCTTCGGCATCTACGGGGGGGCCCGGGTGGCGAACTTCATCCCTTCGGGGCCCCTGCGCTGGGGCTACGCGGCGTTCCTGGTGCTCCTGGCCTTCAAGACCTACTTCCGGCACGAGCCCCCGGCTGTGGACCGGACCGCGGAACCTCTGGACCTGTCCTCGGGCCTCTGGTCCGCGGGGCTTCCCATCGGCCTGCTGGCGGGGGTGGTCTCGGGTCTCACGGGGCTGGGGGGCGCCGTGGTGGTGATTCCCCTGCTCGCCACCCGCTTCCGCATGACCCAGCACGAGGCCCAGCTCACCAGCCTCATGATGCTGCTGCCTCCCATCGGCCTGCCCGGCGTCTATGTCTATGCCCAGGCCCAGGGCGGGCTCCCCTGGATGGTGATCGCCGGCGTGGCCGTGGGCTTCGCGACCGGCGCGCTGGCCGGGGCGCGGGTGGCCACGCGCATGCGGGGGGCGAAGCTGAAGCAGATCTACGCGGTGATCGTGCTGTTCATGGCCCTCCTGGTGGTCCTGCGGGGGCACTGACCGGAAGCCCGTCCAGGGGACGCACGGCGCGGCCTTGCGCTATCCTCGACCCGGAGGTTGCCGTGCCCCTGGATGCCCCGACCCCCCTCTACGTGGGGGAGCGCCTGCGAGACCTGATCCTGTGCTACGCGGGGCCCTGGGCATTCCTGCCCTACATGCGGAACCGCGAGGACCCGGAGCTGCTCTGGCACGCGCGCCAGGGCGTCATCCTGGCCTTCGCCGAGTGCACCGTCACCCTGGCCATGCTCATCCTGGGCCTCTTCCCCATCTTCGGAGCCGTCTCCATCCGCTTCTTCCTGCCCCTCTGGCTCCTCTGGTGCCTGGGCATGTCCGTGACGAGCATCCTTCAGGCCACCAAGGGCAAGCGGCACCGCATTCCGGTGATCCACCAGTTCATCGACTATCTATAGCTCTCCGGGGGGACCGCCCGGCCGCAGGCGGCCTCTGCGTCCCCCCGGGCCCCCACGAGAAGCGCCGACGGAGCCGGCGCTTCTCGTCGCCGCCTCGAGTGGAGGGACACTAGCAGGCGGGCCCGGCGTTCAGGATCAGCATGGCGTCGCCGTAGCTGAAGAACCGGTATCGCTCGCGCACGGCCTCGGCGTAGGCGGCCTGGGCCTGGTCGAGGCCCAGGAGGGCGGACACCAGGACGAACAGGGTGCTTTCCGGCAGGTGGAAGTTGGTGAGCAGGTGGTCGGCGGTGCGGAGGCGGTAGCCCGGCGTGATGAAGAGGCGCGTGGCGCCCTCCCGCGCGAGCCGCGCGCCGTCCCAGGCGCCTTCGAGCGTGCGCAGCGATGTGGTGCCCACGCAGAGCACGGGCCGCGTGCGATCGCGGAAGGCCGCTTCCAGGATCCGGGCCGTGGCCTCGGGGATCTCGAAGCGCTCCTCGTGCATGGGGTGGTCTTCCAGGCGCTCGGCGGTCATGGGCCGGAAGGTGCCCAGACCCACGTGGAGCCGGACCGGGTGCCAGCCGCAGCCGCGGGCCGCCAGGGCGCCGATGAGCTCCGGCGTGAAGTGCAGGCCCGCCGTGGGGGCCGCCACGGCCTCGCCCTCCCGGGCCGCGAAGACCGTCTGGTAGCGGGTCTCGTCTTCGGCCTCCGCCAGGTGGTCGATGTAGGGCGGCAGCGGCAAGCGGCCGATGCGGTCGATCTCGTCCCAGTCCAGGCCGTGGTCGGCGTGCACCCGCACGGCCCGCAGGCCCTCGGGAAGGGTGTCCAGGATGTCCAGGCGGGCCAGCTCGGCGTGGGTGACCGGGTCCACCACGGCGGCGGAAGCTCCAGGCTTGAGACGCGCCCCCGGCTTCACCATGGCCTCGAAGCGCCCCTGGCCGAGGCTCCGCAGCAGGAGCGCCTCGCCCGCCCCGCCGCCGCCGCGGCGCAGGAAGAGGCGCGCATGGCGGACGCGCACGTCGTTGGGGACACAAAGGCTTCCCGCGGGCACCAGGTCCGGCAGGTCGCGGATGGCGCGGTGGGACCAGGCTCCGGACCGTGCATCCACCACCAGCAGCCGCGCGCCGTCGCGGTCGGGCGCCGGGTGCTGCGCGATGAGGTCCGGGGGCAGGTCGAAGTGGAAGGCGGAGCGGAGCATCAGAGAGGCGTCACGCTTCCGCGAACTGCAGCTTGTGCAGCCGCGCGTATTCGCCCTGGCGCGCCAGCAGCTCGTCGTGGGTGCCCTGCTCCACGATGCGCCCCTGCTTCATGGTGCAGATGCGGGTGGCCCGCTGGATGGTGCTGAGGCGGTGGGCGATCACCAGCGTGGTGCGATCCTGCATGAGGGTTTCCAGGGCGGCCTGCACGGCGCGCTCGCTTTCGGTGTCGAGGGCGCTGGTGGCCTCGTCGAGGATGAGGATGGGCGGGTCCTGCAGCAGGGCCCGGGCGATGGCGAGGCGCTGGCGCTGTCCGCCGCTGAGGCTCGATCCCGTCTCCGCCAGGGGCGTGTCGTAGCCCCGGGCCAGCCCCTGGATGAAGTCGTGGGCATGGGCCTTCTTCGCGGCGGCGATGACGGATTCGCGGCTGGCCTGCTTGCCGTAGGCGATGTTGTCGTGCACCGTGTCCATGAAGAGCAGGGTCTCCTGGGTGACGATGCCGATGAGCTTGCGGAGCTCCCGGGGGTCGAAGTCGCGGAGGTCGAGGCCGTCCAGGGTGAGGCGCCCGGCCGTGGGATCGAAGAAGCGCGGCACCAGGTTCACCAGGGTGGTCTTGCCGCCGCCGCTGCCACCCACCAGGGCCACGGTCTCGCCGGCGCGCACCTCGAGGTCGATGCCGCGCAGGACGGTGTGTTTCTCGTCATAGGCGAATTCCACGCCCTCGAAGCGCAGGAGGGCCGGGCGTGCGGGCACCGGCACCGGCTCCGGATTCACGGGCAGCTCCGGCTTCCGGTCGAGCATGGCATAGACCCGGTCCAGGCTGGCGGAGGCCACCTGGATCTCGTTGTTGAGCTTGGTGAGCCGCCGCAGAGGGTCGTACAGGGCGTAGATGGCCAGGATGTACGTCAGGAAGTTCTCGGTGGTGAGGGTGCCGGACTTGAAGCGCCCGGCGGCATAGGCGGCAAGGCCCGCCAGCAGGAAGCCCCCCACCAGCTCCATGATGGGCGTGGAGAGGGCCGAGGCCCGGGCGCTCTTCATGCCCAGCCGGTAGAGCTCCTGGTTCTGGAGCTGGAAGCGGCTCACCTCGTAGGACTCGCGGGCGAAGCCCTGGACCACGCGGATGTTGCTGAAGACCTCCTTCAGCCGCTGGAGCAGGCGGCTGGAGGCCTCCTGGTTCCGGTGGTTCACCCGCCGGATGCGCTGGCTGAGCTTCTTCACGGGCAGCACCACCAGGGGGCCGGCCAGGAACAGAGTGAGGCTCAGCTTCCAGTCCATGTAGAGGACCGTGGCCAGCATGGTGAGCGCCACGCAGGTCTCGCGCACGGCCTCGGCCAGCTGGTTGCTGGCGATGCCCTGCACGGCGCCCACGTCGCTGATGCTGCGGGTGATGAGCTCGCCTACGGGGTGCTTCTGGAAGAAGGCGGGCTCCTGGGTCAGCAGGTGCGCGAAGAGCCGCTCCCGGAAGGCCTGGGTGGCGCGGATGCCGCTGCGGACCATGAGCAGCGTGCCGGCGTAGGTGAAGAGGCCCTTGAGGGCGAAGAGCAGCACCAGCACCAGGGGCACCAGCAGGCCGGCGCGCAGGGCTGAGGCCTCGGGCAGGCGGGCCAGGACCCAGGCCCGGAGGTGTTCGAGCTGGCCGAAAAGACCCGTCTGGGCCCCGCTCAGGGCGTGCGCCTTGCCATCGTCGAATACGAACTTGATGGAGGCGATGAGGGCCCCCTGGCAGAGGCCCGCCAGGAGCAGGAGCAGGGAGGCCCCCGCGATGAGGGGGGCGTGGACCCGCAGGTGGTCGTTGAAGAAGCGCAGGAGTCGCGACATGGTCAGCGACCAGCTTAGCCGCTCTGGCTCATGTCTCCGTCACGGGCGGCTACTCGACGGTCACGGTCACCGTGCTCTTGCCGTCGTCCAGGCTGAAGAGTTCCGTGCCCTTGGGGGCGTTCAGGGCCTGGTCCATGAGCCGCTCCAGGTCCACCCCCTTCTTCTTGGCCTGGCGCAGCTGCTCGTCCGAGAGGTAGCCGCCCACGGCCCGGGCCAGTCCCACGGTCAGCCGCACGGTCAGGGCCTCGGGTTTGGCCCGCTCCTTCACGCGGATCACCAGGAACCGGCCCTGGGCGGGGCCCGCGGCTTGGGGTTGGACCCCCATGGCCAGCAGGGCGAGGCGGCAGGCCTCGGAGGAGGCGTCCACCCGGAGCCCGGCCTGGAGCACGGGCACGGCGCGGGCGTCCCGCCGCTTGGCCAGCTGGAGGGCGGCGGCGATGCGGACCTCCTCGCGGTCATCGGACAGGGCGCCGGCCAGGCCGGCCTGGGCCGCGGGGCTGTTCCACTGGCGGATGCCCCAGCAGCGCACGCGGTTCAGCCGGGCTTCCTTGCCCAGCATCCGCTGGTCGGGGTGCTTCGCCAGGAACTCGGTGTAGGCCTCGGCGGCTTCGTCCCACCGCTGGTCCTGCTCCAGGCTGGAGGCCAGCCAGTAGCGGGCGTCCGGCACGCGGGAGGAGCGGGGGAACTCGCGGATGAGCGAGCGGTAGGCCTGGGCCGCCTCGTACCATCGCTGGGCGTAGCGGAGGTCGCGGCCCTGCCGGAACAGGGCGTCCGCGGGGCTCTCCGGGCCCGCCAGGGTGAGGGGGACGGCGGGCTCCGGGGCGGCGGGCGCGATCAGCGCCGGCACGGCCACGAGGAGGGAGAAGGTCATGCGCCGTCTCCCCTCAGGCGCCGTTCCATGCGCTCGGACGCGCCCTCCAGATCGTGGGCCGCGGCCCACTGCCGGAGCTCACGGGCCCGCTCCGTGCTGAGGCAGTCGTCCTCGAAGGCGACCTCGGAGAGCCAGGCGTGCAGGTTGGCGCGGATGGCCTCGGCCTCCTGGATGGGCGCGCCCTGGGCGGCGAGCTGGTGGCTGGCCTCCAGCAGGGTCAGGGCCATCTCCCGCTCCTGGCGCCGGTCCTCCTCCCCCTTCTTGCACAGGGTCGGGTCCTGCTCGAAATCCTGGAGCAGGGTGGTGCTCTGCCGGAAGAAGGCGATCCAGGCGCGGTCCTGGGTGCGCTTGCGGGCCAGCTGCTCCAGTCGGGCCGTGTCCCGGGCCTGGGCGCGGAGGTTCTGGGTGTGCAGCACGGTGTAGGTGGCCGGGATCAGGGCCACCAGCAGGACGGCGGCGGCCGCCAGGGTCCAGGATCCGGTCCAGCGGAGGCGGGGAGGCGGGGCCAGGCTTTCGGCCAGGCCGGGGCCGTGGCTCTCCAGGGCGAGGTGGAGTTCCAGCAGCTCGGCCAGCTCGGCCTGCTGCGCCGGATCGTCAGGCCAGAGCTCGGGCTGCTCGAGCAGCTCGAAGCGGCGGGCCTCTTCCTGAGGATCAAGGCGGTTGGGGTCGGGGGCGGCGGTCATGGCTGGGGTCCAAGGGTCTTGCGGAGCTTCTGGAGGCTTTGGAACAGGGTGGCTTTCACGGTGCCTTCGGCGCAGCCCAGGTCCTGGGCGATGCGTTTCACCGGGTGTTCGTGGACGTAGTAGGCGAGCACCATGGCCCGCTGGCGGGGGGTGAGGCCCTCCAGGGCCCCGCGGAGGGCCTGGATGCGCCGGCTTTGGTCCACGGATTCCCAGGGTGATGTCTGCTGGGGATCCGGTGCGTCAAAGGTCTCGGGAGGGGGTACCTCTCTCCCCCGTCTACGGAGGTGGTCGGTCGCCGCATTAGCCGCCAGCGTAAAAAGCCAGGCAGCCACCGGGCGGCCTTCCTCGAATCGCTGACAATGCTGGAGACACTTGAGAAAAACCTCCTGGACCAGCTCCTGGACCACCCCGGCCTCGCCCTGCAGGCGCCGGTGGAGGAAGGCGCAGAGGGGGCGCTCGAAGCGGGCCATGAGGTGGGCCAGGGCCTCCTCCCGGCCGGACTTGAGCTGGGCCATCCAGAACTCGGGGGACTCCGTCTCCGGCGAGAGGGGGCCGTCAACCGGCGGCTGGGGGAAGGCCGCGCTCATGCCTTGGGGGCTCGGGCGGGGAGGGTGAAGGAGACCTCCGGTTGCCCCAGCTTCTCCATCACCAGCTTGAGCTGCTCGGGCGTCAGCGAGCAGCGCAGCCCCACGCGGCGCTGCTCCTGCAGGAGCTGGGGGGCGGCGCCGGGGGCCGCCTGCACGGCGTTGGCGGCGGCCACCAGCCGCTGGAGCCACGGCGTGACCTGGTTGATCCCCTCGGGCGTGCCCGCCAGGGCCAGCTCGAAGCGGATGGCCTGCTCTTTTCCGGCCGCATCCTTCGCGGCGGGCGGCGTGATGCTCCAGAAGAGGGCATTGACACCCTGGGGCAGGTCCTTCACGAGGGTCCCCTCCAGGTTGCGGCGCAGCCCGCCCAGCAGGGCCTCGGGCTGGAGGTAGCCCTGGAAGGGCGCCCGGGGGTTGATCCACTCGGCGGCGAGGGCCGCGTCCTGCCGGGTGGCGAGGCTGTCCTTGGCCGCCATGCGCTGGAGGGCCTCCAGCGAGCCGATCCAGATCTGGCCCTTCTCGTCGCTGGCGGCCCGGATGTGGGCCTTGGCCCCGCCGGCCTCCAGATCGAGGATCACGTGGAGCGGCCAGTCCCGGCCCTGGAGGCGCAGGCTCCCCTCCTGGGGGAAGGATTCGGAGAGGGCCGCCACGAGCGAGGTCGGATCGGAGAACTGGTTCAGCTGGATGAGGACGTGCTCAAGACCTTTCTGGATGTTCGATTCGCCCTCTTGCGGCACACCGATGACATGGAAGGTCACCCGGCCCGTCTCCGTGCGCGGGTTGATGCGCGCCTTCTGGAGGAAGAGGTCGAGGGCGCGCTCCACCGAGGGATCCCTGGAGATGAGGGATTGGACCTCCTTGTGGGTGAGCATCCAGGCCGCTTCGCCGGAGAAGGAGGCCACGCTGTCGGTCGGCGCTGACTGCACCCAGCCGGGAACGCGGGGCTTGGGACGGCAGGCCGTGGCGAAAGGCAGGCAGACCAGCGCCACCGCGGCGGGGATCAGAATGGCGGCGGGGCGGTGCATGGGAGCTCCTGGATCTGGGTTACGGGCCGGTCCTGCCCCCGTTTACCCGAGGGTCCGCAGGGTCACGGGCAGGTGCGGGCTGCGGAGGAGCTGCTGCTGCTCGGCATCGGACAGCAGACCCCAGATGCGGGCCGAAGCCTCCCGGGGCGTCTTGGGGTTCAGCAGCAGCTCGGACATGATCGCGGCGTGGGCCATGAGCACCGGATGCCCGGCGATCTGCTCCAGCACGGCGCGAGGGGTCAGCTTGTTCCGGGCGAGGCGGAGGAGGATTCCGGGATCCAGCTGGCGGTCGGACACCATGCGCCGGAGGGTCTCCTCGTCCTGGAGCACCTCCTGGGGCAGGTGGCGCATCAGCTCGCCGCCGGAGGTTCGGAGGGCGGTGATCCGGTCGGAGACGTCCATGGCCAGGTAGAGGGTGCGGAGGGTCTCCAGGGCCCGGCGCTTGACCTCCAGATGCTGGAGCCGCGGGTCCCGCAGGATCTCGATGGCGGGCTTGAGGCCGGGCAGGTTCGCGAGGAGGCGGAGGGCCGTGGCTTCCGTCAGGTGGGGATGGTGCACCAGGGTCTCCGCCACCAGCGGGTCCATCTGCCACCTGGCGTGCGCGGCCACCTGCTCGGCCCGGTCCCGGTCCAGGGTGGGCAGGGTGGAGGCGAGCATCCGCGGCGTGAGGGCCGGGTTGTCCAGGGACAGGCGGAACACCTGGGGATCCGGATCCTTGAGCACTTGGATGAGCTGGTCCTCCTGCGTGGCCTGGGTGGCGAGGAACACCCGCTCCTCGAGGCTGGCCCAGCGGCCGTCCTCGCCGCGCTCGGGCAGGGCGGTGGACAGCCCCGACCGCTGGCGCAGGAGGCGGTCGTAGAAGTACTTCACCACCCGGAGCAGGTGCGGGGACTGCCGCTTGGCCCAGTAGGTGACGAACTGGTACTCGCCTTCCTCCAGCTGGGAGAAGAGGCTCACGATGCGGCGCAGGGAGGCGGGCTTCGAGGTGCCCCGCTCAAGGGTCGTCACGAGGAGGCGGGAGAGGGCCAGGCGTCGCGACAGTCCCGCGGGGCAGCCCGGAGCCTCCTGGATGCCCTCCCGCACGGGTTCCCGGAAGTACCAGCGGGCTTCGGCGTACACCTCCTCGAAGAGCTCCGGCACGGCGCTCTGGCCCAGGGCCTGGAGGAGGAGCTCCTCCGAGATGAGCGGGTTCTGGAGGGCGGCGAGGCGGAGGTCCGCGTCCGGGTCCACGAGGAAGCCCACCAGCTCATCCGGCTGGGCGGTCTGCTGGGCCCGGGCGAGCCGATCCCCCTTGTTCGCCACAGGCGCGGGCGCGGGCGTGGCGGGGGCCTCCGGCAGGGCCGTGAGGGTCTCCCAATCGGGATCCTCCCCGGGCAGCGGAGGCAGCTCCTGGGTGGAGCCGGTGGCGGAGACGGACTTGGCGATCTGCTTCGCCAAGAGCTTGGCCACGGGCTTCAACTCGGGATTCAGCTGGGCGTAGAGCGCCTTCACCGCCTCGGAGCGGTCCTCCTTCTCGGCGGTGGGCGCCTGGTCCATCTCCCGCATTTGCCCGAAGAGAGAGACCACCATCTCCAGGTCGCGGCGGATGGCCTCGGGGGTGGCCTCGTTTTCCGCCAGCCCCAGGAGGATGGGCCAGTGGGCCAGCCAGTGGGGCGTGCGGGCCATGAGGGTCAGCAGGCGCGGCGAGTCCAGGGACCGGGCCAGGCCCTCCAGCATGAGGATCTGGCTTTCCGACGGCAGCTGCGGGCGCACCAGGGCCAGGTGGCGGAAGTGGATCCGTTCAGGTTCCGTTAGGCTGGCGAGGAACGCGCCTTTCGGTTCCGTCACGGGTCCTCCGGTCAGGCGCAGGCGGCTTGGAGGAGGGCCAGGAGTCCGGGATCTTCGCGGAAGAGGAGGGCGTCGACCAGGGCCCCCTTGAGGCCGAGGTGGGCGGGCGCGGCGTCCAGATGCCGGAGGGAGGTGATGCTGCCGCCCATGACCAGCGGCAGGCCGGTGGCGGTGGCCAGCGCCGTGGCGGTCTCGAAGTCGGGATCGGCGCCGGGCACCTCGGGGATGTCCACGAAGAGCAGCCGCTTGAAGCCGTAGGCCTTGGCGCGAAGGGCGAGGTCGAGGGCGCTGAGGTTGGCCGTGTCCACCCAGCCCGAGCGATGCACCCGCCCGCCCCGGGCGTCGATGGCCGCGGTGAGGAAGGGCTGGAAGCGGGCCATGAGCTGTTCCGACACGAGGGACGACTTGTGGAGGATCGTGCCCGCCACCAGCCAGACCGCGCCGTGATCGATGAAGAACTGGGCCTGGTCCGAGCTGCGGATGCCGCCGGCCACCTGGATGCAGACCTTCCGGCCCCGGGCATGGCAGCGCTCGAGGATCTGGGCGATGAGCTCGCGGTTGTTGCCCTTGCCCATGGCGGCATCCACGTCCACCAGCGCCATGCGCGTGGCGCCCTCGTCCAGCAGCCGGGCGGCGAGGTCCAGCGGAGCCTCCGCCGAAGGCTCGCCCTGCCCCGTGGTGGGGATGACGCGGCCATGCTGGAGGTTCAAGGTTGGGTAGATCTTCAAGCGGACACCCCGGTAGACCGGTAGATGGGAGTGTAACGCAAGGGTTACGCCTGTGAGGATCCCGTCAGCAGATCCAGGAGGTGGCGGGCGGCATCACTCTCGGCCCGCTTCCGGGAGGATCCCCGGGCCTCGACGCTGCGGTCACCCACGGCCACCCGCACGGTGAAGAGCGGGGCGTGGCCGGGACCGGATTGGGAGACCAGGGTGTAGGCGGGAGTGGGCAATCCTAGCCGGGCGGCAGTCTCCTGGAGCGAGGTCTTGGGATCCAGGCGGGACCACGCATCCGGATGGGCCTGGCGGATGGGCCCCAGGAATCGGCCTTCGGCCAGGGCCAAGGCGGCGGCGTGCCCGTCCCTCCCCGAAGCCTGGGCGTCCAGGTAGACCGCCGCCAGCAGGGCCTCCAGGGCGTCGGCCAGGGGCTTGGGCCCCATGGGGGGGGCCTTTCGGGGGTGCGCGGCGCTCAGGGCGCGATCCAGGCCCAGATCCAGCGCCCACCGGTGGAGCGAGTCCGTGCACACCAGCACGCCCCGGAACTTGCTCATGGGGCCTTCCTGCCAGTCCGGCCGCTCCCGGTGGAGGAGCAGCGCCACGGAGAAGTTCAGGAGGGCATCGCCCAGGAACTCCAGCCGCTGGTTGTCCCGGCCCCGGGCGGCGGAGGTGTGGGTCAGCGCCTCCTGGAGCAGCGCGGGATCCGCGAACCGGTAGCCCAGCGCGGCCTCCAGGGCGGCCCGTCCTTCGGCCTGCTTCGCCATGGTCAGTCCGCCAGATCCGAAGGGAGCTTCCGGTTGAAGCGGGCCTGGTTGAGAACGGCCCGGAAGCGGACATTCCGGGCGGCCATCTGGCCGAGAATGCCCTGGCGCCGCGCCTCGCGCAGCTCCTGGACGAACTCGGCGTGGCGGCCCTGGTCGTAGAGCACCGTCGCCAGCCAGGCGTGCGCGTTGATGTTGCCCGGGTCGGCCTTGATGGCCTGCCGGAACCCGTGGATGGCCTTGTCGGGCTGGCTGTCCGCCAGCTGGATGGCCTCGCTCATGGAGACGTTGCCGAGGTTCAGGCGCTCGTGGGTCTGCAGCTTGTCGAGCTTCTCGGGCTGGTAGAGCTCGGGCCGGTCGATGGACCGGGGTTCGGCCTGGGATTGGGGCCGGGACTCGCTGGCCCTGGCATTGTCCGCGCTCGGCCCGGTGGGCGCCGGGTCCTGCCCGCGCGGCTGCGCCGGCGCGGGCTCGGCCATCTGGGAGGCGCGCGAAGAGGCAGGCTCGGGCTTCGCCCCCGCGACAGCCGGGATGCTGGTGGAGGGGGGCGCTCCGGCGGGCGAAGGAGGCGCCGCTTCCCGGGTTTCCACAGAGAGGACGGGGGCGGCGTTCCGATGGAGGGCCCACCAGCCCGCACCGCCAGCGCCTGCCAGAGCAAGGGCCGCGAGGCCGATCCAGAGGGCCGGTTTGCCTCCCGCAGGGCGGGCCGGCAGCTGGGCCGCGACCGGCGGGCGCAGGGCGGCCGGGGCCTGCGTCGTGGGCGCCGAAGAAGCGGACATTGAAACAGGTGCGGGTGGCGTCACCGGCGCGGTGGGGGAGGCGGCCTGGAGAAGGGCGGTCGCCTCCTCCAGCTGGCCCGTCCAGGAGGGATCCTTCGCGGCGCGCAGGGCCTTGGCGAGGTCCTCCGCCGTCTGGAACCGCGCATCCGGATCCTTCGCCAGGGATCGGTCCAGCACCGAGCGGATGGCGGGGCTGATGCCACGCAGCATCTCCACCTCGAGGGGCTCGGGAGCCTCGTTGACGATCTTATAGAGGACCGTGGGCGTGGTGTCACCGGCGAAGGGCTTCCGTCCGCTCAGGCACTCGTAGAGCATGACGCCCACGGCGAAGAGGTCGCTGCGCGGATCCGGCTTGCCGGTGCGGATGTACTCCGGCGCCATGTAGCTCACGGTGCCCATGACCATGCCCGTGGCCGTCATATCCGAGTTGCTGATCTTGGCCACGCCGAAGTCCATCACCTTGGCGTGGAGGCGGCGGCCGTCGCGCTGGACCCGCACGTTGGTGGGCTTGATGTCGCGGTGGACGATGTGCTGGCGGTGGGCGAAGCCCAGGCCGTCACAGACCTGCGCCAACACCTCCAGGGCCTCGGAGCGGGTGAGGGACTGGTCCCGCAGCAGCTCGTCCAGGTCGTGGCCCTTGACGAACTCCATGGCGATGTAGAGCACGCCCTGGTCCTCGCCGAACTCGTAGATGGTGACGAGGTTCGGGTGGTTCAGCACGCCGGCGGCGCGGGCTTCGCGGGCGAAGCGCTCCTTGGCCTCGCCGCCCTGTGCGGCCGAGGGGAGGATGGTCTTGATGGCCACCTCGCGGCCGATGGAGGGGTCCACACCGAGGTAGACCTCGCCCATGGCGCCGTTGCCGAGAACGCGCTTGATCTCGAATTTCCCGAGCTTCTCGAACATGGGAAGGTCCCCCCGGATGGGATGAGGATGGAGGGACAGCATAGGTCCTGTCCCGCGCAGGTCCAAGGACTTGGGATAATTCGGCATCCGGAAACCCCGTTTGGACTGGCATCCGGGCAGGGAACATGCAAACTAGAATCCACCCTCCGGAGCCTCCGGTGCCCGAAGTCCGTCTTCGCTATTTCCTGCCAGCCCTCATGGGCTCGCTGCACCAGCAGCGGGCCGAGGGGGAGCTTGTGCTCGAGCAGAACGACGGCACCCGCAGGCTGTACTGGCGGGGAGGGGACTTGGTCTACCTGCGGAGCGACGCCGTCGGAGAGCAGTTCGGGAACTTCCTCATCCGCCGCGGCGTGCTGGACATGGCCTCCCTCAAGGAGCTGCTGGCCGACGGAGAAGGCTCCCGCATGGGCGACCGCGTGGTGCAGAGCGGGCTCATGACAGTCGCCGAGCGGGACAAGCGCCTGCACGAGCTGCTGGGCTCGGTCCTGCTCCACGCCATGGAGCACCCCATCCTGAAGATGTCCTGGATGCCCGGCGGGCTCGAGGACAACCTGAGCGGGGATCTCCAGTTCTGGCTGGATCATCGGCGGCTCGTGTGGGACACCTTCCAGAGCGCCAAGGTGGATCTCGAGCTGGTGGAGATGTTCCAGAGCGAGCCGGATTGGCGGTGGGAGGCGAGGCCGGACCTCCTGGAGTCCCTCAGCGACCTGTCCCTCACGCCGACCTTGGCCTATGCCCTGTCACTGCTGGGTTCCGAGCCGCTCGGCTACGAGACCATCAGTTCTCTCTCGGGGCTCCCGTCGGGGGAGTCGGCCCGCCTGGTGGCCACGCTCTGGGCCCTGGGCGGCCTGAACCTGGTCCGGGGGGACCTGCCGCTGCTCCCTCGCGAATCCGCCCCGCCCGCGCCGACTCCCGAACCCCTGGAACCGCCCGAACCCGTGTTCGAGTCCATTCCGGTCCTCGAGCCCGAAGCGCCGTCGGAGCCGATCCTGCTGCTCGAAGAGGAGGACTTCCCGCCGCCCCGGGCCCACACGCCGCGCTCCCTCCCGCCGCCGCCGCCGGAGACCCTGGAGCGGGCCTTCAATGAACCCACGCCCTCGGTGCTCCCCCTGCTCCCTTCGAAGATGGATGAGGAATCCCTTCCCTCGACGGACCGGGCCCACCACCTCCTGGTGAAGGCCAAGTCGTACGTGATGCAGAACCGCACCAGCGAGGCCATCCGGGCCCTCGAGCAGTCCATCAAGCTGGATGGCGATTCGCCGGCCGCCTACGAAGCCTGGCTGCTGCTAGGCCGGCTGAGGCTGACCAATCCCGCCTGGTCCACCCGGGCCGTCGAGGCGCTCCAGGTGGCTTCGCGCATCCGGCCCAGGGCGGCCGAACCCTGGGCCCTCATGGGCGAGCTCTACCACCGGAAGGGATTCCGCGCCAACGCGCAGGGCTGTTTCCGCCGGGCCCTCGAGCTCGATCCCTCGGTTGCGGTGCCTTCCGATTACGGTGGTCAGGACGCCCCCGACGCAAGCCGGGGCGAGGGGGGGCTCATGGGGCGCCTGCGCTCCATGCTCGGACGCGAAAAGGGCTGATGGGCTCGTGCGGGTCCGAAGAGCCTAGGCGGTTCCGAACAGCCGGTCCCCCGCGTCGCCGAGGCCGGGAAGGATGTAGCCCTTCTCGTTGAGCTGGCGATCCACCGCGGCGACGACGATGGTGAGGTCCGGGTGGTCCGCGTTCAACCGCTCCAGGCCTTCGGGCGCCGCGAGGAGCGCGACGAGGGAGAGGTTCACCGCGCCCGCCGCCTTGAGCTGGCGCACGGCTTCGGAAGCGCTGCCCCCGGTGGCGAGCATGGGATCCAGGACGAAGACGGGACGGTCCTCAAGCAGGGGGGGGAAGTTCCGGTAGTACGGAACGGGCACGAGGGAATCGTGGTCCCGGTAGAGTCCCAGGTGCCCAACTTTCGCCGTCGGCAGCAGCTTGAGGAAGGAAGGGAGAAGGCCGAGGCCTGCGCGCAGGACGGGCACCAGCACAGGGTCCAGGGACTTCAGGCGCAGCGTGCTCGTGCGCTCGAGCGGGGTCTCCACCACCATCGATTCCACGGGGAGGCTGCGGGTCGATTCGGTCGCGAGGATCAGCCCCACTTCCTCGATGAGCGAACGGAAGAGGATGCCGGGTGTCTTGCGGTCGCGGATGAGGGAGAGCTTGTGATGCACCAACGGATGGTCGAGCACGTGGATCGTCATGGGGGCCTCTCGTCGCTTCCGGCGGGACCGCGAATGCCGCTTGCACAGGGCCCGGGGCGGAAGGCGCGAGTTGAAGCGTAGCAGGCGCGGACCCGGATGAGGGACACGAACCCCTCGGGTTCCGGGGGTCTCCCGGGAGGACTCGACCCGGTCGCCAGGCGGCGAAGGTGCGCGATTCGATGGTGGGCGGATCGTGGCTGGTGGCGCGGGTTTCAGAAGACGGCCTCGCAGCTGTCGGAGCGCGTGATGCGCGCATGGCGGCTTCCACAGTGGCCCCGGAGATCGCCCGAGAGGGGGTCCGGGAGGGCGGAAACGAATGGGGAGCAGGTGGGGAGGTAGCGTCAAAAAAAATGAAGATTTTTTTGATTTCTCTGTTGACCTCATCCGAATCACTGGTTTGATGTTGAATCAGAGGAAAAACGACCGATCATCTTCCCCATAGGGCCAGCAGCGAGGTATCTGAGATTTGGAGCGTGGGAAATGCTAAAGAAAGTCGCCATCTTCAAGGCCCTCGACGTGGAAATCAAAAAGCAGAGGGGCCCTGTGGCGGTGAAAGATGCCTACAAGGGTCACCACTCCCTGAAGGAAGAACTCAGCCAGCCTGGAATCACGATCTTGGGTGAAGTTGCCGGGGGGGATCCCGGCCGGGGTCAGGTCCGGGATTCTTACAAGGCCTCCACTCACGCCAAGAGTCTCGCCGAAAACGGCGCCAGGGTCCTCTCGGTCGCCACGGACAAGTTCCTCTATCACGGCGACGACAAGCACCTGTCCGAGGTGCGGGCCCAGGTGAAGCTGCCTCTGATCCGCCGGGACTTCATCTTCGAGGAGTACCAGGTCGAGGAAAGCAAGATCCTCGGTGCCGACGCGATCTTCCTCATGCCCGCCCTCCTGGGCCAGGAGCGGCTCGAGACACTGCTGAAGTTCGCCACCAGCAAGGGGCTCGACGTGGTGGTCGAGGTGACCTCGGAGGCCGAGCTCCAGCGAGCCGTGGATGCAGGGGCCGACATCATCTGCGCCGTGGGCCGCAATCTGGACACCTGGGAGGCCTCCTGGGACCAGGCCGTGTCCCTGGTCAAGAAGATCCCCAAGAGTTGCCTGAAGCTGGTCGAGGGAGGCATCCACCGGCTGGACCAGATCAAGCAGATGGAGGCCCTGGGCGTCCACGGGCTGCTGATCGGCGACGCCCTCCTCGATGACTACTATCCCGGCAAGCGCCTGGCGCAGATCCTGGCAGGCGTGGAGCCCCCGAAAAAAGCCGCGAAGCCCAAAGGCAAGACCGGCTCTGCCGCCGATGCGGCGCATCCCCCCGCGGCTGCTGCCGCAGCCAAGGAACGCATATCCTCCCAGCGGGAAGCCGCTAGCCAATCCGGCACGAAAGGTGCTACTGGCAAGCCATCTTCCCGCACGACCCCTTCCAACCTCGCCCAAAAGGGCGTAAAGGAGCCACCCATGGCCGAACTGACCAACATGGTCGCCACCCCTGCCGCCCCCGCGGCCGCGAAGCCCGCCGCCAAGAAGCCGGCTGCGAAGAAGGCTGCGCCGAAGAAGAAGGCCGCCGCCAAGAAGCCGGCCGCCAAGAAGGCCGCGCCGAAGAAGGCCGCCGCCAAGAAGCCGGCCGCCAAGAAGGCCGTGAAGAAGGCCGCGCCGAAGAAGGCTGCCGCCAAGAAGGCCGCGCCGAAGAAGGCTGCCGCCAAGAAGGCCGCGCCGAAGAAGGCTGCCGCCAAGAAGGCCGCGCCGAAGAAGGCCGCCGCCAAGAAGGCCGCGCCGAAGAAGGCCGCCGCCAAGAAGGCCGCGCCGAAGAAGGCCGCCGCCAAGAAGGTCGTCAAGAAGGCCGTGAAGAAGGCCGCGCCGAAGAAGGCCGCCGCCAAGAAGCCGGCCGCCAAGAAGACCGTGAAGAAGGCCGCGCCGAAGAAGGCCGCGAAGAAGTAGACGGATTCCACCGGATCCATCTGCGCAACCTGGCTAACATCAGAGAGGCGCGCCAGCGCGCCTCTCTGAGCCGGGTGACGACATGATCACGATCGAACGGGTCTCTGCCCTCGAAGTCCTCGACAGCCGGGGGAACCCCACGGTGCTCGCCCGGGTGGAGCTCTCCGACGGGACGGTGGGCCAGGCGCTCGTCCCCTCCGGCGCCTCGACTGGCAGCCGCGAGGCCCTCGAGCGCCGGGATGGCGACAAGAAGCGCTACCTCGGCAAGGGCGTGCTCGGGGCCGTGGACGCGATCAACGTGGAATTGGCCCAGGCCCTCCAGGGCATGGATCCCTTCCAGCAGGCCGAGCTCGACGAGCTGATGTGCGACCTGGATGGGACCGAGAACAAGGCCCGCCTGGGCGCCAATGCCATCCTGGGTGTCTCCATGGCCATGGCGGACGCCGCGGCCAAGGCCTCCCGCCTTCCGCTCTACCGCTACCTCGGCGGCGCCTCGGCCCGCCTGCTCCCCGTGCCCATGATGAACATCCTCAATGGGGGTGCCCACGCCGACAACAACGTGGACATCCAGGAGTTCATGGTGCTGCCCGTGGGTGCGCCGACCTTCCGGGAGGCCCTCCGCTGGGGCGCCGAGGTCTACCACAGCCTGAAGGGGGTCCTGAAGGCCCGCAAGCTGTCCACGGGCGTGGGCGACGAGGGCGGCTTCGCCCCGAACCTCGGTTCCAACGAGGAGGCCCTGGAGCTCATCGGGGAGGCCGTGAAGAAGGCCGGCTACAAGCTCGGCAAGGACGTCTTCCTGGGCCTGGACTGCGCCGCCAGCGAGTTCCACGACGGCAAGGCCTACGCCCTGGACGGCGCCAAGAAGTCCGCCGCCCAGCTGGTGGACTATTACCAGGGCCTGGTGTCCCGGCATCCCGTCATCTCCGTCGAAGACGGCTTCGCCGAGGGCGACTGGAAGGGCTGGAAGCTCCAGACCGAGGCCATGGGCGCCAAGACCCAGCTCGTGGGGGATGATCTCTTCGTGACCAACCCAGCCATCCTGGCCAAGGGCATCCAGGAGGGTGTGGCCAACGCCATCCTGATCAAGCTGAACCAGATCGGCACCGTCACCGAGACCCTCCGGGCCGTGGACCTGGCCCACAAGGCCGGCTACCGGGCGGTCATCAGTCACCGCAGCGGGGAGACCGAGGACAGCTTCATCGCCGACCTGGCCGTGGCCACCGGGGCGGGCCAGATCAAGACCGGCGCCCCCTGCCGCACGGACCGGATCGCCAAGTACAACCGCCTGCTCCAGATCGAATGGGAGCTGGGGGCCGCGGCCCGCTATGCCGGCCGGGAGGCCTTCGGGTCCCGCCTCTAGGGGGCACCATCTAGGAGGCTCCATGAACGCCAACTGGCTCCTGAAGTCCTCCACCCTGTGGGGCGTGTTCGGGGCCTCGGCCTTCCTGTCCCTCATGGCGCTGCTCTTCTCCCAGGGGGGGCTGCCTGAGTTGCGGAAGCAGGAGGCCGAGCTGGCCGCCACCCGCGCCCGGCTGCTGGAGCTCAACAAGCGCAACCGCGAGCTGCTCGAGGAGGTCCAGCGCCTCGCCGCGAAGGACCCCGAGCTGATGGAGGCCCTGGCGCGGCGCCAGGGCTACGCGCGCCCCGGTGAGACCGTCTACACCTTCGGAACCCGCGGGAAGTAGGTTGGACCTCTTCCTCGCCTCCGCGGCTGGCAACGTCTTTGGCTACCTCTGGGAGGAGGAGGCTAAAGGTTGCAGTTGCTCGGATTGGGCAAAAATCCTTTGCCCACGGGGGGCGGGATTCGGTTTAGATGGCCTTTTTTTGATGCAAAGGCCCGGAACGGGTCCCTGGGTTCTGGAGCACTGGGATACGGATGGATCCAAGTCCTTTTGTTCCAATGGTAGTAGGGCGGCCCTGGCGGTTCCTGGGGCTCCGGAAGGGCCCTTAGTCGAAGCCGTCTCCAGCGGCGAGCGAATCCTCCTCAGAAAGAATCACGAGGATGATGTCGGCATCCGCATGCCCGAGGGCGAGGGCTTCACACTGCGTGAGGTGCCCATGCCGACGCCCCATCCCGCGGGCTTTGGCTGGATCGGCAATCCCCAGCTGGTGCTCCAGGTGCCTTCGGTCGCGGCCGTGGACCTCCGCGACTACGCCCCACCGCTGCGCCACCATGCCGCGCTGCCCGGCGGCACGAACGTGAACGTGGTCGAGGTGATCGTCCCCGGCGAAGCGAGGATCCGTTCCTGGGAACGCGGCGTCGAAGGGGAGACCCTCTGCTGCGGAACCGGGTGCGCCGTCGCCGCGGTCTGGCTGGCCCGCGACGGTGGACCCCGCGCGTGGCGGCTGCGCACCGCCAGCGGAGAGGACGTCACCGTGACCTTCCTTCCCGACGCAGGTGGTGGCTGGCACGACTTGTGGCTTTCCGGCCCGGTTCGGCGGCTGGGGCACGTGCAGCCCGATTCCTCGCTCCACCCCTGAACCCTCAAGGCTCTCCCGGGCTCTCTTGGCCGTGGAACCCGACCTGCTAGACTGGCGTGTTCCACACCCGAGGGGATGCCGAGATGCGTGGTTTGACCAGCGCCTGCGCGACGATGAGGGCCGCCTGATGCGCGCCCGGGTGGTGGCTCTCGCGAACCAGAAGGGCGGGGTGGGCAAGACCACCACGGCCATCAACCTCGCCGCGTCCCTCGCGATGATGGAGAAGATGGTGCTGCTGGTGGATTTCGATCCCCAGGGCCACAGCACCACGGGGCTCGGCTTTCCGAAGCCTGACCACCGGGCCGGCGCCTACGCGCTGATGAAGGGCGCGCCCGCCGAGGCCCTGGTGCTGAGCACCGAAGTCCCGATGATGCAGGTCATTCCCGCGGGCAAGGATCTCGCGCAGCTGGAGTTCGAGCTCTTCGAGCTGCCCCAGCTCCAGGTGCTCAAGCAGGGCCTGGCCCCGCTCATGGATCGCTTCGACTACATCCTCATCGACCCGCCTCCCAGCCTCGGCATGATCACCCTCAATGCTCTTAGCGCCGCGGACGAGGTCATCGTGCCCATGCCCTGCGAGTTCTTCGCGCTGGACGGCCTGGCGGAGCTCACCGAGACCCTGCGCCGCATCCAGGCGGGCCCCAATCCCAACCTGCAGCTCGGGGGCATCCTGCTCACCATGGCCGAGGAGCGCACCAACCTCGGCGCCGCCGTGGCCAGCGAAGTCCGCCACGCCTTCCCGGGCAAGGTGTTCGAGACCGTGATCCCCCGCAACATCCGGCTCGCCGAGGCGCCCAGCCATGGCAAGCCCGTGGCCTTCTATGACCTGCGCTCCAAGGGTGCCCAGGCCTACCTCAACCTCGCCAAGGAATGGTTGGGACTGGAGATGCCCGCGAGGAGGGAAGCCTGATGACCCAGCTGAAGCGTCCGGCCCTGGGCCGGGGACTGACCTCGCTCATGAGCCAGATGGCCCCCGAGGATGCCAACCAGCGGGAGCTGCCCCTGGGGAAGCTGGTGCCCAACCGGGCCCAGCCCCGCACCCACTTCGATGAGACGGCCCTGGCCGAGCTGGCGGAGAGCCTGAAGCAGCACGGCATGGTCCAGCCCATCGTCGTGCGCAAGGTGGGGGAGCAGTTCGAGATCATCGCCGGCGAGCGCCGCTGGCGCGCCGCCCGCCTGGCTGGCCTCGCCATGGCCCCGGTGGTCATCAAGGAAGTGCCGGATGACCGCCTCCTGGAGTTCGCCCTGGTGGAGAACATCCAGCGCCAGGAGCTGAACCCCATCGAGGAGGCCACGGCCTACTGGCAGCTGGGCGAGCACCTGCGCCTCACCCAGGAGCAGGTGGCCGACCGCGTGGGCAAGTCCCGTCCCCAGGTGGCCAACACCCTGCGCCTGCTGCGGCTGCCCGCCGAGCTGAAGGCGGACGTGGCCCACGGCCGCCTCAGCACCGGGCACGCCAAGGTGCTGCTGGGCGTGCCCGACCCCCGGATGCAGGAGCAGCTCGCCCACGAGGTGGTGGCGCAGCAGCTCAGCGTCCGCGCCCTGGAGGCCCGCATCCAGCAGCTCCAGAAGCAGGCCAAGGCCAAGGGGGGGAAGAAGAAGCACCCCCAGGAATTGTTCATCAAGGCCGCTGCGGAGGAGCTGACCCAGTCCTGGGGCACCCGCATCGAGATCAAGGCCAAGGGCAAGACGGGCACCCTGGTCATGCACTACGGCAGCGAAGCAGAGCTGGATCGGCTCTTCGAGGCCCTCAAGCAAGGTCCGGTCAAGGGCCGGTAGGAGTCGTCATGTCCTGGTTCGTGAAGAAGCGTCAGCAGAAGACCGCCGTCGAAGAAAAGACCGTCCGGGTGCCCGAGGGCCTCTGGATCAAGTGCGAGGCCTGCAAGGAGCTGATCTACCGCAAGGAGCTGGTCAACACCCACAACGTCTGTCCCAAGTGCGGCTACCACTTCCGCATCGGTGTGGAGGAGCGGCTCGAGAACCTCATGGACGAGGGATGGGTACCGCTGTTCAGCGACCTGAAGAGCGGCGATCCCCTCGGGTTCGTCTCCACCAAGAGCTACAAGGAGCAGCTGAAGAAGCTGGAGCAGGCGGGCGAGACCGAGGATGCGGTGGTGGTGGTGGAGGGCACCCTGTCCGGCCAGCCCGTGGTGACGGCCATCATGAACTTCGACTTCCTGGCCGCCAGCATGGGCAGCGTGGTGGGCGAGAAGCTGCGCCTGGGCGCCGAGCGGGCCCTGGCGAAGCAGTGCCCCTACCTCATCGTCAGCTGCAGCGGCGGCGCCCGCATGCAGGAGGGAACCCTGTCACTGATGCAGATGGCCAAGGTCAGCGCCGCCCTGGCCAAGCTGGACAAGGCGGGCCTGCCCTACCTGAGCATCCTGACAGATCCCACCACCGGCGGCGTGAGCGCCAGCTACGCCATGCTGGGCGACCTGAACATCGCCGAGCCCAAGGCCCTCATCGGCTTCGCCGGGCCCCGCGTCATCGAGCAGACCATCAAGCAGAGCCTGCCGGAAGGCTTCCAGCGCTCGGAGTTCCTGCAGACCCACGGCATGGTGGACAAGGTCGTCACGCGCGATCACCTCAAGGACTTCATCGCCGCCTGCCTGGCCTGGATGACGCCCTCGCCCAGGGACTGATGCGCGAAGGTCTTGAGCCCGTCTTCATCCCGCGCCTCCAGGCGCGCGGCCACATGGGGATCAAGTGCGGCCTGGAGAACATCCACGCCCTGCTCGACGGGCTGGGCCGGCCCGATGCGAACTTCCCCGTCATCCTCATCGCCGGCACCAACGGCAAGGGCAGCACCGGGGCCTTCCTGGCCCACATGCTGAAGGCCGCGGGGTTCGTGGTGGGATGGACCACCTCGCCCCACCTGGTGGACGTCACCGAGCGGATCTGGGTGGACGGGGAGCCCATCGGCGAAGGGGCCCTGGAGCTGCTGCTGGGCGAGGCCTTCGATTCCGAAGCCCGCACCGGCGTGAACGCCACCTACTTTGAATTGATGATCACGGCGGCCCTCTCCGCCTTCCGCATGACCGGCGTGGAAGTGGCCATCCTGGAGGTGGGCATGGGCGGACGCTGGGATGCCACCAACGCCACGGACCCCATCCTCACGGTGCTCACCAGCGTGAGCCTGGACCACCAGCAGTACCTGGGGGACACCCGGGAGGCCATCGCCCGGGAGAAGCTCTGCACCGCCCGGGAGGGTCGGCCCCTGGTGCTGGGGCCGACCTTGGACCCGGAATGGATCCGCCCCCTGCTGCCCTGCGAGCCGGTGCTCTGCCCGGCCGCGCGTCTCGGTCCCGCCGACATCCGCTGGGACCACTCCCGCGTGACGGGCCGGCGCGTGGGTCTCGCCGGGCTGCACCAGCTGGACAACCTCGCCACGGCCTTCGAGACGATCCACCAGCTGCGGGGGCTGGGTTTCCCCGTGCCCGAGGACCGGCTCTGGGAGGGGGTGGCGGCCACCCGCTGGCCCGGCCGGCTCTGGGCTCCGCCGGGACTCCAGGGCGTGTGGATGGATGGCGCCCACAACCCGGATGGCGCCCGCGTCCTGGCGGATCATGCCCTGGCCTGCGGCGTGCGCCCCCACCTGTTCTTCGGCGCCATGGGCGACAAGGACCTGTCTGGCGTCGCCCGGGAGATGAAGCGCATGCGCCCTCTGTCCGTCACCTTCATCCGGGGGGAGGCTCCCCGCTATGCCACGGCCGAATCCCTGCGGGAGGCCTGGGGTCTCGAGGCGCCGATGCTCGACCTCCGGGAGGCGGCGGAGGTGCTGCGGAGGCCCACGGAGGCCCCGCGACTGGTGACGGGCTCCCTCTACCTCCTGGGCGACCTCCTGCGGGAGCTGGACATCCGGGCCTTCTGAACCGGGCCTCCTGATCCGGCCCTATGCTGGAGCCATGTCCACCGGATCCTCCCGCGCCATCGCCCTGGCCCTCGCCGCCAACGGGGGCATCGCCGTCTCCAAGTTCGGCGTGTTCCTCCTGACCGGCAGCTCCAGCCTCCTCACCGAAGCCATCCATTCGACCGCCGACTGCGCGAACCAGGTGCTGCTCTTCATCGGATTGCGCCAAGGCACTCGGCCCGCGGGGCCGAAGCATCCGCTGGGCCATGGCCAGGCGGCCTTCGTGGCCAGCTTCCTGGTGGCCCTGCTGCTCTTCAGCGTGGGCGGCCTCTACTCGCTGGTGGAGGGAGTCCACAAGATCCGGCATCCCGAGCACCCCCACCACCTGGGCTGGGCCGTGGCCCTGCTGATCTTCGCCATCCTCCTGGAGGGCGCCTCCCTGCGCGGCGCCCTCCGCGCGGCCGAGCCGGAACGCCGCGGCCGGTCCCTGCTGCGCTACCTGCGCCAATCCAGCCGCACGGAGCTGGTGGTGGTGCTGGCGGAGGACATCGCCGCCCTGCTGGGCCTGGTGTTCGCCCTGGCGGCCGTGCTGCTCACTCTGGCCACGGGCAACCCTGTCTGGGATGGCATCGGCAGCGTGGCCATCGGGCTCCTCCTCATCGCAGTGGCCCTCTTCGTGGGCGTCGAGGTGGCGAGCCTGCTCATGAACGAGGCGCCGCCCCTGGCCCTGCGCGCAGCTCTCCGCAGCGCCGTGGAGGAAGCACCCGCCGTGGACCAGGTGCTGGGCCTCGTGGCCGTCGTCGTGGGCAGCGACCGGCTCATGGTGGCCCTGAAGGTGAAGTTCCACGACCAGCCCAGCGGGGCGGCCCTGGTGGCGGCCATCAACGCCCTGGAGCGGGACCTCCACCAGCGCTTCCCCCAGATCCAGCACCTGTTCGTGGAACCGGACGAGGCCTGATCAGGGCAGCTCGGAGGGGCCGAGGCGGAAGGTCGCCCCCAGGGCGCCATAGTTGGGCCCCACCACGGAGGCCAACCGGACGACAGGCGTCCACTGGCTGGCATCCGCGCAGTCATGCTCGGCATTCCAGATGCGCTCCGCGGCGTGGGCCATCACCACGGCGAGCAGGACCAGGGTGGTGGTGGGCCCCAGGTCCAGCTCGCGGTTCAGCCGGCACTCCAGGGCGACCGGGGCATCCCTCAGGCGGGGCGGGGCCACCAGGAGGGAGGGCTCCGTGGCCAGACCCAGCCGGGCCACCTCGCTGACCTCGGGATCGGCCTCGGCGCCGCTGGCGTGAAGGGGCTCCAGCAGGGGCAGGTCCGCCAGGTGGACCACAGCCTCTCCGTTCGCCCGCAGGTTCCGGTGGGTGTCCTTGAGGGAGCCGTCCCGACGGCGGCCCACCGTGAAGGCCAGAATGGGCGGCCCGAAGACGCCCATGAAGCTGCTGAAGGGGGCCAGGTTCACCCGGCCCGTCTCGTCCACCGTCGTGATCCAGGCGATGGGGCGGGGGATCACCAGGCTGGAGAGGATGCGGTAGGCGTCGCGCCTGGGAAGGCTCGTGAGGTCGCGGCTGATCATGGTCACTCCCCGATGATCTTGATGAGGATGCGCTTATCCCGGCGGCCGTCGAACTCGCCAGAGGCTCCATCTCCAGGATCTGCGATAGCGGATCCTGGGAGGACGCCGCAGTGCGGCGTTCGATAGATGGAGTCATTCTCCGAGGATTTTGATAAGAACACGCTTGTCCCTCCGGCCGTCGAACTCCCCGTAGAAGATCTGCTCCCAGGTGCCGAAGTCCAGCTGCCCGCCGGTGATGGCCACCACCACCTCGCGGCCCATGATCTGGCGCTTGTGGTGGGCGTCGCCGTTGTCCTCGCCCGTGCGGTTGTGGAGGTAGCCGCCCGTGGCGGGGTCGCTGCCGGCGTTGAAGGGGGCCAGCTTCTCCAGCCAGCGCAGGTAGTCCTGCTTCAGGCCGGACTCCTCGTCGTTGATGAAGACGCTGGAGGTGATGTGCATGGAGTTCACCAGGCAGAGGCCCTCCCGCACGCCGCTCTCCCGGACCGCGGCAGCCACCTCGGCCGTGATGTTCACGAAGCCCGTGCGGCCGGGCAGGTGGAGGGTGAGGACCTTCCGATGGCTCTTCATGGGGGGAGCATAACGAAAAACCCCGGGCCGGGGCCCGGGGTTCACGGGGCGCGGGTGGATCAGTAGCCGGCGATCTGGAAGTCGTCGAAGTTCACCCGGTTGGCGGATCCGTCGGTCTTGCGGATCTGGAAGCGGATGGCGCCCGCCACGTTCACGGTGAAGGTGGCGGTGGCCAAGGTGGTGGAGGTGGTGGTCACGCTGCTTCCGGCCTGGATCCAGGTGGAGCCGCTGTTGGTGGAGTACCAGAGGCCCCAGGTGGAGTTGCCGTCGCTGCCGTACTTGGCGTGCTTCACGGAGACGGTCTTGGCGCCCGTGGCGAAGTTGAAGGCCATCGTCACCTTGCCGCTGTTGCGGGTGCGCACGCTCTGGGCGCCCACCTTGCGATCGGCGGTGGTGTTGCCCAGGAGGGCGTCATCCAGGGTCCAGGAGCCAGTGGCGAGGGCGACGCTGCCTACGGCATAGGCCCCCTTCGTGCCCGTGTCGAAGGTCTCCTTCAGGCTGCTGCCGGCGCTGGCGGCGAAGGCGGCGGCAATGGTGTGGCCGGCCGTGACGTTGCTGAAGGTGTAGGAGCCGAGGGCGCCCTGGTTCACGCCGTCGACAGCGACGCTGCTGATGACGTAGCCGGTGGAGGGGCTGATGGTGAAGGCCTGGCTGCCGCCCGAGGTCACGGTGACGGCGCCCGAGGGGGTGATGGTGCCGCCGGTCCCGGCGCTGGCCGTGATCGTGTAGGAGGCCGGCGTCACCGTGATGGTGCGGCTGGCGGAGGCGGACTTGCCCTGGTTGCTGGTGGCCGTGAAGGTGGCGGTGTAGGTGCCCGCGGTCGCGTAGGTGTGGCTGACGGGGCCCAGCACGGAGGCGGTGCCTCCGTCACCGAAAGACCAGCCGTAGGTCATGGCGCTGCCGTCGGCGATGGTGGCGCTGCCCTGGAAGCTGACGGAGCCGCCGGCAGTCAGGGTGACGTTGGCGCTGGGGGAGGTGATGCCCACCACAGGCGTGGGTGCCGTCGAGCCCGCGTCGCCGGCCAGGTAGGCGGTGGCGTTCAGGAAGAAGGCCTTGTTGCTGTTGATGGTGTAGCTGTTGTGCAGGGACTTGCCGGCGGTGGTCGTGGTGCCGTCATCCGAGGGGGCGCTGTCGCTGATGGCCACCACACGACCGGAGCCCACGGTGCAGGTCACGATGAAGGAGCCCGTGTCCCCGCTGATCTGGGTGTGGAGGATCTCCTGCACGTTGGGGTTCTGGGCCGTGTTGAAGTTCAGGTACGAGTAGGAGTGGAAGTCCATCAGCCCCAGGCCGCCGTAGGCGCCGTGGATGATGGCCTGCTCGGCGGGGGTGGTGCCCGTGGCGAAGGCGGTGCTGGTGGTGTTCGCCAGGGTGTCGCCGGGGCCGTGGCCGGGCACGAAGGTGAAGCCGTAGGGGTTGCCGCCGTTCACGGCCACCAGGTCGTTGAACACGGTGTAGGCGTCCGTGCCGCCGGTGCCGCTGTAGCGTGCGGCGCCGGGGTGGTTGCACACGATGAACAGCCCGCCTCCGTTCTGGACGAAGCTGAGGATGGCCTGCTTCTCCGCCGCCGTGAACAGGAGGTAGGGCTCGGGAATGACGTAGACGGCGTAGCTGGAGAGGTCTTGGGCGTTGGTGGCGTCGCCGTAGGTCACTCGGCCCGCCGGGGGCAGGGACTGGACCTTGTACCCGGCCTTGTAGAGGTCGAAGGCCCAGGCGCTGATGCCCCCGTTCCAGTCGGTCTCGGAGGCGGGGGCCACCGGGCTGGGGTCGGGCTCGCTGGCGGAGCAGATCACCCACTCGGCGGAGGTGCCGGCCTCTTCGTGGCGGGTGTGGTCGAACAGGATCTTCTTGGGGGTCTGGGCCCCGAGCGCCACGGCCAGGGCCAGGCTCAAGAGGACGCGGAAGGCAGGCATGATCACCTCGTCGAAAGAAAAATGAATCCTCCCCATTCCATCCGGACGGGGTGTGACCGCGAGGTGAAATTGATGCACTTAACAACAATTAACATCTCGGGTCGACGCCGCCGGCGCGGCACACTGGAGGAACGCCTCCAGGACTCGACATGCTGTTCCCGCCCGCTCTCCTCCTCCTGACGCAGTTGCCCGCCGCGCCCGCGCCGGCCAAGCCGGATCCGGTGCCGCCCGCCCGCATCGAGCTCACCACGCCCTTCCCGGTCCACCTGGGCAGCGTGGGCCCGCGCGAGATCCGCGAGGCGGCCTACGGCATCAAGAGCCTCCACGATCGGCCCTTCCACCTGCGGGTGCTGGACCTGTCCCTGGGCCTCAGCCTGGACGAGGCCCAGCTGGCCACGCCCCTGCAGCCCGGCGAGGTCCGCCTGGTGAAGGTGAAGGTGGATCCCACGGGCTTGGTGGGGCCCGTCAAGGGGGCGGTGCGCCTGGGCACGGACGATCCGGGCCAGCCGAACTACATCCTGCGCTACGACATGATGGTGCGGCCCGAGGTGACGGTGGACGCCGAGCGCAAGAGCTTCGGCGACGTGGCCCCCCACGAGAGCCCCGAGCTGGACTTCCGCTTCCGGCGCGAAGGCGGCGACCCGCTGAAGCTGGTGCTGGCCTCGGAGGTTCCGGACTACCTCGACGCGGAGCTGCTGCCCGGGGACAGCGGGGAGGACCTGCGGCTGACCCTGCGGCCCCGGCGCCTGAAGCCCGGCGTCACGGCGGGTCTGGAGGTGCTCAAGGTGGCCACCAACGCGCCGAAGCAGCCCCTCTTCACCCTCTACCTGGACTGGCGCATCGCGCTGCCCGTGGTGCCCGAGCCTTCGCGCGTGGTGTTCACGGAGCCGAAGACCACGCTCCTGGCCCTGGAGCTGAAGGCCCGGGACGGGAAGCCCTTCCGCATCCTGAAGACGGAGGTCCAGGGTCGCGGATTCCAGGTGCTGGATGCGCCCGAAGGCGAGGCGGCGCGGCAGGTACTGCGGATCCGGCGCACCGGGATCACGCCGGAGGCCCTGCTGCTGGTCCACTGCGCCAACCTGGACGAGCCTCTCCGGGTGCCCCTGTTCTACCTCGACCCCAAGGCCCGCCCGGCCAAGGGTTCTGTACCGCCGCCGCAGGTCGTGGAGGAGCACCACCATCACTAGACCCGCGCTCGTCTGAAGGCGGGTTCTCGGGGTCAGATGCTCGTGGGCTCCTTCTTCTTCGAAGTCTTGAGGTTCAGCTTCACCTTGATGACCCGCCCATCACGCAGGACATCGAAGACAACCTCGTCGGCCGGGGACTCGAGCTCCAACATGGCCATGAACTGCCCTTCGTTCTCGATCTGCCTCCCCTGGTAGCCCAGGAGGATGTCGCCCATGGTCTTGACGCGGCCTGAGGCGTCCACTTCAAGGGCGCGGAGGCCAGCCCGGCCGGCGGGCGAATCCGGATCCACCACCTTCACGACCAGGCCGCGCGTGATGCCGAAGATCTGTTGGGCCTCGTAGCTGCCCAGAGTCTCGAAGCCCATGCGGGGCGGCTCCAGCCGGCCCTTCGCGATCAGCAGGGGCACCACCCGGTTCAGGGTGTCCACGGGGATGGCGAAGCCGATGCCCACGGAGGCCCCCGTGGCGGCGGCGATGGCGGTGTTCATGCCTACCAGGCGCCCGGCGCTGTCCAGGAGCGGCCCGCCGGAGTTGCCGGGATTTACGGCGGCGTCCGTCTGGATGACGTTCAGGATATGGGTGTTGTAGCCCGTGCCGATCTCCCGGCCCAGGGCGGAGATGACGCCCCGGGTGAGGGTGTGGTCCAGGCCAAAGGGATTGCCGATGGCCATCACGGCCTGCCCCACCTGGAGGTCGGAGCTGCGCCCGATGGGGATGGGCCGCATGGCGCCCAGGGGCGCGAAGACCTGAAGCACGGAGATGTCGTAGGCGAAGCTGGTGCCGATGACCCGGCCCTTGTAGGTCTTGCCGTCCGCGAGGGTGACCTCCACCTCGTCCACATCGCCGATGCGCTTGCCCTGGTCCTCCACAGTGATGACGTGGTGGTTGGTGACCACGTGCCCCCACTCGTCCCACACGAAGCCGGTGCCCGTGCCCGTGGGGATCTTGGTGATGTCCCGAGTCCGCAGGTCCTGGACGGGGGCGATGGCGGAGACATACACCACGCTGGGTTTGGCCTCCTTGAAGCGCCGGATGGTGTTCTGCTCCTCGGCGCTGAGGGGAGGGCGCTTCGCGACGGCGCGGGGGGCCGCGTGGGCGCGGAAGCGCTGGATGGTGGCCTCCTCGCTGGGTGCCTGGGCCGTCGACTGGGCCATGAGGGGCCAAGCCGCGAGGGTGGCCGCGAGGCAGGCCAGGAGGGTGGCCAGGACCGATAGGAGGCGGCGGGGGCTGGGGTTCATGGCGGCTCCTCGGAGATTATGCGGCTTTGCGGGGATATGGGGCCAAGCGCAGACGTGGGGGTCGCCGAACCACCTTCCTCCTTTGGGGGATCATGAAAAACCCGTAACCTTGAATGACCCGATGCGTGAATCCACCTTCCATCCCCGCCGCCCAGCCCTGGTCCTGGGCCTGCTGTTCCTTGCCATCCTCGGTGCGGGGGGAGGCCTGGCCTGGTGGCTGGCCGCCCGGGGCCTCCGCAGCCCTCTCCGCGTGCTTCTGGTCACGCCGGGCAGCGGGCTGAGCGCGGACCCAGGCCTGGACCCGGGCGCAAGCCTCGACCCTGCCTCCTGCCGGGCCATCGGGGCCCTGGTGCAGGACCACCTGGAGGCCTTTGGCCAGGCGGCCGTCACCAGCGTCACGGAGCTGCCTGCGGACCTGGAGGACCTCCGCACCCAGGCCCAGACCCTGGTGGTGGAGCTGCAGCCCTCCCGGCAGGGAGAGGCGCTGGCGCTTTCCTATCGCTATGTCTGGGGGGATGGTCTGACGAAGGGTGCGCCCCCTGTCTGGAAGCGCGTCCAGGCGCCGCCGCTGAAGCCCGCGGAGGCCTTCGAAGCCTTCCTGGGCGGCTTCCCGAAGCGCATCCGCGTGCCTTCGGCCTCTCCGCTGGTCCCCCGGCAGCCCGCCAGCTTCTGGGACCTGATCAAGGCCGGCGCCTGGCGGCTCAAGAACGAGCACCTGGAGGAGGCCCTGGCGCTGGCGGAGCGGTCCGCCGCGACGGAGCCGTCCTGCGCCAGCGCCTGGATCCTCATCGGCAACCTCCGCTACCGGCGCATGTTGAACAACCCGGCGGCCTTCCGCCAGGAGCAGGCGGAGACGGAGAACCTCATCCAGCGCGGGTTGGACCTGGCCCCCTACCATCCCAGAGGGCTCTTCCTGCTGTCGCTGCTGAAGACGGACGGCGGCGATCAGGGCGAGGCCCTGGACCTGCTGATGCAGGCACGGCGCCGGCAGCCCTACAACCCCACGCTGCTCACCGGCATCGCCTATGCGGCCCGAGGAGCCGGACTCCTGCCCCTGGCGCGGCGCGCCATGGACCTCCGGGACCAGCTGGCCTTCGCCCATCTGCAGCCCCAGGCCGTGGACATCACCTGCCTGTACACCGGGGAGATCCAGCGCTTCGAGGCCAGCCTCCAGGAGCAGCCGGGCCACCTGCGCAGCACCTCCGGGGTGCTGCCCTTCTACCGGGGCTACCTGGCCCTGGTGCTGGGGGACCAGACGAAGGCCCAGCGGGAGTTCAAGGCCGCGGCATCCCTGGCCAACGGCTATCCGAACATCGTCCGCCTGAGCCAGATCTACGACCTGATCCTGGAGGGCCGCAAGGACGAGGCCTGGAAGCGGCTGCGGGAATACGACCAGGAGCGCATCGGCATGCGCGAGCCCGACGGCGAGTTCACCCTCCGGCTGGCCGAGGCCTATGCCCTCATCGGCGACCGGGCCAGCGCCATGGACATGGCGGGACGGGCTTTCGCCCGCGGGTTCGGCTGCACAGCCTGGTATGAGCGCAGCCCCATGCTGGAGCCGCTCCGGGGCCTGCCCAAGTGGAAGGCCCTCCTGCAGCATCTGAAGGAGCGGCAGAGCCTCATGGAGGACCGCTTCCCCATCGGCCTGCTCGAGGACAACTGACCTCCAGGTGAACAGCCCTTCGAGAGGGGCGCAGGCCCCGGGTAGACTGAGGGTTCGCCCGATGGGGGGATCCATGTCCACACTCGCCATGCCCGAAGCCGCCCACGCGACGGAGGGCTACACGCCCAAGCACAAGATCCGGTTCGTCACGGCCGCCAGCCTCTTCGACGGCCACGACGCGGCCATCAACATCATGCGGCGCATCATCCAGGCCACGGGCTGCGAGGTGATCCACCTGGGCCACAACCGCTCGGTGCAGGACATCGTGGAGACGGCCATCCAGGAGGATGCCCAGGGCATCGCCCTCTCCAGCTACCAGGGCGGCCACGTGGAGTTCTTCAAGTACATGGTGGACCTGCTCCGGGAGCGGGGCGCCGGCCACATCCAGGTCTTCGGCGGCGGCGGCGGCGTCATCGTCCCCGAGGAGATCCGCGAGCTGGAGGCCTACGGCGTGGGCCGCATCTACAGCCCCGAGGACGGACGCCACATGGGCCTCCAGGGCATGATCGACGACATGGTGGCGCGCTGCGACTTCGATCCGCGCGAAAAGCCCGCGGCGCTGCCGCTGGCGCGGAAGATCACCGAGGTCGAGGCGGGCGCCGCGGGCAGGTTCGAAGCGCCTTCCAAGAAGGTGCCCGTCCTCGGCATCACCGGTACGGGAGGCGCCGGCAAATCGTCCCTCATCGACGAGCTCCTCCGCCGTTTCCTGGTGGATTTCCCCGAGAACCGCGTCGCGGTGCTCAGCGTGGATCCCACCAAGCGCAAGACTGGCGGCGCCCTGCTGGGCGACCGCATCCGCATGAACTCGCTCTACCATCCCCAGCTGCGGGACCGGGTCTTCATGCGCAGCCTGGCCACCCGCGGCGCGGCCCACCGAGCCACCAGCGAGGCGCTGGTGGCCAGCATCGCCGCCGCCAAGGCCGAGGGCTACGACCTGGTCATCGTCGAGACCGCGGGCATTGGCCAGAGCGACAGCGAGATCGCGGACCTGGTGGATCTCTCGATGTACGTGATGACGCCGGAATACGGCGCCGCCAGCCAGCTCGAGAAGATCGACATGCTGGACTTCGCCGACCTCGTCGTGCTCAACAAGGCCGACAAGCGCGGGGCCGAGGATGCCCTGCGGGACGTGCGGAAGCAGTACCAGCGGGCCCACAAGCGCTTCAGCGAGCCCGCCGACGACATGCCGGTCTACGCCACCTGCGCCAGCCAGTTCAACGACCCCGCCACCAACTGGCTCTTCGTGAACCTGGTGAAGGCCCTGGCGGCGAAGACGGGCGTGGCCTGGGCCCCGACGCTGGAAGCCGAGCCGGGGAACCCGCGCCGCGCCGCCATCATCCCGCCGGAGCGGGTGCGCTACCTGGCGGAGATCGCCGACGCCGTCCAGGGCTTCAAGGCCTGGGCCCGTCGCCAGGCGGAGACCGCCGAGCTGGCCCACGCCCTCTGGACCAGCCTCCGCGCCCTGGGTGACAAAGTGCCGCCCGCGGGCGCCTTCTACGACGCCGTGCACCTCACGGAAGCTGGCGAGGGAGACCAGGGCACAGCCATCCTGGTGCTGCGCCAGCGCTACCAGGAGCACCTGGGCGAGCTGCACGCCGAGAGCCGGCGCCTCATCCACGACTGGGCCGAGCTGAAGCGCAGCTACACCGAGCCCGAGAACGTTTACGTGGTGCGCGGCAAGGAGATCCGGACCCAGAACTACACGATGTCCCTCAGCGGCTCTATGGTCCCCAAGGTGGCCCTGCCGCCCTTCTCGGGCTGGGGCGAGCTGCTCCGCTGGCAGCTGCTGGAGAACCTGCCGGGCCGCTTCCCGTACACGGCCGGCGTGTTCGAGTACAAGCGCGTGGGCGAGGATCCCACCCGCATGTTCGCCGGCGAGGGCACGCCCGAGCGCACCAACAAGCGCTTCCACTACGTGAGCAAGGGCCAGCCGGCCGTGCGCCTCAGCACCGCCTTCGACAGCGTGACCCTCTACGGCGAGGACCCCCACGTCCGCCCCGACATCTACGGCAAGATCGGCAACAGCGGCGTCTCCGTCTGCACCGTGGACGACGCCAAGAAGCTCTATTCCGGCTTCGACCTGCTCTGCCCCACCACCAGCGTGAGCATGACCATCAACGGGCCAGCGCCCACCATGCTGGCCTTCTTCCTCAACGCCGCCATCGATCAGCGGGCCGAGGTGTGGCTGAAGGAACACGGACAGCTGGAGACGGCCCAGAAGAAGATCGACGCGCTGTACGCGGCCAAGGGCATGACCCGCCCCCGCTATGGCGAGACGCTGCCCGAGGGCAACGACGGCCTGGGCCTGGCGCTCCTGGGCGCCACCGCCGACGAGGTGCTGCCGCCCGAGGTCTACGCCAAGCTGCGGACCGAAGCCCTCCAGACCGTGCGTGGCACCGTTCAGGCCGACATCCTCAAGGAGGACCAGGCCCAGAACACCTGCATCTTCAGCACGGAGTTCAGCCTCAAGGTCATGGGCGACATCCAGCAGACCTTCATCGAGGAGAAGGTCCGCAACTTCTACTCCGTGAGCATCAGCGGCTACCACATCGCCGAGGCGGGGGCGAACCCCATCAGCCAGCTGGCCTTCACCCTGGCCAACGGCTTCACCTTCGTCGAGTACTACCTCTCCCGCGGCATGCACATCGACGACTTTGCGCCGAACCTCAGCTTCTTCTTCAGCAACGGCCTCGATCCCGAGTACAGCGTCATCGGCCGTGTGGCCCGCCGCATCTGGGCCGTGGCCATGAAGGAGAAGTACGGCGCCAATGACCGCAGCCAGAAGCTGAAGTACCACATCCAGACCTCGGGCCGCTCCCTGCACGCGCAGGAGATCGACTTCAACGACATCCGCACCACGCTGCAGGCCCTCTACGCCATCTATGACAACTGCAACAGCCTGCACACCAACGCCTATGACGAGGCCATCACCACGCCCACCGAGGAGAGCGTGCGCCGGGCCATCGCCATCCAGCTCATCATCAACCGCGAACTGGGCGAGGCGAAGAACGAGAACCCGCTCCAGGGCTCCTTCCTCATCGAGCAGCTCACGGAGCTGGTGGAGGAGGCCGTGCTGGCGGAGTTCCGCCGCATCGCGGACCGCGGCGGCGTGCTGGGCGCCATGGAGACCATGTACCAGCGCGGCAAGATCCAGGAAGAGTCCATGCACTACGAGCACCTCAAGCACAGCGGGGAGCTGCCCATCGTGGGCGTGAACACCTTCCTGAACCCCAAGCCCGCCGAGCTGGGCGCGCCCGAGCTGATCCGCAGCACCGAGGCCGAGAAGCAGCAGCAGATCCGCAACCTCGAGGCCTTCCACGCCCGCAACGCCGACCGTGCGCCCGCGGCCCTGGCCCGACTCAAGGAGGTCGCCCAGGCCCGCGGCAACCTCTTCCTGGCCCTGCTGGACGCCGCCAAGGTCTGCAGCCTCGGCCAGATCAGCAGCGCCCTCTACGAGGTGGGCGGGCAGTACCGGAGAAATATGTAAGCGACCGCCGGGTGACGGAGCAGGCTGCGGGGCAGCCTGCGAAGTCGGGACCCGGCGAGGAGCTTATGCCACACGACCGCCGGGTGACGGAGCAGGCTGCGGGGCAGCCTGCGAAGTCGGGACCCGGCGAGGAGCTTATGCCAGGAGGCCGAGGATGCCCGCCCCCAAAAGCGGGCTTGTCGATTTCCGTGCACGTATCATGGAGTTCGATGGTCCGCCCGTTCCTCATCCTCCCCTTCGCCGCCCTGGTGCCTGCCCTGATGCTCGGCGCCGGGATGCCGAAGGCTTCCAGGGCCGCGAAGCCCGGCGTCACCTACCTCTACACCTACTACGACAAGCAGGGCCGGCTGGTGATCAACAACCTGCCGCCCAGCTACGTCAAGAGCCAGGGCCTGGTGCTCAAGCATGTGGGTGTGGGCAAGGTGCGCCTCGCAGTGACCTCCGCGGAGATGGCGAAGGCGCTCCGGAGCCCCGAGCTCATCGCGCTGGTGGACGAGATCGCCCAGGCGGAGGGCGTGGACATCCACCTGGCCCGGGCCATCATCCAGGCCGAGAGCGCCTTCAACTACAAGGCCCGATCGAAGGCAGGGGCCCTGGGGCTCATGCAGCTCATGCCCTCCACGGCCGAGCGTTTCGGTGTGCTCGATCCCTTCGATCCCCGCCAGAACATCAGCGGCGGCGTGAAGTACCTGAAGTGGCTCCACGGCTACTACGAGGGCGACCTGAACAAGGTGGTGGCGGCCTACAACGCCGGCGAGGGCGCCGTGAACCGCTACAAGGGCATCCCCCCCTTCCGCGAGACCCGGGCCTACGTGCCCAAGGTGCTGGACCTCTACCAGCGCAAGGCCGTCCAGCCCGATCCGAAGCTGGCGGGCAGCATGGCCCTGCTCAAGAAGGGTCGCGGCGGATTCAAGGTGGAGGAAGAGAAGACCGTATCCGAACCCACGGTCCAGCAGCGGGCCGCCACGCGCATCTACCAGTGGACCGACGCCACGGGCCGCGTGCAGATCAGCGATCAGCCACCGCCCAAGGGCACCGTCGGCGTGAAGTCCTTCGGCGAGCCCTGAACCTTACTTGGCCTGACCCTCGCGCACATAGGCCTCCAGGGCCGCGAGGCTCTCCTGGAACAGGGCTTCCAGGCGGGGACGCAGATCGGGGCCGGCCTCCACGGAGCCCTTGCGGCCCAGCGCCTCCAGGTCCGCCGCCAGGGCCCGAAGCGCCTTGGCGCCCAGGGCGCCGGCCCCGCCCTTGAGGGCGTGCGAGGCCCGGGAAAAAGCTTCGGCATCGTCCAGGCCTGCCGCCGCGAGGATGTCCTCGATGCGCCCCTGGGTATCGTCCCGGAAGATGCCGATCATCTCGACCACCAGCCCATGCTGGCCGTCGTCCAGCTCCACCAGATTCTGGAGCGTCGTCAGATCGAGCAGGTCCGATAGGGCCACAGGAACTCCTGCCCTCATGCTGAACCAGGGGAGGCCCATCCGTCCAATGGGATGCGTCCGGAGGCGGCGGTAGTAGGCTGGGGTCATGACCGAAGCTGTGCCCCTGTCTGCGGCGGAAACCGCCCTGTCCCTGCTGTTCCGCAAGCTCCACCCGCACCTGGAGGACGCGGCCCATGCCCTGGCCCGGGGTGCCGCCCGCCGGGACCTGGAGCGGTTGCATCTCAAGCTCCTCGCGGCGCGGTTGAAGACCGTGGCGCTCCTGGAGGCGGAACTCGAAGGGCTGGCCGAGGACGCCCCCTTGGCAGAGGTGCTGGAGACCCTGGCCGCCAATCTCACCCCGGTGGGGGAAAGCTACCGCCAGAGCCTGATCCTCACCCAGCTCTGCCTGGAGGAGGCTCCGGCGGACCTGCTGCCCCACGCCCCGGAAGGCTGCGTGTCCGGCTCGACCTGGGGTCCTCGCATGGCGGATTTCATGACCCGCTTGGAGGATCCCGCCTTCCAGGCGCACCGGCGGTGGGAGGGCATCGAGGAGGACATCGGGGAAACCGAGGAAGGGTGATCTCCGGTCTGCGGTCCCGGCCTGGCTTGGTAAAAAGCTAAAAGAATAATCATGAAATACAGTAAGCTGGAGCTTTCCGGGGCCTTACCAGGACCCTACAAGTCGACTTGCTTCATGAGTTCCGTGTTTGTCTAGGCAGGAGTTTCCGTGCGCCCGTTCTTCTTCGCCATCGCCACCAGCACCCTGCTTCTCGGCCAGGGGGTGGCCCAGCACGCCTCCAAGCTGGACCCAGGCCTGTCCTCCTATGCCGCCACCCAGAACGTGAACGCGACCATCGAAAGCGTCGGGGCCGACTCCCTCACGGATGTCTGGGAGGAGTGGAAGACCGGGTTCCGGGCGGTGCAGCCCCAGGTGCAGTTCCGGGTCGTCAATGGCCTGTCCACCACCGCCGTGAAGGCGCTGATGGACGGCACGGTTCCCATGATCCACATGGCCCGGGAGCTCACCCTCGACGAGTACCAGGCCTTCGAGAAGAAGTTCGGCTATGCGCCCACCAAGCTGGTGGTCTGCTACGACGCCTTCATCGTCTTGGTGAACGCTGGCAATCCCATCAAGGACATCGGGATGGACCAGCTGGACGCGGCCTTCTCCACCACCCGCAACGCCGGCTACCACAAGGACTCGGCCGTGGACACCTGGGGCGACCTGGGCGTGCGGGGCGACTACGCCAAGCGCCCCATCCACCCCTACATGCGCGCGGAGGGCACGGCCTCGCGCTCGGCCATCCGCGACCTGGTGCTCCTGAAGGGCAAGTACAAGCCCACCGTGCATGACGAAGTGGACTGGCCGAGCATCGCGGAGGCCGTGATGACCGACGGCAACGGTCTCGGGATCGCCACGCTCTCCAACTGGCTGTCGCGGAACAAGACGCTGGCAGTGACGCCCCTGCAGGCCAAGGACCCGGTGCCGCCCACCCAGGAGAACGTGGTGTCGGGCAAGTACCCCCTGTCCCGGACCTACTACTTCTACCTGAACCGGGCTCCGGGCAAGGCCCTCGCGCCGGCCCTCTCCGAGTTCCTGCAGTTCATCCTGTCCCGCCAGGGCCAGACGGCCGTGACGCAGGCCTCCCTCTACCCGCTGCCCGCGGAGATCGCCCAGCTCTACCGGAAGCGGCTGCGGAGCAACTGAGCGCCGTTCGACCCCCTGAAGCTGCGATTCGGCCCCCTGCTTCTGCCATTCGCGAACCCGGCTCCACCTTTCCCCTGTGGTGGGCATCTCCTGGTGTGGACGGATGATCCGTCCCCGACCCTCCAGGAGCTTCCCATGACCTCCCATCCCTTCCGATTCACCACGCTCGCCGCCGCCGTGCTGGTTCTCGGCGTCTCTCTGGCCGCCCAGGGCCGGGGCCCAGGCTTCGGACCCGGATTTGCGTCTGGTCGGGGCCTCAGGGCCCTCCACCTCACCGAGGCCCAGCAGACCCAGGTGAAGGCCATCCATGAGCGCCACCAGGCGGCCATCCAGGCCAAGGTGGAAACCGCCCAGGCCGCCCGCCAGGCCCTGCGGGAGGCCATGGCCAACGCCGGCACCGATGCCAAGACGCTCCAGGCCCTGCACGAGAAGGCCTCCGCCGCCCAGTTCGCCGTGATGCTGGAGCACCGCGCCGTGCGGCAGGAGATCGTCCCTCTGCTGACGCCCGAGCAGAAGGCCCAGTTCGAGAAGATGCCCCAAGGTCCCGGCATGGGTCCCGGCATGGGTCCCGGCATGGGACGCGGCGCCGGCATGGGGCCTCGCCACGGGCGCGGCCCGGGGATGAACCCTGACTGTCCGATGGGGAAGTGACCGGCCAGCCGCTATCCTGACCAGCGATGCGCGCCTCTGCGGTCCTCCAGGCCACCTGGCAGCGGACGCGGCGCCCCCGGACCTGGGGCGCCGCGCTGCTGTTCGGCCTCGCCTGGAACGGCGCGAGGCTGCTCCTGGGATGGCCCGGTCCCGATCTCCTGGACCTGCTGGCGCCCTCGCTGTGGGTGGTCCTCTTCCTGGTGCTCGCGCCGCTGCCCTGGCAGTGGAGCGGGGACGAGGCGCCCATGGCCGGTCCCCTGCGCGGGGCCGTCCAGGCCCTCCCCTGGATGGCGGCCCTCACTCTGGTGGCGCTGCTGGCCCTGACGGCCGCGGGCGCCTCGCCCATGCCCATGGGCCGGGGGCCGGGGGCCGGGCCGGGCCGGGGCATGGGCATGATGGAGCACGGCGGCCCCCGCCGAGGACCGGGCCCGATGCCCGGCTCAATGATGGGTCCGGGCGCCGAAGGGCATGGGTTCCCCATCCATCCGCGCTTCTGGGCCCTCGGCGTCGCGCACCTCTGCTTCGGCCTCCTGCTGGGCTGGGTGCTGGCGGATCGCGAGCGCGCCGAGTTCCAGGAGGCGGCCGCACGCCGCGCGGCGAAGGAGGCCCAGACCCGTGCCCTTCAGGGTCAGATGAACCCGCACGTGCTCTTCAACGCCATCAGCGGGCTCACGGAGCTGGTGCGCGAGGATCCGGCGGCTGCGGAAGCCGCGCTGGTGAACCTGTCGGACCTGTTGAGGGCCCTGCTGGACCAGGGCTCTCGCCTGCGGGTCCCCCTGGGCGACGAGCGCCGCCTGGTGGAGCGGCACCTGGCCTTGGAGCGCATCCGCCTGGGCCGGCGCCTCCGGGAGCGCTGGGACTGGCCCGCCGGGCTGGACGCCACGGAGGTCCCGCCCCTCATGATCCAGCCGCTGGTCGAGAACGCCCTGAAGCACGGCGTGTCGAAGGCCGTCGGGGGCGGCGAGCTGGAGGTCGTGGTGCGCGGCGAGGGGACCCGCCTCCACATCCGCGTGGCCAACACCGGCCCGGCGCCGGACGGCGAGGGGAAGGGCGTGGGGCTGGCGAACCTGCGGGAGCGCCTGGACCTGCTGGGGGCGGGACCGGAGGCTCTGCGGCTGCGCCGGGAGGGCGACTGGACCATCGCCGAGCTGGATCTGGAGGTGGCGCCGTGAAGCCCCTGCGCGTGCTCGTGGCCGAGGACGAGCCCTTCAACCTGAAGCGCCTTTCACGGCTGCTGCGTGAGGCGGGCTGCGAGGTGGTCGCCGAGCTCGAGGACGGCCCCTCCGTGCTGGCCTGGCTGGACCGCGGCGAGGCCGTGGATGCCCTCTTCATGGACATCCAGATGCCTGGCCTCACGGGCCTGGACGTGTCCGCCGACCTGCCCCGGGACCTCCCCGTGGTGTTCGTGACGGCCTACGCCGAGCATGCCGTGAAGGCCTTCGAGCAGGCCGCGGCGGACTACCTGCTCAAGCCCGTCACCGCCGAGCGGCTCGGCGCCACCCTCCAGCGCCTGCGGACGCGCGTGGAGCGGGAGGGCCCCCGCCCGGGCGGACCCTTCCGCTTCCCCGTGCGCGCGGGGGACGGCCTGGTGTTCGTGGACCTGGCCAAGACCACCCACTTCGCCTTCGAGGAGGAGGCCGTGTGGGCCTACGCCGGGGATCGCCTGCGCACCACCTGGAAGACCCTCGCCGAGGCGGAGACGGCCCTGGGCGCCCGGGTGGTGCGCGGCCACCGGCACCTGCTGATCCGGCCCGAAGCCGTGGTGGGCGTTCGCATCGGCGACTCCGGCCGCCTCCTCGTCCGGTTGACGGGGGGCTTCGAGGTGGAAGTGAGCCGCGGGGCAGCGCCGGCCCTCAAGGCGAGGCTGGGGCTGGGCTAGACCTCGGCGATAAGTTCGATTTCCACCGGGGGTCCCACTCCCTGAGCCGAAGGCGAGTGGGAGCACAGGGCGGGGCCCTGTGCGTTCGTGGGCTGCCAGGGCCGCGTGCGCCGAGGCGCAGCCGAGCGCCCAGCGGCCAAGGGAGAGCCCGACCCTTAGACTTCCGCGATGAGCTCGATCTCGACCGGGGGTCCCACTCCGCGAGCCGAAGGCGAGTGGGAGCACAGGGCGGGGCCCTGTGCGTTCGTGGGCTGCCAGGGCCGCGTGCGCCGAGGCGCAGCCGAGCGCCCAGCGGCCAAGGGAGAGCCCGACCCTTAGACTTCCGCGATGAGCTCGATCTCGACCTTCGCCCCCTTCGGCAACGCGGCCACGGCGACGGTGCTGCGGGCGGGCTTGGCGGCGCCCAGGGCCTTCTCGTAGACGGCGTTGAAGGCCGCGAAATCGCCCATGTCCGTGAGGAAGACCGTCGTCTTCACCACCCGGTCCCAGCCGGTGTTGGCGGCGGCGAGCACGGCGCTGAGGTTCTTCAGCACCTGCTCGGCCTGGGCCTCGATGGGGCCGGTGACCATCTCCATGGTTTCCGGGATGAGGGGGATCTGGCCGGAGGTGAACAGGTGGCCGCCGGAGATCTGGGCCTGGCTATAGGGGCCGATGGCGGCGGGAGCGTTCGACGTGGAGATGGCGCGCATGGGAACTCCTGGAACAGACTATTGTCCTTGTTTTTTGCCCCAGCGCCGCTTCTTGTGGCGCCAGTTCCGGCCGGCCTTGGCCGGGGGCGGCAGGGGCGTGTCGAAGGGCGAGGCGGGCTGCTCAGGCTCGCCCTCGCCTTCGCCGTCATCGAGGCGGCGCGGGCCTTCTTCGATCTGCTGCAGCACCCACTGGGCCGTGCGATGCATGAGGGCCGCCAGGCAGAGGCTGGTCTCGATGCGGGCGTGGGGCAGGGGCCCCAGCTGGGTGAACACGGACGGGTCGGGCGGGATCACGCGCGGGATGGCGATCTCGGGAAGGGGCATGGGCAGGGCGTCATAGGCCTCCTCGGGGAGGTGCCGCCACGGCTCGGGCTGGGCCTGCTCCCGCTTGAGGAGATCCGCCACCGTCGTCTGCTTCTTGGGAGGGCGACCGCGCTTCTTGGGGGCGGCCACGGCGGCGGCCTCCAGGGCGGCCTGGAGGGCCTGCATCACCTCGTCGCGGCTCTTGCCGCGCAGGTCGAAGAGCAGCCAGGGATCGCGGTCCAGGGCCTCGGCCATCACGTAGCAGACGGCGGCCACGTGCTTGCAGGGGTTGGCCCAGTCCGGGCAGTCGCAGTGGGTCTGCAGCTCCTTGGGCACGCGGGGGTAGAGGCTGGCGCCCGCCTCGCGGAAGGTCTCGTCCAGGCCCTGGGGCATCTCACCGGCCAGCAGCGAGGCCACGAAACGGCTCTCCTGCGCGATGCGGGCCAGGGCCTTGTCCCACTGGGCGGTCGTGAGGGCGGGCAGGCCCAGGGTCACGTTGTAGGTCTTGCGGCCGTGGACCCGGGCCTGGATCTCGCCGGGCTGGACGCTGAAGTGCGACACGTGGCCGTCCTCCGCGTACTTCTTCCCGCGGGGCAGGCGGTTCTCGTAGTCGTCCCCGAGCTTCTCGAGGCCCTGGATCCAGAGGCGGCCCCACCAGGTGGTGCCGAAGCGGTCGGCGTGGCTCATCATGGCGCCACCTCCTTCGCCTTGCGGCGGACCGGCCTGGGGGCCTGGTCCTCCCCGCCGCCTTCATCGGCATCCATGAGCTCGGCGTCGGGATCCAGCGCCACCAGGCGCCGCAGGGCGTCGTCGTCCAGCTCCGTGAGCCATCCTTCGCCCGTGCCCACCACGCGGTCCGCGAGGTCGCGCTTGGACTCCAGCAGGGCGTCGATCTTCTCCTCCAGGGTGCCGATGGTGACCAGCTTGTGCACCTGCACGTTCTTGGTCTGACCGATGCGGTAGGTGCGGTCCGTGGCCTGGTCCTCCACGGCCGGGTTCCACCAGCGGTCGAAGTGGAAGACATGGGTGGCCGCCGTGAGGTTGAGGCCCACGCCGCCGGCCTTGAGGCTCAGCAGCAGCACCGGCGAGGAGTCGGGATCCTCCTGGAAGCTGCGCACCAGCTCGTCGCGGCCCTCCCGCGTGGTACCGCCATGGAGGAAGGGCGGCTCGAAGCCCAGGGCGTCCTGCAGGTGGATCTGCAGGCGGTCGCCCATCTCCTTGAACTGCGTGAAGACGAGGGCGCGCTCGCCGGCCTCGACGACCTCCTCGAGCATCTCCGTGAGGCGGTCCAGCTTGCCGCTTCGGCCGCGGTAGGGCCCCTGGGCCTTCAGGAACTGGCTGGGGTGGTTGCAGATCTGCTTGAGGTGGGTGAGCAGGGCCAGGATGCGGCCCCGGCGTTCGATGCCGCTGGCGGCAGTCAGCTCCTCGTCCATCTTCTCGACGCGGTACTGGTAGAGCTCCGCCTGCTCGCGGCTGAGCGTGGTGAACACCTTCATCTCCTGCTTGTCCGGCAGGTCCTGGATGATGGCGCGGTCGCTCTTGAGGCGGCGCAGGATGAAGGGGCCGATGCGCTGGCGCAGCTCCTGGGCGGCGTCGGGATCCCGGTACTTCTCGATGGGCGTGGCGAAGCCCTCCTTGAAGTGGGACTCGCTGCCCAGGTAGCCGGGCAGGGCGGCGCTGAGGATGGACCAGAGCTCCGTGAGCCGGTTCTCGATGGGCGTGCCCGTGAGGGCCAGGCGGAAGCTGCCCCGCAGGCGCCGGACGGCCTTGGCCTGGGCCGAACCCGCGTTCTTGATGGCCTGGGCCTCGTCCACCACCACCATGCCCCAGGCGCGGGCGGAGAACGTGTCCTCCTCGCGGCGCACCACGCCGTACGTGGTGAGCACGAGGGTGTGGGGCTTGAAGGTGCCGGGCAGCGGGTCGCGGTTGTTGCCGTGGTGCACGAAGACCGGCAGGCTGGGCGCGAACTTGGCCAGCTCCCGCTCCCAGTTGCCCAGCAGAGAGGTCGGGCAGACCAGCAGGGTGGCAGGGCCGTGCTGGGGGCTCTGCTCCTGGCGGTGCAGCAGCAGGGCCAGCACCTGGATCGTCTTGCCCAGGCCCATGTCGTCGGCCAGGATGCCGCCCAGGCCCAGGCGGGACAGGCCCTCGAGCCAGGCCAGGCCGCGCAGCTGGTAGGGGCGCAGCTGTCCCTGGAAGCTGGCGGGCTGGGTGATGGGCTTGTCGGGGAGGATCTTGAGGTCCTCCAGGGCGGCGCCGAAGTCGCCGGCCACCTCCACCTCGATGGCCTCGCTCACGCCGGGAATCCGGGCGGTGCCCGTGAGGGCGGCGGCCAGGGCCTCGCCCTTAGTCATGCTCTCGAAGCCGGCGCCCCGGCTGGCCTGGAGGACCGTGGAGATCTGCTTGAGGGTCTCGGGATCCAGGGCCACCCACTTGCCCTTCCAGGCCACCAGCGGGTGCTTGAGGCTCGCCATCTGGGCGAAGTCCTCCACGCTCAGGGCGTCGTCGCCCAGCATGAGCGACCAGTCGGCGCTGACGCTGCCCTCCAGGCCCACCTGGGTGGCGGGGGCCGATTCGATGACGCTGCGGGCGCCCAGGCGCACCTTGGCGCGCAGCCGCTTGGCGCCGCCGAAGTCCGCCAGGGCCTCGGGGATGTGGACGAGGAAGCCGGCCTCCTTCAGCTGGGCCGCGCCCCGGGTCAGGAAGCTCCAGGCCTCGGTGGGGCGCAGCAGCAGGTCCTCGGGGCGCTGGCCCGAGAGGGCCCGCTCCAGGGCGGGGAAGAAGGGCACGGCGCGGGCCAGGCCCCGCAGCAGGACCTGGCGCGCCTGGAGCACTTCGGGCTCGGTGCTGGGCTCCCAGAGCTTGGCGACGCCGATGTCCACGCCCGCTTCGGTCTCCAGGCCCACCTTCAGGATCCACCCCTCCTCCACGAGCCGGTCCGCCTCCTGCACGGCCTGGCTGTGGGTGGGCACGGGCGGGGCCTCCAGGGCCAGGCGGGGCCGCAGCCACTGGGGACGGGCGCCCTCGCTCCACTGGGCCAGCTGCTCGCCCAGGGTGCGCTCGGTGATGCCGATGGTGGGGAACTCCGGCAGCTGATGGGACAGGGCCACCATGAGCCGTTCGTCCCAGGGCAGGCGGTCCCGCTTGTGGCCCCGCAGCCGGTGGATGAGGCCCAGGCGGGGATCATCGCCGGCCCGCAGGCCGCCGGCCACGAAGCGCATGATGAAGTCCGCCCCGTCCTCCAGGAAGGCCGACAGCACGGCGTCCACGGAGGGCGGCATGGCGAGGTCGTCCTCGATGTCGAAGGCGTCCAGCTCGCCCAGGGCCACGGTCTTGGTGAAGGCCCAGGTGTCGTTCTCGGGGAAGGCCAGGGCCGCGGGGGGCATGGCCTCCGCCAGCTGGCGCAGGGCGGTGCGGTCCGAGGGGCTGGTGAGGCTCACGCCCCAGCGGGCCTTCCAGGGGTTCCCGCGGGTGTCCAGCTGGGGCAGCAGGGCGCCGCGGACCACCAGGGACTGGAGCAGGCGCAGGGCCGTGGCCCAGTAGCGGAGGGTGGGCCCGGCATGGGCCGGGCGGAGGGCCAGGGAGGAGAGCCAGGGGTAGGCCCGCTGCCAGCGGAGGGGCACCGCGTGCATCTCCACCAGGGCGGCGTCCGGCAGGAAGATCTGGGCCTTGGCGGGGGTGAGGCGCTCGCGGCCCTGCAGCTCGCCCGGGAGGGTCCGGAGGGCGCGCGCCCACTCGGCGGGTTCCACCGCCTCGGGCATGCAGAGCAGGAAGCCCCGATCCTGGGGGCGGTACTGGAGGAAGGGGTTCAGCATGAAGAGACGGACCCTAGATATCGGACGGCGCGCGCGCTGGCCGATGTAGGCTTGGGGCTATGGGGCGCGGCCCAGGGAGCAGGACGATGAGACTCGGCTTTGCAAGCGATCATGCGGGGTTCGACCTGAAGGAACGGCTGAAGGCGTGGGCCCTGGGTCAGGGACATGAGGTGGTGGATTTCGGCACGGACGGGACCGCCTCGGTGGACTACCCGGATTTCGCGCACCGGGCGGCACAGGGCATGGATCAATGGGAGCGCCTGGTGCTGGTCTGCGGCTCCGGCATCGGCATCAGCATCTCGGCCAACCGCCATGCCGGCATCCGCTGCGCGCTGGTGACCTCCCCTGAGCACGCGGCACTGGCACGGCAGCACAATGACGCGAACGCCATCGCTTTCGGCCAGCGGCTGACGGATCCGCTCAAGGCGGAATACTACCTGAAATTGTTCCTGGAAACACCTTTCGAAGGGGGGCGGCACCAGCGCCGCGTCGAAAAGATCGAGTGGAAGGGCTGCTGATGCGCCGCGGCGACGAGCTCCGGAGCCTGGATTTTGAAACCGGCGTCCAGCTCCACGCGGCCGGATCCTGCCTCGTCCGCATGGGCCGCACCCACGTGCTCTGCGCCGCCTCTTTGGAGGAAAAAGTGCCGGGCTGGATGAAGGGCCGAGGCACCGGCTGGCTTACGGCGGAGTACGGCATGCTGCCCGCGGCCACGAACACCCGGTCTGACCGCGAGGCCTCCCGGGGCAAACAGCAGGGCCGCACGGTGGAGATCCAGCGCCTCATCGGCCGCAGCCTCCGCCAGGCCGTGGACCTGGCCGCCCTGGGCGAGCGCACCCTCACCGTGGACTGCGACGTGCTGAACGCCGACGGGGGCACCCGCTGCGCCTCGATCACCGGGGCCTGGGTGGCCGCGGCGCTGGCGCTGCGGTCCCGGGGGCTGGAGGCGGCCCTGGCTCGCCAAGTGGCCGCGGTGAGCGCGGGCATCGTGGAAGCTGGCGACGGGCGCCGGGGCCTGGTGCTGGATCTCGAATACGAAGAGGACCACCTGGCCGCGGTGGACTGCAACCTGGTGGCGGCTCGTGGGGTGACCGGGACCGGCGAGCTGATGCTGGTGGAGCTCCAGGGCACGGGCGAAGGCCGTCCCTTCAGCCGGGCCGAGGCCGATGGACTGGTGGACCTGGGTCTCGCGGGATGCGCGGCGCTGATGGAGGCGCAGCGGGCCGCGCTCGCATGAGGCGGAAGCTGCGGGCCCCGGCCGTGCCGCTCCTGGCGGCCCTGGCCGTGCCGGCTCTGCTGGCGGCCCAGGCCGCTCCAGCCGCATTGCCGCCCGCCCAGCCGCCTGTCCAACTGCCTGCCCAGCCTCCCGTCCTTCCCCGGCGCATCGAAGTGCCGGTCCAGCCGCCGGACATGGTGTTCCGCTTCGTGCCCCGGGTGGAGATCCCCGGCATGCCGCGGGTGGCCCTGGCCCTCAGCGGCGGGGGAGCGCGCGGCCTGGCGCACATCGGGGTGCTGCAGCGGTTCGAGGAGGTCGGCTTCCCCCTGGACAGCGTCACGGGCACCAGCGCCGGGGCCCTGGTGGGGGCCCTCTACGCCAGCGGCTTCTCGGGCGGCGAGATCGAGGATCTCTTCCGGCGCCTGGACCTGACCCGCGCCTTCCTGGAGCCGCTGCTGCGCAACCCGGGCGAGACGCTGGACGAGCAGGAGGACCGGGAGTCCACCCTCATGTCCATCGAACGCAAGAATGGCCAGACGACCTTCGCCCAGGGCCTGCGGAGCGGCCTGGAGGTGCAGCGCACCCTCCAGGGCCTGCTGGCCCGGGGCGCCTACTTCTCCGAGGGGGACTTCGACCGGATGCGGCGGCCCCTCCGGATCCTGGCCACGAACCTGGAGACCGGCCAGGGGCGCGTCTTCGGAAACGGGGACCTGGTGGAGGCCGTGCGCGCCTCCATGGCGGTGCCCGGGGGTTTCCGGCCCGTGCTGATCGAAGGGCAGCAGTACGTCGATGGCGCCCTGGTGGAAAACCTGCCCGTGACCACGGCGAAGGAAGCCTTCCACCCCGACGTGGTCATCGCGGTGGACATCAGCAGCCCCCTGGAGCACCGCCAGGCCACCAGCATCTTCTCCGTGGCCTCCCGCAGCCTCGACCTGGTGGTGGAGCGCCGCCAGTGGGAGAGCCGCGCGGCGGCCGACTTCCTCATCCGCCCAGACATCCGCGACGCCCCGTTCCTGGAGTACGGGAGCCTGGCGCCGAAGCTGGTGCTGCAGGGCCGCGAGGCCTTCGACGCCCGCCTGGAGGAGCTCGCGACCTTCCTGCGCGGGAAGACTCCGGGGCAGGAGATCCTGCCGGCGGACCGGGTGGTCTTCGAGAGCCCCCTTCCGGTCGGGGAGACCCTGGAGGGGATCCTGGCCGCGACGCTGAAAACCGTCCCCGGCGCCGGCCCTGGCGGCGGGAGAGGGGTTGGGGGGTTCTCTCTGCAGGACGTGCGGATCCTCCTCCAGCAGGTCCTGGTCCACGGACTCGCGCGGGAAGCCTGGGCCACGGTGGAGCCTGACCGGACCCTGACCGTCCACCTGCGGCCCTACCCGCCGGTGACCGAGCTCGCCGTGAACGCGCCGCCGGCATGGATCCCCCGCGTCGAGCGGGCCCTGGCCAGACGGATCAAGGTCGGTGCCGCCTTCAATCCCAAGACCTTCGGAGACGTGGTCTCCCAGGTGATCTACGGCCTCCTGATGGACGGCAGTCCCCTGGTGGATGCGCGCGGATCCGGCTTCGACCCCGAATCCGGCCGCCTCAGCGTGGTCCTCCGGGAGCCCCTGATCACCCAGGTCAACGTGTGGCCCGCGTCCGGCCCGGCGGTGGACGAGGCCCACCTGCTGCGGATCCTGGGCCGCCTGGAGGGCGCGCCCTTCCGGCCGGTCACCCTCCAGCAGCGCATCGCCCTGGCCGAACACCGGCTCCACCTGGCCGAGCTGCGCTACCTCACCCGCCCCGACGGCCAGGGGGGAACCGTCCTGACCCTGATCCCCGTGCCCCAGCGGCAGGATCGGCTCGACCTGTCCCTGGGCTACGAGAGCACGCTGGGCGGGCAGCTGGGCCTGACCTATCAGGCCCTCAACCTCGGCTTCACGGGTTCGGAACTGGAGCTGAGCGCGGCCCGCAACCGGCTGCAGCAGCAGGCCACCCTGGCCCTGCGGGCCCCCTTCAGCTTCTCGCCGGGGGCCGGGTTGGAGCTCAGCGGGAACTACTGGCAGCAGCGCCTGGAGGTGCCCCCGCTGTGGCCCGTCCCCCAGTTGCCCGTCGGCGGTGTGGAGGGGCGCATCAGCGCCTCGGATCTGGTGCTGCGGACCTACTTCCGGTTCAGCAACCTGGGGACGGGAAAGGTGAGCTTCGACCTGGAGCGGCGGAACGTGGCCTTCCTGGAGGAAGGGCTGCGCCAGACCCAGGCCCAGGACGCGGCGTTCCTATCCGCCGAATGGGACAACTTCGACCGGCACACCCTGCCCCGGGAGGGGCTGCTCCTGAGGCTCCGGGGCGGCGCGGGCCGGACGAAGGCGGGGACCCTTCCCGGCGGCGACTTCCAGCAGGCCTACTTCCGGGCCCGGGGCCTGCATTCGTTCACCGAGTTCGTGGGGGCCGACCTGGACCTGGAGTGGGGCCAGGGCCGCCGGCTGCCCCTGGACCGCTGGTGGGTGCTGGGGGGCCCCTCTTTCGTCCTCGGCTCCCGGGCCTCGGGCCTCGTGGCGCCCAATTTCGGGGTGGCGAGGTTCGGCGTGCCCTTCCGCCTGTACAGCGGCCTGGGCCTCACCCTGGAAGTGGTGCCCCGCTTCGACCTGGCCTGGATGTCCCGGGACGCGAGCACCCTCTTCCACGCGGACATGAACTACCGGGCGGAGGGCAAGGGGCTCCTGGTGCGCACCACCCTCCTGTCCAAGTTCTATGTGGAGCTGTCCTATGGGTTCCTCAAGCTGAGGGCTCCCCAGGGAACCCGCCCGGCCACGGGCAGCTTCGACGTGGTCATCGGGACCCAGTCGTTCGACTTATGGAAGCGAAGGTGAGGGTGGTGGTCTGCGCCTGGGTGGTCTGTGATCGCCTGCACAGGAGGGGCTCCCGCCCCGGGCTGATACCCTGAAGTGCTGGGATTTCATCCGCTCTCACCGAGGCCGTCATGCGCTACCTGCCCTCTTCTCCTGCCGAAGATCGAGCCCTCCTGGACACGATCGGCGCCGCCCGCGCCGAGGATCTCCTCTCGGGCATTCCGGAGGGGTTGCGCCTGAACCGGGCGCTGGACCTGCCCTCCCAGGGCTCCGAGCAGGAAGTGGCCTGGCAGATGCTGGATCTGGCCAACAAGAACACCCGCTTCTGCGCCCAGTTCCTCGGCGCCGGTGCCTACGACCACTTCGTGCCCTCGGCCATCGACGCCATGGTGAGCCGCCAGGAGTGGTTCACGGCCTACACGCCCTACCAGCCGGAGATCAGCCAGGGCACCCTGCAGCACATCTTCGAGTACCAGACCCTCATCTGCGACCTGACGGGCCTGGACGTGACCAACGCCAGCCTCTACGACGGCGGCACCGCCTGCGTCGAGACCGCCCTCATGGCCGTGCGCGTCCAGAAGAAGCGCCACACCGTGCTGGTGAGCCGCGGGATCCACCCGCTCTACCGCGACGTGCTCCAGACCGCCTTCGCGCCCCACCAGGATCTGCACCTCGTCGAAGTGGGCCTCAAGGATGGCGTGACGGACCTGGCCGACCTGCAGGCCAAGCTGAATGACGACGTGGCCGCCGTGATGGTGGGCTACCCCAACTTCCTGGGCGCCGTGGAGGACCTCACGGCCCTGGCCGGCCCCGTCCACGCGGCGGGCGCCCTGCTGGTGAGCGTCACCCAGGAGGCCCTGGCTTTCGGATGGCTGGAGGCGCCCGGCAAGGTGGGCGCCGACATGGCCTGCGGCGAGGCCATGAGCTTCGGCAACCGGCCCACCTTCGGCGGCCCCTACCTCGGCTTCCTGGCGGTGAAGGACGCGCACAAGCGCGAGATCCCCGGCCGCGTGGTGGGCCAGACCAAGGACCTGGACGGCAAGACCGGCTACGTGCTGACGCTCACCGCCCGCGAGCAGCACATCCGCCGCGACAAGGCCACCAGCAACATCTGCTCGAACCAGGGCCTCGTGACCCTGCGGGCCAACCTCTTCTTGCAGCTCGCCGGCCCCGAGGGGCTGAAGGGCCTGGCGGCGCAGAACGTGGCCAAGGCCCAGCACCTGCGCCAGCGGCTGCTGGACCTGCCGGACATGGAGCCGGTCTTCGATGCGCCCTTCTTCAACGAGTTCGTGTTGCGCTACAAGGGCGATCTGGCCGCGCTGCAGGAGGCCTGCCTCGCGGAGAGCCTGCTGCCGGGCCTGGATTTGGGCCGCTTCTATCCCGAGTACCAGGGCTGCATCCTCTGGTGCGCCACCGAACTCCACACCCGCCGGATGATCGAGAGCCTCGTCGAGATCCTGGCCCGCGTCCCCGCCACGGTTTAAGGAGAGGTCCCATGTTCCTTCGTCAGCGCGAACCCCTCTCCTTCGAACGCTCCGTCCCCGGCAAGCGGGGCATGGACCTGCCCAAGCTCGACGTGCCCGCCGCCCAGGACACCCGGCCCGCCCACCTCAAGCGCAGCGGCTTCGACGCCCTTCCCGAGCTGAGCGAGGTGGAGGTCATCCGCCACTTCACGCGCCTCTCCAAGTGGAACTACGGCGTGGACGACGGCATCTACCCGCTGGGCTCCTGCACCATGAAGCACAACCCGCGGCTGAACGAGAAGGTCGCCGGACTGCCCGGCTTCACGGACAGCCACCCCATGGCGCCGGACGCCCTCGTGCAGGGCAACCTGGAGCTGCTCTACACCCTGCAGGAGTGGCTGAAGGAGATCACCGGCCTGCCCGGCGTCACCTTGCAGCCCAGCGCGGGCGCCGCCGGCGAGCTGACCGGCGTCATGCTGATCCGGGCCTACCACGTGGCCCAGGGCGCCAAGCGCCGCGTGATCCTCATCCCCGACAGCGGCCACGGCACCAATCCCGCCACCGCCGCCATGGCGGGGTACGACGTGGTGGAGCTGCCCTCCCGTCCCGACGGCACCATCAGCTTCGAGGACGTGACCGATCCCGTGAACGGCAAGGTCCGCAAAGGCCTGAAGACCCTGGTGGGTGAGCTGGGCCCCGAGATCGCGGGCGCCATGATCACCAACCCCAACACCGTGGGCGTCTTCGAGTACCGCTTCAAGGAGATCAGCGACCTGCTGCACAGCGTGGGCGCCCTGGTCTACATGGACGGCGCCAACATGAACGCCCTCGTGGGCGTGGCCCGTCCCGGCGACTTCGGCGTGGACGTCATGCACCTGAACCTGCACAAGACCTTCTCCACCCCCCACGGAGGCGGCGGCCCCGGCGCCGGTCCGGTCTGCGTGGGCGAGAAGCTGCTGCCCTTCCTGCCCGTGCCGGTGGTCGTGCGCGACACGGTGAAGGTGGGCGAGGGCGAGGTGCCCAAGCATTCGTATCGCTGGGACTGGAACCGCCCCCAGAGCATCGGCAAGGTGCACACCTTCTTCGGCAACTTCGGGATCCTGGTGCGCGCCCTCACCTATTGCCTGAGCCACGGCTCCGACGGCCTGCGCGAGGCGACGCTGCGCGCCATCGTGAACGCCAACTACATCCGCGCCCGCCTCAAGGACGCCTACGCCCTGCACATCGACTCGCCCAGCCTGCACGAGGTGGTCTTCAGCGACACGCTCCAGGCCAAGCACGACGTCCACACCCTGGACATCGCCAAGCGCCTCATCGACCATGGCTACCACCCGCCCACGATCTACTTCCCCCTGATCGTGCCGGGCGCGCTCATGATCGAGCCCACGGAGAGCGAGGGCAAGGACGAGCTGGACGCCTTCTGCGACACCCTGCTCGCCATCGCGAAGGAGGCCGAGACCGACGCCGAGGCCCTGCACCAGGCGCCGACCCTGGCTCCCATGCGCCGCATGGATGAGACCACAGCGGCTCGCAAGCCCGTGCTGCGGTGGACGAAGGCCTAGGCCGCGCCAACCTCGCCGCTCGAAGGGCCCTCCGGGGCCCTTCGCCTTGGGGGATCTCTCAGCGCCGGTCGAAGCGGGGCGACATGACCAGCAGGGTCTGGGTGGAGGCGATGCCCGGCAGCTTCGCCACCTCGTCGCGGACGCGGTTGATGTCTTCGAGGCGCTCGCCCTCCAGCTGCAGGACCAGGTCGATGTCGCCGCCCACGGAATCGGCCACGCGCACCTCCGGAAAGGCCTCCAGGATGCGCACGGCCCGCTCGTGGCTGGGCCCGCTGCCCTTCACCATCAGGTAGGCGCGGACGCCGGGTTTCGGCTCCAGGCCCAGCCGCAGCGTGTAGCCCTGGATGACGCCCTCGCGCTCCAGGCGCTTGATGCGCTCCTGCACGGCCGAGCGCGAGAGCCCCACCCGCGCCGCCAGCGCCACCTGGGTGAGGCGCGCGTCCGCGCTCAGCTCCGTGAGGAGCCGGCGGTCCATGTCATCGAGGTCAGGCCTGGGCATTCCGGCATTCTGGCAGTTCGCCGGGTTTCCGGCATCTTGCCGGCTAGACCATTGGAGTGCCCGGACGAAACTTGAACATCCGCCGGAGTGCCCATGCAGCTTAGAACCGCCTTCCTCCTCCCCGCGCTCATGATCTGCCTGGCCGCCCAGGACGCGGCTCCCGCGGTCTCCCCCGGCCAGCGCAAGGCCGTGGTGACGGCGTTGGCCCGGGAGCTGAAGGCCCAGTACGTCTTTCCGGAAGTGGCCGACGACCTCGGGAAGGTTTTGGCAGCCAAGGTCGAGCGGGGCGGGTACGACGGTGCGGTCACGGTCAGCGCTTTCGCCGAGGCCCTGACCAGAGATCTGCGGGAACAGGGCAAGGACGGCCACTTCCGCGTGCGCTTCGATCCCGCCTTCAACCCCAGGGATGAAGACGAGGACCACGTCCCGACGCCGGCGGAAGTGGCCGAGGCCCGGCAGCAGTCGGCCCGCCGCGCGTACGGCATCGCCAAGGTGGAACAGCTGCCCGGCAACGTGGGCTACCTGGAGATCCTGGGCTTCGGCCCCACGGAGTTCGTGGGCCCAGCCTTCACGGCGGCCATGCAGATCCTGTCAGGCACCGAGGCGCTCATTCTCGACCTGCGGCGGAATGGCGGTGGCGACCCTGAGAGCGTGGCGTTCCTTGTGAGCCATTTCTTCGGGGAGGGGGATGTGCGCCACCTCAACTCCATCTACAACCGGCCCAGGAACGCCACGCGGCAGTACTGGACCAGCCCCGTGGCAGTGCGCTACACGCGACCGGTGTACGTGCTGACCTCCCGGCGCACCTTTTCCGGCGGCGAGGAGTGCGCCTACGATTTCCAGACTCAGAAACGGGCCACCCTGGTGGGGGAAGTGACTGGCGGCGGGGCCAATCCCGGCCATGCGGTGGCCTTGGCCCACGGCTTCAACGCATTCATTCCCACGGGCCGCGCGGTCAACCCCGTGACCCAGACGAACTGGGAGCACGTCGGCGTGAAACCTGACCTGGCCGTGCCGGCCGCCGAGGCCCTGAAGGCGGCACACCTGGCCATCCTCAAGGACATCCTGGCGAAGGAGAAGGATGCCGACTACCGCAAGCGGTTGGAGGCCATCCTCGGCCGGGTGGAGAAAGGCGAATCCGAGCCGGCGCGGTACAGCCGCTAGCGGATTCGGCCCTCAGTCGTGCGGGATCAGATGCACGGCGGCGGCCTTTAGGATGGCGCAGACCTCATCCCCCTCCCGCAGGCCCAGATCCTGGCAGGCCTGGCGGGTAACCAGGGCTTCCAGAGGGAACCCGCAGTCGAGGCCGATCCGCATGAGCGGACCTTCGGGATTCAGCCCCGTGATGCGGGAGGGCAGGCGGTTGCGGACGGTGGACCCGGGGCCGGGGCCGCAGCCGCGCTCCACGGCCACATCCTCGCCGCGGATGCAGACGAAGACCTGCCAGCCGAGGCTGCCCGGATCGGCCGCATGGATCTGCGCGGTGCCCACGGAGAGGGTGGCCATGCCGTCGGCGATGGATTCGATGCGGCCCAGCACCACGGTCTCCACGCCCAGGATGCGCGCCACGGCGGGATCTGTGGGGCGGTTGAAGACCTGCTGGATGCTTCCGCTCTGGCAGACGCGGCCCTGGTCCATCACCACCAGCCGGTCGCCCAGCTGGAGGGCCTCCGTGCGGTCGTGGGTCACAAGGATGGTGGGGATGTCGAGCGTCCGCAGCAGCTCGCGGAGCTCCTTGCGCAGGCGCTGCTGCGAAGGCCGGTCCAGGGCCGAGAGGGGCTCGTCCAGCAGCAGCAGCCGGGGCTTTCTCGCCAGAGCCCGGCCCAGGGCCACGCGCTGCTGCTGGCCTCCGGAGAGCTCCCCGGGGAGGCGGTCGCCGAGGCCCTCCAGGCCGAGGAGGGGGAGGAGCTCCGCCGCACGGGCGGGCCGCTCCGGCACCGTCAGGCCATAGCCGAGGTTCGCGGCCACCGTGAGGTGGGGGAACAGGTCGTAGGTCTGTGAGAGGAAGCCCAGGCGGCGGGCCTGGGGGGGGCGGTGGATCCGGGTCTCGGCATCGGACCACATCTCGCCATCCACCCGGATGACCCCGCGGTCCACGGGCTCAAGGCCCGCGAGCAGGCGCAGGGCGGTGGTCTTGCCCGAGCCCGACGGCCCGAAGAGCACGGTGATGGAGAAGCCCGGCTCGGGGATCTCGAAGCGCGCCTCGACGGTGGGTCCTCCCGGATAGCGGCGCTCGGCTTCCGCCTGGAGGAAGGGGCGGCCGGAAGTCAGGTGAGTGTCCACGGCTTCCTCTGGCGGCGCTGCAGGGCGTAGGTGAAGGCCAGGACCAGGAAGGACACGCCCAGCAGCAGGGCGGCCGTGCGTCCCGCCGGGGCGTAGTCCATGGCCTGCACCTGGTCGTAGATGGCGATGCTCACGGTGCGGGTGCGGCCCGGCAGGTTGCCGCCCACCATGAGCACCACGCCGAACTCCCCCAGGGTGTGGGCGAAGGTGAGCACCAGGCCTGTGAGGATGCCGGCCCAGGAGAGCGGCGCGATCACCCGGAAGAAGGTACGGGCGCGTGATTCGCCCAGGCACCAGGAGGCCTCGATGAGCCCGCGGTCCACGGAGGCAAAGGCCGCCGCCAGGGGCTGGATCATGAAGGGGAGGCTGTAGAGCACGGATGCGATGAGCAGGCCCTCGAAGGAGAAGGGCAGCGTGCTGCCGAAGAGGCTCTCCCAGGCGCGGCCCAGGGGGCTGCGGGGACCCATGGCCAGCAGCAGGTAGAAGCCCAGCACCGTGGGCGGCAGAACCAGGGGCATGGCCACCACCGCCTCCACCAGGAACCTCCAGCGCCGCCGGGAGAAGGCCAGCCAGTAGGCCAGGGGCAGGCCCAGGACCAGCAGCGCCACCGTGGTGAGCGAGGCGAGCCAGAGGCTCAGGCGGATGGCCTGCCAGTCCATCAGGGGGCGTCCGTGGTGAAGCCGTAGTTCCGCAGGATGGCCTTCCCCGCCGGGGACCGCATGAACTCCCGGAAGGCCAGGGCGGCGGCGCGGTTCCGGGCGTGGTTGGGGATCACTCCGCCCTGGTCCAGGGCGGGGTAGGCCTCCAGGGGCAGCTCCCACATGCGGCCTGTGGCCGTCATGGCCGGGGCCTTGGCCAGGGAGAGCGCGAGGATGCCGATGTCCGCGGCGCCGGTCTGCACGAACTGGGCGGTCTGGGCGATGTTCTCCCCGAAGACCAGGCGGGGCCGCAGGGTCTCCAGCAGGCCGAGCTTCGCCAGGGCGGCCTCGGCGGCGCGGCCGTAGGGCGCGTGGCGCGGGTTGGCGATGGCCACCTTGCGGGCAGCGGGATGCAGGAGCGCCGACAGGCCCTGCTCCACGGGAATGGGCGAGCCGTTTGGCACCCACAGCACCAGGCGGCCCCGGCTGTAGCGGAATTCCGTGCTGCCGTCCGCCAGGCCCGCCTCCACCAGCTTCTTCGGGTAGGCGAGGTCCGCGGACAGGAAGAGGTCGAAGGGCGCCTTGTTGGTGAGCTGGGTGTAGAAGTTGCCGGAGGAGCCGTAGGTGATGGCCACCTCCTGGCCCGGATGGGCAGCCATGAACGCGGTCCTCACTTCGGCCAGGGCGAACTGCAGGTCTGCCGCGGCGGCGATGGCAAGCGGTGGGGGCGGGGCTGCGGCGTGTGCCGCGTTGCCGAAGCCCAGGATGCCAAGGGCCATGAAGACGGAGCGCAGACGGAGGCGGAGGGTGGTCATGGTGTTTCCGGGCTGGGCGGCGGACGCCGGGGCGCTGGGTCGATTCTAAGCCGGCGGGACTGGAAGCATTGCCGCCAGCGGGGCGTCCCGTCATCATTCCACGGAACCACCGCCACACCACTGGCCGGACCCCGGGGGTTCCCATCCTGGGCCGTTCAGGCCATCGGACCCCGGGGGAAGGCCGCATGACCGTGTTCCTCAGCCGGTTTCGCATCGCCACCAAACTCTGGCTGGGGTACAGCGCCGTGGCGGCGATCCTGACCGGCCTGGCGCTGATCCAGCTTGGACTGCTCCACCAGGAGGAACAGCAGGCCATCCGGGTCTTCGAGAACCGCATGGTGCCCGTTCGGCACTTGAAGGTGGTGTCGGACGCCTACAGCATCCGCATCCTGTTCGCCGCCCGCCAGGTGCGGGGAGGCACCCTGGACCCCGCCGAAGGGCTCGCGCAGGTGCGTTCCGCCCGGCGGGAGGCGGGTCGCCACTGGGCGGAGTTCAAGGCCTCAGCGCCGGCCCAGACGGACGCGGAGGCGCTGGCCCGCGTGGACCACCTCTCGCTCTACCTGGCCGCGGACCTCGACCGGCTGGAGGGGCTCCTGGCCGAGAGCCGGCTGCCGGAGCTCGGGCGCTTCGTGGACGACGACCTGCTGCCGCAGATCCTGCCCATGACCAACCTGCTCGCCGGGCTGGTCCAGGCCCAGGAGGACGCGGCCCAGCAGAGCCTGGAGGCCATGGCGGCGCGGGCCCGCCGGACCCGGGTGCTGTCCTACGCCATGATCCTCGCCGGCCTGGTCACGGCCCTGGGCTTGGGCTACCTGATCGCCCGCGACCTCTCCGTCAGCATCCGGGGGATGCTGACGCAGGTGCGCCGCGCCGCCGAGGGCGATCTCACGGCGCGGGTCGAAGTCCGGGGGCGGGACGAGCTCGCGGACTTGGGGCACGAGCTGAATCGCATGGTCGCCCGGCTCCGGGAGACCATCCAGGCCCTGGCCGAACAGGAGGCCGGCGAGCGCGCGGTGCTGCAGAACGCCCAGGTAGCCGTCATCGTCCGCGACCGGGATGGCCTGGTGCGCCGGTTCAATCCCTATGCGGAGACGTTGCTGGGCTACCGCGCCGACGAGGTCCTGGGCCAGCCATCCGCGAACTGGCTCGATCCGGAGGAAGTGGCGGCCCGGGCCGGGGAACTGGCTCGGACCGCGGGCCGGCCGGTGGTCAGTGACCTCGAGATCATCCGCCTGCTCACGGAGGCGGGGCCTGACCAGCGGGAATGGACTTTCCGGGCCAGAGACGGGCGGCGCATCCCCATGCTGGTGGCCCTCTCCCAGGTGACGGGCCCCGAGGGGGAGCCCATGGGCTACCTGAGCGTCGCCTCGGACCTGTCGGAGCGGAAGGCCCTGGAAGCCGGCCTTCGGGCGAGCGAAGCGAAGGCCCAGGCGGCGAACCGCGCGAAGAGCGCCTTCCTCTCCAACATGAGCCACGAGCTCCGCACGCCGCTCAACGCCATTCTCGGCTACGCCCAGCTGATGGCCCGGCGGTCCGCGCGCAGCCCGGAGGATCACGAGCAGCTTGGCCGTATCCTGGCCGCCGGCGAGCACCTTCTGTCCCTCATCAACGATGTGCTGTCCCTTAGCAAGATCGAATCCGGCGGTCTCGAGCTGCGCCCGGAGCCCTTCGGCACCGCCGCCCTTCTGGAGGGCGTGGTGGACATGCAGCGGATTCGGGCCGAGGCGAAGGGGCTGGCGTTGCGCCTGGAGGTGGATCCGGCCCTGCCGCCCCACCTGGAGGGGGACGCGCCCAAGCTCCGGCAGGTGCTGGTGAACCTGCTGGGAAACGCCGTGAAGTTCACCCGGCAGGGATCGGTGACCCTCCGGGCGGGCTACGTCGCGGGGCGGGCGACCTTCGCCGTGGAGGATACGGGCCCGGGGATCTCCGAGGAGGACCAGCGGCAGCTCTTCCAGGCTTTCTTCCAGGCCTCCACCCAGCCGCTGGCGGCCGAGGGCACGGGCCTGGGCCTCCACATCAGCCGTTCCCTGGTCCACCTCATGGGCGGCGAGCTGCACCTCCAGAGCCGGCTCGGCGAAGGCAGCCGCTTCAGCTTCGAGCTGCCCATGGAGGAGGCGGAGCCCCCCCTGGAATTGACGGGAGGCGGGCAGGTGGTGGGCCTGGCGCGCGGGCAGCGGCGCCCGGCTGTGCTGGTGGTGGACGACCGGCCCGAGAACCGCGACCTCCTGGCCCAGCTTCTGGCCTCCGTCGGCTTCCAGGTGCGCACCGCGGCCGATGGCGTCGAGGCCCTGGAGCTCTGGGAGCGCCACCATCCCGACCTGATCTGGATGGACCTCCGGATGCCGCGCATGAGCGGCTTCGAGGCCCTGCAGGTCCTCCGCGGAAAGGAGCTGGAGCAGGGGCTCCCGCACACCTTTGTCGTGGCCATCTCCGCCAGCGTCATCGACCTGGACCGGGAGACCCTCCGCAAGGCGGGCTTCGACGACTTCCTGGGCAAGCCCTTCCGCGAGGCGCAGCTCTTCGAGGTGGCCGGCCGCCTGCTCGGCCTTCGCTTCCTCACCCGGGAACCCGAAGCCCCGTCAACGCCCGGCGACCTGGCCGGCCTCCAGCTCCAGCCGGAATCCTGGCGGGCTTCGCTGAAGGAGGCGGTCGTCACGGGCGATACCGAGGTGGCCCTGGCCCTGGTGGAGGGCTTGGGCCACGGCGCGCTGGCGGAGGACTTGCGGCGGCTGCTCAAGGCCTACAAGCTCGAGGCACTGCTTGACGCGCTGAACCGATGAATCAGGAGACCGACATGCTGGTGCCCCAGGGCGACATCCTCATCGTGGACGACAACGCGGCCAACCTCGACCTGCTGGGGGCGGTCCTGCGGGAGCGCCAGTACCGGGTGAGGGCCGTGCCTTCCGGCGCCATGGCCCTGGCGGCCGCCCGCCGCCACCCGCCCGAACTGGTGATGCTCGACGTGAACATGCCGGGCATGGACGGCTATGAGACCTGCGAGGCCTTCAAGCAGGATCCGGTGCTGGCCCGCATCCCCATCATCTTCATCAGCGCCCTGGACGACCCGCTGGACAAGGTGCGGGCCTTCCAGGTGGGAGGGCGCGACTACGTGACCAAGCCCTTCAGCGCGGAGGAGGTGCTGGTGCGGGTGGAGCACCAGGTCAACCTGGGCCGGCTCCAGCGCGAGTTGGAGATCCAGAACCAGAACCTGGTGGACGCCAACCTCAAGCTCAAGGAAGTGAACACCCTCAAGACCAACTTCACCACCATGCTGGTCCACGACCTCCGTTCACCCCTGACCGTGCTGGGGCTCGTCCTGGAGCGGCTGCGGGAGGGCTCGGCGGGAGACGGCACGCTGGACAAGGCCGAGGCCTCCGTCGGGCGGATCAAGACCCTGCTCGACGAGATGCTGGAGATCTACCGCAGCGAAAGCGGGCAGCTCCCCATGGAATTCGGAGAGATCGAGCCGGGGCCCTGGCTGAAGGCCCTGATGTCTCCGTACCCGCTGCGGGCCGCCTCGGCCGGTCTCGAATTCCAGGTAGCGATCCCCGAGGGCCTGCCGATGATCCGCGCGGACGTTTCGAAGCTGGACCGCGTCCTGGTGAACCTCGTGGACAACGCCTTCAAGTTCACCCCCAGGGGCGGGGCCGTCCGGGTGGAGGCCGGGATCGAGTTCGGTTCCGGCGTGGAGGCTGGCCTGCGCTTCCTCCGCCTGTCGGTCATCGACACCGGGCGCGGCATTCCGGCGGGGGACCTCCCCTACATCTTCGACCCCTTCCGCCAGTCCGAGCGCAGCGACGCCAGCAAGGGGGTCGGGCTGGGCCTGGCCATCGTCCAGCGCCTGGTGGCGGCCCACAAGGGCCAGATCCGGGCCCAGAGCCAGGTTGGCTTCGGTTCCAGCTTCAGCATCCTCCTCCCCTGCTGACGCCCACCCGCCCCGAAGGCACAATAGAGGGTTCCCCGGAGCCCCGCATGCGCCTCCTCCCGTCCCTTCTCCCCGCCCTTGTTCTTGGTGCCCCCCTCATGGCCCAGGCCCTCTCGCCCGTCCAGGAACGGGCCGACCGCTTCCTCAAGCTGGTGAACGCCGGCTACCAGTCCCTCTACTACGTGAGCCAGCAGGCCACCTGGGCCGCCTCCACGGACGTGAAGCCCGAGCACGACGCCGCGGCCGAGTGGGCGGGCAAGGCCTTCGCCGCCTTCAACGGCAATCCGCTGGTCATCACCGAGGCCAAGGAGCTGCTCAAATCCCGGGCCCAGCTCGACGAGAAGACTGTGCGCCAGCTGGAGCGGGTGCTGCTCATGCCCTACGGCGCCGAGGGGCCCATGACCAAGCCCGAGCTCGTGGCCGCCCGCATCGAGGCGGAAACGAAGCAGGTTTCCATCATGAACGGCTACCAGTTCAAGGTGGGCGGCCGACCCGTCAGCGCCAACGACATCGACAACAAGCTGGCCTCCAGCCGCGACCTGGCGGAGCGTCGGCAGTGGTGGGAGGCCAGCAAGGAGATCGGCGTGCCCCTGAAGGACGGCCTGGTGCGCCTGCGCGATCTGCGCAACGGGGTGGCGCAGGAGCTGGGCTACCCCGATTACTTCGCCCTCCAGGTGGCCCGCTACGGCCTCACCACCGACGAGATGATGGCCTTCAACCGGAAGTTCCTGGCCGAGCTGAAGCCCCTCTACCTCCAGCTCCACACCTGGGTGAAGTACGAGATGGCGAAGAAGTACGGCCAGCCCGTGCCCAAGGCCATTCCCGCCCACTGGATCAACAACCGCTGGAGCCAGAACTGGACCGGCTTCGTCAGCGCCGTGGACTTCGATCCCTACTTCAAGGGCTGGCAGCCCGAGCGCATCGTGAAGACTGCCGAGGCCTTCTACGTGGGCCTGGGCTTCGATCCCCTGCCCGTGAGCTTCTGGGCCAAGTCCGACCTCTACCCCGTGAAGGCCGGCGACCCGCGCAAGAAGAACGCCCACGCCTCCTGCTGGCACCTGGACCTGGACCACGACATCCGCTCGCTGATGAGCGTGGAGCCCAATGCCGAGTGGTTCGAGACGGTCCACCACGAGCTGGGCCACGGCTACTACTTCATGAGCTACACCCGCCCCGACGTTCCGCCCCTCCTGCGCGACGGCGCCAACCCCAGCTTCCATGAGGGGGTGGGCGAGCTCATCGCTATGGCCACCCGGCAGATCCCGTACCTCAAGACCGCGGGCGTGCTTCCGGCGGACTACAAGGCCGACCAGATGCAGGTGCTGCTGAACGACGCCCTGGAGGTGGCCATCCCCTTCATGTACTGGGCCTGCGGCACCATGCCCGAGTGGGAGGCGGAGTTCTACGGCAAGAAGATGCCCGCTGACCAGATGAACGCCCGCTGGTGGAAGCTCGTGCGCGACGAGCAGGGCGTGGAGCCCCCCAGCCCCCGCGGCGAGCAGTTCTGCGACGCCGCCACCAAGACCCACATCAACGACAACCCCGCCTACTACTACAGCTACGGCTGGGCCACGGTCTTCAAGTTCCAGATGCACGACCACATCGCGCGGAAGATCCTCCACCAGGACCCCCGCAGCTGCAACTACGCCGGGAACAAGGAGGTGGGCGCCTTCCTGAAGAAGATCCTCGAGAAGGGCGCCACCGAGGACTGGCGGAAGGTGCTGAAGGAGGCCACGGGCGAGGATCTCTCCACCCGCGCCATGATGGACTACTTCAAGCCCCTGATGGCCTGGCTGGAGCAGCAGAACAAGGGCCGGCAGATCGGCTGGGAGTAGCGATGGCAGAGGTTCCCAAGGCCCGCGTGGTCAAGTCCCTCACCCGGGACCGCCACATCCGCCTGTCCTCGGTGGACGCCAGCCCCCTGTGGGACGGCGTCCGGCGGGGGCATCCGCATCTGGAGCCCGCGGCCTGCGGCTGCCTCACGGAACTGCTCACGTCCACCGCCCTGCTGCAGAGCCGCACGTTCTTCGCGGAGCGCCTGCAGCTGCTCGTGAAGGGATCCGGCCGGGCCAAGGCCGTGGTCTCGGACAGCTGGCCCGACGGCACCATCCGGGGCGTGCTCGACCCCGGGCCCGAGGACGTGTCGGCATGGATCCAGGGCCCCGGCGTCTTCCAAGTGATGCGCTCCAACGCCACGGGCCAGCCCTACGTGGGCCACCTCCCCGTGGTGGAGGGCGGCATCCAGGTGCAGGTGGAGCACTACCTCCAGCAGTCGGAGCAGATCCAGGCCAGCCTCACCCTCTGGTGCGACGCGGGCACGGGCGAGGCCGGGGGCCTGCTGGTGGAGCCCCTGCCGGACTGTCCGCCGGAGCGCCTCGCGCGCCTCGTCCAGGCGATCGAAGGCCTGGAGGTGGTGCCCCTCTGGGAGCGCACGCCAGACTTCCTGGCCGCGTGGGTGTCCCAGGGCGAAGGGGCCGACGAGCTGGCCGCCACCGACCTCTTCTACCGCTGCCGCTGCACCCGCGAGGCCCTGCTGGAGACCCTGCGCCGCTTCCCCGAGGACCAGAAAGAGGACCTTTTCAAGGAGCCGGGGGCCCTGGAAGTCCGCTGCGACTACTGCGGGACGATGTACCCCATCACCCGCGAGGACCTGCTGCCATGAAGACCCGCGTGGCCATCGCCGAGCGGGGCCGCCCCCTGGGCTCGCCCCTGTCCGTGTGGCTGAATTTCCGCGTGGTGCCCTTCCTGGTGGCCGGCCTCACCAAGCTCTGGTCCTACACCCTGCGGGTGCGCCGCGAGGGCTTCGGTCCCGTCGAGGATCTCGTGACCCGGGACCAGCGCATCATCCTGGCCTTCTGGCACCGCCGCCTCTTCATGATGCCCCTCTCGTACCCCTTCCACCGGCGGAATGCCCAGGGCGAGGCGCGGGGCGTGGCCATCCTCTCCAGCGACAGCAAGGACGGCGAGCGCAGCGCGGCCACCTGGCGCTGGTTCGGCATCCACGCCGTGCGCGGCACCGCCAGCGAAGACGGCGCCAAGGCCCTGGTGCGCATGATTCAGGCCGTGAAGCAGGGCTGGGACTTCGGCATCACCCCCGACGGCCCCCGGGGCCCGCTCATGCAGCTCAAGCCCGGCACCGTCGCCCTGGCCCGCAAGACCGGCGCCTGGATCATCCCCGTGAGCCTCGCCTACGATCACAGCTTCCAGCTGGGGACCTGGGACCGCATGGTGATCCCCTTTCCGTTCGCGACCTGCGTGATCCGGTACGGAGCGCCCTACCAGATCCCGCCGAAGGCGGACGATGGCGCGGAAGCCGTGCGCCTTCAAGGCGAGATGGATGGCCTGGAAGCGTGGGCGGAGGGATTCAGCCGTGACTAAGCTTGCCGTCGTCTCCCTGTCCGGCGGCATGGACAGCTGCGTCACCGCCGCCCTCGCCAGGGCCGAAGGTTTTGAGCTGGCGCTGCTCCATGCCGACTACGGCCAGCGCACCCAGGCGCGCGAGAAGCAGGCTTTCCGCGACATCGCGAGTTTCTACGGCGTCCCCGCCTCCCGCCGCCTCATCATCGGCTTCGATTCCCTGAAGGCCATCGGCGGCTCCGCCCTGACGGATCCCACCATCGCCCTGCCCGAGGGCGACCCAGAGCGCCAGGGCGTGCCCGTGAGCTACGTGCCCTTCCGCAACGCCCACCTGCTGGCCACCTGCGTGAGCTGGGCCGAGGTGCTGGGCGCCACGGCCATCTTCGTGGGCTTCGTGGAGGAGGACAGCAGCGGCTACCCCGACTGTCGCGAAGCCTTCCTGAGGAGCTTCGAGCAGACCGCCAACCTGGGCACGAAGCCTGAGACGCGCCTGGCCTTCCACGCGCCCCTGCTGCACCTGCGCAAGTCAGAGATCGTTCGGAAGGGTCTCGAGCTGCAGGCCCCGCTCCACCTCAGCTGGTCCTGCTACCAGAGCGAGGCCGAGGCCTGCGGCCACTGCGACTCCTGTCACCTGCGTCTGCGCGGGTTCAAGGAGGCCGGCGTGGCCGACCCCATCCCGTACGCCCACATTCCCGACCACCTGAAGGTATGACCATGGCCACGAAAAAGCCCTCCAAGCCCTCCCTGCCGAATCCGCTGCCGACGTTCGTGGTGACTCGCCCCACGGGGAAGCTGGACACCTTCGCCAGCCCGCGTCCGGGGCGGCCGTTCACGATCACCTTCGAGACAGAGGAGTTCACCTGCCTCTGTCCGCTCACGGGCCAGCCGGACTTCGCCAAGCTCCGCATCCTCTACCAGCCAGACCAGCTCTGCGTGGAGTCGAAGTCCCTCAAGCTCTACCTCTGGAGCTTCCGCGACCAGGGCGCCTTCCACGAAGCCGTCACCAACCAGATCCTCGACGACCTCGTGAAGGCCACGAAACCACAGTGGATGCGCGTGGAGGGCGACTTCCTCATTCGCGGGGGCATTCGCACGCTGGTGGTGGCAGAACACGGGAAAAAGAAATGAAACCGCGAAAGACGCGAAATGTTGCGAAAAGGGTGTGTCTTGCTTTCGCGCCTTTACACGTGATTTCGCGGGTCCCATGAAGGCCGTCATCGCCCTCGGCTCGAACCTCGGCGACCGCAGGGCGCACCTTACGGCCGGGCTGGCGGCCCTGCGGACGCTGGGGGTGGTGCTGCCTTCGCCGCTGGTGATGGAGACGCCAGACGAGTCGGGCCGGGGGCCCGCCTACCTCAACACCGTGGCCATCCTGGTGACGGAGGAGGCTGATCCTCGTCACCTGCTGGAGGCCCTGCTGCGCCTGGAGCTGGCCAACGGCCGGGACCGCAGCGCCGGAAAGAACGCACCCCGCACCCTGGACCTGGACCTCATCACCACGGACGGCCCGCCGGGGCGCTGGGCCTGGGAGGCGCCGGAGGACCTGCGGGCCCTCGGGCCTGAGCTGACCCTGGAGCTGCCCCACCCCCGCGCCTTCAGCCGTCCCTTCGTCCTCGAGCCCTGGCGGGCCCTGTCCGATCCGGGCGCGTGCGGTGGAGTCATTCCGAAAGAAAAAAAACCTTAACCGCAGAGGCCGCAGAGATCGCAGAGAGAGGAATGCCTTCTCTGCGCCCTTTGCGGCCTCTGCGGTTAACCAGTCTTTTCTACTTCGTCCAGCGCTCGCACCAGCCGAGGACGGTCTCGTACCAGAGCTTGCTGTTCTGGGGCTTGAGGACGAAGTGGAACTCGTCGGGGAAGTAGAGCAGCTCGCTGGGGACGCCGCGAAGCTGGAGGGTGTTGAAGAGCTGGAAGGCCTCGCCCACGGGCACGCGATAGTCCAGCTCGCCGTGGACGACGAGCATGGGCTTCTTGAAGCTGGCGGCGGCGCTGCTGGGGCTCTGGGACTGCCAGCGGGCCTTGGTTTCGGCGCTCTCCCAGGGCCAGCCCTTGAACTCCCAGCGGGGGAACCACAGCTCCTCGCTGCCCACCTGCATGCTCTCGGTGTTGAAGATGCCCGCATGGGTCACGAAGGCGGCGAAGCGGTCGGCCTCGTGCCCGGCCAGCCAGTTGGTGGCGTAGCCGCCGTAGCTGCCACCGCAGGCCACCACGCGCTTGGGGTCGGCGTTGGGGAACTGCTTGAGGACGGCGTCCAGGGTGGTCATGAGGTCCTTCATCACCGCGCCGTTCCAGTCGCCGCTGATGGCGTCGCAGTAGGCCTGGCCGAAGCCCGTCGACCCGCGGGGGTTGGGCAGCACGGTGATGAAGCCGCGACCGGCCCAGGCCTGCGCGTTCCAGCGGGGGTGCCAGCTGTCGGCCCAGGCGCCCTGGGGCCCGCCGTGGATGACGAAGGCCACGGGATAGGACTTCTTCGGATCAAAGCCCACGGGCTTCACGACGAAGGCGTGGGCCTTGGTGGGCTTCCCGTCCACGGGCAGGGTGTCCACCCAGAGGTCCTCGCCGGGGTTGAGGCTCAGCTCCCTGGCCAGGGCCTCGTTGTGGTGGGAGGCGCGGGCGACAGTCCCCGTCTTCAGGTCCAGGGCGTAGAGGTCCTGGGGCGTGGCGAGGCTGGTGGAGACCAGCACGGCGTGGTCCTTCGCCGCGGCGGAGCCGCTCGGGGGCAGCGCGAAGCCCTCGACGTGCAGGCCCTTGCTGAGGCGCTGGAGGCCCTGGTCGTTCCAGCGGAAGAGGTCCGCGTGGCCCTGCTGGTCGCTGACGGCCACCAGGTCCTGGCCCTGCCACTGGAAGTCGCCGAAGCTCTGGTCGAAGGCCTGGGTGGTGCGCACGACCTTTCCGGCCGTGCGATCGAACACCCACAGCTCGAACTTGTCGGATTCGAAGCCCGGCCGGCGCTGGGCGCGCCAGGCGAGGGCCTTGCCGTCCGGCGAGTAGCGGGGCGTGGTGTCCATGGCCGGGTTGTCGGAGAGCTTCTTGGCGGGGCCGCCGGAGAGGGCCACCTCGTAGATCTCGCCGTTGGTGCTGGTGGCCTTGGTCTGTTCGGGGTGGGTCTCGAAGGCCAGGGCCTTGCTGTCGGGGGCCCAGTCGAAGCCGTCCCCGGCCGCCACGTCGGCGAAGTTGGGCACGTCCGTGGTGAGGCCCGCGGTGAGATCCCGCGGCGCGGTACTGCCGTCGGCGGGCACCACGAAGAGGTGGCTCACCTGCTGGTCGTCCTTCCACTCGTTCCAGTGGCGGTACATGAGGTGGGTGATGACGCGGGCCTTGACCTTGCTCTCCTCCTGGCGCTTCAGGTAGGCCGCGTTCTCAGCCTCGTTCCCCGAGGGCACGGTGGTGGAGAGGAAGGCGATCCACTTGCCGTCGGGGCTCCACACCTGGCCTTCGGCGCCGCCGCTCAGCTTCGTGAGCTGGCGCTTCTCATGGGTGCCGAGGTCCACGACCCAGATCTGGCCGCCGGACTGGTAGGCCAGCTTCTTCCCGTCCGGACTGAAACGGGGCCGGGTCTGGCTGCCGGCGCCCAGGTCCAGGGCCTTCGCCTCGCCGCCGGCGGGCTTGTACCAGACGTGGGTGGTGCTCTTGTTGGCGGCGACGTCCGGGGCGCCCACCTGGTAGGCCAGGGCTCCCGTGACGGAGAGCTGGGGATCGGTGACACGCTTGACCTTGAACAGGTCGTCCACCTGGAGGGGGCGGGCGGCCAGGAGGGGCAGGCCTGCGGCGAGGAGGAGGAGCTGGGCCTTCATGGGGACTCCGGGATTAGACGTGGTGGCCGGGCTTCGCCCGGACACCGCGTGGGGGTGCACGAGGGGGGACGCAGAGGACGCGAAGCGGCCGGGCGGTCCCCCTTGTTCATGTCAGTATTCAGAGAGGAGGTGACGGGCGATGACGGTGCGCTGGATCTCGCTGGTGCCTTCGCCGATGGTGCAGAGCTTCACGTCCCGGTAGTACTTCTCCACCGGGTAGTCCTTGATGTAGCCGTAGCCGCCGAGGATCTGCACGGCCTGGTCCGCCACGCGGCAGGCCACTTCCGAGCTGTAGAGCTTGGCCATGCTGGCGGCTTTGGCGTAGGGCAGGCCGGCGTCCTTCAGGCCCGCGGCGCGGTAGATGAGCAGGCGGGCCGCCTCGATCTCCATGCCCATGTCCGCCAGCTTGAACTGGATGCCCTGGTGGTCCGCCAGGGGGCGGCCGAAGGTGTGACGGATCTTGCTGTAGCGCAGGGCCTCCTCGAAGGCGCCCTGGGCCATGCCGAGGCCCAGGGCCCCGATGCTGATGCGGCCGCCGTCGAGGGTCTTCATGGCCTGCTTGAAGCCCACGCCCTCCTCGCCCAGGAGGTTGGCCTCAGGCACCTTCACATCCTCCAGGATCAGCTCGGAGGTGTCGCTGGCCCGGAGGCCCAGCTTGTTCTCCTGCTTGCCGGCCCGGAAGCCGTTCATGCCCTTCTCAAGCACGAAGGCGCTGATGCCGTCGGCGCTGCTGCGGCCCGGAAGCGAGGGCCGGGTGCGGGCCATGACCACGAAGATGTCGCCCACGGTGCCGTGGGTGATGAAGGTCTTGGTGCCGTTCAGGACGTAGTGCGAGCCCTCCTTCTTGGCGGAGGTGCGCAGCGAGCCCGCGTCGCTGCCCGATCCCGGCTCCGTGAGCCCCCAGGCGCCGATGGCCTTGCCGCTGGCCAGGGGCTTCAGGTAGGCCTGCCTCTGGCGCTCGTCGCCCATGGCGTAGATGTGGTTGCTGCAGAGGCTGTTGTGGGCGGCCACGGTGATGCCCACGGAGCCGTCCACCCGGGAGAGCTCCTCCACCACCACCGCGTACTCCTGGTAGCCCATGCCGGCGCCGCCGTACTCCTCGGGGAAGATGACGCCCATCATGCCCATCTCGCCCAGCTGCTTCACCACGCCCATGGGGAAGGTCTTGGCCTCGTCCCAGGCCATGACGTGCGGGCGGATCTCCTTTTCGGCGAACCGGCGCACTTCCTGGCGCAGGGCCTCAACGTGCTCGGGGAGCGTGACATCCATGGGAGCCTCGATTCAGCGGAGGGTGGCTGTGCTGGGGGCGGGGGCGCGGCTCAGGAGCTGCTTCTTGCGTAGCAGAGCCTCGGCCTCCGGCATCACTTCCAGGCCCTTGAGGATCACCGGATCCTTCTCGCACTGGAGCTTGAAGCCGGCTTCCACGCCGAAGGCGACGTTCTGCATTTCGATGGAGAGCTGCTCCCGGATGGCCTCCAGGTGGGTCTCCCAGTCCTTGTCGCTGATGGTGAGCTTCTGTTCCTGGGCCCAGGCACGGAACCGCGCCATCACGGCGTCGTCGGCGCGCTCGCCGGGCCGGATGCCGAAGCGCTCCTTCTCCTGCACGGCATACCGGAAGAAGGCGGAGTACCGGAAGCGGAGGTTGATCATGAACTCGTCGAGGCGGACGAGGGGCATGGGGTAGTCGGGATTGATGCCGCCTCCGCCGTAGACCGTGCGGCCCAGGTCGGTCTTGAAAGCCGGGCCCTGGGGCTTGGGGTCCTTCTCGTCCTCGGGGTTGTAGTAGTCGTCCAGGCCATGGGTGTAGTCCCGCTGGATGCTGCGGCCCGAGGGGGTGTAGTAGCGGGCGGTGGTCAGGGCCAGACCCCGGGAGCGGTTGATGGGCAGCACGCTCTGGACGAGCCCCTTGCCCCAGCTGGTCTGGCCGACGACGACCCCGCGGTCGTGGTCCTGGACGGCGCCGGTGACGATCTCGCTGGCGCTGGCCGATCCGCGGTTGATGAGGACCACCAGGGGGAAGGGGTCGAGCTGCGCGCCCTTCCTGGTGCGGGTCTGGTTCTCGTCCCGGCCGTCCCGGCCCTTCTGGCTCACGATGAGCTGGTCGGGGCCCAGGAGCTGGCGGCAGATCCCGATGGCCGAATCCAGGACGCCACCGCCATTGCCGCGGAGGTCGAGGATGAGCTGCTTCATGCCCTGCTTCTTCAGGGAGGACACGGCCTTCTCGAACTCGTCCGAGGTGGTCTCGCCGAAGTCCTTGATGAGGATGAAGCCCGTCGTGGGGTTGAGCATGAAGCTGTAGTAGACGCTGTTGGTGGGGACCTCGGCACGGGGGATGGAGAAGCGCAGCAGGTCGGCGATGCCCGAGCGCTGCACGGCGATCTCCACCAGGGTGCCCTTCTCGCCGCGCAGCTTCTGGAGGGCGGCGTTGGAGGTCATGCCCTCGGTGCTCGTGCCGTCGATCTCCTTGATGATGTCGCCGGACCGGACGCCCAGGCGCTCAGCCGGGCCGCCCTTCATGGGGCTGATGATGGCGATGCCCTGGTCGTGCTGCTGGATGATGGCGCCGATGCCGAAGAAGGAGCCCTTCTGCTCTTCGCGCAGCAGGCGGAACTCGCTCTCGTCCATGTAGTTCGAGTGGGGGTCCAGGGTGTGGAGCATGCCCTGGATGGTGGCGTGGGTGATCTGGCGGGGGGTGGGCGGCTCGGGGCTCTGCTTCTGCACCAGGTCCATGACCTCGGTGAGGGTGTCCAGGCCCCGCTGGCGGGCGCTCTCGGCGCCGGACCGGGCCAGCAGGGGGCCCGCCACGGCGACCGTGGCGGCCACCACCATCCACATCCAATTGCGCTTGATGAAACGGGCCATGAGGCTCCCGGGGAGTGTCCCTCCAGGATACGCCCCGCCCGCAGGGAGGACGAAGCGCGGTTTTATCAGAACCCCTCGAGGATCCGCCGGGCCGTGGGGGCCATGCGCTCCCGGCTGGCCCGGGCGGCGTGGACGATGCCCTCGAACTGCTGGTAGGCGAGTTCAAGGTCGTCATTGAGGATCAGGTAGTCGTAGGCGGGATACAGCTCCAGCTCGTGGCGGGCATGCTCCATGCGGATGCGGATCTGCTCGTCCGAGTCCTTGCCTCGGCTGCGCAGCCGCTGCTCCAGGGAGGCGGCGGAGGGAGGCAGGATGAAGATCATCCGCGCTTCGGGCATGGCGTGGCGCACGTTCAGGGCGCCGGTGGTCTCGATGTCGAGCAGCACGTCGCGCCCGGTATCCAGTACCTCCTCCAGCCAGGCGCGGCCCGTGCCGTACCGGTGGCCGTAGACCTGCACCCACTCCACGAAGCCGCCTTCCGCCACCATGGCATCGAACCGGGCGTCGTCGATGAAGAAGTAGTCCCGGCCGTCCACCTCGCCGGGCCGGGGCTTCCGGGTGGTGAAGGAGATGGAGAAGATCAGGTCCGGGACGCTCTGCACCAGCCGCTGGGTCAGCGTGGACTTGCCCGCGCCCGACGGCGCGGAGACCACGAACACGTTGCCGGGATGCTGGATCAAGGGCCCCTCCTTCCCCCACTTTAGCGGAAGCCGGGCTGGCGCCGGGTTCCGGCGGGGGTAGCATGGGCGTCTGGAGGTTCCATGCGCGCCCTGATCCTCTCGCTCGGCTGTGTTCTGGCCCTGTCCGCCCAGGAAAGCCCCCTTCCCAAGCCCACGGCCCATCACCTGGCCATGAAGGAGCAGGCCGGCACCTGGATCGCCGTGGCGAAGATGTACATGGACCCGTCCAAGCCGCCCGTGGTGTCCAAGGGGACGGAGACCAACACGCTCGTGTCGGGCGGCCTGTGGCTGAAGTCGGAGATGCGCGCCGAGATGATGGGCCAGGCCTTCGAGGGGCACGGCCTCTTCGGCTACGACACCCACCAGAACGCCCACGTGGGCAGCTGGGTGGACAACGGCGGCACCTGGATGGCCGTCAGCAAGGGCACCTGCACCAAGGACTGCCGGGAGATGACCCTCTACTTCGAGGGCTACGACGAGGCCGGGAAGCCCCTCACCTTCAAGGAGGTCCACACCCAGCCGGACCACGACCACCGCTTCGCGTCGATGTTCGTGAAGGGCAAGGACGGTGCCTTCGTGAAGCTCATGGAGATGGAGTACACCCGGGCGAAGTAGGCGCGACGCTCCTCGACGTTTCTACTGGAACTCCTCCGGCTCCTCGGGCGCGGGTTTCGGCGCGCGCTTGAAGATGGCCGAGGCGCTGCGCCGGCCGTCCATGACGATGTGGACGGGCTCGTCCAGCCGCGTGTGCACCAGGCAGCCCGAGCGCCAGACCTCTGGCTGGCGGCGCAGCCAGTCCCAGTCGAGCAGGCTCGTGCCCCGGGGGTAGGGCACCGTGAAGTAGCCGATGTTCAGGGACGTCACGTTGTGGAAGAAGTGCGAGCCCAGCGAGGCGTCGGCCTGGAAGTTCTCCATGGCGTACTCCACGATCACCTGGGCGCAGGAGATCATGGACCACACGATGGGGATGCCCAGGTGGCGGTCGTTGCTGCCCCAGCGCCCGGGGCCCAGCAGGACGTACTTCCCGCCCTCGGTGCGGAAGCGGTCGTTGAGTTTCTCGATCTCCGCCGCCAGGGCGGGCGTCTCGAATTTGTCGAAGCCCTCAGGGTCCACCCACACGACGTCCCGCAGGCCCTCCACGATGCCGTTCCCCACGCACTTCTCGGAGAAGAGGAAGAGGTCCGCCGGGTCGAGGTCCGCCGGGGACAGGTTCACGTCCCCCGTCTCCATGAGCTGGTGCTTGATCTGGAGGAGGGTGAAGGTGGGCTTGCCGTTGTGCGGATCGGGGTCGAGGTTCACGGCGAACTCGAGCTCCACGGGCGTCTCCATGGCCCCGCGGATCAGCTCCAGCAGCCGCTGGAGGATCGGAGCCAGGGGGAACTGGTCGTACTTGAGGATGTTGCGGAAGTTCACGATGCGGGGCCCCGGGCGGTCGAGGCCGTCCTGGATGCGGTCGTCGTTCCAGTCCCAGACGGAGGCGCAGTGCTGCAGGGCCCCATCCGCCTCCGCCTCCTGGATGTCGAGGCTGAGCAGGGTGGCGTCCTCCCCGGCGTAGAGGTCCACGGAGGTGCGGCTCATGTCCAGGGCGTAGAAGCGCTTCTGGGTGGTGCGCAGCTGCTCCTTGGGGGGCAGCATGTCCATCTCGGGATAGGGCGGCGCGAAGCAGTAGGCCTTCTCACCCTCCACCACGTACTTGCCGAGCCCCACGGCGATGCTGGCGATGCCGTCCTGAGGCAGCGTGTAGGCCACCGGGTAGTAGTTGAAGGACTGGGCCACGCCGGAGATGTGCGGGTAGAAGCGGCTGCCGAAGCGGCGTCCCGAGACCTCCTGGATGAGGATGGCCATCTGCTCTTCCTCGATCTTGTAGTCGATGGCCTGGAAGTAGGCGCGGGAGGCCTTCGAATAGACCGAGGCGTAGACCAGCTTGATGGCCTCCATGAGCTGGACCTCGCGCACGGCGGGATCGGCGTCGTTGTTGGGCAGGAAGAAGGTGCTGTAGAGGCCCGCGAAGGGATGGGAGAGGCTGTCCTCCAGCAGGCCCGAGGAACGGACAGCCAGGGGCACCTTGGCGTGCTTGGTGAGGAAGAGCCGCAGCTTGCCGATCAGCTCCGGCGACAGCGAGCCCATGAGGAAGCGCCGCTTGATCGCGTCGTCGTCGGCGTCGCTCTGGACCATCTGCCTCAGGCCGTTCCGGTGGATGAAGCCGGTGAACTCCTCCGTGCCGATGATGGCGGAGCGCGGGATCCGGATGTTCGCGCCGGGGATCAGGCTCTCCAGGTCCAGCCGGGAGAGCAGGGAGTGGGTGAAGGCCACGCCCCGCGCCTTGCCGCCCATGGAGCCAGAGCCCAGGCGGAGGATGTTGGGCTCGTCCCGGGGCGTGGATTCCGTGAGGGGGATCACCTTGCCCAGGGTTCGCATGCGCTGCACGTAGTCGCCCACGTCGATGAGGAAGGTCCGCATGTCCTCCGGGTCCCGGTAGTCGGAGATGCGGAAGCGGGCCAGGACCTTGGCGACCTGGACCTCGCCGCGGGCCATGATCCAGGAGGAGAAGTGGTTGCGCAGGGCGTGGTAGACCAGGGACTCGGCGGGCACGGTGCGCAGCTTTTCCCGCAGGTCCTCCATGTCCGTGGCCCGGGCGATCTCCTCGCCGGCCTGGTTCCGGAAGATGAAGTCGCCGAAGCCCAGGCGCTCGTAGAAGAAGCTCGAGAGCTCCGCGCCCAGGGTGAACGAGTTCTTGTTGAGGAAGCCGCTGCCCAGGGCCGTGGCCCAGGATTCCTTCAGGGGATCCGAGGACTGGAGCAGGGTCGGCAGGTCCGGGATCCGCTCCTTCAGGGCCCGTATCAGCTTGATGCCGGCCTCGCGGTCGAGGGTGCCGTCCTTGGGGAACTTGCGGTCCGAGATGACGCAGAGCAGGCAGTCCTGGAACTGGTCGCAGAAGGCCATGGCCTCCTCGTACGAGGTGGCCAGGATCACCTTGGGGCGGACGCGCATGGACAGCGTGCGCGTCATGCGGTCCATGTTCTGTTCCTTGGCCAGGCGCGTGGTCTGCTTGAGGATCTCGCTGTAGAGGATGGGCAGGTACCGCGAGTAGTAGCGGATGCTGTCCTCCACCAGGAGGATCACGCGGGTGAGGCCCACCTTGGTGTCGTTGAGGACGTTGGCCCGGTCCTCCATGAACTTCACCATGGCCATGAAGATCTCGGGGTTCCCGTTCCACACGAAGATCTGGTCGTAGTGGCGCAGCAGCTCCTGGCGCCGACGATCCATGACGCCCACTTCCACATTGTCGTTGAGCAGCAGGTAGATGGGGATCCGCGGGGCGGCCTTCCGCAGGGCGCGTGACAGCTCCACATGGCCGCCCTGGCCCAGGCGGCTCATGACGATGATGATGTCGAAGTGGCGGCTGGCGCAGCGATCCAGGGCCTCGTCCACGGTGGACACGTTGGTCACCCGGGGCGGGTTGCTCATGTTGAGCTGGTAGTAGCCGTCGAAGAGGATCTCGGTCAGCAGGCCGTCCTGCTCCAGCGTGAAGGCGTCGAAGGCCGGGGCCACCAGGAGGATCTCCCGGGTGCGCAGAGGCATGAGCTCATGGAAGATCTCCTTGTCCGTCGCGTACTTGTGGAAGATCTCGTTGAAGTCGCGGCTGATCATCGGGGCCCCGGCGATTTCAGGCAGTGTAGCGATCTGCGAAGAAAAGGGGGGCCGCAGTCGGCCCCCCTTTTCTTCGGACGGAAAGGATCGGGAACTACACAAGGCCCTGGTCGATCATGGAGTCGGCCACCTTGATGAAGCCGGCGATGTTGGCGCCGTTCACGTAGTTGCCGGGGGTGCCGAAGCGGGCGGCCGCGTCGGCGCAGGACTTATGGATGTTGATCATGATCTGGTGCAGGCGGGCGTCCACCTCTTCGGCGGTCCAGCCCAGGCGCATGGAGTTCTGGCTCATCTCCAGGCCCGAAGTGGCCACGCCGCCGGCGTTGGAGGCCTTGCCGGGGGAGAAGAGGATCTTGCCGGTGTTGGCCTGGAAGAACTCCACGGCATCCAGCGTGCTGGGCATGTTGGCGCCCTCGATGACGGCCATGCAGCCGTTGGCCATCAGGTTCTTGGCCTCGTCGAGGTTCAGCTCGTTCTGGATGGCGCAGGGCAGGGCCACGTCCACCTTCTGCTCCCAGGGGCGCTTGCCGGCGTGGAACTGGGCGGTCTTGAACTTCTGGGCGTAGGGGGCCACGGACATGCGGTCGATGCGCAGCATCTCGGTCATGTACTCGATCTTCTCGCCGGAGATGCCGTCGGGATCGTAGATGTAGCCGTCGGGACCGGAGATGGTGACGACCTTGGCGCCCAGCTGGGTGGCCTTGGTGACGGCGCCCCAGGCCACGTTGCCGAAGCCGGAGACGGCCACCTTCTTCCCGCCGATGGACTCGCCCTTGGTCTTCAGCGCCTCCTCCGCGAAGTAGACCACGCCGTAGCCCGTGGCTTCGGGACGGATGAGGCTGCCGCCCCAGTACTGGCCCTTGCCCGTGAGCACGCCGGTGAACTCGTTCCGCAGCTTCTTGTACATGCCGAACATGTAGCCGACCTCGCGGCCGCCCACGCCGATGTCACCGGCCGGCACGTCCGTGTCGGCACCGATGTGGCGGAAGAGCTCCATCATGAAGGACTGGCAGAAGCGCATCACCTCCGCGTCGGACTTGCCGTTGGGGTCGAAGTTGGAGCCGCCCTTGCCGCCGCCCATGGGCAGGCCCGTGAGGCTGTTCTTGAAGATCTGCTCGAAGCCCAGGAACTTCAGGGTGTCGAGGGTGACGTTGGGATGGAAGCGGATGCCGCCCTTGTAGGGCCCGATGGCGCTGCTGAACTGCACGCGCCAGCCCGGATTGACGCGGATCTGGCCCTTGTCGTCCACCCAGGGCACGCGGAAGCCGATGGCGCGTTCGGGCTCGATCAGCCGCTCCAGGATGGCGTTCTTCTTGTACTTGGGCTCCTTCTCGAGGACCGGGGCCAGGGAGTGGAGGATTTCGGTGGCAGCCTGGATGAACAGGCTCTCCCAGGGGGCCTTCTTCTTGAGGCCCTCAAGGACTTCATTGACGTACTGGCTCATGGTTCCTCCGGGAAGGAAGGGGGTGTGGAGGCGGAAGCGGGGCTCCGGCCGGGAAAAGCATTCGTGCTGAGATCCCGCGGGGCCGTCCCGAGGCGTCCGCGGCGCGATGCAGGGGCAAAAACAGGACGACATGACTCTAGCCGCACGGGCTGCCCCGAGGGAGGGCGGAGTATCAAGAGGTGATGCGAAGCACTAAAAGAGGGCCATTTGCCTGGGGCATCGGGCATTTTGTTGACGATTCGTTAAAAGGGCCGACCCGCCCGCAGGTCCACCCGGTTGTCGTAGAACGTGCTGCCGCCGCCGCGGTCCGTGAGGCGCTGGGAGGTCAGGGCGTTCACGGTGCGGTCGCCGGGAGCGTGGCGGCGCCACCACACCCCTTCCGCCACCGCCACGCCCACGGGCACCTTGTCCGTCACCTCCAGGGTGAAGGCCACCTCGCCCAGGCCGTTGAACGCGGTCACCGGACCGCCGTCCGCCAGGCCCCGGGCCGCGGCCTCGGCGGGGTTCACCCGGAGGGCCATCCGGCCCATGCGCCGCCGCAGGTCCTCCCGCTCGTGGAAGGTGGAGTTGAGCCCCTGCACGGCAGGCGCCGTGACGAGCTGGAGCGGATGCGGGTCGGCATCGCTGTGGGGCGGCAGGAAGCGGGGCAGGGGTTCCGGGTCACGGGGGTTGAGGACCTCCACCTTGCCGCTGGGCGTGCCGAACTGGAGCGCCTGCCGGTGAGGGTCCAGCTCCACGGCGAAGCCCTCGGCGAGCCGGCCTGCGTCCACGCCCGCCTTCCAGGGATGGGGCTCGGCCAGGAGGGCGTCGATGAGGTCGTCCGCGGATTGGGAGAACACCTCCTCCGTGAAGCCCATGGCCCGGGCCAGGGCCTGGAACACCTCGAGGTTCGAGCGGCTCTCCCCCACGGGCGGCACCACGGGGCGCGCGCGCTGGATGGCGTAGTGCCCGAAGGCGCGGTAGAGGTCGCTGTGTTCCAGGGAGGTGGTAGCGGGCAGGACGAGGTCGGCGAACAGGGCCGTGTCCGTCATGAACCGCTCGTGCACCACGGTGAAGAGGTCCTCGCGGCCGAGGCCCTTCAGCACGGCGTTCTGGTCCGGCGCCACCACGGCGGGATTCGAGTGGTAGACGTAGAGCGAGGCCACCGGCGGGTCCTGCAGCTCGTTCAGGGCGCGACCCAGCTGGTTCATGTTGAGGGTGCGGACGGGGCGGGGCAGCAGGTCTTCGCGCTCGATGAGGCGCATGGGGAAGATGCCCCCGGTGCTGGTGGAGGCGAAGGCGCCGCCGCCGGGCTTGGCGTAGGCCCCCACGAAGGCGGGCAGGCAGGCCAGCGTGCGCAGGGTCATGGCCCCGTTGCCGTAGCGGGAGATCCCGTTCCCCGGGCGCAGGTGCGGATCGCGGGCGCGGCCGTAGGCCTCCGCCAGCTCGCGGACCGTGGCTGCGGGCACGCCGGTGATCGCCTCCACCCGCTCCGGCGGATAGTCCGGGAGGATGCGTTCCCGCAGCTCGGCGGCGCCCTGGACGTGGGCCGCGAGGAAGGCCTCGTCGCAGAGCTTCATCCGGTCCAGCAGGTGGAGGATTCCCAGGGCCAGGGCGCCGTCCGTGCCCGGGCGCACCAGCACCACGCGGTCGCAGAGGGGCGCGGTGGCGTGGGCGTAGGTGTCGATGAGCCAGACCTGCGCGCCCTTCCGCTTGGCCTCGCGCACGGCATGGAGGCCGTGGACGTTGGTGGCCGCGGCGTTGATGCCCCAGAGCAGGATGAGGTCGCTGGCGGCGCAGGCGTCCGGGTGGGGCGCGGGCGTGCCGCCCATCACCAGGGCCCAACCCTCGTTCTTGGCCGGCGAGCAGATGGTGCGGTCCAGCCTCGAGGCGCCCAGCCGATGGAAGAAGGCGTGCCCGGCATTGCGCTGGATCAGGCCCATGGTGCCCGCGTACGAGTAGGGCAGGATGGCTTCGGCGCCGTGCGCGGTGATGATCCCCCGCCAGCGGTCCGTGATCTCCCCGATGGCCTCCTCCCAGGAGACGGGCGCGAACGCGCCCTCCCCCTTCCGGCCGGTGCGCCGCAGCGGTGTGGTGAGCCGCTCGGGATGGTGCACCGTGTCCTGGTAGCGGTTCATCTTGGGGCAGAGGGCCCCGCGGGTGAACGGGTGTTCGGGATCGCCCGCCACGGCCACGGCGCGGCCATCCTCCACCGTGATCAGGAGGCCGCAAGCATCCGGGCAGTCGTAGGGGCAGACGGAACGATGGAGGCTGGACGGCATGGGCACCCCCGGCGGAAGGCTCCATTGTCACCATTTCTGGAGAGAATCCCAGCCCCGCCTGGACCTGGGGTCAGCGGTTTTATTCCCTGAGACGGACGATCCGGCCGGCTCCGGGACTATCCTGGGGGCGGGAACCCCCCATGGCCCACGCCACCCTCCGCCCCGGCCACGGCGCCTACGCGCGCTTCGCGGCCCGCTTGAACCGCTTCCCCCAGGGCGCGCCGCCCTCGGAGCGCCTCTTCCAGATCCTCCGCCTCCTGGTGAGCGAGGAGGAGGCCGGCCTGCTGGCCCAGGTGCCGATCCGCCCCTTCACGGCCCGACGCGCCGCGGCGATCTGGAAGCTCCCGGAGGCGCGGGCCCGCGCGATCCTGGAGACCCTGGCCGGGCGCGCCATGCTGCTGGACTGGGAGCAGGACGGCGAGACGCGCTACGTGGTGCCGCCGCCCATGGCCGGTTTCTTCGAGTTCTCCATGATGCGGGTGCGGGGCGATGCGGACCAGGCGGCCCTGGCGGAGCTCTTCCACCAGTACCTGAACGTGGAGGAGGACTTCCTCCGGGCCCTGTTCGCGAACGGCGAGACGCAGCTGGGGCGGGTCTTCGTGGACGAGACGGCGCTCCCCCGGGAGGACGCCCTCGTGGTGCTCGACCACGAGCGGGCCAGCGAGGTGGTGCGCACGGCGGGGGCCATCGGCATCGGCGCCTGCTACTGCCGGCACAAGATGGCCCGCCTGGGTCGGGCCTGCGACGCGCCCATGGAGATCTGCATGACCTTCGGCACCTGCGCGGATTCCCTGACGCGCCACCAGGTGGCGCGGCGCGTGGAGGCCGCGGAGTGCCTCGACCTGCTCGATCAGGCCCGTGAGCGGGGCCTGGTGCAGTTCGGCGAGAACGTGCGCGAGCAGGTGAGCTTCATCTGCAACTGCTGCGGCTGCTGCTGCGAGGCCATGGTCGCGGCCCGCCGCTTTGCGTTCATGAAACCCGTCCACACCACGAACTTCCTCCCGGAGCTGGAGGAGGCGCGGTGCACCGGCTGCGGGAAGTGCGTCGGCGCTTGCCCTGTGGAGGCGCTCGCCCTCGTCTCGGCCCACGATCCCCGCCGTCCCGCCGCCCGGCGGGCGCGGCTGGACGAGGACCGCTGCCTGGGCTGCGGCGTGTGCGTGCGGACCTGCGCTCCGGCGGCGATCCGGCTCAGGCCCCGCAAGGCCCGCGTGCTGACCCCGGCGAACACCGCCCACCGCACCGTGGTGATGGCCCTCGAGCGCGGTCAGCTGGCGGAGCTCCTGGTGGACGGGCAATCCACCCACGGGCACCGGGCCGTGGCCGCCATCCTCGGCGCCGTTCTCAAGCTCCCGCCCCTCCAGCGGGCCCTCGCCTCCAGGCAGGTCAAGTCGCGCTACCTGGATCGCCTGATGGCGGGGCGGTGAGGGTCGGACAACCGATCCCGGAGGATTGGGCTAGAAGTTCGGAGCATCAGGCAAGTCGGCCGGCCGCCCGCTTCCTAGACTTGCCCATGCCGTCCCCGAACCAGGCGGCCCCGCATAAGAAAGTCCGCGGGCAGGGTGGACGACCCTCGCCCCTGGCATGGAGGAATGCATGACTCTGAACGTTCTCGGCTACGCCGCCCAGTCCCCCACCTCGGACCTGGCGCCCTTTCCCTTCGAGCGCCGTGATCCCCGGCCCGATGACGTGGTGATCGACATCCTGTACTGCGGGGTGTGCCACTCGGACCTGCACACGGCCCGCAACGACTGGGGCTGGACCACGTACCCCATCGTCCCCGGCCACGAGATCATTGGTCGCGTGCGCGAAGTGGGCGCCGCCGTCACCCGATTCAAGGCCGGCGACGCCGTCGGCGTGGGCTGCCTGGTGGACTCCTGCCGCCACTGCCAGCCCTGCGAGCACGGCGAAGAGCAGTACTGCCAGAACGGCTTCACCGGCACCTACGGCGGCACGGACCGCCACGACGGCCGGCCCACCCAGGGCGGCTACTCGGACCAGATCGTGGTCTCCGACCGCTTCGTGCTGAAGGTGCCGGACAGCCTGGACCTCCGGGGCGCCGCGCCCCTCCTCTGCGCCGGCATCACCACCTGGTCGCCCCTGCGGCACTGGAGGGTGGGGAAGGGCAGCCAGGTGGCCGTGGTGGGCCTGGGCGGCCTGGGCCACATGGGCCTGAAGCTGGCCAAGGCCCTGGGCGCCGAGGTGACCCTCTTCACGCGATCCAAAGGCAAGGAGGCCGACGCCCGGCGCCTGGGCGCCGACCGCGTGGTGCTGTCCACCGATGCCGCCCAGATGGCGTCGGTCGCGGGCCGCTTCGACCTCATCGTCGACACCGTGCCCTACGTCCACGACCTGAACCCCTACGTTCCGACCCTCGCCACGAACGGTGCCCTCGTGCTGGTGGGCTACCTGGGCGGGCTGGAACCCATGCTCAACACCGTGCCCATGGTCCTCGGCCGCAAGTCCGTGGCTGGCTCCCTCATCGGCGGCATCCCGGAAACCCAGGAGCTCCTGGATTTCTGCGGCGAGCACGGCATCACCTCGGACGTGGAAGTGATCCGCATGCAGGACATCAACGGGGCCTATGAGCGCCTGCTGAAGAGCGACGTGAAGTACCGCTTCGTCATCGACATGGCCTCGCTGAAGACGAAGGCCTGAACCCGCCCCACAAGGAGAATTCACATGAAGATGCGAACACTCGGCACCAGCGGCCTGAATGTCTCCGCCCTCGGCCTGGGCTGCATGGGCCTGAGCTTCGGCCTCGGCCCCGCCGTCGACAAGCAGGAAGGCATCGCCCTCATCCGGGCCGCCGTGGAGCGCGGCGTCACCTTCTTCGACACGGCCGAGGTCTACGGACCCTGGATCAACGAGGAACTGGTGGGGGAGGCCCTGGCCCCCTTCAAGGGCCGGGTGGCCATCGCCACCAAGTTCGGCTTCGCCATCGACCAGGTCACGGGCCAGAACCCAGGCGGCCTGAACAGCCGGCCCGAGCGCATCCGGGCCGTGGCCGAGGCCTCCCTGAAGCGCCTGCGCGTCGACGCCATTGACCTCTTCTACCAGCACCGCGTGGACCCCGAGGTGCCCATCGAGGACGTGGCCGGCACGGTCAAGGAGCTCATCCAGGAGGGCAAGGTCCGGCACTTCGGCCTCTCCGAAGCCGGCGCCGCCACCATCCGCAAGGCCCACGCTGTGCAGCCCGTGACCGCCCTCCAGAGCGAGTACTCCTTGTTCTGGCGGGAGCCGGAAGCGGAGATCATCCCCACGCTGGAAGCACTGGGCATCGGCTTCGTGCCCTTCAGCCCCCTCGGCAAGGGCTTCCTCACGGGCAAGATCGACGAGACCACCACCTTCGATCCCACGGACTTCCGCAGCATCGTTCCGCGGTTCACGCCGGAAGCGCGCAAGGCGAACCTCGCCCTGGTGGAGGTGTTGAAGGCCCTGGCGACCGCGAAGGGAGTGACCCCGGCCCAGCTCGCCCTCGCCTGGCTGCTGGCCCAGAAGCCCTGGATCGTACCGATTCCGGGCACGACCAAGCTGCATCGGCTGGAGGAGAACCTGGGGGGCGCCGCCCTCGAACTCAAGGCTGAAGACCTGAAGGCCATCGAGAGCGCCGCCTCCCAGGTCGAGCTCCAGGGCGCCCGGTACCCGGAGCACCTGCAGAAGCTGGTGGGCCGCTGATGGGCCTGCGACTGGCATCCCTGCGGACAAGGAGGATGTGATGGCCCTTTCAGAAGCCGCTGAGCGGAACCACGCGCGCTGGTTTCCGGGCCACGTATCCACGCTGAAGGTCACGGATCCGGAATTCATCGAGCTGTTCGACGGCTTCGCCTTCGACGAGGTGGATGCCCAGGTCCACCTGGACGACCGGACCCGCCTGATGGTCATCCTGGCGGCCTTGATCGCGGGACAGGCGCTAGGGGAATACAAGATCATGCTCCGGGCCGCCCTGACCGTGGGGGTGACGCCGGCTGAGGTGAAGGAGATCGTCTACCAGGCGGTGCCGTACTGCGGCATCGCCGTGGTCTTCGACTTCCTCCACGCCACCAACGAGATCCTCGCGGGCGCCGGGGTGCAGCTGCCGCTGGAAGGCCAGTCCACGACCACGCGGGAGACGCGGATGGAACGTGGGGTGGCGCTGCAGAAGGCGATCTTCGGCGAGGCGATCGACCGCATGCGCGAGGCCGCGCCGGTCGATCAGCGCCACATTCAGGATCACCTCTCCGCCAATTGCTTCGGGGACTACTACACCCGAACGGGATTGGACCTGCGCCTGAGGGAGCTGCTCACCTTCTCGATGTTGCTCGCGCAGCGCGGCTGCGAGGCCCAGGTGAAGGGGCACATCCGGGGCAACCTCCAGGTCGGCAACGATCGGGCCACCCTGCTGGGCGTCATCACGCAGCTGCTGCCCTACCTCGGCTACCCGAGGACCCTCAATGCCCTGCAGGCCCTGAATGAGGTCCTGCCCGCCTCCGGATTGGCCTGAAAGGAGACAATGGTCCATGGCCCGCCTCCCAAAGCCACCCTCCTCCGACAGCCTCGAACCGGAGCCCCTTCGGCCGGACCTGGCCCGGCTCGCGGATCTGCTGAAGGCGCTCGCCCCCTACGACGGCACCTTCGAGCTGCGGCTTCCGGGGGTGCATGTCTCCCGGGCCTCCCGGGCCCACGCGGACTTCCACCACGCCGTGCAGAGGCCGGCGCTCTGCCTGGTGGCCCAGGGCGCGAAGCGGGTGCTGCTGGGGCAGGAGCTCTACGAGTACGACGCCTCGCGGGTGCTGGTCTATTCCGTGGATGTCCCCGTGTCGGCCCAGGTCACGCAAGCCAGCCTGGACGCGCCCTACCTTGGCCTCCGGATCGACCTGGATCCGGCGCGGATCGCCGACCTGACGGCCAAGGTCTACCCCCTCGGCCTGCCCCGTCGGGGCGAGGGCCGGGCGGTCTGCGTGGATCAGCTGGACGTGCCGGTGATCAACGCGGTGGTGCGGCTGATGGAGCTGGCCTCCCGGCCGGACGAGGCGGACCTCCTGGCCCCCCTCGTCCTCGACGAGATCCTCATCCGGCTCCTGCGGAGCCCGCTGGGGCCCCGGGTGGCCCTGATCGGCCAGGAGGAGAGCCAGCTCCACCGCGTCGCCAAGGCCGTGTCCTGGGTCCGCGCCCACTTCGACCAGCCCCTGGACGTGGAGCGTCTGGCCACCCTGGTGCACATGAGCCCCTCCTCCTTCCACCAGCACTTCAAGGCCGTCACCGCCATGAGCCCCCTGCAGTACCAGAAGGCCATCCGCCTCCAGGAGGCGCGGCGCCTCATGCTGCTCGCCCGCCTGGACGCGGGCACCGCCGGTCGCCGCGTGGGCTACCAGAGCCCCTCCCAGTTCGCCCGGGAGTACGGGCGATACTTCGGCCATGCGCCCACCAAGGATGTGGCGCGGCTGCGGGAGCAGGCGGAGGGGCTGGGGCCGGGAGACTGAACCGCCGGTAGGTGGCGGGGCGGTTGTTGACGATGAGGCTGCACAGCCTTGTGACCGGGGCCCAGCCGGATGGCCGCGGGGTTGCGTCAAGGCCCCAGGGGAGCGGTGAACTGGAGCACCTGACCTGAATCCGTGACCAACAGATCGCCGTCGGCGTTCACGACAATGTCCTGGGGGCGGTACAGGCCGGCATGTGCGGGGGAACCGGCCCGCGTCCCCGGCTGGGACGGATTCCCGAGCAGGGTGCTCACTTGGCCGTCCGGCGTGACCAGGCGGATGGCCGCGTTTTCGGTGTCCGCGACGAATATGTTTCCCTTCGAATCCACCGCCACGCCACCGGGCGAACGGAAGCGGGCCTCGGAGGCCGGCCCATCGACCCAACCTGCCCCCGCACCCCCGGCGACCGTGGACACCACACCCTCGGGCGTCATTCTCCGGATGGCATGGCTCCCCTGATCCACGATGATCAGGTCGCCGCTGGGATGGAGGGTGATCCCGCGCAGCGCCTTGAATCGCGCGGAGGAGCCTGTGCCATCCACATGGCCGTAGCGGCCGCCGGCGAGGGTCACCACCATGCCGCCCGGGGTGACCTTCCGGACATACAGTTCCGCGATGGTGTAGTCCCCCTCCGAGACGGTGTCCAGGAAGTAGAGGGTCCCCTGCCGATCCCCCACGATGCCCCGGATCTCTCCGGTCCTCGCGTCTTGAAGTCCGCCATCCCGGATGCCACTCATCAGGGAGAAATGGGTGATCGCCGTGGTGAGGCCCGTGGCCGGGTCGAACCGCCGGAGGTCATTCAGGCTGCTGAAGTAGAGTCTTCCGGCGGTGTCACAGTAGATCGGCGCTTTGTAGAGACCGGACACCATCGTTCCGAGGGGGACGTCCGTGGACTGGCCCGACCGTGTCACTTGGCGGACTTTCCCCAACCATCCGTCCGCCACGAATACCGTCCGGTTGGGACCGAGTGCAAGTCCAGACGGCGTGGCAAAGACATCCGGGGCCACAGGGTCGGCCTGATCAGGGTAGGGGCGGATGAGCCCGGCCAGCGACACGGGGGCCGAACCCGGGGAGATCCTGACCAGCTCGGCGCCCATCCCCTCATGGGACGCCCAGAGGTCGCCCTGCGGCGTCACCGTGACACTCGTGTAGTACCCGCTCCCATAGACGCTGCCCTGGCTCTGGGCCAGAGAGCGTGCTTGGAATGCCTCATCCAGCGTGTAGACGCCGGTCGAGCAGGCGAGGTACACGTCGCCCGCGGCCGAGGCGGCCAGCCCCATCAGGGCGCCGAAAGGCTTGCCGGACTGAGGGTCTCCGGGAGCGATCGTGGGCCACCGTTCGATGGCCACCCCATCGGTGCCAACCTCATACAGCCAGCCCATGCCGCTCAGGACGATCAACCGGCCATCCGGCTTGACCCCGAGGGCCCTCGGGTAGGTCACCCCGGAGGCCGCCACGGAAACCACGCCGGATGGCGAGACCCGGAGCACCTGGTTCGAGTCTTGAAGGGGAACCAGGAGGTTGCCTGTGAGGTCGAAGGTCATGTCGCCCCGTCCGCCCGATCCGCAGACACCCAGGATCTGAAGGGTGGTGACCTGACCGGAAGCATCCATCTGCTTCAGCTTGACCTGCCCCTGGAGGGTGCCGGGAACCGGAACTTCATCCAGGATGTACAGCAGGCCGTTCTGGGTGAGCGCCAGTCCTGCCACCTTGGAGAACCGGGCGGAGGCCGCCGGCCCATCCGCGTCGCCCACCGCGCCGTAGCCCCCGCACAGCGTCGTTACCTGACCGTCTGGAGTGACCTGCCGGATGACCGGGTCGAATTCTTCGGCGAAGATCAGGGTTCCGTCGGCCCGCACGGTCATGGGCCCTGGATGGCTCATGCGGGCTTCACTGCCCTTGCCATCCAGCGCACCCTGCCCACCCGGCCAACCCGCGAGGCCGTCCAGCCCGCGCGCGGCGGTGCTCACGGAAGCCGTGGCCTTGGCGCCGCCGGTCTCCGCGGTCAACAAGAAGGACTGTCGTCGCGTGGGGACTTGCTGCAAGGCTGAACGGCCCAGGACATCCAGCGGCCCCGCCAGGCCCAGGTCATCCTGAAGCGTCAAGCCGGTCAAAGGCCACTGCGTGAGCCAGGCCAGGGAGGTGGTCTGGCCGAAATCCACCACCGGAGGCACCGCGCTGAACGCTGAGATCGCGGTGCCTGGATCCTCCACGGAGACGGTGGTTTCCGCCGCCAGGGTCACCCCGAGGTCATTTGCGACGCTCAGCCGGTAGGTGGTGGTGGCGGAAGGCGCCACGGCCAGAGGAATCCCCGAGGTGACCGTCCACCCGCCGGGATCCACCCGCCCGGTGCCTCCGGAAAACCAGGGTGACAGCGACACGGGCTGCCCGGCACGGGTGATGGACGAAGAGGCCGAGAAGCCTCCGATGACCGGGTCGGGAATCAGCCCGAGGACAGCGGATCGGGTGACACCCGACTGCTCCTGACCGTACAGGGCGTTGGTCACCTGGCAGACGTAGTTCCCGGCTTCGGCCTCGGTCATGAAGGAGACATCGAGATTCCGGGTGGTGGCCCATGGGATGGGCACGCCGTTCCGGGCCCACTGGTAGGTCAGCGTGCCGTTGCCGGAGGCCTCCAGGCTCAGCTGGGCGGCCCGGTACTGGCCCACCCTCTGATCCTGAGGCTGAGTGAGGATCGCGGGGGCGGACGGCAGATCCCGACTGCCCTCGGGAGGGACCTGGAATTCGAGCAGGTTCCCGACGGCGTCCCAGGAATAGTTGTTGTTCGAGAGCCACAGCCGGCCCTGTGACCAGACCAGGGTTCCCGGATAGACCCACCCTTCGCCGCCGCCCGCGGTGTAGCTGAAGCTGTAGAGCTTGGCGGTTCCTGATTCTGGGAAGCACACCAGCCTCCCACCGTACCCTGCCACCCAGATCCTGCCCTTGTCGTCGAGCGCCATGAGCCGCTGGGCTCCATTGGGCCCTCGGTAGGGAGAGAAATCGCTCGGCCAGACCCGCTGGCTGAACTCGCCCGTGGGTGACAAGCGGACTAAGCCGGAGGTGTGATCGAACACGACGCCGCCCTGGGCATCCAGGAGGAGCTGGGTGGACTCATTTAGCCTGGCATCCGCATAACGCGTGACCCCCCCGGTGTTCAGATCGATCCGAGTGATGTCGTGGTGGAAGTAGCTCAAAATCCAGGCGGCGTTGCGCGCCGGATCCACTACCAATCCGGAGTAGGGGAAGGCCACGCTCCGGGCCTCGTCATCCGGACCCCATGGACGGAACAGCATGGGGGTGACGGCATGGGTGTCCACATTGACCTTGAGGAGGTTGGCCCCCATCGCCGCGACCGCCGGATCGGTGGTTTGTCCACGGTGACCTTCGGCCACGACGTAGAGGTTGCCCCGCCCATCGGACGCCGTGGAGTTGGCCCAGCCGTAGTACCCCCCGAGCGGCACTTGGACCATGGCGCCGTTCACGAGCGTTTCCGCCATGGGCCAGGTTCCCCCTCCGACGGCCCACAGACCCTTCTCGTAGACCAGCCAGCGGCCGGTGGTCCTGGGCCCGAAGGGCGTTTCGCCGGTCGCGGGGTTGAAGGTCTGGACACTGCCATTGTTGATGAAGAAGAGCTGCCCGCTGCCGGCCGCCAGCTCCCACGTGGAGGGAACGACGGTGTCGTTCCAGCTTGCCCCCTTGTACGGGTGCGGGATCGGATAGACCGCTACGGGGGCCGCAAGGGGTTGGGGCGGGGGAGGGGGCGTGTCCCCTCCGCCCGAGGTGCTTCCGGCGGGTGCCGAGCCACCGCCACCGCCGCAGGAGATGAGACCTGCAAGCAGCACCGCACCTGCGATCTGACGCCACGCGAGGGAATGGTTCGAGTCCATGGGGCACCTGAATGAAAACCGCCGCCGCAGGCACCGGATTGCGGGAAGACCACAGATGGATTCAAGCGGGGAAGAGTTGGGGTCCAACCTTTGCATGATCGCGTCCAGAGCGATAGGCCTGCTCATTCCTGGAAGTGTCCTGAGATGGGTTCCATTAAATTTACAGCCATCACCAGTCGAGGCACCAGATTTACACATCATCCATTCCACCTAAAAAAGGTGTGTCGTGAATGAAAAACTGTCCGATCCAGGAAGCATAATCTGTCCACATGGAGCCGATTTCACCCCCTTTTGAGGGTCAAAAATCGACCGAACAGATCCGGTGTTGGAACCAAAATTTGTCCGATCGTGCAAAGTCGGAAGCATAAGCTGTCTGGTTGTGCATAAACATCATAAACTGAATTATTATTCAAATTGAGAGCGAGCTTTCTTGGTGTAGTGGTGAGATAAAGTGAAATGCCTGACCCGAAGGCTTAATCCACCTTAGCTTCGTGCTGAAAGATATCTCCCAGCCGGGTTCTCGTAGCTGAGTAGCTGATGCTGCTGGATGAGTGCACCAGTACCCACACCTCAAGCGATGCATCCCGAAGGGCTTGACCCCGGCAGAATGCAGTTTCGACAACCTGGTCACATTGGTCGGGCCATGCACAAGGCCGGGATTCCGATGGTGGCCGGTACAGAAGGCAGAGGTCTTGAGCTGATTCGTGAGCTTGAGCTCTATGCGCAGACTGGCTTCACTCCCGCGGAGGCTTTCGCATCGGCCACAACTGTTTCAGTTCGCCTTGTTGGAGCTGGCCGGAAGACTGGATTCATTCAGGGCAGGACGGCTGCGGATCTGGTGTTAATCCAAGGGGACCCTCAAGGCCGTTGGGGATCTACGCAATACACGGCTGGTAGTCATGGATGGGAACCGGATGCATGCGGATGCCCTCCGATTGGCTGCTGGTTCCCCGGAATGCCAAAGACCGCGATGATTCAATAGATCCAAATCCCCGGAATCGGTGGCTGATCATGTGGGGGGAGCGTCAACGAACTTCCATCGTTCCCCGCCTCAAGTGGTCCATGGAGATGCAAAAGGATTGCAGCGCCTGACCAGGAATCACCACGGGAGCCCGGAGGATGCCCACCTGGAGGGTGTAGATGATGGCGCGTGGAGTCGGGTTGTAGGCGATGACGATCAGGTGCCTCCCGTCCTGGCGGAGGGCGGCGGTGGCGTGGAGGCCCTCGGAATCAGGGCCCTGCGGGGAGGTTGAAACCCGCACCACCCGGTCCCCAGGCTGGAGGTAGCGGCTGAAGTGCGCCAGCACGTAGTAGAGGGGGGTGACGTGGGTCTCGCCGCTGGTCGTATCCACCATGATCGGCGCTGCGCAGAAGTTGTTCACGTGGTTCGGACCGCCGCGGCGGTCCAGCACGATGTTCCAGTCGATCCACCCCACGAAGCCGTGGTTCAGCCCTTCCAGCAGGTCCAGGGCGTAGCGATGTACCGGGGAGTACCTCGGGTGGGCAGGCCGCTCCTCCGGTGGCGCCCAGTAGAAGCCCCAGTCCGTGGCGGAAGCCCCCCACCACCAGGCCTCGTTCTTCCAGCCCCGGAAGGCACCGCCGGGTGAGCTGTCCTCGGTGCCGATGGCATCGATGCACCCTTCCGTGTGGAGCAGGGCCTTGGTGGGGTAGCTGGCCCGGAGGTGATCCAGGAGTTCCGTCCGGACGCTGTTGGTGGTGCTGTACCAGTGGAGGCCGGTGCCCCAGACAAAGGCGGCGGCGGACGGATCGCCCAGCACCGCCTCGCTGAACCGGAGGGCGTTGGCGTCGCGGTTGTGGTCGAACTGGATGAGCTTCACCCCGGCAAGCCCATGCTTCGCGAACTGAGGCCCCAGATGGAGCTTGATGTAGTCGCGCAGGCCCTCGGCAGTGAATTCCATGCTCTCCCACTGACCGCCGTTGCCCACCGGCTCATTCTCCGGCGTGACTCCCCAGATGGGCACGCCTTCGGCGCGATAGGCCTGAAGGTACTTCACCATGTAGCGGGCGAAGGTATCCCAGTGTTCGGGAAGCAGGGTTCCGCCACGGCCCTGTCCGTACCAATCGCGGTTGTCCTTCATCCAGGCGGGCGCGGTCCATGGACTTGCCACCACCTTCAGGCCGGGGTTCCGGGCCAGGGCGTCCTTGATGAGTGGAAGAAGGGCGTACTCGGGATCCCTGGCCTCTCTGAACCCCCGTTGGTCGGGGGCGATGCTGAAGTGTTCCAGGGCTGAGTCTTCGGGCACATCGTCGTAGGAATAGCGGCCCGTCAGGCAGAAGTCGCAGGCGCCGATGTGGGTGCGAGCCATGGTGAAGCGGGCACCGGTGGGGCCGAAGAACCGGTCGAGGATGCGGCCCCTGGCCGGCTTCGCCAGGTGAGCCAGGACGTAAGCCGAGGACTCCGTCAGGCCGCCGCCGATGCCCTCGAGGGTCTGGCGCTGGACGGAAGGATCCACGGTGACGGTGACACCCCTGGAGGGACTGCCCTTGGTGAACTTCAAGCGGGGCATCTGCCGGAAGCGGTCACCCGCCGCACTGGTCTGGACGAACTCAGCCAGCCTGGGGCCGAGGGGCGCGGGTTGTTCGGTGGCGGGGCGGGGCGTCCCGGCCACCAGCAGGCTGGCCGAGGCCGCACCGAAGGCCAACAGGAGGAGGAACCTGGAGGAGGGCATGCCGCCTGCTCCTTTCATCAATGCCCGCCGGGGAGGCGCCCTTGGGATGCGGCGGCCATGGCCAGGGGCGGCGCGGCCTGAGGGGTTAAACCCACACGCCGTCCTGGAGGGTGCCTCCAGAACGGCGTGCAGGGGGCATTCACAGGGCCCGGCCTTGCTCAATGGAAATAGATGTTGTCCAGGTAGAAGCGCCCGCCGGAGGTGGTGTCGAACTTGAGCTGCCGGATCGTGGTGAGGTCAAAGCCGCTCTGGGTGATGGGGATTTCCAGGTCCGCCCAGGCGCCCTGGGTGAGCGGCCCCGAGGGGATGGCGTACTCCGTCGCGGCGTTGATGGGGTAGACGTTGATGCTGGCGCCGTCGGGGGTCCAGTAACTGATGTGGAGCGTGTTCTTTCCGGTGATGTCGAGGGCGCCGGCCACGCCTCCCGTGGGGGAGACGTTGATGCCCTGGTAGTTCACGAGGTTCATCAGCTTGATGGTCTTGCCGGCGACGGTGGCGTCCGAGATGGATCCACCTTGGCCCCAGTTGGGATTCCAGTCGCCCACGGCGATGTTGGTATAGGTGCCGCTGCTGTTCAGGAGGGAGATGACGCTGGCGGCGGCCAGGCTGGGTGCGGGCGGCAGGGTGGTGGGGACGGTTGGGGCGTGGAAGTAGATGTTGTCCAGGTAGAATTGGCCAGGTGCCGAGGCCACGAACTTGAGCTGGCGGATCGTGGTGAGGTCGAAGCCGGGCTGGTCGATGGCGATGTCCAGGTCGGTCCAGCCGCCCTGGGTGAGGGTGCCGGCGTCGATGCCGTACTCCGCGGAGGCGTTGATGGGGAAGATCTGGAGGTTGGTGCCGTCGGCGGTCCAGTAGCTGAGATGCAGGATGTTCCTGCCAGTGATGTTCAGCACGCCGGTGCCGCCGGGATCCCCGCCGTTGGAGGAGATGGCCACGCCCTGGTAGTTCACGAGGTTCATCAGCTTGAGCGTCATCCCGTTGATGGTGGTGTCCGTGATCGAACCGCCCTGACCCCAGTTCGGGTTCCAGTTGTCCACCGGGACGTTGGTGTAGGTGGCGCTGCTGTTGTAGAGGGAGAGGACCTGGGCTGCGGGCTGGGTGGGGGCGGTCGGCGCGTCCGTGGGTGCCACGGCCACCGGTGAGGCCAGGGGCGGGGCGGAGGGCTGCGAGGTGCCCAGGAAGCAGACGGGCCCCACGAAGAAGACCTGGTCGGAGCCCGGTACATCCCCGAAGTTGGGGAACAGAGACACCTTGTTGTAGGTGTAGCTGAAGTCGAGGGGATTGGTGCCGGCGGACGGGAGGGCCATGTCGAAGGTGAGGGTCTGCCAGCCGAGCGTGGCGGTGGCGTCGCTCTCCACGGAGTGCCCGCCGTTGCTCGCATCCTCGACCTTGAGCTTGATGCTCGCGCCGGCGACGGGAGCATAGACCACGGCGGTCAGCTTGGTGTGGAGGCTGGAGAAGGGAATGGCGCCCACCGAGTCCAGGTAGCCCACCGAAAGGGTGGTGCCGGCCCAGAACTGCGAGCCCGCGGTCTTGTTGACCTGCAGCACCGGTGTGGACGGCCCGCCTGCCGGAGGGGCGGAGGCGGGGAAGGTGGACACGGTCCCGCCGAAGTCCGTGGCCTTGTAGGTGAGCCCGGCGGTGTTGAAGTCCAGCACGGCGTACTGGACCGGCACGCTCACCGTGTTGAAGGCCTGGGAGGTGGCGGTGGCGGCCGTGTTGAGGTTCCCGGCCAGGTCGCTGAAGGAGCCGGCTGGGACGCTGATGTCCATGGTGCCGCTGCTGTCGGGCGTGGGGCTCACGAGGAGGGTGTAGTGGGTGGGATCGACTCGGACCAGAGAGGTCGCGGCCGTGCCGTTGGTGACGACCACATCGCCCAGGGTGAAGCTCGTGCCCACGGACTCACTGAAGGTGAAAGTCACTGTGATGGGGGCAGAAACCGCGGAGGCGCTGGTGCCGCTGAGGGTGACAGTGGGAGGGGTCGTGTCGGCCGGCGTGGGCGCCGGGGCCGGGCTCTTGGACTTGCTGGAACATCCCACCGAGAGGGCGGTGAAGGCGGCTACGGCCAGGAGCGATCCAGCCAGGAGCATGCTCCGAGTGCGATCGGTCTTCATGTGCTCTCCTTCTGTCGGGTTCGGCTGAAGGCCGAACGGGAACGGGAAACATGTGTTGGGAATCTGTGGCACGTTCAGCCGCAAGCCAGGCCGAAAGGCGGAGCCATCGCGAAAAGTGCTCCCAGGCTGTTCTCAAAAAATTGGTGGATCAATGGTCTTTTTTGATTTTTCGGAGGCGAAGTTTACGGGGTTCCGCCACCGATCCGGATGGGGTCGGCCCAGGTCCCGGGATAGAGGAAGCGCTGGGCGCCAAGGGTGCGTACGAACCGTCCGAATCGCAGATCGACTCCCGCGTAGATGGCCACCATGGGACAGCCGTCAGGCAGGGTGCATTCGTCCGGGATCGTCTGCTCGGACCGCCCCGGAGCCAGCGGGTGGACGCGGGCCTCCGCCCGGTCCCAGCCCTTGTGGAAGGCGTAGGCGACCCGGAGTTCCGAACCGAGGGTGAACGGTCCCTGCTGGCGCACCCGAAAGGTCACGGGAAGGTTCCGGACCCCCTCGAGGTTGGTGACAGGCGTCGCGAGCTCCAGAGTGGGCCACTGGAGGGGTTCCGGGCCCGTCAGCACCATCAGGGTCTCGACCTTGAGCACCCGTCCCCTCCCGTCCCGGGCCTCCAGCACCAGCTCACGATCCAGGAGGGGCTGGCCCGCGAATGAGACGCGGCCTTCCGCATGCCCGTGGCGGTCGGGAGTCAGCTCCAGGATCACCCGGTCCTCGTGGATCACCCGGAGGCGCCTCACGGAAGGCTGGCAGAACGCCTCGATGGGCACCTCGTTGCGGTAGAAGGTCTGGTTCTTGGGAGAGGTCACCAGGGCTTGGTTGTACTGGCGGATGGCGTGCCAGGCGGGCCGCGGGAGCCCCTCCTCGTCGGCCAGGCTGGCGAAGCCCAGGAGGCCGAACCACTCCTCCGCCTCGTCGTTGTGGATCCCGGGTTCGCCGGCCTTCCACCAGCCGTCCGCGTAGTAGAACGGGCACAGCCCGGTGACCCCCGCGTCCAGCAAGTCCCGCGTGTTCCGCACCAGGGCCTCCGCCTGCTCCTGCAGGGTGTTGCCGCCGTAAAGGCCGCCCCCCCGGCGCGATACGGAGCGGCCGAATTCGGTCAGGAGAACAGGCCTGGAACCGCCAAGGGCCTCGGTGATGGCGCGCTGAGCCTGCGCGAAGCCCACGGTGAAGTTGGCACCGTCCTTGTAGTCGTAGGCATTCCGGCCGTACACGTCGAAGAGGTTCATGTCCAGCCACTCGGTGATGGCCGTGTTGCCGGAGATGGTCACAGGCACGCCCGGGTGCAGCCGGTGGATGAGCTCGATGGCCTTCCGCCAGAGGTCGCGCGTGGCGCCGGCCCCCACCTTGCGGAGGTGCTCGGGCATGGGCTCGTTCATGATCAGGTAGGTGATCACGCAGTCGTACTTCCTGGTGTAGGCCACCACGCGCTGGATGAGGGCCAGGTCCCTGGCCACCACGGCCGCGTCTGAGAAATCCTCATCAGGCTTGAGCCAGATCCCGAACACCATCTTGAGGCCGGAGGCCTGAACCACCTTGAGCTCGGCCTCGGACATCTGGGACCAGGTGCGGATGCCGTTGAAGCCCGCCGCCTTGATCCGCGCCAGATCCCGCGCCACCTGGCCCAGGTCGCGGGTGGCGGTCCCGTAGGGGGTTTCCCCTGGTCTCGCCCCGGACTCATATCCCAGGGCGTTGATCAGCCATCGGCGGCCGTCCAGGTAGTACCACCCGTCCTTGAGCTCGATTCGGGGTGGACTGGAGGCCCGGGCGGATGTCCAGGGCAGGCAGGCGAGGGCGAGCAGGAGCGCGAGGAGACGCGGCATGGACATCCTCCGGATGGGAGGCCCGCGGGCTGAGGGCGGCCCGTCCTAGGAGCGGCGGTAGACGCGCACGTAGTCCACCAGCATCTGCTGGGGGAAGACCGTGCTGCTGTCCGGGGAACCGGGCCAGTTGCCCCCCACCGCGACGTTCAGCAGGATGAAGAACGGATGGTCGAACACCCAGAGCGCTCCGTTCTTCGGAAGGTCCGCCGGAGTGCGGGTGACGTACAGGAAATTGTCCACGTAGAACCGGATCTGGGTGCCCTCCCACTCGACCGCATAGGTGTGGAAGGCATCCGCGTAGGTCCCGGTTCCCAGCTGGCTGCCAGTGCTGAGGCCCGAGGCGCCGCTGTAGCCGGGGCCGTGGATGGTGCCGTAGATCCAGGACGGCTGGGAGCCGATGCTCTCCATGATGTCGATCTCGCCACAGGTGGGCCAGCCGTTGGAGCTGATGTCGGTGCCGAGTAGCCAGAAGGCCGGCCAGATCCCGCGCCCCGAGGGGATCTTGATGCGCGCCTCGAACCGGCCGCTCGACTGGGAGAAGAGGCCCTGGGTCTTGAGCCGGGCCGACGTGTAGCTGCTGGGGATCCCATCGCCGCCTGTGTAGTTCTCCTTCAGGGCGGTGATCACCAGGTTCCCTCCCTGGACCACCACGTTCTGAGAACGATTGGTGTAGGACTCCAGCTCGCCGTTCCCCCAGCCTCCGGCGCCCAGGTCGTAGGTCCACTTGGTGGGGTCGGGGGCGCTGCCATCGGCGCCGTTGAACTCGTCGCTCCAGCTCAGCACCCAGGTGCCGCCGGATGGGGGCGGGCCCGCCACCTGGGGCGTGGAACTGCCGCCACAGCCCAGGAGAAGGAGCACCGCGGCCATGGAGAGCAGGTGCATGGGCTTCATGGAACCTCCGTTGGAACCGACAGGCCCCAGCATGAGGTCACAAAAAGAGGCGATTAAATAGTCTTTTTTAGTTTTCTGCGGTCCGTTTTCAACGCTTGAAGACCCGGGACCGGTAGAGGGCGGGCGTGACCCCTGTCTCCCGCTTGAAGAACCGGCAGAAGTAGGTGGCCGACGTGAACCCGCAGGCCCGGCCCACCTCCTCGACCGAGAGGCTGGTGTTCTCCAACAGGCGCTGACCCCGGTTGAGGCGCACCCGCAGCACCTCGCCCGCCACGGGGCGACCCAGGTGCTTCTTGAAGAGGCTGTCGAGGGTCGAACGGGAGCACCCCGACAGTTCGCAGACCTGCTCGACCGAGATGCCCTGGCAGGCCCGGTCGCGGATGACCCGGGATGCGGCCACCACGACTGGGTGTTCGGCGGTGGTGATGTCGGTGGACTGGCGCTCCACCACCCGGAGGGGGGGATGGTAGTACAGCTTGGGTTCGATCACCTCGCCGTCCAGCAGGCGCATGAGCATGTCGGCGGCCCGTTGCCCGATGCCCTCGGTATCAGGGGCGATGCTGGTCAGGGTCGGGCGGCAGAGGCGGCAGAGGATGTCGTCGTTGTCCACGCCGATGACGCAGACCTCCGCCGGCATGGCGATGCCCTGGTCCCGGCAGGCGGTGATGATCTGCTGGCCCCGGCTGTCGTTGCAGGCCAGGATGGCCACGGGCTTGGGAAGCTGGGCCAGCCAGGCCGCGAGCTCGGGCTCGTACTCGAGTCCCCGCCGCTCCTTGAACTGGGCCTTGATGCTGGCGGATACCTTGGTGGAGGGCTGGTAGACATGCGGGCTGCGGCCCCGCCGCTGGAGGATCGCAGAGAACGCGTCCGAACGCCGGTCGGAGAAGAAGAGTCCCGGGTAGCCGCAGAACGCAAGATGGATGAACCCCGCTTGGAGGAAGAAGTCGACCGCCATGTGGGCCACCACGTTGGGGTCGGTGTCGAGCACTGGGGAGCCGGGGCAGTTTCCTTCCCCCTGCACATCCACGAGGGGCACGCCCAGGGCGGTGATCTGGCGGCCCAGGTCGGGCGTGGTGATGAAGCCGATGACCCCATCGATGTTCCCCTTCTTCAGCCAGGACGGCAGGCGCATGAACTCGGCGCGCTCGTAGGGGAAGATCAGCAGGTCGTCCCGTTCCAGGGCATAGGTGGCCACCCCACGGCAAATGCCCCGGCTGTACCCGCCTCCAGCGGGCACCAGCAGCGCGATGTGACGGATGGGAGGCATGGCGATCATGTTACCTCCGGCCCCCAGGTGTTCCCGCCCGGGCGGAGGGGCACCGGAAAATTGGCGCTAAGGAAACCAAAAAAGACCATATACAAGTCCAATTTTAGAATACAGGCTTGCCCAGTCTTCTTTGATTCAGGGGATTGTGACCGTCCCACCTGGGGCTCGCCGACGACCGTTGGCCTCCCGGTCGGACTGGGCAGGATTCCCGGAGACCCGGTCGGAAGGCGCCATGGACCCCCAGGCTGTCCCCGCCCCCCCCAGCAGCTTTTCTGATCCCTGCCCCATCGCGCCCCTCACAAGGAGAGCAACATGACGACCCAGCACTTCCGAGGCGTTCTGGCACTTCTGGTAACCACGGCCCTGGCCCTGACGGTCGATTGCGGCGGGACCACCAAGCCCAATACCTCCTCGGCCTACCTCTCGGTGGATCCCGTGACCCAGACCCTGTATCCGGGACAGGCCACCCAGCTCCGGGTCACCCTGCACGCCCCGGATGGATCGAGCTCCCAGGTGAGCTCGGGGGTCTCCTTCCGCGCTTCCGCGGACGGCGTGGCCACCGTGAGCGCCTCGGGCATCGTGACCGGGGTCGCGATCGGGATCGGGACCGTCACGGCCACCCTGGACGGGAAGTCCGCTGATGCCGTGGTGAAGGTGACCCCCCTGTTCCCCGGACCCGTGTTCATCGACGACTATGCCAGCGGAGTTGCCTTCGCGCCCTTTGGCGGCTCCACGAACAGCCTCAGCGTCGATCCCCTGGAACACCACTCCTGGGCCACTTCCCTCAAGGTGGCCGTGCCCGCCTCCGGCTACACCGGTGGGACGCTCAAGGTCGCTTCCCCCCAGAACATGTCCCTGTACAACGCCGTGACCTTCTGGGCCAAGGCCAGCACGCCGACCTCTCTGGCGGTGGCGGGCTTCGGGGATGACGCGGCGGGCGACGTGCGCTTCAAGGCCGAGCTATCCGGCCTTCCGCTTTCCACCGAGTGGGCCAAGTTCGTGCTGCCCATCCCCGCGCCCGCGAAGCTCAGTGGGAACACTGCCCTCTTCCACTTCGCCCAGGGGAGCTCCGGATCCGCCTACGCCATCTGGTTCGACGACATCCAGTACGAAGCGCTTCCCGCTTCCGAGCTGGGCGCTCCCACGGCCGCAGCTGTGGGCTGGACGCCCATCAACATCGACCTCGGCCGCACCGCCAAGCTGCCCAGCGGCAACGGCAGCGGAAACACCGCGACCTTTACCCTTCCCAGCGTGACCCTCACCAACCTCGGCATCGGGTACTTCGACCTCACCTCGAGCAACCCTGGCATCGCCCTCCCGGGCACGGACGGCACGGTGAAGGGACTGGCCTTTGGAACCGCGCAGTTGACGGCCACTCTGGGCGGCGTGCCTGCCGGGGTCGGGACCGTGACAGTGGCGCCTGCGACGCCCACCACCCTCCCGCCTGCACCCACCCTCCCGGCCAGCAGCGTGATCTCCCTGCTCACCAAGGTCTACCCGAACAGTCCCGTGGACACCTGGAGCGCCTCCTGGGGCGTGGTGGGCGGCCACTCCGAGATGGTCATCGTCGGGCAGACCATGCAGAAGTACGCCAACCTCGGCTACGCCGGCATCGAGTTCACGAACCACCAGGTCGACGCCAGCCAGATGGGCTACTTCCACGTGGACATCTGGACCCCCGACATGAGTGCCTTCCACGTCAAGCTCGTCGACTTCGGGGCCGATGGCATCTACTCACCCTCTGTGGATGACACCGCCTTTGAGATCACCGTTCCCGTCACGGCCCTGAAGCAGTGGCAGAGCATCGACCTGCCGCTGAGCTCCTTCACCGGGATGAACTTCCGCAATCAGGCCCAGATCGTCATCGTGGGCGAGCCCTACCAGGCCGGAACGGTCTTCCTCACCAACGTCTACTACCACAAGTAGGCCGGAGGCTGGCGGCCCGGCGATTCCGGACCGCCAGCCTCCGGCCGGTTGGGGAAGGCTGCCTGCCGCCGACCGCTCTGAACCGATTCCAGAACCGCATTCAAGTTTCGTCCAGGGGCCACGCGCCTGGGCAACCACGGGAGGAAGACATGACCAAGGCATTGAACGCGCTCCGCAGTGGGCTCCTGGTGTGCATGTGCGGCTCGCTCATGCCCCTGGCCGCCCAGGAGGAGACGGGGTTCTCGAAGGCCTTCAAGTTCCGCCTCGGGTACGCCCCGAGTCCCAAGGATCATCTCCGCGCGCCCTATTCCGGGTTCAGCCTGGACCTGGGCTACGGGCTGGGTCTGGGGCGGATCGGTCTTGAATTGGGCTACATCTACAAGACCGGCGACAACTACTTCACCCAGGCCGATCGGTCGCTGCTCTCCTCCTCCCAGCTGCCTGCGAATCCCGCCAAGTCCATGGAGGACAAGCGGAACCAGTTTGCCGGGTTCACCGTGCGCACGACCTTCAGCCGGGACCTCGGAGGGGATTGGCGGTGGCAGGCCGGTGTCCAGTTCGGTGGCACCTTCACCCACCAGTACGTGGGCGACACCCAGAGCAGCCCTTGGGACGCGACCACAGGTGCCGCGGGCTGGCGGGACTTCTACCTGGGCGTTCCCACCAAGGGTGGTCTGAACCCTTCGCCCTTCGGGGGCGTCACTTGGAAGGTGGACAAGGACTCGAGCGTGGAGCTGAACCTCATGCTCCTGAACTACACGGCCCTTGAGTACCACCACTTCGCGGGAACCGGGACGGTCTACGCGAACAGCGCCTCAGGGCCCTACTCCGATGGGACCACGGTCTACCCCCACGACCGCCTCGACAAGACCCGCAGGGTCGTGCCGCACTTCGAACTCGCCTACGTGTTCCGTTTCTAGGCCCCCGCACCCAGGAGATCGACCATGAAGATGCGATACACCCTCCAGCTCCCCGTCCTGGCGGCGGTTCTCGCCGGTGGCGTGAGCCTCGTCGCCCAGACGACCACCGGGGCCGTTCGCGGGCGCGTCACCGATGAGGCCGGCCGCCCGGTGGCCGGCGCTCGCATCGCCTTCGAGAGCCCGGCCCTCTTCCAGACCCGCACGGTGGTTTCCGAGGCGGGTGGGGCCTACCACGCCTTGCTGCTGCCGGTCGGGAACTACACCATCCGCGTCAGCGCCGAGGGCAAGCTCGGTAAGACCGTGAAGGACTTCCGCGTGGGCGTGGGCTCCGACCTGTCCCTTCCGTTCGTCCTCAAGTCCCAGGAGACCGCCTCGGCAGTGGTCGAGGTGACGAGCACCACCACCGCCGCGGAGGCCAAGACCAGTGACAAGGTCTCGGTGAACTACTCCGCGGAGCAGCTGCTGAAGCTGCCCGTGTCCATGCGGGGCTTTGACGACATCACCAACATGGCGCCCGGCGTGGCCGGCTATGGCACTGGAGCTCGCGTCCGCGGCTCGGACGCGAACCAGATCCTCTACAGCATCGATGGCATCAACGTGAAGGACGATTCGGGCCTGGCCGCCTCCCTGTACGCGCCGCTGCCCGACTCCATCGAGGATGTGCAGGTGGTCTCCTCCGCCCTGAATGCGCGAAACGGGCTCGTGTCCGGCGGCCAGGTGAATATGGTCACCAAGAGCGGCTCCAACAGCTTCGAAGGCACCGTGCGGGCCAACATGTCCCGCGCCTCCATGGGGGCCGACTACTACCTCACGAACGCGTCCAATAACAGCAACCTGCTCCGGGAAGACCTGACCCACACCCTCGATGTGCTCCTGAGCGGGCCCATCCTCAAGGACCGCCTCTGGTTCACCCTCGGCACCCGGTTCACCCCCTCCCAGGCCACCACCGGCCTGCTGGGCTACACGGTGACGGGGATCCGGGCCGGGCAGTCCAGCCCGATCCCATGGAATACCGTCAGCACCATGCTCCATCCCATGTCCACCTACGGCCTCAACCCGGGCGTGGACTCGGCCGTGAACGCCGGCCCTGGCGGGAACTACATCGTGAGCCCGGAGGATGCGGGCACCCAGCTCAGCTCATCCATCCGGTTCCGCAAGCTCGAGGGCAAGCTCACGGGCATGGTCACGCCCAACCACGCCCTCAGCGTGACCTACCTCACGGAGAAGACCACCCAGGGTGGTGTCCAGGGCCAGAAGAACACCGATCCCTGGGAAGGCAACATCCTGCGGGGCATCGGTTCGATGACCACGGAAACCAAGGCCTACACCCTCTCCTGGAACGGCGTGCTGGCACCCAACTGGACCGTGGAAGCCCGGGCGACCCATGCGGATGTGTCGGCCTATGACGTGCCCAATCCCAAGCCCGGAGTGGCCGTCGCCGGCTACTTCTCCACCGGCGATCCCACCCTCATGCTCCGGGGCGAGACGGGCCCGCACTCCTGGCTGGGCTCCCCGGACAGCTACGACTTCGGCCCGCTGCTCACCAACATGAGCACCTACATCAACCCTCTGAAGCGGGGGAACGACACCGTCTCTGTGAACGTGAAGACCATCCAGGACTTCCACGGAAGCCACGACATCGATTTGGGCATTGAGCGCGTGGCCACCCTCTACAACTTCGGCCGGACCAAGTACGGCAACCGCGGCGTCTTCACGGGCGGCTGGTACCTCGACCCCTCCACGGGTCAGTACCTCTACCCCGTGTTCCGCCGTGGCGAACCCGGAACGGATCCCACGGAGATCCTCCAGATCGGTCCAGGGGAGGATCCCGTGGCCAACGGCTGGGCGGCCTGGGGCAACATGCCCAACGGCCTGGGCACCCAGGCCCCCTTCATCCACTGGGAAGCGATCCGCGGCCCCAGCGCCCACATGGAGCGGTTCTTCGACAACCCCGGCGACTCGAGGAACAGTACCACCTCGTTCTATGCGAACGACAACTGGACCGTGAACGCCAACTGGAACCTCATGGTGGGCGCCCGGTTCAACAAGCTCGTGATGGAGGACCAGGGCGGCAACAAGCTCCAGGACATGACCATCTTCGAGCCCCGCTTCCTCCTGAAGTTCAACCCCGACGGGCAGAACAAGGAGGTCTACTCCATCTCGGTGGCCAAGCTCGCCTCCGCATACTCAGATGCCATCGCCAACAACTTCCGGGGCAACGCCTGGGAAGTGCGCACCGTGCACCTCTGGAGCGGCGCCGCCCTCGGCACCCTGCAGCCCGGGTTCGACACCCCTGGCGCCGCCTCGGACGCCCCGGTCGGAACCTACAACGGCTACACCTACACTGGCCAGAACATGAACGGCGTGCGCTTCGTCGACTACGCCACCCTCACCAACCCCGACAACTACGGACCGGCCTACGACATGCTCGATGCCCGGCAGACCTACCTGGCCCCGGGGCTGAGGGCGCCCTACGCCATCGAGGTCGGCCTGGGCTACCTGAGGAACTACGACACGGGATACTTCCGCCTCAACGCCACCCGGCGCGTCTACAAGGACAACATCGTCGGGCCCATCCACGACTACGGGATGGACAGCATGGTGCACATGGTGAGCCCCGCTCCCGGCGATCCCCTGCGCATGTGGAAGCAGAAGACCATGTGGCTGAATTCCGAGTTCAACCGCATCTACACGGGCCTCGAGGTGGCCTTCCAGAAGCAGCTCAGCTCGCGCTGGAGCGTCATGGGGTCCTACACCTGGGACCAGTCCACCGGTACCAACGACCTGGACTACTACAACTACAAGACGCTCCGGGAGAAGCTGCTCACGCCGGCGCAGCAGAAGGCCGCGGTGGGGCAGGGCGTCCTCAGCCGCAACCAGATCTCCCACCTCTTCCTGACCTACACCCTGCCGGTCGGGAAGGGCAACGTCTCCTTCTCCCTGAAGGCCGACACCTGGACCGGCGGCGTCATCCAGGCCCAGGGCTGGACGGACTACCGCACCCTCCCGGGCTTCGCCAACTTGCAGCTGCCCACGACGATCGGCGGGCAGCGCGTCATAGATGTGGACCAGCGCACCGGGAACTGGCAGACCTTCTTCCCCACCTACTACGGCGACATGGGGGCCTTCAAGACGGGCGTGGACTACTACCAGGTGGGCGCCCAATTGCAGTGGGACATCCCCCTCGGGGTCGGGAAGGTGCACCTGATCGGCTATGTGAAGGTGGACAACATCTTCAACCACATGGTGATGACCAACGTGTACGGCTACTTCACCGGCGATTCGCCGAACCAGAACGCCAACGTGGCCCCCGGCAGTCCCATGGCCCTCTTCATCAGCAACCGCTACTACGGGCAGACACCTGGGGATGTGGGCGCCAAGTACGGTGACTACAACCTCGGGTACGGCGGACGCCGGGTCGGGGATTTCAGCATCGGGTTCAAGTTCTAACCAGTCGACGAGAAGGAGCCACCCATGAACCTCGCACGCACCTGCCTGCTCGGCCTCCTGGCCCTCCCGGCGCTCGCCCAATCCTCGCCGTTTTCGGTCGGCGGCGGGCTCATCCTTGGCCTGGATAGCTACAAGAAGGCCGTCAACAGCAGCACCGGATTCACCCTCAACGCGGGCTACGACACGAACCTGCTGAAGTCCGGGGTGCCTGCCCGCATCAGCTTCGGCCTCAGCCTGATGCCAGGCAAGGAGACCAACGGGCTGAAGACCTCCCTCACCCTGTACCAGCTGGCCGGGGACATCCTGGTGGACACCGGGGCCCGCAACCTCCGGGGTGTCATCGGGCTCTCCCTGAACAGCTACACCGCCAAGTTCTCGGGCCAGGAGAGCCCCGCCGTCTACGACGTGGACCACCACTTCCCCTTCCATGACGCCAAGGGCCTGAAGGGCGGCCTGCGCCTCGGCCTGGAATACGCCACCGGGAGCCACTGGTCCGGTCAGGTGCTGCTCCAGACCACCGAGCTGTCGGGGCGCGACCGCAACGATCCCCTGATCCGGAGGGGCGGCATCAATCCCGCGTGGCTGGAGTTCGGGGTCCGTTACCGCTTCTGAGGAGGGGGACCCCCCCCACCCGCCACCCCTGGGAGGACGACATGACTGGACAGGCCCCGGACACGGGATCGGCGACCGACGGCCGCCTCTCCTTCCGCGAGAAGGCGGGCTATGCCCTGGGTGACTCCGCCTCGAACTTCTACTGGAAGACCTTCGAGTTCTTCATCATCTTCTTCTACACGGATGTCTTCGGCATCTCCGCGGCCGCCGTGGGCACCATGATGCTGGTGACCCGGGTGGTGGACGCGGTGGCCGATCCGCTCATGGGTATGGTGGCGGACCGCACCCGCACGCGCTGGGGCCACTTCCGACCCTACCTGATCTGGTTCAGCGTGCCCCTGGCGGCGGCAGGCGTCCTCACCTTCACGACCCCGAACCTCGCGCCCGGCGGGAAGGTGGCCTATGCCTACGTCACCTACTGCCTGCTCATGATCCTCTACACGGCCGTGAACATCCCCTACAGCGCCCTCTTGGGCGTGATGACGCCGAACTCCAAGGAGCGCACTTCGCTGGCCTCCTACCGCTTCGTGGGCGCCTTCTCCGTGGCCGTCGTCGTCCAGTACTGCACGCCCAGCCTCGCCCAGTGGTTCGGCATGGCGCCGGCCCTCCGGGCCCAGCAGTCCTTCCTGTCCCACCCCATCGGTTGGACGCGATGGGTCCTGTCCAAGGAGTTCCTGGCACTGCCTTCGGACCCGGCGCGCGGCTGGCAGTTCACCATGGTCCTCTACGGGATCCTGGCCGTGCTGTTGTTCCTGCTCTGCTTCTTGACCACCCGGGAGCGCGTGGCCCCGCCTGCGAATCAGGGCGCCGACTTCAAGGGCGACCTCAAGGCGCTGCTCGGCAGCCGGTCCTTCGTGGTGATGCTGGCGGTCTGCGTGGTGATGATCACCTCCTTCGTGCTGAAGGGTTCCGTCTCCGCCTACTACTTCAAGTACTTCGTGCACCGGAACGACCTGCTGGGGCCCTTCCTGGTGAGCAACGCGCTGGCCTTCCTGGGGGCGGTCATGCTGGCCCCGGCGCTGGCCAAGCGCTTCGACAAGAAGGCCCTGTTCATGGCCTCCATTGGCATCGGGGGGGCCGTCATCGCGGGGTTCTGGTTCGCCGGGCCCGGGGACATCCCCGCGATGTTCCTCCTCCAGATCGCCTCTAGCTTCATCATCGGATTCAACTCGCCCCTGCTCTGGGCCATGTTCGCCGACACCGCCGACGATGCGGAATGGCGCACCGGTCGACGCAACACAGGACTGGTCTTCGCCTCGGCCATCTTCGGCACCAAGATCGGTCTGGCCATGGGAGCCTGGGTGACAGGCATCATCCTCACCGCCTTCGGCTATGTCGCGAACGTGGAGCAGACCGCGCGCTCCCTCACGGGCATCCGCCTGTCCATGAGCTTCATTCCGGCCGCTCTCCTGGTGGCCGCGGCGCTGATGATGAAGGCCTACCCCCTGGACGATGCCACCATGGTCCGCATCGAGCAGGACCTGAAGGGCCGCAAGTCATGATCAGGCGGACCCTCCTCGCGGTCGCGCTCGTGCTGTCCGGGGCCCTGCGGGCCGGCGGACCCGACCTCGCCAAGCCGGGCTGGCAGGGGCGCGCCCTGTGCTACTCCGGGTACCGGCGTGGCCAGGATCCTGACAAGGGTCGCTTCCCCACCCAGGCCCAGGTGCTGGAGGACCTGCGCATCCTCGAGCGCCACTGGCAAATCATCCGCCTCTACGGCTCCGACCAGCACAGCCGGGACGTGCTCGAGGTGATCCGGTCGCAGGGGATCCGGCTCAAGGTCATGCTCGGCATCTGGCTCAGCGGCAAGCCTGGGAAGGCGGCGGCCAACCGCCAGCAGGTGGCCGAGGGCATCCGCCTCGCCCGGGCCTATCCCGAGGTCGTGATCGCCGTCAGCGTGGGCAACGAGACCCTCGTGGAGTGGTCCGATCACCGCCTCACGGAGCCGGAGGTCATCGGTTTCGTGAAGGAGGTGAAGGCTGCCGTGCCCTGCCCGGTGACCGTCGCCGATGACTACCTCTACTGGTGCAAGCCCGGCAACCGCCTCGTCCCGCACCTGGATTTCATCACCCTGCACAGCTACCCCATCTGGGGCCGGCAGGACATCGACAAGGGCTTCAGCGGCACCATCGACAAGCACGCCGAGATCCAGCGCCTCTATCCCGGCAAGCCCGTGGTCTTCGGCGAGGTGGGCTGGGCGACCTACACCGTGGGCGCCAAGCACACGCCCAGGGCCGGGAGCGAGGCCAAGCAGGCCCGCTACCTCCAGGAAATGGAAGCCTGGGCCCGGCGCGAGGGCGTCACCACATTCTTCTTCGAGGCCTTCGACGAACCCTGGAAGGGAGAGGGCACCGAAGGCCACTGGGGGCTCTTCACGGTGGACCGGAAGGCCAAGCCCGCCGTTCAGGCCCTCTACCCCGACCTGAAGCCGGAAGGGCCGACCTCCCCCACGTACCCCAAGGAGGCACCATGACCTTTCCGGGTGCCGTTGCCCGGGTGAATGGGAGGCCAGCCGAAGCGCCTGTGACGGGCGAACTGGTGGAACTCGATGGCGTGCGCTGGTTCCGGGTGGCCAACCTGGACGGCCTGCCCCCCTTCTTCATGAGCCTGGTGAGCGACAGCGACCACTGGCTCTTCGTCTCCAGCAACGGTGCGCTCACAGCCGGCCGACGGGATCCTGACCACGCCCTCTTCCCCTACCACGCCGATGACCGCATCCACGACAGCCAGGAGCACACCGGCAGTAAGACCGTGGTGCGCGTCCGGGCCGGCGGAGGCTTCCAGCTGTGGGAACCCTTATCGCAGCGGCTCGAGGGCCTCTGGCGGGTCCGGCGGAACCTCTACAAGAGCCTGCTCGGGAACCGCATCCTCTTCGAGGAGGTGAACGAGGACCTCGGCCTGTCCTTCCGCGTTGGCTGGACCACCAGCGAGCGCTTCGGCTTCGTCCGCCAGGCGGAGCTGAGGAACCTGGGCACCGAGGCGGTGGAGCTGGACCTCCTGGACGGCATCCAGAACGTGCTGCCCGCAGGCCTGGGCTGGCGGTTCCAGCTGGAGTACAGCACCCTCGGCGACGGGTACAAGCGCACCGAGTGGCTGGCGGAAGGGGGGCTGGCCCTCTTTCGGCTCAGTTCCCTTCCTGCGGACAAGCCCGAGCCCGCCGAGGCGCTGCGCGTGAACGTAGCCTGGTCCACGGGCCTGGAGGCCGGCGCCCGCCTCCTGAGCAGTGGCCAGATCGGAGCCTTCCGCCGAGGGAAGTCGCTGATCTCCGAGCAGGACCTGCTGGGCCGCAGAGGCGCCTTCCTGCAACAGGCGTCCCTGGAACTACCCGCGGGCAAGGCCCGATCCTGGCTGGTGGTGGCGGATGTGGACCTGGACGCCGCGGACGTGATCGCCCTCCGCCAGACGATCCAGGGGGCGGAGGATCCCGCCGCGCTGGTGCTGGCGGATCAGGCCAGGGGAGAGGCCGGGCTGGCCCGACGCGTGGCCGCGGCCGACGGCTTCCAGGCCACTGCCGACGAGCGCATGGATGTCCGCCACATCTCCAACACCCTCTTCAACCTCATGAGGGGAGGCATGCCCGCGGACGGCTACGGCATGCCCCGGAGCGACTTCCAGGCGTTCCTGGCCGCCTCGAACCAGGAGGTTGCCGGCAGCCACGACGCCTTCCTCGGGAACCTCCCCGATCGGATGGACCGCGAGATTTGGCTGGCCCGCCTTGCCGCCACCGGGGATCCGGACCTGGAGCGCCTGGCGCGGGAATATCTCCCCTTCACCTTCAGTCGGCGTCACGGCGATCCCAGCCGCCCCTGGAACATCTTCTCGATCCAGGTGCGCCACCCAGACGGCCGGCCCATCTTCGCCTACCAGGGCAACTGGCGCGACCTCTTCCAAAATTGGGAGGCGCTGGCCTTCTCCTTTCCCGGCTACCTCGAGGGCATGATCTTCAAGTTCCTCAATGCCTCCACCGCGGATGGGCATAACCCCTACCGGGTGCTGCGCGAGGGCTTCGACTGGGAGACGGTGGATCCGCACGATCCCTGGAGCTTCATCGGGTACTGGGGGGATCACCAAGTGATCTACCTTCTCAAGCTGCTGGAGGCCTCGGAGCGGTACCGCCCGGGCGCCCTGGCGGGGCTGCTTGGGCGGCGGCTCTTCACCTACGCCGACGTGCCCTACCGGATCCGCCCCTATGAGGCGCTGCTGGCGGATCCCAGGGCCACCATCGACTTCGACGCGGAGGCCCACCGGGTGATTCTGGCGAGGGCCGCCCAGCTGGGTTCCGACGGCAAGCTCCTTCCAGGCCGCCAGGGGCTGGAGCGCGCCACCCTGGCGGAGAAGCTGCTGCTGGTGGCCCTCGCCAAGCTGGCCAACTTCATTCCCGGAGCCGGCATCTGGCTGAACACCCAGCGCCCCGAGTGGAACGACGCCAACAACGCCCTGGTGGGCTCCGGTGTCTCCGTGGTCACCCTGGCCTACCTCCGGCGCTACCTGACCTTCTGCCAAGCCCTTCTGGCTGGGGTGGGACCTTATGAGGTCTCCGCCGAACTCGGGCGGTTCTTCCGGCGGGTGGGCGAGGCCCTGGAGGCCTACCGGCCGGCACCCGGCGTTCCCGTGGACGACCATGGCCGCAAGGTCCTGCTCGACCTGGTCGGGCAGGCCGCCTCAGCGTACCGCGGCGGCATCTACACTTCTGGCTTCTCGGGTGAGCGCACCCTGCTGCAGGCTGGTGAGGTCCAGGCCTTCCTCTCCTCCGCCCTGGCCCACGTGGATCACAGTCTCCGCGCCAACCGCCGGGAGGACGGCCTCTACCACGCCTACAACCTCCTGAGGCTTGAGGGGGACGCCATCGTGCTTCGGCGCCTCTATCCCATGCTCGAGGGCCAGGTGGCCGTGCTGAGCTCCGGCCTTCTGGGAGGCTCGGAGGCTGCGGACCTCCTGGATTCCCTTCGGGCCAGCCCCCTGCGGCGGCAGGATCTAGGGAGCTACCTGCTCTATCCAGACCGCACCCTGCCCTCCTTCCTCGACAAGAATCAGCTGCCTCCGGATGCGGAGGGTCGATCAGAGCTGATCCGGGCCATGCTGCGCGGCGGCGACACCCGGCTCGTGAAGCGGGATCCCCAGGGGCGCCTGCGGTTCAACGCAGACCTCCGGAGCGCACGGAGCCTGGCTGAGGCGCTGGACCGGCTCGCCACCTCGGAGTTCGGCTCCCTGGCGGTGCGGGAGCGCGACCTCCTCCTGGACCTGTACGAAGCAACCTTCGACCACCAGTCGTTCACCGGCCGGTCTGGGACCTTCTACAAGTACGAGGGCCTGGGCTGCATCTACTGGCACATGGTGTCCAAGCTGCGGCTGGCCGTGGACGAGGCGCTGCTTGCGTCGGACCTGACCCCTGCACTCCGGGCCCGCCTGGAGGCCCACGCCGAGGACATCCGCGAAGGGCTTGGCGTCCATCGTGGCCCCGCGGAGTACGGCGCCATCCCGACGGATCCCTACTCCCACACCCCCGGGTTCGCCGGGGCCCAGCAGCCGGGCATGACCGGGCAGGTGAAGGAGGACTTCCTCGCCCGGTTCCTCGAGCTGGGGGTGTCTGTGGAGGATGGGCGACTTGGTCTCCATCCACACCGCATCCCGCCTGGCCTCCTGCTCTCCGCCGCCCGCCCCTTCCGCTGGCAGGACGTCAGGGGCCAGTGGCAGGAGGAGCTACTGGCGCCGGGGTCGCTGGCCTTTACGATCTGCCAGGTGCTGGTGGTCGTGAGGTCCCTCACCGCCGGGCGCCTCCGTCTGGTGGAAGCCGACGGGACCAGCCGGATTCTCGACGAGTGTCGGCTCAGCACCGTGGACTCGGCCGCCGTATTCATGCGAACCGGCCGTGTGGCGCGGCTCGAGGTAGGTTGAGGCTATCGGGCTCGTCCCACGATTCTTATGCTTCCCACCACAAAAAAGCCCCCGCGAGCGGGGGTTTTTTGTGGTGGAGGTGGTGGGACTCGAACCCACGTCCAAGACATGCCGGATGGCGGCTCTTCCACAGGCTTGGTCCGCTCTTGAAACCTCCCGGCGGGGAACGGACGAGCCGCTCGGGACGTGTGCCCCCTGGTCTCGGCCGCCGTCAGGGGGCGTCGCGGCGGCCCATCTGGTGCCTCTGTCCGGCAGGCCGAAGCCACCCTTTCAGAGGTTTAACGAGCCCGGTACCCAGAGATCCCGGGGACTCGCTCGGAACCTAGGTTGCCCTAGGCAGCGAGAGCCAGTTCGAAGTTATCGTTGGCAGTTTGTTTTGGGCGGCTTGATGAGGGGGCCAGCCGTCCAACCCCCGCCTGCACCAGGCACCCGGATCACGACCTGTCGAAACCGGTCACCCCCGTGTGTGGTGATCACCTCCCGAGGAAGGGCGGTGCCGTCGTCTCGTTCCCCCTCAAGGGTGCGAATCGGGCGGATCCTGAGTATGGGGGCGGGAGAGCGCCTGCACAAGGCTCCGCTTCAGTGCCCCTGCTTCCGCCGGGCGGTGACAGTCTCGCCGCCGATGCCCCAGTTGTCCGTTTCCACCTCGTCGATGACGACGAGGGTGGTCTGGGGATTCTTGCCCAGCACGTCCACGAGGAGCTGGGTGGCGCCCTGGATGAGCCGAGCCTTCTGGTCGGCGGTGGCGCCTTCGCGGGTGATGCGGATGTTCACGTAGGGCATGGCGGCCTCCTGGACGTCTCCAAGATAGGCACCTCAGCGAGGGAGGAGGGCGGCCCGCTGCAGCACGGCCCGGCTGTCCCCGTCGGCGAAACGCCAGAGGCGGGCCTGATCCTCGGGGGTGGCGAAAGCGATGCCCAGGCGCGGGCCCTTGAGAATGGCTGCGGGGGCCGGGCCGGGCCGCAGCTCCAGGCCGCCGGGGGCCAGGAGGTCGTGGCCGTCGAAGGCGCGGTCGAGGCCCAGGGCCTGGGCCACCTTGCCGGGTCCCGCGCAGAGCTGGGGCGAGGCCTTGGCCGCCCGACGCCGCGCCAGCACGGTCTCGAGCCCGGAGACCACCTCCGCCCCGCGGATGAGCACGGCGGAAGCCTCGCCTTCGGGGCCCGTCACCACGTTCAGCATCCAATGCATGCCGTAGCAGAAGTAGAGGTAGGCCCGACCCGGCGGCCCCCACATGGGCGCGTTGCGGGGCGTGCGCCCGTGGCGGGCGTGGCTGGCGCTGTCCCCGGGCCCGCCATAGGCCTCCACTTCGGTGATGCGCAGGACGACGCCTTCGCGGGCGAGGTGCGCGCCCAGCAGGCCGGGCGCCGCGTCCTGGACAGGGCCGGCGAGGTTCATCGCCCCATCAGGCCGCGGCCCCGGAGGAAGGCCTCCAGGTCCGCGGCGGCTGGGGCCTCCAAGGCCCGCTCGGGCACAAGCACGGCCTGGGAGGGGCCAACCCGGAAGATCCAGAATCCGCTGCGGCGGACGACCCGGGTGAAGGCGCCCCAGGGCAGGCCGCCCTCGGTGGCCGTCGTGCTCAGGGAGAGGCCTTCGTCGTCCAGGCGCACCTCCATGGGCGGGTAGGGCTGGCTGCCGCGGCGCCGGCGTCCCCAGCGGAGCACCGCCTCCGGAAGGGCGATCAGGAGCAGGCCGTTGAAGGCCAGGAAGAGGCCCGGGCCCGGCTGTCCAGGCGCGAGCCCGATCCGGCCGAGGCCCCCCATCAGCAGCAGGGCGCCGCACAGGACCGACAGGGCGTACCAGAGGCGCTTGAAGGCGCGGGTGCCCCGCAGGGCCTCATCGGGCGTCAGGGTGTAGGTGGCCGTGATCTGCATGGGCGCCCCGGAAGGCTAGGGCCGCTGCGCGGCCCTAGCAGAGAAAGGATTCCACGAGAAAGGGCCCGCAAGCGGGCCCTTTCTCCCTTAGTCGAACCGCGAAGCGATTCGAGACTGCGGGCGTGGCGACCCACGCCGGCATGATTCTGATCCGTGCGGGGCCCCGCTTCGTGAAGCCCCCCGGGCTTCACTGCGCGACCCGCATCGAATCAGACCTCGTCGAAGAAGTAGGGCTTCAGCACCTGGATGCGCTGCTCGAAGTCGTCCGGGTGGATGAAGTGCAGGGCGGCGGCCACGCTGGAGAGGAGGCTGTTGCCGTCCTGGGGGGTGAAGCAGAAGCCCACCACGCGGGTCTCGCTGGGCATGGTGAGGGTGCTGAGGGGGATCACGGTCTGGTTGAGGATGCGGCCGTAGTGGCCCTGGTCGCGGCCGAAGGAGAACACGGTGTTGGCGTCCTTCTTCTCGGTGATGGCGATGCGGTCGTTGGCCTTGATGCGGGCCTTGAGGCTCTCCAGCGTGGTGGGGCGCTTGAGGCGCAGGTCGAACCAGAGGCTGTGCATGTACTGGGTGGAGAGCTTGATGGCGCTGCTGAAGAGGTTCAGCTCCAGGCCGCGGGTCTGGAACAGGTGGTAGGCGTCCCGGGCGTGGTGGGTGCCGAACTTGCCGTCCTTGTGGGTGCCCACCTGGGGCGCGGGGCAGAAGTCCTTCACCTGGCTGATGTCGTTCGCGCGGCGCATGCAGACAAAGCTGCCTTCCAGCAGGTTGTCGTCGCCCTCGGCCAGGGCCAGGGTGTCGATGATGCAGGAGAGGTTGTGGGTGTTGCAGCTCACGACCTGCACGTACTGGCCGCTCTTCTTGAGCACGTCGTCGTTGATGCCGCGGGCGTACATGGTGCCGAAGCCGAACTCGCTGCCCTGGGCGATGAAGCCCTTGGTGTTGTGCTCGTAGTGGGTGTAGAGCTTCTCCTTCATGTCCAGGCCCTTGGGGCTGCAGTCGATGACGACCGTGGCGTCGTTGAGGGCCTGGTCGTGCAGCATGGCGGGCTCGATGCCCCAGGCCTTGAAGCCGTCGACCTTGTCGGCGTCCACCACCAGCTTCGCGCCGCGGCGCAGCAGGGCCTTCACCTTGGGGCGGTCGCTGACGCTGTTCTTGTGGAACGTCACGTCATCGATGCCCAGTTCCTTCTTGTACTCGGTCAGCAGGCCGATCAGCGGCTCGCCGATGGTGCCCGTGCCGACCACGTGCACGATGTTCTTCTTGGACATGGGTCCTCCCTGGCCGGATTTTCGGGACGCCCCCCGGCCCAACTGAGGATTTTCCCAGGCGGCCGTAGGAAAAGCCACCCGCAAACGCCGGATGCGGATCCCTTGTGACGGGGAATCCCTACCATCCCCTCAATTCGTTGGCCTTCCGGACGCGGTCCAGGGCCAGGACCAGGGCCCCGGTGCGCCAGGTGCAGTGGTGCCGGCGCACCTGCTCCTCGACGTCGCGGAAGGCCTGGAGGAGGACCTTTTCTTCCTTCTCGAAGATCTCGGCCTCCTCCCAGAAGAGGTGCTGGAGGTTCTGCACCCACTCGAAGTAGGACACCGTGGCCCCGCCGGCATTGGCCAGGATGTCGGGCATCAGCAGGATGCCCCGCTCGAGGAAGATCCGGTCGGCCTCCGGGGTGGTGGGGGCGTTCGCGCCCTCGACGATGAGGCTGGCTCTCACGGTCGGGGCTGTGGTTTCGGTGAGCACCCCGCCGAGGGCCGCGGGGACGAGGATGTCGCCCTCCTGGGCCCAGATCTCGACGGAATCGAAGGGTTCGCCGCCCGGGAAGCCTGCCACGGTGCCCCGGTTCTGCCGTGCGTGGGCCAGGAGGGCCGGCACGTCCAGGCCCTCCTGGCGCCGGACCGCGCCGCCGAGATCGGCCACGGCCACCACGCGGGCGCCCATCTCGTGCAGGAAGCGCGCGCTGTGGCCCCCCACGTTGCCGAAGCCCTGGAGGATCACCCGGGCGCCCCTCAGGTCGCGGCCCAGCACGCGCGTCCAGGCTTCCCGTGCGCAGAGGGCCACGCCCCGGCCGGTGGCGGCCTCGCGGCCCTGGCTGCCGCCCAGCTCCAGGGGCTTGCCCGTCACGCAGGCGGGCTGGTGGCCGTTCTTCCGGCCGTACTCGTCCATGACCCAGGCCATGATCTGGGCGTTGGTGTTCAGGTCGGGGGAGATGATGTCCCGGGTGGGGCCCAGCACCATGGAGATCTTGGAGATGTAGCGGCGCGTGAGCATCTCCAGCTCGTGCGGGGACATCTTCGAGGGGTCGCACTGGATGCCCCCCTTGGCGCCGCCGAAGGGGATGTTCACCACGGCGGTCTTCCAGGTGTTGAGGCTGGCCAGGGCCCGCACGTCGTCCAGGGCCAGGTCCGGGTGGAAGCGGATGCCGCCCTTCTGGGGGCCGCGCACGCCGTTGTGCTGCACGCGGTAGCCCTTGAACACGCGCAGCGTCCCGTCCTCCATGCGGATGGGCATGGCCACGGTGATCTCCCGGTAGGGCGTCTTGAGGAGTTCGCGGAGCTCGTGCGAGAAGCCCAGGATGTCCGCGGCCTCGTCGAACTGCCGGTTCACGTTCTCGAAGAGGTTGGTCTGCCCGGCCATGGGTGCCCCTCTCGCGCCCGGCCGACGCCGGGCCGCCCCAAGCATAGCGCGGCCCCGGGGGACCGGGGCCGCACGAAAGGGACCGGCGCAGGGGCTACTGCTTCAGGCCCTGGAGGGAGACCAGGTAGCGCATGAAGGAGACGCCGTAGGTGCCATCGGGCTTCTTGAGGCAGCTGACGGAGAGGATCTTGTTGCCGTCAAAGCCCAGGGACATGTCCTTCACGATGGTCTGGGAGCCGAACTGGCGGGCGGCCGTGTTGTCCACGATGCCCATGTGCCGCATCTTGCCCCAGGACTTGGCGGTGAGGCCCTTGGTCAGGCGGTAGATGCCGGCGTTGTAGGCCAGCCGGGCGTCCTTGATGGTGTAGTCCGGGAAGTTGACGGGGTCGGGACCGCCCGGCAGGGAATCGAGCTTGTCGGCCAGGTGCTCGACGCCCAGGCCCTTCAGTTCCTCGGGGGTGAGCGTGAGGCCCAGGGCCTTGGCGTCCATGTGCATCTGCCGCGCGGAGGGGAACACCACGTCCGGCGTGATGGGCGCGATCAGGGTCACGTGCTTGTAGTCCTTCCGCACCGCCAGGTACTGCAGGTGATAGAGGATGTCGGCGGGTTCGGTGGCGGCGGGTGGGGGCGTGGTGGGGATTTCGTCACCGCCGCAGCTGATGAACGCGGGCACGAGGAGCAGGCTGGCAAGGGGTAGCATCAGGGTACGTCGCATGGATAAGCCTCCGGAACGGGGTGGTCTGGATGATTGTGAGGATGCAGTCTTCCCACTGCGCTGCCAAGGGAAATTCATCACAATGGGATCGTGTATCCCATCGGTCTCATCGCCTTCGGACGCCTGCGCCTGGAACCCTGCCGGGGGCTGGAGCGGCACTACCTGGATATGCTGCGGCCCTACGCCCGGATGGACGTGACGGAACTGGCGGAGGGGAAGGGGGATCCGGTCCGGGGGCTCCGGGAGGAGGCCGAGCGCCTGCGGCCGAAGCTGAAGGCGGTGACCTGTCCGGTCCTGCTCACGCCGGAAGGAAAACTCCGGGACAGCGAGGCCCTGGCCAGGTGGCTGGGCGAGCGCATGGACCGGGGCGAGAGCCTGGCCTTCGTCCTCGGCAGCAGCCACGGCTTCGACCCGGCCCTCAAGGCCGAGGTGAAAGAGCAGCTCAGCCTCTCGCCCCTGACCTTCCCCCACGAGCTGAGCCGGGTGATGCTCCTGGAGCAGCTCTACCGGGCCTTCACGATCCTTCGCGGCAAGGAGTATCACAAATAATCAAGGGGGGACGCAGCGCCCGGTCCAGGCGAGCCTGTCTCGGGCGCCGAGGCATAGCCGATCCCTGCGACCCACACGAGCAAGGCCATTCGCCCTTTTTCCGCCTTTGAGGGACACTGGGAAGATGGCGCATCCCATGGACCGCTACTTCGCCCCGCCGGAGGGACGGATCTTCGCCTGCTTTCCCGGGGCCGAGGACCGGCCCGGACAGCGGCGCATGGCGGAGCTGGTCCACAACGCGGTGGTGGAGGGCAGCGCCCGATTCCAGGCCTGGCGCAACCAGGGCGGCGAGCCTGAGGACCGGCCCGAGGCCGTCATCCAGGCGGTGGAGGCGGGCACGGGCACGGGCAAGAGCCTGGGCTACCTGGTGCCGGCCCTGGCCGCCGGCCGCCACCCCATCCTGGTGGCCACCCGCACCAAGCAGCTCCAGCGCCAGCTGCTGGAGGAGGATGTGCCCCGGGCCTCGGGCATCCTGGGCCGGCCTGTGAAGGCCGTGCTCGCCAAGGGCCGGGCCAACTACCTCTGCCGCACGGCCTGGGAGGCGGTCTCCACGGATGCGCACCTGGAGTTCACCCGCGCCGACCAGCAGCTCTGGCTGGCGCTCCAGCGCTGGACCCGCGAGACCCAGGACGGCGACCGGGAGGGCCTGGGCCGCTTCGGCGAGGGCGAGTCGCCCCTGTGGGACAAGATCAACGCCCGGGCCGAGCGCTGCACGGGCCGCCAGTGCCCCCGCTTCGAGGACTGCTACCTCACGAAACTGCGGGCGGAGGTGGCCGAGGCCGACCTCATCATCGTCAACCATGCGCTGCTGCTGGCGGACCGCGTGCTCCGCGAATCCGCCTTCGGCCAGGTGCTGCCGGACGCGCCGGTGCTCATCCTCGACGAGGCCCACGACCTGGAGGAGCAGCTCACGGAGAGCTGCGCCGAGGCCTGGTCCAGCCGCGCCATGCAGCTGCTCTTCACGGATCTGCGCGACGCGGCCAAGGGATCGGGTGCGGGCCTGATGGCGCTCCTGGAGCCCTGGGAACGCGCCTGGGGAGACCTCCTCACCTGGGTTCCCCTCGAAAGCGGCGTGCTGCCCCTGCTCTCGCCGGGCCCGGAGATGAAGGCCCTCGCGGACGCCGTGGGGGCCTGGGTGGAGGCGGGGCATCCCCTCTGGATGGAGGCGCGGCGCCTGGCGGGGGCCGATCCCGAGAACCCGCTGTGGATGCGCCTGGCGGAGCGCGTGGGGACGGCGTTCTCGCGCATGGAGCAGATCTTCGCCCAGCCCGAGGGCTGGGTGTCCACGGTGAACCGGGAGGGCTCGCACCTCGTCCACTTCAAGTCCAACCCGGTGGACGTGCGGCCCTTCTTCCACCAGCACGTGCGCCGCGGCTTCGAGAGCGTGGTGCTGACCAGCGCCACCCTGCGCGACGGCCGGGGCTTCAACGGCCTGGGCCTGCGCCTGGGGCTCACGCGGCCGGAGGTGGAGCAGGCCGAGCACGTGGAAAGCCCCTTCGACTTCGAGGCGCAGGGCCTGCTCTTCGTCCCGCCGGATCTGCCGGAACGCCGGGCCTCCGGGGGCGGCGTGGGCGATCCCGCCTGGATCGAAGCCTCGCTCTCCGCCATGGAGCGCATGCTGCGGGCCAGCCGCGGCCGGGCCCTCCTGCTCTTCACCAGCCGCAAGATGCTGGCGGCCTTCCGCCCCCGGCTGGAGGACGCGCTGCCGGAGTTCACGTTCTTCGTGCAGGGCGACGGCCTCTCCCGCACCCAGCTGCTGGACCGCTTCCGGGCCACGCCCTCGGCCGTGCTGCTGGGCCTGGCCAGCTTCTGGCAGGGCGTGGACCTGCCGGGCGACGCGCTCAGCCTGGTGGTGGTCTCGGCCCTCCCCTTCGCGCCCCCGGACGATCCGGTGCTCCAGGCCCGCATCCGCGAGGCGGACGCCCAGCGCGACGGTCTCGGCTTCATCGGCATCCAGGTCCCCCAGATGACCCTGAAGCTCAAGCAGGGCATCGGCCGCCTCATCCGCACCCGAGGCGACCGCGGCGTGGTGGCCGTGTTGGACCCCCGCCTCATGCTGCCCAGCGAGGACCGCCTGGGGAAGCGCTACGCCGCCCAGGTCCGCGCGGCCCTGCCGCCCTTCCCGGTGACCCGGGACTGGGAGCGGGTGGAAGCGTTCCTGCGCCTGCTGTGAATCGGGCCCGCATGCGGGCCCGATTCACAGGTGGAGGCAGATCTGGTCAGTGTCCGGGATCCGCGGGCGGCGCGGGCGGCGCGGGCGGCGCGGGCGGTGCCGGCGGGGCCTCGGGCGCCGGGGGCGGCGGCGGGGGAAGGGGTGGAGCCTCGGGGGCCCTGGGTGCCATGGGGGTCTTGGGCGGCTTCGGAGTGGTGGCCACCTGCTTCTGGAGCTGATCCAGGCGCTTCTGCATGGACGTCATGGCCGCCTGCAGGGCGCGGATCTCCGCCTGGGGATCGGCCTCGACACCCGGGTGGTTGATGTGGATCTCGGGGATGTGGATGGGGGGGATGTCGATGTCCCCGGGGACTCCCACGACCATGTCTTCCTCATCGGGGCCCACGAAGGTCCAGGTGCCGCCCTCGCCCTTCTTCTCCCCTCGAACCTTCACGCGCTTCTCGATGACGTCCTTGCCGTCCACCCGCTTGTGGATCACGACGGTGCCTGAGCCCACGTCCTCGGTGAGGATCTCCACGTTGTTTCCCCCCTCGGACTTTCTCCGGATCACCTCCATCCGCACCTTTCGGCGCTCCGCCCGGGCCTTCTCGATCTCGGCCCGCGCCTTGTCAATGTCGGCGCGGACCTTGGCGCGCTCCTCGGGGCTCAGCTCCGGGAGACGGTCCAGGTCCTTCAGGTGCACGTCCAGGTCCTTCAGGTGAGTGTCCAGCTCGCGGGTCTGGGCATCCAGATGCCGCGTGCGGATCTCGATGCGCTGGGCCTTGTCGCGGGCCTTCTGGGCCTTGGCGGCATCCTTCACGGCCTCGCGCAGCCAGGCCTCGCCTTCGGCGTCGAGGGGCTGCGCCTTGCCGTCCACGGTGTAGGTGCGCTGGCCCTTGGAGGCGCTGTAGGCACGGGTCTTTCCGGCCTTCTTCTCCTCCACGCGGAAGCTGCCGTCGCCGGGCACGGCCACGGGGTCCTTGGCGGTCGCATCGAGCTTCACGTCACCCTTCATCTGGAGATCGAGCTTCCGGTCCCCGTCGATGACCTTCATGCGGGTGGCCGGCTCGGCCTTGGGGGTGGATTCCTGACCCTTGTCCTGGAGGACCACGCCGGCGCCCAGGATCGAGGCGGCCAGCAGGGCCAGGGCCGCGGCCCGGGCGGCGTTGGAGGCGGGAAGGGCGGGCTGGAGCAGGTGGCGGACACGGTGCATGAGGGAACCTCCATTGGCGGCCAGGGCGAGGTGGGGGGCGGGGGACGCGGCCTCGCGCAAGGCCTCCAGATCGGTGAGGGCGCGGGCCAGGAGCAGGGGATCGCCGCAGAGGGCGGCCGCCACGTCGTCGCAGCAGAGCTCGCGCTCGTGCCGGATACGGGCCGACAGCCACCACACGGCGGGGTGGTAGAAGAGGGCGACCTCCACCAGGGACTGGAGCAGGTTCACCAGGAAGTCGCCCCGGCGGATGTGGGCCAGCTCGTGGGCCAGGATGGCCTCCAGCTGCTGAGGCGCGAGGCCCGCCAGGGCGCAGGCGGGCAGCAGGATGACAGGGCGCAGCCACCCCAGGGCCGTGGGCACCTCCACCGCCGCGGACCGGAGCAGGCGCACGGTGCGGGAGAGCTTCAGCTCCCGGCAGAGCCGCGACAGCACCAGGTGCCACTCCGCAGGAGCCGGCGTGATCCCTTCGCGGCGCAGGCGCTGCACGCGGGCCCAGCCGCCGAGGAACCGGGCGGAGAGCAGGACCACGCCCAGGGCCCAAACGCCCAGCAGCCAGGGCAGGGCGGGATCCAGGGCCATCTTCAGCCGCAGGGGCAGCGGCGCGTCGGAAACCAGGACCGCGGAGGCCTCCGCGCCCAGGCGGAGGGGCTCCGCCGGGACGATCTGACGCTGAAGGACCAGGAAGGTGGCCACGGGTGCGGCCGCCATCAGGAGGAGGGCGGCGCAGGCCACGCCGTAGCGGGCCCGGGCGCTGGCGCCCCGCAGCAGGGCCAGTGCCAGCCAGGCCAGCAGGCCCAGGGCGGCGCCCTGCCACAGGAAGTGGATCAGGCTCCAGCCCAGGGCCTGGGCCCAGGGCTCGTGGACGACAGAGAGCAGGGGGTTCATCGCTTCCCTCCTTCGGCCTGGTCGAGCAGTTTCCGCATCTCCGCCAGCTCCTCGCGGCTGGCCCGGCGGGTGGCCAGGGCCTGCATGACGAGGCTCAGGGAGGAGCCCCCGAAGGCCTTGTCCAGCAGGTCGTCCAGCAGATGCCGCTGGGTCTGGACCTGGGTCTCGCAGGCGGAGAACACATGGGTCCGGTCCGTGACGTCCCGCGCCACCAGGCCCTTGTCATGCATGATCTGGAGCATCTTCAGCACCGTGGTGTAGCCCAGCTCCCGCTCCGCCGCCAGCACCTCGAAGACCTGCCGAACCGTGCTGGGCCCCCGCTCCCAGAGCACCCGGAGGATGGCGAGCTCGGCGTCGGTGGGCCTGGGGGCAGAGGTCATGGGAAGGGGCTCCGGAAGGGGGATGCGGAAAAGATACGACAAGTTTCGTAGCTGTCAACGAAGATTGTCGTACTCGGTTTAGTCGCTCGGCTGAAAAACACTCCCCCCATGCCCCGGGTCCCCGCCCTTCCCTGGCCCGGCGGTATGCTGGCCGTCCTGATCGAGGAGCCCCATGCCGCGTCCTGCCGCCCTGCGCCCGACCCTTCCTGTCCACGGCGCCGCATGGCGGAACGCGTCCTCGGCGCTGGGCCGGGCGCTCCTCCTGGCGCCCCTCCTGGCGCTGGGCGTGGGACTGGGGCCCGGACTTTCGGCCCAGGTGCCGGTGCGGGACGCGGCGGAGCTGGAGAAACAGCTGGATCGTCTCCAGACCGTGGGCAGCGTCCTCTACCTCGCGGCTCACCCGGATGACGAGAACACCGCCGTGCTGGCCACCCTCTCCAAGGGGCGCAACCTCCGCACGGCCTACCTGGCCATCACCCGGGGCGGGGGCGGGCAGAACCTCATCGGCCCCGAGCTGGGCGACGGCCTCGCGGCCATCCGCACCCAGGAGCTGCTGGCCGCGCGCCGAATCGATGGCGCCGAGCAGTACTTCACCTCGGCCGTGGACTTCGGGTTCTCCAAGACGGCGGAGGAGAGCCTGCGGATGTGGGGCCACGACCGGATCCTCGCCGAGGTGGTGCGGACCATCCGCACCTTCCGGCCGGACGTCATCCTCACGCGGTTCCCGCCGGATGCGCGGGCGGGGCATGGGCACCACGCCGCCTCGGCCCTGCTGGCCATCGAGGCCTTCAAGGCCGCCGCCGATCCGGACCGCTTCCCAGAACAGATCGCGGCCGGCCTCCGCCCCTGGCAGGCCACGCGCCTGCTGTGGAACCACTACCTCTTCACCGACGAGGCCCCCGCGCCGCCAGCCGGGAGCCTGACCCTGGAGGTCGGCGCCTACGACCCCCTGCTGGGGCGATCGTACGGCGAGTTGGCCGCCGAGAGCCGCAGCCAGCACCGTAGCCAGGGCTTCGGGGTGCTGGCCCAGCGGGGCCGGCGGCTGGAGACCTTCGAACGCCTGGAGGGCCGCCCCGCAACGGCGGACCTCTTCGAGGGGATCGACCTCACCTGGTCCCGCTTCCGGGGGACCCGCGGCCTCGCCACCCTCCTGCGCGAGGCCCGCGAGGGCTTCCGTCCGGAGCATCCCGCCGGCGTCCTCTCGCCGCTGATCCGCGCCCGGCAGGCCCTTGGCGCGCTGCCGGCCGGGACCCTGGCCGAGCCCCTGGTCCAGGCCAAGGCCGCGGAGTTGGAGGACGCGATCCGCGCGGCGGCCGGGCTCTGGGTGGAGGCCATCGCCGACCGCCAGCGCCTGGCGCCCGGTGACCGGCTCACGGTGCATGCCGCCCTGTTGGCGCGCGGAGACGGTGCCCTGGCACTCGAGTCCCTCGCGCTGGAATCGGTCCGGCCGGAGGGAAGCCGTGTCCTGGAGTCCCGGAGGGAGGGAGCAATCCTGCCCGGCAATGCACCCTGGAAGGCGGCCTTCTCCTTCGCCGTGCCGGCGGACACGCCCCTGAGCCAGCCCCACTGGCTGGGAGGGCCGGGCGCGGAGGCCTGGGCGGGCCTGCCCGAATCCCCGGCGCCCTTCCGCCTCCGGGCCCGTCTGAAGACCTCTGACGGCTCCTTCGAGGTCACGGTGCCCGTGCAGTACCGGTTCCGGGATCCGGTCCTGGGCGAGCGGTACCAGCCGCTGGCGGTGGTGCCGGCCGCGCTCGTGACCTTCGCAGACCCGGTCCTGGCCTTCGAGACGCAGGCCGCAAAGGAGCTGCGCCTCCAGGTGCTCGCTGGCGGCGCGGCCGCCACCGGGCGCGTGCGCCTCCGGGTGCCCGCGGGCTGGGCGGTGGACCCGTCCGAGCAGACCTTCGCCCTGGCCCATGCCGGCGAGAAGAAGGAGCTGAGCTTCCGCATCACGCCGCCGGCCTCGGCCGCGTCCGGCGCGCTCCTCGCCGAGGTGGACTTGGGCGCTGGCTTCTCGGGCGCCCGCGGCCTCGTGGTGGTGGACCACCCGCACATTCCCCTGCAGACGCTGCTGCCCGAGGCGCGCGTGCGCCTGGAGCGCTTCGACCTGAAGCACGACGGCCGGCGCATCGGCTATGTCATGGGGGCAGGCGACGACATCCCCCAGGCGCTGCGCCGCATCGGCTACGAGGTGGACCTCCTCACGGACGAGGCGCTGGCGCGGGAGGACCTGGCTCGCTTCGACGCCATCGTGCTGGGCATCCGCGCCTTCAACACCCGTCCGGCCCTCCAGACCCTCAAGGAGCGGCTCCACGCCTACGTCGCCGCAGGCGGGACCGAGCTGGTGCTCTACACGGTGAACACCGGCTTCCCGGGGATCAACGCCGCCATGGTCACGGAGGCTATCGGCCCCTACCCCTTCAAGGTGGGCCGGAAGCGCGTCACCGTGGAGACGGTGCCGGTGCGCCTCCTGAAGCCCGACCATCCCGTGTTCCACTGGCCCAACGAAATCAGAGCGGCGGACTTCGACGGTTGGGTGCAGGAACGCAGCCTCTACCACGCCGAGGGCTGGGATGCCCGCTACACGCCCCTGCTGGGCATGGCGGATCCCGGCGAGGCCGAGGACGCCGGGGCCCTGATCGTGGCGCGGCACGGGAAGGGTCACTACGTCTACACGGGGCTCTCCTTCTTCCGCCAGCTGCCGGACGGCGTGCCCGGCGCCACCCGGCTCTTCGCCAACCTGCTGGCCCTGGGGCATGCCCATGACTGACGCCCCGCCCCTCCTGGGCACCTGGAAGCGCCTCTACCTGATGGTTCTCGGCGAGCTGCTGCTCTGCATCCTGGGCCTCCGCCTCCTCGCCTGGGCCTTCTCGTGAGCCGGCTCGACTGGCTCGTTCTCGGCGGCGCCCTGCTGGTCGTCGTGTGCTGGGGCCTCTACAAGGGCCGTGGCGCCACCTCGGGCGAAGCCTACATCGGCGGCGGGCGCGATCATCGCTGGTGGCTCATCGGCCTTTCGATCATCGCGACGCAGATGAGCGCCATCACCTTCCTCTCCACGCCGGGCCTGGCCTACGTGGACGGCATGCGGTTCGTGCAGTTCTACTTTGGCCTGCCGCTGGCCGCCATCGTGCTGTCGATGACGGCGCTTCCGCTCTACCACCGCCTGAAGGTCTCCACCGCCTACGAGATCCTCGAGGCCCGCTTCGACCTGAAGACCCGGCTCCTCGCCGCCGGCCTCTTCCTGATCCAGCGCAGCCTCTCGGTCGGCATCACGATCTTCGCCCCGGCCCTGGTCCTCTCGGTGCTGCTGGGCTGGAGCATCCATGCCAACATCCTGTTGGTGGGCGTGCTGGTCATGACCTACACGGTGGCGGGCGGCACCCGGGCCGTGGCCTGGGCCCACAGCTCGCAGATGGTGATCATCGCCTTCGGGATGATCCTGGCGGGCGTGATGACCGTCCACCGCCTGCCCGCCCATGTGAGCCTCGGCGACGCCTTGCATGTGGCGGGAGGCCTTGGGCGGTTGAACGCCGTCGATCTGCGCTTCGACCTGAACAACCGCTACAACCTGTGGTCGGGGCTCATCGGAGGCTTCTTCCTCATGCTTTCCTATTTCGGCACAGACCAGTCCCAGGTGCAGCGCTACCTCGCGGGCAGCTCGCTCACCCAGGGGCGCCTCGGGCTCCTGCTGAACGGCATGGTGAAGGTGCCGCTGCAGTTCCTCATTCTGCTGCTGGGCGTGATGGTCTTCGCCTTCTACCAGTTCCACGCGCCGCCGCTCTTCTTCAACCCGGGGCCCGTGAAGCAGGCCCTGGCGGGCCCGGAGGGCCCGGCCTACCGGGCCCTCGAGACCGACTACGCGAAGGCCAGGGACCTGCAGCGCCAGCGGGCCGAGGCCTTCGTGGCCGCCCGGCACGCCGGGGAGGCAGGGGCGATCGCCGCCGCCAAACGGCAGCTCCAGCAGGCGCAGGCGGAGAGCGAGGCGGTACGGCAGAAGGGGCTGGCCCTCATCGAGAAGGCCAATCCGGGCACCCGCCCCAGCGACGTCAACTACATCTTCCTCGCCTACGTGCTGAGCAGCCTGCCCGCCGGCCTGGTGGGCCTGGTGCTCGCCGCCGTGTTCTCGGGCTCCATGTCCTCCATGTCGGGGGAGATCAGCGCCCTGGGCGCGACCACGGTGGTGGACTTCTGGCGCCGCCTCATCGGCGGCAGTCGTGGCGTGCGCGAGGTGTGGGTGGGCCGCGCCGCCACGTTCGCCTGGGGCTGCTTCGGCATGGCCTTCGCCGAATACGCGGCCCGCCTCGGCTCCCTCATCGAGGCCGTGAACATCCTCGGGTCGCTGTTCTACGGCACCATCCTGGGCATCTTCATCACGGCCTTCTACGTGAAGCGGGCCCGCGGCGGCACGGCGTTCTACGCGGCCCTGGCGGCCGAGGCCGCCGTCCTGCTCTGCTTCGCGTTCACCTCCATCTCCTTCCTCTGGTACAACGTGGTCGGCTGTGTGGCGGTGGTGGGACTCGCATATGCGTTCAGCTTCCTTCAGCCGTCGGCCGAGGCACCGGGAGATCCGCTCGAAACCGCGTGACCTCCCAGGTGGAAGGACTACACTACTGGCCCCGGAGGATTCCGCCATGGCGCAGATCGAATCCACCCCCACGTTCGCGAAGGCCGTCTACGACCGCATGGCCGCCCGCCTGGCGGTGGTGCGCCGGCGGCTGAACCGGCCCCTCTCCCTGGCCGAGAAGATCGTCTACGGCCACCTCGAGGATCCAGAGGCGGCCGAGATCGTCCGGGGGAAGAGCTACCTGGAGCTGCGCCCGGACCGCGTGGCCATGCAAGATGCCACGGCCCAGATGGCCCTCCTCCAGTTCATGACCTCGGGCCTGCCCGAGGTGGCGGTGCCTTCCACGGTCCACTGCGACCACCTGATCCAGGCCGAGGTGGGCTCCGGGCCGGACCTGGTGCGGGCCAACACCGAGAACCAGGAGGTCTACGACTTCCTGTCGTCCGTGTGCGACAAGTACGGCCTGGGCTTCTGGCGCCCCGGCAGCGGCATCATCCACCAGGTGGTGTTGGAGAATTACGCCTTCCCCGGCGGCCTCATGATCGGCACGGACTCGCACACGCCCAATGCGGGCGGCCTGGGCATGGTGGCCATCGGCGTGGGCGGGGCGGACGCCGTGGACGTCATGGCCGGCCTGCCCTGGGAGCTGAAGGCGCCCAAGCTCATCGGCGTGAAGCTGACCGGCGCCTTCCGCGGATGGACCTCCCCCAAGGACGTCATCCTCAGGCTGGCGGGCATCCTCACGGTGAAAGGCGGCACCGGCGCCATCGTGGAGTACTTCGGCCCCGGCGTGGACGCCATCTCCTGCACGGGCATGGGCACCATCTGCAACATGGGCGCCGAGATCGGAGCCACCACCAGCCTCTTCCCCTTCAACCACCGCATGGCCGACTACCTGCGGGCCACGGGCCGAGGCGAGCTTGCGGCGCTGGCCGAGGGCTTCGCTGAGCACCTGCGGGCCGACGAGGGCTGTCAGTACGACCAGGTGGTGGAGATCGACCTCAGCACCCTGGAACCCCACATCAACGGCCCCTTCACGCCGGACCTGGCCTGGCCACTGTCCAAGTTCGCGGCGGCCGTGAAGGAGAAGGGCTATCCCGAGGAGCTGAAGGTGGGCCTCATCGGCAGCTGCACCAACTCGAGCTACGAGGACATGGAGCGGGCCGCCAGCGTGGCGCGGCAGGCCCTGGACCACGGCGTGAAGGCCAGATCCACCTTCACCATCACACCGGGCAGCGAACAGATCCGAGCCACCATCGAGCGCGACGGGCAGATGGCCGTCTTCACGCAGGTGGGCGGGACCGTGCTGGCCAACGCCTGCGGGCCCTGCATCGGCCAGTGGAAGCGCCACGACATCCAGAAGGGCGAGCGGAACTCCATCATCACGAGCTTCAACCGGAACTTCGCCGCGCGGAACGACGCCAACCCCGAGACCTGCGCCTTTGTGGCCTCGCCGGAGATCGTCACGGCCTTCGCCCTGGCGGGCCGCCTCACCTTCAACCCCGAGACGGACACGCTCACGGGCGCGGATGGCAAGCCCTTCAAGCTCCAGCCGCCCAGCGGCGACAGCCTCCCGAAGAAGGGCTACGACCCCGGCCAGGCCACCTACCAGGCGCCCCCCGCGGACCGTCACCGCGTCGAGGTGAAGATTGATCCCGCCAGCCAGCGCCTCCAGAAGCTGGAGCCCTTCAAGGCCTGGGAAGGGAAGGATCTGGCGGACCTGCGCATCCTCATCAAGGCCCAGGGCAAGTGCACCACCGACCACATCTCCGCCGCCGGACCCTGGCTGCGCTTCCGGGGGCACTTGGACAACATCAGCAACAACCTCCTCATCGGCGCCACCAACGCCTTCAACGGCTCCGTCAACCGCGTGAAGAACCTGCTCACCGGCGACACCGACGAGGTGCCCAAGGTGGCCCGGGCCTACAAGGCCGCGGCCGAACGCGGAGAAATGGGCGGCTGGGTGGTCATCGGCGACGAGAACTACGGCGAGGGCTCCAGCCGCGAGCACGCGGCCATGGAGCCGCGGCACCTGGGCGGTCGCGCCATCATCGTGAAGAGCTTCGCCCGCATCCACGAGACCAACCTCAAGAAGCAGGGCATGCTGCCCCTCACCTTCGCGGACCCCCAGGACTACGACAAGCTCCAGGAGGACGACCGCCTCGCCATCCAGGGCCTCACCGCCTTCTCGCCCGGCCAGCCCCTCACCCTGGTGGCGTCGCACGCGGATGGAACCGAAGACCGGATCACCCTGAACCACACCTTCAACGAGGGCCAGATCGCCTGGTTCAAGGCGGGCTCGGCCCTGAACCTCATGGGCAAAGCCCGGACGTAGGCCCGCTCAGGCAGTCCGCCGGCCGAAGCGGGGCATGTTCCACCCGAACCGCAGCGACAGGTAGCGCAACCCGAAGCAGGCCAGGAGGCCGGGCCAGGTGGCCCAGGCCGGGCCTCCGTGGAAGTGGTGCGCCAGCACCACCAACAGGGCGCCCAGCAGGGCCGCGGAGGCGTAGATCTCGCGCTCCAGCACCACGGCCACCCGGTTGAGCAGCATGTCGCGGAGGATGCCCCCGCCCACGGCAGTCATCATTCCCAGGAGGATAGCGGTCTCGGCGTTGCGGCCCATTCCCAGCGCCTTCTGGGTGCCGGCCACGGCGAACATGGCCATGCCCAGCGCATCGAAGAGGAGCACGGGGTAGCGCAGGCGCCGCACCCAGCTGTAGGCGCCGATGGTGGCCAGGGCGCCCAGGGTGGCGCAGGCCAGGTAGCGCCAGTCCGCCAGGCCCACGGGGGGCAGCGCGCCCAGGCAGAGGTCGCGCACGATGCCCCCACCGCAGGCGGTGACGAAGGCCAGGGCCACGATGCCGAACAGATCCAGGTCCCGTTCCCGAGCCGCGGCCGCGCCGCTGATGGCGAAGACGAAGATGCCCCCCAGGTCGAGGAACTCGAAGATCGCATGCTCAGGCATGGTCGGCGGACTCCCCATCACAGAGCCAGGCCCCGGCGGCCGCCAGCATGGCCTGGAGTCCGGTCTTCAGGGTGGGATGCAGCACCGGGGCGAACCGGGAGGAGTGGTTGCTGGGGATGCGGTTGACCTGTCCCTCGGCTTTCGCCTCGGCGTAGACCTCAGGATCGGTGCCGCCCACGATCCAGAACACGTAGGGCGTCTTCCAGGCACGGCCGAAGAGGCTGAAGTCCTCGCTGGCGGCGGCGGGCGCCGTCTCGTAGGCCCGCTCGCCGAACTGGGCCTGGAAGGCCTTCGTCACCCGGGCCGTGGCGGCGGCGTCGTTCACGGTCATGGGATAGCTGTTCAGGGGGGTGAACTCAGGCTCCCGCGGCGCGTTCGAGGCCGCGCACTCCGCGCAGCAGATCCGTTTCACCGCGGACAGGACATGGTCGCGGACGCCCTCGTCGTAGGTGCGGATGTTCAGCTTGAGGGTGGCGTCCTCGGGGATGATGTTCTCCTTGGTGCCGGCCTGGAGCGAGCCGATGGTCAGCACCGCGCTGTCCAGCGGCCCCACCTCACGGGAGACGATGGTCTGAAGGCGCAGGACCGTGGAGGCCGCCATGACCACCGGGTCGATGGACGTCTGGGGCTGGGAGCCGTGGGAGCCCCGCCCGAAGAGCCGGACCTGGAGGCTGTCCCCGGCGGAAAGGATGGTGCCGCTGCGGGTGCCCACGGTGCCGGCCGCTCCCACCATCACGTGCTGGCCCAGGATGACGTCGGGCCGGGGGAAGCGCGTGGTCATGCCGTCGTCCACCATGCCCTGGGCGCCGCGGCCGACCTCCTCGCCGGGCTGGAACACGGCCAGGAGGGTCCCCCTCCAAAGGTCCCGGTGCTGGCTGAGCACTTGGGTCGCGCCCATGAGCCAGGTCACGTGCAGGTCGTGGCCGCAAGCGTGCGAGACCCCCACGTCCGCGCCTTCGTCGTTCGTGGCCCGGGCCGTGCTCGCGTAGGGCAGGCCGGTGGCTTCTGTGACTGGCAGGGCGTCCATGTCCGCCCGCAGCATCACCGTGGGCCCAGGCCCGTTGTGCAGGAGGCCCACCACGCCCGTGCCGCCCACCCCGGATGTCACCTCGAAGCCTTGCTCGGCAAGGTGCGCGGCCGCCCGTCTCGCCGTGCGCACCTCCTGCATGGACAGCTCCGGATGGCTGTGCAGGTCCTTGTAGATGGCCTCCAGCTCCGGCAGGAGCGCCTCCAGATGGGAATCGAGCGCCTTGGCCAGCGGGTCCATGGAGCCTCCGTGGGCAAGTATCCTGCCCTGATTCCAGATCCAGGTGGGGAATTCCGTGAGATGAAGCGGTTGTCCTGCCTGCGGCAAGCCGTGGCTGGAGGCAGGAGGGTTTCCTTGTAGAATCAAGGGTTCTAGCGGAGTTTCGCCATGCCCTTCCAGCCCCTGACCCAGGAACCCGAGATCCAGCGCCGCTGGCTCGAGTCCGGCGCCTTCCGCGCCAAGCGGGCCTCGGAGCTGCTGCCCGGGTCGAAGACCTTCTACATGCTGGTGATGCTGCCCTACCCCAGCGGCCGCATCCACATGGGCCACGTGCGGAACTACACCCTGGGCGACGTCACGGCCCGCTTCCGCCGCATGCGGGGCTGCGAGGTCATGCATCCGCTCGGCTGGGACAGCTTCGGCCTGCCGGCGGAGAACGCTGCCATCAAGCACGGCATTCACCCCGCCATCTGGACTCGCAAGAACATCGAGGAGATGAAGGGCCAGATCCAGAAGATGGGCATCAGCTACGACTGGGACCGTGAGATCGCCAGCTTCCAGGACGACTACTACCGCTGGAACCAGTGGCTCTTCCTCAAGATGTGGGAGGCGGGCGACGTGTTCCGCGCCATGCGCACCGTGAACTGGTGCGAGGAGCTGGGCACCGTGCTGGCCAACGAGCAGGTGGTGGACGGCAAGGACGAACGTACGGGGTTCCCCGTCGTGCAGAAGCCCCTGGAGCAGTATTTCTTCAAGACCACGAAGTACGCGGACGAGCTGCTCGAGTGCCTGGACGGCCTGGACTGGCCCGAGAACGTGAAGACGATGCAGCGCAACTGGATCGGCCGCTCCGAGGGCGCGCGCCTGGCCTTCGACCTCGAAGGCGATGGCCGGATAGAGGTCTTCACCACGCGCCTGGACACGCTCTTCGGCGTCACCTTCATGGCCCTCAGCACCGAGCATCCCGCCATCGAAAAGGCCGCCGAGACCGATGCGGCGCTGAAGGCCTTCTGCGATCAGGTGGCCTCGGTGAGCCGCGAGGAGCGCCTCACCAGCGATGTGAAGCTGGGCCACCGCACGTCGCTTTCCGCCATCCACCCGTTCACGGGCGAGAAGGTCCCGGTCTTCGCTGCCAACTACGTGCTCATGGACTACGGCACCGGGGCCGTCATGGGCGTGCCCGCCCACGACGAACGCGACCACGACTTCGCGAAGAAGTACGGCCTGCCCATTCCCCAGGTCATCGAATCGGAAAGCGAATGGGACCTCGGCACCCTGGTGAACAGCGGCGAGTTCACGGGCATGAAGAGCGAGGATGCCGTCGCGGCCATGATCGCCAAGCTCGGCGCCCGCGCCGAGAAGACCACCACCTACAAGCTCAAGGACTGGGGCCTCAGTCGCCAGCGCTACTGGGGCACGCCCATCCCGACGGTACACTGCTCGGCCTGCGGGGTCGTTCCCGAGAAGCCCGAGAACCTCCCTGTGCGTCTGCCCGAGGATGTGGCCTTCACCGGCGTTGGTCCCTCGCCCCTGACGACGTCTTCCTCCTTCTTGGACACGACGTGTCCAAGCTGTGGCAAGCCGGCCAAGCGCGAGACCGACACCATGGACACCTTCGTGGACTCGAGCTGGTACTGGCTTCGCTACCTGGATCCCAGGAACACGGAGCTGCCCTTCGCCAAGGCCGAGAGCGACGCCTGGATGCCCGTGGACCTGTATGTGGGCGGCATCGAGCATGCCACCATGCACCTCATCTACGCCCGCTTCTTCTACAAGGTGCTGCGCGACCTGGGCCTGGCCAGCGGCCCTGAGCCTTTCCAGAAGCTCATCTGCCAGGGCATGGTGCTGAAGGACGGCTCGAAGATGAGCAAGTCCAAGGGCAACATCGTCGATCCCGACGAGGTGATCTCCAAATACGGTGCGGACGCCCTGCGCCTCTTCATGATCTTCGCCGCCCCCATCGAGAAGGAGATCGACTGGACGGGCTTCGAGGGCATCGAAGGCGCCAGCCGCTTCCTCAAGCGCGTCACGCGCATGGTGGAAGACCACGAGGTGACCGCGGATGCTATGCCGGCCAAGGATCAGCTCGCCCCTGCGGAGAAGACCCTCCTCATCAAGCTCAACCAGACCATTGCCCGGCTCACGGACGACCTGGAGCGACGCTACCAGTTCAACACCGTGGTGTCGGGCCTCATGGAGCTGTCCAACGCCCTGGGTGACCTGCCCGCGGACGCGCCGCACCGCCGGGCCGTCATGCAACACGCCCTCGACGCCTTCGTGCGCATGATGTCGCCCGTGGCGCCCCACCTGGCCGAGCAGCTCTGGAATCAGCTCGGGAAGGCGGGCCTCTGCATGCAGGCGGCCTGGCCCGAGGCTGACCCGGCCTTCCTGGAGGCCGACGAGGTGCTGGTGGTGGTGCAGGTGAACGGCAAAGTGCGCGGCCGCATCACCGTGCCGGCCCACGCCGGCGAGGCGCAGCGCCGCGAGGCCGCCCTGGCCTGCGCCGAGGCCCAGCCCCACCTGGCGGGCAAGGAGATCGTGAAAGTGGTTCTTCCTCCGGGCGGCAAGCTCGTGAGCATCGTGGTGAAAGGCTGATCCCGTGACCAAGACCCTCCCTTCCGTCGTCGATACCGTCCTTGACCTGGTGGGGAACACCCCCCTGCTGCGCCTGACCCGCTTCGCGCCGGGCCTCCAGCTCTTCTCCAAGCTCGAGTACCTGAACCCCGGCGGCAGCGTGAAGGACCGCATCGGCGTGGGGATGATCAAGGCCGCGGAGGCGCTCGGCCAGATCAAGCCCGGCGTGAGCACCATCATCGAGCCCACCGCCGGGAACACCGGCGTGGGCCTGGCCATCGCCGCCAAGGCCCTGGGCTACCGCTGCATCCTCTGCGTGCCGACGAAGTACAGCCGGGAGAAGATGATGCTCATGAAGGCCCTGGGGGCGGAGCTGGTGCTCATCCCCAAGGAGCAGGGCATGAAGGGCGCCATCGCCAAGTGCCAGGAGCTGGCGGCGAGCATTCCCCACGCCTTCGTGCCCCAGCAGTTCGACAACCCCAGCAACCCCGACAGCCACTACGCCACCACGGGCCCCGAGATCTGGCAGCAGATGGAGGGCCGCGTGGACGCCGTGGTGCTGGGCGCCGGCAGCGGCGGCACCTTCACAGGCATCGCCCGCTACCTCAAGGAGAAGAACCCCGCCCTCAAGGCCGTGGTGGTGCAGCCCGTGGGCTCAGTCTACTGCGGCGCTCCCGTGGGCGAGTGGGTGGTGGAGGGCGTGGGCAACGGCTTCATTCCCGCCAGCCTCGACCTTTCCATCGCCGACCGGATCATCGACGTGGCGGACGCCGACAGCCTGGCCACGGCCCGGGAGCTCATCGCCACCGAGGGCTGCCTGGTGGGCGCCTCCGCCGGCGCCAATGCCTGGGCGGCCCGCGAGTATGCGAATACCCTGCCCGCCGGTTCCCGGGTGGTGACGCTCTTCCCAGACGGGGCCGAGCGCTACATGTCCAAGCAGCCCGTGGCCGACCTGGAGCTCTGATGTCGCTCTCGCCCCGAGACCTCGCCGCCTGCCTGCTGGACGCCGGCGCGGTGCGCCTCCAGCCCCTGGACCCCTTCACCTGGGCCAGCGGCCTGAAGGCGCCCATCTACTGCGACAACCGCCAGCTCCTGGGCTTTCCCGAGGCCCGCGGCCAGATCGTGGCGGCCCTGGCGGAGCGGGCCGCCAGCTTCACCCCCACGCTCGTGGCCGGCGCCGCCACCGCAGGCGTGCCCTGGGCGGCCATGGTGGCGGACCGCCTGGGCCTGCCCATGGCCTACGTACGCCCCACGCCCAAGAACCACGGCATGGGTCGTCAGGTGGAGGGCCCCCTGGCCAAGGGACACCGCGCGGTGCTCATCGAGGACCTGATCTCCACGGGCATGTCCAGCCTCAAGTGCGCGGACGCACTTCGGGCCGAGGGCGCGGAGGTGCCGGCGGTGCTGGCCCTCTTCAGCTACGGCCTGCCCCAGGCGGAACAGGCCTTCGCCTCGGCTCACATTCCGTTCGAGGTGCTCGGCTCCTTCCAGGTGCTGTCCGAGGAAGCCGAACACCGCGGCATCCTGGATGCCGCCGGCCTGGCCGACCTGGCGGACTGGCGGATGGATACTGTGGCCTGGAGCCGCGCCCGTGGCGGGGCGTAGGCGCCGACCCGCATCGGCGAAAGTCGCGGACAGGATTAACAGGATGGAAAGATGGATTAACAGGATGAATGAAGAAAAACAGTTCTGATGTTGCTTCCGTCATTTGTTTTTGAATCCTGTTCATCCTTCAAAATCCTGTTCATCCTGTCCTGTTTTTTGGGGTCCAGTCATGAAGCTCTACACACGCACCGGCGATGACGGCTCCTCGGGTCTCTTCGGGGGGGAGCGGGTCAGCAAGTCCCATCTGCGGCTGGTGGCCTACGGCACACTGGACGAGCTGAACAGCGTCATGGGCCTGCTGCTGCTCCACGCCACGGCTCCCTGCGCCACGCAGGAGACCCTGCAGCGCATCCAGCACGATCTCTTCGTGCTGGGGGCCATCCTCGCCACGCCGGCCAACCGCCAGGAGCTGCTGGGCGCTCGCATGAGCACCCCCACCTGGGCCCTGGCGGACATGGAGGCGGACATCGACCGCCTGACCGCCCTGGCGCCGCCCATGACGGCCTTCGTGCTGCCTGGAGGCACGTCCGCCTCGGCCCACGCCCACCTGGCCCGCACGGTCTGCCGCCGGGCCGAGCGCGAGGTGGTGGCCCTCACCCACGAGGAGCCGCTGAACCCCGCTGTCCTGGCCTACCTGAACCGACTCAGCGACTGGCTCTTCGCCCTCGCCCGCGCCGAGAACGCCACCGCCGGCGTGCCCGACATCCAGTGGGTGCCGAAGGACTGACGGCGCCATTCCCGGGGCGGCGGTACATGGCTCGGCCCCCTTCCGGGGGCCGAGCTTTGCGGATTGGAGATCCGGGCTAGAAGGAGAACTTCACGCCCACGTTCCAGCGGCGGGGCGGAATCCAGGCGTAGGCCTGGCCCACGCTGAGGCCGCTGAAGGGGAAGTTCTGGGCCGCGGCCACGTCGGTGGCCAGCTGCCGGTTGAAGAAGTTGAACACATCCAGGGAGACCGAGCCCTTGGTCTTCTGCCAGACCTTGAAGTCGTACTGGAGGTGGACATCCATCGTGTCGTAGCGGGGGCTCATGTTCTTGCCGAGGGTCTCGGTGTCGACCATGGCCGGGTCCTTAGGAGCGAGCAGCAGCAGGCGGCTGGAGAAGACCTGCCCGTCGCTGTAGTGATAGCCGGAGACCACGTTGTAGGTGGCGCCGATGAGGAAGCCGGAGTCCCACTTGTAGTAGGCGTACGCCTTGCCCATCCAGTCGAGGGAGCCTTCGAGGCTGCCGTTGTTGTAGCCCAGCCGCGGGTCGAAACGGGCCAGATCGCCCTGGTAGTCGGCGTTGCCTGAGCTGTTGGAGTTGCCCGTGGCCCGGATGCGGCTGAAGGTGGCGAAGCCGCCCCAGTGATCCTGGAGACGGCGGGTAACCGTCAAGTCCACCGTGTTGTAGTAGCGGAAGCCGCCGGGCAGGTTGGCGAGCACGAAGTTCAGAGTGCCGCCATTCACGCGGGCCACATTCTGGGCGCCTGAGTAGCCGCCGCCCGCGAAGTAGTTCGGGTCGATGGCCAGGGAACGGAAGCGATTCACGGCTTTGAGCTGCGCGGAAGTCAGCTGGGAATAGGGAATGGGCACATCGAGCTTGCCGGTCGTGGGATTGGCCGTGTACAGCCCGTACAAGGACCGGGCCTCGGCTTCCAGCCGGTCCGCGCTTGTGTAGAGGGTGGGATCCCAGTCCTCGACGATGTCGTAGTCGCGGCGGTAGGTGTAGGTGGCTTCCGCGGTCCAGGCATTGCCGAAGTCCTGGGCGAAGCCCAGTCGGAATTCATCGGTCTTGGGCAGCTTGAAGGAATCCGCGAACACGGCGTCTACCGTCTTGCTGCCGCCTCGCGTGTTCTCGGTGACCCACACGCCGGCAAGGCGGATGTCCTCGGTCTGGACCGAGCTGGTGAGGCTCCCAGTGAAGCGCACCATGTCCAGCTTGATGGGGTCGATGTAGCGGCCGAAGTAGGCGTAGGCCTTGGTGCGGCCGTTGCCCTTCACGTCCCAGGTGACGCCGAGACGGGGTGCCCAGTTCGCGCCGGTCTTGAAGAGGGACTGGCCATTGTCCGCCTTGTATTCGTAGGAATCGAAGCGGACGCCGGGGCTGAAGGTCCAGGTACCGATCTGCCACTGATCCTGGATGTAGCCGCCCTGGGTCTCCATGCGGGGAGACGAGGTGGCCTTGCTGGCCAGGTTGCGGCGGTAGCCGTAGTAGCCGAGGTACGGGCGGGCGGGGTCGAAGAGCTCATTGAATTGATAGGCATCCAGCTCGCTCGCGGAAACGACGCCGTCGCCGTTCGAATCAAGCGCGGTGCGGACCGAGTTGTAGTTGCCGCTGTTGATGGCCGTGAGGAGGCGGCTCCCGGTCCCGGGCACATAGCCCCCGTAGGGCGGGATCTTGGGGGTCGTCGAGGTGGCGGCGACGCCCTGGTCGACCAGGTTGAAGGTCGGGCCGTTGCTCCCCGTGGCCGCGGCGTTCTGCGAGGCGGTCAGGTTGTCGTACCAGGTGCCGTTGACGATGAAGATGGTCTGCGTGAGCTCTGATTTGCCCTTCTGGATGCCCATCTTGAGGGTGTGGCTGCCGGCGGCCTCGAAGAGATACGTGAAGTCCACGCGGCCGTTGTCCACCTGGTACTTGCGGGCGGTGCCGGCGGAGCCGCCGCCGAAAGTCCTCTGGATGGAGGGGATGGCGACATTGGATTCCAGAATGATCTGGGGACCGAGGTCGGCGCGGAGGGCCTGGGTGGTGTCCGCCTCTTCATGCCGAAGGAAGCGGGCATCGAGGATGAACTTGGATTCCTGCCACGTGTAGGACAGGTTGTAGTTGTTGCCGCCACGCTCGGTCCGGGTGGCCTGGCTGGACACGACGAGGGGGCTCGCAAGGTTGTCGAAGGTGCTGGGATTGCGGTTGAAGCCGCCCACCACCGTGTGGCCCGGGGCGATGGCCCAGGTTAGCTTGAAGAAGTAGCGGGACTCGTCGTTGATGACGGTGCTCCGCGTCTCGCCGGGGGTCAGAGTCGCGGAGGGGTCTACCTTGGCGGTGCCGTCCTCCTTGACTTTCTGGCCCGAGGCGACGATCCACAGCTTGTCCTTCAGGATGGGACCGGAGAAGTAGACCGTGGTGTCGTTCAGCTGGGAAGGCACGACGGCCAGGCGATAGCGACCCACCGAGTTCCACCAATCCGACGAGCGGTGGTAGTAGTTGATGCCGCCGCTCCAGTCGTTGGACCCGGAGATGGTGGTGGTGTTGGAGAACAGGCCGGCGCGGGCCGTGTACTCGGCCGTGATGGCCCCAGTCTTGATGTCCTGGGCGGCCACCAGCTCGGGGGCGATGGTCGTGCGGTAAAGGCCCGATTCCGGGCTGGTCACATCGATGCCATCGATGAGGTAGGTGTTGTTGCGTGCGCCGTTGTTGCCGAAGTTGTCTCGGTTGAGTCCGGCGGCCAGTGAGGGGTTGCCGCCGACGCTGACAACGCCGGGGGCCAGGTTGATGGTGGCCATCTGGTTGCGGGCCACGGGCAGGCTGGTCAGTTCCTCCTGGGTGAGCTGAGTGCCGGCCGTGACGGTGGTGACGTCCACGGCGCTGATGCTGCTGACCACCTCGACCACCGCCGCGCCCAGAGGCGCCAGACGGGCGTTCACGCTCTGGGTCTGGTCCACGAGCACATCCACCTTCTCGATGGTCGCCGTCTGGTATTCCTTGGCCGTGACCAGGACCCGGAACCTGCCGGGGATGAGGCGCAGGAAGCGGGCCTTTCCATCATGGTCAGCGACTTCGGTGCGGGCGCCGCCGATCTGGGTGGGGCTGGAGATGATGACCGTGGCCCCGGGGACGGGCGCACCGGCGGTGTTGGTCACTGTGACGGTGATGCCGCCATCGCCGGCCGCGTGGAGCGCGGCGCCCATGGCCACAAGAAGGGCCGTGGTGCGGGCCATTCGGGAGGGGGAGAGATGCATGCAAAACTCCTGGTGGGTGCGGTAGGCCGCACGGGTGAAGGTTGTCGAGACATCGAGCCTGCCTTCGCCTAGACCGCGGCCGACCTCCAACCAGGATTCATGGAGGCGGGACGACAAGCCCCGGGAGTAACAGGACGTCGAGATCGAAAGAGCGGAAAGTGCGATAAGGATAGGACAGGTTCTCGAGTTTCTTCATGCTTTTCTTGACCTTTTCATGCGTTACATCGCAACGCGATATTAATGAGTCAGGCGACTGAAAGCCCGGGAAATAGAAGAAGATTGACGCCCTCTTGTTGAAAGAATAGGCGATTGATACATCATCAATAATGGCGTGGCGCCCAATGAAAACGGGCCCCGAAGGGCCCGTTTTCATTGCGGTCGTGGGTTCCGATTAGAACTGGAACTTCACGCCGAACCGGTAGCGGCGGCCGACCTGCCAGCCGTTGGCAGCGCCGTAGCGGACATCTGCGGTGCCGCCCTGGTCGGTGGCCTGCTGGAGCTGGCCAGTGGCGTAGCGGGTGTTGAACAGGTTGAACACGTCCACGCTGGGGATCAGCTTGTACTTCTTGCCGATCTTGTAGGCCCAGTCGAGGTGCAGGTCCACGTTGTTGAGCGCGGGCGAGCGACCAGCGTCGCCCTGCTTCCCGTTGGTGGCCACGGCATCGCCGTAGAAGCCGATGTCGAGGAAATTGTAGGTGTCGGACGCGGGGCCGATCCACTGGGTGCCAACGCCATCCGGACCCCAGTTGTTGACATCGTTGTAGGCGGCCTCGGAGGAGATGACGACGGGGTTGCCACTCAGGGTGGTGTTGTTGTCGTAATCGAGGTAGCCGAGGTGGGCCGTGTCGTAGCCCGGGGCCTTGCCGTGGGTGAGGGAGCCGTCATCCCAGGCGCTGTTGGGGGTGCCGCTCTGGTAGGTCCAGTTGACGCCCACGTTCAGATCGCCACCGAAGAAGTCGAAGCGGTGGCTGGCGAAGAGCTTGACCACGTGGGTGCGGTCGTTGGGCAGCAGGCCCCAGCCCACATAGGGGAAGTAGTCGAAGCTGGCGGTGATGTTGCCATCCGCCTGGCCATTGGAGCTGGACACCACACCCTCGTAGTTGCCTTCCAGGCGGCTCCAGGTGTAGCTGAAGCTGAAGGTGTCACGGTCGGTCTTCTTGTCCAGGGTGAAGTCCACGCTGGAGTACTTGTTGCCGGCCTTCTCATACCCGGTGTTCTGGACCGTGAAGAGACCCGTGGCGGGGTTGTAGTAGTCCAGGATGTTGATGCCGTAGCTGTTGTAGGGGTAGGGATAGCCGAAATACGTGGAGCTGCCGGGCCCGCCCGCGAGGATCACGTTGGTCATGCTCTTCGCATTCGGACGCCACTGCTGGAAGGCGCCGGGATTGCCGATGACGGCCGCGCCAGCGCCGTAGCGGGGAGTGCCGCCGGCGGTGTAGGAGATGGCCGGACCCTCATCGTAGGGGTTGCCGTACTGATCGGTGAACACCATGTCTTCCATGGGGTTCTTCAGCTCGCGGTACTTGGCGTGGACGCCCGCGGTCCAGCCGCTGGCGAAGGTGTGGTCCACGCCCAGGATGTACTCATTGCGCTCGGGGAGCTTGGTGCCCTCGGCAATGGGGTCGAAGCTGAAGGGCGTGCCGTAGTCGGTGATGGTGTTCGGCGTGGCCCCGTAGGTGTAGGCACCGGTGGCATTGTCGTAGGTGGAGTTGGAGGGACGGTAGTTGTAGCGCAGGTAGGTCTCGTTCGCGTAGACGCGAATGGCCATGCGCTGGGGGATCTGCTCGAAGTACTTGGCGTAGTTGCCGCTGACCTTGGTCTTGCCATCCTGGTTCACGTCCCAGGTGAAGCCCAGGCGGGGCTGGATGTAGTCGCTGAACTTGTCAAACTTCATGAAGGACTTGTCGTGGAGATCCCGCTGGTCCTGGGTCTCGAAGCGGAAGCCATACATGAGCTTGACGCCGGCGCCCACATCCCAGGTGTCCTGGGCGTAGACGGCGCTGATGATCGCCTTCACGGTGGCGTTGGTGTGAAGGAACTGGCGGATGATCTGGGTGGACGAGCCCAGAGGGTTGATCGAAACGCGCTCACCACCGGAGGTGGCAGCGACTTCCGTGTACTTGGAGGTGAGCTGGGACACGCCGAACTTCATGTTGTGGTTGCCCACGAACCAGCTCAGGTCCACACGGGCCTGGGTGGTCTGAGTCTTGTCTTCACCCACGTAGTAGCCCGCGCCGCCACGCGCAAAGGCCAGGCCGCTGCCGGCATTGGGATCGCCGTTGAGGAAGCCGGGGCCGGTCTCCTCCCAGAGGTAGTCAGTCACGCGGACATGCGTGGTATCCGTGGGATTGTTGGTGGTCTTGTACTGGGTGGTGCCCAACTTGGCGCTGAGGAACAGGCTGGGGCTGATGTTCCAGTCGTAGTTCAGCACGAAGTTCTGGACAGTGTCCTTCCGGTTGTAGCCGAGCTGGGCGTTGCCCAGGGTGCCCGGGTACTGGTTGGGGAAATCGTCCTTCGAGTTGTTCACGTTGGCGGAGAAGGTGATCTGCTGGTCCTGGGTCAGGTACCAGTTGATCTTGCCGATGACCTGGAAGGCGTCGATCGTCTCGTCGCCGTTGCGCAGGCCGCTACGGTTGGGGAGGTTGTTGCTCTCGGGGGCCTCGGTCTTGCTGCCGTCCACGCCGACGAAGAAGAAGAGCTTGTCCTTGATGATGGGACCGCTCACCTCACCGCCGAGGTCGTAGCGGCTGTTGGGGGGGGCCTGCTTGAAGTAGTCGTTCCTCTTGGGCAGGGCCTGGATGCCGATGGCGTCCCAGGTGGCCCAGGCGGAGCCCTTGAAGGCGTTGGTGCCGGACTTGGTGATGGCATTGATCACGCCGCCGAGGGCGCTGAACTCGGGCTTGAAGCCGCCGGTCTGGACTTCCACCTGGTCGATGAAGTCGGTGACGAGGGAGGCGCCCTGGAAGCCCTTGGCCGTGTTGGTGGTGGAGAGGCCGTCCACGACGTAGCTGTTCTCAGCCGAGGAGCCGCCGCCGATGGAAGGGTCGTTGCCGAAGCCGCCAGTGACCACGCCAGGGGCCAGCATGGCGACGGTGCTCATGTCGCGGCCCTTGGGGATGGCGGACAGGTTGTCCATGGAGGTCACCAGACCCGTCTGGGTGGTGGTGGTGTCCACGGTGGCGGTGGTGCCGAGCACCTCGACCACGGTGGCCGCCTCAGAGGCCATCTTGATATTGACGGGCTGGGTCTGGTTCACCAGGACGCTGAGGTTCTGGGTGAATTTCTGAAGGCCCGACTTGGTGACCTCGATGGTCCAGGCACCGGGGTTCAGGAGGCCGAGGCGGAAGGAGCCGTCGGCGCCCGTCACCGCCTGGCGCGTGGTCTGGGCGGAGGTCAGGCGGACGGTCGCACCGGCGATCGGGGCGCCCTTGCCATCCGTCACTGCGCCGCTGACGGCACCGGTGGTGGCCGTCTGCGCGTGCGCGACGATGCCGCTCCCGGCGACGATGGCGGCGGCCGTGAAGCCCAGCCGGGTTAAGACACGATTCATAGAAACTCCTTTTGGGGGGAAGGCGGCAATGCCGCATGGTGCAGGTAAAAAGCGAGAAAAAGCGAAGTCGAGTGGGGGTAAACAAGTCCGCCGCAGGGTCTGCGGCGGCGGCGGTTCCGAATTCGGGGGACTGCCAAAGAGCGGGGACGAGTGTCGAAAGGATAGGCCAGGTTCCAAGAACTTTACAAATAAATTTGACCTTGAGTCCGGGAATACAGGCATCGCAACGTGATGCTAATGGATCTAGATCTTTCGACAGGTTTTCCTTAGTACATAAGGAAAGAGGCCCTTGCGGGCCTCTTTCCGAAAGCGGCGTTCCCGATTAGAAGCGGAAGCCGGCGGATGCGGTGATGGTGCGGGCCGTGCCGTAGCTGAGGTAGCTGGTCGGTTTGCCGAAGGCGGAGGTGCGAATCCAGGGGGAGTTCACACTGCCGCCGGCCACGGCCTGAGGCGCCGAGTTGTAGGACGTGTCGAAGGTGACGAGCTGCTGGTGGTTGAACACGTTGCCGATGACCACCTTGCCGAAGGCCGTCACGTCCTTGCCCGCCACCTTGAACAGGGGGAAGTCGTGGGTGATGGCCAGGTCCAGGTAGGAGGCGGCGTTGTAGACGCCGGTGCCGCGCTGCTGGTTCATGTACTGAGTGGCCGCGGTGCCGAACTGGCTGCTGAGGTTCGTCAGGTAGGGGTTGTTGGTGTCACTGAGAGCGCGGGTGGGATCGTAATTCGGGTCCGCGATTGTGCTCGTACCACCCAGGGCCCGCGGGGTGATGTTGCGGGTGTCGCTGTAGTGGGAACCGGCGTCGAATCGGTAGACCAGGCCGATGGAGGTCTTGCCGAAGGAGTTCAGGTAGGTGCGGTTGCCCGTGACGCGCATGCGGATGGGCACGTGGCCGGAGAGGTAGCCTTCGGGGGTGGTCCAGTTGCGGTCGTAGAGGGCCACGCCATCCTGGACGTTGAAGTTGTTCAGGCCCTCGCCACGGCCGGGGGAGTTGGTGCTCTCGCCCTCGTAGTTGCCCTTGAGCTCGCTCCAGGTGATGTTGCCCAGGAAGCTCCACTCATTGCGGTTGTAGCTGCCCTCGAGCTCCAGGCCCTTGTACTTGCGCTGGGCATCCGGGTTGTTGTCCCACACGCGGATATAGATCGGGGTGCCCGTGGGATCGGACACGGTGCCCATGTTGCCCACGCTGTAGTCGATGAGGTTCTTCCACTTCTTGTAGACGCCGGTGACCTTGACGTAGCCGTCGCCCATGGGGCCGTAGTTGAAGGAGTAGGCGTAGCTGCCCTGCACTTCATCCACGGTGGGGGCCTTGAGGTTGCTGCTCAGGCGGACGTTCAGCTTGGGGTCGTTGTAGTAGGTGGGCGTGCCGCCGATGTCGTAGAGGGACAGGTCCTGCAGGGCCGTCAGGCTCATGGGCTGCCAGGGTCCGATGTAGGCGTAGTCGATCTCGGTGGGATTGCCCTGGCTGGTGACGGAGTTGGTGATACCCTCCAGCACCTTGGCATTGTACCGGGCGAAGCTCAGACCGAAGATGTGCTTGCTGTCGCCGAAGAGGTCGTACTTCAGGCCCAGGCGGGGGGACAGGCCGTCGGCGCCGGCGGTCTCGGTGCCGCCCTCGTTCTTGGCCTTGTACTTGTCGAAGCGCAGACCCAGCTGGAAATTCCAGTGCTGGTTGAGGCTCCACTTGTCGTTGACGTAGAGGCCGTAGGAGTAGTTCTTGGCGGAGCCGGACCCGCTCTGGTAGGTCCAGACGTCGGCGCCAAAGGCCTGACGGGTGGCCAGGTTCAGACCATAGACACCGAAGATGTAGCCAGTGGGGGTCTGCTCGTTCTTGGCCTGGCGCTTGCCCTCGTAGTAGTCGATGCCGAAGTCGGTCTGGTGGCTGCCGGCGGCATCCCAGAAGAGGCTGGCCTTGATGTTGTAGGTGCGGTTGTCGCGCTCGTCGCCGCCGTCGGCGCTGTTGAAGATGCCGTTGTTGCTGTAGCCGCCGATGCCGTAGGTGTAGAAGGGGCTCTCGCCGTTGGGCGAGCCGCCGGCAGAGAGGTTCTGCTTCTTGTTGCCGATGTTCAGTTCTGTGGTGAAGTTGGTGGCCCAGGCAGCGCGCCAGGACAGCTTCCAGAACTCGCTGGTGTTGATCTGGGGCACCAGGGAACGCAGCTCGGCCGCGGAGTAGTTGCGGTTGATCTGGTCAGTGCTGGAGTTCATGAACGACGCGATGACCGTGTGGTCCTGATTGACGGACCAGGTCAGCTTCGCCTGCCGGCGGATTTCCTTGGAGGTCGCGGTGTAGCCGGCGTTCAGGCCCTCGGGACCGTTCAGGTTGGTGCCGGCGGGCCAGAGGCCGTAGACATCCTTCTGGTTGCGCGTGATGGCGCCGGCGGTGGCCTGATCCGTCTTGAAGAAGGAGGCGGCGAACCACAGACGGTCCTTGAGGATGGGGCCGCTCAGGAAGAGGGTCTTCTCTTCGTTGAGCACGTTGTTGATCTTGGTGCGGTCCTGCGTGGGGGCCGTGGCATTCCACGCGGCGTTGCTCAGTTCCCAGCGGAGGGAGCCGGAGAACTCGTTGCCGCCCGAGCGGGTGATGGAGTTGATGACGCCGCCGTCCACGTCGCCGTACTCGGCGGACATGGCGCCGGTGATGACCTGGGTCTCTTCGATGGAGTCATCGATGGTGCGGACGCCGCGGTTGTTGTAGGCGTTGTCAGCGATGTTCTGGCCGTCCAGCAGGTAGAGGTTGCCGGAGGTCATGGCGCCGCGGATCTGCACGCGGCCGCCCACGCCGGCCGTGACGCCGGGGGTGAGGAGGGCGACGCCTTCCATCGTGCGGGCGTTGGGCAGGAGATCGACAGTGTCGTTGCGGTAGTTGCTGGCGGTCTTGACGTCAGTCTTGTCCACGGCGGGAGCGGCGGCGATCACTTCGACCACGGCGCCACCGGCCTTGCTCAGGGTGACCTTGGGGCTGAAGGTCTGGTCGATGCCGATCTGCTCGGTGATCTTCCGGGTCTCGAGGCCGTCCTTGGTGTACTGGATGGTGTAGAGGCCGGGAGGCAGCAGGCGGGCGATGAACTTGCCCGTCGCGTCCGTGACGTAGGTGCGGACGCCCTGGAGGGCGGGGGAGGTGAGGCGGACAGTGACGCCAGCCACGGGGGCGCCAGCGGCGTCGACCACCGTGCCGGTGATGTTCGCAGTCTGGGTGCCCTGCGAGTACAGCGCTGCCCCGCCCAGGGCGATGAGGGCCGTGAGGCGGCCCAGGCGGTTGTTCAAGAGATGCATTGCATCCTCCGAAGACCAGAGCCGGACAGGGCGGCTCTGCGTTGAAAAAACATCCGCGATCTCCGAGGGCGCCCAGGGAATTGCCCAGGCATCGGGGACGGCAGAAGGCATTAAAGGGGAGAAAGATCAGAGCACGATGATGCGGCCATTGTCTTGCGAGGGATATTAATTTTTGTTAATTCGGCCAGAAAGTTGGGAACCGATTCGACCGAATCGGCACTCCACTTTAGCTTCGAAGGCATGCCTCTACTTGCGAGGTTATCGCAGTGTCAAGAAGCTGCCTGAAGGGGTGAGACGGTATTTTCTTTGGTCTATCCGGAAGACCATGCGGGTCGGGTCGAGCCTGCAGGTTTGACCGGGTTTGGCGGACGTAAAACGGGCCCCCGAAGGGGCCCGGAATCCTCGTGGCGAGGGTGGATCAGAACTGGTACTTCAGACCCAACCGGATCCGGCGGGCTGTCTGGTAGGTCAGCACGTTCATGAAGTTGCCGTTGGGGGCATCCACCGAGGCCTCATAGTCCTGGTCGTAGGTGACCGGCTTGTGGACGTTCCACAGGTTGAACACATCGATGCGGGCGGAGATCTGGTGCTTGTTGGCCAGCTTCCAGACGTACTGGCCGCTCAGATCGAAGTTCAGGGTGTTGGGGGTGCGCCCCATGGATCCTCGTCCACCGGCAGCGAGCTCGCCGCTGTTGTCGTAGTCGATCAGGCCATAGAGCTTGTTCAGGGGCGTGCCTGTCTGGAACTTGACCAGGGTGGTGAGAGAGAAGCCGAAGTCCCACTGGTAGGTAAAGCCACCATTGGCCACGACGGTGCGGTCGTTGGGGAGGGGGCCCGAGGCGAAGGCCTCGTCACCCGTCAAGCCACGGGGGTGGTAATCGGGATTGCCCGGGGTCTCGTACTTCTTCATGTACTCCAGGGAGAAGTCAAAGAGCGAGGTGATGTTCGGATCGCTCTGGCCGTTGTCATTGCGGAACAGGCCCTCATAGTTTCCCTCGAGCCGGGAGAGCCGGAGGTTGAAGAAGGCCATCCAGTTCTTGGCGTTCTTCGTCGCCTCGAATTCGAAGGCCCAGTAATCACGCTTGGGTTTGGGCCAGGAAGCGGTGGGGGTGATGCTGTTTCCCAGGGTGGGGTCGATGGCCGCCGCCATGGAGGTGATCACGTCGGTGTTCTCGCCGGGGTTGCCGATGAAATAGGGCAGGTTGTTGCCGCCGTCGATGCCCAGGTCCTCGAGGACGCGGCCCACGGAGCGGTAGATGATCCGGTTGCTGAGGGTGAGCCCATCGGAGGGGCGCATGTCCCAGCCGAGGACATACTCGTTCGTGTAGGGAAGTTTGGTATTGGGAAGCACGGGCGTCAGGAACCCCTGGCTCCCGATGAAGTGGGTGGAGTTGGTGCTGCCGGCGATGCCGTAGCCATTGACCGTGTCCGGACGGACGTCGCGGATGGACACGCCATTCTCGATGGGGTTGCTGAGGCCGTTGTAGCCGCTGCTGATGTTGTAGAAGTCGGACCGGCTCACGCCGACCTCGGTGCTGAGGGAGCGGACCGCGAGATCCAGGGGGACCTTCTCGAAGTACTTGCCGTAGAAGGCGTAGATCTTGTTCCGCCCGTCGCCTTCCGGATCCCAGGTGATGGAGATGCGGGGCGCCATGGCGTCCTGGGCCTTGAACTTGTAGGTCTGCTGCAGGCCCTTCATGTCCTCCTGCTCCCAGCGGAACCCGGCCTTCACGAACAGGCGGTTGTTCCAGGAGTACTTCGCCTGGATGAAGTAGCCTTCCCAAGGCGCGGAGGTGGGGATGAGGGGAGGCGAGGTGCGGGCGCGGGTGATGCGCCAGTAGGGGGCGATGTTGTTGAGGGGCGTGTGCCCGTTCACATCGACAAGGGTGGGATCCAGCATATAGTAGCGCTGGCTGACCAGGGCGCCGCTGGAGTAGGGCTGGCCGGTGGCGGTGGTGTGCGGATCCACGAAGCCCGGGGGGCCTTGATAGGTGTTGCCGCCCTTGTGGTCGATGTCCTCCTTGAAGTAGCCCACCTTCATTTCGACGGGGCCGAAGGTCTTGGTCAGCTTGAGGTCGTACTGGCGGTTACGGTCGTCGGTGCCATCCACGAATCCGGGGCCGGGGGCATAGGCGAAGCCGGTGTAGACGTCCGTCACCCGGAAGGTGGCCTGCACGGCGGGATCCAGCTTCCGCCGGAACTTGTTGTTGGCCTGGGAGACCCGGGCCTCCACCAGGAAGTCGTTGAAGAACACACCGTTGTATTTCAAGGTCCAGTTGCGGCCGCCGAACTCCACTTCCTCCCAGGAATAGGGGGCGTTGTAGATGGCGTTGGTGAGGTTGGGGCCGAAGGGCAGCTTGCCGGGATCCCCGAAGATGCTGAATTCCAACGACTGGGTGGTGGTGATCATCCAGTTCAGTTTTCCGTAGTAGGTGTCCGTCTCGGTCTTCTGCTCGACCTGCCGGCCGTAGTAGGGCTGGTCGGGATCCACCTGAGTCCGCTTCACCTTGGTGCGGATGGGGTTGTATCCGATGAAGTAGAAAAGGCGGTCCTTGATGATGGGGCCGGAGACCGTGAAGCCGATTTCATAGCGGTCCCTGCTGTCGAAGGACGGAGTGATCCGGAGGGTCGGATCGATCCGGGGCGGGACCTTGTCCTTGGCCTGGAGGCTGTCGATGTCGAAATAGGCAAAGACCTGGGCATGCAAGGAGTTGTCACCGGTCTTGGTGACAGCGTTGACCATGCCGCCGGTGGCGCCGCCGAACTCGGCGTCCATGCCGAAGCTCTTGATCTGCACTTCGCTGATGAAGTCGGTGTTGATGCCGGTTCCGAGGGACCCGTAGACGATGGAATACGATCCGCTGGCCCCATAGCCGGCGCCGGTGGTGTTGACGCCATCGATGATGTACTGGTTCTCAAGGCCGGATGAACCGCCCACGGAGGGGTTGTTGGCGTCGATGCCGCTGCTGGAGACGCCAGGGGCCAGGTTCACCACGGAGGAGAAGGACCGGCCCAGGGGGAGGGCGGAGATGGTCTCGGCGGTGTAGGTCGAACCCGAGGTCTGGGTGGTGGTGTCCAGGACCTGGGAGGCGGCGATCACCTCGACCACGGCGCCTGCCGCCTTGGTCATGGTGACCCGGACGGGCGTCAGGGTGTTGATGGAGGCGGTGGCGATGAGCTTCGTCGCCGTCTCGTAGCCGGCCGCTGTCACCGTGAGGTGGTACTGGCCGGGAATCAGGGCGGACGCCTTGAAGGCACCGTTGGCGTCGGTCACGCGCACGATCTGGCCGCGGCCACCGTCAAGGATGACCTTCGCGCCGGCGACCGGGGCCCCGTTCGGGGCGGTCACCGTCCCCGAGATGGCGCCCGTCGTGGCGTCCTGTGCGCACAGGATCACTCCGCCGAGGGCGAGGAGGGCCGTCAGACGGCCGAGGTGGGAAAAACGTCCATGCATACAGCCTCCATGGAAATCGGGGCCATGCATCGCAGGTCCCGAGGGTGAACACGGGTCCTCCACCAGACGTCGTCGATCAAGGGTCCGCTCGGACCCCCAGGCTTGACGTCTGGGACTTCATCGTGGAAAAGATCGATTCTGGTTGGGTCGCATTATAGCGGCTGGACCCAGGTCAATCGTCTTTTTTTATAAATTTCTGGGAACCCTTGCCGACAAGGGCGCACTTGCCCGCTTATTGAGACTCAGCAGCCGATGGTGTCCAGCAGCCAGGGGGCCTCCGCGGGCCGCGCCGCCGCGAGCTCCAAGGTGGCCAGGAATGCGTCCGGCTTCAGCGAGTAGCCGGCCTTGGCATGGGCCGTGAAGACCACGTCCCCCGGTTCGACCCGCTGGCCGACGGTGGCGCGAACCCGGATTCCCACGCCGAGATCCAGCACGTCCTTCTGATCCTTTCGCCCCGCGCCCAGTTCCATGGCGAGGAGGCCCAGGGCGCGGCCGTCGATGGCGGACACGTAGCCGGCCCGATCGGCCCGGATGTCCACCGTCTGACCGGCCTGGGGCAGGCGGCTGAAGTCGTCCAGGGCCGTCGCATCCCCGCCGTTGAGGGTCACGAAGCGCCGCAGGGTCTCCAGGGCCGAGCCGTCCTGGATGCTGGCCTCGACCAGGGCCTGGGCCTCGGGAAGCGTCTTGGCGGCGCCGCCCATGATCAGCATCTCCGCAGCGAGGCGGAAGCTCATCTGGGCCAGCTCGGAATCGGCGTGCTGACCGCTTAGGATCTCCACGGACTCCATGACCTCCAGGGCATTGCCGATGGCCCAGCCGAGGGGCGCGTCCATGCGGGTGATGAGGGCCCGGATCTGCATGCCGTGGGCGGTGCCCACGTCCACCATGCTCTGGGCCAGGGTCCGGGCGTCCTCCAAGGTCTTCATGAAGGCGGTCGGGCCGCACTTCACGTCCAGCACCAGCGCGTCGGCGCCCCCGGCCAGCTTCTTCGACATGATGCTGGCGGTGATGAGGGGGATGCTTTCGACGGTGGCGGTGGTGTCGCGCAGGGCGTAGAGCTTCTTGTCCGCGGGGGCGATGTTCCCCGTGGGCGCGGAGTTGGCGAAGCGGGTCTCCTTCAGGCTGCGGATGAATTCCGCGTCCGTGAGTTCCACCTTGAGGCCGGGGATGGCGGCGAACTTGTCCACGGTGCCCCCGGTGTGGCCCAGGCCGCGCCCGCTGAACATGGGGCAGGGCACGCCGCAGGCCGCCACGATGGGGCCGAGGATGAGGGTGGTCTTGTCGCCCACGCCGCCGGTGCTGTGCTTGTCCACCTTGGTGCCGGGCACGGCGGAGAGGTCCATCCGCTTGCCGGAATCCCGCATGGCCAGGGTGAGGGCCAGGGTCTCCTCGGTGGTCATGCCGCGCCAGCAGATGGCCATCAGCAGCGAGGCGCTCTGCTCGTCGGGGAGGCTGCCGTCGGCCGCTCCCTTGACCCAGAAGGCGATCTGCTCAGGCGACAGGGCGCCGCCCAGCTTCTTGGTGTAGATCAGGTCGTACATCCGCATGGGATGACTCCTCGGCCGTAGGCCCTCAGATGCTCTGGATCAGGCTTTCGAAGGTGCCGGCGTCACCGCGGCCCTTGAAGCGGGCCTTGTACTCGGCCAGGTCCTTCATGGCCTGCGCACGGTCACCGGCCAGACGGTCCACATCCATCTGGCTGGCCCAAAAGGCTTCCGCCCAGGGCTCGCCGGGGGTGGCCTTGGCGCGGAGGCCGTCCAGCTGGGCCCGCGCGGCATCGGCCTGCCCCAGGGCCAGGGCCCGCTGGGCGAGGCGGATCTTGCCCCAGGGGTCGACAGCCTTGCTCGGGGCCTGCTCTTTCCCGTCCAGGGCCAGTCGCCAGCTGCTCAGCAATCCGGCGGTGGCGGCCTTCCGCGACGAGGGCGCCTGGTTCACCAGGGCCTCCAGGCGGCCCAGGCGTTCCCGCATGCGCTTCTCCACCTCGGCGGGGGGGACGGGCGTCACGCCATCACCCTCGACTTCCATTTCCAGCGCCGAGAGGGCGGCCTCGTGCTTCTCCACGGCCTGGGTCTGATAGGCGCTCCAGCCGCCGTAGGTGAGCCCCGCCAGCACCAGGACCCCGATGCCGATGAGGATGGGCTTCAGAAGGCCCCCGTCCTCGTCCTCGTTCTTGCCCAGCTTGGTCTGGAAGTGGGCCAGGCTCTGCGCCGGCTTCTGGACCTGGATCTCGCGGTTTTTGGTGGGACGGGCCATGGCGGACCTCTCAGATGGAGCAGCACTCAAACCATTGAGGATGCACCAATCCCCTCGGTTCCGGCACTTGAAAATGCGCCGCTGCCTGATATGCTGGCTCTTCCCGCCTGGGTAGCTCAGTTGGTAGAGCAATGGATTGAAAATCCATGTGTCGGCGGTTCGATTCCGTCTCCAGGCACCAAAATCAAGGCCCCCGCATGGGGGCCTTGATTTTGGCGGAGACGGAATCGAAATCACAGGGCGGTTGGGCTGCGTTCTGACCGAGTCGGACGCATGCGTCCGGCGAGGGAAGCGGCCCTAGCGCCCGTGCGGCCCGGGGGAGGCGCGCAGCGCCGGAGGAGGGGATTCCGTCTCCAGGCACCAAAATCAAGGCCCCCAACCGGGGGCCTTGGTTTGCGAGCGCGCGAAAGGTTCCTATTCCGCCCCCGCCGGCCGGTAGTCGTCGGCCAGGGTGACGGGGACCTTCTGCTTGACCTCGTTCTGGATCTGGTCGCTGAGGGTTTGCATGTGCTGCTGGCGCCAGAGCTCGGGCAGCTGGGACTTGACCGTCTCGAAGGGGGGGATGCCCTGGGCGCGGCCCTGAGTCTTGAGCGCTTCGACGCGCTCCTTGTAGAAGGCCTGGAGCTGCTCGTCGGTGGGGTTCATGCCCGCCATGCGCTTCTTCATCAGGGCCTGGAAGTAGACGTTGGCCTGCTGCTGCTCCAGCTGGCGCTTCACGGAGGGATCCTGGTCGAGCCCCGTCTGCGCGGCATAGGTGGTGATGGCCCTCGACATGGCGATGCGCTGGGCGAGCTGGGCCCGGTCGTTGCGCGCGGCGGCGTCCGTCAGGAAGGCCTGGGCTTCCTTGGGATCCGGAGACAGGCTCTTCACGATGTCCTGGAACTCGGCTTCGGTGAGCTTGCTCCCGCCGATGTTGGCAATGACGCGGCTGGAATCCGGCTTGACGGCCTTGCCGCAGCCCAGGGCGAGGGCGAGGAACAGGGCCGGCACCGCGATCAGGCCGGCTCGATGGGTCATCTTGGACATGGAACCCCCAACAAAGGCATCTAAGACTCCAGAATGACAGGTCCGGGAGGATCGCATGAGTCGAATTGATGACCTGAAGGGCCTAGATCTGGCGGTCTACAGCGCCGCCTGGTGCCCGGATTGCCGCCGCCTGGAGACTTGGCTGGCGGGTCAGGGCGTGGGTCACCGGAAGGTGGACATCGAGACGACCCCGGGTGCCGCGGAAAAACTCGAGATGGAGACCGGGAAGCGGGCCATTCCGTTCGTGCTGGTGAACGGGAGGCGCTGGGTCCGGGGCTACCACAAGGAGCTGCCCCAGCGGCTGGACGGGAACCTGCTGGTGGAGGAGCTGCTGGCCGCGGGGATGTAACGCCGCCCCGGACACGCGCCCGATGCTCACCGGTGCGGGGCCCCGCTCGGGACAGGCCGTCTGGCCTGTCCGCTCGCGACCCGCATCCGGTTCGCGGGTCCGGGGCTACCACAAGGAACTGCCCCAGCGGCTGGACGGGAACCTGCTGATGGAGGAATTGCTGGCCGCGGGGATGTAACGCCGCCCCGGACACGCGCCTGATGCTCACCGGTGCGGGGCCCCGCTCGGGACAGGCCGTCTGGCCTGTCCGCTCGCGACCCGCATCCGGTTCGCGGGTCCGGGGCTACCACAAGGAATTGCCCCAGCGGCTGGACGGGGATCTGCTGGTGGCGGAGCTGTTGGCGGCGGGGAAGTAGCGCCATGCCGCGGGCCTGCCTGGATCCATCCGGGCAAGGGCTGCTCTGTTCCCTGGCCGGGGAGGGGTGGTTCGTGGCACTCTAGGAGGTTCTCCGGGAGCCGCCAGTGGCCAGCATTTTTTCCAGCCAGTTCTGGTCCAACATCTTCAATTCGGACCTCGCCATCGACCTCGGCACGGCGTCGACCCTGATCCATACGAAGCAGGCGGGCCGCATTGTCATCTACGAGCCCTCCATCGTGGCCGTGAACACGGTCACCCATGACGTGGAGGCCGTGGGCGACGAGGCCAAGCAGCTGCTGGGCCGGGCCCCCCAGGGCGTGCGCACCATCCGACCCATGAAGGACGGCATGATCTTCGAGGTGGACGCCGCCGAGAAGATGCTGGCCCAGTTCATCTCCAAGGCCCGGCCCAACCGCGGCATCGCCCGCACCCGCATCGTGGTGAGCGTGCCGCCCCGGGCCCACCAGGTGGCGCGCCGGGCCGTGAAGCAGGTCTGCTACGACGCCAAGGCCGGCGAGGTCTTCATCGTGGACCAGACCATGGTGGCGGCCATCGGCGCGGGCCTGGCCATCAACGAGAAGCGCGGCTGCATGATCGTCGACATCGGCGGCGGCACCACGGACGTGGCCGTCATCAGCTACAACGGCAAGGTGTTCTCGGATTCCATCCTCATCGCCGGCGACGAGATGGACGAGGCGGTGATCAAGTACATCCGCGAGAAGTACAACGTGCTGATCTCCGAGGCCTCGGCCGAGGAGGTGAAGTGGACGCTGGGCTCGGCCTTCCCCTCGGAGCTGACGCGCACCATGGAGGTGAGCGGCCGGGACCAGTTCGAGGGCCTGCCCAAGACCCTGACGCTCAACGACGCGGAGATCCGCGAGGCGCTGGCCGAGCCCATCAACGCCATCATCGACCTGGTCCGCAAGGCCCTCAACGAGACGCCACCCCAGCTGGCGGCGGACCTCATCGATCGCGGCATCTGCCTCACGGGCGGCGGTTCGCTGATCCAGGGCCTCGACGAGCGGCTACGCAAGGAGACCCACCTGCCGGTCTTCCGCGCCGAGGATCCCCAGACCGCCGTGGTTCGGGGAACCGCGCTCCTGCTGGAGAACATCCCGCTCCTGCGCCGCATCCAGATCCTCGACTAGCTGGCGGGAGGTTCGACAGATGGCCCTCCGCGCAGCCAAGTGGGGATGGAGCCACACGGGCTGGCAGCGCCTGCTCGTCCTCCTCCTGTGGCTGGGCCACGGAACCTGGGTCCTGCTGGGCCCGCATCCCGGCCGGCACTGGGCGCGCGCCGCCGATGTCCTCTCGAAGCCCGGCCAGGGGCTGGCATCCCGGTGGGCACAGTGGCGGGCGGCCCGGCGGGTGTCGGCCCGCAGCTTCGCGGAGACCCAGGCCGAGAACGAACGGTTGCGCGCAGAGCTGGCGCAGTTGCGGACCCAGATGGCACAGGAGGCGCCCCGGCTGATGGAGGCGGACGAGGCCGTGCGGCTCCTGGGGCTGAAGCGGCAGGTCCCCCTGGATCTGAAGGGGGCACGGGTGATCTTCAGCACGCGGCCCGCCGCCTTCGGGGGGCTCATCCTGGACCGGGGCCAGGACCTGGGCCTGGTGGCGGATCAGGGCGTGCTGGTGCCTGAGGGCATCGTGGGTCGCCTCTGGTCCGTGGGGCCCACCCAGTCGAAGATCCTGCCAGCGGACGCGCCGAACGCTTCCGTGGCCGTCATGCTCATGCGCAGCCGCGCGACGGGCGTGCTCCAGGGCCTGGGGTCCGGGCGCGCCCTGATCCGCTACATCAGCAACCAGGAGGTGGTGCAGGTGGGCGAAGCCGTCCTCACGTCGGGCCTGGACCGCGTGTTCCCCCGGGGCCTCCTGGTGGGCTACGTGGCCGAGGTGGCGCCCGGCGACCTGGAGCTGAAGGTGCAGGTGAACCTGTCGGCGCCTCTGGATCGGATCTCCACCGTGCTGCTGCTGCCCGCCCAGCCGCCGCTGGAAGTGCAGCCGCCCTTCGTGGCGCCGGAGCAGAAGCCGCAGCGCAAGCGGGGGACGCCATGAGGATCCCGGCTCCTTCCGCCCTGCGTCAGAACCTCCTGTGCGCAGCCGCCCTGGGCCTGGTGTTCCTCTGCGCCCCCTTCCCGCGGCTCCAGGCCGTGGTGCATGTCCTGCTGGTGCTGGCCCTGGCGCCCCGGGCGGGCTCTCCCCTGACGGGCGTCCTCTGGGCCGCGGCCGCTGGCTGGGCCTTCGAGGGGTCCCTGCGACTCTATCCGCACCTGGGCGGGACGGCCTGGGCGGACATGACCCTGACCTTGGCGGCCGGCTGGATGGCGGGCCGCTGGCCGCTGGAGGGTCTGAAGGGTTGGCTGGCGCGGCTGGCCTGCCTGGTCGTCGCGCACACCCTGCTGGTCCACACGGCCGTCCGCCTGGCCGCGGGCCCGCACGCCTGGGGTCCCGGATGGTTCTGGGCCCTCCTCAGCCTGCCCCTCTGGGGCTGGGCGACCTGGCGCCTGCTGCACTCCGGGCCTTCTCCGCGGCTGGGCTGATGGATCCCCGGCAGCGCCCCCTCCTCCACCGCCGCCTCGGGGTGTTCAAGGGCCTGGCCTGGAGCCTGGTGGCCCTGCTGGTGCTGATCTACGCCTGGCTCCAGATCGTCCGGCACGGCGAGTTCAAGCAGCTGGCCATGCAGCAGGCCGTGAAGATCCGCCCCATCGCCGCGCCGCGGGGCCTGGTGCTGGACCGCAACGGCTACCGCCTCGTGGACAACCGCCGCGCGCTGCATCTCGTCATCCAGCGGGAGGATCTCCCCACCCGACCGGAAGTCGTGCAGAGCCTGGCCCAGGCCCTGGAGCTGGACCCGGCCGGGCTCATGCGGAAGATCCAGAGCTACCGTCTGGCCGGGAAGGGCCGTCCGCTGGTGCTCAAGGAGAACCTGGATGATGTGGGCATCGCCCAGGCGGAGCGAGTCCGGGCCCGCTTCCCCTTCCTCAGCGTGGACGTGGCGCCGCGGCGTGTGTATCTCGGCGACGAGCTGGCGGGTCACGTGCTGGGTTACGTGGGTGAGGTGGACGAGCCGATGATGAAGGCCAATCCCGATGTCTTCCGGCTGGGCGAGACCATCGGGAAGGAGGGCTTCGAAGCCAGCGGCAACGACAAGCTCAAGGGCGTAGATGGCCAGAAACGCATCCTCGTGGACCAGCTCGGAACGGAAGTCGCCCATTTCGGCCAGACGGACGCCGTCGCGGGTCACAGCCTCTACCTCACCCTGGACGCGGGCCTCCAGAAGGTCATGCAGGACGCCTACGGTGAGGAGGCGGGCGCGGCCGTGGTGCTCGACCTGCGGGACGGCGGCATCCTGGCCATGTACTCCAGCCCCTCGTACGATCCGAACCTCTTCCTCAACCGCCTCAGCCAGGAGATGGTGGACCGCTACCTGAACAATCCCGCTCGCCCCATGATCAACCGGGCCATCCAGGGCATCTACGCGCCGGGCTCCACCTTCAAGCTGCTGGTGGCTCTGGCGGGTCTGGAGAAGGGCGTCATCACCCCCCAGACCGTGATCTACTGCGCCGGGAAGAAGAACTTCTACGGCCGCGACTTCCGCTGCGACAAGCCCACGGGCCACGGGGGCCTGAACCTGGTCCAGGCCATCGCCCAGAGCTGCGACGTCTACTTCTACGAAGTGGCCTCCCGGCTGGACGTGGACGACATCTACGCCACGGCGGAGAAGTACGGCCTGACGGAGCGCACGGGCATCGACCTCCCCCGGGAGAAGCGCACCCGCATCCCCAGCCGGGCCTGGAAGCGCAAGGCCGTGCCCAAGGATCCCAAGTGGTATGCCGGCGAGACCATCAGCGTGGGCATCGGCCAGGGGGCCGTGGGCGTCACGCCCATCGGCCTGGCGCGGTTCTACGCCACGCTGGCCACCCGGGGGAAGGTGCTCACGCCCCACCTCTTCTACGGCTTCCGCAGCGACCAGACCAACCAGCTGGAGCCCGCGCCTCCCCCGGGCACCAAGGAGACACCGCTCGATCCGAGGCTCTGGGCGGTGCTGGACGAGGGGCTGTACGAGGTGGTCCAGAGCGGAACCGCCGCGGCCAACCCCTTTATCCGGGAGATCGCACGGGAAGCCCCCTTCGTGGGCAAGACCGGCACGGCCCAGGTGGCCACCTTCGTGGACAAGAGCCACTATGCCCGCCAGGCCAAGCACCTGAAGGACCACGCCCTCTTTGCGGGCTACGCGCCCCACGACAAGCCCCAGATCGCCTTCGCCGTGGTGGTGGAGAACGCCGGCTTCGGCTCCACCGCCGCCGCGCCCATCGCCGCCAAGCTCGTGAAGTACTGGTTCGTGGATCGCGTGAAGAACCCCATCCCGCCCCCGAGGGGCCGCATGGTGGATCCCTTCGCCCCTCCTGCGGAGGCGGCGGAATGAAGGATCGCGTCCGAGCCCTGGATTCCCGGTTGCTGTGGGTCATCCTCGCCCTCATGGCCCTGGGCACGCTGACCCTCTATTCGGCGGGCCGGAACACGCCCCAGGCCACCATCTGGCTCAAGCAGACCGTCTGGAACCTCATGGGGCTGGCGCTGATGCTCCTGCTGGCGAACACGAACCCCCGCCGCGTCCTCCGCTACAGCTTCCCCGCCTACCTGCTGGGCTTGGCGGCCCTGGCGGCGGTGCTGGTGGTGGGCAAGAAGATCGGAGGCGCCACCCGCTGGTTCGTGGTGGCCGGCCAGACCTTCCAGCCCTCGGAGCTCATGAAGTGGGTGACACTGCTCTACGTATCCCAGCGACTGGGCTCGCGGCCCGCGGATGCCATCGGCCGCCTGGAGCTGCTGGGCGCGGTGGGCCTCGTGGCCTTCCCCATGCTGCTCGTCCAGCGCCAGCCCGATCTCGGCATGGCCCTCAGCTTCCTGCCCATCCTGCTCATCATCCCCCTCATGAAGGGGCTCCGGGCGCGGTGGGTGGTGGCCCTCCTGCTGCTGGTGACGGTGGGTGGGTTCGCTGCGTGGAAAGTCGCGCTGAAGCCCTATCAGAAGCAGCGGGTGATGATTTTCCTGGATCCCTCCAGCGACCTCCAGGGCAAGGGCTACCAGGTGAATCAGAGCCGCATCGCCATCGGTTCCGGCGGCCTCATCGGCAAGGGCTTCACCAGCGGCTCCCAGACCCAGCTGAACTTCCTGCCGGTGAAGACCACCGACTTCGCCTTCAGCGTGTGGGCGGAGGAGCGCGGCTTCCTGGGCGTACTGCTGGCCTTGGGCCTCTTCGGCCTCCTGCTCGGTCGCATCCTCGACGCGGCCAAGGCCGCCCACACCACCGCCGAGGCCTATTTCTGCGCCGGGGCCGCGGGCATCTTCGCCCTGCACCTGCTGGTAAACGTGGGCATGGTGGCGGGGGCCCTGCCCAACAAGGGCATGGTGCTGCCCTTCTTCAGCGCCGGGGGCAGCAGCACCCTCAGCTTCTTCCTCGCCCTGGGGCTCATCATGGGCATCCTGTACCGGTCGAAGGTGAAGTGATGGATCTCCGGACCCGCATGAAGCAGCTGGCCGACCAGGTGCGGCAGCACCGCCACCGGTACTACGTGCTGGACCAGCCCACCGTCTCCGACGCGGAGTACGACGCCCTGGAGCGGGAGCTGCGCGACCTGGAGGCCGCGCACCCGGAGCTGGCCGACCCCAACAGCCCCACCCGCCGCGTGGGGGCCCCGCCGATCGATGCCTTCGAGAAGCGCCGCCACGCCGTGCCCATGCTGAGCCTGGACAACGCCTATTCCGAGTCGGAGCTGCGGGAGTGGGAGGTCAGGTGGCGCAAGCTCGCCCCGGATGCACCGCCGGGGTACGCGGCGGAGTTGAAAGTGGATGGCCTGTCCCTGTCGCTGCGCTACGAGAAAGGCGAGCTGGTGGAGGCCCTCACCCGCGGCGACGGCGAGACCGGGGAGCTGGTGACGGAGAACGCGCGGACCATCGCGGACATCCCCATGCGGCTGCCCGAGGACGCCCCGGACACCCTCACCGTGCGCGGCGAGGTGTTCCTGTCCCGCAAGCGGTGGGAGGAGCTGAACCGCCAGCGGGACGCCCGGGGCGAGGCCCGCTTCGCCAACCCCCGCAACGCCGCCAGCGGCACCATGAAGCTGCTGGACAGCCGGGAGGTGGCCGGCCGCGGGCTGTCCTTCCTGCCCTGGCAGGCGCTCTGGGATGGCGGCCCGGCGGAAGATCACGCCCGGTCCATGGTCCACCTCGGCGCCTGGGGCTTCGGGGTCATGCCCGCCCATGCCACCGGGGACCTGGAGGCCATGCTGGCCTTCATCTCCACCCAGGCCGAGGCTCGCCTGAAGCTCCCGTTCGACACGGATGGGGTGGTGATCAAGGTGCTCGATGCCGACCTTCAGCAGCGGCTGGGCGCCACGGATCGCGTGCCGCGCTGGGCCATCGCCTTCAAGTACCCCGCCACGCAGGTGACCACCACGGTGCTGGGCATCACCTGGCAGGTGGGCCGCACGGGCAAGCTTACGCCGGTGGCGGAGCTGGAGGCCGTGGAGGTGGCGGGCTCCACCGTGCGCCGGGCGACGCTCCACAACGCCGATGAGCTGGCTCGCCTGGGCCTGAAGGTGGGCCACCGCGTGTTCATCGAGAAGGGCGGGGAGGTCATCCCCAAGGTGGTGGCCCTGGTGCCCGGAGAAGAAGACCGCGACCTGCCGGCGCCGGGGGTCCCCTCGGCCTGTCCCATGTGCGGCGGCGAGGTGGGCAAGACCGACGATGCGGAGGTGGCCATCCGCTGCCTGAATCCCGAGTGCCCCGCCAAGCTGGTGGCGCGCATGCTCCACTTCGGCGGGCGGTCCGCCCTGGACATCGAGGGGATGGGCGAGGCTCTGGTGGAGCAGCTGGTGGCGTCGGGCCGCTTCCAGCAGCCCTGGGAGATCTTCACCCTGCTGGAGGAACCCCTGCTGGGCCTGGCGTACCTGTCGAACCTGGAGCGCATGGCGGAGAAATCCGCCCAGAACCTCATGGACGCCCTGGCAGCGGCCCGCACGAAGCCTCTGCCCCGGTGGCTCCACGCCCTGGGCATCCCCATGGTGGGCGCCCGCACCGCCGAGCTGCTGGCGGAGGCCTACCCGTCGCTGGAGGCGCTGTGGACGGCCGAGGAGGGCCGCCTCCAGGCCGTGGAGGAAGTGGGTCCCAAGGTCGCCGCCGCCCTGCGCGCCTTTGCAGCCCTGCACCCGGACCTGCCCTCGCGGCTGTCCGCCCTGGGCATTCATCCAACTCCGCCAGTACCCCGCGACCGGAGCGGCCTGCCCCTCTCCGGCGAGGTGGCCGTCGTCACCGGCACCCTGCCCACGCTCTCCCGGGAGGAGGCTGAGGCCTTGCTGAAGCGCCTGGGGGCGAAGGTCACGGGCAGCGTCAGCGCCAAGACCACGCTGCTGGTGGCCGGGGAGAAGGCCGGCTCCAAGCTGGCCAAGGCCGAGGCCCTGGGCATTCCCGTGCGGGACGAGGGCTGGTTGCTGGGGCAGGGGGACTGAAAAGGCCTGGACGGCGGCTTGGGGATCGTCCGATGATCGGGGCCGAATCCTTGGAAAGTCCCGTGCTCACGCGCCTCGGCAAGTTCGACATTCTCCGCCTGCTGGCTCAGGGAAGCATGGGCGATGTCTACGTGGGCCGCGATCCCATCATCGGGCGGGAGGTGGCCATCAAGGTCATCCAGGCCTCGGCGGCCGCGGGGCCCGAGGCGCGCGAGCGGTTCGCCCGGGAGGCCCGGGCCGCCGGGGCGCTGAACCATCCGAACATCGTCACCATCCATGAGATGGGAGAGGAGCAGGGGGTGCTCTACCTCGCCATGGAGCTGGTGAAGGGCGAAGACCTGGCCACGCTCATCCGGGCGGGCACCCTCTCGCCGCGGGACACCCTCGAGGTGCTGGCCCAGGTCTGCGACGGGCTGGCGGTGGCCCACCAGCACCAGGTGCTTCACCGGGACATCAAGCCGTCCAACATCCGGGTGGTGTGGGACGGGAAGGCGCTCCAGGCCAAGGTTCTGGATTTCGGGGTGGCCAAGATCTTCAACACCGACACCACGGATGAGGGCATCGTCTTCGGCACCGTGACCTACATGGCGCCGGAGTACCTCCAGGGGGGCCGTCCGGATGCCCGCAGCGACCTGTTCGCCGTGGGGGTGGTCCTCTACGAGACGCTGGCGGGCATCCCCCCCTTCGACGGGCCCAATCCCGGCGCCGTGATCTACCGCCTGCTGCACGAGCCTCCGCCGCCCCTCCTGCCCACGGCCTTCCACGGCATCAGCCGCGACGTCTGGAACCTCCTGAGCGGTGCCTTGGCCAAGGACCCGGCGAACCGGTTCCAGAGCGCCGAGGGCCTGGCGGCGGCCCTGAGGGCCGCCAAGGATCCGAACTGGCGCTGGAGCCCGGACTGCCTCCACGCCGGTCCCCCGCCGCTCCGCGCGGCCCCGGCCCCGTTCCCAGCGGCTCCTGCGCCTCGGCCCGCGAGAGCCCAGGAGGCCACAGCGCCGAGGGAGCTCCCCGCCTCTGCCCCCGCTGCCTCCGGGCGCCCCCGGGACACCCCCCCTGCGAGGCCCCCATCCCCGGGTTCGGGACCCCGGGGGGTCGCCAGGGCCGGAGGAGTCGCGCCGGCTCCGGAGCATGAGGAGGAGGTTCCACTGGAGAAACGTCCCGCGGGCCAGGCGGAAGTCCGGAAGGATGTCCTGGAAACCACGCGGCGCCAATTGCTCCAGGCCCTCGCCATCGATCCGGGCAATGCCAGGGCCCACGCCATGCTGCTGGTCACGCTCTATCGCCTGGGCTGGCGGGAAGCCATGATGCAGAGCCTGCGCCACGCCCGGGATGGGGGCATTCCGGCCTCGCTCCTGAAGGCGGTCCCCCGCTGCGCCCAGCTCGTGGATGAGGAGGCCGCCGCCTGCCACCTCCCCCTGGAGCTGCACCAGGAGTTCATGGCCTACCTGGGGGATTAGCGCTCCCAGCGTTCTTGACGTTCCTAGCGCTCCTGACGTCCCTCGCGCTCCTGGATCTCCAGGATCCGCCAGTCGTCGCCGGCCTTCCGCCAGCGCAGGCCGAAGGATCGGCGCGTGGCGTCCCGGGGCAGGAGACCGCCTTGGCGGCCCGTGATGATGAGGTCCACCTCCTGGAAGGCCTCGTTTCCCCGCACGGCGAGGTCGTTGCGCAACACGGTCACACCCACCTTGTCCTGCCTCAGGAGGCCCAGGAGGAACAGCCGGGCGCCACCTTTGTCCATGCCTTCGGGGCCGCGGAAGGCCGGGTCCAGAGGCCCCACGGCGGCCGCCGCGTCCCCGTCCTCCACGGCGGCGCGACAGGATTCGAAGGCCTTCCGGATCCGGTCCTCGGGCTTGTCGGATCGACAAGCCAGGAGGACCGCCAGCATAGAAACCAAAGCGATGCTTTTCCTCATGGACGCTCACCTTCACACTGGTGGACCAGGAAGGATGGTCCCATGAATCCCCAAGGCCGTTTCGACACCCGCTGCATCCACGCCGGCCAGAGCCCGGATCCCACCAGCGGCGCCATCATGACGCCCGTCTTCTTCACCAGCACCTACGTGCAGGAGGGCCTGGGCCAGAACAAGGGCTTCGACTACGCCCGCGTGCGCAACCCCACCCGCGACGCGCTGGAGGCCAACCTGGCGGCCCTCGAGGGCGGGGCCCACGGCATGGCCTTCGGTTCGGGCATGGCGGCGGTGCAGGCCATCTTCGAGCAGCTCTCCAGCGGCGATCACGTGGTGCTGGGCGACAACGTCTACGGCGGCACCTTCCGCTTGCTGGACAAGGTGATGACCCGCTTCGGCCTCACCTACACCCAGGTGGACACGGGCGATCTGGCGGCCTTCAAGGCGGCGCTGCGTCCCAACACGAAGCTGGTGATGCTGGAGACGCCCACCAACCCCATGCTGGGTCTCACGGACATCCCCGGTGTGCGCCGGGTGATGACGGAGGCGGGCTGCACGGCCGTGCTGGCCGTGGACAACACCTTCGCCACGCCCTACAACCAGCGCCCCCTGGAGCTGGGAGCCGACCTGGTCTTCCACTCCACCACCAAGTACCTGAACGGCCACAGCGACACCATCGGCGGCATCGCCATCACCAGCCGCGACGACATCGCAGAGGGCCTGCGGTTCCACCAGAAGGCCGCCGGCGGCATCCTCTCCCCCATGGAGTCCTGGCTCATCCTGCGTGGCACCAAGACGCTGCACCTGCGCATGGAGCGCCACAACCAGAGCGCCCTCCAGATCGCCCGCTGGCTGGAGGCCCGCAAGGACCTGAAGGCCGTCTACTACCCGGGCCTGGAGTCCCACCCCCAGCACGCCCTGGCCAAGCAGCAGATGAAAGGCTTCTCGGGCATCGTCAGCTTCGACACGGGCGACGCGGAGCGCACGCGCCGCATGGCCTCCAGCTTCAAGGTCTTCTCCCTGGCCGAGAGCCTCGGTGGCGTGGAGAGCCTGGTCTGCCACCCCGCCAGCATGACCCACGGCAGCGTGCCCGAGACCGACCGCCAGCGCCTCGGCATCAACGACAACCTCCTGCGCCTCAGCGTGGGCGTGGAGGACGTCCAGGACCTCATCGAGGACCTGGAGCAGGTGCTGAAGGTCTGAATCGCGCCGACCCATCCGGGCGGTTGATTCACCGCAGAGAACGTGGAGAACGCAGAGGAAGCCTTTCTTTCCCCGCGCTCTCTGCGTTCTCCGCGGTTGGCGGTTCTTCTTTTAGGGGCCTAACCGAGTCCGTGAGCCTGGTAGAGCTCGGGGTAGCTGCGGGGTTCGGCGCGGTCGGGGGCGAGGCCCAGGCCCTCCATGGCGGCGCGGATGGCCTGGGGGTCGCCCTCCAGCTCCAGGTAGCAGCCGAAGGGGGTCTCGTCGAGGCAGGCCTCCAGTTCCTCCCGATCCCACACGGCCCGGCTCTTCTCCATGCGCAGCACGGGGACGTAGCCCAGGGCGCGGAGGATGGCCTCCAGGGATTCGCCGTCGTCGATGCCCGCCTCGTGCTCCGGGCGGATCTTGAGCATGGGGTCCGGCACCTTGGGGCCCTTCCAGGTCAGCCGGAAGGCCCCGGCGAAGCGCCGGGTCCGCAACGCCGAGCCCGCGGCCCGAAGCTCGCCATCCCGGTCCCAGAGCACGCTCACCTCGGCCTGGGCGGGGATGACCTCGCGGAACCCGAGGGCCTCCAGCAGGGCGCGATAGGGCCCCGTGGCCGGGATGCGCAGCTTGAGCTCGGTCTCCACGGCGGGTTTGTGCTTCATCGCGGCGCGCCTCCGATCAGGCATGATGGTGCTGTCTCTGCGGTCCCATCGTGATCCCACAACGGTACATCATCGCCACCCTCTTCATCGCCGCCATGCTGCTGCTCTTCGCGGTGGTGCAGGCGCCGCGTCCGGTGACCTCGGGCGGAGTGGGCGCGGCGGACGCCCCCGCGGTGATGAGCTTTGGCGGGAGCGAGACCCTCGCCGAGCTGAGGCTGGAGGATGGCTGGGCGCCCCGCTTCCAGGGGGCCCTGGATCCGGACCAGTCCGAGCCCTGGCCCTTCGAAGGCGGCTTCGGGACGCCCTGGGAGCCGGCCTCGCCCTACCTGGGCGACCAGGGCCTGGCCCTGAACGGTCCCCAGGGACGGAGCGAGGTCGTCCTCTGGCGCGGGCTGGAATGGCGCCGGTACCGATTCGATGCCCCCCTTTCCTCCGCCCGGCTGGATCCGGGCAAGGGCAACCGCCTGCTGGTCACCCTCCAGATGGGAGACGGCCGCTACGAGACGCGGCTGCTGGAGGTGCCCGAGGGCCGGGTGATCTGGTCCACGGAGTCCGGGCCCTGGAGCCGGTTCAGCTGGGACGGGAAGGCCGTGCTGCTGGGCTTTTTCGAAAAACCGGATCCCCGGGCGGAATCCCGCCTTCTGGTCGGCGTCCTGCCCCTGGAGACCGATCTGGGGGAAGCCACCCTCGCCGCCTGGGACGAAGCGGGTCTCCCCCCTCCGCCCCGGGGTCTGGCCACGAAGGTGGAGGGCCTGTCGGACGATGGCCGGGACCTGCCCGGGGCCCGCATCGAGCTGCCCTGGCACACGGGGGACCGCCTCTGGTTCCCGCGGGCGGACCGCCTTTGGTACGGAGGCGTCCAGGGGTGGGCCGCCTGGATTCTGAAGGAGGGACGGTGGCGCCGCGCCGCCGCCGGGCCGGGGCTGCTCACGGCCCACCCGCCTCAGCGCATGGCCCTGGCTTTGCCTCTCGCCGACGAGGGGATGACCCGCCGCACGAGCCCGGTGACGGGGGTGGACTGGACCCCGGTGCCCGAGGGGGCGCTGCCTTGGCCCGCCTGGGACGCGGCCTGGGCCTGGCGGGACAACGGGGCCTTCGATGCCTGGGACCAGCGGTGGAACGAGAGCGCCCTGCCGCCGGAGCGCCAGCGCCAGGCGCTGAACGAGGCCTTCCGTCCGGATTGGCGCGCCGCCCTGAACCTGCGCGCCTCCGTCAAGGGCTGGCTGCCCGGCGGCCCCGAGGTCGCCTTGCGCGAACCCCTGGGCGTCGCCTGGATCTGGGTGGGGGACCGGGTCCTGCTGGTCCGCCTGGTGGAAGTGGAACGGGTACGGGTCTTGAAGAAGCTGTTGCGCTAGCGTCAGATTCCAGACACGCCTCCGGCCCATTCGCTTGCGTTGGAAGTGCAGATTTCTGGTAGCGTTGTGCCCAGCCACTCTTTCTTCCTCCCGGCCTCCCGAGGTAACCAGATGCCCCGCCTCCTCCTCGTGGACGACAATCCCAGCATCCACCGCATCGCCGAATCCCTGCTGGCTCCCACGGATGTGGAAGTGGTCTGTGTCGACTCCGCTGCCGAGGCCCTGGACCGGTTCGCCCGGGGCGAACGGTTCGACGTGGCGCTGGTGGATACCGCCATGCCCGGCATGGACGGGTGGGCCCTTCTGGCCCGCATGAGGGAGATGGAGGCCACCGCCCGCCTTCCCATCGCCATGATGGCTGGTGTGCTGGACCCCGTGGACCCGGCCAAGCTGGCCCAGGCCCCCATCCAGGGCTTCCTGAAGAAGCCCATCGAACTCCGGGAACTGGCGGACCGCGTGAAGGCGCTGCTGGCGACCCCGGTCGCCTCCGCTGCGCCGGTGGCTGCCGCGCCTGCCGCCGCACCGGTTGCCGCCGTGGCCCCTCCGATGCAGGAGCCTGCGAAGACCGCAGAAATTGCCCGACCGGTCTTTACGCCCGACCTCCCGCCTCCGGCGCTGGAGGCCGACTTCCCAGTTCCGAACATCAGCCTGCCGGCCCTTGATGCGGGCCCCGAGCCTCCCCAGATCACCCTCGTCGACACGGCCGAGGATGACCTGCTGGTCCTGACGGCCGAGGACCTCTGGCCCGAGGACGTGGCGGTCCTGGCGGCCCCCGTGCCGACTCCTGAACCGATTCACGCACCGGTTCCCGAACCGATGGCTGCGCCGATTTCCGCCTTGGCCTCCGAACCCCCGGCCGTGGCCCATGTCCACCTCGACCTGGAAGAACTGGACCTGGATAGCCTTCACGGCCTGGCGACCGAGTCGCTCCCCTCGCTGCCGGTCGCCATCCCTGCGGCGGCCGAGTCCCTGCCGGTCCCTCCGGCGCTTCCCCCGGTGGCTGCCTCGTTGCCTGAGCCCGCCCCCGAACCTGCCCCCGAACCTGCCCCGGCGGAGGCCCTGGTCGAGGAAAGCCTGCCGGCCTTCTCGGGCCTCGAGGCCCTCGACGACCTGGGAGGCACCCTCGAGCTGCCACCCCTGCCCGAACCGCCCGCCGCGGCCGAGCGTCCTTCCGTCCTCCCTGCGGCGGGCGTCGCCTTCGCCGGCCTGGCGGCCGGGGCCGCCGGTCTGCTGGGGCGGTCGCAGGAGGCTCACGAGCCCGCTCACGAGACCCCTCACCCGTCTCCTCATCAGGCCACACCGGAACCCCAGGCGGTCCCGGTCCTGGAGCCTCCCCTTCCGGCGATCCCGGTCGCCGGGATTCCGCCGGTGGTCCCGTTCGCGCCGCCCGCTGCGCCAGTCATGCCCGTCCTGGCCGCCCCGGTGGAGGCGGCCACTGCCGCGCCTGGGCAGGCGCCTGCCGCACCCGGGCAGGCAGCCCTCACGCCCGCCCAGGTCCAGGCGCTCCTGGCCGATCCTGCGCTGATGGATGCCCTGGTGAAGGCCCTGGTGGCCCGCATGGGCGATCAGGTGATCCGCGAGATCGCCTGGGAAGTCATGCCGGAACTGGCTGGAAGATTGCAAAGGTAGGTTCATGAACCGCCCTGCCACTTCGTCTTCCGGGTCCCTCCCATGATCACCGGTTACAACACCGATGTCCGCCATGGGAACCGCGTCTACCACGTGCAGACCGAAGACAAGGGCATGTCGAATCCCAAGATCGAGACCCTCATCTACGTGGGCGGCGAGATCCTGGACAACTACCGGTCCTCCTACGAGGACCTGATCTCGACCCCGCCCGTGTCCGATGTCGCCGTCCAGGAGCGCATGGATGAGCAGCACCGGGCGGTGATCCGGGACATCAAAAACGGCAAGTACGACCAGACGCCGCCGGACCTGCTGGAGAAGCAGGCCTTCAACGACCGCCCCCTGGACCAGGCCATCCTCGAGTTCCTCCAGCTGGAGGGCGATGTGGACACGCTGGAGCTGGTGCTGGACCAGCCCCTGAAGCCGGCCTTCGGAGCCCCCTTCCGGGTGCGCCTGCAGGCCCGCCTCAGCCAGAGCCAGAGCCCCGTGGCCGATGCCGAGGTCTCGGTGAAGCTGGTGTCCAGCCTCAAGAAGGCCACCAGCCTCCTGAGCGGGCGCACGGCCAGCGATGGCCACTTCGACGGGGAGGTCCAGCTGCCGCCGAGCCAGCCCGGCCAGTGCGCCGTGGTGATCAGCTGCACCTGCGACCAGGGCTTCGACGAGCTGAAGGCGGCCGTGGTCGCGCTGTAGGCCGCATTGCAGGTTCCGCGGTCATCCACCTTGTAGCCAGCGATCGGCGGCCCGGGGAGGGCCGGAGGTCACGGCGTCGTGTGGTCCGGATCCCACTGCCGGCGGAGGCGGTGCAGCAGGAGGCGCATCTCCAGCAGCAGGGGACGGGCCGCGAGGAAGCACAGGAACAGGGCCAGGGGCACCGTGACCTTGAAGCCGATGTGCCGGAACCCGAGGGCCCCCGACACGCCGCCGACGATGAAGGAGACCAGGATCAGCAGGAGCAGCGTGAGCTTCTGGCGGTTGGCGACGATGCGCTCCCGGCCGTGCCGGTGGTGGACGTTCACGTAGGTCAGGCGGCTCAGCTCGATGCCGATGTCCGTGACCGTGCCCGTGAGGTGCGTGGTGCGCACCGCGGCGCCGGAGATGATGGAGGTGACGGTGTTGTGCATGCCCATGATGAAGCAGAGCAGCATGACGGTGCTGGGCAGGGTGAACCGGATCTCCTGCTGGAGGCGGTTGCCCATGAGTCCGAAGACCATCATCAGAAGGGCCTCGAACACGAGGGTCAGCGCGTAGCGGCTGCGCATGCGCCGGCGCTGGCCGAAGCTGATCAGGGTGGTGCAGACGAAGGCCCCCGCCAGGAAGCTCAGCATCATGGCCAGCGCCGCCAAGGCGGTGGCCAGGTCCCCGTCGGCCAGCTCATCGGCCATGGAGGACACCACGCCGGTCACGTGCGAGGTGTAGTGGCTCACGGCCAGGAAACCGCCGGCGTTCACCGCCCCGGCGATGAACGCCATGGCCCAGGCCAGCTGACGGTTCAGGGTCTCAGAGCGCAGGGCCCCCTCGCGCACCAGGAGCTTCTCCTGGATGGGCAGGGTGGCGATGGCCGTCTCCACGGCCGTCTGCAGTTGCCGGCCGGACAGACGCCCCCTCAGCAGCCGCCGGAGATAGCGGCCAGCGATCAGCTGGAGGTAGCGGGGAATGCGGCGCATGAGCTGGCGAAGGTCCCGGTCCAGTTAACCATCCGGAAGGGGCGTGGGCCAACCATGGACCAGAGCACAGACGGTGCGCCGTGCCCGATGGAGAAGTCCGGCCCGTTTCGATTAGGGTGGAAGCATGCGGACGATCCTCCTCCTCCACACGGGTGGCACCCTGGGCATGATGCCCAGCGGGGAACCGGCCTCGCTGGCGCCGGGGCGATTCCTGGACCACCTGCTGGAGCAGGTGCCGGAGCTTGGCCAGATGGCGAAGCTCTCGGTGGAGGTGCCCTTCAACCAGGATTCCTCCTGCCTGGAGCCGGAGCACATCCTCGCGCTGGCCACCCGCGTGCGGGCCGCGGCCCAGGACTTTGACGGGTTCGTGATCATCCACGGCACGGACACCATGGCCTTCACGGCCTCCTGCCTGGGGTTCCTGCTGGCGGACCTGGGCAAGCCCGTGGTCATCACGGGCAGCCAGCGCCCGCTGGCCTTCGTGCGCAGCGACGCCCGCAGCAACCTCGTCAACGCGGTGGACCTGGCCTGCCGCGGCATCCCCGAGGTGGGGATCTGCTTCGGTACCCACTGGATCCGCGGGGTGGCGGCCGACAAGCTGAGCGTCCACCAGTTCGAGGCCTTCCAGAGCCCGAACCTGCCGCCCCTGGCGGAGATCGGGGCGGAAATCCGCCTCCGCCCCGACGTGGGCCAGTTCGTCCGCCAGGTGCCGGAGGGGGTGGGAGAGCGGCTGGATCTGGCCATCCACACCCTGACGCCCCACCCGGGCATGGCCTGGAGCCTGGCCCCCGCGGGCGCCAGGGCGGTCCTGATCCAGGCCTTCGGCGCAGGCAACCTGCCCATGGGCCGGGCGGACCTCCGGGCCATGCTGGAGGATGCACGACAGCGGCGGCTGCCCGTGGTGGTGATCTCCCAGTGCCCCTACGGCGGCGTGGACCTCTCGGCCTACGAGCTGGGGCGGCAGATCGAGGCGATGGGCGCCATCTCCGGCGGCCTGCACACCCGCTGGGCGGCCCTGGCCAAGATGGGCCTGGTCCTGGGCACCGATGGCGGCATCGAGGCGGTGCGGGAGGCCTTCGGGGTGGCCTGGGCCGGAGAGCCCATGCCGGAGGGAGCCTGGGCGCAGGCCTGAGCCTTCTCCGAACGCGCCAAGGCCCGTTCGGAGCAAGTTAAACTGATCGTTTCCGGGAATCCCCACCATGATCGACGCCAACCTCCTGCGCAACGACCTCGATGCCGTGGCGGTCCGCCTGTCCGAGCGCGGCTACGCGCTGGATCGGGCGCGCTACCAGGAGCTGGACCAGCGGCGCCGGGCCGCGCTCCAGGAGGCGGAGGCCCTCAAAGCCGAGCGCAATCGCGTCAGCGAAGAGGTGGGTCGCCTCAAGCGGGCCAAGGAGAACGCGGACCACCTCATCGCCCAGCAGCGCGAGGTGGGCGACAAGCTCAAGGACCTGGAAGCGGCTGAGCGCGAGATCGAAGCCGCCTTCCGGGACTTCCTGGCCGTCATCCCCAACCCGCCCCACGCCAGCGTGCCCTCGGGACGCGACGAGCATGCGAATGTCGAGGTCAAGCGCTGGGGCCAGGTCCCCTCGATCGCCGCGCCGAAGGATCATGTGGAGCTGGGGACCGCCCTGGGCATCCTGGACCTGGACCGCGCCGCCAAGCTGAGCGGCGCGCGCTTCGCGGTGCTGAAGGGCCTGGGCGCCAAGCTGGAGCGGGCCCTCATCGCCTTCATGCTCGACCGCCAGACGGCGGCGGGCTACACCGAAGTGATTCCGCCCTACCTGGTGAACGCCGAGAGCATGTACGGCACGGGCCAGCTGCCCAAGTTCGAGCAGGACCTCTTCAAGACCTCGCGCGGGGACGGCGCGCCCCTCTACCTCATTCCCACGGCGGAAGTCCCCGTCACCAACCTCTACCGCGACGAGATCCTGCCGGCGGAGACCCTCCCTCTGCGGCATTGCGCCTTCACGCCCTGCTTCCGCAGCGAGGCGGGCAGCTACGGCAAGGACACCAAGGGCATCATCCGTCAGCACCAGTTCCACAAGGTGGAGCTGGTGACCTTCGCCGCCGCCGATGACGCGGAGGCGGAGCTGGAGCGGCTCACGGCCAACGCCGAGGCCATCCTCGAGGCCCTGGGCCTGCCCTACCGCCGCGTGCTGCTCTGCACGGGGGACATGGGCTTCAGCAGCCAGAAGACCTACGACCTCGAAGTTTGGCTCCCCTCGCAGAATACCTATCGGGAGATCAGCTCCTGCAGCTGGTTCGGCGACTTCCAGGCCCGGCGCGCCAACATCCGCGTGAAGGGGAAGGAAGGCAAGCCCGCATTCGTGAACACGCTCAACGGCAGCGGCCTCGCCGTGGGCCGCACCTGGGTGGCCATCCTCGAGAACTACCAGCAGCCCGACGGCAGCATCGTGGTGCCCGAGGCCCTGCGGCCCTACCTGGGCGCCGAGGTGATCCGCTGAGGGAAGGGCCCGTCCTTTGCGCTGAAGGCTTGCGCCTTCAGCGCATGGGGAAGGATGTGCTCAGGAGTGTCTCTTTTTCCATCGCCCAGGGGGAAGCCCTGGGCGTGGTCGGCGCGAGCGGGGCGGGAAAGACCACCCTGCTGAACCTCGTGTTGGGCCTGCTGGAACCGACGGAAGGCCGGATCCTCCTGGAGGGCGCGCCCTGGTCGCCCCTGCCGGAGCGGGAACGGCGGGTCCGCCGGCCCCGGATCCAGGCGGTATTCCAGGATCCCCTGGCCAGCCTGCCGCCCCACCGCACGGGCTGGGAAATCCTCCAGGAGCCCCTCGAGATCTGGAATCGGGGCACGGAGTCAGCCCGCCGGGAGGCTGCGGCAGCCATGGCGGCGCGCGTGAAGTTCCCGGAGGCGGCCCTGGATCAGCACCCCGGGGCCTGGTCCGGGGGCCTGGCCCAGCGCCTCTGTCTGGGACGGGCCCTCATGCTGGAACCGGCCCTGCTCGTGCTGGACGAACCCTTTTCGGCCCTGGATGCGACCCTGGCGAGCCACCTGCTGGCCCTGCTCCTGGACCTCAAGGCCGAGGGCACGGCCCTCCTCCTGGCCAGCCACGATCAGGCGGCTGTGGAGGTCCTGTGCGATCGGGCGATGGAGCCGCCAGCTATCAGCTATCAGTCACTGACAGCTGACAGCCGATAGCTGTTAGCTACTCCTCCACCGGCACCTGCACGGCGCTGGCGTTCACGTAGATGCCGCCGAAGTGGCCCCAGAAGCTGCTGAGGCCCGGGCGCAGGCGGCCTTCCTGGTCCAGAGACTGGAGCTCGGCGGAGAGGAGCTTCTGAGCCTCGGAGGTCTGGACCTCCTGGATGAGGCTCCGGCGCTTTTCGAAGTCGAGGGCCGGGGCGGGCTCCCGCGAAACGATGCGGGCCGCCCAGAGCTTGCCGTCCGGAGCCCAGAGCAGGGGCGTGGTCTGGCCGACGGGGGTGTCCAGCAGGGCCTTGCGGATGCCGGGGTGGGACACCAGGTCGCGCAGGCCGCTGAGAGGGGCCGCGGTCTGGTCGGAGACGGGGCCCACGGCCTGGATGCCGCCGGTCTTGATGGCCTGCTCGGCCTTGGCCAGAGCCTGCTTGCGGGATTCCTCCAGGCGGTAGGCGGTCAGCACCTTGGCGCGGATCTCCTTGAAGGGCGGCACGGCCTCAGGCAGCTCCTCCTGCACGCGGAAGAGGATGTGGCGATCGGCGAACCGCATGGGCTTGGAGACCTCGCCCACCTTCAGGCGGAAGGCCTCGCCGGCGATCTGGGGCAGTTCCGGCAGGCCTTCGGACTGGGCGCCGGGCTCGTTGCTGAAGGGCTGGCTGAGCTGGGCCTGGCTGGCGAAGCTCTTGGCCGCGGCTCCGAGGTCGCCCCCGTTGGCGCGCTTGCGGATCTGCTCCAGGCGTTCCTGGGCACGGGCGTTGAAACGGTCCTCCGAGATCTCGCGGGCCAGCTGGTCCTTGACCTCCTCGAACCGCTTCTCCCGGCGGCCCTCCAGCTTGATGAGGTGGACGCCGTAGACGGTCCGCACGGGCTGGCTGATCTCGCCGGGCTTGAGCGTCGCGGCGGCATCCGAGAAGGGCTTGACCATCTTCGAGGCATTGAACCAGCCCAGGTCGCCGCCGTTGCCCTTGGCGCTGGGATCCTCGCTGAGCTCTTCGGCGGCCTTGGCGAAGTCCTGCCCCTTCACGAGGCGCTCCCGCAGCAGCTCGGCCTTGGCCGTGGCCTCCTGGAACTGGGTGTCGCCTTCGGCCTTGAAGAGAATGTGGCGGGCCTTGAACTCGATGAAATCGTTCTTCCGGGACTCGAAGGCGGCCTTGAGGGTGGCGTCGTCCACCTGGAGGTCCTTGCCAAGGGCGGCGCGGTCCACCGCCACGTACTGGATCACCCGGCGGGGGGGCTGGAGGAAGCGCTGGCCGCCAGCCTTGTAGAAGGCCTCGAGAGGGGCGTCGCCGGGGTCGGCCACGGCGGAGGGGTCCACGGCCAGGGTGGCCTGCTGGAAGGCGACCTTCTCGTTGCGCAGCCGGTTCTCCACCGCCAGCCAGGCCTCATCCACGGGCACCTGGACGGCCGCCTGCTGAATGAGCTTGGTGCGCAGCAGCTCGCTGCGCAGGTTCCGCTCCTGGATGGCCGGGTTGAAGCCGGTGTCCTGGAAGATCTGCTTCAGTTCCGCGGTGGACTTCAGGTTGCCGTTGGCATCCAGGAGGACGGGGTACTGCTTCAGGAAGGCACGGAGGCGGGCGCCCACTTCTTCATCCGTCACCACCACATGGTGCCGCTCCGCCAGCTCCTCCATGAGCTTCTGGTTGATGAGGTCCTTCAATGCCTGGGACTGGACGAAGGGCTTGAGGGCCTCGGGGCTGGCCTGCTTGCCGTAGCGCTGGTAGAGCTCCTGCATGTGCTCGGCCAGGTCGCGCAGCAGCACCTCGCGGCCATAGACCCGCGCCACGACGGTATCCGGCGTATCCACCCGCCCGGAGGGGGCCAGATAGGCCACCAGGCCCAGGAGGACCACGATCATGACCGCCGCCATGGGCGTGCGGTTGGATTTGAAGACCTGGCGGAAGGAACGCAGCATGCGGGGCTCCGGAGCACGGACCTCCCAGATTACCTCGGGAACGGCAATGGATTACACTGGAATGCTGGAGCGAATGCATGGCCGTCCTGCCCGTACTGACCTGGGGCGATCCCCGATTGAAGAAGAACAGCGAGGATGTGGGGGAATGGACCCCCGAGCTGGAACAGCTCGTGTCCGACATGTTCGAAACGGCCCTCGACGAGGAGGGTGTGGGCCTGGCGGCGCCGCAGATCGGCGTGAACCTCAACCTGGCCGTCATCGACTGCTCCTGCGGGGAGGATCCGGCCCAGAAGCTGGTCCTCATCAACCCTGAGATCGTCCGGACCGAGGGCAGCCAGGTGGGGCCAGAGGGCTGCTTGTCCATTCCCGGCATCCGGGAAGTGCTCGAGCGCCCCCAGAAGGTGGCCATCCGCAACCGGGCCAAGGACGGCAGCTGGCACGAGCTGGAGGGCGAGGACCTGCTGGCCCGGGCCTTCTGCCATGAGATCGACCACCTGCGCGGCCGGCTCTTCGTGGAGTACTTCGGCCCGGTCAAGCGCCAGGTCATCCAGCGCAAGTACCAGAAACAGGCCCGGGGATGACGCGCATCGCGTTCCTTGGCACTCCCCGCGCGGCCGTCCCGGCCCTGCGGGCCCTGGCCGAGGAAGGCATCGAGGCGGTGTTCTGCAATCCCGACCGGCCTGCGGGCCGGGGGCGCCACCTGGAGGCCCCGCCGGTGAAGGGGGCGGCCCTGGGGCTGGGCCTGCCCGTCCACCAGCCCCCGACCTGGAAGGCGCCGGAGACCCGCGAGCTGTGGGAATCCTTGAAGATCGACCTCGCCGTGGTGGTGGCCTATGGCCATCTGCTGCCCGGCTGGATGCTGGATTCCTGCCCCAACGGCGTCTGGAACCTGCACTTCTCCCTGCTGCCCCGCTGGCGGGGCGCGGCGCCGGTGAACCACGCCCTCCTGGCGGGGGACGAGGAGACGGGTGTCAGCCTCATGCGCCTCACCCCGGGGCTGGACGAAGGGCCCATCCTGGCGCAGTCCCGCCGCGCCATCGGCCATGGGGACACGGCCGAGAGCCTGCTGGCCACCCTGGCGGGGGACGCGGCCGAGCTGCTCATGGATCAGCTGCCCCTGCTGCTCTGCGGCTGCGGCCGACCCGTGGAGCAGCGCCACGAGGAGGCCACCTACGCCTCGAAGCTCCGCAAGGACATGGGCCACCTCGACTGGCACCGCCCGGCGGCGGAACTCCACCGGCAGGTGCGGGCCCTCTGGCCCTGGCCGGGATCCGAGCTGCAGCTGGAGGGTCAGCCCCTCAAGGTCTGTGGCGTGGGGGCCCTGCGCACCTGCTACCGCGACCCGGGCCAGCTCCTCTGGGGCAAGGAGGGCGCCTGGCTCACCACCCCCGAAGGCGCCCTGGAGCTCACCCAGCTCCAGCGTCCCGGCAAGCCCGTCCAGCCCGCCCTCCAGGCCCTCCAGCCCTGGGGCGCCAGCGGCAGCCGGGTAGTGAGCTAGCTCACGCCAGGCCCGAGGGGAAGCGGGTGGGCAAGCAGGGTGAAAGCCCTCGCCCGGCTTCGCTGGGCGGGGGCGCGGGGGACCGGGGGTGTGCGCGCAGCGCGGAACCCCCGGAGAATATCAAGCCAGTCTCGCGGCCACGTCGCGGTAGTCGGGGTCCATCTCGTGGACGGCCTTGAACTCGGCGGCGGCGAGGGCGGCCTGGCCCTGCTGGAGGTAGATCTCGGCCAGGTCGTAGCGGAGGCCGATGCTGTCCTCGGGCGGGAAGCCGGGGGCCTCGACGCCCTGCCGGAGCCAGTCCACGGCGGCCTGGAGATCGCCCCGGCTCTGCTCGCAGATGCTGAGCATGGAGCAGCACTCGAGGGTCCGCTCGGGGTCGCCCATGGCGATCTTGAACTCCTCGATGGCGGGGTCGATGAGCATCATCTCCTTGTAGGCGATGCCCAGGTTGTAGTGGGTGTCGTAGTCGTCGCCCTTGACCTGCTTCTCCACGCCCTCGCGGAAGGCGCTGAACAACTCGTCGACGCTCTGGATCTTCTCCACCACGTGGGTGGCGTCGTGCATCTCCTCGCCCTCGCCCGTGTCCAGCAGGGCGGTGCCGAGCACGTCCGTGAGGTCGAAGAAGGAGTTGGCGAAGTCGCCTTCCTCCAGGGCGCTGGCCTTGGGGGCGTGGCCCAGCTTCTGGAGGGCGATGGAGGCCCGCTCCATGCGGGCTTCCAGTTCGGGGTGCCCGGGGAACTGTTTGAGGGCGGCCTGGATCTCGACTTCCGCCTCCTCCGGGCTTCCGTAGTCCAGCTGGAAGTCGATGTCGCCCAGGAGGCCGCCCAGCTCATCCGGCAGGGCCGGCTCCGCCGGGGGCGCCCAGGGCTCTCCGGCCGAGAGCGGCGGCAGGGCCTCGACGACCTCCGGCGAGAGGACGCCCGTGGGCATGGGGGGGAGCTGCAGCGTGGGAGAGGAGACGGCTTCCGCTCCGGCGCTCAGGTCGGACAGCGATTCGTCCATCCAGCTCAAGTCGGAGGCGTCGAGCGCAGCAGGCGGGACCGCCGCTGCGGTGGGGGCCGAAGGCAGGGTCGCGGCCGGAAGGATGGGCTCCGGCAGCACGGGCAGGCCTTCACCCAGGGGGATGGCCTCCCGTGAGGGGGTGCGCGGCTGCTTGGCCGGCGGCGCCGGAGCAAGGTCGGGAAGCTCCAGCTCGATGGGCTGTTCCAGGGAGAGGGAGGGCTCGGGCAGGGACTCGGGCTGGGGTTCTGGCAGGGGGATGGGAGCGGGGGCCGGAGGGGGCGCGGGGGCGGCGAGGGGGATGGCCGGTCGCGGCGGGGGTGGGGCCGGCGCGGGAACCGGCGGAGGGGGCGGAGGCTCGGGCAGGCGGGCGCCGGGCTCGGGCAGGCCCAGGGTCCGGCGGTGGATGCGGGTCGATCCCGGGAAGAGCTGCTCGGCCATGTCCAGCAGCTGGGCGGCCTCGCGCTTCCTGCCGAGCTGGTTGAGGGCCTGGGCGCTCTGCACGTACTGCATCTGCACCTTGGTGAGGTGCCCGGTGGTCCGGTGCACGGCGACGATGGCCTCGATGATCGCGAGATCCGATGGATCGAGCTCCAGGGCCTTCTTGTAGCTTTCCACGGCGCGGTCGTGGCTGCCGCCGCGCAGCAGGGCCTCGGCCTCCCGGGAGAATTGCTCGATGCGAAGGCGTCGGACAGGATCCAGCTCCGTGTCCCCCCCGCCCTGAAGGGTGGTCTCCATGATCGCCGGAGCCTGGAAGCCCGCGGAGGAACCGGGCTGGAGCGGGCTGGGCGGCGGCGCCGAGGCATCGGGAACCACGCCCAACCCGCGGAGCTGGTTGGCGAGCTGCCCGATCTGGGACTGGTCATTGGCCTGGTGGGCCAGGCTGTACGCATTCTGCAGGGCATGGACCTGGTCGGTCCGGTTGCCGCTCTGGTGGGCGATCTCGGCGAGCAGCACCCAGGCCTCGAGGCTCATGGCGCTCTGCATGGCCCCCCGGAGACTGCGGCCGACGATGTCGCCGGAACCCCGGCGGGCCAGTTCGCGGGCGATGGGCGCGAACAGCCGGAGGCCTTCGTTGCCGCGGTCGGCATTCACCAGGTTGCGGAGGGCCTTCTCGGCCAGCGGAAGGGATTTTTCCGGGAGCTGGGCGATCTCTCCCAGGGCCTCCAGGGCACGGTCGGGGTGTCCGCTGCGGAGTTCGATCTCCGCCAGGGCTTCCAGCAGCTCCGTATCGCGCGGGTTGCTGACCAGTCCCTCCCGCAGGTGCTGGGCGGCGAGGGCATAGTCGCCCTGGATCACCCCCAGCCGGCTCTGGGTGAGGAAGACGTGGGGCGTGGAGATCATCGACTTGGCGCGCTCGAGGATCTGGTTGGCCTCCCCGTGCATCTGCTCCATGGCCAGGGACTCGGCCACTTCCAGGTAGATGCCCGCCGCGCGGTCCTTCATGCCCTCCTTGTTATAGAGGTCGGCCAGCTTGACCTTCATCTTCAGGTTCTTGGGGTCGAGGTCGACGACCTTGTTGAACTCCTCCAGGGCCCGCTTGATGAGGCCCTTCTTCTGGAAGTGCTCGGCCACCTGCAGGTGGACCTTCACCGCATCGGTGACCTTGTTCATCTGGCGGTAGAGGTCCGCCAGGCGCTGGGCCGCGTCGATGTCCTCCGGTGCGTTGCGCACCACCTTCTGGAAGATGGCGGCGGCCCGGGCGTGGAAGCCGTCCCGCTCGTAGGCCCCGCCGAGCCGCTTGTGGATCTCCACGCCCTCCCGCGCCCGGCCGATCTGCACGTAGAGGTCGCCGATCTGGTTCAGGGTGGCGTAGTCCTTGGGGTTGTCCTCGACGAGCTTGTGGAACTCCTCGATGGCCCGATCGACCTTCCCCGCCGTCAAGAGCTTGTCGGCTTCCTTCTTGACTTTGACGCGATCAATGGCCATTCACTTCCTCAAGATGCCTGACGGTTCGGAAAGTGTAGGCGGCGGGGGCCCACTTGGATAGATCCTGTGGTCTAAGTGAAGTTGCGCCCTGTGAAGCTGTGGGGCAGCAGATCCTCCAGGCGGTGAAGCTCGCGGCCATGGCGGTTGGCCAGGAGGACCGGCAGCCGCTCGGCGAACTCGGCCAGCGCCTGCCGGCAGGCGCCGCAGGGTGGCGTCAGCAGGTCCACGTCCGTCACCACCACGGCGGCCACCAGGCCTCCCGGGCGCAGGCCGGCAGCCACGGCGGCGCTGAGAGCCCCCCGCTCGGCGCAGAGGGTGACGGGGTAGGCGGCATTTTCCACATTGCATCCGGCCACGATGTCGCCCGAGGCGGTCAGCAGCGCCGCCCCGACCTGGAAGTGGGAGTAGGCGGCGTGGGCATTCGCCCGGGCCTTCCAGGCCGCCTCCAGCAGGGGCGTCCAGGATGGGGATTGGGGATCGTCGAACACCGGCGCCTCCGTCACGTTCAGATTAGCGGAGGTTCCCGGGGGCCGCTGGGTCTCCGGAACCCTCGGCCTGGGCGAGGGCCAGGGCGCGCCAGCAGGAGGTATGCCCCCGCACCTCCCGGGTCTCCAGGGGGCCCTGGAGCTCCAGGCTGACCTCCCGCTTCTGGAGGCGGGCCTGGAGCACCGCGCCGGAGAGGCGCTCCAGCTCCCGCTCGAAGGGCCGGCCCGGGGTCCAGGCGGTGAGGTCGAGCCGCAGATGCAGGCCCTGGGGACGCTCCTCGTGGAAGGTGCGCACCCAGAGCTGGCTCCGCTGGGCCGTGCGCTTCCAGTGGACGCGGCCTGGGGGATCGCCCGCCCGCCAAGGGCGTGCCCCCTCTGGGCTGCTGGTTCCCTCCTGGGTGACGGTGCGATGGCCCTCGCCCCGCCATCCCACCGGGGAGGCGGGCGGGGTGCGGGGGTGGGGGAGGATGAGCAGGTCCTGATCCAGGTCGATGAAGCGGGCCTTCTCCACCAGGCCGAAGGGGAAGCGGGTGCGGAGCTCCAGCCGCCGCGCCTTCGTCCAGCCCCGGTGGCCCGCGCGGGCCTGGAGGACCACCAGGATCTCGCCATCGGAGGTGGACCGGCCCAGGAAGCCGGGCTCCACCTGGCCGTCCTCCAGGGTGAGGTGGAGTTCCAGGCCCCGGATCCGGCCGCGGCCAAGGTTCCGGCCCTGGTCCTGGAGGCGGAGCCGGAGGCCGCCCCGGACGCGGGCGAAGAGGTTGCCCTCCTCGAGGCTGGCGATCCGGAGGCCCTGGAGGGCGCGGCGGCTCAAGACCCCCGAGACCAGGAAGAGGCCCAGCATCAAGGAGAACACCAGGTAGAGCAGGTTGTTCCCGGTGTTCACGGAGAAGGCGCCCACCGCCAGCAGGGCCAGCAGGCACTGCACGCCCAGCCCCGTGAGGGAGAGGCGGAGGCGGCGGTCGCTCCAGAGCCTCACGCGGCACCTCCGCCTAATGCACGCCTCGCGTGCTCCGGCGCACTCCGCTTGCCGAGGCGGAGCCTCCCTGCGCCGCGCCCTTCTGGCTTCGGCTGCGCCAAAGTGGCACTTCGCTCCTGCTTCGTGCTCATGGCTCCAGCCTACCCCGCCATGGGATCGGAAATCCGCCTGCTAGCATGGTCCTTCATCCCCACAAGGCCCCCCATGCTGGAACGCGTCCTTCGCACGAAATCCCTGGAGCAGCTCCGCGCCAGCGCCGAGGAGCCGGAGCACCAGCTCAAGAAGAACCTGGGGGCCTTCGACCTGACCATGTTCGGGATCGGCGCCATCATCGGGGCGGGCATCTTCTCCAGCATCGGCACTGCCGCGGCCGGGAACATGGCCGATGGGCGCCTCCCTGCGGGACCGGGTCTGGTGCTCAGCATCCTCATCGTGGCGGTCATCTGCGGCTTCACCGCCCTGGCCTATGCCGAGATGGCCTCCATGATCCCCGTGTCCGGCAGCGCCTATACTTATGCCTACGCCACGCTGGGCGAACTGATGGCCTGGATCATCGGTTGGGACCTGCTGCTGGAATACGCCATCTCCAACGTGGCCGTGGCCATCTCCTGGGGCGACTATGCCCGCAGCTTCCTCTCCACGGTGCTGCACGTGGACATCCCCGGGTGGCTGGGCATGGATCCCCGCAGCGCCCTCAAGCTGGCCCAGGGCGTGCCCGCCATGGACCTGGGCGCGAAGCTCCACGCCCTGGCCCAGGCCAAGGCGGGACTCATCAGTGGTGGCGCCACCTTCGCCAACTGGGAGGTGCTGAAGGGCGCGCCCACGGTGGGGGGCTTTCCCATCACCATCAACTTCCTCGCGGTGATCATCACCGCGGTCATCACGTGGCTCTGCTACATCGGCATCAAGGAGAGCGCCCGGGTGAACGGCGTCATGGTGGTGATCAAGGTGATCATCCTGCTGGCCGTGGTGGGACTCGGCGTCAAGTTCATCAGCCCCGGCAACTGGCATCCCTTCGTGCCCCACGGTTTCCGGGGAATACAGGCCGGCGCGGCCATCATCTTCTTCGCCTTCATCGGCTTCGATGCGGTGAGCACCACCGCAGAGGAATGCCGCAACCCCGGCCGCGACCTGCCGCGGGGCATCCTCGGCTCCCTGGTCATCTGCACCGTCATCTATGCCGCCGTGGCCCTGGTGGTGACGGGGATGCTGCACTACACCCGGCTGGGCGGCATCGCGGACCCATTGGCCTACATCTTCACCGAACACAAGATGACGGGCATCGCGGCCGTGATCAGCTTCGGGGCCGTCATCGCCACCACGGCCGCCCTCCTCGTCTACCAGGTGGGCCAGCCCCGCATCTTCCTGAGCATGAGCCGCGACGGCCTCCTGGGCTCCTGGTTCGGCAAGGTCCATCCCCGGTTCAAGACCCCCTCCACGGCGACGGTGCTGACGGGCTTCCTGGTGGCCATCCCCGCCGCTCTGCTCAACATCGACGAGGTGGTGGAGCTCGCCAACATCGGCACCCTCTTCGCCTTCGTCATCGTCTGCGCGGCCGTGCTCATCCTGCGCAAGCGCCGCCCCGACGCCCCCCGGAAATTCGTCATGCCCTTCGCGTGGCTCGTGGCGCCGCTGGGGATCTTCGGCTGCTTCTGGATCGCCAAGGGCCTGCCCGTCCTCACCTGGTACCGCTTCTTCGGCTGGTTGGGCATCGGGCTGGTGATCTACTTCTTCTTCGGCTCGCGGAACAGCCGCCTGGAGTCGCCAGCTGCGCGATGATGGATCCGGAGCTCTGCCATGTTCACCGGTCTGATCCGACATCTCGGCACCCTTGAATCCCGGTCCTCCCGGACCGGCGGGGCGCGCCTGCGCATCGCGGCCCCGGCGGACCTGCTGGCGCGGGCGGAGCTGGGGGCCAGCATCGCCGTGAACGGCGCCTGCCTCACCAGCGTGGCCGTCGATGGCCGGGCCTGGGAGGCGGACCTCAGCGAGGAGACCTTGGCGAAGACCACCCTGGGCCGCCTGCCCCTGGGCGCGACCCTGCACCTGGAGCCGGCGCTGCGTGTGGGCGATCCCCTGGACGGCCACCTGGTCTCCGGCCACGTGGACGGCGTGGGACAGCTGCTGTCGCGACCCCAGGTCCAGGGCGGCGTGGCGGAAGGCATCTGGCGCTTCGCCATGCCCCCGGAGCTGGCGCCCATGACCGCTGCCAAGGGCTCCATCGCCGTGGAGGGCATCTCGCTCACGGTGGTGGACTGCGGCCCGGCATGGTTCACCGTGGCCCTCATCCCCGAGACGGTGACGCGGACGGCCCTGGCCACCATGCGCCCCGGCGACCCGGTGAACCTGGAGGTTGACCCCATCGGCCGCTTCGTGGCCCGCGCCCTGGCCCTCCGAGCCAGCGACGAGAAGCTCGCGCGCTTCGCGCAGGGCGGCTGGGACCGGGCCTAGTTCAGGGGTCCCAGGTCCTTGGCGGGGTCGTAGGCGAGGGTGCCCAGGCCGTCGAAGAGGTAGCCCTTTCCTAAGGCCGAGCCGGCGCCGTACTGGGCCAGGGGCCTCGGCAGGGGGGCGCCCTGCGTCCAGGTTCCGCTCCCGGGGTCGAAGCGGCACACCGTGGTGAGGGCCGGCTCAGCGTTGGCGCCCCCGAGCACCACCACCTGGCCGCCGAGGGCCAGGACGGCGTGCTGGTACACCCCGGAGACGGCCGGGAGGGGCGGGGCGGAGGACCACGTGTCGGTGGCGGGATCGTAGACATCCACCCGCGCCAGCCAGGGGTTCACGGTCCCCCCGGCGTACCCGCCGACCACGTAGAGCTTTCCGTTGAGGGCGCAGGCGCTGGCCCAGGACCGGGCGACGGGGAGGGGCGCGCAGGTGATCCAGGCGTCCAGGACGGGGTCATAGGCCTCGACTGTGGTGAGATCCATGCCCTGGTTCCCGCCCGCGACATAGAGGCGGCCGCCCAGCTCGCAGCCGAAGGCGCCCTGGCGTTCGGTGGGCAGGGGGGCCACGGTGGTCCAGAGTCCGGTGGCCGGGTCGAACACCTCCGTGGATCGGCTCAAGCCCCCGGCGGCCACGTAGATCTTCCCGCCGATCACGCCCGCCACGGCCGGATCGCGCGGCGTGGCCAGGCTGGCCCGGGCGGACCAGAGGCCCGTGGCCGGATCGAAGGCCTCCACGGTGGTGAAGTGGTTGCCGAGGGAGTCTCCGCCGCCGAGGACGTAGATCACGCCACCCACCGTGGCCGTGGCCACGCGGTAGCGGGACGTGGGCATGGCCGGCAGGGCCGTGTAGGGGGAAGGCGCCACCCGGAAGGTCCCGTTCAGGGCCTGGGAGGCCGACGCCTGCTTGTCGGAGGCCGTGATCTGGAAGCTGTAGGTGTCTGCCTGGGTGGTGCCGATCGTCACCTGGCCGAAGAGGCTGCCGTGGGTCACGCCCGTCACGTCCGTGATGGGCTCGCTGATGGACTGGATCGTGGTCCCGGCCCCGTTCTTGATCACGAGGCTCACGGTCGACAGGTCGCCCCCCATGTCCGTGAAGTCGAAGCTGGCGGATACGGTGGCCGTCCCCCCGCCATGCCCCTGGTACAGCGCGGTGGGGGTGACCGAGAGGTTCGAGAGCGTCGGCGGATGGGAGGAGGATCCACCCCCCGATCCGCCCCCGCCGCACCCCAGCCAACCCAGGACGAGGACCGAGAGGATTCCCTGGAGAGCGACCGATGCCTGTCTCATGGCTGCTCCATGTGCCGCCTGCACGGAGGGGGTTCACCGGGCCCAGTGTCGTTCCGCGCTGCAGGCTGGGCACGGGAAACTGCGTCCCCCGGGCAGGGGACCGGCACCTCCATTAAAATTCTCTGGCGCCTACTCCCGTGCGCCCTTGCGGATGCGGTCCATCTCGCGCTTCTGTTCGCGGGCCTTCAGGGCCTCGCGCTTGTCGCCCACGGCCTTGCCCTCGGCCAGGGCCACCTTGACCTTGATCGTTCCCTTTTCATTCAGGTAGATGGCCAGGGGGATGATGGTGAGGCCCTTGCGGACGACCTTGGCGGTCATCTTGGTGATCTCGGCCTTGTGCAGCAGCAGCTTGCGGGGGCGCAGCGGGTCGTGGTTGGCGTAGGTGCCGAACTCGTAGGGCGAGATGTGGGCCTGCTTGAGCCACAGCTCCCCGGCCACGGCGTCCACGTAGGCGTCCTGCAGCTGGCCCAGGCCCGCCCGCAGGGCCTTCACCTCCGTGCCCTGCAGGGCGATCCCCGCCTCCCAGGTCTCCAGGACGTGGTAGTTGTGCAGGGCTTTGCGGTTGCGGACGAGGTCTTCGGACATGACCCCAGTCTACCCGCCCGGTACACTCGTTCTTTTGGGACGCCGCCATGCTGCAGAAGCTCCTCGCCCCGATCATCGCCTGGATGGTGGCCCTCATGGCCGCCATGGGGCCCCTGGGCGTCATGCTGCTCATGGCCATCGAGAGCGCCTGCATCCCCCTGCCCAGCGAGGTGATCATGCCCTTCGCGGGCTACCTGGCCTTCCAGGGCAAGCTCACCTTCCTGGGCCTCGGTGCCGGCAGCCCCGCGGCGCAGATCTGGATCGCCGGGATCTTCGGCGCCCTGGGCTGCAACCTGGGCAGCATCCCCGCCTACGAGGTGGGCGCCTGGGGCGGCCGGCGCGCCATCGAGAAGTACGGCAAATACATCTGGCTGCACACGGGCCACCTGGACCAGGCCCACCGCTTCTTCGAGCGCTTCGGCTCAGAGGCCATCATCATCGGCCGCCTGCTGCCCGTGGTGCGCACCTTCATCGCCCTGCCCGCCGGCATCGCCCGCATGAACCGCACCCGCTTCCACCTCTACACCTTCGTGGGCAGCCTCCCCTGGTGCCTGGGGCTGGCCTGGATCGGCTACAAGCTCGGCGAGAAGTGGAACACCCTGGGCCAGTACTTCCACAAGCTCGACGCCGCCATCGGCGCGCTCCTCGTGGCGGGCGTGGCGTGGTTCGTGTACGACCACCTCAAGCACCGGTCCAAGGGCTGAGGCCGCCGGAATCGCAAGGCTCACCGGGCCTCCGCCTCGCGGCGCGGGACCAGCCTGGAGGCCAGCATGGCGCCGCCGATCAGGCCGGCGATCACCCCAAGGCTCCAGACGACGGGGACCTTGTAGACCTCGGAGAGGAGCATCTTGGCGCCGACGAAGACCAGCACCAGGCTGAGGCCGACCTTGAGGAGATGGAACTTCCCCACCACCCCGGCGAGCAGGAAGTACAGCGAGCGCAGGCCGAGCATGGCGAAGATGTTCGAGGTGAACACGATGAACGGGTCCTGGGTCACCGCGAAGATGGCCGGCACGCTGTCCACCGCGAACACCAGGTCGGTCAGCTCCACGGCCACCAGCACCAGGAGCAGCGGGGTGGCGAACCGGCGGCCGCCCTGGACCACCGTGAAGGCGGGCCCGTGGTAGGCCTCCACCGCCGGCACCAGCCGGCGGAACAGCCTGAACACTGGATTGGCGCGGGGATCGAAGGTCTGGTCCCGGAGCAGCAGCATCTTGAGGCCGGTGACCACCAGGAAGGCGCCGAACAGATAGATCACCCAGTGGAAGCTGGCGATCAGGGCCGAGCCGAGGGCGACGAAGACGGCCCGCATGAGCAGCGCGCCCAGGACGCCCCAGAACAGCACCCGATGCTGGTAGGCGGTGGGCACGGAGAACGCGCCGAAGATCAGCACGAAGACGAAGATGTTGTCCACGCTGAGGGCCTTCTCGATGAGGTAGCCGGTGAGGAAGGCCATGCCCCGCTCCGCGCCGAAGCCGGCCCAGAGCAGGCCGTTGAAGGCCAGGGCGAGGGCGACCCACACCGCGCTCCAGATGGCCGCCTCCTTCACCGAGACGGCGTGGGCCCGGCGGTGGAACACCCCCAGGTCCAGGGCCAGCATCCCGAGGACGAAGGCCAGGAAGCCGGCCCACATCCAGAACGAACCGATGGATTCCATGTCGTCTCCTCCGGTCAGGCGAGGGGCCGGTCCAGGGCGCGGTCCACGGCGCGGCCCAGCCGCCGGGACGCGGCGTCAACGGCGGCGTAGAAGTCTCCGGCCACCGCCTCCACCACCTGGCGGGGGCCACCGCGCAGCTCGAACTCGATCCGGCAGCGCTTGTCCAGGCCGCCCCGCGGCCCGTTCTCGTCGCGGATCCGCACCACCAGCCGCAGGATCCCGTCGGCCCGGCGGGCGATGGCGCTCCCGAGCCGCCGCTCCAGGTGGGCGCGGAGCGCCTCGCTGGTGGTGAATCCGGCGCTTCGAACCTCGATCCTCATCGTCCCCCTCCCTGGCGCCCGTGGGGCGCAGGGACAAGATGCGGCCTGGGATAGGTTCCATCAAATTTATAATTTCTAAAGAATCATTCCATTTTTTGGATATATTCCCGGCATGGCCTGGCTGAACTACCACCATCTCCTCTACTTCTGGACGGTGGCCCGCCTGGGCTCGGTGCGCGCGGCCTCCGAGGAGCTGAACGTCAGCCAGCCCGCCCTCAGCACCCAGATCCGCCAGCTGGAGGAGCGCCTGGAGGAGCGGCTCTTCGAGAAGGATGGGCGCCGCCTCCGGCTCACCGAGGCCGGCCGCCTCGCCTACCGCTACGCCGACGAGATCTTCACGCTGGGACGGGAGTTCCAGGGCGAGCTCAAGGGCCGGCCCACGGGGCGGCCGCTACGGCTCGTCGTGGGCGTCTCGGACGTGCTGCCCAAGCTCATGGTCCACCGCCTCCTCCGGCCGGCCCTGGGCCTCGAGGAGCCCCTGAGGCTCTCCTGCCGGGAGGGCCGCCTGGGCGAGCTGGTGCAGGCGCTCCTGGCCCACGAGGTGGACCTGGTGCTGTCCGACGTGCCCTGTCCCCCGAGGACCGCGCCCCGTGCCTTCAACCACCTCCTGGGGGTCTGCGGGGTGGACCTCTTCGCGGCGCCCGGCCTCCTCAAGCGCCACCGAGGGGCCTTCCCCGCGGCCCTGGACGGCGCGCCCCTCCTCCTGCCGGCGGAGGGCACCGCGCTCCGCCGGGACCTGGACACCTGGTTCGAGCGCCAGGGCCTGAGACCCGTGGTGGCGGGGGACTTCGACGACAGCGCCCTCCTGAAGACCTTCGGCTCGGAGGGGGAGGGCTTCTTCACGGCGCCCGCGGCGCTGGCGGAGGAGGTCTGCCGCAGCTACGGCGTTCGGCGGGTCTGCGGCCTGGAGGGCCTGCAGGAGCGCGTCTACGCCATCAGCGCCGCGCGGCGGCTGGTGCATCCGGCCGTGGTCGCCATCCTGAAGAACGCCAAAGAGGAGGTCTTCCCCGCCTGACCCGCACTGGGGGAGGCGGGGTCCGGAGCCTCAGCCGGCGAAGCGATCCGTGGCGGCGACGAGGGCTCGCGAGATGCCGGGCTCGTAGGCGCTGTGGCCGGCATCGGGGACGATGACGAGGTCGGCCTCGGGCCAGGCCTTCGACAGGGCCCAGGCGCTCTCGATGGGGCAGACCATGTCGTAGCGGCCCTGGACGATGGCGCCGGGGATGCCCTTGAGCCTCCCCGCGTCGCGCAGCAGCTGGGCCTCGTCCATCCAGCCCTTGTTCAGGAAGTAGCTGCACTCGATGCGGGCGAAGGCCAGGGTGGTGGCCTCGTCGCCGTAGGAGGCGATGAAGTCGGGGTCGGGGATGAGCTTGCTGGTGGCGCCCTCCCAGATGCTCCAGGCCTTGGCGGCGGGCAGGTTCACAGTCGGATCCTCGCTCAGCAGGCGCTTGGCGTAGGCCTGCAGGAAGTCGCCCCGCTCGGCCTCGGGGATGGCGTCGCGGTAGGGCTCCCACGCGTCGGGGAAGATGCGGCTGGCCCCCTCCTGGTAGAGCCAGTCCACCTCGCGCTGGCGCAGCAGGAAGATGCCGCGGAGGATCAGCTCCGTGACCCGCTCCGGATGCTTCTCGGCGTAGGCCAGGCCCAGCGTGGCGCCCCAGGACCCCCCGAAGACCATCCACCGCTCGATGCCCAGCTCCACGCGGATGCGCTCGATGTCGGCCACCAGGTCCCAGGTGCCGTTCTCGCGCACCTCGGCGTAGGGCGTGCTCTGGCCGCAGCCCCGCTGGTCGAAGAGGATGATGCGGTACGTCTCCGGGTCGAAGTAGCGCCGGTGCTTGGGGCTGGTGCCGCCGCCGGGCCCGCCGTGGAGGAAGATGACGGGCTTGCCCTGGGGGTTGCCGCTCTCCTCCACATGCAGCTCGTGCAGGTCCGACACCTTCAGGCGCCGCACCCGGGTGGGCTCGATGGGCGGGTAGAGCCAGCTGACGGGATCCTTGCGCAGCGACATCGGGACTCCTACACGAAGAACAGCGCCGCCGCGCCCGCCAAGGCCAGCAGCGTCCCCAGGATGGCATGCCAGCCCACCTTCTCCTTGAATGCGAAACGGGAGACAGGCAGCAGGAGGACGGGCGACAGGGACATGAGCGTGGCCGCGACGCCCATGGGGGCCCGGGCGATGGCCACCAGCGACAGCACCACGCCCAGCACGGGGCCGGTGACTGCGCCCAGGCCGATGTAGGCGGTGGCCCGGCCGTCGCGGAAGCCCCCCAGGGTTCCGCCCAGACGGTCCCTGGCGCCGAAGTAGAGCAGCAGGGCGCCAAGGCCCGCGGTCACCCGGATGAGGTTGGCGGAGATGGGCGGGAAGCCGCCCGCCAGGCCCTTCAGGCTGAAGAGGAGGCCCACGGACTGGCCCAGGGCGCCACCGACGCCGAGCGCCACGCCGCGCCAGAGGTGGGGATGGGGCTCGCGATCACCGCCATCCCACACCACCCAGGCGATGCCGCCCAGCGTGACGGCCATGGCCAGAACCTTCGGGAGGTTCAGGCCCTGGCCCAGGAACAGCCAGGCCAAGAGAGCACTGAAGATGGGCGAGAGGGTCATGAGCAGCATGGCCAGCCGCGCGCCGATGAGGACGAAGGCCTCGAAGAGCACCGCGTCGCCCACGGCGAAGCCGATGAGGCCTGAGACGCCCAGCCAGGCGAACCGCGTTCCGCCCGCCGCCCAGGGGAAGGCCTGGCCGTAGAGGGCGAGGTGCAGCAGGACCAGCAGGGCCCATGCCATGAGCAGCCGCACCAGGTTCACGCTGGCGGACCCCACCCGCCGGCCCGCGATGGTGAAGCAGACGAAATTGAGAGCCCAGCACGCGGAGGTGAGCAGGGCGGCGCTTTCGCCGAGGTACGTCATACGAACATCTGCAGGATGCCGTTGCTCATGAGCATGCCGCGGGGGCTGAGGCGAACCCGGTCGCCTTCCCAGACCGTGAGGCCCTCTTTCGCGAGGGCCCGCAGCCGCGCCTCCCACCCATCCGCCAGGGGCCGCAGGTTCTGGTCCCCCGCCTTCTGCCTCAGAGCCCCCCAGTCCACGCCGCGGTGAAGGCGCAGGCCCAGCAGGGGGATCTCGGCCAGGGCTTCGGCGGCGCCCAGCTCCTGGAAGTCCAGGTCGCCGCGGCCTTGAGTCCAGGCGGGGATGACGGAGGTCTCCGTCCAGCGGAAGGCGCCCATCTGCGAGGCGGCGCTGGGGCCCAGACCCAGGTAGGGGCGGCGCTCCCAATAGCGGGTGTTGTGGATGGACCCGCCGCCGGGGCGGGCGTAGTTGCTGATCTCGTAGGGCGCCAGGCCCTGGCGTGGCAGCTCTTCCTGGAGGGCCTCGAACACGTCCGCCACCTCGTCCTCGGAGGGCAAGGCGAGCCGACCGGCGTCGATCTCGGCCCGCAGGGGGCAGGCTTTGTCCAGGTCCAGCAGGTAGATGCTCATGTGGTCGATGCCTGTGGCGGCGAGGGCGCGGGCATCTTCAATGACTTTGGACAGCGACTGTCCAGGGATGCCCACCATGAGGTCCGCGCTGCGCCGCCGGAAACCGGCCCGCTCGGCCAGCCCCAGCGCCTCGAGAGCCTGTGCCGCCCCGTGAATCCGTCCCAGCCGGGCGAGCAGGGCGTCATCCAGGGCCTGCACGCCGAGGCTCACGCGATCCCAGCCAAGATCCCGTGCCCCCTGGAGCCAACCCAGATCCACGGTACCGGGGTTGGCCTCGAAGGTAGCCTCCACGAGGGGCGAGAGGTCGAAGGCGTCGCGGAGGGCGGCCGTGAGCGCCGCCAGTTCCCCCGGGGAGAGCAGGGAGGGGGTGCCCCCGCCCAGGTAGAGCGTGTCCACGGCGGGCCGCTCCAGGGCCTCGCCCCAGGCCCGGACCTGGGCCGTCAGGCGCCGGATCGTGGCCGGCTGGAGGTCGCGATCCCGGGTGGTGGCGAAGGAACAGTAGGTGCAGCGGTCCAGGCAGAAGGGAATGTGCAGGTAGAGCCCGAGCGGCTCCCCGTGCGCGGCGGCCCTGAGCGCCGGCAGCCTCTCCGCCAGGGGGAGCGGAAGGTCAGGGGTCAACCATCACCTGCTTCACAGCCTCCCGCAGGGCCTGGATCTCCTTCGGGAAACACCAGGGCGCCTGGGTGGGCTCCGCGGCTCGTTCCAGAGCCTGATACCGCTGCAGCAGGAATGCATGGCGTTCGGGCCGGGGGATCCGCCCGCCCATGTGGAGCTCGAGCAGTTCGAGGTTCTGCTGGAGGCGGGCCGCCTGGGGGTGGTAGAGGAAGACGTTCAGGAGCAGGTGGCCGAAGGCGAGGCCCAGGATCAGGAACCCGCCCACCACCGGGAGGCGGAGCGCTGTGCTCAGCCCCAGGGCCAGCCACCAGCCCATGAGGAGCATGAGCGCGAGCGCCAGGAGGGGCACCAGGGGCATGGCCCACAGGCCATTGCCCCAGAGGCAGTCGTGGATGAGGGAATCGGTGACCGCTTCGAGGGTGCGCCGGTCATTGGCGGTCCGGGCCCGGAGCAGGTGCTGGTCCAGGGCCTCCCAGGCCTGTTTCTGGGTGGGAGTGAGGGCCACCTGCCGGTACCCGCGGGGAATCAGGTTCTGTGAACCGGCCTGGGCAGGACGGAGGCGACCCGGCTCCACCGCGGGCGGGGGCGGGGGTTCCAGGATCTCCGCGTCGGCCGGCGGCGGCGTATTGGTGATGTGGGTCTGCCCGCCGGCATCGCGCCAGTAGTAGGTTCGCGAAGGCTGGCCCAGGAGGGCCAAGACGAGCAGTCCCGCGGCGGTGATCATCCGTCACTCTCAGAACTGGGCATCAAGGGCCTCGCACCAGAAGTGGTAGATCATCTGGTGGATCTCCTGAATGCGCGCCGTCACGGTGGAGGGCACCACGAGGGCGTCGTCCATCAGGCCCGCCAGCTTGCCGCCGTCGCGGCCCAGCAGGCCCAGGGTGCGCACGCCCAGCTCCTTCGCGGAGGCCGCGGCCCGGATGACATTGGGGCTGTTGCCGCTGGTGCTGATGCCGATGAGCAGGTCGCCGGGCCGGCCCAGGGCCTCCACCTGGCGGGAGAAGACCTGGTCGAAGCCGTAGTCGTTCCCGATGGCCGTGAGGGCCGATGTGTCGGTGGTGAGGGCGATGCCCGCGAGGGCGCGCCGCTCCTTCAGGTAGCGCCCGCTCAGCTCCGCGGCCAGGTGCTGGGCGTCGGCGGCGCTGCCCCCATTGCCGCAGACGAGAATGCGGCCGCCCCTGCGCAGGCGCTCGGCCATGTCGTCAGCCTGGGCGAGGAGGTGGTCCATCTCCCGGGTGAAAAAGGCCTGCTTGAGCTGGACGGACTCCTGGACGTGCTGGAGGAGGATCTGCTTCATGCCGCCGATTGTGACAGGAATTCCACTCCCAGGATTTCCCAGACACTGGCAGACTGCGGGGAGTCTTGCCCCTTCCGAGCGTGGGTCCCATGGAATGGATTGCCCTCAAACACGCCCTGCTGGCCCACCTCCCGGTGGCGACCGGATTGCTCCTGCCCTGGGCGCTGTTCGCCTCCCAGCGCGCCGGACGCGGCATGCGCCCCTGGTGGACGGTGTGCCGGTACCTGGGCTGGGTCGGCCTGCTGGGGCTGATCGCCGCGCTGGTCAGCGGCCCCGCGCTGGGCCGCCTGTCGGCGCTGATTCCCGCCGGGCGGATCTTCCCCCTGCCGGCCTCGGGACTGGGAGCGGATGCCCTGCTGTTCCGCCATGCGGTGATCGCCACCGCCGCGGCGCTCCTCTCGGTCCCCGCGCTCTGGTCCATGAACCGCCCGCGGAAGGATCACCAGAGCCTGGGCGCCCTCGCGCTGCTGCTGGGCCTCGCCTGGTCCGGCGCCCTCCTGGCGACCGGCTATTCCGGCTATGCCCTGGCCCATCCCGGCCGGCCCGTTGCCCCCGCGCCCGCGAAGGTCGTCCAGGCGCCCCCCGCGGCGCCGATGGATCCCGAAGCCCAGGCTCCCGTGCGGGCCCTGGACTATGCCTCCCTCGAGGCCATCCACGCGGAGCCCGTCAAGTCTCCCGCTCACGGCGGCCGGTGGATCCGCGCCTGGGCCAATCCCGCCGCCGCCTCCGCCTACCGGGCCGGCAACCCCCTGCCGCCGGGCTCCCTGGTGGTGCTCAGCACCCTGGAGGACCGCTGGGGCCGCCCCGGCACCGAACCCGGCCCGCTCTACGCCCTGGAGATGAAGGGCGAGACGCCCGCGCTCTCGTTCTACTGGCCCCAGGTGCCCATCGACCGCCGGCAGGAGACCGGCGGCGAGGCCCGGGCCTACTGGCGGAACCAGAACACGCATCTGGAGGCCTGCAAGGCCTGCCACACCGGGGGCATGGCCGATCCCGCGCAGCGCAGCCGCTGGCGCGTGCCGCGCGCGAGGCCCGTTTCCGAGAATTGACCCGAAGCTAGGCCCGTTCCACGAGGGGGAACAGCCGGGCTTCCTCCAGGTCGATCCGCCTGCGGAGGACCTGGAGCAGGTCCCTGGACGTCTCGATGAAGGCCTCCGGTGCCAGCCGGATGGCTTCGGCGCTGGGCCAGTGGTGGCTGAACTGGCGCAGCCGGGTCTTCAGCTCGCCCAGGCCCGCCTCCAGCCCTCTCGCGGTGGCCTGGATGTCGGGGTCCATGGCTTCCAGCAGCGCCGGATACAGGACGGTGTTCTCCATGGACACGTGGGCCTTGACCGTGACGAGGAGGGCCTGCGCGCCGGCCAGGCAGAGGTCCGGATGGCTTCGCACCAGGGCCGGGGCCAGGCGGGCCTCATGCTCGCGCGCCAGGCGTCGCAGCTCCTGGTGGTGGTGGTGATAGGGGGCAAGGCTGGCGTCCATGGCAGACCCTCATGCCCCATGCTATCGGCCGAGTCGGGCCAGACTTGAGTGTTGCTTGGGGGTGGCTGGCATAAAAAAGGCCGGTCAAGGGACCGGCCTTTTTTATGAGGGCGAGGGGATTCAGTCGAGGGTGAACTCGCCGCTGTCGATGATGGTGATCTCCGTGGGGAGGAACTGCACGTCGTAGCCCTTCTCCTTCAGCAGGTGGTAGGCCAGCTCGGCACGGATGCCCGTGGAGCAGTGGCAGATCACCTTCTGGCCCTTGGGGACCTCGGCCAGGCGGGCCAGGATCTGGGGTTCGGGGATGGTGAGGGCACCCTTGATGATGCCGTTCTTCGTCTCGTCGAGGTTCCGGACGTCCAGGATCACCGCGCCACGCTCGGCGGGAGCGAGGTTCGCGAGCTTGGTGAAGTCCGCCGGGGCGATGGCGCCGGGGCGGGGCTTGGGCACGAAGGCGGCCTTCGTGGCCAAGGTTCCCGTCTCCACCGGCATCGAGGCAGCCTGCCAGGCCTTGAACCCGCCGGTGAGGACGTTCACGCCCACATAGCCGGCCTTGACCAGGTCGGAGGCCACGGCCTTTGCCGCGTCGCCGCCGGTCTCATCCACCACCACCACCGGGGGCTTGAGCTTGGCGGAGGGGAAGGTCTGGAGCAGGTCGGCCGTCTTCGCGGGATCCGCGGCCACGGCGCCCTTGATGAAGCCCTTGGATGCTTCAGCGGCGGGACGGGTATCGAGGATCACGAGCGGCGTCTGCGTGTCGAGGAACGCGGCCTTCATGGAAGCCGGGCTCAGCACGCCGTAGGCCTTCTTCGTCCAGGCGGGCATGCCGTCGATGAACACCTTGGCGTTCGTGTAGCCCAGCTTCTTGGCCTTGGCGAGCGATCCGGGGCTCATGTTGCAGGTCTTCCCGCTGCAGTAGAAGATCACCAGCGCGCCCTTGTCGGCCGGCAGCTTGGCCACGTTCTTGTCGAAGGCGGGGAAGGGCAGGTTCACGGCCGTGGGGATGGCGCCTTCCATGAAGCGCGGCGCCGGGCGCGAGTCGAAGAGGAAATACTTTCCTTTCTCGGGGCCCAGGACCACCAGCTTCTGGAGTTCGTCGAACGTGATGGTCTCGCTGGCGGCCAGCTTGACGGGAGGCTTGGCGAACACCGCCACGGCGGTCTTCACGCCGTCCTTCTCGGTGAACTGGACGCGCACCTCGTGGCCCTTCGCGATGGACTTCAGCGCCGCCTCAGGGGTGGCGGCGGGCTCAGGCGTGACCACCTTCAGGGCGGCCTTGTCGAAGCGCAGCACTTCCGTGCGCTCGTCGATCTTGAGCTGGAATGAGTTGTTCTTCAGGGCCAGGTTGTCGAAGTTTCCGCGGAGGTTGTCGGCGGCGGTGGTGTGGCAGGTGGTGCAGATCTTCGCGGAGGCCGGCTTCGGGGCCGTAGCGGGCTCGGCTGCCAACAGGCAGGAAGCGGCCGCCAGGAGGCTGGCGGCGCGGAGGAAGGGGACAGAATTCATGCAGACTCCTCAGGCAGGGGTAAGCGCAGTCTGAGGATTCATGATCGATGCATCAAGAAATGTGTGACGCAGATCTACGGACAGTCCAATGGCGGGTTTCTACAAGTGTTAATTGGATTGAATTATGTTGATATGATTATGAATCGATTGACGATAACGTCTGAGACTCACTCCGCCTCGACCAGCACTTCGCGCGGTTTCCCCGCGCCGCGGTCCGGCCCCACGATGCCCTCCTCCTCCATGCGGTCGATGAGTCGCGCGGCGCGGCCGTAGCCGAGGTTGAGCTTGCGCTGGAGGAGGCTGGTGCTGGCCTTGCGCTCCCGCTTCACCACGGCGAGGGCCCGGACGTAGATGTCATCGCCGCCGCCCATCTCCGCCTCGTCGAAGAGGGCGGTCTCCTCCTCGGTCTCCATGGCGCTGACGAGGGATTGGTTGTAGTCGGGCCGGCCGCGCTCCCGCAGCCAGGTCACGAGGCGCAGGGTCTCGTCCTCCGTGAGGAAGGGGGCGTGGATGCGCCGGGGATGGCTGGCGCCGTTGGGGAGGAACAGCGCGTCGCCGGCGCCCAGCAGCTGCTCGCCACCGCCGGAATCCAGGATGGTGCGGCTGTCGATCTTGGTGCGCACGCGGTAGCTGAGGCGGCTGGGCAGGTTGGCCTTGATGACGCCCGTGACCACGTCCACCGAGGGCCGCTGGGTGGCGAGGATGAGGTGGATGCCCACGGCGCGGGCCTTCTGGGCGATGCGGGCGATGCTGTCCTCCACCTCGCTGCGGGCCACCATCATGAGGTCCGCCAGCTCGTCGATGACCACCACCACGTGCGGCATGGGGTCCAGCACCGCGGGCCGGTCCGGCCAGCGCGGATTGGGCGTGCGCTCGGAGATGTCCAGGCTTCCGCCGGCGTCGGTGATTTTGGTGTTGAAGCCCTTGAGGTCGCGCACGCTGAGCAGGGCCAGCCGGCGGTAGCGGTCCTCCATCTGGGCCACCACCCACTTCAGCACGCGGCCCGCCTCCTTCATGTCCGTGACCACCGGCGCCCACAGGTGCGGGATGTCCTCGTAGACGCCCAGCTCCACCATCTTCGGGTCCACGAGGATGAGCTTCACCTCGTCGGGCAGGGCGCGCACGAGGCAGGAGCAGATCATGGCGTTCACGCCCACACTCTTGCCGCTGCCGGTGCTGCCGCCGATGAGCAGGTGGGGCATCTTGTTGAGGTCGGCCACCACGGGCTTGCCCGCGATGTCCTTGCCGAGCGCCAGCTGGAGCAGCCCCGGCGCGTCGCGGAAGGCGGGGCTGTCGATGACCTCGCGGAAGGTGATGATCTCCCGCTTGGGGTTGGGCACTTCGATGCCCACCAGGTTCTTGCCTGGGATGCGGTCCATGCGCACAGCTTCAGCCTGCAGGGCCAGGGCGAGATCCTCCTCCATGCCCAGGATGCGGGACAGGGGGATGCCGGGATCGGGCTGGAACTCGAACACCGTGACCACGGGGCCGGGCTGCATGCCGGTGACGGCGCCCTTGATCTTGAATTCGGACAGTTTCTGTCCAATGACTTCCTTGATGGACTCCAGCGCCGCGAGGTCAGCCTTCGCGTGCTGTCCGGGCGGATCGAAGAGCCGGCGCGGGGGCAGGGTCTCCCGTGAGGCCGGGCCCGGTTCCGGATCGGGCGGCGGGGCGGGCAGGGGGCGCGCCGGAGTGGGCTCGGTGAGGGGCAGCGGGGGCTGGACGATCTCCCGCCCGAAGCGGTCCTTGGCCACCTGGACCTTGGCCACGGTGGGCTTCGGCTTGGGCGGCGGCGGGGCCTCGGCGAGCAGCTTGGCCCGGAAGGGGGCGTCGGCGGGCAGGGGGGGCGTCGGTGCGGAGGTGGGGAGCGGCTGCGCGTCGATCAGGGTCTGGGTGGCATCGAGGTTGATGGACTGAATGGGCGGAAGCAGGTCCTCGGCGCGGACGAGGGGCTGCTTCCTGCGGACCTCTGCCGTCTCCAACTCGGCCTTCAGGAGGGCCTCCCGCTGGGCCTCCAGGGCCTCCTGGCGCTGGGCCAGGGCCAGCAGGGCCGCGCCATCCGCCGCGTCCAGGTCCGGCTGGTCCGGGTTGCGGCCGCGGAGGAAGGGCCGCCTCACCATGCCGAGGAAACCCTGGAAACCCTTCGCCGGCATGGGCTTCACCCAGGGCCAGGCGGTCTCGCCCAGCCAGCGGTGCAGCAGCCTGCCGATGCCGCGCGTCACGGAGGGGGCCAGGACGAGGGCGCAGGTGAGCATCACCAAGGCCAGGAAGAGGGGCAGGCCGACGGGCCCCAGGAGGTGGCGCTGGGCAGGCCACAGGGTGCTTCCCAGCCAGCCGCCCCAGCGGATCTCCACGGTGCCCACGCCATCGAGGCCCGGCCAGGACCGGCTGCCGAAGGCGCCGAGGGCCGTCCAGACCGCCAGGGCCAGGCCCAGCCAGGCCAGGCGGCCGGGCCAGCGGTGGCCCTCCCGGGGCCAGGCTTCCCAGAGCAGGTAGGGCGGGACGATCCAGGCGCCCATGCCCATGAGGGTCTGGAGCAGGCCTGCGATGGTGGCCCCGACGGTGCCGCAGAGGTTCTGCACGCCCGCCACGGCGGCGCCCTGGGTGAAGGGGTGCGGGTCCAGTGGATGGAAGCTGGCCAGCGAGAGCAGCAGCACCAGGGCCACGAAGCCCAGTCCTGCCCTCAGCATCCAACGGCCGATCCCCTGCAACGCGCCTCCAAGGTGACTGGGCTTCAGTGTAGCCCAGGGGCGCGGCGCTCAGCGGGACTGGGGCGCGGGGGTCGGAGATTGCAGGAAGGCCAGGCGCAGCTGCGGGTTCCAGGCGGGCTTGCCGAGGTCGTGCAGGAAGGCGCTGACCGGCACGAAGGCCCAGCCTTCCCGTCGCGCGCGGTCCATGAAGGCCCCCAGCCCCGCGGAGGGCCGGTCCTTCTCGGCCCGCTCCGAGCCCAGGTGCATGAGCACGATGAGGCCGTCGCCATCGCGGTCCAGGCGCTGCCTGAGGCGCTGGAGGATGGCATCGCCGCTGCGGTACAGGCGGCGCTCCTTCGGTGTCGCCCAGTCCAGGGTGTCCGCGCCTTCGCTCCAGCCCACGTGGCGGTAGCCCAGTTCCTCGGCCCACCGGCGGATCTCGGCGGTCTGCTCGCCGTAGGGCGCCCGCCAGTAGGGATCCATGGGGCGGCCGAGGAGGCGCACCAGGGCCGCATCGGCCTCCAGAAGTTCCCCCTGCACCCGCTCCTTGGTCCACTTGGGATCGCGCTTCATGCCCGGCGCGAAGTGGGGATGGTTCATGGTGTGGTTGCCCAGCTCGTGACCTTCCGCCGCCATGCGCTTCACCAGGGCCGGAAAGTGCTGGATGAAGGCGCCCGTGAGGAAGATGGTGGTGTGCACGCCCCGGGCCTTCAGGGCATCGAGGATCTCGGTGGCGACCTCGGCATTGGAGCCGCCATCGAAGCTGAGGAGCAGCCGCTTCTGTCCCCCGGGGCCGCGGGTGAGGTTGAGCGCCTCGCCCATCCCGGGCCAGGGGCCTGCCCCCGGGGCCGGCGCCGCGGCGCGGGGGAGAAGGAACGGAGTGGGGCTCGGGAGGGGAGTGACCCGATCCGGGGCCACGGCGGGCAATCCGGGCAAGGCTTTCGGAGGCCGGGCGGGCACGATGGCGGGGCCCACCTCGGCCCGGGCCGGCAGGATGGCGGGGCTCACCTTGGCCCGGGCCGGAAGGACGGGGCTCACCTGGGCCTGGGCAGGCGGATCGGCATGCCGCGCCTTGGGTGGGATCGCGGAAGCGGCGCGGGTGCTGGGTTTCGGGGGCGCGACCCTGGCCGGCGGAGGCAGCACGAACTCGAAGCGGGCCAGGATCTGGCCAGAGGCGGTGCGCAGCAGGGCGGTCTCGCCCACGGGGGGCCGGAAAAGCTCCCAGCGCACGGGGCCGGCTTCGGCGAAGCGGGCCTCCCGGATGGAGCGCCCCTCCAGCACCAGCTCCGCGGGTGAGGCCAGCTCGCCCTCCAGGATGGCCAGCCCCCCCACGGGGCGCCAGGACCAGTCCTTCCGGGCCGAGGTGGCGGGCCTGGGTGGGGGAGCGGGCCGCGAAGCCGCCTCCCGGGCCGCCTGGCGCCCGCAGCCCGTCAAGGCCAGGAACAGGCCCAGGAAGAGCCCCGAGCCCAGGCCTGTGCACATGCCCATCCGCAGACTCGGGCCCGGACCTGGCCTGCGTGCGGGTCTCATGACGTGGCGTCTCCCCGGCAGAGCGCCCAGTAGTTGGCCTTTTCCCTGATTCTCACGCTGTGCGGGTGCAGGTCCGCCTCCCGCAGATGCTCGAAGGCCCACTCGGCCAGGGCCTCGGCGGTGGGGTTCCGCCCATCCAGCGGGGAAAGGGTGTTCAGCAGGTGGTAGTCCACGGCTTCCAGCCAGGCATCCAGGGCCTTGGCGAAGGCCGCCTCGTCCGCTTCGGAGACCAGCTCGACCGTGGCCTCGACTTCCCAGTTGTGCCCGTGCCGATCCTCCTGGAATCCAGGAAGGTTGTGGAAATGATCGGCCACGAAGGGGCGTCGGAGGGAGAGGGTGAAAGGCATGGCTGAGTATAGCTATCGGCCATGGACCTGCGGACATGAGGAACGGCGATCAAGGCTCGGCCGTCGGACCCAGCTCCGCGCGGAGCGCGGTCAGGTAGGCGGTCATGACCGCCTGGCGGGCCCCGGCGCGGCGGCGTCCCGCGGCGGTGGTCATGCCGGCGGCGAGCTTGAGGAGCTTCCGCTCGAAGTGGTCCAGGCTCCAGGCCTTGTCATCCAGGTCGCGGCCCTCGGCCCAGGGGTCCTCCGGGTGCCATAGGCCGGCCCCGAAGCTGGCGCCCGTGGCGAAGACCCGGGCGATGCCGATGGCGCCCAGGGCCTCCAGGCGGTCGGCGTCCTGCAGCACGGCGGCCTCCAGGCTGCCGGGAGACTCACCCCCGCTCCAGCTGTGAGTGGCCACGGCGGCGGCGATGGCCTCTGCCTTCGGCTCCAATCCCGGCGTCTCCCGGCACCACTGGGGCACCAGCTCCGCCGCCAGGCGGGCGGTGAGCGGCGACTCCGGGTGGTTCTTGGGGCGGTAGACCAGGTCGTGGAGCAGAGCGGCGGCCACGCAGACCTCCGCATCCGCGCCCTCCTCGGTGGCCAGGACGCCCGCCAGGCGCGCCACCCGCAGGATGTGGCCCAGGTCATGGGCGGCATCCCGGAGGAAGGGCTCGGCGGCCAGGTGGGCCCGAAGGCGCGCCAGCAGGGGCGCGGACCAGGGGAAGGCGGGGCTCGGCGTCATGGTTCCAGCCTAATCCAGCGACCGTGGGCGGGGATTGTGGCGCAGATCACACATTTCAATATTGAGACTCCTTCTCTTTTGATTAGAATGGATTCGTGAGGTCGGGCATGTATCTCTGCGTCTGCAACGCCATCACGGAGGACCAGGTCGTCTGGGCCGTGCGGGAGCGCGGCGCGGCGTCGGTGAAGGCGGTCTTCGAGGTCCTGGAGGCCAAGCCGGACTGCGGGCGCTGCCTGGGGGCCATGGCTGAGGCGGTGCTGGCCATCCGGGCCGGGGAGCCGGTGGGGGTGGCCCTGAATCCCTTGACGACGCCTTGGGGTTGCCGGGGCCGTTGCCGTCCGAATTGGGGCCCGACCATGGTCCCGGCTATGGTCCCGGCTATGGGCCCGACCTGGGGCCTGTCGGCGGAGGTCGCCAAGGCCGGCTGAAATGCTTGTGAAGAACCGGCAAAGGTGGCTATGGTGAGGGCCTTTCCAGGGGAGGCCCCATGCAAGGCGATGCGACCCTCATCCAGCACCTGAACCGGCTCCTCCGCAACGAACTCACGGCCATCAACCAGTACTTCCTCCACGCCCGCATGTGCCGCAACTGGGGCCTGAAGGAGCTGGGGGAGCACGAGTACCGGGAATCCATCGACGAGATGAAGCACGCCGACCGTCTCATCGAGCGGATCCTCTTCCTGGAGGGCCTGCCCAGCATGCAGGACCTGCACAAGCTGCGCATCGGCCAGAACCCCAAGGAGGTGCTGGAGGGGGACCTGGCCCTGGAGATGGACGCCATGAAGGATCTGCGCGAGACCATCGCCTATGCGGAAGGCATCCGCGACTACGTGAGCCGCGACTTGGCCCAGGACATCCTTGAGAGTGAGGAGGAACACGTGGACTGGCTGGAGACCCAGCTCGACCTCATCGGGCAGATGGGCCTCCAGAACTTCGTCCAGCGGGCCGCGGGCGGCCTGTCCTGACCGCCGGCCCCTGCCATCGCAGTGGCCGCTGGCGGAGGGCGGTCCGCCCAGGGGATCATGGAGGGTGCCCCGAGGCACGCCTGGAGTGCCCATGCGGTTCCTGAAGTCCCTGTTCTGCTCCGTTCTGCTGGCGGCGACCGCCTGGGCCCAGAAGGCTGATCCCTCCTTCGATGCGATCAAGAGCGTGAGCCTGGCCTTCCAGAAGGGAGCCGTGGTGCTCACGGTGCCGCCGGGCGCCCACCTGAAGGCCTCGTTCATGGAGGTGGCGAAGAAGGGCGGCGCCGGAACGCTGAAGGTGGGTCCCCTGCCCGCCACGGACGCCCAGGACGAGATCGGCGACGGCGTGTGGCATGGCACGGTGCGCATCCCCCTGCGCGGCGAGAGCCTCAGCGGCACCGTGAACCTGGAAGTGACCTACCAGCCCTGCACCGAGGGCGAGGGTGGCGTCTGCTTCCCGCCGACGACGCGGACGCTGGAGGTGAGGGCGTCCGAGATTCCGGCTGCCGCGCCGGCGGTTGTGCCGGCGGAGAAACCTGCGGTTTCTCCGGTGGAAAAAACGGCAGAGCCGGCGACCCCTGCGGCTTCACCTTCTCCCGCGGCGCAGGCGGCTGCGCCTGCGCCTGTCTCCGAGCACTCGGGCCTGTTCTGGTCGCTGCTCCTGGTCTTCCTGGCGGGCATGGGGGCCTCGCTTACGCCCTGCGTGTACCCGATGATCCCCATCACCATGGCCATCGTGGGGGCCAAGGGCAGCGGCAAGGCCCGGGGCTTCGCGCTGTCAGCCATGCTGGTGCTGGGCATGGCGGTCACCTACACCACGCTGGGCGTGCTGGCGGCACGCAGCGGCGCGGCCTTCGGGGCCTTCGCGCAGAAGCCTGCCTTCCTCATCCCTGTGTCCCTGCTCTTCGCGGCCTTCGCGCTCTCCCTCTTCGGGGCTTTCGAGATCGCCCTGCCCCAGGGGCTCGCCCTGAAGCTGCAGGGCGACGGCTCTCGCAAGGGCTTCGGCGGGGCTTTTCTCATGGGCCTCGTGCTGGGACCCCTCTCGGCGCCCTGCGTGGGGCCCGTCATCGGCGCGGTGCTGGTGGGCATTGCCCAGCGGGGCGATGTCTTCATGGGCGGGCTCCAGCTCTTCGTCTTCGCCCTGGGCATGGGTGTGCTGTTCCTGACCGTGGGCACCTTCTCGGCGGCCCTGCCCAAGAGCGGCGACTGGCTCACGCGGTTCAAGCAGGGCATGGGCTTGGTGGTGCTGGGCTTCGCGGCCTGGAACGTGCGGCTCGTGGTGCCGGACTGGGCGAACTTCGCCATGTGGACCGTGGTGATGCTCGCGGGCGCGGCCGTCTTCGGCGCCTTCGAGGCCGCCGCGGGCCTGGTGGGCCAGCTCCGCAAGGGCTTCGCCCTCCTGATGCTGGCGCTGGCCCTGCTGCTGGGCGTGCGCACCGTGGAGACCTTCCTGAAGGTGGACCTGCTGCCCAAGGGCGGCGCGGCGGCCGTGGCAGACGAACACGCCGGCTGGATGGAGCAGGATCTGGAAGGCGCACTGGCCAAGGCCAGGGCCGAAAAGAAGCTCGTGCTGGTGGACATCTACGCCGAGTGGTGCGCCCAGTGCAAGGAGCTGGACGAGAAGACCTGGCCCGACGCCTCCGTGAAGCAGTGGATGGCCCAGAACGCTGTGCCCATCCGCATCGACACCGACGCCAAGCGCAAGGATCTGGCCGCCAAACTCCAGATACGCAGCTACCCGACGGTCCTCCTGCTGGACGCGGACGGCAGGGAGCTGCGTCGCATCCTGGGCTTCCAGAAGCCCGAGAGCATGAAGGCGTGGCTGGAGGGAAAGTGAGGGGAGGCGGCCTCGCCTAGAAACGCCAGGCCGCGCCCGCGCTCACGCGGACGAGGCGATGGGACAGCACCCGGGGGAACAGGCTCCCGTCCAGGCGCAGGAGCCACTGCTTGCCGAGCGGCGCTTCGACTCCGACGCCGAGGTGGGGGGTGAAGCCCGAGGTGGTGGTCTCGCCCGAATCCTTCAGGAAGACGTAGCCCTCGCCCCTGGTGGCGGTCCAGTAGGCCACCCCGGCGCGGCCGTAGGCAGACGCGGAACCGAGGGGAAGCCAGGCCATCCCCGTGAGGCTGGTGGTGCAGACGTCCCGGTCCTCCGGAACCCCACCGGCGATCACCGTGAAGTCCCCATAGAAGGTCTGGTCGATCTCGAAGCCCCAGGTCCGGCGCCAGCGCCCCCCTCCGTAGAGCGCGAAACCGGCCGTGGTGCGGGAATCCGGGGCCCCAGCGACAGGGAAGGCGGGCTTGTAGTCCGCCCAGACGAGTGAGAGTCCGACGAACCCCTCCCAATCCGGCTTCAGGGCCGGTTCCTGCCCGTGGAGCGGGAGGGCCAGGAGAAAGACGAGTGCCCCGCGCGATACGGCGGCGGGGCGGGCTGGCGAAGGCATGGCCATGGGATCCCCCAGCTCTGAACCTCCAGATGCGGGGAACATAACCCATGAATCATCAATGCGCAAATCCCCAGGCGGGGGTGGCCGCCGCCCTCACTTGCCCAGGAACGTCTCCAGCGTCTTCTCCAGGTTCTCGCCCCGGAGCTGGGCGCCGCTGGCGACGATCTTGCCGTCGGGTCCGACGAGCAGGGGCTTGGGGATGCCCTTCACGCCGTAGGCGTCGGCCACGGGGTTCTGGAAGCCGCCCTCGATGAAGGCGTGCTTCCAGGGCATGGGCGTGGCGGCCTGCTTCCGGAAGGGCGCGATGTGCTCGACGCGGCGGTCGAAGGAGAGCGAGAGGATCTCGAAGGGCTTCGTCTTGAACCTGGCCCAGGCGGCGTGCATGGAGGGCATCTCCGCGCGGCAGGGCGGGCACCAGGTGGCCCAGAAGTCGATGAGCACGTACTTGCCCTTGAACGTGTCCAGCGTGTAGGTGGTCTTCGGATCGCCCAGGGCCTGGAGGTGGAAGGCCGGCGCCGGGCGCCCCAGGCCGGTCTTCAGCTCGCCCTCGAGGATGCCCTGGGCCTGCTTGGCCTGGCGGCTGCCGGCGAAGTCCTTCTGCAGGGTCTCGTAGGCGGGCTTCCAGGCGGCCTCGTCCTTGGCGTCCAGGCGCTCCCAGAAGTGCTCGAAGAGCAGGATGCGCCGGAGGTCCGCGTCGGCGTGCTTCGTCCGGGCCTCGGCCACGTAGGCGTCCCACCCCTTGGGATCAGCTTCGGCGCGGGCGGTGAGCAGGCCCGGGTCCAGGCTCCAGGCAGCGGCGGTGGGCGGCACCTCCTGCTTCAGCTGGGCCAGGAAGGCCGGGGCAGGCTCGGCCTTGGCCAGCTGGAGGTGGAACAGCTTGCTCACCAGCAGGGCCTGGCGCAGCTCCGGGGCTTTTTCGACCGCCAGGCGCGCGTCCAGGTCCGCCAGCTCCTTGGTGCAGTCGCCACGGAAGTCCTTGGTGTTGCCCCCGGCCTTCATGAAGGCGGCCCGGGCATCCATCACGGCCTTGGCCTTCGCCTTGGCCGCCTCGATCACGGCCTGGGGAGCCGGGGCAGGGGCGGGAGCCTGCAGGGCAGGCAGGGCCGTCATGAGGTAGATCAGGGGCAAGGGCATGGATCCTCCGGCGGGGCGGGCAGCCTCGCCGGACAGGTTACCTCAACAGATGAGGTCAGGGCTGGGCAGGTTTGGCGGGTTCGGCCGGGGCAGGTGCCGGGGCTGGCGCCGGGGCGGGCGTCCGCTCCCGCAGGGCCCGCATCACGGCCTGGCCCACGAAGCCGTCATGGTAGCCGATGTGCAGTTCGGCCAGCTTCCCCTGGCGGTCCACCACGAACAGCACGGGCACGGAATAGATCATGTCCATGAAGTTGGACGGACCCTCCTTGCCGAGGCCCGGCGTGAAGACGGGCATGTGGCTGCTCTCGAAGAACTGGCGGTTCCGGTTCATGAACTTGTGGATGGCCCGCCAGCCGCCCTCGATGCCGCTGTCCTGCTGGTTCTCATCGAAATTGACCGCCAGGATCTCGAAACCGTACTGACCCTTCTTGGGATAGAGGCTGGCGAATTCCTGGAGCATCTTGGCGGAGGGATCGCAGTTCTTGCTCCAGAGGCCCACCAGCACCACCTTGCCCTTGAGGCTGGCGATGGAGATGCCCTTGCTCTTCTCGTCGTAGGCGGTGAAGGCGGAGACATCCTTCCGGCCCGCCGGAGGGAAGAACTGATCCCCTTGCTGGGAGTAGCGGACCGCGGAGGCGTCCGCCCCGTTGGGACCGTACTGGCTCTTGTCGTTCAGTTCCGTCTTCTCCTGCATGATCCTCGGGCAGGTGGGATCGCTGGGGCTGTTGGCGTTGTTGAAGATGCCCTGGGCCCCCAGGGCGAGGCCGGAGAGGGCCAGGAGAAGGCTGCACAGCGGAGGACGCGACACGGGACACCTCTCGGTGGGGATTGCCCACCACCCTATCGGAAGCTCCGCACCAGGTCGAGGCCCAGCTCCGTCCGGCTGAGGTACCAGGTGAGGGCCTGGCCATCCACCACGCGCACCTCCGCGTCCGGGAAGCGCCGCTGCAGCTCGGCCTGATGGCGGCGGTTGAAGCGGTAGGGCTCGGTGGGGAGGAGGATCAGCTCGGGCGAGAGGGCCGCCAGATCGTCGTCGGTCAGCGTCGGGTAGCGGTCCGGACCAAGGGGCGCCAGGCCCCCCGTCCGGAGGAGATCGCCCACGTAGGTGTCGGGCCCGGCGCTCATCCAGGGATCCTTCCAGATGAGGGCGAGGGTGCGGGGACCTTTGCGGCGGCGTCCCGTCAGGGTGGCCTCCAGCGCCGAGGCGCGGGATTCGGCGACTTCGACGGCGCCGAGGCGCTCCCCCAGCTGGCGCAAGGCGCGCACGCAGTCCTTCACCGTCCGGATCTCCAGGGCCAGCCAGGGGATGCCCAGGGCCGTGAGGGCATCCGCGACCTCCTTCGGGTTCTCGTCCCGCTCGAGGATCACCAGGTCCGGCGCCAGATCGCGGATGCGGTCCAGATCCGGGTTCTTGGTTCCGCCCACGGCGGGCACCGTGTTGCGGATCCACTTCGGTTCGATGCAGTACCGCGTGCGCCCCGCCAGCCGAGCCGCCAGGCCCCACTGGACCAGCAGCTCCGTCACCGAGGGCACCAGGCTGACGATGCGTTTCGGCGTGTCTCCCGTGGGAACCTGTGCGCCGGGTGCCGCGGCCTGAGGGCTGAGGACTGAGGCCTGAGGACTGGCGAGGGTCAGCCTCACCCCCAGGTGCGGATCCTTGATCTGCCCCAGCCCCGTGGGACAGAGGTCCAGCAGAGGGCAGGCGGCACAGGCGGGGCGGCGGGCGTCGCAGGTGCGACGACCGTGGAAGATGAGCTGGTGGTGCAGCTCGATCCAGTCCTCCCGGGGGAAGGCCTGGCAGAGGTCGGCCTCCACCTTCTCGGGCGTGGCGGCCTTCGAGAGGCCCAGGCGGCGCGCCACGCGGAAGATGTGGGTGTCCACGGCCAGGGCCGGCACGCCGAAGGCATTGGCCAGGACGACATTGGCGGTCTTCTGGCCCACGCCGGGCAGGGCGCCCAGCTCCGCCGGGTCCGAAGGCACGCGGCCGCCGTGCTTCGCCATCAGCGCCTGTCCGAGTCCGATGAGGTTCTTCGCCTTGTTGCGGAAGAATCCGGTGGACTTGATGAGGGCTTCCAGTTCCTCCGTGCGGGCCGCCGCGAGGCTGGCCGCATTGGGGTAGCGGGCGAAGAGGGCCGGCGTGGTGAGGTTCACCCGGGCGTCCGTGCACTGGGCGCTGAGGATGGTCGCCACCACCAGCTGGAAGGGGTCCCGGTGGTCCAGGGCGCAGCGGGCGTCCGGGTAGGCGGCGCGCAGCCGGGCCTGGATCTCGCGGGGCTGGGGCTTGGAGGAGCGCATGGGACCAGGATAGGGTGCCCGGCCCGCCGGGTGGATAAACTGGAAGGCGAGGTGCCGCATGCCCACCACGCTCACGGGGAAGCTCGACTGCCAGGAGACCGCCCGGCACTACCTGGACCTGGTGCGCTTGAACGTGAAGAAGCTCGGCTTCTCCCCGGGCCTCGGCGTGATCCTCGGGAGCAGCGACCCCGGCAGCGTCACCTACCAGCGCTGGCTCATGAAGGACTGCGAGGACCTGGGCATCAACGCCGCCGATCTGCGCGTGGAGAACGGCATGCAGCTCGTGAAGCTCATCGCCCGTCTCAACCAGGACGACAAGACCCACGGCGTGTTCATCTTCTATCCCCTGCGCTACCCCGAGATCAAGGATGACGAGGTCATGGACCTGGTGGATCCGGGCAAGGACATCGAGGGCCTCCACGCCATCAACATCGGGTTCCTGACCAAGTACCGGAAGCGCCTGGACGACGGCTCCCAGCACCGCTGCATGACGCCCTGCACCGCCCGGGCCATCGTGAAGACGCTGAAGCGTGGCTTCGGCGACGGCTGGATGGCCGGGAAGACCGTGCTCGTCATCAACGACAGCCTGCGCATCGGCCGGCCCCTCACGGCCATGGTGGCCAACCTCAAGGGCACGCCCATCCTCTGCCATGCCGCCACCAACCCGACGCACCTGGAGGGCTTCGTCCGCATGGCCGACGTCATCGTGAGCGCGGTGCCGGCCCCCGGCTACCAGATCCGCACGGACTGGATCAAGGACGGCGCCCTCTGCTTCGACCTCAGCGGCGACGGCAACTTCGACTACGAGGCCCTGGAGCGCCGAGGGATCCTCTACACCGACACCACGAAGAACAGCGTGGGCAAGGTCACCCGCGCCATGGCCCTGCTGAACCTCACCTACGCGGCGGGCGTGGAGTAGGCCTCCGCCGAGCCCCCAATACTGGCCCGACGTTCCCGAGGTTCCCATGCGCCCCGCCGCCGCTCTCCTGGCCTGCCTCAGCCCCTTTCTCCCGGCCCTGGCCCAGCCTGCGCCGGCCGGTCCGGGAACCCTGGCGACACCTCCCGCCGCGACTTCGGACCCGGTGCCCTACGACTTCCAGCGTCTGGTGGTCCAGAAACGGGCTGATTCGCCCCCGTACCCTCCCCTGGCCCGCTTTGCGAACCTGGAAGGTGAGGTTCTGCTGCGGCTGACCATCTCGCGCTCCGGGTGGGTGGAGCGGGCCGAGGCCCTGGAGGGCCCCAGGCTGCTTCGCGAGGCCGCGGCGGCCTATCTGCAAGCCTGGACCTTCCAGCCCGTCGTCATCGACGGGACACCCGCGCGGGTGCAATGTGACCTGCGGGTACCCTTCCACCTCGACGCTGCGCCAGGTGCGCCCCACCCCTCGGCGCCGCCATCCAAGGTGGTGGTGGAGGTGGCGCAGAACTCGACGGACGGACCGGCCGTCCTCGAAGCCGACCGACTGGAGGCCGAGCTCGGACGCTTCTTGGACCGGAGCGGCCTGGCCCGGGTGGCGCCCTTGGAGGCGGGACCGCAGGACGCCTTCCACCTCGGGCTGCAGATCCAGGTCGTCCGGGCGGAGGGCCTGGCCATCTGCCAGGTCCGAGCGCGTTGCTCGCTCTGGGAGGACCGGGACCTGACCGAGAACGTGCCCGGAAAACCGCCTCGCATCGCCTTCTTCAACCGGGTGGCTGGGAAGAAAGGCGATGCGGGTCTCCAGGATCTGGTCGCCGGTGTGCTCAGGCAGGGCCTGGACGAGGTCCTGGCGCCTCCGGCCCCGATTCGGGAGATCAAGCCGGCCGCGAAACCATCGGCGCCCGCTCCCGCCTCCACCGCGCCCGCACAAAAGGCCGGGGGCGTGGTGGACTTCGACTTCAGCCAGATCCGCGTGAAGCGCCAGCCGCCCGCGCCACCCTATCCGCCCGCGGCAAAGCTGGCCCGCGTTCAGGGCACGGTGGTCCTGGACCTGATCATCGATCCGCAGGGTGAGCCCGTCCGGGCCGAGGCGCGAGAAGGGCCGGTACCCCTGCTGTTCACCGCCATCAGCTATGCCCTGGCCTGGCGGTTCGAGCCGGCCAAGCTCAACGGGGTGCCGCAGTATGCGCGGTTCCGCCTGACGATGCCTTTCCGGCTCCGCTGAAGGCCGGGTCGGCGCTCAGAATCGGCAGGTGAGGGCCAGCCCCAGGGCGCTCCGCCGGCGGGGCGTGATCCCGTCGGTGAAGGGGCGTTCCAGGTGCTCGCCTTCGAGGCTGAGGGCCCAGGACGGGTGGAAGGCCCAGCCCACGCGGAGGCGGGGGCCGAGGAAGGCGCCCTCGCCGGGCGGCACCTCCACGATGGCGCCGAATCCCACGAACAGCGCGTTGGCGGTGGCGTTGGCGTCCATGACAAACCGCAGGCTGGTGTCGCCGTCGTCCCAGTGCCGGGCCCCGAGGCCGACGCCCAGGTGGAGGTGCGCGAAATCGCCCTGGTCCCGCACCTGGAGGTCGGTGATGGGAACTGTGAACTCCGCGGCGGTGGCCTTGGGCTGGCGGACCACCGACACCATGGCCGTCTGGGCCCCGAGGGGGAGGGCGGAAAGGATGAGCAGGGGGATCCAGAGGCGCATGTCCCGTTTACTGCCGGGCGCGCAGGCGGTTTATCGGGTCCGCCATTCCTCCGCCAGCATCCCGTACACCGCATGATCCACGTAGCGGCCCACGAGGCGCTCGGCCTGGCGCAGTGTGCCCTCGTGGCGGAAGCCCAGGCGCTCGGGAATGGCGCGGCTGCGGCGGTTGCGGATGCCGGCGCGGATCTCCACTCGGTTGAGCTTGAGGGCGTAGAAGCCGTGGCGGGCCAGGGCCGACACGGCGGCGGTCATCAGGCCGTGGCCCTCGGCCTCCCGCGCCAGCCAGTAGCCGATGCCTCCGCTGCGGTTGGCCGGATCGAGCCACACGAAACCCGCCACGCCCACCAGGTCGCCCTTCCACCAGAGGCCGAAGGGCAGGGCCATGCCCGCGCGCGCCTGGGCCCGCACCCTCAGGATGTAGGCACGGGAATCCTGCACGCTGCGGTTGTCGTCGGGCCAGGGCAGCCAGTGGCGCAGGCGGTCCCGGTTGGCGTCCACGAGGGCGAACAGGGGGCGGGCGTCGCGCAGGCAGAGGGGGCGCAGTTCCAGGGCGCGCCCGGCCTTGATCGCCTCCGGCATCGCGACCCTCACTTGCCGGCGGGATCGAGCTGCGCCGCGGCGCGGCCAGCCCTCCACAGGACCAGCAGCTCATCGAGCAGGGCGCCGAACTGCTCGAGGCGCATGGCGTTCGGGCCGTCACTGAAGGCCTTCTCGGGGCAGTCGTGCACCTCGAAAAAGAAGCCGTCCACGGCCGTGGCCGCGGCCCGCGCCAGGGTGGGGATCATCTCCCGGGCGCCGCCGGTGGCCTTGCCCAGGGCACCGGGCTTCTGCACGCTGTGAGTGGCGTCGAAGATCACGGGGCAGCCCGTCTTGCGCAGGTGGGGGAAACTCTGGAAGTCCACCACCAGGTTGCCGTAGCCGAAGCTGGAGCCGCGCTCGGTCACCCACACGGGGCCGTGGCCGGGCACTGACTTCAGCTTCTCCACGCCGTGCTGGAGGTCCCAGGGGGCGAGGAACTGGCCCTTCTTCAGGTTCACGGTGCGGCCCGTGGCCGCGGCGGCCAGCAGCAGGTCCGTCTGGCGGCAGAGGAAGGCGGGGATCTGGAGGACGTCCACGGCCTGGGCCGCGGGGCCGCACTGGCTGCTCTCGTGGACGTCCGTGAGCACGGGCACGCCGTAGCGGCTGCGGATCTCCGCCAGGATGTCCAGGCCTTCCTCCATGCCCGGCCCCCGGTGGCTGTCGCGGCTGGTGCGGTTGGCCTTGTCGAAGCTGGACTTGTAGATGAAGGGGATGCCACGGGCCTCGGCCAGGTCGCGCAGGCTCGACGCCATCAGGTGGGCATGCTCCCGGCTCTCGATGACGCAGGGCCCCGCGATCAGGAAGAAACTCTGGCCGGTGAAGGGTCGGGCGAAGTCCATGTGCACCTCTGCCTGCATTTTACCTCGACCCGGGCCATTTACGGGTTGTCATCCGTATTGCCGAACCTTCTAGCACAGTGTTCAATGATTCTCATCAACCCCATTCCCGGAGTCCAGCATGGCGAAGACGTTGATGGAAGACGATCTGAACCGGCGCCTGGTGGCCCTGCTCCAGCAGGAAGGCCGCATGAGCCACGCGGAACTGGCGGAGCGGCTCGGCGTGAGCCGCCCCACCATCATCGACCGCGTGAAGCGCCTGGAAGCCGACGGCATCCTGGCGGGCTACGCGGCCCGCGTGGCCCCGGCGGCCGTGAACAAGCCCAACGTGGCCTTCGTGGCGGTGCGCTACAAGGACAACAACGAGGCCATCGAGCAGCGCTTCATCAAGGCGCTCGAGGACGAGCCGGACATCCTGGAGGCCCACACGGTGGCCGGCGAGGATGCCCTCATGCTCAAGGTGGTGGCGGACACCCCCGCGGGCATCGCCGAGCGCCTGCGCCGCATCCGCGCGCTGGGTCCCATGGTGACCACGCGCACCACCATCGTGCTGGAGACCCACTGGGAGAAGGCCGGTCCGAGCCCCTTCCCGGCCGGCGAGGCCGCCGGGAAGAAGGCCAAGAAGTGATCGCGCGAACCCCCGAGCCGCCCTACCTCGCCGTCATCTTCAGCAGCCAGCGCACCCCGGGCGACCAGGGCTATGGCGTCATGGCCGACCGCATGGTGGAGCTGGCCCGCTCGCAGCCCGGCTTCCTCGGCGTGGAGAGCGCCCGGGACGCCGAGGGCTTCGGCATCACCGTGTCCTACTGGAAGGACGAGGCCTCCATCGCCGCGTGGAAGGCCCACGCGGAGCACGCCGCGGCCCAGCGCCTGGGCCGGGAGCGGTGGCACGGATCCTTCCACCTGCGGGTCTGCCGCGTGGAGCGCGAAGCGGGCATGGGCGCGCCCTGATGCTCGCCTGGCTCGCCTACCTCACCGTGGCCGTGGTGTGGGGCTCCACCTACTTCGCCATCGCCCTGGGCCTGGAATCCTTCACGCCCTACGGCCTGGTGGCGGCGCGCTTCTCCCTCGCCTCGGTGCTGGCCCTGGCGATGGGGCGTCTGCGGCGGGAGCCCTGGCCGCCGGCCCGGGAAGTGGGCCACCTCATGATCGTGGGGGCCCTCCTGCTGGGAGGTGCCAACGCGCTGGTCTCCTGGGCCGAGCTGCACGTCTCCTCGGGCCTTGCGGCGGTGCTGGCGGCCCTGGTGCCCCTGTGGCTGGCGGTCTTCTCCATGGCGAAGCAGCCGCTGGGCCCCAAGGGGTGGATGGGGCTCCTGCTGGGGTTGGCCGGCGTCTGCGTGCTGGTGTGGCCCTCGGGCGGCACGCGCGTTCACATGGGCGGCCTGGCGGCCCTGGTGGCGGCGCCCATCATCTGGTCCTGGGGCACGCTGCACGGCAAGCACTTCGTCCACGGCGGCGGGCTGCTCACCAACGTGGGCATCCAGATGGCCACCGCCGCGGCCATCGGGCTCACGGTCGCGCCCCTCGCGGGCGGGTTCCTGCGGGGACCGCTCACCCACAAGGCCGTGGGGGCCGCGGTCTACCTGGCCCTGTTCGGCTCCATGCTGGCCTTCTCCGCCTACGTCTACCTGGCCAAGGCCTGGCCGCCGGCGAAGATGGGCACCTATGCCTACCTGAACCCGGTGGTGGCCGTGCTGCTGGGGGGCCTCATCCTCCACGAGCCCTTCGGCCCGCGCCAGGTCCTGGGCATGGGTGTCATCCTGGGAGCGGTGGCGCTGGTGCAGCTGCGGCCGGCGACTCCCGCGGCCGCGAAGGGCTGAGGGGGCGGGGAAAGCCGGGCATGGCCTCGAGGTCGTGGAAGAGCTTTCCTTCGATCTTCCGGAGGGAGGCCTGGAGCTGGCGCTCCCGCTTCGCCTGCTCGGCCGGAGCCAGGGCCCCCAGCTCCCGGCGGGCCCACAGCACGTAGTAGGTCTCCTCCCAGAGCGGCTTCCCGGCGTCGGCGCGGAGGAGCTTCGCCTCCACCACCGCGGGGCTGGACCAGCGGCCCATGAGCACCGAGCCGCCGATCCAAAAAGCGCTCTCCTCGAGCAGCTCGTAGGCGCCGAGGCCCACGGCCAGCCGCGGGTCGTGGGCCAGCACGCCCACACCCACGCCCCATCCCACGCCGCTGGCGATGCCCCAGGCGATGTACTTGGTCCGCACCTCGCCCAGGCTGGTGATGGTCAGGTCCAGCCGCAGGCCCGAGGCCGGTTCCAGGCGCAGGCTCCGGGCCGCGGCCTCGGCGCGCAGGTCGGCCTCGAAGGCCGCGCGCTGGGCCTCGAGGGCGGCCCTGCGCGACTCGGGCGTGTCGGCCTCTCCGCCGGGTTCCTTCAGGCGGGCGAGCTTCCGGCTGTGGTCTTCGACGTGGACCGCCAGGGCCAGCGCTGGTCCGCCGGGTTCAGGTCGCAGCTCGGCCAGGGGCGAGCGGCACGCGAGCCCCGCCAGCGCGAGGGCCGCGGGCAGGAGGGCGCGGAGCGTCATGCGGCGGGGCTCTCCTTCAGCAGCTTCCAAGCGACGGCGGCCAGGACCAGCACCGCGACCCCCGCCACCCAGGGCATCCAGGGCCGGGCGCGCTCGTCGGCCCCGACCCGGCGGGGAAGGCCCTGGGGATCGGGCTCGCTGGCGCCGAGGGTCAGGGGGGCGGCGGCGGTCAGGACCTGGAGGGAGGGCAGGGCGCCCAGGCTGCCGGGCGCGGGTTTGGCCTCCCCCCCCAGGTGGAGGACGTACGCCTGTCCCGCCTCCACGGGGAAGATCAGGGTCTGCCGCCGCACCAGGGCGCGCACCTGCTGGGGCGTGGCGCCGTCGGGCAGCGTCAGGGTGAGCGTCTTCGCCAGCGTCGGCGCGAGGGCGATGCGGCTGGAGCGCGTGCCCAGGGCCGGGAGGTTCCAGACGAGGTCGCCGCCGGTCCAGGTCTGCGCCATCGTCTGCGCCATCCCGGGCCGCTCCGTCTCGGCATGCTCTCCCACCCGGACGTCCGGCGCGAGGGGCGCGGCCGGCGGCGCCAGCACCAGGTCGAGCCCCACGATGCGCTCCGTGTCGGGCAGCGTCAGCCGCCAGGTCCGCGGCCGGCCCGGCTCCGGGGAGAGAGTGCCCTCGAGGGCCAGCTCCGCTTCCAGGGCTTCAGGCCGGGTCTCTGCCCGCACCGAGAGCCCGCGGATGCGCGGGGCCTCCCCCTGCGAGGCCACCAGCACCAGGCGGTAGCGCTGGCCGTCCCAGGGGAGGTGGAGGGTGTGCCGGTGGCCCGAGGGCGACAGGTCGTAGAGGTGCGTGGCGGCGGGGGCATCGTAGGCGATGAAGGCGTCGCCCTCGTCCTCGCGTCGCCGCTCGGTCTTCACCTGGGCCACCCAGGGGGCGTGTCCGTCGAGGTCGAAGTCGAGCTCCAGCGTCTCCCGCTCGCCCACCCGCCAGCCCTCGGGAAGCTTCAGCGAGAACTCGGCCGTGGGCCGGCCCTCGGCGTCCCGCCCGGTCAGCAGGTGATCCAGGGCCAGGGTGCGCGATTCCCAGAGACCCTCGCGGGCCTCCAGGAAGGGGACGCTCCGCCCCTCCGCATCGCCGATCCAGGCGCCCTTCATCTGGCGCTGGGCGTCCCCGTCCAGGGGCAGGCGCACCCACCCGCTGGCGGCCGGCGCCAGGATGGGTCGCCGGCGCAGGGCTGCGGCGTCCTCGCGGGTGCAGGCGAGGCCGAGCAGGAGGAGGCCCAGGGGAGCGATCAGTCGGATGGAGGTCATGCGTTCCCCTCGGGATGATGCCGGTGGGCGAGGATGGCGGCCGCCATGCCGATGGCCCCCACGCCCAGGAAGGCCAGGGCGCGCAGGGGGGTGTCGGCGCGGTCGAGGTCCGACACGATGAGCTTGAAGCTCGCGATCCCCATCCAGGCATAGCCGGCGGCGAGCAGGGCGCGGCGGGCCGCCTCGCGCTGGCCCAGCCCCCGCATCCACTGCCAGGCGCCGGACAGGGCCCACACCAGCGTCATGGCGATGGAGGCGGCGCGGGAGGGGCCCCAGGCGGCCGGGGTGGGGGTCTGGAGCCACTGCACCAGCCGGGCCGCTTCGAAGGCCAGGGTCACGTTGGCCGTCACCTCCAGGGCGAGGAACGAGACCACCCCCAGGGGGCCGCCGCGCCGCGTGAGCAGGAACCAGGCGGCGGAGGCCAGGGCGCCTTCGACGAAGGAGGCATGAAGGAAGGGCGCCGTCCCGCTGCCGTGGAAGAAGAGGCTGTCCAGGCCGTGGAAGGCCCAGCGGAACGTGGTGAGCAACGCCATGCCCGCCGCCAGCCAGCGCAGGGCGGTGGCCTCCTGCGTGAACTCCCCCTCCTCGGCCTTCCGGGAGGCCCAGGCCAGGCCCAGGGCGAAGACGCCCCAGAGGGGGCCCACCCAGCGCCAGGCCAGGGCCACGGGCACCGCCAGGGCGAGGTGCCCCGCTGCCAGCGCCAGCAGGCCCCAGTCCGCCTGACGGCCGCCCAGGCGGCGGCGCAGCGGCTTCACGAGGGCCAGGTTCAGGGCGGCGAGGGCGAGCACCGGCGCTGCGAAGGCTTCGGGCGCGAGGTCCAGGCGCTTCCACACCAGGCCGCCGTACGTGGTGGCCAGGATCGAGGCGACCAGCCAGAGCACGGTCGGCGTGCCCGGTTTCTCATCCCGTCCCGGCAGCCAGGCCCAGCCTCCGGCCAGGGCCAGGTGGAGGGCCAGCAGGCCCGCCAGGGCCGGGGCGTCGGCCTTCAGCACCTCGGTGCAGGCCGGGAGCAGAAGGAGCCAGGTGCCGATGAGCGCGGTCCAGCGGGCGCCGTGCCAGGCCTCCCCGGTCCTGGCGAGGTAGGGCACCGCCAGCGCCGCGGCCATGAGCACGGCCAGGTAGATGGCCAGGGCCACCTCGTGGTGCCCGCCCTGGCTGAAGACCAGCGGGGCGGCGAGGCCGGAGACCAGGGCCACGGTCAGGGCGCCGCCGCTGCGGCCCCGGGCCGCCAGGCCACCGGCCACCAGCGTGACCAGGGCCGCCGCCACCAGGCCCAGGGTGGCGGGGTAGAAGTGGTAGGCCATGGCCCCGGCCCGGAAGGTGAACTGCAGGGTGCCCAGGCCCGCCAGGAGCAGGGCCACGCCCAGGCGGCGTCCCTCACCGAAGATGAGCTTCCCCGCGGTGCCGGCGATGGCGGCGCCGACCAGCAGCCCCAGGGCGAAGCGCAGCTCGGCCCCGAGCCACCCCTGCTGGATGGCCCAGTGGAAGAAGAAGACGGCCCCTACGAGGAAGAGGGAAGCTGCCGCGCCGGCGATCCAGACCACCGGAGAAAGCGGCTTCCGGGACGCGGCGGCGGGTGCTTTGCGGGCCCTGGGCGCGGCGGGCGGAGGCACGGGCACCTGCTGGCGCTGGAGGAGCCAGGCCACCTGCGCCTCCAGGCGGGCCACCCGCTCGGTGAGATCCGGGGAGGCGGACTGATCCTGCGGAAGCTCGGCCATGAGGTCTCCATACGGAAGCGTATGGAATCATGGGATGGCGGTTCCGGCCCTGTCAAGCGGCCCGGTCTTCCCGGCAGGTCAGCCGATGACGCGGTCCCGGCCCTCGGCCTTGGCCCGGTAGAGGGCCTTGTCAGCCCGGGCCAGCAGGCGCTCCAGGCTGTCCGCGGGGCCTTCCCAGGTGGCCAGGCCGACGCTCAACGTCACGCGGTCGTTCTTGGGAAGTCCCGGCAGGGGCTCGAGGACCACCTGCTCGCGGAGCCGCTCCGCCAGGGCGCGGATGCCCTCCAGCTCGGTCTGGGGCCCGTAGGCCAGGAACTCCTCGCCGCCGATTCGGCCCAGCTGGTCCACCTTGCGCAGGGCGAAGGACATGCGCTGGGCCATGACGCTGAGCACCTGATCGCCGGTGGCATGGCCGAACCGGTCGTTCACGGCCTTGAAGTGGTCCAGGTCGATCAGCATCACGGACAGGTTCTGTCCGAACCGGCCGCACTGGTCCACCTCGATCTTGAGCATGTCGAGGATGTGGCGCCGGTTGAACAGGCCCGTCAGCGGGTCGCGGATGGCCTGGTGGTAGAGGCGGAGGCGGGAGTCCTCCAGGGTGAGGAGGCGGCCCAGCTCCTCGTTGGCGATCTCGAACAGCCGCTCATATTCCTCGACGGAGCGGCGCTCGGCGAAGAAACCCAGAGCGCCCACGGCCGGGTAGCCGGGCATGAGGGCGGGCAGCACCCGCATCACCGGATCCCGGAGGGTGCGCCGCCGTTCGTCTCCGTCATCCACGGGGTGCCATCGGCACTCGGTCGGGACCCCGGCGGGCGAGAACTGGAGCAGGGAGGTCTCGAGGGCCCGGCGGTCCTCCTCGCTGGCCGAGGTGCCGTGGGCCCCGTGGCAGACGGTGCCTTCTTCGCCCATGTAGGACACCAGGATGGCTCCGGGCAGCACGAGCTCCTGGAGGATCTCGATGAACCCGCGGATGAGCCGCAGGGTGTCGTGCTCCACGGTGTAGAGGCGGGAGATGGAGTCGCGCAGCGCCGTCTCCACCACGCGCTGCTCCAGGGCCATGGCCAAGCGGCGCTGGATGGCGTCCACGCCGAAGTTCTCCTGGGCGAGCCGGGGGGTGCCGGGAAGGGGCCGCAGCCGGTCGGTCTGCTCCACCAGGGAGGTGGCCGCCTCCACCACATGGTCGAGGTCCCGCCCCTTCACCAGGAAGCGGTCCGCCCCGCAGGTCTTGGCCCAGAAGCGCGCCAGGCCCACGCCCTGGGCCGTCAGCAGGAGCACGGGCAGGTTGCGCGTGGCCCGGTCGTCCTTCAGCAGGCGGCAGAGCTGGTAGCCGTCCAGCAGGGGCATGACGCAGTCGCTCACCACCACGTCCGGGCATTCCGTGGCGAGGACGATGAGTGCCTCGGCGCCGTTCTTGGCCTCGAGGGTGGTGTGTCCATGCCGCTGGAAGAGGTGATGCAGGAGGCTCAGCTGGATGGGATTGTCGTCCACCAGGAGTACCTGGAGGGTCTTGGTGGCCTTGGCTGCGGCAATCGTCATGGGTCCAGCGTCAGGTGGAGGAGGAAAGCCGGATGAGGGCGGAGGTGGGAACCCTCCCTGGGCCAGACATGGGATGCTGGACGGGGAGGCTGCCCCATGATGGCCACCGTCGGGTGGAAAGAACAGAGAAAGGTGAGTCCGTGGATGCACCCCTGATCCTGGCCCTGAGCCGGACGTGGCTCCGGGAACGGGGCGAGCTGCCTGTGGAGGCCGTCTGGGCCTCGAACCGGGCCCTGGGCCTGCGCTGGGCGGGACGGAAGGCCGCCGAGGGCTGGGTGCTGCTGCTCCAGCCCAGGCCTGAACTCTGGCTGCTGGATTCGGCCCATCCCGCCTGGGCGCGCCTCCAGGCCGAGGCCCCGAAGGACAGCGGGAAGCTCTGGGGCCCCTGGCTCCAGGGGGCGAGGCTGAAGGCCGTGGAGGGGGACCCGCGGGAGCGCTGGCTGGGCCTCGTCTTCCAGCGCCGGGCCATCACGGGCCGCCTGGAGACCGTGCGCCTGGCCTTCCAGGCCATCCCCGGCCGGGCCGGCATCCGGGCGGATGGTCTGGATACCCAGATGCCCCGCCTGGGCTTGGGCTCGCCCTTCCCTGCCGCGGCGCCGGAGCCTCAGGAGGACCCGCCCCCCCTCCGCCGCTGGCGAGACCGGTGGGGCGCGGACCTGGAGCGGGCGCTGGCGGGGGAGATCCCCGAAGTCCTGGAGGGCGAAGGGGGCCTGCTGGACCGGCACCACGCCTGGTCCGCGGCCCGGGCCGAGGAACTGATCCTGGCCCCGGCCCAGGCGGCGGCCGAGCGGAAGCGCCAGGCGGAGGTCGCGCGTATGGCGCGGCTGGCCCAGGCCCTGGCCCGGGACCGGACGAAGCACGAGGCCGTGCTGCCTCTCAAGGTCCAGGCCCAGCGTCTGGCGGCGGAGCTGTACCGCCTCAAGGGAGCCACGGGGGAGGCCGTGCTGCTGGATGGGACGCGCGTGCCCCTGCCGGAAGGGCGCCTGGCCGAGGACGCCGCCCAGACCTGGTTTGCCGCGGCCAAGAAGGCAGAGCGGGGCCTGGCGCGGGTGCGGGAACTGGATGCCGAGCTCGCCCGCGAGCGGTCGGCCTGGGCGGAGCGGATGGAGGCCGAGGCCGCGGGCCTTGCGCCGGAGCCGCCTTCCACGCGACAACGGAGCGGCAAGGACGCGGTGAAAGGCAAGGGGACGAAGCGGATGGGCGCACCGGAGACGAAACGAAAGGACGGCAAGGGCGCGGCCTTCCGCAGCGTCATGGTGGACGGCTTCGAGGTGCTCATCGGCAAGGGCGATGCGGAGAACGACCAGCTCACCTTCAAGGTGGCCGACAACATGGACTTCTGGCTGCACGTGGCCAGCGTGCCCGGCAGCCACGTGGTCATCCGCAATCCCGACAAGCTGAGCGAGCTGCCGCGCCACGTGCTGGAGCGCGCCGCCGAGCTGGCCGCCTACCACAGCAAGGCCCGGGACGGCGGGAAGGTGGAGGTCCACCTGGCCCGCATCGCCGACATCAGCAAGCCCCGAGGCTTCGCGCCGGGCAAGGTGATCCTGAAAAAGTGGGTGGGGATCCGGGTCTATCCCAAACCCTGAGGTCCCAAGCCGTGAAGGTTCAACCTGTGGAGGCTACTCCGCCTTCACCGCGAAGGGCTTGAAGCCCGCCTTCTTGAGCTTCTCGGCCGTCTTGTCGATGGCCGCGCGGTCCGCCGACTTGGCGAGGCGCACCTTCAGCTGGCCCTTGTCCTTGAGGGTGGTGGTGGTGAAGCCGGCAGCCTTGGCCTTGTCGGCCACGCGCTTGGCCTCGGCCGCATCAGAGGTGGACACGAGCTGGAGGGTCCAGGCGCCCTCCCGGGCCGGGGCCGCCTCGGTCCTGGGCTCGGGCCTGGGGGCCGTGGCATCCACCCGCGGGGTCGCCACGAGCTTGTCCGGGCCGTCGCCTTCGAAGATCTTGAGCTGGTCCACCAGCGGCTCGGGAAGGTCCTTGAGCTCCTCCTCCACGCCTTTCTGGGCGGGGCGGCGCAGCGCGGCGCCCTGCTTGCCGACCTGCACGCCCAGGACGAAAGCCAGGGTGACCAGGCCCACGCCCACGCCCGCCACCCACAGGATGGATTGGCTGCCGATGCTGATCTGGTCGCGCTGGATCATCGTCGTTCCAGCCTAACGCCTTCGAACAGCGCCGCGAACTGGGCGCCCGAACTGGCGGGGGCGGTGACGAGGGTGCGATCCGCGGGGTCCAGCAGCGCCGCCGCCAGCAGCTGGCCGCCGGAGCCGCCGAACTCGCCCCAGAGGGCCTTGGGGAAGCGGGCCGCAGGCCAGTCCGGATGGGCGGCGGCCAGACGGGCCTCCAGGGTGTCGAGTCGGCCCAGACCGTTGCTGCCGCCGATCCATCTGGTCGGAGCGGCCTCGCCAAGGGCCTCTATCGATGCCTCGGCCAAGGCCCGCGCCCGCATCTCGATTCCGTCCCCAGGCGCGGATCGCGAGGCCACGGCGCGAAGGCAGGCCCGGGGGCGGGCGCCCCGGGCTTCGGCACGTTCCCGGGTCTCCAGCAGGAAGGCCTGGGCCCCTTCGCCCGGCAGGAAACCCCGGTCGGAGCCCACCTCGGGGTGGCCGTGGCGGGCCAGCAGGCGGGCACCGGCGCAGATGTCGAGGAGCAGGGGGAAGAGGCCATCCGCCCCCAGGACCAGCGCGGCGTCCGCCAGGCCGGCGCGCAGCCAGCGGGTCGCCTGCTCCAGGGCCGCGAGGGCGGCGCTCTCCCGGTCCACGAAGGTGGCGCTGGGGCCCTTGAGGCCGAAGGCCAGGGCCAGGTGGCCGCTGGCGGCGTTGGCCACGGTGTTGGGGAAGAGCAGGGGCGAGGCCCCATCGGGTCCGCGCTGGAGGTAGGGCCGCATGAAGGCTTCGCTGGCCTCGCTGCCGCCGGTCATGGTGCCCACGGCCACGGCGATGCGGTCGCCCACCGGCTTCGGATCCAGGCCCGCATCCTGGAAGGCCTGGTGCGCGGCCACCCAGGCGAATCGGGAGACGCGATCCAGGCGCCGCAGCTGCATGGGCGGGATGATGCCGGCGGGGTTGAACGCGGCGCAGGCGGCGCCCCGGCCCTGGCCCAGCGTTTCCGGCAGGTCCGCGAAACAGGGTTGCCCCGAGGCGAGACAGGACCCCGCGGCCTCGATGCCGTCCCCGCAGGGCAGCACTAGGCCCAGGCCCGTGATGACGAGGTCGCCGCTCATGCCCCGCTCCAGTGGCGCAGGGCCAAGCTCACGTTGTTGCCTCCGAAGGCGAAGGCATTCACCAGCGCCGCGCGGATCCGGCGCTGCTTCGCTGCCAGGGGGGTGCAGTCCAGGTCGCAGGCAGGGTCCGGGTCCTCCAGCCGCAGCGTGGGGCTCACCGCCTGGTCGCGCAGGGCCAGGATGGCGGCGGCGGCCCCGAAGGCTCCGGCGGCGCCCAGGGTATGGCCGAACTGGCTCTTGGTGCTGGTGATGGAGACGGCGTCGGCGGCCGCGCCCAGGGCCCGGCGGATGGCCAGGCACTCGGCGCCGTCGTTGGCGGGGGTGGCCGTGCCGTGGGCGGAGACCAGGTCCACCTCGGCGGGATCCAGCCGGCCGGTGCGGAGGGCCATGGCCATGGCCCGGGCCGCGCCTTCGCCCTCGGGATGGGGCGCCGTGGCATGGTGGGCGTCCATGCTGCCGCCGTAGCCCAGCACCTCGGCGTAGATGGTGGCGCCCCGGGCCAGGGCCCGGTCCAGGGGCTCCAGCAGGATCTGCACGGCGCCCTCGCCCAGGTTGAGGCCCGCCCGGTCCCGGCTGAAGGGACGGCATTTCCGGGCATCCACGGCCTTGAGGCTGGAGAAGCCCGCATAGGTGGTGCGGCAGAGGCCCTCGGCACCCCCGGCCACGGCCAGGTCCAGCTCCCCGGCGGCCAGGCGTTCCCAGGCCTGGCCCAGAGCCAGGAGGCTCGAAGAGCACGCGTTCATGACGGTGGCGCGGGGGCCTTCGGCGCCGAGCACCCGGGCGAGGGCGTCCGTGACGGTGCAGGGGCTCTGGTAGGCGGGCTCCGCGGCCCGGCCGCGATGCCCGGCCAGGCGATCCTCCAGGTAAACCTCGGCCACGGGCAGGCCGCTGGTGCCCGCGCCCTGGAAGACGCCGATACGGGCTGGATCGCCGCTGGGCTGGAAGCCGCCGAGCGCCTCCACCAGGGCCCTCAGGGCGGCGACCTCGCACAGGGTCTGGTGCCGAAGGGGTTCCAGGGCCACCTGGCCGGCGACCTGGGCCGGTTCCGCCGGCAGGTCCAGGCGGGAGAGGGGTCCCAGGCCGTCCCGTCCGGCGAGCATGGCGGACCAGGTGCCTTCGCGGTCCAGGGCCAGCGAACTCACGATGCCGAGGCCCGTGACCACCACGCGGTTCATAGGCGCTTCACCAGCAGGGTCGCAGTGCAGAGGTCTCGCCCTTCGCAGGTCGCGGCGCATTGAAGGCGCATCAGCCCCGCGAAGGCGCCTTCCGCGGCTACCTCCAGGCGCAGCCGGTCTCCGGGAACGGCCGGGGCGTGGAACCGGGCGTCCCGCACGCCCGCCAGGAAGATGGAAGCCCCGTGGAGGGTTTCCGCCTCCAGGAAGCCGCCGGCCTGGGCCAGCATCTCGAGCAGCAGGGGGCCGGGGACCTGGGCACCCCCGGCGGGGTGGTCCAGGAGGTAGGGCTCATCGGCCGTGACGAGCTTCTCGGCCACCACCCGCAGGCCCGGCTCCCGCTCCAGCAGCCGGTCCACGAGGAGCAGGGGCGCGCGATGCGGGAGGTGGGCCAGGATGTCCATGGGTGGGACGTCAGGCTTTGGCGTGCTCGGCGATGAAGTCCGTGAGGGCCTGGACGGACTTGAACGCCCGCATGCCCGCGGCCTCGTCCTCGATCTTCACCCCGAACACCTGCTCGATGCCCAGCACGAGCTCCAGGGCGTCGATGGAGTCGAGCCCCAGCCCTTCCCCGAAGAGGGGGGCCTGGTCCTCGATCTGGTCCGGAGTCAGGCCCTCAAGCTTCAGGCGCTCGATGATCATCTCTTTGACGCGCAGCTTGAGGTCGCTCATGACAATCCCGGCAGATCAGTGGAAGTGGTGATTCTATCCTCAACCCGGGGGCCCGGTGGGGTTGTGATATTGGCACGGTTTCGGGATCCGCAAAGGGCGCTAAGCTGGATCCTCGCGGAACCCTCCGCCCGAGAGCGCCATGGCCCATCCCGCATCGCCCTTCCTGCCGGTCCTGATCCTGCTGCTGGTCGCCGCCGTGACGGCCGTCGCCATCCTCTTCCTGTCGGGCAAGGCGCTGGCCCTGCTCAAGCCCCGCAACCCGCAGGAGGCCAAGCTGCGGCCCTACGAGTGCGGCGTGCCCATCCAGCAGCCCGGGGCGCGGCACAAGTATTCCGTGCGGTTCTACCTCACGGCCATGCTGTTCATCCTGTTCGACGTGGAAGCCGCCTTCCTCCTGCCCTGGGCCGTGAACTTCAAAAAGGCGCTTTGGACCTTCGTCCCCATGTTGAGCTTCATGGCCACCCTGCTCGTGGGCTTCATCTACGCCTGGGGCAAGGGCGCCTTCGAGTGGGAGCACTGACCATGGCCGAGATGAACCTCAACGACGCGGTGGTGACCACCCGCCTGGACGCGGTCGTCAACTGGGGCCGCAAGAACAGCCTCTGGCCCATGCCTTTCGGCACCGCCTGCTGCGCCATCGAGTTCATGAGCATGCAGGCCTCCAAGTACGACATGAGCCGCTTCGGCGCCGAGGCCATGCGCTTCAGCCCCCGCCAGAGCGACATGATGATGATCCTCGGGACCGTCACCAACAAGATGGCGCCGGTGCTGCGCACCATTTACGCCCAGATGGCCGAGCCCAAGTGGGTGATCTCCTTCGGCGTCTGCGCCAGCTCCGGCGGCATGTACCGCACCTACGCCACACTCCAGGGCGTGGACCGGGTGATTCCCGTGGACGTCTACGTGCCAGGCTGCCCGCCCCGGCCCGAGAGCATGCTCTACGGCGTGATGAAGCTGCAGGAGAAGATCGAGAAGGAATCCCTCTCCATGCGCAAGGACCACATCGCGCGGTTCTACGAGAGCCTGGCCCGGCAGGACGAGCTGCAGGCGGCGAAGGGCCTCACGGGACAGCAGACCATCCGCGAGATGCTGCTGGACGCCGCGGAGCGCGGCGCGGGCACGATCTTCTAGGCTGGGGAAGACCATGATCATCGAGCACATCGACGCACAGCTGCCGGGCGCCATCACCGACCGCCACGACTTCCGGGGCGACCAGACCGTCGTGGTGGCGAAGGGAAACCTCCTCGCCCTGGTGGACCTGCTCCACCGCGAGGGCTTCCAGCTTCTCGTGGACATCACCGCCGTGGACTGGCCCGATCGGCCCGAGACCCACGGTGTGGGGCGCTTCGACGTGGTCTACCACTGGCTGAACCTCGCCAGCCAGGAGCGCCTGAGGGTGAAGGTGCCCGTGGCCGACGGCGAGACCGTGCCCACCCTGACCGGCCGCTTCAAGACCGCCGACTGGTTCGAGCGCGAGGTCTTCGACCTCTTCGGCATCCGCTTCGAGGGCCACCCGAACCTGAAGCGCCTGCTCACCTGGGACGACTTCCAGGGGCACGCGCTCCGGAAGGACTTCCCCCTGGATGGCGGCGATCCCTTCTGCATGGAAGGCTGCACCGCTCCCTACAACAACGGCGAACGGGCCAGGGGCTGAGGACGCTATGACCATGGATTCCATCGCCCTCTCCCGCCAGATGCTCGACGGCGATCACATGATCGTCAACTTCGGGCCTTCGCACCCCACCACCCACGGCACCCTGCGCATCGTCCTCGAGCTCGAAGGCGAGACCATCATCCGGGCCACCCCGGAGATGGGCTACCTGCACCGTGGCGTGGAGAAGCTAGGCGAGAGCCTCAGCTACCAGCAGTTCATTCCGCTCACCGACCGCCTGAACTACTGCAGCTCCATCATGAACAACGTGGGCTACGCCTGCGCCGTGGAGAAGCTGCTCGGCATCGAGATCCCCAAGCGGGCCCAACAGATCCGCGTGCTGGTCTCCGAGCTGGCCCGTATCGCCGACCACATCGTCTGCGTGGGCGTGAACGCCGTGGACATCGGCGCCTTCACCGCCTTCCTCTACCTCTTCAAGCAGCGCGAGACCGTCTACGACCTCTTCGAGATGGCCGCCGGCCAGCGCCTGCACACCAGCTTCACCCGCATCGGCGGTCTCTTCCGCGACATCCCAGAGGGCTTCGTGCCTCTGACCGAGCGGTTCCTCGTGGAATGCGAGGCGGCCGTGGACGAGTGCGAGCGTCTCCTGACCCACAACCCCATCTGGTACAACCGCACCAAGGGCATCGGCGCCATCAGCCCCGAAGACGCCGTGAACAGCGGCTACACGGGCCCCTGCCTGCGCGCCGCCGGCGTGCCCCAGGACCTCCGCAAGGCCCAGCCCTACCTGGGCTACGAGACCTACGACTTCGACATCCCCGTGGGCACCACCGGTGATGTGTTCGACCGCTACCTGGTGCGCATCGAGGAGATGCGCCAGAGCCTGCGCATCATCCGCCAGGTGCTGGACCGCCTGGAGCCCGGCCCCGTCATCGTGGACGACTACAAGGTGGCCCTGCCGCCCAAGGAGAAGGTCTACACGCGGATGGAGAGCCTCATCCACCACTTCAAGCTCATCATGCACGGCATCGACATGCCCGTGGGCGAGGTCTACAGCGCCACCGAAGCCGCCAACGGCGAGCTGGGCTTCTACCTCGTGAGCGACGGCGGCAAGAACCCCTACCGCATCCGGGTCCGTCCGCCCTGTCTGCCCATCTTCAGCAGCTTCGAGGAGCAGGTGAAGGGCTGCCTGATCGCCGACGCCGTCGCCGTCCTCGGCGCCATGAACATCATCGCCGGTGAGCTCGACCGCTGACGCGCCGAGGACGGTGGCCGGGCGCAGCCCGGCGCCGGGCTGGGTGCGATGAGGACGAGCGGAGCGAGTCCCACGGTGCCGCAGGCACCGCCCGGAGGGCGAGGCGCGAAGCGCCGAGTGAGCATCATCCCGGCGGGCTCGACCGCTGACGCGCGGCCCGCAGGTTACTTGCCCAGGGCCTCCAGCTGGGCCCGGTAGTCGTCCCGCAGGCGCTCCAGCATGGCCAGGAGCTGGTTGCGCTCCTCCACGGAGAGGCAGCGGTCCACCTGCTGGCAGAGTGCCTGATGGCAGTCGTGCATGCGGGCCTCCAGGGCCAGGCCCTTGGCCGTGATCTGCACCCGGCTGCCCCGGCGGTCGGAGGGATTCTCGCAGCGCTTCACCAGGCCCCGGGCCTCCAGGCGGTTCACCAGGCGGGGCACGTCCGCGAAGCGGTAGATCATCCGGCAGCGGATGTCCTTCACCAGGTAGCCGTCCTTCCCGCCCCCCTTGAGGATGCGCAGGACGTTGAACTGCTGGTCGGAGAGGTCCTCGGGCTCATAGAGCGCCTGGTCGAAGAGCCGCGCGACATACTCCCGGGTCAGGAGAATCGCCAGGGCCACCTCGTGGCCCGGTTCGAGGGGCTTGGTGATCTGGAGTTCTTCCTGGATGTGCATGGTTCTGCTCCGGCTGATCCAAGATTGACATGATTTCCCCCAAAAAAGGTGTTGCAACTTCATTGGAAGCGCCTAGACTGAATTGCATGGTGAAACACCTAATCTCTGGAGGCTCCATGCGACACCCCTTCCGCACCCTGCTCGCCACCCTCGCCCTGGCGGCCGTGC
>NZ_JAKZFR010000004.1 GCF_022808935.1 Geothrix sp. SG200
CTCGCCAAGGTCAGCGGCCGCTTCACGAAGTTCGAAGGCACCATCCAGGTCGACACCGCCGACATCAGCAAGTCCAGCGTGGCCGTCACCATCGATGCCGCCAGCCTGACCACGGACAACGAGGCCCGCGACAAGCACCTGAAGTCCCCGGACTTCTTCGACGTGGCGAAGTACCCCACCATCACCTTCAAGAGCACCTCCGTGAAGGAAGTGGCCAAGGGCAAGCTGGAGATCACCGGCGACTTCACCCTGCATGGCGTGACCAAGCGCATCACCTTCCCCATCACCAACGCGGGGACCCAGCCCGGCATGGCGCCCGGCAGCGTGGTGGCAGGCTTCATCGACGGGGCCCTCAGCCTCAACCGCAACGAGTACGGCATCAAGACCTTCCCCGGCGTCATCGGCGAGACCGTCGCCGTCAGCCTGAACGCCGAGGCCGGCAAGGTCGCCCAGACCGCCCAGAAGTAACCGGGCATCCCGTTTCGTGATGGGGGGCACAGGGGTTTACCCCGGTGCCCCCCAGCGTCTTTGGGCTAAACTGGCCGTTCATGCGAGCGCGCCCATGAACCATCCTCTGCCTCCCGAGACCTCGAACGAGCCCCTGGCCCCGGGCCAGCGGCTGCCGGAATCCGAGCGAAAGGAATTCAGCCCGGAAGCCCTGGCGGAGATCCAGGCCCTCATGGTCAAGTTCCCGGACAAGCTCGCGGCCACGCTGCCGGCCCTGCACATCGCCCAGCGCGAGTTCGGCTTCGTGAGCCTCTCGGCCATGAAGGCCGTGGCCAAGGCCATCGGCATCCCCGAGGGCCATGTCTTCGGCGTCGCCACCTTCTACACGATGTACCAGAAGGCCCCGGTGGGTCAGTTCCACCTCCAGGTCTGCACCAACATCAGCTGCGCCCTGCGCGGCGCCGCCCAGCTGCTGGAGAAGGTCTGCGAGAAGACCGGCGTGAAGCCCGGCCAGGGCCCCAGCGCCGACGGGATGTGGAGCGTGGAGGAGGTCGAGTGCCTCGCCGGCTGCGGCAGCGGCCCCTGCGTGCAGGTGAACCACGATGTCTACGACGAGTTCGTGGACGAGAAGAAGCTCATCGAGGTCATGGAAGCCTGCAAGCGGGGCGATTACCGGCCTTGGGCACATTGATGTTGTCAGGTGGAACTGCCTGCTCGCGCTGCTCGCGATGTTCCCCCTGGCCCCCGCTTCTCAGCCGGCAAAGCCGTCTTCGCAGCCAATCGAGGTAACCCAATGGCCGCCATTCGCACCAAGCCCGATCCCCAGATCTACACCTTCCCCGGCTTCGGCACGGACAAGTACCCGAACCTGATGCTCCGCGGGGCGGGGGACCTGGACAACTGGCACCTCAAGGTCTACGAGCAGAAGCACGAGGGCTACGTGGCCCTGAAGGCCGCGTTGAAAATGGAGCCGGTGGCCGTGGTCGAGGAGATGAAGACCTCCGGCATCCGCGGCCGCGGCGGCGCGGGCTTCCCCTGCGGCCTGAAGTGGTCCTTCATGCCCAAGGACACGCCCGAGCGGAAGTTCACGCGCTACCTCGTCTGCAATGGCGACGAGGGCGAGCCCGGCACCTTCAAGGACCGCGCCATCCTCGAGTACAACCCGCACCAGCTCATCGAGGGCATGATCATCGGCGGCTGGGCCATGCAGTGCAAGCTGGGCTTCGTCTACATCCGCGGCGAGTTCCTCTGGCTCATCGAGAAGCTGGAGGCCGCCATCCAGCAGGCCCGCGACGCCGGCTACCTCGGCAAGAACATCCTGGGCACGGGCTGGGACTACGACATCCTCGTCTACCGCGGCGCCGGCGCCTACATCTGCGGCGAGGAGACGGCCCTGCTGAACTCGCTGGAGGGCCGCCGGGGCGAGCCCCGCGTGAAGCCGCCCTTTCCGGCGGCCAAGGGCGCCTTCGGCCAGCCCACCACCGTGAACAACGTGGAGACGCTCGCGGCCGTGCCCCCCATCCTCCGCATGGGCGGCGCCGAGTACGCCAAGCTGGGCACGCCCAAGAACACGGGCACCCGCATCTTCGGCGTCAGCGGCCACGTGAAGCGCCCGGGCCTCTTCGAGCTGCCCCTGGGCACGCCCATGGACTTCGTCGTGAACGAGCTGGCGGGCGGCTCCAGCACCGGCAAGAAGATCAAGGCGATCATCCCCGGCGGCGCCAGCGCCCCCATGTTCGACGAGAAGGACTTCGACTGCCCGCTGGACTTCGACACCGTGAAGGCGCGGGGCTCCATGGCCGGCTCCGGCGGCCTCATCTGCATGGACGAGGACACCTGCATGGTGCAGGCCACCCTGCGCCTGATCCGCTTCTACGCCCACGAGAGCTGCGGCCAGTGCACGCCCTGCCGCGAAGGCTGCAACTGGATGGAGATGGTGCTCTACCGCATCGAGCACGGCGAGGGCCGCATGGAGGACCTGGACCTGCTGGCCAGCCTCACGCCCCGCATCGGCCTGCGGACGCTGTGTCCCCTCGGCGACGCCGCCTGCGGCCCCATGGACTCGGCGCTCCAGAAGTTCCGCCACGAGTTCGAGCATCACATCACCCACAAGACCTGCTACGCCCAAGGCTCGCGGCTGCTGACCGCGGTGGGTGCGCACTAGCGGCCATCCTTCCGTTCCGCAGAACCGGGCGCCGACGGCGCCCGGTTCCTTGTTCGGGAAAGGTCGCGCCACTCAGGAGCCGACCAGGGTCGGGTGCGCGGGGCCGGCCTTGTAGCCGCCCTTCAGATCAGGCCAGCCGCATTCGACAAGCCGGAGGCACGCCTGGGCGACGCTTTCCACCCGCTGTCGTCCGTTGTTGAAGACGGCGTCGTACCAGTGGAAGGAGGTGATGTCCGTGTGCAGGCACTCGCTGATGAACTTCTCCCGCAGCTTGGACTGGACCCGGACCACGTCCCCGGCGTCCTCCATGGGCATCTCGAGGCGACGCGCGATGGATCGTACGCGGAAATCGAAGCTGCCCACCAGGCGGAAATGGAAGCAGTTCTTCATGTCCTGGCAGACGACAGCCCCGCCCCGGCCGACGATGATCGCGCCCCCGGCCATGGCGATGGGGACCAGGTGCTGCACCACCTTGGCGTAGGCGTCATCGTGGGTGAGGAAGCCGAAATGTGTCCGGAGGACATCCTGGGCGTGGCTTTCGTTCCCGAGGTGGGCCAGGAGCTCCCGGGAGAGCTTTTCGTCAGAGGCCACCTGATCCACCAGCGCCTTGTCGAAGATGGTCCAGGGCAGGCCTGTCACCTCGTCGAGGAGGGTCTTCAGGTGGAGGGCCAGGGGATAGCCCTGGCAACCGAACTCCCTGGAGATGGTGATGGTGGGCAGGATCCGCCTTTGATGGGAGCGCGCGAGCCGCTCCTGCAGCTCGGTCCACGTGCATTCCCGCTTCTCGATGCTCGGGACGAGGGACGCCAGGGGCTTGGGCATACGACCTCCAGTGGCGGGACAGCCAGGCGAGGACGGCCGGCGCTTGGAGCATAAGGCCTTCCTGGGCACAGGCAAGGCCCGGATCGTCTGGAGCCTCCAGGGAGGACCACCTACCCTGGAAGGATGCGCCTGGCCATCCTCCTCCTCCTCCTTGCCTCGCTCCTCCGGGCCCAGGAGGTCTTCCTGGTGCAGCCCTACCTGCAGCTGGGTGATGCTCCGAAGGCGGCGGCTGTGGACCGGCTGGATCTGTTGTGGCAGACCGAGGATCGCGACGCCGCCTGGCGCGTGGAGGTGAAGGCCGGCGGCCGCTGGAAGCCCCTGCCGCCCGCCTTCCGGCGGCTGGATGCGCCGCCCCTGCCGCCCCACCGCATCTACCGGGCCACCCTGAAGGACCTGCCGCCGGGGGCCCGCGTGCCCTACCGGGTGAAGCGGGATGGCGCGGTGGTGTTCGAGGCTCAGGCGCAAGTGCGCAAGCCTGACGCCCATCGGATGGTGGTGTTCGGGGATGCGGCGGACGGGTCGCGTGAACAGGCGGCCCTCGCGCAGGCCGTGGCGGGCGCGCATCCGGACGCAGTCCTCCTTGTCGGGGACCTGGTCTATGGCATGGGCCTGGCCTCCGAGTACCGCCAACGCTTCTTCCCGATCTACAACGGCGGCTCCCGCCCGCTCATGGCGCAGGTGCCGTTCCTGGGCCTGCCCGGCAATCACGACGTGCCGTTCCGCCGCGCACCGGATGCGGCCGCCTATTTCGCCTACTGGTCCCTGCCCCTGAACGGGCCCGCCCTGGAGCCCGGCGGGCCGAACGCCGCGCCCGTCGTGGCCGGCGTGCACGATGCCATGGTGGCTGCCGCGGGTCCGGCCTTTCCCCGCATGGCCAGCTACAGCTTCGACTACGGCAGGGTCCACTGGACCGTGCTGGATTCCAACGTCTACACGGATTGGACGAGCCCGGTCCTGAGGGCCTGGCTGGAAGCCGACCTGAAGGCCGCGAAGGCGGCCACCTGGCGCATCGTGGCCCTCCACCACCCCCTGTTCCAGAGCTCCCGCAGCCACATGGATGACCAGTGGATGCGCCCCATCAGCCCCGTCCTCGAGAAGTACGGCGTGGACCTGGTGCTGGCCGGCCATGTCCACAACTACCAGCGGACGGCTCCCCTCCGCTTCACGCCCACGAAGGTGGGGCCCCGGGGCAGGCCGGTGGAGGGCACCTTCACCGTCGACGAGGCCTTCGACGGCAAGACGATCACCCGGGCGAAGGGCGTCGTCCACATCGTCACGGGCGCCGGCGGGGCCGAGCTCTACGACCGCTGGCAGACGGATGTCCGCGCCAGCTGGCAGCCCTGGACCCGCGCCTTCGTCTCCGACCGGCATTCCTTCACGGTGCTGGACGTGGACGGCCGCGAGTTGAGGCTGCGGCAACTGGATGCCGAAGGGCGGGAGCTGGACGCCCTGACGCTCACGAAGTGAGCTTGTCAGGGGCCGCTGGGACCGTGCGGGGAACCTAGCGTTTCCCCGAGGCGAGCGAATAGGCGCGGATCTTGTGGTCCCGCATCTCGAAGATCCAGGTGTCAGACCAGATGGCGTCGGTTTGGACCTTGACCCGGGCCTGGATCGAGCCCTGGACCACCGTCAACGTCCCGACCTCCACGCGGAGGTCGGGGTGCTTGCGGAAGGTGGTCTGGAAGAAGGCCCGGATCTGCGGCTTCGAAAGGGTTCCGCCGGACCCCTGGAAGACGGCGTCCTCGGTCAGGCACCGCATCATCCCCTCGAGATCCCGGCGGCCGTAGGCGTTAAGGAAATCAAGGACGATCTTGGCGTTCGCGTCGCTGGGGAATGGTTGAGAGACAGGTGACGGGTGACACGAGGCCAGAAACACGGCCATGGAGAGTGCGAGGAACTCTACAGGGTGCTTCATGGGACTGCCTCCCAGAACTGTTGAGTCCCTGAACTGACCTGCCAGGTGGGATTCTACCGCCTGAAATAGGATGGGTTGGTGGCTCGGGTGACCTGTAGCTATTCACGGCGCCGGCAAAGGAGAGTTGAGTGCCATCACGATGACGAGGTGATCGAATGGTTGACGAACGAAGCGAATCCAACCCGCCCGTACTGATGCGCTGAACGGAATCAAGGAAGCGAAAAGTTGGGAGAGCGGAACGCAATGCTGAACGGGCCCGAGTGGAGCGGAAGGCTAGGCGAGCTTAAGGCGAATAAAGGGTTTATTGGTCTGTTCTGAAAATATCGCATTTCCCATTTGCATCAATGGATAGCCGGTAGAACTTGGTTTCACCGGCCTTTATTACCGATTCTCGCTGTGTCCAATTATCGCTGCCGACCGCACAAAGGCCACGACCTAACGGATCTCTGCCGACTCGGAACAGAATTTCTCCCGGAGGCACGAAAAGATCCACACGCTCCGCTACCGCCATTCGGGCAGCAAGCACCCCATTTATATGGACTGCATAGAAGCAACCACTGCCACCGAATCCTTCGTCTCGAATCACTACGATATGAGCTGATCGCTCTTCTGTGGGTGCCTTGAATTCCAAGATTCGATTTGCCTCGATCGGCCGAGCATTCGGAACTGCAACGGGCGTAGTCGCGCAACCCAAGAAGAGTCCGACGAAGATTACGGCATACGAAACACTTCGTTTCATGGTTACCCCTGATGGGCGTTCTCAGGTTCGCTTCCGGAATTCTTCGTGTATTTTGTTGATCGACGTCCGTGGAGGGGCCCTAATAAGGGATTAACCGAAACTCACCGATGTCTATCGCCCGAAGCTGATCGAGTACGTCAGAGGCTTCGGCAGCTGGGGGCTCTTCACTGTGGCGGTGAGGGTCAGCGCCTTGCCGTCGGGGCTCAGCTTGAAGAGGTTGGTGCGCTCGCCGTCCTCGTTCTTGAAGGTCTGGACGAGCTGGTCCTTGCCCACCTGGGCGGCCACCATGAACTTCTCGCCGTCCTCGCGGGTCCAGGGCGCGGCCTTGCCGCCGGCGGGCATGAGGATGGGGGCCCGGTCGTCCAGCTTCACGGCCACGCCCTTGTCGGTGATGGTGATGGTGACCTTCCGGTAGGCGGGGTTCAGCTTCCTGAGCCGCCCTCGGGCGATGGGTCGCTTGTAGAAGGCCATCTCCTTCACCGTGGCGTCGATGGCCGCGGCGATGTCATCGGCCTTGGTCTGGGTCCAGGCGCCGGAGAGGGGAGGCTCCTGGGCCGCTAGGGACAGGGCCGCGAGTACAGGTACGATGAACAGCCGGGCTGCGCGCATGGGGACCTCCGTGGAATGGGTGGTCCCACCATAGCACCGGGTGGTCCGCGGCAACACCTTCAAACGCCAACCGGAGAGAACGCCGAGAACAAGGAGAAAAATATCCTCTGCGCTCTCTGCGTTCTCTGCGGTGAAACAACCGATGGGGCTGGGTCGTCCCCTACCCGATGGTCGCCACCATGACGGCCTTGATGGTGTGCATGCGATTCTCGGCTTCGTCGAAAACCACGCTGTGGCGGGACCGGAAGACCTCGTCCGTCACCTCGCGGATGTCGTGGCCGAGAGCCTTCTGCTCCTTGGCCAGCTTGGTCTCGAAGTCGTGGAAGGCGGGCAGGCAGTGGAGGAACTTCACGTCCGGGTTGCCGGTCTTCTGCACCATCTCCATCGTGACCTTGAAGGGCGTGAGCAGCTTCACGCGCTGGGGGATCTGGTCCTCCTCGCCCATGCTGGCCCAGACATCGGTGTAGAGCACATCGGCGTCCTTGACGGCGGCGGCGACGTCATCGGTGACCTCGATGGTGGCGCCGGTCTCCTCGGCGGCCTTGCGGGCGGCGGCCAGCACGGCGGGATCGGGGGCGAGGTCGTTCGGCCCCAGGGCCACCATGTGCATGCCGGTCTTGGCGGCGCCGTACATGAGGGCGTAGCTCATGTTGTTGCGGATGTCGCCGCAAAATACCAGCTTCACCTTGTTCAGGGGCTTGGCCACGTGCTCTTCGATGGTGAGGAAGTCGGCGAGGATCTGCGTCGGGTGGTCGGTGTCCGTGAGGCCGTTCCACACGGGCACGCCGCTGTGCTGGGCCAGGGCCTCCACGACTTCCTGCTTGTAGCCGCGGTACTCGATGCCGTCGTAGAAGCGACCCAGCACCTTGGCGCTGTCCTCAATGGATTCCTTCTTGCCGACCTGGGAGCTGGCGCTGTCCAGGAAGGTCACGTGGGCGCCTTCCTCGAGCGCGCCGACCTCGAAGGCGCAGCGGGTGCGGGTACTGGTCTTCTCGAAGAGCAGCACGATGTTCTTGCCCTTCAGGGCCTCGCCGTGGAGGCCCATGCGCTTCTTGGCCTTCAGGTCCCGGGAAAGGTCCAGGAGGTAGCGCACCTCCAGGGGGGTGAAGTCCATCAGCGTGAGAAAGCTGCGTCCCTTGAGGTTGACGGCCATGGGGTCCTCCGAAGCGAATCCAGGCCCCAGGGTAGCCGCCCGCCGGGGTGACGGCGGTCCGGAAGGGGCCGGCCCGAACCCCGGTTTACAGAGTGTCAGAGGCCGTCCGGAGGGTCACCAGCAGCTGCCCCTTGGCCACGGTCGCGCCGGGGGCCGCGGTCACGTCGAGCACGGTGCCGTCCGAGGGGGCCGCCACGTGATTCTGCATCTTCATGGCCTCGAGGACGAGAAGGCTCTGGCCGCGGCGCACGAGGTCCCCGGGCTTCACGAGGACTTCCAGGACGAGGCCGGGGATGAAGGCCGTGATCCGGCCCGGGTCCCTGGGTGTGTAGGCCTTCCGGAGGGTGTACTTCCGGGTGTGGGCCGTTTCGTAGACGGTGTCGTTCAGGGTGAGGGTCTGGCGCGTGGTCATGGAGGCTCGCTCAGAAGGGGGGCACGCCGTGCTTCCGGGCGGGCCGCGGCTCGTCCTTCTGCTCGGAGATCGCCAGGGCGTGGAGCAGGAAGTCGCGGGTCTGCCGGGGGGCGATGACCGCATCCACATGCCCATTGGCCGCGGCGACGTAGGGGCTGGCGAATTTCTCGGTGTATTCCTGGACCTTCTGCTTCCGGAAGGCCTCGGGATCGGCCGCGGCGGCGATCTCGCCCTTGAAGATGATGTTGGCGGCGCCCTCGGGGCCCATGACGGCGATCTCGGCGCAGGGCCAGGCGAAGACGAAGTCGGCGCCCAGGTGGCGGGAGCACATGGCGATGTAGCCGCCTCCGTAGGCCTTGCGCAGGATGACCGTGATCTTGGGGACCGTGGCCTCGCTGTAGGCGTAGAGCAGTTTGGCGCCGTGGCGGATGACCCCGGCGTGCTCCTGGTCCACGCCCGGCAGGTAGCCCGGCAGGTCCACGAAGGTCACCAGGGGGATGTTGAAGGCGTCGCAGAAGCGGATGAACCTCGCGGCCTTGTCCGAGCTGTCCACATCGAGGACGCCGGCCAGCACGGCGGGCTGGTTGGCCACCATGCCCACGGTGCGGCCGTTCATGCGGGCGAACCCCACCACGATGTTGGCGGCCCAGAGGGCCTGGACCTCCATGAAGTCCGAGCCGTCGCAGACGGCCCGCAGCACGTCGCGCACATCGTAGGGCCGGTGGGCCTCGGAGGGGATGATGCGCTCCAGGTCCTCCTCGGTGCGGGAGGGGCTGGTATTGAAGGGGTCGGCCTTCTTGCGGTTGTTCCAGGGGATGAAGGTGACCAGGCGCTTCACCTGCTCGAAGCACGTGGCCTCGCTTTCCGCATAGAAATGGGCATTGCCCGAGATCTCGGACTGCACCCGGGCCCCGCCCAGGTCCTCCATGGAGATCTCCTCGCCCAGCACGGTCTTGATGACCTCCGGGCCCGTGATGAACATCTTGGAGATCTTGTCCACCACGAAGACGAAGTCCGTGAGGGCCGGGGAGTACACCGCTCCGCCCGCGCAGGGGCCCAGGATGATGGAGATCTGGGGGATGACGCCCGATGCCAGGGTGTTGCGGTAGAAGATCTCGCCATAGCCCGCCAGGGAGTTCACTCCCTCCTGGATGCGGGCCCCGCCGGAATCGTTGATGCCGATGAGGGGGATGCCCAGCTTGATGGCGTGGTCCATGATCTTGGTGATCTTGCGGGCGTGGGCCAGGCCCAGGCTGCCGCCGGCCACGGTGAAGTCCTGCGCGTAGATGGCCACCGGGTGGCCCGCGATGGTGCCCGTGCCGGTGATGACGCCGTCTCCGGGCAGCTGCTTCTTGGCCATGCCGAAGTCGGAGCACTTGTGTTCCACGAAGAGGTCGTACTCATGGAAGGACTCGGGATCGAGGATGGCGGTGATGCGCTCCCGGGCCAGGAGCTTGCCCTGGGCAGCCTGCTTCCGGGCCGCCTCCGGATGGGGCTCCGTGGCTTCGGCTTGGCGGGCGGCGTGATCCTTGAGTTTCCGGGGGAGGGACATGGGCGATCCTTCGAGGCATTCCGCGGCCCTGAGCGCAGGTCCGGGCAGGCTTTCAAAAAGCTGACCCATGCATCATAAATGCGTTGTCCCGGGAAAATCCACGCCAAGGATCACGAATTCCCCGAACCGGAGGGTCCCACTGAGCCCCCCTTGGCCGTATAGTCAGGGCCATCCATTCCATCCAGTCCGGCGCCGGGAGGCACGCATGCGACCACTCGCCCAGTTGATCCAAGGCAAGAAGGCCCTGGTGTCGGTAGGCCCCGACGACACGGTGTTCACCGCGCTGACCCTGCTGGCCCAGCACGACATCGGCGCCCTGCTGGTGCTGGAAGGAGGTCGCCTGGTGGGGATCTTCTCGGAGCGGGACTACGCGCGGAAGATCATCCTCAAGGGCAAGTCCTCGAAGGACACCCTCGTGCGGGAGATCATGAGCGAGCGGGTGAGCTGCGTGACCCTGGGGGAGTCCGTGGAGGAGTGCATGGCCCTCATGACGGGCAAGCACATCCGCCACCTGCCGGTCCTTTCGGAGGACAACGAGGTGCTGGGCATCCTCTCCATCGGCGACCTGGTGAAGGAAACCATCTCCGACCAGCAGTTCACCATCGATCAGCTGGTGCACTACATCCAGAACTGAGCCGCTCGGCCGGCGTCTAGCCCCGGGTCTTCTCCGGGACCTTGTTGTGCCGGTAGGAGCCGAGCAGGAGGTTGGGCCCCTGCTGGGCCACGCCGTCCTCCAGGGGCTCGGCGCCGTAGTAGAACTGGTGCTGCATGTAGACCAGCGAATGCCCGGCGAGCTCCGGGAGGCTTCGCAGCACGGCGAAGGCCAGGTGGATGAGCGCATCCGTCGTCTGGTACTGGGTCATGGAGACGCGGTCGAGGAGCAGGTGGTCCTCGTACTTGTTCATGGGGCGGGAATAGAAGATGGTCTTCCCGTTGAACAGGATGTCCGTTCCATCCGTGGCGATGGTGTAGGTCTTGCCCTTGTCCGTGACCTCGAACTTGAAGGCCGTGCCCCGCTTGAAGGCGGTCATCAGGCTCTGGAACTTCGGGTGATCCAGGTAGGCCGCCCCGAAGTTGACCTTCTTCACGGCGGGCTTCATCTCCTTCGCCGTGGGACCGTACATCATGCGGTTGTAGCGCATGAGCTCCTGGCGCTGCTCCGGCGTCTGCTTCTTCGGCTTGTCCTTCTTGGGCGCTTTATCGGGCTGGGAGGTCATGGGGATCCTTGTCGCTCGCCGTGGATGCAGGCCATTGTCGCATGGGGCCTGCGTCCACGGCGGGGCGGATCCGGTCAGCCCTTGGCTTTAGAGGCCTCGCGCCAGGCTGCGATGAGCTTGGCCTCCTGCTCGGCGCTGGGACCGGCGAGACGGGTGCGGCCCTTCTCCACCTTCTCCTGGGTCTTGTACCAGGCCAGGGTGTCCTTGACGGTCTCGAGGGCGGGGCGGAAGCGCAGGCCGGCCTTCACGGCCCGGTCGTTGCGCCAGGTGTGGAAGCCCTTGGTCTCGCCCGCGTAGGGGGCCCAGATGGGGAACTCGATGTCCTTCTGCTTGGCGAGGAAGTCCGTGGGGATCCACACGGGCTTGGCATTCGCGTTCCCACCCTTCTGGAAGGCCTCCACCAGGCTGCCCCAGGCCAGGCGCTTCTCCGGGCCGCAGGCGTTGAAGGTGCCCACGGTGCCACGCTCGACCAGGTGCACCAGCCAGGCGGCCAGGTCGCGCACGTCGATGATCTGCACCGGGTCCGAGGCGCCGCCGGGCACGGCGAGCTCGCCGCCCCTGTCGAAGCGCACGGGCCAGTAGGTGAAGCGGCCGGAGGGGTCGTCGGGGCCCACGATGTAGCCGGGGCGGATGACCGCCGCGCGGCCGGGCAGGGCCTTCTGGGCCGCCTGCTCGCAGAGGGCCTTGAGCCCGCCGTAGTTCTGGAACTCCTTGCCCATCTCCTCCACGGCGGGATCAGCCAGGGTGGCCAGGGGCGCATCCTCGGTGCCGTTCTCGGGGTTGGGCTCCTTGTAGGCGCTGATGCTGGAGATGATCAGGTACTGCTTCACGCGCGGAGCCAGCAGGCCGGCGGAGGCGGCCACCATGCGCGGGTAGTAGGCGCTGTTGTCGATGACGGCGTCCCAGGTGCCCGTCTCCAGGGCCTTCAGGCCTTCGCCCTTCTTGGGGTCCCGGTCGCCGTGCAGCTTCTCCACGCCGGGGAAGAGGTCGGGGCGCGTCTTCCCGCGGTTGAACATGGTCACGTGGTGGCCGCGGCTCTGGGCGATCTCGATGGTGGCGGGGCCCAGGAAGCCCGTGCCGCCCAGGATGAGGATGCGCTTGGGGGCGGCCTTGGCCGCTCGATCAGCGGGGGCGGCGGACAGGTCCAGGCCGGTGGCGGCCAGGGCCGAGGCAGCGGCGGACCACTGGAGGAACTCGCGGCGGGAGACGGTCATGGGAACCTCCGGCGGACAGGATGAGATTGATGCATCGTGAATCGATATATACTCCTTCCGTTCGCACCCGCAACATCTTTTCCGGAGTCCCATGACGCCCGCCCGCCTGCTCCGCCGCCTCGTGATGCTGGAGGAGGGCGAGGCCCCGGCTCTGGCCTGGTCCTCTCTGTATTTCTTCCTGCTGCTCTTCGGCTACTACCTGCTGCGGCCCGTGCGCGAGGCCATGGGCATCGCCCGGGGCGCGGACAAGCTGCCCTGGCTCATGACGGGCACCCTGCTGGCCATGGCCCTGGCGAACCCGGCCTTCGCGGCCCTGGTGTCGCGGCTGCCGCGCCGGCGCTTCATCCCCTGGGCCTACCGCTTCTTCGCGCTGAACATGGCGGCCTTCTTCCTGGCCTTCCGCCTGCTGCCGGGCCACGGCGGCGCGGCGCTGGGCTACGCCTTCTACATCTGGCTCAGCGTCTTCAACCTCTTCGTCGTGTCCGTGTTCTGGGGCCTCATGTCCGACGTGTGGTCGGAGGGGCAAGGCAAGCGGCTCTTCGGGTTCATAGCCATGGGCGGGAGCCTGGGCGCCATCGCCGGCGCGGCGGTGACGGGGGCCCTGACGAAGGGCGCCGCCCTGGGCGGCCTCCAGGTGAAGGTGGATCCCCTCTCCCTCCTGCTGCTCTCCGCGCTGACGCTGGAACTGGCCGTGCAGTGCGTGAAGCGGCTGGCGGCGATCTTCGCCCTGGGCGATGTGGCCCACGGGGCGCGGGAGCCGGGGCCGGGCCTGCTGGCGGGCCTGCGCCTCATCGCCACCTCCCGCTACCTCCAGCTTATCTGCGCCTACATCCTGCTCTTCACCATCACGAGCACCTTCCTCTACCTCCAGCAGGGCGCCATCGTCGAGCGCACCTTCCACGGCACGGCGGCGCGCACGGCGGCCTTCGCCCGCATCGACCTCTGGGTGAACGTCCTCACCCTGGTCACCCAGGTGTTCTTCACGGGCCGCCTCATCACGGCCCTGGGCGTCCCCGTGGTGCTGTCCATCCTCCCGGTGCTGAGCCTGGCGGGCTTCGGCGCCCTGTGGGCCTGGCCCACCTTCGGGGTGATGGCGCTGTTCCAGGTGCTGCGCCGGGGCCTGCACTACGCCGTGGACCGTCCCGCCCGCGAGATCCTCTACATTCCGCTGGGCCCCGAGGAGCGCTACAAGTCGAAGCCCTTCATCGACACCTTCATCTACCGCGGCGGCGACCTCCTGGGCGTGTGGGCACCCACGGCCTTCGCGGCTTTGGCGGTTCCGGTGGGCCTGGCCGCGGTGGGCTGCTCGGGTTTGTGGCTGGGCAGCAGCGTGGCGCTGGGTCGTCGTGTGAAGCAATTTGATTGACTTTCCGCCATCTTCCCAGATGATGTCGGACATGGTTCGAGTGTCTGGACAGTTCCCCGGTGCCTCGCGGGTCTCCGCGATGGGCGCGAAGGTGTCCAGCTTTATGACCATCACCAACGGTACCATTACGCACCCGGACCACCGCGGCGCCTGACCTGACCCTTTCTTCAGATTCGGCCCCGCGCACCCCGCGGGGCTTTCTGTTTTGATCCGACTGTATTGATCCGACGGAGCCCCCATGCAGCCCACCCCCATCCGCGTCATGAAATTCGGCGGCACCAGCGTCGCCGGCGCCGCGCGGCTCCGCACCGTGGCGGACCTGGTGGGCGCCGCCCGGATCACCCACCGCGTCTGCGTCGTGGCCTCCGCCATGGCCGGAGTCACCAACCTCCTGGTGAATGAAGGCCGCGTGCCGGATCCCGCCGCCGCGGACCGGCTCATGGACAGCTTCCGGGCTCTCCACGCCGAGGTGGTGGAGGCCCTGACGGGAGAGCTGGGCCCGGGTGTCGCCGCGCTTCGCGCCGAACTGGACGAGCTGGAGGCCCTGGGCCGCCGCCTGCTCCACGGCATGGCCCTGCTGGAGGAGGGGCCGCCCTCGGTGCAGGCCCAGGTATCCAGCCTGGGCGAGCGGGCCTCCTGCGCCATTCTCGTGGCCCTCCTGGCGGCCCGCGGGCTGGAACCCATCTACCTCGATCCGGTGGCGCACGTGCGCGTGGAGGGCGATCCTCTCCAGGCCCGCCCCTGCCTGGCAGAGACGGAGGTGAGCTTCGCGGCCGTGAAGGCGGGGGAGGGCGGGCTCTGGGTGTTGCCGGGCTTCTTCGGCGGCGACGCGCAGGGACGCATCCTGTCCCTGGGCCGGGGCGGCTCGGACCACAGCGCGGCGCTGGCCTCCGCGGCCCTGGGGGCGGACCTGCTGGAGATCTGGACCGACGTGGTGGGCCTCTACAGCGCCGACCCCCGCCTGGTGCCCGAGGCCTTCCCCCTGCCGGAGGCCAGCTTCGAGGAGGCCATGGAGCTCTCCTTCTTCGGCGCCAAGGTGCTCCATCCCAAGACCATCCCCCCGGTGCGGGAGCAGGGCATCCCCGTGCGGGTGTGCAGCAGCTTCGATCCCGCCCACCCCGGCACCCTCATCCGGGCCTCGGTGCCGCCTCCGCCCAGCGGCGTGCGGGGCATCTCCTTCCTCCGCGGGCTGTCGGTGGTGAACCTCACGGGCCCGGGCATGCTGGGCGTGCCCGGCATCGCGGGCCGCGTGTTCGGCGCCCTGGCGCGCAAGGGCATCTCCGTGGTGCTCATCACCCAGAGTTCGTCCGAGCTGTCCATCTGCTTCGCCGTGCGCCAGGCGGACGGGCCCGGCGCCGTGGCGGCCATCCAGGAGGCCTTCCCCGCGGAGCTGGCGGCGGGCTTCCTGGACCCCCTGGACCTGCGCGACGGCCTCTCGGTCCTCAGCATCGTGGGCGACGGCATGCGCACCCGGGCCGGCGTGGCGGGCACCTTCTTCGACGCCCTGGCGGAGGTGGGCTGCAACGTGGTGGCCATCGCCCAGGGTGCCAGCGAGCGCATCATCTCCGCGGTGGTGGAGGAGCGTGAGGCCGCCCGGGCCATGCCGCACATCCACCGGCGGTTCTTCCGGACCCAGGTGGTGGTGGACGTGCACCTCCTGGGGGCCGGCAACGTGGGGGGGAGCCTCCTGGGCCAGATCCAGCGGCAGCAGCGCAAGCTGGCGGAGCAGGGCCTGGACCTGCGGGTGGCGACCATCGCCACCAGCCGCCGCATGTGCCTGGACGCGAAGGGGCTCGACCTGTACCACTGGCGGGAGGACCTGGCCCAGGGCGAGCCCACGAACCTGGACCGCGTGATGTCCGTGGTCCGCAACGGACCGCCCTCCCTGTCCGTGCTGGTGGACTGCACCACCAGCGGCGACCTGGCGGCCCGGTATCCGGACCTCTTCGACGCGGGCTTCCATGTGGTGACCGCCAACAAGAAGGCCAACAGCGCCTCCCAGGCGTTCTACCGCGAGCTGCGGGAGCGCTCGTCGCGGCGCGGCCTGCGCTTCCTCTACGAGGCCAACGTGGGCGCGGGCCTGCCCATCATCGACACCGTGAAGAACCTGGTGCTCACGGGCGACCGCGTGCTGCGGGCCGAGGGCATCCTCTCGGGCTCCATGTCCTACATCCTGGGCCTCCTGGGGGATGGCGTGCCGCTGTCCGAGGCCGTGCGCTCCGCCAAGGAGAGCGGCTTCACCGAGCCCGATCCCCGGGACGACCTCAGCGGCATGGACGTGGCGCGGAAGCTCCTCATCCTGGCCCGGGAGCTGGGCATGGAGCTGGAGCTGTCGGACGTGGTGGTGGAGGGTCTCCTGCCATCCTCCTTCGACGCCAGCGGCGACATCCCCACCTTCATGGCGCGGCTGCCAGAGCTGGACGCGCCCTTCCGGGACCGTCTGGCCGCTCTGAAGGCGGAGGGCAAGACCCTGCGCTACGTGGGTAGCCTTTCGGACAGCGGCTGTCGCGTCGGTCTCCTGCCGGTGGATGGCGAGCATCCCTTCATGGCCATCAAGGGCGGCGAGAACGCCCTGGCCCTGCTCACCGAGCGCTACCAGCCGCATCCCATGGTCATCCGGGGCTACGGCGCGGGCGCGGAAGTGACGGCCGCGGGCGTGCTGGCGGACGTGCTGCGCCTGGTGCCCGGCGGCGCCCGGCCCTCGCGACGGAGGCCCTCATGATGGATCTGGCCCCTTCCCGGGGCGGCATCACCGCCTTCGCGCCGGCCAGCATCGGCAACTTCGCCGCGGGCTTCGACCTGATGGGCGCGGCCCTCGCGCCCCTGGACGGCACCCTGCTGGGGGATCTGGTCCACGCCGCCCCCGCGGAGGCGTCCTCCTTTCAGCTGGAGGGCCCCTTCGCGGGCCTGCTGGCGGGGGAGGCCCGGCCGAACTTGGTCCAGCGGGCCGCGGAGCTCTTCCGCGAGGCCGCCGCGGCGAAGGGCCGGCCCGTGGGGCCCTTCGCCCTGCGCCTGGAGAAGCGCCTTCCCGTGGCCAGCGGCCTGGGGTCCAGCGCCAGCTCCATCGTGGCCACCCTGGCGGCCCTCCAGGCTCTCTGCGGCGATCCCCTCTCCGTGCCGGAACTGCTGGAGGTGGCGGGGCAGGCGGAGGGCTCCACCAGCGGCGGCGTCCACCTCGACAACGTCGCGCCCTCCCTGCTGGGTGGCCTCCAGCTGACCGTTCCGGGCCGGGACGGCGGGCCCGCGTCGCGGCGTCTGCCCTGGCCCACGGACCTGCTCCTCGTGGTGGCCCATCCCGACTACCAGCTGGCCACCGCCCGGAGCCGGGCCGCCCTGCCGGAGCGCCCGGCCTGGACCGACACCGTGGACTTCGCGGGCAACCTCGCGGGCTTCGTGCATGCCCTGCACACCGGCGACCGGGCCCTCCTGGCGCGCTGCCTCCGGGACCCGCTGGTGGAGACGCACCGCGCCCCCCTGGTGCCGGGCTTCCGGGCCGCCCAGGCGGGTGCCCTGGCCGCCGGGGCCCTGGGCTGTACCTTGTCGGGGTCGGGGCCCTCGATCTTCGCCGTGGTCGGGGACGACGCGGATGCCGACGTGGTCGCCGAGGCCCTCCAGCGGGGCTTCGCGCAGGCCGGCCTCGCCAGCCGGGCCTGGATCTGCGCCCTGGACCTGGAGGGCGCCCGCCTTCTCTCGCCCGTGCCCCGCCCCCTCTTCCTCGAGGCCCAGCCATGAAGCTCGCCAGCACCCGCAATGCTGCCATCCAAGCCACGTTCCTGGAGGCCGCCCACCAGGGCTTGGCCCCGGACGGCGGCCTCTTCGCCCCGGTCGGGATCCCCCGCTTCGCCGACGCGGCGGACCTGCTGAAGCTGGATTTCCAGGCGCGGTCCGTGGAGATCCTCCACCGCTTCCTGGGCGACGAGCTGTCCCGTCCCGAGGTGGAGGGCCTGGCCCGCGCCGCCTTCACCTTCCCCGCGCCCCTGGTGCCCGTGCGATCCGGCCTCTCGGCCCTGGAGCTCTTCCACGGGCCCACGCTGGCCTTCAAGGATTTCGGCGCCCGCTTCCTGGCCCGGGTGCTGGCCCTGGATACCGCCGCCAAGCCCCGCACGGTGCTCACGGCCACCTCCGGCGACACGGGCGCCGCCGTGGCCAGCGCCTTCCTCGGCGTGCCCGGCGTCCGCGCCGTGGTGCTCTACCCCGCGGGCCGCGTGTCGCCCCTGCAGGAGCGCCAGTTCGCCACCTGCGGCGGCAACGTGCTGGCCCTGGCGGTGGACGGCGCCTTCGACGACTGCCAGCGCCTGGTGAAGGGGGCCTTCGAGGATCCGGAGCTGGTGGCGGGGCTGGGGCTGACCTCGGCCAACAGCATCAACATCGCGCGCTTGCTGGCGCAGCTGCTGTACTACTACGAGGCCGCGGCCCAGGCGCAGGAGGGCGGACCCCTCGTGATAGCCGTCCCCAGCGGCAACTTCGGCAACCTCTACGCGGGGCTCCTGGCCCAGGCCACGGGCGCGCCCATCGCCCGCTTCGTGGTGGCCACCAACGCGAACCGGGTGGTGCCCGACTACCTCGACACGGGCGAGTACCGCCCACGGCCCTCCGTGGCCACGCTCTCCAACGCCATGGACGTGGGCGCCCCCAGCAACTGGGAGCGCATCCACGCGCTGTTCCGCGGCGATCACGGCGCCATGGCCGCTGCCCTGCGCTGGGGCAGCCGCACCGACGCGGAGACGCGGCAGACCGTCCTCGACCTCGACCGCGGCGGCTACCTGGCGGATCCTCACGGGGCCGTGGCCTGCGGCGTGCTCCAGGCCCAGCTGCGCGCGGGCGAGCAGGGCATCTTCCTGGCCACCGCGCACCCGGCGAAGTTCCGTGAGTCCCTGGAACCCACCCTGGGCCGGGAGATCCCGCTGCCGAAAGCCCTCGGCGACCTGCTGGACAAGCCCCTCCTTTGCGAGCCCCTGGCCGCGGACCAGGCGGCCCTCAAGCAGCGGCTGAGCTGACCTCCGTTCGGCGCCGAATCACTTGGCCTGGAGGCTTTCGATGTGCCGGGCCAGATTGGCCACGCGCATGCGGACGATCGGTTCCTGGCTGCTGTTCAGGCTGCGGAAGACGGGCCCCCACGCGGGCATGTCCTGGAGGCCGTGGGTCTCGGCGCTCGGTTCGCCACGGATCACCCGGGACACCTGCTCCTTGGGGAAGGCGTCCCTGTTCCGCTGGCTGAGGGTCGTCAGATTGGGGACAGGATGGTGGAGATGGGCCGCCACTGGTCCATTGCCCAGGCCCTTGGATCCGTGGCAGCTGGCGCAGTAGGCCAGGTACATCTCGGATCCCGAGGCGGGCGAGGTGTAGCGTGCGGGGACGCTCTTGATGGCAGGTTGCTGGGCCAGGACGGGCAGGGCGAGGGTGGCGGCGCAGAGGAACGGGACGGCGCGAGAGAACATGGACTTCTCCTGGGGGATGGAACGAAACCGCCCCCGCCCCTTCAGGGCGGAGGGAACGTTCGGCTGCAGCCACCTTTTGGCTCAGCTCAAGCCTGAAGATAGATCTGGGCTTGATTCAAACAAGATCTTCAGATCGTGTTCGACGAAAATGGAAGCCGATCCCTGGGTCGGGTTCACGAACCGTCAAGATCGGCGCCTCACCAGAGGGCGTAGGGGACTTCGCGGTGCCACTGGCCGCCGGGAAGGCCGTGGCGCGTGATCTCGTTGGAGGCCAGATCAAATGTGTAGGCCTGCCGGAAGGGCTTGAACCGGCTCGTGCAGTAGAGGCGCAGGTAGCGGGCCCGGGCCAGGGCGGCCCCGCGCATCAGGATCCAGGTCCCGTCGAAGCACGCAGCGTGGACCAGCACCTGCTCCCCCATGGCCGGGTCCTGATCCACCAGCCGGTACTGGGGGTCGTCGAGGATGGCCTGGAGCACCTGGGCGTAGGGCCGTGTGGCCTTCAGGGCCTCGTGGTCCTCGACCGCCTGCTTGACCTGGCTGCGGCCGGCCTCGGTGTCGGCCAGGGTGGAGAACCAGAGGTTTCCCAGCCAGCCGAAGAGCCAGAGATCCGCCAAGCTCCGCCAGAGCGAGCCGAGGCCCTGGCGGCCTTCGACGATGTGGAAACCGGCTTCAGACCCCATCGGCGATGAGCACGGCTGGGGTGAACGGCAGGTCCTTCGCCTCAGCAGGTGCCTTCATTCCCCAGACCGCCAGTCGGTCCGCGTAGGGCTGCCAGAGGCGGGGCTGGGCCTTCACGGCCTTGAGGGGCGGATGCAGCCAGAGGGCCTCTGGCAGGTCGGCCAGTTCCTCGGGCGTGAGCTCCAGGGCCTCGTCCGCCTCCCACAGGAAGCCGCAGCGGGCGGTCTCGCAGGCGGCCCAGAGCTGGAGCACTTCGCTGTGCTCGAAGCTGCTGAAGAGCACGCGGTCCAGGGCCTCGGCGGCCTCCACCGTGGCCAGGGCCTGCTGCCAGCCGGGCTCGCCCTTCAGTTCCACATTGATGAGCTTGGCGGGCAGCTCCAGCGCGTCCGCCAAGCGGGGCACGGGCTCGCCGTTCTTCAGGGCGGGCAGCTCGGCGGCCTTCATCTTCCGCAGGATCCCCGAGCCGTTGGCCGTGCGGGTCAGGTCATCATCATGGAGGATGGCGCAGACGCCATCGCGGGTGGGCTGCACGTCCAGCTCGAAGCCGTCCATGCCCGCGGCCAGGGCCGCGCGGAAGGCCTCCATGGAATTCTCCAGGTGCTTCGAGGAGAGTCCGCGGTGACCGAGGATGAGGGAGCGGACGGCGGCCATGGCGACTCCAGGGGACGGACCCAGCATAGCGGAGCCGCGCAAGCCCGCGGCCTGCCGAGCGGGGAAGCTATGCTGAAAGGATGGCCCGCGACCCACTCTCCAGGCTCCAGTGGCTGGTCTTCGCCCTGGTCAGCGCGGTGTTCACCACGGTCTACATCCCCCAGCCGGTGCTGCCGGTGCTGCGCCAGACCTTCGGCGTGGGGGAGGGCGCGGCTTCCCTCACGGTGTCGGCCGTGGTGCTGGGCATCGCCCTGGCGAACCTGCCTTTCGGGGCCCTGGCGGACCGCATGGCCATCCGGCCCATCCTGCTCACGGGGGGCCTGGTGGTGACCGCCGCCGGAGTGGCATCGGCCTTGGCGCCGACGTTGCCCCTGCTCGTGGCCGCCCGGTTCGTCCAGGGGCTCTTCGTGCCGGCCCTCACCACCTGCCTGGCCGCCTACCTGGCCCGGGAGATGCCTGCGGAGCGGCTCAACGTGGTGATGGGGTCGTACGTCTCCGCCACCGTGGTGGGTGGGTTATCGGGTCGCCTGCTGGGCGGGTTCGTGCTGCCGCCCGCTCATTGGCGCTGGGCCTTCATCGTGGCGGCGATCCTGCTGCTGGGCGCCACCCTGGCAGCCCATGGAGGCCTGCCGCGGGAGGATCGCGGGGCGGCCCATGGCGCGGAGACCGTGCGCTTCCGGGACGTGCTCTTCCGGCACGACCTGTTCCGCATCTACTGCGTGAGCGGCGGCGGCTTCTTCGTGTTCTCCTCCATCTTCAACTACATGCCCTTCTACCTCCACGGAGCGCCCTTCCGCTGGTCCACGCGCGCCGTGACGCTGCTCTACCTCTCCTACATCGTGGGTGTGGTGGTGGGCCCGCTGGCGGGCCGCCTCAGCAACCGCATCGGCAACGGCACGGCCATGGTGATGGGGTCGCTGGTCTTCGGGGCGGGGCTGGCGGTCACGCTCATCCCGCAGGGGTGGGCCATGGCCCTGGCGCTGGCCCTGGTCTGCGCGGGCTTCTTCACCATCCACGCCTCGGCGGCGGGGGCCCTGAACCGCAAGCTGGCCGCCGGCCGGGGGCGCGCCAACGCCTTCTACGTGCTCTTCTACTACCTGGGCGGCGCCGCGGGAATCACCCTCAGCGGCCACGCCTACCACCTGGCGGGATGGAACGGCGTGGTGGGCCTGGCGGTGGGCGTGCTGCTGGTGCCGCTGAGCACCGGCCTCGTGGAGATGCGAGCCTCGGGGAGGCCGTGACCTTTCAGACCTTCGCCATCTCTTCGGCGGCCCGGGCGAGGTAGCTCTCCAGCAGGGCGGGTACCTGGCCGGGCGCGAGCGGACCGTGCACTTCCTCGCCGATCATCACCACGGGCGCCAGGCCGCAGGTGCCCACGCAGCGGGTGCTCTCCAGGCTGAAGACGCCGTCCTTGCTGGTCTCGCCGAAGTGGATGCCCAGTTCGTCCATGAGCTTCTGGGCCACCTTCTCCGCCCCCTTCACGTAGCAGGCGGTGCCGAGGCAGACGTTGATGAGGAACCGGCCCCGGGGCTGGAGGCGGAAGTAGTGGTAGAAGGTGGCCACGCCCGTGACCTTGGCCAGGGGGATCTGCATGAGCTGGGCCACGGCCTCGAGGTGGCCGGGGCCCAGGTGGCCGAAATGGTCCTGGACCATGTGGAGCGTGGCGATGAGCAGGCTTTCGCTGTGCTCGCGATCCCGGTTCCCGTCGATGAAGGCGAGGACATCCTCGGGGAGCATGGCGCGGTAGCCCCGCTCCAGCTCGGGCCAGTTGTCGGTGGGGCAGTGCGGGCAGGTGGTCATCGGATCCCCCGGGGGGTGCGGGCCGTGTAGTGCGTGTGGAGGAGGGCGTGCGCGGTCGGGCTGAGCGGCTCGCCCAGGAAGGCCTCGTAGAGCTTCTGCACGTCGGGATTGTCGTGGCTGCAGCGGAGGGTCTTGCCCGAGTCGATGCCGTAGAGGGCCCGGGCGCGGCCCTTCGCCAGGTCCCGGTTCATGGTGTAGCTGCCGATCGGGGGATAGGGCTGTCCGCCGCCGCAGATGCAGCCCCCGGGGCAGGCCATGATCTCGATGAGGTGGTACTCCTTTTCGCCCCGCTTCACCGCGTCCAGCAGGACCTTGGCGTTCTGGAGGCCGTTGGCCACGGCCACGTTGAGCGTCTTCCCCGCCAGGGTCACGGAGGTCTCGCGGATCTCGCCCGCGGCGCCGCGCACCTCGGTCAGCTCCAGGTTTCCGAGGTTCCGGCCGGTGAGCTTGAAGGCCGCCGTGCGCAGGGCCGCCTCCATGACGCCGCCCGTGGCCCCGAAGATGTCCGCCGCTCCGGAGGAGGTGCCCAGGGGATGGTCGAACTCGCCGTCCGGCAGCCGCGTGAAATCGATGCCGTAGGACTTGATCATCTGGGCCAGCTCGCGGGTGGTGACGACGGCGTCGGTGGTGGGCCGGCCGTCCAGGGTGTGCTCGGGCCGGGCCGCCTCGAACTTCTTGGCCACGCAGGGCATGACCGAGACCACGTAGATGTCCTTGGGGTCGAGGCCCTTCTGCTGGGCGTAGTAGCTCTTGATGAGGGTGGACTGCATCTGCATCGGGCTCTTGCAGCTCGACATGTGCGGGATCAGCTCGGGGTAGAACTTCTCCAGGAAGCTGACCCAGCCCGGGCTGCAGGAGGTGAGCAGGGGCAGGGGACCGCCGCCCTCCATCCGCCTCAGCAGCTCGTGGGCCTCCTCCATGACGGTGAGGTCTGCGCTGAAGTTGACGTCGAAGACGGCATCGAAGCCCATGCGGCGGAGGGCCGTCACCATCTTTCCCGTGACCGGGGTGCCGACCGGAAGGCCGAAGGCCTCGCCCAGGGCGGCGCGGATGGCGGGCGCGGTGGTGGCCACCACGTGCTTCTCGGTGCGGGGATGGCCCAGGGCCTCCCAGACCCGCTCGGTGTGGTCCTGCTCCAGGAAGGCGGCCGTGGGGCAGACACTCACGCACTGGCCGCACTGGATGCAGGCGCTCTCGTCCATGGGGGCGAGGTTCGCCGGGCCCACCACGGTGGTGAAGCCGCGGCCGTGCTGGCTGAGGTTGGCCACGCCCTGGATCTCGTCGCAGACCCGGATGCAGCGGCCGCAGAGGATGCACTTCTCAGCGTTGCGCACCACGGAGGCGCCGCTGTCGTCCACGGGGAACTGCTTGCGCCGGCCCTCGAAGTGGCGCTCCCGCACGCCCAGCCGGTAGGCGAGGTTCTGCAGCTCGCAGACGCCGTCGCGGTCGCAGGTCTGGCAGTCCTTCGGGTGGTTGTCCAGCAGCAGCTCCACGATGTCGCGCCGGGCCTGCCGGATGACGGGGCTGTTGGTCTGGACCTCCATGCCCTCCCAGGCCGTGGTGGCGCAGGAGGCCAGGCAGTGGTCGAAGCCCTCCACCTGCACCACGCACACGCGGCAGCTGCCTTCGAGGCTGAGGTTCGGGTGGTAGCAGAGGCGCGGGATGTGGATGCCGAGCCGTTCTGCCGCATCCATGACTGTGGTGCCGGCGGGGACCAGGATGGTCTCGCCGTCGATCGTGAGGTTGATCATCTCGGACATGGCGCGCTCCTACACCCGATCAACCGCGGTGAACTTGCAGACGTCGAAGCAGTTTCCGCACTTCACGCAGGCGGCCTGGTCGATGACGTGGGCCTCTTTCCGGGCGCCGGCGATGCACGCGGCCGGACAGTTCCGGGCGCAGATCGTGCACCCGACGCACTTCTCCGGGTTGATCTCGTAGTGGATCAGGGCCACGCACTTCTTCGCCGGGCAGTGCCGGTCCACGATGTGGGCCAGGAACTCCCCGCGGAAGTGCTTGAGGCTGGACAGCACGGGGTTCGGCGCGGCGCGGCCCAGGCCGCAGAGGCTGGTGCGCTGGCAGAGGCGGGCCAGGCGCTCGAGCTTGTCCAGGTCGGCGAGCTCCCCCTTGCCCTGGGTGATGCGCTCCAGGATCTCCAGGAGGCGCGTGGTGCCCTCGCGGCAGGGCGTGCACTTGCCGCAGCTCTCGTCCTGGCTGAAGGCGATGTAGAACTTGGCGATGTCGACCATGCAGTCGTCCTCGCTCAGCACGATCATCCCGCCAGAACCCATGATGGAGCCGGCCTTCTGCAGGGGCTCGAAGTCCACTTCCATGTGCTGCAGGGAAGCCGGGATGAACCCGCCCGCCGGGCCGCCGGTCTGGATGGCCTTGAGCTCCCTTCCTCCGGTGACGCCGCCGCCGATGTCGTTCACCACCCGCGCGAGGGGCGTCCCGAGGGGCACTTCCACCAGACCCGTGTGCCGCACCTTCCCGGCCAGGGCGAAGACCTTGGTCCCGCCGCTCTTCTCCGTTCCGAGGCGGGCGTACCAGTCGCCGCTGTAGCGGAGGATGGCGGAGATGTTGGCGAAGGTCTCCACGTTGTTGATGACGGTGGGGTGCCCCCACAGGCCGCGGTCCGTGGGGTAGGGCGGGCGCACCCGGGGCTGTCCGCGCTCGCCCTCGATGGACCGGATGAGGGCGGTCTCCTCGCCGCAGACGAAGGCGCCCGCGCCGAGCCGGATCTCCAGGTCGAAGTCCCACCCGGAACCCATGATGTTCCGCCCCAGGAGGCCCTGGCCCCGGCAGGTGTCGAGGGCCTGCTGGATGCGCCGGATGGCCAGCGGATACTCAGCGCGGATGTAGAAGAAGCCCTTCTGCGCCCCGATGGCGAAGCCGCCGATGATCATGCCCTCGACGATGTTGAAGGGATCGCTCTCCAGCATGGAGCGGTCCATGAAGGCCCCGGGATCGCCCTCGTCGCCGTTGCAGATGATGAAGCGGGTGGCATCGGCCTGCTTTCGCGCCATCGTCCACTTGGCCGCGGTGGAGTAGCCGCCGCCGCCCCGGCCGCGCAGCCGGGCCTTGGCCAGCTCTCCGATCACCCAGTCGGGGTCGCGGCGCTCGAGCACGTCGGCCAGGGCCTTGAAGCCGTCCATGTCCACGTACTCGTCGAGGCTCTCCGGATCCACCACACCGGCGTTGCGCAGCGCGACGCGGCTCTGGCGGTTGAAGAAGGCCACGTCGCCGTAGCGCTCCATGAAGGCCAGGGCGATGGGTTCCTCCTGGGCCCGCAGGCGCTCGACCACCTGCCCGCCCACCAGGTGGCCGTCGAGGATGGCGGCGAGGTCCTCCTCCCCGGAAACCCGGTAGAGCACCTTCTCGGGGCGTGCCAGCACGTAGGTGGCCGGGCCGCCGGAGGCCGGATGATCGGAGGCCAGGCCGCAGGCGCCGAAGCAGCTCGCCGCGCCGATCCTGACGGACTCGCGGGAGACGCCCCGTTCCGCGAGCATGGCCGCGAAGCGCTCCCGCAGGCCGGGGCCGGAGCCGTGGCAGCGGGAACCCTCGCAGAACAGCAACTCGCGCTCGGGCAGGGGCCCCGCCTCGTGGTCGAGCACATGCTGCGCCACGGGGGTGCCGCCTTGGATGTGCTCGGTGAAGATGCGGTGGACCAGGTCGCGGTTCACCCGCTCGTACTTCACGGGGAGCCGTCCGGGGAGCCGCACGCCGAGGATGGGCTCGCGGGAGCAGCGGCCCGTGCAGCCGGTGCGGTGCAGGAGGATGTCCTTCCGGCCCGAGGCCCGGATGTGGCGGACCAGCTCGTCCGCCACGGCCTGCGAGCCGGCGGCGTGCTCGCAGGTGGCGGATCCGACCTGGATCACGATCTGGCGTTCGGCGCCCCGGTCGGCGAGGCTCCGGCCGACACGGTCGGCCATGGCCTGATAGAAGTCATGCACGGGCTGCGGCATGGAATCTCCTACCCCCGGCTGCGGGGCCGGGGCGGATGTCAAAGGCGCGGGCGGATCAGGCTTGGGATCCCGGAGGCGCCGGCTGCAGGGAGTCTGGCCATTGACAACCTTCGTGTCAACGATGAGGTGCAGACAACGACATTTCTTGACGGAGTGTGCTAAGGCGCCCTCCGGGTCCCTTGGCGACCGAGCGTCCGAGGGTGCGGAGACGACCCGCAAGGCAGTCCCGGCAGGCCTCCGCCGTCTCGCCCACGCACGCCTTGCCCGGATAGATCTCGTAGCGCGCGCGGAAGGCCGGGGGCGTCACGTTGGGCATCACCACGTTGGCGCCGCGCTGGAGGGCCAGCTCCCGTCCCTGATCGCGGTCCAGCGTGGCCAGGGCGGTGGTGGCGGGGATGTTCGCGTCGGGGCAGAGCAGCCGGCTCAGGGCTACGACCTTGAGCGTGGTGGGCTCGTCGTTGGGCACCTGCAGCGCCGGGGGCGCGAGGAAGGCCAGGGCGCCGGGGCCGCCGAGGGGCGTGCGGGGGCTGGGCAGGAAGGGGCCCACGCCGACCATGTCCAGGTCCAGCTCCCTGAACCGCCGGAGATCGGTGGCCAGCGTATCCCAGGTCTGCCCTGGAAGGCCGATCATCACGCCGGAACCGATCTCATAGCCCATGTCCCGCAGGCGGCGGAGCTGGCCGAGGCGGTCGCTGAGGCGGCCCGGCAGGCTGGGGTGGACCCGCCGGTACAGCGCGCGGTCCGCCGTCTCGAAGCGCAGCAGGTAGCGGTCGGCCCCGGCCTCGCGCCAGGCGAGCAGGTCCTCGTCGTCGCGCTCGCCCAGGGACAGGGTGACCGCCAGCCGCGTCTGCCGCTTGATGGCGCCGATGACCTCCGCGATGAAGTCCCGCGTGAGGCCGGGATCCTCGCCGCCCTGGAGCACCACGGTGCCGTAGCCCAGGGCCGCGGCCGAGCAGGCGCAGGCGAGGATCTCCTCCGCCTCCAGCCGGTAGCGGTCCAGGTCCTCCTCCGGGGCCCGAAGCCCGCAGTAGAGGCAGCTCCGGACGCAGTGGCTGGACACCTCGACGAGCCCGCGGAGGTGCACCGCGTCGCCCACATGCTCGCGCCGGACCCGGTCCGCCTCGGCCCCCAGGCGCGCCAGGGCCCCGGGGTCCTCCTCCCGGAGCCAGGCCACCAGGCCCGCGTGGTCGAGCTGGAACTCAGGGCTGCAAGGCATGGGTCGCCTCCAGGATCCCGGGGAAGGGCCGCAGGGCGCGCGGGAGGATGCCGAGGCTGTGCGCGATGGCCAGGCCGTAGTTGGTGATGGGGACGCGGGCATCCTCGCAGCGGCGGATCCGGGCGAGCATCTCCCGCCGGTTGCCCATGCAGTTCCCGCAGTGCACCACGAGGCGGTAGGGCGACAGGTCGCCGGGGAAGTCCCGGCCCTGGACCGTGTCGAGGCGCAAGGGCCCACCGGCCTTCTGCGCGAGCCAGCGGGGCAGCTTCACGCGGCCGATGTCCTCTTCCGTGGGATGGTGGGTGCAGCCCTCGGCCACCAGCACGCGGTCGCCCGGGCGCAGCGCGTCGAGCGCCAGGGCGCCCCGGGCCTGGGCCGCGAGGTCCCCCTGGAGCCGGCTCATGAGGATGCTGAAGGAGGTCATGGGGACGGCCTCCGGCACAGCCTCGGCCACGGCGCGGAAGGCCTGAGAGTCGGTGACCACCAGGGCCGGCGGCCGGCGCAGGCCGGCGAGCGCGGCGGGCAGCTCCCGGGCCTGCACCACCAGTGCGAGGCACGCGCCGTCCAGGAGGTCGCGGATGGCCATGACCTGGGGCAGGATCAGGCGCCCCTTGGGGGCCGAGGCGTCGATGGGCATGACGAGCACGGCCACCTCGCCGGGAGGCACCAGGTCCGCGATGAGGCGCTGGCTGGCTGCGTGATCGCCTGGCGCGGCCGCGAACAGGGCGGAGCGAAGCGCCTCCAGGCCCTCGCCGGTCACCGCCGAGACCGCCACGGCCGGCACTCCGCCCAGATCGGGAGGCGCGCCACCCGGCGCGAGGTCGGCCTTGTTCAGGGCCACCACCACGGGGATGTCCCGGGCCCGCAGCTCGGCCAGCAGGCCGCGCTCGAAGGCGCCCCAGGCGCCCTGCTCGGCCACCAGGATGCCCAGGTCCACGCGGTCCAGGACGGCGCGGGAGCGGGCGGTGCGCGCGGCGCCCAGGTCGCCCGTGTCGTCCAGTCCGGCGGTGTCCACGAAGAGCACGGGCCCCAGCGGGAGCAGCTCCATGGGCTTCTCCACGGGGTCGGTGGTGGTGCCGGCCCGGGGCGAGACGAGGGCCACCTGCTGGCGGGTGAGGGCGTTCAGCAGCGAGGACTTGCCGACGTTGCGCCGGCCGAAGAGCCCGATGTGAAGGCGGAGTCCGCGGGGGGCGGGCGGCAGCTCAGCAGAACACATCGCGTTCCCCCTTCCGGACGAGTTCCACCAGGCCCTCGGCCCGGCGCCGGGGCAGGCCCTCCAGGCCCCCGAGGGTCTCTGTCAGCAATCGTTCCGCCGCCTTCCGGGTGGCTGGGCTGGCGTGGTCCTCCGCGTACTCCTGCAGGGTGGCCAGGGCGTTGGGCAGGCAGTGGGCCTTGATCTGGCCGGGCTTGGCAAGGTCCATGAAGTCCGCGCCCGTGCGGCCCAGGCGGTAGCAGGCGGTGCAGAAGCTCGGGAGGAATCCGCTCCCGGCCAGCTCGCGGACCACCTCGTCGAGGCTCCGGTGGTCGCCGAGGGAGAACTGGGCCCCCGAGTCGGGCGCATCCTCCTCGTAGCCGCCGGGGTTGGTGCGGCTGCCGGCGCTGATCTGGCTGATGCCCAGCTCCAGGGCCTCGCGCCGGATGCCCGGCCGCTCCCGGGTGCTGAGGATGAGCCCGGTGTAGGGCACGGCCAGGCGCAGGATGGCGACGATCTTGCGGAAGGCCGCGTCGCTGACGGCGTGGGGCGGGGCCTCGCTGGTGGCCGAGCCCTCGGCGGGCTCGATGCGGGGCACGCTGAGGGTGTGCGGGCCGCAGCCGAAGCGGTCCTCCAGGTGCCGGGCGTGGCGCAGCAGCGCCAGCACCTCGAAGCGCCAGTCGTGGAGGCCGAACAGGGCGCCGAGGCCCACGTCGTCGATGCCCGCCTGCATGGCCCGGTCCATGCAGCCCAGGCGCCAGTCGAAGTCGGCCTTCTGTCCCAGGGGGTGCATCCGGGCGTAGGTGCCGCGGTGGTAGGTCTCCTGGAACAGCTGGTAGGTGCCGAGGCCCTCCTCCTTCAGGCGGCGGAAGTCCGCCACCTCCAGGGGCGCGATGTTCACGTTCACCCGGCGGATGGCATCGCCCCCGTGGCGGGTGGCGTACACGGTGCGGATGGCCTTCAGGATGTAGTCGAGCCCTTCGTCGGGGTAGGCCTCGCCGGCCACCAGGAGCACCCGCTTGTGGCCCTGGGCGAGCAGCTGGCCCACCTCGGCGGCGATCTCCCCCTGGCCCAGGGCCCGCCGGGGCAGGCTGCGGTTCGAGGCGCGGAAGGCGCAGTACAGGCACTCGTTCCCGCAGAGGTTCGAGACGTAGAGTGGGGCGAACAGCACGATGCGGCTGCCGTAGATCTGCTCCTTCACCCAGCGGGCCGTGCTGAAGAGCTCCTGCGTCAGCTCCGGGTCCTCCAGGGCCATGAGCGTTGGGAGATCGGCTTCGTCCAGGCCCTTCAGCTCCCGCGCCTTGGCGAGCAGCTCGCGGATGCGCGGGGCGTCCGGCGCGGGGGCGCCCTCCAGGGCCGCGAGGAGGGACGCCTCGTCCAGGGGGAAAGCTTCGGACGGACCGCGCATGGAAAGAACCTCCGCAGGGGAGACCGCGGACCGAAGATAACCCTTAAGTCATCTTTATTCCACCCCCCGGAGCCGATTCCCGGTCCGGGGTCAGGCCCGGGCGGGCCGACGCCTCGGCGGCAGGCTGTACCAGGCGATGGTGCCGAGGATGAGTCCGCCGCCCAGGAGGGCCCAGGCCGTGGGCCGTTCTCCGATCCCCAGGAACACCCAGATGGGGTTGAGGACGGCCTCCAGCGTGCCGGTGACCACCGCGGCGGTGGCGCTGAGGTGCCGCATGCCGGCGTTGAAGAAGAGGTAGGCCACGCCGATCTGGAAGACGCCGAGGTAGAGCAGGATGCCCGCGTGGGCCGGGGACGGGCGGAAGTCCCGCAGGGCCGGGACCGCGCAGAGGGCCGCCACCAGGAGGTTCCCCAGGATGATGGAGCTGATGGGGTCCGCCTCCGGCCGGCGCTCCCGCTGCACCTTGAGGGTGAGGGAGAAGAGGGCCAGACAGATGCCGGAGAGCACGCCCAGGAGGTTGCCGGAGAGGGTGCCCGCCCCCAGCCGCCCCACGAAGAAGAGGGCCATGGCCCCCAGGCAGACGGCGACGGCCGTCAGATCCCGCGCGGCGACGCGGCGCCCGGCGAGGCGGGGCTCCAGGAACACCAGGTAGATGGGAGCCGAGAACTGGAGGAAGATCGCGTTCGCCGCGGTGGTGAGCTTGGTGGCGGCCACGAAGCAGACCAGCACCCCGGCGTAGGCGGCGGCGCAGGCCAGCGCCAGCGCGTCGGGCCGGGGGAAGGGCCGCCCGCCCCGGAGCTTCACCACCAGGGCGATGGTGAGGGCCGCCACCAGGCTCCGGGCGAAGGCGATCTGGAGGGCGCCCAGGGGCAGCACCTTGATGAAGAGGCCGCTGGAACTCCACAGCAGCGCCGCCAGGGCCACCAGGGCCGCGCCTTTGGTTCGATCCACCGGTCCGGTCATGGGCCCATTGGATCATGTCCGGAACCAGCGGCCCATCCCGGCCCTTAAAGACCGCCACGAAGGGTCATTCCTGCGCAGAATCTTCGTGCCCTTCGTGGGAAATTTTAACTCCAGCTAATCGGCGAGCCTCGGACGGAAAAGCAGGAACACGGAAGGCACAGAAGCACCCGGTCCGTTTTCTTTTTCTCCGCTTTCCTCGGTTCCTCCGCAAACCTCCGCTTGTCGACGCCTGTTCTGCGCCCATATGCGGCCTCTGCACTCTCAGAGTTTCAGGCTGGGGCTCGCGGATAAGCAGGTGTTGGCTTTACGAAATGGGAATCACCTCAGCCCACGGTCCCCAGGACGCGCCGCCAGCCCGTGAAGCGGATGCCGCCCTCGATGCGGAGGAGGGCCCAGCATTCAAGGCCCGGCTCGGTGCTTGGGCCGTGCTGCTGGCCGGCCCCGCAGGCCAGCCAGTCGCCGGGGCGGAGGTGGGCGGGACCGTCCTGCATGGCGCCGGACAGGACCAGGGACAGCTCGGCCCCTCCATGGCTATGGCGGGGCATGCTCATGCCGCCGGGCATGCGGGCCAGGTTCAGCGTGGCGCCGGTGGCCGGATCCTTCAGAAGCCGGGCCACCTGGGCGCCGCCGAGGCCCAGCCGGGTCCATCGCCAGCCATCCTCGGCGGGCAAGTGGGGCCGGAGGAGGCTGAGGGCGTCCCGGCCGGAAGGGCCCGCAGCGGGGATGGCTTCGCTGGCGGGATGCTGGCTTCGGCAGCTGTCGCAGTGTCCCAGGTGCACTTTCAGCAGCAGGGCCGTGAGGGGGTCGCCACCGGGCTCCAATGCCTGCCAGGCCCCCTCCTCCGGGTGATGCACGGGACCACGGGGCACCCGGCCCTGCCGAAGGGCTGTCAGGGCGCCATCCAGGGCGCGCTCGGCGGAGGGGGCAGGGGGCTCGGGCCAGAGGCGCCGGAGCAGGGCTGGGGTGCGCTCGAAGCTGTCCAGGAAGGCCCGGCAGGGGGGGCAGAGACTCAAGTGCAGCTTGACCCCCAGCCAATTGAAGGGCCCCAGGGCCCCCTCTTCGTAGTCCGTGAGCAGGTCGACGACTTCGGCGCAGGTGGGCATGAGCAGCGTCATCGGTCCTCCGCCAGACGGGGGGCGAATTCCGGCAGCAGGGCCCGCAGGGCCAGGCGGGCCCGGTGGACCCGCTGGCGCACCAGCTCGCGCGTGATGCCCAGGTGCCGGCTGATCTCGTCCGTGTCCCAGCCCTCGAGGTCCCGCAGGACGAAGACGGCGCGCTGGTCGTCGGACAGCCGGTCCAGGCCCATCCGGACCCTGGCCTTCAGCTCATCCCGCTCGACCTTCATCAATGCCTCCGCGTCCTCGCTCCATTCGAGGAGCAGGTCCACGTCCTTGTGATGCCCGTCGTCGGCGAAACGTGGCATCAGATCCTCGATGGCATCCTCCCGGCGCCGGATCCGCTTCCTCCGGGCCATGAGGGCCTGGTTCACGCAGATGCGGTAGGCCCAGGTGCTGAACTTGCTGGCGCCCTGGAAGCCCGGCAGCTCCCGGAGGATGGTGAGGAGGGCGTCCTGGAGGGCATCCTGGCTCTCGGCCTCGTTGCCCAGGATGCGGTCGATGACCCGGAAAAGCATGCCCAGGTGGGGGCGGACGAGGGCCTCGAAGGCCTCGGGATCCCCTCCGGCCGCGGCCTGGACCAGGGCCGCCTCGGAGGGGGCGGGGGCTAGGGTCATGGGGCCTCCGGGAGGGTCCTGCGGGGCAGGCGGATGGTGAAGGCCGAGCCGAAGCCGGGCCCGCGGCTGGCCACGCGCACCTCGCCCCCGTGGCGGGTCACGATCTCCTTCACCAGGAAGAGGCCCAGGCCCGTGCCCGCCACCTGCCGGGTCATCTCGTCGCCCACCCGGAAGAACCGGTGGAAGACCCGGGGGAGGTCCTTGGCGGCGATGCCGTGGCCCTGGTCGCTCACGACGATGAGGGCGTCCTCGCCGTCGCCGTCGAGGGTGACGGTGGTCTTCCGGGGCTCGGCCGAGTACTTGTAGGCGTTGGACAGCAGGTTCTCCACCACAGTGCCGAGCGCCTTGGGATCAGCCTCCACCCACAGGGCCTCGGGGGTGCATTCCAGCGTCAAGCCGAGGGCGCCGGGGCCCAGGCGATGGTCCATCCCCTCGCAGACCGCCCGCAGCCAGGGTCCCAGCTCCAGGGGGCCCATGTGGAGGACCAGGCTGCCCGATTCGGCCCGCGCCACATCCAGCAGGTTGCCCACCAGCTCGTTCAGCCGCTCGAGGTCCTTTTCCATGAGCTCGCGGATCCGCTGCCGCTGGTCGGAGCCCAGCTCGCGGGTGAAGAGGGTCTCCGTCCACACCCGCAGGGAGGCGATGGGCGTCTTCAGCTCGTGGGTGACGGCGGAGGTGAAGTTCCGCTGGCGCAGCTTGAGATCCAGTTCCTCCGCGAGTTTCCGGTAGAGGAGGACGAAGCCGAACAGCACCGCGAACACCATGAAGGCGCCTTCGGTGCTCGCCCGGAAGACGGCGTGCCAGCGCTGGTCCTTCAGCTCCTGGAAGGGGCCGGGGCGCACCGTGAGGTAGGCGGTCCCGTCCAGCAGGAGGGGGTCGTCCGGGGCCATGGGGCGCGGGACCAGCTCTACCTGGGGGTAGGCCTCCTGGATGGCCTGCCGGCGCTCGGCCAGGCTGGGCATGACCGGAAGCTCTCCCACCACTGCGCCGCCAGGGGAGGCGGGATCACGCTGGGCGTGGAGCACGTCGAGCATCTTCTGGGTGTCCATCTGCCAGGCCTGGGCCCGTGCCGCCAGCAGGTTCTGTGTGCGAACCTCCAGCAGCCGGCCCGAATCCCGGATCTGCAGGCGGATCCACCAGCCCACCTGGAGGCACAGGACCACGGACACGGACAGGAAGATGATCCGCTGCAGGGGGAAGGTCTGGGCACGAGGGGCCATGCCTCCATCTTGGCAGTGTCGCCCCATGAGGCCATCCTGGAGTCCGATGCCCTCCTCATCCCCGCCCTCCGGCCCCAAGCCGACCCCGCCCCCTTCGAGGACGGACTCCGGGGGCAAGTCCGCGCCCCCCGGCCCGGCCACGGGCTCCGGGCCCAAGCATGCCCCCGCGAGCCAGGCCCCGCGGCCTCAGGGCGCGGAGCTGCTGGCGGAGCTGATGCAGGCCCAGCGGCAGTTCACCGTCGCCATGCACGAGGTGCGGGAGCTGCGCGCCAAGCTGAACCGCCGGTCGCATCAGATGCAGGTCCTCCAGCACGTGTCCGAGATCCTGGCCGCCACCTCCAAGGGGGGACAGGTGGTCAGCGTGGTCCTCGATGTGCTGGTGCAGGAATTCCGTTGCCCCCGCGCCGTGGTGTGGACGCTGGAGGACGGGGGCTCCAGCTACCTGCCCAAGGAGGCGGCCGGGCTCACCCGCACCGAATGGTCGGAGATGCGGCTTCCCGCCCCGAACCCCTTCCCGGAGATGCCCCTGGTTCTGTTCCAGAGCCAGTGGCTGGACAAGCCCTGCGGCGGGGCCACCCTGGCGCCGCTCCGCGGGCCCGATGGCGCCCTCCTCTACTTCGTCCCCTTCGAGCACCAGCTCCTCCTCATGGGCTTCGTGATCCTGGCGGTGCCGGCGGACCGGCGGGTGGAGGAGGAGGAGCTGGATTCCATCTCCATCCTCCAGCGGCAGACGGCCATCTCCCTCTACAACGCCTGGCTTTTCCGGGATCTGTCCGAGCAGCGGGACGCGCTTCAGAGCCAGACCCTCGAACTGGAGCGCGTCAATGACGCGCTGCGCGAGGCGGACCAGCTCAAGAGCGAGTTCCTGGCCCTCACCAGCCACGAGCTGCGCACGCCGCTCACGGGCATCCTGGGCTTCACGCGCCTGGTCATGGACGGCCTCTACGACGACGCCGAGGAGATGCGGTCCATGCTCCAGGACAGCTACAGCTCCGGGCAGCACCTCCTGGCCCTGCTGAACGACATCCTCGACCTCGCCAAGATCGAATCGGGACGCCTGGAGGTCCACCCGGAACCCTTCGGTCTCGACCGGCTGCTGGACGAGGTGAAGCCCATCGCGGAGGCGTACCCCCGCAAGCCCGGGGTGGAGCTGGTCTGGCCCGACGCCACCAGCCTGCCCGAAGTGATGGTGGATCCGAGCCGCCTGAAGCAGGTGCTCCTCAACCTGCTCTCGAACGCCCTGAAGTTCACCAAGGAGGGCAGCGTCGCCGTCCAGGTGGAGCGGCGCCCGGGCGTCATCGTCCTCATGGTGGTGGACACGGGCATCGGTGTGAGTCCCGAAGGCCAGGCGCGCCTCTTCCAGAAGTTCGCCCAGGCCGAAGGAGGCCACGCCCGCGAGTACGGCGGCACCGGGCTCGGCCTCGTCATCTGCAAGCACCTCATGGGCATGATGGGCGGCACCATCCACCTCCACAGCGAGGGCCTCGGCAAGGGCAGCACCCTGACGATCACGATGCCGATCGCGTAGGACTTGGCGAGCTGGTGGTCTGTGGTCGATCGCGGAGCTTCACTCCGCGATGTGTGAAAATGATCGCTCGTGTACGGAGCCTCCATGTCCTACGTCCGCCGCCTGCACTTCCTCCCCTTCACCCGCCCCATGGTCGGCGAGGAGGAGATCGCGGAGATGATCGACACCATCCACAGCGGATGGATCACCACGGGGCCGAAATCGGCGGCCTTCGAGGAGAAGCTGAAGGCCTACAACGGCGTGCCCCACTGCCTGACGATGAACAGCGCCACCACTGCGCAGGAGATCACCATGCAGGTGCTGAACCTGCAGCCGGGCGACGAGGTCATCACCACCTCGCTCACCTGGGTGAGCACGCTGAGCACGGTGGTGTTGCAGGGCGGCGTGCCGGTGCTGGTGGACATCGACCCGAAAACGCTCAACATCGACCCGGCGAAGCTGGAGGCGGCCATCACGCCCCGCACCAAGGGCATCATCCCCGTGCACCTCACGGGCCTGCCGTGCCCCATGGACGAGATCTGGCGCATCGCGGAAAAGCACGACCTCTGGGTCATCGAGGACGCGGCCCAGGCCATGGGCGCCCACTACAAGGGCACCAAGATCGGCGGGAACCCCCGCTCGATCATGAGCGTCTACAGCTTCCACCCGAACAAGAACATGACCACGGGCGAGGGCGGCGCCATCGCCTTCTTCAACGACGAGTACGAGAGCCGCATCAAGCGCCTGCGCTTCCACGGCATCGACCGGGACGCCTGGAAGCGCTTCGCCAAGGAGGGCAGCCCCCACACGGAGGTCTACGAGCCCGCCCGCAAGGCCAACTTCATGGACCTCCAGGCGGCCATGGGCCTGCACCAGATCGACAAGCTGGACGGCTTCAACGAGCGGCGCGGCGTGCTGTTCCACCGCTACCTCGAGCTGATGAAGGACATGGACGAGGTGATGCTGCCCTGGCCCGGCGACGCCGACCACGGCCACTGCTTCCACCTCTTCGTGCTGCGCATCCACCCCGAGAAGATTGGCCTCGACCGCGACGCCTTCGTGGCGGCCTTGAAGGAGGAGAACATCGGCACGGGCATCCACTACCGCCCGGCCCACATCCACCCCTGGTACCGGGACTTCTACGCCGCGCACCCCCAGCACCTGCCCCAGGACGGCCTTCCCCACACCGAGTGGAGCGGCGAGCGCCTCATGAGCCTGCCCCTGTGGCCGGGCCTCAGCGAGGCCGACCAGGACCAGACCGTGGGCGCCATCAAGCATGTGATCGCCCAGGCCAAGGCCCGGAGCCGCGTCACTCGCTGAGCCCGGTCTGCCGGGATATTGTGGGGGGGGGAAAGGAAAAATCATTTTCGCCACCGATTTCAGTGATTTCGGTGATGAAAAGATGGACCCGGCCCGGCGCAGCATGGGCTCCATGGGAGGTGGCAGGGTCGCGCCCTTTTGAGGGTGCGCGACCCCCCCACCACCCCAGGCGTGCGGCGCCGACCGCCACGGCCTCCGGCCGGCCCATGCGGGAATCATCCGAGGCCCCATCACCGCAATCGGCGGAATCGGTGGCAAAACCGCTTTTCTCCCTACTTCCGGGCCAAAGCCGCCTCACCCCACCCGCTCGTGGGGCAGGGTGGGCACCGGGGCGTACACGGTCATGTGCGGGTCGTACATGTAGAGGTTGGCCACGCGGCCGGTGTAGGCGCAGGCGAACTGCTGGAGCTGGTCGGCGAAGCGGGTCGGCTCGTCCCGGTCCCGGAACATGGGGCCCCAGGTGGGGTTGAAGGCGGCCTCCACGGACTTCGTGAGGGCGTCCAGCTCGAGGCTATGGATCTCGGCCCGCCGCTGGAGCGCCTCTGCGCTGCTGGCCAGGTGGGCGGCCTCATGGTCCAGGGCGACGGTGGCCTCGGCGCTGAGGCGGGGGCCCAGCACGTGCCGCCGCACCCGGTTGCGCTTCCACTGGTCCATGAGCACGGAGGCCCGGCGGAGTGTGCGGCGGCGGATGGTCTCCAGGCGGAGCATGTCCCGCATGTCGTGGTTCTTCGCCTCCAGCAGCTGGATCTCGTGCTCCAGCTCCGGCACCAGCAGCAGGGTCCGCCAGGAGGCGTTCTTCTTGGATCGGAGCACGTCGCCGTAGATGTGGTCGCCCACGTAGAGGATCTGCTCGCCCTCGGCCCCCAGTTGGGCCTCCAGCCAGGCGGCATGGCCACCGGTGTAGCACCGGGGCTGCCCTTCGATGGCCGCGGGAGGCGGCGTGTCGAGGAAGAAATCCGGCTTCCGGCTGCTCACCACGATCAGGTCGAAGTAGTCGGTCCAGCGGGGCCGGGCTTCGTCCTGGCCGTCCAGCAGGTGGCCCAGGACGCCCGCGGTGAAGCTCCACTCACTGTTGGTCAGGAGGAAGAGCTTCTTTCCCTCCCGCTTGAGCCGGTCCAGGGCCAGGGCCAGCTGGGGATCCCTTGGGATGAAGAAGTCGCGGTGCTCGAGGATCTCCCCTTTCATCTCCCCGTTGCGGTGGGCGGTGTCGATGGCCCAGCGCACGTCATGGAAGATCTGGAGGTAGTTCCCGGCCTGAAGGATGCCCTGGTCGAAGCCGTCCACCATCCGGGCGTAGAGGTAGCCCTCGGGGATCTCGAACAGGGTGTCGAGGTTGCGGAAGCCCTTGGCGGAGGTGGACAGCCGGCGGCGGCCATAGACGGCGTCCAGCTCCGGCCGGGGCAGGATCCGGGTGCCGTGGCAGGCGCGGACCACCTGGCGCTCGCGGTTGAGCTTGAGCACGTTGCCGCGGAGTCCGTCCAGCAGCAGGCCGCGCACGGCGAAGGCCGGGTCGTAGCCGATCTCCAGGAGCCACGGCGAGTAGCCGCGGTCCCGCGCCAGCAGGCGCACCGCTTTCTTGAAGGCCAGCTCGTCGATCTCCGGCGCCCGGTAGCGCGCCAGGGTGTGGTCCATGTCGAAGCCGATGGCCCTGATCTCGCCCAGAGGCAGGGTGCGCAGGGCGAAGAGCTTGTGCTCCGGCGGCAGCCGGTCCTCTCCGTCCAGCAGGGGCGGCGCGGCCAGCAGGTCGGGGTCCCAGGCGGTCATGGAGCGAGTCTACTCCCGGGACATGCTGATCAGATGACCTTGCCCGGATTGAAGAGGCCGCTGGGATCCAGGGCCTGCTTGAGGGCGCGGAGGGCCCGGATCTGGCCGGGGTCGGACAGGGCCAGGAAGGCGTCCCGCTTGGCGAGGCCGATGCCGTGCTCGCCGCTGAGGGTGCCGCCCAGGCTGAGGGCGAGGCGGAAGAGGTCCAGGAGCTGGCGCTCCAGCTGGGCAGGATCGGCCTCGCCGGCGCCCAGCAGGTTCACGTGCAGGTTGCCGTCGCCCAGGTGGCCGTAGGTCACGCTGGGGATGGCCAGGCGCTCCAGCCCTGCGAAGAACTCGCGCAGGCGGCTGCGGGGCACGACGATGTCCTCGCTGACCTTCTTCGGGTGGCGCTCCTTCAGGAAGGCGCTGGTCATGCGGCGCACGGCCCAGATGCCCGCCCGCTGGCGCGCGTCTGAGGCGATCTCCAGGTTCTCCGCCACGGGGCCCAGCAGGTCCATGAGGCCTTCGAGAAAGGCCTCCGAGGTGCAGCCGCGGTCGTCGAACTCCAGGATGGCCAGGGCCTCGCCGGGCAGGCGGCGGGCTTCCTCGGGGCCGTGGGCGCGCAGCTCGGCCAGGACAGCGGGGTCGAAGAACTCGAAGGCGCTGGGCAGGTAGCCCGCGCCCACCAGGCGGCCCGGCAGGTCCAGCAGGTCCTCCCAGCGCTTCACGGGCAGCAGCAGGGTGGCGTGCTCCCGGGGCAGGGGGGTGAGGCGCAGGGTGGCGCCCACGATGAACCCGAAGATGCCCTCGCTGCCGATGAGGAGCTGGCCCAGGGCCGGGCCCGCGTTGGCCTTCACGCTGTGGATGCCGAAGGTGTGCACTTCGCCGTCCTCCAGCAGCGCGTCCACGGACAGCACCCAGTGGCGGGTCATGCCGTACTTGCAGGCGTTGGGGCCGCCAGCGTTGGTGGCCAGGGTGCCGCCCAGGGCGCAGCTCTCCCAGGAGTTGGGGTCCGGCGGGTAGAAGAGGCCCCCGGCGGCGGCCGCGGCCTTCACGTCCCGCAGGGGGGCGCTGGCGGGGGCGCTGAGGCAGAGGTCCTGGGGCGACAGCCGCAGCTCGCCGCGCCAGGTCGAGAAGTCGACGACCACGGCCCGTTCCCCCGCGGGCACGCAGCCGCCCGCCTTGCCCGTGCCCGCGCCCCGGGGCACCAGGCCGAAGCCCTCGGCCTTGGCGAGGCGCACCAGCTCCTTGAGGGCCGCGGGACCCCTGGGCAGCACCACGGCCAGGGGCAGGCTTCCCTGCACGTGGGATTCGTCGCGACGATAGGGTTCCAGGACCTCCGGGTCAGAGAGGACCGTGGCGTCGGGGAGGGCCGGGAACCGGGCCATGTCTTCGGGCGGTCAGGAGACCAGCGTGCCCACGGGCTCGCCCTGCACGGCGGCCACGAGGTTGCCGGGCTTGTTCATGTCGAAGACGAGGATGGGGAGCTTGTTTTCCATGCACAGGGCGATGGCGGAGGCGTCCATGACCCGCAGGCCCTTCTCCAGCACGTCCTGGAAACAGATCCGGTCGAAGCGGGTGGCGGTGGGGTCCTGCTTGGGGTCGGCGGTGTAGATGCCGTCCACGTTGGTGGCCTTCATCACCACCTCGGCGGCGATCTCGTTGCCACGCAGGGCGGCGGCGGTGTCCGTGCTGAAGTACGGATTGCCGGTGCCCGCGCCGAAGATCACCACGCGGCCCTTCTCCAGGTGGCGGGTGGCCCGGCGGCGGATGTAGCTTTCGGCCACCTTGGGCATCTCCAGGCCGGACAGGGTGCGGGTGTGGACGCCCTTGTGCTCCAGAGCGTCCTGGAGGGCCAGGGCGTTGATCATGGTGGCCAGCATGCCCATGTGATCGGCGGTGGTGCGGTCCATGCCCTTGGTGGCGCCCGCGACGCCGCGGAAGATGTTGCCGCCCCCGATGACGAGGCCCACCTCCACGCCCAGCTCCCGGATGGCCTTGACCTGGTCGGCGATCATGTTGACCACCGCGGGATCGATGCCGTACTTCTGCTCGCCCATGAGGGCTTCGCCGGAGAGTTTGAGGAGGATGCGCTTGAACTTCATGGGGACTCCGATCCGGGTGGGGGCGTACCTACAAAAGGGGCGGCCGGAACGGCCGCCCCTTTTGTAGCAGGAAAAGGAACCTACTTGGCGGCGGCGACTTCGGCGGCGAAGTTCTCGCTGCGCTTCTCGAGGCCCTCGCCCATGATGTACTTCGTGAAGCGGCGGACGCTGAGCTTCTCGCCGATCTCGGCGGTCTTCTGGGACAGGTACTGCTGCACCGTGAGGTCGGGGTTCATGATGAAGGGCTGCTCGAGGAGGCAGACCTCCTTGAAGATGCTGTTCATCTTGCCCTCGACGATCTTCTCGACGATGTTCTGGGGCTTGCCGGTGGCCAGGGCCTGCTCGGTGGCGATGCGCTTCTCGGTGTCGAGGAAGTCCTGGGTGACCTCGTCCTTGGTGACGAAGCGGGGCGCGGGGTCGGCGGCCGCGATGTGCATCGCGATCTCCTTCACCAGGCGCTGGAAGGCCTCGTTGCGGGCCACGAAGTCGGTCTCGGAGTTCACTTCCACCAGCACGCCCACGCGGCCGCCGGGGTGGATGTAGGCCTCCACGATGCCTTCGGCGGCGATGCGGTCGGCCTTCTTGGCGGAGGCGGCGAGGCCCTTCTTGCGCAGCCACTCGACGGCCTGCTCCATGTCGCCGTTGTTCTCCTCCAGCGCCTTCTTGCAGTCCATCATGCCGAGGCCGGTTTTCTCGCGAAGGTTCTTCACGTCATTGGCGGTGAATGCCATGTCATCTCCTGGAATCGGGTGGGGTCTTCAGACCATCAGCCATCAGCGGGCGGGCCCTCTGATGGCTGACGAATGGGGCGGAGAGGGACTAGCCCTCGACTTCCATTTTTTCGGCCATCATCTTCTTCATCTCGTCGCTGTCACCCTTGTCGCGGAAGGACTGGCGGCCCTCGAGGATGGAGTCGGCCACGCGCTCGGAGAAGAGCAGGATGGAGCGGATGGCGTCGTCATTGGCGGGGATCACGTAGTCGACCATGTCGGGGTCGCAGTTGGTGTCCACGATGCCCACCACCTTGATGCCCAGCTTCTTGGCCTCGGTGACGGCGATGTCCTCGCGATGGGGATCGATGACGAAGAGCACGTCGGGCAGCGAGCGCATGTCGCGGATGCCGTGGAACGCGGTCTCCAGCTTGAGGCGCTGGCGGTCGAGGTTCAGCAGCTCCTTCTTGGAGAGCATGGCCGTGCGGGCGGGATCCGCCAGGGTGGCTTCGATCTCGCGGAACTTCTCGAGGCTCTTCTTGATGGTGGCGAAGTTGGTCAGCATGCCGCCCAGCCAGCGGTTGTTGACGTAGAAGGCGCCGCAGCGGCCGGCCTGCTCGGCGATGAGCTCCTGGGCCTGGGGCTTGGTGGCCACGAAGAGGAAGTTCTTTCCCTCACTGGCGGCCTTGGTCAGGAAGTTCGCGGCGGAGTTCCAGAGGCGCAGGGTCTTCTGGAGGTCGATGATGTAGATGCTGTTGCGGGCCCCAAAGATATACTTCTTCATCTTGGGGTTCCAGCGCTTGGTCTGGTGCCCGAAGTGGGCACCGGCCTCGAGGAGTTCCTTCATCTGGATGGCAGCCATGCTGGCCTCCCTGGTCAAGCGGCGGTTTCAAGAAGGACGCCGCGGTGGGATGGAAGGCGGTTTCCCGCCTCGATTCGACCGCCCTTCCTGCAGATGCCGGGGGCGGCCCGGTGTAGCTCGGGGGGCCGAAGCCCCCCGCAAAGCTTTTCCAATGCTTTTTCGGCGCAGCCGAAAAAGTTAGCGCTTGCTGAACTGGAAGCGGCGACGGGCGGCCTTGCGACCGGGCTTCTTGCGCTCCTTCATGCGGGGGTCGCGGGTCAGGAGACCGGCGCCGCGCAGGAGGGACTTCAGCTGCTCGTTGTAGCCCAGCAGGGCGCGGGAGATGCCCATGCGGATGGCCGAGGCCTGGCCGGCGGGGCCGCCGCCGACGACGCTGATGACCATGTCGAACTTGCCGTCGAGGTCGGCCAGCACCAGGGGCTGGTGGACCATCATGCGGAGCACGGCGTTCGGGAAGTAGTTCTCGAGGCTGCGGCCGTTGACGGTGATCTTGCCGGTGCCGGGACGGAGGAAGGCGCGGGCGGCCGCGCTCTTGCGGCGACCGGTTCCGTAGTTCTGGGAAATGGCCATGGGGTCCTCGCCTCTACTTCTGGATGGTCAGGATCTGGGGCTGCTGGGCGGCCTGCTCGTGCTCGGGGCCGGCATAGACCTTCAGCTTGCGGTACATCGCCCGTCCGAGGGGGCCCTTGGGCAGCATGCCCTTGACCGCGCTCTCGATGATGCGCTCGGGGTAGGTGGCCTTCATCACCTCGGCCTTGACTTCCTTCATGGAGCCAGGCTGGGTGGTGGTGCGGCGGTAGAACTTCTGCACGCCCTTCTTGCCGGTCAGGACGGCCTTCTCGGCGTTGATGACGACGACATGGTCGCCGGTGTCGAGGAAGGGGGTCCAGGTCGGCTTGTTCTTGCCGGAGAGGACATCCGCCACGGCGGTGCTCAGGCGGCCCACGGGAATGCCGGTGGCATCCACCAGGAACCACTGGCGCTTCAGATCATCGGCTTTCGGGAAGTACGTGCTCATGGCCTGCTCCGGGATCACATCAGGCTGCGAAGACACCACCCTACGGGCGGCGAGTCCACAGAAGGGAAAGCTTATCGTTGGAGGCCGGTGGGGTCAAGCCGGGATTTCAGCCCTGGGGCGCGGCCAACCGCCACAGCTCCTGCGCGATGCGCGAGGCGCCCAGTCCGTCCACCAGGGCCATGCCGTCGCGCACCTGCTCCTGGCGGTTGTCCTGGCCCTCGGGACCCAGCCATTGCGTCAGCGCCTCCCGCACGATGCCGAGGTCGGCCTCGGGCCCCACGCCCAGGTCGAAGCAGCCGTTCGCCATGGCCAGGTCCGCCAGGATGCCGTGCTGCCGGTCGTTCTGGCCCCAAACCGTGGCGGGGACGCCCATGCAGAGGGCTTCGGCCAGGGTCACGCCGGCCGAACACCAGATGGCGTCGTGGTCCTGGATGCGCCGGGTGAGGGCCGGCAGGCTCCTGGCCACGGTGCAGCCCGGGAAGGGATCGCCCTGGATGCCGTTGGGGGCCAGCAGCGTGCAGGCGCCGTGCCAGCGGTCCTCGGAGGCCAGCCTGGCCAGGGTGTCGAAGGCCTTCTGCGCCAGGTTGGGACCGTCGCTGCCGCCGAAGGTGACCAGCAGCTTGTGGACGGCCAGGGGCTGGAGGGGCACCCGCTTGGGACGCAGCTCCAGCGCGGCCTTGTCCACCACGATGAAGTTGGCGCCACGCACCACGCGGCAGGCGCCGGAGGTGGTCTCGTAGGGCCGGATCTTGCGCCCATCCACCACCTTCACGGGATGGTCCGCCCAGCGGACACCCTCCAGGAAAGGCTGGAAGAGCAGGTCCGCCACCTCATGGGCGTCCGTGTCGTCCTCCATGACGGCCACCCTCAGGGGGCGCAGGGCCTGGAGGAACTCGGTGCTGGTGTCCCACTGGTCCACGAGCGCCACGGCGGCGCGGGCCTTCAGTTCCGTCGGCAAGGGCGCGTGGATCGCCTCGCCCAGGTAGGTCGCCTCGCAGGGCAGGGCCTGGTCCAGGAAGGGGTGCCGGCCACCGCCCACCCGGCGGGCGCGGTCATCCCCCGAGGCGGCGATGCAGGCGGTGCCCCCGAGGGCGCGCCAGGCCTCCTGCAGGGCGATGGCGCGGGCCACGTGCCCCAGCCCGAGGCGCAGATCGGCGTGGACGCGGAGGATCAGCAGGGGGGACATGATCCCGAGAGTCTAGCCCAGCCTGTCAAGCGACGGGAGGGACGATCTTTCCCGGAGGGCGCGGTTCTGGAATGCTGGTTCAGACCCCCATCGGAGATGACCGTGTCCGCTTCCAACCTGCCCCAGGCTCCCGGCGCGAGCACCGCCAAGACCACCGGGATCCTTTCCATCGTGCTCGGCGTGCTGTGTCTGCCCGTGGGGCTGGTGCTGGCCATCGTGGCCCTGGTCCAGCACAACAAGGCGAAGAGCGCCTTCGCCGCGGCGCCGGGCGCCTACGAACCCGTGGGCAACGTGGGGCTCGTGACGGCCATCATCGGCCTGGTGCTGCCGGTGCTCCTCGCCATCATCGGGATCATCGCGGCCATCGCCATTCCCGCCCTGCTGGGCCAGCGGGGCCGGGCCCGGGACAAGGCCGCGATGGCGGCCCTGACCGGGACCCTCTGGAATCTGACGGCCGAGTACGACCGCCAGGTCGAGGCGCACGCGCCCCCGTCCGCGATTCCAGGGGCGCTCGAAGCCAAGCTGAAGGATCTCGGCCGCGAGGCCCGGAATCCCTGGAATCCGGCAGCGCCGCCCTTCGTCTACACCATCGGCGTGGTGGAGGGGGCCGATCCCGAGACCCTCGCCTCACTCGTCCGAGCCCGGGCCACGGAGAAGGGGACGCCCGTCTTCCTCCTGGCCCCACCAGATCCCGCTCAGGCCCGCCAGGGGTGGTTGGCCGGGGCCGTGCGCCTCCAGCAGCCGATCAACGGCGAGTCCGTGTACACCAAGACCGCTCCCCTGGACTGACCGATGAGCGATCTCTCCCTGCTTCCCGCCCCCGGCGCCAAGGCCGCCAAGGTCTGCGGCATCCTCTCCATCGTCTTCGCCCTCACCTGCGTGGGCCTCCCTGTGGCGCTCATCCTGGGCATCGTGGCCCTGGTCCAGCAGGCCAAGGCGAAGCGCCTGGCCAAGGCAGACCCCGAGGGCTACGCACCGGTCCCATCCACGGGCCTGGTCACGGGCATCATCGGCCTCGTGCTGGCGGCGCTGATGCTGCCCGTCATGGGCATGGCAGCCGCCTTCGCCGTTCCCAGCGTGATGCTCTACCGGGAGCAGGTCCGGAATACGGCCGTCCAGCACCACCTCGACCGGGCGAAGGCCAAGGCTGAAGCCGCCGTCCTGGAATGGCAGGCCCGGAATCCTGGCCAACCCGTGCCCCAGGAAGCCCTCATTCGGGATCTCCTCCGGGATCCGGAGCTGGCGGCCCTGAGGAACCCCTTCGATCCCCAGAGCCCGGCCTTCCTGGGCGGCGAGACCGGCCCCGGCGGCGCGGTGATGATCCATCCGGACCGCAGCGAGGAAGGGGGCGTCACCACCTGGTCCGTGAAGTTCCGGGCCGAGATTCCTCGGCGGAACGAGCAGCGCGTGCTGACGGCCGAGGTCATCACCCACACCCAGGAGCAGGTGCAGGGTCGCACCGAGGACGGCTGGGAGGTGGTGAACCCGCCGGCAGCCCAGAACTGAGGGTCAAGGAAAGGGGTGGCCCTCGGCGAAACCGGGTTGTGGGGCGTCGATCGACGGCGCCTGCGCCACGGGCCAGCCGTCGGCGAAGTAGGCCTCCTTGTACCGCACGTAGCGGGTCCAGACGCTGGCCACGAGCTCGCGCTGCTGCTCGCTGAGGGGGCCCTTCACCCTGGCGGGCCAGCCGGCCACCAGGCTGTGGGGGGGCGCCTGGAGGCCCTCGCGCACGAGGCTGCCCGCGGCCACGAGGCAGCCTTCGCCGATCTCGGCGCCGTCCATGATCGTCGTGCTCATGCCGATGAGGGCGCCCTTCCGGATGGTGCAGCCGTGCAGCATCACGTTGTGGGCGATGCTGACCTCCTCCTCGATGAGCAGGGGCCACTTGCCATTGGTGACGTGGAGGCAGCAGGCGTCCTGGATGTTGGTGCGAGCGCCGATGCGGATCCAGTTCACGTCGCCGCGGATGGCGCAGTTGAACCAGATGCTGGCGTCGTCGCCGATGGCCACATCGCCCAGCACCAGCGCGCTGTCCGCCAGGAACACGCGCGAGCCGAGCTTGGGAACCATGCCTTGGAAGGGGCGGATCATGGACACCTCGATATGCCGAAACCCCATTATCAGGGCCGCGTGAAACCCCGGATACTGCGAACGGCGTGAGGCCCATCGAAGCGCGATGAAAGAAGAACGCGAAGGAGGCGAAGGCGCCCTGCGGGCGGGCGAAGACCGCGAACAGCGCCGACCCATCCTGGGCCATCCCTTTGCAGACGGCGGCCATGGCGGTTTTCTGGGATCCGCCTGGGCCGCCGTCTGCAAAGCCGAGTCTCGCTGCGCGAGACCCGGGGGCCGAAGGCCCGGATGACCTGGGACTGAAGCCATCGGAACGGGCTTCGCGTGCTTCGCCGGGAGCAAAGCCCCCCTTCGCGGTCTTCGCGTTCCGCTTTTTTTTGGGCTTTATCCCACCGTCAGCCACCCCAGCTTCACCGCCCCCAGGCCCAGCGATCCCACGATGAGCCAGAGCACCAGCCCCTGGAGGAAGGGGCGGAGGCCCACGCTGCGCAGGGCCTCGCGGCCGAGGCCGGCGCCGATGAGGAAGAGGGTGAGCACCAGGACGCGCCGGGCGGCGGCGGCCACCAGGTGCCCCGGCACCTGGAGGGCGGGCACGAAGGTGACGAGGGCCGCCATGGCCAGGAAGCCGGCGATGAACCAGGGCTTCTTCACCGGCGGGGCGTCGGCGGAGGCGGGTTCGCGGCGGGCCATGACCCAGCCGATGCCGAAGGTGAGCGGCACGATCCACAGGGCCCGGGCCAGCTTCACGGTGGTGGCCACCTCCAGGGCCCGGGGGCCGTACGCGAGCCCCGCGCCCACCACGGAGCTGGTGTCGTGGATGGCCAGGGCCGACCAGAGGCCGAAGGCGTCCTGGCCCAGCCCGGCCGCGTGGCCCAGGGGCGGGAAGATGACGAGGGCGGCGGCGTTGAGCAGGAAGACCGTGGCCAGGGCCACGGAGATGCCGTGGTCCCTGGCGCGGATCACCGGGGCCACCGCCGCGATGGCGCTGCCGCCGCAGATGGCGGTGCCCACGGAGATCAGCAGGCCGGTCTCGCTGTCCACCTTCAGCGTCCGCGCCAGCCAGAGGCCCAGGGCGAGCACCAGGAGCAGACTCAGGGCCGTGTAGCCGAGGCCGTGCAGGCCCGCCCTGGCCACCGCCCGCAGGTTCATGTCCGCGCCCAGGCCGATGACAGCCAGGGGCAGCAGCCGGTGGGTCCACCTGCGGGTGAGGCTGGCCGCAGGATTGCCCAGGGTGAGGGCCAGCGCGGCGCCCCCCACCAGGGCCGCCGCGGCGGGGGTGAAGGGGGCCAGGGCCAAGAGGGCGCCGAGGGGAAGGAGGAGGGATGCGAGGTGCTTCATGGGGACTGAAGGTAGGCCCATTCGATTCAAAAAAATAATAGTCATAATGGATGACTCATCAGAAAAACGGATGGAACCCGATGCGTGATGACCTCGACCCCCGCCGCCTGGAGACCTTCCGAGTGGTGGCCCAGGCGGGCCGGATCTCCGCGGCCGCCAGCCTCCTGAACCTGTCCCAGCCGGCCGTGACAGCCCAGATCCGGCAGCTGGAGGCGGACCTGGGCCGCTCCCTCTTCACCCGCCACGCCTCCGGGGTTCAGCTCACCGAGACCGGTCGCCTCCTGGCGGACTACGCCCGGCGGGTCCATCGCCTGCTGGAGGAGGCGGTGGAGCGGCTTCAGGCCGAAGAGCAGCCCGCCGGGGAATTGCGTCTGGGCGCGAGCACCACCGCCGCCGCCTACATCCTTCCCCCGGTGCTCCAGGCCTTTGCCGCCAGCCACCGGCCTGCTCCGCTGGTCCTGGAGGTGGGCAACACGGATGAGGTGCTGGCCTGGGTGCGGGAGGGGCGTGTCCCCCTGGCCCTGGTGGAGGGGCTCACGCGGGCTCCCGGGCTGTCCATGCAGCCCTACCTGAAGGACGAGCTGGTGGCCGTCCGGGCGGCCCGGGCGCCGGAGCCGCTGAGGGCCGTGCGCACCGCGGCGGACCTGGCCGGGGTTCCGCTCATCTGGCGCGAGCCGGGCTCGGGCACGCGGGTGGTGGTGGAGCGCTCCCTGAGGAGGACGCGGCGGATCCAGGGCCCCCGGGCCACGGACCTGGTGGTGGGAGATACCGAGGCCATCAAGTCCTGCGTCCTGCTGGGCCTCGGCATCGGCTTCCTTTCGCGCTGGAGCATCCAGCGGGAGCTGCAGCGGGGGACCCTCGAGCTCATATCCCTCCCGGACCTGAGCATCCCCCGGACTTTTTCATGGGCCCAGGTAGGCGGGGGGCTCGCGGGCCAGGCCGCGGCCTTCCTGCGCCATGCCCTGGCGCATCCTCCCGCGCCGTCCGGGGGGACGGGACGGTAGGCTAGAGCATGACCGAGCAGCTCATCCCCACCCGGCGCGACTTTCCCGCAGACGATCCCATCTTCGCCCTGAACACCGAGGCCCAGACCCGGAAGGCGGCGGGCGAATCCATCCTCAACGCCACCGTGGGCGTCCTGCTGGACGAGGCCGGGCAGCTGGTGGTGCATGAGACGGTGATGGACCTGTGGCGGGGCCTGGGGGCCATGGACGTGGCTCCCTACGCGCCCATCGCCGGGGATCCCGCCTTCCTGAAGGCTCTGGTCCAGCGGTACTGGCCCGCCCTCGACGGCGCGGGCGCGGCCTGCGCCACCCCGGGTGGCAGCGGCGCCCTCTCCCTCTCCCTGCGGAACTTCCTGGAGCCGGGCCAGGCGCTCCTCACCACCGCGCCCTACTGGGGCCCCTACGCCACCATGGCGGGCGAGAACGGCATGCGGGTGGAGACGGCCCCCTGGCCGGCCGTGGGACAGGCGCTGGACGCGGCAGCCTGGGACCAGGCCCTGCGGACCCAGATGAAGACCCAGGGCCGGGTCATGGTCTGGCTCAACGACCCCTGCCACAACCCCTCCGGGCGCAGCCTGTCCGCCCCCGACCGCGCGGCGCTGGCGGGGCTTCTCCGGGGCGTGTCAGCTCTGGGGCCGGTCACCCTGATCCTGGACCTGGCCTACCTGGACTACACCTGCGAGCCCGAAGCGGTGGCGGCGGCCCTGAAGGACTACGCGGCCCTGGGTTCCGAGGGCCGGGTGCTGGTGGGGGCCGCCATGTCCCTCTCCAAGGCCATGACCCTCTACGGCGGCCGCGGCGGCGCCCTGGCCTTCCCCTGGTGCGACGATCCGGCCCTGCAGGCTGCGCTGACTCAGTCCAGCCGGGGCACCTGGTCCAACTGCCCCCGGGCCCCCCAGTCCCTGCTCCTGCGCCTGGCGCGGGACGGCAAGGCCCAGGCGCGGCTGGCGGCGGAGCATCGCCACTGGTCCGAGGTGATGGCCGCCCGCGCCCAGGCCCTGGATGCGGCCCTGGAGGCCGAAGGCATGGCGCCCTTCCGCTGGACCGGAGGGTTCTTCGTCACGGCCCCCGCGGCCGATCCGGAGGCGGCCTGCGAGGGCCTGAAGGCCGAGGGCGTGTTCACGGTGCCGCTGCCGGAGGGACTGCGCGTGGGCCTGTGCTCCATGCGGAGGGACGAGGCCCCCCGGCTCGCCCAGGCGCTGCGGAAGGTCACCGCCTGCTGATCTGGGCTTGGAAACGGACGGATCCTGGGTTATTCTGGTCGACCGCGGGCGTATAACTCAGCGGTAGAGTGCTACCTTCACACGGTAGAAGTCCCAGGTTCGAATCCTGGTACGCCCACCAAAAACCCCCGCCGGGTGGCGAAGAAGGCTCCCCAGGGAGCCTTCGAAGCCGGGACCCGGCGAGGGGTTTTTAAACTCAGCATCCGCCAGGTCCGATCCCTTCGTCGCGTTCCTTCCGATCCCCTCCGTTCCGGGAGCCTCCCATGCCCTTCATCAACGCCACCCAGGTCCGCGCCGGGATGATCGTCAACTTCGAGAACGAGCTCTGCCGCGTCATCAGCGTCGAGCACCAGACGCCCGGCAACCTGCCGGCCCGCGTGGTGGTGAAGATGAAGCGCCTGAAGGACGGCATCAACCGCGAGAACCGCTTCGGCAGCGCCGACAAGGTGGACAAGGCCAGCCTCGAGCAGCACATGCTCGAGTACCTCTACGAGGACGGCGACCACCTCGTGTTCATGAACAACGAGACCTACGAGCAGATGGACGTGAGCAAGGAGCTCCTGGGCGATGACCTGGTCTTCCTCGAGCCCAACATGCAGGTGGAGATCGAGTTCTACGAAGGCCAGCCCATGGGCGCCACCCTGCCCGCCAGCGTGGTGCTGGAGATCGTCGAGACCGATCCCGTCATGAAGAACGCCAACGCCACCGGCTCCTACAAGCCCGCCAAGCTGAACAACGGCATCACCGTGGGCGTGCCGCCCTACATGGAAGCCGGACAGAAGATCCGCGTGAACACGGTGGACCGCACCTTCATGGAGCGGGTGAAGTAGACGCAATCACATCTTGCGAGGCCCCGGTAGGCAGATGCCGCCGGGGCCTTGTTCTATGTGATTTTCGCCAGACGAAATTCCAACCTCGCGGTAAAGTACTGGTCGCTTGGTACCCGTTTGCGTGACCAGGATCACAATCCGATGGAAATGTGCGATAACTGACTTAGTGCCTCGGTGGAGCCCCATGCCTCAAGCAGTCCTCAACCTGAGAAGGATCGAGTTCCTGGCTGGGCTGCCGATGAACGCTGCCGAAGAGCTGGCCAGCATCGCGGAGATGCGGCGGTTCCCTGACGGCGCCCGGGTCTACACCCAGGGCGACCAGGTGCCGGGCGTCTACGTGGTGGTGAAGGGCGGCCTCAAGGTGTTCCGCACGGACGGCCGCGGCCGGGTCCAGGTGCTTCAGTTCCTCAAAGTCGGGGACTGCGTGGGCGAAGTGGCCGTGTTCGACGGCGCCTCCATCGCCTCCAGCGCCGAATCCCATGGCGAGACCGAGTGCTGGCTCATCCCCTCCGCGCCCTTGCGTCAGATCGTCCACCGCCACCCCGAAGTGGCCGAGATGCTCATCCACCACTTCGCCGCCAAGGTGCGCCACCTGGTGACCCTGGTGGAGACCCTCAGCCTGCACAGCGTGCCCGAGCGCGTGGCCCAGCTCCTGCTGGAGGCCCACGAGTCCCATCCCATGCGGTCCCTGGTGGAATTCCAGGAGACCCAGGAGGACCTGGCCCAGTGCATCGGCGCCAGCCGCGAGGCCTTCAGCCGAGCCCTGCGTCTCCTGACCGACCTGGGCCTCATCCAGAGCACCTTCCCGGTGGTGCGGATCCTGGACCTGGGGAAGCTGCAGCGGTACGCGAAGGGCTGAGCCGCGCTCCCAAACGATCCAGGTCTTGGAGCGGGGCTACACCACCGTGAGGTAGCGCACCTTGGTCCCGGCCTCTTCGCCGGGGGCCTCAACCCACGCGAAGGCGTCGGCCTGGGCGAGGGTGACGAGATCGGCGGAGCCCTTGCCGGGCAGGGGGTGGAGCTGGCCGTTCGCGAGGCGGCAGGGATGCAGCAGGGGGCGGTCCCCCTTGTGGCGCACCGCGCCGGCCAGGCGGCCGCGGCGCCAGGGATCCGGCAGGGCGCGGCCCTCCAGTTTCGCCAGCGCCACGGGCAGGAAGAGCAGCGCGTTGAGGTAGGCGGACACGGGATTGCCCGGCAGGCCCAGCACCAGCAGGTCCCCGAGCTGGGCCGCCAGCATGGGCTTGCCGGGCTTGAGGCGGATCTTGTGGAAGAGGATCGTCGCGCCCAGGTCCCTCAGCACCGCGGGCAGGTGGTCGTGCTCGCCCATGCTCACGCCGCCGGAGGTCAGCAGGATGCGGGCGCCGCCGGGGCTCCGCAGGGCGGCGGCCAGGGCCTCGGGATTGTCCGGGAGGGCGGGGCGCCGCTCGACCTCCGCCCCCAGGGCATGGGCCAGGGCGGCCAGCATGGGCCCGTTGGAATCCCGGATCTGGTGCGGCCGGGGATCGGCCACCAGCTCGTCGCCGGTGGAGGCTACGGCCACGCGGATCCGCGTGGGTGCCGGCAGGGGCTGGCCCACCCACGCGCGGAGGGCCGTCCGGGCCACGTTGAGAGGCTGGTCCGCGGCCAGCAGCAGGTCGCCGGACCGGGCCTGGCCGCCGCGGGGCCGGACATGGTCGCCGGCCTCGGGATCGGTCAGGGGATGGATGAGGCCGGCCTCCTCCCGCAGCTGCTCCACGGGCAGGATGGCGTCCGCCCCGGCGGGCAGGGCCGCCCCAGTCATGATGCGCACGGCGGTGCCCGCCGTGACGGTGAAGGCTGCGGGGTCGTCTCCGGCGAAGAGGGTGCCCAGCAGGCGGCGCGGAGCCGGGCCATCCCCGGAGCGTAGGGCCACGCCGTCCATGGCCGCCAGGTCCGTGGCGGGATCGTCCCGGTCCGCCCGCACTTCGGGGAAGGCGGGCGCGGGGAGGGCCGTCCAGAGTCGGGCCAGGGCCTCGTCCAGGGGCAGCAGGTCGGGATGATCGCAGGTCATGGCCATGGGCGAAGGATACCGCCACGGGCCAGGCAGCGAGCTGTCAGCACTTCACCTCGGCGTTCTTCCGCGCGTAGTACCACCAGTTGAGGACGAGGCACAGCACGTAGAAGGCCGCGAAGCCGTAGAGGGCGACCTCGACCTTCCCGGCATCCACCTGGATCTTGAAGATGGCGGGGATGATGAACGCCCCGTAGGCGGCGGCGGCGGAGGTCCAGCCCAGCACGGGGCCCGCGAGCCTGGGCTCGAAGATGAAGGGAACCATCTGGAAGGTGGACCCGTTGCCCAGGCCCGAGGCCACGAACAGCAGCAGGAAGAGGATGAGGAAGGGGAGGAAGTGGGTGGCCGGATCCGGCGCGGCCTGGGCCAGCTTGACGAAGTGGGCCACGCCCAGGGCGCCGAGGATCATCAGCACCGTCGCCCACTGAGTGACCTGGGAGCCGCGGAACTTGTCCGAGAGCAGGCCGCCGATGGGCCGCACGAGGGAGCCCACCAGCGGGCCCAGGAAGGCGTAGGCCAGCGGGTTGGGGCTGTGGGGATTCAGCACGCCCACGGGGTAGCGGCCGAACACGACCTTGATGAGCAGGGGCAGGGCGGAGCTGAAGCCGATGAAGCTCCCGAAGGTCATGAGGTAGAGGATCGTCATGATCCAGGTGTGCTTCTTGGGGAAGATGGCGAACTGCGCGACCAGCCCCGCCTTGATCCTCCCGGGAAGGAGCTTCATGAGGCCCAGGCACAGCAGGATGGTGAGCACCAGCACGCCCATCTGGGTCATCAGGCCCAGCTTGAAATTCAGCAGCAGGAGCACGCCCACGGCCGTGGCGGCGAACCCGATGACATGGAGGCCCAGGATCTTCAGGAGGGCGAGGGCCGCAGGTTCGCAGTCCTGGCCTTCGCGGTTGTCCATGAGGAACCAGGCGAGGAGGGCGAGCACCGCCAGGAAGGGAACCCACACCAGGGCGCCGTTCTGCACCCACAGCTGGCGGCCCGCGGCGTTCAGGTGCGGCGCGCCGGCCAGGGCGCCGAACATGGAGGCGCCCATGACGGCGGGCACCAGCACCTGCATGATGCTCACGCCCAGGTTCCCGATTCCGGCGTTGAGACCCAGGGCCAGGCCCGCCAGGCGCTTGGGGAAGAATCCGTTGATGTTGGCCATGGAAGAGGCGAAGTTGCCGCCGCCGATGCCGCTGAGGGCCGCCAGCACCGCGAAGGTGGCGAAGGGTGTGGCCTTGTCCTGGAGGGCGATGCCCGCGCCCAGGGCTGGGGCCACCAGGAGGGCGGTGGTGAGGGCGATGGTGTTGCGGCCTCCCGCCAGGCCCACCAGGAAGGCGCTGGGGATGCGCAGCGTGGCGCCGCTCAGGCCCGCGATGCTGATGAGCGTGAAGAGCTGCGCGGGCGTGAAGGGGAAGCCCACCTCCTTCATGCGCACCGTGAGCACGCTCCAGAACATCCACACGCAGAAGGCGGAAAGCAGGGCGGGAACGGAGACCGAGAGGTTCCGCCAGGCCGTGCGGCTGCCCCCCGAGGCCCAGGCCTGCGGGTCTTCGGGGTTCCAGTGGGTGAGCTTGGACATGGGGTTCTCCAGGAGTGGGGGTCAGGCCGGTTCAGGGGCGCCGGTTTCGGCGAGGGCGGACGCCGGGCGTTCGAAGCGGGTGAAGAGGGTCTCATTCTGCTCGCGGGTGAGGCGCCGCACCACCGTGTGGAGCCAGACCAGGCAGACGACGGAGAGAACGGCAAGGAACAGCCACATGGTGGTCCACAGGCCCGTGGCCTTGAGCAGGTAACCGAAGAGGATGGGCCCCACGAAGCCGCCCAGGCCGCCGATGACGCCCACGATGCCGCCCACCACGCCCACCTCGTCGGGGAAGTAGTCGGGGATGTAGCGGTAGACGGCGGCCTTGCCGATGCCCCACACGATGCCCACCACGAAGACCAGGAAGGTGAAGATCCAGACGTTGGCCTGGAAGAACACATGGGTGGTGCCCGAGGCCAGCAGCTGCTTCTTCTTCACGCGGTCGCCCACCTTCACCACGGGCGTCTGCCAGAAGCGGCTCTGGGGCAGCACGAGCATCCCCCCGTCCTGGGCGTCCGGCGCCGCTTCCTTGGTGCGGAAGGCATAGGGCGTGTCCCCCACCAGGATGCGGCCGGGGGCCACCTCCGTGACCACGCCGCCCACCTGGGCCAGCACGGAGGGCCCGGGGCTTTCGATGGACATGCGGGGCACCATGAGGGCCGCGCAGGCCACGATGCTCAGGCCGAATGTCCAGTACATGACGGCGCGGGCGCCGAAGCGATCGGACATCCAGCCCCCCGCCGCGCGGATGAGGCCGGAAGGCAGGCTGAAGAGGGAGGCCAGGAGGCCCGCCATGGCCAGGCTCATGCCGTAGACGCCCACGTAGTAGGGGATCAGCCACTGGGCCAGGGCCACGAAGCAGCCGAAGACCAGGAAGTAGTAGAGGCCGAAGCGCCACACGCGCAGGTGGCGTAGGGGCGCGAGCATCTGGACGAAGGTCTTGCCCTTCGCGCCCTCCGCCTTCTTCTCGTGGGTGAGCAGGAAGAAGGCCGCGGCCATGATCAGCAAGGCGATCGCATAGAGCTTCGGCAGCATGCGCCAGGCTTCCAGGTTCGCTCCGCCCGCCGTGAGTTTCTTCAGCAGGAAAGGGGCGCCCATGCTGGTGAGGGCCGAGCCCGCGTTGCCCGCGCCGAAGATGCCCAGGGCCGTGCCCTGGCGTTCCTTGCTGAACCAGACACTGGAATAGGCGATGCCCACGGCGAAGGCCGCCCCCGACAGGCCGAAGCCGAGCGATGCCAGGAGGAATCCCTGGTAGCTCTGGACGCTGCCCAGCAACCAGGTGGGCAGGGCGGCCAGCAGGAGGAGGATGGCGTAGACCTTCCGCCCGCCGAAGCGGTCCGTGAGCAGGCCCACGGGCAGGCGCATCACCGAGCCCGTGAGCACGGGGATGCCGATGAGCCACCCGATCTGGGCCGTGTCCCAGCGGAAGAGGCCATTCTCCACCAGGAAGGTGACGAGGACGCCGTTCAGCGTCCACACGGCGAAGCAGAGGGTGAAGGCCAGGGTGCTCATGGCCAGGGCGGTGGCGGCTCGGGATCGTTCCGACATGGACGGCTCCGGGTTTGGAGGAAAAGCGGATTTAAATATCCTAAAATAATTCATGAACTCGATTTGAGATCGTGATGGGGATCACGCGCTCTCGAATATCTATACGGGGGCGGCCACCGCGAGATCCGGGTCCTCGGGCGGCCTGGGGGCGGACCGGGCCGCCTGGAGATCACGCAGCGAGGTCTGGGCCAGGACCCGGGTGAGGAGGGTCTGGAGGACGTCCCAGGCGGGTCGGATGGGGCAATGGCAGTCCTCGCCCACCGCGGCGCGGCCCAGCAGGCAGTCCTCGAAGGGCTCCGGCCCCTCCATGGCCAGCACCACCTCCCGCAGGGTGATGTGCTCCGGGGCGCGGGTCAGGCGGAAGCCCCCCGTGGGACCCCGGAGGGACTCCAGGAGGCCCGCGTGGCAGAGGGTCTGGAGGATCTTGGCCAGGAAGGGGCCGGGCAGGTCCAGCTCCGTAGCCAGGTTCCGGGCCAGCCGGTAGGTGCCGTCCCCGGGCATCCGCACGAGGGCCTGCAGGGCGTAGCGCGTGGGGGCATGGAAGAGGCTGCGCGGGTGGGGACAGCCGGGCTGGGGATGGTTCATGGACCTTCCGGAAGTGAAATAAAAAGAATTTGTAGTCTGAATATAGACCACTCATAAACCGGCGCCATGCCTGAATTTTGCGAATTGGCAATCACGCAGGCGGGGAGCGCCCTCGCCTCGGGATCTCGAGTAAGACGGAGTCTCAAGATTGCGACAAATGTCGATATTCATATTTAATTGCTAATAATAATTATTTTGTTTAAATTTCTGATTTCCACAACTTCTGAGTGAACCCCCCTTGCGCGGTCAGGGGAGGTGGAGCCATACTTGGCCGAATTTCAGAACAATCATTCCTAAAACTGCCGCGCCCCTCGCGCCGGCTGCTCCCTCGAGGAGGTGTTGTGTTCCCCAGGATCACGCCAAGGCAGGTGCTCGCCTGGATCCTCCTCGCCGTCCTGGCTCCGACCTTGGCCCCGGCCCTGGCCGCCCAGGACGCGGAGGCCCAGTTCCGCAAGAGCTGCATGAGCTGCCACACCATCGGAGCGGGCCGGAAGGTGGGTCCCGACCTCAAGGGCCTGGGCCAGCGCCGGCCCCACGAGTGGGCGGCCAAGTTCATCCAGATGCCCTCCGCCCAGCTGGACGGCGGGGATCCCACGGCTGCGGCCCTCCTCCGGGAGTTCAACGGCACGCGCATGCCGGACCTGGGGGTGACCGCCGCCGAGGCCCTGGCCCTCCTCAAGCTCATCGACGACTACACGGCCGCCGGAAGGACTCTCGGCAGCGCGGCCATCGCCCGGGCCGCCACGCCCGCCGACATCCGGAATGGCCAGCAGCTCTTCATGGGCTTCACGCGGTTCGCCTCGGGCGCGCCCGCCTGCATGTCCTGCCACAACGCCCAGGGGCTGGGCGGCTTCGGGGGTGGGCGCCTGGGGCCTGACCTCACCGGGGCGTCCGGGAGGCTGGGCGTGGGTCTCGTGCCCGCCATCGAGAACCCGGCCTTCCCCACCATGCAGGGCGTGTTCCAGAAGACGCCGCTCACAGCGGATGAGGCCTTCCAGGTGGGCAGCTTCATCAAGAGCCTCGCGGCCCAGCCTCCGGCCCGCACGGACATGGCCTTCCCCGTCCTGGGCATCGTGGGCCTCGTCTCCGGGATGCTGCTGGCCGGCCGCCTGGGCCGCCGGCGCTTCCGCGGCCTGCGCCGCAACCTCAAGCCACGCGCCTGATCCGGAAGGAACCGAGACATGACCGAGCGCAAGCAGAGCCACTGGATCACCGACATCGTCGATCCCGAAACCCGCTCCTGGGAGGAGTTCTATCGGAACCGCTGGGCCCACGACAAGGTCGTGCGCAGCACCCACGGCGTGAACTGCACGGGGAGCTGTGGCTGGAACATCTACGTGAAGGAGGGGATCGTCACCTGGGAGATGCAGGTGGTGGACTACCCCCTGCTGGACGAGAAGGTGCCGCCCTACGAGCCCCGTGGCTGCCAGCGCGGCATCAGCTTCAGCTGGTACCTCTACAGCCCCCTGCGGGTGAAGTTCCCCTACATGAGGGGCGCCCTCATGGACCTCTGGGAGGAGGCCAAGGGCAGGCACCAGGATCCCGTGGCCGCCTGGGCCAGCATCCAGGCCGACCCCGAGAAGCGCTCGCGGTACCAGCGCGCCCGGGGCAAGGGCGGCTTCCGCCGGGCCTCCTGGGACCAGGTGGGTGAGCTCATCGCCGCCGCCAACATCCACACCATCAAGACCCACGGGCCCGATCGCATCGCGGGCTTCAGCCCCATCCCCGCCATGTCCATGCTGAGCTACGCCGCGGGCTCGCGCTTCCTCCAGCTCATGGGCGGCACCAACCTCAGCTTCTACGACTGGTACTGCGACCTGCCGCCCAGCAGCCCCGAGATGTGGGGCGAGCAGACGGACGTGCAGGAGAGCGCCGACTGGTACAACGCCAAGTTCCTGGCGGTCATGGGCTCGAACCTGAACATGACCCGCACGCCGGACTGCCACTTCGCCGCCGAGAGCCGCCACAACGGCACGAAGATGGTGGTGTTCAGCCCCGACTTCAACCAGGTGGCCAAGTACGCAGACGAGTGGATGCCCGTCCACCAGGGCCAGGACGGCGCCTTCTGGATGGCGGTGAACCACGTGATCCTCACGGAGTTCCACCACCAGAAGCAGGTGCCCTTCTTCCTGGACTACCAGAAGACCTACACGGACGGGCCCTTCCTGGTGGAGCTGGTGGAGGCCGAAGGCGGGCTCCGTCCCGGCCAGCTCCTGCGGGCCGGGCGCCTCGCGAAGTACGCGGACGAGGAGCACGGCGAGTGGAAGTTCCTCATGTGGGACGAGGCCAGCGGCGTCCCCAAGATGCCCAAGGGCGCCGTGGGCCATCGCTGGGGCACCAAGCAGGGCCAGTGGAATCTCCTGCTCCAGGACGGCAAGGACGACAGCCCCATCGCACCATCTTTGACCTTCCTGGGCGGCGAAGCCGCACAGGTCCAGTTCGACGACTTCGCGGGCGGGAGCACCTGCCTGCGCGGCGTGCCCGTGCGGCGCGTAAAGCTGGCGGACGGCACGGATGCCACGGTCACCACGGTCTACGACCTGCTCATGGCCCAGTTCGGCGTGGCGCGTGGCCTGGGGGGCGCCTATCCCACGGACTACGACGATGCGAACGGCGTCTACACGCCCGCCTGGCAGGAGCGCATCACAGGCCTCTCGCGGCAGAACGTCCTGCGCTTCGCCCGGGAGTGGGCCCGCACGGCGGAGCTGACCCGGGGCAAGTGCACGGTCATCATCGGCGCGGGCATCAACCACTGGTACCACAACAACCTCATCTACCGCGCCGCCCAGCATGCGCTGGTCTTCTGCGGCTGCATCGGCACCAACGGCGGCGGCCTCGCCCACTATGTCGGCCAGGAGAAGCTGGCGCCCGTGGCCTCCTGGTCCGCCATCGCCATGGCCCGGGACTGGGTGCCCGTGAACCGCCTCCAGAACGGCCCGAGCTGGCACTACGTCAACTCGGACCAGTGGCGCTACGAGCGCGAGTTCAAGGCCTACAACACCGTGCCCGACGGCAGCTCATTGGTGGAAGGCCACTGCATGAACATGCAGACTCGCGCCGTGCGCAGCGGCTGGCTGCCCTTCTATCCCCAGTACAACGAAAGTCCGGTGGCCGTGGTGGCCGAGGCCCGCAAGGCCGGGGCCAAGGACGAGGCCGCCATCATCGCCAGCACCGTGGACCGGCTGAAGAAGAAGGACCTCCGCTTCTCTGTGGAGGACCCTGATGCCCAGGAGAACTGGCCCCGGGTCTGGTTCATCTGGCGCGGCAACGCCATCGGTACCAGCGCCAAGGGCCACGAGTTCTTCCTCAAGCACTACCTCGGCACCCACAGCAACACCATCGCCGAGGAGGTGGCCGAGGGCACGCTGAAGGACGTGACCTGGCGGCCCACCGTGACCGGGAAGATGGACCTGGTGGTGGACATCAACTTCCGCATGGACACCTCGGCTCTCTACAGCGACATCGTGCTGCCCACGGCCACCTGGTACGAGAAGACCGACCTCAACTCCACGGACATGCACAGCTTCATCAATCCGCTGTCCGCGGCAGTCCCGCCCTGCTGGGAGTCCCGGAGCGACTGGGACATCTTCAAGGACATGGCCAAGCGGGTGAGCGAGCTGGCCGCCAAGCACCTGCCCGAGCCCATCGAAGACCTCGTCTCCTCGCCCCTAACCCACGACAGCCCAGCCGAGATCGCCCAGCCCCACATCCGCGACTGGATGGCGGGCGAGTGCGAGGCCATTCCCGGCAAGACCATGCCGGGTCTCAAGGTGGTGACGCGGGACTACAAAGCCATCTACGAGAAGTTCATCGCCCTGGGCCCCCTGGTGCGCGAGCAGGGCCTGGGCGCCCACGGCGTCAAGTATCCCATCGAAGACGTCTACGACCGCATGCTGGAGACCCACCCCACCGTGGAGGTCGGCGGCCAGAAACGGCCCAGCCTGGCGGAGGACGTCCACGCCGCCAACGCGCTGTTGCACCTGGCGCCAGAGACCAACGGCGAGCTGGCCTACCGAGCCTACCAATACATGGAAGGGCGCACGGGCCTGCCCCTGAAGGATCTGGCCGAGCCCTACCGGGGTGTGCGGCGCAGCTTCAAGGACCTGCTGTCCCAGCCCCGCCGCGTCATCAACAGCCCCTGCTGGTCCGGGCTGGTGGACGACAAGCGACCCTACTCCGCCTTCACCTACAACGTGGAGCGCATGGTGCCGTGGCGCACGCTCACGGGCCGCCAGCACTGCTACCTGGACCACGAGGGCTACCTGGCCTTCGGCGAGCACCTGCCCACCTACAAGCCCACGCCGCCGGCCCAGGTGCTCGGCGACCTGCGCTGCTCCAAGCGCGAGGGGAACACCCTGGCGCTGAACTTCCTCACGCCCCACGGGAAGTGGCACATCCACTCCACCTACGGCGACACCGAGCGCATGACCACCCTGTCGCGGGGCCAGGATCCCCTCTGGCTCAGCGAGGAGGATGCGGCCTCCATCGGCCTCAAGGACAACGACTGGGTGGAGATCCACAACGACAACGGCGTGGTGGTGGTGCGCTGCTGCGTCAGCGCACGCATCCCGCGCGGCGCCTGCATCCAGTACCACGCCACGGAGCGCACCTACAGCGTGCCCAAGTCGCCCCTGCGCGGCATGAAGCGGGCGGGCATGAACAACAGCCTCACCCGCGCCCGTCTGAAGCCGAACCTCATGGTGGGCGGCTACGGGCAGTTCACCTACCACTTCAACTACTGGGGACCCACCGGCGTGAACCGCGAAACGGTGGTCTACGTCCGCAAGCTCGGCCAGCTGGTCTGGTAGGAGGACCCGACATGGATATCCGCTCCCAAGTGGCGATGGTGTTCCACCTGGACAAGTGCATCGGGTGCCACACCTGCTCCATCGCCTGCAAGAACGTGTGGACGGACCGCAAGGGCGCCGACTACATGTGGTGGAACAACGTGGAGACCAAGCCCGGCACCGGCTACCCCACCCAGTGGGAGAACCAGGAGGAGTACAAGGGCGGCTGGGTGGTGAAGGACGGCAAGCTCCAGCTGCGCCTCACCTCCAAGGGCAAGTTCCTCCAGAAGATCTTCCACCAGCCGTCCCTGCCCACCATGGACGAGTACTACGAGCCCTGGACCTACCGCTACGAGGACCTCTTCAACGGTCCCGAGCAGGACGACCAGCCCACGGCCATCCCCGTCAGCAAGGTGACAGGCCAGTACATCGACATCGAGGCGGGCCCCAACTGGGACGACGACCTGGGCGGCTCGCCCCTCTACGCCCGCAACGACGTGAACCTCTCGGCCCTCAGCGAGGAACAGCGGCTCCAGCTGCTCTCCATCGAGACGCTGGTGATGTTCTACCTGCCGCGCATCTGCAACCACTGTGCGAACCCGGCCTGCGTGGCGGCCTGCCCCAGCGGCGCCATCTACAAGCGGGGCGAGGACGGCATCGTCCTCATCAACCAGAACGTCTGCCGCGGCTGGCGCTACTGCGTGTCCGCCTGCCCCTACAAGAAGGTCTTCTACAACTGGAGCACGGGCAAGTCCGAGAAGTGCCTGCTCTGCTACCCCCGCGTGGAGACAGGCCAGGCTCCGGCCTGCTTCCACTCCTGCGTGGGCCGCATCCGCTACATGGGCGTGCTGCTCTACGACGCGGACAAGATCGAGGCCGCGGGCCTGCGCCCGGACGCCGAGCTGGTGACGGCCCACCGGGACCTGCTGGTCGATCCGAACGACCCCGCGGTCATCGAGTCCGCCCGGAAGAACGGCGTCAGCGAGCAGGTGCTGAAGGCCGCCCGCCAGAGCCCCGTCTACCGCTTCGTGAAGGACTGGGGCCTGGCCCTGGCGCCCCACCCGGAATACCGCACCTTCCCCAGTCTCTTCTACGTGCCGGCCCTAGGTCCTGTTACCTACTCGGTGGAGGACGGCGTGGCCCTGAACCCCACCTCGACGGAGGAGATCTTCGCGCCCCTGGACCAGGCCCGCCTGCCCATGTCGTACCTGGCCAGCCTCTTCGGGGCGGGGCAGGAGGCCCCCGTGCGCTACGCCATGAAGAAGATGCTGGCCATCCGCACCTGGAAGCGCGCCACGGAGGTGGGTGACGTGGACCTGAAGGTGGCCCTGGCGGGCCTCCGCGAAGCGGACTGCGATCCCGAGCAGGCGGAGGCCATCTACCGCCTCACCAGCCTCTGCGGCTTCGAGGACCGCTTCGTCATCCCGGCCTCCCACCGGGAGCAGGCGGTGGAGGTGCTCACCAACCCGCTGGAACGGAAGGGGGCCGCGGGCTTCGGCTTCCGCGAAGCGCCCCAGAGGGGGTTCTGATCATGCGCATTCCGACGCACCTCATCCCCGGCATCGCCGCCCTGCTGCGCTATCCCGACGAACGCACCCAGGCCCTCGCGGCCTCCCTGGCGGACGCGGCCATGGCCACGGGCCATCCCTGCCAGGAACACCTGGAGGCTTTCGCCCTCACGGCCCGCGGCCTGGACCTGCGCGAGCTCCAGGAGCTCTACACCCGCGCCTTCGACCTCACCCCCGAGGGCACGCTGGACATCGGCTGGCACCTCTTCGGCGAGACCTACCAGCGTGGCCAGTTCATGGCCATGATGCGGCACCACCTGCAGCTCCACGGCCTCGAGGAGGGGGGGAACCTGCCGGACCACCTTCCGAACCTGCTGGACCTGGGCATGCGGCTGGAGCGCCAGGACGCCATGGACCTGGTGGACGACTGCCTCCTACCGGCCCTGGAGAAGGTGATCCCGGCCCTCCGGGAGAGCCCCTACCACCACGTGCTCCAGGCCCTCTTCCTCATCTTCACCGTCGATCGAATGCCATCCGAGGGGGACCGCCCGGGCCGTGCGGCCCTCTGCGTCCCCCCCAGCTCCCCCCACGCCCGGCCCGGGCAAAGCCCGGACCAGTCGTCACCTGCGGAGGCGGCCTGTGCTGACTAACTTCCTCTTCGTGGGCTTCCCCTACGTGGCCCTGGTGCTGGCCATCGTGGTCAGCATCCTGCGCTTCACCTGGCGGCCCTTCAGCTACTCCAGCCTCTCCAGCCAGTTCCTGGAGTCCGAATCGCTCTTCTGGGGCTCGGGTCTCTGGCACTGGGGCATCCTCTGGGTGCTGTCCGGGCACCTCTTCGCCTTCTTCCTGCCCGAGGCCATCCTGGCCTGGAATGCCCGTCCCCTGCGGCTCTACCTGCTGGAGATCACCGGGCTCTCCATGGCCCTCCTGGCCCTGGTGGGCGTGGTGGCCCTCCTCGTCCGCCGCTTCACGGACCGGCGCGTGAAGGTGGTGACGAGTCCCCTTGACCTCGTGCTGCTCGTGGTGCTGCTCTACCAGGTGGCCAGCGGCATCGACGTGGCCATCCGCTACCGCTGGGGCAGCGCCTGGTTCTCCACCAACGCGGCGCCCTACCTCTGGAGCCTGATCAAGCTCGCGCCCCGTCCCGAGCTCATCGCGCCCCTGCCCTGGATGGTGAAGCTCCACTTTCTGAGCGGCTTCACCGTCATCCTCCTGCTGCCCTTCACCCGTCTCGTCCACTTCCTCGTGGTGCCCATCTGGTACTACTGGCGCCGGCCCCAGGTGGTGATCTGGAACCGGAAGGGGCTCCGGTGAGGATGCGGACCATCGCCATCACGGGCGCGGTGTCCTTCGGCGCCTCGCTCATGATCTTCGCGCTGAGCCTGGACACGCGCCTGCTCGGGGACCAGAGCGGCTACAAGCCCGCCCAGCCCATCCCCTACTCCCATGCCCTCCATGCCGGCGAGCTGAAGATGGACTGCCTCTTCTGCCACACCTCGGCGGAGAACAGCCGCCACGCGGGTATCCCGCCCCTCAGCACCTGCATGAAGTGTCATGAGACGGTGCTGAACCGGGCGGGCACGCCCGTGGGCAAGTCGGATCCCAGCCCCGAGATCCAGAAGCTGCGGGACGCCTACGCGTCGGGTCGGGGCTTCGCGTGGGTCCGCATCCACCGCCTGCCCGCCCACGTCACCTTCCCGCACAGCCGTCACGTCCGCGCCGGCGTGGCCTGCCAGTCCTGCCACGGCGAGGTGCAAGGCATGGAGCGGGTGGAGCAGGCCATGGCCCTGACCATGGGCGAGTGCCTGGCCTGCCACCGCCTCGAGAACCAGAAGCAGCTCCTGGCCGGCCGCCCGCCCCAGGCGCCGACGGACTGCTCGGCCTGCCATCACTGAGGAGATCCTATGAAGACCTGGAAGAGCCTCGGGGAACGGCGCGGGACGGTGCGGGCGCGGAAGGCGGAGTTCGAAGAGGAGCTGCCCGTGGGCGAGAGCGTCCGGCAGATCAGCCGCCGCGACTTCTTCCGCTTCTCCGGCCTGGGCTTCGCGGCGGGCCTGGCCCTGGGCTGCAAGAGCAAGGTGGTCGAGAAGGCCATGCCCTACCTCAACGCCCGGGAGGGCCTCACGCCCGGTGTGGCCCAGTGGTACGCCACCACCTGCGGCGGCTGTGCCGCGGGCTGCGGCGTCCTGGCCCGCAGCCGCGACGGCCGCCCCGTCAAGCTGGAGGGGAATCCCGACCATCCCGTGAGCCGCGGCGGCCTCTGCGCCATCGGCCAGGCTCAGACCCGGGGCCTCTACGACGAGGATCGCCTGCGCGGTCCGAAGCTGGCCGGAAAGGCCGTGGACTGGGCCGTCCTGGACGCCGACCTCCAGCGCCGCTTCGCCGAGCTGCGTGCTTCCGGCGGTGCCATCCGCGTGCTGGCGGGCACCATCCTCAGTCCGACCCTGCGCGCCACCGTGCAGGGCTTCATCGGCACCTTCAAGGACGGTCGCCTGGTGGAGGCGGATGCCCTCAGCTGCGCGGCCCTGGCCGCTGCGTATGAGCGCACCCACGGACGGCGGATGGTGCCGCACTACAAGCTGGAGGAGGCGGACCTCGTCGTGGGCATCGAGGCGGACTTCCTCGGCACGTGGATGGATCCTGTGGGCTTCACCCGCGCCTACGCCGACCGGCGCGGACCCGACAAGCCCCGGCCCATGTCGAAGCACATCCAGGTGGAGAGCGGCCTCTCGCTCACGGGCAGCAACGCCGATGAGCGCGTGCGCCTGGCGCCCTCGGAGGCCGTGCCCTTCCTGGAGGCCCTGGCTCGGCACCTGGGCCTGTCCGTGGAGGGCGGGGCGCTGCCGACGGCCCTGGCGGCGAAGGCGCAGGCCCTCGCCCACGAGCTGGAGGCGCACCGGGGTCATGGCATCCTCCTCTGCGGCCTCAATGATCTGCGCGCCCAGGAGCTCGTCGCCCGCATCAACTACGCTCTCGGCCACGAAGGCACCACCGTGGATCTGGCCCGCCCCAGCCTCCAGAAGCGGGGGGATGACCGGGCCCTGGAGGCCTTGGTGCGCGAGATGGCCGAAGGCCGGGTCGCCGCCCTCCTGCTGCTGGGCTGCAACCCCGTCTATGAGCAGCCGGCGGTGTTCGGCGACGCCTTCGCCAAGGTGCCCCTGCGGGTGTCCCTGGCCCTCATCGAGGACGAGAGCGCCGCCGCCTGCACCCACCTGGCCCCGGACCACCACTGGCTGGAGGCCTGGCGCGACGCGGAGCCCGTGACGGGCACCGTCTCCCTGGCCCAGCCCCTCCTCCAGCCCCTCTTCGCCACCCGCGACGCCGTGGAGAGCTTCGGCGCCTGGGCCGGGCGGCCCGCGCCAGCGCTCCAGGTGCTGCGCGAGCACTGGAAGACGGCCGTGTTCCCCCGTCAGAAGGCGGTGGGCGACGTCGAGGCGTTCTGGAACGCGGCGCTCCAGAAGGGGGCCGTGCAGGTGGATGCGGGGCCCGCGCCCCGGTACCGCGAGGGCCGCGTGGAAGGCGGGCCGCGCGCCGCGCGCACGGACGGCTATGAGCTGCTGCTCTACGCGAAGGTGGGCCTGGGCGACGGCCGCCACGCCCACATCCCCTTCCTCCAGGAACTTCCGGATCCCATCACCAAGGCCACCTGGGACAACTACGCCCAGGTCTCCCCGGCGGCGGCGGCGCGGCTGGGCCTGGAGCAGGGTGACCTGCTGCGCCTGCGGCCCGAGGGCCATGCCCTGGAGCTGGAGTTGCCCGTGGTGGTGCAGCCGGGCCTGGACGACCGCACCGTGGCCGTGGCCCTGGGCTACGGCCGCACGGAGGGCGGCAAGGCGGGCCTGAGCGTAGGGAAGAACGTCTATCCCTGGCGGACGTTCACGTCAGGCTTCCTGGCCGCCGAGGCCGCACCTCTCCAGGTGCGGCGGGGCCAGGGCCGCGTGGACCTCGCCTGCACCCAGGACCACCACAGCCTGGAGGGCCGGGAGCTGGTGCGGGAGATGGCCCTGGCGCCCTACCTGCGCGATCCCGCCGCGGCCCGTCCCCACGAACAGCCGGGGCCTTCCGTCTACGGCGAGCACCCCCACGGCGCCCATCGCTGGGCCATGGTCATCGACCTCAGCGCCTGCACGGGCTGCTCCGGCTGCGTGGTCGGCTGCCAGGTGGAGAACAACATCCCCGTGGTGGGCCGGGACGAGGTTCGGCGCAAGCGCGAGATGCACTGGCTGCGCATCGACCGCTACTACACGGGCTCCGAGGCCGAGCCCGGCGTCGTCCACCAGCCCATGATGTGCCAGCAGTGCGACCAGGCCCCCTGCGAGAACGTCTGCCCCGTGCTGGCCACGGTGCACAGCGAGGAGGGGCTCAACCAGCAGGTCTACAACCGCTGCGTGGGCACCCGCTACTGCGCCAACAACTGCCCCTACAAGGTCCGCCGCTTCAACTGGTGGGAGTATCCCCACGCCAGCGAGCTGGAGCGCCTGGGCTTCAACCCGGATGTCACCGTGCGCAGCCGCGGCGTCATGGAGAAATGCTCCTTCTGCGTGCAGCGCCTCATGGAGGCCAAGATCACGGCGAAGAACGAGGGCCGCGGGCTGAAGGACGGTGAGGCCCTGCCCGCCTGCATGCAGAGCTGTCCCGCCCAGGCCATCGTCTTCGGCGACATGCAGGATCCGGACAGCCGCATCAGCCAGGTGCTGCGCGATCCCAAGCGCTTTCTGGTGCTGGGCGAGCTGGGCATCGGGCCCGCCGTGAGCTACCTGACCAAGATACGAAACGTCACGCCAGAGGCGAACCGGGGAGGCCACCATGGCGCATGATGCCGACGTGCTGACCGCCGGCGGGATCCCGGCCGCCGAGGCCGAGCGCTACGGCCACAACCTGCCCCTCATCGACGGGAACAAGACCTACCGCCAGGTCACGGAGGAGGTCTTCGCGCCCACGGAGCGCCGCCCACCCCTGCGCTGGTGGCTGGCCCTGGCCATCACCCTCTCCATGCTCTCCCTGGGCGCCTGGGCCGTGGTCCAGACCCTCACCCGGGGCATCGGCACCTGGGGCCTCAACCGCACGGTGGGCTGGGCCTTCGACATCACGAACTTCGTGTTCTGGGTGGGCATCGGCCACGCGGGGACGCTGATCTCCGCCATCCTGTTCCTCTTCCGCCAGCGCTGGCGCACCTCCATCAACCGCGCCGCAGAGGCCATGACCCTCTTCGCCGTCATGTGCGCGGGCACCTTCCCCATCATCCACATGGGCCGGCCCTGGCTGGCCTTCTGGGCCACGCCCTACCCCAACACCCGCGGCTCCCTCTGGGTGAACTTCAAGAGCCCGCTGCTCTGGGATGTGGTTGCCATATCGACCTACTTCATCATCTCGCTCACCTTCTGGTACATCGGCCTCATCCCCGACCTGGCCACCCAGCGTGACCGCGCGAAGACCAAGCTGAAGCGCGCGATCCTCAGCGTGTTCTCCCTGGGATGGAACGGCTCGAATCGCACCTGGAGCCGCTACGAGATGGTCTACATGCTGCTGGCGGGCCTCAGCACACCTCTGGTGGTCTCCGTGCACACCATCGTGTCCATGGACTTCGCCACGTCGGTGATCCCCGGCTGGCACGCAACGATCTTCCCGCCCTACTTCGTGGTGGGCGCCGTGTTCAGCGGCTTCGCCATGGTACTTACCCTCATGATCATCGCCCGCTCGGTGATGGGCCTTCAGGAATACATCACCACCCGCCACCTGGAGGCCATGACCAAGGTGGTGCTGGCCACGGGGATGATCGTGGGCATGGCCTACGCCACGGAGTTCTTCACGGCCTGGTACAGCGGAAACCCCTACGAGCGCTACGTCTTCCTCAACCGGGCCCTGGGGCCCTACCAGTGGGCCTACTGGACCATGGTGGGCTGCAACGTGCTCAGCCCCCAGTTCTTCTGGTTCAAGCGGGTGCGCACCACGCCCTGGATGATCTTCGTCCTCACCATCTTCGTGAACATCGGCATGTGGTTCGAGCGCTTCGTCATCATCGTGACCAGCCTCCACCGCGACTACCTGCCCTCCAGCTGGGCCATGTACCGGCCCACCTTCATCGAGGTGGCCATCCTCATCGGCAGCTTCGGGCTCTTCTTCACGCTGTTCCTGGTCTTCACCCGGGTGCTGCCCATGATCGCGGCGAGCGAAGTGAAGGGAGTCCTCAAACATGGCGACCACTGAGCTCCGCAACTCCCGCTTCCGGGCCTCCTTCACCGATCCGGAGCAGCTCCTCCGCGCGGTGGCGTACCTGCGGGCCGCCGGACACCGCGTGCTGGACACCTACACGCCCTTCCCCGTGCACGGCATGGACGAGGCCCTGGACCAGCGCCCCTCGCGGCTGCCCCGGGCCTGCCTGGCCTTCGCCGCCCTGGGCCTCGCCCTCGCGGCGGGCCTCCAGATCTGGACCTCCGCCGTGGACTACCCGCTGATCATGGGCGGCAAGCCCCTCCTGGCCATCCCTGCCTTCATCCCCGTGGCCTTCGAGCTGACGGTGCTGCTGGCGGGCCTGGGCGTGGTGGCCAGCTTCTTCCTCGTGGCCCGCATGCGGCCGCGGTGGCGCGTGCCAGACCTGCATCCGGGCGCCAACGACGACCGCTTCATCCTGGCGGCGGAGCTGGCCACCGATGTGCAGTTCCCCGCCGTAGCCCGCGACCTGGCGGACCTGGGCGCCCTGGAATCCAGCCTGCTGGTGGAGGACCGCTTCCAGCGGGGCGGATCCTTCTGGGATCGTCCCGCAGGCGTCGGCGCCCTGCTGCTGGCCTGCCTTCCGGCCTTCCTCATCCTGCTCCTGGTGCCTGTGCTCAACCGGGACTTCCAGCGCCGGAACCTGGCCTGGGACGGCGGCATGGGTGCGCCCCTCTCGGCCCAGGCCTTCGACGCCAGCGGCGTGCTGCCCGGCGGGAAGGTGCTCCAGGCCCCGCCGCCGGACACCCTGTCGCGCCGCGGCGAGCCGCCCCTGGCCTACGGGCCGGGCAAGGCCGAGGCGGATCGCGCGGGGCGCGAGCTGCCGAACCCCTATCAGCCCACCCAGGCCCGCTTCAATCGCGGCAAGCTCGTCTTCGAGCGGGTCTGCGCCACCTGCCACGGCCGGGAAGGCGACAACAACGGCAGCGTCATCGTGGCCCGCGGCGCCTTCGCGCCCACGGTGCTCGTCTCCCCCGTGGTGCGGGACATGCCGGACGGCCGCCTCTTCCACATCGCCACCTTCGGCGGCCCCACGAAGATGAAGGGCTACGGCGACCTCCTCAGCCGCGAGGACCGCTGGAACGTGGTGCTCTACATCCGCGAGCTGCAGAAGGCCGCCCGGCCCGGGCCCACCGCCTCGACGCCCGCTTCCACGGGAGCCCAGCCATGAGCCAGACCTTCACCGTTCCCGTCCGCGACCTCACCAAGTCGGGCATCCCCACGCTGGCGGACATCGGCGAGCGTCTCCGGGGCGGCGCCTGGGCCTTCGTGCTGCTCGGCGCGGGGCTTCTGGGCCTGGGCCTGGTCCTCCAGGCGGAGCGGGGCTGGGGGAACCTGCTGCTCACGACCTTCAATTTGGCTTGCGTGGGCCTGGGCGGCCTCTTCCTGCTGGCCATCCAGTCCATCACGGGGGCCCGCTGGAGCGACCCCATCCTCAAGGCCCACCGGGCCATGCCGGCCCTCCTGCCCCGGGCGGGCCTGCTCATGCTGCTGCTCTGGTTCGGGGCCGCCACGCTCTACCCCTGGGCCCGGCCGGACGCGGCCACCCACGAGGCGCTGCATGGTCGCCTGGGCTGGCTGAACCCGCCCTTCTTCTTCGGCCGGGTGGCCCTCATCTTCGGCGCCTGGATCTGGACCGGACGCCGGCTCACCCAGCAGGGGAAGGGCGCGGCCCCCTTCATCCTCGTCTTCGGCCTCACGTTCTCCGTGGCCAACTTCGACTGGCTCATGTCCCTGGAGCCGGTGTGGTCCAGCACCATCTTCGCCATCTACGGCTTCTCGGGGATGTTCCTCCAGGGCATCGCCATCGTCACCATCAGCGCCATCGTGCTGCGGCGCGTGGGCCTGCTCCCGGCGGTGTCGAAGGCCCAGAACCACGACCTGGGCAAGCTGCTCTTCGCCTTCAGCTGCTTCTGGGCCTACATCTTCCTCAGCCAGTTCCTGCTCATCTGGTACGCCAACCTGCCCGAGGAAACCGGCCCCATGCGCCTGCTGCTCCAGGGCCGCTGGATGCCCCTCTTCTACCTGAACCTGATCCTGAACTTCGGCCTGCCCTTCGTGCTGCTGCTGGGGCGGAAGGCCAAGACCAGCGAGGCCGTGCTGCTGGCCACCTGCGCCCTCCTGTTGGCGGGCCGCTGGCTGGACCTCTACCTCCAGATCATGCCCCCCGTGCTTCACGGCCTGACCCCGGCCTTTGGTCTCGCCGAGCTGGGCGGTATCCTCCTCCAGCTGGGCCTGGGCCACCTCTCCTGCTGGCCCGTCTTCATGAAGGACGCCAACCCCGCCCAGGAGCTGCCCCAGGGCGGGTGAATGACCCTCGGGAAAGATCAAAGCCTCCACGAAGGACACGAAGACGCCCCTCGGGCGCAGGAAGAACACGAAGGAGCAGGGCCTTTCGAAAAACTGGAGAGTCCCTGCCGCACTGGCCTTCGTGTCCTTGCCTTCCCTTCGTGTCCTTCGTGGAGATCCTTTCTCCGTTTCTCCGAGCTGCCGATCCCTACTCCTTCGGCCCGTGCTCCACGGTGCTCCGGAAGGCCAGGAAGAGCGCGATGGCGCTGAGGGCCAGGGAGACGAAGAAGGCGCCGGGGAGGACGCTGCGCTGGCCGTCGAGGACGGCGCCCAGGACGGTCTCGAAGAGGTAGAGCTGGATCACCAGCAGCACCAGAATGACGCCCAGGGCGGCGGGGGAGATGCGGACGCGGGAGGTGGGGGCCGGATTCATGCGGTCACCTCGCTCTTGTCGCGGGGGCAGGCCGCGCGGTGGTCCAGGGTCTCCAGGGTGGGCTTGGGCAGCTCGCCCACGGCCCAGAGGCTGCCGTCGGGGCGCACCTCCAGGGCGATGGCGGCCAGGGGCCGGCTGGGCGGGCCCTGCACGGGGAAGCCGCGATCCGGTTCGAAGAAGCCGCGGTGGCAGGGGCACTCCAGGCGCTCGCCCGCGTAGCGCACCGCGCAGCCCAGGTGGGTGCAGGTCTGCCGGTAGGCCCGCAGCTCGCCCTTGGGGGTGCGCAGCAGGATGCAGGCGTCGTGGGCATCGCGGAACTTGAAGAGGCGGCTCTGGCCGGGCTGAAGATCGGCGGCCAGGCCCAGGGCCACGGGCAGTTCGGCGTGCCTGGCCTCGGGATCGGAGGCGCCCTCCAGGGGCGTCTTCCGCCACCAGAGGTAGCCGATGCCGGCGGTGAACCCGGCGCTCACCACGGCCAGGAAGCGGGCGAACTCGCGGCGGGAGAAGTGGCCCTCCTCGGCGAGCTCCAGGGGGAAGGCGCGGCGCCACCAGGTCATCAGAGGCCTCCATCTATAAGCAAAGCCGCATCCAGGTGCAGGGGCGTGTCCGGATCGGGCACCATGATGGCGTTCTTGGTCTTCACCCGCACACTGCCGATGAGGAAGTCACGCAGGGGCTTGTTGTGGCGCAGGTTGGCCACCTCGTCCTTGCGGACGAAGAGCAGGGCCTGGCTGGGGCAGACGGTGGCGCACATGGGTTTGTGGCCCACGGAGGTGCGGTCGTAGCAGAGATCGCACTTGAGCATCTGCTCCAGGCCCGAGAACACGATGGGTACGCCGAAGGGGCAGCTCAGCTCGCAGTTCTGGCAGCCGATGCAGCGGGGTTTCTGGGCCGCGTGCACCACGCCGTCCTCGCTGCGCTTGATGGCGTCCGATGGGCAGACCTGGGCGCAGATCGGATCCTCGCAGTGCATGCAGACCGTGGGCACCGTCTGCGGACTGTCGAAGCGGTCCATCTCGTCCAGGTGGATCATGGAGCGGCCGCGGTGGGTGCCGCACTCGGCGCAGGCGCCCACGCAGGAGCGGCAGCCAATGCAGCGCTGCGGATCAATAAAGAAGCCGTAGTCCTGGGGCACCATCAGAACACCCGCTCAGGCATCTGGGACTGGGTGCTGCGGGCCTCGAAAGCCATGCGCTGCAACTCCGCCAGCTCGGGGGAGAACTGGTCCTTGGTGGTCCTCTTCAGCCGCACGGCGCTCACCTTGAACTCGGGGATCTTCGAGACGGGATCCAGGTGCCGGGCCGTGAGGCGATTGGCCGACAGGGCCCCGGCCCAGTGGTAGGGGATGAACACGGTATCGGGGCGGATGGTCTTCACCACCTTGGCGGGCAGCACCATGGAGCCCCGCCGGGAGGTGATCTCCACGGCATCGCCTTCCGCCAGGCCGTATTTCTCCGCCAGGCGCGGGTGGATCTCCAGGTAGGGGTGCGGGCACTGCTCCACCAGGAAGCCGATGCGCCGGGTCTGGGTGCCGCTCAGGTAGTGGAAGACCACGCGGCCCGAGGTGAGCCAGATGGGGTACTCGTCATCCACCACCTCCGCGGGCGGTCGCCAGGGCGTGGGGATGAACTTCGCCTTGCCGTCGGGGTGGAAGAACTGCCCGCCTTCGAAGAGGCGCGGCGTGCCGGGGTGATCTTCGGTAGGGCAGGGCCAGAACACGCCCATGTTCTTGACGATCTTCTCGTAGGTGATGCCCGCATAGTCCGCGGTACCGCCTTTCGACGCCACCCGCAGCTCGTTGAAGATGTCCTCGGGCGTCTTGAAGTGGTCGAAGTACTTCCCGCGGCCCAGCCGCTTGGCCAGCTCCACCATGATCTGCCAGTCGGGGCGGGCGTCGCCGGGGCAGTCCACGGCCTTGTTAATCTTGATGACGCGGCCCTCGGCGCTGGTGGTGGTGCCTTCATCCTCCTCGTGGAGGGCCGAGGGCAGCACGATGTCGGCGTGCTGCGCGCTCTCGCTGAGGAAGAAGTCCAGGCAGACGAAGAACTCCAGCTTGCTGAGGGCCTCGCGGGTGAACTGCGAGTCCGGCAGCGAGACCAGCGGGTTGAAGCAGAGCAGCAGCAGCCCCTTGATCTCGCCGGCGTGGATGGCGTTCATGATCTCCTGGGCGCTCTGGCCCACGCCGGGCAGCTCGTCGTCCGTGCAGCCCCAGACCGAGCAGATGTACTTCCGGTGCTCGGGGTTGCTGATGTCGCGGTTGCCCGGCAGCTGGTCGCACTTGTGGCCGTGCTCGCGGCCGCCCTGGCCGTTCCCCTGGCCGGTGATGGTGCCGTAGCCGCAGCCGGGGCGCCCGATGCGGCCGGTAGCGAGCACCATGTTGATGCAGCCCAGCACGTTCTCCACGCCCTTGCTCTGGTGCTCGATGCCCCGGGCATGGAGCAGGAAGCTGGTGCGAGCCTCGCCCCAGATGCGGGCGGCCTTCTCGATGGCGTCCACGGGCAGGCCCGTGACCTGGCTGGTCCATTCCGGCGTGCAGTCCTTCACGGCCTCGACGGCCTGCTCGAAGCCGCTGGTGTGGGCGTTCACGAAGTCCCAGTCGATGAGCTTCCACTTGTTCAGCAGGTGCAGGATGCCGTTGGTGAGGGCCGTGTCCGTGCCGGGTTTCAGGGGCAGCACCAGGTCGGCGGTGCGGGCCAGGGGCGTGATGCGGGGATCCACCACGATGAGGAGGGCGCCGCGGTCCCGGGCCCGCCAGATGTAGTCGGTGGTGATGGGCGAGCACTCGGCCACGTTGGAGCCGGCCACCCAGATCACCTCGGCCAGCTCGATGTCAGCCCAGGAGTTGGCGGCGCGGTCGACGCCGAAGGCCTTCTTGTTGCCCGCGCCGGCGCTCACCATGCAGAGGCGGCCGTTGTAGTCGAGGTTCTTCGTCTGCAGGCCCAACCGCGCGAACTTGCCGGCCAGGTAGCTCTTCTCGTTGGTCAGCGACACGCCGGACAGCACGGCGAAGGCGTCCTTGCCATGTTCCTTCTGGATGCGCTGGATTTCGGAGACGGTGCGGTCCATGGCCTCGTTCCAGCCCATGGGCTCGAAGCCGTGCTCCGTGCGCTTCATGGCCTTGGTGAGGCGGTCCGGGTGGTTGCCCTGGAGGTAGCGCTTCACGCCCTTGGGGCAGAGCTTCCCCTGGTTGAAGGGGAACTCCTCCCAGGGATCGAAGCCGATGACCTTGTTGTCCTTCACCTTGAGCTTGATGCCGCACTGCTGGCCGCAGAAGCAGCAGTGGGTCTCCACCACCTTGTCGGGGGTGGGATCGGACAGCCAGCCCCCGGGAGGGGCGAGGTTCAAGTGGGGGCCGAACTGGGCGCGGAGCTGGTCCTGTGAGAGGGGAAGCGTGCTCATGGTCAGGCCTTCAGCGAGGTGGGATCGGGGATGGGCTCGGCATGCACCGGGATGGTGGCGAAGGGATCGAAGGCCCCGTGGAGCCGGTCGCCCTGGGCCTTGGCCACCAGGCGCCGCTTGCACCTGGGGCACAGGTCCAGGTGGTGGACGGACGCACTGTGCCGGGCGCCATCCAGCTCCAGCACCTTCCACAGCTCGCCGAGGTCGCGGCGCTGGTTGGCCCGGATGAAGGGCGCGCCGCAGCCCTTGCAGGCCAGGCGGCCCTCGGCCTCGCCTTCAGCCTTGTAGATCGTCACGCCCAGCTGGGCGGGCCGCTGCACCACGTGGAAGAGCTTGCCGAAGGGCAGGCCCAGCAGCAGGAGGATGACCGTCAGCTCGTGGAGGAAGGCCAGGGTGGCGAAGTTGCGTCCCTGGAGCCACTTCTCCGAGGCGGTGAGCATCAGGCCCGTCATGCTCACGGCGATGAGGAGCACCAGGGGCAGCAGGTCCAGGTCGAAGCGCTGGGTGGCGGTGTCTCCTTCGTCCTGCTTGCGGCGGATGAGGCTCAACACGCAGCCGGCGATGACCATGACGGCGGCCAGGTCGAGGATGTGGAAGCTGCAGAAGGCGATGAAGCTGTCGAGGGGGAAGGAGCCCGCGGGGAAGCCCAGCACCCAGGCCTGGTAGCGGGTGGCGTCCAGGCCCTCGCTGGTGAACCGGACCCAGCCGAAGACCAGCGGGATGGTCACCGCGAAGCCCAGGAGGCAGCCCCAGGCCAAGAGGGCGTGAGCGCCCCAGCGCTTGATGGAACGCTTCTCGATGAACCGCTGGAGGAGGATCTGGTCCAGGGCCAGCAGGGCCATCTTCGGCAAGGCCTTGAAGACCCGGGGCGAGAACAGGGTGCGCAGGGTGTGGCGGAAGTACATCCGCGTGGCGGGCCGCTCGATCCAGGAGACGTAGCGGTAGGCCACGCCGAAGCAGGCGAAGAGGGTGGCCAGCAGGTAGCCCAGGAGGGCCGGATCCAGCCAGCGCCCGCCCCGGCTGCCCAGGGCCACGGCCACGCCAAGGGCCAGGGTGGCGAGGGCGGCTCCCAGCAGGGGCCGGGCTTCGAGGTCGAGTTCGGCGAGGAGGCTCATGGCTGGGCTCCAGGGGCATGCGGGGTGGAAACGGACCGATAAGTCCTAATTTAGGGCAAAACCGGGGCGATTCAAGGCGCAGGATCCAGATCCAGGCCTGAGCTCAGGGCTTCTCGCAGGGCGGCCGGCCCTTGCCATCCTTCTGGTGCCGCAGGTCCATGAGCTGGAGGTCCCGGATGGTGGCCTCGGTCATGGACGTGGCGACCTGGGCTTTCACGGCGCCCCAGGCCTCGTGCAGGGGGCAGGGGTGGTCGCCGCCGCAGGTGGGGAAGCCCATGATGCAGCCGTCCATGGAGTTCGGACCTTCCAGGGCCACGACCACCTCGCCCACGGTGATGCGGTGGGAGGGACGCAACAGGCGGAAGCCGCCCTTGGGGCCCCGCACGGATTCGAGGATCTCCGCCTGCACCAGGCCCTGGAGGATCTTCGCCAGGTAGGGGCCGGGGATCTCCAGACGGGACGACAGGTCCTTGGCCAGGCAGAAGCTTCCATCCTCGGGAAGGGCGGCGAGGGCACGGAGGGCGTAGCCGGTGGCGGTCGAGAAGATCATTCCGGAATATTACTTCCGATTTGTAGCTCAGGAGGGGTGATTCTGGAGTCCATCCCCAGTTGTGATCGAGATCAGAGCAGGGCCCGCCAGAGGAGCAGCAGGCCCAGCACGCTCAGGCCGCCCTCCCGCCAGCCCAGGGTGCGGGCCGGGAGGGGTCGGTAGGGGGCCAGGGCCCGGAGGTAGAGCAGGCCGGTCCAGGCGGTCCAGACGAGCCCGAACGTTCCACGAGGGGCCAGCAGCAGGGTGGAAACTCCGATCAGCAGGAGGTGGAGGACGTGGACGGGAACCCTGCGCCGGTCCAGTTCCTCCGCGGCCAGTTTGTGGGCATGCCCGAGGAGACGCCGCACATGGGCGAGGTTGGCGCCGCCCACCAGGGCCGTCAGCAGCCAGGCCCGGCCGGCTTCGGGAAAGGAACTCCCTCCGGCCGCGAGGATGGCGGCGGCCAGGCCCGCGAAAGCGCCCTGGGCGGCCAGCTCCACGGCCAGGGAACGCACGGCCCGCTGGAGGTCGGCCCGGAGAGCGAGGAAGACCAGGGGGGCCGCGAGGGCGAGGGGAATCAGGAATCGCGGGCCCGAAAGCCAGAGGGCAATCCCTCCGAAGGCCCCTGCGAGGCATCCAAACATCAGCAGAGCACGGACCTGGAGAGGATCCCGCTGCCCCGTGAGCACCCGCCGGAGGGGTGGCCGAGCCAGGAAGAAAGCCAGGGTGGCCAGGCCCAGGCCCAACCCGGCCAGGCTCGGCCGGACCAGAAGCCCCAGCACCAGTGGGAATCCGAGCATGAACCAGCTCCCGTGCTCGGCGGGCAGGAGGGTGCGCATGGGGGGCAGGATTCGGGACATTTCGGCCCTTTCAGGTCCGAAATAGAGTCTGACCTCAGATCCTGCTCCTGGCCATGCCGAAGGTCACAGGAGGGGGATAAAGAAAGAACGGAACGCGAAGGGCGCGAAGAAAAGCGCGAATGACGCGAAATAAGGACCTTGGGCTCTGCGAGGAACCCTCCGTGCCTGGGGCGGCGTGGTGCAGTTCGGGAAGAGGTGTTCACCGCAGGGCGATATCCCTTCGCGCGCTTCGCGTCCTTCTTGGCGCTCTTCGCGTTCCAGCCCTTGTCGTTACTGTTCTGTGGCGATGAGCCGCAGGCCCTCCAGGGCCTCCTCCATGGTGAGGAAGACGGGGAGGCCGGCCTCCCGGAGGCCCTGGCGGTAGGCGTCGTAGATGGCGCCGCCTTCCACGGCCACGCCTACCCACTTGCCGCTCTCCCGGGCCAGCTCGGCCAGGGCCTTCGCGAAGGGGCCGAAGGCCGCCGGGTCGGCGGTGCCCAGGCGGCGGGTGAGAGGCACCAGACCCACCACCACGGCGTCGGCCTCCGACTGGAGCAGCAGCCTGGTGCCGGCCAGGTAGGCGGCCTCGTCGGCCATGGGTGTGAGGTCCAGGGGCAGGCGGGGGCTCACGAGGCCCGTGAGACCGTGGGCCTCGATGGTGGCCGTGAGGGCTGACGTCTCGGCTTCCGTAAGCTTCGCGCCCCGGAAGGGGCCCGTCAGCAGATCCGCCGAGGCCACGGACTCGAAGCCCGCGTTGGTCACGATGGCCACGCGACGGGGTGTGCCCTCGGCGTAGGCCGCCAGCCAGGAGAGGGCCGCGTCGAAGGCCTCGATGCGCTCGGCGAGCATGGCCCCCGAGCGGCGGAGGACGCTGGCTTGCAGGGCGTGGTCGCCGGCCAGGGCGCCGGTGTGGCTGCTGGCGGCGGCCATGCCCTCCTGGCTGCGCCCGCCCTTGTAGAGGAGCACCCGGCGGCCGGAGGCCCGGAGCTGCTTCGCGGCCTCGGCCGTGGCCCTCAGGTCCCCGGGGGCGAAGCCCTCCAGGTAGGCGCCCACCACCTTCACCGCCGGGTCCGAGCCGAAGCCCGCCAGGAAGTCCGAGCAGCGCAGGTCCATCTGGTTGCCGATGGCCACGGCGGCGCGGAGGCCCAGCTCGGGGCGGCGGCTCAGGCGCGTGATGAGGAAGGCTCCGCTCTGGCTCACCAGGGCCGCATGACCTCGGTGGGGCCGCAGGGGCAGCTTCTCGTCGGGGATGAAGAGGGTGTTCAGATCCTGGTCGGGGCTGTAGAGCCCCAGGCCGTTGGGGCCCACCAGGGCGGGGGTCCACTTGCCGGCGCGGCGGTGCTCGTCGAGGCAGGCCACCAGCCGCTTCCCGAGACCCTCGGTGTCCGCACCGTCCCCCAGGCCGCCGGCCACCACGTAGACGACGGTGGCGCCGCCCCCCTGGCGGCAGAGCTGCTCCACCACTTCCAGCGTCAGGGGCGCGGGCAGGGAGAGGATGAGCTGGTCCGTGGGGGCCGTGGCCAGGTCCGCGACCGAGCCGAGGCAGGGCAGGCCCAGGAACTCCGTGGCACCGGGCTTGATGAGGCGGATGGTCCCCGCGGGGAGGGCGGAGCGCTGGACGTTCTCCAGGATGATCCGGCCCACGGTGCCCTCGCGGCTGGAGACGCCGGCGATCACCAGGTCGCGGGGCGCCACCAGGGCCCGGTACCAGGCGGGATCCGGTGTCGCGGGCGGTTCGATCGCGGCCGCCTCGAGGGTGCCCACGCCGTCCAGGGCCGTGGGCAGACCCTCGCTGTCCAGCACCACGGGGTTGAGCTCCAGGAGGGTGACGCCTTCGCGGGCCAGGCCTTCGGCCGCCTTCCACAGGCCCTGGAGGAAAGCCAGGAGCTTCGGTTCGTCCGTGAGCGCCTCGGCGCCCCGCTGGCGGCCCAGCCACGTGCGGCCCAGCCAGTGCTCGCCGAGATCCGCCAGGGCCTGCTCCGGTGTGCAGAGGGCCAGGGGCCAGATCAGGGGCGGGGCCAGGGCGGCCCAGGCGTCGGCCTGGAGGCCTCCGATGCCGCAGACCACCAGCCAGCCGGCCTCGGGATCGCGCTTCAGGGAGACCAGGGCCTCCGTGGGCAGGCCGGCCAGGCGCTTGAACGCGACTTTCTCGCACACCAGCCCCCCGATCCAGGGATGGCCGGAGACACGCTGCTTCATGGCGGCCGCTTCGGCCTTCAGGGCTTCGGGCTCGAAGGTCCCGAAGTGGACGGCGCCCTGGTCGGACTTGTGCCAGAGCTGGTCGGCGATGCCCTTGAGGACGATGGGCTCGCCGGGGGCGAAGGGCAGGGGCCCGGTCTCCAGGAAGCCGTGGCGGGGTACCCGCAGGCCAGCGGCGGCGAGCAGGCCGTAGGCCCGCCCCTCGTGGAGGAATCCCGTGGTCGTGTGCATGTCAGGCTCCTACGGGGTCGTGGATCAGGCCGCGTCCGGCCTCGAAGGCCTCGAGGTTCTTCTCGGTGACGCGGGCGCCCTTGGTCTCGAAGCGCTGGGCGATGACCTCGCGCCATGTGTCGTCCTCGATGGGCAGGAAGCGGGAGGCCATGCCCAGCAGGGCCATGCCTCCGGCCTGGCGGTGGTTGAGGCGCCGGGCCAGGTCCTCGGTGTCGACGAGGTGGGCGCCGCGCACGGCCTTGAGAGCCGCATAGACGTCGTCCAGGGGCGGGTAGCCCGCCATGTCCATCTGGGGCTCCTCCGAGACGACCAGGTGCCCGTCCATGCGCACCATGGACACGTAGCGCAGGGCCTCCAGGGGTTCCAGGGCGATGAGCAGGTCCGCGCCGCCCTCGTCGAGGATGGGCGAGGTGAGGGGCACCTTCGAGTAGCAGACCTGGGCGTGGACGCTGCCGCCCCGCTGGCTCATGCCGTGGATCTCGGATTGCAAGGCGTGAAGGCCGCTGCGGCGCAGGGCCTCCAGCAGGATCTGCGCGAGGGAGAGCACGCCCTGGCCGCCGACGCCAGACAGGACGATGCCGTGAATGCGGGACTCGCTCATGGACGCACCTCCGCGCCGCAGCAGGCGGTTTCCTGCCGGGCCTTCTCCTCCCGGTCGTGTTCCTTCAGCACGCCCCGGCGGATGGACTGGATGCACTCGCGACGGAACACCACCACCGAAGGGCCGGGATGTCGCAGGGCCGCCACCATGGCGGCCACGTTGGCCTCGTGCTGCTTGGGCACGGGCAGCAGCACCTGGAGCTGGTCGTCGGCGATGCCCATGCCGCGCACCATGCGCTCCACCTGGTCGAGGGCCTGGCTGGGCTGCTGGCCGGTCATGCCCACCACGCGGTTGTCGAGGATGACCACGGTGACGTTCACGCCCGCGTCCGCCGCCGTGAGCAGGGCCGGCAGGCCGCTGTGGCCGAAGGTGGAATCGCCGATGACGGCCACGGCCGGGGTCTGGCCTGCCAGGGCGGCGCCCACCGCCATGCTGATGCTGGCGCCCATCTCCACCACCGCGTGGATGGCGGCCATGGGTTCCTGGGCAGCCAGGGTGTAGCAGCCGATGTCCCCGAAGACGCGGGCATCCGGGGCGCCCACATTGGCCAGGGCCTGCTGCACGGCCCCGTAGGCGTCCACATGGCCGCACCCGTCGCAGAAGCGGGGGGCGCGCACGGGCAGGTCCAGGCTGATGGCCGCCTTCCCGGTGGGCGGCTCCAGGTCCAGGGCTCTCTTCAAGAGGCGGGGGGACAGCTCCCCGGTCCGGGGCAGGGCGCCATCCAGGCGGCCCCGGACAGCGGCCGTGCCGCGAAGGCCCAGGCGCTCCTCCAGCACCGGGTAGTCCTCCTCGAAGACCACGACCTCGTCCACCTGGCTCAGGAAGGCCTGTTCCAGGGCGGGGTCCACGGGATAGGCGGCGATCTCCAGGCGGGGCAGGGCGGAGAGCCCGGGGTTCTCGTGCAGCAGCTGGCCGAAGTAGGCCCGTCCCATGCCGGCCAGGGCCACGCCACGACGGACGGTACCGGGAACGAGGCGGTTGAGGGGAGTGGTCTCGGCCATGAGGCGGGGCTGCTTGTCGAGCAGGTCCACATAGCGGCGGCGGGCGTTGGAGGGGATGAGCACCCAGTCCTGGATGGTGGATTCAGGCGCCAGGCCGAGGGTGGCGGGCGGCTGGGTGGCCCGGCGGGCCAGGGTGGCCCGGCAGTGGGCCAGGCGCGTGACGATGCGGAGCATCACGGGCACCTGGAGGGTTTCGGACAGCTCGAAGGCCCGGAACGTGAAGTCGTAACACTCCTGGACGGTGGAAGGTTCGAGGCAGGGCAGCCAGGCGAATTCGGCCAGGCGGCGGCTGTCCTGCTCGTTCTGGCTGCTGTGCATGCCCGGGTCGTCGGCCACCAGGAGGACCAGGCCGCCCCGGACGCCCGTGAGGGCCGAGTTGGCGAAAGCGTCCATGGCCACGTTCAGGCCCACATGCTTCATGGTCACCAGAGCGCGGTGCCCGGTGTAGCTCAGGCCCAGGGCCAGGTCGTAGGCCACCTTCTCATTGGCCGCCCACTGGGCCACCCGGCCGTCCCGGGCGCCATGGATGAGCAGCTCGACGGCCTCGAAGCCCTCTGTGGATGGCGTGCCCGGGTAACCGAACGCGCCCTTGATGCCGGCATCGAAGGCGGCGCATCCCACCGCCTCCACCCCCAGCGCGAGGGTGCTCTGTGTCATTGAAAACCTCCAACCTTTTCCAAGCCGGAAGTATGCAGAGTCGCGCCAGTGCCCGGGGTCACAGGGAGCGTGGTCCGACCAGAGGAAGCAGACCGGATGTCCGGGAGCGGACACTTGGCCCCGTATTCCGCGAACCTGGGGTTCCCATGCCAGAAATCCGGCCTCGAAGGCGGGAACCTTCACCCAGTGGCAAAGGTCACAAGTTTGTCCCAGCAGGGGGATATTCTTGAGGCGTGAATGTTTTTTACAATTTTTTTTTGTTCATGGTGTCGAAACAAACAACAATAAAATCATATTTTAGGATTAAATTGTTGTAGTTATAAACCAAATAAAATAATCATGTAGTCATTAAAGAATTGAACATTTTCACCCTTGAGGTCGCCAGAGTGAGGGCTATAGTTTTGTTTCTGACGCCAGGATCAGCTTTTATGGCGCCGAGGCCCGCGCTGGCAGGCCTTTCGACTGACTCAGGCTCTGCTCCTTCTGCCATTCCACCCCGGTCCATTCACGCCACCGCATGAGGCGAATCATGAAGCCACGAACCCAAGTGGTCCTGCTTGCCACCCTGATGTCTGCCACGGCCTGGGGCCAGGAGGTGAGCCTCTACGGCACCACCATGGCCCAGATGTGGAAGCAGGAGACGCCGGGCTTTGACAAGGCCACCTTCACCCCGGCCACCCAGTACCTGGGTATTGATGCCACCAAGCTGGGCATGGACAACCTGTCCCTGCACCTCTTCGGCTGGGGCCGGACGGATCTCCGTGACGCCAGCAACTTCGACGGTTCGAAGTCCGGCGGCTACCTGAACTACGGCTACCTCCAGTACCGCTTCGACCAGGCGAACGCCGAGATCAAGGCCGGGCGCTTCACCACCAACCAGGCCACCGGCTTCGAGCAGGTGGACGGTGTCAGCGTCCGGACCGACCTGCGGGGTGGCTTCACCCTGTCGGCCTTCGGCGGGAAGCCCGTCTACTACAAGACGGTGGATCCCCGGAACCAGTCGGACTACGAGTACCAGCGGGACTTCATCTTCGGCACCCGCCTCGGCTGGCGCGTCGCCCAGACCGCCGAGGTCGGCGTCTCCTACCTCCAGGATGGATCGAAGGCCGCCAAGGATCTCGACATCCCGTCCCCGACCGATTACACCCGCAAAATGCTGGGCGCTGATGTCCACTTCGGCGCCGGCTCCCTCCTGGACTTCCGCGGGCGGACGGTGTTCAACGTCGCCAACGAGAGGACCAACCTCGCCGAGCACGACTACACCGCCACCGTGAAGCTGGGCAGCCAGGTCACCATGACCGGCAACTATGCCGAGCGGGATTTCGTCAACTACTTCGCCGGGACGAACCTGCCCTCCCTCTTCCGCCAGGACGAGAACGACCTGTTCCGCGGCTTCGGAGGCAGCATCACCTGGAACGCCCCCACGGGCGTCCAGCTGGTGGCCGACTACCGCCATATGCACCGCGAGACCTTCGGCGACGTGAACCGCGCCGGCGGCGAGTTCCGTTGGTCCACCAGCGAGCGGACCTTCCTCGGCGGCATCGGCGCCCACTGGGTGAACGCCGCCAACACCAAGTTCGTGGATCCCGCCACCCCCTACCGGAGCCTGAGCCACAAGGAGGCCCGCATCTGGGGCATGGTCAACCGGGGCAAGCTCTCCGCCAGCCTGGACGGCATTCTCCAGCGCTACGAGAACGATAATCCCTACCTCGTCGGAATCCGGAACCTGTATGAGGTGGTGGGCTCGCTCGGGTACCAGGCCACCTCGAACGTGAAGGTGTCCGGCGATGTCAGCTACGGCAGCACCGCCGTCGCCAAGCACGAGACCCGCGGCCTGCTGCGGGCCGAGTACCGCTTCGGCTTTGCCAAGAAGGGAGGCCGCTAATGGCCCGGAAGACCGTATTCCAGATCATCGGCATCGCCCTGGGGCTCGGCGTCCTGATGGCATGCAGCCTCATCTCGCCCGAGGCGAGCTTCGCGGCGACCCACCCCCAGGAACTGGGCGCGGGCCGTCCCATCTGCTCCGAGTGCCACAGCAACGATGTGGCCAAGGGCGCGCAGAAGCCCTTCGCCGCCTTCGATCACACGCCCACCTTCGTGAAGGACCACCGCTTCCAGGCCAACCAGGATTCCAACACCTGCGCCGCCTGCCATGCCCAGTCCTTCTGCACAGATTGCCACGGCGGCAAGGTGCCCATGAAGCCCGCTACCCGCTTCAGCGACCGGCCTGACCTGCAGTCGCCGCACCGAGGCGACTTCATGACCCAGCACCGCATCGAAGGAAAGATGGATCCGTCGAGCTGCTACGCCTGCCACGGCCGAGCCAACAACGACAAGTGCGCAGCCTGCCACCGGTAGTGATCCGCATCGCGTCCAAGGGGAACACCATGAGCCGAATGAAACTGATGGCCGGAAGCTGCTTCGCGCTGGCCCTCGCGCTCCTCGCCTGGGGCTGCGCCGGGACCGCGAGCAAGGCCGCTCCGTTCAATCCCACCACCGGGCAGCACCCCGCGAACTGGATCCAGGTCCACTACGCGGAATATGTGAAGGCCCCGGACCAGTGCCGAAGCTGCCACGGATCGACCTCCGATCCCGCCCAGGCCGGCGGCATCTCCAAGGTGAGCTGCTTCAGCTGCCACACCAGCGTGGATCATCCCGCCGGATGGGCCGACCCCAGCCAGCACGGACGCCTCGGGGCCCAGGCCGTTCCGGCCGTGACCCAGCTGGCCGGTGGGGCGGTGGTCGATGGCGCCGGCTTCGCCTACTGCACGAAGTGCCACGGCCCCAACTACACCGATGGCCTCGCCGTCTCCTGCAAGTCCTGCCACACCAAGGCACCGCACCCCGATGCGCCCTGGCGCGGTCCCACGTTTGTTTCGCCCAGCCATGTCAACACGAACAGCGGGAATGCCCCGGCGTGCGCCCAGTGCCATGCCAACGGCGCCAATTCCTCGCTGAAGCCCGTGACCCCGGCGCCCGCCGGCACCGCGCCCGGCTGCTTCAACAACACCCTGTGCCACGGCACGAGCTTCCAGTAAGGAGGTGCCTATCCAGCCATCTCTTTCAATGATCCATCCACCGCTCTCTCAACCGAAGTCCAACTCCCTCTAAGGAGAATGCAGCATGCAACACCGACCTCTGAAACAGCTCTGCGGAGCCGTCGCCGCGGCGGCCGTCGCCCTCATGGTGATCGGCTGTAACGGCAAGACCGGCTCCGCCGGCGCCAATGGCATCAATGGCACCAACGGCACCAACGGCACCAATGGCACCAACGGCACCAACGCCGTCATCACCGTCAATGCCGCTCAGCTCACCACTGCCGAGTGGGGCCAGCTCACCCTGGATGGCAACATCACCAGCGTGACCATGGGCGCCAAGCCCGTCGTGAACTTCACCGTCGTCGACGGCAAGGGCACGCCCGTCAGCGGCCTGGGCTTCACCAGCAAGTCCTCCACCGCCTTGGCCGCCAGTTACCCGAACTTCGGGTTCAGCATCGCCAAGCTGGTGCCTGGCACCAGCGGCAGCCCCAGCAAGTGGGTGAACTACATCGTCACCACGATGCCCACCACCACCACCGCTGCGGCCCCCGGCAGGCCCTCCACCGACAACACCGGCACCTTGGTGGACCACGGGGATGGTTCCTACACCTACACGTTCTACCGGGACATCACCGCCACCCAGGCCTTCCTGGACAACTACACCTTCGACGCCACGAAGAACCAGGTCCGCGATGATCTGGGCAACGTGAGCTACGAGCCGAACCTGGTGCACCGCGTCACCATCCAGATCGGCGGCAATGCCCGCGGCACCAGCACCAACACGCCCACCGGCGTCAACAGCGGCGTCACCGGCGTGCCCGTCCTGACCCCCGCCAACATCATCTCTGACTTCGTGCCTGCCACCGGCGCCGCCCCAGCGGCCACGGACGTGCAGCGCAACATCGTGGACACCTCGTCCTGCAACAAGTGCCACACCAAGTTCAACGGGTTCCATGGCAGCACCCGCATCAAGGCCGAGTACTGCGTGGTCTGCCACACCGACCAGCGCAAGTACGGCAACCCCGAAGCCGCCACCACGGCCACCGGCTACACCGGCAACACCAACAAGATCAATGGCCTGGCCGTCGGCGACTTCCCGGCCTTCATCCACCGCCTGCACATGGGCGAGGAACTCTCCAAGACGGGCTACCTCTACGCGGGTGTCCCCTTCAACGAGACCACCTACCCGCAGGACCTGCGGAACTGCTCCACCTGCCACACCGCGTCCATCGCTGCCACCCCCCAGGGTGATGCGTGGAACACCAACCCCAGCCGCATGGCCTGTGGCGCCTGCCACGACGCCATCGACTGGAACTCCGGCGCCAACCACGGCGGCGGCGCCCAGACCAGCGACCTGCAGTGCTCCGGCTGCCACGGCTCCGCGGGCATCAAGCTGAACCACATCCCCGTGTCGCCCCTGAACCCGGCCTTCGCCACCGGCGGCTACGTCAACGGCTCCTACCTGGCCGGCGATCGCAACAACCTGCCTCCGGGCGCCATCAAGATCGACTACGACCTGAAGAGCGTTACGCTGGACGCCACCCGGCACCCGGTGTTCACCTTCAAGTTCAAGCAGACCCTCAACGGCACGACCTCGGACGTGGTCTTCAACACCTACGCGGCCGGCACGGTCACCGAGATGATGGACAACTTCGTGGGCAGCCCCAGCGTCTACCTGGCCTTCGCGGTGCCGCAGGATGGCATCACCGCCCCGGCTGACGTGAACGCCACCGCTTCCGCCTACATCAAGAAGGTCTGGAACGGAACCGCCACCGGCACCGGCGTCGGCACCCTGACCGGCCCCGATGCCAGCGGCTACTACACGCTGACCATGACCGGCGTGGCGATTCCCGCCAACGCGGTGATGCTGCGCGGCGGTCTCGGCTACACCTACAACAAGAACAGCCAGCCCCTGACCCAGACCAACGTGCCGAACCTGGGCACCACCAGCTTCGCCTACGATCCCGTCACCATGTTGGGCGGCTTCAGCGTGCCCGCGCCCAACAAGTTCATGACGGTCACCGGCTTCTCTGCCCGCCGCAACATCGTGGACAGCGCGAAGTGCAACGATTGCCACAAGACTCTGGGCGTCTTCACCGCCTCCGCCTACCACGCGGGCGAGCGCAACAATGCCGAGTCCTGCCACTTCTGCCACAACCCCAACCAGACCAGCAGCGCCTGGAGCGCCAACGCCAGCACCTTCCTGCACGGCATTCACGGCGCCAGCAAGCGCACCGTGGCCTTCAACTGGCACGCCCCGTCCCCGACGGACACCTTCGCCAACGTGACCTACCCGGCGATCCTCAACAACTGCGAAGCCTGCCACGTTCCGGGCTCCTATGACTTCAGCAACAGCGCCAACGCTGCGGCCATCCCGAACATGCTCTTCAGCACCGTCGCCAAGGGCACCTACAACACGGATCCCACCACCAATCCCACGGGCTACTTCTCCATTTCGCCCTACGTGGATGGCACCACTGCGACCAACTACGGCACGGGCCCGAGCTACAGCGCCGCCACCGGCACGCTGACCCAGGACGTCGCCGGGACCAACCTCGTGATCTCCCCGATCACCGCGGCTTGCGCCTCCTGCCACGATTCCTCCGCGGCAGTCGCCCACTTCAAGGGCAACGGAGGCTCCTTCTACGACACCCGCGCCACCGCCCTGCTGAAGGTCGAGCAGTGCATGGTCTGCCACGGCTCCGGCCGCACGGCCGACATCAAGGCCGTCCACATGACCTTCAAGTGATGTCCCCCGCCGGGATGGGGCTCCGGCCCCATCCCGGCGACCTTTGAGCACCACCGAAAGGACCCGGACGCTTCTCGCTCCGGGTCCTTTCCCATTTCCCGCCCTCATGGCCGATTGACATGGCCGCCACCGCGGCCGGAGAATTCGGCCTTCGGTTCACGAGGTCCCCATGAAGCACCCTCTTCTGAAGTTGACCCTGGCCGCCATGGCCCTCCTCTCTCCCGCCCTTCAGGCTCGAGCCCAGGAGGAGACCGACCCGCCGCGAAAGGTCGAATCCAAGAGCGCCAAGGCCGCCAGGGAAGCCAAGACCAAGACCAATGCGGCCAAGGTCAAGGCCCGGGCCAAGGCCAAGGCCGAAGCCGAAGCAAAGGCCATCGACATCAACAGCGCCACCAAGGACCAGCTGAAGACCCTTCCTGGCATCACGGACGCCTATGCCGACAAGATCATCGCGGGCCGTCCCTACCTCTCCAAGGCCTTCCTGGTGACGAAGAACGTCCTGCCGAACGACCTCTTCCAGACCCTTCGGAAGCGCATTGTGGCCCGACAGCCCGGGGTGAAACCCCAGGCCCGCTAGACCCAGGCCTCACCGCCAGACCAGCCCCCGGGGAGGACCCGGGGGCTTTTTCGTGCCCGGACCTCCGAGCCCGATTCATTGTCATGGGCTGTGTGACAGAGGTCACAAGGTCGGTTGACTCTATAAATTACCGGAGGATCCTCATTGACGAAATCCTGATGGAGTAGCTGCTCAGGAGGTGTGTGCTCCTCATGCCACAGACCACCGGCCATGCACTGATCGTCGTCCTCCCCCACCCGGAGGATGGCGGGCGCCACCTGGCCCGCTAGCGCTCCTGGCACCTCGTCCCATCCACGCATCCGATTCACTCAAGGAGGATGAACCATGCAACACCGGCCCTTGAAACACCTCTGTGGCGCCATCGCGGCCACCACCCTGCTCCTGGCGCTGATCGCCTGCGACGGCAAGACCGGACCGGCCGGAGCGAACGGCGCCAACGGCATCAACGGCACCAATGGCACCAACGGCACCAATGGCTCCAACGGCACCAACGCCGTCATCACGGTGAACGCCGCGCAGCTCACCAGTGACCAGTGGGCGAAGCTATCTCTCAAGGGGTCCATCAATAGCGTCACCATGGGCGGCGCGCCTGTCGTGACCTTCACGATTACGGATGGCACGGGCACTCCGGTGAGCGGCCTGGCCGTCAAGAACGCGAGCGGGAACTACCCCAACTTCGGATTCAGCATCGCCAAGCTGATCCCCGCCGCGGCGGCCACGGGAACCCCCAGCCGCTGGGTGAACTACGTCGTCACAGAGACGCCCGCCGCCGGACAGACCGCCGTTCCCCACTTCGCGGAGCATGAGAACGACGGAACCCTAAAGGACAACCTCGACGGCACCTATACCTACACCTTCGCCTTGGACATCACCAAGGTCAAAGGCTACGTGGATGCGGCCACGGTCTACGATGCCACCCACCTCAAGGCTGACCTGGACGACCTGACCTACGACCCGACCCTCACCCACCGGCTGATCATCACGGCGGGCGGGAACCAGCCCGGCACCACGATCCAGACGCTGGATTCCGCCAACCTGGCCTACGACTTCATCCCCTCCACGGGCAAGGCCGTCACCGCCACGGATCCCCAGCGGGTGATTGCCGACCAGGCGGCCTGCAACAGCTGCCATACCAAGCTGTCCTTCCACGCCAACTACTTCCCGCCCATCCATGACGTCCTGCTGTGCGTGGTCTGCCACACCGAGCAGCACAAGTACGGCGCCACCGAATCCCTGCCCGCCACGGGCAACGTCCTTGTCCCCGGCGCCTACGGCATCTTCACCGCGCGACTCCAGGATCGCGCGTTGCCCAACTTCCCCAACATGATCCACAAGATCCACACGGGTGAGCTCCTCACCTACCAGGGCTACAACCAGTTCGGCACCCAGTACAACGAAGTGACCTACCCTCAGGACCTGCGGAACTGCACCAAGTGCCACAGCGCTTCCGCGGCTCCCCAGGGCGGCAACTGGGCCACCACCCCCAGCCGCCTGGCCTGCGGCGCCTGCCATGACGCCATCATCTGGGCCACCGGTGCCAACCATGCCGGCGGCGCCCAGATGAACGACCAGAACTGCGCCGGCTGCCACGGGGCCTCGCAGATGCAGGTCATCCACACCCCGCTGGTGGCCCCCAACAGCAACTGGGGCCCCGGAACCCACACCAACGGGTCGTACGTCGCGGACTACAAGGACATCCTGCCGGCCGGCGCTCACCAGATCACCTACGACCTGAAGAACGTCACCCTGAACAGCAGCGCCCAGCCGGTCTTCACCTTCCGCTTCCTCAAGGACGGCGCTCCGGTGGCATTCAACACCTACGCGGCCGGCGTCACCACGGAGCTCATGGACGGGTACGTGGGCAGCCCCAGTCTCTACCTGGCTTACGGTCTGCCGCAGGATGGCATCACAGCTCCGGCCGACTGGAACGCCACCACGAGTGCCTACCTGAAGAACATCTGGAACGGGACCCAGGCCACCAATACTTCTGGATCCTCGAGCGCCGGGACCTTGACCGGACCTGATGCGGACGGTTACTACACCGCCACCCTCACCGGCGTGATGATTCCCGCCAACGCCACGCAGATCACGGGAGGCATCGGCTACGTCTACAGCTACGGCACCCAGCCCCTGACCCAGATTGACCTGCCGGATGCCATCTTCGCCTACGATCCGGTCACGACCAAGGGCGGCCTGAGCGTTCCGGCGCCCAACGTCACGAAGCTGGTCAGCGGGACCCTGCCCGCCGGCTTCGCGGTCCAGAAGGCCCGCCGCTCCATCGTCTCCAATCAGAAGTGCAACGACTGCCACGCCTATCTGGGCGTGTTCACCGAGAAGGTCTATCACGCTGGCGAGCGCAACGATGCGCCGACCTGCACCTTCTGCCACAACGTGAACCGTGTGAACAGCGGCTGGGGCGTGAACATCAAGGATGCCGTCCACGCCATCCACGCGGCCGACAAGCGGGCCAACAAGTTCTCCTGGGAAGTCTCCGCGGGCGACTACTACTGGGAGGTCACCTACCCGGCCATCCTGAACAACTGCGAGGCTTGCCACGTGGCCGGCTCGTACGACTTCAGCAACAGCACCAACGCCGCCGCGCTGCCGAATCTCCTCTGGACCACCGTGGCCACCGGCACCACGCCCGCGACGATCAACTACGTCAAGGGTGACGGCACCGACGTCCTTCCGGGCACCTACTATTCGCCCTTCGTGACCGCGGCGACCACCTACGGCTCCGGCTACGCGTTCAATGTCAACGCCGGCAACACCGGTGCGAACTACACCAACGCGGCGTCCACGACGCTGGTGAGCTCGCCGATCACAGCGGCCTGCTCCAGCTGCCACGATTCCGCGGCGGAGATCGCCCACTTCCGGGGCAACGGCGGGGCCTTCTATGAACCCCGCGCCACGGCGCTCCTCAAGGTCGAGCAGTGCATGGTCTGTCACGGCCCCGGCCGCACGGCGGACATCAAGGCTGTCCACATGACGTTCAAGTGACATGAGGGGCCAGGCCCTCGGCTCTGGCCCGCCACTCCACCCCTTCCGGGACTCGGCGCCTTCAGGCTTCGGGTCCCGGTTTTCATCTGGTCGACCGGAAAAACCACGCGCCTGAGTCTCAGCGGAGAGTTGGGAAATCTGCTGCCGTGGAGGTCCTCTATGCATCTTATTGCTACATAGGAAGAGATCTATCGTTTCGATGTCCACCATTTGATTTTCCAAACAAGGATTCGGTGGTGACTCGAGTCACAAGGGCGGTTGACTCATTAAATTACCGTTAGATCATCATTGACGAATCCCTGACGGAACATTCCTACCGGGAGGTGTGTGGTGTCCATGTCACAGGCCATCGCCCGTGCGAGGCGCGCCCTTCCCGGAAGGCGTTCTCCAGTGCTCGTGCTCGCAGGAGGCGACGACTGCGCTGATACGACGGAATCCCTTTCCAACCCCTACCCCACAACGCAGCTCGACTCCCTGAAAGGAGCATGAAGCATGCAACAGAGACCTCTGAAACAGCTCTGCGGAGCCCTCGTGACGGCCGCGGCGCTTCTGACGCTGATCGCCTGCGACGGCAAGACCGGTCCTGCCGGCGCGAACGGCCTCAACGGCACGAACGGCACCAACGGCACGAACGGGACCAATGGCACCAACGGCACCAATGCCGTTCCGCTTGTCGATGTCGCCAAGCTGTCCCCTGAGCAGTGGGCCGCCCTCAAGCCGGTGGGCCAGATCACGGGCGTCACCATGGGCGCCGCTCCGGTGGTGAACTTCACGCTCACGGACGCCGCCGGCACGCCCATCGTGGGCCTCGGCGCCGTCACGTCGAAGAGCACCGTCCCCGATCGGAGTGGGAACCTCGCCACGCTGACCGGCTATCCCAACCTGGCCTTCGCCGTCGCGAAGCTGGTGCCTGAGGATGCCACCACCAAGGCTCCCAGCAAGTGGGTCAGTTACATCGTGACCTCCGTGCCGGTCATCAAGGCCTCCACCGGCGCCGCGATCGCGGCCGGCCCCACCACGCCAACCACCGACAACACCGGCACGCTGGTGGACAACGGCGACGGCACCTACAAGTACACCTTCTACCGTGACATCACCAAGACGCAGGCTGCCCTGGACGCGGCGACCTACACCGCTCCCAGCGTCAAGGCCGATCTGGGCGACGTGACCTATGCGCCCACGCTCGTCCATCGCATCACCCTGCAGTTCTCGGGTAACGCCCCCGGCACCGGCAGCAACACGCCTGATGGTGTGACGCTCACTCCGGGTGTCGCGTTGGAGAACCCCATCAACGTGATCTATGACTTCGTGCCTTCCACCGGCGCCGCTGTGGCGGCCGGCACGGACATCCGCGATGTCGTCTCCATCAACCGCTGCAACGAGTGCCATGGCAAGCTGGCCTTCCACGGCGGCGGCCGCGTCGAAGCCCGCTACTGCGTGGTCTGCCACACGGACCAGCGCAAGTTCGGCCGCGCTGAAGCCACCACCACGGCCACCGGCTACAGCGGCAGCACCTACAAGATCAACGGCAAGGCCGCTGGCGACTTCCCCACGATGGTGCACCAGATCCACATGGGCAAGGAGCTGACCAAGACCGGCTACAACTACGCGAACGTGCTCTACAACAACATCGGCTACTCCATCCTCGATGGCGGCCAGAAGATGTGCCTGAAGTGCCACTCGGCCGTGCCCCAGTCCACGAACTGGAACACCAAGCCGACCCGGCTGGCCTGTGGCTCCTGCCACGACCAGGTGGACTTCGCCACCGGTGTGAACCACATGCCCGGGACCAACGTCCCCCTGACCGACGACCAGGCCTGCACCATCTGCCACACGTCCGATGCGATCACGACCTACCACATGGCCAACAACGTGACGCCCAACAACCCGAGCATCCCCGCCGGGCTCAAGAACGTCACCTACGAGATCAAGTCCGCCGCGGCCACCGACACGACCGCGACCGTGGTCTTCAAGGTCAAGGTCGACGGCGCCGACGCGACCTTCCTGGCCCCCGCGGCCGGCATGGCCAACCCCCTGGATGGCTTCACGGGCTCCCCCAGCTTCCTGCTGGCCTACGCGCTGCCCCAGGACGGCGTGGCCGCCCCCGCCGATTACAACAACCTCGGCAGCGGCGCCTCCAACTTCCAGCCGATCAGCGTCTCCATCGCCAACCTGCTAGATCCCAACTACGCCGCCACCCGTGGGACGCTCGCCGGCCCCGACGCGGACGGCTACTACACCGCCAACCTGGTGGGCACGAAGATCTTCCCCGTCGGGGCGAAGATGCGTTCCGTGTCCCTGCAGGGTTACTTCACCCAGGTCATTTCCACGGGTAACGTGGCCCGCCACGCCATCTCGGTCATCAAGCCCGTGACCGGCGACACGGTCCGCCGCACCGTCATCGATTCCGCCAAGTGCGCCAAGTGCCACGAGTGGTTCGAGGGCCACGGCGGCAACCGCGTCTACGAGGTCCAGGTCTGCGTCCAGTGCCACGTTCCCGGCCTGACCACCAGCGGCCGCGGCATCTCCGACGCCGCGCTGAACGCCTATGCGTTCTCCACTTCCGACCAGGCCATCCTCACCGCCTGGCAGTTCGACAAGACCCTGCCGAACGCCGCCCTGGCGTTCCCGCAGGTCACCAACAACTTCAAGGACATGATCCACGGCCTGCACGCCGGGAAGGATCGCAACGACTCCATCAAGATCGCCCGCGATCGGACGCCGTCCGCGATCAACCTCATCGACGGGGCGAACATCGGCTTCCCTGGCATCCTGAACAACTGCCAGAGCTGCCACACCCCCACCGGCTACAGTGGCGTGCCCGCCAACGCCCTGGCCTCCCGCCAGGAAGCAGACAACGGCGTGTTCCTCAACGGCACCAACCGCGCGCCGGCGGACGCCAAGGCCGCGCTGGCCACCAACAACGCCAATGACCTGGTGACCACGCCCTTCACGGCCGCCTGTGTCAGCTGCCACGACAGCACCATCGCCAAGGCCCACATGAACCAGCAGGGCGGGCAGGTCCTGGTGCTCCGTAGCGGCCTCAACCTGGCCGGGGAATCCTGCGGCACCTGCCACGGCGCCGGCGCCACGTTCGATCCCGCCAAGGTGCACTAGACAGCCACCACAGCCTGGAAGGGACGGGTCTCCCGTCCCTTCCACCACCCATTCGACCCGGAATCCGCCAAGGATCCGGGTCGAATTCTTACGAAAGGGGCTGGGGTGGATCTGTGTTTTTTTACAATCTCCATCCAGATGGTGACGAAGATCACAAGGATGGTTGACTCGTTAGATTACCGACGGATCCTCATTGATGAGGCCTCAATACAACCCTCTTCATGGAGGTGCGTGTGCTCCCCTTGTCACAGACCACCGGTTACGCGCTGCGCGCCATGCGATGCCTCCAGGAGCCCGGTGGGCAACCGGTCCTGGTGGAATCCGTGGCGGACTACACCGGCATCCCGAGATCCTACCTCTCGAAGCTGGTCCACAAGCTGGCCAAGAAGGGCCTGGTGACCGCCCGTCGCGGCCATCACGGCGGCGTCGTCCTGGCCAAGCCCTCGGCTGAGATCACGCTGGAGGACCTTTCTGAAGCCATCGACGGCGTGGCCTGGCGCAAGCGCTGCCTGATGGGCCTGGCCGGGTGCACGGAGGAGACGCCCTGCGTGCTCCACGAGTACTGGAAGCAGACCCTGCAGGAGATCCTGGTGCGGCTGCGCTCCGTCACCCTGGCGGACATGGCCCGCCATCAGGATCCAGGCGTGGAACGCTTCCGCGCCGACCATGGCTTCCTGGCCACGGCAGAGGCGGAACGGAATCACGCTCCGGTCTGAAGACCCGGAGCGGATGATTCGGGGCGGGGGATCAGGCCTTCTTCGCGGTGGCCTTCGCGGCCGCGGGCTTCCGGGCCGGCGCCTTCGCCCCGGCCGGCTTGGCGGCCTTCCTGGGCTTGGGCTTGAGCTTCTTCTCGGGGAGCGCATCCGCCAGGCGCCAGGTGCGGCTCTGCTGTTCGAAGGCGCGGATCTCCTCCAGGGAGATGTCCTTCAGGCAGCGATGGATGTGGTCACGCTCGGACTTCCAGAAGGTGTGGGCGGGGCAGGCCCGCTCGTCGCTGCACTCCTTGAAGCCCAGCAGGCACTGATTGCGCCACTCGGAGCCGTCCACGGCCTCGGCGATGAGGTCCAGGGTGATCTCCTTGGCGGCCAGGGCCAGCACCACGCCGCCCTTGTTGCCGCGCTTGGCCAGCACCAGACCCACCTTCGCCAGCTTGTGGATCATCTTGGATAGGTAGGGCCGGGGGAAGCCTGTGCGGGCCGCCACGTCCACCACCAGCGTGGGCTTGCCGCCGGGATCCTCGAGGCAGCTCATGGCCAGGACTGCGTAACCGGAGGACTGGGACAGTGGGAGCATGGTCACCTACGCAGAAATGGAAGATGATTCGATCAAGAATGATAGACGATCTTCAGGTCAATCACATCCAAAGAGTGTGATTTCTTTCACAATGGCCAAGGCCCCCGGATCTCCGGGGGCCTTGTGGGTAAAAGAAGGCACTAGGCCTTCCATCCATTGAGAATCCGCATGTAGTTCGCGCGAGTGAAGGCCTGGGCGCTGGGGCACTTCTGGAGGCTCATGCTGCCGCGGGCCTGGGCCAGGGATTCGTACTCATGTTCGTCCAGCCACTCGTCCAGGGTGGCGCGCGACTGGGCCAGGCGCTCGGGGCCGTGGATGAGGAGGGCGGAGACCATCTGCACGGCGTCCGCGCCTGCCATGACGGCCTTGAGGGCGCCGATGCCGTCGTGGACACCGCCGGTCACCGCGAGGCTGCCCTTCACATGGCTGCGCAGCACGGCCAGCCAGCGAAGCCGCAGGAGCAGTTCCTCGGGGCTGGATAGCTGGAGGTTCGGCTCCGCGGTCAGCTCCTCCACATTGATGTCGGGCTGGAAGAAGCGGTTGAAGAGCACCAGTCCGTCGGCCCCCGCAGCCTCCACCTCGCCGGCGAAGTGGGCCAGGGAGGAGAAGAAGGGCGAGAGCTTCACGGCGACGGGGATCTTCACCTGGGACTTCACGACCCGGATCACGTCGAGGGTGCGCTTTTCCACCGCGGCGGCGGATTCCTTGGGATCCGTGGCCAGGTAGTAGACGTTCAGCTCCAGGGCGTCGGCGCCGGCCTGTTCCATGAGCTTGCTGTAGTGCAGCCAGCCCGCGGAGGTGGTGCCGTTCAGGGACGCGATGACCGGGACTGAGACTGCCGTCTTGATGCGGCGGATCTGCTCGAGGTACTTCTCGGGCCCAAGGCGGAAGTCGTCCGGCTGCGGGAAGTAGGACAGGGCCTCAGCGCTGGAGTGCGAGCTGAGCTGCATGTCCATGATGGTGCCCTCTTCCTCGCGGGTGATCTGCTCCTCGAAGAGCGAGTGCATCACGATGGCGGAGGCACCGGCATCTTCGAGGCGCTTGACCATGCCCATGTCGTCGACCATGGGCGAGGCGCCCGCCATCAACGGATGGGCCAGCTTGAGGCCGAGGTAGGTGGTGGAGAGGTTCATGGATTCCCCCTTCAGCTTTCCTTGCCTTTGATGGAGAGCTTCGCGAGCTGTTCATAGACCGAGAAGCGGTTGGTGGTGTCGTGCTGGGCCTGGGCGAGCAGCTTCTTGAAGTGCTCGGGATTCTGCTGCTCGATCATGCGGTAGCGGGTCTCGTTGCGCACGTACTGGCCGAGCTCGATCTTGGGCGCGCCGGAGTCCATCTGGAGCGGGGTCTCGCCCCTGTCCATGCGGCGGGGGTCGAAGCGGAACAGGGGCCAGTGGCCGGAATCCACGGCCATCTTCTGCTGGTCGGCGCCGTGGGCCAGGTCGTAGCCGTGGGCGATGCAGTGGCTGTAGGCCAGGATGAGGCTGGGTCCGTTGTAGGACTCGGCTTCCTGGAAGGCCTTCACGGTCTGCATGTCGCGGGAGCCGAAGGCCACCTTGGCCACGTAGATGCCGCCGTAGGTCATGGCGATCATGCCCAGGTCCTTCTTGGGCATGGCCTTGCCGGCCATGGCGAACTTGGCGCCGGCGCCCATGGGCGTGGACTTGGAGGCCTGGCCGCCCGTGTTGGAGTAGACCTCGGTGTCGAGCACGAGCACGTTCACGTTGCGGCCGGAGGCGAGGACGTGGTCGAGGCCGCCGTAGCCGATGTCATAGGCCCAGCCGTCGCCGCCCACGATCCAGACGCTCTTGTTGACCAGGTAGTCGGCCAGGTCGTAGAGCATCTTCGCTTCGTAATCCTTTAGGCCCGCCAGCTTCTGCTTGAGGGCTTCCACCCGCTCGCGCTGGGCCTTGATGCCGGCCTCGGTGGTCTGGTCGGCGGTGGCGATGCCGGCGATCAGCTCGTCGCCGAGCTGCGCGGCCAGGCGGTGCATCAGCTCCAGGGCGAACTCCTGGTGCTTGTCCACCGAGAGGCGCAGGCCCAGGCCGAACTCCGCGTTGTCCTCGAAGAGGCTGTTGGCCCAGGCGGGACCCCGGCCGTCCTTGTTGACGGTGTAGGGCGTGGTGGGCAGGTTGCCGCCGTAGATGCTGGAGCAGCCCGTGGCATTGGCGATGAGGGTGCGGTCGCCGAAGAGCTGGGTGAGGAGCTTGATGTAGGGGGTCTCGCCGCAGCCGGAGCAGGCGCCGGAGAACTCGAAGAGCGGCTCCAGGAACTGGGTGCCCTTCACGTCCAGCTTGACCGTGGTGCGGTCGGCCTCGGGCAGGTCGAGGAAGAACTGGAAGTTCGCCGCCTCGGGCTCGCGCAGCGGGGCCTGGGGCACCATGTCGATGGCCTTGTGCTTGGGGTTGCTCTTGTCCTTGGCGGGGCAGACCTCCACGCAGAGCGTGCAGCCCGTGCAGTCCTCGGGGGCCACCTGGATGGTGTACTTCTGGCCCTTGTACTCGGGGCCCTTGTAGTCCACGGCCTTGAAGGTGGCCGGCGCGCCGTCCAGCTCGGAGGGATCGTAGACCTTGGCGCGGATGGCGGCGTGGGGGCAGGCCATGGCGCACTTGTTGCACTGGATGCAGATGGAGGCGTCCCACTCGGGGATCTCCAGGGCGATGTTGCGCTTCTCCCACTTGGTGGTGCCCACGGGCCAGGTGCCGTCCACGGGGAAGGCGCTGACGGGCAGCAGGTCGCCCTTGCCCTCCATCATCACGGCGGTGACGCGCTTGACGAAGTCCGGGGCCTCGTCGGCCACCATGGGCGGGCGCTTGCGGGTGGCGGTGACCTTGCCCGGCACCGTCACCTGGTGCAGGTGGGCCAGGGTCTCGTCCACGGCCACGAAGTTCTTCTGGACGATGGCGTCGCCCTTCTTGCCGTAGGTCTTCTTGATGGCCTTCTTGATCTGCTCGATGGCCTCCTCGCGGGGCAGCACGCCGGAAATGGCGAAGAAGCAGGTCTGCATGATGGTGTTGATGCGCACGCCCATGCCGGTGTTCTTGGCCACTTCGTAGGCGTCGATCACGTAGAGCTTGAGGTTCTTCTCGACGATGGCCGACTGCACTTCAACGGGCAGGGTGTCCCAGACCGTCTCGGCGCTGTTCGGGGTGTTGAGCAGGAAAGTGGCGCCGGGGACAGCGGTCTCCAGCATTTCGTACTTGTCGAGGAAGCTGGTCTGGTGGCAGGCGATGAAGTTGGCCTTGGTCACCAGGTAGGCGCTCTTGATGGGGCGGGGCCCGAAGCGCAGGTGGCTGATGGTGATGGCGCCGGACTTCTTGGAGTCGTAGACGAAGTAGCCCTGGCCGAAGTTCGGGGTCTCCTCGGCGATGATCTTGATGGAGTTCTTGTTGGCGCCCACCGTGCCGTCGGCGCCCAGGCCGTAGAACAGGGCGCGGGTCACGTCGGCGGGTTCCACGTCGAAGTGGGCGTCGTAGGTCAGCGAGCTGTGGCTGATGTCGTCCATGATGCCGACGGTGAAGTGGTTCTTCGGCGCGTCCTTGGCCAGGTTCTCGAAGATGCCCTGGACCATGGCCGGCGTGAACTCCTTGGAGGACAGGCCGTAGCGGCCGCCCACGACGATGGGGTCGAGCTTGGTGTGCCCTTCCTCGCGGCCTTCGCGCAGGGCGGCGATCACATCCAGGTGCAGGGGGTCGGCGGGGGCGCCGGGTTCCTTGCAGCGGTCCAGGACGGCGATCTTCTTCACGGAGGGGGGCAGGGCGCGAACGAACTCGGGGATGGCGAAGGGCCTGAAGAGGCGGACCTTCAGCACGCCGACCTTCTCGCCCTGCTTCATGGCCCACTCGACGTACTCGTGGGTGACGTCGCAGCTCGAGCCCATGGTCACGATCACGCGCTCGGCCTCGGGGTGACCGAAGTAGTCATAGAGGCGGTACTGGCGGCCCGTGAGGGCGGCGAAGCGGTCCATCTCCTGCTGCACGATGGCCGGGAAGGCCGCGTAGTAGGGCGTGCAGGCCTCGCGGGCCTGGAAGAAGGTGTCGGGGTTCTGGGCGGTGCCGCGGATCATCGGGTGATCGGGCGTCAGGGCCATCTTGCGGAAGTTGGCCACCAGTTCGTCGGGCACCATGTGGCGCAGGTCCTCGTCGTTGAGGATCTCGATCTTGGCCACCTCATGGCTGGTGCGGAAGCCGTCGAAGAAGTGGAGGATGGGCACCCGGCTGCGCAGCGTGGCCGCGTGCGAGATGGCGGCGAAATCATGGGCCTGCTGGACGCTCTCGGAGCTGAGCATGGCGAAGCCGGTCTGGCGGCAGGCCATCACGTCCGAGTGGTCGCCGAAGATGCTCAGGGCGTGGGCGGCCAGGGTGCGGGCGGTGACGTGCATGCAGAAGGGCGTCAGCTCGCCGGCGATCTTGTACATGTTGGGGATCATCAGGAGCAGGCCCTGGGACGCCGTGAAGGTCGTCGTGAGGCTGCCGGCCTGGAGGGCCCCGTGCACGGCCCCGGCGGCGCCGCCTTCGGACTGCATCTCGATGACCGAGGGGATGGTCTTCCAGACGTTGGTCTTGCCCTGGGAGCTCCACTCGTCGGCCCACTCGCCCATGTTGGAGGAGGGCGTGATGGGGTAGATGGCGATGACTTCGCTGAGGCGATGGGCGACCGAGGCGGTGGCCTCGTTCCCATCCAGGGTCTTCATCAAGCGCTTGCTCATGGTTTCGCTCCTTCCGGCGTGCTTCTTCGGGGCGCTTCCGGGGATAGGTTTCAGGACAGGCAATCCAGAATCAGGACGGGCAACAAGGCAGGCCCATCATATCTGATGGATCGGTCAATATTCATCACAAGATGGTCCAGTGGTCAGACCGCAGCCTGGGGCTCCCCCATGAGCCGGCGGTGCATGGCCGCGGCGGCCCGGCGGCCCTGGCCCATGGCCAGGATGACCGTGGCGCCGCCCGTGATGACGTCACCGCCCGCGAACACGCCGGGCAGGGAAGTCTCGCCGGTTTCGTTGTCAACGACAACAACCCCGCCCTTGAGGGTCTTGAGGCCCTTGTCGGTCTGGGCAATGAGGGGGTTCACATCGAAGCCCAGGGCGACCACCAGGGTGTCGCAGGGGATCATGATGCGCTCGTCGGTCATCCTGGGGCTGCGGCGGCCGTCGGGGCCGGGCTCGCCCAGCTCCATGACCGCGCACTCGGCATGGGTCATCCAGCCCTTGTCGTTGCCGTGGAGCTGCACGGGCGTGCAGAGGAACTTGAACTCGACGCCCTCCTCCTGCGCGTGCTCCAGCTCCTCCTTGCGGGCGGTGGATTCCTTCACCGTGCGGCGGTAGACCACCGTGACCTTCTCGGCGCCCATGCGGCGGGCCGCGCGGGAGGCGTCCATGGCCGTGTTGCCCGCGCCCACGATGATGACGTTCTTGCCGACGGTCACCGGCGTGCCGTACTCGGGGAAGAGGTCCGCCCGCATGAGGTTGATGCGGGTGAGGAACTCGTTGGCGGTGTAGACGCCCTTGTACTCCTCGCCGGGGATGCCCATCATCTTGGGCAGGCCGGCGCCGGTGCCCATGAAGATGGCGTCGTGGTCCCTGCGCAGGTCATCGAGGGTCATGCTGCGGCCGACGAGGGTGTTCATGATGAACTTCACGCCCAGGCGGCGGAGGGTCCCCACTTCCTGGTCCACGATCTTGTTGGGCAGGCGGAACTCGGGGATGCCGTAGAGCATCACGCCGCCCGGCTTGTGGAGGGCGTCGTAGACCGTGACCTGGTGGCCCTTCTTGATGAGCTCGCCGGCGACCGTGAGACCCGCGGGGCCCGCGCCGATGACGGCCACCTTCTTGCCCGTGGGAGCCTCGACCGGGGGCAGCTCATCCGAGCCCAGCATGGAGTCGGAGGCGTAGCGCTCCAGGCGGCCGATGGAGACGGGCAGGCCCTTGATGCCCACCACGCACTTGATCTCGCACTGCTTCTCCTGCGGGCAGACGCGGCCGCAGACGGAACCCAGCGAGGAGCTCTCCTTGATGATGCGGGCGGCGCCCTGGGGATCCTCGTGGACGATCTCCATGAGGAAGGCGGGGATGTTGATGTTGACCGGGCAGCCCTCGATGCAGGCGGGGTGCTTGCACTGGATGCAGCGGGCGGCCTCGAGCCGGGCCTGTTCGGGCGAGAGGCCCAGGCTCACCTCGTCGAAGTTGCACACGCGCAGCTCCGGCGGCTGGCAGGCCATCTCCTGGCGGGGGATCTTCATCTTCTGGCTGGGCTTGATGGTGTTCAGGTCCAGGTTCTGCCAGTCCAGCTCGGTCACGGGCTCGTTCAGGTACTTGGAGTAGTCCACGGGTCCGGTGGCGGCCACGCGGCCGATCTTGCACTCGGAGGGATCGCAGGCGTCGTGCTCCTCCGACTTGTACCAGTCCTGGCGCATGCGGAGCATGTTGAAGTCCACCTGGTGGCCGTCGAAGTCGGGACCGTCGAAGCAGGCGAACTTGGTCTGGCCGCCCACGCTCACGCGGCAGCCACCGCACATGCCCGTGCCGTCCACCATGAGGGCGTTGAGGCTCACGAGCGTGAAGATGCCGTGGGGCTTCGTCAGGTCCGAAACGGCCCGCATCATGGGCAGGGGGCCCACGGCGACCACCTGGGCGACCTTCTCCCGGGCGATGATGTCCTTGAGGGCGTCGGTCACCAGCCCCTGGCGCCCCAGGGTGCCGTCGTCGGTGGTGACGATGAGCTCCGCGGAGGCGGCGCCCAGCTCGTCGGCCAGCAGCACGCGCTCCTTGCTGCGGCCGCCCAGGATGGTGATGACCCGGCGGCCCTGGACATGGAGCTCCTCGGCGGCGGGCAGGATGGCGGCGGAGCCGTAGCCGCCCGCCATCAGCACGATGGTGCCTTCCTCCACCAGCTCCGTCGGGGTGCCCATGGGGCCGGCCACGGCGAAGAGGCGATCGCCGGCGCTGAGCCTGCCCATGGCCTTCGTGGTGGCGCCCACCTCCTGCATGATGAAGTGGATGTAGCCCTTCTTCGCGTCGCCGCCGGCCAGGGTGAGGGGGATGCGCTCGCTTTCGGGGAAGGGGGCGACCATGAAGAACTGGCCCGGCTTCCGGCCGCGGGCCACCTGGGGGGCCTGCACGATGAAGGACCAGGTCTCGGGCGCGATGAGCTTCTTCTCGAGGATGAGGTAGCCGTCCTGGGTCTCCTCATCGGACCAGTACATGGACCTGCCCTTGAGGAGGGGCAGCATGAGCCGCTCTTCCATCTCGATGTGGTCGCGGACGAGGTCCACGAGCCGCTGCCCCTGCAGCGTGAGGGCCTGGGGCGCCCGGACCTGGCCGTCGTTGATCTCGGACAGCAGCTGGAGGGTCAGGTCCCACATCTGGCGGTGCTCGTCCTGGATGCGCTGCACCAGGGCCTCGGCCCCGAGCTCCTCCAGCAGGGGCAGCAGCTCGCGCTCCTCGGCCTCGTTGTGGGGCTTGAGCTCCTCATAGACCCACCGGGCCCCGAGGTCCACGCGCTTCCAGTCGCCGGCCCCGATGGCCTTGGCCATGTCAGTCAGCTGCTTCTGGGCTTCCTGGTGGGTGGCATGCCAGTGCGGCGCGGGCAGGTTCTCGGCGGTGATGAGCGGGCGGGCCGTGTCGGACATGGAAGCCTCCAGATCCGTTCAGCATGCGATGACCGCCCGGGGAATTCTGTGTCTAAAAACCTAATCGGGGACACTTGTGACTCATGCCACAGGGGCCTGGAATCATAAGGACTTAGCTAGAGTATCAAGCATTCTGTATGGATTATCTGGTTGTTAATATCCGGCCCTCTCCACCAGGCGGCCCCTGACCTCGGGTCAGCAACTGGCGGATCCGGAAGGGCTTCGGGAGAACACCCCCAGGCGGCGGAACAGCGGTGTCCTTTGGGATCTCCGCCTGGTCCCGGTTGTGGAGCGGCCGTGGAGCGGCTGGGGGGATGCGATGGGATCGAGACTCTGAATCGATTCTGTTTCTCAGCCCCCATCCCCAGAGGGACGTGCAGCCGCGGCATGCCGCATGGAATGGCGCCCCGGGAGAGGCCGGGCCTGCGGTAGGGTGGAGGCCCCGGAGGCCTCCCTGTGGACCAGCTCGACGAATTCCTGCCCTACGCCCAGAGCTGCCTGAAGCATGCCTCGGAGCGGGCCCGGCTGGCCGCCATCCTCACCCTCTGGGTGGCCAAGTGGCGGGGGAAGCACCGGGTCTTCGACTACTCCCGCAGCCACCACGGGGCCTTCTTCCACTTCAACCAGCTCATGGACGGCAAGTGGGTCCAGGCCTTCACCTTCGTGGCCACCCGCCGCGAGGGCGTCTGCCTGCGCGGGCCCGATCCCGACCGTACGCGGAAATCCCACAAGCTCCGCCGCAACGCCCTGGACGCCGCACCGCTGGACGCCCTCTTCGAGGCCTGGTCGCAGCACCCCGAGGCCCGGCCCGCCGGCCATGCCGTGGAGTTCTTCCTGGACGAGACCCCCGACGACGTGTGGGCCGCCTGCCTGGCGGAGGCCTTGGCCCAGCTCGGGGCCTGAAAACCAAAGACGGAACGCGAAGGGCGCTAAGAAAAGCGCGAAGGCAGGAAGGGAGTTCTTAATGGACAGAGCATCTGTTCGCGGTCTTCGCGCCTTCATTCGCGCCCTTCGCGTTCCATGGAATCTCCTTGCAGGCCAAGGGCTTTTCCGGCAAGGTGTCTAGACCGTGATGACCGCCGCCCGCGCCTTCTTCTTTAGCTTTCGCACCCCGGGTGCGAGGGTAGGCGGCGTCTAGAACCGGAACCGCTTCGAACCATCGCCCCCGAGACCGCCAGGCTCGGGGGTTTTCGCATTCCAGGAGAACCCCATGACCGAGATCCCGTCCCTCCCCGGCCTCCGCCAAGCCATCGACGCGGTGGACGACCAGGTGCTGGCCCTGCTGAACCGCCGGGCGACCCTGGCCGCGGAGGTGGGCCGCCTCAAGGCCGCGGCCGCGCCCGACGCCCTCTTCCATGCGCCCGCCCGGGAGCGGGAGGTGCTGGCCCGCCTGGAGGCCGCGAGCGCCGGACCCTTCCCCGCCCCGGCCGTGCGCACGGTCTTCCAGGAGATCATGAGCGCCTGCCTCAGCCTGGAGAAGCCGCTGCGGGTGGCCTTCCTGGGCCCCGAGGGCACCTTCACCCACCTGGCGGCGCGCCACCAGTTCGGCGGCTCTGGCCAGGCCCTGCCGCAAGGCACCATCCAGGCCGTGTTCCAGGCCGTGGAGCGCCAGCGCGCCGACTACGGCGTGGTGCCCGTGGAGAACGCCACCGAGGGCGCTGTGGACTCCACGCTCGACGCCTTTCTCGACAGTTCCCTGGCCATCTGCGCGGAGATCCTCCTGCCCGTGGACCAGGCCCTGCTGATGCGGCCGGAACTCGAGGTCGGCGGCGTGCGGCGGGTCTACTCCCATCCCCAGGCCCTGGGCCAGTGCCGCCGCTGGCTGGAGGCGCACCTCCCGGGGGCGGACCGCATCGAGGCGCCGTCCACGTCGGAAGCCGCCCGCCTGGCCCGGGAGGACGCCGAGGGCGCGGCCGTGGCCTCGGAGCTGGCCGCGGACCTCTTCGGCCTGCGCGTGGCTGAGACGAAGATCCAGGACCTGGCCGCCAACGCCACCCGCTTCCTGGTGCTGGGGCCCAGGTCCGCCGAGCCCACGGGCCGCGACCGCACCACCCTGCTGGCCATGGCCCAGGACGGCCCCGGCGCCCTGCTGCGCCTGCTGGAACCTCTGGCCCGCCGGGGCCTGAACCTCAGCCGCATCCAGAGCCGGCCCACCCGGCGCAAACTCTGGGAATACGTCTTCTTCCTTGATGTCGAGGGCCACGCGGCGGATCCGGCGCTGGCGGAGGCCCTGGAGGAGCTGCGGGGCGTCTGCGCCTCGCTGAAGGTCCTGGGCAGCTATCCCCGGGCGCTGGAGGTGGCGCGATGACTGGCCGGACCTGGACCCCCGATTCCTGGCGCGGCCTGCCCGCGGCCCAGCAGCCGCACTACCGCGACGCCGCGGGGGTGGAGGCGGCCCTGGCGGAGCTGCGGGAGCTGCCGCCCCTGGTGGTGGCCGAGGAGGTGGACCACCTCCGGAGCCTCATCGCCGAGGCCGCCGCGGGAAAGCGCTTCCTCCTCCAGGGGGGCGACTGCGCCGAGGCCTTCGCGGACTGCCGTGGGCCGATCATCCAGGACAAGCTGCGCGTCCTGCTCCAGATGTCCGTGCTCATCACCCACGGCGGCCGCACGGGCGTGGTCCACCTGGGCCGCATCGCGGGCCAGTACGCCAAGCCCAGAAGCGGGGACACGGAGCTGGTGGACGGTCATCGCGTGCCCGTCTACCGCGGGGACCTCATCAATGGGCTCGATCCGGCCCAGCGCGAGGCCGATCCCCGGCGACTCCTGGAGGCCTACCACCGCGCCGCGGCCACCCTCAATCACCTGCGGGCCCTGGTGGACGGCGGCTTCGCGGACCTGCACAACCCCGAGCACTGGGACCTTCCCTGGAGCCGCGAGGACGCGGGCCACTACCTGGAGACGCTGGAGCAGGTGCGGGCCTCCCTCGACTTCGTGAGGTGCCTGGGCGGCCTGCCCGAGCACCTGCGCACCGGCGAGCTGTTCACCAGCCACGAGGCCCTGCACCTGCCCTTCGAGACGGCCCTCACGCGCTGGGTGCCCGAGAAGGGGGCCCACTACAACCTGGGCGCCCACTTCCTCTGGATCGGCGAGCGCACCCGCCAGATGGACGGCGCCCACCTGGAGTACATCCGGGGCCTGGCCAATCCCATCGGCCTGAAGGTCGGCGCCGCCATGACGCCGGACCAGCTGCGACAGGTGCTGTCCAAGCTGGATCCGGAGCGCCAGCCGGGACGGCTCACGCTCATCACCCGCTTCGGGGCAGGGAAGGCGGGCCGCGTGCTGCCGGGCCTCATCGAGGCCGCGCGCGCCGAGGGTCATCCCGTGCTGTGGAGTTGCGATCCCATGCACGGCAACGGGCGCACGACCAAAGGAGGGCTCAAGACGAGGGACTTCGGCGACATCCTCCAGGAGCTGCGGGAGGTGGCCGACCTCCACCGCGCCCACGGCTCGAAGCTGCGCGCCGTCCACTTCGAGCTCACCGGCGAGCCCGTCACCGAGTGCACCGGCGGCGTCGAGGGCCTCGTCGAGGCAGACCTCGAGCGCGCCTACAAGAGCGGCTGCGACCCCCGCCTCAACCGCAGCCAGAGCCTGGAGATGGCCTTCCTCATCGCGCAGATGATGCGAAGGGCGTGAGGCTACTGCGCCACGCTCCACGCCATCTGGCGGCGGTAGTCGGTGACGAAGGCCTTCTTCTCGGCGCTGTAGTTGCAGCCGCCGCCGGTGGTGCTGGGGCCGACGGCGACGAGGCCGAGGTCGATGGTGGGGGGGAAGGCCCTGAGGGCGCGGTCCACGGCCTCCTGGGCGGGGAGGCCCCGGGCCAGCAGGTCGTAGGTGGTTTTCGCCACCAGGTGCTTGATGATGTCCTCGCCGTTGCCGGTGCAGGCCACGGCGCCCTTGGGGCCCGCGTAGATGCCCGCGCCGAACATGGGCACGTCGCCCACGCGACCGTAGAAGGTGATGGTGGTGCCGCCGGTGCTGATGGCGGCGGCGAAGTTCCCCTTGGCGTCGCGGGTGACGCAGCCCACGGTGTCCGAGGGTCCCAGCGCTTCTTTCAGCGGCGTGGGGAAGTTCCAGGCCTTCTTCCAGTCGTAGCGCTTCCAGGCCTCGATCTGGCGAGGGTCCGAGCCCTTGAGGATGGCCTGCACGCGCTGGAAGCGGGCCTTGTTCTCGGCGCAGGTGGGGTCGTAGTCGGGAAAGCCCATGGCCCGGGCGAAGCGGGTGGCGCCTTCGCCCACGATGAGGAGGTGGGGCGTGTCCATGACCTTGCGGGCCACCAGCACGGGATTCCTCACGCGCTCGATGGCGGCCACGGCGCCGTAGCCGCCGGTGGCGCCATCCATGCAGGCGGCGTCCATCTGGATGGTCCTGCCGTCCAGGCGGATGTTGGCGCCGGTGCCGGCGTTGAAGCGGGGATCGTCCTCCAGCACCACCACGCCGGCCAGGGCACCGTCCAGGGCGCTGCCGCCGGCCTTCAGGGTCGCCAGGGCCTTCGCCGCGGCCGGATCCGTCCCGTCCATGCGGGCGCGCGGGCTGCCGGCGCCCCCATGGACGACCGCCGCGGGAGGCGCCGCCAGGAGGCCCGCGGCCAGGAGGAGGATCGCGAAGGGGGGGCGGATGCGCATGGGGAGCCTCGGGGATCGGTTCGCAGGCCGGGTGTCATCCCCCCATGCGGGACATTTCCACCTTGGGGAGACCGGGCGTGGCGGCGTGACGGATCTCTGAATAGTGATCGCCCCGCCGCTTCCAGTGGAAGCCCAGCAGGGCCGTCAGGCCCGGATCGTCATGCCCGTTCCGGAGGAACCCCTTCAGGTCGAGACCGTCTCCGGCGAAGAGGCAGGTATAAAGGCGGCCTTCCGCCGAGAGGCGGGCGCGGTCGCAGCCCCCGCAGAAGGGCTGGGTCACGGAGGCGATGAGTCCCACCTCGCCTTTCCCGTCGCCATAGCGCCAGGTGCGGGCCACGGCGTCGCCCTCGGCCTCCACGGGCTCCAGGGGCCAGTGGGCATGGATCAGGGCCCGGACCCGGGAGGCGGGCACCACTTCCTCCATCCGCCAGCCGTTGGTGGTGCCCACGTCCATGAACTCGATGAAGCGCAGGGTGTGGCCTTCCTCGCGGGCGAAGGCGGCCAGGTCGAGGATCTCGTCGTCATTCACGCCGCGCTTGAGCACGCAGTTCAGCTTGACGGGGCCGAAGCCCGCGGCCCGGGCGGCCGCCACGCCCGCCAGCACACGGTCCAGGGGCAGGTCCGTGTCGCTGATGGCCCGGAAGCGGTCGGGGCGCAGGGTGTCGAGGCTGACGGTGATCCGGTTCAGGCCGGCGTCCTTCAGGGGGCGGGCTAGGTCGGGCAGGAGCACGCCGTTGCTGGTGAGAGCGAGATCCTCCAGGCCGGGCAGCGCCGAGAGCATGCGCACCAGGACCGGCAGCTCCCGGCGCATGAGGGGCTCACCGCCCGTGAGGCGGATCTTGGTGACGCCGAGGCGGATGAAGATCCGCGCCAGCCGGGTGATCTCCTCGAAGCTGAGCAGGGCCTCCCGGGCCAGGAAGGGATAGTCCGGCCCGAAGACATCCTTGGGCATGCAGTAGGTGCACCGGAAGTTGCAGCGGTCGGTGACCGAGATGCGCAGCGCCTTGAGGGGGCGGCCCAGGGTGTCGCGAGGCTCCATTCCCCAAGCATAATTTCATTTAATGCGTCAGAATGGACTGTTTGATTGGACCGCTGAATATGGGCTTTTTCGATCGCTTCCGTTCCCGCGCCGACGAGGCGCCCCTGCCGTCGCTGGCCACCCTGCTGGAGACACGGGGCCTGCCAGCCTCCCTGCCGGGACTGGAGGCGCTTGTGCCGACCTTCGAGGCCCATCGCCGGGCGGAGGAGCGTGAGGCCTGGGCGGATGCGGTGGCGGAGACCCACCGGCTGGGCCTGCCCCTCCCGGAGCCGTGGATCGATGCCCAGGACCACCTACTGCCAGAGCTGGTGCCCACCTGGCGGGCCGAGCGCGAGGGCCGCTGGAGCCACGCCTTCATCGATGGCCTGACAACTCGGATCCGGGTGGCTGAGGTGGTGATGCCTGCCGCCTGGCTCCGGATCTGGGACCAGCCCGCCGAGGACGTGCTGGATCTGGCCCTGGACCAGCTGCGTCACCGCAGCGAGGGGGCCTTCGTGCGGCTGCCCTCGGGCATCTACCAGGCGCCCTGGCACGACGGGGCCGACGCGGCCCGCCTGCTGCTGCCCGAGGTCTGGCATGGCCTCTTCAAGGACCAGCATCCCTTCCTGGCCATCCCCATGGCGGACACCCTGCTGGCGGCGCCCCAGATCCTCCTGCCCAAGCTCATGGAGGAAGTGGGCCGGGCCCTCCAGGCCAAGAGCCAAGCCGGGAGCCAGGCCGGCGCTCCGCCCCTCCAGCTCGCAGTGCTGGAGCGCATCGGCGACAAGCTGGTGACCGCCCGGCTCCAGGAGCCCCATCCCATGTCGGCCCCCCAGCGGGAGCTGAAGAACATGGACTTCCTGGAGGCCCTCCGGAACCAGGAGAAGGACCTGGATCCCGAGCTGGGGCGCCCGGCTCCGGTCCTGCTGCTGAAGACCGCCCAGGGCAAGCCGCTCACCATGGCCACCTGGACCGGCGGGGCCCCGACCCTGCTCCCCGAGGCCGACCTCATTGGCTTCGCCGGCCCGGATGGCGAGCCGCTGGGGATCTACTGGCGCCAATCCCTGCCCCGCATGCACGAGGTCCGCGGCACTGCCGTGGACATCTGGGGGCCCCGGCGCGTCCGCTACGAAGGCTTCCCCACCGCCGAGCAGATCGCCCGCCTGGAGCCCTTCGCCACGGCCGAGCAGATGAAGTCCCTCCAGGCCCAGCCTGGGGCCCAGCCAGGTGCCCAGCCAGGTGCCCAGCCGGGGCCCCGGCCCTCCGCGCCGAAGGCAGTGGCCCCCGCCGGCGCCCCGTTCAGCGCCCAGGGCGCGGCGCCCCTGCCGAAGCATCTGCGGGGGGCGGGCCTGGGCGTGCAGGACAAGGACTAGCTTCACCCGCCCAGCGGAAAGATTGGGAACGCGAAGGGCGCTAAGACGCCATGCGGACGCGCGAAGACCGCGAAGAAGCTTCGAGCCATCCTGGGCATCCTTTGGTGGGCTGGGCGCGACCGGGGGGCCGAAGGCCCAGATCCTGCACCGGAGCAATGGAGGCGCCTTCGCGTCCTTGCCTTTCCCCTTCGCGTTCCCGTCTTTCACATTCGGTCAAATCAAAAACGGCGGCGGCCTTTGGGGACCGCCGCCGTCTGCCGACCCCTTCCAAGGGCGTGCAGGTCGATGATGCTTACACTTCCACGGCGGCGCTCTTCATGCCGAGGCGCTCGCGGATGAGGCCTTCCACCTCGTCTGCCAGTTCGGGATTGTCGGTGAAGAGCTTCTTCACGTTCTCGGCGCCCTGGCCCAGTCGGCTGTCCTTGTAGCTGTACCAGGAGCCGCTCTTCTGGATGATCTCCAGCTGGGTGCCCAGCTCCACCAGCTCGCTGGTGCGGCTGATGCCCTCGCCATACATGATGTCGAAGGTGGCGACCTTGAGGGGCGGGGCGACCTTGTTCTTGACGACCTTCACCTTGGTCTTCTTGCCCACCACGGAGGAGTCCTCGTCCTTGGCGGCCACCAGGGGATCGCCCGTGTTGCCCTTGATGCTCTGGATGCTGCGGACGTCCAGGCGCACGGAGGCGTAGAACTTGAGCGCGTTGCCGCCGGTGGTGGTCTCGGGGTTGCCGAACATCACGCCGATCTTCATGCGGATCTGGTTGATGAAGACCACGCAGCTGCGGGTCTTGCTGATGGTGCCGGTCATCTTGCGGAGGGCCTGGCTCATGAGGCGGGCCTGGAGGCCCACGTGGCTGTCGCCCATCTCGCCGTCGATCTCGGCCTTGGGCACCAGGGCGGCCACGGAGTCCACCACGATGATGTCCAGGGCGCCGCTGCGCACGAGCTGGTCGCAGATCTCCAGGGCCTGCTCGCCACTGTCCGGCTGGCTGATGAAGAGGTTGTCCACGTCCACGCCCAGCTTCTTGGCGTATTCGGGGTCCAGGGCGTGCTCGGCGTCGATGTAGGCGGCCAGGCCACCCTTCTTCTGGGCCTGGGCCACCATGTGCAGCGCCAGGGTGGTCTTGCCGCTGGCTTCCGGCCCGTAGACTTCGACGATGCGGCCCTTGGGCACGCCGCCGACGCCCAGGGCGCTGTCCAGGGCGATGGAGCCGGTGCTGATGACCTCGAGGCCCTCGGCGGGGCTCATGCGGTCGCCCAGCTTCATGATGGAACCCTTGCCGAAGGCCCGCTCGATGTCGGCCACGGTGCGGGACAGGGCTTTCAGGCGGTCATCTTGTTCGGCTGCGGCCATGGGGTCCTCCGGAAGGGGTGCTTTCCAGGATGGATTCAAAAAGCGAAAAAAACAAGAAAATCTTTTCGGCCGCCCGCGAGAGGCGGGTCCACCAGCCTAGCGCAGCTTGACGTCTCGCCCACGCCAGTGGTTCACCCCCCGGAGGCGGTCCGCGAAGGCCCAGGCGGTGCCGGCCGTAAAGACCAGGGCGTCCAGGGGCCAGAGGGCCCAGAGCAGGTCCATGGGCCGGCCGGTCATGCGCTGCTGGACGTCCCCCGCCAGGGCCGGCACCAGCAGCCAGAGGAAGAGGGCCAGGCCCGGGTGGCCGGCGAAGGGCAGCCAGAGGGGGGCGAGCATCACCAGGGCCACGGGCGGGAGGAGCAGGGGCAGGAGGCCCCAGGCGGGCAGGGCGGCGGCGTTCTTCCGCATGGCCCGCACCAGCTCCCCCAGGCCGTGGTACATCCGCAGGTGCAGGTCCGGGCCGCCCCGGGCCACTCGGTTCACGAAGCCGGCCCGCTTCATCCGCCGGGCCAGCATCATGTCGTCGATGGCCTCCAGGGGAGCCGCCGCGTGGCCGCCGGCGGCCTCGTAGGCCTCCCGCCTCACCAGGGTGAAGCCGCCCACGCCGCAGAAGGCGGGATGGCGGGGGTTCGGCACCTGGTGGGGGGGCACCAGCAGCTGGAAGGCCGAAGCCGCCAGGGGCAGCACCACCCGCTCCGCCGGGTCGACCGCGTCCACCCCGGGGATGAGGGCCAGGATGTCCGTGGGCTGGGCCAGGGCGAAGGCCACGGCCCGCCGGAGGAGATCCGGCGAAGCCTGCACGTCCCCGTCCGCGAAGAGCAGCCATGCGGCGCCCTGGGCTTCGGGTTGGCGGGCGGCCAGGTCCAGGGCGTGGTTCTTCCCCAGCCAGCCGGCGGGCAGGCTGTCGTTCCGAACGACCCGGAGACGGTCCGGCCGGCCGGCTTCGCGGCCCTGGAGGATCTCGGTGCTGCCGTCCGTGGAGCCGTCATCCACCACGACGATTCGCAGGGCCGGGTAGTCCTGCGCCAGCCAGGAGTCGATGGCGGCCGGCAGCTCGAGGGCCTCGTTCCGGACGGGGATGCAGAGGCACACGGAGGGCGGGTCCGCAGGCAGGGCGGGATCCGGGGTCAGGGCGGGCAGCCGGGCCCAGTGCCGGCGCAGGAGGACCAGCCCCGCGAGAAGCAGGGTGGTGGCGGTCCAGGCGGCAGCATCGATCCAGGGCATGCCTCAGGCTAGCCCGAACGGCCTGGCTGGCGGGGTGGGTTAACCTGAAGAGCCATTTCCGGGAGCGCCATGGACGACCGTTGCCCATCCACCCCCGTAATGCGCCTTCGGACCCCGGGAGACATACCGGGGATCCAGGCCTTGATGACCCGGGTTTATCCCCCACCCCACGGCCCCGAGGCGGTATGGTCCGCAGAGAACCTCATGCGCCACATCGAACGGTTCCCAGAAGGCCAGATGGTGGTGGAGGCCGGGGGGAGGATCGTGGGGACGGCCACCGCCGAGCGAGTGCCGATGGCCGCGGCGCTGGCCCCCCACTCCTGGTCCGAGATCACCGGGCGCGGCAGCCTTTCCACCCACGATCCCGGAGGAGACGCCCTCTACGGCGTGAACATCGCCGTGGATCCGGCCTGGCAGGACCAGGGCATCGGGCGGCTCCTCTACCAGGGCCGCATCGAACTGGGCCGGCGCCTGGGCTGCCGCGCCTTCGTGGCCGGGGCCCGCATCCCTGGCTACCACCTCGAGGCCCACAGGATGAGCCTCGAGGCCTATGTGGAGGCCGTGGTGGCCGGCCGGATCTTCGACTCCACCCTGTCCAAGCAGCTCCGTGTGGGGTTCCAGGTCCGCGGCGTGCTCCGGGACTACGCTCCGGACCCGGAGACCCTGGGCCACGCGGCTCTCATCGTCATGGAACTCTGAGGAGGCGACGGCATGCGATTCAAGGCTCCCACCCCATTCCTGTCCCGTCCCGTGCGGGTCTGCGGCATCCAGTACGCCCTGCGCCCCGTGGCCGACTTTGCCGCCTTCGCCACCCAGGTGGAGAACTACGTGGATGTGGGCGACGACTACGACGCCGATGTCATCGTGTTTCCCGAACTGCTGGCGGTCCAGCTGCTGAGCTGTCTGCGGCCCGGCTTCCCGCCGCCGGAGGCCATGCGGGAGCTGGCGGAGCGGTTCACGGTCGACTACGAGGGACTGTTCCTCCACCTCTCGCGGAAGTACGACCGCATCATCGTGGCGGGCACCCATCCCCGCTTCGTGGACGGGAAGCTGCAGAACGTGGCCTCCATCTTCGTGCCGGGCCACGGGCCGGTCCACCAGCCCAAGCTTCACCTCACCCCCACGGAGCGGAACGTCTGGCGCTTTGAGCCGGGCCAGGAGATCCACATCATCGACACGGACTTCGGCCGGATGGGCGTGTCCATCTGCTACGACGTGCAGTTTCCCGAGGTGGCGCGGATCCAGGCGGAGCAGGAGGTCCAGCTGCTGGTGGTGCCCTATCTCACGGACGACCGGCGGGGCTACAGCCGCGTCACCACCTGCGCCCGGGCCCGGGCCGTGGAGAACCAGATCTACGTGGTGACTGCCGGTATGGTGGGCAGCCTGCCCCTCATCACGGATCTCACGGCGCAGTACGCCCAGAGCGGCGTCTACACGCCCTCCGACTACCACTTCCCCATGGATGGCATCGCCACCGAGGCCGCCCCGAACTCCGAGATGGTGCTGGTGGGGGACATCGACTTGGCCGTGCTGGACCAGACCCGGGCGCGGGGCTCCGTGCTGAACCACCAGGACGCCGCGCGCGACGGGCTTCACGTAACCTTCGAGGGCCGCATCCATGTCCACCACCTGCCCTGGCTGAAGCAGGGCGAGGGAACCGGTACGGCAGAGAGCTGAGGGTGCCCATCCGCTGGTGGTGGCCCGTTGTGGCTCCGGCTGAGCGGGAATGTCCATGAACCGTGGGGTATCCTCGGGTCACACCATTTCCCGAGGTACCGGATGACCCTGGCCTTCCTGGTTCACGACCCCCTCGCCGGCACCCTGATGCTGCTGGCGCTGCTGTGGCTCTCCGCCAAGGTGGGTGGGGAGCTGGCCGTGCGCCTGAAGCTGCCCGCGGTCACCGGCGAGCTGGCCGTGGGGCTGGCCCTCACGGCCCTCCACCGGGCCTGGCCCCTGGTGCCGGAGGTGGCGGCCTCCCCGGCCGCCGAGCTGCTGGGGGGCCTCGGCGTGGTGGTGCTCATGTTCGCCGTGGGGCTGGAATCCACCGTGCCGCAGATGATGAAGGTGGGCGCGGCCTCGCTGCGGGTGGCCTCCATCGGCGTGGTCGCGCCCATGGCCGCGGGCCTGGCGGGGGCCTGGCTCCTGCTGCCCGCGGGCTCGCCCTTCGTGCTCGACCTCTTCATCGGTGCCTGCCTCTGCGCCACCAGCATCGGCATCTCCGCCCAGGTTCTGCGGGAGAAGGGTGCGGCGGATTCCGTGGAAGGCCGCATCATCGTGGGCGCCGCTGTGGTGGATGACGTGCTGGGCCTGCTGGTGCTGGTGGCGGTCTCGGGTCTCGTGGGGGCCTCGGCCACGGGCGGGCTGGGCGGACCAGGCGGATCCCTGGGTTCCGAGCTGGCGAGAACCCTCCTCCTCGCCCTGGGCTTCCTCGCGGCGGCCCTCACGCTGGGTCGCGTCGCGACGCCGCGCCTCTTCCGCCTGGCCAGCCGGTTCCGAGGCGAGCAGGTGCTGCTGCCCCTGGGCCTCGGCTTCGCCTTCCTGCTGGCCTGGCTGGGCAGCCTGGCGGGCCTGGCCTCCATCGTGGGCGCCTACGCCGCGGGCCTCATCCTGGAGCCCGCCCACATCGTGGACCTGGAGCACCGGGAGAAGCACTCCCTCGAGGAACTGGTCCACCCCCTCGTGACGGTGCTCTCCCCCCTCTTCTTCGTGCTCATGGGGGCCAAGGTGGATCCCACGGCCCTCTTCCGACCCAGGACCCTGGGCTTCGCGGCCGTGCTGGCCCTGCTCGGCGTGGTCGGGAAGTACGTGGCGGGCTACACGGGAGGCCGGGGCACCCGCGCGGCGGTGGTGGGCTGGGGCATGGTCCCCCGCGGCGAGGTGGGCCTCATCTTCGTGGCCACCGGCGCTCAGCTCCAGTGGCATGGCACCCCCCTGCTGAGCCCCGACATCCAGGCCGGCATCATCGGCGCCCTCCTGCTCACCACCGTGGCAGGGCCCGTGGGGCTGGGGTGGGTGCTGTCCCGGCAGGCGCCGAAAGCTTGAAACAGCCTTTCACCGCAAAGAACGCGAAGGGTGATCTTCTTCCCTCCGCGTTTTCTGCGGTGAATAGACCGCTCAATCCTGTGGCAGCTCAGGCACCAGGGACTCGACGAACGTGGCCTCCACGCGGAAGACCTGGCGGATGAGGTCGGCGGTGAGGACCTCGTGGGGCCCGCCGTTGCCCACAAGGCGGCCCCGATCCAGGACGAGCACGCGATCGAAGCGATAGGCGGCGCGCAGGTCGTGGAGGCTCACCAGGACGGTGCCGCCGCCGTCCGCCCGGCGTCGGGCCAGGCGCATGACCTCCAGCGCGTGCCGCACGTCCAGCTGAGCCACAGGCTCGTCCCAGAGCTGGATGGGCGCCTGGGTGGCCAGGGCCCGGGCCAGGGCCACTCGGTGGCGTTCGCCGCCAGAGAGACGCGTCGCCGGGCGGTCCGCCAGGAACGTCAAGTCCAGTTCCGCCAGAGCCTCGGCCACACCCGTGGGATCGTCGCCCCAGGCGTAGCGGCCCTGGGCCACCACCTCGCGCACCGGGAAGGCGAACTCGAAGTGGGCCTCCTGTCCCACCCAGGCCAGGCGCCGGCCCCGCTCTGCGGCAGGGATGTGCGACAGCGATTGGCCATTCCAATGGATGGCTCCGTGGGCCGGCAACAATCCTGCCAGGGCCTGGATCAGCGTGGACTTGCCCGCCCCGTTGGGCCCCACCATCGCCACCAGTTCACCGGGGCCGAGATCGAGCGACACGGCATCCAGCCGGCCCGGCACGGACAATCCAGCGGCATGGAGGGCGGGCGTGCTCATGGCGTCGCCTCCGTGTCCGGGCTGAAGACTGAGGACTGTGGACCGGGGACTCGCCTCACCGCGGCCTCCGCAGCAGCCACAGGAAGAAGGGGCCGCCCACCAGGGCCGTGACGACGCCCAGGCGCAGGCCGATGGGGAAGGTGCGGGTAACGAGATCGCAGGCCAGGAGGAAGGCCGCGCCGCCCAGCATGGAATGGGGAAGCAGGCGCCGGTGCGCCGGACCGAAGGCCAGTCGGAGGATGTGCGGCACCACCAGGCCCACGAAGCCGATGACGCCGGCCGTGGCCGTGGCCAGGGCCGTGAGCACCGTGGACAGGGCAATGAGCTGGCGGCGCAGGCGGCGCACGTCCACGCCCAGGCTCTGGGCGCTGTGCTCGCCCAGGCTCAGCAGGTCCATGGCCCGCCCCAGGGGCAGCAGGAGGAGGCAGCCCGCAAGGATGGCCGGCACGCCCATCCAGACGTGCTCCCAACTGCGGCTCTCCAGGCCGCCCATGAGCCAGAAGAGGATCTGGGCGTTCACCTCGAAGTGGCCCACCGTGGTGGTGAGCAGGAAGCTGGTCCCCGCGCCCAGGAGAGCGTTCAGAGCCACGCCGGAGAGCAGGAGCCGCTCGGTGTCCGCGCCCCGCTGGGCGAGCATCAGCACCGCACCCGTCGCACCGAAGGCGCCCAGAACCGAGGCCGCGGGCAGCGCCCACAGCGTGGCGGAGGCGAAACCCAGCATGGGGCCCAGCGCCAGCACCGCCACGGCGCCCAGGGCGCCCCCGCTGCTCACCCCCAGGAGGCCGGGGCTGGCGAGCGGGTTGCGGAAGAAGGCCTGCATGACGACGCCACTGGCGCCCAGGGCCGCGCCCGCCGCCATGCCCACCAGGGCGCGGGGCAGGCGGAAGTCGCGTACCACCGTCCGGGCGATGTCATCGCTGCCGCCGCCCAGGGCGGCCACGACCTGCGAGAAGGACAGCCGCAGCTCGCCGAAGGCCAGCGAGGCCAGGAAGGCCATGACCAGCAGCGTCACGAGAATGGGGATGGCCAGGCGGGTTCTCACCGGAAGCGTTCCGGATGGAGGCCCCTGGCCAACATCTCGTAGGCGTCGATGCGGCGGTGGGAGACGCTGGACATGAGGGCGCCGGGGAGAACCACGAAGCGGCCGGCCTTGAAGGCGGGCAGGACGCGGTAGTGGGGGATCTCCGCCAGGCGGGCGCGCGTATCTGATGCGTCGGCCCGGTCCCCGGAGATCACCAGCACCTCGGCGTTCCAGGTGAGCAGCCTTTCCGAAGGCGTGGGCGCGTGGCCCTTGAGCCCGGCCTCGGCGGCCACGTTGATGGCCCCGGCGTGGTCGCAGAGGTCCTGGAAGGTCGTGCCGGAGCCGGCGGTGAAGGGATAGGCCCCGGCGGTGAGGACGCGGACGGGACGGACGCCCCTGAGGCGTCCCGCGAGGGCCTGCACCCGGCCGCGGCACTGGGCGATGAGGGCCTCGGCGCGGGCCTCCTGGCCCAGTTCGCGACCCAGGATCCTGATGCTGGCGTAGACATCTTCCAGCGTGTCGAAGCGGTCCAGCACCACCAGCCGGACCCCGGCCCGCCGGAGCAGGGCCAGGGTCTCAGGGCGGGTGAAGCTGGCGGCCAGCACCAGGTCGGGCCGGAAGCGGAGCACGCTTTCCGCGTCGCTGTCCTTGAGGGCCGGGAACCGCTGGGCCTCGCTGGCCGCCGCGCTGAACCGCGCGTCCCGGCCGATGTGACTCAGGGCGGCGATCTGGCCGGGATCCGCCAGGGCCAACAGCAGCTCGTCCGTGCCGACCGACTGGCTCACCACCCGCTGGGGTCGCGCGGCGAGCAGGGAGACGGTGGCGATCAGAAGAAAAAGAAAACGTCTCACCGCCAAGACGCCAAGAAGGGCTTTGCTTGGCGTCCTGGCGCCTTGGCGGGGATCCGTTCCGTGTTTCACGCCTCGCCTCCGTCACCACTTCCAGGTCGCGGCCAGGGTCCAGCGGGGGCCGGGGGCGGGGAACCCGTAGACCAGGCTGGCGTCGCCGTCCTGATCGTAGCGTCCGCTGAGCCAATCCTGGACGGTCTGCTTCGGCTCCAGCAGGTGTTCGCCGCGAAGGGCCAGGGTGAGGTGCTTCACGGGCTCATGGCGCAGGCCCAGGCTGAGGTCGCGGTAGGGTCTGCGTGTGGAGAGCACCTGGTACGTGGTGTCGTTCAGGTCGTAGCGGGGGCCCACGCGGGCGAAGCGGAGGTCGGCGCGCCAAGTGCCGGACTGGACGAAGGCCGCCAGGGCAGCCGTGAAGAAGGGGTGGCGCAGGATGGCAGAGGTCTGGGCGCCGAAGCGGTCGGCTTCCGTGTTGTGGTCCAGGTCGCGGGTCTCCTGGCTGCGGAGGATCACGTCCCAGCCGTAGGCCACGGTTTCGCCGCCGCGCCAGCCCAGGGCGCCTTCCAGACTCTGGGCCCGGATGGAGCCCTGGTTCGCGTAGTGCGAGGTGAAGAGAGGCGGAAAGGCGAAGCTGGTGTCGTAGACGTAGCCCAACAGCTCGGACACGCGCGTGCGCTGGGCCTCGAGGCGATACTCCCAGTGGTCGCCGAACTGGCCCGTGGCGCCGAGCTGAACGGTGCGGCTGCGCTCGGGGCGGATCGGGTAGGCCGTGTTGTCCTGGCTTTCCGCCTGGGCGTTCAGGGCGAACTCGGTGGTGTTGGGCATGCGGAAGCCCTGGCCTGCGCTGGCGTAGAGGCGAAGCGCCGGCGCCACCACCCAATTTAGGCCCGTGCGCCAGGTGCCCGCCCCGGCGCTGCCCGCGCGGCTGCGGAGGCCTGTGTCCGAGCGGGTGAGGTCCCGGTGGCCCGCGTCGCGGCGCAGGCCCGCGGTCCAGTCCAGGCCTTCGGCCAGCATCCAGCGCAGCTCCAGCGCTCCGGCAAGGTCCGTGCCCTCTCCCCGGTACTGCACAGCGGTAAAGGTGTCGGGGTCGTAGTAGTTCCGGGCATGGCTGGTGTCCTGGCGGCCCTCCAGCCGGCCGGAGAGGCGGAAGGCGGGGGCTGGTGTCCAGTGCAGCGTGAGCTGGTCCTCCACGCGGCGGAAGTCGCGGTCCGTCTGCTGGCGCTTGGGCCCGCTGGGATCGCCCGTCCGGCCCTCCAGGGCCTGGAGTGTGTTCTCTAGCGCCAGCCCGGGCGCCAAGGCCCAGTGCAGCCTGGCGCCCCAGCTCTCCTGCCGGGCGCGCATCTCGCGCTGGGGTTCGTAGCTGCGGGCCGCGGGCCAGCCGGAGGTGGTGAAAGGGATGGAAGCCGTCTGGCCGCTGTTGCGATAGAAGGCCGTCAGGTCGGCCCCGCCGAGCTTCGTCCCCATCCTCAGGAAGCCGCCGGCCTGGCGGAAGGCGTCGTCGGGGAAGCCGCTCTCCTGCTTCTGAGCTTCGGCGCCGGCGGCGATCCAGCCGCGGCTTCCGGTCACCTGGGCCTGGGCGGAGCCGCCCAGCAGGCTGTCGGTGCCCGCCTTCAAGGTGGCCTGGCCGTGGCAGCCTTCGGCGCCGCGCCCTGTGCTGGTGAGGGCGATGACGCCGCCGATGGCGTCGCTGCCGTAGAGGACGGACGAGGGCCCGAGGATCAGCTCCACGCGCTCGATGCCCACGAGGCTGAGGGCGCCCATGTCAGGCGAGAGAGCCGTGGGGTCGTTGAGCCGCAGGCCGTCCAGGAGCACCACCACGTTGCGGCTGAGGGTGCCGTTGAGGAAGGCGGAGGCCTGCTTGCCCGTGCCGCCGGTGCCCATGACGGCCCCGGGCTGGAGGGTGTCCAGTAGGTCGGCCAGGGTGCGGGCGCCAAGGCGGGCCAATTCCTCGGCCTCCAGGATGCGGACGGGGCCCGGAGTCCGGGTGACCTCCACGGGCTGGGCCTCGGCGCTGACGGTGACCGTGGCCTCGGCGGGCTTGCGGTCGGCCTCCGCGGCCACGGAGAGGGCGGATACGGCCGCCAGGGAGAAGAGAATGCGGGCAGAACCCATCATGCCTCCACGCATGAGGTCGCGGCGGCAGGGCGTCCCGCAGGGGGAAGGCCCGGCCCGTTCCCGCGACGGGGGGTGAGGTGCGGGACCGGTCTCCGGGCTCGCACGCGACAGGAGCCTTTCGGCGCCCTCCGAGCCTTCCCGGGACGATCCCAGTGACTCGGACTTGAGGTCTCACACCCGGTGACACGTGGGCGTGGTGCATACCGTTGCGGGGCAGCGCAGGAGTCTCACCTGCTTCCCGTGCATCCAGCACGAAATTGTCAAACTTCAGAGAACCACGGCGCCGGTGGATTCCGCAAGTACAATGGCCGCATGCGAGCACCCATCGGCATCATCGGCGGCAGTGGACTCTACCGGATGGAAGGGCTCTCCCTCGACCGGACGGAGCTGGTGCAGACTCCCTTCGGTGCCCCCTCGGGGCCTGTGCACCTCGGCGCCCTGGACGGCATCCCCGTGGCCTTCCTGGCCCGCCACGGCGAAGGCCACCGCTTCACCCCCAGCGAGGTGAACTACCGCGCGAACCTCTGGGCCCTGAAGTCCCTGGGCGTCGAGCGCCTCATCTCCGTCTCCGCCGTGGGCAGCCTCCAGGCCCGCCACAAGCCAGGCGAACTGCGCCTCGTGAGTCAGTTCATCGACAAGACCCGCCATCGGAAGGACACCTTCTTCGGCGAGGGGCTGGTGGCCCACGTGAGCTTCGCGGAACCGGTCTGCGCCCACACGACCGCGGCCCTGCTCAAGGCTGGACAGGCCCTGTCCATTCCCATCGAGGGGGGCGCCACCTACGTCTGCATGGAGGGGCCGGCCTTCTCCACCCGCGCCGAGAGCCGCCTGCACCAGAGCTGGGGCGCGGACCTCATCGGCATGACCCAGGTGACCGAGGCCCGTCTGGCCCGCGAGGCCGAGCTCTGCTATGCCTGCATCGCCCTGGTGACGGACTACGATGCCTGGCGCGAGGAGGAGGAGGGCGTGGACGCCGCCTCGGTGCTGGAGGTCATGCACGCCAACGTGGACAAGGCCCAGCGCCTGCTCCGCGCGGCGGTGCCCGATCTTTCCGGGGCCCCGCGGGCCTGCGCCTGCGGCGATGCCCTGAAGGCGGCCCTCTTCACCGCCCCCGACGCGGTCACCGAGGACGCCCGCAAGCGGCTGGACCTGCTGGTGGGTCGGTACGGATACGGGACCCGCGGATGAGTCCGGCCCAGGCCAGCCCCAAGCTCCAGGCCCTGCTGAAAGACTTCCAGCAGATCGCGAGCATGTCGGGCTACCTGAACCATGCCTTCGACCCGCCGCAGCTGCGGCTGTTCTTCACGCTCTACGGCCGCGTGATGGTGGCCTCCCCAGAGGAGGGCCTGTCGCTCACGCCGCGGCTCCAGGCCTGGTGCGAGCGCCTGTCGGTGGACCTTCGGGAGAGCAGCTCCTCGGCCATCATGCCGCCCCAGATCCAGGTCAGCACCCCCCAGACCCTGCCGGACGGCCGCGACTACCTCGTGGCGACCCTGACCTTCAACACCAAGGTCACCGACACCTCGTACCTCCGCGTCCGCACCGCCGTCCTGGCGGCCTATCAGGAGGCTGTGAAGATGCGAGAGGCGGGTTTCAAACTGGAGGACAAAGTCGCCGTGGCTGTGGAGACGGAGCGAGCACAGGTGGAAGTGATTTCAAATTCTGGGGAACCGGACAAGTCTAGTCAGGCTGCAACTGACCCGAATCCTTGAATCCCTGGAATAAGAGGCCAAAAGGGCAACGCAGATGCTCAAGGGCAAAGTCCTATCTGTGATCTGGAGACACCTGGAAGGTGAAATGGGGTATCCCGTTCACGGGCGGAAAAGACTGTTTGTGGATCAAACTCCATCTGGACTGGAACCCTCGATCTCATAAATCATTCCTCGTTGAGACAAGGCTGCTCTCCATCTCCCAGGTGACCAGCTTGCTTAACCCATCGTCAAACCTGGATCCGGCTGCAGGTGCATGGTTTGGTTAGCTCCGTCCGTTAGGTGCCCCCAATGAGTCTCCCCGTTTCAGATCTGAAGCAGCTCCTTCAATGCATGGAGCCCATTCTGAATGAGGGGGCGTTTGTGTTCGCATCTCTGCCGCTTGATGCCGATGTGAGCCCGCTTCAGCCCCTGGCGACGATCCGCGAACCCGAGGGGCTATCGGTGGTCGTGACGGGGGCAACGGCGCAGCGGTACCAGCTGACGCCTTTGTTCGAGGCCGCCTGGATCACCCTCAGGGTCCACTCCGATCTTTACGCGGTGGGCCTAACCGCGGCCTTTGCTGGTGCGTTGGGAGCGGCGGGCATCAGCTGCAATGTAGTGGCTGGTGCCTACCACGACCATCTGTTTGTTCCCGTGGATCGGGCCCAAGATGCCATGACCACCCTTCGGGCTTTACAACACCCTTCTGATTGAGCGCCTCGACCTCCAGTGGATCCGTTGAGGAAGGGGGGTGAGTTGGGAATCACCTTGCAGCATCGGTTACCGCCGGTTGAAGAGCTTCTCCAAGCGGCTCCCTGGCGCCGGCTCGGTCGCCCCCTTCGGTATCCTGGAAACCCAGCCTGTGCGAGGTTTCAGGAATGACCATGATTCGATGCCTTTCCGCCTGCCGCTCCCTGGGCCTGATGGCCGTGGCGATGGCCACCTGGGCGGCGCCGGCGGTGCTTCCCTTCAAGCCCTCGCCGGTGCCCGGCGGCGTGGCGATCGTGACCATCCCAGGCCAGGGCCCGGCGCCCAAAGTGACCTACCACGGGGAGTCGGTGTTTGTGCGGCGCGCGGCCAAGGGCTGGGTGGCGGTGGTGGGCATTCCGTTGGGCGCGAAGCCGGGCCGGCAGGAGATCGAGGTGGGGGGGCGATCCATCCCATTCACCATCCGTCCCAAGCGCTACCCGGAGCAGCGCATCCGCCTGAAGGACGAGCGCCGGGTGACGCCCAACGCGGAGGACGAGGCGCGCATCGCCCGGGAGCAGGCGCTCATGGCGCCGGCCTGGCGGGCCTGGCCCGAGGGCCTGGTGCCCACGCTTCAGTTCCAGCAGCCCACGCCTGGTGGCCTCACCAGCTCTTTCGGCCTGCGTCGGGTCTTCAACGGCCAGCCCAGGGCCCCTCATTCGGGCCTGGACATCAAGGCCCCGGCGGGCCAGGCCGTGCGCGCGCCCGCCGCGGGCGTGGTGGTGCTCACGGGCGACTTCTTCTTCAGCGGCAACGCCGTGTTCCTGGCCCATGGCGAAGGCGTGGTGAGCCTCTTCGCCCACTTGTCGAAGGTCACGGTGACCCAGGGCCAGGTGGTGAAGGCTGGCGACCTCCTGGGCGAGGTCGGCATGACGGGCCGGGCCACGGGCCCGCACCTGCACTGGTCCCTCAGCCTCAACAACGCCCGCGTGGATCCGCGCCTCTTCCTCTAGGCACGGGCCAGACGGTACCCCTTCGTCTGCACCAGGACGACGCCCAGGATGGCAATGGCGCCGCCCAGGATGGTGAGCGGGGAGGGCACCTCGCCGAGCCACACCCAGGCGATGAGGCTGGCCAGCACCGGCGAGAGGTAGAGGAAGCTGGAGAGCAGGGAGGCGGGCATCCGGGAGAGGGCGAGGTTCCACAGCACGTAGGCGATGGCACCGGGGAAGACGCCGAGGTAGATCACGGCCGCCGTCGCCGAAGGCGCGGCCACGGGCATGCGGTGGACCAAGCCCGGCAGGAAGACGAGCATGGGCAGGGTGCCCGCCCAGATGGAGTAGCAGGTGAAGGCCAAGGCGGAATGGCGCCGGAAGCTCCGCTTGGAGAGGATGGAATAGACGGCGGCCACGCCGGCGGACAGCAGGATGAGCAGGGCTCCAGGCGTGAAGCGCAGGCCCCGGCCGCTGCTGAGGGCGATGAGGGCCACGCCGGTGAAGGCCACCAGGATGCCGCCCCAGCCGAGGCGCGTGAGGCGCTCGCCCAGGAAGAGGGCCGAGAGCAGGGCGGTGAACACCGGGCCCGCCGCGATGAGCAGGGAGGCCGCGCCCGCCTGGACCGTCAGCTCGCCGAAGTTGAGGGCCACGTGGTAGACGCTGATGCCCAGGAAGCCGGCCAGGGCGATCACGGGCAGATCGCGCCGTTCCGGCAGCCGCATGCGCGTGGCCAGCGCGTACAGGGTCAAGGCGACGGAGGCCGTGCCGAAGCGCAGCAGGGCCAGCTCGCCGGGGCCGTAGCCATCCAGGTCGGGCAGGCCCGCCGGTGTGATCCGCAGGCCGGCCCGGATGCCTGCGAAGGCCGAGGACCACAGCAGCAGCACACCGGCAATGGCCAGCCAGGTCCGGGGATCGCGCTTCCAGGTCATGCTTCCACGCTAGCGCGGCAACCGGGCCAGCCGCTCCCGCAAGGCCGCGCAGGCCCGGGCGCGGTGGCTGAGGGTGTGCTTGGTCTCCGGGGGCAGCTCGCCGAAGGTCCGGTCGAAGCCGTCGGGGATGAAGATCGGGTCGTAGCCGAAGCCGCCCTCGCCGCGGTGATCGAAGGCCAGGGAGCCCTCCACGGAACCGCTGGCGGTGAAGGGCTCGCCGTGGGAAGGCACGTAGGCCAGCACGCACACGAACCGGGCCGAGCGGTCCGCCCCATCGGGGACCATCGCCAGCAGGCGCCGGTTCTTGTCGCGGTAGGCGGGCAGGTCCGGGGCGAAGCGGGCGGAGAGCACGCCCGGACCGCCCCACAGCGCATCCACGCAGAGCCCCGAATCATCCGCCAGCACGCCATCCACGGGCTCTGAGCCGTGCGCGAGCCACCAGGCCCTTGCGCCCTCCGCCTTCTGCAGGGAGTTGTCCTGGAAAAAGGCGCCCGTTTCCGGCAGCTCCGGTGCCTCGGCCGGCCAGGGCACGAGCGTGACGCCCGACAGCAGCTCCGCGAACTCACGCAGCTTGCCGGCGTTCCTGGAGGCAAGGAGGATCTTCAACATGGGGACATCACCTGTTCGTCAGAGCTAAGGAATGTTGAAAGCGGAGGATAGCTGAGGAGCTGAGGAAAGCGGAGAAAGGAACTCGGGGGCCTCAGCGGGCTACTTCAGGAAGGACCTCTGCTCTCCTCCGCCCCTCCGATCTCCTCCGCTTATCCCAAAGCTTTTCCGCCTCAGCACCCCACGACCTCGGTGTACCAGCTGCGGGCGCGCTCGGGGGTCATGGGGCCGTGGACGAGGGCGCGGCCGTCGGCGAAGAGAGTGATCTCGTCGGGGCCCTCCTGGCCCTTGAGCATCATTCCGGCCTGCCTCCATGGGCTGCGGGTGCGGGTTTCCAGCCGAGTCTTGAGGGTTGCCAGGTCCAGCTTGCCGGGCGGGTTCACGCGGATCTGAACGCCCTCCAGGCCGCAGAGCGGGCTGGCCTTGAGGGTCCAGCGGGCGTCCAGGAATTCGGTGACCTTCTCCGTGCAGAAGCGGCAGCGGGTCTTGGGCGGCTTCAGGAACTGGCGCTCGTCGTGCCAGAAATCAAAGCGGGCCAGGTCGGCATGGGGCGCCTTCCCGGTGAGGACCTTGAGGGCCTCCAGGGCGGCCCAGCTGGCGATGACGCCCACGGCGGGGCCCAGCACGCCGGCGCTGTCGCAGGTGTCCACGTCGCCGCCGGCCGGGGGTTCCTCGATGAGGCAGCGCAGGCAGGGCGTGTGCGGCGGGTTCAGGGGCCAGACGACCCCTTCGCCGCCGATGGCGCCCGCGTAGATCCAAGGCGTGCCTGTGAGGATGGCCACATCGTTGATGAGGAAGCGGGCCTCGAAGTTGTCGGTGCCGTCGCAGATGAGGTCGAAGCCGGACAGCAGCTCCCGGGCGTTGCCGCTGGTGAGGTCGGCCACGACGGCTTTCAGTTCGATGGAAGAGTTGGCTTCGCGCAGCCGTTCCGCGGCCACTTCGGCCTTGGGCCGTCCCAGGTCCGACTCGCCGTAGAGGAGCTGGCGCTGGAGGTTGCTGGCCTCCACCAGGTCCCGGTCGATGAGGGTGAGGTGGCCCACGCCGGCCCGGGCCAGCCAGGGGGCGATGACGGAGCCCAGGGCCCCCAGGCCCAGCACGGCCACGCGCTTGGCGCGCAGGGCCCCGTCGGCCTCGCGGCCGAGAAAGATGCGTTGCTTGGCGTAGCGGTCGGGCAAGGCAGTCCTCGGGGGTCAGTCTTCAGTCCTCAGTCTAAAAGCAACGGCGCCCCGCCGGGGCGCCGCGCTGAGGACTGAAGACTGAGGACTGAGGACTAGTTTCCGCCCTGTCCGGCCTCGGCCATGGCCTTCTCGTACTCGGCCTGGAGGCGGCTGGCGTCGGAGATGGCGAACTTGTAGATGTACTCGAAGCGGTCGGCGCCCTTGGTGAGGGCGATGATCACCTCGTAGACGCCCTCGGCGGTCACTTCGAAGGGAGCCGCGATGACGTTGAAGGTGCCTTCCTTGGCGCCGTCGGGAATCTGCACGTCGCTGTCGCGGATCACGTCCTTGCGGTCACCGGTGGGGCTCACGATGGAGAAGCCGAACTTGAACTGGCCGTCCATGCGGGAGAACCGGGTGTAGAAACACACCTTGGGCAGGGTGAAGGGCACCTGGGGCACCACGATGTGGTGGTCGTACAGGCCCATCAGCGAGGTCTTGCCGCCCATCTCCTGGCGGATGTCATCGCAAAGCAGCGTGAATTCATGCTTGGGGGCCTTGATCTGGACTTCTTGCATGGGGGCTCCGGAAAGAGGGGGCATCCTTGGGTGAAGGGAAAGTTTACCCTTGAAGACGGTCCCATCCAACCACGGGTTGGCGGCCGGTCCCGGAGGCTGCATGCGCCATTGGTTCTGGATCCTGTTGATCGCGCTGGGCCTCCAGGCCCAAGAGGCCCGGATTCAGATTCTTGGAACCACGGACATGCACGGGCACGTGATGGCCGAGGACACCTTCAGCCTCCAGCCCGCGAACCAGGGGTGGGCGAAGATCGCCACGCTGATCCGCCGCCAGAAGACCCTGAACCCGGACACGATCCTGGTGGACTGCGGCGACACGATCCAGGGCGAGCCGCTCAACTATGTGCGGAACACCCTCCGCCGCGATCTTCCGGAACCCAGCGTGGCCATCATGAACGCCCTGGGCTATGCCGCGATGGCCGTGGGCAACCACGAGTACGACTTCGGCCAGGATCTGCTGCGCGAAGTGGAGAAGCAGGCCCGGTTCCCCTTCCTGTCGGCCAACACCCTCACGGCCAAGGGCGGCCAGGCCTTTCCCGCCCACGTCCTGGTGACCGTCGGCGGCATCCGGGTGGCCCTCGTGGGTTTCACTACCCCTCGGACCGCCATCCTGGCGGGACCGCAGAACGGGGCCGGCCTCACCTTCCGGGACATCGTGGCCACCGCCCGCGAGCTGGTGCCCCGCCTCCGCGACAAGGAGAAGGCCGACGTGGTGGTGGCCCTGGTCCACTCGGGCCTGGGGCAGGTCGATGGCAGGGAGGGCGACGAGAATGAGGCGCTCCGCCTGGCGGATCAGGTGCCGGGCCTCGATGCCATCCTCACGGGCCACACCCACCAGGCCATCCAGACCGAGCACAAGGGGATTCCCATCTTGCAGGCCCAAGCCCATGGGCGCGCTCTCGCCGTGGTGGACCTGAGCCTGCGGAAGGAGCGGGGCCGCTGGCAGGTCGTCGCGAGCCAGGGCAGGCTCATCCGGCCGGAGTCAGACACGCCGGTGGACCCGGAGGTGCTGAGCCTGACCGCAGACCTGCGCACGGCCACGGACCGCTACCTCGACACTGCCGCCACCAGTCTGACGGTGGACCTGGACAGCCGCTGGTCCCGCATGGAGGACACGCCCCTGATGCAGCTGATCCACCAGGCGCAGCGGCAGGCCACGGGGGCCCAGCTTTCCGCCGCGGCCAGCCCCGGCGCCAAGCTCTTCATCCCCAAGGGTCCCACCAGCGTGCGGCAGTTCTACGCCCTGTCGCCCTACGAGAACCAGGTGGCGCGCATCCGCATCACCGGCGCCCAGCTCAAGGCCTACCTCGAGCACGCGGCCCGGCACTACACCTACAGCTGGGAGCCGGAACTCTACAACCACGACGTGCCCATCCATGACTTCGACACGGTGGACGGCGTGGGCTATGCGCTGGACCTGGGCAAGCCCGTCGGCAGCCGCGTGGTGAACCTCACCTTCCAGGGCAAGCCCGTGAATCCCGACCAAGCCTTCACCCTGGCCCTCACCACCTACCGGCTGTGGGGTGGGGGCGGCTACATGGAAGCCATCGGCTTCAAGGGTGTTCCGGACCTGGTGACCGAAGCCTCCCAGCGCAATCTGCTGCTGGCCTATGTCCTGGCCCATCCCACGCTGAATCCGACCGTGCCCAACGCCTGGCGGACCATCCCCTACCTGGACCGAGAGCGGGTGCTGAACCAGGCCCGGTAGGTCGAGGCGGGCCCCTCCTATTTGACGGCCACCACCATCAGGCCGCCCTTGGGGTTGACGAAGATCGCGTCCGAATCGAGCACTCCCACCAGGACATGGCTGTCGTCCAGGCCCGTGGGCAGGAAGTCCACGGCGGTCCGCGGGAGGTCCAGTCGGGCCAGCACCAGCCCTTGCAGTGTGCCCCGCTGGGCGGCCGGCACCTGGGTGGCCTTCAGGGCGGCGAAGATCACGCCCTTGCCCACCCAGACCGCCAGGGGGCCGCGGCGGGTGGTGTCGCCCTCGAGGGTCGGAGCGGGGGCCCCGTGGAATTTCAGGGCGGTCTCGCCGATCTTCTGGCCGGTGTTGGCGTCCAGGATGCTGAGGTTCAGGGAGTTGCCGTCGGCCATCAGGATGTTGCCGCTGTCGTCCAGTGCGAGGGGCCGCTGGTTCTGGGGGGCTGGCCCCTCCCTCTTCGAGGGCTTCGCGCCGAAGGTCCAGATCACATCCGCGTTGCGGAAGTCGCGCTTTTCGACATAGGGCTCGGCGGTGCGGTAGGAGAGGATCATGCCCACCGCGTCCCAGCAGACATCGCTCACCTCGGCGTGGAGCTTCACACGGTCCAGGATCCGGCCGGTCCGGTCGAGGCGGGTCAGGGAGGTGCCGTGGGCGACCCAGGCGGTGCTGCGGGGGTCGATGACCCAGCGGTCCGGCTCCTCATCGAGTTTCCCGAGAGGCAGGGTCCCCAGGAGGCCGCCGTCCCGGACCCAGGTGTAGAGGCTGCGCGTGGAGGCGTCGTAGAAGGTGAAGGAATCATCCCGGTCCTGCTTGGCCCAGCTGGTCGCCTTGCCGGCCGCATCCCAGGCCTGGGCGGAAGCCGTCACGGAGGTTAGACAGAGGAGGGCGCCCAGGATGGACGCGTAGATAGGGAATGACCTCACGAGAGCCTCGGGAAAGAACGCGCTGCTACGGCGGGTTGGGACCAACCATAGGAATTCCAGCGATCTTTCGCAAGGTTTTACTTAGATGTCACGGAAGAAATTCCGGATTCTGCCTTCGAGCGCCTCGGGGCTGAGGCCTTCTTCTTCCAGCAGGCGCCTCGGATCGCCATGGTGGATGAGGTGGTCGGCAACGGCGCAGCGGAGAAGGGGTTTGACCAGCCCCGCATCGGCCAGCGACTCGGCCACGGCCCCGCTGAAGCCGCCCGGGGCGCAGCCTTCTTCGAGGGTCACCACCGCCTTGCAGCGGCCCGCCCAGGCATGGATGAGGGCGCCGTCCAGGGGCTTCACGAACCGTGCGTTGATGACGGCGCAGGAGATCCCCTCCCCGGCGAGAACCTCCGCGATCCTCCGGGCCGGCTCGACCATGGCGCCCAGGGCGCAGAGCAGCAGGTCAGTCCCTTCGCGCAGCAACTCGCCCTTGCCCACGGGCAGAGCCGTGATGGGCTCCTCCAGGGTCACGCCCAGGCCGTTGCCCCGGGGATAGCGGAGCGCGGCGGGATGGCCGCAGTAGAGGGCCGTCAGCAGCATGCGCCGCAGCTCGTTCTCGTCCTTGGGGGCCATGAGGATGAGGTTGGGCAGGCAGCGAAGGTAGGCCAGGTCGTAGAGGCCGTGGTGGGTGGGGCCATCGGCGCCTACGATGCCGGCCCGGTCCAGGGCGAAGGTCACGGGCAGGTCCTGGATGCAGACGTCGTGGGCCACCTGGTCGAAGCCCCGCTGCAGGAAGGTGCTGTAGATGGCGCACACGGGCCGCATCCCCTGGGCGGCGAGCCCCGCGGCGAAGGTGACCGCGTGCTGTTCGGCGATGCCCACGTCGAAGCAGCGGTCCGGGAAGGCCTTCTGCAGCAGGTTCAGCCCGGTGCCGTCGAGCATGGCGGCGGTGATGCCCACGATCTTCTCGTCCCGCCGGGCCAGGTCCACCAGGGCCTTGCCGAAGACGCTGGTGTAGCTGGGCGGGGCCGGTTTGGCCGGGTCCCCCTGGACCTTGATGATCTCGCCGGACTCGGCGTCGAAGGCTGTCACGCCGTGCCACTTCAGGGGATCCTGCACGGCGGGCTCGTAGCCGTAGCCCTTCTTGGTCTGCACGTGCAGCAGGACGGGGCCGTCCTTCATCTTCTCCTTGGCTTCGGCCAGGGCCTTGGACGTGGCGTTCAGGTCATGGCCGTTCACGGGCCCGATGTAGCGGAAGCCCAGGTCCTCGAAGAGCAGGCCCGGCACCATCAGGCGCTTGATGCTTTCCTCGCTCCACTTGGCGGCCTTGGCCACGCCCTTGCTCAAGCCTTCCAGGGGAATGGCCTTGATGGCGTGCTCGATGCGGTCGCGCCACCGCTGGTAGTACTGGCCCGACATGATCTGGTTCAGGTAGCCCTGCAGCGAGCCGACATTGGGATTGATGCTCATGTCGTTGTCGTTGAGGATCACCAGGAAGTTCTTCGTCTCCAGGTAGCCGGCCTGATTGAGGCCTTCGAAGGCCATGCCGGCGGTCATGGAGCCGTCGCCGATGACGGCGATGCAGGCGTGGTCCTGCTTCTGGAGGTCCCGCGCCTTGGCCATGCCCAGCACCGCGGAGATGCTGGTGCTGGCGTGGCCGGCGCCGAAGTGGTCGTAGGGGCTCTCGTCCCGCTTGAGGAAGCCCGACAGGCCGTGATGCTGGCGCAGGGTGGGGAAGCGGTCCTTGCGGCCCGTGAGGAGCTTGTGGGGATAGGCCTGGTGGCCCACGTCCCACACGATGCGGTCCTGGAGGAAGTCGAAGTGGTGGAAGAGGGCCACCGTCAGCTCCACCGTGCCCAGGTTGGAGCTGAAGTGGCCGCCGGTCTCGGACACGGAGGCGATGATGAACGCCCGCACCTCCGCCGCGAGCTGCCCGAGCTGCTCCGGGGTGAAGTGGCGGATCTGCTGGGGGGCGGCGAGGGAGTCCAGCAGGGGATAGGGGTTGGCGGGAGATTCCACCTGGACGCCTATTTCGCCCGCTGGGCCAGATACCGGGCCCAGGCTGCCAAGGACGTGCGATTGGGAAGGGTTGCTAGATGACATAGGGCGTTCTCGGTCGCTTCACTCAGGGCTTTGCGGGCGCCGTCCAGGCCCAGGAGGGAAGGGTAGGTGATCTTACCCCTGCCCGCATCTTTTCCGGCGCGCTTGCCCAGGTCCGCGTCGGTGGCGGTGGTGTCCAGGATGTCGTCCTGGATCTGGAAGGCGAGCCCGATGGCTTCGCCGTAGGCCCGCAGCGCGGAGCGGTCCGCAGGGGTCGCGCCGCCCAGCACCGCGCCGATCTCCAGCGAGGCGCGCAGGAGGGCGCCGGTCTTGAGGCGGTGGATGAGGCGCAGGTGGTCCAGATCGTAGCTGTCCAGCGTTTCGCCTTCGAGGTCGAGGGCCTGGCCCCCGGCCATGCCTCGCCAGCCGGCGCCTTCGGCCAGCAGGGCCAGGGCCTCGGACCGCCTCACGGGATCCAGGTCCGCCGAGGCCAGCACGCCGAAGGCCTCGGTGAGCAGGGCGTCGCCCGCCAGGATGGCGTGGCCCTCGCCGAAGACCTTGTGGCTGGTGGGACGCCCCCGGCGCAGGTCGTCGTCGTCCATGGCCGGCAGGTCGTCGTGGATGAGCGAATAGGTGTGGACGTATTCCAGGGCCAGGGCGCCGGGGAGCGCCTGCGCCGCCGTCCCGCCCACGGCCTCGGCGGCCAGCAGGCACAGGACCGGCCGCACGCGCTTGCCGCCGGCCTCCAGGCTGTAGCGCATGGCCTCGCCCAGGCGGGCCGCTTCGCCCTCCTGGAAGGGGGTCGTGAGGCGGGCGTCCAGCAGGGGGAGCAGGCGGTCCAGGTCCGCCTTGACCAGCGAGGCGGGGTCGTTCATCGGCCTTCCCTGCCTTCGTCCAGGGGTTCGGCCCGGTATTCGCCACCCAGGCCCGCCTTGAGGACCTCCACCTTGCGCTGGGCGTCGGCCAGCTGCTTCTGCAGGGCCTGGCTCAGCTGGACGCCTTCCTCGAACCGGGCCAGGGCCTCTTCCAGGCTGAGGCTGCCCGACTCCAGCTGCTGCACCAGGGCCTCCAGCCGGTCCAGGCCATCGTCGAAGGAGGGTTGGGGGCTCATGGGGATTCCGCAAGGAAGGGGCCCGCTAGCTGATCGCTGGGGGCCCCGCCCAGTCTACCGCTTCCCCTTCGCGGCGTCCTTCATCTCCTTGCCGCCGTCCCTCATGGTGTAGCCCGCGGGCAGGGCCCAGGTGCTTTCAGGGATGGCGGCGGTGGAGATCTCCGTGGCCACGGTGGTCACGTCCGTGCCCATGAGCCCGGTGATGTGGGTCTTCAGGGGCAGGCCCTTGAGCTTGGCCGTCTCCTGGTAGACCCGCTTGAAGAGGGCGCCCATGGGTCCCGGGACGCGGTTCAGCATGGCCATGGACTTGGCGTAGTCCTTGATGGGGAACTGGAGGGAGGGGTCGATGCTCAGCTCTTCCACCATCTTGCCGAGGACGACACGCACTTTCTTGCAAGGCCGGCCCAGGACGGCGTCCGGCCCCAGCTGCTCGACCTTCACCTCGGACACGTCGCCGAACATCATCTTGGTCACCATCTCGGGCATCCCGGCCATCTGGTCTTCCAGGGCCTGCATGGCTTCCTGCATGTCCTTGAACGTCATCTTGGTGATGACCTTCTTCCCGTGGTCGATGCTGTAGATCACCTCGTGGCCGTAGTCCACCAGGCTGTCGACCTTCGATCCGGCGTGGTTGATGCGCATCCGGGTGGCGCTCAGGTACTGGACTTGGGAGCCATCCTTGGCTAGGGCGCCCTTGCCCGTGACCTGGGAGGTGATGGTGAGGTCGCCCGCGGCGAGACTGGCCATGGAGATGGCCATTCCGAAGGCAAGAGCCAGAAGGGTTCGCATGGGAATTCTCCGTGGTAAGGGTGCCGAGAGCATACCCTGGGGACTCGCCGGGGGCCAGGTGGGATACCTTCAAGGGTGGGGGTGGCCATGGCCCGAGTCCTCGTGGTGGACGACAGCAAGGAGACCTGCGAGTTCCTGGAGGAGCTGCTGGGGACCATGGGCCTCGAGGTCGCCAAGGCGACACACCCCGACCGGGCCATCGAGCAGCTGCGGAAGGGGGGCTTCGACCTGTTGCTGTCGGACATCAACCTCGAGGCCAAGAAGGACGGCCTGGACCTGCTGCGGGAGGCCAAGCCCCTGGGAGTGGACACCATCCTGCTGTCGGGCTTCGGCACCCTGGAGACTGCCATCGAGGCCGTGCGGGAGGGCGCCTTCGACTTCCTCAGCAAGCCTTGGAACAACGAGGAGCTGAAGGCCCTGGTGACCCGGGCCCTCGCGCGGCGGCAGTCGACGGGCCAGGGTGAGACCCAGGACGCCTCGCCCAAGGCCAAGCGCAGCCTCATGATCGGCTCCAGCCCGAAGATGATGGCGGTCTACAAGACCATCGCGAGCCTCCAGAACAGCCGGGCCACGGTGCTCATCACGGGGGAGAGCGGCACCGGCAAGGAGCTGGTGGCCCGCAGCATCCACCTCTCCAGCGACCGCCGGGATCGCGCCTTCGTGGCCGTGAACTGCGGCGCCCTCACGGAAACCCTGCTGGAATCGGAGCTATTCGGGCACGTGAAGGGCTCTTTCACGGGCGCCGTGGGCGAGAAGCCGGGCCTCTTCGAGGAGGCTTCCGGTGGCACCATCTTCCTGGATGAGATCGGGGAGACCAGCCCCAGCTTCCAGGTGCGCCTGCTGCGGGTGCTCCAGGAGCAGGAGATCCGCCGCGTGGGCGGCAACAAGACCATCAAGGTGGACACCCGCGTCATCGCCGCCACCAACCGGGACCTCCAGCAGATGGTGAAGGCCGGGACCTTCCGGGAAGACCTCTACTACCGCCTCAGCGTGGTGGAGCTGGCCGTGCCGCCCCTCCGGGAGCGGGGGGACGACGTCGGCGCGCTCCTGGACCATTTCCTGGCGGAGTTCGGGCAGAAGGACCAGCAGACCTACCGCCTGCATCCGGAGGCCCGGCGGGTGCTGGAGGCCTATTCCTGGCCGGGCAACGTGCGGGAACTGGGCAATGCCGTGGAGAACCTCACCCAGCTCAGCCGCGGCCGGGAGATCACCGTGGACGATCTGCCGGCCAAGATCCAGGCCGACGTGCTCAAGCGGGCCCTGCTCAAGACCGAGCCTTCCGAGGAGACCCCCTCCCTGGTCGGGGATTGGCCCTCCCTGGACGAGCTGGAGCGCCGCTACATCCAGATCCTGCTGGGCCGCCACAAGGAGAAGCAGCGCATCGCCGACATCCTGGGGGTGGACCGGACCACCCTCTACCGGAAGCTCAAGCGCTACGGATTCCACGACGGGGAGTAGCAGGCTGCCACGAGTGGCAGAATGCAACAGGTTTTCCAGGATTGGCCATTGTCTAAGTGTCAAATTGACTTGAATTAAGATTTGGCCTAGATGATGCAACCCTGACGGCACTTCCGGCCGTGCCGGATCAACCCAGGGAGAACCCCCATGAAGAAGCTTGCTGCGCTGCTCGTCGCCGCCGCTCTGATCAGCCCCGTGTTCGCGGAAGAGGCGAAGAAGCCTGAAGCGAAGAAGGTCGAGACCAAGAAGGCCGAGAAGAAGGCTGAGAAGAAGGCCGAGCCCAAGAAGGAAGAGGCCAAGAAGGCCCTGACCGTCGCCGAGGAGAAGAAGGCCGAGGCCGCTCCCAAGGCCGAGAAGAAGGCTGAAGCTGCCCCCAAGGCCGAGAAGAAGGCCAAGAAGCACCACAAGAAGGCCGAGAAGAAGGCCGAGGCTGCTCCCGCCGCCGAGAAGAAGGCCCTGACCTCCGAGGAGAAGAAGGCCGAGAAGAAGGCTGAGCCCAAGAAGGAAGAGAAGAAGGCCGAGAAGAAGGCTGAGAAGAAGGCCGAGGCCAAGAAGGCCATGACCGCCGAAGAGAAGAAGGCCGAGGCCGCTCCCAAGGCCGAGAAGAAGGCCAAGAAGGCGAAGAAGGCTGCCAAGAAGGCCGAGCCCGCCGCCCCCGCCGCCGAGAAGAAGGCCCTGACCTCCGAGGAGAAGAAGGCCGAGAAGAAGGCTGAGCCCAAGAAGGCCGAGAAGAAGGCCGAGAAGAAGGCCGAAGCCAAGAAGGCCATGACCGCCGAAGAGAAGAAGGCTGAAGCCGCCCCCAAGGCCGAGAAGAAGGCCAAGAAGGCTGCCAAGAAGGCCGAGAAGAAGGAAGAGGCCAAGAAGTAACAGGCTTCACCGGTTCACGAAAGAGCGGGCTTCGGCCCGCTTTTTCGCGTACGGCTTTCCGGCGGGACGCCCCCGGGCCATGATGGGAGCCATGATCGACCCGCTTCTCGACCTCACCGCAGAGATCCGCGCCCGGCTCCAGCCGCTTCCCGAAGGGCGGAGGCCCCAGCTTCTGGGGTGCGTGGAGGGCGCCTGCCTGCTCCACGACCATGCGGGGCTGCACCATCGCACCCAGGCGCAGGCGGCCCTCCCCGCCGGACCCTGGGACCTGTCCCCCCTCATCGACCACACCCTGCTGAAGGCCGAGGCCACGGGCGCCCAGGTGGAAGTCCTCTGTGCCGAGGCCCTGAAGCACGGCTTCGCCTCGGTCTGCGTCAACCCCCTGTGGGTGCCCCTGGCCTCGTCCCTGCTGAAGGGCAGCGCCGTCCGGACCTGCACGGTGGTCGGCTTCCCCCTGGGGGCATCCTCCCTGCTCGCCAAGGCCCACGAGGCAGAAGTGGCCGTGAAGGAAGGGGCGCAGGAGGTGGACATGGTGCTGGCCATCGGCGCCGCGAAGGGCGGCGACTGGGACACGGTCCGCCGGGACCTGGAAGGGCTGAGGGCGGCCGTTCCCGTGCCTGCGGTGCTCAAGGTCATCCTGGAGACCTGCCTGCTCACGGATGCCGAGAAGGAGCGGGCCTCGACGCTCGCGCTGGAGGCGGGTCTCGACTTCGTGAAGACCTCCACGGGCTTCTCGACGGGCGGCGCCACCGAGGCCGATGTCGCGCTCATGCGCCGGACCGTGGGCACGGGCATGGGCGTGAAAGCCTCCGGCGGCATCCGCACCTACGAGAAGGCGCTGGCCATGGTCCTGGCCGGGGCCACCCGCCTGGGGCTTTCCGCCTCCGTGGCGGTGATTCAGGGGGGAGCCGGCTCAGAGGCCTACTGAAAAGTGCTATCCTCACAGATAGCAGTCCCGGCGGAGGTTCTTGTGGCAAAGCTTGATCTCATCATGTTCGAGGAGGAGTACAAGCTCCTCCACGAGATCATCGGCCGCCTCCAAAAGGATGCCTCCGCCAAGGTGGTGTTCCTGGTGGACAAGAACGGCCAGCAGATCGCCGCCGCGGGCGACGTGAAGAGCATCGACGCCACCAGCCTGGCCTCCCTCACCGCCGGCAATGTGGCGGCCACGGACGGTCTGGCCAAGCTCATCGGCGAGAAGGAATTCAGCCTTCTCTTCCACGAGGGCGAGCGGGACAACCTGCACATCTCGATCGTGGGCAAGCGCGGGATCCTGGTGGTCATCTTCGATCAGAATTCCAGCCTGGCGCTGGTGCGCCTGCGGGTGAAGAAGGCCAGCAAGGAACTCCAGGAGATCTTTGACCAGGTGGAACAGCGCGCGCAGAAGGAATCCGACAGCGGCAACCGCTTCGAGAGCCCCTTCTCGGAGATCACCGACGAAGACATCGACCGCCTCTTCGGCGACTAAGCCTGAGGCGCGGACATGACCTTCATCAACTACGCGTCCCGCGAGATCAACTGCAAGATCGTCTACTACGGCCCCGGCCTCTGCGGCAAGACGACGAACATCCAGTGGATCTACGAGCAGGCGAACCCCGACAAGAAGGGCAAGCTGGTCAGTCTCGCCACCGAGACGGATCGCACCCTCTTCTTCGACTTCTTGCCCCTGGACATGGGCACGGTCAAGGGCTTCAAGGTGCGGTTCCACCTCTACACCGTGCCTGGCCAGGTGTTCTATGACGCCAGCCGCAAGCTCATCCTGCGCGGCTGCGACGGCATCATCTTCGTGGCCGACAGCCAGAAGGCCCGCATGGAAGCCAACATCGAGTCCATCGCGAACCTGGCGACCAACCTCAAGGAGAACGGCTTCGACGTTCGCAACATCCCCTACGTCCTCCAGCTGAACAAACGGGACATGCCTTCCGCTGTGCCCGTGGCCGAGATGGAGCGCCTGCTCAGGTTCCGGAGCGAGCCCATGATCGAAGCCGTGGCCAGCCAGGGCACCGGCGTCATCGAGACCCTCAAGGCCGCCGCCCGCCAGATCCTGATGGAGCTCCAGAAGAACTAGGGCGGACGACGAGGATCACAGGTCCCGCCCCTCCCCGCTTGAATCCAGGCCCGCCTCCGGTAGAATGGATGTTCACGCTTTCCGGAGTAGCTCAGGGGTCAGAGCGGGTGACTGTTAATCACTAGGTCGGGGGTTCAAATCCCTCCTCCGGAGCCAGACAAGTCAGGAGTCCTGCGGGACTCCTGGCTTTTTCTGGCTGAGGATCAGGCGGATGTGACCTTCAGGAGGCCTCGACTCTGCGCGGGAGCGCAGCATGGAGGCTTTCGAGCGGCTGGATCAAGATCGGGCGCGCGGCACTGCCTGAGAGGGCGCATGACCCTGCTCGGCCCCTGTTCTTCGACATCAGCCGGGCTGTGATGCTCCAGGCCCTGCGCCGGTCCGGCAGCCCGACCTCTGGGGTTCCCGGTTCGACTGGGAAGAGGTGCCGGCCCTTGGAAAATGGCCTGCAGCGCGGCCAACGCGCCGGGCCGCCTCCTCCTGTCCTTGGCCATGATGGCCCGCCACGCTGATCTTCGACGGCCCGCAAGCTGAGGGGCGACTCCGGGCGTGGCCTCCGGCTCCCACCGGCAGACCTGGTGGCCCGGAGGAGACAGGCTGGTTCCAGACCACCTCCAGACCCAGTGCATCAAGCGCGCTCCTTCCCGTAGACTCGGAGGCTGGAGGTGTCATGATCCGCAGATTCTCCACCCTGGCTGCGCTGCTGCTCGCGCTGCCCTGGGCCACCCAGCCCCTGGCAGCCCAGACCACCGCGCCCGCCAGGAAACGAGCTCAGGCCCCCAGGAACAAGAAGAAGGTACCCGCCATGATCACGACCCTGACCGGCCTCCAGTACGTTGACACCCAGATCGGCACGGGGGCCCTGCCCCAGCGAGGGCAGCGCTGCTCGGTCCACTACACGGGCTGGCTGTCCGACCACGGGAAGAAGGGCAAGAAGTTCGACAGCTCCTTGGATCGCGGCGAGCCGCTGGTCTTTCCCGTCGGCGTGGGCCGGGTGATCAAGGGCTGGGACGAGGGGCTCATGACCATGAAGGTGGGCGGCAAGCGCACGCTGTACATCCCCGCCGCGCTGGGATACGGCGCCCGCGGCGCGGGCGGGGAGATCCCGCCCAACGCCGACCTGATCTTCGAGGTGGAGCTGCTGGGAGTCCAGTAGGCCGCAAGAGCGCCTGCCCAAGCCCCGACGAGGCCACTGGAAGGCCAAGTCCGGGCGTGGTTGCCCGCCCTAAAGCGTGATGCGGGTCCCCAACACGGTCAGGAACTGGGCCATCCAGGCGGGATGGGCGGGCCAGGCAGGGGCCGTGACCAGGTTGCCGTCCGTGACGGCGCCATCGATGGCGATGTCGGCGTATTTCCCCTTGGCCACTTCCACTTCGGCGCGGCAGGCGGGATAGGCGGAGCAGGTGCGTCCCTCGAGCACACCCGCGGCGGAAAGGATCTGGGCGCCGTGGCAGATGGCGGCCACGGGCTTCTTCGCGGTGAAGAAGTGGCGGACGATCTCCAGCACCTTGGGGTTGAGGCGCAGGTACTCGGGGGCGCGGCCGCCGGGGATCACCAGGGCGTCGTACTGGTCCGGCTTGATGTCCGCGAAGGTGGCGTTGAGGGCGAAGCGGTGGCCGGGCTTCTCCGAGTAGGTCTGGTGGCCCTCGAAGTCGTGGATGGCCGTGGCCACGGACTCGCCGGCCTTCTTGTCGGGGCACGCGGCGTGGACCGTGTGGCCCACGGCCAGCAGGGCCTGGAAGGGCACCATGATTTCGTAGTCCTCTCCGAAATCGCCCACGAGCATGAGGATCTTCTTCGCGGCCATGACTGCCTCCTTGGGGTGATGGAACCGCTCCGATGATACGCGTCCGCCCATGGAAAAGCCCCACCTGAGGCGGGGCTTTTCCGTAACGCCTGGCGGTGGGGATCAAGCCTTCTGATAAACCTCCGCACCTTTCTGCACGAACGTCTCCGCCATCTCCTCCATGCCCTTCTTCAGGGCCTCTTCCTCGTTGTAGCCGTGCGCTTCGGCGTACTGCCGCACGTCGTCCGAGATCTTCATGGAGCAGAAGTGGGGGCCGCACATGGAGCAGAAGTGGGCGGTCTTGGCGCCCTCGGCGGGCAGGGTCTCGTCATGGAACTCGCGGGCGGTGTCGGGGTCCAGGGCCAGGTTGAACTGGTCCTCCCAGCGGAACTCGAAGCGCGCCTTGCTCATGGCATCGTCCCAGATCCGGGCGCCGGGATGGCCCTTGGCCAGGTCCGCGGCGTGGGCGGCGATCTTGTAGGCGATGACGCCGTCTTTCACGTCCTTCTTGTTGGGCAGGCCCAGGTGTTCCTTGGGCGTGACGTAGCAGAGCATGGCGCAGCCGAACCAGCCGATCATGGCGGCGCCGATGGCCGAGGTGATGTGGTCGTAGCCGGGCGCGACGTCTGTGGTGAGGGGCCCCAGCGTGTAGAAGGGAGCTTCATCGCACACGGCGAGCTGCTTCGTCATGTTCTCCTGGATGAGGTGCATGGGCACATGGCCGGGGCCCTCGATCATCACCTGCACATCATGCTTCCAGGCGATCTTGGTCAGTTCGCCGAGCGTCTCCAGTTCGCCGAACTGGGCCTCGTCGTTGGCGTCCGCGGTGCTGCCGGGGCGCAGCCCGTCGCCCAGGGAGAAGGCCACGTCGTAGGCCTTCATGATGTCGCAGATGTCTTCGAAGTGCGTGTAGAGGAAGTTCTCCTGGTGATGCGCGAGGCACCACTTCGCCATGATGCTGCCGCCTCTGGAGACGATGCCGGTGACGCGCTTGGCGGTCAGCGGCACGTAGCGCAGCAGCACGCCGGCGTGGATGGTGAAGTAGTCCACGCCCTGCTCGGCCTGCTCGATGAGCGTGTCGCGGAAGATCTCCCAGGTGAGGTCTTCGGCCTTGCCGTTCACCTTCTCCAGGGCCTGGTAGATGGGCACGGTGCCGATGGGCACGGGGCTGTTGCGCAGGATCCACTCGCGGGTCTCGTGGATGTTCTTGCCGGTGCTGAGGTCCATCACCGTGTCGGCGCCCCAGCGGATGGACCAGGCCATCTTCTCGACCTCCTCCTCAATGCTGGAGGCCACGGCGGAGTTGCCGATGTTGGCGTTGATCTTCACCAGGAAGTTCCGGCCGATGATCATCGGCTCGGTCTCCGGGTGGTTGATGTTGGCGGGGATGATGGCGCGGCCCCGGGCGACCTCGTCACGCACGAACTCGGGCGTGATTCGGCTCTTGATGCCTGCGGCCTCGCGGCCCAGGTTCTCGCGGATGGCGATGAACTCCATTTCGGGCGTGACGATGCCCCGCTTGGCGTAGTGCATCTGGGACACGTTCTTCCCGGCCTTGGCCCGCAGGGGCTTGCGGTCGGCGTGGAAGCGGATGGCATCCAGCTCCTGGTCGCGCTCGCGCAGCTTGCGGTAGAGGCTGGTGGCGCCGGGCAGCGCCTCCACGTCGCCCCGGCCCAGGATCCAGTCCTGGCGCAGGGGGGTCAGGCCCTTGGCCACATCGATGGTCACGGCGGGGTCGGTGTAGGGGCCCGAGGTGTCGTAGAGCACCACGGGCGGATTCTCGGTGAGGCGGTCCTGGAAATCCCGGGTGGGCTGAAGCTGGACCTGCCGGAAGGGCACCTGGACGCCCGGGAGGCTGCCGGCCACGTGGATCTTGGTGGAGGCGGGGAAAGGCTTCAGGCAGGCGGTGAGGGCCGTGCCGTCCACGGGGGCGGAACCGGATTGCATGGTCATGAAAACTCCGGACTTGTTGAGGTCGGGCCGGGATTGATCCCTGAATCAGCAAGTTTATCGCGAGGGGGGCCGGGGGGACGAATCCAAAACGCGGCGCACAGGAGAGGTGGAGCGCCGCATCCGCCCGGATGCGCGATAATTGATTACAGGAGGGACCATGCCGCGACGCGTCTTGTTCATCAGCAGCCTGGCCCTGGGGCTGGTGGCCGCCCCGCGGCCCCAGGACGATCCCGTGATGAAGATCCGGGCCGAGCGAGCCTCGGCCCAGGGGATCTCCGAGGGGGATCTCCCGCCGGTGCCCAGAGGCATCGTCGAGCCGCCCCCCCTGCCGCCGCCGGAAGCCCACGTGAAGGACACCCGTAAGGGCCGGCGGGTCAAGGGCAAGGTCCGCAAGCGGAGCAGATCGGCTGCCGCCAAGGGGAAGGGGAGGGGCTCGGTGTCCCGCTCCAAGCTGCCGGCCCACCGGAAGGCGAAATGAGGATTGGCGTCCTCACCTCCGGGGGGGACGCTCCGGGCATGAATGCCGCCATCCGCGCGGCGGTCCGCCAGGCGGACGCCCTGGGTCACGAGGCCTGGGGCATCCGGCGCGGCTACCAGGGGGTGCTGGAGAAGGACTGGTCTCCCATGCCCAGCCGCGCCTGCGCCAACATCCTCCAGAGGGGCGGGACGGTGCTGCACACGGCCCGCTGTCCAGAATTCCACGAGGCGGCCCGGCGCGCCGAGGCCGCGGCGAACCTGCGGGAAGCCGGCATCCAGGGCCTGGTGATCATCGGGGGGGACGGCAGCTTCCGGGCCGCCGAGGCCCTCCAGCGCGAGCACGGCATCCCCTGCGCGGGCATTCCGGGCACCATCGACAACGACCTGCCAGGGACGGATCGCACCCTGGGTTTCGACACCGCCCTGAATACGGCGGTGGAGGCCATCGACCGCATCCGGGACACGGCCTCCAGCCACGGACGGCTCTTCCTGGTGGAGGTCATGGGGCGCAGCTCCGGCATGCTGGCCGTCCACACGGCCCTGGCCTGCGGGGCCGAGGCCGTCCTCTATCCCGAGTCGCCGGACGGCTCCTATCAGGCCCTGGTGGCGCGCCTCAACGCCAACTGGCTGCGGGGCAAGCGCAGCTCCATCGTGGTGGTGGCCGAAGGCGACGGCCTGGGCAGCGCCGTGGCCGTGGGCGACCGGCTTCGTCGGGACTACGGCCTGGACCTGCGCGTGGTGGTGCTCGGCCACATCCAGCGCGGCGGGAGCCCCTCCGCCCTGGACCGCATTTGGGGCTGCCGCTGGGGGGCCGAGGCCGTGCGGCTCCTGGGCGCGGGGAAGGGCGGCTTCTACCTGGGCGAGGTGGCCGGGGCCCTCGCGGTCCAGCCCCTGGCGCGCATCCTTGATTCTCCGCCCGCGCCTCCGGAGGATCTGAGCGATCTGGTGGACATCCTTTCACGCTAGATGGCTTGTGAGGGGCGCCGGGCCCATGTTCCCCTGGAAGGTCGCAGGATTGCAGGAGGCAGGTGATGTCGGATAGCCACAAGGATTCCCTGGTCGCCGTCGTGATGGCCGGGGGGCGGGGAACCCGGTTCTGGCCCCGCAGCCGCAACGCCCGCCCCAAGCAGTTCCTGGCCATCGTGGGCACGGAGACGCTGCTCCACCAGACCGTGCGCCGCCTGGACGGCCATGTGGCTCCCGAGCGCATCTTCGTGGTGACCACGGAGGACCTGGCGGCCGAGACGCGCCGCATGCTGCCGGAACTGCCGCCGGAGAACGTGATCGTGGAGCCCGAGGGCCGCAACACCGCGCCCTGCCTGGCCCTGGCCCTGGTTCAGATCGAGCGGAAGGTGCCCCATGGCGTCATGGCCGTGCTGTCGGCGGACCACTGGATCGGCGATCGGGAGCTCTTCCTGGAGGACCTGGAGACGGCCGTGAAGCACGCCGCCTGGGAGCACGAGCTGGTCACTTTCGGCATCAGGCCCACGTACCCGGAGACGGGCTACGGCTACATCGAATCCGAGGGCCACGGTCCCGTGCAGAAGGTGGTGGCCTTCCGCGAGAAGCCGCCGGTGGAGGTGGCGGTCCAGTACCTCGAATCCGGCCGGCACTACTGGAACGCGGGCATGTTCGTGTGGACCCTGGCCGATTTCCGCGAGGGTCTGGCGAAGCATGCGCCGGAAGTACTGAAGCCCCTGGACGCCTGGGTGGCGGCGGGCGCGGACCCCGCGGCCCTCGGCGCCGCCTACCGCCAGCTGCCCAAGGTGGCCATCGACGTGGCCCTCATGGAGAAGGCCGAGACGGTGGCGGTGGTACCCACCCGCTTCCGCTGGTCCGACGTGGGTTCCTGGCCCGCCGCCATCGAGTTCCAGGAAACAGATCCTGAAGGCAACGTGAGCCAGGGCGAGACCCTGCTCCTGGACACCCGCAACAGCGCCTTCTTCGGGGGCAAGCGCCTCATCGCCGCCAGCGGCGTGGACGATCTCATCGTGGTGGACGACGACGACGCCCTCCTCATCTGCCACCGCGACCGCGCCCAGACCGTCAAGCAGATCGTCGAGCGCCTCAAGGCCGAAGGCCGCGAGGATCTGCTCTAAGCTGAGGACTGAGGACTGAGGACTGAGGACTGACCATGCAGCGACCTGACACCCTCCACGTGGACAAGCCCTGGGGACGGGGCCCCGTCCGCGAACCCAGAGGGTGAGCGGGAGCACGCCACGGGCGTGGCGTGCGATCCGGGGGTAGTCCCGGAGCCCCCCGCGAGGCGAGCCGAGCGGTGATGATGAACGAACCCTTCCAGCGAGCAGAGACCATGCAGCGACCTGACACCCTCCACGTTGACAAGCCATGGGGACGGGGCCCCGTCCGCGAACCCCGAGGGTGAGCGGGAGCACGCCACGGGCGTGGCGTGCAATCCGGGGGTAGTCCCGGAGCCCCCCGCGAGGCGAGCCGAGCGGTGATGATGAACGAACCTTTCCAGCGAGCAGAGACCATGCAGCGACCTGACACCCTCCACGTGGACAAGCCCTGGGGCTCCTTCGACCAGTACGCCCTCAACACGCCCTGTACGGTGAAGATCCTCACCTGCAACCCGGGCCAGAAGCTGAGCCTGCAGCGGCACGCGCACCGCGGCGAGCTGTGGGTGGCCCTGGATCCGGGCGTCGTGGTGGATCGCGATGGCGCGGAGCTGCGCCCCACCGTGGGCGAGGAGATCTGGCTGCCCCAGGGCAGCACCCACCGCCTGCGCTGCGATGCTGGCGCCCTCCATCCGGTGCGTGTGCTGGAGGTGAGCCTCGGCACCTTCGACGAGGCGGACATCGAGCGGCTCCAGGACGACTACGGGCGCCGCTGATGCGGACGTCCCTGCTCTTCGCCGCGGCCCTGCTCTTCGCCGCGGCCCTGCCTGTCCCGGCCCAGAGCCCCGCTCCGGAGGGCGGGGAGATCCTCGGCCGGGTGGACCGCCTGCGCCACCCCTGGCCCGCCTTCACGGTGGAGCTCGCCATGAAGGCGCCGGGTGTGGCCCAGCGGTGGAAGGTGTCGGCCCGCGAGAACGGCGACGCCCGGCTGGACGGGCTCTCCGAGAAGGAGAAAGGCCGCGCCGTGCTGCTCCTGGGTGACGAGATGTGGCTGCTGCTGCCCGGCACGAAGCGGCCGGTGAAGGTCTCGCCCCAGCAGCGCCTCTTGGGCCCCGCCGCGGGCGGGGATGTGGCCCGCACACGGTTCCGCGACGACTACGCCGTGCGGGAGGTGACGGAAGCGTCCCTGGAGGACCGGGCCTGCTGGCGGCTGGACCTGGCGGCCAAGCGGCCGGCGCTCAGCGCCCGCCAGGTCATCCTCTGGGTGGCCAAGGAGGGGTCGCTGCCCCTGAAGGCAGAGTTCCGGCTGGCCTCCGGGCGCCTGGCCCGCACCGCTCGTTTCGGCCCGCCGGTCCAGGCCCATGGGCAGTCCGTACTGTCGCGCCTCGAGATCGAAGAGGCCGGTGGCGGCAAGGCGGAGCTGGCCTTCACGAACTGGACCCGGGGCGGTGTGGCGCCGGGGGCCTTTGACGTCCCGGGCGCCAGGCGGTGATAGACTGGTCGGCGAGGTGCCCGCAAGGGCTTCCCGCCACCAACCGTCCCACCAATCGATCCCAGCCCCGCTCGCGGGGCTCCCGCTGAAACGCCCCACCACTCGAAACCCCGCCAAATCTACCCTCACGAAGCGCCCGTACCTCCGGGCGCTTCCTTTTGGGGCGAGCTTCCGGGCGGGGGCCTGGGCCGCAATCTGTCCTCGGAGCCGGGTGAGGCGGCTGGCACAATGGAAGGATTCGGAGGATTTATGTCCACGCCCAAGCTCGGACCCGTCGGCAGCTATGTGAAGCACCACTTCCGGCATTTCAATGCCGCGGCCCTGGTGGACGCCGCCGAGGGCTACCGGGTCTACCTGGAGAAGGGCGGCAAGATGATGGTGACCCTAGGCGGCGCCATGAGCACCGCCGAGCTGGGCCTCTCCTTCGCCGAGATGATCCGCCAGGACAAGGTGCACCTCATCGTCTGCACGGGCGCCAACCTGGAGGAGGACATCTTCAACCTGGTGGCCCACGACTTCTACGAGCGCGTGCCCCACTACCGTGATCTGACGCCCCAGGACGAGAAGGGCCTCCTGGACCGCCACATGAACCGCGTGACGGATACCTGCATCCCTGAGATGGAGGCCATGCGCCGCATGGAGAAGGCGATGCTCGAGGTGTGGATGGAGGCCGACGCCAAGGGCGAGCGCTACTTCCCCCACGAGTTCTTCCAGAAGGTGCTCCGATCGGGGAAGTACGAGCAGTACTACCAGATCGACCCCAGGCACTCCTGGATGCTGGCCGCCCTCGAGAAGAACGTGCCCATCGTCGTCCCCGGATGGGAGGACAGCACCCTGGGCAACATGTTCGCCGCCGCCGTCATCCGCGGCGACGTGAAGAATGTCCACACCGTGCGTACCGGCATCGAGTACATGACCTGGCTGGCCAAGCACTACCAGGAAGTCACCAAGACCTCGCCCCTGGGCATGTTCCAGATCGCCGGCGGCATCTCCGGCGACTTCCCCATCTGCGTGGTGCCCATGCTGCACCAGGATCTGGAGCTGACCGAGGTGCCCCTCTGGGGCTACTTCTGCCAGATCAGCGACTCGACCACCAGCTACGGTTCGTACTCCGGCGCCGTGCCCAACGAGAAGATCACCTGGGGCAAGCTGGGCATCGACACCCCCAAGTTCATCATCGAGAGCGATGCCACCATCGTGGCTCCGCTGATCTTCGCGTATCTGCTGGGGTGGTAGCGCTCAGCTGTCAGCTTTCTGCTGAGAGCTGACAGCCGGACGCTGATGGCTTCCCATCCATGACCACCGGCCGCTTTGCGCCTTCGCCCACCGGGATCCTCCACCTGGGGAACCTGCGCACGGCGCTGGCGTCCTGGCTGTCGGCGCGCGCGGCGGGGGGGCGGTGGCTCGTCCGCCTGGAGGATGTGGACGGCCCTCGCTGCCGCCGGGACCTGGGCGAGGCGCAGCTGCGGGATCTGGCCGCGATCGGCCTGGTGTCGGACGCGCCCGTGGTCTGGCAGTCCGAGCGCGGCGCGGCCTACCGCGCGGCCCTGGAGACGCTGCACGCGGCCGGACGCCTGTATCCCTGCGCCTGCACCCGCAAGGACTTGCAGCTGCTCGCCTCGGCGCCCCACGCGGAGGACGGCCTGCGGCCCTATCCCGGCCGCTGCCGGGACCGGGCCTGGGAGGGCTTTGACCGGGCCTTGAGGCTGCGGCTGCCGGAAGGTCCGTTGGCCTGGGAGGACCGCGTGCTCGGGGCTCAGACGGACGATCCCGCCGTCTTCACGGGCGATCCGCTCCTGTTCCGCCGGGACGGGTGCTTCGCCTACCACCTGGCGGTGGTGGTGGATGACGGGGCCCAGGGCGTGACGGAGGTGGTGCGCGGCGCGGACCTGCGACCCGTCACCGCCACCCAGGTCCGCCTGCAGGAGGCCCTGGGCCTGCCGCGCCCCGCCTACGCGCACCTGGGCCTGGTGGCCGCACCGGACGGGGGTCGCCTGGGCAAGCGGGCCGGCGCGCTGGGTGTCGCGGCCCTGATGGCCGGAGGGGTCGCCGTGCCCGAGATCCTGGGCTGGCTGGGCTGGAGCCTGGGCTGCCTGGCCCGGCCGGAACCCTGCCGGGCCGAGGACCTCGTCGGCGCCTTCGCCTGGGACCGTGCGCCGGCCGGAGAGGTTCGTGTGCCGGCGGACTGGACTTGATTCAGCGCGCGGCTTCCATCCGCTTCAGCTCGGTCCACAGCCAGTCCCGGGAGAGGACCGTGCGTCCGTCCGTCAGCCGGATCTCGTAGGGCTTGCCGCTCATGGAACTGCCCGTGGCGCAGTACTGGATGAACTCCGGGGCGGTCTTTACTCGCTTTCCGGCATTCCGCCACTTCAGGCGAAGGTGCTCCGCGGCCTGGGCCGGGGTGTGCTCGCTTCCGTTCCAGATGAACACGGCGCCCTGGAGCGATGCCACCGCCTGGATGAGCGCCTCGATCTTCTGGGCCTCGGGCATCGGGGCAGGGGCGGCAAGGAGCAGGAGCGGAACCGGGATCATGCCCCTAGCATGACAAAGGACCCGGCTCTCCGGGTCCTTTGCGCAAGATGGGAGGCTGGTTAGGCCAGGTTGTTCACTTTCTGGGCCAGGCGGGACTTGGTGCGGTCGGCGGCGTTCTTGTGCATGACGCCCTTCCGGCAGGCCTTGTCCACGAGGCCCTGGGTCAGGGGAAGCTGCTTGGCGGCCTCGGCCTTGTTGCCGCCGGCGATGAGGGCCAGGAAGCTCTTGACGGCCGTCTTCAGGGTCGAGCGGTTGCTGCGGTTGCGGAGGCGGGCCTCGGCATCGCGACGGGCCTTCTTGGCAGCGGACTTGTGGTTGGCCATGGGCGGGATCTCCAGCTCCCCTGGAAACCCCGGGAAGCGCGAAAGACCATCCTATCGCAAAAAGCCTGATGGTCAAGGGCAAAAGGCGGGGCTGAAGGCCCATTCGCCCCCTTCCGGAGCGCCCCTCCCCAGGGCATCCTGGTCGGAGGCGAATGGCCTCCCGGGAAGGATGGGGTCATGCCTCAGAAGAAATTGGAGTCCGTCGTGGATCTGGCGGCGAAGGCGAAAGCCCTGCGCCGGGACGTGCTGCTGCAGGTCTACAAGGCCCAGAGCGGCCACCCCGGCGGCAGCCTGAGCTGGATCGACATCGGCGTGGCGCTCTACTTCCACGAGATGACCGTGTTCCCCGAGGACCCCGCGAACCCCGCCCGTGACCGCTTCGTGCTCTCCAAGGGCCACGCCTGCCCCGCCCAGTACGCCCTCCTCGCGGACCAGGGATTCTTCCCAAGGGCCTGGCTGGAGACCTTCCGCCAGTACCCCACGAGGCTCCAGGGCCATGCCGAGAACCACTACACGCCCGGCGTGGAGGTGACGACCGGCAGCCTGGGCCAGGGCCTGCCCCAGGCCGTGGGCATCGCGCTCGGCCTGAAGGTGCAGCAGGCGGCCCAGCGCGTCTACTGCGTGGTGGGCGACGGCGAGAGCCAGGAGGGCGTGATCTGGGAGGCGGCCATGGCCGCGCCCCACCACAAGCTGGACAACCTCTGCGTCTTCCACGACCTGAACGGCCTGCAGATCGACGGCGAGGTGAAGAAGGTCATGAACATCAACCCGGTGGCGGACAAGTGGCGCGCCTTCGGCTGGGCCGTGAAGGAGATCGACGGCCACGACTTCACCCAGATCCTGGAGGCGCTGGCCTGGGCCCGGACTGTGAAGGGCCAGCCCGTGATGGTCTGCGCCCGCACCGTGAAGGGGAAGGGCGTGAGCTTCATGGAGAACCAGGCCGGCTGGCACGGCGTGGCCCCCAAGACCGAGGACTACGAGAAGGCCCTGGCCGAACTGGCGGATTGACTGAGCACTGAGGACTGAGGACTGACCAGAATGGATGCACTGCGGAACACCTTCGAACAGCGGCTGGCGGCGGCCCTTCCTGGCGTGGAGATCACGCTCGAGCGGCCGAAGACGGGCGAGCTGGGGGACCTGGCCTTCCCCTGCTTCCGTGCCGCCAAGCAGCTGGGGAAGAACCCCGTGCAGCTGTCGCAGGAACTGGCGGCTTCCATCGCCATCGAAGGGGCTTCGCTCGTGGCGGCGGGCCCCTACCTCAACCTGAAGCTGGCGCCGGAGACCCGCGCCCAGTCGGTGCTGGGAGCCATCCTCGCTTCTCCCGCGAACCGGCCATTCGGTTCACGGCCTGTCAACGGCAAGAAGGTGATCGTCGAGTACAGCTCGCCCAACATCGCCAAGCTCTTCACCATCGGCCATCTGCGCTCCACCATGATCGGCCACACCCTGGCCCAGGCCCACCAGTTCCTCGGCTACGAGGTGATCCGCCTCAACCACCTGGGCGACTGGGGCACGCAGTTCGGCACGTTGCTGGCGGCCTACACCCGCTGGGCCCAGGCGGAGAACGCGAACCTCGAGCAGGACTTCGACTGGGCGGAACCCGCGCCGGAGAAGCGCCGCACGCCCCTCTTCCGGCTCTTCCAGCTCTACGTGCGGTTCCACGCCGAGGAGGAGAGCGACCCGGCCATGCGCGACGAGGCCCGCGGCTGGTTCCGGCGCCTGGAGGAGGGCGACCTCGAGGCCCGCCGACTCTGGAGCTGGTTCCGGGAGATCTCCCTGCGCGAGTTCCAGCGCATCTACGACCGCCTGGGCGTGAGCTTCGACACGCTGGAGCAGGGCGAGGCCTTCTACGAGGACCGGCTCGTCCCGACCATGCAGCGGCTGGAAGACGCGGGCCTGCTGGTGGAAGGCAACAACGGCGCCCGCATCGTGGACCTGGAGGACGTGGGCATCAGCACGCCCTGCCTGGTGCAGAAGGCCGATGGCACGAGCATCTACGCCACCCGCGACCTGGCGGCGGCCCTCTACCGGAAGGAGGCCTATGCCTTCGACCGCTGCCTGTATGTGGTGGGCACAGACCAGGTGCTGCACTTCCAGCAGATCTTCGCCGTGCTCGACAAGCTGGATCCCTGGTTCAAGGGCCGCATGCTGCACACGCCCTTCGGCATGGTGAAGCTGCCCGAGGGCAAGATGAGCACCCGCAAGGGCAATGTCATCTTCCTGGAGGACGTGCTGGACGAGGCTCGCGAGCGCGTGGCCGCCATCATCGACGAGAAGAATCCCGAACTGGCCAACAAAGCCGAGGTGGCCGAGATGCTGGGCATGGGCGCCGTGGTGTTCTTCGACGCCATGAACGACCGCGTGAAGCCCATCACCTTCACGTGGGACCGCGTCATCGCGCTCGACGGCGACACGGGCCCCTACGTGCAGTACGCCCACGCCCGCATCATGAGCGTGCTGCGCAAGGCCGGTGGTGACTGGGCGGCGAAGGCCCAGACCCAATCGGCCCAGGGTCCTTTCCTTTCCTACTCGGAAGCGCAGCTCCCGAGCGATCTCGCAGGCCTCGACGCACCCGAAGCCCAATCCCTCCTCTTCGAGCTGGCCGGGCTCCCCGGCGCCATCGCCGCCGTGGCAGAAGGCTGCATGGCCACGCCCCTCGCGCGCCAGCTCGTGACCGTGGCCCGCTCCTTCAGCGGCTACTACACCAACTGCCCCATCCTGGCCCCGGAGAATGCGCCGGAAGTCCGCGACGCCCGACTCATCCTCTGCGTCGCAACCGCCCGCGCCCTCCGCCAGGGCCTCCACCTCATGGGCATCCAGACCCCGGAGGAGATGTGACCTTCGCCGAACCCCGTTTCCAGGAGATCCCATGACCAAGTACGTGTTCGTCACCGGCGGTGTGCTGTCGAGCCTGGGCAAGGGGATCGCGGCGGCTTCGCTCGGCGCGTTGCTGGAGGCCCGGGGGCTGAAAGTGACGCTCATGAAGATGGACCCCTACCTCAACGTGGACCCGGGCACCATGTCGCCCTTCCAGCACGGCGAGGTCTTCGTGACCGACGACGGCGCGGAGACGGATCTGGACCTGGGCCACTACGAGCGCTTCACCTCGGTGCCCACCACGCAGAACCACACCATCACGACGGGCCGGATCTACAACACGGTGATCCAGAAGGAGCGCCGAGGCGACTACCTGGGCAAGACCGTGCAGGTGATCCCCCACATCACCGACGAGATCAAGGGGGTGATGAAGAAGGTCGCCAAGGACATGGACGTGGTGATCATCGAGATCGGCGGCACGGTGGGCGACATCGAGAGCCAGCCCTTCCTGGAGGCCATCCGGCAGTTCAAGCTGGAGGTGGGCCTGGATTCCCAGATGAAGGCCAACGCCCTCAACATGCACCTCACCTACGTGCCCTTCATCAAGGCCGCGGGCGAGCTGAAGTCGAAGCCGACCCAGCACAGCGTGAAGGAGCTTCGGGCGCTGGGGATCCAGCCGGACGTCCTGCTCTGCCGCGCGGAGCAGGACATCCCCCGCGACCTGAAGGACAAGATCGCCCTGTTCTGCTCCGTGACGCCGGATGCCGTGTTCAGCTGCCGGGACGCGCACTCCATCTACGAGGTGCCCCTGAACCTGCACCTGGAGGGCCTGGACGCCAAGGTCGCCGCCCTGCTGGGCCTCGGCGAGAAGGAGCCGGACCTGAGCGCCTGGCAGAACCTCCTCCAGCGCATCCGCAACCCCAAGGGCAGCGTCCGCATCGGCATCGTGGGCAAGTACGTGGAGTTCAAGGAGAGCTACAAGAGCCTCATCGAGGCTCTCCACCACGCCGGCTACGGCCTGGAGACCCATGTGGACCTCAAGTGGATCGAAGCCGAGGAGCTGGAGACCCAGGATCCGGCGGCCTTCCTCCAGGACTGCCACGGCATCCTCGTGCCTGGCGGCTTCGGCGTGCGTGGCACCCGCGGCATGATCAAGTCCATCCAGTACGCCCGTGAGCACAAGATCCCCTTCTTCGGCATCTGCCTGGGCATGCAGATGGCGTCGGTGGAGTTCGCGCGGAACGTGGCCGGGCTGGAGGGCGCCGACTCCACCGAGTTCGACGACGCGCCCAAGCACCGCGTGATCTTCAAGCTGCGCGAGCTGGTGGACGTGGAGGAGCTGGGCGGAACCATGCGCCTGGGCGCCTATCCCTGCCGCCTCACACCGGACAGCCAGGCCGCGAAGGCCTATGGCAGCACGGAGATCAGCGAGCGCCACCGGCACCGGTACGAGTTCAACCACGAGTACCGGAAGGTTCTGGAGGACAAGGGCCTCCGCTTCACGGGCATGAGCCCCGACGGTGTCTTCGTGGAGATCGTGGAAGTGAAGGACCATCCCTACTTCCTGGCCTGCCAGTTCCATCCCGAGTTCAAGAGCCGCCCGCTGAATCCCCATCCGCTCTTCACCGCCTTCGTGAAGGCGAGCGCCGCGGCTCGCAGCTGACCTTCCCCCGAACAGGGAAAGGGCGGGCCAGATGGCCCGCCCTTTCTGTTTCTGGGCGCTGGCAGCTACTTCCGTCCGCCCTTGGCTGCCCAATCCTCGAGCATGTCGGTGGTGACAGACTTGGGTCGCTCCAGGGCATAGCCGAGGGCGCGGTCCCAGGTGATGTTGGCCAGCACGCCCAGGGCGCGGCCCACGCCGAAGAGCACGGTGTAGAAATCGTACTCCTTGAGGCCGTAGTACCACTGGATCACGCCGCTCTGCGCGTCCACGTTGGGCCAGGGGTTCTTGGTCTTGCCCTGCTCCGTGAGCACGCCGGGGGCCACCTTGTAGATCATGTTGACCAGCTTGAAGAGCGGGTCGTTGGGCAGGTGGTTGAGGCAGAACTCCATCTGGGCGGTGTAGCGCGGGTCGGTCTTGCGCAGCACGGCGTGGCCGTAGCCGGGGATGACGTGGCCGCTGTTCAGTGTGTCCCACAGGGCCTGCTTGACGTTCTCTTCCGTGGGCTCGGCGCCGTTGAGCTTCTTCTGGAAGCCCATGATCCAGTCGAGCACTTCCTGGTTGGCCAGGCCGTGGAGGGGGCCGGCCAGGCCGTTCAGGCCGGCGCTGAAGCTGTAGTAGGCGTCGGAGAGGGCGGAGGCCACGAGGTGGGTGGTGTGGGCGCTGACGTTGCCGCTCTCGTGGTCGCTGTGGAGGATGAAGTACATCCGGGCCACGTCGTCGTAGGGCTTGGCGATGCCCATCATGTGCGCGAAGTTGGCGCCCATGTCGAGGCCGGCCTTCGGGGCGATGATGTCGCCGTTCTTGTACTTCCAGCGGTAGATGAAGGCCGCGATCTCGGGCAGGCGGGCCACGAGGTTGCTGGCGTCCTCGTACATCGCGTCCCAGTAGTCGGTCTTCTTCGTCTCGTGGTACTTCGCGGCGAACTGGCTCTCCTTCTGCATGGCCAGCACGGCGGTGGACAGCATGGCCATCGGGTGGCTGTCCTTGGGCATGGCCTTCAGGATGTCGAAGACGTAGGCCGGCACTTTGGCGCGGCTCTGGAAGTCGGCCAGCACCTCGTCGGCCTCGGCCTGGGTGGGGATCTCGCCGGTGAGCAGGAAGTACCAGAAGGACTCCACCGTCGGGTACTCGCCGCCCTTGGCCTTCGGCAGCGCCGCGAAGGTCTCGGGGATGTTCTTCCCGCGGAACCGGATGCCCTCCTGGGGATCCAGGTACGAGATGTCGGTCACGAGGCAGCGGACGTCCCGCGCGCCGCCGATGCACTGGTCGATGGTCACCTCGTCGATGACCACTTTCCCGTGTTCCTTCACCAGGGCGGCAGTACGGGGGCGATGCTCCTGGATCTTTTCCAGCAGGCGGGTTTTCAGGCGTGACATGGCTGACTCCATGAAGAAGAGCGGTGGAAGGGGCGCGTTAGGAAGGAACGGGGGGGAATCATCATCATGGCATCATCTATCGCGTCGCGATGCCATTCTTTAATGACCATCAGGGAATGAATCTAGCACCATTCCTGTCCACAGGATCGAGTATGTATGGAGTGCGGGAGGGATGCCGTGACCTTCGTCAAGCCGGGAGTGTTGATTATTTCAATGGTGGCTTTGGGTCTGGGCGCCCAGGAGACGCCTCGGCCCAACCGAGTGGCCTGGTTCGAAGGATTCCCGGAGCCCCTGCCGGAGGGGATGAACGAGCTGGCGCTGGAGGCGACCAGCCAGATGCTGCGTCCGGACTTGGAGCATAGCGCCGATGGTCGCACCTGGGCACGCCTGGATGGCGAGGAGTGGCAGCTGACCTGGGACTGGGCCACGAGGGTGGGGGCCTCGCGGATCAACATCCGGACCCGCGTGGCCTCTCGATCTGGCGGCATCGCAGATCAGGCCATCACGAACTGGCACACCCTCCTGAACCTGCCCCAGGGCGGACGGGAAGACGCACCGAAGAACCGCCTGGTCTACCACCTGGAGCGGGACGGGCGCGTGATCGGCGACCTGACCCGGCCGGGCGTGGCCCTGATGGATCTGGATGTGGCATGGGTGCGTCCCTTCGGCACCGCGGACGCGGGCGGGCGCATCGGCGCGTCGCTCCAGCTGCCCACGGGCAGGCAGTCCGACTTCTCCGGCAGCGGCGGCACCGATGGTCTCGTGGGGGCGGCGGCGTGGAAGCGCCTGGGTCGCATCAAGCTCTTCGGCCAGGCGGAGCGCGTGATGCTGGGGCTTCCCCGGCACAGCCCGCTGCGGGAGGTCATGGACCACACCTCCTTCAACCGGGCCTGGGCCACGGTGGCCTGGCTGGGGCAGGGCCGGGGCCTCATCGATGGCCTTGGCCTTGAGGTCAGCGTGGGCTACGCCGGCAGTCCGTACCGCACGGGCCTGGCCCGGCTGGACCGGGCGGGGTGGCAGCAGCACTGGGCCCTCCGCCACACACGGCTGCCCCGCTGGCGCTTCGGATTCAGCGAAGAGGCCGGCACCTTCACGGCTCCGGACATCTCCGCCTACGTGGCCTACCGCTTCGACGGGAGCTGACCTGCCTGTAAACTAGATGATTCGTGCCGGAGCTCCCATGCAGCCCAACCAGTACCGCGACATCCGCCTTGAGAAGCTCGACAAGCTCAAGGCTCTGGGACTGGACGTCTGGCCGCGGAAGGCGAAGCGCACCCACGGGATCTCCCAGCTTGCGGAGGCCTATGCGGATGCGGAGGCCTGGCCCAACGAGAAGCTCGAGGGCCTGGGGATGACCGTGTCGGTCATGGGGCGCGTGCTCACCATTCGGGAGATGGGCAAGAGCGTCTTCGCGCACCTCACCGAGAACGGCGAGAAGCTCCAGGCCTTCTTCCGCAAGGACGACGTGGCGGAGCCCGGCTGGGACGTGCTGAAGCTCCTCGACATGGGCGACTTCGTCAGCGTCACGGGCCCGCTCATGCGCACCAAGACCGGCGAGCTGAGCGTGCGGGTGAAGGAGGTCCAGTTCCTCAGCAAGGCCCTGCTGCCCCTGCCCGAGAAGTGGCACGGCCTCCAGGACAAGGAGCAGCGCTACCGCCAGCGGTACCTTGACCTCATCTCCAACGGCGACGTGCTGAAGACCTTCCAGACCCGGTCTCGCATCGTGAGCGGCATCCGGCGCTTCATGGAGGGCCAGGGCTACCTGGAGGTCGAGACGCCCATGATGCAGCCCATCCCGGGCGGCGCCACGGCCCGGCCCTTCATCACGCACCACAACGCCCTGGACATGTCGCTCTACCTCCGCATCGCCCCGGAACTGTACCTGAAGCGGCTCATCGTCGGCGGCTTCGAGAAGGTCTTCGAGATCAACCGCAACTTCCGCAACGAAGGCCTCAGCGTCCGCCACAATCCCGAGTTCACGATGATGGAGTTCTACGCCGCGGGCCAGGATCTCCGCGACATGATGGCCCTCACGGAGGACCTGATCTCGGGCCTGGCGCGGGACGTCATGGGCGCCGAGACACTCCCCTGGGGCGAGCAGCCCATCTCGTACGCCAAGCCCTTCCGGCGCCTGACCCTGAAAGACGCCATCGCGGAATACGGCCACGTCGACCGGCACCTCCTGGAGGACGGCGACAGCGTCCGCGCCCTGGCAAAGGCTGTCCACATCGAGGACACCGCCACCAAGACGGTAGGAACCTTGCTAGGCGACCTCTTCGAGCACCACGCGGAGAAGCAGCTCGTCCAGCCCACGTTCATCACGGACTACCCCATCGAGCTGTCGCCCCTCACCAAGACGCTCGAAGGCGACGACCGCTTCGTGGACCGCTTCGAGCTCTTCGTGGGCGGCATGGAGCTGGCCAACGCCTATTCCGAGCTGAACGACCCCATCGACCAGATGGGCCGCTTCCAGGCCCAGATGGCCGAGCGGGATGCCGGCAATGACGAGGCCATGCTGCTCGACATGGACTTCGTCACCAGCCTGGAGCACGGCTTCCCCCCCACCGGCGGCGAGGGCATCGGCATCGATCGCCTGGTGATGCTCCTGACCAACAGCGCCAGCATCCGCGATGTCATCCTCTTCCCCCTCATGCGGCCGACGAAGCCCTCGGAGAGCGAGGAAAAGGAATAATCGCCAGCCGCAGAGAAGGCCCGCTTTTCTCTGCGCCCTCTGCGATCTCTGCGGTTAGGCAGGGGCTTATCCGATCCCCTTCCGATGTGACCGAATCTGGCTTCACTCGCTGCCATACTTGAAAACCTTGATTGGAGGCTCCCATGGCCGTCCCGATGCTTGAGCTTGCCCCGCAGAATGCCGCCGTGAAGGCGAAGGTGCTGGAGGGGCTCTCGGGCCTCATCGACCGTTCCTCGTTCATCCTGGGCGAGAACGTGAAGGGCCTGGAGGCCGAGATCTCCGCCTACGCCGGCGCCGCCCACGCCGTCGCCATGTCCAGCGGCACGGACGCCCTGCTGGCGGCCCTCATGGCCCTGGGCATCGGCCATGGCGACGAGGTGATCGTCCCCAGCTTCACCTTCTTCGCCTCGGCGGGCGTGGTCTCGCGCCTGGGCGCCAAGCCCGTCTTCATCGACCTGGATCCGGCCACCTTCAACGCCACGGGCGCCCTGGTGGAAGCCGCCATCACGCCCCGCACCAAGGCCATCATGCCCGTGCACCTCTTCGGCCAGCTGGCGGAGATGCCCGCCATCATGGCCGTGGCGAAGAAGCACGGCATTCCGGTGCTGGAGGATGCCTGCCAGAGCCTGGGCGCCAAGGGCTGGGGCAAGTCCGCGGGCCAGTTCGGCGACATGACCGCCTACAGCTTCTATCCCACCAAGAACCTCGGCGCCTTCGGTGACGCGGGCATGACCGCGATCCGCGACGACGCGACCCTGGGCGCGCGCGTGCGGCGCATCCGCGTCCACGGCATGGAGCCGGTCTACATGCACCACGAGGTGGGCATGAACGGTCGCATGGATGAGTTCCAGGCCCTGGTGCTCCGCGCCAAGCTGCCCATGCTCGACGGCTGGCACGAGGGGCGCCGGAAGCACGCCGCCTGGTACCTGGAGCGCATGAAGGGCCTGACCGCCGACGAGGCCGTGCTGCCCCGCGAGGTGGTCCCCGACGGCCGCCATATCTACAACCAGTTCACCATCCGGGTGAAGGGCGGCAAGCGCGACGCCCTCCAGGCCCACCTCAAGGAGCGGGGCATCGGCAGCGCCATCTACTATCCCATCTGCCTCCACGAGCAGCCCTGCTTCAAGGACCTCGGCTACAAGACCGGCCAGCTGCCCGAGTCCGAACTCGCCGCCAAGGAAGTGCTCAGCCTTCCCGTCTACCCCGAGATGACGGCGGCCATGCTCGAAGAGACGGCGACGGCGATCCTGGCCTTCTTCGGCAAGAAGTAGCCTCCCGGGGGTTCAGGCCCCCGACCCCCCGTCGGCCGTGACTGTCTCCACCCAGGCGGCCAGCGCCTCGCGGGTGGCGGGGGGCACGTCCTGGAACTGCAGGCCCATCCCCACCTGCTCCTCCGTCTGGCCGCTGGCGGAGTACCCCAGCATGTAGGCCACGGTCGCCGTGATGGGTTGCTTGGGGAGGTCGGGATGGCCGAGCACCAGGCCGTCGAGGGTGGTCCCCGGCAGGAAGAAGCGGGCGGTCCGTCCCGGGACGAGGGCAAAGCAGCCACCCGCGCTCAGGTTCATGATGCGGACTTCACGGAAATCGTAGCCATTCAGGCTGAACGAGATGGTGAATTCAGGGCCGGTGACGACGCGGGCCTCACGGCGGTGATCCTGGCTGTTCATGAACGGAGCCCCCTCGATCCGGAAATCCCTGGTTGGGTATCGGACGATCCGTGGATAAACTGGACTTTCTGATCGGCCTGAACCCACCGGGGGACAGGGCGGGTTCCTGGGAACCCGGCCCTGACGGCGCAGGACGCCGTCTCACCCAAGCGGGGACAACGCGGGCAAGCAGCGCTGGCCGGACCCTCCATCCACCCATTCTATTCCTGGAGTTCCCATGGAAATCCTCCTCATCGAGAACGTGCCCAGCCTCGGCGCCCGTGGCGACGTCGTGAACGTCAAGGACGGCTACGCCCGTAATTTCCTGCTGCCGCGCAAGATGGCCCTGCCCGTCACCGCCGGGAACAAGCGCCAGATCGAGCTCGAGAAGATCCGCGCCGAGAAGCTCCGCGCCAAGGAACTGGCCGATGCCAAGAGCCTGGCCGAGAAGCTCGAGGCCGTGAGCCTCGCCGTGGCCAAGAAGGCCGGCGAGAACGGCCACCTCTTCGGTTCCGTCACCAATGCCGATGTCGCCGAGCTCTTCAAGGGCAAGGGCTTCACCCTGGATCGCCGCGACATCACCGTGCCCCACATCAAGGATGCCGGCACCTATACCGTGGATGTCCGCCTCTACAGCGGCGTGCACGCCAAGGTCAGCCTCGAAGTCACCGCCACCGCGGCCGAGTAGGCCCGCCCACGACCCATCCCCCCACCCGGCCGGCTCCTCGCGGAGGCGCTGGTCCTGCCGGGATTCCGCGCCGTCGGATCCCGCCACACCCCATCCCAAGGAGTCCATCCATGGCGAAGACCACTGCCAAGCCTGAAACCCTCGGCATCGCCGAACTCGCCGCCACCCTGGCGGAGGCCCAGGACCTCTCCAAGGCCCGCGCCAAGGCGATTCTCGACGGCGTCCGCGACCACATCGTGGAGACCCTGCTCTCCGGCCAGCGCGTCAACCTCTTCGGCCTCGGCACCTTCGAAGTGCGCGCCACCAAGGAGAAGATGGGCCGCAACCCCAAGACCGGCGAAAGCATCCAGATCCCCGCCGGCCGGAAAGTCGTCTTCAAGACGGCCAAGGGGTTGAAGGATCAGATGTAATCACCGGTAGAGAACGGTGCAGAAGGCCGCCGCAAGGCGGCCTTCGTCGAATAAGAGAGACGACCTTGCGGCCGTGCAAGGACGTCTTCACCATCCGACCGAAGCATCGCGGAGGGAGGATAGGGCCGCATCGGCACAGCCGATGGCGGGGGCAAAGCCCCGAGGGCCGGAGGCCCGAGCCAGGACGGCGAAGGGGCTGAAGGACCAGATGTAACCGACCGCCGGGTGACGGAGAACGAGCCAGTGGCGCGTTCGGAGTCGGGACCCGGCGAGGAGGTTATGCCACAGACACAGAAGGCCGCCGCAAGGCGGCCTTCTTCTTGATGAAGAGCCCTTCTGCTGCCAGCGAAGCAGGCAGCCCTGCGCCAAACCGCATCGCGGTTTGGCGCCCTCCGAGCGCATGATCAGGTGATGGACCTGATCTACCTCCACGGTTTCTCCTCCGCCCCCAACGGGAACAAGGGGCGCTTCACGCGGATGTGGGCGGAGTCCCACGGGATTGCCTTCCATGCGCCGGACCTGAACCTGCCAACCTTTGAAGCCCTCACGGTCACGGCCCAGGTGGAGGCCGTGGAAGCGCTGGTGCGGAGCCTTCCCGAACCGCCGGTGCTGGTGGGGAGCTCCCTGGGCGGGTTCGTCGCCACGGCGGTGGCGCACCGGGGCAGCCCGCTGCGGTCCCTGCTCCTCCTGGCTCCGGCCATCGGCTTCGCCTCGCGCCGCATGACGCATCCCGCTTGGGCCGCCTACCGGGAGCGCGGGGAGATGGTGGTCTTCCATCACGGCGAGGGACGACCCCTGCGGCTGGGTCCGGACCTGCTCCGGGACCTCCCGCGCTGGCAGGGCGATGAGGCTTGGCGCATTCCCGTGCCCACGGTGATTCTGCACGGCCGGGCGGACGAATCCGTCCTTCTGATGGAGAGCGAAGCCTATGCGGCGCGGAACCCGGGCGCCGTCCTCCACATCCTCGAGGATGATCACGGGCTGCTGGCCCCGCCATCACTGGCCTGCCTGGAAGCGGCACTGGATGGGGCCTTCCACTAGGATCCGAACTCCGCCGGGCTCAGCCCCTGCAGGTAGCGCGTGAGCAGCTTCTGCTTCTCCTGGCTGGCCTTCACCTTCTTCTGGTAGATGGAGAAGCGGTCCTCGGCGGGCCGGATGGCGGGGAAGAGGGCCACGAGGTCGCCCCGCTCCAGCTCCTCCAGCACGCTGTAGCGCGGCACCAGCAGCGCGCCCATGCCTTCCGCCGCCGCGTGGATCATGGCGCGGATGTGGTCGATGGCGATGAACCGCTCCAGCTGGGGCTGGTCCCGGCCGGGGACGGCCATGAGAAAGCGGTTCCACCAGGTTCCGGCCTTGTCGAGGGACAGCACCGGGCACCGCCCCAGGTCGCCGGGGACCCGGATGCGATGCGCCTTGCGGAACGCAGGGGCACAGGCCACCACGTAGGTCTCCCGGAAGAGGGGGGTCTTCTTCAGGGATGGCAGCAGGTGCTCCAGGCAATCGATGATCAGGTCGAGGTCGTCGCGCAGGAGGGGCGCCAGCAGGTCGTGGCTGAGGGTGAAGTCGATCTCCAGATCCGGGTTTGCGGCCAGGAAGGGCTGCATGTGGCGCATGAGGATGCTGCTGCCGAACTCCACGGTGGCGCCCACGCGCAGCCGCCCCTTCGACAGGCTCTGGTGGCGGCGCAGGTCCTCCGAGGCGGCGTCCAGGGTCGCGAAGACCTGCTCGCAGGCCTGGTAGAGCCGGCGGCCCTCCTCGGTCAGGCCCAGGCTGCGCCCCCGGCGTTCCAGGAGGCGGACGCCAGCCAGTTCCTCCAGCCTGGCCATGGCATGGCTGACGGCGGACTGGGTGCGGTTCAGGCGGCGGGCACAGGCCGTGAAGCTGCCGGTCTGGGCCAGGGTGAAGAAGGTCCGGAGCTGGGGGAGATCCAGGAGGGCGTCCATGCATGAATAGTACTCATGAACAGGTTGAATCGAATGAATCACATCATTGACACAAAAAGCGATATGAATGGATGCAGAGGTGGACCATGCAGCAGACCCTGGCATCCCTGGGCCTTTCGAACCTGAATCCCGGCGGCTTCGCGGGCGAGTGGGCGGGAAGTGGAAAGGCCCAGGCCGTGGTGTCCCCCATCGACGGCGCGAAGCTGGCGGATGTGGCCAATGTGACGCCCGCGGAGTTCGAGGCCATCCTGGCCCGCAGCCATGCGGCCTTCGCCTCCTGGAAGCTGGTGCCCGCGCCCAAGCGGGGCGAGGTGGTGCGGGCCCTGGGCGACGAGCTGCGGAAGCACAAGGAGGCCCTGGGCATGCTCGTGAGCCTCGAGATGGGCAAGGCCCTGCGCGAGGGCCTGGGCGAGGTCCAGGAGATGATCGACATCTGCGACTTCGCCGTGGGCCTCTCCCGCCAGCTCTACGGCCTCACCATGCCCAGCGAGCGACGACAGCACCGCCTGCAGGAGCAGTGGCATCCCCTGGGCGTGGTGGGCGTCATCACGGCCTTCAACTTCCCCGTGGCGGTGTGGAGCTGGAACACGGCCCTGGCCCTGGTCTGCGGCGACACCGTGCTGTGGAAGCCCTCCTCCAAGACGCCCCTCACGGCCATCGCCTGCACGAAGATCGCCGAGAAAGTGCTGCGCGACTTCGGCTACGACCCGGCCATCTGCAGCCTGGTGATCGGCAAGGGCAGCGAGATCGGCGACCTCATCAACACCGACCCGCGCGTGGCCCTGGTCTCCTACACGGGTTCGGTCCCTGGCGGCCGCCACGTGGGCAAGCTGGTTCAGGAACGCTTCGGGCGCCACATCCTGGAGCTGGGGGGCAACGGCGCCGTGATCGTCAGCGAGAAGGGCGACCTCGAGATCGCGCTGCGCTCCATCTACTTCGGCGCCATCGGCACCTCCGGGCAGCGCTGCACCTCCACCCGCCGCGTCATCGTCCACGAGTCCGTCTACCCGGCCTTCCGCGACCGCCTGGTGGACCTCTACCGCAAGACGCCCATCGGCGATCCCCGCAAGGACGGGAACCTCATGGGCCCCCTGGTGGACAGAGCCGCCGTGGAGACCATGCTCGCGGCCATCGGGACCGTGAAGGCCCAGGGCGGGAAGGTCCTCTTCGGTGGCGAGAAGCTGCCGAACGCCGGTGGCTGCTACATCACGCCCTGCCTCGCCGAGGTTCCAGGCAACCTGCCCATCGTGAAGGAGGAGACCTTCGCGCCGGTGCTCTACCTCATGACCTACCGGACCATCGAGGAGGCCATCGCCCTCCAGAACGGCGTGTCCCAGGGCCTCTCCAGCGCCATCATCACCAACGATCAGCGCGAGAGCGAGCTGTTCCTGTCTGCGGCCGGCAGCGATTGCGGCCTGGCCAACGTGAACACGGGCACCAGCGGGGCGGAGATCGGCGGGGCCTTCGGCGGCGAGAAGGAGACCGGCGGCGGCCGCGAGAGCGGTTCCGACGCATGGAAGGCCTACATGCGCCGCCAGACCAGCGCCATCAACTTCAGCGGCCAGGTGGAACTGGCCCAGGGCATCACCCTGGAACTCTGAATCCGCCGGCCGGCTTTCAGCAGGGCCATTCCAGGGGCACTCGGGTAGACTCTAGGCAGAATTAACCGTGAGGCTGACCAGTGCCCGGGCCAACCCCCCGTCTCCATCCGTCTGACCCAGCGGCGGCTCCTGTCTCCGCCAGGGGCGGCGGCGGGTTGGCCCGGGCGGCCCGGGGAGCCCTGGTCGCGACCTGGCTCGGCGTCACGCTGGCGCACTTGGCCCTCCCGGCGGCCCAGCGCATCCAGGTATGGCCCCTGGGCTATCTGCTCCTCGAGATCCTGGCCTTCCTGAGTCTGAGCCACCGGGCCTGGCGGGCCCCCTCGGGGGAGCGGATGGCCTGGCTGCTGCTGGCCGTGTCCGCCTTCTTCGAGGTGCCCAGCCTCCTCCTCACCTTCAGCAGCCACGGGCAGGCGGTGCCGGAGATCATCTTCCTGGTCAGCCTCCTGAGCCTGGCCACAGGCATCCTGGCCTTGGCGGGCGTCCTGAGCTTCCCGAAGGAGCCGGGGCCGGGCAGCCTGTTCCGCAGGCGGGCACTGGACAGCCTCATCTTCGCCACGTCCCTTCTCTTCCTGCTCCTCGCGATGGGCGTGCAAGGCTCCCTGCGCGCCTCGAGCCAGGGCATGGGACTGCGGGTCCTGGCGGCCTACCTCAACGCGGCCCTCCTCGGGGGCGGCCTGGTCTTCATGACCTCCTACCATCCCGGTCTCATCCGGGGTCCCCTCGGATGGCTGTCCGCCTCGGCCCTGGCTTGGCTCTCGGCACTGTCCTGCTGGGCCCTGGCAGGCCTGCCTTCCGTCACGTCGCCCCACGCCTGGATCGCCTTGGCAGGAGGAATCCCGTTCTTTCAGGGCCTTGCGGCCTGGTCCCCGCAACCCGAGGTGTCGCGGGCCTCGCGGGCGACCGACGGGAAGCGGTTGGTGCGGCTGTTCCCCTACCTGCCGGTCCTCGCGGCCATTCTCGTCCTGGCCGCCCTCTTGCCCCGGGGGCCGCTGGAGTTGATGCGCGGCGCCATCGGCGCCTTCCTGCTCATGGTCGCCCTCCTGCTCCTGCGCCAGTTCCTGGCCATCCTGGACCTCCGGGCCGCCCGACGGACGCTGGAGGAGCGGGTCCAGCACCGGACGGAGGCCCTCGAGCATGCCCAGGAGGCCCTGCTGAGGACGGAGCGCATGAACACGCTGGCCCTCATGGGCGCCGGGCTGGCCCACGATCTGAACAACCTCCTGAGCGTCCTGAAGAGCTCCGCGGAGCTGGCCCTCATGAACCTGGAGGAAGGCCGGCCCGTAGGTTCGGAGGACCTCCAGAGAATGACCTCCGCCGCCAGCCGCGCCGCCACCCTGACCAGCCGGCTCATGCGGTTCGTGAGCCGCGAGTCCGAGGACCTGGCCCCCGTGGATCTGGGCCAGGAGTTGCGGGACATGGAGGCGACACTGCGCCTCCTCATTCCCCGGACGGTGGAGTTGTGCATCGATGTGGCTCCTGCCGAGGCCCTGATCGTGCAGAGTTCCAGGCTTCGGCTCGAGCAGATGCTGGTGAACCTGGTGGCCAATGCCCGGGATGCCATGCCCGAGGGCGGAAAGCTTGCCATCCGCGCGGGGGCCGACGGGCCGGAGGCGGCCATGGCGCGGATCGACGTGGTCGATTCCGGGATCGGCATGCCTCCGGAGATTCTCGACCGCATCTTCGATCCCTTCTTCACCACCAAGGCCCCCGGCAAAGGCACCGGGCTGGGCCTGCCCTCCCTCAAGGCGCTGGTGGAGGAAGGCGAGGGCCGCATGGAGGTGGCCAGCGAACCGGGGAAGGGCTCCCGGTTCACCATCTTCCTTCCGCGGCTGAACGCTCTCTGAATCAGCCGCCGCTGATGAGGTGGATGACCTTCACCACGGCCCCGTCCGGGACCGTGGTGGTGTCGTAGTCGGCCTTCGCGACCAGGACGTCGTCCACGTGGATGACGAGCATGGGGAAGCGGTAGTTCCGCGCCTTGAGGATGTCCCGCACGGTCATGCCCTCTTGCCATGCCAGCGGCTCTTCATTGACCAGGATCATGCAGGGGCCTTCCTTGGCATTGTCCATCCTGAAGTCATCGGCCGCGGTTGCGGCCGATGACTTCAGGAGAGGTGCTGCTTGACCACATCCACCACTTCCGGGAAGGCGTCGAGGCCCAGCTCCTTCAGGCGCGCCAGGGTGGGCACGCCGTTGGATGTCCAGCCGCGGCGGGCGTAGACGCTGTCCATGAGCTTGGAGAAGCGGTCCGTGCGCCACTGGCGGTGCAGGGCCATCTTCTCCTCCGTGGACTTGCCGGCGGGATCCAGGCCCATCTCCTTGATGATCTGCTGGTCGTAGCGCTCGGCGCGGGACTCGTACTCCTCCTTCGTCACCGGGCCCAGGGAGCGGTAGGGCGCAGCGTCGTGCTCGCGCAGGCCCTTGCCCATGCGGATGTTGAACACGCGCTGGAAGTTGTAGACCTTGGCGGACTGGATGATCAGCTCCTCCTTGTCGATCTTCACGCCCGTGGTGGCACTGAAGAGGTCCACGTAGTTCTGCACGTGCTCGGGCACCTTGTGGGCTTCCGGTTGCTGGGCATTGTCCGCGGGCACCACGTCGTTCCAGGGCAGCTTGCAGAAGCCGTTGAGGCCGAACCAGGTGCGGAACAGGGGGAAGTAGTAGAGGGCTTCCGCCTTGTCCTCGAAGGTGGGGATCTGCTTGTTCACCATGTCCATGAAGATCAGCCAGGCCTCGTCGTGCTGGGGGCCCTTGTTGGTGAGCGCGTAGCCGCCCTGTTGGGCCAGGGACTCCTTCGACATGTACTGGGAGTACTCGAGGCCCTTGTTCTCCATGCCGATGTCGTTGATGAGCTGCGGATCCCCCCAGCCCTGTTTGATGAAGTACTCCTTCATCTTCTTCACGCCCATGCCGGCGATCATGCCGAAGCCCTCGCCGCGGGCCATCTGGTGCATCATCTCCAGGTCGGCCTCGGCGTTGCCCCAGGTCATCTCCAGGCCGCCCGTGCGTTCCTTGTTGAGGATGCCGCGCTGGTAGCACTCCATCACGAAGGCCGTGAGGGTGCCCCAGGTGATGGTGCAGATGCCGTAGGTGTCGCAGTAGAAGTTCAGCTCCAGCAGGTAGTCGGGGTCGAAGACGCCGCAGTTGGAGCCCAGGCCTGCCGCGTTCTCGTACTCGGGTCCGTCCACCGTGACCATGTCGCCCCGGTAGGGACCGGTCTTCAGCACCAGGCCGTCGGCGCCCTTGGCGCAGGCCATGGAGCACCCGTACCAGCAGCCGTCCACCGTGGCCTGGGTGCAGCGCTGCTGCCAGTAGGCGGAGTCGATCTTGTGCACATCCGGGTGCGACCCGTACTGGAAGTTGTGGACGGGCAGCAGGTCGTAGGCGTCCATGATCTCGACGATGTGGGCGGTGCCGTTGCGGCGCATCATGCACTGGCCGCCGTCGTTCTCGCGGATCTCCTTGTGGTACTTGATGCCGGTATTGGCGATGGTTTCGGGGTCCACGGGGTGGTTGAGGTCGCCCGCAACCTTGGGCCCGCGCACCACCAGGGCGCGGATGCGCTTGTCCCGGAACACGGTGCCGATGCCGCCCCGGCCCGCCTGCTTAAAGCGCACGCACTTGCGGCGGCGGTCGTAGAAGGAGAAGTTCAGCATGCCGATGAGGCTGTGGGCCGCGGCGGCGCCGCTGGAGACCACCGAGACATTCGGCAGGTCCTTCTCGTTCTCCGCGTACATGTGCGTGAGCAACTCGGCCAGCACGTGGCTGTCCTCGGGCCCGCCCTCGACTTCCTCGATGCGGATGATTCCCTTCACGCCATCCACGAAGAGGATGACGTCCTTGTCGGCCTTGCCCTGGAGCTCCAGGGCGTCGAAGCCCGAGAACTTCAGCAGGGGGCCGTAGAACCCGCCCACGTTGGAGTCGATGGGGATGTCCGTCTGGGGCGAGAGGCTCACCACCAGGGACTTGCCGGTGCCCGCGTACTGGGTCATGCCGGCCACGGGCCCGGGGCTGATGACGATCTCGTTCTCGGGATCGTTCCAGCGGGTGGTGGGCTTCACGGCGTTCCACAGGTGGTAGAGGCCGAAGCCGCGGCCGCCGATGAAGACATCCTTCATCTGCTGGGTGACGGGCTTCTCCGTGACCTCGAGACTGCCCACGTTCACGTAGAGCGTGCGGTTCGTGTAGCCCTTGTCCGGCAGGCTGGGCTGGAAGGGCACCTCCTTGAGGGTGCGCATCCCGGCGCGGAGGGCCTCGAGCTGGCCGAGGTACTCTGTGCGCTTCGTGTAGTCGATGTCCATCACCTTGCTGGGATCGAAGACGAGCTGGCTCATGGGGACTCCTTCAGATGATCCGGACGGCCGGCTCGGGGACGTCTTGAATGGAGAGGGCCCCGTGGGGGCAGACCTTCACGCAGACGCCGCAGGAGGTGCACTTGTGGGGGACGATCCAGTCCGGGTTGCGCATGAAGGCGTCCTTCTCGCAGAAGCCGATGCACATGTAGCAGCCCACGCAGAGCTGCTTGTCGATCATCACCACGCCCAGCTTGTTGCGCTTGAGGGCCTCGGAGGGGCAGACCACCACGCAGTCGCCGCACTGGTCGCAGAGGACGGCCTTGCCTCCGCCGTCCTCGTAGGCCTTGATCTGGAGGGCGGCCTGGGCGGGGTCGTCCACCTTGAAGACCTTGATGGCGCACTCCATCTCGCATTCGTGGTTGCAGTTGCGACCTGCGTCGCACTTCTGGAAATCGATCACCAGCTGTTTCATGGCTCGGAGGCCTCCGGGTACGGACCTTTGACGACACGCCAATCGGGAGCGGTCGAAACCACCCCAGATGCGAGGCTAGTCCGGGTCCGGACCCCCGGCAATGGACGCGGTCACACTTCGGAGTCGAGACCCTCCCGCCGGATGAGGTGGGCTGCCGTGGCCTTGAAGGAGGCGACGATGGCGCCGCCAGGCTCAAGCCCCAGTTCTGCCAGGGATTGCGCGGTCACGTAGGCCGCCAGGAAGAACCCGCAATCCAGCTCCACCTTGAAGAAGGGTCCCCTGGGAACGACCTTCGTGACGGTCCCCGGGAAGGCGTTCCGGGCGCTGCTGGATTTGTCGGTCTGTAAAGACAGCGCCACATGCTCAGGGCGGATGCCCACCAGGATCGTCTGGCCGGGTCGCGCCTCGCCCACGGCCAGGACCTCGTGCCCGTCTCCGCCCTTGCCGAGGCGCAGGGTGAGGAGACCCTCGCCGCTGGATGCAACCTGGCCCTTGAGCAGGGTCTCCATGCCCACGAAGGCGGCCACGAAGGGGTCCTCCGGGTGGTTCATGACCTCCCGCAAACCCCCGGTCTGGAGGATGCGCCCATCCTTCATCACGGCCAGGCGGTGCCCAAGGCGCGCGGCCTCGCCCTGATCGTGGGTGGAAACCACGGCGGTGCTGCCGGTTTCCGCCAGGATGCGGCCCAGGTCGTCCAGCAGCGCCTCGCGCGTGGGGGCGTCCAGGGCCCCGAAGGGCTCGTCCAGGAAGAGGATCTCCGGCCCCAGGACGAAGGCCCGGGCCAGGGCCGTGCGCTGGGCCTCGCCGCCGGAGAGCTGCCGGGCAGGACGCGCCAGGAGGTGGCCTACGCCCAGGCGCTGGGCCCAGGCGCGCACGGCGGACTCACGCAGGGCGGCGGGGACCCCCCGGAGCTTGAGACCGGCGGCGATGTTCTGGGCCACGGTGGCGTCGAAGAGCAGGGGATCCTGGAAGACCATGGTCATGCGGCGCCGGTAGGCCTCACGCTCCGGCCGCCCGGCCAGCTCCGTGCCCTTGAAGCGGAGGTTCCCCCCGGAGAGGGGCAGCAGGCCCGCCAGGGCCAGCATCAGCGTGCTCTTGCCCGCGCCGTTGGGGCCCATGAGGGCCAGCACCTCGCCGGCGCGGAGGTCCAGGGCGGGCACGTCGAGGACCTGAGTTCCGGCCCGATGGAGCGTTAGGCTCCGCGCCTCCAGGACGGTCGGGCGGCTCATCGGGGGCGGTTCCGCTGCTGGAGGTGCGTGAGCACGGCGTTCACCGTGAAGGCCAGCACGAGCAGGAGGATGCTGAGAGCGAAGGCCACCTCGAAGTTGCCCTTGCTGGTCTCCATGACCGTGGCGGTGGTGAGTACCCGCGTCTGGCCCTTGATGTTGCCGCCCACCATGATGGAGGCCCCCACCTCGGAGATGACGCCGCCAAAGCCCGCCATGACGGCGGCCAACAGGGGCAGGCGGGCCTCCTTCAGCAGCAGCCACACCATCTGGGGCCGGGAGGCGCCCAGGGCCAGGATCTGCAGCCGCAGGCCCGGCGGCAGGTGCTGGAGGGCCGAGAGGCTGATGCCGGCGATGATGGGCGAGGCGATGACGGCCTGGGCCAGGATCATGGCCGTGGGGGTGTAGAGGATCTCCAGGAAGCCGAAGGGCCCGCTGCGCCACAGCAGCACGGTGACGAAGAGGCCCACCACCACCGGCGGCAGGCCCATGCCCGTGTTCAGCAGGGCGATGACGAGCCGCTTGCCGGGGAATTCGTTCAGGGCCACGGGGATGGCGATGCCCAGGCCGATCACCAGGCTGATGAGGGTGGCCAGCCCGGAGACCTCAAGGGAGAGCAGGGTGATCCGGAGGACCTCGGGATCCAGCGTGAGCAGCAGCTCCAGCGCCTTCCGAAGGCCCTCCCAGATCAGGTCCACAGCACTCCTTTATTCGGCTTCGAGGAAGGGGAACCTGATGTCCCGGGGCGGCGTGAAGCTCTCCTTGATGGTGCGCGGAGAGGTCCAGCGGATCAAGTTGAGGAAGCTGCCGGCCTTGTCGTTGGTGCCTGAGGCCCGGGCGCCGCCGAAGGGCTGGTGGCCCACCACGGCGCCGGTGGGCTTGTCGTTGATGTAGAAGTTGCCGGCGGTGTTGGCCAGCACCTCGGTGAGGTGGTTGATCACGTAGCGGTCGCGGGCGAAGATGGCGCCGGTCAGCGCGTAGGGCGAGGTCTCGTCCAGCACCTTCAGGGTCTCGTCCAGCTTCGCGTCGTCGTAGACGTAGAGGGTGACCACCGGCGCGAAGATCTCCTCCTGCATGGTCACGAACTTGGGGTCCGTGGTGACGATGATGGTGGGCTCCACGAACCAGCCCTTGGACTTGTCGCCCTTGCCGCCCACGAGGATCTCGGCATCCTTGGAGGCCTTCGCCAGCTCGATGTACTTCATGGCGTTGTCGAAGGAGGCCTCGTCGATGACGGCGTTGAAGAAGTTGCGGAAGTCGCGCACGTCGCCCATGCGGATCTCGCCCATCAGCTCCACCAGTCGCGCCTTCAGCTCGGCCCAGCGCGAGGCCGGCGCGTAGACGCGGGAGCAGGCCGAGCACTTCTGGCCCTGGTACTCGAAGCCCGCGCGCACGATGGCGGCGGCGGTCTCGTCCACGTCGCCGGAGGCGTGCATGAAGACGTAGTCCTTGCCGCCGGTCTCGCCCACCAGGCGGGGGTAGATGCGGTAGCGGCCGAGGTTGTCGCTGATGGTCTTCCACATGCCGTTGAAGACTCCCGTGGAGCCCGTGAAGTGCAGGCCCGCGAAGTTGGGGTCCTCCAGGGCGATCTTGCCGATCATGGAGCCGCGGCCGGGGATGAAGTTGATGACACCATCCGGCAGGCCGGCTTCCTTGTAGAGCTGCATGAGGTAGTAGTTCGACACCACAGAGGTGGAGGCGGGCTTCCAGACCACGGTGTTGCCCATGATGGCCGGGGCCGTGGGCAGGTTGGCGGCGATGGCCGTGAAGTTGAAGGGCGTCACGGCGAAGACGAAACCCTCCAGGGCGCGGTAGTGGACGCGGTTCCACACGTGAGGGTCGGAGATCGGCTGCTGCTTGTAGATCTCCTCCATGAACTTCGCGTTGTAGCGGAAGAAGTCCGCGGTCTCGCAGGTGCTGTCGATCTCCGCCTGGTAGGCGCTCTTGGACTGGCCCAGCATGGTGGCGGCGTTGAGGATGTAGCGGTACTTCGACGAGATGAGGCTGGCCACCTTGTGGAAGATGGCGGCGCGGTCCTCCCAGGGTGTGGCTTCCCAGTCCTTCTTGGCTGCCAGGGCGGCGTCGATGGCCATGCGGACCTCGGCTTCCCCCGCCTCGTGGTAGGTGGCCAGCACGTGCTGGTGGTCGTGGGGGCAGACGGCCTTCTGCGTCTTCCCGGTGCGCACTTCCTTCCCGCCGATGATGAGCGGGATGTCCAGCACCTGGGCGACCTGGCGCTCCAGCTCGGCCTTCAGGAGGGCGCGCTCCTTCGAGCCGGGTGCGTAGGGGAGGATGGGCTCATTGTGGGAGTCAGGCAGGCTGAAGATGGCGTTGGACATGGGGTTTCCTCCGTCCGGCGCGCCTATTCCGGCTTGCCGGCATCAGGGAAGAATAGCGGTGATCCAAAGGTGCCGATTCCGAATTCTTTGATCAGAGTCTGCACATCTTTCGACACCAGGAAGTCAGCAAAGGCGCGGGCTCCGGGGGTATTCACCTTGGGATGCCGCGCCGGATTGACCTCGATGACATGGTAGACATTCAGGAGGGCGGCATCGCCTTCGCTGAGGATCTCCAGCCCCAGTTTTTTGTGCAGGGCCAGGTAGGTGCCGCGGTCTGACAAAGTGTAAGCCCGCTTTTCGGAGGCCACGGCGAGGGTCTGGCCCATGCCGAGGCCGGTCTGCTGGTACCAGGCGCCCTCGGGCTTGAGGCCCGCCGCAGCCCAGAGCTTCTTCTCCTGGGCGTGGGTACCGGAGTTGTCGCCCCGGGAGATGAACAAGGCGTGGCCCGCTGCGATGGCCTGGAAGGCCGCCGCGGCGCCCTTCCCGCGCAGGTGGGCCGGGTCCGTGGCGGGGCCCAGGAGGATGAAGTCGTTGTGCATGACGATGCGGCGGTTCGCGCCGGAGCCTTCGGCCATGAGGGCCTTCTCCGCGTCCGGCGAATGCACCAGCAGCACGTCCGCCTCGCCCTTCTTCCCCATGGCGATGGCCTGGCCCGAGCCCACGGCGATGGTCTTCACCACGTAGCCCGTCTGCTTCGCGAAGCGGGGAATCAGCTCATCCAGCAGGCCCGAATCCTGGGTGCTGGTGGTCGTGGCGAGGATGACCGCCTTCGTGGCGGGCTGTCCCGCGTGCAGGCCCGCGCAGGCGAGGGACGCCGCGAGCAGCCAGGTCCAGCCGAGGAATCGCGGGATCCGCATGGGGGCCTCCGTCCAATGTGTTCGAAAGGATACAACGAAATGTCCGACTCCAGTGGATTTCCCGCCAGAAAAGAAGAACGCGAATGGCGCGAAAACGCCCTTCGGGCGCGCGAAGGGCGCGAATGGAACTCGACCCACCGCGGACATCCCTTCACGGGCGGCGGCCATGGCGGCCCATGAAAACCGCCCGGAGCCGCCGCCCGTGAAGCAGGCCGCGCAATGCGCGACCTGGGGCCGAAGGCCCGGATGTCCTGTACCGAAACGCCAGTGTTCGATTTCGCGGTCTTCGCTTCTTCCTTCGCGGTCTTCGCGTTCTTCTTTTCGGCTGTGTCCCTCGGTGGAAGGCTCAGTCCAGCAGCCGCTTCCGGAAAGCCCGCACGTCGCCGGCGATGGCCTCGGCGGCCTTGGCCTGGATCTCCCGGAACCGGGTCAGGGCCTCCCGGCCGGTGGGGGTGAGGACCGCCCCGCCACCCCGGTGGCCCCCCTTGGCCGCAGCCACCACGGGCGCGTGGAAGCACTGGTTCATCTCGTCCACCAGCAGCCAGGCCTTGCGGTAGCTCATCTCCAGGTGCCGGGCCGCCGCGGAGATGGAGCCCGTCTGTCCGATGGCCTCCAGCAGATCCGCCTTGCCCTGGCCGATGGCGATGTCGGTGCCGTAGGCGATGCGGATGCGGATGGAGGCGGCTGGGGAGGTGGGCTTGGCCATGGGTACCTCGGGGCGCCCCCATTTCAGCACGGGCGGGAAGGGAATCTGCTAGAAGGGAGGGATGGATGACAGGCGCGCGGACAAGCCGGCCCCTCGCACCCTCCGGGCGCGGCTCTTCCCGGAGCGCCCCCGGTTCTTCCCCTGGGCGCGGCCGGTCCAGCTGGTCCTGCGGAGCGTCCACATCGCAGCCATGGCCCTGGTGGTGGGGGCGCTCCCCTTCGGTGCCAGCCACGAGGCCCTGCGGACCCCCATCTCCCTCACGGTGGCCAGCGGCGCCCTCCTCTTCGCCATCGACCTGGCCCGGGACATGGGCATTCTCGTGCAGGGCAGCGGCGTGGCCGTGCTGCTGAAGCTGGCCCTGCTGGGCGCGGGCCTCCTGCAACCCGCCCACCGCCTGCCCTGGTACCTGGCCGCCACCCTGGTGGCCTCGGTGGGATCCCACATGACCGGGAGCTGGCGCCACTTCTCCTTCGTCCAGTGGAAAGTCCTGAGGTACCCCGACTGATGCCGACCCCCGCTGAAGCCCTCGCCCTGATTCTCGAGCGCGTGGCGCCTCTGCCCCCGCGGCAGGTGTCGCTCCCCGAGGCCCTGGGCCTGGCCGCCGCCGAGGCTCTCGCCTCCGAGGAACAGGTGCCTCCCTTCACCAACTCCGCCATGGACGGCTACGCCGTGCGGGCCGAGGATCTGGCTGCCGCCTCGACGGCACAAGCCATCCGCCTGCGCGTGCTGGGAGACCTGGCGGCCGGCGCCACGCCGGACCAGGCTGTGGTACCTGGCACGGCCTGGCGCATCATGACTGGCGCGCCCCTGCCTGAGGGGGCCGACACGGTGGTCCCCGTGGAGGACACGACCCGCGGCCAGGACTGGGTGGAGGTCTGCGCCCCCCTCCGACGGGGCGTCCACGTGCGCCACGCCGGCGAGGACATCCAGGCGGGGCGGTCCCTGCTGGTGCCTGGCCGCGCCCTGCGCCCCGGCGACCTGGGCGTGCTGGCGGCCGTGGGGATGTCCGCCGTGCCCGCGCATCCACGGGCGCGGGTGGCGGTGCTCACCACGGGTGACGAGCTGGTGGACGCTTCGGAGCGGCCCGGCCCCGGCCAGATCCGCGACGCGAACATCCACTCGATCCGCGCCCAGGTGGCGGCCTGCGGGGCGATTCCCGCGCCCTTCCCCCGGGTTCGGGACGACCGCGCCACGCTCACCGCCGCCCTGCGCGAGGCGCTGACGGCCGATGCCGTCCTCACCACCGGCGGCATCTCCGTGGGCGACTACGACTTCGTGAAGCCCATCCTGGAGGAGCTGGGCGCGCGCCGCGTCTTTTGGAAGGTGGCCCAGAAGCCCGGCGGTCCGCTGGGGTTCTGGATGCTGGGCGGGAAGCCCATCTTCGGCCTCCCGGGCAATCCCGTGGCCGCCATGCTCATGGTGGAGGAGTACGTGCGGCCCGCCCTGCGGCGCCTCATGGGCTTCACGGTGCTGCACCGCCCCGTGGCGGAGGCGGTGCTGGAGGACGGCTGGCGCGGCAAGGCCGGCGATCGCCGCACCACCTTCCTGCGCGTGGTGGCCCGCCACGATGGCGGCCAGCTCCGGGCGCGGCTCACGGGCCCCCAGGGCTCGGCCATCCTCTCGTCCATGCTCGAGGCCAACGCCCTGGCCGTCGTCCCGCCCGGCGTGGACCGCGTGGAACCGGGTGGTACCGTGACGCTGCACCTCACCGAGCTGGCGGAAGATCACTGAAGGAGGCAGCCATGGCCATCCGCGTGGTGCGACTGGGAGCGCCGAGGGCGCCGGGCGAGGGCCTGCGGATCGGCACGGTGCGCCGGCCGCCCCGGGGCGTGCCCAAGGCGGAGTTCGCATCCCGGGACTTCTACGATGTGTGGATGCCCGAGGCGGCGCCCAGCGAGGAGCTGGTGAAGCAGGCCCAGGGCGCCGAAAGCGACAGGGACTGGGCTGCCTTCAAGAAGAAGTACCGGGCGGAGATGGGCCACCCCGAGAAGGCCCGGCTCCTGGACCTGCTGGCGGCCCTGTCGCACGGGACGGACCTGGCCGTGGGCTGCTACTGCGAGGACGAAGCGCGCTGCCACCGGTCCGTGCTGCGGGAGCTCCTGGCGGAGCGGGGCGCCCTCATCCGCTGAGGGCGACGGGATCACGCTGGAACACGCCGGGGGCGAAGCGCCTCCCCGTGCGGGGATTCCGCAGGGTGCGCTTGAGCACGAAGTCGAAGAGGAGCGGGTTGGCCTGCCAGATCTCGTTGAGGGCCCTCCGCTCGGCGCGCGTGATGAGCTTCAACGCCACGAGGCGGCGGGTCCAGATGACCAGATCCACACCCGGCAGGGGATAGTCGCTGCCGTTGAGCAGGCGGTCATCCAGGTCGCGGGCCAGCAGAGTCATCAGTGGGCGCGGCAGGCGGTTGACCTGGGTGATGGCCGAGAGGTCGCCGTAGAGGCGACCGCGGTACTTAGGATCGTCCATCAGCCGCAGGAACAGCTCGAAGTTCGAGGCCGCCTTCCCGGGATGGTCCAGATCCTCGTTGCGGCCCAGGCTGGCGCAGTGGGCCACGATCACCGTGACCCCCAGGTCCAGGGGGCGGCGCAGGCGCAGCGGATTGCCGAGGGCCTGGGCGCCCTTCACGGCCACGGCCTTCTCCTCGCCGGCGTGGGTGAGAAGGACCACGCCCAGCTCCTTCATGCGGCGGTAGAAGGCGTCGTAGCGGGGATCGGCGGGGTCGATCGCCTGGGCGTTGGGAAGCCACTTGAGCAGGCGGACGCCCTTGGCGGCGCAGGCCTCCAGTTCCTGGATGGCGTCCTTCCGGGCGGGGTGGATGGAGGCGACAGGAACGAAGACATCCGGGTATCGGGCGGCGGCGTCCAGGACGTAGGCATTCGGCACGTGGAATTCCGTGCGGGCCGGGTCCGGCGTCCCGTCCGGGTGGTAGGCCCGGTCCATGGCCAGTAGGTAGACCTTCAGGGGCCGCGGGAAGGCCCGGGCGCGGGCGGCCAGGACCTCCAGGTAGTCACGGTCGAAGTGGGCGAGGCCTTTCACGCCGGTGGCCTTCAGGTAGAGGTTCGTCTCCAGGCGCTTGACCGGGTGCCGGGGGCTCAGCTTTTCGGGGTTCACGAAGGTGCCATCGCCGTCCTGCCCAAGGCCGATGGCGTGGACGTGGACATCCACCACGGGATGGTCGGGATCCAGGTCCGCGAAGGCGCGGTCCACGAGACTCTGCGCGGCCGGGGACAGGGGCGGCGCCGCGGCCAGGGAGGCCATGCCCAGGATGAGGGCCAGGGCGAGGCAACATCGGAACCAGCGGGAGGGGCGGGGGGACATCCGCCAGAGATACCAGAATCCGGGGATCGAAGACACCTCGCCATGCGAGACTATCCCGACTCCGAGCCCGACCCCGAGGTATCCATGACCGCCGAGCCCTCCTTCCGCGAGAAGTACGCCTTCCCTGCCAGCTACTGGAACGCCAACCTCACCGAGCTCTTCGAGCGGGCGGCCTACTACTCCATGGCCAGCTTCATCGTCATCTACCTGGGGCGGCTGGGGCTTGGCGACTACTGGCCCAGCACGCTGAACGGGGTGCTCTGGTTCCTCGTCTACTTCCTGCCCATCCTCAGCGGCACCATCGCGGACCAGATCGGCTTCCGGCGCAGCCTGCTCCTGGCCTGCGTGCTGCTGGTGGCCGGCTACTTCCTCATGGGCTACCCCGTGTGGATCGGGGGGCATGTGCTGGCCCTCCAGGCCGGGCGGGAGGTCACGGCGGGGGCCGGCGTGGTGGTGCCAGTCTCCCTGGCCATCCTCCTCGTGGGCATCGGCGGCTCCTTCGTGAAGCCCTGCATCGCGGGCACCGTGCAGCGCACGCACCTGGGCAAGGCCACGCTGGCCTTCGCCATCTTCTACATGGTCATCAACATCGGTAGCGTGTTCGGCCGCCTCACGGCCTTCTTCGTGCGCACCAAGCTCGGCAAGCTCGACACGATCTTCCTGGTGTCCATGGCGGCCTCGGTGCTGGCCTTCCTCGTGGTGGCGCTGCTCTACCGGGACCCCGAATCCGCCGCGGATCCGGCCAAGCCCAAGCGCAGCATCCCCGAAATCCTCCTGGGCATGTTCAAGGTGCTGGGCAGCGGCCGCTTTGCCCTGTTCCTGCTGGTGAGCAGCGGCTTCTACTTCATCTACAACCAGGTCTACAACGTGCTGCCCCTCTACGTGAAGAAGACCGTGGAGCTGAGCCCGGCCATGGACCTCTACACCATGGCGAACCCCGTCACCATCGTGCTGTTCCAGCTCCTCATCACCAAGCTCTTCGGCAAGCTGCCCCCCATCAAGTCCATCATCGTGGGCACGGTGATCATCGGCCTCTCCATGCTCATCAATGTGGCGCCCCTCTTCATGGCGGGCGGCGTCACCGCCCGGGTGCTGCTGCCCGTGGGCAGCCTCTTCATCGTGATGACCGTGGCCCTCATCGCCTTCGGCGAGCTGTTCGCCTCCAGCCGCCTCTACGAGTACATCGGCTCCCTGGCGCCGAAGGGCCAGGAGGGCCTCTTCCTGGGCTACGCCAACCTGCCCATGGCCATCGGCAGCCTCGTGGGCGGCCCCGCCGGCGCCTGGCTCTTCAACCAGGTCATGTGCGCCGGCGCCGTGACGCAGCCTGACGGCCTCCTGAAGCTCGACCCCAAGGCCGCCGCCACCGGCTGGATCATCCTCACCCTCTTCGGCCTGGGCAGCGCGCTCAGCCTGTGGATCTACAACCGCTGGTTGCAGAAACAGGGCTGAAAGAAAAAGAACTGAAATAAGCGGAGGGACACGGAGGAACAGAGGAAAGCGGAGAAAGACAGGCTGATCTTTTCCTTTGCTCTCCTCCGCCCCTCTGCTCTCCTCCGCTTATTGAATTCTTTTTGAGAGATAATGGACCCTCGTCCCCGAGGTTCCCATGTCCAAGAAGGAAACGCCGCTCTTCCCTTTGCGCAAGGGGCTCCACACGCGCCAGGCGCACGTGGACCTGCCCGCGGGCACGTTCGAGGAGGAGCACGCGCGCAACGGGTTCTTCGGGCGCACCACGCACCTCTACCGCCTGCATCCCGTGACGGACTGGACGCGCATCGAAGGTCCCCTGCGGCCCCACAGCTACGACCTGAACGGGCTGAAGCCCTCTGCCGATGAGGCCGTGCGCGCCTCCATGTTCGGCTCCACGGAGCCAGCATTTGCCCCCGTCTGCATCCTCCACAACGCGGATGTGGCCCTGCACTGGGTGGCGCCCTCGAGCATGGACTTCTTCTACCGCAACGCCGACGGCGACGACGTCTACTACATCCACGGCGGCGCCGGGAAGCTGGAGACCACCTTCGGCGCCATCCACTACGCCACCGGCGACTACCTGGTGATCCCGCGTGGCACCACCTACCGCTTCCTGCCTTCAGAAGGCGACCAGCGCTACCTGCTCATCGAGAGCGCGAGCGAGGTCACCATCCCCGACCGCAACCAGCTGGGGCCCAATGCCATCTTCGATCCCGCCATGGTGGACACCCCGGAGCTGGAGCCCTACGACGCTACTGCCCGCGAATGGGCCGTCCACATCAAGCGCGAGAATCAGATCACGAAGGTCTTCTACCCTTTCAACCCGCTGGATGTGGTGGGCTGGAAGGGCGACCTCACGGTCTGGCGCATCAACGTGAAGGACATCCGGCCCGTGCTGAGCGCCCGCTACCACCTGCCGCCCAGCGCGCACTCCACTTTCATCGCGAACAACTTCGTCATCTGCTCCTTCCTGCCCCGGCCCTTCGAGGAGGAGGAGGGCGCAATGCGCGTGCCCTTCTACCACTCCAACATCGACTACGACGAGGTGCTGTTCTACTCGGCGGGCCACTTCTTCTCGAGGGACGGTATCGGCGCGGGCATGGTGACCTGGCACCCCCAGGGCATCCACCACGGACCCCACCCCAAGGCCATCCCCCTCAGCCGCACCAAGGAGCGTACGGACGAGGTGGCCGTCATGGTGGACACTTTCCGGCCCCTGAAGGCCACGCCGGCGGCAGGGCTGGTGGAGAATCTCAACTACTGGGCGTCCTGGAAGTAGGGGGGTGCGTTCCCTCACAAGCGTGATTCGCGCCCTGTGGGGCCCCGCTCCAGGCGCTCCCCCGGAGCGCCTTCCGCGACCCACATGGTTGCGAGGAAGTAGACTGGTGAGGTGATCGCTCTCTTCCTTCAGCCCCTGATCAGGACCGAAGTCCGGCGCTTCGACCATTTCATGGCGTGGATGGACCGGGTGGGCTGGTCGCGCGCGGAGCACCTGCTCATGGTCGGCGCGGCCTGCCTGGCCATCCTGTGGAGCGTGAAGCTGGTGTCCCGCGCCGTGCGCCGGGCCGTGGACGACGGGAACGAGGAGGTGACCTCGGACGCCGAGCGCCGGGCGGAGACCCTGGGCTCCGTGCTCAACAACACCGCCCGGGTGCTGGCGGTGGTCTTCTTCCTCCTGATGTCGCTCCAGGAGTTCGGCGTCAACATCGGCCCCCTGGTGGCCGGCGCCGGCATCGCGGGCGTGGCCCTGGGTTTCGGGGCCCAGAGCCTGGTGAAGGACGTCATCAGCGGATTCTTCCTCCTCATGGAGAACCAGTTCGGCGTGGGCGACATCATCAGTGTGGACGAGAAGCATACGGGCGCGGTGGAGCGCATGACCCTGCGGGTGACCCAGATCCGCGATGCCGAGGGCAAGGCCCACTTCATCCCCAACGGTTCCGTGGTCCGCGTCGTGGTGCTCTCCAAGGAGTACGCCCGGGCCCAGGTGGATGTGGGCGTGGGCTACGGCACGGACATCGACGCGGCCATTGCGCTGCTGGCGCGCATCGGCCAGGACCTGGCCGAGGCCTGGCCCGATCGCGTGCTGGAACCCACCCAGGTGCTCGGTGTGGAAGCGCTGGGGGACAGCGCCGTGACCCTGCGGACCCTCACCAAGACCGCCCCGGCCAAGCAGTGGGAGGTGGCGCGGGAGCTGCGCCGCCGCATCCTCATGGCCTTCCGCGAGGCCGGCATCGATATCCCCTATCCCCAGCGGGTGATCCACCACCGGGGCGGGGCATCGGAAGCCTAGGAGGCCAGGGCCTTCTGGAGGGCGGCGCGGAGGTCGTCGAGGGTGTAGGGCTTCTGCAGGAAGCCGGCCAGCCCCCGCCCCAGCAGCAACCGGGTGGACTCCTGCTCGTTGTAGCCGCTGCTGAGGATCACCCGGAGGTCCGGCCGGATCCTCCGCATGGCCTCGAAGGCGTCGCGCCCGTCCATGCGGGGCATGGTCAGGTCCATGAGCACCAGATCGATGGCCTCCGGTGCCGCCTCCAGGCGCGCCACCGCCGCGAGTCCATCCTCGGCGGTGACGATGTCGAGGCCCATGGAGGCCAAGGCGGCGCCGATGGTCTGCAGGACAGCAGGCTCGTCGTCGACCAGCAGGATGGTGCCTTCCAGGCGGACCTCGCCCTGGCCGTTCCTGGCCGGCTCGGCCAGCGGGCTGCCGGACGAGGCGGGGAAGTAGGCCTTGAAGGTGGAGCCCCGACCCACCTCGCTGGAGACCTGCAGGCCCGCGCGGTGGCCCTTCAGGATGCCGAGCATGGCGGAGAGGCCCAGGCCCCGGCCGGTGGCCTTGGTGGTGAAGAAGGGGTCGAAGATCCGGGCCATCACCTCGGGGCTCATGCCCTGCCCGGTGTCGCCCACTTCCAGGGTGACGTAGGGCCCCGGCAGGAGGGACTGCGTGGGGAAGGTGGCCGCGATGCCGGCCGCTTCGAGCTCGGCGGCGCCCGTGCGGATGGAGATGGTGCCCTCCTCGTCCCCCAGGGCGTCCGAGGCATTGGTCACCAGGTTCATGATCACCTGCTGGAGCTGGGTGCCGTCGGCTTCCAGCGGGGGGAGCCCCTCCGGAAGGTCGAGCCGCAGGCTGGCCTTCTTGGAGATGGACACCCGGAGCAGGTGGGTCATCTCGGAGACCACCAGGTTCAGGTCGTGGAGCGACACCACGAAGCGCCCCTTGCCCGAGTAGGCGAGCATCTGCTTGGTGAGGTCGGAGGCCTTGAGGACGGCCTTCTCGGCGCTCCCCAGGAAGGGGACGGCGGGGGAGGCGGGATCCAGGCTGGCCTGGGCGATGTTGAGGTTTCCCAGGATCGCCGTGAGCAGGTTGTTGAAGTCGTGCGCGATGCCGCCCGCCAGCACCCCGAGGCTCTCCAGCTTCTGGGCCTGCTGGATCTGGGCCTCCAGCTGGCGGCGCTGCGCCTCGGCCTGGTGCCGCTCGGTGATGTCCGTGCTGATGCCCACGATCCGGTGGATCCGCCCTTCGGCATTCCGGATGGGCACCAGCAGGGTCTGGAAGTGCCGCAGGCCGTGACCGAGGTCCGCGGATTCCTCGTAGGTGATCGGTCGGCCCGCCTCCAGGCAGCGTCGGTAGTTGGCGGAAATCGTGTCGGCGAGGGGACCCGGGAGCCAGTCCTCCAGGGGGCGGCCGACGATCTCCTGGGCAGGCCGCCCCAGGGTCCTGGCCTGGGCGGGGTTGAGGCTCTCCACGATGAATGGGCCGTGCTCCGGCACGCCGATCCAGAAGATGGCATCCGGGGAGTTCTCGAAGAGGCCCTGGTAGCGGGCCTCCGCATCGCGCAGGGCGGCCTCGGCGGCCTTCCGGGCCTCGACATCCCGGGCCGCCACCAGCAGCCGGTCCTGGCCGCTCACCTGCGCCCGGCGCATGTTCACTTCCACCCAGAAGGAGCGGCCCGAGCGGTGGCGCCCGCGCCACTCGAAGACCTGGGGTGTTCCCGACGCGGCGCGACGGATCCAGGCCAGCGCCTCGGCCTGGGTGTAGGGAGGGATGTCCTCGCTGAAGGTGGACACCGGGATCTGGCGGAACTCCTCGGGCGTGTAGCCGTACATCTCCGTGGCGCGTGCGTTCGCCTCGAGGATGGCCCCGGTCTCGAGGTCGTGGACGAAGAGGGCGTCGTTCACGGCGTCGAACAGGTTGCGCAGGGTCTGCTCGCCCTGGCGAAGGACCTCTTCGGTCCGCTTCCGGTCGGTCACGTCCCGCCGGATGCCGAAGTGGCCGAGGATCCGATGGCTGGCGTCGAAGAAGCAGATGCAGTCCCACTCGATCCAACGCGGCTCCCCGCCGGGCCAGGTCTCCAGGAGCTCCCGGCGCAGGTGTCCCTGGGCCAGCAGCTCCCGCGTGTCCGATTCCGCCTGGTCGGGAGCACCCCGGTAGAGATCCCGGAAGGTCCAGGCCGCCAGGTTCCCCTCGGGCACACCCAGCTGCTCCGCCAGGGCAGGGTTGGTGCGGGTGAGGCGCTGCCGGTCGAGGGCTGCGGCCACGGCGGCCTCGCGGTCTGTCCCCTCCTCCCAGGCCAGGGGCTCGTCCAGCATCGCGATGTAGTAGGCGTCCCGGGAGCGGGCGAAGAAGAGGTCCAGGCGTCGCTCGCTCTCCCGGAGGGCGACCTCGGCCCGATTGCGCTCGGTCATGTCCTCGGTGAGGCCGATGCCGCCCACCACCCGCCCCTCGGCGTCCTTGATGGGGTAGGTGAGCAGCCGGGACACCACCCGCCGCTGACCCGTGACGGAGAGGTACTCGCCCACGGTCTCGCCGAGCCGGCCCTCCAGGGCATCCTGGATGGCCTGGCGCACGCCGGGATGGACGACCCGCTCCGCCATGGAGAAGGAGGAGAGGGTGCGGCGATCGGCCCCCACCAGATCCAGGAAGGCCTGGTTGCACTCCTGGAGGACCGCGCGGGTGTCGAAGTGGAAGATGCCGATGGGGGCTTCGTTGAAGATGATCCGGTAGTGCTCCTCGCTGGCCCGGAGGGCGGCCTCCGCAGCCTGGCGGGCCTGCTCCCGGGCCAGGAGGGTGGCCTCCATGGCCTCGAAGGCCTGGGCGAGGCGCCCGATCTCGTGGTCCGGATGGGCCAGCCCGGTGGACTGACCGAGCTCCCCGCGCGCCACCCGGTCGAGGTGGTCGGCCAGGGACCGGAGCGGAGCCAGGAGGAGGCGCTGACCCATCCCCCAGCCCACCAGGACCGCCGCCCCCGCGGCCACGGCCAGGACGGCCAGGCTCTGCCCCAGGGTGAGCTGGGCCGGGCCGGTGACCAGGATGATGACCAGCGACGGCCCCACGGCCAGGGCCACCAGCAGGAGGAGGTGGAACCGGAGGGAGCGGGTGGCGGGGGTCGGCATGGAGGTGAATCCGGGGGCTGTATCGGCCCTTGGGGGGGAAGACCCAAATCCCGTGGGGGAGGTTCCTAGCCGCTCCGGAGCCGGAGGGCGGCCAGGCGCCAGGCCTCGTCCAGGTCGCTCCGGGCCAGGGCAGCCTGCAGTGCGCGTTCGAGGGCGTCCGGGGCCTCGGGGTCGCCGGGGTGCCGGGCCATGGCGGCGAGGTCCGGCAGGCCGGGGCTGTTGGCCAGCTGGCCCAGGTCGTTGGCCGTGAGGATGCGGCTTTGCTTCAAGACGTCGGGCAGGGCGTCGTAGCCCAGGGGCTTCCCCGCAGGCTTGGGCACCTGGAACACCGCCGCGCCGCTGGCCCGGGTGTAGAAGGCGCCGCCGTTGCGGCCGATGAGGTCCAGCGCGTCCGGGTGGAGGAGGCCGTCCACGAAGCAGTCCTCACGCACGTGGAAGGCCAGCACCTCGCCGATGAGCATGAGGCCGGAACCGGGGCCCGTGCCGAGCTCCACCACCTGCTGCAGGCGGCACTCCATCTGGAAGGGGCTCTCGGCGACCAGGGCGGGCTGTACGAGCCGCGCGGGCAGCGGCGTGAGGCCGCTCTTGGGGAACTCGTCCACGCCATCGGGCCACTCGGCGCTGGCCACGTTCATGGGGTGCAGCATGGCATGGCTCACGGCGGCGATGACGAACTCCCCCGTGGCCACGGCGTTCAGGTAGGTGTGCTTCACCGTGCCGTCCCTTCCACGCCGGTTGGGCGCGAAGGCCACCGTGGGCGGGTTGGAGCCGAAGGCGTTGAAGAAGCTGAAGGGCGACAGGTTCCGCACGCCCTCCTTCGAGACCGTGCTGGCCAGGGCGATGGGCCGCGGCGCCACGCCCCCGCAGAGGAGGGCGTTGGTCTCGATGGGCGTGAGGTCGCCCGGCAGGATCGTGCGCAGGCTCATGATTTCCCGAACCGGACGGTCTTCTGGCCCGCGTCCGCGGCCTTGAGGAAGCGGATGAGGCCCTCGCAGTAGGTGCGCTGGTCGTCCCACATGGACATGTGGCTGCCGTTCGGGCAGAGCAGGAAGCTGCCGTGCTGCACCTGGGTCGAGACCCACTTCATGTGGGCGGGGTCCATGGTGTCGTAGGTGCCGCCGATGACCAGGGTGGGCATGGCGAGCTTCGGCAGGTCGGCCTTGCGGTCCCACTTTTCGAGACGGCCCGAGGCGCCGAACTCGCTGGGGCCTTGCATGAGCACGTAGATGTCGTTGTTGGCGTGGGCATTGGCCCGCTTGACGGCGTCGGGCCACTCGGGGAGCCGGCACAGGTGCTTGGCGTAGAAGTTCGGGATCAGCAGCTCCATGTAGCGGGGGTTCTCGTACTGCCCCTTGGCCTCGAGCTCCTTCACCTCCTTCACCACCGCCGGATCCATCTGCTTGGCCAGCACCTCGCTGGCGTAGCGGTTGTAGTCTGGGATGCTCATCATCATGTTCGAGATGATCAGCCCCTTGAGGTTCGCGCCGTACTTCAGCGCGTATTCCGCGGCCAGGATGCCGCCCCAGGAGTGGCCCAGCAGGTAGAAATTGTCCTTGGTCAGGCCCAGGGCCTTGCGCACCTGCTCGACCTCCTCCACGAAGCGCTCAGTGGTCCAGAGGTCCCGGTCCTTGGGCTGGTCCGAGTAGGCCGAGCCCAGCTGGTCGTAGTAGATGAACTCGATGCCCTGGGCGGGGAGGTAGCCCTCCAGCGACTCGAAGTACTCGTGGGTGGAGCCGGGCCCGCCGTGGAGCAGCAACAGCTTGATGCGCGGGTTGTTCCCGAACCGCTTGGTCCAGACTTTGAAGGTGCCCTTGGGCGTCTGGATGGGGATGAGCTTCACCCCGCCCTCCCGGACCTTGGCGCTGTCCGAGAAGTAGGTCCTCAGGGTGGGCTTCTGCGCGAGGACAGGGCTCGCGACGGCCAGCAGGCCGAGGAAGAAGGCGAGGGCGCGGCGCATGGTGGCTCCTGGGAGGATGAACCAGTCTAGTCCCCGGCCGGGCCAGAGGGCGTGCCGGCATAGAGGTCGGGCAGCATGCCGCCCACCAGGTGGGGGGGCATGCCCGCCAGCCGCTCGGGCACGTGGGTGATGGTGTTCACCAGCCGGCCCAGGCCCTCGATCTCCAGCACCACCTCGTCGCCGGCCTTGAGCCAGAGGTTGTCGGTGACCTTCGAGCCGTTCAGCTCCAATAGGCAGCCCGTCCCCACGGTGCCGCTGCCGATGACCTCACCGGGGTGCATCTGGATGCCGTAGCTGGTGCGCTGGAGGATCTGGGCGAAGGTCCAGTTCATGCTGTCCGCATTCCCATCGGACAGGCGGTGTCCATTCACCTCGCAGGTCATGCGGGCGTGGAGCAGCTCCCCGGCGGGCGTCTTCTCCAGATCCAGCTCGTCCTTGGTCACCAGCCAGGGGCCCAGGCTGGTGGCGAAGTCCTTGCCCTTGCAGGGGCCGAGGGACAGCTTCATCTCCTCTATCTGGAGCATGCGGGCGCTCCAGTCGTTCATCACCAGGTATCCGAAGATGGCGTCGTCAGCCTCCTCCAGCGTGGCGTTCTTCAGGGGGCGACCTGTGACGATGGCCACCTCCAGCTCGAAGTCCAGGCGCGTCAGGTGGTGATCCTGCACCTGCACCTCGCCGGGGCCCGTGACGGCCAGGTGGTTGGTGAAGTAGGTGACGGGGAAGAGGTCGAACTCGGGGATCATGTCGAGGCCGCGGTTGCGGCGGGCCGTGGCCACGTGCTGGCGGAAGGCGTAGCCGTCGCGCATGGAGACGGGCCGGGGGATGGGCGCCAGCAGGCGCACGGTGCCGGGATCCACCAGGGCCTGGGCCGGCGGGGCCGCGGCCAGGGCCCGGGCCAGGGGCATGAGCTCGTCCTGGCGGCGGATGAGGGTCAGCATGTCCACGGCCAGGCGCGGCTCGGCGGCGGCGAAGTCGAGGATGCGGCCGTCCGCCATGACGGCGCCGATCTTCTCCGCGTCGGCCTTCAAGAAAGTCACCAGCTTCATCGGTCGCTCCAGGGCAGGAAACCCAGTCTACAGCTGGAAAAACACGACTCGGGCATCGTCATTCGGGAGGCGCGGGATCCGGTACACTCAGGCCATGCGCGCCCTCCTCCTCGCCACGACCCTCCTCCTGCCGGGAACCGCCATGACGCCCTCTGCCCCCGCGACCGCCACCCGCCTCGAGCCGCTGCGCCTGGGTCGATTGCAGGTGTGGAAGCTGCAGGACGGCCAGATCTCCCTCGCCGCGTCGCTGCTCAAGGGCCTCGACGCCGCCGAGGCGCGGCGGATGCTGGGCGGCAGGGACGCCGCGGACACGCCGGTGAACGCCTTCCTCGTGCGGATGCCGGGCCACACCGTCCTGGTGGATACGGGCATGGGCAAGGATCCCGAGGAGAACTCGGGCCACCTGGAAGCGCAGCTCGCCGCGGCGGGCGTGGCGCCCGCCGACATCGACCTGGTCCTCATCACCCACGAGCACTTCGACCACATCGGCGGGCTGCTGAAGGCCGATGGCACGCGGGCCTTCCCCAGGGCGGTCCTGCGGGTGGCCCGCCGCGAGCACGCCTTCTGGACGGAGGATCCCGCGGGCCTGCCCGAGCGCCTGCGGGACCGGGCGCCGAAGCTGAAGGCTCTCTTCGAGACCTACGGGAAGGCCGGAGCTTTCCGGCCCTTCGAGGACGGCGAGGAACTCGCCCCGGGCCTCCGCGCCCTCCCGGCCCACGGCCATACCGGCGGCCACACGGTCTACGCCTTCACCTCCGAGGGCCGAGAGCTCTGGTGCATCGGCGACCTCATCCACTTCGGGGCGGTGCAGTTCCAGCACCCGGAAGCGGGCGTGGCCTTCGACCTGGACGGGGACCGCGCCGTCAAGGTCCGCCAGGAGCTGTTCCGCGAAGCCGCCCGCCGGCAGGTGGTCCTGGCCGGTTCCCACCTGCCGCGGATCGTGCGGATCGCGCCGAAGGGCACGGGCTACGAAGCCGTGTCAGTGCCCTGATGCTTCCCGACGTCAAGGCAACAAGAAGAACGCGAAGGGCGCTGAGAAATACGCGAAGAGCGCGAAAAACAAGCTCTGGTGTTACAGCATAGGACCTCCGGGCTGCGCATCGCGCGACCTGGGGCCGGAGGCCCGGATGTCCGATGCCGACGCGCCAGCGCGAACTTTCGCGCCCTTCGCTTCCCTTATTCGCGGTCTTCGCGTTCCTCTTTTCAGGCTATGGGTGATGCCGCATCAGAGCAGCTCCAGCAGGGTCTCGGCGGCCTCGCGGATCCGTGCGGGGGGCGTGCTGAGGGGCGGCAGCAGGTAGAGGCAGTCGCCCATGGGGCGCACCAGCAGCCCGTGCTCCAGGGCGCGGCGGTGGAGGCGCCAGCCGAAGCGATCATCGGTCGGGTGGGCCTCGCCGGTGGCGGGATCCACCAGGCGGCAGGCGCCGATGGTTCCCAGCACGCGAGCCTGGCGCACGGCGGGATGGGCGGCCAGGGCCGTGAAGGCTGCCTTCATCGCTTCGTTCAGGGCGGCGGCGTTGGCCAGCACCGGCTCGTCGTCGAAGAGGGCCAGGCTGGCGCAGGCCACGGCGCAGGCGGCGGGGTTGCCGGTGTAGCTGTGGCCGTGGAGGAAGGCCCGTCCCGAGGCGGGTGTGCCCCAGAAGTGGCCGTAGAGCTCCTCGGTGGCCCAGGTCATGGACAAGGGCAAGGTGCCGCCCGTGAGGCCCTTGGAGAGGCAGAGCAGGTCCGGCGCGATGCCGGCTTGTTCACAGGCGAGGAAGGTGCCGGTGCGGCCGAAGCCCGTGGCCACCTCATCGAGGATGAGGTAGACGCCGTGAGCGTCGCACTGGGCGCGCAGCTCCCGCAGCAGCTCCGGCGGCCACATGCGCATGCCTCCGGCGCACTGGATGAGGGGCTCCGCGATGAAGGCGGCCAGGCGCTCGCCGTACGTGGCGAAGAAGGCGGCCATGGCCTGGCGGGCCGCCTCCAGGCGGTCCGGCCATCCATCCAGATCCGGGGCGAGCTCGCAGCGGGGATCCTCGGGCACTTCCAGCCGCTCGCAGGCCAGCAGCAGGGGCCGGAAGAGGCTGGTCATGAAGTTGTCCAGCTCGCCCACGCCCACGGCGCCCAGCGTGTCGCCGTGGTAGCCGCCGCGCAGGGCGCCGAAGCGGTCGCGGCCCTTCTGGCCCCGCTGGAGCTGGGCCTGGAAGGCCATCTTGAGGGCCACCTCCACGGCGGTGCTGCCGTCGTCGGAGAAGAAGGCGCGGGTGAGGTTCTGCGGCAGCTTCGGCCGCAGCCGTACCACCAGCTCCAGGGCGGGCTCGTGGGTGAAGCCGGCGAACATCACATGGTCGAGTTTCGCGGCCTGACGCTCCAGGGCGCTCACCAGCCTCGGGTGGCCGTGGCCGTGGAGGCAGGTCCACCAGCTGGAGACGCCGTCCAGCACCCGCTCTCCGTTGGCCAGAAGCAGGTCGCAGCCCTCCCCGCCGATCACGGGCGCCGGCGGGTCGGCCTCGTGCACCTGCATCTGCGTGAAGGGGTGCCACACATGGGCGCGGTTCAGGGCGAGGCGGTCGGTCCAGTCGGGGGGCAGGGGCGTCGGCATGGCTCCAGTCTAGGCCAGCCTCAACCTGGCTCCTCCGGGCGCAGGTCCGGATAGAGCCGCCGGGCGCAGTCCGGGCAGATGCCGTGGGTGAAGTCGGCCTCGGTGTGCTCGGAGATGTAGGTCTCCAGCTGGTTCCAGGAGCCCTTGTCGTCGCGGATCTTCTTGCAAGAGGCGCAGATGGGGATGATGCCGTGGAGCGTCTTGATGGTGTCCAGGGCGGTCTGCAGCTCCTGGGTGCGCGTGGCCACCCGCTGCTCGAGGGTGGCCTTCATGTCGCTCAGCTCGCGGAAGGAGACACGGAGCGCGTCAGTCATCTGCCGGAAGCGGTCGTTGAGGTGCTGGGTCTCCCTGATGCGGCTGGGGGGCAGGGTCAGGTCGGTGCCCGGACCCTCCCCGAGGCGCTCGGGAAAGGCGCGGGTGGCTTCTTCGAGGCGGGCGATGGCCGCGGTGAACCCCCGGCTGAGCAGGTGGGCCAGGGCGATGGTCAGGAGGATGAGGAGCAGCAGCGTGCCGAGGCCCCGGATGGTGATCCGGCTCAGGCTCGAGATCACCGGGACCTGGGGGGATTCCACCACCAGCTTCCAGGGGAGCTGCGGGCTCAGGAGGCCCTCCTGGACGATGAAGGACTCGCTCCACCGCTGCATGGTGCTGCGCCCCGGCCGGGCCGGGGGGATGACGTGCCAGACGCCCTCACCGAGTGGGCGGCGCTCGCCGGGCGGCGGCGCGAAGGGTGACATCATGGCCAGGTCCTTCCGGGTGCTGGCGACCACCCGCCCGGACCGGTCGAGCAGGGTCAGCCGGGCGTCGGCGGAGCCGGCGATAATGGCGAGAACCTCATGGATCTGCGTGGCATCCACGATGCCGATGCAGTAGCCGTCATACCGTCCATCCCTGATCACGGGGACCACGAGAGAGATGACCGGCTCCGGCCTGCCGACACGACCCATGACGATGTCAGCCACCCAGGGCCTGAGGGACTGCCGCAGGGTCGGAATGTAGGGCCGATCAGAGAAGTTCCGCCCGAGGGTGGAGTGGCCCAGGTCATCGACCAGGGGGCTGAAGGCGATGACGTCCGCATGGACATCCAGCACGCCGGCCCGCTTGAAGGCCGGCATGGCCGTCCGGATGGCTTCCACGGTTCGCTGCAGATCCTCCCGCCGCTGGTTGGGCAGGGAGGCCAGGCTCGCCAGCGTGGCGATGCTCTGGTGCCGGTCCTCGATCCAGGTCTGGAGCATCTGGCGGCCCACCAGGTCCAGTGCGGCGCTCTGGCGGAGCATGTCCTGCTGGCCCCTGCGGGCCTCCTGGCGGACGATGACCGTCAGGAAGAGAAGGGCCGGGAAGGTCACGAGGGACACGGCCGTGACGAAGACCACGGAACGGAAGGCCGGGCGGACCTCTCCGACCCCGCGGGATCGCGCCCGCCAGGCCAGGTGGAGGATGCAGGCCAACAGGGCGTTGAGAATGCCGTTGATGGCCTGCTTCAGGAAGATCAACCCCGTCGTCTGGGCCGGGACCCGAAGCACGAGGTGGTAGAACACCCAGATCAGGGGGATCCCCAGGGCGCCCCAGAAGAGGAGGTCCGCCAGGAGGAGATCCCACGAGCGACGCCGCACGAGCCAGCCCACGAAGAGGGCCTCGCCCGCAAAGATCACCATGGCCCAGGGATGGTTCCAGAGGATCCAGGTGGCGCTGCCCGCGATGAGGGCCGCCACCACGCCGGGCCCCTCGCCGGCGTGGAGGATTACGAGCATCACGAAGACCGATCCGAAGATGAGGTCCACATTGAAGAAGATCTCGTAGCGCAACAGGTTGACCAGCAGCCCGACGACTCCGAACAGAAGCGGGAGCATCAACCGGCGTCGCAGAGGCGTGGGGGCTGACATCGAATCCTTCCCGGGGGGAATGGGAAAGGCTGAAGGGGTGCTGAACGGCTTTTCAGCCGGGCTCGGAGCATCCGCAAGCGATGGCATCAGAGGGTGCGAGCCGCCTGAAGATAGCGTAGGAATCGGCTCGATGGGCTCTGGATGTTATTTCAGGACATGCACGGGAATGGGAAGGAATCCCTGCAGAACGGTCGCATTCTCGTCTGTTGCTTCCTGGGTCGCGCCATCGGCGCCTGGGTTGAGCAGCACGGCCTCGATCCGCCAGCCGCGGAGCATGAGGGCCTCGGCGCTGAGCAGGGTGTGGTTCAAGGTGCCGAGGCCGCCCAGGGCCACCAGCACGCAGGGGATCTTAAGGTCTGTGGCCCACGCCAGGAAGTGCCGGTTCGGCGCCAGGGGCACCATGAGGCCGCCCACGCCTTCCAGCAGGATGCGGCCATCGGCGGGGCGGCGGCACCATGCGGCGGTGGCCTCGAGGTCGAGGGCGCGTCCTTCCCGCAGGGCCGCGGCCAGGGGAGACAGGGGCGCCCGCAGGAGGACGCAGCTTTCGGCGGTGATGCCGGGGCCGACCACGGCGCTGGCATCAGCCTCGGGGTGATCCGGCCGGTCCACGCCCGTCTGGAAGGGCTTGCGGTAGCTCACGGGACCCGAAGCGGCCCAGGCCCTCGCGATGCGCGAGGACACAAAGGTCTTCCCCACGCCCGTCCCGGTGCCGAGGACCCAAAGCGGGCTGGGGAGGGCGTCCAGGTCGAGCCTGGGAGCGGCCGGAGGCCTCAGCGGGGCGCCGCCCCGGTCTTGAGCTGAGCCAGCAGCTGCCGGGCCTGGACGGCCTGGGGGCTGTTCGGGGCCATGACCAACACCTTGTTGAAGGCCTTGGCCGCTTCATCGGGCTTGTTGAGATCGCCGGCGTACACGATGCCGAGGTTGAAGACGCTGGGCACGTGGGAGGGATTGATCTTGCCGGCCTTCTGGAAGTTGGCGATGGCCTTGTCGAACTGGTTGAGCTGGCGGTACATCACGCCCTGGTCCGTGAGGATGTCGGCGTCATCGGGCTTCAGGGCCAGGGCCTTGGCATAGGCCTCCACCGCCTTCTGCGGCTGGTGGCTGTCGAAGTAGTCATTGCCGAGGCCCACCCAGGCGTCGTGGTTCTTGGGCTCGGCCTTCACAAGGGCTTCCAGCTTGATGATGCGGGCCTGCATCTCCGCGTTGGGGAGGCCCATGCCCGGCGGGATCTGGCCGGGGGCCGGGGCTCCCGCGGCCATGCCGCCGCCCAGGGAGGGCGCCTGCATCACCACGCCCCCTGCAGGGGTGGCGGGGGTGGGGGAGGCAGCATCCTTGGCGCCGCTGCCGCCGACGAGGTAGCCCGCGAGGAATCCCACGGCAAGGCCTCCGACCAAGGCGAACATGGTGTTCCGATTCAAAAGCCACCTCCTGAAGACCTTCCGGTCGCCTGGAATTCTCCCACAGGTTGCATCCAGGGGGCTGGGCCGATGGGCCGCCAGTTGAGCCTCCCGGATCCGGTGGGTTCGTGCCAGGATAATTCCGATCCCAGGTCCAGATCCGAGCCTACATCAATCGAGGTGTCCGTGGCCGACCCCATGCCCAGTCCAGCCGCCCCGGGCCGAGTCCGCGCCGCGCTGGTGCTGGTGGTCGGGGTGATGCTCAGCCTGGTGGGGTATTTCGTGTCCCGGGATGCCTACCACCGCCAGGTGGAGGCGCAGTTCCGCGAGGCGGCCCGGGACCGCGCCGAGAGCGTGGCCCAGGGGCTCCGCCATGGGTTCGAGGACGTCCTCGTGCTGCGGAGCTATTTCGAGTCCAGCGACGACGTGAGCCGGGCCGACTTCGATGCCTTCACGGCGCCCACCCTCGCCATGCACCCCTACATCCAGGCCTTCCAGTGGCTGCCGGAGGTGGGCCCGGAGAACCGTCGCGCCCTGGAGGCCGAGGGCAGGCGCTTCCAGCCGCAGTTCCGCTTCTTCGGGAAGGACGGGAGCGGCCGGAACGTCCCCTTGCGCCAGGACCACCGCTTCTTCGCCATCCAGTTCGTGGCGCCCTACCCGGGGAACGAAGTGACCCTGGGCTATGCGGCAGAGCATCTGGCCACCCGCCAGGAGGCATTGCTCCGCGCGCTACGCACCGGGGATGTCTCCGCCAGCGGCGGGATCCGCCTCATCCAGGAGAAGGGCGAGCAGGCCGGGATCCTGGCCATGGCCGCAGTGAGGGATCGGCGCGGCCGCCCGCTGGGCGTGGTCCAGTGCGTCCTGAGGGCGGGGGACCTGGTCCAGAAGTCCATCGCCATCCTGAAGCCCCGGGGGATGGAGTTGCTCCTGCTGGACGACAGCGCGCCGCCGTCGGAAGGCCTGCTGCATCGGGAACCCTCGCCCCTGCCAGCGTTAGGCCAGGGGAGCCCCTCCCGGCTTCGGTACGCCCTCGGGTTCGACCTCGCCGGACGGCGGTGGCAGGTGGTGGTGACGCCGGCCCCGGGCTACTACGACCTGGCCGCCGGATGGCGGGCCTGGGGCATCCTGGCCGGGGGACTCGTCTTTAGCCTGGTCCTCTCGGGTTATGTCCGCGCCCTGCTGGCGGGCCAGGTGAAGGTCCGGACCCAGGTGGAGGCCCGGACGCGCGAGCTGGCGCAGGAGACGGAGAGCCACCGGCGGGACGCCCAGGCGCTGAGGGAGAGCGAAGCGCGGTTCCGACACCTGGTGGAGGTAATGGGGGAGGGCATGTGGGTGCTGGATCCGGAGGGGAGGACCACCTTCGTCAACCGGCGCATGGCCCAGATCCTGGGCTACGCCCCGGAGGAGATGATCGGCCGGCCCCTGTCCGACTTCATGTTCGAGGAGGATCGCGAAACCTCGGATCGCAACATGGCGCAGCGGAGGAACGGGATCAGCGCCCAGCACGACTTCCGGTTCCGGAGGAAGGATGGCGAGGAGGTCTGGACCATCGTCACCGGCAATCCCGTGATGGACGAGGACAAGCGCGTGGTGAGCGTGCTGGGCATCATCACGGACATCACGGAGCGCCGCCGGGCCGAGCAGGCGCAGCTCCAGAGCCAGAAGCTGGAGAGCCTCGGCGTGCTCGCGGGGGGCATCGCCCACGACTTCAACAACCTGCTCACGGCCATCCTGGGAAACATCAGCCTCGCCCAGATGTGCACGCCGCCCCTGTCCCCCGCGCGGCCCTACCTGGAGAACCTGGAGAAGTCGGTCCACCGCGCCACCGGCCTCACGCGGCAGATGCTGGCCTACTCCGGCAGGGGCCGATTCCTGGTCGAACCCCTGGACCTGAACCAGGCCGTGGAGGAGATGTCCCACCTGCTGGGAGTCTCCATCTCCAAGAAGGTGGCACTTCGGTTCCAGCTCCAGCCGGACCTTCCGGCCCTCATGGCCGAGACCTCCCAGATCCAGCAGGTGGTCATGAACCTCGTCACCAACGCCTCAGAGGCCATCGGCGACGGGGAGGGCATCGTCTCGATCCGCACGGGGACGCAGGCCTACTCGGAGGAGGAGCTGGCCAGGGACTTCCCCGGGCAGGCCATCGCGCCCGGCACTTTCATCACGCTGGAAGTCTCGGACACGGGACAGGGGATGAGTCCGGATGTGCAGGCTCGCATCTTCGAGCCCTTCTTCACCACCAAGTTCACGGGCCGGGGCCTGGGGCTGTCGGCCATGCAGGGCATCGTCCGCGGCCACAAGGGCGGCATCCGCGTCTACAGCGAGGTCGGCAAGGGGACCACGTTCAAGCTGATCTTCCCGGCGGGGCTGGAGATGGAGTCGGGCCCGACCCGAGAGGACGTCACCGCGAACTGGAGCGGGTCCGGGACCATCCTGGTGGTCGATGACGAAGAGAGCGTGCGGAGCGTGGCGGGTGCCCTCCTGCGGTCCATGGGATTCGACGTCGTCGAGGCCAGGGATGGCCAGGAGGGCCTGGACCGGTTCAGGGCCGAAGGCCGCCAGATCAAGGCGGTGCTCCTGGACCTCACCATGCCGCACATGAACGGGGTCGAGACCTTCCGTAGGCTGCGGGCCCTCGACGCCACCTGTCGGGTGGTGCTGATGAGCGGCTACAACGAGCAGGAGGCCGTCCAGGAGTTCCTGGGCAAGGGCCTCGTCGCCTTCGTGCAGAAGCCCTTCCAGCGCGCGGGCCTGATGCAGGCCATGCAGATGGCCCTGGGAGGCTGACCCCCGCCGGGCTTCGCGGGCCGTCAGGTCCCCGAAGCCTCCAAGGCCAGGGCCTCCGCGAGGGCCAGGATCTGCGAGTCCTCCAGGTGGGCGCCGGTGGTGATCCGCAGGCGCGCCGAGCCCTCCGGCACCGTGGGAGGGCGCACGGCCCGCACATCGAAGCCCCGGGCCTGGAGGCGGCCGGCCAGGCGCACCGCTTCCGCATCAGGGCCCACGGGCACCGGGACGATGGCCGAAGGCGCCTGGGCCTGCCCCAGGGCCCGTCGGAGAAGGGTGGCGTGGGCCTGGGCCCGCTCGCGTCGCCAGGGCTCCGCCAGAGCGAGGCGCACGCCTGCCAGGGCCGCGCCGACGACGGGCGGCGGCAGGGCCGTGGAGAAGATGAAACCCCGGGCCGTGTTGACCAGATGCTCGCGCATCAGGCCGTCGCAGCAGATGAAAGCCCCGAAGGACCCCAGGGCCTTGCCGAGGGTGCCCATGACCAGCGGCACGCGGCCGTGGACGCTCTGGTGCTGGGCCAGGCCGGCGCCGTCCGCGCCGAGGAGGCCCGTGGCGTGGGCCTCGTCGACCAGGAGCAGGGCGCCGTGGCGGTCGCACAGAGCCAGCAGGCCCGGCAGGTCCGCCGCGTCGCCATCCATGCTGAATACTGCGTCCGTCGCCACCAGGGCCAGGGCGCCCCCCGGGGCCGAGGCCCGCCAGAGCTCGAGCTGCCGCGCGAGGTCCTCCAGGTCCAAGTGCCTGTAGATGCCCAGGAAGGCGCCTCCGGCCCGGGCCAGGCGGCAGCCGTCCACCAGCGAGGCGTGGTTGAGGGCGTCGGAGAAGACGGCATCGCCGGTGCCGGCCAGGGCGGGGATGAGCGTGGCGTTGGCCTGGAAGCCGGTGTTGAAGAGCAGGCAGGCCTCCGCGCCCTTCCAGGCGGCGAGGGCCGCCTCCAGCTCGTCATGGAGGGGGGTGGTGCCCCGGAGGAGGCGCGCGCCTCCCGCGCCGGCCCCGTGTTCGCGGGCCGCCGACGCGGCGGCCTCGGCCAACCGCGGGTCCCGCCGCAGCCCCAGGTAGTCGTTGGAGCAGAAGTCCACGCCCGCGGGCGGGCGGATGGCCCGGTCGCGGCCCAGGGAACGGCGCCGATCCGCCTGATGCCGGAGGCGTTGCAGCCAGGGTGGGGGGATCACGGAACCTCGGGGTCCTTGGAGGCAGGGTAAGGGTGGGGGGAATGTTAGGATCTGAGGGGGATCCACATGGGTCCCCCTTGGAGCGTGGCATGGATTATCAGCAGTCGTGGCAGGGAGCTTCCACCGGAGCGCAGTCCCGCGTCGATTTTGTCCGAAGCGTCTATTTGTGGCTCATGGGCGGGTTCGCCGTGGCGGCCCTGGGCGCCTTCAGCGCCCCCCTGGTGGGGACCGCGCTGATCTCCGTGGCGGGCCGCTTCTGGTTCTGGGTGCTGTTCGGCATCCAGTTCGGATCGCTGATGTTCGCCTCCCGAGTGAGCCGGCGGAAGCCCCTCAATCGGGTGGCCTACGTCCTGTTCACCTTCATCTCGGGCGTCATCGCGGGCATCGTGGCCCTGGCGCTGGCCCAGGGCGCCGGGTTCATGCCCGTCTTCATGGCCTTCGGCCTCACGGGCGTGGTGTTCCTCACCCTGACGGTCACGGCCTTCGTGTCCAAGAAGGACTTCAGCTTCCTGCGGAACTTCGTCATCGTCGGCATCGCCGTGATGTTCTTCGGCAGCCTGGCGGCGGCCATCTTCCACCTGGAGACCTTCAGCCTGATCATCTCCGGCGTCGCGGTCATCGCCTGCTCGGCCAAGCTGCTCTGGGACACCTCCGCCATGCTCCGCACCAGCGACTTCGGCGATCCCACCGGGTTCGCCCTGGCCCTGTTCGTGAGCCTCTACAACATCCTGATCTCCCTGATGAACCTTCTCGGCGGACGTCGCCGCTAGCGCCTTTCCGGCACCCAAGGAATCCCATGCTCCGTGCTTCCCTGATCTCCATGATCGCCCTCGGTGTCGTCGCACAGGAGCCCGCCAAGGCTCCCGCGCCGGCTCCGGCCCCGGTTCAAGCCCAGGCCCCGGCCCAGGCCGCTGCCCCGAAACCCCAGGTCCCCGCGCCCAAGTCCCAGGCCCCAGCGCCCAAGCCCGAAGAGGTGGTGCTGGCCAAGGTGGGCGGCGAGCCCATCACCGAGGCCGATTTCCAGGCCGCCTTCCGCCTGCTGAACCAGCAGGAGCAGATGCAGATCCTCATGATCCAGGGCGGCAAGGAGGAGTTCGTCAAGCGCATGGCCGAGAGCAAGCTCCTGGCCGTGAAGGCCAAGCGCATGGGGCTGGACCAGACCCCTGCCTTCCATCAGGCCGTGGAGCGCACCAAGGATGACCTGCTCGCCCGCGAGTACCTGGCCAAGGAGAGCGAAGCCCTCCAGAAGAAGCTCGCGGTCTCCGACGATGACGTGAAGGCGTTCTACGAGAAGCACAAGGACCGCTTCAAGCAACCCGAGCTGGCCAGCGTCCGCCACATCCTAGTGTCCGTGAAGCGCGAGGGCGAGGAGAAAGGCCTGAGCGAGGCCGCGGCCAAGGCCAAGATCGCCAAGATCCAGGCCGAGCTGAAGAAGGGCGCCAAGTTCGACGCCCTGGCGAAGAAGTACAGCGACGACCCGGGCAGCAAGGAGAACGGCGGCCTCTACGAGGATGCCGACCCCTCCACCTGGGTGCCCGAGTTCGGCGCCGCCGCCCGCACCCAGCCCATCGGCAAGGTGGGGGCCCCCGTGAAAACCCAGTTCGGCTACCACCTGGTGAAGGTGGAAAGCCGCAAGCCGGCCCGTGAAGTGCCCTTCGAGGAGGCCAAGCAGGTGGCCGAGCAGGGCGCCCAGCGGGAGCGGCAGGCCGCCATCTGGAACGAGCTGATGGACAGCCTCCGCAAGGAGATCCCCTTCGAGCTGACCAAGCCTTCGCCCTCGGAGGCCCCCGCGCCCAAGGCGCCGGCGGCGCCGAAGGCCGAGGATCCCAAGGTCGCCCCCCAGGCCGCTCCCAAGGAAGGCGAAGCGCCCAAGGGAGGTGCCCGTTGAAGGCGCTGAATCCCATCCTCGCCCTGGCACTGCTGGCGCCCGCGGGGCTGTCCGCCGAGGTGCGCGAGGAGATTCTCGTCATCGTCAACAGCCACATCATCACCCGCCGCGATCTGACGCAGGCCGTGGAGCAGCAGAACGCGGCCCTCTACCGCCAGTTCTCCGGCAAGGAGCTGGATGAGAAGCTGCAGACCGCCCGGGAGAAGACCCTGCAGGGGATGATCGACGCCTACCTGCTGGAGGACAAGGGCGACGAGCTGGGCTCGCCCATCACGGACGACTACGTCCGCGCCAGCATCGACGGCATCAAGAAGGAGAACAACTTCGCCACGGACGCCGATCTGGAGCGGGCCCTGAAGACCAGCCTCGGCATCGGCCTCCCCGAGTTCATGAAGCGCCAGAAGCAGCAGGCCACCCAGCAGTACGTCCTGCAGCGGGAGGTGTTCTCGAAGGTGGCCGTGGAGGACAACGAGCTGCGGGCCTACTACGAGGACCACAAGGACGAGTACCGCCTCCCCAGCCGCTTCCGCATCCGGGAGCTGGTGCTGGCCAAGGGCGCCACACCCGAGGAACTGGCGGCGTCCCGCGCGAAGCTGACGGAGATCCAGGCGGCGCTCAAGGCCGGGAAATCCTTCGAGGAGCTGGCCCGCCAGAACTCCGTGAGCCCCAGCAAGGCCACCGGGGGCGACCTGGGCTGGATGAACAAGGGCTTCCTCCGCGCCAGCATCGAGGAGGCTGCGGTGAAGCTCAAACCCGAGCAGGTCTCGGCCCCCATCGAGACGGACAAGGACATCTACCTCATCCAGCTCATCGCCCTGGAGGACGCGCCGGTCAAGGACTTCGCGGAAGTGAAGGCCAAGATCCTGGAGAAGCTCCAGGAGCCCAAGGCCCAGAACGCCATCGAGCAGTACCTCGCCAACCTGCGGATGCGCGCGAACATCCGCTACCTGGTGCCCAAGGAACAGATCCTGAAAGGCTGATGCCGTGCGCCTCGACGCCTTCCTCAAGAAGAGCCTGCTCATCAAGCGGCGCGAGCTGGCCAACCAGCTCTGCGACGAGGGGATGGTGCGCGTGAACAACGTGCCCCGGAAGGCCAGCCACGAGGTCAAGGTCCAGGACGAGCTGGAGTTCCCCCTGTACAACCGCGTGCTGAAGGTCCGGGTGCTATCGCTGCCGGAAGGCAACGTGAAGAAAGCGGACCAGTGGTCGCTCTTCGAGGTGCTGGAGGACAAGCGGCTGCCCCTGGACCTGGGCTACGGCGACGAGGACCCCTTTTCCTCCCCGTCCAAGCCACCGCGCAGTCATTGACAGCCGCTGTCGCATCGGCCGCCCGAGCCTGATGGGACAGAAGGAGAACCGATGTCCGACCAGCCGATCCTCCGGAGCCTGAAAGAAGGCGCGGCCTTCCAGGGCTTCCTCCTGGCCCAGGAGGCCGCCTACAAGGTGAGCGCCAAGGGCAGCGAGTACCTGGAACTCAAGCTTTCGGACGCCTCCGGCGACCTCAAGGCCTTCCTCTGGGACGTGCGGGCCATCGAAGGCGACATGGACGCGGTGCAGCCCGACGCCTTCCTCTGGGTGAAGGGCGCCGTGACCAGCTACAACGGACGCCTCCAGATGAAGCTGGACAAGGTGCGCTTCGCCGCGGACGCGGAGGTGGGCGACTTCTCCCGTTTCTTCCCTGTCAGCGCCCGCCCCGTGCCGGAGATGCTGGCCGAGCTGGACGCCCTCATCGCCTCCGTGGGGGATCCCTGGATCCGCGGCCTGCTGGAGGACCTCTTCGTGGCGGATGCGGACCTGCGGGCGGCCTTCGCCCAGGCCCCGGCGGCCAAGTCCATGCACCACGTCTTCCTGGGCGGCCTGCTGGAGCACACCCTGTCCGTGGCGGGCATGGCTGATCGCGCCTGCGCCCACTACCGGGCCTTGAACCGGGACCTGGTGCAGGCGGGCGTGCTGCTCCACGACGTGGGCAAGACGGCGGAATTGAGCTACCAGCGCAGCTTCGGCTACACGGATGCGGGCAACCTCCTGGGCCACATCGCCCTGGAAACCGACTGGATCAACCGGGCGGTGGGCAAGATCCCCGGATTTCCGGAGGACCTCCGCCTGCAGATCCTGCACATCGTCCTCTCCCACCATGGCCGGCTGGAATTCGGCTCCCCCGTGCTGCCCAAGACCCCGGAGGCCCTGCTGGTCCACTACCTGGACGACCTGGACGGCAAGCTGGAGGTGATGCTCCGGGCCACGCAGGATGAGTCGGACAGCGGGTCCTGGAGCCCCTACCACCGGGCCCTGGACCGCATGGTCTACCGGCGGCGGTGGCCGAAGGCGGGCTCTGTCGAAAAGTGATCAATGTGATGAATTGGCTGGCCACTTCTGGACGTATTTGAACGGATTTGCCGCCCTGTGGGCAGGTCTGGCTCGGCAGAAGGTGAAAGGAAGTCCTGCCTATTCAGATGATGTGCTAAACCTGCCCTGATCGCGGCGCTCTGGCACGCCTCTGGCCCTATCGGAAGATCCCACCCTTCCGAGGTGCGCCATGAAGCTGTCCCGCAAGGCCAAACGCTACGACGAATCCGTGTTGCCCGGCGAATTCCAGGGCTTCGTGCCCTTCCGCCAGGCCGATGCGGAGCTGGACAGCACCCTGGAGGGGTTCCTCCGCCGGGACGACGGCGGCGTGCAGCTGGGCGAAATGGTCCTGGAGTGCCACGCGCCCAAGCGCCTCAGCTTCGCCAAGCTGAAGACGAAGGCCGAGATGCTCTCCGAGAAGGTGGACTACCTGAAGGAGCGTCTGGAGATCGTGGACCATGACCGCCGGGGGATGTACATCCAGCTCCGCAGCCTGCCGCCCTACAAGGACGACACCCAGATCCAGTTCAACGAGATCAGCCTCGGCAAGAACAAGGTGGTGGTGAAGCGCATCGCCTTCTTCCGCAAGGAGGAGGTGAAGCAGCAGGTGCCCCTCAACCTCTCCGAGCTGGAGCTCAAGCGCCTCCTGTTCGATATTCGACAGGCGATTGCATAGATGCGTAAATCTTTTATTTGTTGGCCATAACATCAAAAAGGGCGCCGATGGCGCCCTTTTTGATGTTGCTGCGCCGTTCCGGCGCAGCGCGGACCATGGGAGCGAGGGGCCAACCTGTGTGTGATGCTCTGCTGGACGGGTGCCCGGCTCGGAACGCGGCACTGCCGCGCCCCTCGCCACCCGTCACAGCATCGCCATCCAGCTCCCCGATTCTCCTCGGACCGGGTTCTCGGGCAGGTCGCTCTCCTTGAACAGGAAGTGGCTGCTGTTCCAGCTCCCGCAGCTGTCGCAGCGGTCCACGTAGTCCTGGGTCTTGTGGCCGCAGACGGCGCACTCAAAGCGGAACTTGAGGACGCCCAGGTTCCGCAGCAGCTGACGGTACTCGTTCAGGGCGGCATCCAGGCGTGCGCGCCGGCTGTGGATCTTGGCCATGAAGAAGAACAGGATCGGGCTGTAGACCACCTGGCTGCGCACCTCCTGGAACAGGTCCAGGGCCTCGTCCAGGATCTCCAGGCGGTAGAGCATCTTGCCCAGGAAGAACTTGGCCGTGGTGGCGTGCTTGGAGGTGGCGGCCACCTTGCGCATGACGGCCAGGCCGTCTTCGGGCCGGCCCAGCTGGATGAAGTAGTCCTCGATCTCCTGGAGGAAGGTGCCCTCGCCGGTCTTGCGGAAGCCCTCCAGCCAGATCTCGAGACCCTGGGCCTCCTGGTCCTGGAGGATCATGCAGCGGCCGAGGCTGAGGTAGGCGGGCACGAAGTCCGGCTCGTCCTTGATGACCTGCTGGAAGATCTGGGCGGCATCCTTGAACTGGTCCGCCTCGACCTTGGCCAAGCCGGCCTGGTAGGCCAGGGCCGAGCCCTGGGCCTTCTCGCCCTGGGTGAGCTCCGCGGGGAAGTTCGCCTGCAGCTTCTTGTGGGTCTCCACCGCCTCGTCCCAGCGCTGGGCGTCCATGTGGATGGCCCGCATGCGCCGCAGCGCGCGCAGGGCCTTCTTGGGGTCGTCGGAGGCCAGCTTCTTCAGGACGCCCAGGGCCGCCTCGGGATTCCGCACGGCCATCAGGGCCTCGGCCAGCTGGTAGCGGGCCTCCACCAGATCGTGATCCTCCTCGCAGAGAGCCCGGAAGAGCGTCACCGCCTCTTCGGGGTGGCCCGTCTTCAGGAGCACGTCGCCCATCAGCATGCGGGCCGGCACGTGTTCCTTGCGCTGCTCCAGGATGCCCTCGAGGATCGTCTTCGCCTCACGCGGCAGGCCGTGGGCCACGAGGTCGCGGGCGTCCTGCACGCGCTCCGAGATCCGCTTCACCAGGCGGGTGTCGGCCGATTCGCTCAGACCGCGGATCAGGCGCACCAGCTCCATGATGCCGGTGTAGAGCACGTTCAGCAGGAACCCCAGCAGGAAGGCCAGGAGGATCACGCTCTGGATCTTGATGTCCTCGCCGAAGATGACCACTTCGCGCACCAGCAGGTCGTGGTTCGTGAGGTACAGGTTGCCCAGCACGAAGAGCACGAAGGCCAGGAGCACGAAGAAGAACACGTTCACAAGACGCATGGGCCGACCTCGAAAGCTGGGCCTAGCATGACATGACAGGCTTCAGTCTTCAGTCCTCAGTCTTCAGTCCTTGGTCTTCGACGGCCTTGTCCACCCACTCCTTCGCCGCCTTGAGGTCCTCCCACACGGCGCGGCGCACATCCTGGGTGTACTGGCGCAGCACGTAGGCGGGGTGGAAGGTGGGCATGACGGGGATCTCTCGGTCGCCCACCCGCACGCGCTTCCACTGGCCGCGCACGCGGGTGATGCCCTCGCTGACGCCCACCAGCTCACGCAGGGGCGTGGCGCCCAGGGTGACGATCACGGCGGGCCGGATCAGCTCGATCTGGCGGTGCAGGTAGCCCAGGCAGGCTCTGGCCTCGTCGGGGGCGGGCGTGCGGTTGTCCGGGGGGCGGCACTTCACCACGTTGGCGATGTAGGCGTCCTCGCGCTTCAGCCCGATGGCGCCGATCATCTTGTCCAGCAGCTCGCCGGCCTTGCCCACGAAGGGGCGGCCCTGCAGGTCTTCGTCCCGGCCTGGGCCCTCGCCCACGAACATGAGCCGGGCCTTGGGGTCCCCCTCGCCGAACACGAACTTCAGGCGCCCCGGGCCCAGGGGACAGGCCAGGCAGCCCTGGATGGCCCGCTCCAGGTCCGCCAGGGAGGCTGCGGTGGCCACGGCCTCCGGGGGCGGGCAGCCGATGGGGTCCGTGGGGCGGACATAAGGTGCCGAGGAGGTCGCCGACGGGGCCCCGGGCCGGGGAGAGGCCGCAGCCGGCGGCGGGGTCGGGCGGGAGACAGGGCGAGGCCCCGGGTGGGGGGCCGGGCGCGACACTTGGGTGGCGGGGATCGGCTCCGGGGCGGCCATCGGCTCTCGGACGAGGCCCATCACCCCCAGGTCCTCCAGGGTGTCGCGCCAGGCTTGAAGCGGGTGGTCCGTCACCCTTCCAGCCTAGGAGCCTGTCCAAGTATTCGAAAGCCCCGCGATGGCCCCAGGCGGGAGGCCCAGCAAGGAAGGGCCCGCGGGTCGATGTGGTGGCATCGATCAAGGGCGCTGACGCGGCGGGGCGCCCGCCTGGGGCCATCCCGGAGGGCGCATGACGCCGCGCGTCGCGATGCGGCGTCATGCTCGGATCGCGTAGTGCCCGCTACGCTCACCTCGCCTTCCTGGCCTCGCTCGCGTGGCACCATGCGCGCGGGGCCTTCCAATTACTTGGACAGGCTCCTTGTCCGGAACCTCGCCTCCGGTTCGGGCATCCTAGGGTGTCGGAGCCCCGCATGGAGCAGTCCCCCCAGGAAACCCCGTTCGGCAGCGAGGAGGCCTTTCATGGCGCCTTCGCGGAGCTCTATCCCCGGCTGGTGAGCTATGCCCGCCGCTACGGGGCGGTCTTTCCCGAGGACATCGCCCAGGAGGCCTTCGTCATCCTCATGCAGCGGGAGGAGCGCGTGGAGCATCCCACCGCCTTCCTGTATGGCACCGTCCGCACCCTGTCTCTCACCGAGCGCCGCCCCATGAAGAACCAGAATCTCAGTCTGGAGGCTGTATCCGAGCCCGGCCTGGCCGGCGGCGCGGACGACCTGGTGCTGAACCAGGAAGTCCGGGAGCGGATGCGCCTGCTTTCTCCCACCTTCCGCGAGGCCCTCTGGCTCTTCGTGGTGGAGGGCCTGTCCATCCGGGAGATCGCGGACATCCTCGGCATTCCCGAGGCCACCGTGAAGACCCGCATCCACCGGGCCAAGGCCCAACTCAAAGATCAGCTCAACCCCTCTGGAGGCGTGCATGTCCTGGTCTGATCCCGCCCGGCGTTTCGAACCTGCCGAGGATGTCCAGTTGCGGGCGGAACTCCGCGACCTTCTGGGCCTTGGGCCCGTCGTCGCCAGCGCCCCCGCGGCCCCCACCGCCGAGCTGACCGCCCTGGCCAGCGACCTGCGCCGGGAGGCCCAGCGCCGCCGCCGCACCGAGCGCAAGCGACCCACCTGGGGCCTGCTGGCCGCCGCGGCCCTGCCCCTGCTGGCCGTCCTGACCGGCCTGGGCGCCTGGGGTTTCCAGCAGAAGCAGCGGGCCGACGGGCTCGCGCTCCAGGCCCAGCGCCAGGAGCAGGAGATGGCCCGCATGGCCGCCACCCACGCCGCCGAGGTGGCCCGGGAGCGGCAGGCCAAGGAGGAAGTCCAGCAGCAGCTTCAGTTGGCCTCGAAGCAGGGGGGGCGGAAGACCGAGCCCTACCTGGTCATCCCTGTGGAGAAGCCCCTGAGGTTCCAGGCCGACGACTACCAGCGGGTGAAGGGCAAGCCCTAGCCGGAGCCGCAGTACCGAGTCGATGGGAATGGGGAAAGAGAAGAGCCGGCGTTGCCGGCTCTTCTCTTGGGGGTCCGGGGGTGTTCGCGACGCGAGGGACCCCGGAGACCATTATCCTGCCTGGCTGTGATTCGCCGGGGTCCAGCCGCGCTCGTTGAGGAGCTTCACGCCCTGGATGCGGGTGAGGCGGAAGGCCATCTCCTCCTGGTGGAGGTGGCAGAAGGCCAGCAGGTGGTCCTCCTGGATGGTGCGGGGCGAGACCCGCCGAAGCTGCGTGCGGTGGGCCGCCGGGGGCAGGTAGGTCAGCTCCACCATGAGGGTATGGCCCGCGGCGTATTCGAGGATGCGCTGCACCTCCTCGGCCAGCTGGTCCTCTCCGCCGAGGTGCAGCATGGGGATGCGCCGCTGCACTTCCTGGTAGAGGGCCGGGTCCTCGTCGTGGAGCTTCTGCAGGGCCGAGCGCACCATCTGCTGCACAGGCTCCAGGTGGTGGTTCATGCCCTTCTCGTCCACGAAGGCCAGGGCGGCCAGGGCCCAGAGGTAGAACTTCTCATCCCCGTCTACGCTCAGGGCCAAGAAGCGGCCGGGCTTGGGCATGAAGCCCGCCTGCTTGAGCAGGGCATGGGCGTTGCCGTCGCCGCGCACCTCGAGCACCGTCTCGGACAGCGAGGCCAGCTTGAGCGGGGCCAGCTCGGGGCGCAGCTTCAGCTCGTCCGCCAGATGGGCGGTGCGGGCCCGCACGAGGCGCACGCCCTGGTGCACCTCCACCTCGCCCACGCGGCGGGAGAGATCCTCCAGCAGCTGGAGCAGGGGCTGGGGCAGGGTCTGGGTGGAGGCGCCCAGGCGGCGGCCCAGCTCCTCCAGGGGCACGCCGGCATCCAGGGCGCGCACCAGGGTGGCGTGGGCCACGCGGAAGGTGCCCATGGCGTCCAGGGCCTCGACGTCGGCCAGCTGGGCCAGCTGGAGCAGGCGGTGGGGATTCTGGAGCAGGGGCGTCAGCAGCTCGAGGGTGGGCTGGAGGATCATGGGCTGATCGATCTCCAGCGGCTGCCAGTGGGCGGCGGTGCCCTTGAGGTCGCGCAGCAGGTACTCGTGGGCCAGGGCTTCGCCATGCTCTGTGAGGCGCAGGTGCGCGAAGCCCTCGTCGCCCTGGATGATGCCCATGCGCCCCAGGAAGGGCAGGAACACCGCGCGGGTGCGCTCCTCGTCCAGGGGGTGGAGGGTCTTGAGGAAGGCGAGGAAGGGCTGGACCGCGAGGGCCTGGCCCCGGCGCTCCAGCAGGTGCTGCATGAGGAAGTGGCGGTCCTCCGCCGGGGGCATGCCCCAGGCCTTGAGGTCGTGCTCCAGGAGGCTGGCGAAGGCGCGCTCGGCCACCCAGCGGGGCGGATGGCTCGTCACCGCGGGCAGCAGGGTCTCCACGCGGCCCTCGCGGCTCCACAGCAGGCCCAGGCGGTGCAGCAGGGTGAAGAGCAGCGTGGCGTCCTGCTCTTCGTGCAGCATGGCGTTGCGCTGCATGAGCTGGCCCAGCTCCTTCTTGGCGGGAAGCCCGCCCTTCAGCACGCGCAGGCCCGCCACGCAGCGCAGGAGCACGCTGGTGAGGGCCAGGGAGAACCGGAACGGCTCCGCGGGCCGCAGCTTCACGTCCTCCGGCGCCTGAAAGTTCAGGGCGCCATCATCGAAGTCGTCGAGGGCATCGGCCACGCGCTCGGCCACGGCCCAGTCCTCGCCATCGGGAAGGATCAGCCCGAGGGCGTGGAGGGACTCGACCAGGGGCGGGGCCGGCATGACGCCCTCGCCCGCCAGGTGCTTGAGGGCCACCAGGGACCCGCTGTCCAGGTCCGCGAGGGTGTCCGCCAGGCGCTTGTGATCCTCCAGATGGAACACCATGGTCTTGAGCAGCCGCACGCGGCCCTCGGCCTCATCCTCCCAGCGGAGGGGGATGGGCAGGCGGCGTCGCTCACAGATGGTCCTGAGCTGCTCGTCCGAGCAGTTCGAGAGGAGCTGGTAGTGGGTAAGCGCCATGGACACCTGAATACAGATGATCCTCCAGTGTCCCACGGAACCCTTGCACGCTCACGCGGAAAAAATGTCCGCCACGCTGGATGGTTTTCCCGCGTGAGCGCAGACGCCCTATTCGGGAGCCTTGAGGTGGAGCGTCCGCCCCGCCACGCCATCGCTGAGGACCAGGTCGAAACGCTTCGACCGGGTCGCGAAGCTCTGGCGGCCTCCCGAGAGGATGGCGACGACTTCGCCGGAATCCGCGTTCCGGACCAGGATGGCCGGATGGACCGACACATCCCAGGTGACCTGCATCTTCCCGTTCTGCAGGCGCTGGAATTCGGGCGCCGGCGCCTCGGCGGAGGTGGCGCGGAGGTTGGCGAGGATCCTGCCCTCCTTCACCATCCGCAACCCGGTGATGGCGTCCAGGGTGGCCGCTTCGAGCGGAAGCGCCATGACGAAGTGCCGCTCCCGGCCCTTGGGCCAGCAGCCGAGATCGGTCAGCTCCACGGGCGTGGTGAAGATCGTCTGGTTCTTCCGGTCCACGCATTCCAGCGCGTAGTCCCCCGAGCGGGGCGCGGCAGTGGGAAGCGACCGGGTGCGGAAGGCCGGGAGGAGATCGACCTGCCCGTCCGCGTGGACGATTCCCCGGACGATCAGGCACTCGCGGGCCGTGGACTGGGCCTGGGGAAGCGGGGCATCCTCGTCGGTGCTCCTGATGAGGCCCCCAGGGCCGCTCCTGAAGTCGAGGATCTTCTTGTAGACGTAGTCGCTGACCCAGTTCGGCGAGCAGTAGCCCATGATGTCCTTGTAGGTCGTCGGGGACTTCAGCAGGCCCGCCGTGGTGTCGTAGCCCCAGACGCCGATGGCCCCGCCCGCATAGGGGTAGTCCGGATCGGCGTCGGCGGCGCTGCCGCAGGGGCTGTGGTGGCGGCCCATGTTGTGGCCGGTCTCGTGGGCGAACACCTCGGGGAAGTTGCCCCCGTCCTGGTAGCCGGTCTTGTCCCACCCGATGGCGGTGCGGTACTGGAAGGGGCTGCCGGCGTAGGGCACCCACCCGACGCCGGCCGTGCCGGATCCGTAGGTGACATCCAGGGCGCCGAAGTAGTAGCGGCCGCTGACGGTGGGGTCGATCGCGGCATCGGCCAGGTGCTTGGCCGTGAGCTCGCTGAGCAGCGTATCCCAGCCGGTGCCATCCTCCTTGAGGGTCACCGAGGACGTGAAGGTGGCGCCCACGGCGACGTCCACGCCGGCCACGGGATACATCTTGGCCAGCCGGGCGACCCACGTGGCCTTGTTGGCCTCGGTGATGTTGCCGGTGCCGGTGGAAAGCGCGACCGGGAAGATGGTGGTCCGGAAGATGGGGACGGCGATCCCGCTGAAGCTGCGCACCTGCGTGTTGTTGGATTCGTCGGCTTCGGGGATGGCTCCGGCGGGATCCACCTCGGCGCTGACCAGGTAGACACCGTTGGGTCCCGTGGTGGTGAGGTCCGTCCCGGGAACGACCAGGTTCCAGCTGGAGGTGAGGCTGGATTCATCCAGCGTGGTGGGGACGCTGGTTCGGGCGGGCGCGACGACTTTCGGATAGCCCGGGACGGCCACCGCATTGCTGTCCATGATCGAGATCTTCACGGAGGGGGCCGCGGTGTTGGCCTGGTTGGCCAGCACGAAGACTCGGATGAGGGCATCCTTGCCGGCCACGATGGGGACGGATCCGTTCAGGTCCTGGGTGCTCTGGGTGAGCTGCACGTTCTCCACGTGGAGGTCGAGGGTGGTGCTGGCGGTGTTGACCGCGAAGGGCCGCGTGACTGTCCCGCCCGGGGTGCTGATGATGAGGTTGCCGCTCGCGGCGCCGGCAGGCACCGTGAACGTGATCTGGGCGGGACTGAGGCCGGTGGGCTGGATGGTCTGGCCGCTCAAGGTCAGCGTGGTGCCCGGATAGCCCAGGTAGCTGCCCGTGATGACCACCGGCGTCCCGACCGGGCCTTGGGTCGGGTTCATGCCGGTGACGGTTGGGGCGCCATAGACCACCGAGAAAGGCTGGGCGGAGGCGCCCGTGCCCTGGGCATTGGTCATGAGGATGGGCGCGCTTCCGACGGCGGCATTGGCCGGCAGCACGGCGGCCAGGCTCGTGCCGTCCGTGAGCGTCGGGACCACGCTGGCGCCCCCGATGGATACGCCCGTCACGCCGAAGAAGTTCATGCCCGAGATCTGGACAGTCGCTTCTCCGGGGACGCCGGAGGTGGGCGTGAAGCTGGAGATGATGGGGGCGAGATCCGCGCCCGGCGCCTCGATATCGGCCACGACGTCATCCAGGAGGAAGCTGGTGGCCCGCTGGGAATCCTCCTGGCTCTTGAAGGACAGGCGGAGGATCCGGCCCCTGTAGGGGAGCAGGTCCACGGTATAGGCCTTGTAGTCCGACGCATCCAGGTTCGACTTGGTGAGCAGGGTTCCCAGGAAGCTGCCCGAGGCATCCAGCGCCTCCACGAAGACATAATCCTTGGCCCCGCCCGCACTCGGCTCGGCTGTGACGATCTTCATGTAGAAGGTGGCGGTGGCGCTCAGAGCCGACTGCGGAACATAGAGATCCTGGGTGATCCGATCCGATTGCACGGCCCCGTATCCGCCCAGCCAGGAGAACTGGGTGCCGCCGTGGGGCACCACCTCGGGCTGGCTGCTCGACGCGCCCTGAATCGTGCCGGTGTCCCCCTTCCAGATGACGGGGGAGGCCTGCTCGAAGCCTGTATTCATGAGCACCTGGACCTTGCTGCTCAAGGCGTACGGAGTGGCGGAGGTGGCGGTGCCGCCCGGAGTCGTCACCGTCAGAAAGCCCGCGGTCAGCCCGGAGGGTGCGGTGGCCCAGATGCGGCTATCGCTGCTGACGGTGAAGGCGGCGGCGTCCAGGCCGTTGAACTGGACCCGGGAGGCGCCCACGAAGTGCGCGCCCGTCAGCGTCACCACGGTGCCCGCCTGGAGGCCGGAGGGTGTGAACGAGGTGATGGCGGGGGTCTGGAACGCGTCGACCGTGAAGGCCGGCGAGGTGGCCGAGCCGTTGGCCGTGGTGATCCTGATGGTTCCGGTCGTCGCATCGCCGGGCACCACCGCATCGATCTCGGCGGCGCTCACCACCTGGTAGGAGAACGCCGGGCGGCCGTTGAAGGAAACGGCCGTGGCGCCCAGGAGGTTGGCTCCGGAGAGAGCCACCGTGGTTCCGGGGCTGCCATGGCTGGGATTGACGCCGCTGATGGAGGGTCCCGCGGGCGGCGGGGTGGAGGAGCCGCCCCCGCCTCCGCAGGCCAGGAGGACGGCCAGGGTCAGGAAGCAGGTGCATCGGGCGAGCAGATCCATGGCGGCTCCGGTGCCAAGGCCTCGCGGATTCGGGTTGGCTGGGTCCGGGAGAACCGTGGGGTGATTCGGTTACTGCGTAAGTTGATGCATGAGGCACCTATGATACACGCAGTCAGATCGAGGGCCTCACAGTCATCTACTGGGCAGCGAGGGTCCCCACGGTCACGGTGATGGGGGCCAGGATGGCTCCGGTCCCGTCGATCATCTGGCACTTGGCGCTGTCGGCGCCGAGGGAGACGGCTCCCGGGGGCTGGGAGGCCCGGAGGTCCAGGGCCACCCGCAGCAGGGGAGCGTTCAGGGAGGCGGGGTTGGCGATGCCCTTCTGCGCCGCGGTGACCTGGAGGGTCCCGCCAGAGACTTTGCCCTTGAGAATCTGGGGGGAGGCCCCGAGGCTGAAGGCCGTTCCGTTCTGGACGAAGGTGTTGGCGGGGTCGCCGGCGGCCACATTGGCCCAGGCCACCCGGGTGGCATCGGCACTGAATGTGGCGGTGACGCCGGTGCCCGTGGTGGAGGCGGGCCCCACCAGGTCGAGCACGAGGTGGGTGGCCGAGGAGAGGGCCACGTTCTTCTTGAGCAGGTAGGTGCCGGTGGTCGGATCCGTGTAGGCCAGGCTGCTGGCGGTGGTCGGGGCGGAGGAGCCGCCGCCCCCGCCGCCACAGGCAAGCAGGGCCATCAGCGCCAAGGCAGCGGAACCGGAGAGGAGCTTGGTCGTCGGGATCATGGGCTTCTCCATCACAGACCGCCGAGGAGGATTGCGAGGTCCTTGTCATCCACCGTCCCATCGCCAGTCAGGTCGCAGGTGGGGTTGGTGGTGCCGTAGAACTTGGCGAAGAAGAGCAGGTCCCGCAGATCCGCCACGCCGTCGCCGTTCAGATCGAGAGTCTTCACCGTGACGGATGCGGTCCCGGACGTGGTGCCCGGCCAGATGCTGGTGGCGGTGATGGTGTAGGTCCCGGCAGCGGCTGGGGCCGTGTAGACGCCGCCGGCCGTGATGGTCCCTCCGCTGGCGGACCAGCTGACTCCCTGGCTCGGGGCGTTCGTCACCGTGGCCGAGAAGGTGGCCGTGCCGCCCGCCAGGAGGGACGCCGTGGCGGGGGAGACGGATACGGTCACCGACGCGGGGTTGTAGACCGACACGGTGGCCGAGGCAGAGGCGGAGGGGACTTCGCTGCTCGCGGCGGTGACCGTGTAGACCCCGGGCGCGGCCGGGGCCGTGTAGGTGGCGGCGCTTCCGCTGGCGGTCTGGGCGGGGCTGATGCTGCCGCCCCCGGCGGACACGGTCCAGTTCACCTTGTTGTCGGTGGCGTAGTTGGTCACGGTGGCGGTGAAGGTCGTGCTGGCGGAGGGGTTCACCGTGGCCGTGCTCCTGTCCAGCGACACGCTGACCTGGGCGGCCTGCAGCTCCCACACCCCGCGACCGAAGGTGGCGGCGCGGAGGAAGCTGCCATCCGGAGCGATGTAGAGGTCCTGGGTGGCGACGAGGGGCAGGTTGCTGCCGAACCGGCTCCAGGTGGCGCCCCCATCGCTGGTCATGTAGACGCCGAAATCCGTGCCCACGTAAACCTTGTTGGCCACCAGGGGATCGGCCTTCACCACGTGGACCGGGATGCCGAAGGGGAAGCCGTTGCTGGCGGTCGGGCTGCCGTCGATGGCCGTCCAGCTGCCTCCGCCGTTGGTGCTCTTCCACAGGTGGTTGGCGGTGCTGCTGGGGGCCACCGATCCCACGTACACCGTCGTGGGCGCGGTGCGGTCGAACTCGATGCAGCTGAGGTAGGACGCGCTCCCCGGAAGGGCCCCGCCCTTGGTCCAGGAGCTGCCGCCGCTGGACGTCAGGTAGACCCGCGACTGGTTGGCCGCGATGCCAAGGGTGTTCGGATCGCTGGCGGAGGCCGCCAGGTTGCGGATGAACAATTCCGGGTTGGTAGTATTGGTGGTGGTGGAGGACATGTCCAGCGGCGCCGGAAGGCCGCCGGTGCCTATGGCGACCCAGCTGGCTCCGAAGCTGGTGCTCAGGTAGACCTTCCCGTTGGTGGAGGTGTAGACCGCCGCCGGCCGGGCCGCGTCGCCGGGCGCCAGCTTGGGGGCGAAGGGCGCGAGATCCTTGTTGTTCGCCTCGGTGATGCCCGAGATGGACTCGCTGAAGGATGCGCCACCGTTGGTGCTCCGGTAGATGTCGGTGTAGTAGATGCTGCCGAGCACCTGGGTGCCGTCCGTCGGATGGAAGAGGGTGGCGAATCCGTCGCCGCCGATCTCGTCCTCGAAGGTCCCTTCCGTTCCGGTGAGGGTGCCGCCGGGCGCGGCCGGCTGGCGCAGGCGGGTTCCGTTGTCCTGCATGCCCAGGGAGATCCGCCACTTCGAATCCAAGGGGGTGGCGGCGGCGGTGGAACCCACGTTGTAGACCAGGTGCGAGGCCAGGCCCTTGTTGCGCCGGTTGTCGAGGAAGGATGTGTCAAAGGAGGCGGTGGGGATGGTCACCCGGAAGGGGTCCCGCACCACGGCCAGACCCCCGTCATTGCCGACATAGAGCGTTGCGCCACTGGGCGACCAGGCGGTGGCGTGGAAGTCCGCGTGGGCGTAGACATGGCCGCTGCCGAACCAGTGGGTCAGCTGGACCCAGCTCAGGCCGCCGTCCGTCGAGCGGTAGAGGGCGAGGTTGGCCCCCACGAAGAGCCGCGAGGGGTTGTTGGGATCCACCGCCAGCCCGTGGTTGTACCAGCCCTGGCCGCCGTCACTGCCCATCTGGGGGCCCGAGCCCTGGAAGAGGCCGCCGCTCGCGGTGGGAGCCGCCAGCCAGGTCCAGGTCGCGCCCTTGTCGATGCTCTTGAGGACGCCCCGGGCCACGGTCGTACTGCTGCTGTTGGTGGTGGTGTCTTCCAGGATGGCGTAGGCCGTCGTGCCGTCCCCCGCGGCCCGGATGGTGATGCGGCCGGGCGTGAAGGTGAGGCTGGGCAGGGTGGCCGCGGTCCAGGAGGCGCCGGCATTGGTGGAGTAGTGGATGCTGGCGGTGCTGGTGGAGCCGCTGGTGACCTCCACGGAGCAGAGGAGGTCGGCAGCCGTCACCTTCTGGAGGGACCAGACCTGCCCGGTGACCGGGCCGCCCGTGGCCGCGACGAAGGTGGCTCCCCCGTCGGTGGAGATCCGGAGGCCGGCGTTCGTCGCCCAGAGGATCCGGCTGGCGTCCAGGGGCAGGATGGCGTAGGAGCGGGTGGCGGTGCCGAGGCTGCTCAGGGGGGCGGCGGTCCAGGTGGCGCCCCCGTCCGTGGTCTTGAAGAAGCCGCGGCCTTCGGCATCGAAGAAATCGCCGGCCCCCATGTAGAGGGTATTCGGGTCCACCGGGCTCATGGCCAGGGCGCCCACGGAGACGTTGCCCCCGCTGCTGCTGGTGGGGAGGGCGTCCGTGACTGAGTACCAGGTCCAGTCCGTGGTGGAGGCCGGATCCGCATTGTCGCAGCGGAACACGCCGCCGCCGCTGGTGGCCAGGTAGAGGGTGGGGGCCGTCGGATGGGCCACGATGGCCACGGGGCGCCCGCTGTCGATGTCGGGCGTGGTGCTGGTGAGCTGCGAGAAAGGACCCAGGTTCGTCCAGACGCCCCCGATGCCCGCCGGCCCGGTCGCCAGGGCTGCGGGGGGGGTGCCGGCGGGCGACTGGGCGAGAGGCTGGGCGAGCGGTCCCGCGCCCTGAAGGCGCCGTGGCGCCCAGAGGCGGGTTTGCTGCTCGGCGACCCGGTTCTTGTAGTCCAGGTAGGCCGGGCTGGCCTTTCCTCCGAACCAGAAAAGGTTCCATTCCCGTCGCAGGTCCGCCCGGTCGTGCCCGCCTAGGGCGTGGGGGCTCCGGCGATAGGGCAGGTCCAGGCGACGCTGTCCGGGGTTCCCCTCCTGGGCGGCGAGTCCCGACAAGGAAGCCGATAACAAGAGGAGAGCGAGGAACTTGGTCGCCCGGTGGTTCATGACGTCTCCAGGAAGGACCCCCGGGGCCGCAGTGGAAACGAGATCGGGGGCCTGGGGGATCCCAAACTATACGACAGTCAAAGGCCCGCGCCAGTTGGCTTTTGGCAACGCCGCCAAGGTCTTCTCCGCTGCCTCACGTTGACCCTGTCGCCCGGGGCCCCTAGGCTGGAGGTTTGGGTCTGCCGCCACCGTGATCGCCCTCCGTCCCGACAATCCCCTGATCGTCCAGAGCGATCGCACCCTGCTGCTCGAGGTGGCCCACCCGGCCTTCGAGCAGGTGCGAGACGAACTGGCGCGGTTCGCGGAACTGGTGAAGAGCCCCGAGCACATCCACACCTATCGCATCACCCCGCTGAGCCTGTGGAACGCCTCCGCCTCCGGCGTGGCCTGCCAGGACATGATCGAGACGCTGAACACCTGGTCCAAGTACCCGGTGCCCCAGAACCTGCTGCAGGAGATCGAGGACCACGGCACGCGCTACGGCAAGCTGCGGCTGGTGGCCAAGGGCGACCGACTGGCTCTGGAGATGGACGACCGGGGTCTCTTCTGGGAGCTGGAGAACCAGAAGTCGCTGCAGGGGATGCTGGCGGAGCCCTACCCGGACGAGAAGGGCATCTTCCTCCAGACCGGGATGCGCGGCGAGGCCAAGCTCCAGCTCATCCGCCTGGGCCATCCCGTGCAGGACATGGCCGGCTACAAGCCCGGCGACCCGCTGCCCTTCGAGCTGTCGCCCATCACCAAGCAGAACGGCAAGCCCTTCGGCTTGCGCCACTACCAGCAGGCCGCCGTGGACGTCTTCCACGCTGGCGGTGGGCCCGACGGCGGCGCCGGCGTGCTGGTGCTCCCCTGCGGCGCCGGCAAGACCGTCATCGGCATCGGCTGCATGGGCAGCCTCCAGACCCACACCCTGGTGCTCACCACCAACGGCACCGCCGTGAAGCAGTGGAAGCAGGAGCTGCTGGACAAGACCAGCCTCACGGAAGACCAGGTGGGCCTCTACACGGGCGACACCAAGGAGATCAAGCCCGTCACCATTGCCACCTACCAGATCCTCACCTACCGCAAGAGCAAGACCGGCCCCTTCGAGCACTTCAAGCTCTTCGAGGCCGCCAACTGGGGTCTGGTGATCTACGACGAGGTCCACATGCTCCCGGCACCGGTGTTCCGCGCCGTGGCGGAGCTGCAGGCCAAGCGGCGCCTGGGCCTCACGGCCACCCTGGTGCGCGAGGACGGCAAGGAGGAGGACGTCTTCAGCCTCATCGGCCCCAAGCGCGTGGACGTGCCCTGGAAGATGCTGGAGAAGGACGGCTTCATCGCCACGGCGCATTGCCTGGAGATCCGTGTGCCGCTCCCCACGGACGAGCGCATGGAATACGCCGTGGCAGACCAGCGCCAGCGCTTCCGCATCGCGTCCGAGAACAGCCTCAAGCTGGCGGTGATGGACGAGCTCCTGGCCGGGCACCCCAACGACAGCATCCTCGTCATCGGCCAGTACCTGGAGCAGCTCCGCATCATCGGCGAGCGCCTGAACGCGCCGGTGCTTACGGGGCAGACGCCGGAGAAGGAGCGGGAGGTGCTCTTCCGCCGCTTCCGCGAGGGCGACCTCCGCGTGCTCATCGTGAGCAAGGTGGCCAACTTCGCCATCGACCTCCCGGACGCCAGCGTGGCCATCCAGGTGAGCGGCACCTTCGGCTCGCGGCAGGAGGAGGCCCAGCGCCTGGGCCGCATCCTGCGCCCCAAGGGCGACCGCAACGTGAGCTACTTCTACTCGCTCATCAGCCGCGACACCACCGAGCAGGAATTCGCGAGGAACCGCCAGCTCTTCCTCACGGAGCAGGGCTACCGCTACCTCATCGAGAGCCGGCACTTCGACGAAACAGGGCGGTTGAGCGAGCCCGCCGTGTGGAAGCGGCTGCTGGAAGAAACCGCAGGCTAATGAAAGAAGGTCGATAAGCGGAGGAGAGCGGAGAAAAGATTGGCTTTCCCTCCGCTCTCCTCCGCTCCTCCGCCAACCTCCCCTGCTGGAAATCTTTTCCTTAGATCTTCAGGTGAGCCACCAGCCACCGGTCCAGGGGCCAGGCGATGAGCGCCGCGAGGAGGCCCGCCAACACGTCGTCCGCCACCACGCCCCAGCCGCCGGGCAGGTGCTGGGCGCGGTCCACCGCGCCTGGTTTCCAGATGTCGAAGAGCCGGAAGAGCAGGAAGGGCGCCACCAGCTGCGCGGCCCAGAGGCTCCAGGGCCGCGGCTGGACCGTCCCCGTGAACAGCAGGGGCGTGAGGGCGATCCAGACGCCGGCCCATTCATCGGCCACGACGAACGAGGGATCCTTCTGGCCGGTCTCCCCCACCACGCCATCCGCAGCCCAGACGGCCATCAGGGTGAGGGCCAGGGGCGCCGCGGGGAGCACCCAGGACGGGAGGGCCCAGCCACGGACGATCCACACCAGCAGGAGCCAGGCGGCCAGCCCCGCCAGGCTGCCCCAGGTGCCCGGTGCCGGCCTCAGGTAGCCGCTGCCGAAGCCCGTGGCCAGCCACCAGGCGGGGCGAGGGGCCTTCCTTCCTGAGGACTGGGGACTGATGAGGCCTGAGGCCTGTTTCTCAAACATGTCTCAATGCCTCCACGATGCGGAGCTTCGCGGCCTTGAGGCCGGGGAACAGGGCGCTCACCTGGAGCGTGGCCTGGAGACCCAGGGCCACCGCGAGATAGACGCCGGGCACGAGGTGGATGTCCAGCTCGTAGCCGTGGCTGGTGCCGGGCGGGGCGGGCATCTGGAGGTGCAGGGCATTGAGGCCCGCCCGCAGCAGCAGGGTGGCGACCAGGCCCATGGCGCTGCCGAAGAGGCCGAGGAAAGCGCCCTCCCACTGGAGCAGGGCCAGCAATTGGCCGGGCTGGAGGCCCATGGCCCGCAGCACACCGAACTCGCGGACGCGCTCCATGACGGACATGAGCAGGGTGTTGGCTGTGGCCAGCAGGACCACCAGGAAGAGCACCAGGCCCATGAAGCCGAAGATCGCGTAGTAGAGCAGCTTCACCTGCCGGTAGAAGGAGGCCAGCTCGAACCAGGGCCTTACGGTGGTTTCAGGCAGCAGGGCCTGGAGCCGCGCCTGCTCGGCAGCCGTGTCGGCAGGGCGCTTGAGAACGACCGAGAGCCGCGAGCGGGCCGGGCCCGCGTCCAGCAGCTGGGCGGCCGTGGCGAGGCTCACGGTGAGCACACGGTCGTTCAGCTCCTTCAGCCCCTGGTCCTGGAGGCCCACGACCTCGACGTCCACGGCGTTCAGGGCGCCGTCCCTGGTGGTGGACATGAGGGTGAGCAGGCTGCCCACGGAGGCTCCCAGGCTCCGGGCCAGGCCCGTGCCTAGGATCACTTCACGGACCGCGGGATCGGTGGACAGCCACCGGGAGTCGGCGCCGCCCGTGGCCTTGGCCCCGTCCTTCAGGGCATCGAGGCAGGCCATGTGCTTCGGTTCCAGGGCGGGATCCACGGCGGTGCCCAGGAAGGCCACGCTCTTGGGGCCGCTGCTGAGCAGGCCCATGAAGTGGATGCGGGGAAGCACTTCCGCCACGGCGGGATCCTGCCGCAGCCGCGCCGCCAGCGCCTCGCCGTCCGGCAGGGCCTTCTCCAGGCTCTGGGCTTCGTCACCCTCCAGAGTGCCAGGGGCCATCACCTGGAGATGTCCCAGGCCACCGCGGATGGCGCCATCGGCGAGGCCCTGGAAGGTCTGAGCCATGAAGCCCCCGGCCAGGCTCAGGGCCATGAAGCCTGCCACCACCACCATGAGCGTCAGCGCCGTGCGCCGCCGCTGGCGCAGCAGGTTCCGCAGGGCCAGCCGGGCGAGGATCACCGGTGCTCCTCTTCGATGAGCCGCCCGTCGGCGAGGCGGAAGACGTGGTCGGCCCGGGCGATGACGGCGGGGTCGTGGCTGGCCACCAGGAAGGTGGCACCCCGCTCGGCGGCCAGCTCGGCCATGAGGTCCATGAGGGGGCCACCGTGGGCGTGGTCCAAGCTGGCCGTGGGCTCGTCCGCCAGCACCAGGAGGGGATCGGGGGCCAGGGCGCGGGCGATGGCGGCGCGCTGCTGCTGACCGCCGCTCAGCTGGCCGGGGCGATGGTGCAGCCGGTCCGCGAGGCCCACGCGGTCCAGGGCGGCAGCCGCCCGGCGCCGAGCCTCATCCTCGACCAGGCCCTGGAGCTGCAGGGGCAGCATGGCATTCTCCAGGGCCGTGAGCACGGGAACCAGGTTGAAGGCCTGGAACACAAAGCCCAGCCGGGTCAGACGGAGGCGGCCGCGTTCGCGCTCGGGGAGGCTGGACACCTCCTGTCCATCCAGGAAGACGGCACCCTCGTCGGGCTGGTCCAGCAAGCCCGCCAGCTGGAGCAGGGTGGTCTTGCCGCTGCCGCTGGGGCCCGCCAGCACCGCCAGACAGCCCTTCGGAACCGCCAGCGACACGCCGAACACGCCAGCGCGCTCGCCGCCGAGTTCGTAGGCGCGGGTGACCTCCCTCAGTTCCAGCATCCGCCCAGTGTACCTGTCCCTGGCACCGGCTCATGGATCGAAAAGGAATTCGGAAAGCTGAGGAAAGCGGAGGGGCTGAGGAGAGCGGAGAAAGGTTCTCTCCTCCGCTGTCCTCCGTGTCTCCGCTTTCCTCCGCGTTTAAATTTCCTTTCCCTCGGGAGACCTCTAAAACTGCATGGCGTAGGCCAGCTTGGCGAACACGCCGCGCTCCACCATGCGCTCGGTGGGCAGGATGGCGAGGGGATCGCGCCGCCGCTGGCCGGACCAGCCCAAGTAGGCGTTGGTGAAGGCATTGGGCTGCCACCCCAGGAAGGCCTTGAGGAACTTGTCCACGCCGTCGATTTCGGAGCCGTCGTACCGCACCACGAACGCCTGGGTCTTCAGGTAGAAGAACCGCGGCATCTGGTAGGTGGCCGTGGCCGCCAGCTTCCGCGCCCGCACGAGCCGGAGGTCGTCGGATTCGCGATCCAGCACGGTTCTCTGGGCCGAGAGGTCGTAGCTCAGATCCCCGACCGCGCCGTGGGAGCTGAAGCTGACGGTATGGATGCGCGCCGGGGCGCCAGAAGCCAGGTCGATGGTGCGTCCGCGGACGACCCGCGCCAGCATCTGGGCCCAGCTGAGCTTCTTCCAGCTCAAGGCCATGTTGAGGTTGCGGGTGGCGTTGGAGGTTACCTCGTCATCCGCCCAGGTGCGCCCCGCGATGTCCCAGTCCAGGCTCCAGGCCCACCGGTTGGCGGTTTCCACATAGGTGCTCAGGCCCACGGCGCGATCGAAGGGATTCCCGTCCCACCACACGAGACGGCGCGCGCGCAGGTAGAGGTTCGCCTGGGAGAACTTCCCGCCGTTCCAGTTGCCCTGCCAGCCGAAGGTCCCGGTCTGCTGGCGGTAGCCCCGGAGGTCCGTGAAGCCCGAGACCAGCACCAGGCCGGGGCTGGTGGTCTGGCTGACGGCGCTGGCGAACCAGTGGCGCGTGTTCCAGTCCAGCTCGGCGGAGGTGGAGGTCCCCCGCTGGGAGAGGATGCTTCCATCCGGCTGAGGCAGGTGCGAGGTGGCGGCCATGGCGCTGCCGATGAAGTGGAACTCGGAGCCCAGGTACTGATCCAGGTAGAGGCCGCCGCTCTGGCCGCCGATCAGTCCGCCGGCGGCGTCCGGCCCGCCCTGCAGGCGCTTGTCCGTGCCGAGGACGGAAAGGCCCGAGCCGCGCCCGTCCAGCTGGAAGCGCAGCGCGGCCGCCGTGTCGCGGGTGGGCAGGCCCTCGACGCCCTGGGCGCCGTTGGCGCTCAACATGAGGCCGCCGTCCTCGTCCTTGGCGTGGAGCACGGTCCAGCTGGCCAGGGAGCCCTGGCCCGAGGCCTTGAGGCCGTACAGGGGGCTCTGGATGGAGCGGCTGAAGAACTGCCGCTGGGCCGCGGGCGGGGAGAGCAGGTCCATGCCCTCCAGGAAGAAGGGCCGGCGCTCGGGATAGAACACCTTGAAGCGGCTGTTGATCTGAAGCGGGTCCACGTCCGCGTCCGCCGTGGCGAAGTCGGGACGGTAGGTGCCTTCGAAGGTGAGGGCGGTGGTGGCGTAGCGGACATCCATGCCCAGGCGGGCCTTGGATTCCACGGGCGCCGCCGGGTTGGTCTCCAGCGACTGGGTGCGGGTGTAGGTGGCGAAGGGGATCACCAGGAAGGGCGAGCCGGGCTTGTCCACCGGGGCGCCGGAGACCCGGGCCATCTGGCAGATATCGCACTGCACGTCCTTGCTCATGCGCGGCCAGGAGATGCCGTAGCGCCGCTCCCGGGGGATGATGCGCAAGATGCGGAGGGCCCAATCGCCGGGCCGCCGGCGCAAGCTGCTGTAGGGGATGCGCATCTTCACGACGTAGCCGTCCGGCGTCAGCACGCCGGTGGAATCCCAGAGGCAGTCGTACGAGGCGTTCTCCCCGGTGCTGTCCGTCATGATCTCGTCGATCTGGCCGCCCAGGGGTGTCACGAAGAAGCGGGCGATGCTCTGGCCCTTGCCGGAGGGATCCAGGTCCACGCCCACGAAGTCGAAGTCGCCGTTGTTGGTGTCGCGCATGTGGTGGGCGGCGTGGATCTTCGAGGGCTCGGGATCCTTCGCCTCCACGGCCACGTAGAGGGCATCCGGACCCCAGCCCACATGGACGATGGTGGGCCAGCGGTTCTCGCCCTTGTCGTCCGGCATGATCATGCCGAACTCCGTGATCACCAGGGCCTCCTTCCAGGTGGAGAGGTCCGCGTCCCGGGTCATGGACGGCGCCTGGGCCAGCCGGGGGATGGCCAGGTGCAGCGGGTTGGGTGCCTGGGAAGCCAGGATGGGCAGACAGGCAAAGGCCAAGACCGGATGGCGCATGAAAGATCCCTGAAACGGTTCCTATGGCCTACGAGGGACTTCGGAGATCCGTTTAGAACCCTCGGCCTGAATCCTTGGGGTTCAGCGCTTGGCGGGAGCCGGCGAGGCCGCGGGCTTGGCAGCCTTGCCCCGGGGGTCGTCCGGCTTGGGGCCGATGGCTTTGGGATCCTTGGCCCGGGGATCGTCGGGTTTGGGACCGATGGCTTTGATGTTCTTGCCCTTGGGATCGTCCGGCTTGGGGCCGATGGCCTTGGCCTTGGCCTTGGCTTTGGCCGGGGCCTGGGCGGACAGGGGGGCCGCCTGGAGCGCGGCGGCCACGATCAGGCCGATGGGAAGGGCGGAAGCCAGAAGGGCGGGAGGACGCATGAAAGCTCCTGGGCGGCTGGGTCGGGAGGTCGAGCCCCAGGTTAACCGCATCCAGCGCGGAACCTCGTCAGGTCCGGTTCCGGGCGAGGAACGATTGCTCGTAGGCCGCCGTGCTCGCTTCGAGGCCGCCCTCTTCGACCTCGCCGATGAGGTCGTAGGCGTGGGCCTTCACGATGCGCACCTTCTGGATGGTGTTCACCTGGGGCGTCCCGTCCACCAGCAGCACGTTGCCGTCGATGTCCGGGGCCTGGCCCTGGTGGCGGCCCTTCACGATGAGGTCGGTCTCCTCGTGGGCGCCTTCCACCAGCACGTCGATCACCTGGCCCACCTTCTCCTGGTTCCTCTCGCGGGCGATCTTCTGCTGCAGTTCGAGGATGCGGCGCTTGCGGGCCTCCTTCGTGCGTTTCGGCACGGGGTCGCCCAGGTCGTGGGCGGTGGTGCCCTCCTCGGGGCTGTAGGTGAACACGCCCACGTGGTCGAAGCGGGCCTCCTTCACGAAGGCTTTCAACTCCTCGAAGGTGGCCTCGTCCTCGCCGGGGAAGCCCACGATGAAGTTGGAGCGGATGGCGATGCCCGGCACGATGCGGCGGACTTTTTCAATCAACTTCAGGAATTGGGCCCGGCTGCCGCCCCGGGCCATGGCCTTGAGGATGGCGGCGTCCGCGTGCTGGAGCGGCATGTCCAGGTAACGGGCGCAGTTGGGTGTCTCGGCGATGGCGTGCAGCAGGCCGTCCGTCAGGCGGTTCGGGTAGGCGTAGTGGATGCGGAACCAGCGCAGGCCCTCCACCTTCCCCAGGGCGCGCACCAGCTTTTCGAGCGCGTCCGGATCGCCGAAGTCGCGGCCGTAGTCCGTGGTGTCCTGGCCCACGAGGCTGATCTCCAGCACGCCCTGGGCCACGAGATTGCGGGCCTCGGCCACCACGCTCTCGATGCTGCGGCTGCGCTGGCCGCCCCTGAGCTGGGGGATGACGCAGAAAGCGCAGGCATGGTCGCAGCCCTCGCTGATCTTGAGGTAGGCGCTGGCCTTGGGGGTGGTGAGCATCCGGGGGCTGGCCTCGGTGTAGAGGTAGCCGGGGTTGGGATCCAGCTCGTAGGCCGCGCCGGCGCCGATGACCTCGGCGATCTGCTCGATGTCCCGGGTGCCCAGGCAGGCGTCGATCTCGGGCATCTCGGTCATGAGCTCGTCGCGGTAGCGCTCCACCAGGCAGCCGGCGACGATGAGCTTCTCGCAGGCGCCCTCTTTCTTCATGGACGCGGCCTGGAGGATGGCCTCGACGCTTTCCCGCTTGGCGGCGTCGATGAACCCGCAGGTGTTCACCACCAGCACCTGGGCCTCCTCCAGCACGGGCGTGATCTGGTAGCCCTTCAGGCGCAGGTGGCCCAGCATGACTTCCGAATCCACCAGGTTCTTGGGGCAGCCCAGGGACATGAAACCGACTTTGGCCAATGGACCTCCATCCACCATGCGGTGGAACCTCATAGAATACCGCGCCCGGCCGATGAGGTCAGCAGCCCCATGCTAGACTCACCTCTCCCCGGTCCCCACATGAAGCTCACCCTCCAGGTTGACGGCGCCTTGCATCCCGTGACGCTCACGGAAGAAGGTGTGACCCTGGGTCGGGGCGACCAGGCCACCATCCGCATCCAGGCCAATGCGGTCAGCCGGGTCCATGCCCGGATTTTCCTCAAGGATGGCCAGCCCCACGTCATGGACATGAAGTCCCTGAACGGCACCACGCTCAACGGGGCGGCACTGGCCGAGCCGGCGCCTCTCCATCCCGGGGACACCGTGCTCCTGGGCGAGGCCGTGGTGCGCTGGATGCCCGAGCCGGTGCCGGGATCTCCGACGCAGGGCCTGAACCTGGCGGCTCGCGGCGCCGCCCCGAGGATCTCCCTCGAGGACCGCGCCTTCGATGCCTCCGGCTCGATCCTGGTGCCGCACGCCAGCCTGGAGGCCATGCTGGCCCAGGCCGGCGGCCAGCACCCCGCGGGCGATGCCGTGACCTTGTTCCAGCGCCTGGCCGGCATGGCCGGCACCCTGCTGCGGGCGGCGGGCCTGGCGGAGCTGCTCGAGTCCGTGATGGGCCTGGTGACGGCCCAGATCCCCTGCCAGCGCGGCTTCATCCTGCTGGCGGATGCCAGTGGCGAGCTGGTGCCCGAGCTGGTCTGGGAGGAGCAGGCGGGCCAGAACGCCAATCCCATCAGCCGCACCATCGCCCGCACGGCCATGAAGGACCGGGTGGCCATCCTCACCACGGACGCCCGCATGGATCCCCGCTTCAGCGCCGGCGAGAGCATCAAGATCCACGGCATCACCTCGGCCCTCTGCGCGCCCCTCATCGTGGAGAACCAGGCCCTGGGCGTCATCTACCTGGAGACGAGCCTCAGCAAGGGCGGCTTCAAGCGGGAGGACGAGCACCTGCTGAGTGCCATGGCCAACTTCGCCGCCGTGGGCATCCAGCGCGAGCGGGAGGCCAAGTTCCGCCAGCGCCTGGAGCGGTACCACAGCCCCGCCGTGGTGGACCAGATCCTCAAGTCCAGCCAGAGCAAGGAAGCCCCCGCCCTCCAGGCCCAGCGCTGCCAGATCAGCGTGCTCTTCGCCGACATCTCGGGCTTCACCCGCATGAGCGAGGGCATGGAGCCGCTCGTGCTGGCGGGCATCCTCAACCGGACCTTCGAGGCCATGACGGACCAGATCTTCAGTCGGGGCGGCACCCTCGACAAGTACATCGGCGACGCCATCATGGCCTTCTTTGGCGCGCCCAACCCCGATCCCGACCATGCCCGCCACGCCGTGGAGGCCGCCGCGGCCATGCAGGAGACCCTGCGGGCCCTGAACGAAGCCCGGCCCGAGGGCTACCCCGAGCTGAAGATGCGCATCGGCATCAACAGCGGGGAGGCCTTCGCGGGCGACATCGGCTGCGAGAAGCGCATGGACTACACCGTCATGGGCAGCACCGTGAACCTGGCCTCCCGCCTGGAGAGCGGCGTGGCCAAGCCCGGCCAGATCGTCATCGGGCCCCGGACGGCCGAGCTGCTGGGTCCGGCCCGCCTGCGGCAGCTGGAGGGCTCCCTGCTCAAGGGCATCGAGCATGAGGTGCGCCCCTTCGAGGTGCTGTGGGAAGAGGACCGGCCGACGGTGGGGACGGGAAGGGCCTGAGGTGATGTGGCGGGCCGGGACTGTCCAAGCCCCTGGCCAAGTCCCTGGCCAAGTCCCCTGGAATCCCCTTAGACTGGGCGCATCCCCAACCCCTTTCCGGGTCAGCCCCGGTCTCATTTGCTCCCAGGAGCCCCCATGAACGACTACACGTCTGCCGCGCCGGTGAAGGCCCACCGGGGCACCATGCTGCTGGTGTTCGGCATCCTCGGCCTCCTTTGCTGCATCATCTTCGCCATCCTCGCGTGGGTCATGGGCAGCAACGATCTCAAGGCCATGGCCGAAGGCAAGATGGACCCCAGCGGCGAAGGCCTCACCAAGGCCGGCAAGATCCTCGGGATCATCGGCTGTGTGCTGGGCATCCTCGGCCTCGTCTGGGCGGTGTTCTTCGGCGGCATGGCCGCACTTGGAGCGATGAGCCACCACTGATCCGGAACCCCCGGTGCGGTTCCACTGGGAGCGCTCTTCCCGGCTGCCGCGGCCCCCATGGTGGGCCGCGGCGCTGGTGGGGTGCTGGCTCCTGCTGGTGCTGGGAGGCGTACTGCTGGAACGGCGGGGCGCCCCCACCGTCGAAACCTGCCTGTTCCACCGGTTGTCCGGCCACCCTTGTCCTACCTGCGGCAGCACCCGGGTGGTGATGGCCTTCACGCACCGGGACTGGACCGGGGCCCTGCGCCTGAACCCCCTGGTGGCCCTCGGCCTGGGGCTGGTGTTCCTGTGGCTGCTGACCCGGCTGGCCACGGGGCGGACGCTGCACCTGACCGCGTCCCTGCGGGAACGGGGGGCCCTCCTGGCCGTGGGAGTCACCCTGCTGCTGGCCAACTGGATCTGGGTGCTTCAGACCCAGACCTGATCATTCCTTCACGAAATCCTTCCACAGCATCGACGGCTGGATGCCGGAGTTGCGCTGGTACTTGCCGGACTCGTAGCTCTCGTACTCGCCGCTGACCGTGTGGTAGAAGATCTGGCAGATGCCCACGCCCGCGTAGATGCGCACGGGCTGGATGCAGCTGATCTCCAGGGTCCAGAAGCCGCAGAAGCCGATGTCGCCGAACCCGGCGGTGACGTGCACGAAGAGGCCCAGGCGCCCCACGCTGCTGCGGCCCTCCAGCATGGGCACCATGCCGTGGGTCTCCGTGTATTCCAGCGTGCGCCCCAGGTAGAGCGTGCCGGGCTGGAGCAGCAGGCCCTCGGCGGGGATCTTCAGGAACTCGATGCCGTTGGGCTTGGCCATGTCGAGCTCGCGCTCCGTGTAGACGGCCAGGTCATCTCCCAGGCGAAGGTTGTAGCTGTTGGGATTCAGCTGGCGGTCGGACCAGGGATCGATGCGGATCTTCCCCTGGTTCCGGGCCTCGAGGATCTGCTTGCCGGTGAGGATCACCGTCAGCGATCCACTTTCAGCACTTCGGTCTTGGCCAGCATGTCGCTGAGGCTGATGCGCTCGTCGCCCTTCACGGCCAGGACGATGAGGTTGAGCGCGAGGATGTTGCCGATCTGGCGGAGGATGGCGGGGCCGAACTCGATGCGGCCCTGGGGCTGGCCCTCGGGAACCACCCGGAGTTTCATCATCTTCTTGCCGATGCTGGCGCCGTATTTCGAGACGCACCAGGGAATGAAGAGCCAGTAGTACGCGAGCTGCGCGAGGACGCTGACGGGCACCAGGGCGCAGCCGATCACGGGCACGTGGGACAGGACCATGAAGGCCATGGAGATGAGCACCGCGGGCACGGCATCGATGAGGACGGCCAGGAGGCGGTTCACCAGGTCGCCGCGCTCGCCCACGGTCACGGCGTCATCGGGGATGGAGGGCAGGAGGGAACCGAGGAAGGACTGCTCGGGAGGCCGGGTGGGCGCGGCGGGCCGGGGCGCCGGCGGCGGGGCCACGGGCGGAACGGGCGGCATCACCTTGGCGGGCGTGGGCACGGGCCCGGTGGAGGGCTGGATGGGCACGGCGGGTTCGGCAGACGGGGCCTTCCCGGCATGGATGGCGGCCAGCTCATCCGCGGACATCCGCACGGTGCCGAGCGGGGGCTTGACCGCGCTTTCGCGGTTCACCGCCACCGTGGCGCCGACCTCGGACTGGGGATCCTGGAAGGTGAGCTGCACCTGGCCCAGGGTGATGCGATCCCCATTCCGAAGGGGGGATGACTGCACCCGGTTGCCGTTCACGAGCACGCCGTTGCTGCTCTGGAGGTCCTGGATCTCATAGCCCCCGCTCACCTTGCGCAGGACGCAGTGATGGCGGCTGATGCTGGGGTCCGGGAGCCGCAGGGTGTTGTCCAGCTCGCGTCCCATGTGGACTTCTTCATCCACGATCTCGAATTCGCGGGTACCCGCGCTTTCGTGCACCAGCAGCTTGGCCATGGAAACCCTCGGGGAAGGTGGGATGGCGGGAAGTTTAGCGCATCCCTCCGCCATCGTGGCGGCTCATTGGGGATGGAAGCCTCATATCGGTTCTTTCTTGACGGGTTTCGGTGGACCGGCCAATCTTCCCAGAAGATCACGCGAATGAATCGCGAGGGTGCAGCATGGTGCTTTTCAACGCGGCCACGAAGGAGTTGACGGCGAAGATCGTCTACTACGGGCCTGGCCTCTGCGGGAAGACGACCAACCTCCAGCACATCTACGACACGCTGCCCGGCGAGGGGCGCGGCAAGATGTTGTCGCTGGCCACCCAGACGGACCGCACCCTCTTCTTCGATTTCCTTCCCATCGACCTTGGGACCATCCGGGGCATGAAGACCCGCGTCCAGCTCTACACCGTGCCCGGCCAGGTGTTCTACGACGCCACCCGCAAGCTGGTGCTCCGCGGCGCCGATGCGGTGGTGTTCGTGGCGGATTCCCAGGCCCCGGCCCTGGAAAGCAACAAGGAGAGCTTCCAGAACCTCATCGCCAACCTCAAGGAACAGGGCACCGACCTGTCGAAGATTCCCCACGTCATCCAGTGGAACAAGCGGGACACACCGAACGCGCTGCCCATTGGCACCCTGGACAAGGAGATCAACCTCTTCGGCGTACCCACCTTCGAGGCCTGCGCCATGCGGGGCGAAGGGGTCAAGGAGACCCTCTCGGGGGTGGCCCGCCTGGTGCTGAAGAGCCTCGCCGAGAAATATGGCGGCGGCGTGGTCGAGGAGCCCCAGACCGTCCTGACGGGCGGGACGCCGCCACCGCCACCCCCGCCGCCGACCCCTGCCATGGATTCCAAGCCCCTGGAAGTGGAGGAGCTGTCCGCGGGCGAGCTGCTGGAAGAGATCGACGAATTCCCCGTGGACTCCACCTTCTCCCAGGCCCATGCCCCCGCCCCCACGCACATGCCCCACCGCAGCGTCGTGGAGGTGCCCATCGTGCTGGACCGCAGCCTCTTCAGCGGCGATTCCCCGGTGGAGATCAAGCTGAAGCTCTACATCAAGTAGTCCTCAGTCCTCAGTCTTCAGTCCTCAGGGGGGCCTCGGATTTCCTGAGGACTGAGGACTGAAGACTGAGGACCGATTCGGGCACACTGGAGGTTTGATCCGAGGCCTTCACCATGTCCCGCCAGGTCGTCACCCGCTTCGCCCCTTCCCCCACAGGCATGCTCCACATCGGGGGGGTGCGCACGGCGCTGTTCTGCTGGCTCTATGCCCGCCGGCACGGGGGCCGCTTCATCCTGCGCATCGAGGACACGGACCTCTCCCGCAGCACCGACGACAACATCCGCATCATCGAGGAGGGCATGGCCTGGTGCGGCCTCGACTGGGACGAAGGGCCGGTCACGGGCGATCCCGGCCAGTGGAAAGGTCCCCACGGACCCTACCGCCAGATGCAGCGCATGGAGCTGTACAAGACCAAGATCCAGGAGTTGCTGGACAAGGGCCTGGCCTACCGCTGCCGCTGCTCCAGGGAGGCCCTGGACGAGCGCCGGAAGGCCGTGGAGGCCGCGGGCAAGGTCTTCCAGTACAACCGCGGGCTGGACGCGGGCAAGGGCTGCGCCGACGCGAACCATGACGCCAGCGAGGTCGCGGCCATCCGCTTCCGCATGCCTGTGGACGGCGACATCCTCGTGCCGGATCTCATCAAGGGCGACACCCGCTTCCCCGCGGAGAGCCTCGACGACTGGATCATCGCCCGCACCGGCGAGGCCCCCGGCGAGATCGGCGTGCCCACCTACAACTTCTGCGTGGTGGTGGACGACACCCACATGGAGGTCACTCACGTCATCCGGGGCGACGACCACCTGAACAACACGCCCAAGCAGATCCCCCTGTTCGCCGCCTTCGGCTACGACCTCCCGGCCTTCGCCCACGTGCCCATGATCCTGGGCGCCGACGGCGCCAAGCTCAGCAAGCGGCACGGCGCCACCAGCATCACCGAGTACCAGGCCATGGGCCTGCTGCCTTCCGCCGTTCGGCTGGCCTTGGCCCGCCTCTCCTGGACCCCCAAGATCGACGGCAAGGCCGTGGAGAGCGCCGAGGAGGAGCTGCTCACGGACGAGCAGATGATCCAGCTCTTCGACCTGGCGGACTGCCAGAAGAGCGCGGCCCGCTTCGACATGGACAAGCTCCAGTGGCTGAACCAGAAGCTCATCCAGAGGGCGTCCTGGCAGGAGCTGGAGCCGCATCTCAGGCCCTTCGTGCCAGAGGCGTGGAGGGGGAAGCCCGAGACTTGGCGGGCCCAGGCCATCCAGGCCACGCAGAAGGGCAAGTCGCTGACGGACATGGCCGAGGCGCTGCGCTTCGCCTTCGAGCGGCCCACCGCCTTTGACGAAAAGGCCGTGGAGAAGTTCATGACGCCCGCCGTGAAGCCCGCCCTGCGGGAGATCGCGGCCCTGGCCGACTACACCCACGAGGGCCTGGAGGCCGGCTTCAACGGCATCCTCGAGCGCCACGGCCTCAAGACCAAGGACCTGGCCCAGGCCCTGCGCGTGGCCCTCTGCGGGAAGCCCGTGAGCCCGGGCATCTTCGACACCCTCATGCTGGTGGGCCGGGAGGAAGTGGGCGCGCGGCTGGAGCGGTGGCTCTGATGGATCTCCAGGAGTTCACCCACATCACCCTGGCCGTGCTGGAGGACCAGGGCGCCGCGGCCTATGCGCCCACCATCATCGCGGGCGACGCGGTCCAGGTGATCCAGGGCATTCCGGAGGGCATGGACCACCGGGAGGCCCTCCAGGAGACGGTCCTCCGCCTGGGTCTGGAGCAGGCCGACTTCTACTTCGGCGTGCGCTCGGGACCCGGCGAGATCACCACGGGGTTCCACACGCCGGTCGGCACGCAGTTCCAGCTCATCTCCGAGATGCGGCAGGGCTTCGTGGTCTCGGCCCTGGGCGCCTGCCCCTGGTGGACCCTGGATCAGGGGCGGGACCAGTAGCGGTTTCCATCCGCCGGAAGGTCCGGAGGGGGTATAGTGATCCGCATGATCCACATCCCGGCCATCCACCCGCGCCCTAGCACCTTGCGTGCGGGGGGAGTCGCATGATCGGCTGACCTGGATCCAGGTCCCGCCATCCACCCCCGCCCCCAAGGCGGGGGTTTTCCGTTCCAGGGAGTCTCCATGAGCCGCCATCCCAAGCTCGCCATCCTCGGCTTCGGCACCATGGGCCAGGCCATCAGCGCCGGCCTGGTGGAGGCCTCGGGCTACCCGGCGGGCCGCATCCACGCGGCCACGCGGCATCCGGGCGCCGCGCGGGCCCGGGCCGAGGCCCTGGGCATCGCACTCTCGAGCGAGGCGGACGAGGCTGTCCGCCATGCCGAACTGGTGCTGCTCTGCGTGAAGCCGAAGGAGCTGAAGGGCCTGCTGGCGGGCCTCTCCGCCTCGGGTGCGCTGGACCACCACCCCCTGGTGGTCTCCATCGCCGCGGGCACGACCCTGGACTTTCTCGCGGCCCACACGCCTGTGGGCACGCCCCTGGTGCGCGCCATGCCCAACACGCCCTGCTCCATCCGCCGGGGGATGACGGTGCTGGCACCGGGGCAGGGGGTCACGGAGGCCCAGCTGGCCCAGGCCCGGGCTCTCTTCGAGCCTCTGGGCCGGGTCATGGACCTGGACGAGCGGCACATGGACGCCGTCACGGGCCTCAGCGCCAGCGGGCCGGCCTTCATGTTCGTCATTCTCGAGGCCCTGGCCGAAGGCGGCGTCCAGTGCGGCCTCCCTCGGGCTGTGGCCGTGGAACTGGCGGCCCAGATGACCCTGGGGGCCGCGTCCATGGTGCTGGAGACCGGCCGCCACCCCGCGGCCCTCAAGGACGATGTCACCACCCCCGCCGGCTGCACCATCGCCGGCCTCCTGGCGCTCGAGGACGGCCGCATCCGCTCCGTCGTGGCCCGCGGCATCGAGCGGGCGACGCAGGTGGCGGCGGGGCTGGGATAGTCGCTCCGGGGCTACTCGTGGTAGTCGGTGAGCCCCGCGTTGGTCAGATTGAGGACGTGAAGTTTCTGGGATCCATCGAAGCCGATCCTCAGCAGGGGGGGGTAACTGGAGGTGTAGGGTGCCACGAGGGTCTCGTGCCAACCGTCCAGCGCCTGGTGGTAGGTCTTCACACCCGCGCTGGTGTTGAACACGATCGCCACCCGGCTCTGATCAGGCGAAATTGCGGCCGAAGCTGTGGTGCTCGCGCCATCGTGCACCCGAGACCCCAGGAGCACCGGAGACTGCCATATACCGGCCTTCAACTGGATCACCCATAGGCCGTGTTCAAGAATGTTGCCCCCGACATATTGTTCGAAGAAGATCCATCCGTTGCTGCTGTCGACCCAGGCGGAATCCAGGAAATCGTACCACCCTGCCTGGACGGTCCCTGTGGGTGGGGTCGAGGCAGTCCAGGTACCTGCTCCGGTCAGGACATAGTCGATGGCCGAACCCCAGTTGCCGAGGAGGATGTGGGGTGTGTCAGAACTGTCCAAGGTGATGTGGAATGATCCGATGTTGGACACGGAGGGGGAGAGGCTGGCCAGGGATTCTTCCACCCACGATCCATTCACCTTGTGCAGGTAGGATAGGCTGGCGGTGGAGCCACCGTAGGGCTGGCTGGCGGTCACGTGATCCAGCAGCACGTGGGGCACGCCGGTGGAGTCCAGGTGGTAGGTCCAACCCGAGTTGGCGGAGGACCAGGGAATCGAGGCGGTGGCCATGGTTTCCGAGGCCCAGGCGGTCCCGTTGTACCAAAGGTGGATCAGGTTCAAGGCTGACCCGCTCGAGGCTGGAGTGGCGTAGACCGCATGCGGCCATCCTTGACGGTCCGCTTGGATGAGGGGCGAGGACTCTCGGCTGGCGTCGCCCGGGAAGGTGGCCGGCCAGGGGTCGTTGTTGGAGAGAACCCCGAGGGGTGAGAGGGTGGCGAATGCCCAGCCGCCCGAGGGGCGCAGGGCCGCGTCCGAGGCGGTAGGCAGGTTCAGCCCTGTTGAAATCAGAACCAGGGCACCCGGCGGGTTCAGGGTCGCGGCGGTTGCGTAACCGCTGGGGGCCTCCTGGGTGCTGTTCTTGGCCACCACCATGTAGGTGTAGTAGCCGAGGCTGGTCGCCGGATCCAGGTAGGAACTGGTGCTGGGGGAGAGGATGGCGACGTCGCTGGTAAATCCAGCATTGGGGGTTCTACGGACGACAATCTGGTTGGCCGCGGTGCTTCGATTCTGCCAAGTGAGTTGGAGACCGCTTGCGGTGGCAGACACCTGCAGGTTGACCGGCGCGAGCAGGGGGACTGAGGCGCCGTAGTACATCGTGGAGGGCGTGGTGGTCGTGGTACCGTAGAGGTAGGTCACTCGATAGAGGTAGTAGCCTCCTTCCTGGACGCTCTGGTCCAGGAAGGAGGTGCGGAAGCCGGAGGGCATGGAGACCTCCGTCCAGTTTCCCAAGGAGTTGCCGTAGGCATCACTGTCGGAGCGCTCCAGGCGCACCCCATCCGGCTGGGTCGATGTGCTGGAGCCCCAGCTGACGAGCATGCCACCCTGGGTCGCGTCGTAGGATGCGTTGACCCAGGTGACAGAGACCAGCCCCGTGAACACAGGTTGGGAATTGGTGCTGGGCTGGCTGGCCTGGACTCCCTTGAGATTGGTGATTCGATAAGTGTAATAGAGATCAGGGGATACCCCCCCATCCCGGTAGGTGGAGGCCTGCGGGTCGCTCAAAGGAAGGCTGGTCCAGGTCCCGGTGACGGAACCGTAGGCGGAGCATTCTGCGCGCTCGATTCGGAGACCGTCCGCGCTGGCCGTGTTCCGGTTCCAGTTGAGGACCACGACCGAATTGGCCCAGTCGTAGGTGGCGTTGGCCTGGCTAGGAGCGTTGGGTCTCCGGGAGTAGGTGACTGTATTCGAATAGGGGCTGAACTCGGTACCCCGGGCCGTGCGCAGGCGGAAGGCGTAGTCGGTGGCGTCCGGGGCCGTGGGCGAGAAGGTCAGGTAGAGGTTCGTGTAGGTGGATGGAATGAGGCCGGTGTGGATCTTCGTGAAAGCTCCGTCCCCGATCTTGGATTCCAGTTCGTAGCCGTCGAAAGCCGCGGTCGGCGCGGTCCAGGTCAGCAGAATCTGGTCCAATCCTGTGGCGGTGACGGTGAGGCCCGTGGGCGTGGGGGCAGTGGACGGGCTCGTGGCAGCATTGCCGCCCCCACCCCCACCCCCGCCACAGGTGATGACGGCCAGGCTGAGTACGATGGAAAGAATGAATCGGATGCGCACGGAGAACCTCGAATGAGGTGAGCTGGCCCTTGGGTGAAGATGGGATCGCCCGGGATTCCTTCAGCAGGGAAGGGCCCACATCTACCATGGTTATTGCGAAATTGTCCCGGACCCCGGCCGAAGGGTAGGGTTTCGGGGGCCGAATGGTAGGCCATGGCCCCGCCTGGAGGTCTGAAGCCTCCCCGGGGAGTGCCCCGGGTTATCCTGGTCGTTTGATTCCTGCGAGCCCCGATGTCCCCTGACCTGCCTCTTCCGGAACCCAAGAGCCTCCACTTCATCGAGGAGATCGTGGAGGCGGACCGCGCCTCGGGGAAGCATGGCGGGCGGGTGCTCACGCGGTTCCCGCCGGAGCCCAACGGCTACCTGCACATCGGCCACGCCAAGAGCATCTGCCTGAATTTCGGCCTGGCGAAGGCCTACGGGGGCGCCACGAACCTGCGCTTCGACGACACCAACCCGGTGAAGGAGGACGTGGAGTACGTGGATTCCATCCGGGACGACGTGCGCTGGCTGGGCTTCGACTGGAAGGGCGAGCACTACGCCTCGGACTACTTCCCCTTCCTCTACGAGTACGCGGAATACCTCATCGGGCAGGGCAAGGCCTACGTCTGCGACCTCTCGGAAGCGGAGATCCGCGAGTTTCGCGGGAACTTCCACACGCCCGGGCGGCCCAGCCCGTACCGTGACCGCAGCCCCGAGGAGAACCTGGACCTCTTCCGCCGCATGAGGGCCGGCGAGTTCCCCGACGGCTCGAAGGTGCTCCGGGCGAAGATCGACATGGCCAGCGGGAACATGAACCTGCGCGATCCGCTCATGTACCGCATCCGACGGGCCCACCACCACCGCACGGGCGACGCGTGGTGCATCTACCCCATGTACGACTACGCCCACGGCGTGTCGGACGCCATCGAGACCATCACCCACTCCATCTGCACCCTGGAGTTCGAGGATCACCGGCCCCTGTACGAGTGGTTCCTCGAGCAGGATGTGGAGGGGAAGTTCTTCCAGCGCCCGCTGCCGCGCCAGATCGAGTTCGCCCGCCTGAACCTCACCCACACGGTGATGAGCAAGCGGCGGCTGCTCCAGCTGGTGCAGGACGGCATCGTGCGGGGCTGGGACGATCCCCGCATGCCCACCATCTGCGGCCTCCGCCGTCGGGGCTACACGCCCGAGGCCGTGCGGGCTTTCGCGGAGAAGGTGGGCGTGGCCAAGCGCGACATGGTGGCCGACGTGGGTCTGCTGGAGTTCTGCATCCGGGAGGACCTGGAGAAGCGGGCCCCCCGCCGAATGGCGGTGTTGCGGCCCCTCAAGGTGGTCCTCACCAACATGGCGGAGGCGGACGCCTTCGAGGTGGAGGTGGCCAACCACCCTGACGATCCGGCCATGGGCACCCGGAAGCTGCCCTTCACCAGGGAGCTCTACATCGACCAGGACGACTTCCGCGAGGAGGCCCCCAAGAAGTGGTTCCGCCTGGCGCCGGGCGCCGAGGTGCGGCTACGCGGAGCCTGCCTGGTGACCTGCCGCGAGGTGATCAAGGACGCATCCGGGAACGTGGTGGAGCTGCGCTGCGAGTGGGATCCCGCCAGCAAGGGCGGGAACGCACCGGACGGCCGCAAGGTGAAGGGCACCCTCCATTGGGTGAGCGCGACCCATGCCGTGAACGCGGAGGTGCGGCTCTACGAGGCCCTCTTCACGCAGGAGGACCCCATGGACGTGCCCGAGGGCCGGGACTGGAAAACCCTCCTCAATCCTGGAAGCCTCGAGGTGCTCGCGGATGCCCGCCTGGAGCCGAGCCTCCGCGAGGCGCTGCCCGGGGAGCGTTTCCAGTTCGAGCGCACGGGCTACTTCGCCGTGGATCCCGATTCCAGGCCCGGCAGTCCGGTTTTCAATCGGACGGTGGGGCTGAAGGACAGCTGGGCGAAGATCGAGTCCAAGGGGTAACGGGATAAGGTGATTCCCTCCTCGCCGGGGGCCCGACTGCGCCGAGCCCCCCAGGCTCTGCGCAGTCACCCGGCGGTCGGGAGGCTGTGATCCAGGTCGCATCGGCACCCGGGGATTTCTTTCCCTTCGTGTCGTGAGGGCCGGGGCTCTGATAGGCTCGATGGGTTGGGCCTCCCCGAGGGTGGCCCTGCCGGGAAGCCGCCCATGGACAAGCTCGCAAGCCTGCTGCACACCTCGCCTGCCACCGCTTGGATGGTGGCGAAACTCGTCATCGTCTTCGGCGGCGTCTTTTCGCTGGCGGCCCTCTGGACCTGGGTGGAGCGCCGCGGCGCGGCGATGATCCAGGACCGCATCGGGCCCAACCGCGCGGCCCTCTTCGGCAAGATCAAGATCATCGGCCTGGCCCAGCCCCTGGCGGACGGCATCAAGTTCTTCTTCAAGGAGGACCTGGTCCCCCACGACGCGAACAAGGCCCTCTTCTGGCTGGCGCCCTTCCTGGCCCTGGTGCCGGCCCTCATGGGCTTCGCCGTCATCCCCTTCGGGCGCAGCTTCGTGAGCGGCGGCCACGAGTACCACCTGGCGCTGCTGGACCCCGGCAACGGCATGGGGCTGCTCTACCCCCTGGCCATCGGCGGCATGGCGGTCTACGGCGTGCTGGTGGCGGCCTGGTCCAGCAACAACAAGTGGTCGATCCTCGGCGGCATGCGCTCGTCGGCCACCATGGTCAGCTACGAGATCGGCATGAGCCTGGCGGTGGTCACCATCTTCATGACCGCCGGGGGCTACGACCCCTCCGAGGTGATCAAGGCGCAGGGCCACCTCCCCTGGGCCTGGAACGTCGTCCGCCAGCCCCTCGGCTTCATCGTGTTCTTCACCTGCATGTTCGCCGAGACGAACCGCCTGCCCTTCGACTTCGCCGAGGGCGAGAGCGAGATCGTGGCAGGCTTCAACGTCGAATACGGCAGCATGAAGTTCAGCCTGCTGGCCCTCTCCGAGTACTGCCACCTGATGACGGCATCGGCGCTCATCGCCACGCTCTACTTCGGCGGCTGGCAGGTGCCCTTCGTGCAGAACCCCTCGGTGCTGCTCTCCGTGGCCAGCTTCCTGGTGAAGATGCTCTTCTTCGCCTGGGTCTTCGTCTGGATCCGCTGGACGCTGCCGCGGTTCCGTTATGACCAGCTCATGCATCTCGGATGGAAGGCGATGCTGCCGATGTCCATGGTCAACCTGGTCTTCCACGCCTGGCGCATGAGCCAGGGCCACTGAGGAGTAGGCGATGGGTGTCGTCGTCAAGAAGGTCGAGCTGAGCTGGCTGGACCGCACCTATGTCTGGCCGGTGATGAAGGGCATGGGCATCACGCTCAGGCACTTCTTCAGGCAGCTCTTCACGCCCACCGCCAAGCGCTACACGATCCAGTACCCGGACATGAAGAAAGAGATGCCCGAGGGCTACCGCGGCCTCCACGAGCTGAAGCGCTTCGAGGACGGGGCCATCAAGTGCGTGGCCTGCTTCATGTGCCAGGAGGCTTGTCCGGCCCGCTGCATCAGCATCGAGGCCGAGGAGTTCAGTGAGCTCAACATCACTCAGGGCTTCGAGGAGAAGCGCCCGGCCAAGTTCAGCATCGACATGCTGCGGTGCATCTACTGCGGCATGTGCGAAGAGGCCTGCCCCAAGGACGCCATCTGGCTCCGCAAGGACTACGAAGTGGCCGCCTACGACCGGCTCGCCATGCAGTACGGCAAGTGGGACCTGATGAACACCTACGCCAAGGCCGACGGCAAGGAGAACATCTCCGGGGATCCCACCCCATCCGTGCCGCGCCGCACGATCGCGATGTAAGGGAGCGGCCATGTTCATCACCTTTGCCCTCATCACCCTCCTGGGCGCCCTGGGGATGCTGCTGCAGAAGAACGTCGTCGTGGCGGGCCTCTGCATGGTGGCTGCCTTCTTCGGCGTGGCCGGGCTCTTCGTGCTGCTGGCCAACCCGGTCGCCGCCGCGCTCCAGATCATCGTCTACACCGGCGCGATCATGGTGCTGGTGCTCTTCGTGATCATGATGCTGAGCAGCCACCAGGAGGAGGAGGCCGCCGTCTCCCACCCTGTCCAGCGCTGGCTGTCCGTGGCCCTGCTCGCGGTCCTGGCCTTCGGCGCCGTGAACCTGGTGCTCGCCTCCCCCGGGGTGAAGGCCTTGGCGGTGAAGGGGGCGGAGATGCCCCAGGCCATGACCCTGCAGACGGTGGGAACCAATCTCTTCGCCGACCACCTGCTGGGCTTCGAGGTGGCCGGCCTCGTGCTGTTGGCCGCGATGATCGGCGCCGTGGCGCTGACGAAGAGGAACCTGTGAGGAGCCAGCGATGACCGGCATGGATGCGATCCATCAGATCCTCAACGGCGGCCTCCAGGGGTACCTGGTGGTGGCGCTGCTGCTCTTCTTCCTGGGGCTGGCGACGGTGCTGCTGCGCCGGACGCTCCTCCTCCAGTTCATGGGCGTGGAGCTGATGCTCAACGCCGCCAACGTGGTCCTGCTGGCCTTCGCCCGCTTCCGCGGGGGGGACGCCCAGGCCATGGTCTTCTATCTCTTCATCATCGCCGTCGCCGCCTGCGAGGCGGCCATCGGCCTGGCGCTGATCATCGGCCTCTACCGCCACCGGGACACCACGGACTCGGACCGGGCCGCCAGCCTGAAGCAGTGAGGATGTGATGAACAAGTACTACTGGCTCATTCCGATCCTTCCCCTGCTGGGCGCGGCCTTCAACGGCCTGCTGGGCAAGCGCGCGGGCAAGGGCGCCGTCACCGTCGTGGGCGTGGGCGTGGTCCTGGCCTCACTGCTGGTCGCCACCTCCGCCTTCTTCGCCATGAAGGGGATGCCCGACCACCGTCTGGTGCTGGACTACGGCGAGTGGATGCTCACCGGGTCCATGTCCGTCCCCTTCGGCCTGGTGATCGATCCCCTTAGCGGCACCATGATGCTGATCGTCGCCGGCGTCGGGTTCCTCATCCACCTCTACTCCGTGGGCTACATGCATGCGGAAGAGGGCTACGCCCGGTTCTTCAGCTACCTGAACCTCTTCGTGTTCTTCATGCTGACCCTGATCCTGGGCTCGAGCCTGCCCCTGATGTTCGTGGGCTGGGAGGGCGTGGGCCTCTGCTCCTACCTGCTCATCGGCTACTACTTCGAGACGGACTTCGCGCCCCAGGCGGGCCTCAAGGCCTTCCTCTTCAACCGCGTGGGCGACCTGGGCGTGTCGATCGGCATGCTGGTGCTCTTCGCCGCCTTCGGCACCCTGACCATCTCCGACATCCTCACCCAGGCGGGCCATCTGGCTCCCGAGGCGAGCTTCGGCATCCTCACCTTCGCCACCCTGATGCTCTTCGTGGGCGCCACGGGCAAGAGCGCCCAGATCCCCCTCTACCTCTGGCTGCCGGACGCCATGGCGGGCCCGACGCCCGTCAGCGCCCTCATCCACGCGGCCACCATGGTGACCAGCGGCATCTACATGATCTGCCGCCTGGCCCCCCTCTACACGCTGACGCCCATCAGCCTCGACGTGGTGGCCTGGGTGGGCGCGGCCACGGCCCTCTTCGCCGCCACCATCGGCCTCTTCCAGCGCGACATCAAGAAGGTGCTGGCCTATTCCACCGTCTCGCAGCTGGGCTACATGTTCCTGGGCCTGGGCGCGGCGGGCTTCGCGGCCGGCTTCTTCCACGTCTTCACCCACGCCTGGTTCAAGGCCCTGCTCTTCCTCGGCGCCGGCAGCGCGATCACCGCGATGCACCACGAGCAGGACCTCTTCAAGATGGGCGGCCTGAAGAACAAGACGAAGATCACCTTCCTCACCATGGTGGCCGGCACCGTCGCCATCATGGGCTTCCCCGGCACCTCCGGCTTCTTCAGCAAGGATGAGATCCTCTACCTGGCCTACCTGAAGTCCCCGGCCCTGTGGGCGGTGGGCGTCGTCGCGGCCTGCTGCACCAGCTTCTACATGTGGCGCCTGATGGCCCTGGCCTTCTGGGGCGAGCCCCGCGACCACCATGCCTACGAGCACGCCCACGAGAGCCCGCTGTCCATGACGGTGCCGCTCATGGTGCTGGCGGTGGGCTCGCTGCTCTGGGGCTTCTGGGGCGTGCCTGAGGCCTTCGGCGGCCACTTCGCCGTTGGCGAGTGGCTGAAGCCGGCCCTGACTTACGGACAGACCCACGCCGCCCACGGCCACCACGAGGGTCCGGCGGTGCTCCTGGCGGCGATCTCCACGACCCTGGGCCTGGTCTTCGGCTTCCTGGGCTGGTCGAAGTACAAGAACGGCCCGGCCTGGGAGCTGGCCTTCGCCGAGAAGTTCCCCACGGTCCACCGGGTGCTGGTGAACAAGTACTACGTGGATGAGGGCGTGGAACTCTACCTGCTCCGGCCCATCCGCTGGTTCGGCAACCTCATGTGGAAGCTCTTCGACGTCATCATCATCGACGGCGTGGGCGTGAACCTTCCGGGTGCGCTGGCCCGGGTTTCCGGGGATTTCACGGCGCTCTTCCAGACGGGCCGGGTGCGGAACTACGCGCTCAGCATGGCGCTGGGGGCCGCGATCCTCCTCTATGTCTTCCTGAAGTAGGTGAGGCGATGACCTGGCTGAACCTCCATCCCCTCACCTTCCTGGTCTTCGCGCCGACCGTCCTGGGCTTCCTCCTCATGGCCCTGCCGCACGCGCTGGGCAAGCTGGCGCGCCTGCTGGGCTTCCTGGGCGCCCTGGCCATCTTCGTCCTGAGCCTCGCCTGGCTGCTGGGCCACGCGCCCGCCGCGGGCGGCACGGTCATGGCCGAGCGCACGCCCTGGTTCACGCTGGTGGGCCTGCCCGTGGACTACGCCCTGGCGGTGGACGGCCTGAACTTCTGGCTGGTGCTCCTGACGACCTTCCTCGTGCCCCTCACCATGCTGGGCACCTGGAACAGTCTCAAGGACCGCATGGGCACCTTCGCGGCCCTGTTCCTCCTCCTGGAGACGGGCATGCTGGGCGCCCTGGTGGCCCAGGACCTGTTCGTGTTCTACCTCTTCTGGGAGGCCATGCTGATCCCGATGTACTTCATGATCGGGGTCTGGGGCGGTGACGAACGCCGCTACGCCGCCAACAAGTTCTTCCTCTACACCCTGAGCGGCTCGCTCCTGTGGCTGGTGGCGCTGCTCTACCTGGCCAACAAGGCCGGCGGCTTCAACCCCGCCGTGATGGCCCAGGCGGCCTCGGCGCTGCCCTTCGGCGTCCAAGGCTGGCTGTTCATCGCCTTCGCCGTGGCCTTCGCCATCAAGGTGCCGCTGTTCCCGCTGCACACCTGGCTGCCGGACGCCCACGTGCAGGCGCCCACGGCCGGTTCCGTCATCCTCGCCGGTGTGCTGCTGAAGCTGGGCGGATACGGCTTCATCCGCTTCGCCATCCCCATGTTCCCGCAGGCGGCGATGCACTACGCCAAGCCCATCGCCCTGCTGAGCGTCATCGCCATCGTCTACGGGGCCCTGGTGGCCATGGTCCAGCGCGACATCAAGAAGCTGGTTGCCTACTCCTCCGTGAGCCACATGGGCTTCGTGATGCTCGGCCTGGCCTCCATGACCGTCATCGGCACCCAGGGCGCCATGCTCCAGATGCTGAACCACGGCATCAGCACCGGCGCGCTCTTCCTCCTGGTGGGCATGCTCTACGACCGGGCCCACACCCGCATGATCGCCGACTTCGGCGGCGTGGCCGTGAAGATGCCCATCTTCACCACCTTCTTCATGATCGTGACGCTCAGCTCCATCGGCCTGCCCCTCACCAACGGGTTCGTGGGCGAGTTCTGGATCCTCAACGGCACCTTCCTCTCCGGCTTCCCGTGGGGCCGCCTCTATGCCGCCCTGGCCACCTCCGGCGTGCTGCTCGGCGCGGTCTACATGCTGTGGATGTTCATGCGGGTCTTCTGGGGCCCCGAAAACAAGGACGAGGACAGCGGCACCCACCACCTGCACAGCGACCTGAACGCCCGGGAGATCGCGGTGATGCTGCCCATCGTCGTGCTCATCGTCTGGATGGGCGTCCACCCGAAGACCTTCGTGGCCGCCAGCGAGACGCCCGTGACCGCCCTCCTCCAGGAGGTGAAGGCGCCGGCGCCCCGGACCTTCGTCCTGACCCCCGCCGTGCATGAGGTTACCGGGGCCCATGAGGCTGCCGGTGCCGCAGGCGCCCACGCCCCCGAAGCTCCCGCCGCCCACGAGGTGAACCAATGAGCCTCACCCCCAGCCAGTGGGCGGCCCTGCTGCCGCTGCTCATCCCCGTTTTCGGCGCCTGCCTGGTCACCCTGATGTCCATCGACAAGGACCAGGCCACCACCAAGTGGATCCGGGGCGCCATGTACGGGACGGCCCTCCTCGCCGTGGGCGCCAGCTTCTGGTACCTGACCGATCTCTGGAGGACCGGCAGCCAGCCGGCCTTCTTCCAGCTCCACATGGATCGCCTGGCCCAGTTCACGGGCATCTTCGTGGCCGTGGCCGCGGCCCTCACCATCCTGCAGAGCTGGGACCACTTCCACCAGGAAGGCTGGGTGAAGGGCGAGACCCTCGCCCTGCTGCTCTTCGCGGTGGTGGGCATGGTGCTCTTCGCCTCCACCACCCACTTCGTGGTGCTCTTCCTGGGGCTGGAGCTGTTCAGCCTCCCCCTCTACGCCCTGGTGGGCACCGTGCGCGCCCGCTCCGAGAGCGCCGAAGGCGGCATGAAGTACTTCCTGACCGGCGCCGTGGCTTCCAGCTGCTTCCTCATGGGCGGGGTGCTCATCTACGGCCTGAGCGGGACCTTCGACCTGGCCGCCGCGGCCTCCATCCTCACGGTCCAGGGACTCACCCTCGATCCCCTGGTGCTGGTGGGCGCCGCCCTGATGCTGCTGGGCTTCCTCTTCAAGGTCTCCGCCGTGCCCTTCCACCAGTGGACGCCGGATGCCTACGAGGCCTCGCCCCATCCCATCGCCGGCTTCATGTCTGTGGCCACCAAAGGCGTGGCCTTCATCGCCCTCCTGCGCGTCTTCCCCGGCAGCTTCGGCTCCCTGGGCCCCGTGGGTGCGAAGATGCAGTCCGTGATGGCTGTGCTGGCCGTCGCCACACTGGTGCTCGGCAACCTCACGGCCCTGGTGCAGTCCAACGTGAAGCGCATGCTGGCCTATTCCAGCATCAGCCACGCGGGCTACCTCATGCTGGGCTTCGTGGCCGGCACCCCGGCCGCCTACACGGGCGTGCTGTTCTACCTGGTCATCTACCTGGCCATGAACATGGGCGCCTTCGGTCTCCTGACGGCCTTCGGCCTGGTGGGCGAGCAGACCACCTTCGAGGACCTACGGGGCCTGGGCTGGAAGCGCCCGGCCATGGGCTTCTCGGCCGCCGTCTTCATGCTGAGCCTGGCCGGCATTCCGCCCCTGGGCGGCTTCTACGGCAAGTACATGATCTTCCGCGAGCTGGTGGGCACGGGCCATGTGGGCCTGGCCATCCTGGGCGTCCTCGCGAGCCTGGTGTCCGCCTACTACTACCTGCGCTTCCTGGTGGCCCTCTTCCTCCAGGCCCCCAGCGCCGAGGCCGAGCGCCTCGCCTCGGACCGGCCGGCTGTCCGCGCCCCCCTGGCGGGCGCGGCCGTGCTGGTGTCCGCAGCCATCGTCCTGGCGGGCGGCTTCATCCAGTACGCCCTGGCGGACGGGTTCGCGAAGCGGGCCATCACGGAAGGCCTGGGGCTGCTCCGATAGTTTTCCGGTTTTCCGGCTTCAACCGGGAACCTTCCCTGGTGGTCCATACATCGTTATGCGAAGGTACAGGGCTGGGCCCCTGTTCGGACCCTTGAGAAGCGGAGCGCGGCGTCATGAAACGGAACACCTGGATCGGCCTCGGCATCGGCGTCGTGGTGGTGGCAGGGGGGGCGACCTACCTGCTGACCCGGCCCAAAGAAGAGATCAAGTGGCGCTCAGCCAAGGTGGACCGCGGCAACATCATCCAGCGCATCAATGCCACGGGCGCCGTGAACCCGGTGGTGCAGGTGGCCGTGGGCACCCAGGTGTCCGGCGTGATCTCGGCCCTCTACGTGGACTACAACAGCATCGTGAAGAAGGGGCAGCTCATCGCCCAGATCGACCCGACCGTCTGGGACACCCAGCTCCAGGATGCGCAGGCCAGCCTGCTCCGCGCCCAGGCCGCCTACGACTTCGCCAAGGCCGACCATGACCGCAGCAAGCGCCTGGCCGCGGACAAGCTCCTGGCGGACCAGGATCTCGACACCAAGGAGACGGCCCTCAAGAACGCCCGCGGCAATCTGGAGTCCGCGCAGGCCTCCCTGGCCCGGGCCAAGGCCAACCGCGGCTACTGCGACATCACCGCTCCGGTGGATGGCGTGGTGATCTCCCGGCTGGCCGACGTGGGCCAGACCGTGGCCGCCAGCTTCAGCACGCCGAACCTGTTCCAGATCGCTCAGGATCTGTCGAAGATGAAGGTCCAGGTGTCCATCGGCGAGTCGGACATCGACGAGGTGCAGGTGGGCCAGCGGGCCATGTTCACCGTGGACAGCCTGCCGGACAAGCAGTTCGCGGCCACCGTGAGCCTGGTGCGGCAGGAGCCCATCACCACCAGCAACGTGGTGAACTACGTGGTGGAGATGGTGGTGCCCAACGAGCCTCTCTCCGGGCCCGGCGGCGATCCCGCCACCTCCGGGGCCCCGGGGGGCGGCGCGCGGGACCCCGAAAAGGCCTGGGAACGCATGAAGGAGCGCATGGAGGCCCAGGGCGTCACCAAGGAGCAGTTCCTCAAGCGGTTCAAGGAGCGCCAGGCCGCGGCGGCCACCGCGGCGGCCCGCCCGGCGATGAAGCCCAGCGCGGTCCCGGCGGACCGCATGGCCCTTGCCCGGACTCCCGGCGGCGCCAGCCTGCTGGGCGGCCCCAAGTTCACGGGCGACCTGGCCCTCCGGTCCGGCATGACGGCCAACGTCACCATCATCACCAACCAGAAGCGGGATGTGCTGCGGGTGCCGAACGCAGCGCTCCGCTTCAACCCCGCCGCCTTCCTCAAGGAGGAGAAGAAGGCCGAGGGGCCGCGGCTGGGCGGGCCCATGATGATGGGGCGCCCCCGCCAGGGCGCTCAGAGCACCACGGGAAGCAAGGGCGGCGTGGTGGCCAAGCGCGAGGACCGGGTCTGGGTGCTGGAGAACGGGACACCCAAAGCGCTGGTCGTGAAGGCCGGCATCTCCGATGGCCAGTTCACGGAGATCACGGGGGAGGGCCTGCAGGAGGGGATGATGATCCTCACCGGCGTGGAGAACACCAAGCAGGCCAACGGCGCCTCCGGCGGAACGAACGGCGGGCGGCGGTAGCCGGGGGGGTCCATGCGATTCCTGGAATTCCTCAAACTCGCCCTATTCGCCATCACGCGGAACAAGATGCGGGCCTTCCTCACCATGCTCGGCATCATCGTGGGCGTGGGAGCGGTCATCGCCATGATCGGCATCGGTGAGGGGTCCAAGCGCGCCTCCATCGCCCTCATCCAGAACATGGGCTCCAACATGCTCACCATCTTCCCGGGGGCCGGTGGCAATCGGTTCGGGCCCTCCGCCTTGGGCAGCGCCGACATCCTGCTGGAGAGCGACCCCCCCCTGATCCAGCAGGAACTCGCCCAGAGCAGCGTCGTGGCGGCCACGGCCCATGTGCAGACCACGAGACCGGTCATCTATCAGAACAGCAACTACGTGACCCAGATCCAGGGCACGGGTCCCGAGTTCCTCCAGATCCGCGGATGGGAGGTGGAGAACGGCCGCTTCTTCACCGACACCGAGGTGCGCGGCATGGCCAAGGTCTGCGTCATCGGCCAGACCGTGAAGGACAATCTCTTCCCCAACGGGGAGGATCCCGTGGGCCTCACGGTCCGCATCGGGGCCCTGCCGTTCCAGGTGGTGGGCGTCCTCGAGAAGAAGGGCGCCGGCATGTGGGGGGACCAGGACGATCTCATCGTGGCGCCCTACACCACGGTCATGCGCAAGATCATGGGCCGCGACAAGATCCAGCGCATCATGGTCAGCGCCCAGGAGGGCAAGGCCGAGCTGGCGGAGGCCGAGATCACCGCCCTCCTGCGCCAGCGCATGAAGGTCGCCCCCAAGGACGACAACCCCTTCCAGATCCGCAAGCAGGACGACATCGTGCAGATGCAGACCCAGCAGGCGGGCATCCTCACGGCCCTGCTCGCCGTCGCCGCCAGCATCTCCCTGGTGGTGGGCGGCATCGGCATCTCCAACATCATGCTGGTGAGCGTCACCGAGCGCACCCGGGAGATCGGCATCCGCCGGGCCCTGGGGGCGACGCAGCACAGCATCCTCTGGCAGTTCCTCATCGAGGCCATCGTGCTGTCCGTGCTGGGAGGTCTCATCGGCATCGCCTTCGCGTACAGCGCGGTGTTCATCCTCCAGAAGTTCGCCGTGCCCGCCGTCACCGAATCCTGGGCCGTGGCCCTGGGCCTGGGTTTCTCCGGCCTGGTGGGCGTGGCGGCGGGGTTCCTGCCGGCCGTCAAGGCCGCCAAGCTGGATGTGATCGACGCCCTGAGGTACGAGTGATCCAGCGTGTCTGACGCGGCGGCGACGCACGATCCCTATGCCGCCCTGAGGGACGGGAACTACCGCTGGTTCATCGCGACCATGGGGCTCGTCACGTTGGGCCTCCAGATGCAGGGCGTGGTGGTGGGCTGGCAGGTCTACGACCGCACTGGCGATCCCCTGGCCCTGGGCCTGGTGGGCCTCTCCGAGGCGCTGCCCTTCCTGGCCACGGCCTTGTTCGGCGGCCACGCGGCGGACCGGGCGAACCGCCTGCGCCTCTGCATGGCCGCCACCCTGGGCCTCGCCCTCTGTTCGGGCCTGCTGTGGGCCTTCACCTGGCGGTGCTCCACGGGCCCGCTGGCCCGCGCCGTGTGGCCCATCTACGGCGTCATCTTCCTCACGGGCCTGGTGCGGGCCTTCTACCGTCCCGCCAACGTGGCCCTGGGCACGGACCTGCTCCCCAAGGCGCTCTACGCCAACGGCTCCACCTGGCGGGTGTCCGTCTTCCACACGGGCATGGTGGTGGGCCCCGCGCTGGGCGGGCTCGTCTACGCCTGGCGGGGCCCGGCCCTGGCCCACTTCATGGTGATGCTGCTCCTGGCCTGCGGCACGCTGGGCCTCCTCTTCATCCGCTACGCGCCCCGCCCTGTGGCGCCGCGGGCGGGCTCGGTGCTGGCGAGCCTGGGCGAGGGCCTGCGCTTCGTGTTCTCCCAGCGCCTGCTGCTGGGGGCCATCAGCCTCGATCTCTTCGCCGTGCTCTTCGGCGGGGCCGTGGCGGTGCTGCCCGTGTTCGCCAAGGAGGTCCTGAAGGTGGGCCCCCAGGGGCTCGGCGCCCTGCGCGCGGCACCGGCCGTGGGGTCGGTGCTCATGGGGATCACCCTGGCCCACCTGCCGCCCCTGCGGCGGGCCGGGCGCACCCTGCTGCTTTGCGTGGCGGGCTTCGGCGCGGCCATGATCGCCTTCGCCCTGAGCCGGAGCTTCGCGCTCAGTCTGCTGCTGCTGGCCGCCAGCGGAGCCGTGGACAATGTCAGCGTGGTGCTGCGGGCCACCCTGCTCCAGACCCTCACGCCGGAACACATGCTGGGCCGGGTGTCCTCGGTGAACCAGGTGTTCATCGGCTCCAGCAACGAGATCGGCGCCTTCGAGAGCGGCCTGGCGGCCCGGCTGCTCGGCCTGGTGCCTTCGGTGGTCTTCGGGGGCTGCATGACCTTGCTGGTGGTGGCGACCACCGCCTGGAAGGTGCCCGGGCTCCGGCGGATGGACCGCATCGGGTGAAGGGCCTGAATAAACCGGCCGAGCTGGTGATCTTGATCAAATAACTACCCGCGAGTCCCCTGAAGGAAGCCAAAGCTTCCACACTGGTGGGATCTGCCGCGACCGGCCCCGGGTGACCCATGATCTTCGACCTCCTCCACGTCCGCATCCGCATCAAGCTGCTCGGCCTGGTGCTCCTCCCGGTGGTGGGCGGCGCCCTGCTGTCGGGGCTGGTGGTGGCCAACCAGACCCGGCTGCTGGAGCGGATGCAGCGCCTGCGGGCGGCCTCGAGCCTCTCCGTGGAGGTGGGCAACCTGGTTCACGCCCTCCAGGCGGAATCCTCGGGAACGGCCCTCTTCCTCGGCAGTGAAGGCGTTCTCCAGGCTCCCATGTCGCGCGGCCGGGATGCAGTGGAACGGGAGCGGGCGGCCCTGAACGGCATCCTCTCGGGGACCGAGCCGGAGCTCAAAGCCCTGTTCCCGGCCCAGGTCCGGGATGGGGTCCGCATCAAGGAGCTCCGGCGCCGCACGGACCTGCGCGGCGCCAGCCTGGAGATGATCGACGGCTACGCCCGCGAGGTGGACGCGCTGCTCCGGATCCAGAACCAGCTCATGCTGCCGGCCGCTGGAACGCCGCTGGAAAGCCGCTTCCAGGCCTTCGGGACCCTGATCCGGGCCAAGGAATCCGCGGGCCTCGAAGGCGCCCTCCTCTCCAACGTCTTCTCCCACGGCACCATGGACGTGGCCACCCAGGAGCGCTTCCTGGCGCTGCTGGACGCCCAGAAGGCCCAGGGCGAGGCATTCCTCTCCGCGGCCCCGGAGGCGGCCCGGGAGGACTACCGGAAGGCCCTGGCGGGGCCCTTCGCCTCCGAGCTCCAGCGCATGCGCGACCTGGTCCAGGCCGGGCGGGTGATCGAGGATCCGGAGGCCTGGGCCAAGGTGGCCTCGGAAGAACTCCAGGCCCTCAAGGGCGTCCAGGACCGCATGAGCGGGGATATCCTGGCCGATGCCCAGGGGCTGGAGCGGGGCGCCCGCACCAAGAGCTGGCTGCTGGCGGCGGGGTTCAGCCTCTTCGGCCTTGTGGTGCTGCTCTGGACCTGGCGCGCCACGGTGCTGCTCACCGAGCCCATCCACGCGCTCGCGGACGGCATGGCCCGCATGACCAACGGCGATCTGCGCGTCCAGCTGCCGGTGCGCAGCTACGACGAGACGGGCCGGATGACCGAAGCCTTCAACGCCATGAGCGCCCACCTCCGGGAGCTGGCGCGCACCCTCCAGGTCCATGCCTTCCGCGTGTCCACCGGCGCCACGGGGCTTTCCGCCAGCGCGGAGCAGGTCTCCGCCGCCACGCAGCAGCTCGCGAACAGCAGCAGGGTCCAGCGCCAGGCCTCCGAGGACGTGGCCTATGCCGTCGCCCAGCTCCAGACCTCGGTCCTCCAGGTGCGGGCGAGCCTGGACGCCATGATGGACGATGGGCAGGCCGCCGGCCTGGAAGTGAAGGGCGCCTGCGGCCGCGCCCAGACCCTGGTGGACCTCCTGCAGGCGCTGAAGACGCGCTCGGACGCCTCGCTCCACCCGATGATCAGCGAAGGTGAAGGCCAGGCAGCGGCCATCCTGCAGGTGCTGATGCGCGTGCAGGAGACCCTGGGAGCCGTCGAGGCGGTGGCGTCCGAGATCCATCAGGCGGCGGAGGAGCAGTCCAAGGTCAGCGGCGAGGTGAGCCGGCGGATGCAGGCCAGCCAGGCATCCGCGGGTGAAGTCCAGCTCGCTGCCGCCCAGCTGGCGAACACTGCGCCGGAGGTGGCCATCACCACCCGGGACCTGGCCGGCGTCGCCCAGTTCCTCAAGGCCACCGCCGCCACCTTCCAGGTGGAATAGAAAAGCGGCCCCGAAGGGCCGCTCCCTGAAGCCTGGGGACTGAAGCCCGGGGACCCCCTACAGCACCGCCAGCGCGGCGTTGTAGTCGGGCTCCTGCGCGATCTCGGGCACCAGCTCGGTGTGGATCACCTTGCCGGCGCCGTCCACCACCACCACCGCGCGGGCGAGCAGGCCCTTCATGGGGCCATCCGTCAGGGTCACGCCGTAGGCCTTGCCGAAGTCGGGGGCGCGGAAGACGGAGGCGGGCACCACGTTGTCCAGGCCCTCGGCGCCGCAGAAGCGCTTCTGGGCGAAGGGCAGGTCTGCGCTCACGCAGAGGATGGTCGTGTCGGGCTTCTCGTTGGCGCGGGCGTTGAACTTGCGCACGCTGGCCGCGCAAGTGGGCGTGTCCAGGCTGGGGAAGATGTTCAGGACCACCCGCTGGCCGGCCAGGTCCTTGTTCGAGACTTCGGAGAGGTCCGTGCGCACCAGGGTGAAGGCCGGAGCCGCCGAACCCACCTTCGGCAGATCGCCGGCGGTGTTGAATGGATTGCCTTTGAGGGTGACCTTGGCCATGGGGACTCCTAGGTGAAGACCCTCAGCTTAACGCCCTTGCTGGCTGGGGTGGGCCGGACCCGATTCCAGAGATCCGTCAACTGGGCTGGAGCCCCGTGCTCGAGGCGGGTCCGGAGTTTTTCAGCAGATTCCGGACGCACTGGGCCAATGACGCGGGGTCCTTCACCAGAAGGGGGCCGGGGATGGGGCAGGTCCCTCCCACGAAGAAGGCCGTGCCGTTGTGGGCCAGTGCCCAGCGCATGGCCACCAGGTCGTTCGTATCGTCTCCCGCATAGACCAGGTTGATCTGATGGGGATCGACCTGGAGGAGCCGGCAGAGGTTCTTCATCCCGAAGGCCTTGTCGATCTCCGGCAGGAGGGGGATCTCGAAGACCTCCGGGCCCCTGAAGGCGTTCATGGGCTCGGCGGCCATCCAGGCTTCGAGCTGCTGCCTGGCGCCGGAGGAAGCGGCCCGGAAATGGATGGCAATGGACCACTGCTTGTCCTCGATGTCGACCCCAGGGAGGCGCGCAGCCCGATCCAGAAGGGGCCGGAGTCGGGCCCTCGCCGCGTGGAGGCGATTCCGTCCGCCCGGCGGGGGCATGTCGCGGCGTCCGTCCGGGGTCTGCCACGCCACGCCGCTTCCCCCTCCGAGCAGGATCCCCGGGACGGGCACCCTCGGGGCGAGATCCTCCAACTGGCGGCTGGAGAGGATGGCTGTCCGCTCGTCCCCGATGGCCGTCAGGTCTCTCAGCAGCTCCAGGCAGGACGGGTGCAGCCGGGCCGCCTCCCGGTCCGGGACCAGAGGGGCCAGCGTTCCGTCGAAATCGAAGATCCACAGACGTTTGAACGGCCCCGCCGCTGAGGCTGGACGGCCCACCGTTTCCTCAGCCCCCATGCTCGCGCCCGTGGTTGAGCCGCGCCGTGAGCCGCTCGCGGCGCCGGATCCTGGCGGCGTCCAGCAGCATCCTCCCGGCCCATCGGTAGACATTGAAATCCCGGATCAGGGCCCGCATGCTCCGCATCCGCTCGGCCTGTTCCTGGGCCGGCATGGTGAGGGCCTGGAATAGGGCGGCGGCGGTCTGCTCGATGTGGTACGGGTTGACGATGAGTGCCTCGTGCAGCTCGTGGGCGGCGCCGGTGAACTGACTGAGGACCAGGACGCCCCGCTCGTCCTCCCGGGCGGAGACATACTCCTTGGCCACGAGGTTCATGCCGTCGTGCAGGCTGGTGACCATGCAGACGTCCGCGGCCCGATAGTAGCGGTTCACCGCCTCCGGCTCATGATGCTCGACCTTCAGCACGATGGGCTGATAGGACCCGGTGGAAAACCTCTGGTTGATGCGAGTGGCGAGGTTCCGGACGCGGGCTTCAAATGCCTGGTAGTCCTCGAGGGCGGACCGGGAGGGGGCCGCGATCTGGATGAAGGTGAAGCGGCCGATCATCTCGGGGTGCAACTCCAGCATCCGCTCCACGGCCCTGAGCCGTTCCAGGATCCCCTTGGTGTAGTCCAGCCGGTCGACACCCAGGCCCACGAGGTGATCGGGGGAGAGTCCATGCGAGGCCAGGATCTCGCGCCGGCACGTCTCGACGCTGGGCAGGGTGTCCCCCCAGGGGGACGGCCACTGGACCGAGATCGGGTAGCTTTCCACGAGGGTGAGATTGCCGTGGTAGGAGATGGTCGAGGACTCGTGCTCGATGCGGGTTTCGAGGTACCTGTCCACAGTCTCGAGAAAATTCTTGCAGTGATAGGGGGTGTGGAATCCGAGGATGGTGCTTCCGAGCATCCCTTCCAGCAGCTCCGTTCTCCAGGGGCAGATGCCGAAGGATTCCGGATTCGGCCATGGGATGTGCCAGAAGGTGATGATCGTGGCCTTCGGGAGCGCGGCCCGCACCATCGCGGGCAGCAAGGCGAGGTGGTAGTCCTGGACGAGCACCACGGGATCCTCGGAGTCGGCTTCCTGGATCACCGCGTCGGCGAAGCGCTGATTGATCGCCACGTACTGCTCCCAGTCCCCGTTCCGGAAGATCGGGCGCACGTGTGCAATGTGGCAGAGGGGCCACAGTCCCTCGTTTGAGAAACCGTAGTAGTAGCCGGCTTCCTCTTCCTTGGTCAGCCAGATGCGCCGCAGCGTGTATTCCTCATGTCCCGGCGGGACCGGAACCCGGTCGTGGCGGTCAACGGATTCCCGGTCCGCGTTGCCGCTTCCATGGGCGATCCAGATGCCAGAGCAGGCCCGCATGACGGGTTCGACGGCCGTGACCAGGCCGCTGGCCGGGCGCTGCACCTCGGTGATCCCATGCGCCTTGGCGTGGATGTAGGGCTCCCGGTTCGAGACGACGATGATGCGCTCACCGGTCAGTTCCTGGCGGAGCAGCCGGCGGAGGGCTTCTGGATTCCATGAGAGGGTGATGTCGTCCGCGAACCTCCGCTCACTATCCAACCTCCGCAGCAGGGCCCGGAGGTCCCCCACGAGGGGCTGCAGCTCGGCGCTCCTCGCCGGCTGCTCAAAGGGTCGGAAGATCCCTTCCCCGCGCAACATGGCCTGGACGCCCTTCATCCAGCCGCGCCAGCTCAGGTGCGCCACCAGCACGGTGATCAGGGAGACGACGATGCCCAACACGGCGAACAGGACGATCACGTAGGTCCGGGTCTCGTCGCTGCGCCGAGCGACGAAGCTCATGTCGTGGACGAGGATGAGGTAGCCGATCCTCTTCCCATCCGACTCGACGGGCCAGGTCGCCACATGGACGGGGCCCTGGGGAAGGGTGATCAACCGCTCGAATTTCAGGTCATGGGAGGCGGAGATGGTCCGGTTGAGGGAGGCGGGGAAGGTGGAGGTCTTGTAGAGCAGGTCCCCGTTCTCGTCGCGAAAGCCCACGGCCAGCAAGCGCTCGTCCTGGATGGCGCGGAGGAACATCGCGTCGATCCGTTCCCGGTCTCCGGTGTTGACGAGTTCCACGAGGGAGTTGTTCAAGGCGCTGGCGATGATGCGGGACCGCATGTCCAGGTCCCGCACAAACCAGCGAACCGTCAGGCCTCCGACGAGCGGCAGCACGGCATAGGCGAGGAGGACCAAGGCCACCGCGAGGGGTAGCACAAAGCGAAGCGAAAGGCGGATGGACCGCAACGAAGCCATGGCGCACTCCGATGTTCTGACCTGTTGCTGGCGGCGACTGTGAGTCTAGGAGATTCCATCCACGGCGGCAAGGCTGCCGCGCCCCGGAGGCGAGGCAGGATCTCTTGGTCACCTCGACTTGACGCTCCACGGGGGTGGGCTCGCTGGTAGCATAGCGACCCCATGGCTTCAGGGGCGGTACCCCATGAACGATGCATTCCTTGAGTCGGTGATTCGACAGTGGCTGACGCCCGCGCTTTCCATCGCCGTCGCCCTGGTCGTGGCTGCCGTCGCGTTCCGTGCCGGATTCGCGGTTCTCCGGCGGCTCTCGCGGGCCAAGCCGGTGCCCACTGCCTTCGTGAGGGCCGCGGAAGGTCCGGGGCTCGCGGTGGTCGCGCTCGTCGTGCTGCAGCCCATACTCCAGGCCGCCCCCGACGGTCTCCGCGGGATCCGGGGGGTGCGCCACGCCGCACTGCTCCTCTTCATCTCCGCCGTGACCTGGTTCGCGGTCCGGATGATCACGGCGGTGGCGGATGTGGTGGCCCTCCGCTTCCCCATCGATGTTTCCGACAACCTGAACGCGCGCAGCATCCAGACGCAGACCCGGCTCATCACGCGGACGGTCGCCTCGACCGCTATGCTGGTGGGTGTCGCGCTCGGTCTCCTCACGTTCCCGGGAGTCCGCAGCATAGGCGCGAGCCTGCTCGCCTCGGCCGGCATCGCTGGCCTGGTGATCGGCATCGCGGCGAAGCCGATCTTGGGCAACCTGCTGGCGGGACTGCAGCTCGCGCTCGCCCAGCCGATCCGCCTGGACGACGTAGTCGTGGTCGAAGGCGAGTGGGGTCGGATCGAGGAAATCGGAAGCGCCTATGTGGCCGTCGCGCTCTGGGATCAGCGGCGGCTGGTGCTGCCGCTTCAGTATTTCATCGAGAAGCCGTTCCAGAATTGGACCCGGACCACGAGCGAGATCATCGGAACTGTGTACCTGTGGGTCGACTACGGCATGCCGCTCGAACCCCTGAGGGCGGAGCTGCGACGGATCTGCGAAGCCTCTCCCCTCTGGGACCGCCGGATCGCGATCATCCAGGTCACCGATGCGAGCGAGCGGGCCCTTCAGCTGCGTGCCCTGGTGAGCGCGGCGGACTCAGCGCGGTCCTGGGACCTGCGCTGCGAGGTTCGGGAGGGTCTGGTCAAGTTCATCCGCCAGGACCACCCGCAGTTCCTGCCCCGCCTGCGCACCGAACTTCCGGGCGCCGCGGACGACACGCCCCTGTCGCGCTGAGGAAGGCTCCCCGGCGATCAGCGCGGCGGGAACTTGGCCAGGATGTCGTGCACGGCCCTGGGCACCACCTCGTCGGCGTCCTCGGGGTTGTTCAGGCCCGTGAGCGCGCCGGCGGCCGCGCCCTGCCAGATCATCTGGTTGGTCTTGAAGTCCACGATCTCGATGACGATGGTGCCTTCCTGGTAGGTGTGGACCTGGCTCATGCTGGTGCCCACGCTCCCGTAGAAGGGCCGGTAGCCCCAGCCCCATCCCCAGCCCATGTGGGTGGTGGTGCGGTACCTGCGCTCATGGACGATGGGGTAGTAGGTCACGAGGAAGTCCGGATCCGCCTTGGTCTCCATGACGAAGCCCTTGGCCTGGAGCTCCTTCTCGACGGCCGCGCGGACCCGCTTGTCCATGAGGTTGGTGGTGCCGCCGGTGCCCTTCTTGGAGGTGTAGTAGTCGAAGGTCTTGTAGCGGGCGAACGAGGCGGTCACATCGTAGTCGTAGTTCACGCTGTAGCCCGTGCAGGCACCCAGGAGGAGGAGCGAGAGCAGGGCGGCGGGCAAGGCAAGGCGGCGCATGGAACCTCCGGTTCACCATTATGGACGCCCCGAAAAGGCCATGGTTGAGCTTGGGGTTGAGCCTGGGGGGGAGCCTCGGGGACCGGTCTAGGGTGGTCTGGGAGATGGCCCGACTCCCCGCCAGCCCGGCACATGGTCTGTTCTGGGCTGCGAAATCCATCGTTTTCACCCGCCAAATGACCGATCCTGATGGGGATGGTTCTCGATCCCTCCCTCGACCCGGGCGCCTCCAGCCCCTTGTATCTCCAGCTCCAGCGGCGGCTGAGGGGGCTCATCCAGGAAGGCGAGTGGCGGCCGGGATCGCGCCTGCCCGCAGTGCCTGAGCTGGCCCAGCGCTGGGGCGTGCACCGCCTGACCGTCCTGAAGGCCCTGGCTGGCCTGAAGCGCACGGGCTGGATCCAGACCGTGCAGGGCCGGGGCAGCTTCGTGGCGCCCCGCCTGCCCGAAGCTCCGGGCCTGCGGGCCACCAGCGAGTTCCCCTTCGAGGGCTCGCCCATGCTGGTCCACGATGGCGAGCTGGGCTCCTGGCTGGGCGAGACCCTGGAGCGGGTGCAGGACCGCCACCTGGTGAGCTTCTCCGCCGGCTTCATCCCCTCCGACCTGCTGCCGGGCGAGCACCTGCGCCGGATCACGGCCCAGGTCCTCAAGGAGATGGGGCCCGAGGTCTGGGTCTACGCGGCGCCGGCGGGCCATCCCCCCTACCTCGAGGCGGTCTCCCGCTGGCTGGCTTCCGAAGGCGAGCCCATCGACGAGGGCTGGGGCATCCGGTCCCTCCCGGGGGCCCAGTCCGGCCTGGCCCTGGCGCTGGAATCCTTCACGGTGCCCGGCGACCGCGTGCTGGTGGAGAGCCCCTGCTACGTCGGCATCCTGGCGCTCATCCGCGCCCTGGGCCGCGAGGCCGTGCCGGTGCCCGTGGACCGCCAGGGCCTGGATCCCGATCGCCTGGCCTCGGCCCTCCAGCGCAGCGAGGCCAAGCTGCTCTTCACGGTGCCCAGCTTCCACAACCCCACGGGCATGACCCAGTCCAAGGTGCGCCGGGAGCGGGTGCTGGCCGTGGCCCGGGCCCACGGGGTGATCGTGGTGACGGATTCCGCCTACGGCGACCTGCGCTTCTCGGGCCACTCCCTGCCGCCCTACCGGCGTCTGGAAGGTGCCGACAACGTCATCCACCTGGGGAGCTTCTCCAAGTCCCTGGCGGCGGGCCTGCGCCTGGGCTACCTCATCGCCAAGGAGGACCTGCTCCGGCGCATGGCCCTCATCCAGGAGGTGCAGACCATCGGCCAGCCGCCGCTCCTGCAGGCGGTGGTGGCCCGCTTCCTGGACACCGGGGGCTTCCGCCGCCACCTGGCCCGCCTGCGCCGCGCCCTCAAGGAGCGCCGCGACGCCATGGTGGAGGCCCTGGCGGAACACTTCCCCCCCGGCACCCAGGTCTCCGAGCCCAAGGGCGGCATGCACCTCTGGGTGGTCCTGCCCGAGGGCTACTCCGCCCTGGACCTGCACCGGGACGCCCTGCAGCACGGCATCGGCTTCGCGCCGGGCCCGCTCTTCTTCGCCGACGGCCGCGGTACCAACTGCCTCCGCCTGAATTTCTCCACGCACGACCCAGCCACCACCCGGGACGCCATCGCGCGCCTCGGACACCTGGTCCGCCGGGCCTGACTTCATCTCCAAGGAGCGCCTGTGAATCCCGCGATGTCCACCTCCACCCTCGAGATCCACCCCTCGGACCACGCCGCCAGCCCCGAGCAGCGCGCCAAGCTCATGACCAATCCCCGGTTCGGCCAGGTGTTCACCGACCACATGGTGGTGATCCCCTACAAGGAAGGGCAGGGCTGGGGCAAGGGCGAGCTGAAGGCCTACGGGCCCATCGAGATGTCGCCCGCCTCCTCCGTGCTGCACTACGGCCAGGCCATCTTCGAGGGCTTCAAGGCCTACAAGCAGAAGGACGGCAGCATCGCCTCCTTCCGCCCCGAGGCCAACGCCCGCCGCTTCGCGACCTCCGCCACCCGCCTGGCCATGCCCGAGCTGCCCGAGGAGCGCTTCCTCGAGGCCGCCAGGGCCCTCATCACCCAGGACCAGGCCTGGGTGCCCGGCGCCGTGGGCGAGAGCCTCTACATGCGTCCGCTCATGATCGGCACCGAGCCCGCCCTGGGCGTCCACGCCAGCAACGAGTACCTCTTCATCCTCATGGCCAGCCCCAGCGGCGCCTACTTCTCCGGCGGCGTGAAGCCCGTGACCGTGTGGATCTCCGATGACTACGTCCGCGCCGCGCCCGGCGGCACCGGCTTCGCCAAGTGCGCGGGCAACTACGCCGCCAGCCTCGTGGCCCAGAGCCAGGCCAAGGGCGAGGGCTGCGACCAGGTGGTGTGGCTCGACGCCATCCACCGCGAGTACATCGAGGAGATGGGCGGCATGAACATCTTCTTCGTCTACCAGGAGAAGGGCGAGACCGTGGTGGTCACCCCGGAGCTCACGGGCACCCTGCTGCCCGGCATCACCCGCGACAGCCTGCTGCAGCTGGCCCGCGAGCTGGGCTACCGGTCGGAGGAGCGGAAGATCAGCGTGGCGGAGTGGAAGGCCGCCGTCGCCGAAGGCCGCATGACCGAGACCTTCGCCTGCGGCACCGCCGCCGTCATCACGCCCGTGGGCCGCGTGAAGTCCCGCAGGGGCGAGTGGCTCGTGAACAACGGCGAGACCGGACCCGTGGCCGCCAAGCTGCGCGAGTCCCTCCTCAACCTCCAGCACGGGCTCATCCCGGACACCCATGGCTGGATGAAGAAGATCGTCGGATAATCCGGACAGACATTCCGGAGGGGGCCATGCCCACCGTCCGCAGCGGGAGACCCGCCTGGAGAGTCCGCCTCTCCGCGGGTCTCCTTGCCGTACTGGCCTGGGGCTGCGCAACCCCGCATCCCCTGGCCTACACGCCCGCCGTGCCCGAGCCGGTCCGGCGAGGAACCGTCGCCGTGGCAGTGGTGCCGGTGCCGCCGGAGCCCGGCACCCAGGCCCAGCTCGGGGGCGAAATCGGCAAAGGGCGCGCGGCGGGGAAGGGGGCTGCCTCGGGGGCCGCCACCGGAGCCACGGCCGGCTTCCTGGCCTCCCTGCAGACCGGCCCCTTCTTCGTCATCCTCGCCCCCATCCTCGTGCCCGCGGCGACCGTGATCGGCGGCGCGAGCGGGGCGGCGGTGGGCTACGCCCACGGCATGCCCACCAAGGACGCGGCGACGGCGAAAGCGGTCCTGGTGCGCAATCAGACCGATCTGTCGGCCGAGCTGGCGAAGCGGGTGGTCCAGCGCCTGCCCGGGACGGGGAAGGTCCTGGCCGCCTCCGGCGCCGCGCCGGACCTTCGGGTGGAGGTCTCGGCCCTCTCCTGGGGTCTGTACGGCGGAGCAGGCTCTCATCCCGTGGCCGATTTCGAGCTGACGGTCCTCTACCGGGTGCTGGATTCGAAGGGGACCCTCCTGCTGGCCCGGCGGTTCTCTGTCGGCGGGCCCCGGCGTCCCCTCCAGGAATGGGGCACCGAGGACGGGAAGCCGCTGCAGGAGGCCGTGGACGCCACGCTGGACTCGGCGGCCGAGGCCATCGCCGATTCCGCCTTCCTGGTCCAGGACTTCTTCATCTTGAAGGAGCTGGGCCCCGCGACCTGCGGGCTGCTGCCCCGCCAGCCCCGGCCAGTCCTCCCCCTGACGTTCCTCCCCTCCGGCGGGGCCTCGCCCCAGGTCGAAAGCCTCCGCCCCGTCCTGCAGTGGGAGGCCTTCCCCCGCCGCGAGGACCTCGAACACGATGTCGGCGGCCTGTTCGGGCGCATCACCGACGTCCGATATGACCTCCGGATCTGGGCCTCCGTGGGAGGCGGTCCGGGCCCGCTGGTCTACGAGCGGACCGGATTGCGGCTGGAAGCCCGCCGGGATCCGGTGGGGGCCACGCCTCCTTCCGAAGGTGAGCTGCCGCCGCCGCCGGTGGATAAGGCCTTCGTGGAGCACGGCCTCGAAGCCGCCCTGGCTCCGGCCACGGAGTATCTGTGGTCCGTGCGGGCCCGGTTCCGCCTCGACGGGGAGGAGCGCGCCTCGCGCTGGTCCATGAACCAGGCCCAGGATCCCCGGGCCCGCCCCGCCACCGGGCGCTGGTTCTCCCCGCCGATGTCGGCCCGCGGTCCGTGCCTGCATGACGGCATTCCACCCCTGCACCACCACCGCTTCCACACGCCCTGACCGCGGGTTTCCAATCTTGACCTTCGGGTTGGATGAAGTGTCCGCCGCGCGCGCGTAGCCTGGAGGCCTCTTCCAAGGAGGAAGCCATGGTGCTGATCCGTCCTGTGGTGGTGGCCCTCATCGCGTGCGCGATCTCGAGCGCGGCTCCGACCCGCATCGGCGCCGCGGCCTGCAAGATGTGCCACAAGGTCCAGTTCGAGTCCTGGAGCGCCTCGGCGCACGCCAAGACGAAGCCCGTACTGGACTGCGAAGGCTGCCACGGCCCGGGCAGCGAGTACAAGGGCATCCGGGTCATGAAGGATCCCGCCGCCGCGAAGAAGGCCGGCCTGATCATGCCGGACAAGGCCCAGTGCGCCACCTGCCACGGCAAGAAGAAGGTCTCCCCCATGACCGATGCGATGTTCGCGAAGGTGCACACCCACAAGCCGAGGACCTGACCGACAGAGACAGAGCGCCCTGCGCCGGAGTGTGCGACGCTACGGGGAGACCCGACCCATGTCCCACTTCCTGCGCCGCGCCCTTCCTCTCGGCCTGCTGCTGGCCGCGCTCCTTTGGCTGGCGGGCGGCGCCGTGGACCGCGCCTGGTACGACGGGGCTTCCCGCCTGCTGCGGTCCCACGGAGCCGCGGAGGCACCCGTCGCCCTGATCGGATTCGACGAGGTGAGCGAGCAGGCCTTCCCCGAACCCATGGCGCTGTGGCACCGGCACCTCGGCGCCGCCATGGAGGGCCTGGCCCGGGCTGAACCCCGTGCGGTGGGACTGGACCTCAGCCTGCCCATGCGCAGCTTCGACACCGTGGCGCCGGGCGGAGACGCGGCCCTGGTGCGCGGCATCCTGCGCCTGCGCCGGACCTGTCCCCTGGTGCTGGGCCTCACGGTGGATGGGGCGGGCCGCCCCAGGCCCATCCACGGCCCCTTCCAGGCGGCGGCCGGCGAGGGCGGCACGGCCTTCGTGCTCTGGGAGGTGGATCCGGATGCCACTGTGCGCCGGTTCACGGAGCACGTGGGCGGCTCGGCCGAGGCCCTGCCCACCCTCGCGGGAACCCTGGCGCGCGCCCTGGGCCGGCCCGTGCGGGAGGGCTGGCTGGACTACCGCGGCGCGGCGCCCGTGCCCTACGTTCCCTTCCACCAGGTGGTGGCCTGGCAGCGCGAGGGGAATGCCGCCGCTTTGCAGGCTGCCTTCCATGGCAAAGTGGTGCTGCTCGGCAGTGTGTTCCCCTTTGTGGACCGGCACCGGCAGGCGGTGGACCTCAACGGCTGGGGCGAGGAGACCGGCCGCTTCGCGCCGGGGGTGCTCCTGCACGTCCAGGCCCTCCGCAACCTCCTGGGGCGCGGTCCCCTGCGGGAAGTGCCGTCGGGCCTCGGCGCCCTCCTGGCCGGGGGCTGTCTGGGCCTGGGCTGGGTCCTGGGCGGTCGGCCCCGGGCGGGAAGCCTGGGGCTCCTCGCGGCGCTGGGGCTGGGCGCCCTCGGCATCCTGGTCCTCCAGGCGCGGGGTTGGTTCCTGGGCTTGTCGTGGCCGGCCGGCGGCCTGGTGGCGGGATTCGCGGCCCGGGCCGGCGAGGAGGCCCTGTCCCGGCTTCGGGAGCGCCGCCGCCTGCGCGCCGTCTTCGGGGGCTACGTCAGCCCCGCCATCCTTTCCGAGATCCTGGATGGCCGCCTGGAGCCGGGCCTCCGCGGCGAGCGGCGCGCGCTGTGCGTCCTCTTCTCCGATATCCGCGGCTTCACCACCCTCAGTGAAGGCCTCGAGCCGGAGGCGGTCATCGCCCTGCTCAACCGCTACTTCCAGCGCATGGCCGAGGCCATCCACGCCCACGGCGGCACCCTGGACAAGTTCATCGGCGACGGGATCATGGCCTTCTTCGGCGCCCCCGCCGCCCAGGAGAACCCCTGCGAGAGCGCCTTCCGCTGCGCCCGGGCCATGCTGGCCTCCCTGGGCGAGCTGAACGCGGAACTGGCGGCCGAGGGGCGCGCGCCGCTGCGCATCGGCATCGGCCTCCACTTCGGCGAGGCCGCCGTCGGACACGTGGGCGGGGCCTCCCGCCACGAGTACACGGCCATCGGCGACGTGGTGAACACCGCCTCCCGCGTGGAGGGGCTCACCAAGGAGGCTGGCTTCCCCCTGCTGGTGACGGAGCCGGTGCGGGCGAGGCTGGGGGAGGCCGCAGGCTTCACTCCCCTGGGCGAGCAGCCCCTGAAGGGCCGGGCGCCGATGGCCGTGTTCGGCTGGCCGGAGCGCTAGGATGAGGAGTCTTCCGAACCCAGGAGCCACCCCATGATCCGGCCTTCGTCATGGTTTCTCGCCCCCTTGCTGGCGGTCGCCGCCGCGTCCCTGCAGGCCCAGGCCGCGGTGGCCATGGTGGCCGACCTCGCCGGGACCGCCACCGTCGAGGGGGGCGGCGCCCTGGGGATCACCGCGGAGATCCCCGCCCAGCGGACCGTCGCGCTGGGGCCGGGCGGTCGGCTGGTGCTCATCCGCATGGCCACCGGCGAGCAGTTCGTCTTCGTCGGCCCCTGCAAGGTGCGCTTCAGCGCCCAGGGCCAGCCCGAGGGCGCCCGGCCCGCCGAGACGAAGGACCTCCCCCTCCTCCAGCGGGGCCGCACGCCAGTCCGGCTGACGCACCTTGCGCAGGCGGGGATGGTGATGCGCGAGAAGCAGATGCCGCCTTCCGGGCGGGAGCTCCGGGAGGAGGAACCCAGCCTCGGGGCCGAGCTGGAGCAGCTGCGCCCCAAGGCGGGTGCGCCCTTCGAGGAACGGGTGGTCTATGCTGCGCTGGTGGCGCGGTTCGGCCCCCCCGGGCAGGCGAGGAGCCTCTGGGAGGCGCTGGCCCGGGAGCGGCCAGGGGATGCGGTCCTGAAGGCCCTGGCGGAGCGCTGAAGGCGGAGGCTCCCTTCAACCCATCATGGCGTGCTTGGCGAGCCAGGTCGGAAGCGAGCGCAGCTTGTAGTAGGCACCGAGGTTGTAGAAGCAGGTGGACGAGCAGTGCGGGAGGCAGATCGCCTTGGCCGCCCGCAGTGCCTCGGGATCGAAGTCCGGCTCCCAGATGCGCCCCCAGTCGCGGGGATGGGTGATGAGGTCGAAGCACGGGGCGATGGATCCGTCGGGCTTGACGAGCGCGGCGTTGCGGCCGGCGCGGCAGTCCCAGGGCTCGATGCGGCCCCGCAGGCGGTCCTTCATGGCCCGGAGGTGCTCGGGCGCGTTGACCATGCACCAGCCCTCGCCCTGCTTCTCGATGAGCCAGTCCAGGAGCGCGTCCACCTCTTCGTACTGCTCGGGCCGGATGCGCAGATCGTTGTCCGGGTGGGCGTAGTGCCCGGTGTCCACCGTGGCCTGCGGGTCCTCCAGCAGGTGGTAGTCGGTGCCGATGCCGTTCTGGTGCGCGATCTCCGTGAGCATCCGCACGTCGCGGAGATTCGGGCCGCAGATGTTGATGTTGAAGAAGAGGATGTAGCCGTGCTTCTTCTGCTGGGCCACGAGGTAGCGGAACTGCGGCTCGATGGCCAGGAGCGCCTTCGGCAGCCCCTTCCGCGGCGCCACGCCGTCCACCGCCAGGTTGATGGCGGTGACGCCGGCCCGGCCCGCGGCGTCAATAAAGGCCGGGTCCATGAGGGTGCCGTTGGTGGGCAGGTAGACGAAGAACCCGTTCTCGGCGCCGTAGCGGATCACGTCCAGGATGAAGTTCTTCCGCACCAGGGGTTCGCCGCCCATGATGGCGAGGACCCGGCAGCCCACCGTCTTCAGCCAGTCGATGGCGGAGCGTGCCGTCTCGAGGGACATGCCCGGCCGGTGGTTGTCGTACTGGAAGCAGTAGTGGCAATCCACGTTGCACTTCCAGTCGGTGAAGAGATAGCAGAGCAGGGGCCGGAAGTCGTCCGGCCGCAGCCGCGACCCGACGTAGGGAACGGCCCAGCGCCGGATGGCGCGGGCCCCGTTGAGGCCCCGGTACCGAAGCGTGTCCAGCATCGCTTCCTCCTTTCTCGCCCCAGCCAGATGAGGCCGGCAGGGGAACCAGGAAGACGCCTTGAGCAAGATCGATTCAGCGCGTTCGCCATCCCCTTCAGGGGCACGGGGGTGGATTCGACCATCCATGGTACGGCGGATGGCCGGGATTGGATCCTGTTTTTTCTTGATTCAACCCTTGAAGGTCAAAGTGTTTTTAGTGATGTCAAACGAGTCTTCTTCGCCGCAAGCGTTCTCCCCGCGACAAGGCGCCCCGTGCATTCAGGGCGCTTGCGTGGTGGAAGTCTGGTCGTCCCCTCCGACCGCACGAATCGCACATCTCTCTGTCCCGGGTCCGACAGCCCCCCGGGCTGTCTCCCCGAGCCAGAACGAGAGCCGGCGATTCTGTGATTTCGAATCCCTCGCTCTCCGCAAAAGCAAAGCCGCCATTCGGCGGCTTTGGTGGCGGAGAGAGGGGGATACCCTCCGGGGCCGCCGCGGCGCGGCGTCCCCTCCAGCCGCACGAATCGCTCGGCTCTCTGTCCCGGGTCCGACAGCCCCCCCCGGGCTGTCTCCCCGAGCCAGAACGAGAGCCGGCGATTCTGTGATTTCGAATCCCCCGCTCTTCGCAAAAGCAAAGCCGCCATTCGGCGGCTTTGGTGGCGGAGAGAGGGGGATTCGAACCCCCGGTACTGGTTTACCCAATACACTCGCTTAGCAGGCGAGCCCGATCGGCCACTCCGGCATCTCTCCAAGGCCCTCCAGATTACCGTTGGGGGCGGTTCGGCACAAGGCTTCTTGCCCGGGGCCGCGCCCAGCCTTCAAGATGGAGGCATGGAGGGATGGCCGAGCGGTTTAAGGCAACGGTCTTGAAAACCGTCGTGGGTGTGAGCTCACCGCGAGTTCGAATCTCGCTCCCTCCGCCACATCAGCGCCCCGCGTCGCGGGGCGCCTTCATGTAAGTGCGGTGGGAGCGGGATTCGAAGTCACTGAATCGCTGGCAGGTAGCCGCAGGTCCCAACAGCCTGGGGGGCTGTTGGGGCCGTCAAGAGGCGTGCCAGCGATTCGTGCGGCTGGAGGGGACGCCGCGTAGCGGTGGCCCCGAAGGGAATCTTGCTCCCTCCGCCACATCAGCGCCCCGCGTCGCGGGGCGCCTTCATGTACATGCGGCGGGAATGGGATTCGAAGTCACTGAATCGCCGGCCTCGATTCGGTTCGGGGAGGCGGAACCTGTCATTCCGTCAATCCTGGCCGGAATTTCTGTCTGCACACGTATAGTCGGGGACCAGCGGTGCGGAGGTTGTGGTGCGGATGCTGCTTGCCTTGATGATCCCTTCTCTCCTGTGGGCGGCCCAGCCGGCCCAGCCGGCCCAGCCGACATGGTCGGTCCACGACCACTACGACCGCCACCTGGCGCTCCGCATGGTGCCCCTGCTGTCCGAGGTGATCCGCTTCCCCACGGTCGCCGGAAACACGAAGGCCTGGGCGGACCAGAAGACCTGGATCCAGCAGCTCGCCAGAGACCTTGGCTTCGAGGTGCGGGACGCGGGCAAGGTGATGGAGGTGGACCTGCCGGCCACAGGCGGGCGGGTCGGGGCGCCGGTGCTCGGTCTCCTCGTCCATGGCGATGTGCAGCCCGTGGACGACCACTGGAGCATCCCGCCCTTCTCGGGGACCGTGAAGGATGGGCGGGTCCTCGGCCGCGGGGCCGCGGACGACAAGGGCCCGATGATCCAGGCCCTCCTGGCCATGAAGGCCCTGAGGGAGGCCGGCCCCGCCCGGACCAGCACCATCCGCCTCCTGGTGGGAAGCGATGAGGAGAGCACCAACACCGACATCACGGACTACCTGAAGGCGAACCGGCCGCCGGACTTCAGCCTCGTGCTCGACTCCGCCTTCCCCGTGGTCGTGGGCGAGAAGGCCTGGAACGCACTCACCCTCGCGACCCAGCGGCCGACCGCTCCCACGGCGGACCGTCCCTGGGCCGTGGCGGCCCTGGAAGCGGGCCTGGCCACGAGCATCGTCCCCGATCTGGCGGTGATCCGTCTGGCCTCCCCTGCCGGGAAAGACCCCCTGGTCGCCCTCCGGCATCGTCTGGAGCGCCGTCCGCTGGACCCCGGATGCCGGGTGGTCTTCAACCTTGCGCCGGAGGGGGCCGGGGCTGCGCTGACCATCACGATCCAGGGGAAGGCCGCCCATGGCGGCATCAACCTGGAAGGGGGCCGCAACGCGCTCGTGGCCCTGGCGCGGCTGCTGGACGGCGAGCTGCCGCCAGGCGGGGCGGACGACCTCCTGGCCTTCGCGCGGCAGGCGGGCAGGGACCTGTACGGGACCGGGCTGGGGCTCACGGAATCCGGACCGCTCTGGGGCCGGTGCGCGGTGAACGTGGCCACCCTCAAGCCGGAGGCCGACGGCGGTCTGAAGCTCACCCTCAACATCCGCGCGACGCCGAAGCGCTACGGGCCCGCGCTGGAGGCGCACCTCCGGCAGGTGGTCGCCGAGTTCGCGGCCGCCCGGCAGGCGACCTTGAGCTTCGGAGGCTTCTTCGGAGATACCCCATTGGCCTTCGACCCCCAGTCCCGGCTGGTGAAGCGCCTCATGGCCGACTACGGGCGCGCCACCGGGAGGGCCGATGGACCGGCCATCTCCGGGGGCGGCACCTACGCCAAGCGCATGCCCCACGCCATCGCCTTCGGCATGTGGTTTCCCGGCCGGCCCTATCCGGGGCACGACGTGGACGAGCAGGTGCCCATCGAGGATCTGCACCGCGGCGCCCACGTGCTCATCGAGACCCTGGCCGACCTCGCTTGCGGCAAGCCGCTGAAGGAGCCGTTCAAGCCCTGAGGCTTACCCTCGCTGGTCCCACCCTTCGGCCGCCCGGAAGCTGTGGTAGCGCTCGTGGCCGAGGATGAGGTGGTCGGCCAGGGGCACGCCCAGGGATTCGCCCGCGGCCTGGAGACGCCGGGTGAGCTGGATGTCCTCGCGGCTTGGCGAGGGGTCGCCGCTGGGGTGGTTGTGGAAGGCCAGGGCGGTGCTGGCGCCGTAGCGCAGGGCCTCGCGGAAGAACTCGCGGGGGCTGATGAGGGTGGCGGTGGCCGTGCCCTGGCTGAGGATGCGCTCGGCCAAGAGGTCGCCCTTGGCGTTGAGGGCCAGGAGGCCGAAGCGCTCCTCCGTCCAGCCCTGGCAGCGGGGCAGCAGGTAGCTGCCGGCGGCGCGGGGGCTGGTGATGCGGGGACGGTCGGAGCCGCGCTGGGCGCGCCGGGAGAGCTCCAGGGCGGCCCAGAGCTGGCCCGCCTTGGCGGGGCCGAGGCCCGGCTGCTCCAGCCAGTCGTTCAGCCCCAGAGCCAGGAGGCCCGCCAGGCCGCCGGTGCGGCCGAGCACCACCTGGGCCAGTTCCACGGCGCTGTGGCCCCGGAGTCCCGTGCCCCAGATCAGGGCCAGGAGGTCCGCGTCCGAGAGGGTTTCGCCGTGGCCGGCGAGCAGGCGCTCCCGGGGACGCTGGTCGGGGGAGAGGTCGAGGATGCGCATAAGGTTGCCCCTAGGCGACTGGAGGACGGGACGACAGGTCAGTCCGGAGACATGAAGGAGAGGTCTGAGCCGCGCAAGCGGCGAAGTGGATGCGCATCAGGCCCTCACCCACTTCCGGCGATCCTGGCGCCAGCGCAGCACCTGGAGCTTTCCTTGGCCGGAAAGGCGCATGCAGAGCGCCTCCTGGCCGTCGTTCAGGAACCAGGTGCTGGCCAGGGCCGTGTGGCGCGGCGTGACCGTGAGGATGGGGTGGGCCTCGCCGGTGAGGGTGGCCACGCTGGGGGGATCCATGTCCGGTGGCAGGGGGATGGCGCGGGGCTTGCCCCACCGGATCCCCCGGGGAAGCTCCACCCGCAGGTGCTCTCCCGCGCCGCCGGCCCGGCCCAGGGCCACGGTGACGTTGGAACCCCGGGCCCGGGCGAGGCTGAAGGCCTGCTCCAGGCTGCCGCGGATCTCGTGGTGGGCCACGGCGAGCTCGGCGCTGCCGGTGTCCCACTGGGCCAGGCACACCACGGTCATGGCGGCGGCCACGGCCATGGAGACGGTGACATCCAGCAGGGAGGTCCCCTGCTGCGAGCGGCGACGGCGCTGGAGCATGGTCGGCCCCCTACTTCGCGGAAGCCGCGGGACGCGGCGCGGCGGTGGCCAGGTAGGGCTTGAGCTTGGCGTAGGACTTCTCGCCGATGCCCTTGACGTTCATGAGCTCTTCCGGGCGCTGGAAGCCGCCGTGCTGCTTGCGGAAGGCCACGATGCGCTCGGCGGTCTTCTGGCCGACGCGGGGCAGCTGCATGAGCTCGGTGACGGTGGCCGTGTTGAGGTTCACGGGCCGCTGGGGGGCCCGGGGCGCGCGGCCGGCCGCGGCGGAGAGGGGAAGGGCCAGGGCGAGCGCCAGGGCCAGGGAAGTGAGGGGGTTGGACATGGTTGCCTCCTTTCAGGCAGCCATGTCAGTTCGAGGTTTGTGCCAGTTGTTAAGTGTTGATAATAATTGGCTAAAGTATTTTATTTTGAAAAATATTGTAATTAAAAAATGACAAAATTTATAAATAAACAATTAAAATAAATTATTTCAAATTTTAAATTTGATTAAAAAATTACGAAGAAATTTTACGTGGTGACAGTTTTGAATCACGAGCCCATTCCCACCCACCTCATCCCTGTCGCCACCGCTATCCTGGAAGGGTCCGAGGAGCGCTGCAGGACCCGGCAGATCGGCTGTGCGGGATCTCAGGCTCGGACCCATCCTTCCAGGAACGGCGCTCACCTCAACCCTGAACCGGGGCGATGGGGTGGACGCACCCTCCTGTCGATCCGGCCCTTCGTGGAGGTCCCATGACCGTCGCCACCACCGATTTCATCGTCGCCGATCTCGCCCTTGCCGCCTGGGGCCGCAAGGAGATCGCCATCGCCGAGGGCGAGATGCCCGCCCTCATGGCCATCCGGCGCCAGTACGCCGCGCAGCAGCCGCTGAAGGGCGCGCGCATCGCCGGCTCGCTGCACATGACCATCCAGACCGCCGTGCTCATCGAGACGCTGAAGGCGCTCGGTGCCGAGGTGCGCTGGGCCAGCTGCAACATCTTCAGCACCCAGGACCACGCCGCCGCCGCCATCGCCGCGGAGGGCACGCCGGTCTTCGCCGTCAAGGGCGAGACCCTGGCCCAGTACTGGGAGTACACGCACCGCATCTTCGACTTTGAGGGCGGCGCCAACATGATCCTGGACGACGGCGGCGACGCCACCCTGCTGCTGCACCTGGGCGCGCGGGCCGAGCAGGATATCCACGTCCTCGATCATCCCGACAGCGAGGAGGCCACCGTGCTCTTCGCGTCCATCCGGAAGCGGCTGGCCGAGCGGCCGACCTGGTACTCCACCCAGCTGGCCAAGGTCCAGGGCGTGACGGAGGAGACCACCACGGGCGTCCACCGCCTCTACGAGATGGCCAAGAAGGGCGAGCTGAAGTTCCCCGCCATCAACGTCAACGACAGCGTCACCAAGAGCAAGTTCGACAACCTCTACGGCTGCCGCGAGTCCCTGGTGGACGCCATCAAGCGCGCCACGGACGTCATGGTCGCCGGCAAGATCGCCGTTGTCTGCGGCTACGGCGATGTGGGCAAGGGCAGCGCCCAAGCGCTCCGTGCACTCAGCGCCCAGGTGTGGGTGACCGAGATCGATCCCATCTGCGCCCTGCAGGCCGCCATGGAGGGCTACCGCGTGGTGACCATGGAGGAGGCCTGCGAGCAGGCCGACATCTTCGTCACCTGCACCGGCAACTTCCATGTGATCACCCACGACCACATGAAGCGGATGAAGCACAATGCCATCGTGTGCAACATCGGCCACTTCGACAGCGAGATTGATGTCGCCAGCCTCGAGACGTACGCCTGGGAGGAGATCAAGCCCCAGGTGGACCACGTGATCTTCCCCGACAACAAGCGCATCATCCTGCTGGCCAAGGGCCGCCTGGTGAACCTGGGCTGCGGCACCGGCCACCCCAGCTACGTGATGAGCTCCTCCTTCGCCAATCAGACCCTGGCCCAGATCGAGCTGTGGACGAAGAAGGGCGAGTACCAGGTCGGCGTCTACACCCTGCCCAAGCACCTGGACGAGCAGGTGGCGCGGCTCCAGCTGGTGACCCTGAACGCGAAGCTCACGGCCCTGCGCCCCGACCAGGCCAAGTACATCGGCGTGCCGGTGGAAGGGCCCTACAAGGCCGACCACTACCGCTACTAGGCTGAGACGCTTCGCGTTTCAAGGAACAGGGCGCCTTGCGGCGCCCTGTTCGTTTCGGGCGAAAGCCCCGTCAGGTCGGCATCTCGGTCGGCAGCGGTGCCAGGTTGGGGGGAACCTCCACCGCCTTCATCACCGCATGGCGGGTGACGGCTTCGCAGTCGAGCTGGGGTGTCTGGGTGAAGTGGGCGGCGCTGAGGTCGGAACGGATCTTCGCCAGCACCTTGGCCCGGGTGAGGTGATTGCCGCTGGCCCTCGCCTCGCGGCAGAAGTGCCAGCTGAAGGCGCCGTGCCAGTCGCCCTGCATGAAGGCGTCCGCGGCGGTCTGGCTCTCCTTGCAGGCGGTCCAGAGGATGTGGTGCGACAGGCCCTTCTCCAGCAGCTTGAGGTGCCCAGGGCGGGCCCGGCGGTACTCGATGTCGCGGAAGGCCTCGATCGAGGGCGGCGGCAGGTAGCGGGGCTTGCGGTCCATGAGCAGGTCCGCCGCCCGAAGACCCGCGCCGCTGTGGCAGGTGTCGAGGAGGATTTCCAGGATCACGCTCTGGGGAAGCTGCACGAACAGGTCGTGAAGCTCGTCGTCCACGATGAGGTGGTCGCGGTCCCACTGGGGGCCGCTCTGGGCCAGGTCATGGGGGCAGAAGGCCTCGTCGGCCCGGTCGAACTCATCGAGGTTCAGGTCCGGCACCTGGGTGCCGTGCCCCGAGAACGTGAAGACCAGGTGGTTGTAGCGGCCGGCCAAGGCGCCTTCCACCATGCGTCGCAGCTCGCGCATGATGTTGGCCTTGGTGGCGGCTTGGTCCGTCAACTGGGTGATATCGGAATCCTCGAAGCCCAGCAGATCCTTCAGCAGCGAAGCCATGTCGTGGGCGTCGTTCACGCACCCGTTCAGGTTGGCCGCGGGGAAGTTCTGGTACTGGTTGATCCCGATGCAAAGCGCGGTGCGGTGCAGCATGGGAGCCTCCTAGGCTTTGCTTGGGAACGTGGGGACGGACGCGCCGAGCCCGCCCCCGGTGAAGGGCGGCGGATCCTGGTCGGATCGGAGGAGGACTGCGACATTCGGCGCACATCCCGGAGGACTCCAATCCTTCACGATAGGCTCAAGTCCCGCCGGTTCAAGCAACGGGGCCTTTTTCCGTAGAATGGCTGGTGCCAATTGCGGCGGAGACCCATGAGCGACGACAAGAAAGAACCCTGGCTGAACCTGCTGGCCCTGACGACCGTGATCCTCGCGGTCTGCGCCACCTTGGCAACCTTCAAAGGCGGCGGCCACTCCACCCGGGCCGTGCTGAGCCAGAGCCAGGCCTCGGATCAGTGGGCCTACTACCAGGCCAAGGGCATCAAGGGGAACCTCTACGAGCTGGAGGCCATGCGCCTGCGCCGGGAGCTGGAGCTGGCGCCGAAGACGGCCGTGCCCACCCTGGAGAAGAGCCTTGCCGACGTGGAGAAGAAGGTGACGAAGTACGACGGGGAGAAGGCCGAGATCCAGAAGGAGGCCCGCCGCTTCGAGGAGGTCAAGACCGAGGCCCAGCGGCACGGCGCGGCCTTCGGCCTGGCGGTGATCTTCCTCCAGATCGGCATCCTGCTCTCCTCCATCGCCGCCCTGCTCAAGCAGAAGCCCGTCTACTACCTGGGCCTGCTGGTGGGCGTGGTGGGAATCGTCTACTTCATCAACGGCTTCTACTTGTTCCTGGCGGCCTGATGTGGGCCCTCACCGTCGCCGCCGTCATCGAGCGGAACGGCCGCTTCCTCGTGGTCGAGGAGACGGACGGCTCGCCTGAGCGTGTCTTCAACCAGCCCGCGGGGCACGTGGAGCCCGGCGAGGGCCTTCTCGACGCCGTGCGCCGCGAGGTGCGCGAGGAGACGGGCCTGGCCTTCACGCCGGAGGCCTTCGTGGGCATCTACCAGCTCCTGGCGCGGAATGGGAAGGACTACTGCCGCATCTGCTTCCGGGGCAGCGTGCCCGAAGACGCGGAGGCGGCCCCGGAGGATCCGGACATCCTGGGCTGCCGCTGGCTCACCCGCGACGAGCTGGCTGCCGCGCCCCTGCGCTCGGGTCTGGTCCTGCGCTGCGTGGACGACGTCATCGCCGGCGCGGCCCACCCGGTCTCCCTCGCCGCGGCGCTGAGGCAGGAGCGCTGAGGCAGGCCCGCCGACAGTCCCTACGCACCCGTGGTGGGATCTTCCTCGTGAGGAGGAGCCTCCGCAGGCGGCATGGCCGCCGACGGCCTGCGCCGGTGATACTTCACCGCGGCCGCCAGGGACGTGACCAGGCCCGTGATCCAGGTGCCCAGGGCCCAGGAGAAGGCCCGGCCCAGGGAGGTCTGCATGGGGCCCTTGGCCTTCATCACCGCCTCGATCTGATCGGGGGTGAAGCCCTGTTGGACCATCTTCAGGCGGCCCAGGGCCTCCATCTCGGCGAAGTAGCTGGGGAACACCACCAGGGTGAAGAGAAGGCTGCCCACGAAGATGACGGCGGAGGCGATGAGGGTGGCCCCCACGCCGTCCTGCACCTGGCGCAGGTAGCCCTGGCTCGAGGCGGTGCGGCGGAGGGCCAGGATCAGGATGCCGATCTGCAGGGGGATGGCCAGCCAGAGTAGGAAGAACAGGCTGGGATGGCGGTACCAGCCCGTGAAGCCCATGACGAAGGTCCAGAGCACCACCAGGATGCCGAGGACGAGACCGGTGCGAAGCGCCGCCATGAATGCTCCTAGAAGGTGTGCCCGCCGCCGTTCACGGGGAGGGTGGCGCCGGTGACGAAGCCGGCCTGCAGCAGGCCGACGACGGCCTCGGCCACGTCCTGGGCCAGCCCGTTGCGCCGCAGGGGCGTGTGCTCCGCCGCCGCCTGCTTGTGCTTCTCCGGCAGGTCCGCCGTGGCGTCCGTGAGCGTGAGGCCGGGTGCCACGGCGTTCACGCGGATGCCCATGGGGCCGAGCTCGAAGGCCAGCGCCCGCACGAAGCCTTCGAGGCCCGCCTTGGCCGCGCTGTGGGCGGAGAACCCCCAGCCGGGATTGCGGGCGAGGCCGCTGGTGATGGCGATGATGGCGCCCTTCTTCCGCTCCAGCATCTGGGGCACCACCGCCCGGCAGCCGTGGAAGGCCGCCCCCATCTCGCCCAGCACCTTGGCCTCGAAGGCCTCCCAGGGGTACTCGAGGATCCCCTTCATGGGAAAGCCGACGGCGGCGTTGAGCACCAGGATCCCGATGGGGCCCAGCTCTGCCTTCACGGCCGCGGCCATGGCCTCCACCTGGGCCCGGTCGCGGGCATCGGCCTTCACGGCCATGGTCCGGCCTCCCCCGGCCTGGATCTCGGCCACCACGGCCTTCGCGGCGGCCTCCGAGCCGAAGTAGTTCACGGCCACCGCGGCGCCCTGGGCCGCGAGCGCCTTGGCCACGGCGGCCCCGATGCCGCGGCTGGCGCCGGTGACCAGCGCGACGGAACCATTCAGGGACATGGACCCTCCTTCAGGCATCATGCCCGATTCTCCGCCGGCTTCCAGGATGGCTCAAGGCTCCGCGAGGTCCTGGATGGCCATGCCGCCGGCGCTGGCGGCATCCCCCGTGAGCACCCGGCGCAGGTATCCGACCTGGCCGAGATGGAAGGCGAGGTGGGCCTCCAGGTGCAGGAGGAAGCGCCGGGTGGACACCTGGTGCCCTCCGATGGGGGTGGGGAAGGGCGCCTGGAGGGAGGCGTCCGTCTGGGCCGCCAGGCCCGCCTCCACGGCGGCGATGGCGGCTTCCAGCCCCGCGGCGACTTCGGCCCGCGTGCCTTCCCGCTGGGCGAACTCCCGTTCCCGCTGGCGCACGTAGCCCGTGGCGCCCAGCACGGCGCCGACGAAGTGCTGGAGGTTGCCCGCCACGTGCAGGGCCAGGTTCCCGGCGCTGTTGGCGATGCCCGGCACCGTGCGCCAGAGCACCACATCATCGGGGAACATCTCCACTTCGCGGACGAGGCAGCGCAGGTCACGCTGGAACAGCGGGAGGAGGTCGGCGGCGAGGGGCGTCATGGCGACCATCCTATACCCACGGCTCCTGTGGGATTCTGGAGGCATGGACCTCCAAGCCCTCCTCGACGACCTGGCGGTGGAAGCCGCGCCCCTGGCGGCGCAGGGGAAGGTGGCGGACTACATCCCGGCCCTGGCCTCCGTGCCCGCCGCGCGCTTCGGCCTGGCCCTCGCCACCACGGATGGCCAGCTCTTCGGCACCGGCGACTGGCGCACGCCCTTCTCCATCCAGAGCGTGTCCAAGGCCTTCTCCCTGGCCCTGGTGCTGGCCCGGGACGGCGAGGCCCTGTGGAAGCGCGTGGGCCGCGAGCCCTCGGGCAACCCCTTCAACTCGCTGGTGCAGCTGGAATACGAGAAGGGCATCCCGCGGAACCCGTTCATCAATGCCGGGGCCCTGGTCCTCATCGACCGCCTGCTCACGCTCACGGGCGATTCCCTGGGCACGCTGCGGGACTTCCTCCGGGCGGAAAGCAGCAACCCGGCCCTGGACGTGGATGCAGAGGTGGCCGCCTCGGAGGCCTCCCACGGCCACCGCAACGCGGCGCTGGCCCACTTCATGGCCAGCTGCGGCAACCTGGAGAACCCCGTGGACCGGGTGCTGGACCACTACTTCCGCCAGTGCAGCCTCGCCATGAGCTGCGCGGACCTGGCCAAGGCCGGCCTCTTCCTGGCCAACCACGGCCTGCGGGCGGACGGCTCGCGCCTGCTCTCCCGCAGCGAGTCCAAGCGCATCAACTCGATCATGCTCACCTGCGGCACCTACGACGCCGCCGGCGATTTCGCCTACCGCGTGGGCCTGCCGGGCAAGAGCGGCGTGGGCGGCGGCATCCTGGCCGTGCTGCCCGAGCGCGGCGTCCTCTGCGTCTGGAGCCCCGCCCTCGACCCCCACGGCAACAGCATCGCCGGCGTCGAGGCCCTCGACCGCTTCACGACGCGGACGGGGTGGTCGGTGTTTTGAGAACAAGATGGACAGGATCGACAGGATTAAAAGATTGGATTAACAGGTTTAAAGCCTTTAAATTCTGTTGATCCAGCCTTTCATCCCGTTGACCCTGTCAGCGCTTTTCCTCGGTTTTCCCGCGTCGCAGCAGCCACGCGGCCCAGGCCGTGAACGCCGCCACGGCGCCGAGGATCAGGGCCAGGCGCAGCCAGGGCTCGTCGAAGGCCAGACGCTGGCGGATGCCCTGGGCCAGCGTCCACAGCCACACCAGGGCGCCGAAAGCCAGGACCCAGCGGACCGTGGCCTGGGCGGCGGGCCTCGGGATGAAGAGTGGCACCAGGAGCGCCAGGCAGAGCAGCACCAGGAGCAGCTCGCCGGAGCGGAGGAAGTGCGCCCCCAGCATCAGCAGGGCGAACAGGGCGGGGAGGCGGCGGACGGCGAACATGGGGACTCCGGCGACGGATAAATCATACCGATTTGTCCGAAACCTTGGATCACAACCCATCCCACCAGGCCCTCCGGGCCTCGGGATCCAGGAAGGTCCAGGCCACGAAGCGGCTCTGCTTCTGGCCCTGGGCCATGGGCACCGTGCGGACCTCCGCCGCCCCGGCCTGGCGGAGCGCCCGCTGGAGGGCCGGCAGATTCGCGGAGCTGGAGACGAGTGTGGTGAACCAGCGGACCTGGGCCTGGAGGTCCACGCTTTCCGCGATCATGCGCCGGACGAAGGCCGCCTCGCCGCCCTCGCACCACAGCTCTGCCCCCTGGCCGCCGAAGTTGCGGGCCGCCCCGGCGGTTCCCCGCCCCAGCTTCCGCCACTTGGCCTGGGCGGCTTCCCGGGCCTCTCGCAGCGAGCCGTGAAAGGGCGGGTTGCAGAGGGTCAGGTCGAAGCGCTCGGCCGGTCTCACGACATTCCGGAAGATGGCTTGGGGATCGGGCTGCCGGCGCAGGGCGATGGCCGCCTCCAGGCCGGGATTGGCCGCCAGGACGCGGGCCGCCGAGGCCAGCGACGCGCCGTCGAGGTCCGAGGCCACGAAGGACCAGCCGTACTCCCGGTGGCCCAGCAGCGGGTAGATGAGGCTGGCGCCGGTGCCGATGTCCAGCGCGCGCACGGCGGCGCCCCGGGGGATGGGTCCGCCCTCCGCCAGCAGGTCCGCCAGGTGGTGCAGGTAGTCCGCGCGGCCGGGGATGGGCGGGCAGAGGGCGCCGCGTGGCAGGTCCCAGCCGCGGATGCCATAGGCTTCCAGCAGCAGGGCCCGGTTCAGGGCCTTCACCGCCGCAGGATCCGCGAAGTCGATGGTGGGCCCGCCATGGGGGGCGCGCCGCACGAAGGGCCCCAGCTCGGGGCTGGCGGCGACCAGACGCGGGAAGTCGTAGCCGTCGCCGTGGCGGTTGCGGGGGTGCAGGCCCGGCTTGGCGGGCCGACGGGCCGGGGCTGGGGATTTCGGCGCCTGGCCCGGTGTCTGGCCCGGCGTCTGGCCCGGTGTCTGGGCCCGTGGCTTCGAGGCCATGTCAGCGGCCCTCCCCGTCCGGGGCCAGGCGGGTGGCCACGAACCAGAAGCCGAAAGCGAGGAGGAGCGTCAGGACGGCCACGGTGGCGGCCAGGGAGCGGCCCTGCCAGAGCCCCTCGAACCAGCGCCGGAACTCCGTGACCAGGACGTTCAGCTTCCCTCCGTAGACCTCCAGTTCCCGCAGGTATTTCTTGGTGTCCTCGGGCTCGTAGCCCAGGGGGTTGGCCATCCGGGGCGTGGCCCGCAGGTAGATCAGGGCGGCCCCGCCAAGGCCCGCCGTCAGGATGCCTGCGATGACGCGGCGGATGCGGTGCTTCCGGACGAGCGGGTCCGTCCCCAGCAGGCGGCCGGCCTGCGAGGCCTGCCGTGCCTCCCGGGACCGGAGCGCTTCCCGCACCCGCGCCAGGTCGGCCTCGGGAATCGCCGCCCCCCGCCGCCCCAGCTCCGCCAGGGCGGCCTCCACGGCCTCGGTCTTGTAGCCATGGGGATGTTCCAGGTAGCGGCGCAGCTCGGCGTCGGCCAGCGTGGGGATGCGCGCGAGGAACGAATCGGTCATGTCCCCAGCATAGTTCGTGTGCCGGGCCTTAGAGCCAGCGCCGGACGCTCCGCAGGTAGGCCTGGTAGTCCGCCCCGAAGCGGGCCGCGAGGTGGCGCTCCTCCCGGGCGATGACATGAAAGCGGATGACGAGCAGGACGGGCAGAAGCATGAGCGCGGGCCAGAGCGCATTCGCCAGCAGGGCCGTGCCGGCGTGGAGCAGCGAGAGGCTGAGGTACAGGGGGTTCCGGGTGAAATGGAAGGGCCCCGCGGTGAGGAGCGCCGAGGCGGGGCGATCGGGTCGCACCGTGGTGCGGGCCCGGCGGAAGGTGAGGAAGCCCCAGAGCGCCAGGGCTGCCGAGCCGAGGACGAGCACGCCGCCCAGCAGCCGCGGAAGGGGGTTTTCCGGCGCGGCGAAGGGCAGCGGGCAGCGGCGCTGGAGCAGGAAACCGAGGCCCAGCCCCGCGATGAACACGAGGGGCGGCGGGAGGCGGACCCCGGGGCCGGTGCGGTCCGCGTCCATGTCAGGCCCGGCCGAGGCCGATGCAGGCCTCCGCCCTCATGACGGGCATCCCGCGGCGGGACCGGGCGCGGAGGGCCTCGATGTACTCGCGCCCCACGGCTTCAGTGGCCTCGGGTCCGAGCTGGCTGAACAGGTGGGCCAGGGGCGGCGCCGACCGCGTGAAGCCCGACCAGTAGGCCTCCGGCTCGTCGATCTCCTGCACGGCCGTGGAGGTCACGACCTCCACCTCGCGGAAGCCGGCCGCTTCCATGCGGGCCTTCAGCGTCCCGGCGCCGCTGAGCCTCGCCCACACGGGCGGCGCGGCGGGGGGCTGAAGCCCCGGGACCACCTTCTGGACCGCCTGACGCACCAATGTCATCAGCTGCAGGTTGGCGGGATCGCGCCAGCAGACAATCGCGGCGCGCCCGCCTCCGCGCAGGGCGCGCCGAAGCTCGGCCAGGCCACGGTCGATGTCCGGGAAGAAGATCAGGCCCAGCACCGAGGCGCCGGCGTCAAAAGCTCCGTCGGGAACGTCCAGGGCCTGCCCGTCCATCACCTCGGCGGAGATGCCCGAGAGCTGTTCCTCGGCGATGCGCTCCCGGAGCCGGTCCACCATGCCCGGGGCGAAGTCCGTCGCGAGGACCTTCGCCCCGGCCCGCGCGGCCATCAGGCCGAAGATCCCCGTGCCCGCGGCCACGTCAAGGACGCGTTCGCCCCGCCGCAGGCTCAGCAACCGCAGTGCGTGCGCCGCGAACTGGCCGCTCAGACCCTCGAAGGCCCGCTCATAGTCCGGGGCGATGGCGCCCCAGTTCCCGGCCACCTGGTCTGGACTCAGCTCGGCCATGGGGAAGCTCCCGGGAGGGACCCGGCGGCGGTCAGGCCGGATCCGCGATGTGAGATCGAGACTGCATCTGCATGAACGCTGCAGGGATGAAGATAGCCCGGTTCCCCCATGACGCCAGGGCCGGTCGCTTGGCAAAAAGATGGCGTTTTGTTCTGCCCGGAGGCTGGCGGGCGGAGGGTCAGGCCGTGGTGAAGAAGGCCGGGTGATGCGTGACGAGCCCACTCGGGACGTCCCCGGTGAAGGGAAGGCACATGACATATTCCGGAGGCACCTCGTGGATGCCGAGCGAAGGGACGTGCCTGAATCCGAAACGGGTGTAGTAGGCCGGATCGCCGACGAGCAGGCAGCCGTTCGCCCCGAGGGAGCGGAGGCCATCCAGGCCGGCCCTGATGAGCGATGCGCCGATGCCCTGCCTCTGGTGGGAAGGCAGGACAGCCACGGGGCCGAGCGTGTACCAGCCGAGGTCTTCGCCCTGGATGAGGGCCGGGGAGAAGGCGATATGGCCCACCACCTGGCCCTGCCGTTCGGCCACGAGGGATAGGGTGAGGGCGCCGGAAGCCCGCAAGGCCCGGACGATGAGGTGCTCTGTCTGGCGGCTGTAGGGGTGGTTCTGGAAGGCTTCCAGGTTGATTCGATCGATGGCGGGAATGTCCGCCGCTGTTTCGGGCCTGATGATCAGGGGAACCCCCATGGCAGAGCTTGGTGATGGATGCCGTCCATGGTCGACCCGCGATCCATCTGCGGTCAACCTGCGCGGCTTTCCCGGTACAGCATCGTTGCCAGGGCTCCGCAGAACAGGAATGCCGCCAGGCTCATCCAGGTGGGGATGAGGGCCCGGCCGATCTGGACCTCCAGCCCGAGGATCACCCGCACCAGGTGGGCCAGGGCGACGATGCCGAGAAAGGCCGTGGCGAGGAAGGAAGCAGGCTTCATGGGCACCTCCGCATGGCTCCGGCGCCAGGCCCAGGATCAGGCTCCAGGGACGGGCCCGCCACCTTCCCAGGGATCCGACCGGCTCCTCCGTCAGGGTCTGAGTCTCCCCCGCAAGGTGAATGTTCCCATGGCAGAAGACGAGCCCGTCCACGCCTCGCGCCCGGGGAGGAAAATCCGGTATCCGGCCCTTTCCGCTCGGAGTTATGATCGTCCTTCTTCTTCGTCACGGGACAGGCCGAGGAGGTGGCCATGTTGCGCACCAGGGTGATCCGGGATCTGGATGAGATGCGCGGCCAGGCCTTCCCGCCGCCGTACACGCTCATGGAAACCCTCGAAACCACCGAGGCCCGCGGCGAGGCCTGGTGGGTCCTCGTCGCCTACGAGCAGCACGGAACCCAGGCAAGGTGGGTCGCCGTGTTTCCCGAGGCCGGGGAGGCCAGGTTCTTCACGGATGGCGACGAGCTGCGGGGGCGCTGGGACGCGGACCACGAGATCTTCATCCCGGGCGATGGCTCGCCCCTGGATCTTCGGGGCAATCCCGTGTCCCTGGCGGCCATCGAGGAGGAAGAAGAGGAAGAGGATGCCGAGGCCGAGGAAAGACGGCGATAGGGGGCTCGAATCCCCGGACGCCTGCTCGCGGCTGCCAAGGCGCTGCCAGGCGCACCCGGTCCAGCCGGGGCCTGTCTAAGGCCGCATCATCGATCCGGCGTGACGACCATGACGATCTTGAGCACCCCGTGGCTTCCACCCTGGAAGAGGCTGTCGAACTCGTCCTTGGACATCACAAGGGTGGAGCTGTCGGACCTGTATTTCTTCTCCTTGGCCGAGATCTCCTGCTCCGTGAAGGCCGCCAGCGGCTGTCCGGAGCGGAGGACCGAATAGCGCAGGACCACCTTCCGGTCGAAGGAGGGGCGCACGTAGGCCGTGGACTGGATCTTCAGCTCCACCTGCTTGGCCTTGTCATTCACGGTCTTCTTCACCACGACCAGGGGAAGGGACACGTCATCGCAGACGAATGTCCCCTGGTCCGTGAACGAGTACATGTTCGCGGGCTCCGCGACGTTGAGCCTGTCCATCGGCAGCTCGAGGACCATCGGGGACGAGAACTCGCTCTGACGCACATCCGCCACGGTTCCCTGCCGGGCGGCCACCTGTCCCATCAAGGGCAGGGCCAGCAGCATCACGCAGGCGCACTTGGTTTCCAGGCTCATCACGGCTCCATGAATGGCAGAAGAAAAAACGCGTGGAAGCCCCGGGTGGGAAAGAGCAGCCACGGATATGGGGATCGCTGCATCATTCTGCCCAGGCGAGAACGGATGCGGAAGGCCGTGCCGATCGGGTCCAGGGTGGCCAGGGTCAGTCCCGCAGGCTCTTGAGGTAGACGTGCTGGGTCTTCCTGCGGAGGTAGCCGAGCGACTCGTAGAACCCGTGAGACTCGGGCCGCAGGACATTCGACCTGACACCGAGGCCCGTTCCCGACTGATCCAGGACCCACTGTTCCGCGGCTTCGACCAGCGCCTTGCCGATCCCGGACCGTCGGGCCGTCCCATCCACGACCAGGCCCACGATCTCGAACTTGGTTCCCGATTCAAGGGTGACGCGACGCTCCGCAGCCAGCCAGCCGAGGAGGCCGCGGCCTTCGAGCGGTTCTGCCACGAGCACCAGGTGAGAAGGATTGGGCAACAGCAAGGTCAGCCGCCGGGCGATCTCCTCGCACCCCGCGGGATATCCGAGGGTGCCGGAGAGGCGCGCGATGTCAGAGGCATCGGACAGGTCGGCCGATCGGATCCGGTGGCTCATGGGCTGCCCGTCGAACGAAGTGATGGGGGGGCGGATTGGTGCCGAGCTCAACGAATGGAGCTGGCGGCCCGTTCAGGCTTGCGGCTTCGCGAGGCCAGCACAGCCACGGTGCCGTTGAGGATGAAGAGATACGCGACAAACGCTGTATTTTCAAAGGTGTGGGCCTGGATCGACAGGAAGCTGATTCCGAAGCCGAGCGCGCTGACTGCGTAGGCGACCCAGCTCTCGGAATGGGGATGGCGATACGACTTGATGAGGGTCGGTAGGCCCGCCAGCATGTCGGCCAGCAGCGAGAACAGGATGGCCAGGTTCGGCTTGTCGGTCATGGCCCAGAGGACAATGCCGATGATGGCCGCTGCCATCAGGTAGTAGTCGCGCGGTTCGGTTTTCCAATAGGCCTTCTTGTTGAAGAAAGACGCCGCAACGATCAGCAGGGGCGTGAACCCGGCGGCAAACGACGCCCACGACAAACCCTTCACATCCTGCGCCCTTTGCGCCACGAAAATGATCATCGGCAAGATTCCCCAAAGCAGCCACGTGATGCGGTTGGGCTGGGTTTTGCCGACGATGGTTTCGTACAGGTAATAGAAGCCGCCGAGCGAGCCGACGATGGCACCGATCATGGCGAAGGACTCGGGAAGCATGGGTGGCCTAACCATTGGCGTCACCCGGGCACGCCTGCGTCGAAGCGCCAAGCGGAGCCGAGGAGGCAGGGGGCTGGGAGAGCGTGGAAGGCAAGGTCGGAGAGGTCCGGATTGAGGGGGAGGCAGGCGCGCCGCTGCCTTATCCTACTCAACATCTTCGAAGGTGCCTGACACCATCACAGTAAAGGCGTTCATGGACGCTGGTTCCCGTGTCCGGTGAATCGCGCAGAGGGTCGACGAGCGTCATCGGCACGACCCCGGCAGGCCGCTGCAACGCCGGGGTGGGCTTCGTGGGCCGGCTAACCGACTCGCCTGCACCGAAACGGTGAGCGGGGTCGAGGAAGCAGGGAAATGAAGCAGAGCAGAAGGGAATGCAGGCGGGGTCCGAGGTGAGCGAGAGGTTGGTCCGGGCTATGTGCTGCATTAAAAATTGAATTGAGTTTGAACTCGTGGTGGGTTCTTTAACGTTTGTTGGACTACGCAGCAGTATTCCGAAGCGGCGCTCAACTTTTTCAACAATTCCGGGTTCGTACCTTCTTTCGCTTTCAGGTTCACTTCGCATCGGATGGATTGAAATCCAACAGGAACATCCTTGCTTAGCCCGAGGGTTCCTCGCACATCCACCTCAGCAGTGACTCGGACCTCAAGGAAGGAAAGTTCTATTCCAAGAAGATTGGCAACCATGCGCACTGATGAATCTTGGCACGCAGCGAGAGCCGCACAAAGAATGTCGCCCGGGGTAGGCGCATCATGTGGACCACCAACAGCCTGGTGAACTCCTACTGGAATGACGACGCCACATCCATCCATTGGTTCGACTCTTGAATGGAATGGATCGGAGTGGTCACCAGAAGAGGCGATGGCATGATCAAGAACCATCGAACTATCTGGCGAATCCTTATATTTGACTCTAAGCGGGGCCTGGGCCTCATTGACAGAACCGCGCATACATTGACTCCTGAGTTGGGCCTAACGAAGGAAGCTGAGCGGCTCCGCCTGCACCGAGGCGACGAGCGGAACGGAGGAAGCGGGAAGCCGAGAGAGAGCGGAAGCCAATGCAGGCAGGGTCCGAGTTGAGCTAGGGGTTAGGCATCGTGGGAATCGATTAGGTCATGGCCGTACGAGTTGTCGATAGAGCAAAGCCATTCGCCGGAAGCGGTGCGTTTGAAGACATATGTTGCTTTGCGTTCAGTCTCTGGAAGATTGGCAGCTGAGACAATGGTTTTGGCCAGCACCAGCGCAGTGTCGCCTGCCTCAAGAACGGTCATGCCTGCTTGCTTGACGACCAACGAGTGCTGGAAGTAGGTTGCGATAGCCTCGAACGCCTTCTGTATCTGAGTTCGCCCAACCGCGTTCAGGCCCGGCTTTACAACCAGAACAGCATCCTCAGTATAGATATTGCCGAGTGTTTCTAAATCTTCCGCCATGATGGCCTGGTCTGCTTTGTGGATTTGAGCCTCGACGGGATGCATGTTGTATGGTCGCTTTCTTAAGATGCCCAACCGATGAAGCTAATCGGACCCGCCTGCACCGAGGCGACGAGCGGAACCGAGGAAGCGGGAAGCTGAGAGAGTGTGGAAGGCAATGCAGGCAGGGTCCGAGTTGGGTTCGGGGTTAGGCGTGTGGAGGCGTAGGTACGAGGCCATAACGTGCCATAACCGCAAGAAGTTCAGCCCGGTTTGGGGGTGCACCGGTATTTACGACGGTGCCGACATCACGGAAGAATTGGGCCCCAATGTCTGGAGTCAGTACGATAAGTGCGCGTGCGGGTGTGTCAGATGGGTTGCTAAACCCATGAACCGAGCCCATGGGGGTGTGCATCCATTCACCCGGCCCTAGATCTCTCACCGTGCTATCGACGGAGTATCTCAATACGCCTTCAAGGACATAAACACACTCTTCAGTTAATGTGTGGCTGTGAGGTGGTGGGACATTCGAACCAGGAGGAACCAGCAGTTCGAAGACACCCATAGTGCCCTTCGCAGCGCCATCGATTAAGTATTTAATTTCGAGTTGACCGACTTTGATTATTTCAGTCTGATTCATCGAGCCCTCCAGAAACAGGTTATGAAGGAACGAAAGTGCCTAACGAATGAAGCTAACCGGTCCCGCCTGCACCGAGGCGCTGGGCGGAGTCGAGAAAGCGAGAAGCTGACAGAGAGCGAAAGGCAATGCAGGCGGGGACCGAGTTGAACTAAGGGTTAGGCCGCTGGTTGAGTTTGTGAAAGAGACGTGGCGCCAGAGTAAGCCAGATAAGGAAGAAAACCCAAACCCGACCTGCCAAAACGTTGTAATCGGATAGGACCTGCTGGATTGGCCGACCCGCAAGCACCAAGCCCATGAAGAACTCGAATGCGACTGTAAGCACCAACCACATGCCACCAACCATGAGTGCATGCCGGTTTGAGGATAGAGGCCACTTTCTAATGACGAGCCAGATAAATCCTCCGATAACAATTGAGCCCGTGAGCGTTGAAAGCTGATGGGCTTGCAGCTCAGGCACCAGCTTGGCAAAGAGAGCTTGCCTGAGTGCGCCATTGGCAATGGCCAGCACGAGCATTGGAATCCAGGCAAGTGCATAACGAAGCATTGGACCCCCGGGACGCGGAAGCTAGATGATTCGGTGCGACCTAACGAATGAAGCCAACCGGACCCGCCTGCACCGAGGCGCAGAGCGGAGCCGAGGAAGCGAGAAGTTGAGAGAGAGCGGAAGGTAATGCAGGCGGGGTCCGAGTTGAGTGGAGAGTTAGGCGGCGAAATTTAAACGTCAGCTTAAACTTTTTTTGGATTACGTTGCGCCGGGTCATAGAAAAATGTTTCTCCAATAATCCTCTGCTCCTCCCAATTTTGATAAGCAATTTCTTCCATCTCAGTCACGGTTCCATCTAGCCACTCGAAACGAAAGACCCAGCGAATGACGACGCAATCTCCGTTTACGAAAACTGGTCTGATGCATGTAGAAGTGACGTTGCCAGCTCTCGCCATAAGTTCGCGTTCTCTGCTTACTAGCGCATCGCGTCCAATCCTTGGTTCGGACTGGTTCTCCTGGATGTAGCCGTCCTCGGTATAGAACTCTTCAAGTGCCTCTGCGTGAGAATTCGATTCGATCCGAGCAATGAATCTCTCTAATGTTTCGAGTGTCGGCATTGTGGTGACCTATGGAAATGTGCGGGCTTGCCGTCTAACTATGAAGCTGACCGGACCCGCCTGCACCGAGGCACTGAGCGGAGCCGAGGAAGCGAGATGTTGAGAGAGAGCGGAAGGCAATGCAGGCGAGGCCCAAGTTGAGCGCAAGGTCAGGGCGATCATTGGTCAATGATGAGGCAGGTACCCGAACTACCTGGCGCCACGGCGTGGGCCACTCCAGGAGGAATGACGTACATTTCGCCAGCTCGAACGATGACTAATTCTTCGTGAATTTGAAGATTGATTTGGCCGTCGGTCACCAGCAAACACTCCGGATAATCGTGTGACTCATCTGGATAGGGAGCACTGTCCATCTGCATGACCTTGATGTTCGCTCCACCGACAGTTGTAAGGACAGTGGATCTCCAGGCAGGTTTAGAGGCAGCGGCGGTTTTCAGGTTGTGGTGGCTCATTTGCCTCCTTAGGGGTCCCAACGAGAGAAGCTAACCGGACCCGCCTGCACCGAGTCAAAGGGGCGGGGCCAAGGCCGCGAGAAATTGAGAGAACGCGGAAGACGATGCAGGCGGGGGCCAGGTTGAGCTGAGGGTTAGGTAGGCGACTGGGTCGAGCTGATGGTAACGCCACAACATTGAAGATGCTTATGGGTGTTGGTTGATGTGTCCGGCGAGGCGCGTGGCGAACGCAAACGAGCGTCATCGGCGCGACCCCAGTGGGTGGCGCGGCGATGTCTGCTGTGCCTGGATAACCCGAGTTCTTCGCATTCAAAGAGAAGGCGGTTTTTCTCGATGCCTAATACAAGAATCCATCTGGCCCGCGTGGCGAGTTCGGCTCGAATAAGTGGTCGGGTACATTCGAGCGCGAGCAAAGGAAGGAGGACGAGCCGGCGCCGGTCACTTGGCTGTCGGCGCGTCGAGAAACCCGCCGATCATGGACGCCAGCCACCTGGTGCGCGACGTCACCTGCATGTGATCGGTACCAGGGAGCACGGCCAGCTGGGCGTGCGGAAGGAGCCGAAACGTCTCCACCGCATGTTCCGGTCGGATGACGTCGGCATCGCCGACCACCACGAGCGTCGGCGCGGTGATGCTGCGGATGGCACCGGCCGGGATGTCCTTGAAATCGCGCATACGCTGGACGGCCTTGTCGTGCATCATCCGCAGGTTCTCGGGCCGAGGCGCGACCTTGAGGTACTCCTTCCGCAGCTCTTGCGGCATGTCCTCTAGCTTGGCGTTGGACATCGCATCCCAGAGCCATGAGTAGGCCCCATCGCGTTTGACGAGAGCCGACGCCACCACCAGCTTGCGTACGGCTTTCGGATGCCGGATCGCCACCTGAAGGGCGATGGTGCCTCCGTTGCTGTATCCGAACAGGTCCGCCTTCTCGATGTGCAGGTACTCCAGCAGGGCCGCGGTGTCGTCAGCCGATTGCTCGAAGCTGAACGGCCGATCGGCGATGTCCGCCGTGTGTCCGTATCCCTGCTGCTCGAAGGCAATGACCTGTCGGTCGCCAGCCAGCAATGGTAGGATCTGGCCGAATGATGTTTGGATGGTGTCGCCGCCGCCATGTAGAAGCATGAGCGGTGGTTGCGTGGGGTTCGCGACGCCGTGAATCTCGAAATAGATTTGCAGGCCGTTGACGGGAGCGAAACCTGTCCGGACGGTTTGTTTGTTCTGGATCTTCCCAGGTGGCGCCGAGTGTGGCGCTGCCGCCAGCGTGACGGTGCCCAAGGTGAGGAGGAAGGCCGCTGTGGCTAGAGGCAAAAGAAATGCGGCAATGCGTTTGTTCCTGATTCGAGTGAGGTTCCCCATGAGACCCTCCGGTTGGCAGGCGGGGGCCTCCGGGCGATCTTGCCCGGTTAACCCTTCGCCTCGCCTACGTAGTCGAACGAGGAGGCAGGGAATCGACATTCCCGGGGCTGATATTCGTTACGAAGGAAGCCAAGTGGACCGGCCGACCCCGAGGCGATGAAAGGAGCCGAGGACGCGAGAAGCGAAAAGAGGGTGGAAGGCAATGCAGGCGGGGTCCGAGTTGAGCCAAGGGTTAGGCAAGGATGTGGGGATTGCTTTTCCATACTGCCCAGGTGAGAACGGAAGCGAAAGACACCCAGGCTAAATAAGGGATAAACAAAGCACCCGCAAAACGATTTCGGCGCCAGAACATAATTGCGGTGGCGATGCTCAACAGCCACAAAAATAGGATCTCAGCGAAGGCCAGGGCGCCGAGATGCCAAACAAAAAACAACCAAGTCCACAGGGCGTTTACGGCTAGTTGGAAAACGAACAGAGTGAGCTCGGGACCGGCCTTTCGAAGACCGTATGCCCGCCATACAAGCCAGGCTGAAATAGCCATCAGGATGTAGAGGACAGTCCAAACTGGACCGAAAAGCCATCCGGGTGGCGCCCATGGTGGGCGAATGAGCGCCTTATAGAAAGATCCAGCTTGTGCGGAGGCGAGGGCGCCAAGTGCTGCGGCTGTGAAGCAAATAGAGAGCCACCCAAAGAAGCCTAGAATTTGCTTGGACATCGGATATTTGGTCATTAAAGCCCTGAGAGAATGCCTAACGAATGAAGCTAACCGGACCCGCCTGCGCCGAGGAGACGAGCGGAGCCGGGATGGCGAGAAGTTGAGAGAGAGCGGCAGGCAATGCAGGCGGGGTCCGACTTGAGCGGAGGGTTAGGCCGATATGTGTGTAGGCACCATTAGGACCGCGAGTCGAGCCCAAAGACGCGCAGCTCTTGGTCACAGCGGCAGGCCTTCGCGATGCGTGCAGCCCACGAGACCGCCTCTTCGCGTGAGGGCAGTTCGAGTACGGTGAGCCCTCCATCGAGCATGGGCGCCCACGGGTAGCCACCCTTGGCGACCGAGCCATCGGCAGAAACGAGCACTGGTGGCACGTCTTCGTCGATGCCACCGCCGAAGATGTAAACGCCAGCGGCCTTCGCCTCTTCAATCACGGCATGCGCATCGCGGCCTACGGCCTCCAACTCGCCGTTGGGAACGTCCATCGCAGCGCTGGGGAAGGAGATCAGGTATTTAGCCATGGTGCTCTATGCCTTGATCGATGCTGGCTTTGGGGCTTGTGAGAGGCCTAACACCAGAATTAAGCCGACCCGCGAAGCGGGTTCGGCTTGAATGATTTGTCAGGCACCACCGGCATTTAACCACGTGGAGTGCCTTGCCACGGCCTGCCACCGGCCCTCTCGGTAATGCCAGACGTCCGTCATCCGAAACTCCCCACTCCAGTCTTGACCCCGAGCGGTCGCCTTTTGGCGATACCAAGCGATCGAGACAACAGTGTCGCCGTAGCCGTTGACTTGGAGCCGCTCAAAGTGGAATGACTCACCCACCATCGGTCCCATGGCGCCATCAAGCCATTGGGCTTTGGAAAAGATCTCGCCGCTAAGGGAGCTAACTAAGGTGAACTCTTCAGCAAGAATGGAGTCTGCGAGGGCGCGGTCGCGCTTTAGCCATGCACCCATCCATTCGTTCTCTCGAGCGAGGATGATGTCGTGCAGGGATTCTTCTTGAGCTGTCATGACCTCTCCTTCGGTGCCTAACGAAGGAAGCTAACCGGACCCGCCTGCACCGAGGCGCAGAGCGGAGTCGAGGAAGCGAGAACAAGAGAAAGAGCGGAAGGCAATGCAGGCGGGGTTCGAGTTGAGCTAGGGGTTAGGCGCTGATGGGTATTTGATACAAACGATAGCAGGGCCTAGGGGCGGCCCTTTAATTCATTCAATTCATCGATAACTTGAAGGTATTTTTGCTGAAGCTCATCGAGGCCTTCAGCTAGTCTCACCTCTGCAGCGGATAGCGGAATGATCGAACCATCCGAGGATTGCAGAAACACCCGGTCCCAACGGACGTCGTCGACAGACGGTTCTCTTCCATGCTCGCGCATGACTGTTTCGTGAATTGATTCATAACTGATTGGGCAGTCATTCTCGGAATCGAATAGCTCTGCTTCCGGGTACACAGCCAACAGTTCACGGAGCGTCCATACATCTGGATGAACCCACAACATGAGAGCTCCTTCGAATCTGAGTGAACTCCAGGATTGGCGCGCGCCTAACGAATGAAGCTAACCGGCCCCGCCTGCACCGAGGCGCTGAGCGGAGTCGAGGAAGCGGGAAGCTGAGAGAGAGCGGAAGGCAATGCAGGCGGGGTCCGAGTTGAGCGAGAGGTTAGGTTGCAGGAGCGGGGTCAAAATCATTGCCATCACCGGCTTTCATAATCTTCATGATCTCTTCCTCGATTGAATCGAATAGCCCGATAAAATCATCGACTTCTCTTGGTTCTTCGATGCAGTAATCAATAAATGACCTGAGAGCATCAAGTACTGCCAGTGAGATATAAATATACTGGTTTCGATGGGTTGAGCAATCGTGGTCTCGTGGAGCCCAATGGCCCTCAGGGGTGAGCTCAAGGTAGTGTTGCTTGAGGCTCGGCCATGTTCCATGGACATGATGCGATCCGATTTTTTGGCCTACAACGTACATAAGTCTCGAGCGGCCAAGAGTCTCAAGCATCGCAGCCAAGTCTGGGAGCTTCTTTGCCGCACGAATTTGAGCTTCGGAAAGTGTAGATGACTCGATATGTCTTTGAATTGAGGCAAGCATTCTGGCTTCAATAACCAGAACCTGACCCTCGCGTACCTCTATTGCTTTCTCGATTTCAGATTTGAGCTCAAGTTCAGACTTCAAGCCATCCGCTAAATATCTTTCGAAAAAGTTGGGATCCGCATTCTGGCAGAGCCATGAGAGTTTTACACACGATTCAAATATTGATCTATCAATGATTGCAGTCGTTTCTCCAAACTTACCTTTGTGTGAGAGGGCGACATTAGAAAGCATTAGGCGTGAACAGCGATTCAGTAGACCACTGCAAACTGAATAGTGAATGGGCTCCAGTTTTCTGAGTGCTGGAGAATCCGGCCGAAGCCTAGCGAAAAAATTACATATAACTGCGACAAATTTGTACCACTCAAACAACATAGGCAGAAAATCGCCTGATTCCTGGCATGACTTTCTGAGTTCCTCGGAGAACTCTGGTGGATTAGGAATTTGTGGAGGAGTGGCCATCGGTGAAGCAACCTAACGAATGAAGCTAACCGGGCCCCGCCTGCACCGAGGCACTGAGCGGAGCCGAGGAAGCGGAACGAAGAGAAAGAGCGGAAGGCAATGCAGGCGGGGTCCGAGTTGAGCGGAGGGTTAGGCAGGTTCGGTGTTTGTTTGTACGGCTACTTTTTAGCACTTGGCCGAATGTTGACTTGATTACTCGCCATGAGAGCGATGTATGGCCAGGTGGTTTGATTGATCGCATCGATGGAAGATACGGGAGCGAACGCAGACACATGGAGAACGGCCTGGCCTGCTCTTGACGCTGCTCGGACCTGAATGAGCCGTACAAATGTTTGCCCTGGTTCGATGGCAATGATGATGGAAGATTGTATGTCTCGCTTCTCGGGATCCGTTTTCAGGCTCCTGGCAGCGATGATGCCTCCAGGAATTCCGGGAGGGATGTATGGAATGTCTGGATATTGAAATTCTGCGTATATCTGGACTTGCTCTTGGTCAATGAAGACCGGACGGTCACCCTTGTTGAGAACCTTTACAAGAGCAAGCGAACCCTTGCCAATAACCAAGTCGTTGTTGATTAGCTGAACCGTTGTGGACAGTTTTGGTTTGGTTTGGGCGGATAGAGAGCCAGAAGCGAAAAGTGCAATAAGGCAGAGGTAAGGCAATCGCATGATGACCTGCCTAACGAATGAAGCTAACCGGACCCGCCTGCACCGAGGCGATGAGCGGAGTCGAGGAAGCAAGAAGTTGAGAGGGAACGGAAGGCAATGCAGGCGGGGTCCGAGTTGAGCGGAGGGTTAGGGGCCCCGGGCGGGTCGTATCGTGATTGAAAAACCTAATTGAACTGAGTATCCAAGCTAGGCCGAATCTCGACCTTTCCTGGTTTTGAGAAGACGACGAATATTTTAAATTTTCGAGTTAGCAGTTCCGTGGATTCAGCCGGTGGGAACTTCAGCGTTGAGCTCCAGGAGATGGCCATGGGAGCCAAGGAGGGGTGATAGGCCGTAGATTTCAATGAATTGGCCTTGGTGACTTTCCCAGAAGTGTCGACTTCGAGAAGAATTTCTACCGGCCCAGAGAAGCCTGATATTTTTGAAAGAGTTGGGTAAGGCGGTGCGGCAGGTCTCCCCATTTTTGCCCATACCTCATTTGAAATGTCTGTATATGCCTTTAGTTCTTCTGCACTTGGGTTAATCGAGTTGAAATTTGCTGTTTGGGAGAAGGCGGGCATTCCGATTACGACAATGGACAATGCAATCTGGTGAACGGAATACATCGAGGGCTCCTAACGAATGAAGCTAACCGGACCCGCCTGCACCGAGGCACTGAGCGAAGCCGAGGAAGCGTGTGGTTGAGAGAGAGCGAAAGGCAAGGCAGGTGGGGTCCGAGTTGAGCGGAGGGTTAGGCGCGTCGATAGCTCGGTTAAGATCTCCACATTTGTGATTGCTTGTGAAAGCGGAAGCCGAGTCCCTTCCAGGTGTAGATATCTGTATGGCCCCCGCCGCTCAAAAAACCCGACCAAGAAGAGGTGCTGATTTTCACAATTCCAGGGTAAACCTTGATTGAATACCCTAATACAAACCCATTGATAGGTTCACCATTGGCGTCGAAGTACTTGGGAGGAATATTACCCTTTCCCCAATAGACTTGTGCAAAGTAAGATTTGAGCGATTTTTCCAGCATCATCCGTTGAGCAGAGGTGAAGAGATCCTTGGTTGTGTCATCAAGACAAATAAAGCCAGAAGGTCGATTTTCCATAGAAGAAATCAGGTTTTGAATATATATCCGATTCGCATAACCATCAACCGTAGGCGCTTCCTTTTTTAAGTGGGCAAGCATCTCTTCATCGTCAGCTTGATTTCTGGAGGCAAGAGTGTTGAGTTCTTGAAAAACTGTCCTAATGGCGAACCTTCGCCCAGCAACATAGCCCGCCACACAAAGTAATCCAGAAATCCCGACTGCAATTCCGACAGCCGCAAACCAGGATCTGTATCGAAGCATATGCAGCGCCTAACGAAGGAAGCTAACCGGACCCGCCTGCACCGAGGCGCTGAGCGGAGCCGAGGAAGCGAGAAGTTGAGAGAGAGCGAAAGGAAATGCAGGCGGGGTCCGAGTTGAGCGGAGGGTTAGGCCATCACAGTTTGCCCAATCGGGCTGCATAAGACACTCTGTTGGTTTTCCTATCTGAAAGCTCAGCCAGTAGGTACTGTAGACAATCTTTGATTTGATGAGCCAATTCTAAACATTGCTCATCCGGGGTTTTATGGACTCCTTCACTCAGAACTTTATAGAGCTTCCCTAATGGATTAATTCCATTTATCAGCAAATGAGGAGGAAGAGCATTATTAGCAATCTCAATTTTGGAACTCATTGGAGAATCTTTTTTCAATTCGTTCAATGCGTCAACGACCGTGCTTGGTTGACCTGTCGCCGTGGCCTCATCATTAATCATTTCCAGAAGTGTCTCGATGTTGGATTCTAGAATTCTTCTAAAATACGCGAAAGCAGCGATGCCATATCCATTTGCCTCGCACGCTATTGCCTTTTCATAGTAATCAATATCTTTCCCTGAAAATTTTTCGATATATTTATTTCTTTGAAGTTTGAATTTGGGATATTGGCCAACTTTTTCAATTTTTAATGTTGCTTCGTTTTTGGTTACATTGATCATAAATTTATATTGGCATTCATTACACGTAACACAAGTAAAAGAGCAGTATGTTAATCCGAATTCTAACTCAGGGTGACGGTGGCCGGGAGATAAAAGTGGTGTGATGGGTGGGTATTTAACCGGTTTGGGGCTATCACTATTAAACGGACGAAAAATTTTGCATTTAGTGCAAAGCAAATCTAATTGTGGTGTATCGATTTTGGTAAGTTGAGTCTTTGGTGAAAAAACTGCAGGTGAGTAGAGAGAGTTGGATTCTAAGAATGACTTGATCTCTTGCTCAGTAAGTGACTTCAACATGAGACACCTTTGAAGTGTGGCCTAACGATGGAAGCTAACCGGCCCAACCGCAGCCGGACGAGGGAAGGGGAACGGAAAGCCCAGCGCACACGGGAGAGCGGAAGGCACGTGCGGTTGGGTCCGAGTTGAGCGCGAGGTTAGGCCGAGCCCTAAGCAGTAGCGCCCCGAACGCGCGGCGCGCTTGGATTTGAGCTTGCTTGATTGAGAGCGAACGTTCATGCCGACGAGCCCAAAAGGAGAACACCGGAGTTATCGCGTGAGAGTGAGGGCCGAGCTGCTGAAGTGACCTCGATGATGGCAGGAATCCATGGGCCGAGGGTTGATGAGTAAGCGATAACCCTATTCAGTAGAGCCAGAAGGATGATGAACGGTGAGGCTTTGCCGATGGAGCGAGCCAGGCTGACGACACCGAACCAACACCCCACCACCCAGCAGACAGACAGAGCCAGGCGAACGAGGCCTAACGAATGAAGCTAACCGGACCCGCCTGCGCCGGGGCGTTGAGCGGAGCCGAGAAAGCGAGAAGCTGAGAGAGAGCGGAAGGCAATGCAGGCGGGGTCCGAGTTGAGCTGGGGGTTAGGCAAATAGAAGCAGAATTGTTTTATATACAAAGATAAAGCCGATAATAAAAATCAAGGTAAACTTGGTTGCCTGGTCAAAGAGAAACTGCATCCATCAGTGATGATTCGTCCGCTGCCAGTGGTAGTGCCGTTGATTGAAAGTAAGCCCGTGGCGCTGATGATATTCGGGTCCAAGTTTTCATTACTATCCAACCCGGTGACCTGGAACTGTGATGTTGCATCGACGCTACCCTGGAAGAAATTGGAGAAATTGCCACCACTGGTGTAGCCCACAGCGCAACCGATGATATTGAGATTGCCATCGCGCCACATAGATATATGGCCATTAGCATTCCCACTAATTATTCCAGAGAAACATAGATCCAAATTTATTGAATTGGTAGGTGGTTCACATATAAAAATTCCACTGGAGTAGGTAGTGCTTGTAAAACTGCCAGTAATGCGTGCTTTACTAGTGTTTAGGTTTCCGTGAAAGACGAAAGCTGCATCGCTTGCTTGAAAAGATTTAGCCTGCGCATTGAATGTACCGGTTAGGGTGTGTAAATCCCCAAAAAAAATAAAATCTGCTATTACAGGTACAGAATTGGTAGTACTAACGGGATCGGCCCCAGTGAACTTAAGCCGTATAGGAACGTTCAAATATCCACCTGAAGACGCTCCGTAATAATACGTATCACTTGGTGAATTTGTATGATTGTTAGTTGTAGGCGAGTCGCTACTTCCACCGCCTCCACAGCCAAATAGTATAAAAAGTATGGCTACTATACTGATTCGTGTGTAGGTGGATTTCATCATGAGGCCCTTATAGAAGTAAGTGGGTGTAAGTAGTGTAGCCTAACGAATGAAGCTAAGCGGCCACGCCTGCACCGAGGCGATGAGCGGAGCCGAGATAGCGAAATGCGAGAGAGAGCGAAAGGCAATGCAGGCGGGGTCCGACTTGAGCGGAGGGTTAGCTGTCACGGGACGAGAACTTGGAGAGCTCTGCCATGGCATTAGGGTTTGTGAGGCCATTGTCCCTTAGGAACTGAGCCTCGTTGTGAGTTTGATTGAAAAATGTGCCGATGTGTTGCGCTTGTGGTGAACCCCAAATCAATGAACCATCTGGCTTAATGTCATGGCCCTCTGCAAGAACAGAATAGTCATGAAGGCCATATTTCCTACTCTTGGTTATATGAACAAGGCGAATACAGACTGGCTGAGTGGCATTCAAATATGCTTCAACTGAGAATGTCAAATTCATCCCGCTTTGGTCTTGGACACTGGGGTAAAAGAACCCCCCAACTCCGGACTTTGTGTATGCAAGCTTTGCCAAACAGCGAGTACGAATATAGTCAACGGAGCTTGCGTTTGGATCGGCGAGAAGTTCAGCAAGAAATGCATCGATGTAGCAAAGTAGCTTCCCTTTCTCTAGCCCTTCGCTGTTGAGCATTTTGCCAATGACTCCGTGTGGGTCTGTTCCGAGAGATTTGAGATACCCGGTTTTGTGAACATGATATAGCTCACCGATGGTGCCAATTCTAATGGCGTGGTTTGGTTTTATTTTGAAACCCATAATATGAAAATATTCACCGTCTGAGGCACTAAGTTCAGTAAGGGCTGTTCCGCTGCGCGTTGCTGCGTAAAGGCATGGTTTACCTGGATCGTTCAACCTTCCGACTCGTGTTTGCGATGGCGGCGGGGAAGACATTTCGGAAATATTTTGATAGGGACTTGAATCCGATTTCCTTGCTCGATAGAACAAGCTTCCACGGCCCATCTCAAAATTAAGTACGGGGTAAACACTTAGCAGACGCTCAAGAAGCATGGCCAACACTTGAGGGTCAACCGACTGGTTGATCTCGTCAAATATCTGTTCGCATTCGTCGAGAGTCATATATGGCCTAATGGAGACAGCTAACGAATGAAGTTAACCGGACCCAACCGCGAACCGGTCGAGTGGAGGGGAACGGGAATCAGGGCGTTCACGGGAGAGCGCCAACAAAGCGCGGTTGGGTCCGAGTTGAACGCAAGGTTAGGCCGAGCCCTAAGCAGTGGCGCCCCGAATACGCGGCGCGCTTGGATTTGAGCCTGCTTGAGTGGGAGTGAGCGTTCATGCCGACGAGCCCAAAAGGAGAACACCGGAGTTATCGCGTGGAAGTGAAGGTCGATGCTTTGAAGTGACTTCGATGATGGCAGAAATCCATGGGCCGACGGTTGATGAGTAAGCGATAACCCTATTCAGTAGGAGTGGGAAACCGAGGACCGATGTGGATTTGTCGCTGGAGCGAACCGGAACGATGAAGCTGAACCAGCGCTCCATCACCCAGCAGATAGAAATAGGCGGGTGAACGAGGCCTAACTAATGAAGCTAACCGGACCCGCCTGCACCGAGGCGCTGAGCGGAGCCGAGGAAGCGAGAAGCTGAGAGAGAGCGGAAGACAATGCAGGCGGGGTCCGAGTTGAGCGAGAGGTTAGGCGCATGGCAGGAATCGTTGTTAAATCTTTAGGGAATACCCTGCGGCTTTAAGTTCTTTAATTATTGAAAAGGCCTGAGACTCGAATGATGAGTCGACTTTTTTGTAAAGTAGACCACTGAGGTCGCTGGGGATCGAAACATTTCCGCGATAAAGACAGCAGACCCTGCTGCGGCTAAGTTTGGCCACAAAGTAACCGAATTCAAAAATGACATTTGGACGGGCTCTGAATTCTTTGACCCTATCGGAATCATCTATACCGTCTTGATCGGCCGAATAAGCAATTTCATCAGGAGTGAGTAGTACAAAGGCGAACCCCACATCGCTATGCTGCTCAAATTTTTCTATTATGGTTTGCCCCTCATCAGGTTTTCTGTGCAGTACAATTGGCTCAAGACCAATTTGGTGCAGGAAGGCCTCAAGCTCAGTCTTTAGGGAATGATCGTGGCCATGAACGATAAAAATTTTGTTCGAAATATTTGGGGCTTTGTTTTCTGATTTCACACCTATCACTTCGTTAAAAACATCTTCCTTTAGGGCCGCGATTGCTAATTCTATGCCTTTGATAATAGAGCTTTTCGCGTACTCAAAATGTTCAGGACCATATCCGTTTGTGTTTACAGCCCTACCGGCATTGACGAGGTTTATTGCTGGAGAGTTTTGTAAAAAAGTTTGATTGATCAAATTCTGGGTTCGAATTTGCCAGGTTGCCCATTCGGGCGAATCTGGTCCTCCCCACACTCCTCGACCTTCACCAGGCAGGCAGAAGTTATCGAACGTAAATCCCCGACCTTCTTCAAGTAATTGCTCAAGTCGGGCCAGGCGGCTGTCCATAGGGTTCCTCAGGGTTGAATCGTACGTAGAAACTGCGCCTAACGAATGAAGCTAACCGGACCCGCCTGCACCGAGGCGCTGAGCGGAGCCGAGGACGCGAGAAGTTGAGAGAGAGCGGAAGGCAATGCAGGCGGGGTCCGAGTTGAGCTTAGGGTTAGGCCGATGCATGCATTCTGCGCAGGACCAAACGGCCGATGAAGAAGAGAACAATGACTGCAATGAACAGGATGAGGCTGAGGAGCAAGACTACGAACGGAAGTTCAAAACCGGTGAATGTGAAGCACCAAACAAAGTACTGCCTGAGGAGGTGTTTCTCGCCAATGAGCCATGCGAAGGAAGCCAACCAGCAGGCGAAATAGACGAGCACCCAACAAGCGAACTTAGCGGCTGCTCTCTGAGGAAGCATGTGGGAGGCCTAACGAATGAAGCTAACCGGCCCCGCCTGCACCGAGGCGAGGAGCGGAGCCGAGGAAGCGAGACGAAGAGAAAGAGCGGAAGGCAATGCAGGCGGGGTCCGAGTTGAGCTGAGGGTTAGGCCTTCTTCTCGCAGGTTTCTGCTTTATTTGCACTCGGTAAAGTAACACCATCTTTAAGGTTGAATGATTTGGTGAGTTTATTGCAAGAATCGCAGAGCGGAGCAATTCGTTCGCCAGAAACGCTCGGATTGATTATGTGCCCCCCAAGTGTCGGCTTCTCGGAGCAGCCGGAGACTGAGCAACTGGAGGGCCATGATTTGCCGGAGAAGGTAATCCAATGTTGTTTCCAGGTTCCGCAGGCGCACCCTCTGTCGCTTGTGCCGCCTTTATTTGACCATCCGTTAGCAGTAATGCCCATTATCATCTCCTTCAAAGTGAGATCATGGTCTAAGGACCATGAAAGAAATGGACCAGCCGCCTGCATTGAGTAGGCCGATAGATGATGACTAATCTGGCCGGCTATTCGTTCAGAATGCGCCCAGCGGTATCAAATCGCCGGCGAACGGAGAGAATGAGGCCGAAACTCATCTGTAGATCGATTAGCGGGGCCTAACGAAAGAAGCTAACCGGCCCCGCCTGCACCGAGGCGCTGAGCGGAGCCGAGGAAGTGAGAGGATGAGAGAGAGCGAGAGGCAATGCAGGCGGGGTCCGAGTTGAGCGGAAGGTTAGGCGTTATAGGGACGGCTGAGTTATGAAGCGAATAAACCTCTCCCCAGTTGGGCTAAGCGAAACCGCACGCCATATTGTTGTTCTGATGGGCGCGTCGATATCTTTCATGGTGAGGACTGCAGGAGGAATAGCCCTATCGTCACTCCTATCACCGGAGCCTAATTTTGGATGAGTACGAATTAAATCTCGACTAACCAACTCCCTGAAATATAAGAAGCAGTCATCGTTGGTGGGCAGGTTCATTCCATAGTGCTGGAGGAGCTTAAAAACGCCGATATATTCTGAAATATTGGTAAAACCTGATGGTTTGTCCGAGAAGATGCGCAACATGCGAAGGTGTGTCGGTGTTAATTCGTCAATATAACGCACGAACACAGCTCGTTCATCCGCGTTCTCCATCGGGCTCACGGCTGTATTCAGGACAGCGGCTTGAAGGGCATCCATTTTTTCGGCCTGATGGCATTTCGCTACGGCCTGGCCTGCCGATATGACAATTGAACATATTTCATTGGCCTTTTCAGAGCTCTCTAACGTTGTAACTCTATCGCCCAAGTTGAGCATCTGTTCATGTAACTTGCTCAACCAATTTTCCAATTCCACCTTACTTCGATAGCCAACAATCGTTCCAAGACTTTCTGCTATCACAGGGCCAACGCCGGGCATGATGGCCGATAATCCGACCTTTAAGGCGGCGATATATCCGTCAAGAATCAAGTTGGATATTGGTGGGGATTCTAGAGGAAATTCCGGTGGGTTTGTTTGCATATGCAAGTCTCTGCAAAAACTGGTCGTGATGCAATTGCTCGGAGACGCCTAACGAATGAAGCTAACCGGACCCGCCCGCGCCGAGGCGACCAGCGGAGCCGAGGAAGCGGGAAGCCGAGAGAGAGCGGAAGGCAATGCAGGCGGGGTCCGAGTTGAGCGGAGGGTTAGGCATTCACTCAATCCTTTGGGGACAGGTACTCTGCCCAAAGTCGATGATAAAGCCCACGGACGGGGTCAGGGGTTTGGGAGAGTTCATGCTGTTTTTCGGACCCTAGTGATTCATCACTTGCTTCTTGTGGAGGGCCGGCATCGCCACCCCAGGCCCTCATGGCTACTCTTGGCTTCTCAGGATTGGTTTGGGGCTTGGGCGAGGTAATCGCTGAACGAAGAGACTTGGCTTTCAGCAAGTACGCGTTAGCCCTTTTTGGGTCGATGTCGGTGACTACCAAACCTTGGCCCTGATAGGACCATGCCAATTTTTCACATGCAGATGGATCGCCTTCATCGGCCCCTTTCTCTAAGGCTTTGCGGGCGGATGCTATGTCGCCAGCCAAATAAAATTGACTGGATGCAGCAAGTAGGTTTCTTGGTAGGAAATCTCCTTTCTCCCACATCAGTGCAAGGCGACGACTGTCCTCTTTGGACCAGTGCATATTTCCCGCCTTGAATCGAAATTCCTCCAACAGATGCTTTGAAAATCCAGGATCCTTTGGCACACCTAGACCATCTCGATACATTTTGATCAGTTCAATCCAGGCTTCTGCACTCCATTGGTTTGAACCGATGCCAAGTGCGGCCACATAACAGCGCCCGGCCCGTGTGAGGTCGGGAGGACCGCACTTTGGATCGCGAAGCAGTCGTGCAAGTTTGAGGAGGACGCTTGCCTCTCCGAATGGAGGCTGATTTTCTTCTCCCCAATCTGCATCGAGGCGACAAGCCTCTTCGTAATGCCTTCTTGCCTCCGCATATTTCCCTTCTGCCTCAGCCTTTGATCCGAGTCTTTCAGACAGCTTTGGATCAGCAGCAAGTGCAGGAAGTTCTTGAGGGTTGATCCTTGGCCCCGAGCGAGGGACAAGGACCATAACGACCATCCATAGAACTGTCGAAGCGATCATGGAATGCCTAACGAATGGAGCTAACCGGCCCCGCCTGCACCGAGGCGCTGAACAGAGCCGAGGAAGCGGAACGATGAGAGAGAGCGGAAGACAATGCAGGCGGGGTCCGAGTTGAGCTAAGGGTTAGGCTGAAGTCGAAATTACTTGTTTTTGCTTTGCAGGTGTCGCCCCCAATTGATTACAGAGGCAGCGAATTCAGCCCCAGCAGAATCTTGCTCGGAACTTGCAGCCATTGATTGAATCGACTTAACGCCAACTTCCAAGGCACCGGATTTGAGAGCTGCTCGCATTACTGTCCGTAGCTTCTCATCCTTCGTAGAGGACGCCTCAATCGACTGTGCGGCTGCAAGGGCGATTTGAAACTCGTTCGACTGAATTGCGAAATCGACAGCGCTCGACAAAATTTTATCTCTTTCCCAACTCGATCCAGCAGAGGATCCTGCCTGGAAAAGGAAATAGGCAAGTCGACCATTATCTGACAATTTATCTGGAGCGATCTCTATTTTGAGGGAACCCAGAGATGGGCGGGTTGAAGATGGGGAATTTACAGTATTCATTAACTTGGTGAACCATGACATCAATAAGATAAAAATCATTGGAACGAACATGAACACATAGACACCGAAATACGTTCCAATCATTTTCAACATATCAGGCCATTCTCTTTTCTCACTTTTCATAGAGACACCGCCAACTTCTGGCTTTGATGTCGCTACCTTGTATACGCCAATAATTGCAGAAATCAGAATGACTATTTCAGTAATGAGCCGGATGGTGTCATTCATGAATTTCTCCTAAATCTAATAATGAAGCCTAACGAATGAAGCTAACCGGCCCCACCTGCACCGAGGCGCTGAACGGAGCCGAGGAAGCGAGAAGCTGAGAGAGAGCGGAAGGCAATGCAGGTGGGGTCCGAGTTGAGCGGAGGGTTAGGGCGCCCAGTCGCGCGACTCGATTTGTACATCAATATTTGAATTTCGTAGTGAATTAGAAAAACTATCGACATGTTTGGAGCCACACACAAACAATGAGGGCCACTTTTCAAGCGTAAGCAAAGCTTCTAACCATACAGATTCGCGTTTTCGGCACTCAGCGTTAATTTTTTTCAAAATAGTAGTTTCAGGTAAACCCGCTAATTCCCCAGAAGCCCTTACATATATCACGTCACGAATTCGCAACTTTTTCCTTTGCTCTCGATCTGGATCCACGTAACGATGCTGGATATTTAGATCTGCTGCAAGTAGTGCGACCGTTGAATGATTTGAACTGTTCTTGACTGAGCTTACTTGGCTCATTTCTTCTGCGATAAGTTGGATTAGCCATTTACTGCATAGCGCACCAAGATAGGCCCTAAATTTTGTGATATCGCCTTGTGAACAAGAACCATCCCCACGTTGATAATCGTGCTTCGTTCCAACTATGACGACGATTCTATTCAAAGGTGCCCTTATGATGAAGGTTACTTGTTCGAATTATTGAATCTTAGCCTTGTCGATAAGGCGTTGCCGGAGTTGCTGATACTCCTGGTCATTAACCAGGCCATCCTTTTTCATTTTTTCTAGTTTTTCGAGTTCGGTCTTCAGGTCAAAGCCACCGGTAGGAGTTGAGGGAGTTGAGGGGGTTGTGGAAGATACTTTGGCCTCGATTTGTTGTTTCACATTGATGTCGGTCGTTGGGTTTTTCGTGTAATCGAAATCACCCTTTTGGCCAAATGAATCGACTTTGCCATTCATGATTCGAACGAACATGGATTTAAAATTTCGTTTTCCTTTCCAATCCCAACCGCTGTTTTCGTAGGATTCATATTCTAGGTACTCGACCGACCCTTGCACAGCCATACGAGTAGGTTTGCCAAGGGCCTGGATCACTTCATCCTTCCGCATACCAACAGAAACTCTCGTTAAATCCACTTCGGGCTTGTCTCGGAAGCACCCCACCATTGCCAGCGCGATGGCACCGAAGAACATAATCGGGGACTTGGATCGCATGAAAAGCCTCCTGATGTTGGATGTGAAATTGTGGGGCGCTCTAACGAATGAAGCTAACCGGCCCCGCCTGCACCGAGGCGACGAGCGGAGCCGAGATAGCGAAATGCTGAGAGAGAGCGGAAGGCAATGCAGGCGGGGTCAAGGTTGAGCGTAAGGTTAGGCCGTAC
>NZ_JAKZFR010000005.1 GCF_022808935.1 Geothrix sp. SG200
CTTCGTCGCGGCTTTTCCCCAGGGGTCACACCCGTTCCCATCCCGAACACGGCCGTTAAGACCTGGAGGGCCGATGATACTGCTCCCCACAGGAGTGGAAAAGTAGGTCGCTGCGACGTTAAATCCCCTCCGGGCCATCACAACTGATGGCCCGGAGCCGTTTTACTGATAAAATTCTTCTCCTATTTCGAGGCATCCATGTCCATCGAGGTCCGCCTTCCTGACGACTCCCTCCGGCAGCTGCCCGAGGGGGCCACCGGGACCGAGCTGGCCGCCGGCATCGGAGCCCGCCTGTTGGACGCGGCCCTTGCCATCAAGACGGATGGCCGCCTGGTGGACCTGAAAGCGCCCCTGGCGAACGGGGCGAAGGTCGAGATCGTTACCAGCAAGAGTCCCGAGAGCCTGGAGCTGATCCGTCACTCCACCGCCCATCTCCTGGCCCACGCCGTGAAGCGCCTCTACCCCGAGGCCCGGGTGGGCATCGGCCCTGTCATCGAGGACGGCTTCTACTACGACTTCTGGGTGGACAAGCCCTTCACCCCGGAGGACCTGCCGGTCATCGAAGCGGAAATGCGGAAGATCGTGGCCGAGGGCGTCGAGGTCGAGCGCGAGGATCTCGGCCGGGATGCCGCCGTGGCCCGGTTCGAGGCCATGGGCGAACCCCTCAAGGTGGAGGTCGTCTCGGGCATCCCCGCCGGCGACATCATCAGCGGCTACAAACAGGGCGACTTCTACGACCTCTGCCGGGGCCCCCATGTGCCCAACACCTCGAAGCTGAAGGCCTTCAAGCTCCTCAGCATCGCGGGCGCCTACTGGAAGGGCGACGAGCGGAACCAGATGCTCAGCCGCATCTACGGCACCGCCTTCCACACCCAGAAGGAGCTCGACGAGCACCTGAAGCGCCTGGAGGAGGCCAAGGCCCGCGATCACCGCAAGCTGGGCAAGGAACTGGGCCTCTACTCCTTCCATCCCGAAGCGCCCGCCTCGCCCTTCTTCCACCCCAAGGGCACCCAGGTCTACAACGAGCTGGTGACCTACATGCGGGAGCTGTACTTCAAGTACGGGTACGACGAGGTGATCACCCCGCAGGTGCTGGACGTGGCCCTCTGGAAGACCAGCGGCCACTACGAGAACTACGCCGAGAACATGTACTTCACCACCGCCGAAGAGCGGGAGTACGCGCTGAAGCCCATGAACTGCCCAGGCCACTGCATCATGTTCGGCAGCCACAAGCACAGCTACCGGGACCTGCCCATCCGCTACGCGGACTTCGGCCGCCTGCACCGCTACGAGCGCAGCGGCGTGACCCATGGACTCACCCGCGTGCGCACCTTCTGCCAGGATGATGCCCACATCTACTGCGCATCCGAACAGATCAAGACGGAGATGGCCGCCTTCCTCGCCCTGCTGAAGGAGGTCTACGACACCTTCGGCTTCGAGGGCATGCGCGTCGCGCTCTCCACCCGGCCTGAGAAGCGCCTGGGCTCCGACGAGATCTGGGATGCGGCCGAGCAGGCCCTGGGCGAGGCCCTGGACGAGGCGGGCATGCCCTACACCCTGAATCCCGGCGAAGGCGCCTTCTACGGACCCAAGATCGAGTTCCAGATCCTGGATGCCCTCAAGCGCCCCTGGCAGCTGGGCACCCTCCAGGTGGATTACATGCTCCCGGAGCGCTTCGATCTGAAGTACACGAAGGCCGACGGGACCGAGGGGCGCCCCGTCATGCTGCACCGCGCCATCCTGGGCAGCCTGGAGCGCTTCATGGGCATCCTGGTGGAGCACACCGCCGGCGCCTTCCCGGCCTGGCTGGCACCCGTGCAGGTGGCCATCCTGCCCATCACCGACCGCGCCCACGCCTTCTCCGCGGAGGCTGCGGCGCAGGCCAAGGCCCTGGGGCTCCGGGCCGAAGTCGATCTCCGGAACGAGAGCCTGAAGGCCAAGATCCGCGAGGCCCAGCTGGCCAAGGTCCCCTACATGCTGGTCATCGGGGATCGCGAGGCGGAGGCCGGCACGGTGTCCGTGCGGCACCGCCACCGGGGAGACCTGGGCGTCCAGCCCCTGGAGGTCTTCCTGAAGGGGCTCGCCACCGAAGTCCAGGAGCGACAGCGCTGAGACGGTTTTCCTTGCTTGGCAGGAACCCATCCAAGTGGTAGACTTTTTGTCCTTGTGCAACTAGGGGAGGAACCATTCGTCCGAACGAGACCCGCATCAACGACGGCATCCGGGCCCCCGAGGTCCGCGTCATCTCCGAGGATGGCGAACAGCTCGGCGTGATGCCCCCTCACCAGGCCATCCGGATCGCGGAAGAGCGCGGCCTCGACTTGGTGGAAGTGGCTGGAAACGCGAATCCGCCCGTCTGCAGGATCATGGACTACGGCAAGTACAAGTTCATGGAGGCGAAGCGGGAACACGCGGCCCGGGCCAAGCAGAAGAACATCGTGGTAAAGGAAGTGAAGTTCCGCCCCAAGACCGACGACCACGACTTCGACTTCAAGATGAAGCACATCCTGCGGTTCCTGGAGGAAGAAGACAAAGTCAAGGTGGTGGTCATGTTCCGCGGACGTGAAGTCGTCCATCGCGACATCGGCTACCGGATCATCGAGGAAGTCATCCGCCGGGTCGGCGACAAGGCCATCGTCGAGAAGGGCGCCGGCATCGATGGACGCGACATGCACGCCATCCTCGCCCCCCGGATCATCGAAGTCCCCAAGGCGCCCAAGAAGCCCAAGCCGGCCCAGCCGGAAACCCCTGAAACCGAAGCCAAGATCCAGTGAGGAAGCCATGAGCTACAAGATCAAGAGCCACAAGGGCGCCCAGAAGCGTTTCAAGAAGACCGCCGGCGGCAAGTTCAAGCGGGGCTGCTCGCACCAGCGCCACATCCTGACCAAGAAGACCGCCAAGCGGAAGCGCCAGCTGGACATGGGCGGGATGGTGGCCAAGGCCGACCAGAAGGCCGTCGCGGCGATGCTGCCTTACGCCTGATTCTATTCCGGGGGTTCTCCTCGCAACGCATGCGTTGCAAGGATCTAAGGTCGCGCTCCGCTTCGCTGCGCGAACACCCCCGGACCCCCACGCCCTCGCAGGCTGAGCCTGCTCGGGCTTGGGTTCTCTCTCCGCCGGTCCTAGAATCGGTGGTTCAACCCGGTGGCTGAGGCCACCCCCGATGAGGCCTTCAAACGCTCTCTCTGAGCTGCCTCGAGGAAAGGAATCAAGATGACTCGTGTAAAGCGTGGTTTTAAGCGGGCCCAGCGCCGCAAGCGGATGATGAAGTTCGCGAAGGGCTTCTACGGCGCCAAGTCGCGGCTGTACCGTTCCGCCAAGGAAGCCGTCGAGAAGGCCCTCGGGTATGCCTACCGTGACCGCAAGGTCAAGAAGCGCGACTTCCGCCGCCTTTGGGTGGTGCGCATCAGCGCCGCCTGCACGCAGAACGGCACCAGCTACTCCAAGTTCATGGGCGGCCTGAAGAAGGCGTCCGTGGATCTGGACCGCAAGATCCTCGCGGATCTCGCCGTGCGCAATCCCGAAGCGTTTACCAAGCTCGTGGCCGTGGCCAAGGGCTGATCGCGAAGCAACCCATCGCAGACACCCGGAAGGCCGCGCGAGCGGCCTTTCTTTGTTCTGACCTTCCCACCGAGGCTTGCCATGGACTCCTTGCTGCCGCCCGAGATCGATGAAGCGGACCGCACCTTTGCCGGCGCCCTGGAGGCCTGCGCCGACCTCGATACCCTCCTGCGCCTGAAGGGCGCCTACGTGGGACGCGAGGGCAGCCACGCGGCCCGCATGATGGACCTGCTGAAGGCCGCTCCCAAGGAGCAGAAGCGCGAGCTCGGCGCCGCCATCAACGCCTTCAAGCAGCGCTGGGAGGAGGGCCTCAAGGCCCGCCAGGCGGATCTGGAGGCCGCGAAGAAGGCCGTCGGGGCGTCGTCCTGGGATGCGACCCTGCCGCCGCCCATGCCCGCCCGGGGCGCGCTGCATCCCCTCAACCGCCTCATGGACCGCCTGGTGGACGTCTTCAGGCCCCTGGGCTTCCACGTGGAGGAGGGTCCCGAGGTCGAGACGGAAGAGCACAACTTCGACGGCCTCAACATCCCGGCCGACCACCCGGCCCGCGGCAGCGCGGACACCTTCTACCTGGCCGCCCATCCCGGCCGCCTGCTCCGCACCCACACGAGCCCCGTGCAGGTGCAGACGCTCAAACGCTACGGCAAGGATGGGGCACGCTTGCTCAACGAGAGGGGCGGCATCCGCTTCCTCGCACCGGGCCGCGTCTACCGCAAGGACGAGATCGATCCCACCCACAGCCCCATGTTCCACCAGGTGGAGGGCATGCTCGTGGGCCACGGCATCGGCATGCAGCACCTCAAGGGCACGTTGGAATATGCCCTGCGTGCGCTGTTCGGCCCCCACACGGAGATCCGCCTGCGGCCCTCCTACTTCCCCTTTGTGGAGCCGGGCTGCGAGGTGGACGTGAGCTGTCCGCTGTGCGCCGCGAAGGGCTGCCGCGTCTGCAAGGGCTCAGGCTGGGTGGAGATCCTGGGCGCCGGGCTCATCCATCCGAATGTGCTCGAGTTCGCGGGCATCGATTCAAAGGAATGGTCCGGCTGGGCCTTCGGCATGGGCGTGGAGCGCATGGCCATGATGCTGAGCCAGACGCCGGACCTGCGGCTGTTCTTCGAGAACGACCAGCGGTTCCTCGAAGCCATGGGAGGGCTGGACTGATGTGGATCGAACGCGCCGCCCTGGCCGCTGAACTGCCCGCCGCCGCCTCGCTCGCCACCCGCGAGCTGGCGGAGCTGCTGGCCTCCCTGGGCTTCCCCGTGGACGCCGTGGAGGCCCGTCCCGGCACCGAGGTGCTGGACGTGGACATCACCGCCAACCGCGGGGACGCCATGTCCCACCGCGGCATGGCCCGGGACCTGGCCGCCCGCCTGAAGGCGCCGATGGCGCCGCTGGCCCCGCCGCCCACCCCGGAGGGGGCGCCGAAGGTCCCGGTCCACCTGCCGGATCCCGGCTGCCCGATCTATGCCACGGCCCTGCTGACGCTGGGCGCGGGCGAGACGCCGGAGGCGGTGCAGGCCTTCCTCGCCGCCCTGGGCGCGTCGCCCAAGAAGCTGCCGGCGGTGGACGCCTCCAACGAGCTGCTGCACCGCTACGGCCACCCCACCCACGCCTTCGACGCCGACCGCATCCACGGGGCCGTCACCGTGCGCCGGGCCGTGGCGGGCGAGAAGCTGGTGACCCTCGACGGCGTGACGCGCACGCTGGCGGCGGAGGACCTCGTCATCGCCGACGAGCGCGGCCCCATCGCCCTGGCGGGCGTCATGGGCGGCGAGGCCACCAAGGTCACGGAGGCCACCCGGCGGGTCCTGCTGGAGAGCGCCTGGTTCGAGCCCCGCACCGTGCGCGCCTCCGCCCATCGCCACGGCCTGCACTCCGACGCCTCCCAGCGCTTCGGCCGGGGCGCGGACCCCGCCATGGCCTCCGTGGCCCGGGACCTCCTGGTCCAGCGGCTCCAGGCCTGGGCCGGCGCCACCCTCGAAGGCGCCTGGACCGCCGGTGCCCTGCCCGCGACGGTTCCGACCGTGACCCTGACGGCGGATCTCCTGACCCGGGTGGCCGGGGAGCCTCTGTCCCTGGCGGAAGCCGCCGGGACCCTGGAGGCCCTGGGCTGCCGGGTGACGACTGGCTCCGAGGCCATGGCCGTGCAGCCACCCACCTGGCGCCATGACCTCGGCATCCCCGAGGACTTGGCCGAGGAGGTCCTGCGCCTCCGCGGCTATGCGGCCATTCCCTCGGTCCTGCCGCCCCTGGAGGGCCCGCCCCAGCCGCTGGCTCCCGAGTACCTCCAGCGGCAGGCCCTGGCCCGTCGGCTGGCCCACCTGGGCTTCCACCAGACCGTGACCTACGGCTTCGTGAGCCCAGAGATGGACGCGAGCTTCGCCGGTCCCCTGGGGACGGAGGCCCACGATGATCCGGAGAAGCGCACCCTGGCCAACCCCCTGGGCGTCGAGTACTCGCGACTGCGGCGGTCCCTGGTGCCCTCCCTCGTGGAGACGGCCCGGCAGAACCGCAAGCAGGGCCAGCGGGAGGTGCGCCTCTTCGAGATCGCGCCCACCTACCGCGGCCTGCCCGCCGGGCCGGAGGACACCTGGACCGTGGCCCTCCTCTGGGCTGGAGAGCGTTGGGACGGGGATCCCGAATCCAAGCCGGCCCTTGTGAAGGCCAAGCACCTTCACGGGGTTTTGAAGGATGTGTGCCTCCCTGGGACGGACCGGAAGGTGCGAGTCCTTGATGAAGATGCCATGGTGGTGACCGAGCTGCCCCTCTCCTATTTCCGCCGGCCCGATGCCCGCATCATTCCCACCTACATGCCCCACAGCCGTTTTCCGGCAGTGGAAAGGGATCTCTCGCTTACGATTCCAACGAACCTGCCCTGGCTGCGGATGCATGGGGTGGTACGAGAAGCCCTGAAGGACTCGGCCCTGGTGGACCTCACCTGCGCGGACCTCTACCAGGGAAAGGGGCTGGAGCCGGGCAGCAAGTCCTGGCTTCTCCGGCTGACCTTCCAGGCCATGGATCGGACCCTCGTGAGCTTGGAGGTGGAGGCCTGGATGGCCTCGGCCCTGGCCGCCGCCGAGGCCCTCGGGGCGAAGCTGCGGGCCTAGGGGCTGCGGGCGTAGAATCCCCCAAGAGGACACCATGGATCTGCTGAAACAACTCGAATCGAAGATGCACGCCCTGGTGCAGCAGCGCAACCAGCTGAAGGAAGAGCTGGATGCGCTGAAGGCCGCCGGCTCGGCCGGAGAGCAGGAGCTCCAGTCCCTCCGGGCCCGGCTGGAGGAGGCCCTGTCCGAGAAGACGGCTCTGGAGAAGGACCGCGAGGCGGTGAAGACGCAGGTGGCCGCCATCCTGCAGGCTCTGGAGGCCCTGGGATGAAGCCCCAGCCGCCCCTGCCGGGGATCCGGGCCGCCACGGTGTCGGTCCTGGGGCGGGAGCTCCAGGTCCAGACGGACCGGCCCGAGACCCTGGCGGCGGCGGTGCGGATCCTGGAGGACACCTTCCGCGACATGGACTCGCAATGCCAGCTAAGATGGGGGAGCGTCCCGAAGGGCCTGGACACCCCGTCCTGGTACCTCCTGGGCGCCCTGAACCTGGCGCACCGTGTGGCGCGCCTCGAGCAGGAAGCCAACCAGCACACCCAGAACCTGGAACAGACTCTCTCGAAGTTGCTGAACGATGTTCCGGACGAACCTTCCGCCCCCGTGCCCTTCCTCGACGAGGACGGAGACTGATTTCCCTGCGAGGCCCGTGATCATGGCCAAGCGCTTGTTCCGTAAGTCGACCTGGGAGACCTTCCCCCTGTCCTGTGCGTTCCGCGCGTCGGCGCGCCTTAGCCAGGGACTCTGGTTTCCCCCCTACCAGCTAGGGAACTCGGCAAGCCTCCACGACTGAGCGGGGATTTTCTTTCACATTCTGGTGCTGGTGGCTCTTCGGATCCCATTCCCTGGAGTCGCCCATGAACCTGATCAGCTGGATTTTTCTTCTCCTCTTCTTCGCCGCGGCCGGCGTGGGCCTCCTCATGGCCCTGCGGGCCCAGAAGGCGACGGTGGAAGCCTCCCAGGCCCAGGCCAAGGCGGAAGCCGACATCAAGGCCCAGCGCGAGAAGCTGTTGGAGGAGGCCCAGCGCGAGGCCCAGCGCCTCCGCGAGCGTGGCGAGCAGGAGGCCGAGGCCCTCCGCAAGGAATCGGCCCTGAAGGCCAAGGAGCAGGCCCTCCAGGCCCGGCAGGAGGCCGAGAAGCTGCTGGCCGAGCGCCAAGCCAACCTGGAGAAGCAGGAGCAGCGGCTCCACACGAAGGAGACCGGCCTCCAGACCAAGGAGGAGGGCCTCGACAAGAAGCTCCAGCAGGTGGACCAGAAGACGAAGGACCTCGACGCCCTCAACGACAAGCGCAAGGCCGAGCTGGAGAAGCTCGAGGCCAAGCAGGCCGAGGCCAAGCAGCTGGTGGAGGCCCAGGCCCAGCGCCTGGAGGAGATCGCCGGCCTCACCCGCGAGGACGCCAAGAAGGAGCTGACGGCACAGCTGGAATACGCCGCCAAGATGGACGCCGCCAAGCTGGTGCGCCGCATCGAGGAGGAGGCCCAGGAGGAGGCCGCCAAGAAGGCCCGGTGGACCATCGGTGCCGCCATCCAGCGCGTGGCCTCGGACGTGGTGGCCGAGCAGGCCGTGAGCTCTGTCCAGCTACCCAGCGACGACCTCAAGGGCCGCATCATCGGCCGCGAAGGCCGCAACATCCGCGCCCTGGAGAAGGCCACGGGCTGCGACCTCATCGTGGACGACACGCCCGAGAGCATCGTCGTCTCCAGCTTCGACCCCATCCGCCGGGAGGTGGCCCGCCAGGCCATCCTGAAGCTCCTGGCGGACGGCCGCATCCACCCGGCGCGCATCGAGGAGGTGGTGGAGAAGGTCAAGGTGGACATGGACCAGCACCTCAAGGAGATCGGCGAGGCGGCCTGCATCGAGCTGGGCTTCCCCGACGTGCACCCCAAGCTGCACAAGCTGGTGGGTCGCCTGAACTACCGCACTTCGTACGGCCAGAACGTGCTGGAGCACACCAAGGAGGTGGCCCGCATCGCCGAGTACATGGCGGGCGAGATGGGCGCCAACGCCAAGCTGGCGCGCCGGGCCGGCCTCTTCCACGACATCGGCAAGGCCATCGACCGCGAGGTGGAGGGCACCCACATCGAGATCGGCATGCAGCTCATGCAGCGCTACGGCGAGAAGGAGGAGGTCATCCACGCCATGAGCTGCCACCACGGGGACTTCGAGCCCCGCACGGTGGAGGCCATGCTCATCACGGCCGCGGACGCCCTCAGCGCCGCCCGGCCCGGCGCCCGGCGCGAGATGCTGGAGACCTACGTGAAGCGCCTCGAGAAGCTCGAGGAGATCGCCGGCAGTTACAAGGGCGTGCAGAAGAGCTACGCCATGCAGGCCGGCCGCGAGATCCGCATCCTGGTGGACGCTGGCTCCGTCAACGACGACCAGGCCTACTGGATCGCCAAGGACGTGAGCCGGCGCATCGAATCCGAGATGCAGTACCCCGGCCAGATCAAGGTGACGGTCATGCGGGAGCTGCGCGCGGTGGAAATCGCAAGGTAGGAAGCACCGCGTCTGATAGAGTCCTGGCAGACCATACCCACAGGCCGGATTCCTCTTGGACGTATTCCCGCCCGACCCTTCCGATCCCCTCCCTGTCGACGAGGAGGCGGGTGCCGCAAGGCTGCGTCGGCACCTGGCGGAGGGGTGTTATTCCCTGAGCCTGGCCCGCACCCGGGAGGAGGTGTTCCGGGTGCTCCTCGGACGGGCATTGGAGATTCGACCCCGCGCCCAGTGGTTCGTCGGCCAGATCGAGGCGCGCGAGGGCCAGCGGGCCCTGGCCGTGGCGGCCTCCCTCCCTCCCCTGGAGCCGCGCCTCGAAGCCGCCCTCAGGGATGCCCGCCTGTCACTCCTCGAGGCCGGCCTGGTGCGGGAGATCTGCGACCGTCACCGCCCGGTCTTCCTGGCGCATGCGGCCGCCATGCCCGGAAAGGTGCCGCCCGGGTTCGTGAAGGCGGCAGGCTTGGGCAGCCTGCTTGGCGTTCCCATGGTCCATGAGGGGCGCCTTGGAGGGGTTCTTTTCGGCGTCGACCTCGGGGGCGAGGAGGCCGCCCACCCCGGCGAGGACGAGCTGGCGACCCTCCAGGGTCTGGCCCGGGCCAGCGCGCTGCTGCTGGAGCGCATCGAGGCGGAGGCGCGCCTTGCGGAAACGGCCCTTCTCTTCCGGGATTTGGCCCGCGCCGCGCATGATCTGGCCGAAGCGGCGGACGAGGACACCCTGGTGGCCCAGCTGTTCCAGTGGGCCGGGCGGCTGGCCCCCCTTCCCGAGTGGTGGTTCAACCGCTTCGATGCCTCGGCCCGCGCGTGCCGCACCACCCATTGGACCCGCGGTCTCGAGGCCCATGGCACGGTCGAAAGCATCCGCCGGCCCGATCCGGTGGATGGGGACCGCATCCTGGAGCGGGTCTACCTCCGACAGAAGGCCGTCCACATCCGCCGGTGGGAGGACCTCCCGGTTGAGCCGAACCGGTCCGGCTGGCCGAGACCCATGCACACCTGGGTGGGTCTCCCCCTGGCCCACGAGGGCACGGTGGTGGGGTCGCTCAGCGGCGGTTCCTTCGGGGCTCAGGGCCACGTGACGCTTTCCGAGGAACAGTTCGAGGCCCTGCAGAGCCTGGCGGAGACTGCCGGTCTGGTGCTGAACCGCCTCCTGGCCCGAAAGGCCCTGGAGTCTGAGGAGGGGCGGTTCCGCCGGCTGTTCGAACAATCCCCCGATCCCATCATCCTCCTGGTGCATGGGGTGATCCAGGATGTGAACCAGGCCTCGATGGAGCTGCTCGGTCGGCCCGGCCCGGCCCTGCTTGGCCAGGATCCCACCCGGCTGAGCCCGGCCCGACAGCCTTCGGGCCTGACCAGCCGCGAGGCGGCGCTGGGGCTCCTGGCCGAGGTGAAGGCCGGCACCCGCAACCGCTTCGAGTGGGTCCTCCTCCACGAGAGTGGCCGGGAGATCCCCTGCGACGTGGCCATCACCCAGTACCGCCTGGGCACTCAGCACATCTACCACGCTGTCCTCCGGGACCTCACGGAACAGAAGCGGGCCGAAACGGAGCGCGCGACCCTGGAGCGGCAGCTGTTCCAGGCCCAGAAGATGGAAAGCCTGGGCGTGCTGGCGGGCGGTATCGCCCACGACTTTAACAACCTGCTCATGGGCGTCCTGGGGCACGCGGGCCTGGCCCTGGACCAGCTCAACCCACTGCACCCAGCCAGGCGGAACATCGAGGCCATCCAGAAGGCGGGCCAGCGGGCCGCGGACCTGACCCGCCAGATGCTCGCCTATTCCGGCCGCGGCCGGTTCGAGGTCCGCAACCTGGATCTCAGCGTCCAGGTGGATGAAATGCTCCACCTCCTGGAGGTGAGCCTGCCCAAGACCGTGGTGCTGAGCCTGAGCCTGAAGAAGGGCCTCCCGGCGGTCTCCGCGGACGCATCGCAGATCCAGCAGGTGATCATGAACCTGGTGATCAACGCGGCCGAGGCCATCGGCGAGGCCTCCGGCACGATCACCCTCGCCACGGGCCTCCAGCGCGTGGACGCGACCTCCGCCCAGACCATGCTGGTGGGGCAGGATGTGGCGCCGGGCCCCTACGTCTATCTGGAAGTGGCCGACACGGGCTGCGGGATGGACCCGGAAACCCAGGGCCGGATCTTCGAACCCTTCTTCACCACCAAGTTCACGGGCCGGGGCCTGGGGCTTTCGGCCATCATGGGCATCGTCAGGGGCCACAAGGGCGCCCTGCGCGTCTATTCCGAAGTGGGGCACGGCACCACGTTCAAGGTGCTCCTGCCGGCCCTCGACCTGGAGACCGAGACCGCCATGGTGGTGGAGGAGGCCCCCTGGGCCGGCCACGGCCTCGTGCTGGTCGTGGACGATGACGAGACCGTGCGGATCGTGGCCCGGCAGATCCTGGAGAGGCGGGGGCTCCAGGTGCTCGAGGCCCAGGACGGCCAGGAGGCCGTGGATCTGGTGCGCACCAGGGGAGCCGACATCGGCGTGGTGCTCCTGGACATGACCATGCCCCGCATGGGCGGCGAGGAGGCCTTCCGGGAGATGCGGCGCCTCCAGCCCGACATCCGCGTCATCCTGAGCTCGGGCTACAACGAGAGCGAGGCCATGGGCCGCTTCGTGGGCAAGGGGCTCCGGGGCTTCATCCAGAAGCCGTACGGCCCCAAAGAGCTGCTGGCCAAGATCCAGGGCGTGCTCGAAGCTTGAGGGATGCGGACTGTCCTCCTGCTTATTCCCAGCAACATCTTCTTCGCCCTGCGGGCTCAGGCCTCAAGCTCGATTGTTGCGGCCTCGGAGGGTGGCCGATGAGAACGGTCATCCTGCTCGTCCTCAGCAACATTTTCATGACCTTCGCCTGGTACGGGCACCTGAAGCACCACCGCGACAGCCCGCTCTGGATCGCCATCCTGGCGAGCTGGGGCATCGCCTTCTTCGAGTACTGCCTCATGGTTCCCGCCAACCGCTTCGGCTACGGGCGCTTCAGCCTCCCCCAGCTGAAAGTGATCCAGGAGGTGGTGACGCTGCTGGTGTTCGCCGTGTTCACCGTGGCCTGGATGCGGGAGCGGCTGCACCTCAACCACCTCTGGGCGGGGCTGTGCCTCGTGGGAGCCGTGTTCTTCACCTTCCGGAAGTAGGCGTCAGCCATCCAGGTGGATGATGCCCCGCTTGAGGGCCACCATGGCCGCCTCGGTGCGGTCCTTCACCTGCAGCTTGCGCAGCAGGTTGTTCACGTGGATCTTCACCGTGGGTTCCGCCAGGCCGAGGGAGTCCGCGATCTCGCGGTTCCGCTGGCCCTGGGCCAGCAGGCGCAGCACATCCAGCTCCCGGGCGGTGAGACGCTCGGATTCCATGCCCTCCACCAGGCGGGCGGCCGTGGCGGGAGGCAGGTAGCGCTGGCCTGCGGCCACGGCCCGGACGGCCTCGATGAGCGTGCCGCGCCGCATGCTCTTCAGCAGGTAGCCCCGGGCCCCTGCCTCCAGGGCGCGGTGGATGTCGGCATCGCCGTCGAAGGTGGTGAGGACCAGGATCCGTGCGTCCGGATCCTCGCGCCGGATGGCCGTGATGGCCTCCACGCCCGTTTGGCCGGGAAGCTGGAGGTCCATGATGATGACCGTGGGGCGCAGGGTGCGCCAGGCCGCCACGGCCTCCTTGCCGTCACCGGCCTCGCCGACCACTTCGAGATCGGGTTCGCCGTGGTGGAGGATGGCGACCAGGCCGTCGCGGACCACGGGATGGTCGTCCACGATGAGCAGACGGATGGGATCGGAAGGGGTCGTGGTCATGGGCGCCATCTCCGGAGGGGCAGGATGATGGTGATGCGGGTGCCCCGTCCCGGTCCACTGTCGATATCCATGTGGCCCCGGAGCTTGCCCAGGGTTTCACGAATGCTGCGGAGGCCATAGCCCGCGGCCCCGGCGGCGGGATCGAAGCCCTTGCCGTCATCCTCGACGCGCAGCCCCACCTCCCGCCGCTTGTAGTGGACCGTCACCCGGACCCACTTGGCCTTGCCGTGGCGGAGGGCGTTGGTGAGGGCCTCCTGGGCCATGCGCAGCAGCTCCTCCTCCAGCTTGGCGTCCAGGCGTCTTGGCTCTCCGGTGTGGGCCAGCTCCACCCGGATGCCCGTGCCCGCGAGGAGGCGATCGGACAGGATGCGCAGGGCGCCCAGCAGGTCGGTCCCCTCGGGTTTGCGGGGGCTCAGAGCCATCACGGACCGGCGCGCCTCCTGGAGGCTGGCGGCCGCCAGCTCGCGGGCCCGGTCGAGGCGCGTGAGCACCGGCGCGGGATCGCCCGCCAGGCGGGCCAGGCCGGCCTCGGCGGCCTCGAGCTGGAGCAGCACGCCCGTGAAGCCCTGGGCCAGGTGGTCGTGGATCTCCCGGGCCATGCGGTTGCGCTCGTCCAGCACGGCGGAGCGGGCCTCCACCTGCTGGAGGCGGAGGCGCAGCAGCCACCATCCGAAGAGGCCTGCCGCCAGGGCGCACAGGGCCCAGAACACCGGACGCTGGTGGAAGAAGGGCTGGACCCGCACCTCGAGGGAGACCTCCTGCGGGGGGCCCTCCTCCCCGGGCCGCCAGGCCTGGAGTCGGAAGCGCCGCGTGCCCGGGGGCAGGTTCGAGTACACCGCGAAGCGCCGGTCGCTCACTTCGTTCCAGCCAGGGTCGATCCCCTCCATGCGGTACCGGAACCGCAGCTTCTCGGCGCCCGTGAGGCTGATGCCCGTGTAGTGGATCTCCAGCCGATGGCTGCCGGGGGCCAGGACTAGGGGGCCCTGGATCGGCTGCGCCGACTCGTCGCTCAGGACCTTCGAGAGGCACAGGCGGAGGGGAGGTGGGGGGGGCGGCAGCCGGAGGGTGTCGGCATGGGCCATGCCCCGGCTGGTGGGAACCCAGAGCTCGCCTTCTCGGGTGAGCCAGGCCGCGGGCTGGGGGCCTCCGTGGGTCTCCCGGGCGGGCAGGCCGTCCCAGTGATCGAAGGTGGCGAGGGGGGAGGGGCCGGCCGCGGGCAGACTCCGGCTCATGGCCAGCCGGGGGACTCGGAGCACGCCCTGGCTGGTGCTGAGCCAAAGGATCTGGTCCGAATCCTCCAGGATGGCGTGGATGGCTGTCTTCAGAAGTCCCTCAGGACCGGTGAACGTCTGGAAGGCGTCATGGCGGAAGAGGCGCAGGCCGTCCGGGGTGCCCACCCAGAGGGAGCCCGTGCCATCCAGGTGCAGGGCCTGGGCGCCGGCGGAGGCCAGGCCCTGGGCGGCCCCGAACCAGTGCAGGCCCTCCGCGTCCAGGATCCCGACCCCCTGGGACGGGCTGGCCACGTACAGCGGCTCCGGGCCGCCTCCGGCCATGGCCACCACGCCCCGGGCCACCGGGAAGATCTGGTGCGCTCCACCGGACAGGAGCTTCAGCAGCCCCTGACGGGGCGTGGCGATCCACAGGTCGCCGGCGGGGTCTTCGTAGAGGGTGAGGATCTCCTCGGGCTCCGGTCCGCCCTGCAAGGGCACGGCCCGGGCCCTTCCCCCCTCGAGGATGAACAGCCCCCCTTTCCGGGTGCCCACCCAGAGACCGCCACTCCCGCGGGGCCACAGCGCGGAGATGGGCCCGGGCCCCACGGTTCCCGTCGGGACGAAGGGTTCGATGCGGCCGTCGCGGACCTGGCCGAGGGACTGGTCCCCCGTGAGGCACCAGACGGTGCCCGAAGCGTCCTGGCAGACCATCCTGGCGGCTTCTTCGGGTTCGGGCCCCCTCACCGGCACGGCCTGGAAGGGGACGGCAACCGCCGCGCGGAGGCCGCGATCTTCGCTTCCCACCCACAGGGTGCCGGCGCGGTCTTCCAGCAGGCAGAGCACGGTCCACCGGATCTGCGGCCCATCGGGCGCGGTCTCCAGCCGGCCGTCCCGCATCCGGTGGTACAGGCCCGCCTGTTCGGTGCCGATCCATAGGCCGCCGCCGCGGTCCGCCCGGAGGGTGGTGATGGCTCGCGCGGGGAGGCCGCCCAGGCCGCTGGAAGGCCCCAGGCGACCGTCCGCGAAGGTGAGCAGTCCCTGGGTCCGCGTGCCCACCCACAGCGTCCCGGCGGCGTCCTGCTCGAGGGCCGTGATGTCGCCGGCCGAGAGGGCCACCAGCTCCAGCCGCCGCTCCCGGACCCGCCAGAGGCCCGATCCCGCCGTGCCCACCCAGAGCGTGCCCCCGGAGTCCGTCGTCATGGCCTGGATCCGCAGGCCGACGGCGTCACAGGCGACCGGCTGGAACTGCTCCCCGACCCGTTGCAGCAGCGGGCCTTCGGCCGGGGCCGCCCAGAGGCCGCCCTGGGGATCCGTGGCCAGGTGGAGGATGGGGCTGTCGGGCAGGCCTTCGGCGGGACCAAGGGCGGTGAAGACACCCTGCTTCAGGCGGAAGAGACCCGGTTGCGAGGTGCCGATCCAGAGGCTGCCGTCCGGGGTTTCGGCCAGGCAACGCACATCGTTGTGGGAGAAGGCAGGCGCTTCGCGGCGGGACAGGCGATCGAACCGGGCCCCGTCGAACCGGGCCAGGCCGTCCTCGGTGCCCACCCACAGGAACCCGTCCCGGCTCTCCAGCAGGGCCGTGGCCGTGTCCTGGGCCAGTCCCGGCTGGTTCCGCCAGATCCGGTGCCCCAGGACCGGGGGCCGGGCGCGAACGGAGTCGCGGGCCGCGAGGGGCGTGGGCGCCAGGACCATCACCGCCACCATGGGCATCACGATCCCCAGCGACAAGGCGGCGGCGCACCATCCGGCCCAGCCTCTGCGGAAGCCCTGAGTACCTGCCCAGTCCATGATCATGGAAGCAGCAGGTTAGGCCATCACCGAGGCTCCGGCAACCAGGGATCTCGAAGGCTCCCGCGGCTGCGAGCGGGCCGCGTCGGGACGCCCAGCCACCATCTCGGGATGCCCGAGTCGCGACGGCAGCCTTACATCTAAAGGCCTAACAACAACATTCGTTGGATGTATCGACACGGGTCCGCGATCAGGGGATCGTTCCTCATCATCCAAATTCCGCCCGGGTTCCTTCCACGCCAGGGACACCAGGCCTACCTTGGACAGCGAAGCCGATCTTCTGCGCTTCGGACTGTCCTTCCAACGGTCGCCGTCGGTTCCCGCTCGGCATCGGCCCGTCGCCTGGAGGTGCCAGCATGCTCAGGAACCCAGCCTGGATGGGTCTTCGCGGCATCCTCCTCCTCGCGGTGGCGGCCTTCGTCGGCTGCGGGAAGGGGACTTCCGACCCGGTGGTGTACTACGGCTACTACCACCCGGCCGGCTGGATCAATGAGCATCCCGGCAAGGCCCTGGCCGATGCGGGCAGCTGCGCCAGGTGCCACGAGCTGACGGTCCTGAAGGTCGGCAGCGGCGTGCCCTCCTGCATGGCTTCTGCCTGCCACCATGGCACCCAGCCGGGCTGGGCGAACGCGGACCTCCACGGCCTGCGGGCGAAGCTGGCGGCGGGCCCTTCGGGGAGAAGCTTCGCTTCCTGCCAGATCTGCCACGGGAAGGACTTCTCCGGGGGCGGTTCGGCGAACGCCTGCGCGACCTGCCACGGGGTCCAGGCGCCGCACCCCGCCAAGCCATGGCGTCTCTCCGCCGGATCGCTCCACACGCACACCACCACCGATCCCTCCAATGCGGCGGTGTGCGCCCAGTGCCACTACCCGGGCTCCCCCCACAACCCCGCCGGGCACCCGGCGTCGCCAGCCCCCGCTGGCACGCAGCCCGGCTGCTACAACGCCACCCTGTGCCACGCGAACGCCGGCGCGCCCCATCCGCTGGGCCCCATCTGGACGGAGGCCACGAGCCCCTCGTTCCATGGGATCCAGGCCAAGCAGGACCTGCTCTACTGCCAGAGCTGCCACGGCACGCCCGGCACTCCGATGTTCGATGGGGGCACCGCGTCGACGGCCTGCTCCGCCTGCCATACGGCGGCCTTCGCCCATTCCACGACCTGGTACCAGGATCCGGTCCAGACCTTCCCGGGCTATGTGCCTTCGCATCGCAACGCGGGCAACCTCGCGGCCTGCCAGGCCTGCCATGACGGCCTCGTCCAGGGCCGGACCGCGCCCCTGCCCGCGGCCCCGAGCTGCTACTCGGCCTCCTTCGACAACGGCGTCCACGGCACGGTCGGATGCCACGCCAACGGCCCCGCCGCGCCGAACCATCCCGTCCCGTTCACGGGCACGACCCACACGACGGTGACCCAGGCCCAGTTCACGGCGGACTGCGCGGCCTGCCATGCGGTGGCCGGAAGCTCTCCCGTGGCGGGGGCGCCGCTTTGCAGCGTGTGCCACCAGGCCGCCTCCCCCCTGGACGCCGGGAAGGGCCCGGGGACCTGCCTCTCCTGCCACCTGGGCGCGGCCGGTCTGCCCGCCGGTCCCACGGGCACGGCCTTCCCCAGCCTGGCCGGGGCCCACGCCAAGCACATGGGCCTGCGGACCGCCCTGACCTGCAACACCTGCCACAACGGCATCGGCGCAGGCAGCCTGGCGCACTACAACGCCGCCAATGCGCGCGTCTCCCAGCCGACCTCCCCGGCCCCGGTGGCCATGGTGGCCACCTTCAACGCCCAGTCGGGCACGGCCGGGTTCACCGCGGCTGCGCTGACCTGCTCCAACGTGAGCTGCCATGGCGGCCAGACGACCCCAAGCTGGCAGACGGGGACGCTCGCCGTGAATGCCACGACCTACTGCCTGGCCTGCCATAAGATCGCTTCCACCCCCACCCAGTACAACGACGCCATGGGCCGCCACAACACCCCGAGCGACCACAACCAGACCTGCGACTACTGCCATGACATGACGCAGGCCAAGCCGGGCGCCCAGAACCACTTCAAGTACCTCGATACCCCCGCGGTCAGCGGGGCCGTCACCGGCTCACCCGCCGATCAGTTCCCCAGCGACACCATCCGGTTCGGAGGCGGCTCACAGCCGGCCACCGGCGCGCTCACCTACACGGTCACCTCCAGCACCCAGGGGCAGGGTGGCTGTGCGCTGACCTGCCACACCCAGGACCACACCACCGCCAACAACACCTGGAACTGATTTCCCCCGCCTTTCCACCCTCCCATAGGAGATTCCTCCATGAGCCGTGCCCTTCTGCCCCTCCTGCTGCTCGCTGGCGCCACGCTGTCCGCCGGAGACCCCGCCAAGGACCTACCCAAGTTCCAGGGCGATCTCCAGAAGTACTGGACCGATGCCTGCGCCCGCTGCCACGGCGTCAACGGCAACGGCCGCGACAACAGCGGCAAGCCGCTTCCCGACGCCGGTTTCGACTTCACGGACAGCCGCAAGGCCAACAAGAAGAAGGACAGCGACTGGGTGAAGGTCACCATGCAGGGCAAGGACAAGATGCCGGCCTTCAAGGACAAGATGTCCGAGGCCGACGCCCAGAGGATGATCACCGACATCGTCCGCAAGTTCGCCGCCAAGCGCTGAGTGGAGGCCGGATGCCACGGAAGCTCCTCTCTCTCGCCTGCGCAGTCGGGACCGCGTGCGCGCTCCACGCCGAGTCCTCGGACTATCCCCTGGCCATCAACCTCCCCACGGCCGAGCGGATGCAGTTCTGGGACATCGGCCTCGCCTTCACCCACCGCTTCGTCACGCCGGTGAAGGACCACGGCAAGGATGTCTACGGCCTGGACGGCTACGCCTATGCCGGCCTGGGGTTCACCTTCGGCATCAAGCCGGTCCCCGGCCTCAACGCCTTCATCTACCGCACGGCGGACAACAAGACCTTCACCTTCGGCTTGCAGCAGCAGGTGCTGGACCTGGATCGCATCCGCATGGCCGTGCGGGCAGAGCGGTTCGACGAGGTGGTGCCTGCCACCACCACGCCCATCGGAAGGGTGGGCGTCGCCGGGGGCGTCTTCCAGGTGCCCACGGAGATCTTCCTCACGGACGACATCATCTTTTCGGTGGTGCCCACTTACATCACCAAGACCACCACCACCGACACGATCCTGGCGGTGCCGCCCGGGGCCGCGCCCAACACCTCGCCCAACACGGGAGGCGTGTTCAACGTGGGTCTGGGCCTGCGCATCGGGTTCACCGAGAAGTTCTCCTTCATGGGCGAGTACTATCCGCGGCCGTCCAAGTTCGCCCACGCCACGCCCGGCGTCGTGACCGACGGCAGCACCTACCGGCCAGGCTTCGCCGCCGGCGTCTCCTACCGGACCTTCAAGCACCGCTTCACCCTTATCGGGACCAACGTTCCAGGCACCACGGCCAACCAGGTCCTCAGCGGGGACTACGGAGGCGGGCCCAGGTCCTCCTCCCAGTGGTCCATCGGCTTCAACGTCGTCCGCGTGTTCTGAGGTCGCCCGCCCGTGTCCACCGCCCCCCTGCTCGAGTTCATCGCCCGGGAGCACCCGGCCTTCGTCCACATCCCCCTGGGCCTGATCGCCGTGCTGCCGCTGGCCATGCTGGCCTCCTTCCATCCGAGGCATGCCCGGCTGTGGACGGGCACATCGTTCTTCCTGGCCCTCGTGGGCTGGCTGGGCAGCACCGTGGCCCTGGCCAGCGGCCTCCTGTGGGGGCGCCAGATTGCGCTCATCCCGCCCGGGGCCTTCCTTCCGCGGACCGTCACCGAGAAACAGGTCCTGCAGCGGATCCTGCAGCTCCACGAGCTGGCGGCCCTCAGCGGGTTCCTGGTCGGTGGCCTATGCCTCTGGCTGCTCTGGCGCGCCTGGCGCCGGCTTGACGCCCCCGTGGCGCTGGGTCATCCCCGGCGGGCCGGCCGCCGGTTCTGGGAACGAGGCGTGGGGGCGGGCTCGCTCCTGGTGGGCGTCATCTGGCTGGGGTGCTGGGGGCTCAGCGGGAAGCTGGGCGGCATCATGGTCTTCGGCAACGAGGAGACCAACCGGGCTGCGGCCGAGGCGGATGCCGCCAAGCGGGCGGATGCCGAGGCGGACCTGCCCATCCGGGCCCTGGACTACGCGAGCCTCGAGCCCGCCACCTCGGCACCGATCCGCAGCAAGTCCCACGGGAACCGCTGGCAGCGAACCTGGGTCACCGCCTCGGGGATCGACGCCTACCGCGCCGGCCAGCCGCTTCCCCCCGGAGCCTACGCGGTGCTCTCCACCTACGAAGACGACCACGGCCGGCCGGGGACCGAGCCGGGCCCGCTCTACATGAAGGAGACGAAGGCCGACGGCAGCAGCGCCTTCGCCTTCTACTGGCCCCGGGTGCCGGAAGCCCGGCGCGGAGAGGTGGAGGGTCAGGACGGGGTCTACTGGCGGAGCCCCGACCCGCACCTGGCGGCCTGCGTGGACTGCCACGCGAAATCCGGCGCGGCCCGGAAATAGGAACGCCCCCGGGTTGACCTCAAGACACGAGGCTGACACCGTCGTGCGTGAGGTCCCCCATGCGCCTGATGAGCCTGAGCCCCCTGGCCCTGTCGATCTGCCTGGCTTCGCCGCTGATCGCCGCGGGCCGACCCCGGAAGGCCGAGCCCGCCGCGTCGCCCGCGGTCCCGGCCCTTCCGGTGGACGCCACCTTCCTGAAGCCCCTGAAGGCCCGGGCCATCGGGCCCGCCGTCATGGGCGGGCGCATCTCCGAGGTGGCCGTGGATCCCTCGGATCCCTTCACCTGCTACGTGGGCCTCGCCCACGGCGGCGTGATGAAGACCACGGACGCAGGCGCCAGCTTCCAGCCCATCTTCGACAAGACAGGCGTTGGCTCCATTGGCGCCCTGGCCGTGTCCCCCGCGAACGCTAAGGTGGTGTGGGCCGGCACGGGCGAGGCCAACGACCGCAACAGCTCCGGCTGGGGGAAGGGTGTGTTCCGCAGCACGGACGGCGGGACCACCTGGACGGCCGCGGGCCTGGAGGCCAGCCGCTGCATCGCGCGCCTGGCCGTCCATCCCAAGGACGAGGCCGTGGCCTACGCCGCGGCCATGGGCGATCTTTGGACGCCGGGCGGCGAGCGGGGCCTCTACAAGACCACCGACGGCGGGAAGAGCTGGAAGGCCGTGCTCACCGCCCCGGCGCCCTACGGCGACCGGGTGGGCTGCGGCGACGTGGTGCTGGACCCGCGGAATCCCGACATCGTCTACGCCGCCCTCTACGCGCGGCGCCGCTTTCCCTGGGCCTTCCAGGCGGGGCCGGCGGCCACGGAGGGACGCGATCTTGGCGGCATCTTCCGCAGCACGGACGGCGGGGCCACCTGGACGAAGCTTACGAAGGGCCTGCCGGCAGGCACGGGGCGCATCGGCCTGGCCGTCAGCGCCTCGAAGCCCGGCGTGGTGATGGCCGTGGTGCAGAGCGACGAGGGCGGCACCGTCCCCATCATGGACATCATGAGCAAGGCCGGCGGCACCTTCCGATCCGAGGATGGCGGCGACACCTGGACCCGCACCAGCCCCCTGAACCCCCGCCCCTTCTACTTCAGCCAGATCCGCATCGCCCCGGACGACGACCGCCGCGTCTACGTCCTGGGCTTCGGCCTGCACGTCTCCGAGGACGGCGGCGCCACCTGGCGGGAGGACCGCTCCGAGAAGGTGCACCCGGATCTGCACGCCCTGGCCTTCGACCCGAAGGCGCCGAAGCACCTCCTGCTGGGGACGGACGGCGGGCTGTACCAGAGCCACTCCGCCGGCGCCTCCTGGGAGGCGCTGAACCGCTTTCCCGCCGGCGAGTACTACCGCATCGCCGTCGACGACGGCACGCCCTACCGGGTGGCCGGCGGACTCCAGGACAACCGGAACTGGGTGGGCCCCGGCCGAACCTTCAGCAAGGACGGCATCCTCAACCAGGACTGGACGAACCTGGGGGGCGGCGACGGCTTCCACGTGCTGTTCGATCCCGCCGACGCCGGGATCCTGTTCGCGGAGAGCCAGGGCGGATCCATCTTCCGGGTGAACCTCCGCAGCGGGGCCACCAAGTTCCTGCGGCCCGAGCCCGCCGAGGGGCAGGAGGCCTACCGCTTCCACTGGGCCAGCCCCTTCCTCCGCAGCCGGCACGCCAAGGACGTGCTCTACCTGGCGGGCAACCGCGTGTTCAAGCTGACGGATCGGGGCGAGCGCTGGAAGCCCATCAGCCCCGACCTCACCACCCAGGATCCCCAGCGCACCCGCACCAGCGGCAGCGGCGCCGAGACTTTCGGCGTGATCTACACCCTGGCCGAATCCCCCGCCAAGGCCGGGCAGCTCTGGGTGGGCACGGACGACGGGAAGGTCTGGCGCACCGAGGACGAGGGCGGCACCTGGGTGGACCTCACGCCGAACCTGCCGGCGGCGGTGAAGGGCCGGTGGATCCAGCGCCTCGAGGCCGGCCGGGAGCCCGGCGTGGCCTACCTGGTGGCCCAGGCGTACCGCACCGGCTCCTACGCGCCGCTGGTCTACCGTACGGCGGATGGAGGGAGGACCTGGCAGGGGCTCGGCGCGGGCCTGCCCCCGGACCAGCCGGCCCACGTGGTGAAGGAGGATCCGGTCAACCCGAAGGTGCTCTACTGCGGCACCGAGGGCGGCCTGTTCGTGAGCCTGGACCAGGGCCAGCGCTGGCTGCCCCTGGGCGATCTGCCGCCGGTGCCCGTGGACGACCTGGCCATCCAGGCCCGGGAGAATGACCTCGTCATCGCTACCCACGGCCGCAGCCTCTTCGTGCTGGACGACCTGTCCGTGCTGCAGGGCCTGTCGCCCGAGGTGCTGGGCGGAGAGCTCCACCTCTTCACGCCACGGCCCGTCCTGGCCCGCCAGCTCCTGCCCGGAAACGCCAACGAGGAGGGGAAGGCCGGGACCTTCCGGGGGGTCAATCCGCCCTTGGGCGCCACCTTCCAGATCTACCTCAAGGCCGACACCGGAGAGGACCTGAGCCTGGCCATCAAGGCTCCGGACGGCCGGCCCGTGGCCAACCTCAAGGCACCGGGGCGGGCGGGCCTCCAGCGCATCGCCTGGGACCTGAGGCCCACCTCGGACCTGGTCTCGTCCTACCGAGGCGAGGGCTCGAAGTTCGTCAAGCCCGGCCTCTACACGGTCACCGTGACCCGGGGCTCGGCGGAGGCCGCGGGGACGATCCAGATGGAGGTCGGCGAGGACCTGGAGACGCGCTGACCTAGCGGGCTCCAGAGGCCCCCAGCATCTCCGCCATCAGGCCCAGCAGGCGCGGCAGCTCGAAGGGCTTGGGCAGGAGCCGCACCCGGGGCACCCTGGCCAGCTTCGCCTCCATGCCCTCCAGCCCCTGGCCGCTCACCAGGATGAAGGGTACCGTCGAGCCCGTGGCCCGGATCCGCTCCAGTAGCTCCAGCCCCGTGCAGTCGGGCATGCGGTGGTCGCTCAGCACCAGGTCGTAGCGGCCCGTCTGCCAGGCCTGCCAGGCCACGCTCCCGTCCGGAGTTGCCGTGACCTGCGCCCGGGCCAGGGTCAGGGCGTCCGCCAGCATGTCGCGCAGGAGGGTCTCATCTTCGGCCACCAGGATCCGCCGTCCGGCCAAGGTTCCCGGATCTGCGGCGGGATCGGTCGGAGCCGGGGCCTCCTGTGGCGCGTCCGTGGGGACCGGCGGGAGGCACATGCGGAAACAGGCCCCGCCGCCCGGGGCATTCTCCGCCCAGACCTGTCCCCGGTGGGCCCTCACGATGCCGAAGACCATGGCCAGTCCCAGGCCGGTGCCCTTGGTCGAATCCTTCGTGGTGACGAAGGGTTCGAAGATGTGCGGCAGGAGATGGTCGGGAATGCCCGTGCCCGTGTCCTGGACCTCCATGCAGACCTGCCCTTCCTCGTCCAGGAAGGTCCGGAGGGTGAGGCTGCCCCCCGCCGGCATGGCATCCCGCGCATTCACCACCAGGTTCATGAGCACCTGCTCCAGCTGCACCGAGTCGCCTTCCACCCGGGGAAGGTCCGGGTCGAGGGCCAGGTGCAGCCGGATCAGGCCCCCCAGCAGGCGCTCCAAGAGGGCCGCCGTATCGCCGATGAGCGCGTTGAGGTCGAGGGGCTTCAGCTCCGGCCGCGACTGGTGGCTGAAGGACAGCAGGGCCTTGGTGGTCTGGGCGCAGCGCTTCGTGGCCTCCTCGGCGCGGAGGATCCGGTTGATCACCGGATGCCCCTCGGGCAGCAGCTCCCGGCTCAGGTGGAGCTGGCCCAGGATCGCGGCCAGCTGGTTGTTGACGTCGTGGGCAATGCCCCCGGCCAGGGTGCCCACGGTCTCCATGCGCTGGCTGTGCTCCAGCTGGCTCTGCAGGCGGGCGCGGTCCGCGAGGCTCTCGTCCGCCCGGAGGAGGGCGTGTTCCAGGCTGCGGATCTCCTGGATGTCCGAGTGGATGGTGGGGGCAGGTCCGCCCTGCCCCAGGGTTTCCGCCATGGTCCCGAGGGCGGTGATGGGTTCGGCCACCCGGCGGGCGATGTGATGGATGCGCCAGGCGGCCAGGGCGAGGCCGATGACGACCAGACCGAACAGGCCCGCCACCCGGAATCCCAGCGGGCCCAGCAGGTCATCCTCGGGGATGGCCAGCATCAGCGACCAGTGGAGGCCCGGGAGGCCCTCGAAGGAGCGGGACAGCCCCATGGCCGTCCGGCCCCCCAGGCGGATGCGGCGGGGCGCCCCATCCTTCGCGTCGTCCTCCAGGCGGATCCCCGGATTCAGGAAGCGGGCTTCCGGGGGCTTGAGGAAGGCCTGGCGGCGGTTTTCGGGGGATTCATAGGCCGCGTCCCGCGGAAGGATCAGGGCCCGTCCCCGGGCGTCCACCACGAGGGACTGGCTGCGGGGCGTGGGCTGGGCGGACCAGACGCGGCGGGTGAGGTCGTCCAGCAGGAAGTCGAGGGCCACCACGCCCCGGAGGCCGGCCTCGCCCCGGAGGGGCAGGGTGTACGTGATGCCCGGATCCTGGGTGGTGTAGAAGGTGTAGGGTTCGGTCCAGGCAGGGGAGGAGGCCGCCGCTCCGGCGGCGTACCAGGGCCGGGTGCGGGGATCGTAGGACATGGGGGTCCAGGGTCCCGGCGCCGCGGGTCCGGCCAGATCGAGGCGCCGCCAGCGGATCCGGGCCCCGGGCCCCGCATTCTCCAGCTCCCGGAGGGACCAGACCTGGCCGATTCTCAGGAAGAGCAGGGATCGCCCATCCGAGGCGGCCAGGTTGAGGCTGGTGATGCTGTGCTGGGCCATCAGCGCCGGCAGGATCATCCGGGCGGCCTGCTCGGGCTGGGCCGGATCCAGGGTCCCGTCCGTCCACCAGTCATGGACCACCTGACCCAGGGACTGGGAGGACTGGAGATCGATCCGGAGCAGTTCGTCGAGGTGGCGCAGCGCCGTCTTGGCCCGCGCGCCCGCCTGCCGCTCCAGCGCCCGCTGCTGGCCCCACCAGGCCAGGCCCAGGAGCAGCGTGAACAGACCCGTCATGAGGATCAGGTGATCCCGCAACAGCAGGCGACGGATGGGAAGCATGGGTGGGACGCCTCCGGGAGTGCTACCTCCATCTTGTCGGACCTGCAGGGCGAAAGGTAACCCTTGGCCGGATCAGAGCGCCGAGCGAAGGGCCGCGAAGGCCTCGGGCAACCCGGCCGGGTTGGATCCGCCGCCCTGGGCCAGGTCCTTCTTCCCGCCGCCCCGGCCGTTCAGGGCCGGCAGCATGGTCTTGAAGAGGGCGCCCGCGTCGTAGGGCAGGTCCGGGGACACGGAGACCAGGGCGGCCACCTTGTCCTCGGCGGTCCGTGAGGCCAGCGCGATGACCGCGCTGGGGTGGCGCGTGCGGACCTGGTCCATGAACTCGCGCAGGGCGTTGCCCTCGAGCCCTTCCACCGCGGCCGTGACCAGGGTGGCGCCCTTCACCTGCTCGGCCTGCTCGGCGCTGCCGCCGCCGCTGGCGGCCTTGAGCTTGGCCTCCTTGAGGTCGCGCTCAAGCTGGGTGATGCGCTGATCCTTGACCGTGAGCAGGTCCGGCAGGACCTCGCGGGCCGCGTTCGCCTGGCGGGAGAGCCCGTGGATCATGGCTTCGTCGGCCTGCAGCAGCTCCAGGGCCAGCTCGCCGGCCACGGCCTCGATGCGGCGCACACCGGCGCTGACGGCGCCTTCCGAGAGGATCTTCACTACGCCGATCTCGCCGGTGTTCCCCACGTGGGTGCCGCCGCAGAGTTCGGTGGAGAAGCCGGGGACCTGCACCACGCGGACCACGTCCCCGTACTTCTCGCCGAAGAGGGCCATGGCCCCGGAGGCGAGCGCCGCGTCGATGTCCATCTCCTGGATGGCGGTGGGCAGGGCCTTCAGGGCTTCGCGAGTGGCCAGCCGCTCGATCTCGGCGATCTGTTCGGCGTCCAGGGGGGCGAAGTGGGTGAAGTCGAAGCGCAGGCGATGCTCGTCCACCACGCTGCCGGCCTGCTTCACATGGGTGCCGAGCACCTCCCGCAGGGCGGCATGCAGCAGGTGGGTGGCCGTGTGGTGGGCCCGGACCCGGCGGCGGCGGATGGGGTGCACGTGGGCGATGACGGCCATGTTCTCCAGCAGGGTGCCGGTCACCTCGACCTTGTGGAGGTGGCGCTTCTGGGCCGGGGCCGTGCAGTCCAGCACCTCGGCGAGCCCGCCCTCGAAGCGGAGCTGGCCCGTGTCGCCCACCTGCCCGCCGGACTGGGCGTAGAAGGGGGTGTGGTCCAGCAGCACGGAGCCGGCGCCCGTGAGCTGCTTCACGCGCCGGTTGGCGGCATCGAAGAGCGCCACCACATGGGCCTGGCCCTCCAGGTGCTCGTAGCCCGTGAACGTGGTGGGCGGCAGGTCGGCCAGCACGGCCAGGTCGCCGGCCAGGCGCAGGTCGTGGGACTTCATGGCGGCCCGGGCCCGGTGGCGCTGGGCGCTCAGCTCCTGCTGGAAGCCGTCGAGATCGGCGCGGATGCCCCGCTCCCGGCACCAGTCCTCCACCAGGTCCACAGGGAAGCCGTAGGTGTCGTAGAGGCGGAAGATGTCGGAGCCCGCCAGGGCGCCGTCCGCGATGGCGCTGGATTCCAGGATCTTCAGGCCGGTGGAGAGGGTCTGGCTGAACTGCCGCTCCTCGTGGCGCAGGGACTTCTGGATGCGCGGCAGCTCGCCCAGCAGCTCGGGGTACTGGTCACCCATGGCCTGGGCCACGGCGGGCGCCAGGTCCGCGAAGAAGAGCCCTTCGATGCCCAGCTTGCGGCCGAAGCGGAGGGCCCGGCGCACGATCTTGCGCAGCACGTAGCCGCGGCCCTCGTTGCTGGGCACCACGCCGTCGTAGCACATGAAGGTGGCGGCGCGGATGTGGTCGGCGATGACCTGGGAGGCGGTTCGGTTCGCATGCTCCCGGCGCTCGTCGGCCTTGACCTTCGCCACCTTCCAGATGGCCTCGAAGATGGGCTCGAACAGGTCGATCTCGTAGTTGGTGTCCACGCCCTGGAGGATGCTGGCGGTGCGCTCCAGGCCCATGCCCGTGTCGATGCTGGGCCGGGGAAGCGGGGCGAGCACGCCCTGGGCGTCGCGCTCGTACTGCATGAAGACCAGGTTCCAGATCTCCATGACCCGGTCGCCCTCGCCGTTGGGCGTGGCATCGCCGGGAATGTGGGCGCCGCGGTCGTAGTGCATCTCGGAGCAGGGGCCGCAGGGGCCGGTGTCGCCCATCTGCCAGAAGTTGTCCTTCTTGCCGAAGCGCATGATGCGGTCGGGGGGCACGCCCGCGGCCTTCCAGAGCTCCTCTGCCTCCGTGTCCGCGGGCACGCCGTCGGCGCCCTCGAAGACGGTGATCCAGAGCTTCGAGGGGTCCAGGCCGAGGTTGCCCTTCGCCACGGGGCCCGTCACGAACTCCCAGGCGTATCGGATGGCATCGGCCTTGAAGTAGTCTCCGAAGCTGAAGTTGCCCAGCATCTCGAAGAAGGTGTGGTGGCGGGCCGTGAAGCCCACCTGGTCCAGGTCGTTGTGCTTGCCGCCGGCCCGCAGGCACTTCTGGCTGGTGGTGGCGCGGGTGTAGTCCCGCTTCTCCTTGCCCAGGAACACGTCCTTGAACTGGATCATGCCCGAGTTCGTCCACATCACCGTGGGATCGTCCGCCGGTCCGATGACCGCGCTGGAGGCCACCCGACGGTGCCCCTGGCGCTCGAAGTACTGCAGGAATCGCTGGCGGAGCTCGGAGGTTTTCATAGGTGATCCAGGATATCGGACGATCGGAAAGAAAAAGCGCGGAACGGGCTTTGCCCGTGTCGCGCGTGGGGGCTCCGGGGGTGTGCGCGCAGCGCGGAACCCCCGGACAACCTCAATGCCTGAAGTGCCGCATGCCCGTGAAGAAGAGCCACACGCCGAGCTTCTGGGCGGCGGCGATGACTTCGTTGTCGCGCAGGCTGCCGCCGGGCTCCACGAAGGCTGTGACGCCGTGGCTGGCCGCCAGCTCGAGGCCGTCGGCGAAGGGGAAGAAGGCGTCGCTGCCAAGCACGGATCCGCGGGACTTGGTGCCGGCCTTGCGGCAGGCGATCTCCACGGAATCCACGCGGCTCATCTGGCCCGCGCCGATGCCCACGGTGGCGCCGTCCTTCACCAGCACGATGGCGTTGGACTTCACGGCCTTGGCCACGCGCTGGGCCAGCATGAGGTCCTCGGCCCGGGGTTTGGTGCCGGACCCGCTGGCCTTGACCTCCCAGTCCTCGAAGGGCACGAAGCCGTCGTCCGCGTGCTGGACCAGGTAGCCGCCGCCGATGGAGCGGGTGTCCAGGCCCTCGGCGGCCTGGGGCCAGTGGTCGGGGGTCTGCAGGATGCGGAGCTGCTTCTTGGCCGCGAAGACCTCCAGGGCCTCGCCGGTGAAGGCCGGGGCGAGGATCACCTCCCAGAAGGTCTGGGCCATGACGCGGGCCACCTCGACGCCCACGGGCCGGTTGAAGGCCACGATGCCGCCGAAGGCGCTGACGGGGTCGCCGGCCTGGGCGCGCATGAAGGCTTCCAGCGCATGGGGCCCCTGTCCCACGCCGCAGGGGTTGTTGTGCTTGACGATGACGCAGGCCGGGGCCGGGAACTGCCAGACCAGCTTGGCGCAGGCGTCGGCGTCCAGCAGGTTGTTGAAGCTGAGCTCCTTGCCCTGGTGCTGGTGGCAGGCGGCCATGCCCTCCACCTTGCGGCCGGGCTCCACGTAGAAGGCCGCGGGCTGGTGCGGATTCTCGCCGTAGCGGAGGCCCTGCTTCTGCACCAGGTTCAGGCAGAGGTGGTGGGGAAGTTCCGCAGCCTTGCCGTGGGCCAGCTCCCGCTCCATCCAGCCGGCGATGGCGGCATCGTAGGCGGCGGTGCGACGAAAGGCCTCCAGGGCGCAGCGGCGGCGGTCCTCCAGCCCCCAGGCGCCGCCCTTGAGCTTCGCGAGGAACGGCTCGTACTGGTCGGGGCTGGTGAGCACGGTGACGGAGGCGTGGTTCTTGGAGGCGCTGCGGATCATGCTGGGGCCGCCGATGTCGATCTGCTCGATGGCCTCGGCCGGCGTGACGCCCTCGCGGGCAATGGTGGCCTCGAAGGGGTAGAGGTTGATCACCACCAGGTCGATGGGATCGATGCCTTGGGCCTTGGCGTCCGCCACGTGCTCCGGCAGGTCGCGACGGTAGAGCAGGCCCCCGTGAATGCGGGGGTGCAGGGTCTTCACCCGGCCGTCGAAGCACTCCGGGGCGCCGGTGTAGGCGGCCACCTCCTGGGCCTCCAGCTTGGCCTCCTGCAGGGCGCGGAGGGTCCCTCCGGTGGCCAGGATGCGCCAGCCCTGCGCCAACAGTCCCTTGGCCAGGGGCAGCAGCCCCGTCTTGTCGTACACCGAGATCAATGCCGTAGGCATGTCCGCCCCCTGAACCCTTGATTTTTTCATGCCGTGGCCCCATCCGGAAGGGCTGGATGTCCCCGGTGGCCTTGAGGTCCTGCCCCACCGGCTTCCAGGGCGCCGGCAGCAGGCGCCCGTCCCGAATGTGACTCCCGCCACAGGGGGCCGCTGCCGGCCGGATCTGGCGGATTTCCTGGACTTTCGGGCACCCGGAAGGACCTGGGCCGCCGGAAGGGGCTGGGGCGTCCACCTTTACCTCCAGCGCCCCAAGCCCCATCCTGGAAGGCCTGGAGTGGGCCCATGCCGACGATCAAGATCAACGACGTTGAACTGAGCGTGAACCCCGGCACCCTGGTGCTGGATGCCTGCCGCACCGTGGGCATCGACATCCCCCACTACTGCTACCACCCGGCGCTCACGCCCGTGGCCACCTGCCGCATGTGCCTGGTGGAGATCAAGGGCCAGCCCAAGCTCGCCACGAGCTGCACCACCACCGTGCCGCCCGCGCCCAAGGACAACCCCGAGGCCGTGGTGATGGAGGTGTTCACCAACACGCCCGCCGTGGCCGATGCCCGGGCCGGCGTGATGGAATTCCTGCTGATGAACCACCCGCTGGACTGCCCCATCTGCGACCAGGCGGGCGAGTGCAAGCTCCAGGACTACTCGTACCACTACGGCAGCGGCGACTCCCGCATGGCCGAGGTGAAGCGGCGCTACCGCTACGAGGACCTGGGCGCCAAGATCGTCATCGACAAGAACCGCTGCATCCACTGCACCCGCTGCGTGCGCTTCACCAAGGAGATCAGCGGCGGCTACGAGCTCACGGTGGCCCAGCGCGGCTCCCGCCTGGAAGTCACCACCTACACGGGCAAGTCCCTCGACCAGAATCCGTATGCGGGCAACGTGGTGGACCTCTGCCCCGTGGGCGCCCTCACAAGCCGCGACTTCCGCTTCCGCAAGCGCGTCTGGTACCTCAAGAACACGCCCTCCATCAGCCGCCACTCGGCGCTGGGCAGCCCCATCTGGATCGACCACGAAGGCAACCAGATCCACCGCTTCCGGCCCCGGCCCCTGGAGGGCAAGGAGACCACGCACTTCATCAGTGACGCGGAGCGCTACGCCTACGTGCACTACAACCGGCAGGACGGGGCTCCCACGCCGCTGCTGAAGGGCGCGCCGGCCTCGCTCGACGCCATCCGCGAGGCCCTCCAGGCCGCGGGTCCCGTGGCGGTCATCGGCCAGGGCACCTTCGGCTGCGACACTGCCCAGCGCCTGGGCGATCTGGCGGCCTCCGAAGGCCTGCGCTACGGCAGCGGCGACAAGACCATTCCCGCCGTGCTGCCCAAGTACCAGACCAGCGAGGACGGCATCCTGAACCGCCGGGGCTTCACGGAGCGTGGCTACCGCTTCGGCGCGCTGGAAGAGCTGCAGGCCAAGGTCCAGAAAGGCGAGGTCAAGGCTGTCGTCCTCCTGCACGACGCCGACTTCACCAGCGCCAAGGAGGCCGAGCTGCTGGGCCAGATCCTCAAGGCCGCGGCGTTCAGCCTGGCCTTCGAAGTGGAGGCCTCGGACCTGGGCCGCGCCGCCACCGCCTGGCTGCCCATCACCAGCTACGCCGAAGAGAGCGATTTTATCGTCAACCACGAGGGCGAGCTCCGCCGCTACCAGAAGGCCCTGCAGGCGCCCAAGGGCGTCCGCACCCTGCCGGCCTGGGTGAAGGAGCTGGCCGCCGTTCCCGCCGCCGTCTAGCGGAGGAAAGGAGGAACCATGTTCCTCCATGACGCGCTGACCAGGGGCCTCGTCCGCTACCTCACGGCGGAGCTGCCCAGCTACCAGCGGCGGGTGCCCAACGATGTGGAGCGGCTCCGGGCCGGGCTCCGCCCCGGCGACGTGGTGCTGGTGGAGGGCAAGTCCCGCATCAGCCGCATGATCATGAGCCTCAGCCAGAGTTCATGGAGCCACGCCGCCATGTACATCGGCGATGCCCTGCTGCGCAGGGGCGGTCCCCATGCCGAGTCGGCGCTGGATCGCTTCGGGGCCGAGGCTGCCCACCTGGTCCTGGAGAGCGACATGGCCGAAGGGGTGCGGGTGTTCCCCGTAGCCTGGTATGCGGACCACAACCTGAGGGTCTGCCGCCCCCAGGGGCTCTCGCCCGGGGACCTGGAGCAGGTGGTGGCCGAGATGCTCCGGCACCTGGGCCTGCGCTACGACCGGCGCAACATCTTCGACCTGGGACGCTACCTCACCCCCGTCCACCTGCTGCCGGCCCGCTGGCGGCGGCGCCCCCTGTACCTGGGCAGCTCCAGCAGCCGCGAAGTGATCTGCTCCGCCCTCATCGCCAAGGCCTTCTACCGGGTGGGCTTCCCCGTGCAACCCCTGGTCGGCGACGCGTCCGCCTCCCATTCGCACCAGGTGATCGCGCGGCACCCGAGCTACATCATGCCCCGGGATTTCGACCTGAGCGCCAACTTCGAGGTGCTGAAGGTCAACCTGGCCCCACCCGAAAAAGCGGGCGCCTGGGGGCGCCCGCTTGCCGAAAATTGAAGCCTGAATCCTGAGGACTGAGGCCTACTTCCGCACCTTGGCATCCTCGATGAGGACCACGTAGGAATAGCCGGAGCCGAAGTCCTTGTCGGTGCGCACCACGCCGGTGACGGTGACCGTGTCGCCCTTGGCGGCCGGGTCGTTGCTGGTGACGGTGATGTCGTTGCTGCCGGCCTTCGCGTCACCACTGCCATCCTGCAGGTGCAGCCAGTTCTTGCCCATGATGCCGGCGTTGTACTTCACGACCTTGCCCCGCACGGTGACGGTCTTCCCCTTGAGGGCGCTCTTCTGGGCCCAGACTTCGGCGACGGTGCGGGCATCCGCCCCCGAGGCCTTCTCGACCTTGCCCACCTCAACGGCCGCCGCCTGGCCAGCAGAGGCATGCGGGTCGCCAGCGGGAGCCCCGGCCGGGCCGCTGCCGGCCAGGGTGCCGAAATAGATCTGGGCGAAGGTCCGCTTCAGCGTCTTGGATTCGAAGTCCCGCATGATCATGGCGCCGGTCACCGTGACCTCGGCACCCTTCTCGACCTTGGTCTCCGGCACGGCGGCCCAGACTTCGCCCTGGGCGGTCTGGATGCGCAGGTAGGAGTAGGGCGAGGCGGCGATGCGCTCCAGGAGCTTTCCGGTGACGGACAGGCCCGCGGAAGGCGCGGCGGCCGGTGCGGCACCGGGCGCGGCGGTCTGGCCCTGGATGGGGGCGGCGACCACGGGAGCCTGGGACTTGTTGGAATTGCAGCCGATGATGGCCGCGGCGATGAGCAGGACGGGAAGGGCGCTGCGCATGGATGGGACTCCTTGTAGGAACCGGGAAGAGGCCACGGGACCTTGAAGCTTACGGTCAAACACCTATGACCGTCGACAAAGGCTCCGCAGAGGTGGCTTGCCCCGAGCCCCTGGGGCCGGAGGCCCGGATCGGGTCGTCCCAGAAGGGATAGAAGCAGTACCACTGGCTGGGATGCTCGCGGATCAACTGTTCCAGGGTGGAGACATAGGTTCGCATTCCCGCTTCGATGGCGGCCTGACGCTCACCCCTGCGGCCCAGGACCCGGATGGGCTCGCCGAACCGGGCATGGAAGCGCCGTGCCTCGTCCGTGTAGAAGAAGGAGGTCACGATGGGCGCCCCGGTCATGGCCGCCAGCTCCCAGGGGCCGCGGGGGAAGGGCGCCTCCCGGCCGAAGAAGGGGATGGGCAGTCCGTTCAGGCTGAAGTCCCGGTCGCCCTGCATGCCCACCAAGGCGCCTTCCCGCAGCAGCCTGACCAGGGGCAGGGTCGAGAAGCCGATGCCATCCACGGGGACGCCCACCACGCCGCCCTGGGCGCGCATCTGCTCCCGCAACCGCTCCACCGCCTCGAAGCGGTCGGGCTTGTAGACCGTGTGGATCTTCAGGTTCCGGGCCCGCAGCAGCAGCCCGCCCAGCTCGTAGTTCCCCGCGTGGGCCGTGAGGAGGATGACGCCCCGCCCTTCGGCCATGGCCGCGTCCAGGTGCTCCAGGCCCTCCAGGGAGGTGAACTGGGCCAGGGCCTCCTCCGGGGCGCGCTGGCCGTAGTAGAAGAAGTCCACCCAGGCGCGGGCATGCTGGCGCACCATGTCCCGGGCGATCCGGTCCACCTCCGGGTGGGTGGGGCGCAGCCCCAGCGTCCGGGCGGTGTTGCCCAGGATGGCCTCCAGGTACTTGGGGCGCAGCGTCAGGAAGGCGTGGGCGATCTGGTCGGCGATCTCGTGGCCCCGCTCGCGCCGGGCAAAGGACCGGGCCGCGAAGTGGAACAGGGGGAACAGCGAGCCGAAGACCGCACTGTAGACGAGGCCCAGGAGCCTGGAGTCGGACTGCATCCGGTCCTGCATCCCCGGCCTCCTAACGCCACACGTTCTGGTTGGGGTTGCGGTCCTCCATCTCCAGCCACAGGCGCTGGAGGCTCTGGAGGCGCTCGGGGTACTCGAGGTCGAGGCGGTCCAGCGTCGCGTCGTCCTCGGCGTCGAAGGCGCAGGGATCCTCCAGCACCTCGGCGGGGAACTCGGGGAACACCTCCGCGAGCAGGGCCCGGTCGAAGCCGCGCACGCTCAGGGTGCGGATGCCCGGAGTGTCCACCAGGGTGCCCCCCTCCAGGGCCAGCCAGCGGGCGGCCGTGGTGGTCTGCTTGCCGGTGCCGAACTTCGTGAGGCCGCCGATCTTCAGGGCCGCCTGCGGGTGCAGGGCGTTCACGAGGGTGCTCTTGCCCACGCCGCTGTGGCCCAGCAGCACCACCACCTTGCCCTGCAGGAGGTCGCGTAGGGACTCCAGGCCTTCGCCCCTGAGGGCGGACGTCTCATGAATGGAGACCCGCTGGCCGCGCAGCGGATCCAGCTCGGGCAGGGTGTCCTTCTTCGAGGCCCGGTCCCGCTTGGTGACGATGACGCGGAAGGCGAGGCCCGCGTCCAGGGCCAGCACCTGGGCCCGCTCCAGGAGGCCGGGGCGCAGGGGCGGATCCACCACCGCGGCGCAGATCCAGAGCTCGTCGGCATTGGCGCAGATGAGCTGCCAGGGCTCGCGATCGTCGATGCCGCCCCGCTTGAGCAGGCTCTTGCGAGGCATCACCGCCACCACCTGGGCTTCGGGGGAGCCCCCGTCGCCTCGGACGGATGGGGAGGCGGGGGCCCTGGGGTCATCGAGCTCGACGGGGACGGCCGAGTAGCGGACACGGTCCCCGCAGACCAGGCGTACGCCCTTGAGCTTGCCGCTCAGGGTGGCCCGCATCACGGTGCGATCCGCCAGCTCAAGGTCCACCCATTGGCTGTGGCGCTGGATGAGCGTGGCCTCGGGCAGATGCATCCAGGGCGCGGGATCCGGAAGGCGCAGCAGGGCCTCGGGGTCGTGCGCCTCGATGCCGGTCTCCAGGCGCTCCGCGTGGCGCTGTCGCCGCTTGCTGTCCGCCGCCCGCTCGCGGGAATAGGCCTCCCGGTGGTCCAGGTCCTGGGCCTCGCGGCTCTGGCCGAGGCGGAACTTGCGGGTCATGCCCTGCCTGCGAACTCGCCGGTCTCGGTGCTCACCTTCACCTTCTCGCCCTCCTTGATGAAGAGGGGCACCTTGATCTCGATGCCGGTCTCCAGCTTGGCGGGCTTGGTGACGTTGCCGCTGGCCGTGTCGCCGCGGGCGCCGGGCTCCGTGTAGGTGACGGACAATTCCACCTGGCCGGGCATCTGCAGGCCGATGGGGTTGCCGTTGAACTTCTGGATCTGGACGATGAGACCTTCGGTGAGGTAGTCGAGGGCGTCGCCCATGAGGGAGGCGCCCAGGGTGTGGGTCTCGTAGGTCTCCTGGTCCATGAAGTGGGAGCCTTCACCGTCGCTGTAGAGGTAGCTGGCGGGCGTGAGGACCAGATCCGGCTCCTTGAACTTGTCCCCGGCCTTGAAGGTCTTGTCGAAGACGGCGCGGGTGAGGAGATTTCGCATCTTGATGCGCACCAGCGTCTGGCCGCCCCGGGCCGTGGGGGTCGAAATTTCCACATCCAGGCAATGGTAGGGCGTGTCTTCGAGTTCGAAGAACATCTTGCGCTTGATTTCGATGGCTTCGAGAAGGGCGGCCATGGGCACTCCAGATTGTCGAATCCTCCATTCTAGCCCGGCTTCGGAGAGGGGTCTCGTGGTTAGAATTTCAGTTCCATGGCAGATCCAAGAACCATCGGCAGGTACCAGGTCCTGCGGCCCCTCGGACAGGGCGGCATGGGGACTGTCTATCTGGCGGAGGATCCGCTGCTCAAGCGGCGCGTGGCCATCAAGGTGGTGCGGGTCGCGGGCGCCGCGCGGCACCAGGCCACCCTGCGCTTCCGGCGCGAGGCGGAGATCAGCGCCCAGCTGAACCATCCGAACCTGGTGACGGTCTTCGACGTCGGCGTGGAGGAGGACCTGGGGCCCTTCCTCGCCATGGAATACGTGGAAGGGAAGAGCCTCGGCCGCCACATCAAGGACAGGGACCTGGACACGGAAACCAGCGCCCGCGTCCTGATCCAGACCGCCCGCGCCCTGCGGGCCGCGCATCGCCGCGCTATCGTGCACCGCGACGTGAAGCCGGACAACATCCTGCTGAGCGAAGAGGGCCGGGCCAAGCTCATGGACTTCGGCATCGCGCGCACCCTGGGCCACCTGGGCCCGGGTTCCGACCAGTCCCTGGACATGCCCCTCATGGAGGGGGATGGCGCCGCGCTGGCCCAGACGCTGGCGCTGCGGTTGACCTCCTCCGGCGACTTCCTGGGCTCCCCGGCCTACGCGCCTCCGGAAGTGCTCCGGGGCAGCGAGGGCACGCCGGCCTCGGACCGCTACAGCTTCGCCGCCACGGCCTTCGAGCTCCTCACCGGCAAGCTGCCGCACCCGGGGAGCGGCCTCGCCGAGATCATCCTCCACATCCTCCAGGAGCCCGTGGCCATCCCGGCGGATGTGTCTCCCCGCATGGCCGCCGTGTTCCGGCGGGCCCTGGCGGCGGATCCGGACGACCGCTACACCACGCTGCCCGAGTTCATGGAAGAGCTGATCGACGCCTTGCCCGGCCCCGTCAGCATGCGGGCCCGCCTGTTCACGTTCCTTGGGCAGGATGAGGACGGCACCGGAAGCGTCTCCACGGCGCGGTTCCGGCAGGTCGAGGCCTCGCCGTCGGCGGAATCCGGATCCCACGAGTCCCGCGCCCGGGGCACGGCGCCCCTCAAGATCGCCCTGGCCGAAGACCCGGTGGAATCCTACCTCTCCACCCGGAAGCGCGCCGGCCGCCAGGCCGGTTCCGAAGGTCCGGGCACCAACTGGGGCCAGGTCCTGAAGTGGATCGTCCTGGCCTTCATCGTCCTCCAGCTCTTCTGGTGGCTGGCGCCGGCCCTGTCGCGGCTCCAGTTCTGAGGGGACGGCCCCTGACGGCGTCAGGAACAGCTGGGCGGCCTCAGGAGAAGGCCCGCATCAGCAGGAAGAGCGATCCGTTCCAGCAGGCATGGACGAGGATGGCGGGCCAGAGGCTGCCGGCGCGCCGCACGGCCAGGGCGAGCACCAGGCCCAGGGTGCTGAGGATGGGCAGGCCCGCGGGCTGGAGGTGGATGGCCCCGAAGAGCAGGGCCGAGGCGACCAGGGCGAGGGTGACGCGGCCCCCCCGCGCCAGCACGGGAAACAGGAACCCGCGGAAGAGGAACTCCTCGAAGACGGGGGCCACGCCCCCCACCACGAGGAACATGACCAGGGTGGGGCCCCAGCCCGTCAGACCCCGGAGCAGCTCCTGCAGGTCCCGCTGGGGGTTCTGCTCCGGCTTCAGCACCACGCTCGTGGCCATGGCCACCGCCAGCACCAGGAACACGGCCAGGGCGAGGAAGGCCACGGCCCAGGCCAGGTCGCGGCGGGTCGGACTCGGCCCCATCCGTCGCCACAGTCCGGAGAAGGAGAGGCCTTCCGCCCAGCCCAGCAACCGCAGGCCCACCCCCGCATGGAGAAGGGTGCCCAGGGGCACGACCGCCCAGCGCAGGGAGGGCCAGGGCGCGAGGAGCAGCCCAGCCAGGTTGCCCGCCGCGAAGAAGGCCATGAACCAGCCCAGGAAGACCAAGGCCGCCGCCCGTCCCGACAGGCCCCAGGCGGGCAGGGGCCGGCCAGGCGGCTGCCGGCGCGTGGCCCAGAGGTAGATGCCCACCGCGAGGCCCCCCGCGGCGAGGGTCGTCACCAGCAGCCCGAGGCCCCCCAGGGCCGCGAGGCGGGTGATCAGCAGGCCGCGGGCCTGGGCGCGCAGGAGCTCGCCGGCGCCTGGTCCCCCTTCCCGGTCCCGGAGCCGGGCCTCCAGCAGGCGGGCCGTGTAGCCGTTCCCCAGCCGCCGCTGGATCTCCGCGCGCGTCGCGGCGTCCGGGACGGGGGCGCCTTCGTAGGCGGCCTCGAAGGTCCGCCGGAAGCGCGCTCCCGCGGCGCCGGCGGGGAGGCTGGTCTGGACGAGCTCCTTCGCCCCGGCGGGGTCGCCCAGTTCCGCCATGAGCACCGCGAGCAGGGACCGGTCCCACGGATCCGAAAGTCCGCCTCGCGCCTTGGCCCATTCCTGGGGCGGGATGGGGGTGCCCCGCAGCAGGTGGGATCCGGCCAGGCCGGCTTCGAGAATCTGCCCCTGGAGGGTGGTCCGGCCCGAGGGGCGGTGGTTCCCCTCTTGGCGGACGCGAAGGGTGAGACCCGCGGCCATCAGGGCGAGGAGGGCCAGGAAGGCGATGAGGGGATCGGCCCAGCGGCGGTCCGGGTGCCAGGGGCTTGGAGGGGTGGAATCCATGGTTCCCAGGCTACGCGAAGGGCGGCCGGCCGGTGCGGCGGAACCGTCGGGCCGCCACCCCCAGGTAGACCCGGTTCAGCAGGCGGGGGAGGCCGGGGATCGCCAGCAGCGGTGCGGCCCAGCGCCAGCCCGGCAGGCGCCGGGCGATGGGCCGGAGGAGGTCCGCCCCCGCCCAGACCTGGCGGGTGCCCAGGTCAAGGCCGTGGATCTCCGCCTCCAGGGGGCGCCCGGCCAGCTCGGGTCCCAGGGCCAGCAGGTCCGGATCGCGCAGGGAGGCGATGTGCAGGAGCCCCCGGCGGTCCCGCCGGGCCAGCCAGAGGGCCATGCGGCAGCAGAGGGTGCAGGCCGGGTCGTAGGCGAGGAGCAGGGGCGCGGGCATCGGGACGCATCATGCCACGGTTGGCGGTAAGGTTCAGGGTCCGGAGGCTCCATGCCCTTCTCCCATCCCATCGAGGTGCGGTTCAGCGACCTGGACGCCATGGGCCACGTGAACAACGCGGTGGTGGTGAGCTTCATGGAGCAGGGGCGCTTCCAGTGGTGGCGCAGCTTCCTGGGCGGCCGGGCCTTCACGGACGAAGGCTTCCTCATCGCGCGCATCGAGGTGGACTACCGCATGCCGATCCTCCTGGGCGACGACGTCCGGGTGGAACTCCACTGCGCCCGGGTGGGCAACAGCTCCTTCGACCTGGGCTACCGCCTCACCAAGGGCCTGGGCGGCCCGGTGTTCGCCGAGGGGAAAAGCGTGCAGGTGATGCTGGACTTCGCCACCAACCGGCCCAAGCCGCTCTCAGGCACCACCCGCGCCTGGCTCGAAGCCCAGGTCTGATCCGCTGATGCTGCTCGGCACCGCCGCCTGGGCCGAGGGGCCCCTGGAACGCCGGACGCTCGTGGGCCGGCTGGCGTCGGGCCGCCTGGCGGACCTGAACCGCATCGAGGGCATGCGCCTCCGCAAGCTGGGGGAAGGCGATCCGGAGCGGCTGGCCGAGGCCCTGATGCCCGGAAGCCTCCGGCGCCTGCTGGAAGGCGGAGCCCGAGCCCTGGCCCGGGCCAAGCAGACCCTGGCCTACGCCGAGAAGTGGGACCGCCGCGGCACCCTGCCGGAGTCCCTGGCTCCACTTCCGGAATCCGTGAACCTGCTGCCCTGCCTGCCCCGGCCCGCGGCGCTGCACCGGGCCGACAGGACCGCCCTCGACCGCTTCCAGGTGAGGGGGCCCGGGGCGGAGCTGATGGAACTTCCCCGTCCCGGCCTGGCGGTCCTGGGCCTGGCGGGCGGGGGCGCCGCGGGGTTCTGCCTGGCCCTGGAGGATGGAGGAAGCGTCCTGCTGGGAGCCTGGATGGTGGACGCCTGGCCGGAGGGAAGCCTCGAGCTGCGGGCGGGGGCCGCCCGCCGCAGCACGCCCCTCGGGGCCTGGGAGGGCCTGGAGCTGCCGACCCTTCGCCCGGGCGAGGCTCTGCTGCTGCCGGTGCCGAAGCTCAAGCCTCTGCAGGAGCTGCTGCCGGGAGCCGAGGTCCTGGTGGGCACGGCTTTCGAAACGCTGATCCTTCGGGCCGGCCCGGAGGGCATCCACCCCACCGTGCACTGAGCCCTCAGGGCACAGTCCGGATCACCGGCGGATGCTGGGCGAGGGCGACGCGGATCAGGGGGTCCAGCTGGGCTTTGAGGGTCTCGGAGGGGAGGATGGTGCCCGCCGCCTGCTTGGTCATGACCAGGCCAGCGCAGGTTCCGTCGGCGGCCACCCAGGGGGCCCAGCCGAAGGTGCCGGTGCTCGAGTAGCGGATCACGGGCGACCCTGGGGCCGGCGGCGTGCCACCGGCGGTCTCCAGCCAGTTGCCGAGGGCATAGTGGTAGGTCCACCCGGCCGCATCCTGGTAGGGGCTGTAGGCGAGGGTGGTGGCGGGGCCGTAGCCGTCGGTCCGCTGGTCCGAGACCAGGGAGGGCGACAGGAACACTGCCGAGCCATCCCGCCCGCCGCGCAGCTGCATCATCAGGAAGCGCATGTACTCCAGGCCGGTGCACCGCAGGCCCCCGGCCGGGTTGGGATTGGGACCGCCGCCGCTGTAGATGCTGTCGGGGGACCAGCCCATGGGGTCATGCAGCTGCTCTGCGAAGATCTGGGCCCAGGGCTTGCCTGTGGCCACCTCCGCCATGCGGGCGGCAATGCGCATGTGGGTGCTGCCGTAGTAGAAGTAGCTGCCCGGCGCCGAGGCGGTGGCGGCGAAGTCGCTGTAGATCTGGTCCACGGCCGCCCGGAGGCTGATCAGCACGTTTTCCGAGGCGGCGTCGTCCCCGCTGATGCCCGAGGTGAAGCTGAGCAGGTGGCGCAAGGTGACCTGGCCCATGTTTCCGGCCCAGGGGGCGCCGCCGGGGTCCGCGAGGAGGTCGCTGGTCTTCGTGTCGAGGCCGTGGGGGAAGGCGCCCGCGGCCACCAGGCGGAGGATCACGGTGCTGGTGACCCACTTGGAGCCGGAAGCCACCAGCACGGAATCCTGGTTCGTGAAGCCGCCGAAGGACCGGGAGTACACCACGCCGTCTGGCGTAGCCACCTCCACGCACAGTCCGCCCGGGAACTGGGACTGGGCGGCCTGGACGGCGGCCGTCACCGAGGCCCAGGGGTCGGCGGCGGGCGGAGGAGGCGCGGAGGAGGACCCTCCACCCCCGCACGAGAGGAGCAAGGCGAGTCCCAGGCACCACCCTCCCTGACGCATCCCACCTCCCTCAATCAGCCTATCGACCCTGGCGCCGGGGGCGCGGTTGAGAGCCCGGTGATCGGTGTCGCGACAATCCCATCGGCGCTATCCTGCGGGCCCCTGCCCGAGGAGCGGCCATGTCCACGAACACCGTCCACCTCCACCGCGTGCTCCGTGCCAGTCCCGACAAGGTCTACCGCGCCTTCCTGGACCCGGACGCCATGGCCAAGTGGCTCCCGCCCCACGGTTTCACGGGGAAGGTCCACCACCTGGAGGCAAAGGTCGGCGGCACCTACCGGATGTCCTTCACGAACTTCGGGACGGGCAGCAACCACAGCTTCGGTGGCGAGTATCTCGAGCTGGTGCCCGGCGCGCGCATCCGGCACACGGACACCTTCGACGATCCGAACCTGCCCGGGACCATGGAGACGGCCATCTCCCTGAAGGCCGTGTCCGTCGGCACGGAGGTGGACATCGTGCAGGCGGGCATTCCGGCCGTCATCCCGCCGGAGGCCTGCTACCTGGGCTGGCAGGAGTCGCTCCTGCTGCTGGCTCAGCTGGTGGAGGCGGAGATCCCTGACGGAGCCTAGCCCCGCATCATCTCCGCGATGAGGAAGGCCATCTCCAGGCTCTGGGTGCCGTTCAGGCGCGGGTCGCAGCCGGTCTCGTAGGCCTTGGCCAGGTCCGCCTCGGAGAGGCCCTCACTGCCGCCGGTGCACTCGGTGACGGCCTCGCCCGTGAGCTCGATGTGGACGCCGCCCAGGTGGGAGCCGTGGGCCCGGTGGAGCTCGAAGGCCTGGCGCAGCTCCGAGAGGATGGCGCCGAAGTCGCGGGTCTTCAGGCCCTGGGCGCTCTCGGCGCCGTTGCCGTGCATGGGGTCGCAGCTCCAGAGTACCGGGTGATCTGTGGCCTGCACGGCCGCCAGCAGCGGCGGCAGGGCCGCCTGGATCTTCGTGGCGCCGAAGCGGGAGATGAGGGTGACCCGGCCCGGTTCCCGGTCCGGGTCCAGGCGGTCCAGGAGGGCCGCCAGGTGCTCGGGCGTGGCGCTGGGGCCCACCTTCACGCCGATGGGGTTGCGGAGGCCGCGCAGGTACTCGATGTGGGCGCCGTCCAATTGGCGGGTCCGCTCGCCCACCCAGAGGGTGTGGGCCCCCAGGTTGTAGTAGGCGGAGCTCTCTCCCACCCAGCGGGTGAGGGCCTCCTCGTAGGGCAGGAGCAGGGCCTCGTGGCTGGTGTAGAAGTCGATGCGCTCCAGGGCGTCCCGCTGCACGCCGCCCAGGGCCTCCAGGAAGTCCAGGGATTCGCGCACCTGGTCCAGGGTGCGCCGGTACTCGGGCACCCGGCCCGCCTCGCCGGGCAGCTCCCAGCGCTCGGGGTGGTGCAGGTCCGCGTAGCCGCCGGCCGCCAGGGCCCGCAGGTGGTTGAGGGTGGCGGAGGCGTGGAAGTAGGCCTCCAGCATGCGCCCGGGGTCCGGGCGGCGGGCCGCCTCGTCCGCCTCCAGGCCGTTCACGAGATCGCCGCGGTAGCTGGGCAGCTCGCGGCCCCGGACCATCTCCGTGGGCCTGCTGCGGGGCTTGGCGAACTGGCCGGCGATGCGGCCCACCCGCACCACGGGCTTCCGCCCGCCGTGGGTGAGGGCCACGGACATCTGGAGCAGCACCCGCAGCTTGCCCGCGATGGATTCTGCCGTGCAGTCCTTGAACTGCTCCGCGCAGTCGCCGCCCTGGAGGAGGAAGCGCCGGCCCGCGGCGGCCTCGGCCAGCAGGCCCCGGAGGCGGTCCACCTCCTGGGGCACCACCAGGGGGGGCATGCGGCGGAGCCGCGCCAGGACGCCCTCCAGCTCGGAGGGATCGTCGTAGGCCGGCTGCTGCGCGGCGGGGCAGCGCTGCCAGCTGTGGGGGTTCCAGGGCGCCATCGGACCTCGGGGACGAAGGTCCAGTCTACCCGTTCGACGCGGCCCCGCCGGGCTCCGGTTCCACGGGGGTGATCCACCGGTAGCCTTCGCCGCCCACCGTGGTGATCCAGGGCGAACCGAGCTCCTCTCCGAGCTTGCGGCGCAGGTTGGCGATGTGGACGTCCACCGTGCGGGCGCTGGGGCGGGCGTCCGGCTCCCAGGCCAGCTGAAGCAGCTCCTTGCGGCTGTGGGTCCGGCCCGCGTGGGAGATGAGGATCTCCAGCAGGCGGAACTCGCGGGGGGTCAGCTCCAGGGGCCGGCCTTCCCGCCGGGCCTCCAGGCGCGGGAGGTTGAAGCGGAAGGGGCCGGACCGCAGCAGGGTCGGCCGGTCCACGGGGCGGGTCCGGCGCAGGATCGCCTTCACCCGGGCGACGAGCTCCAGCACGGAGAAGGGCTTCACCAGGTAGTCGTCGGCCCCCAGGCTCAGGCCCTTCACCCGGTCCGCCTCCTCGCCCCGGGCCGTGAGGAGGAGCACGGGCACGTGGTCCCGCCGGTCCCGGAGGGTGCGGAGGACCTCGAACCCGTCCAACTGGGGCAGCATCAGGTCCAGCACGATGAGGTCCGCCGCCCGGGCCGTGTGGGCCGCCAGGGCGGGCACACCATCCTCCACGGCCTCCACGGAGTAGCCTTCGAAGCTCAGGTTGTTGACGAGGAGTTGGCAGAGGGAGGGCTCATCCTCCACCACGAGGATGTGGGTCACGGCATCTCGCTCAAGGATCGTGCTTCATCCACGATGCGAGCATTGCCTTGGAAAGGCAAGTTGGATTGGCTGCAATTTCCTAGTTCGGATATTCCTTCAGTACCGGCTGTCCGCGGGCTTTCCGCCCCGGGGCCAGTCGTTCACCTTCCCGGGGAAATCCGGCCGGGGCTGATGGGTGAAGTAGGCGGACACATCCCAGGCCTCCTGGGCGGTGAGGGGCTCCGTTCCGCCCAGCCCGCTCATGTTGGCCTTCACGAAGGCCGCGGCCTTGCTGGTGCGGGCCATGCCGGCCCCGAGGTTGAAGGACCGGGGACCCCAGAGCGGCGGAATATCCGCGGAGCCCTGGCCGTCCTCCCCGTGGCAGACCACGCAGGCCCGGGCGTAGATCGCCTTGCCGCGTTCCGGATCCGCGGGCGCGAGGGCCTGCAGGGGGGGATTCCCCCGGCCCACCACCTCGGCTCCCACGGGGACGTCCCTGGACAGCCACCAGACATAGGCGAGCAGGCCGCGCATTTCCTCGCTGCTGGTCGGGAGGGGCTTGCCGTTCATGGAGCGCAGGAAGCAGCCGTTGATGCGGTCCTCCATGGTTCCCACGCGCCCGGCCCGGGGCAGGTAGGTGGGGAAGACGGCCCAGAGGCCCACCATGGGCGCGGCGTGGGGCGCCTTCCCGGCGTCCAGGTGGCAGCTGCTGCAGCTGAGGGCATTCCCGGAATAGGCCGGCGCGTACTTGGGGGTGTTCGTGAAGATCTTCTGGCCCAGGCGGATCGCCTCGCCGACGGGCCCCGGGGGGATGGTCGCCTCCTGGGGCGCCTTCAAGGGCACCTGGACGGGCTTCGGCGGCTCGGCGGCCACCATGCCCAGGCTGAGAACCACGAGGCCCATCCATGAACGCGTCATGACTTCCCCCATCAGGGCGGGTGCCGCCCGCCTGATGGTAGGCCCCGGGAGGAACCGTGCCCCGTGATCCTGGTCATCTCTGAAGGTGTCAGGCGGGTGGAAACCGAGTGGAAACGGGACCGGCCGTTCAGGCGACCGGCACCTCCAGAAGGGCCGAGAGGCCCTCGCCGGGAGCCGAGGTGAAGGAGAGTCCCCAGCCTTCCTGCTCCGCCACCTGCACCAGGAGGCTCAGGCCGAGCCCCTGCCCCTCCCGCATGAACCCCTCCTTCCCCTTGGAGCGCAGGCGCTGGAAGGGCTTGCCCAGGGCCTTGAGCTGGTGGGGTTCCAGCCCGTCCCCCTCGTCGGTGACCCGGAGGCAGAGGCGCCGCCGGGTCCGCCAGGATTCCAGGGTGACCCGTCCACGCCCGTGGGTCAGGGCGTTCTCCACCAGGGTGAGCAGGGCCGAGCGCAGGGAGGGCAGCGGGGCCCGCCCCGAGGCCTCCGCCAGCTGGATCTCCAGGGGCCGGTTCTCGACCTCGAATCCCGGGCGCAGGTCCTCCACCACGTCGCGGATCCAGGCGGGGGTGGCCAGGCCGTGGGGACCGGAGGCGCCCCCGCCGCGGATGACGCGCAGGCCGGTCTCGATGATGGTGGTGAGGTGGTCCACCTCCTCGCCGATCTTGAGCAGCTCCTCGTCGGCCCGCTCGGGGCTGAGGCGGCCAAGGCGCAGGGAGTCGCAGCGGAACTTGAGGATGGCCAGCGGCGTCTTGAGGCTGTGGGTCATGGATGCCATGCGGTCTGCGTCCAGCTCGGCCTTGCGCCGGGTCCGGTGCCGCAGCCACAGGCCCAGCAGCATGGCGAGCCCCACGGAGAGGGCCACGCCTGAGACCAGGCGCCGCTGGGACTTGAGCGTCCGACGAAAAGCCGCCTGGTCGTCGTCGAAGGCCACGCCGCCCAGGGACCAGCCCTCTCCGAAGGCGTTGGTCTTGGTGATGGAGCCCAGGGGCAGGACGATGAGCCGCTGGGGATCGGCCTGGAGGTTGGGCTGGGCCCCCCAGGGCTGGGGCTTCAGATCCTTCCGCGTGGCGTCAGACTCCCGGAGGAGCCCCATGCGCAGGGCCCGGCGGGGGGCCAGGGCGATGCCCAGCTCGCGCTCCACGTCCGGGGACCCGGGCCGCCAGCGCTTGATCACCAGCCAGCGGTCCGAGAGCAGGACCACCGTGGCCACCCTCCCGAAGTCGGGATCCTGCTCCTGCGGCGGGTTCCACTCGAAGCGCTGGGCCATCTCGGCGTGGGTCATCCATCCCAGGTACTGCTGGGTCTGGGCGGGGTCCCGGGCGGGGACCAGGTGGTCGCCCTCGCGGACCCAGAGGTGGCGGCCCTCGAAGCGGTCCAGCAGGGCCACCACCAGGGGCTGGTCGGCGAGAAAGCGGCTGACGTCCTCCTCATCGCCCCGCTGGATGCTGTGGAGGATCGGCAGGCTCTTCCAATGCCGCTCCACCGCCTCGAAGTCCACCCAGTGGGCTTCCATGTAGGCCTGCTGGGCGTTGCCGATCTGATCCATCAGGTAGTACCGGGGGGCGAAATACAGCACCCCCGCCGTCAACAGGCCCGCCAGGACCAGGAGGACGATGCCGCTCTGCTGCTGGAGGCGCTGCCACCGGGAGGTTCCGAAGCCGGGATGGAGGACGCGGAAGCGGGAGGTGCGATGGCGTGGCATGGGGGCTCGGCGGGAAGGGGGGTGACAGCCAGCTTAGCGGCCGCCGGCCACTTCCGGGCGCCTAAGAGTGCCTAACAAATCCCCGACGGGGCCGCGAGAAAGCCAGGTGGGATGCACCGCAAGGAGGGGCCCGCAGGGCAATGCGGGACATCGTTCAAGGGCCCTGACGCCGCGGGGCGCCCACCTGGCTTTCTCCCTCCGGGCGAGGGCCGGCGGGGAGGCTCCACCTCCGCGAGGAACGAGCGGGAGGGCCCTGCGGGGCAGGGCCCACCAGGTGGAGGGCGATGCCGCTACGCCCTCCGTCTGACGGCACGCCTTGCGTGCCTCCCACTCGCCTACGGCTCGTGGAGCCGGAGCCTCCCTCGTATTCCTCGCCTCGCTCGCCCGGCGACCCTCGCGCGGCCTCGTGGGGGTTTTGCTAGGCGCTCTAACCCAGGGCCAGCATCCGCTCCAGGGGCTTCAGGGCCTTCAGGCGGGTGGCCTCCTCCAGGCGGATCTCGGGCTGGAGGTCCCGCAGGCAGAGGTAGAGCTTCTCCAGGCTGTTGAGCTTCATGTAGGGGCAGAGGCTGCAGTTGCAGCCGCTGTCCGCCGGGGCGGGGATCAGGTCGGCGTCGGGTCGCCGCTGGCGCATCTGGTGGAGGATGCCGGCCTCGGTGGCCACGATGAAGGCCTTGGCGCTGTCCTTGGCCACATAGTTCAGCAGGGCGGCCGTGGAGCCCACGAAGTCCGCCAGCTGGCTCACGGTGGCGTCGCACTCGGGGTGGGCGATGAGCTTGGCTTCGGGATGCTGGGCCTTGAGGGCCGCCACCCGCTTGGCCGTGAACTGCTCGTGCACGATGCAGAACCCGGGGAACAGCACCATGTCCCGGCCCGTCTGCTGCATCACCCACTTGCCCAGGTGGCGGTCCGGGGCGAAGACGATCTTGCGATCCTTCGGCAGGCTCTCCACCACCCGCACGGCGTTGCTGCTGGTGCAGATGACGGTACTGAGCGCCTTCACGCCGGCAGAGCAGTTGATGTAGCTCACCACGTCGTGGTCGGGGTACTGCTTCAGCCACTCGGCAAAGTGGTCCGCGGGGCAGCGGTCCGCCAGGCTGCAGCCGGCGTCCATGTCGGGGATCACGACCGTTTTGCCGGGGTTGAGGATCTTGGCGGTCTCGGCCATGAAGTGGACGCCGCAGAAGGCGATGACGTCGGCATCGGCCTTGGCGGCCTGCTGGCTGAGCTGGAGGCTGTCGCCCACGAAGTCGGCCAGGTCCTGGATTTCGGGCTCCTGGTAGTAGTGGGCCAGGAGGACCGCCCGCCGCTCGGCCTTCAGCCGCCGGATCTCGGCAGGCAGGTCGAGGCCCGCGGGGATGCTTTCGAGGTCGGGGACATAGGGGGCGGTCAGGTCCATGACCCCATTCTAGGCCTTCTCAAGGAACCGGCGGATCCGCTGTCCGGGACCCGGGTCGTCGAAGACGGCGGCGAAGGCCGCCCGTTCCCAGGCCAGGGCGGCGGGGCGGGGGGTCCCATCCTGCCGCCTCTGGAGATCCTCCAGGAGAAAAAGAGCTCGTTCGCAGGCGGGAAAATCTGTCGCCACAAGGGGGATTCCGCTACCCTGGGGATGGATCGCAGGATCCAGGTGGACATGGGAATCCGATGGCTGCCCCCGAGGGGCGGACGTCGGTCCTTTTGTATTTACAGTCATCTTTCACCACCGTCCAAAGGGGGGACACATGGCCAAGGCGCCGGCGCCAGACACTTCCAGCATCTCACGGCTGGACCAGACCAAGATCAGCCAGTACTTCGGCTGCAACACCTTCAGCGAGCGGACCATGCGCGACCGTCTGCAGAAGGATGTCTACAAGGCCTACCGCCAGGCGCTGAAGCGCGGCGAGGCCCTGTCGCCCGAGGTGGCCAAGAGCGTGGCCCAGGCCATGAAGGACTGGGCGCTGGAGCAGGGCTGCACCCACTTCACCCACTGGTTCCTGCCCATGACCGGCGCCACCGCGGAGAAGCACGACGCCTTCATCTCCTGGGACGAGCCGGGCCAGGTCATCGAGCGCTTCAGCGGCAGCCAGCTCATCCAGGGCGAGCCCGACGCCAGCTCCTTCCCCTCGGGCGGCCTGCGCGCCACCTTCGAGGCCCGCGGCTACACGGCCTGGGATCCGGCCAGCCCGGCCTTCCTCATCGAGGGTCCCATCGGCAAGACCCTTTGCATTCCCACGGCCTTCGTGGGGTACCACGGCGAGGCCCTGGACCACAAGGTGCCCCTGCTCCGGTCCATGGAGGTGGTGTCCAAACGCGCCATCGAGGGCTTGGCCCACTTCGGCGTGGCCGCTGACGCGGTGGTGGCCCAGTGCGGCCCCGAGCAGGAGTACTTCGCCGTGGACCTGGAACTGGCCCAGCAGCGGCCGGACCTCATGTTCGCCAACCGCACCCTCCAGGGCGCCAAGCCCCCCAAGGGCCAGGAGCTGGAGGACCACTACTTCGGCAGCATCAAGGAGCGGGTCCTCGGCTTCATGCAGGAGGTCGAACTGGAGTGCTTCAAGCTCGGCATTCCCGCCAAGACCCGGCACAACGAGGTGGCCCCCAACCAGTTCGAGATCGCCCCCATCTACGAGGCCGCCAACATCGCCAGCGACCACAACCAGCTGCTCATGGAGATCCTGAAGTCCGTGGGCGAGCGCCACGGCCTGGCGGTCCTGCTCCATGAGAAGCCCTTCGCCGGCGTCAACGGCAGCGGCAAGCACGTGAACTGGAGCCTGGCCACGGACGAGGGCCAGAACCTGCTGGAGCCCGGCCAGACCCCCGAGGAGAACCTGCAGTTCCTCTACTTCCTCAGCGCCACCCTGAAGGCCATCCACACCCACGGCGGCCTGCTCCGCGCCGCCATCGCCAGCGCCGGCAACGACCATCGCCTGGGTGCCAACGAGGCGCCGCCCGCCATCATGTCCGTGTTCCTCGGCGCCCAGCTCAGCCACATCCTTGACGCCATCGAGAAGGGCGCCGCCGCCGACGCCTCCTCCCAGCGCATCCTGGATCTCGGCATCGGCAACCTGCCCCGCATCGAGAAGGACGCCACGGACCGCAACCGCACCAGCCCCTTCGCCTTCACGGGCAACAAGTTCGAGTTCCGCGCCGTGGGCTCCAGCCAGCCCATCGCCCTGCCGCTGACGGTGATCAACGCCGCGGTGGCCGAGGCGCTGGAAGGGCTGAACGCCAAGCTGGAGGCGGAGATCAAGGCCGGCAAGGAGCACCGCGCTGCCGTCCTGTCCGTGGTGCGCGAAGCCATCATCGAGACCAAGTCCATCCGCTTCGAAGGCAACGGCTACTCCGACGAATGGAAGGCGGAGGCCGAGCGCCGTGGCCTTCCCCACGCGAAGGACACGGTGGCGGCCCTGCACATCTGGGAGAACCCCGCGGCCAAGTCCGTGTTCTCCAAGCCGGGCATCCTGTCCGAAGGTGAGTTGGAGTCCCGCATCCACATCCGCCACGAGCAGTACCAGAAGGCCATCGCCATCGAAACGCAAGTGCTGCGGGAGATGGCGGAGACCCAGATCCTGCCCTCCATCACGGCGGACCTGGGAGCCCGGGCCAAGAGCCTCGGCCGGCTGGCTGCCGCGGGCATCGCGGTGCCCGAAACGCTGAAGGCCGCGCTGCAGGCCCAGGCCACCCTCGCGGGCGAGGCCCAGTCGCGCCTTTCCGCCATGAAGACCGCCCTGGCCGACGCGGACGCCATCGAGGACCTGCACGCAAGGACCGAGGCCTTCGGGCAGAAGGTGAACGAGGCCAAGCACGCGCTGAGGGAGGTGCTCGACCTCCTGGAAGAGGCCTGCGACGCCGACCTCTGGCCCCTGCCCAAGTACTGGCAGCTGCTGTCGCCCCTGCTCTAGCTTTTTCCAGTCCTCACGAAAACGGGCCGCGATCGCGGCCCGTTTTCGTAGGTGGGAGGTGCCTATCGGCCGAAGCGGAACACCGCGCTGACCTGAACCCAGGTGGCAGTGTCGAAGCCGAAGCCATCGTTGCCGTTCTTGTCCACGAAGACCTGGTTCAGGCTGCCTTCGAGGGAGAACATCTTGTTGAAGGTGTAGCCGCCGCCGCCGCGGATGCCGAGCTTGCCGCTCTGGCTGGCGCTGCCGCTGAAGCCGTTTCCGCTGTAATCGTCCTTGACGCTGTTGAGGGAGGCGCCGGCGATGGTGTACCAGCCCTGGTTCGGGCTCTGGAAGCTGTAGACCCAGTCGGCACCAATCTGCAGGATCTTGAAGTCGTTGTTGACATCAGCCGGACCGCCCCAGCCGGAGCCGGGAAGGTTGTGGTAGGTCAGCTGGGCGCGGACCTGGTGGTGGGAGGTGATGTTGAAGTCCAGGTGACCGCCGATGTGGGCGCCGAAGAACTGGTTGGTGCCGAAATCGGTCTTGTCCTTCAGGTCCCCGACCGGCAGGGAGAGCCCCGTCTGCAGTCCGCCAGTGATGTCCTGGGCGGCGAGGGGCAGGCCCAGAAGGGCGAGGGCAAGGGCAACGCGGTGACGCATGAGACCTCCGACAATGACGGGCCCCGGTGTGAGGCCGGTCCCAGCCTAGCGAGGTACTGTCACAATTGGATCATCCGAAGGATCTATGCGCGGGGCTCGAGCGTGACGCCGCGCCCGCTGAGGATCCGCTGCTCGATGCGCGAGGTGCTGTGGCCGGGGAGGAAGGGCAGGAGGACGAGCCTGCCGCCGCGGGCCTCCACGATCTCGCGGCCCACCACGTTGTCCGGCGTGTAGTCCCCGCCCTTCACCAGCACGTCTGGCTGGAGGGCGCGGATGAGCTCCAGCGGCGTGTCCTCCCTGAAGAGCACGACCGCATCCACGCTGCGCAGGGCCAGGAGGATGGCTGCCCGGGCGGCCTCGTCCTGCAGCGGCCGGCCCGGCCCCTTCAGGCGCGCCACGGAGGCGTCGCTGTTGAGGCCCACCACGAGGAAGTCGCCCAGGGCGCGGGCCTCGGCCAGGTACTGCACGTGGCCGGGGTGGATCAGGTCGAAGCAGCCGTTGGTGAAACACAGCCTTCCCGGACGGGGGACAGCCTGGAGAAAGGCTTCAGGGCTCTGGAAGAAACGGGTCGGTGACGGCATCTGAAGACCGGGATAAAATGAAAGGTTCAGGGAGAAGTCCCAGGAGAAGTCTGCCATGCCGCTCTATGAATACCGTTGTGAAGCTTGTGGCCAGCCTGAGGAGAAGCTGGAGAGCATGTCCGCCCCCGACACGCATGCGTGCCCGGCCTGCGGCGAGCCCGGCGGCATGAGGCGGCAGGTGTCCGTGTCGGCCTTCGCCCTGACCGGCGGGGGGTGGTACAAGGGCGCCGCCTCCGCCCCCGCCACATCTTCCGCTTCGGCCCCGGAGGCCCCCAAGGGCGGCCATGGCTGCGCCGCTGGCGGCTGCGGGTGCCCCCTGGCCGGGTGAGGCCCCTCTCCAGGTTTACGCCTGGTGCGTTGACTTCCCTGGCCATTCCGATAACCTAGATGGTTCCGGCCCCGTGGGCCGGCGCAGGATTTCATCCGTCCGACGTTCTCCGGAGCCTCCATCGCGGCGAACCTCTCGGGCCCAGGCCCGGATCCACCGGTGCCTTCCTTGGAGGATGGTGTGCCTACCATCAATCAGCTGATCCGCCTCGGGCGGAAGACGTTCCAGAACAAGACGAAGAGCCCCGCGCTCGACGCCTGCCCGCAGAAGCGTGGCGTGTGCACCCGCGTGTTCACCACCACCCCCAAGAAGCCGAACTCCGCGCTTCGCAAGGTGGCCCGCGTGCGCCTCACCAACGGCATCGAGTGCACGACCTACATCCCGGGCGTGGGCCACAACCTGCAGGAGCACAGCATCGTGCTCATCCGCGGCGGCCGCGTGAAGGATCTGCCGGGCGTGCGCTACCACGTCGTCCGCGGCACCCTGGACGCCACCGGCGTCGCGGGCCGCAACCAGTCCCGTTCCAAGTACGGCGCCAAGCGCCCCAAGGCTGGCGCCGCGCCGGCCAAGAAGAAGTAGGGGAGGTGAAACATGGCCCGTCGCAACGCACCCGCCAAGCGTGAGATCCTCCCGGATCCCGTCTACAACAGCCTCGTCGTCTCCAAGTTCGTGAACATCCTCATGGAGCGCGGCAAGAAGGCCACCGCCGAGCGCATCCTCTACGGGGCGCTGGAGATCGTCGCCAAGAAGTCCGGCGAAGAGGCCCTGGAGGCCTTCCAGAAGGCCCTCAACAACATCAAGCCTTCGGTGGAAGTGAAGTCCCGCCGCGTGGGCGGCGCCACCTACCAGGTGCCCGTGGAGGTTCCCCAGAACCGCCGCCAGTCCCTGGCCATGCGCTGGCTGAAGATCTACTCCTCCTCCCGCGGCGAGCGCACCATGCGCGACAAGCTGGCCGGCGAGATCCTCGACGCCATGAACTTCCGCGGCGCCGCCATCAAGAAGAAGGACGACGTCCACAAGATGGCCGAGGCCAACAAGGCCTTCGCGCACTTCCGCTGGTAGCAGCCCATCCGACCGGAAGGAGCCGCCAACCCGGCGGCTCCTTCCGCGAAGGTCTTTGAAGCACGTCCCGACTCCGTTTCTGCATTGATCCTTTCAGGAGGCCGCTGTGGCCCGCCAGACCCCCCTCGAGCGCTACCGGAACATCGGCATCATGGCGCACATCGATGCCGGCAAGACCACCACGACGGAGCGCATCCTCTACTACACCGGCAAGATCCACAAGATCGGCGAGGTGCATGAGGGTGCCGCGACCACCGACTGGATGGTGCAGGAGCAGGAGCGGGGCATCACCATCACCTCCGCCGCCATCACGGCCGCCTGGACGCCCCAGACCGGCCAGCTGAAAGGCGTGGAGCACCGCATCAACATCATCGACACCCCGGGCCACGTGGACTTCACGGCCGAGGTGGAGCGCAGCCTCCGCGTGCTCGACGGCGCCGTGGCCGTGTTCTGTGCCGTGGGCGGCGTGCAGCCCCAGTCCGAGACCGTGTGGCGCCAGGCCGACAAGTACGGCGTGCCCCGTCTGGCCTTCGTGAACAAGATGGACCGCACCGGCGCGGACTTCTTCCGCGTCGTCAAGATGATGCAGGACCGCCTGAAGGCGCGTCCCTGCCCCATCCAGATCCCCATCGGCGCCGAGGAGAACTTCAAGGGCGTGGTGGACCTGATCCTGATGAAGGCCGTCACCTTCGACGATGCCGACAAGGGCTTCAAGACCCTCTACGGCGAGATTCCCGCTGACCTGGTGGAGACCGCCAAGGAGTGGCGCGAGAAGATGGTCGAGATGGTCGCCGAGACCGACGAGCACCTCATGGAGAAGTACCTGGGCGGCGAGGAGCTCACCGAGGCCGAGCTGCGCGAGGGCATCCGCAAGGGCTGCGTGTCGCTGGCCTTCACGCCCATGACCTGCGGCTCCGCCTTCAAGAACAAGGGCGTCCAGCCCATGCTCGACGCCGTGGTGAGCTACATGCCCTCGCCCCTGGACATTCCCGCCATCAAGGGCATGGACAGCGACGGCAACGAGGTGGAGCGCAAGGCCGACGACAACGAGCCCTTCAGCGCCCTCATCTTCAAGATCATGGCCGATCCCTTCGTGGGCTCCCTGGCCTTCCTGCGCGTCTACTCCGGCATCCTTCCGGCCGGCTCCGGCGTCTACAACGCCAACAAGGGCCGCCGCGAACGCATCGGCCGTCTCCTCCAGATGCACGCCAACAAGCGCGAGGACATCGAGGAGGTCCGCACGGGCGACATCGGCGCCGCCGTGGGCCTGAAGGACGTGCTCACGGGCCAGACCATCTGCGACGAGAACAACCCGGTGGTGCTCGAGTCCATGGACTTCCCGGATCCCGTGATCCAGGTCGCCATCGAGCCCAAGACCAAGGCCGACCAGGAGAAGATGGGCATCGCCCTGGCCCGCCTGGCCCAGGAGGATCCCACCTTCAAGGTGAAGACCGATCCCGAGACCAACCAGACGATCATCGCCGGCATGGGCGAGCTGCACCTCGAGATCATCGTCGACCGCATGATGCGCGAGTTCAAGGTCGAGGCCAACGTGGGCAAGCCCCAGGTGGCCTACCGCGAGACCATCCGCAAGCGGGTGGAGTCCGAGGGCAAGTTCGTGCGCCAGTCGGGCGGCCGCGGCCAGTACGGCCACGTCAAGCTCATCGTCGAGCCCAACGAGGTCGGCAAGGGCTACGAGTTCATCAACGAGATCAAGGGCGGCGTGGTTCCCAAGGAATACATCAAGCCCACCGACGAAGGCATCCAGGAGGCCATGCACTCCGGCGTCCTCGCCGGCTACCCCGTGGTGGACATCAAGGTGACCATCTACGACGGCAGCTTCCACGAGGTGGACTCCAACGAAATGGCGTTCAAGATCGCCGGCTCCATGGGCTTCAAGGCCGGCTGCGAGAAGGCCAGCCCCGTGATCCTCGAGCCCATCATGGCGGTCGAAGTCGAGACCCCCGAGGACTACATGGGCGACGTCATCGGCAACCTGAACAGCCGCCGTGGTCGCATCGAGAACATGGAGGAGCGCTCCGGCTCCAAGGTCATCACCTCCAAGGTGCCCCTGGCCGAGATGTTCGCCTACTCCACGACCCTGCGCTCCATGACCCAGGGCCGCGGCACCTACACCATGCAGTTCTCGCACTACGAAGAGGCTCCCCGCAACGTGGCGGAAGAAATCATCGCCAAAGTGAAGGGTGCCAAGTAGCGTAGCGGGGGTTCCGCGCTCCGCTACGCTGCGCGCACACCCCCGCACCCCCGCAACTCGACCCGGTAAAACCGGCTCTCGTTGCCTTCAGTTTTAGTCATTTCTTGCTTTACCTGAAGTCTTAGCCCCCTCCGGGGGTGAGGCCGTCCTTCGAACCTTCGGGTTGCCGGGCCTCCTGATCCACCCGCTTCCTCCTCCGGGAGGTCGTGCGTTCTCTCAAAAAGCCGTTGAATTTGCAGCGGCTTTTGTTATGCTGATCAGCCCTGTCCCTGTCGTTGGGACGGATTTACATGGGCGGTCAGCGCCCCACGTCTATGGACGGTCCCCGTCCCAATGGAGTGAGCATGAAAGACAACATCCGCATCCGTTTGCGTGCCTTCGACCACCGTCTGCTCGATCAGAGCACCCGCGAGATCGTGGACACCGCCAAGCGCACGGGCGCCCAGGTGGCCGGGCCCATCCCCCTGCCGACCCGGACGAACAAGTACACCGTGAACCGTTCCCCCCACGTGGACAAGAAGAGCCGGGACCAGTTCGAGATCCGCACGCACAAGCGGCTGCTGGACATCCTGAACCCGACTCAGAACACCGTGGACACCCTGATGCGCCTCGACCTGCCTGCTGGCGTCGACGTGGAGATCAAGGTCTTCAGCCGCCAGGGCAACCGGTAGAGGGGGGAGAAAACATGTCCAAAGGAATCATCGGCAAGAAGCTGGGGATGACCCAGATCTTCAATGAGCAGGGCCAGATCGTCCCCGTGACCGTCATCCAGGCCGGCCCCTGCGTGGTCGTGATGCGCAAGACCTCCGCCAAGGATGGCTACGAGGCCGTGCAGATCGGCTACGTGGACCCCAATGGCGGCAAGCGTGCCTCCAAGGCCGAGAAGGGCCACTGCGAGAAGCAGGGCGTCGCTCCGGTCCGCGTGCTGCGCGAGATCAAGGTGGACGCGGCTGACACGTCCAAGCCCGGCGACAGCGTCCTGGCCAGCGCCTTCGAGGCGAAGACCAAGGTGAACGTCACCGGCATCAGCAAGGGCAAGGGCTTCGCCGGCGTCATCAAGCGGCACCACTTCGCTGGCGGCCGCGCGACCCACGGCTCCATGTTCCACCGCGCTCCCGGCTCCATCGGCCAGTCGAGCTACCCCAGCCGCGTGTTCCCCGGCATGCGCATGGCCGGCCACATGGGCGACGCCCAGGTGACCGTGCGCAACCTGGAGATCGCCAAGGTGGACGCCGAGAACAACCTGCTGCTCATCAAGGGCGCCGTCCCCGGCCCCAAGGGTGGGTACATCGTCATCAAGCAGGAGGCCTAGGATGGCAGCGTTCCAGCACCCCGTCGTCAACCTCGACAACAAGCAGGTCGGCACCGTCGACCTCCTGCCCGAGGTGTTCAAGCTCGAGGACCTGAACGAGCACCTGATCTGGGAAGCGGTCCGCCACTTCCTGGCCAAGCGCCGCTCCGGCACCGCCAAGACCAAGGACAAGTGGGAAGTCAGCGGCTCCGGCAAGAAGCTCTGGAAGCAGAAGGGCACCGGCCGCGCCCGTGTGGGCTCCATCCGCAGCCCTCTGTGGAAGGGCGGCGCGACGGTCCATGGCCCGCACCCCCGTTCCTATGACTACGCCTTCCCCAAGAAGGCCCGGCGCGCCGCCCTGCGGAACGCCCTGTCCGCGAAGCTCGCGAGCGGCCAGATGCTGGTGGTCGAGAGCTGGGAGGTCGAGTCCCACAAGACCAAGGCCCTGATCCAGACCCTCGGCAAGCTCGGCGTCACCGGCTCCGCCCTTCTGGTGGGCACCGAGGCCAGCGAGAAGCTCTCCCGCGCCGCCGGCAACAACCCGAAGCTGCAGACCGTCGAGAGCCTGGGCGTGAACGTCTATGAGCTCCTCAAGTACGACCAGGTGATCTTCTCCAAGGAAGCCGTCCTGGCCCTCCAGGAGGTGGTGAAGCCATGACCAAGATCTTCGACGTGATCCGCAAGCCCCTCCTCACGGAGAAGGGCCAGATCCTGCGGGAGAAGAACATCCAGGTGTTCGAGGTGGCCACCTGGGCCACCAAGCACCAGATCCAGGAGGCCGTGGAGCTCCTGCTCCAGTCCAAGGTGAAGAGCGTCCGCACCGTGCGGATCCCCAGCCGGACCAAGCGCCTCGGCCGCTTCGTGGGGACCTCCAGCCCCCGCAAGAAGGCCTATGTCGAACTCGCCGAGGGCGCACCCGCGTCCGAGTAGGCGATCCATGGCGGACGGACAAGCTTTGCCCACTATCGCCCGCCCCTTTCAACCCTGAGGCAAGAGGACACCCATGAGCATCAAGCAGCTCAAGCCCACGACCCCCGGTCAGCGCGGCATGTCCAAGTTCGGCTTCGAGGAAATCACGACGGACACGCCTGAGCGTTCCCTGATTGCCAAGAAGAACCGCACTGGCGGCCGGTCCAACACCGGTCGGGTCACCACCCGCCACATCGGCGGCGGCCACAAGCGCCAGTACCGCATCATCGACTTCAAGCGCAACAAGCTCGAAGTCCCGGCCAAGGTCGCGACCATCGAATACGATCCCAACCGCACCGCCCGCATCGCCCTTCTGGTCTACGCGGACGGCGAGAAGCGCTACATCCTGGCCCCCGATGGCCTGGAAGTGGGCCGCACCGTGGTGGCCGGCAAGAACGCCGACATCCTGGTGGGCAACGCGCTGCCCCTGCGGAACATCCCCGTGGGCAACACGGTGCACAACATCGAGATGAAGCCCGGCAAGGGCGGCCAGATCGCCCGCGCCGCCGGCACCTTCGCCCAGCTCGTGGCGAAGGAGGACGACTACGCCCAGCTCCGCATGCCCTCCGGCGAGATCCGCAAGATCCACCTGGACTGCTACGCGACCATCGGCACCGTCGGCAACCTGCAGCACGAGAACATCCAGATCGGCAAGGCCGGTCGCACCCGCTGGAAGGGCATCCGCCCGACCGTCCGCGGCGTGGTCATGAACCCCGTCGACCACCCCCACGGTGGCGGCGAGGGTCGCACCTCCGGTGGCCGTCACCCGGTGACGCCCTGGGGCCAGCCGACCCGTGGCTACAAGACCCGTGGCAACCGTCGCACGGACAAGTTCATCGTCAAGCGGATCAACTAGGAGGCCCGACAATGGCACGTTCCCTGAAAAAAGGCCCGTTCATTGACGCCCACCTCCAGAAGAAGGTGGAAGTCGCCCAGGCGGCCAACGACAAGCGCGTGATCAAGACCTGGTCCCGCCGCTCCACCGTGGTCCCGCAGATGATCGGACTGACCCTCGCCGTGCACAACGGCAACAAGTTCATTCCTGTCTATGTCACCGAGAACATGATCGGCCACAAGCTGGGCGAGTTCGCCCTGACCCGCACCTTCAAGGGTCACGCTGGCAAGGCCGACACCAAGGCGAAGGGGAAGTAGCGATGGCTGAGATCGTTTCCAGCGCCACCGTTCGCCACCTGCGCGGTTCGGCCCAGAAGGCCCGCCTCGTGGTGGACATGATCCGCGGCAAGCACGTCGGCGAGGCCCAGTGGGTGCTCGCGCAGGCCAAGAAGTACGCCGCCGCCCCCATCCGCAAGCTCCTGGATTCCGCCGTGGCCAACGCCATCGACAAGAACCCGTCCGTCAACCCGGACGAGCTGATGGTCAAGACCGCCTTCGTGGACGAGGGCTTCCGCATGAAGCGGGTCCGCCCTGCGCCCATGGGCCGCGCCTACCGGGTCCAGAAGCGCACCTGCCACATCACCATCCAGCTTTCTGCGGCCGGGGAGGAGTAGTCATGGGTCAGAAGGTCCACCCCTACGGGTTCCGCCTCGTCCACCAGAAGAACTGGCGCAGCAAGTGGTTCTCCAAGCGCGAGTACTCTTCGCTGCTCCACGAGGACATCAAGCTGCGCCGCGAGCTCAAGAAGCAGCTGCACAGCCTGAATGCGATGATCTCGAAGATCGACATCGAGCGCGCCGCGGACAAGGTCACCGTGCGCATCTTCACCGCCCGCCCCGGCATCGTCATCGGCCGCAAGGGCGCCGAGATCGACAAGCTGCGCGAGGATCTCCAGAAGCGCCTGAACCGTCCCGTGTCCGTCGACATCCAGGAGATCAAGAAGCCTGAGGTCGATGCCCAGCTCGTGGCCGAGGGCGTGGCCCAGCAGCTCGAGCGCCGCATCGCCTTCCGCCGCGCCATGCGCAAGGCGGAGGAGGCCGCGATCCGCTTCGGCGCCAAGGGTTTCAAGATCAAGGTCTCCGGCCGCCTGAACGGCGCCGAGATCGCCCGGACCGAGGACTACCTCTCCGGTCAGATGCCCCTGCAGACCATTCGCGCGGGCGTGGATTACGGTTTCGCCGAGGCCCGCACGACCTACGGGATCATCGGCATCAAGGTTTGGGTGAACCTGGGCGACCAGGTTGCCGAGACCGTGAAGCGCTGAGGTGACCCCATGCTGATGCCCAAGAAGGTCAAGAACCGCAAAACCCAGAAAGGCCGCACCCGCGGCGTCGCCACCCGCGGCAACGATCTCGCCTTCGGCGATTTCGGCCTCAAGGCGACGGAGCACTGCTGGCTGACCAACCGTCAGATCGAAGCCGCCCGTATCGCCATGACCCGCCACATCAAGCGCGGCGGCAAGATCTGGATCCGCATCTTCCCGGACCGTCCCACTACCTCGAAGCCCGCGGAGACCCGCATGGGCTCCGGCAAGGGGGCTCCGGACGGTTGGGTGGCAGTGATCCGCCCCGGCCGCATCCTCTTCGAGATGGAGGGGGTGACCGACGAGGTGGCGCGCGAGGCCCTGCGTTTGGCCCAGATGAAGTTGTCCGTGGCGTCTGAAATCGTCACCCGCACGCCGCCGGAGGAGTGATCGCCATGACCAAGAAGAATCCCTTTTCCGATTTGACCGGCAAGAGCGTCGAGGAGCTGGCGCAGCTGGAGGCCGAGCTGGCCGCCAAGCGGTTCACCCTCCGCTTCCAGCACGCCGTGGGCCAGGTCGAGAACACCGCCGAGATCCGCAAGACTCGCCGTGAGCTCGCCCGTGTCAAAACCGCCCTGGCGACGAAGCTGGCCTAGGAGATCCCATGAGCCTCGAAAACAAGATGATTCGTAACGGCGTCGTGGTCTCCAACAAGGCCGACAAGACCGTGGTGGTGAAGGTGGAGCGCAAGTTCCAGCACCCGCTCTACCACCGCACGGTCAAGCAGACCGCCAAGTTCATGGCCCACGACGAGACCAACGCCTGCGGCATCGGCGACGTGGTCAAGATCGTGGAGACCCGCCCCCTTTCCAAGCGCAAGCGCTGGACGGTCCTCGAGATCGTCCAGAAGGCCGGCGAGTAAGGAGCTCACATGATCCAGATGGGAACCATGCTCACCGTCGCCGACAACTCCGGCGCCAAGAAGATCTGCTGCATCCTGCCCCTGGGCGGCGGTGTGGGCAAGATCGCCCAGCTCGGCGACGTGATCACCGCCTCCGTCAAGGAAGCGATCCCGGGCGGAACGGTCAAGAAGAAGGCCGTCGTCCAGGCCGTGATCGTCCGCCAGCGCAAGGCCTACCGCCGCAAGGACGGCTCCTACATCCGCTTCGACGAGAACGCCGCCGTCATCATCAAGAAGGATGGCGAGCCCGTCGGCACCCGCGTGTTCGGCCCCGTGGCCCGCGAGCTGCGCGAGCGGAAGTACATGAAGATCGTCTCCCTCGCCCCTGAGGTGCTGTAATGGAAGCCACCACCACCAAGATGAAGCTCAAGAAGGGCGATCAGGTCGTCGTCATCGCCGGCAAGGAGAAGGGCAAGACCGGGACCGTCTCCAAGGTCAGCCCCGCCACCAACCGGGTGGTCGTCGCCGGCGTCAACATGATCAAGAAGGCCACCAAGCCCAATCCCCAGACCGGCGAGGGCGGCGGCATCGTCGAGAAGGAGGCGTCCATCCACGCTTCCAACGTCATGCTCCTCGACGCCAAGACCGGCAAGGGCACGCGCAAGCGGGGTTGATTCTCTCCGAGGGTTCCGCGCTCCGCTACGCTGCGCGCACACCCCCGGGCCCCCGCGTCCTCGGAGGCTGAGCCTCCTCGGACCTACCTGATCGGGTGTTCCGGGACCCTGGAACCACCGCACCGCCTTTGAAATACAAGCTTTTGCCTTCCCAGGGGCCTTCGTTCATGGGAAGATCTTCGTTCTGTCCCGTGCGCGGGGCGGGAATCCACGGCGCATATCGCGCCATGACAACTGAGGTTGGGGGGAAACGGGCCGGACCGCCGTCCCAAGCCCCCCCGCCCTCCCGAACCCCTGGGGCATAGCCGCCCCACGGAAATGGAGGCATCCATGACTGCCAAGCAGGACCACGCGGAGCCCCGCGTCAAGGCTCGCTACCACCAGGAGGTGGTGTCGAAGCTCAAGGAGGAGTTCGCCTTCTCCTCCGCCATGCAGGTGCCCCGCCTGCAGAAGATCGTCATCAACATGGGCGTCGGCGACGCCATCCAGAACATCAAGGTCCTGGACGTGGCTGTTGACGAGCTGACCGCCATCGCCGGCCAGAAGGCCGTCGTGCGCAAGGCCAAGAAGAGCGTCGCCCAGTTCAAGCTGCGCGCCGGCATGCCCATCGCCTGCATGGTGACCCTGCGCGGTCCCCGCATGTGGGAGTTCTTCGACCGCCTGGTGACCCTGTCCCTTCCCCGCGTCCGCGACTTCCGCGGCGTGCCCACCAAGTCCTTCGACGGCCGCGGCAACTACACGCTGGGCCTCAAGGACCAGTTGATCTTCCAGGAGATCGACTACTCCAAGGTGGACAAGATGAAGGGCATGAACATCACCTTCGTGACCACCGCCAAGAACGACGCCGAAGCGCGGGCCCTGCTGGCCCACCTCGGTATGCCCTTCCGCAAATAGGCTAAGGAGATCATACCGATGGCCAAGATTTCCAAAATCGTCAAGGATTCGCGCAAGCCGAAGTTCTCGACCCAGCACCGCAACCGCTGCAAGTGCTGCGGCCGGCCCCGGGGCTTCATGCGCAAGTTTGAACTCTGCCGTCTGTGCTTCCGCAAGTTCGCCCTCAACGGCGAGCTGCCGGGCGTCCAGAAGTCCAGCTGGTAAGGAGAGGGGACCATGCATACCGATCCCATCGCTGACTACCTCACCCGCATCCGCAACGGCATCATGGCCGGTCACGATGCCGTGGTGGTGCCCGCCTCCAAGATCAAGGCCGGCCTCTGCGGCATCCTGAAGCAGGAGGGCTACATCCATTCCTTCAAGCAGGTGGAGCACGAGGGCCGCGCGTACCTCATCCTCAACCTCAAGTACGTGAAGGACAAGGAGAACGTGATCCACGGCCTGCGCCGCGTGTCCCGTCCCGGCCTGCGCATCTACTCCGGCGCGCAGGAGATCCCCGAAGTCCATGGCGGCCTCGGCATCGCGATCCTGTCCACCCCGAAGGGTCTCCTGACGGGCAAGGACGCCAAGAAGCAGAACGTCGGCGGCGAAGTCCTCGCCCACGTCTGGTAACCCATCCTGAAACGGGCGGCATCCCCGCCCTCATCTAAGGAATCAACCATGTCTCGAATCGGAAAGAAGCCCGTGACGCTGCCCAAGGGCGTGAAGGTCACAGTCACCGGGTCCGAGGCCGTCGTCGAGGGCGCCAAGGGCAAGCTCACTTGCCCGATCCCCGCCGGGATCACCCTCGAAGTTCAGGCCGACTCCGTGAACCTCACCCGCGTCAACGATGAGCCCCAGACCCGTGCCTACCACGGCCTGACCCGCGCCCTGCTCGGCAACGCCGTCACCGGTGTGACCGAGGGCTGGAAGAAGGAGCTGGACATCGTCGGCGTCGGCTACAAGGCCGCCATGGACGGCGCCAAGCTCAACCTCGAGCTCGGCTACAGCCATCCCATCAAGTACGAGGCTCCCGCGGGCATCCAGATGGCCGTCGAGAAGGCCACCCACATCGTCGTGACCGGCATCGACCGGCAGCTGGTGGGCCAGGTCGCCGCCGACATCCGGAAGTTCCGCAAGCCCGAGCCCTACAAGGGCAAGGGCGTCATGTACACCGGCGAAGTCATCCGCCGCAAGGCCGGCAAGACCGGGAAGTAAGGGGAACCCATGGCGAACGATATCAACATTCGGCGTGACAAGACCAAGGCCCGCATCCGCGGCCGCGTGAGCGGCACGCCCGAGCGGCCCCGCCTCACCATCTACAAGAGCCTGAAGCGCATCTACGTGCAGGCGGTGGACGACAGCAAGGGCATCACCCTGGCCTCCGCCAGCAGCCTCGAGAAGGACCTGCGCGAGAAGCTCAAGAACGGCGCCAACATCGAGGCCGCCAAGGCCGTCGGCGCCAGCATCGCCGCCCGGCTGAAGGAGAAGGGCATCACCGCAGTGGTGTTCGACCGGAACGGTTACGTCTATCACGGCCGCGTCAAGGCGCTGGCTGACAGCGCCCGCGAAGCCGGGCTCCAGTTCTAGGGGATCACCATGGCGACTGCAGAGCTCAAGGACAACAAGGAAACCCGCAACAACCCCGAAGCCGGGGAATTCAAGGACCAGGTCATCTACGTGGGCCGCGTCACCAAGGTGGTGAAGGGGGGCAAGAACTTCTCCTTCTCCGCGCTGGTGGTCGTGGGCGACGGCAACGGCAAGGTCGGCTTCGGTCTCGGCAAGGCCCTGGAAGTGCCCTCCGCCATCAAGAAGGGCATCGAGAGCGCCAAGCGCAACATGATCAAGGTCCCCCTCACCTCGAACGGCAGCCTGCCGCACCCGGTGACCGGGATCTTCGGCTCCGGCAGCGTGCTGCTGAAGCCGGCCCCCGAGGGCACCGGCATCATCGCCGGCGCCGCGGTGCGCGCCATCATGGAGGCCGCCGGCGTCCACAACGTGCTGACGAAGAGCCTGGGCTCCTCCAACCCCCACAACGTGGTGCGTGCCACGTTCGAAGGGCTGAAGGACCTCATGGATCCCTACACGGTCCTGACCAACCGGGGCCTGGACCAGGCGGAGGTTTAACATGTCGCAGTTCATCGGCAAGCAGGTGGTGCTGACCCTCAAGCGCTCCATCATCTGCACCACTCCCAAGCACCGGGCCTTCATGCAGACCCTCGGTCTGAAGCGCCCCGGCGATACCCGCGAATGCGAATACACCCCCAACGTCCACGGGATGGTCAAGCTCGTCCCGCATCTCATCGACGTTCAGGTGAAGGGGTAGGTCATGAAGCTCAACGAACTCAAGCCCGCTGAGGGCGCCACCAAGACCCGCAAGCGCCTGGGCCGCGGCAAGGGCTCAGGCCTCGGCAAGACCTCCGGCCGCGGCGAGAAGGGCCAGAAGTCCCGGTCCGGCTACCGCAGCAAGCGCGGTTTCGAGGGCGGCCAGATGCCACTCGTCCGCCGTCTGCCCAAGCGCGGATTCACCAACATCTTCGCTCCCGAGACCAAGGAGATCACCCTCAGCCTCATCTCCATCCACTTCAAGGATGGCGAGACGGTCTGCCTGGATGCCCTCCGGGACAAGAAGCTCGTCAACTCCCGCGTCGAGAAGATCGTGGTGCTGGCCAGCGGCGAGCTCACCGCCAAGGTGAACGTCGTCGCCGATCGCATCACCAAGGGCGCCCGTGAAGCCATCCTGGCCAAGGGTGGCACGATCCAGGAGCCCTGCGCGAAGTCTGCCGAGTAACGGCCGATGAACCGCCTCAAGAACCTCTTCGCAATCCCGGAGCTGCGCAAGCGGCTCCTCTTCACCCTCATCCTCCTGGCCATCTACCGCCTGGGGGTGCACGTCAGCGTGCCGGGGGTGAACGCCGAGAACCTGGCTGCCGCGCTCAAGCGCGGCGGCGGCGGGCTCTTCGACGTTGTCGACCTGTTCTCCGGTGGTGCGTTCAAGAAGTTCTCGGTCTTCGCCCTCGGCATCGCCCCCTACATCACGGCCAGCATCGTGCTGCAGCTGATGGGGGCCGTGGTGCCCTACCTGGAGAACCTCCAGAAGAAGGAAGGCGAGGCCGGCCGGCAGAAGATCACCCAGTGGACCCGCTACCTCACCGTGGCCCTGGCCTTCATCCAGGGCATGGGCATCGCCTCCCTGGCCCAGAGCCAGAACGCACCCGGCCTCGAGGTGGTGACCAACGCCATCTCGCCGACGGCCTTCCGGTTCCTGGCGGCCTTCACGCTGTCCGTGGGCACGATCTTCGTCATGTGGATCGGCGAGCAGATCACCGAACGCGGCATCGGCAACGGCATCAGCCTGCTGATCTTCGCCGGCATCGTGGCGGGCCTGCCCCAGGCCCTCACCACCCTGTCGGTGATGATCACCCAGTCCCTGAAGAACGCGCCGAACGTCCCGCCCCCGGGCATCTTCATCCTGCTCATCGGCGCCATGACCGTGGTGCTGCTGGCCGTGGTGCTGGTGGAGAACGCCTACCGGCGCATCCCCATCCACTACGCCCGCCGGGCCGACTCGGCCGGCATGTCCAGCCAGCGCAGCAGCTACATGCCCCTGAAGGTGAACACCGCCGGCGTGATGCCCGTCATCTTCGCCAGCTCCGTCATCTTCTTCCCCGCCACCATCGCCCAGTTCACCCGCTGGGAGTGGCTGGCCAAGGCGGCCGCCTACCTCAGCCCCCAGACCCACTTCTGGATCTACACGCCGGTCTTCGTGGGGGTGACGGTCTTCTTCTCCTTCTTCTACACCAGCATCGTCTTCAATCCCGATGAGACCGCCGAGAACATGAAGCGGTCCGGGGGCTACATCCCCGGCATCCGCCCCGGCAAGGAGACCAGCGTCTTCATGGACAGCATCCTGTCCAAGCTGACCTTCGTGGGCGCCATCTACCTGGCCCTGGTCTCCATCGTGCCCCTGCTCATCACCAACAACATCCAGGGCCTCAACTTCTACTTCGGCGGCACCAGCCTGCTGATCGTGGTGGGCGTGGCCATGGACAGCGCGGCCCAGCTGGAAAGCCTGCTGGTCATGCGCCGCTACGACGGATTCCTGGAGAAGGGCCGCATCCGCGGCCGTTCCACCCGCAGGGGTGAGGCATGAGTCTGACCGCGAACATCCTCCTCGGGGCCCCGGGCTCCGGGAAGGGCACCCAGGCCAAGCGCCTGGTGGAAACATTCTCTTTGACTCACCTCTCAACCGGTGACATTCTGAGAGATGCCGTCTCGAAAGGGACGGAGATCGGCCTGAGGGCGAAAGCCATCATGGCCGAGGGAAAACTGGTGGACGACGACACCGTCAATGGCCTTGTCTTCGCGCGGCTGCTGGACGAGACCTCCGATGTGCTGTTCGACGGCTACCCACGCACCCTTCAGCAAGCTCAAGCCCTGGAAGACTTCCTCTCCTCCAAGGGCATGAAGACGGGTCACGTGGTGCTGGTCGATGTCCCCCAGGATGTGCTGGAAGCCCGCGTGGTGGGCCGGCGCGTCTGCAGCAACAACGCCTGCGGCGCCATCTACCACCTGGAATCCAAGCCTCCCAAGCAGGCCGGTGTCTGCGATGTGTGCGGAAGTCCCCTGAAGCACCGTTCCGACGACACCGCAGAAGCCTTCCGGAGCCGGATGGGCGAGTTCCACTCGACCTTCCAGCCGCTCCTGGGTTTCTACAAGCATCGGCCGACCTTCCGGAGCGTGGATGGCAATCGCGCCCCGGAGCTGGTGTTTGAATCGCTGCGTCACGTCTTCGGAGAACGCGCTTGAGCAAAGAAGAAGCCATTGAGCTCGAAGCCACAGTGGTCGAGGCCTTGCCCAACGCGGTATTCCGGGTCGAACTGGAAAACAAGCACCAGGTGCTGGCGCACATCAGCGGGAAGATGCGCAAGAACTTCATCCGCATCCTCCCCGGCGACAGGGTCCTCGTCGAGGTCACCCCTTACGACCTGACCCGCGGCCGCATCATCTACCGATTCAAGTAACCGAAACGAGAGGAAACCATGAAAGTCCGGCCCTCCATCAAGAAGCTCTGCGAGCACTGCAAAGTGGTGCGCCGCGAAGGCATCAACCGGGTCATCTGCAAGAAGAACCCGAAGCACAAGCAGCGTCAGGGTTAAGGAGACACGATGGCACGCATCGCTGGCATTGATCTGCCCATCGGAAAGCGCATCGAGATCGCGCTCACCTACATTTACGGCATCGGCCGGGCCAAGGCTCACAGCATCCTGACCCGCGCGAAGGTCGACTTCGGCACCAAGGTGCGCGACCTGACCGAAGACGAGGTCGGCCGCATCCGCCGCGTCATCACCGCCGAGGAGACTGTGGAGGGCGACCTCCGCAAGAACATCGCCCTCGACATCAAGCGGCTCATGGACATCGGCTGCTACCGCGGCCTGCGCCACCGGAAGGGTCTACCCGTCCGTGGTCAGCGCACGCACACCAACGCCCGCACCCGCAAGGGCAAGCGGCGCACCGTGGCCGGCAAGAAGAAGTAAGGCGAGGAGACCATGGCCAAGACTCAGACCCGGACCGCCGGCAAGAAGGTGGTCAAGAAGAAGGAAAAGAAGAACGTCCCCCACGGCGTGGCTCACGTCCAGGCGTCCTTCAACAACACCATCATCTCCATCTCCGATCCGATGGGGAACATGCTCTGCTGGGCTTCCAGCGGCAACCAGAACTTCCGCGGCACCCGCAAGGGCACGCCCTTCGCAGCCCAGGTGGCCGCCGGCGTCTGCGCCGAGGCCGCCAAGGAGCAGGGCGTCCGCTCGGTGGACGTCCGCGTCAAGGGCCCCGGTGCGGGCCGTGAGAGCGCCATCCGCGCCCTCAACGCCGCCGGCATCCAGGTGACCAGCATCCGCGACGTCACCCCCATCCCCCACAACGGCTGCCGGCCGCCCAAGCGGCGCCGGGTTTAAGAGAGGAGGAGAGACATGGCACGTTACACAGACGCCGTTTGCCGCCTCTGCCGCCGCGAGGGCATGAAGCTTTATCTCAAGGGCGAGCGCTGCTTCAAGGAGAAGTGCTCCTTCGAGACCCGCAAGGGCAAGATCCCCGGCCAGCACGGCGCGGGGAAGATCAAGAAGCCCACCGGCTACGCCCTGCAGCTCCGCGAGAAGCAGAAGGTGAAGCGCATCTACGGTGTGCTCGAAAAGCAGTTCCGCCACTACTTCGAGAAGGCCGACGCCAAGAAGGGCGTCACCGGCCACAACCTGCTCGGGTTCCTCGAGAGCCGCCTGGACAACGTGGTCTACCGCCTGGGCTTCGCGCCCAGCCGCACCGCCGCGCGCCAGATGGTCATGCACGGCCACGTGCTGGTCAACGGCAAGCGGGTGGACATCCCCTCCTTCCAGGTCAAGCCTGGCCAGGCGGTGGAGCTGGGCAAGCGCGCCCGCGAGAACGACGGCGTCAAGACCTCCGTCGAAACCTCCACCGGCCGTGGCATTCCCAAGTGGCTTTCCCTGGACGCCGCCGCCTTCAAGGGCCAGGTGCTCGCCGCGCCGACCCGCGAGGACATCACCCTGGACATCAACGAGCAGCTGATCGTTGAACTGTATTCCAAGTAAGGGGGCAGGATGCTGAACCTCAGCGATTTCCAGAGGCCGCGATTCGCGGAGGTGACCCCCGGGTCCCTCACGGACTCCTACGGAGAATTCGTGGCCTACCCCTTCGAGCGTGGTTTCGCCACGACCGTGGGGCACAGCCTCCGCCGGGTGCTGCTCAGCAGCATCCAGGGGGCGGCTGTCACCAACGTCCGCATCAAGGGCGTCATGCACGAGTTCACCACCCTTCCGGGCGTCTGGGAGGACATCACCCATGTCCTCCTGAACCTCAAGGAAGTGCCGTTCAAGCTGCACAGCCCCGAGCCCCAGACGGTGACCATCTCCGCCAAGGGCGAGGGCACGGTGACCTCGGCCGCCATCCGCTGCAACCAGAACGTGGAGGTCGTGGATCCCAACATCCACATCGCCACCCTGGGTGAAGAGGGCGAGCTGGAGATCGAGATGGTGGTGCGTCTGGGCCGCGGGTTCGTGACCGCGGACCACAACCACGACGAGAGCCTGGGCCTGGGTTTCATCCCCATGGATGCCAACCACAGCCCCATCATCCGTGTGAACTACATCGTCGAACCCGCTCGCGTGGGCCAGAGCACCGACTACGAGAAGCTCACGCTCCAGGTCTGGACCAACGGCGCCGTCAACCCCAAGGAAGCCGTGTCCGACGCGGCCCTCATCCTGCGCGACCACTTCCTCGTGTTCGCCCGCCAGGACGAGGACTTCACCGAGATGGAGATGGGGGCTGCGACCCTCGGAGCCGAAGCCGCCAACACCTGGCTGGGCAAGTCCGTCGAGGAGCTCGAGCTCTCCGTCCGCGCCAACAACTGCCTCCGCAACGCCAACATCACCACCATCGGCGAGCTGGTCCAGCGGACCGAGGCTGAACTGATGAAAACCAAGAACTTCGGCAAGAAGTCGCTCCAGGAGATCAAGGACGAGCTCGCTCGCATCGGCCTCTCCCTCGGCATGCGGCTCGAGCAGGAAGTGTAAGGAGCCCCCATGCGTCACAACGTTTCCGGCAAGCGCCTGGGCCGCACCACCAACCAGCGCAAGGCCCTCATGAAGAACCTCGCGACCGCCCTGATCCAGAGCGAGCGCATCGAGACCACCCTGGTGAAGGCCAAGGAGCTTCGCAGCTTCGTGGAACCCTTCATCACCCTCGCGAAGACCGATTCGGTCGCCAACCGCCGCCTGGCGATGGCCCGCCTCGGGAGCAAGGACGCCGTGCAGAAGCTCTTCGGCGCCGACTTCCGCAAGCGGTTCGAGAGCCGTCCCGGCGGCTACACCCGCATCCTCAAGATGGCCCATCGCCTCGGCGACGCGGCCGACATGGCCCTCATCGAGTTCGTGGACTACACCCTCCCCGAGCCGAAGGCCGAGGACGCCGAGTAGGATTCTGCCGCAGCCATGGGAACGCCCCGGCCCGCCGGGGCGTTCCCATGTACGGCCTCAGCCCACGGTCCAGGTGCCCTCGCCCTTGTCCTCGGGTTCGTCCTTGAAGTCGGCCCCCCGCAGCCGCCGGGCCCGCACCACCGTCACGGTGCAGGGCGCCTGCGCGGCGACCTGGCTGGACACGCTGCCGAGGAGCGTCCGCCGCAGGGAGCTGGCGCGGGCGCCGATGACCACGTGGTCCACGTGGTTGGCGTTCACGTACTGGAGGATGGCCCCCGCGGGGTCCGGCGACTGCAGGACGTGGAAGCTGATCCGCCCCTCTTCGAGGCCCAGGGGCTCCGCCCAGTGGCGCAGCTCCACGAGCCGCTGCAGGTGGCGGTTCCGGCCTTCGGCGTCCACCTGCTCGTCCAGGGTGATCCGCCCCAGCTTGAATACGTTCAGGCAGGCCACCCGCGCGCCGGGAAGGGCCGGGAGCATGTGGGCCACCATGCTGCGCAGGATGCCGGCGATGGGCGCCGCCTCCGGGGAGAGATCGACGGCCACGGCGAGAATCGGCGCATCGCCGTCGCTCCGGCTGGGCGTCTTCCCCCCGGGAAGCGCCAGCTCGCGATCGGCGAAGCGGCGCCGGAGCACGGTGGTGAAAGGGTCCTGCCGGAGCTTCTCCGAGCGCGCCGTGAGCTTCACCTGATCCGGATGGCGGAGGGCCAGGGCCAGGTGGGCCGCGGTGGGATACCGCCAGGCGGGGTGCACCTCCAGGCAGCGCAGGATGATTTCCTGGAGCCAGGGCGGGCAGTCCGGGCGGAGGCGGCGGGGCGGCACCGGATCGCGCCAGATCCGTCGCTTCAGGCCGGAGAGGCGCTGGGGGTCACCGAAGGGCCGCACCCCCGTGAGGAAGAAGTACAGGAGCACCCCCAGGGCGAACTGGTCGCTGCGAGGGTCGCGGCGCAGGCCGAGCACCTGCTCCGGGGCCATGTAGGGCGCCGTGCCGTAGGGAAGGCGGAACTCCTCGCCCATCAGGTCGGGCAGCTCCTCGTGGTGGGACAGCCCATAGTCGATGAGCACCATCTCCCCGGTGGGCCGCGTGAGGAGGTTGGAGGGCTTCACATCCAGGTGGACCACCCGCTGGCGATGCAGGTCGTCCAGCGCCGTGGCGATGCGGGCGCCCAGGGCCGCCACCTCCGGGCAGGCCAGGGGGAGCCGGGTCAGCATGGGCAGGAGGCTGGGACCGGGGATCCGCTCCATCACCAGGTAGGGCTGGAAGCCGGTGGACCCCGTGGCGATGAACCGGGGCACGTGCGGGCCCGATAGGCGGGGAAGGATCATCTGCTCCATCTCGAAACCGACGATGGCGGCGGGATCCGTGCCTTCCGAAAGCACGGGCGCCTTGACCAGCAGGGGGAAGTCGAACCCGGGATGGGACGCGGTCCAGAGCGAGGCCATGCCGCCCTGGTGGATCCGCTCCCCAACGAGGAAACCGTCGAGGTTGGTTCCGGGGGCGATGGCCGTCTGCGGCATGGTCAGAACCCTTTCCGGAGACGGGCTGCAAGGGCGCGCGGGAGGCCCGCTTGCAGGATGGAGGTCGCAGTGGCTTGGATATCGTAGGCCACCCGGAAATGGGTGAGCTCGGACGAGGCCGTGTCCAGCATGGCGTAGGCCGCCCCCGGATGGCCGTCGCGGGGCTGGCCCACCGAGCCGACCACGGTCAGCCAGCGGCGGTGGATCGGCAGGGGGATGGGCACGGCGGGGACGGGCTTGAAGGAGACCAGCTGGCCCGTGGCGGTGATGCCGTGCAGGGCGGGAACATGCGTGTGCCCGCAGAAGACCATCTGGGCCCGGCTGGCTTCCAGCGCCCGGCGTGCATCGCGGCCCTCGCGGATGTAGAGCCACGGGGGGTAGGTCTGCGGGCTGGCGTGCACGTAGAGGCGGGGGCCGTCCTCGAAGCGCAGGGGAAGGCTGGCCAGGAACTCCCGGGCCTCGCGGCCGAGCTGGCCGCGGGTCCAGGCCATGGCGGTCTCGGCGTCCGTGGTCATCGATTCCTGCTCATCGGCCACGGCCTGATCATGGTTGCCCGCCACCGCGATGGCGCCCCGGCTCACCTCGGCCTGGATGCGCTCCAGCACCTCGTTCGGCTGCGCACCGTAGCCCACGTAGTCGCCGAGAAAGACGAGCCGCTCCGCGCCGCGCGCCTGGGCGTGCTCCAGGCAGGCCTCCAGCGCGAGCCGGTTGGCATGGATATCCGCCAGAAGGGCGAGGCGCATGGGGGCATCCGGAAGGAATAGAGGGTCAGGAACCATGATAGGGGCTTGGACGCGTCAGAGTCCGGTTCTCTCGCCCCGCGGGTCCGTGCCGCGGCGCCGAGGTGCGGAGGCGCGGAATCTGACAACCCCTGTCGGCAGGGTCGCGACTGATGTCTTCCCCCGCACGCCGCGTGGTTTGAAGACGATCACAAGGTCACCTTAAGGCCGGACTTACGGCAAATTTTCCAGCCTAAAAAATATCGGTCTCCGGACATGGACTTGCTTGACCCGGAGGAAAGGAGTGCGTTAGCTAGTGGTCAGCCAACCCAATCCAACCTGTTCCGCGGGGCATGTCCACCGCGAACCCCATAACGATCCGTCGCTTTCGGGCCTGGAGCCATCCAGGCGTACTCAGACCACCATCCCGGCTCAGACCGGCCTCACGAAAGGGGATTTCGAAAGGTTCCGCACCTGAGCTGCCATCCGGCTCGACCACGAGAAGGACCACTGAACGCCCAGCTTCAACCGAAGGAACTTTCAAGGAGGCAACACAACATGGCAATCGCAACCGAGCAAATCGCCACCAAGACCCCGCTCACCAAGGAAGAACGCATGGTGATCGTCGCCTCATCCGTGGGGACGGTGTTCGAGTGGTACGACTTCTACCTCTACGCCACGCTGGCGCCGTTCTTCGCGCACCTCTTCTTCCCGAAGGGGAACGATACGGCCGCCCTGCTGTCCGCCTTCGCCGCCTACGCGGCGGGCTTCCTGGTCCGCCCCTTCGGCGCCCTGGTGTTCGGGCGCATCGGCGACCTGATCGGGCGGAAGTACACGTTCCTCGTGACCATCATGGTCATGGGCCTCTCCACCTTCGGCGTGGGCCTTCTGCCCACCTTCGAGACGGTGGGTTGGCTGGCGCCCATCATCATGGTCACGCTGCGCCTCCTGCAGGGCCTGGCCCTTGGCGGTGAGTACGGCGGCGCCGCAACCTACGTGGCGGAACACTCCGCCCACGACCGGCGCGGCTACAACACGAGCTGGATCCAGACCACGGCCACCGTGGGCTTCTTCCTCTGCCTCGGGGTCATCATGGCCTGCCGCGGCACCATGACCAAGGAAGCCTTCGCCAACTGGGGCTGGCGCATCCCCTTCCTCGTGTCCATCATCCTGCTCGGCGTGTCCGTCTGGATCCGCCTGAAGCTGCACGAGTCGCCGATCTTCACCAAGATGAAGGCGGAAGGCAAGACCTCCAAGGCCCCCCTCAGCGACAGCTTCCTGAAATACCCCAACAACAAGTACGCGCTGCTCGCCCTCCTCGGCGCCACCGCGGGCCAGGGTGTGGTGTGGTACACGGGCCAGTTCTACGCGCTCTTCTTCATGCAGATCACGCTGAAGCTGGACTACCAGACCACCTACATGCTCATCGGCGCGTCGCTGCTGCTCGGCACGCCCTTCTTCATCTTCTTCGGCTGGCTGTCGGACAAGATCGGCCGCCTGAAGATCATCCTGGCGGGCTGCCTCATCGCCGCCCTCACCTTCTTCCCCCTGTTCAAGCAGCTGACGCACTACGTGAACCCGGCCCTGGAGACCTTCCAGAACAGCACCGTGATCACGGTGGCCGGCAACCCCAAGGACGAGACCTTCAACCTCTTCGTCGGCCCCTGGAGCAAGTTCACAGAGCTGGACCGCGTGAACGACTTCTTCGGCAAGCAGGGCCTCAACTTCACCAAGGTGGCGCCTGAGGCCGGCAAGATGGTGGTCGCCACCATCCAGGGCAGGAACGCCACCACGGGCGAGGTCACCACCACCCGCGTGGAAGGCTGGAGCACAGCCTCGGAAGGCGCCCTCAAGAAGGCCCTGAACGACCTCGGCTATCCCAAGGAAGCCGACAAGTCCAAGGTCAACTACCCCATGACCCTCCTGATCCTGTTTGTCTTCCTCATCTACGTGACCATGGTCTACGGGCCCATCGCCGCCTTCCTGGTGGAGCTCTTCCCCACGAACATCCGCTACACCTCCATGTCGCTGCCCTACCACATCGGCAACGGCTGGTTCGGCGGCATGCTGCCCCTCATCGCCACGGCCATCGTGGCCCTGAAGGGCAACATCTACTTCGGGCTTTGGTATCCCGTCGTCGTGGCCCTCATGACCGTGGTGATCGGGGCCCTCTTCCTGAAGGAGACCAAGGACCGCGACATCACCACCTACCAGCATTGATCGGACTTCCCGGCGGCTGGGCCGTCGGGAAGGCAGAAGGGGTCGGGCGGAGGGGACTTCGCCCGACCCCACCTCTTGGGTTCTGGGCACCTGACTGGAGGCTCTACCCGAGGTAACGAGTGCTGGACAAGGGGCGGGGCGGGCCGGAGAATGATCGCCTCCTCCCCCCTTCCAGTGTCTTTCACAGCCTGACGGACCTGCGTGGAGATCCAGGCCTCCACCGGCATCCACACGCTCCTCCGCCAATTCCCGCCTTCATCTCACCCTCTGGCACGGAGCCGACCCATGTCCGAAGACCTCTACCCCGTGAAGCCCCACATCCGGGAGCGGGCTCACATCAAGACCATGGAGGAGTACCACCGCCTGTACCGACTTTCCCTGGACAACCCGGAGTGGTTCTGGGGCGAGCAGGCCAAGTCCCTCACCTGGTTCCATCCCTGGCAGTCCGTCTTCGACGCGGACTACAACGAGGTGGACTTCTCCTGGTTCCTGGGCGGGCGCCTCAACGCCTGCTTCAACTGCGTGGATCGCCACCTGCCGCACCTGGGCGACAAGGACGCCATCATCTGGGCCCAGGACGAGCCCGGCGTCTACACCCACATTACCTACCGCGACCTCAAGCACCACGTGGCCCGCGTGGCGAACGTCCTCCTCTCCCACGGCGTGAAGAAGGGCGACCGGGTCTGCGTCTACATGACCATGATCCCCGAGCTGGTCTACACCATGCTCGCCTGCGCCCGCATCGGCGCGGTGCATTCCGTGGTCTTCGGCGGGTTCTCGGCGGAATCCCTGCGGGATCGCATCGTGGATGCCCGCTGCAAGGTCGTGGTGACCGCCAACGAGGGGCTGCGCGGCGGGAAGAAGGTCCCCCTCAAGAAGACCGTGGACCGCGCCATCGAGGGCATGTCCCTGGTAGAGACGGTCCTGGTGGCCCGGCGCACGGACAGCGACGTGCCCATGCAGCCCGGCCGGGACCTGTGGCTGGACGAGGAGGCCGCGAGGCAGCGCTCCACCTGCACCAACGAATGGATGGGCGCCGAGGACCCCCTCTTCATCCTCTACACCTCCGGCAGCACCGGGAAGCCCAAGGGCCTGCTGCACACCACCGGGGGCTACCTCACCTACGCGGCCTTCACCCACAAGCTGGTCTTCGACTACCACCCGGACGACATCTACCTGTGCGCCGCGGACATCGGCTGGGTCACGGGGCACAGCTACATCGTCTACGGCCCCCTGGCCAATGGCGCCACCACGGTGATCTTCGAGTCCACGCCGCTCTATCCGGACGCGGGCCGCTACTGGCAGGTGGTGGACGACCTGGGCGTGAACATCCTCTACACGGCCCCCACGGCCCTGCGCGCCCTGGCCCAGGCGGGCGACAGCTGGATCCACAAGTACAGCCGCAAGTCGCTGCGCATCCTCGGCACCGTGGGCGAGCCCATCAACCCGGAGGTCTGGCGCTGGTACCACGACGTGGTGGGCGAGGGCCGCTGTACGGTGGTGGACACCTGGTGGCAGACCGAGACCGGCGGCATCCTCATCACCCCCCTGCCCGGCGTCACCCCCACCAAGCCCGGCTCGGCAACCCTGCCGTTCTTCGGCGTGAAGCCCGTCATCGTGGATCCCTCCACGGGCGTGCCCATCGAGGGCAACGGCGTGGAGGGAGCCCTCTGCCTGGGCGCCCCCTGGCCCGGCCAGGCCCGGACGGTCCACGGTGACCACAAGCGGTTCCGCGAGACCTACTTCACCCAGTATCCCGGCTACTACTTCACCGGGGACGGCGCCCGGCGGGACGAGGACGGCTACTACTGGATCACCGGCCGCATCGATGACGTGATCAATGTCAGCGGGCACCGCCTCGGCACCGCCGAGGTGGAGAGTGCGCTCGTGGCCCACGAGGCCGTGGCGGAAGCCGCGGTGGTGGGCTACCCGCATCCCATCAAGGGCCAGGGCATCTACTGCTACGTGCTGCTCAACAACGGCTTCGCCGACAACCAGCAGCTCGTCGGCGCCCTCAAGGAGCAGGTGCGGCAGGTCATCGGCGCCTTCGCCGCGCCCGACGTCATCCACATCGCCTCGGGCCTGCCCAAGACCCGCAGCGGCAAGATCATGCGGCGCATCCTCCGCAAGATCGCCTCCAGCGAGTACGACGGCATGGGCGACATCTCCACCCTGGCCGAGCCCGACGTGGTCAACCGGCTCGTGGAGGAACACCAGAAAAGTCAGAATTGATGCCATCCGGGGGTTCTCCCTGCCACGCGTGCGTGGCAGGGAGCTCAGGGCTCGCTGCGCGCCTCCGCCTGACGCCACGCGGGGCGTGACTCGCACTCGCCTGACGGCTCGTGGAGACGGAGCCTCTTCCCAAGCCCCCGCGAAGAAGCCCGGCAAAGCCGGGCTTCTTCGTTCCCTTAACAGGGGGCTGGGTTCTAGGCCACTACAGCGGCAGATCTTTCGCGAACGCCCGCACCAGCGCCTCGAAGCGGCCCGCGGCGGCGGCGCCGGCCTCCAGCACTTCCTGGTGGGTGAGGGGCTGGGGCAGGATGCCGGCGGCCATGTTGCAGAGGCAGGAGATTCCCGCCACGCGCATGCCTTCGTGCCGGGCCACGATGGCTTCGGGCACGGTGCTCATGCCCACGGCGTCGGCGCCCATCACCCGGAAGGCCCGGATCTCCGCGGGGGTCTCGTAGCTGGGGCCCGTCAGGCCCAGGTACACGCCCTGGCGAAGGGTCTGGCCCAGGCGGGCGGCACAGGTGGCGAGGTGGGCCCGGAAGGCCGGGTCGTAGACGGCGGTCATGTCCGGGAAGCGCGGACCGGGCTCCACATTGGGGCCGATGAGGGGGTTCGTGCCGAAGAGGTTGATGTGGTCCGTCAGGGCCATCAGATCGCCCACGCCGAAGGCCGGGTTGAGGGCGCCGGCGGCGTTGGTGAGCAGCACGGCCTTCGCACCGAGTCGCCCGTAGAGGCGCATGGGCGTGACCACGAGGGGCATGGGATGGCCCTCGTAGAAGTGGAAGCGCCCCGCCTGGAGGACGATCTTCCGGCCCTCGAACTCGCAGAAGACCAGCTTGCCGCCGTGGCCGGCCACCGTGGGGGCCGGGAAGCCCGGGAGGTCCGTGAAGGGGACGGCCACGCCGGCCTTCGCCTCGGGGCTTTCCGCCAGGGCGCCCAGGCCTGAACCCAGGACGATGGCGAGATCCGGGACGAAGGGTGCCCGGGCCTGCAGGGCCTGGAGGGCGGAAGCGGCGGTCATGGCGTCTCCTGGGCGGAGGACTAGAGGCTGGGCGTGAAGCTCACGGTCACGATCACGTCGGGCTGGATGGCGCCCGGGCTCTTCAGCCGCACCCGCACCGGATGGTAGGCCGGAGGGGTCCGGTAGGCGGGGAGGGTGACGACATCCGTGGTTCCGCCGGCGCCGGTGAAGGCGAAGCTCCGGTCGATGTAGGGCAGGTCCAGATCCACCTCGCTTCCGGCCGCCAGGGCCGGGGAGATGCTCACGCCGATCACGTAGCGCCGGTCGGCGCTGAGGTTGAAGCCGCTGTAGAACACTTCGCCTTCGGACTGGTTCGGATAGCTGCCCCCCACCTGGACGGCCTTGGCCATGCTGAGGGTGAAGGGGGCCAGCGGGGTGGTGAGCGCATTGGGATCCGTGCCCCAGTTCACCACGAAGGAAGCCAGGGGCCCCGTGGTGGGCCGCGGCCACGGCATGCCGAAGGGAGTCGTGAGGGCGCCCAGGGTCGAGTCCGTGAAGATCGCTGCGAGATCGACCGGTTCGGCCGCGGTCTTGGACTCCTTGAGCCGGGCGACCTGGGAGTAGATGTTGAGCGGTTCTGAATCCCGGAGCCCGTCAGAGTTCGTCCTGCCGGGGGCCAGGAAGAGCCGGGCCGCGGCCAGGGGATCGATCTTGGCCCAATCGGTGGACGTCCCCGGGCTGGTGAGGCTGTTGGCCTTGAGGATGATCTCCCAGGCGAGGGCGCGGAGGGCGGGGGCGGCGTAGGGGGTGAGCTGGGCGGAGGTCAGCGTGCTCAGGTCCCGGATGTCGACGGCAGGCGCGGCCAGGCCGGTGCCCTGGGTGTCCGCCAGGTAGGGGGACTTCAGGACATCGGCGGCCATGGCCCCGGCCAGGCCTTCGATGCGCGCCATGTCCGGACTCAGGTCCGCGAGGGCCGCGCCGACAGGGAACAGGGGGGCCCGGGGGATGGAGAAGGTCCGGCCGGATCCGCTGGCGTAGAGGGCGCCGCGGGCGATCAGGGGCAGGATGACGCCTTCGTCCCACGCATCGTCGTTGGTCGGGCCGCCCTGGATGGATCCGAAATAGTGGAAGGTCTGGCGGAGGTAGTCGAAGGCCAGGGGGTAGACGGAATGGTCGAATTCCACGAAGGAGCCGCGGGGTTCCGATACGCCCGGAGCATAGTGGAGGTCGAGGACGCCGCCCGGGGTGGCCGTCCCGAAGGTGTTCCGGTAGCTGGCGACGGTGTCGCCGATGGCGAGGACACGGCTTCCGGTGCCCGTGGTCCTGCCGGACAGGCTGGTCTCAAGGATGGGGTGGGCCCCTTCGGGACCCATGAGGTAGCCGGAGATCAGGGTCGGATCGACCAGCCACCAGGCGTCCGAGAGCCCGACCGTGAAGTCGACGACGCTGTTTCCGGCCGGGAGGGCCGAGGGTGTCGGGTCTCCCGAGGGGGCGGTGCCATCCACGGCCTTGCGCATCGCGTAGCGGAGGCGGGTGGACTGGGGGACGGTGCTGTTGATGCCGGCCGGGTCGCCGATCAGGTTCACCGGGGTTCCGCCCCCGTCGAAGGAGCTCAGGAGCTCGACCATCAGGGGCTTGTCCTTGGCCACCGTCACGGCGTAGGCCCCATTGGCGTCGGTGTAGGTCGAATCATCCTTGGATGAGACCAGGATCCAGGAGGTGGACTTGGTCACCCCGTCGGGGTTGAGCTGGTCGTTGCGCTGGTAGACCCGGATCTTGGCGTACCGGGCGGGCATCGACTTGAGGTTCGCCGCCACGGTGCTGTCCACCAGTCCGGTGGGCACGCCATTAGCGTCCGTGGCAAGGGGCACCCGGCTGTAGGTGACGGTGCCCGAGACGGTGATGGTGGTGGCGGCGGCGGCGGTATCCCCGCTCTTCTTCCCCCCGCAGGCCAGCGCCGAGGCCAGAAGCACAACGGCCCCCAGGGCCCGAAGGGTAGCTCGGTACAACGGCATGACCACCTCAGAACGGCGAAAGGATCAAGTCTAGCATGGCGTCCGCGGCCGGTCCCGCGCCGGGACACGGTGGGGCGCTTCCTTCCAGTGCCGCGGGTGGCGCGGAGGTTCAGCGTGCCTGGCACCTCCCTGATGGGAGTCGCGGATCAGCGCTTGGCGCCGGTCCCCAGCAGGGCGTTCTGGGCGGCGAGGTCGGCGGAGACCTCTTCCTCGTCGTTGAGGACCGGCAGGGGATTCCGCTGGACGCCATCGATCTTGAGCTCGAAGTGGAGGTGCGGACCCGTGGCGTTGCCCGTGCGGCCCACCTCGGCGATCTTCTGGCCCCGGCGGACGATGTCCCCCTCATGGACCAGGTTCAGCTGGTGGTGGGCGTAGAGGGTGGCCACGCCGTTCCCGTGATCCACCACCACGAAATTGCCGTACTGCCTGTGCTTCCCGGCCATCACCACCTGCCCGTCCATGGCCGCGAAGACGGCCGTGCCGGCGGGGGCGTTGAGGTCGATGCCGCGGTGCCGGCCCTTGTAGCGGACCCGCTTCTTGCGCTGGTTCTTCACCCGCACGGTCTTGGTGCGCATGCGGGGGCCCCAGGCGGAGCTGATGGTCCGGGTCTCCACGGGCCAGAGCAGGTCGAGATGGCCCGGGTCGGCCGGCGTGAAGGTGGGCAGCAGGGCGTTCAGCTCGGCCTCGCTGACCGGCGGCATGACCGGCTGCATCCGGGCCAGGAGCTGGGAGGGGTTGTCGGGAGGCAGGTGCGCCTCGAGGTGGCCGGAGGTCGCGCCAGTCCGGGCCTCGGGGGTCACGGCGCGGACCTGGTAGGGCAGCAGACGCTCCAGGTGGGGCATGGGAGCCGGAGGCACGACGGCGGGCGCGGGCAGGGCGGCGAGGGCGGGCCGGGGCACGGCCGGGAGGGCCTGGACGGGCGCTTCGTCCGCATCCGCGGCCGCGGCGCGCGCCGAGAGCGCCGATGGCTTGGACGCGCGCACCTTCAGGCGGGCGCCCAGGGACAGCTTGGACAGCTTCCGTCCGGGGTTCAGGGCGGCCAGGTCGGCCAGGCTCAGGCCATGGGCGCGGGCGATGGCAGCGGCGGTCTCGCCTTTGCGCACGATGTGGACGGCACCATCATCGGCGGGCCTGGAGGAGGTCTTCTTGGAGGTCCGCTTCGGGGCGGCCTGGAGGCCGAGGCTGAGGGACGCGAGAACAAGGGTCAAGACGGCATGACGCATGAAAAAACTCCCGGCTGGAACGGAAAAGCCTGCTTCGCTAGGCCTCCTTGGGGGGGTCGTGACCCCGGTCGCGATGGAATAAGGAACAGTCCAGTCCCCAATCCTAGCGGGGTCCTGGAACCTTGCATATGCAAATGTTTTCCAACTGGCGTGGCAGGCTCAGGGCGCCCAGGGGCACCCTTCCCAGGGCAGGGTCACGGTGCCCCGCCGCCCCCCCTCCTTGCGGAGGAGACGGGCCGGCCCGATGGCCATGCCGTGGCTCACGGCCTTGAGCATGTCGTAGAGCACCAGCAGGCCCACCGTCACGCCGGCCAGGGCCTCCATCTCGATGCCGGTCCGCCCCTCGCAGCTCACGGCCACCCGGAGCCAGGCCCGCCGCAGGTCCGGATCCCAGTGGTGGACCACATCCACGGCCTCAATGGCCAGGGGGTGGGCCAGGGGGATCAGGTCCGAGGCCCGCTTCACGCCGCCCACCGCCCCGATCCGCGCCACGGACCAGGGATCGCCCTTGGGACCGCCGCCCTTCGACAGGGCCTCGGCCGCGGGCGCGTCCAGCTCCAGGTAGCCCGCGGCCACGGCCATGCGCCGCGTCACGGCCTTGGCCGACACGTCCACCATCTTGGGGCGGCCTTCGGGATCCAGGTGGGTCAGCTTGGCCATGAGGTCTCCGAAGTGGGGGCTTTCAGCAGGCTCGGCCTGCTGAAGGCCCGGGGGTCCGGGGGGACATCGCGAACGACGTGAGCAGGCGGTCCCCCCCGGATCATAGATAGGCCAGGAGGATGTCCCGCAGCGCCGCCGTGTCCGGCGCGTAGGCCCGGGGGCCGCAGGCGGCCAGGGCCTCCTGGGAGTAGAAGCCGTGGCCCACGGCCACGCTGGGCACGCCGGCATCCCGGGCCATGTCCAGGTCGAAGGGGGTGTCGCCCACCATGAGGATCTCCTCCGGGGCCAGGCCGGTCAGGGCCTGCATCTTCTCCAGGCTCTCGGGGTGGGGCTTGCCATGGGTGACCTCGTCGGGGGTGATGATGGGGTCGAACCAGGCCTCCCAGCCCCAGCGGGCCATCTGGCGCAGCAGGGGGACCCGGCGCTTGGAGGTGGCCACCGCCATGCGCTGGCCGCGCCCCCGCAGCTCCTCCAGCAGCTCGGGGATGCCCTCGAAGGGCTGCATCAGGTGCTCGTGCTCCGCGTGGCCGAAGCTGCGGTAGGCCTTGAGCACCGTGTCGTAGTCCAGGCCCAGGGGGCCGAAGGTGTTGCGGATGCCCGCCTCCACGGGCAGGCCCACGTACTTCAGCCATTCGTGCATGACCGAGCGGGGCTGGCCCAGGGCGTCCAGGGCGTGGGCCATGCCGGCCTCGATGAGGGGGCGGCTGTCCACCAGCGTGCCGTCGAAGTCCCAGGCGATGAGTTTCAAAGAGGCCTCCCTACTTTCATGATGGCAGACCGCATGGCAGGGCTTGGCCCTGCCATGCGGTGGGGGGCTCCGGGGGGGACATCGCGAGCGTCAGCGAGCAGGCGGTCCCCCCCCGGACAGCATTATGCCGAGGGCAGGTGCAGGGCCCGGACGAAGGTGGCCTCCGTGGCCTGCTGGAGCTCGGCGACCACGGCGGGCGGCACCGGCGAGTCCACCGAGAGCACCACCATGGCCTCGCCCTTCTTCTCGCGGCGGCCCAGGTTCATGAAGGCGATGTTGACGTCGTGCTGGCCGAGCAGCGTGCCGATCCGGCCGATCATGCCCGGGCGGTCCAGGTAGCTCAGGAGGAGCATGTGCTCCTCGGGCATGAAGTCCATGGCGTAGTCCCGCAGGCGGACGATGCGGGGGGTGCCTTCGAAGAGGGTGCCCGACAGCACGCGGGTCTTGCCGCTGCCCTCCAGGGTGAGGGTCACCAGGTTCGAGAAGGCGCCGCCGTCGGTGGACTTGCGCTCCTCCACCACCAGGCCCATGCGCTCGGCCACCAGGTTGGCGTTGACCATGTTCACGGGCTGGTCCGTGGCCCGGTCCAGCAGGGCGGCCAGGCCGCTCACGGTGAGGGGCGAGCAGTCGTGGTGGGCGATGGCGCCGGAGAAGCCGAAGGTGACGCGGTCCAGGCTGCCCTTCACCAGCTGGAGGCCGAACTCGCTGAGCACGGCCACGAGCTTGAAGTAGGGCCGCATCTGGTCCATCACGGCCGGATCGAAGCGCGGCAGGTTCACGGCGTTCTCCAGGGGCGTCCGGTCCAGGTAGTTGAGGATCTCCCGGGACACGTCGATGGCCACGTTCACCTGGGCCTCCTGGGTGTTGGCGCCCAGGTGGGGCGTGACCACCACCTTCTCGTGGCCGATGAGGCGCTTGAGCACCTCGGACTTGGGCGGCTCCTCGGACCACACGTCCACGGCCGCCAGGGCCACCTTGCCCGACTCCAGGGCCGCCAGCAGGGAGGGCTCGTCCAGGATGCCCCCCCGGGCCACGTTGAGGAGGATGACGCCCTCCTTCATCAGGGCCAGCTGGTCCGGGCCGATCATGCCGCGGGTCTCGTCGTTCAGGGGCGTGTGCACGGTGAGGATGTCGCAGGTGCGGCAGAGCTCGTCCAGGTCCGTGAGGCGCACGCCCAGGTCCTGGCCCCGCTTGGCGCTGACGTAGGGATCGCAGCCCAGCACCTCGCACTCGAAGGCCTTCAGCCGCGTGGCCACCCGGCCGCCCACCTTGCCCAGGCCGATGACGCCGGCGGTCTTGCCCTTCAGCTCCACGCCCGTGAACTTGGCCCGCTTCCATTCCCCGGCCTTGAGGCTGGCGTCCGCCGCCGGCACGTGGCGGCAGGCGGAGAGCAGCAGGGCCAGGGTGTGCTCGGCGGCGCTGTTGGTGTTGCCGAAGGGCGCGTTCACCACGATGACGCCCTTGGAGCTGGCGTAGTCCACGTCCACGTTGTCGATGCCCACGCCGGCCCGGGCGACGATCTTCAGGTTCGTGGCGGCGTCCAGCAGGGCCTTGTCCACCGTGGTGCCGCTGCGGGTGATGATGGCGTCGTAGCCACCGATGCAGGCGTGCAGCGCCTCCCGGGAGAGCCCCAGCTTCACGTCGAGCGTGACGCGCGGGTCGCGCTGGAGCAGGGCTAGGCCTTCGCCGGTCACCTCGTCGGTCACGATGATCTTCATGGAGCCCCCGGTCGGATCCTGATGCAGCGCCGCATTGGGAATCCACCAGGGTACCGGCGAAAGGCTTTCAAGACAAGGAATCGGGCGCCTACTCCCGGTAGACGATGATCAGGCCTCCTGGTCCGGCAGCAGCTCCGGGTCCGTGCCGAAGACGCCCTCCCACCGGGCCACCACCACGCTGGCCAGTCCGTTGCCGATGACGTTCACCGTGGTGCGGGCCATGTCCATGATCTCGTCCACGGCCAGCAGCATGGCGATGCCCGCCTCGCCCGGCAGGCCGAAGCTGCCGCAGGTGCCGGCGATGATCACCAGCGTCGCCCTCGGCACGCCCGCCACGCCCTTGCTGGTGAGCATGAAGGTGAAGACCATGAGCAGCTGCTGGCCCAGGCTCATGTGGATGCCCGCCGCCTGGGCGATGGTGAGGCTGGCCAGCACCAGGTAGAGGGTGGAGCCGTCCAGGTTGAAGCTGTAGCCCGTGGGGATGACGAAGCTGGCCACCTGGCGCGGTACGCCGAAGCGCACCACCTCCTCGAGCAGCTTGGGCAGGGCCGCCTCGCTGCTGGCGGTGCTGAAGGCCGTGAGCGCCGGATCCTTGATGGCCTTCACGAAGCCCAGGATGCGCACCCCCGCCATCCAGGCCACCGGCGCGAAGACCAGCACGAACAGCAGCGTCAGGGCCAGGTAGAGGCTGCCCACCAGCAGGCTGTACTGCTTGAGCAGGTGGAAGACGGCGGGCCAGCCCTTGATGAGGGTGCCGTTCACCGTGTGGCCGGCGGCCATGTGGCTCACGTTGTAGGCCATGGCGCCAAATACCCCCAGGGGCGTGAGGGTCATGACGAAGTCCGTGTACTTGAACATGGTCTGGGCCACGCCATCGAAGAAGGCCAGCACCGGCTGCCCCCGCTCGCCCACCTTGGTGAGGGCGATGCCGAAGATCGTCGCGAAGATCACCACCGGCAGAATGTCTCCGTCCGCCGCGTGCTGGATGAGGTTCGACGGGAACATGTGGAGGGCGATCTCCCAGCCGGTCTTGGCCTTGGCAGCGGCCACGGCCGTGTGGGCGCCCATGTCCATGGGCAGGTGGGCCCCGGGCTGCAGCCAGTTGGCCACGAAGAGCCCGATGAAGAGGGCCAGGGTGGTAATGACCTCGAAATAGAGGAGGGCCTTGGCGCCCATGCGGCCCACGGCCCGGATGTCGCCGGTCTGGGCGATGCCCACGATGATGGTGGAGATCAGCAGCGGGACGATGAGGCCCTTGATGAGGCTGATGAAGGCCTTGGAGAGGAAGCGGAAGGTGTCGTAGGCCCAGGGGTACTGGTCCTGGGGCAGGGAGCCGCCCAGGATCACGCCCAGGATCAGGCCCATGAAGATCCAGAAGGTGCTGGAGCGGTACCAGGGTCGTTTGACGGTCACAGAAACCTCATGGGGGAAAAGCCAGTTTGGCATGGGGTTCCTGTGACAGTCCTCCGGTAGAATTGAGCTTCATTTTGGAGTCTATGGAATGAACCCATCCAAGCGCTGGAACCTGCTCAACACGCTCTTCCTCACGGGCACCCTGGCCCTGGCCCTGGTGCTGGTGCCCTGGCGGCTGGCCACCTCGGGCCTGCGGTGGAGCGAAGGGCTGGTGTTCCTGGCCATGATCACCGCCGTGGGCACCGCCATCAGCGGCGGCTACCACCGGCTCTTCAGCCACCGGGCCTACAAGGCCTCCTGGCCCGTGCGCTTCCTCTTCCTCTGCTTCGGCGCCGCCGCCTTCGAGAACTCGGCCCTCAAGTGGGCCAGCGACCACCGGGTGCACCACCAGCACGTGGACACCGAGAAGGACCCCTACCAGATCGGCAAGGGCTTCTGGTACGCCCACTGGACCTGGGTGATGGAGGCCAAGGGCCTGCCCATCGCCGGCGTGGCCGACCTGGAGAAGGATCCCCTCGTGCGCTGGCAGCACCGGCACCACTTCCTCATCGGCGCCGTGGTGACCACCATCCCCCTCTGGATCGGCCTGGCCACGGGCAACGTCCTGGGCCACCTGGTCTTCGGCGTGGCGCTGCGCATCGTGATGACGCACCACACCACCTTCTTCATCAACAGCGCCGCCCACATGTTCGGCAGCCGCCCCTACACCGACGCCAACACCGCCCGCGACAACTGGCTCCTGGCGCCCCTCACCTACGGCGAGGGCTACCACAACTTCCACCACCTCTGGCAGTGGGACTACCGCAACGGCGCCCTCTGGTACCAGTGGGACACCACCAAGTGGGTGCTGAACGTCCTGGGCTGGTTCGGCCTGGTGGGCCAGTTCCGGCGCGTGTCCGCCGCCGCCATGACCCGGGCCCGCCTCCACATGGAGGAGAAGCGCCTGCGCGAGCGCCTGGCCCTGGCCAGCCCCGGCAGCGCCCACCCCATGCGCGACCGCCTGGCCGCCGCCCACCAGAAGCTGGACGCCGCCCTGGCCGCCCTGCACGACCGGCACGAGGCCTGGCAGGCCCGGAAGGCCGAGTGGAAGGCCAAGGGCCACGCCCGGGCCGAGGCCTGGCGCGAGGCCAAGGCCGAGCGCAAGGCCGCCCTGGCCCTGCACCGCGCCGAGCTGCGGGCCGCCTGGGCCGAGTGGAAGGCCGCCCGCCTCGAAGTGCGCTCGGCCCTGGTGTACGCCTGAGACTTGGCGTACGCCTAACCCTGGAGGGACCATGCGAGGCCATGCCAATGCCGCTTGCTGGTTTGAGATCTACGTCAAGGACATGCCCCGGGCCAAGGCCTTCTACGAGGGCGTGCTGGCCACCGAGCTGACGCGCCTGGAGGCCCCCGGCATCGAGATGTGGACCTTCGGAGGGGACCCCGAGAAGCCCGGCTGCGGCGGGGCCCTGGTCCACCTGGAGGGCGTGCCCTGCGGGGGGAGCGGGACCCTGGTCTATTTCTCCTGCGAGGACTGCGCCGTGGAGGAATCCCGGGTGGCGGCCCACGGAGGCAGCATCCACCGGTCCAAGATGTCGATCGGCCCCTTCGGCTTCATCACCCTGGCCACGGACCCCGAGGGCAACCTGATCGGATTCCACTCCCTGAAATAGCCGGGATCCAGTCAGGGGCCGCTCCGGCGCCACCTCGGCGCCCCATCCATCGGCACAGACCGCCGGGACCGGCAGCTGTGGGATCATGAACCTTCGTTCTTTGGAGCATCCATGGCTTCCTTCGACCTCCTCGTCATCGGCTCCGGCCCCGGCGGCTACATCGCCGCCATCCGTGGCGCCCAGCTGGGCCTCGCCACGGCCCTGGTGGAGAAGGATGCGGGCCTGGGGGGCACCTGCCTCCACCGCGGCTGCATCCCCGCCAAGACCTGGCTGGAGAGCGCCCACCGCTTCGAGCAGATGCAGGTGGCCGACGACTACGGCATCGACGGCGTGGACGCCAAGAGCCTGAAGGCCAACCTCGCCACCATCGTCAAGCGCAAGGGCCGCATCGTCCTGAAGAACGCCAAGGGCATCGAGTTCCTCATGAAGAAGAACAAGGTGACCGTGCTCAAGGGCTTCGGCAAGCTGCTGGGCGGCGGGCGGGTGGACGTGGCCGGCGAAGTGCACGAGGCCAAGCGCATCATCCTGGCCACGGGGTCGGCCCCCAAGCCCATCCCCGGCCTGGAAACGGATGGCGTCCGGGTGCTCAACAGCGACCACATCCTGGACCTCACCGAGCTGCCGAGCCACCTGGTCATCCTGGGCGCCGGCGCCATCGGCGTGGAGTTCGCCTCCGTCTTCAGCCGCCTGGGCTCCAAGGTGACCCTGGTGGAGTTCATGGACACCATCCTGCCCCTCGAGGATGAGGAGATCGGCCTGGAGCTGGCCAAGATCTTCAAGAAGACCTACAAGATGGACGTGCGCACCAAGACCAAGATCACCCGCATCGAGAAGCGGGACGACGGCGTGGTGTGCTTCCTCGAAGGCGAGACCCCCGGCGAGGTGGTGGGCAGCCACCTGCTGGTGGCCGTGGGCCGCGCGCCCATGGTGGAGGGCATCGGCCTGGAGGCCACCAAGGCCCAGGTGGACCGCGGCTGCGTCGTCATCGACAAGTTCATGCAGACCGGCGAGCCCGGCCTCTACGCCATCGGTGACATCGTGCGCACGCCCTGGCTGGCCCACGTGGCCAGCGACGAGGGCATCGTGGCCGCCGAGCACGCCGCGCAAAGCCTGGGCAAGGACGTGCATCCCCACCCCGTGCGCTACGACCGCTTCCCCGCCTGCACCTACTGCGATCCCGAGGTGGGCACCATCGGCCTCAACGAGAAGGCCGCCAAGGCCAAGGGCTACGACGTGCAGGTGGGCACCTTCCCCTTCGCCCCCATGGCCAAGGCCAACATCGTGGGCGAGCCCCACGGCTTCATCAAGATCGTGGCCGACAAGAAGTACGGCGAGATCCTCGGCATCCACATCCTCGGCCCCAAGGCCACCGAGCTCGTGGCCTCCAGTGTGGCCCTCATGGGCGGCGAGTTCACCGTGGACGAGCTCATCAACACCATGTATCCCCACCCCAGCCTGAACGAAGTGTTCCCCGAGGCGGCAAGGGCGGTGTATGGGCGGGCGTTGAATATGTAGGTTTTTGATTCATTAAGCGGGACACTAGGGCTTGAAAACGCGAAGAACCGCCCAACATGGGCGGTTCTTCGTATGTAGAAGGATTGGACTAACAAATGAAGCTAACCGGCCACGCCTGCGCCGAGTCTCTGAACGGAGCCGAGGAAGCGGGATATTGAGAGAGAACGCAAAGCAATGCAGGCGGGGCCTGGTTGAGCGCAGGCTAGGCCAGAGATGGGTTTCACTTTAAATTTAAATATTTTAATAAATGATATTTACCGGTTTTCATGTCTTCGAGAGTGACGGTAGAAGGACGAGCTGAATAATTTGTTTCGTACCATTCTGGTGGATTTTTAAAACGTTCATACCGACGGGTGATGGGTCTATTTTTTGTAGCAATAATAGCTAAAGGTTGTTTTGACTGATTAACAGAAATTTCTATACCAGCAGAGAACGGTATGGTTGCTGTATAGTCAAAGTCATTGCCGTGGTCGCTATAATTACCAAGATAAGTGGCATAATCCTTCCAGCGTGCAAATTCATATTGAAATTCGCCGATGATATTAATTGAATCGCCATTTACGCTACCGACATAAAGACCGGGTAGATTAGACCCTTTATCCTTGGATGTTATAGCCATGTGCCCGACAAGTAAAATATTGTCCCTGCTAGGTCGTCGATAGTTGTGTTCGTGACCATAATCATTGAATGCCCAATAGTTTGTTAACCCTAAGGATTTAATCTGCACTATCATTGATTCTGATTCGAAGCGAGAGTTGTCGTGAATAGCTTTGAAGCCAAGCCGTTTAATTCGTTCAGCTTCTTGGGCATCACGAATGAGTTTCTGTTCTAGGTTTTTAACCAAGACTTCGGCTTTGACCTTTTCCGGAGAAAGTGGATATTTTGACATCATATCCGCTAATAACTTTTTAGATTCCTGCAAATTTTGTTTCTTAATTTCGGATGAAATCGATTCAAGCAGGTTGGCTGGGGTTAATTTGAGATTAGCATTCTCAATTTCTAGGGCTGAAATTCTTTGTTTCAATTGATTAATCTCGGATTGAGAAATGCTGTTGTCCGAGGCTTTGTTGGAGCAGGCAACTGTAATTGCGATGCATAATGTTGGTATAGCAAAATCTTGAATAGATTTGGATATGTAGGATGTCATAATTTCTCCTGATAGAAGTTGTAAGGTAAATATATTTGAGTTGAAGGTTTACTATTTTTTATGAAGCCTGACGAATGAAGCTAATCGGCCCCGCCTGCACCGAGGCGAGGAGCGGAGCCGAGGAGGCAAGGAGTTGAGAGAGAGCGAAAGACAATGCAGGCAGGGTCCGAGTTGAGCGGAGGGTTAGGCGCAAGCGAGTATCTATAGCAATTTTGCTTTGTCGTTCAATGCTGGATATTCGAAAGGAAGTACTTCTACATCAGGCTGCTCGACGATCTCGGAACCCAATAGTACAGACGCCCATTGGTTGGGTGTGCGTTTGATCGTTCTGATGGTTTTAGTGGTTCTATTCGATTTAATGGTGGCAATTTTTTCTTGCAAATGAATGACGCTCCCTGTCCCTCTTAATATTTCAAGCCTACCGAGGTTTTCATTTGTTTCTGGGTCAAAAAGTTCTTCAGTTTCAAGAAAATATACTAAGAATTGATCGCCAATTTTCAATCCGTGATCACTACCTTTGTTGATAACAAGAGTGTATTCGTTGATGATTTTAACAATAGAGGCAATAAGTTGTCTTTTGGGGTTAACTTCATTAGACATTAACAGCTCCTTCTATTATATAGTTTGGAACGGATGGTTTAATGATTAACTTTGATAGATCATCGGAACGATTCTCATACAAGGCCTTCCATCTGTCTCCAAAATCGACATCAGAAATGACAGCTATTTGAATCTTTTTGTCTAATTGAATGTTAATCACTCGCCCGATCCCTACAAGTCTTTCAAGTTCGGATTCAAGTATGTAAATGGAAACGAGACTGTCATAAGTCAAAAGTGGAGTTGGATTTAATAACAATAAAGCATGTGTGGTTTGGTACGCACCAAGGGGTTTTCTGGCTATTTTTATTTTAGGTAAAAAATTATTAGAATAATTATAAGAATCAATAAAAGCTCGTAACAATACTAGGCATAGATATGCGAAAATCATAAAAATAACTATTACCCACCTTGCTTCATATTTGGTTTCTTTGGGGATTATAAATAATGATATTGTTGTAGCGAAAAACCCTAGCGCAGTGATTACCCCACCCCAGGATTTTATGGCTGCTGATAAAAGTATGTCTATCTGGGATTGTTCATGCATTACACCCTCGGAAAATGGAGGATTGGTTGGAATTGGGAACGATCTTCATGATAGTGCCTAATTAAGATTTGAACGAACAATAACAAGCAGGAATGAAAGTCGCCTAATCTGAGCTACAGGGGCGTAACTGCTGATTGAATACTAAGGTGATCGGATTGGCGACACGCTAGGGCAACCGAAGAGAGAGGTTGCCTTAACACTCGACAGAGAGAAGGACCTTAGGTGCTTCCCATGGAGACACACTGGTCTTGTATCTTCAAGAGAGATCGTTCAAACGGTCGAAACTCCGCCCCGAACGGTAGGGCCCTCCCGTCAATGACTCACGCCCCGTACTCCCCCTTCAACAGCCTCGCCCTCAGCTCCGCCGGCAACCGGCCGGCCTTGCGGTCCTGGGTGAGCATGGCTTTGTAGCGGCGGTTCTGGAGGAGGTCGGCGGCGGGGACTTTTCTCGCCTGGGCGTCCTTGAGGGTGGCGAGGAAGCCTTCCAGGTCCTTGGCGCGGTACTGCACCACCAGCAGGAGGGCCAGGGCGTCGGGGTCCACGGGCTGGCCGGGCGGGGCCTGGGCCAGCACGCCCCGGATGACGCGCAGGGCGCTGAGGGGGTCGCTGTCCACCAGGGCCTCGGCCCCCTTGAGGGCGGCGTCGTCCAGGGCGGCGTTCCTCGGCGGGGCCGGGCGCAGGGCCCACCAGGCGGCGCCACCCGCGGCCAGCAGGCCCGCCAGCCCCAGGGCCCAGGCCCCGCGGCGCCGGGGCCCGGCCTTGGCGGTGGCCTTCGCGGGATGGGGCAGGGCGACGGTCGGTTGGTCCTGAGGCCGCCAGGCGGGATCCAGGGCGGCGCGCAGGGCCTCGCCCAGCTCCTTGGCGGAGCCGAAGCGCTCCAGGGGATCCTTGGCCAGGGCCCGGGTCACCAGGTCCCGCAGGGCGGGGTTCAGGCCGTCGAGGGACTCGAGGTCCAGGTCGGGGGTGGGCTCGTTGAGGATGCAGTAGATGAGCGAGCCGTTGGTGTCGCCCTGGAAGGGGCGGTGCCCCGCCAGGCCCTCGTAGAGGATGACGCCCACGGCGAAGAGGTCCGCGGAGGGCGTGGCCTGGCCCCGGCTCAGGTACTCGGGGGCCATGTAGGCGAGGGTGCCCACCACCATGCCCGTCTGGGTGGCCTCCTGGCCCAGGGACTTGGCCACGCCGAAGTCCAGGATCTTGGCGACGGGCCGCTCGCCTTCGCGGGCGATCATGATGTTGGCGGGCTTGATGTCGCGGTGGACGATGCCCTTCTGATGGGCGGCCTGGAGGCCGTCGCAGACCTGGGCCATGGCCTCCAGGAAGGCCCGGGGCGCCAGGGCCTGGCGGCGCAGGAGGCTCTCCAGGCTGGGGCCCTCCACCACTTCCATGGCGAAGTAGAGCAGCCCGTCCGCCTCGCCGAACTCGTAGATGGTCACCACGTTCGGGTGGTGAAGCCCGGCGGCGGACTGGGCCTCCCGCGCGAAGCGGGCCTTCAGGTCGCCCAGGGCCTCGGCGTCTGCCTGGGGCCGGATGGTCTTGAGGGCCACCTCGCGCCCCAGCGTCGTGTCCCGCGCCAGGAACACCTCGCCCATGGCCCCCTGGCCCAGGGTGCGGAGGATCTCGAACTTGCCGATGTGGTCGGGCATGGGGCTTCCGGGGATGAGGCTGCGAGGGGAATGCTTCCCTGGATTCTAGAGCGAAGGCGGGACCCATCCGAGCCGCCATCAGCGTCATCGGCGAAATCGGTGGCAGACACACCTTCCTGGCGATCAGCCTGATTCATCCAGAAAAGCTGGGAACCGCGAATGACGCGAATCGCCCTGCGGGCGCGCGAATGGCGAACGATCCTGCTTCCGCCTCCACACGCGGGGCGGGCATGTCAGCTCCTGAAGGCTGCCGGACCCGCCCCGCGTGTGGCCAGCCGCGCCTCGCGCGACTGGGGGCCGAAGGCCCAGGCGGTCCATCCCCGCCGCGATTCGCGCCCATTCGCGTCATTCGCGGTTTGATCTTTTAGGGCTGACGCTCCCCGTTCAGCAGCGCGCGCAGAAGTGCGGCGGGGCGGGCAGGCGGGAGAGGCCTTCGAAGGCGAGCTCCCAGGCCCGGGCCGGGCCGCGGAAGGCCGTGGCCTCTGGCGTGAGCGCGCGCAGGGCGTGGAGGGGCGTGGGATCGCCGGGCAGGGGCAGGAAGGGGACGGGCTGGCCGGTGGCCTCGCGCAGGGCCGCGCGCAGGGCGTTCGTGAGGGCCGTGGCCTCGGGCAGCACCAGGGGCGGCACGCAAACCTCGGCGCCCTCGGGCAGGGGCACGCCGGGCCAGAGGTCCGTCTCGAAGCCGCCGTGCTGCTCGTGATCGGGGGCCTCTCGCCACTCGGGCCGGCGGAAGATCCGTTTGCGGTTCGCCTTGTCCCAGTCCGCCAGGAAGGCCTTCAGCTCCGCCTTCTCCAGGGGGCCCATGGGGGCTTTCTCCAGGGCCACGGGCAGGAGGCGCGCGATGCGGCCTGGCAGGCGCCGCACCAGCATGGGCTTCCCGTCCAGCCAGGGCAGGCCCGCGTCCAGGGCGCAGACCAGGGCGCCGAGGCGGCGGCGGTGCAGCTCCAGGGCGGCGGCCAGGTCGCAGCCGGGCGCGGGCACGAGGCCCAGCACGTTCAGGGGCAGGCCCCGGGCCTGGACGGCGTCGGCGGCGTCCAGGGGTTCGCGCAGGTCCTCCGCCGTCCGCCCCAGCACCAGCACCTGGGGCAGGCCGTGGGCCTGGATGCGCTCCACGAGGATGAGGCTGCCGTCCCCGGAAGCGCCGGGCGCCGAGAGCACAGTCCCGCCCAGCTCCGCGGCCAGCCGCAGCGCCTCGGGGTTCATCCGAGGGCCTCCACGAGCTTCTCCCGGCGGCGGTCCAGGGCCGCGGCCGCGGCGGGCAGCAGGAGCAGGTGGGCGGTGAGCACCAGCCCGAAGAGCAGCGCCATGCCCGGCACCAGCAGCCGCGGCGAGATCCAGGCCAGCAGTGCGTAGGCGCCGCCGAAGAGGCCGGCCCAGACGGCCGAAGTGCCCATGCTCAGCAGGCCCAGGGCGAAGGGCATGCTGTTGTTCTTGAGGCTGTCCATGGCCATGGGCCGGGGCGCCCAGGTGGAGGTCCACTGCCCCACGGCGGTCTGGGCCAGGAAGATGCAGCCCATGAGCAGGATGCCGCCCAGGAGGGGGATGGGGCCCGCGTGGTCCAGCAGCATCAGCAGGCCGGCCAGTACCAGCGCCTGGAGCCCCTGGTGGGCGGCCAGGCCCAGCAGCTTCCCCTTGAGCAGGTCCTCCGGCCCCACGGGCAGGAGCAGCAGGCCCTTCACGCCGTGCCGGTCCAGGCCGAACTGGTTGAACACGAAGTTGTTCGCCACCAGGGACAGGTAGGCGAAGGCCGCGGGCACGGTCCAGAGCGGGTTCGCCTTGAACTGGGCGAAGGGCCCCTTCAGCAGCACCACGGTCATGAGGGGCATGAGGAAGGCGAAGCGGCCCAGGTGGCTGCGCATGATCGTCTGGAAGTGGAGCCGGCCGAGGCCCTCCGCGGGATGGCGGAAGCTCCAGAGGCGGTGGGGCCCGCGGGTCTGCGGGGCGGCGGCGGTGCCGTTGGCCTCCCGCGCCATTAGCCGGGCGCCCAGCACCATCACCAGGGCCAGCAGGGCCAGCGGGTAGAGGTGCAGGGCCAGGGCCGCGCCCCAGTGGCCCGTCCGCGCCTGGGCCAGGCTCCGGGCGGCGGCATCGGTCGGCAGGGCACCCAGCACCCGGGCCGCACCCCGGCCCAGGGCCTGGACCTTCTCGACCTGGGCGGCCTGGAGGGGACGGGCCGCAGGCCTGGCGGCGGCGCCCGGTCCGCGCTTCGACAGGCCCGGGGACATCAGGGTGGAGCCCAGCCACGCCAGGACGGCCAGCGCCGTGAGGGCCACCCGGAGGCGCTTCACCAGGGCCGAGGCCAGGCCGCCCACGAGGAGCTGGAGGGCCAGCATCATCAGCAGCGTCTCGAGCAGGACGAGGGGCACCAGGAGCAGGGTGCGGGGCGCGGCCAGGCCGAGGCCCAGCAGCAGCCCGGTCAGGGCCAGGCCCATCGTCAGCGGCAGCATGTCCACCAGGCCCGCCGTCAGCTCCGCCAGGTAGAGGGTGCGCAGGCGCAGGGGGAAGCCGCGATAGGCCTCCCAGGCCAGCTCCCGGGCCCCGCCCAGCACGCCGCCGATGAGGCCGCCCCCGAAGCCGAAGAAGGCCAGCACGGCGCCGAGGATCGTCACAGCCACGGGCCGGTCCAGGCGGCCGCCCAGCAGCCAGCCCAGGGCCCCGCCGCCCAGGATCAGGCCCACGGCCGCGAAGGCGGCGAGGATCCCCACCACCAGGGCCAGGATCCAGGCGCCCTGCCGGCCCAGCTCCCGGGCCGAGCGGTTCCAGGTGGCCTGCCCATGGGCCGCCAGCAGCGCGCGGAAAGCCCCTACGACCATGACACCACCCCGCCGCCCTTCCTGAGGACTGAGGCCTGAGGACTGACCGTAGATATCGGACGGCGCATGCGCCATTCGATGAGGACTGCCCTCACAACCACGAGAGCGCCCCCTTCTGCCCGCCGCCCACCAGATCGACGAAGAGCTGCTCCAGGCTCTCGCCGCCGCGGCGCAGCTCGTCCAGGGGGCCGAAGCCCTTGAGGCGGCCCTCGTCCAGGATGGCGATGAGGGGGCAGAGCTTCTCCACCACCTCGAGGATGTGGCTGGTGAGCACCAGCGTCACGCCGCGCTGCTGCAGGCTCTGGAGGATGTCCTTGATGGTGCGGCTGGTGACCGGATCGATGCCCTCGAAGGGCTCGTCGAGGAACACGACCTGGGGCCCGTGGATGAGCGCCGCGCAGAGGGCCACCTTCTTCTTCATGCCGAAGCTGTAGTCCGCGATGAGGGTCTTGGGGCCCGGCGCCAGGTCCAGGGCGTCGAACAGCTCCTCCCGGCGGCCGTCGATGAGGGCGTCCGGCATGCCGTACATCCGCCCCACGAAGCGCAGGTACTGGGGGCCCGTGAGCATGTCCAGCAGGGCCATGTCCTCGGGCATGGCGCCGATCTGGCGCTTCACGGCCAGGGGATCGGCCTCGAGATCCAGGCCCAGCACGCGGATGCGGCCCGACGTGGGCTTCAGCAGGCCCGTGACCATCTTCAGCGTCGTGCTCTTCCCGGCGCCGTTGCGGCCCAGCAGGCCCAGGAAGGCGCCGGGCTCCAGGGCGAGGTCGAGGCCGTCCACGGCGACCTTCTCGCCGAACTTTTTGGTGAGGGCTTCCAGGTGCAGGGCGGGGGTCATTCGGGTGGCTTCCGTTTCACAGGTGGGGGCTTGAGCCGGCCCTCGCGCTGGAGGGCCTGGCGCAGCAGGTACTCGATCTGGCCGTTGAGGCTGCGCAGCTCCTCGTCGGCCCAGCGCTGGAGGGCTTCCAGCAGCGCCGGGTCGGTGCGGAGGAGGAAGGGCTTGCGCTCGGCCATGGAACCCTAATGGTACAGAGTGCCCGCATTCACGACGGGGTTGGCGGCGCGCTCGCTGCAGAGCACCACCAGGAGGTTGGAGACCATGGCCGCCTTGCGTTCCTCGTCCAGCTGCACGGTGTGCTTCTCGGCCAGCATCTCCAGTGCCATCTCCACCATGCCCACGGCACCCTCCACGATCTTCTGGCGGGCGGCGATGATGGCGCTGGCCTGCTGGCGCTGCAACATGGCCTGGGCGATCTCGGGGGCGTAGGCCAGGTGGCTGATGCGGGCGCCCTGCACCTCCACGCCGGCCTGGGCCAGCACGCGCTGGAGCTCGAGCTTGAGCTTGGCGGCCACCTCGTCCGTGCTGCCGCGCAGGGAGAGCTGGCCCGCTTCGTGGGCGTCGTAGGGGAAGTGGGAGGCCAGGGCCCGCAGGGCCGCCTCGCTCTGCACCGTCACGTATTTCTCGCAGTCCTCCACCTCGAAGAGGGCCTCGGCGGTGTCCACCACGCGCCACACGATGATGGCGGCGATCTCCACGGGGTTGCCGTCCTGGTCGTTCACCTTCAGGCGCTGGCTCTCGAAGCTGCGGACCTTGGTGCTGATCTTCCGCTTGCTGAGGAAGGGGTTGGCCCAGGCCATGCCCTCCTGGCGCACGGTGCCGCGGTAGTCGCCGAAGAGCTGCAGCGCCACGGCCTCGTTGGGATTCACCACGAAGAGCCCCGTCAGGGTGAAGAGGCCCAGGACGATCACCGGCACGGTGAAGACCAGGCGGGAGGGCTCTTCGATGACGGCGGCGTGGATGGTGAGGCCGCCCGCCCCGAGAATGGCCAGCAGGGCCAGGAGCAGGACGGGCAGTCCGGGAAGGGCGAATGCGGTGCGTTCCTTGAGCACGGGAACCTCCATTAGAAATCAATGTGATATCACTTTGATGTCGCGTCAAGCCCCTTCGGGCCCCGGGACCCGCCGGGGGTGGATCGCCTATGCTGGGGGCGGGAGGCGGCCATGGATCTGGGCATTCACGGCAAGGTGGCGATGGTGGCGGCCGGCAGCAAGGGGCTGGGCCGGGCCGCGGCCCTGGCTCTGGCGGCCGAGGGCTGCGCCGTGTCGGTCTGCGGCCGGGGCGGCGAGGCCCTGGCGGCGGTGAAGGCCGAGCTGGAGGCCCTGGGCGTGCCCGCCCTGGCCCTGGTCGCGGATGTGGCCAAGGCCGAGGACCTGGCCCGCTGGCACCAGGCCACGGCCGTGGCCCTGGGTCCCGTGCAGATCCTCGTGACCAACACGGGCGGGCCCAAGGCGGCCGGGTTCTCGGGGCTTTCCGATGACGACTGGGCCGCCGGGGTGGACTCCACGCTCATGAACGTGGTGCGCCTCTCGCGGCTCGTGCTGCCCGGCATGCGGGCGGCCCGGTGGGGGCGCATCGTCCACATCACCAGCCTGGTGGCCAAGCAGCCCACGCCCCTGCTCACCATCAGCTCGACGCTCCGGGCCGGCCTCTCGGGCCTCACCCGCACCCTGGCCCAGGAGACCGCGGCGGACGGGATCACGGTGAACGCCGTCCTGCCCGGCCACGTGATGACCGACCGCCAGACCCACCTGGCCGAGGTGCGCTCCGCCGCCGAGGGCATCTCCATGGACGAGTACTACGCCCGCACCGCCGCCGCCATCCCCGCCGCCCGTATTGGCGACCCCGGCGAGATCGGCGCCGTCATCGCCTTCCTGGCCAGCGCCCAGGCCAGCTACGTCACCGGCCAGAGCCTGCTGGTGGATGGGGGGCTGGTGCAGGGTACGTTCTGACAAAAATCGCCGGCCCGATGACCGGCGATTTTCGCAGGCCACAGCCTTGAACGATTTATGGTTCGAGGCGGGACATCCGGATCGCCAAGTCATCGGGGGCGACGAAGAGGAACGCACGCCCGTCCTTGATTTTCTCGAGGAGGCTGAGTTCTGCCAGCTGCAATAGGTCGGTCCGGGCGGTCTGGTAGACGATGCCATGCGCCTTCTGGTGGTCCTCGATGCGGTAGCCCACACCGGGGTGTTTCAGCGCATGGGTGAGCAGGGTCTTCTGGCGGTGGTTGAGCCTGATGCGCAGGGCGGGAGACTCGGCCAGCAGGCGCTCCATGCTTCGCTGTTCCTTCGCCTTCCGGGCGAGGTAGTCATGGAGGCTCTGGATGGCCTTCCGCATGGTGGCCAGCTGGTGGATCAGGAAGTAGGTGGTGTCCCCGCCGTCGGTTTCGGCGAAGAGGTAGGCCCGTCCATACTGGGCCGGCGCCTTGCGGAGGATGTGCGAGATGGAGATGAACTCGGCCAGCCAGTACCCGCTCCGGAGCATGGACCAGTAGAAGAGCGCCCGGGCGGTCCGGCCGTTCCCGTCCGCGAACGGGTGGTCATATCCGACCATGAAGTGCAGCAGGATGGCGCGCAGGACTGGATGCACGAAGGGGCGCTGGTCTTCGCCGGCATTGGCGAAAGCGCAGAGCCGCTCCAGGCGTTCCGGCAGCTCATGGTGGTCGGGCGGCTGGTGGAGGATGGTGCCGTCGTCGTTATCCACCACGTGGATGTCGTTGGACTGGCGCAGCCTGCCCACGTCCCGGGGGTCGTCCAGGGTGCGCTCGGACACCAGGCGGTGGATCTCCAGCAGCCGCGCCTGGGTCATGGGCTCGTTCCTGAAGCCCTGGATGGCGCGCATGGCCAGGAAGTTGTTGAAGATCATCTGCTCGCTTCGGTCCTTCGGAGCCCTGCCGGATCGGAGCATCTCGGCGGCCACCCTCCGGGTGGTCGAAGCCCCTTCCAGCTGGCTCGAGGTGATGGCCTCCTCGATGACCGATTTGAGGAGGTACCTGTCCCGGGTGGCGGGCGTGGCGGTCTCGGTGGCGGACTTGATCTCGCCGGCCGCATCCTGGTCGATGTGGTGCAGGTCGATCTGGACAGGCTCCGGGGCGCCGAAGAAGAAGGGACGTCCCTCCTTGTCCAGCAGCGGAAGGGGCTTCAGGAGGGCCTGCCGGGCCCACTTGACACCCAGCCACCAAAGCTCGTGGTCCAGACCCTCCGGGGGATCCCGATGCCTCAATTCCTCCCAGTGGAGGTAGACGTCCTTGACCAGGGGGCCCGGCTGGTGCTCAAGGATCTTCTGGATATCTCCAGGTTCAATGACTGAAAGGAGGCTGGATATATCTGGAGGAGGGTGAGGGAGTTTCATGGGTACCTACTAATTGATAATCCAATTAGGAATTCGTTAGTAGGTTAGAGCGGGACGAGGTGAGTGTCCATGAAAAACTAAAACTGAAACCAATTAGTAGCAAATTGACACATCAAACAAACGTCTGGGGACGGTCCATCGGTGGTCGCTGATGCAGGGCCTTATTCAACAAAAATCGCCGGCCATCGGCCGGCGATTTTCGCAGGGAACAGCCCTCACCCCTTGAACGAACTCACCGTCTCGAAGTAGTGGGCGAAGGCGGCGATGCCGCCGCTGGCCTGCTCCCAGTCGTAGTTCTCGTTGGGGGCGTGGTAGCCGTGGCTGGGGAGGCTGAGGCCCAGGAAGAAGACCTCGCAGCCCAGGATGTCCTCCATGGTCTTCACGGCGCCGATGCTGCCGCCCTCGCGGGTGAAGGAGCAGGGGGCATTGAAGGCGAACTTGTACGCGTCCTTGATGGCCTCGGCGTAGGGGCCGGTCACGTGGCCCTTGAAGGGGGCCAGGCCGTGCTCTTCGTGGAACTGCACGTCGGGGAAGTGCTCGTTCACGAAGGCGCGGATGCGCTCGATGGTCTTCGCCTCGTCCATGTCGGGCACCAGGCGGCAGGAGAGCTTCACCTCGGCCCGGGGCGGCACGGCGCTCTTGATGCCGGGGCCCGTGTAGCCGCCCACGACGCCGTGGACCTCCATGGTGGGCCGGCCCCACACGCGCTTCATGACCTTGATGGGATCCTCCGTGCGCATGCCGGTGATCATGTGGTCCTTCTTGAAGGTCTCCACGCTGAAGCCCGCGTGGGCCCACTCCTCCAGTTCCTGCTTGGAGGGCTTCACCACTTCGTCGTAGAAGCCGGGGATCTTCACCTTGCCGGTCTCGCCGTCCATCATGGCGGCGACCACCTTGATGAGCTCGGCCAGGGGGTTGCGCGCCGCGCCGCCCACCACGCCGCTGTGCAGGTCGTGGTCCGCCGTCTCCAACGTGAGGCGGAAGCCCTTGAGGCCGCGCAGCCCGGCGGGGGTGCTGGGCTTGCCGCGGGTGATCCAGACCGTATCGCTCACCACGATGGCGTCGGTCTTCAGGCGGTCCTTGTGGCGGTTCAGGCCGCCCTCGAAGCTGGGCGAGCCGATCTCCTCCTCGGTCTCCCACAGGAAGTGGATGTTGAGGGGCACGCCCGCCTTCCGGGCGGCCAGGGCGCCGAAGAAGGCCGTCACCGCCGGGCCCTTGTCGTCCGTGCTGCCGCGGCCCCGATAGGTATCGCCGTCCACCACGAAGGTGAAGGGCTCCGCCGTCCACTCGGGCTCGTTGGCGGGCTGCACGTCCATGTGGTTGTAGACCGTGATGGTCAAGCAGCTGGGATCCTCCCCGAACCAACCGTGGATGAGCGGGTTGCCGCTGGTCTCCAGGATCTCGGCCTTGCCCCCGTGCCGCTCGAAGAGCGCCCGCGCGGCCTCGGCCACGCGCCGCACATCGCCCTGCCGGGCCGGGTCGGCGCTGATGGAGGGGATCTCCACCAGGGTCTTCAGCTCCGCTTCGAAGGCCGCACGGCTCGCGCTGGCGAACTGCCCCAGGGCTTCACGGGTGAGAAGGGACGGATTCATAGACGCTCCGGAAAGGGTCAATCATCATCCCACAACCGGAAGTCTTGTCTATTAAGGGATCTATGGGTCGCCCATCCCCTCAGCCCGGGTAGCCCCCCGCCACCTTCAGCCCGGTCCACTCCGGCAGTCCCAGGGCCAGGTTGAGGTTCTGCACGGCCTGGGCAGCCATGCCCTTGCCGAGGTTGTCCAGGGCCACCATCACGGCCCCGTGGCCACCCCTGGCCGCCACCGCGATGTCCGCGAAGGCGCTCCCCGTGGTGGCCGCCACCCGGGGCGACCCATCCACCACCCGCACGAAGAAGCGGTCCTGGTAGAAGGCCTCGTAGCGGGCCCGCAGCGCCCCTGCGTCCACTCCGGCGGGCAGCGGGAATTGCGCGGTGGCGAAGATCCCCCGCACCATGGGCGCGCTCTGCGGAACGAAGCTGAGGGGCGCCTCCCAGCCTTCCGCCGCCAGGGTGCGCAGCACCTCGGCCTCGTGCTGGTGGCTGAGCATCTTGTAGGCGCGGAAGTCCGCGGCCCGCGTCGGATGGTGGGTGGTCTCGCTGGGCGCGGCGCCCGATCCCGAGGAGCCCGTGGCCGCCGTGACCGCCACGAAGGCGGGCTTCCACTGGGCCAGAGGTAGCAGGGCCAGCTGCAGGGCCGTGGCGAAACATCCCGGATTGGCGATGCGCCGGGCGCCCTTCATGCGCACGGGCTTCCAGTCCACCAGGCCGTAGACCCAGGCGGGATCCAGGCGGAAGTCCGTGGAGAGGTCGATGACGAGGAGGCGCTCCAGGAGGTCGTGATCCTTCCCCGCCGCCTCGATCTCCGGCCAGAGCTTCCCCAGCTCGCCGTGGGGCAGGGCCGAGAAGAGGACGGGGTTCGGGCTCTTCGCCAGGGCCGCCCAGTCCGGCGCGGCCTCGAAGCTGCCCTCCACCAGACCGCGCAGGTTGGGGTGCTGGGCGTGGAAGGGCTTGCCCGCGTGGCTGCGGGCCGTGCCGCGCAGGGAGGCCACCGCCGGATGGTTCGAGAGCCACCGCAGCAGCTCTCCCCCGCCGTAGCCCGACGCGCCGAGGATGAGGACATCGACTGAGGTCATGGGAGGTCCTGGGACAAGAAATCTAACCGCAGAGAACGCAGAGGGCGCAGAGAACTGCAACGAATGGCCTGTTCTTTCCCTCTGCGATCTCTGCGCTCTCTGCGGTTAATGGTTTTCAGACCTTCGCCGAGATCTTGGGCTCGACGAGGCCGAGGACGAACTTGCCGAGGGCGTCGGCGTCGGCGCGGGCATTGCGGGCGGGGAGGCCGAGGGTGGCCACGAAGCGCTCGCCCACGCGGTTGTCCGTGGCGGGGCCGGCCACCAGGTCCGTCTGGATGCCGAAGGCGGACTTCAGGTACTGCACGCCGCCCGCCGCGCCCACGGGGTCGTTGGCGCAGAGGAGGAAGGCGCCGCCCAGGGCCTTGAGATCCGGGTCCGCGAGGATGGCCTGGACCCCGTACTCGCCCATGATGCCGTCGCCCGTCTCGGCCACGATGACGTCCACGCCGTGGGTCGCCAGCTCTGAGAAGATGATGCGCGACATGGCGGCGGCGGAGCCGGCGTCCGTGCAGACGCTGCCGGCGTCCGTGAAGTCCAGGGCGACTTCGGCGCCGTAGTCCCGCATGGCCAGGGCGTCGCGCATGAGCGACACGCCCGTGAGCTTGCAGCCGCCCACGCGGTAGCCCGCCCGGCTGAGCACGCGAATGGCGGCGCAGGCGGCGGCCGTCTTGCCCGCGTTCATGCAGGTGCCGGCCACGTAGACCACGGGGCAGTGGGGCGAGAGGCTGGTGCCCTTGAGGGCGCCCATGCGGATGTGGGCGGGCTGGCCGGCGCGGGACTGGAACTCGGGGAAGACGAGCACCTGGCCCAGAACTTCCAGCTCGAAGGGCTTGCCCACGTCGGGATTGTGGGAGAGGCACTTGCCGAGCACGCCGCCCATGTTGAGCAGGTTCACCGTGTCGCCGGGCTTCAGGGACTCGGGCATGACGCCCTCGTAGCCCTGCAGCGCGTTGCGGTGGCCCAGGGCCCCCACGACGATGTCCCCGTCATGCAGGGTGCTCATGCGCCCGTGGGGATCCTCCAGCTGGTTGTAGGTGGTCTTCTCGCCGCGGATGCGGCAGGCGATGACCGAGCCCTCCTCCAGGAGGATCTCCGGCCCGAGGGTGAGGGTCCGGCCCAGCCGCAGGTTGCGGGTGACCGAGGCGAGCTTGTCGACGTGGATGCGCATGGGGACCTCTGATGAATCCGGGGATCAGTTCGGCTTGGCCTTGAGGGTGAGGACCTGCTGGACGCCGAAGAGCTTGGCGAAGCCGGCGGCCTCGTCGCCGGTCCAGAGCTTGTTGGCCTCGCCGTAGGTGGCGATGCGGGGGTCCATCAGGGAGTAGGGCGACTGCACGCCTTCCACCACGAAGGCACGGGGGTGCAGGGTGAGGCGCACCTCCCCGCTCACGCGGTCCTGGCTGGACGCGAGGAAGGCCTCCAGGTCGCGGGCCAGGGGGTCGAAGAAGTGGCCTTCGTGGAGGAGGGAGCCGTAGAGGTTGCCCAGGCTCTCCTTCCAGAAGAGCTGCTTGCCGCTGAGCACGAGCTTCTCCAGCTCCCGGTGGGCGCCGATGAGCAGATGCGCGGCGGGGGCGTCGAAGCCCACGCGGCCCTTGATGCCCAGGATGGTGTCGCCCAGGTGAACGCCCCGGCCGATGCCGTAGGGGCGGCCCACGGCGTTGAGCTGGGCGATGAGGGTGACGGGGTCCATGCTGTTGCCGTCCAGGGAGACGGGCACGCCCTGCTCGAAGCCGATGACGAGCGACTTGGGGGCCAGGGTGCCGATGACGCCGCCGGGGAAGGCCGCCTCGGGCAGGGAGGTCCAGGGGTCGAGGGTCTCGCGGCCGCCCACGCTGGTGCCCCACATGCCCTCGTTGATGGAGTAGTCCTTCGTCTTCGGGGGGAAGATCACCCCCCGGTCGGCGCAGTAGGCCATCTCCTCGGCCCGGGAGAGGGCCAGGTCGCGGATGGGGGTGAGCAGGCCCAGCTCGGGTGCCAGGGCGCGGAAGGCCACGTCGAAGCGCACCTGGTCGTTGCCGGCGCCCGTGGAGCCGTGGGCGATGGCAGCGGCGCCCATGTCCTTGGCCAGCTCCGCCACGGCCTTGGCCTGGCAGACCCGCTCGGCGGAGACGGACAGCGGATACATCTGGCCCCGCAGCACGTTGCCGTAGACCAGGTAGCGCAGGTAGCCGTCGAAGAGCCCGGCCCGGGCATCCACCGTGGTGTGGCTCACGGCGCCGAGCTTGGGCGAGGCGGCCTCGATGCGGGCCAGCTCCTCGGGCGAGAAGCCGCCGGTGTTCACCGTGACCGTGGCCACGTCGTAGCCCTGCTCCTTGAGGTAGAGCACGCAGAAGGAGGTGTCGAGACCGCCCGAGAAGGCGAGAACGGCGAGCTGGCTCATGGGGAATCCTTTCAGGCGGTCCAGAGGGCGGTTTCGGCGTCGGCGTGCTGCTTCTGCTTGGCTTCGATCCACCCTCGGGCGGCGGCCAGGTCGGCTTCGAGGGCGTCCAGGGCTAGGTTGCCGGCGCCGCCCAGGTGGGTGGCGGTGAGGGCGCTGCGGTCCGGGGCGAAGGTGCCGTCCTGGATCTGCTGCGCCACCTTGCGGTAGGCCTCGCGGAAGGGCAGGCCCCCCTGCACGAGGACATAGGCCTGGTGGGCGGCGTAGAGCTCGTCGCTGGAGGCGTCCGCGGCGGCCCCGGCCTTCACCTGGAGGGCGGGCAGCAGGGGCGTCAGCACGCCGAAGAGGTCGTCCGCGTGCCGGAGGGCGGTGATGAGCGGCTGCTTCAGCAGCTGGAAGTCCCGGTGGTAGCTGGAGGGCAGGCCCGAGGCCAGCTGCTCCACCAGCCCCGCGGCGCCCCGCAGCTCCCGGCAGCGGCCGCGCGCCAGCTCGACGACGTCCGGGTTCTTCTTCTGAGGCATGATGCTCGAGCCCGTGGTGAAGGCGTCCGGCAGCTTGAGGAAGCCGAACTCCTGGGTGCTGTAGAGGGAGACGTCCCACAGGAACTTCTCCAGCACGCCGCCCACGGAGGCGGCCCACTGGAGCACGGCGGCCTCGTGGCGGCCCCGGCTGTTCTGCACATCGATGGGGCTGCGCTGCACCTTCGAGAAGCCCAGCAGCTTCGCCGTGAGCGCCCGGTCGATGGGCAGGGGCACGCCGAAGCCCGCGGCCGAGCCCAGGGGGCAGCGGTCCAGACGGCCGTACACGCCCTGCAGCGCCTCCAGCTCCTCCAGCAGGCCCTCGGCGAAGGCCGTGGCCCAGAGGCCGAAGGTGCTGGGCATGGCCCGCCGCAGGTGGGTGTAGCCCGGCAGGGGGATGTCCTGGTTCGCCTTCGCGAAGGCCAGGAAGCCCTCGGCCAGGTCCGCCACGCGCAGGCCCAGGCGCACCAGCTTGTCCCGGAGGTAGAGGCGCAGGGCCAGGATCACCTGGTCGTTGCGGGAGCGGCCCAGGTGGATGCGGGCGCCGGCCGGGCCTAGGTGCCGGGTGAGGTCGGCCTCGATGGCGGTGTGGCCGTCCTCCATGTGGGGCGGGATGGGGAAGGCCCCCTGCTTGGCGAGGTTGGCGATGCGCCGCAGGCCCCGCACCAGCGAGACGGCATCGGCCTCGGGGATGAGGCCCGTGGCGGCCAGCATCTTCGCGTGGGCGGCGCTGCCCAGGGCGTCCCAGGCCAGGAGGGCCAGGTCCGTCTCGGGATCCTCGCCCACGGTGAAGCGGTGGATGGCCGCGTCAAGGGGGACATCCTTGGCCCAGAGGGTGGTGGCTTCCGGCCTCATGGCTGCACCTGCATCTTGAAGAACGCGGGGACGAGCTTGGCATAGAAGTCCGCGCCGGCCTCGAGTTCCTGGATGGTCAGGTACTCGTTGGGGCTGTGGCTGCGGAAAGTGTCGCCGGGGCCGGCCTTCACCGCCGGGATGCCGCCAAGGAAGGCCCAGTCGGACGTGGTGCCGGAGCCCACGGGACCTGCCTTCTTCGCGGCCTGGAGGGCGGCGCGGACGATGGCGTGGCCCGGATCTGTGCCCTTGGGCAGGTAGCGCTTGGAGTGGATGGCGACTTCGCTCTCCAGCTGCCGCTGGAAGTCGGCGCACAAGGCGTCGTGGTCCTGGTCCGGGCCCGTGCGGAGGTCGATGAAGAACTCGCAGGCGTCGGGCACCTGGTTGCGGCGCAGGCCGCCGCTGATCTGGGTGACCTGGGCCTTCTGGCTGCCCAGCAGCGGATGGGCCGGGAAGTCCATGGCCGCGACCTTGGCGATGTCCCGGGCGGCCTTGTGGATGGCGTTCTCGGCGCCCAGCATCTGGGCGTTGGCCACGTGGCCGCTCTGGCCCCGGGCCGTGCACTTGAGCAGCAGCATGCCCCGCTGGGCGGCGCAGATCCGCAGCCCCGTGGGCTCGCCCACCACCGCACCCTCGAAGGGGCCGAGCGGGTCGAGGATGGTGGCGATCCCGTTCCCCCCGGTCTCCTCCTCGGCCGTGAGGGCCACCACCACCTCGCCGCCGAGATCCTGCTTCGACAGCTCGAAGGCCGAGAGCAGGATGGCGGCCACGCAGCCCTTGGCGTCGTTGGCGCCCAGGCCCTGGAGCCGCGAGCCGTGCCAGACGGGCGTGAAGGGGTCGCCCTCCCAGCCGGCGCTGGGGGGCACGGTGTCCAGGTGCGAATTGAGCAGCAGTCGGGCCCCGCCCTTCTTCCCGAAGGAGAACCAGAGGTTGTTCCCCTGGCGCCGGGCTTCGAAGCCCTGCGCGGAGACAAGGCTCTGCACCAGGTCCGCGAGGGGGCCCTCCTCGCCGGACACGCTCGGCGTGCCCACCAGGAGCGTGAGCAGCTCGGCGGGGCTCATGGCTTGGTCCCGGCCGGGGCGGCGCCGGAGGCGAACCCAGTTACGATCATCGTCCCGCTGCCCTCGTTGGTGAAGATCTCCGCCAGCAGGGCGTCCGGAGCGATCCCGCTCACCAGGTGGGCGCTGGAGACGCCGCCCTGGAGGGCCGCCTTCACGGCCGCGAGCTTGGGCCGCATGCCGCCGCTGATGATGCCCTTGGCCTCGAAGGTTGCGAGTTCGTCCAGGGTGGCGTGGGGGATGAGGGACGAGGCCTTTTTGACGTCCTTCAGCAGGCCCGGCACGGAGAGCAGGAAGAACAGCTTCTCGGCGCCCAGGGCCGTGGCCAGGCTGGCGGCGATGGTGTCGGCGTTCGTGTTGTAGATGGCGCCGTCCTCCCCTCCGGAGAGGGGCGCCACCACCGGCACGAAGCCCCCTTCGAGCAGGTGGCTGAGCACGTGGGGATCCACGGCGTCGATGTCGCCCACCAGGCCGTAGTCCACCAGCTGGGGCTCGGTGGCGCCGTCGGGCACCACGGGCACGGGGGGCCGCCTGGTGGCCTTCAGCAGGCCGGCATCCAGCCCCGTGAGGCCCACGGCGGGCAGGCCGGCGGCCTGCAGCTCCGCCAGCAGGTCCATGTGCACCTGGCCCGCGAAGACCATCTTGGCGGCGTCCAGCACCTTGGGGCTTGTCACCCGCCGGCCCGCCACCTTCTGCACCGGGATGTCCATGGCCTCGCAGACGGCGTCCAGCTCCGCGCCGCCGCCATGCACCACCACCACCCGGATGGAGAAGGACCACAGCAGGGCGATCTGCTCGCAGAAGGCCTTGCGGATCTTGGGCTCGGCGAGGACCTCGCCGCCCACCTTCACCACGAAGGTCTTCCCGCGGAAGAGGCGGACGTAGCGGGAGGCTTCCTTGAGGGCGGCGTAGGGATTGGGGGAGAGCGGCATCGCAAACCTCGGGATCGGGAAACTGAGGACTGAGGACTGAGGACTGAGGACTGACCATAGACACCGGGCGGCGCATGCGCCGATCGGTGAGGACTCAGCGCTGCGACAGCAGCGCGTGGATGGTGGCCCGCTGCACGTGGAAGCGGTTCTCGGCCTCGTCCACCACGCGGCTCCAGGGGCCGTCGAGGACGCTGTCGTGGACTTCCAGGTTCCGGCGCACGGGCAGGCAGTGGGTGAAGATGGCCTCCTTCGCGGCCTTCTGCATGTGGGCGGCGGTCGGCATCCAGGCCGAGAGGTCGGCCATGGGCGCGGCCTCCAGGCCCGAGGTGGTGGAGGGGCCCCAGGCCTTGGCGTAGACGGCGGCGCTGCCCTCCAGGGCGGCGTCCTGGTCCGTGGTGTAGACGATCTTCCCGCCGGTGGCCGCGGCGTACTTTTCGGCCTCGGCCCGCACCTCGGGCGCCAGCTCGTAGCCCTTGGGGTGGGCCACGCGGATCTCCGCCCCGCAGGCCGCGGCCGTCAGGAGGAAGGAGTTGGGCACGGCCTTGGGCAGGGGCTTCATGTGGGGCGCCCAGGTGAGGGTGACGGGCACCTTCGTGGTGCCGTGGGCCTCCTGGATGGTGAGGAGGTCGGCGAGGCCCTGGTGCGGGTGCTCCCGGGCGCTCTCCATGCTCAGCACGGGCACGGTGGAGAAGCGCCGGAAGGCGTTGATGACGGGATCCAGCTCATCGACGTCGTCGCCGTCGCCGTGGCTGAAGGTCCGCACGGCCAGGGCGTCCGCGTACCGGCCCAGCACGGGCACGCCCTCGCGCACGTGCTCGGCCCGGTCCTGGTCCATGACGGTGCCGTCCCGGTCCTCCAGCTTCCAGGTGCCGGCTCCCACCTCGAGCACGATGGCGTGGCCGCCGTGCCGCAGCATGGCCGCCTCGAAGCTGGCCCGGGTCCGCAGGCTGGGGTTGAAGAAGACCATGCCCAGGATGCGGTCCGCGAAGATGGCGCCGGGGCGCTCCTTCTTCCAGGCCGCGGCGGTCTTGAGGATCTCCGCCACTCCGGCGGGACCCAGGTCGGCGATGCGGGTGAAGTGCTTCATAAGTACCTCGGGAAAGACTGGAACCGCGAATGGCGCGAATCGCCCTTCGGGCGCGCGAATGGGAAAGCGGAAGGAAAGGTTGGGTCAGGGAAGGGCAGCCGTCAGGCCATCATTTGCGAACATTCGCGTCATTCGTGGTTTCAAGCCTTGAAGGACTTGATGGCGGCGATGAGGGCCTCGAGGGCTTCGCCGCTGACGTTGAGGGGCGGCATGAGGCGCAGCACCTGGGGATCGCCGGAGCCGCCCAGGAGGATGTTCTGGGCCATCAGGTGCTTCTTGAGGGCCGCGGCGTGAGGCGTGCGGAGGCCGAGGAGCAGCCCCTCGCCCTGGATGGCCTCGACCACAGATCCCTTCAATTCCTTCCGAAGCTGCTCGGCGGCTTCGGAAGCCCGCGCCATCAGCCCTTCCGCCTCGATGACGTCCACCGTGGCCAGCAGGGCCGCGCAGGCCAGGGGGCCGCCGCCGAAGGTGCTGCCCAGGTCGCCGCCCTTGAGCTTGGAGGCCACGGCGGCGGTCATGAGGAGCGCCCCCATGGGCACGCCGGAGGCCAGGCCCTTGGCGGAGGTCATGAGGTCGGGGCGCACGCCGTAGAACTGGGCGGCGAAGGGCGTGCCCATGCGGCCCATGCCGGTCTGGATCTCGTCGAAGATGAGCAGGGTTCCGGTGGCGTCACACTTGGCGCGCAAGGCCTGGAACCACTCGGGGGAGGCGGTCTTGATGCCGGCCATGCTCTGGATGGGCTCGAGGATGACGCCGGCCACGTCCGAGAAGTCCGCCGTGTCGAGGGCCGCCAGATCGCCGAAGGGCAGGCGCAGGCAGGGGGTGAGGCTGTCCGCGAAGGGCTGGGTGATCTTGGGGTCGTCGGTCACCGAGAGGGCCAGGGTGGTCCGCCCGTGCCACCCGCCGTCGAAGGCGCCGAGCGTCTTGCGGCCCGTGAGCAGCAGCGCGACCTTCAGGGCGTTCTCGTTGGCCTCGGCGCCGCTGTTGCAGAAGAAGACCGAGTCCATGCCCGAGAAGGCGGTGATCTTCGCGGCGGCGGCGTCCCGCACGGGCAGGGCCGCGGCGGCGGAGTAGAAGAGCAGCGAGGCGGCCTGGTCGGCCACGGCCTGCACCACCTTGGGGTGGCTGTGGCCCGTGGCGCACACGCAGTGGCCGCCGTAGAAGTCCCACCAAGCCTGGCCCCGGTCGTCGAAGACCCGGTCGCCTTCGCCCTTCACCAGCGGGAAGGGGTAGGGGGCGTAGGTGGGGAGGAGGGCGGGGACGGCGGGGCTGGGCAGCATGCGGAGATCCTGTGCATATGCGCGCATGGGGATGCATAACCATGCAATCAATTGCATAATATGCACAGGGTGAATTCCGTGAAGCAAGAACTATTTCAGGACTTTTGAGGGTAGCCCAGGTGAATTTCTTGCTATTCCATGCAATTTCATGCAACATCCGTGCATGGATCTGGATCAGCTCATCCTCCGGCTGCTGGAGGCCCACCCCATCGCGGACCAGACGGACCTGCTGGAGAAGCTGTCCGCCGAGGGCCACGAGCTCACCCAGTCCACCCTGTCCCGGCGCCTCAAGCGCCTGGGAGTTCAGAAGGTCCAGGGCCGCTACCGCCGGGTGGAGGCCGCCACCCAGGTGCTTCCGGACGTCACCCTGACCGAGGTTCCGCCCAACCTGCTGGTGCTGCGCACCGCGCCCGGATTCGCCCAGGCCCTGGGCCTCAGCCTCGACGCCGATCCCGTTCCCGGCCAGATGGGCACCCTCGCCGGTGACGACACGGTCTTCGTGGCCGTGCTGCCGGAGCGCCTGGCTGAGGTGAAGGCCCACCTCGCGCGGGTGGTGGCGGCGCGGTAGGGGCTTCAGCCGCTAGACTGACCTCCTGACCGTCGGGGAGTTCGCATGGATCGTTTCGGAAGTTCGAAGCTGCGCATCGGCTGGACGCTGGCCTGCCTGTTCCTCGCGGGGCTGGTGTTCATGGCGATCCGGGGCCAGCAGGGACCGGACGGGTCACAGGTGGTGGTCTTCGGCACGGCGGTCCCCCTGGGGGCGGACTCGCTGAAGGACTACGCGCTGGGCGGCCTGCAGGGCGTCATGTACTGGCTGGTGTCCCTGGTGGTGCTGCTGGGCGCCTTCGGTCCCGTGAGCCAGTGGACTGCGGCGGCCTCCCGCGGCGAACGGCTCAAGGGCTTCTTCGCGGGCACGGGCCTGGGCTTCGCCCACGGGCTGTTCCTCTCCCAGGTGGCGCTGCTCCCCGTGTGGGCCCTGAGCTGGCGGCTCATCGGCCAGGCCTGGCCGCCGGAGCTGCTGCGGGCGGACCTCCACGGCCTCCTGCTGGGCCTCCAGATGCTGCTGTGGGCGGTGCTCCTGTCGCGGCTCCTGAAGTCCAGCGCCGGCCTGGCCCTGCTGCTCACGCTGCTGCTCCGCGAGCTGGGTCCGCGCCTGAGCTTCTTCCTGGACTTCGGCCAGGACCTGGGCTGGAGCGCGGGCCAGGTGAAGGTGCTGGAGATCTTCGTGCGGCTGCTGCCCATGGCCCAGCTCCCCTCGGACCCCTTCTCGCCGCTGGCGCTGCCCCTGTCCATCGGCGGCCCGCTGGTGCTGGGCACGCTGGCCATGCTGCTGCCGGCCGGGGGGCGGAAGTAAGCGGATGCGCCCCGCCGTCGGATTGATGCTCCTGCCGCCGGTGCTGGCGGCCCAGGGGACCCAGAATCCGGCGGAGCTGCGCCAGAAGCTGGCGGCCATCCAGGGGCGCCTGGGCCAGGTGGACCAGCAGCTGGAGGCCTTGAAGAAGCGGCGCAAGGGCGTGCTGGTGGAGATGCAGGGCATCGCGCTCCAGCGCGACCGGGCCAAGGCCCAGGTGGACGGCGCGCGGCTGCGCCGGGACCAGGCCCAGAGCGAAGTCCAGATCATCGGTCGCGAGCAGGCCCGCATCCAGGGCGAGGTGCTGAAGCTCCAGGGCGACCTCCGCAAGCAGGTGCGCTGGATGCAGGCGCTGGGGCCCCTGGGCGATCTGGGGGTCTACACCACCTTCAAGGACCCCGACGCCTGGCTGGAGCGCGGCCGCCTCCTGGCCTGGGCGCGGCTGCAGGAGCGCAAGCGCCTGGACCAGATCCACCGCCTGCAGGGCGACCTCGCCGCCAAGGAGAAGTCCCTCAGGGAGGTGCTCGCGCGGCTGGCCCGGGAGGAGCAGGAGGCCGCCCAGCTCCAGGCGGCGCTGCGCCTGCAGGAGGACAAGCTCAACAGCTTCCTCGACGGCCTGCAGAGGGACGAGACGGCCCAGCGGCAGGTCCAGGCGGAGCTGGCGGAGGAGGCCATCCAGCTGGAGCGCCTGCTGGCGGGCCTGCTGGCCAAGCCCAAGGGCGAGGTCTTCGAATCCGCCGTGGCCTTCGCCTCCCTGCACGGCAGCCTGCCCCAGCCCGTGGAGGGCTCCCTGGCCCAGAGCTTCGGTGAGCACCTGCATCCCCGCTTCCACACCAAGACCGTGCAGAGCGGCCTGCTCATCGCGGCGGCCAGCGGCGCCCCGGTGGCGGCGGTGGCCGACGGCAAGGTGGTCTACGCGGACTACTACCAGAGCTACGGCCCCATGGTGATCCTCGAGCACGGCGGCGGCTGGTTCACCCTCTACACCCACCTCCAGGGCCTCCAGGTGGCCAAGGATCAGGTGCTCAAGGCCGGCGAGCGGGTGGGCGCCGTGGGCGAAACCGTGGACGGCCCCCGCCTGGGCTTCGAGATCCGCCACCAGGCGCAGCCCCAGGATCCGCAGAAGTGGCTGAAGCAGAGGTATCGATAGCGGGTCGGGACTGCAGTCCTATCTCGGGCTCGCTGTACGGGCGCCTGCGGGGGGACGGATCAGGTCCTCGAGGGGGGCCAGGGATCCGTCGGGGCGGACTCGACCCCTGGCCAGGGGGTATCCGGCTGCTTCCGCCTTCTGGTACCAGACCTTCGCCTGTTCCAGGTCCTTCTTGACCCCGATCCCCTGGTGGTGGATCAGGCCGAGATGGAACATCGCCGGGGCCCACCCCAGGTCCGCGGCGGCCGTGAAGAGGTTTAGGGCTTTCGAGGGGGATCGGGGGACCACTTCGCCGTTCTGGTACAGAAGGCCCAGTTCAAACGTACCCTCCGGATGATGTTGATCCTTCAGTGCCTCAAGGATATGGAGGGCCTGCGTCCGTTCGGCAGAGGAACCGTGGGCCAGGGTCTTGGCCCACTCGAGCTTCGCCCCTGGCCCACCCTGTTCAGCAGCCTTGGACAGGAGGTCGGATCCCACTGCGATGTACTGCTTTCCCAGCACGCCGCCGCTCAGAAGGCGAAGGGTCATGGGAAGCAGGGGACTCGGGGACTGGGATCCCTGTTCCTCGGCGACCAGGGCCCGGATCCGTGCCGGATCGGCAGGGGAGTCCCCACGGCGGATCAGCAGCAGCGCCAGGGGCAGGCGGAACCGGCCCCGCCCGGCCGCGAGGTCCTTCTCCATCCATCCGGCCACGCTGTCGGCCTCCTGGAGGGTGGGCCGGTAGCCGGTGACCAGGACACGGACCAGCCCGTCGATGGACGCGTCCCATCCCTGGGCGGCCCCGAGCGAGTGGTAATGGAAAGCCAGACCGAGGTCCCGCTCCACCCCATGGAAGCCCTCATAGACCTGGCCCAGATGCTCCTGGGACAGGTGGTCGCCGGCATCGGCGGAGAGCTTGAACCACCGCAGGGCGGTGGCCATGTTCTTCGGGACCCCGAGGCCATTCTGGTAGAGGTAGCCGAGGTTGCCGTCCGCCCGGGCCCAGCCGAGCGAGGAGGCGGACTCGAACAGCCGCCGGGCTGTGCCGTAGTCCTTCTGGAGCCCGCCCATCCCCTCGACGAAGAACCACCCGAGGTTGGTCATTGCCATCGCGTTCCCACTGCGGGCGGCCACGGCGTACATCTGGGCGGCCGCCGCCTCGTTCTTCGGAACCCCCCGGCCCGATTGGGTGAGCCAGCCGAGGGAGGCCAGGGAGTCCATGTCCCCCAGCTTGGAGGCCTTCTCATGCCATTCGGCGGCCAACCGGTCGTCCTGCTCGATCCCGCGGCCCAGCTCGTACATCCAGCCGAGCATGTGGGTGGCGTAGCGGTGGCCTTGCTTCGCGGCCTGCTGGAAGCAGGTGAACGCCTTCGCCTCATCCACCGGGAGCCCACCCAGTCCCTTCATGTAGAACCAGCCCAGGTCGGCCTGGGCATCGGCGAAGCCCTTGGCCGCGGCCTGCTGGTACAGGGCGGCGGCCTTCGTCTCGTCCTTGGGCAAGCCCATGCGCCCTTCGGCGTACCGCTCGCCGAGCTGGTGCGCGGCCGCGGCATCCCCCTGGGAGGCCGCTTTCTGGAGGGCCTCGTTCGATGGGGGCTGGAGGGGCCCTGCGGTGGCTGGGGTCTGGCCCCCGGCATCGGGATGCATACCCGCCAGGGGAAGGGCCAAGAGACACAGGGTGGCGAGAAAGGCCATGTGGCCCCCGGGGACAAGGCCTACCGCACCACGTTGCTGGCGTTGAACAGCGGCACGTAGATGGCCAGCAGGAGGGCGAGGACGACGACGCCCATGAAGAGGATGAGCACGGGGCCGATGAGGCTGGTGACGGCGGTGGTGGCCTTCTCCACTTCCTGGTCGAAGAAGTCGGCCACGTGGTCGAGCATCTCGGGCAGGGCGCTGCTCTGCTCGCCCACGCGCACCATCTCCACGGCCAGGGGGTCCAGGATCTTCGCCTGCTCCAGGGCCAGGTGCAGGCTGCTGCCGGCGCGCACCTTCTCGGTGACCACGGCCAGGCCCCCCTTCAGGCGCTCGCTGGGGCTGGTGCGCTGGACGACCTCCAGGGCCTGCACCACCGGCAGGCCGCCGGAGAGCAGCACGCCCAGGGTGCGCGAGAACACGCTGGAGTGGTACATGCGGTAGAGGGTGCCGACCTTGGGCAGCATCAGCAGCAGCCGCTCCGCCAGCTTGCGCCCGGCCTCCGAGGCCGCCATCCAGCGGATGAGCACCGCGAGCCCCGCGAGGAGGATGCCCTGGAGCCAGAGCGTGGAGCTGATCACCTTGCCCATGCCCAGCAGGATCCTCGTGAAGAAGGGCATCTCGATGTCGCCCCCCGCGTAGAACTCCGCGAAGCGCGGCAGCACCACGTTGAAGATCACGCCCAGGGCCAGGATGAGCACCAGCACCAGGAAGGCGGGATAGAAGAGGGCCTCGATGATGCGCCGGCGGCTGCTCTGCGCGAACTTCTGGAAGGACAGCCAGCGGGCCAGAACCTCCGGCAGGGTGCCGCTGCGCTCGCCCGCCACCACGTTGCTGCGGTAGACCGGCGGGAAGGCCCCGGCCTGCTCCAGGGCGTCGGAGAAGGACATGCCCTCCCGCACCAGCTCCACCACGTGGGCCAGGGCGCGGCGCAGCTGGGGATCCTTGCCGTGGCCCACCAGCAGCTCCAGCGACTGCAGGAGGGGGATGCCGGCCTTCAGCAGGGCCAGCAGCTCCTGGTTGAAGAGCACCAGGGATTCGGTCTTGAGCTGGGTGCGGCTGCGGAAGGCGGTGTCCGTGCGGGTGATCTCAAGGGGGAAGCCGCCTTCGGCCAGCACGCGGGTCCGCAGCGCCTCGACGCTCTCCGCCTCGAAGTCCCGCACGAGGACGTCGCCATTGGAATGCGTGAGCCGGACCGTGAATCGCATGGGCACCTGGGAGCTTTGAGGATAGCGGGAAAGGAAGCCCGGAGTCTGGAGGCTCCGCCCCCGACCGGATAGCCTCATGGAATCCTCCGGAGGCCTCGTGCCGTTTCGCCCGCTTCTTGCGCTGCCCGTCCTGACCTTCACCCTGGCAGCCCAGGCGCCGGCCTCGGCGCCCCTGCGCACGGGTGTGGCGGAACCGGCGATCCTGGATCTGCGCGCCGTGGACGGGTCGCTCCTGGTGCCCCGGGACAACCGGGACGCGACCCAGGTGGAGGCGGCCCGGCAGCGCTGGACCGCCCTGGTGGCGGGCCTGAAGGAGGCCTCCGCCGTGCGGCTGCGCCTGCCCTCCGGTGAAGGGCGGCTTCCCCTCCTGCTGGCGGCGGCCCAGGCCCTCAAGGCCCAGTCGCCGACCCAGCGCCTCTACGTGGCCTTCGATCCCGAGGCCGCGCCTCTTCTGGACGAGACCGCCTGGGGGGCCGTCGATGGCGGCGCCCTGGTGCCCGCGGACCTGAACCTGGACCCGGCGAAGTGGCGGGCGCAGCTCACCCGGGCCCAGGACAGCTTCCCGGGCCGGCCCTGGACCCTCTGGCTGCCCTCGGACCCCGGCGCCCTGGTGTCCGTCCTCATGGGCGACGGGGGGCGGGTGGTGGTGCCCGCCGGCGGCCCCGGGGCCCGGCTGGCGGAGACGCTGCCCGCGGGCTTCACGGACGTGGAGGGCGGGCTCGGGGACCTCACCCTGCGGAACCGCGCCGGGGCCATGCGCCGCTGGACCTTCGCGGGCGGCGCCTGGTCGTCGGTGCCCCTGCCCAAGGACCGCACGGAGGTGGCCGTCAGCGCCGCCGAGGCCTACGACGTGGGGGCCCTGCTGGCCAAGGTGCGGGCGGCCCAGCTCCGGTCCCGCGCCATGGCGCGGACCGTCCAGGCCAAGGCGGAGCTGGACCTGCACCTCCAGACGCCCTCCGGGCGGGGCGGAGACCTGGGCTTCAGCTTCGGCTACTTCGAGCAGGCCGGAGAATGGCCGGAGCTGCTCCAGAAGGCCGTCCGCTTCAACGGCGTCACCGCCAAGCTCGACGGCGAGGTGCAGCTGCCCCTCATCGAAAGCCGCCAGTCCATGTCCCTGCCCGTGGCCCTCGGCATGACCGAGCGCTACCGCTACCGGGACGGCGGCGCCGCGGGCCCTGGTCGGAGGCGGCTGCGCTTCGAGCCGGTGGACGCGGATCCCCTGCTGTATGCCGGGGACCTGGAGGTGGAGGAGGCCACCGGGCGGATCCTCGTGGAGCGGCGGGAGCGCACGGACCTGCCGGGCACCGTGAAGAGCGAGCGGGAGATCCTCACCTACGGCGAGGCGGCGCCGGGCCTGTGGCGGCCCGTCTCGGTGCAGACCTTCGAGCGCTGGGTGAGCGCCGGCGGCGTGGTGCAGGTGCAGCGCCGCTTCACCTACCGCGACTTCCAGGTGAACGGCGAGGGCTTCGAGGCGGCGCGCGCCGCGGCTCGGGCCTCGGGAGCCACCATGCTCAAGGTGACGCCGGAGGGCGCCCGTTATTTCACGAAGCAGGGCGACGGCACGCGGAAGATCGAGGAGAAGCCCAAGAGCAGCGGCCGCGCCCTGGCCGCGGTGGTGCTCGCGGATCCCGGTCTCACGCCGCCGGTGGCGCCCCTGGGCGGCCTCCTCTACTTCGACTACAACGCCTTTGGGAAGGGCGTGCAGCTCAACGCCCTCACGGCGATCCTCTTCAACACCGCCAGCCTGGCCATCCCCCGGGGCCTGGGCAGCTTCGACGTGAGCGCCGACGCCACGGCCCTGCTCCTCAAGGGCACGGAGCGACCCGTGGTGAACGGGCGGCTCTCGGACCGGGACGGCGTGGGCCGCCGCTTCGGGAAGATGGGCCTGGAGCTGGGGCGGGACCTGGGCCTGGGCTTCCGCCTGGAGGGCCGCGGCGACTTCGAGTACGACGACTTCAGCGAGGGGGACAGCAAGTACCGCACGCCGGGCTACCAGCTGCCGCCCTCGGGCCTGACCCGCATCGGCACCCTCCAGGGCTCCTGGCTCTTCCGGGGTTTCCAGGTGCGGGCCTACCACGGCTGGGGCCGCCGTCCCGACGGAACCTACGGCCTGGCCGCGGATCTCCAGGAGGTTCCCGACGGGGGCGATTTCCGCCGCTGGGGCGGCAGCCTGGGCCTGGATCGCGAGTTGTCGCCCGGGCTCTGGTTTCACGGCGAGGCCGGGTGGGCCTCGGGTCGCGCCTTCGATCGCTTCAAGGCGCTGGATGTGGGCGGTCTGGGCGGCGTGGTTCGCATCGCGGGCATCCGGGCCAACGCCATCACGGCGGACCGGCTCTCCTACGCCAAGACGGCCCTCGCCATCCCCACGGGGCCCAACCTGCGCCTGTCCCTCAGCCTCGAGTACGCCCGGGCCCGCAGCCTCGACGACCAGAAGACCTACGGCATGGGCGGGGTCGGCGTCACAGGGGACCTGCCGGGCTTCTGGCTCTTCACCGCCGTGCGCGTGGATCTGGGCGTGGGTGTTCAGAGCGACATCGCGGGCGTCCGCACCGTGAACGGGTACGTGGCTCTGCTCAGGGTGTTCTAAGAAAGTTAGACCAAAAGATCTATATCTTTATTTGATTGACCTTAAATCTTGTTTTTTAAATTGCGGGTCACCTCCTCCGGGACCATGATGGCTGTCCTGATGTCCTTATCCGGGGCATGAGATCGGAGGTGACCATGCTGAAATGGCGCGCAACCTTCCTGACGCTGGCCGGTCTGGGCCTCGCCTTCCTGCTGGCGTGCAGCAGCTCTGGCTCGGGCAGCGGCGGCAATGTCGCCAGCGGAAGCATGAACGTGCATCTGGTGGACGGACCCATCTCCGGCTACCAGGAGATCAACGTCAACATCCAGTCCGTGGAGATCAACAGCAACGGCACCTGGATCACCCTGGGCACGCCCAACAAGACCATCAACCTGCTGGGCCTCGTGGGCGGCGTGGAGGAGACGCTGGTCACCGGCGCGACCCTGCCCGCGGGCCACTACGGCCAGATGCGGCTGGTGCTCGGCTCCGGCAACACCGTCAAGCTGGCCGACGGATCCGTCCAGCCCCTGAAGGTGCCTTCGGGCATGCAGAGCGGCATCAAGCTGATCGTGAACTTCGATGTGGCGGCCGGGACCACGAAGGACGTCTGGATCGATTTCGACGCCGCCCACTCCATCCAGGTGGTGCAGGCCGGGATGTCCGGCCAGTACATCCTGCGTCCCACCATCTGGGCCTTCGACAAGATCGCCACGGGCTCCATCCAGGGCACCTTGACGGACGCCGCCACCTCCACGGGCCTGCCCGGCGTGACGGTCTATGCCGAGACCCTGGACGGCTCCGGGAACGCCCGGATCGCCCGCAGCACCGTGACGGACGCCAATGGCGCCTACGCCCTGGACCTGCTGCCGGTGGGCACGACCTACTACGTGGTGAGCCACCCGCTGGTGGGGACCACGACCCTGCAGGCCTATGACGCCAAGGCCAGCGAGGCCTTCGCCCTGACGGCCTCGACCCCCGTGTTCACCTACAGCGCGGCCTTCACCGCGAACGCCTCCACGGGCACCGTGTCCGGCGGCCTCACGCCGCTGGCCACCAGCAGCCAGAGCGACCAGGTGAACCTGCTCCAGTCGCTAGTGACGTCCTCGGGCAGCTTCAGCTTCATCGTGCGCACCACCATGGCCGTCGTGGGCACCTCCACGGAGACCTACGACTTCACCACCGTTCCGGTCGGGGCCTACAGTGTCCAGGCCGTGCGGAACACCTTGAACCTGGATGGCACCACCACCACGACCACCTCGACCGTGCAGCCGGCCACCGTGACCGCGAGCACGACGACGACGGTGAACCTGGGGCTCTGATCCCCCCGCCTCAAGGCCCGGAGGCCCGCGGACACGGGGTCTCCGGGCCTTGCCTTGCCCGCGGGTGGGGGGCATGGGCCGCATCGGTTTTGAAGACACGCCCGGCTTGGGAGTAGCATGGGCCCAACCGACCCCGGCCCATCTGATGACGAGCCCCCATCCGGGTGCCCCAGCCAAAACCTGAGCCGCCGGGCTCGTTTCCTGAACCCGGAGCGTGCAGATGCTGGATGTGGCCTTGGTCCTCGCGTCCACCGGGTGCTGGTTCGCGGGGGCCCTGATCTCGGCCGTGCCGCGCGCGCCGGAACGCCTGGCCACGGGCCTCGGCCTACTGGGAAGCCTCCTGGCCCTGGGCGCGGCGCTCCACCTCCTGCTCGGGGGGGCGGTCTCGGGTCTGGACTTCCGGGTCTGGGGCTTCCCGGCCCGCCTGGAGCTGGATGCCCTGTCCGCGGCCTTCCTGCTGCCCCTCCACCTGGTGGGTGGGCTGGGCCTGATCTATGGGCAGCGCTACTGGCCGTTGCAGCTGGCCTGGGGCTCGGGCCGCTCCCTGCGCTTCTTCTACGGCCTGCTGGTGGCGGCCATGACCCTGCTCTTCCTGGCCCGCCACGGCCTGGTGTTCCTGGTGGCCTGGGAGCTGATGGCCGTGTCCGCCTTCTTCCTGGTGGGCACCGAGCACGAGAAGCCGGAGGTCCGCCGCGCCAGCTGGGTCTACCTGGCCTGCACCCACACGGGCACCCTGCTCCTGACCGCGATGGTGATCCTGATGGCCCAGCGTTCCGGCGGGCTGCTGTGGACGGTGCTCCCCACCGCCACCTCGCCCTGGTTCGAAGGCGGCATCCTCCTGCTGGCGGTGGCGGGCTTCGGGTTCAAGATGGGCGTGCTGCCCCTGCATTTCTGGCTGCCTTCGGCCCATGCCAGCGCCCCCAGCCACGTCTCCGCGATCCTTTCGGCGGTGATGCTCAAGACGGGCATCTACGGCATTCTCCGCGTGTCGAGCCTGCTGCCGGACATCCCCCGGGGCGTGGGCGGGATGCTCCTGGCCCTGGGCGCCCTCACCGCCCTCTACGGGGTGGGCAACGCGCTGGCCCAGCGCGACTACAAGCGGCTGCTGGCCTACTCCAGCATCGAGAACCTGGGGATCATCGCCATGGGCGTGGGCCTGGGCTGGACGGGCCGGGCCACCCACGATCCCTGGCTCATGGCCCTGGGTTTCGGCGGGGCGGTCTTCCACGTGTGGAACCATGCGGTGTTCAAGAGCCTCCTCTTCTACGGAGCCGGGGCCCTGCTGCACGCCACGGGCACCCGGGACATGGAGGCGCTGGGCGGCCTGGCGCGGCGGATGCCCCGCACGGCCCTGACCGTCTTCCCGGCCGTGCTGGCGGTGGCGGCCCTGCCACCCTTCAATGCCTTCCTCAGCGAGTGGTTCCTCTACCGGGGCCTCTTCGCCTCCCTGGGCCGGGGCTATCCCTGGTCCTCAGCCCTGGGCCTGGTGGCCCTGGCCCTGGTGGGAGGGATGGCGGCCGTGGCCTTCGCCCGGTTCTTCGGCACCCTGTTCCTGGGCTCGCCCCGGAGTGGGCTCGTGGATCACGCCCACGACCCCGCCGCCTCCATGCTGCTGCCCATGGCCGTCCTGGCGGGGCTCTGCCTGGCCGTGGGCCTGGGGGCCTTCCTGCTGCTGCCCCTGCTGGACCGGGTGATCGCCGCGATGGCGCCCGGGACACCCTGGCCGCCGGCGCTGCTGGCCGTGGGCCTCCGCGTGGACCTCCGCCTGCTGGCCGGGGTGGAGCTGGGGCTTCTGGCCCTCGTCGGGGTGGGCCTCGCCTGGCTCCACCGACAGGCCGACGCGCCGGAGGCGGACCTTCCCACGTGGGACTGCGGCTATGCCGCGCCCGTGGCAAGGGCCCAGTACACCGGCAGTTCCTTCGCGGATGCCTGGGCCCCGGTCCAGCCGGGCCTGCGCGCGCGGAGGCCGCGCTTCCGGGGGCTGTTCCCCGGCGGGGCCTCCTTCCGCCAGGCCTTCCGGGACCCGGTGGGCGAGGTGTTCCTGGAACCGCGGGTGGTCCGGGTGGCGGAGCGCCTGCTCCGGTTTCGGCGCTTCCAGCAGGGTCACCTCCCGGTCTACCTCCTCTACGTGCTGCTGACCCTCCTGGGAACCTTCCTCTGGATGCTGCTGAGGGGGAGGCTGCTGGGATGAGCCTCTGCCTCCTCGCCCTGCTGGTCGCGGCGGTCTCCGGCGTGCCGGGGCTGTTCCTGCGGCGGCAGGGCGGGGAGGCGGCCGCGGGCCTGCTGGGCCTGGCGGCGGTCCTGGGCCTGACGGCCGCCCTGCCCGTGCTCGCCGGCGGGACCGGCGGGACCCTCCTGCTCCGCACGGCCGCGCTGGGATCGCCGGGGCTCCTGGCGCTGGATCCGCTCGCGGCCTTCTTCTCCATTCCGGTGCTGCTGCTCTCGTTCTGCGGAGGGCTCTACAGCCTGGGCTACTGGGAGGGCCACCGCGGCCACACGCCGATCCTGCGCCTGGTCTACGGGCTCCTGACGGCCTCGCTGCTGATGCTGGTGATGGCGTCCCACGCCCTGACCTTCCTGCTGGCCTGGGAGGGCATGGCCCTCGCCGCCTTCGTGCTGGTGATGGCCGAAGACCGCGAGCCCGAGACCCGCCGGGCGGGCTGGATCTACCTGGCCGCCACCCATACGGGCACCCTGCTCCTGTTCGCGGCCTTCGCGCTGCTGGCCAAGGTCCAGGGTCATTCGGCCTTCGCCGCGCTTCCGGCGGGACTGGCGGCCACCCGCGGGGGCACGGCCCTCTTCGCGCTGTTCCTGCTGGGTTTCGGCTTCAAGACGGGCGTCCTGCCGCTGCATTTCTGGCTGCCGCCGGCCCACGCCGCCGCCCCCAGCCACGTCTCCGCGCTGATGTCGGGCGTGCTGCTCAAGATGGGCATCCTGGGGATCGTGCGCTTCCTCTCCTGGGTGCCGGATCCGCCGCCTTGGTGGGGCGGGACGCTGGTGGCGCTGGGCGCCCTGTCCGGCATCCTCGGGGTGGCCTTCGCCCTTGGCCAGCACGACCTGAAGCGCCTGCTGGCCTACCACTCCATCGAGAACATCGGGATCATCCTGCTGGGCCTGGGGCTGGGCACCCTGGGCAAGGCCACGGGTCATCCCGCGATGCAGACCCTGGGCTATGCCGGGGCCCTGCTCCACGTGGTGAACCACAGCCTGTTCAAGGGCCTGCTGTTCCTGTCGGCGGGATCCGTGCTGCGCGCCACGGGCACCCGAGACCTGGAGCGCCTGGGCGGCCTGGGGCGGACGATGCCCTGGACGTCCGCCGCGTTCCTGGCCGGGTCCTGGGCCATCTGCGGGCTGCCGCCCCTCAACGGCTTCGTCAGCGAGTGGCTGATCTACCTGGGGGCCTTCCGGGGGCTCGGACTCCCGCTCGGGCTGGGCCGGCAGACCTGGCCGCTGGTGATCCTCGTGTCCCTGGCCCTCATCGGGGCCCTGGCCCTGGCCTGCTTCGCCAAAGCCTTCGGGGCGGTCTTCCTGGGGCTGCCGCGGACCCGGACGGTGGCACAGGCGGCGGAAGCGCCACGCACCATGCTCCTGCCCATGGGCCTGCTGGCCTTGGCCTGCCTGGCCATCGGGGCGGCGCCCGCCCTCTTCGCACCCGCCCTCGGGCGGGTGGCCGATTCGATGGGTGGGAGTCTGGGTGGCGGCGAGGCCCTCCGCGCGCTGGTCCCCCTGCGCATGCTCACCTGGGCGGCCGTGATCCTGGGGCTCCTGGCCCTCCTGCTCGGGCGCTGGCTCCGCCTGGTGCCGCAGGGAAGGGACCTTCCCACCTGGGACTGCGGCTATGCGGCAGCGGACGCGCGGATGCAGTACACCGCCTCCTCCTTCGCGGACGGCCTGACCCGGGGTCTCCGCTGGGCCCTGCGCCCCGTGGCGCACCTGCCCCGCATCGCGGGCTGGTTCCCTCGGCTGGCGCGGTACGAAAGCCATGTGCCGGATCCGGTCCTGGATCGCACGGCCTCGCCCGCGCTCCAGCTCATCGTGCGGAGCGCCGGCCTCCTCCGCGTGGCCCAGGGCGGGGCACTGCCCGTCTACCTGCTCTACGTCCTGCTCACCCTGCTCGCGCTCCTGGTCTGGATGGTGGCCTGACATGCTCCGATCCCTTCTTCCGACGATGCTCCAGTTCCTGCTGCACGGGCTCACCGTGCTGCTGCTGCCGCCCCTGCTGCCCGGCCTCATCGCCAAGACCAAGGCCCTGATGGCCGGCCGGCAGGGGCCACCGGTGCTCCAGCTCTACTACGACCTGGCCAAGCTCGCCCGCAAGCAGGCTGTCTTCAGCCGCACCACCACGTGGGTGTTCCTCGCCGGTCCCGTGGGGGGCGTGGCCGCGGGCCTGGTGGCCTCCTGCCTCGTCCCCTTCGGCCACACACCCGCGCCGGTCTCCTTCGAGGGCGACGTCATCCTCTTCGCCTACCTCTTCGGGCTGGCCCGCTTCCTCACGATCCTCTCGGCCCTGGACACGGGCTCCAGCTTCGAGGGCATGGGCGCGGCCCGGGAGGCGACCTTCTCGGCCCTGGCGGAACCCGCGCTCTTCCTGGGCTTCGCCGCCCTGGCCAAGGCGACGTCCAGCCTCTCGCTGAGCACCATGCTGGCCTTCCCGGGCAGCCTCACGGCGCGGTTCACGGGGCCCCTGATCCTCATCCTCGCGGGCTGGGTGATCGTCTACCTGGCTGAGAATTCGCGCATCCCCGTGGACGATCCCAACACCCACCTGGAGCTCACCATGATCCACGAGGTGATGGTGCTCGACCACTCGGGTCGGCCCTTCGCCCTGGTGCTCTACGGCGCCAGCCTCAAGCTCCTGGTGCTGGGCACCCTCATCCTCACGCCGGCCCTTCCTCGGGCGCCCCACGCCTGGCAGAACTGGCTGGCGTTCTATGCGGCCCTGGCGGGCCTGGCCGTGGCCGTGGGCGTGGTGGAGAGCTCCATGGCCCGCTTCCGCATGACGAAAGTCCCCCAGTTCCTCGTGGCCGGCGTGCTGGCCACCGCCTTCGCCTTCCTCCTGATGCTGGTGTAGTCATGCTGCCCGACCTGCTCATCGCCCTCACCATGCTGTCCAACTTCAGCCTCGTGGCCACCAGCCGCGTGGCCAAGGCCATCCAGTTCGCCGTGCTCCAGGGCGTGCTGCTGGGCCTGATGCCGCTGGCCATGGGCCTGGGCCGCCACTTCCACATCGTCCTGCTCGCCGTCGCGGCGGTCACGGTGAAGGGCTGGCTCATTCCCTTCCTGTTCCGCCGCGCCCTGAAGCAGGTGCAGATCAAGCGCGAGGTGGATCCCACCGTCGGCTACACGGTCTCGCTCATGCTGTGCGCGCTGGGCACGGGCCTCAGCCTGCTCCTGGCCCACAACCTGCCGCTCAAGCCGGGTACGGAGTACGTGCTGATGGTGCCGGCCTCGCTGGCGACGCTGTTCACGGGCTTCCTGCTGCTGGTGTCGCGACGGAAGGCCCTCATGCAGGTGGTGGGCTACCTGGTGCTGGAGAACGGCATCTACCTCTTCGGCCTCCTGCTGGTGGAGGACATGCCGGCCCTGGTGGAGGCGGGGATCCTGCTCGACCTCTTCGTGGGCATCTTCGTGATGGGCATCGTCATCAACCACATCCGCGTGGCCTTCGATTCCACGGATACCCGGCACCTGGCCGAGCTGAAGGACTGACCCATGGCCTGGCTGCTCATCCTCGTCCCCCTCCTGGCCGCGGCCCTGGCCTTCGCCGTGTCGTCTCCCGCCCTCCGCGCCTGGATCCTGCCGGCCGTGGGCGTCCTCCACCTAGGCATCCTGCTTCTGGCGCTGGCGGGGTGGCGGGCCCTGCCGGCCACCGCCTGGTTCGGCCTCGACGCCCTGGGCGGCTGGGTGCTGCTGGTCATCAGCCTCCTCTTCTGCATCTGCGCCTTCTACGCCCCGGCCTACCTGGCCCTGCGCCCGGACCGCGACCACCGCGTGCTCTCCACCTGCCTCCTGGGGTTCCTGGGCCTGGCTTCGCTGCTGGCCCAGGCCCGCCACCCGGGCATCGCCTGGGTGGCCATGGAGACCACCACCCTGGTCACCGCACCCCTCATCTACTTCAACCAGAACCGGCGCTCGCTGGAAGCCACCTGGAAGTACCTGGTCATCGGCTCCGTGGGCATCGCCCTGGCCCTGCTGGGCACCCTGTTCATCGCCTACGCGGCCCACATGGGCGGGCTGGAGGAGCCGCTGCGCTACACGCGGCTCGTGGAGAACGCCTCGCTCCTGTCGCGGCCCTGGCTGCGGGCGGGCTTCGTGCTGACGCTGGTGGGCTACGGCACCAAGATGGGCCTGGCGCCCCTGCACACCTGGAAGCCGGACGCCTACGGCGAGACCCCGGGCCTCGTGGGCGCCCTCCTGGCCGGCGGCGTCACCAGCTGCGCGTTCCTCGCCTTGCTTCGGATCTACGGCGTGGTGGCCGCGGCGGGGGAAGGGGCCTTCGCCCGTGAGCTGCTGGTGGCCTTCGGCATGCTCTCCATGGCCTGGGCCCTGGTGTTCATGATCCGGCAGTCGGACATCAAGCGGATGCTCGCCTACTCCAGCGTCGAGCACATGGGCATCCTCGTCTTCGGCATCGGCATCGGGGGCCTGGCGGCGAAGTTCGCCCTCTTCCATCTGGCGGCCAATGCCCTGGTGAAGAGCGTGCTGTTCCTGTCGGCGGGCAACATCCACCGCAGCTACGCCAGCAAGCAGCTGCCCTTCGTCACCGGCGCCCTCCGCCGCACGCCGGTGTCGGGCTGGCTCTTCTTCCTGGCCTTCCTGGCCATCACGGGCATGCCACCCTTCGCGCCCTTCCTCAGCGAGTTCAGCATCGCCTCAGGGGCCCTGGGCACCGGCCATCTCGCCAGCGGCGCGGCCTTCCTCGTCCTGCTGGGCGGCATCTTCCTCGCCATGAGCGAGACGGTGGTGAAGGTGGTCTTCGGCACGCCCAGCGCCCAGCGCGTCCGCACACCCTACAAGGACGCGCCGGCCACCACGGCGCCCCTCATCGTGGCGCTCGGCCTGGCCCTGGTCCTGGGCATCTGGCTGCCCCGGCCCCTCCAGGCCATGCTCGACCAGGCGGGAGCTTCGGTCGATGGCGTTCCCTCCATCGGAAGGGAGGCGCGGCGATGAGCCTCGACTTGCCGATTCTTCGCAACGGTCAGCGCCTGCCCCTGCGGGAGGTGCCCGACCTGCCCATCCGCGACTTCCGCGAGGCCATCCTGCGGCGCGTGCAGGAGGGGGACCGCCTCGCCTGCCTGTGCGCCGGCTTCGATCTGCAGCTCATGGCGGTGCTCGCCGACGATGCGGGGCACGCGCTCCGCGTCCTCCGCACGAAGCTGGACGCGCCCCGCTATCCCGCCCTCACGCCGGACTGCCCCCAGGCCCACCTCTTCGAGCGGGAGATCGCCGAGCAGACCGGCATCGTCGCCGAAGGCCACCCCTGGCTGAAGCCCGTGCGCTTCCACCTCCCTTGGACCGGCGCGCCGGATCCATGGAACCGGGGCGGGGCGCCCATTCCCGGCGTGGCGGACTTCTACCGGGTGGAGGGCGAGGAGGTCCACGAGGTGGCCGTGGGGCCCGTCCATGCGGGCGTCATTGAGCCCGGCCACTTCCGGTTCCAGTGCCACGGCGAGCGGGTCTTCCACCTGGAGATCGCCCTGGGCTACCAGCACCGCGGACTGGAGAAGGCCCTGATCGGCGGGCCCCATCCCCTCAGCCTCAAGCAGGCGGAGACCGCCGCCGGGGACAGCAGCATCGCCCACGCCTGGGCCTACTGCCGCCTGCTGGAGGGCCTGGCGGACGTCCAGGTACCCGAGCGCGTGGACCTGGTGCGGGGCGTGGCCCTGGAGCTGGAGCGCGCCGCCAACCACGTGGGCGACCTCGGCGCCCTGTCGGGCGATGTGGGCTTCCTGCCCACGGCGTCCTTCTGCGGGCGCATCCGCGGCGACTGGCTGAACCTGAGCGCCGAGGGCTGCGGCAGCCGTCTGGGCCGGGACTGGCTGCGCCCCGGGGGACTGCGGCAGGATCTGGAGCCGGCGCGGGCCGCCGCCATGCGGCCGCGCCTGGACCGCGCCTGGGCGGACACGGAGGACGCGGTGGAACTGCTCTGGGGCGCGGCTTCCGTGATGATCCGCTTCGAGGCGGCGGGCCGCGTGGATCCGGACCAGGCCCGCGAGATCGGGCTGGTGGGTGTGGCGGCGCGAGCCTGCGGCCTGGATCGGGATGTGCGCCGCGACCATCCGTTCGGACCCTACGGGACTCGTCCCCTCTCCGTGGCGCAGGCCGAGAGCGGCAACGTGCACTCCCGGGCCTGGGTGCGCTGGCTGGAGCTGGGCGAGAGCTCGCGCTTCCTCGCCGCGGCCCTGGCCTCGCTGGCGGAGCGCGAAGCCGACCCCAGACCCCGGCCCCTGCCGCCGAGGGCCCCGGAGCACCTGTGCGTCTCGCTCACGGAGGGCTGGCGCGGCGAAGTGCTGCACCTGGCCTGGACCGATGCCCAGGGCCGCTTCGCCCGCTACAAGATCGTGGATCCCTCCTTCCACAACTGGTTCGGCCTGGCCCTGGCCCTGCGGGGCGAGCAGGTCTCCGACTTCCCCCTGTGCAACAAGAGCTTCAACCTCTCCTACTGCGGGCACGACCTATGATCCACATCCTGCTCTCCCGCTGGCGCCAGGGGTACCGCACCTTGCCCTATCCGAAGGCGCTGCCCGCGCTGCCTGACCGGTTCCGGGGGCGGCCGAAGATCCATCCGGAGCGCTGCGCCGAGAGCTACTCCGGGGCCTGCCGGGCCTGCGCGGAGGCCTGTCCCACCGAGGCCATCACGCCCGGCCCCACAGGACCGCGCCTGGATCTCGGCCGCTGCCTCTTCTGCCCCGACTGCGTCGAGGCCTGCCCCGAGGGCGCCATCGAGTACACGCAAGAGCATCGCCTCGCCACCCGCGACCGCGGGGACCTGGTGTGGGATTCCACGGAGGAATACCGGCTGGCGACGGCCCTGGATGGGGAGATGAAGCGGCTCTTCGGCCGTTCGCTCAAGCTCCGGGTGGTGAGCGCCGGCGGTTGCAACGGCTGCGAGGTGGACGTGAACGTGCTGGGCACCCTGGCCTGGGACCTGGGGCGCTTCGGCATCCAGTACGTGGCCTCGCCGCGCCACGCCGACGGCCTGCTCCTCTGCGGACCCGTGACGAAGAACATGGCGCTGGCCGTCCGCAAGACCTACGACGCCATCCCGGGTCCCAAGCTCGTCATCGCCGTGGGGGCCTGCGCCATCGCCGGTGGGCCCTTCTTCCGCCAGGAGGAGCAGCTCGGCGGCGCCGCGAGCGTGGTGCCCGTGGACCTCTTCATCCCCGGCTGCCCGCCGCACCCGCTGACCATCCTGGATGGCCTGCTCCGCCTGCTGGGGCGGATCGGAACCAATGGCCGAGATGGAACTACGCCTTTGGATGGGGGCGAAACGTCACAAAAATAGGCACTCGGCGGGCTCCGATTTTTATCGCCGTTCATGATTTTGTATAAACATTCATATTCTTGACGCTTGGCCATGGCGAGGGCTTTCCGCCCTTCAACCAAAGAATGGTTTCGGGACTCAATAACCCCCGAGGAGGCAACCATGAGCCGTTGGCGTGGATTCACCATCGTTGTTTTGGCAACCCTGGGATTGGCGTTCCTGATGGCCTGCGGGGGCTCTTCAGGCTCCAGCACCGGCACCATGAACGTCCACCTCGTGGATGGCCCCATCACGGGCTACCAGGAGGTGAACGTCCACATCCAGTCCGTGGAGATCAGCGGCAACGGCGGCTGGATCACCCTTGGAACCCCGGACAAGACCTACAACCTGCTGAGCCTCACCGGCGGCGTGAGCGAGATGTTGGCCTCGGGGACGACCCTGCCCGCGGGCCACTACCAGCAGATGCGACTGATCCTGGGCGCGGGGAACACCGTGAAGCTGGCGGATGGCAGCGTCCAGCCCCTCACCGTGCCTTCGGGCCTCCAGTCGGGCGTCAAGCTCATCGTGAGCTTCGACGTGGCGGCCGGCACCACGAAGGACGTATGGATCGACTTCGACGCGGCCCATTCCATCCAGGTGGTGCAGGCCGGGATGTCGAACCAGTACCTCCTCCGTCCCACGGTCTGGGCCTACGACAAGATCGTGACGGGCTCCATCTCAGGGAAGCTGACGGATGCCGCGACGTCGACGGGCCTCGCCGGCGCCGTGGTCTATGCGGAGACCCTGGACACCGCGGGGAACGCCCGGATCGCGCGCAGCACCACCACGGACGCCACCGGCGCCTACACCTTGGACCTCCTGCCCGTGGGCGCCACCTACTACGTGGTGAGCCAGCCGGTGCTGGGGACCACCACGCCGAAGGCCTATGACGCCAAGGCCAGCGATGCGTTTGCGCTCAGCGCGGCCACGTCGGTCTTCACCTACAGCGCGGCTTTCACCGCGGACGCGGCCACCGGCGGTGTGTCCGGCGGACTGACGCCCGTGGCCACCAGCAGCCAGAGCGACGTGGTGAATCTCCTCCAGACCTTGTCCACGGGCTCGGGCAGCTTCGCCTTCATCGTGGACAGCGGCATGGCCACCGTGGGCACCTCCACGGAGACCTACGGCTTCGCCACGGTGCCCGTTGGGGCCTACAGCGTGCAGGCCGTGCGGACCACCCTCAATGCCGACGGCACCACCACCGTGACCACCTCCACCGTCCAGCCGGCCACCGTGAAGGCGGGCCTGACGCTGACGGTGAACCTGGGGCTGTGAGGCCGACCTGAATACGGGAAGGGGCGCCCCGGCGCCCCTTCCCGTAGCTCAGGCGTAGAATCCGCGGTACTTCATGGCCTGGGCCACGCGGTCCAGGGCCAGGATGTAGGCGCCGATGCGGGGGTTGGTCTTGTACTTGTCGGTGGTGGCGAAAGTGGCCTGGAAGGCGTGGGTCATGTAGTCCACCAGGCGCTCGTTGATCTCGCGCTCCCGCCAGTAGAACCCCTGGCGGTTCTGCACCCACTCGAAGTAGCTGACGGTGACGCCGCCCACGTTGGCCAGGATGTCCGGCACCACGAGGACGCCGTGCTCCAGCAGGATGGGGTCGGCCTCGGGGGTGGTGGGGCCGTTGGCGCCCTCCACGATGACCTTGGCGCGGACTTGGGCGGCGTTGGCCTCGGTGATCTGGTTCTCCGAGGCGGCGGGCACCAGGATGTCCACGGGATGGGCAAGGACGGCGTTGGGGTCCATGGGCTCGGCGCCCCGGAAGCCCACGACGGTGCGGGCCTCGGCCACATGCTTGAGGAGGGCGTGGATGTCCAGGCCGCGGTCGTTCCGCACGGCGCCCTGGATGTCGCTGATGGCGACGATGCGCGCCCCGGCCTCGTGCAGCAGGCGGGCGGCCTGGCTGCCCACGTTGCCGAAGCCCTGCACGGCCACCGTGGCGCCGGCCAGAGGCTTGCCCAGCCGCTGCATGGCCTCGCGGGCGGTGATGAGGATCCCGCGGCCCGTGGCCTCGTTGCGGCCCAGGCTGCCGCCCAGGCCCAGGGGCTTGCCCGTGACGATGGCGTTCTCGGTGCGGCGCACGTGCATGGAGTAGGTGTCCAGTACCCAGGCCATGGTCTGCGCGTCCGTGCCCATGTCGGGCGCGGGCACGTCGCGGTCTGGTCCGAGGATGTCCATGATCTCGGCGATGTAGCGGCGGGTGAGGCGCTCCTTCTCGCCCAGGCTCAGGCGCGAAGGGTCGCACACGATGCCGCCCTTGCCGCCGCCGAAGGGCACGTCCACCACGGCGCACTTCCAGGTCATCCAGGCGGCAAGGGCCTTCACCTCGTCGAGGGTGACGTTCAGGTCGTAGCGGATGCCGCCCTTGGCGGGGCCGCGGGCGATGTTGTGCTGCACGCGGTAGCCCGTGAAGACCTCCCACTGCCCGTTGTCCATGAGCACGGGGAGGCTCACGATCATCGACCGGCTGGGGGCCATGAAGACTTTGAACAGTGCGTCATCCAGGCCGTAGAGCTGGGAAGCGACGCGGAGGCGGGCCTGCATGGCCTCGAAGGCGTTGGTCTGGTTGGTCAGCATGGAGGGCATCTCCTACGGACGGGCTTCTTGGGCGGGATGGGTCTCGGCCGGCAGTTCCAGATCGCGGCCGGCGCTCCAGAGCCCCTCGATGTTGTAGTGGCGGCGGGTCTCTTCGTCCATGACGTGGACGACCAGGTTCCCGTAGTCCAGGAGCACCCAGTTGCCGTTGGCCTCGCCTTCGCGGGAGATGGGGCGCTCCCCAGCGAGCTTGAGGGCATCCTCCACCGCCTCGGCGATGGCGCGGTTCTGGCGGTCGCTGCCCCCGCTCATGAAGGCGAAGGTGTCGGTGAAGCTGGCGATGTCCCTCACGTCCAGGAGGCGGATGCGGAAGGCTTTCTTGGACCGGGCGGCTTCGACGACGGTCGCGAGCCGGGAATCAAGGGTCATGCGGGCTCCGAAACAGGGCTAACGATACAGGTTTTCCGCGCGGATGGCAGCGAGAACTTGGGGCGGGATGCCGCCCGGATCCTGGGCAGGATCCGCCGCCAGACGGTGCCGGAGCTCCGTGGAGGCGAGGTCCGTGTCCGTGGAGGGGAGCCAGACCAGCTCGCCGGTCCCGCCGGACCAGGCCGAGGCCGGTCGCAGCCCGGGAAAGGCCGGAACGTCCGCCGGGGCGCCGGGGCGCAGGGCCACGGCCAGGGAGGCCAGCTGGAGGATCCGCTCCGGGCGCCGCCAGGTGGCGAAGCCCGCCAGCTGGTCGCTGCCCATGACGAGGATCCAGGCCGTGCCGGGCTCCCGGGCGGACAGCGTCTCCAGGGTGTCCACGGTGTAGCTGGCGCCACCCCGCTCGAGCTCCGCGGTCTCGACGGCGCAGCGCGGATCGAAGGCGCGGAGTGCCTCATCCAGCAGGTGCAGGCGGGTTCCGGGCGCGGGGCCGCCGGGGTCGGGCTTGTGGGGGCTGATGGCCGTGGGCACGAAGCGCAGCTCATCCAGGTCCAGGTGGTCCAGGGCCAGCCGCGCCAGCTTCAGGTGACCTTCATGGGGGGGATTGAACGCCCCGCCGAGCAGGCCCACGCGCTTCACTGGGCCGCGTCCTTGTCCTTGAGGGCCGCATCGACCGCGAAGGCCAGCTCGCGCAGTCCCTCGCCCGTGACGCCCGAGATGAAGATGGGCTTCTGGCCGCGGTCGGCGCAGAGGGTCTCGAAGGCGGTACGCCGCTCGTCGTCCTGCAGGGCGTCGAGCTTGGTGCCCACCAGCCAGCGGGGCTTGGCGGCCAGCACGGAGCTGAAGGCCTCCACCTCGCCTTCGATGACGCGCACGGCCTCCGCGGGCTCCGTGATGGGATCGGACAGATCCACCAGGTGGAGCAGCATGCGGGTGCGTTCCACGTGGCGGAGGAACTGGATGCCGAGGCCCGCACCGCCTGCCGCGCCTTCGATGAGGCCGGGGATGTCGGCGATGACCCAGCTGTCCAGCAGGTCGCCGCCGAAGCGGTCCAGGCTCACCACGCCGAGCTGGGGCTCCAGGGTGGTGAAGGGGTAGTCGGCGATCTTGGGCCGCGCCGCGCTCAGGCGGCTCACCAGGGTGCTCTTGCCGGCGTTGGGGAAGCCCACCAGGCCCACATCCGCGATGAGCTTCAGCTCCAGGTCGAGGGTGCGCTCCTCGCCCTCCTCGCCGGGCTGGTGATGGCGGGGCGTGCGGTTGGTGGAGCTCTTGAAGTGCGTGTTGCCCAGGCCGCCGCGCCCGCCGCGGGCCACGCAGACATCCTGGCCGTGGGCCAGCAGCTCCGCCAGCACCTCGCCGGTGTCGGCGTCCTTCACCTGAGTGCCGAGGGGCACGTCCAGGGTGATGTCGAGACCGTCCTTGCCGTGGCGCATGCAGCCCTCTCCCTGGCGCCCGCGGTCGGCGGCGAAGTCGCGCTTCTGGCGGTAGGGATTGAGGGTGTTCAGGGCCCGGTTGGCCCGCAGGAAGATCGAGCCGCCCTTGCCGCCGTCGCCGCCGTCCGGCCCGCCCTCGGGGGCGAACTTCTCGCGGCGGAAGCTCATGGCGCCGGACCCGCCGTGGCCGGCGACGACGCGGAGCTGGACGTGGTCAAGGAACATTCGGACCTTTGATTGCGGAAGACCGGGGAGGCATAAGCATAGGCCGGGCTACGCCCGGCCTATGCGCGGGGGTCTCGGGGGGGGGGCTCCATCTCCACGAGCCCTGCGGGCGAGTGGGAGCCACGCGCCGCGTGGCGTCAGATGGAGGCGCGCAGCGCACACCCCCGGACAGCATTCATCCTTCGATCGGGTCGATGTGGATGAAGCGGCCGGACTGGCCCTTGTCCTGGAAGCGCACCTTGCCGTCGATCTTGGCAAAGAGGGTGTGGTCCTTGCCCATGCCGACATTGATGCCGGCCTTGAACTTGGTGCCGCGCTGGCGGACCAGGATGGAGCCGCCGGTGACGACCTCGCCACCGAACTCCTTCACGCCCAGGCGCTGGGAATGGGAATCACGACCGTTGCGGCTGGAACCGACGCCTTTTTTGTGAGCCATGGAAGAACCTCTTCAGAATCGAATGTCATGGACGAGGAAGGATGCGAGCACGGGTGCGACCCGGGCGAGCATCGGGGGCTCCGGGGGTGTGCGCGCAGCGCGGAACCCCCGGACAACATCAACCCTTAATGGCTTTGATCCGCACTTCCGTGTACCCCTGGCGGTGGCCCTGGGTGCGCTGGTAGGTGGTGGTGCGCTTCTTCTTGAAGATGATCACCTTCTTGGCGCGGTCGTGGGTGATGACCTCGGCCTCGACCTTGGCGCCCTTCACGGTGGGCTGGCCCACCTTCAGGTCGCCGTCCTTGTCGATGAGGAGCACGTCCTCGAACGTCACGGCCTGCTTGGGATCCTTCTCCAGCAGCTCCACGCGGAGGATGTCGCCCTCGGCGACGCGGTACTGCTTCCCGCCGGTCTTGATGATTGCGAACATGGAAACCTCATTCGGTTGGGGCGCGGGGGCGGCAGTCCATCGGACGCACTTGGGAGCCCACGGCCAGGGCAAGGCCCATCAGTATGCGGGAAAATCCCTGGCCCCTCAAGGGAAATTCCTGAATGACAGGGGATAGGGTTCCGGCGGCGAGGCCTGGATGGGATGATCGGGGTCCGGAGATTCCCATGGGCCGTGATTTCCAGACCTTCCTCAAGCAGCTCGAGGCCGAGGGCGAGCTGAGCCGCATCGCCGCCGAAGTCGACCCCTATCTGGAGATGGGCGCCATCGCCGACCGGATCTCCAAGCAGCCCGGGGGCGGCAGGGCCCTGGTCTTCGACCGGCCCAGGGGCAAGGCCATGCCCGTGGCCATGAACGCCTTCGGCAGCCTCAAGCGCATGGAGCTGGCCCTGGGCGTGGACAAAGATCCCCGCGGCCTGGACGCCGTCGCCGACCGCATCGAGAAGCTGGTGCAGGAGGCCATGCCCAAGCCCGGCACGGGCTTTTTCGAGAAGCTGGCCAAGCTGCCCGTGCTGGCCGAGGTCTCCAACTGGATGCCGAAGACCGTCCGCAAGGGCATCTGCCAGGAGGTGGTGCTGAAGGGCGACCAGGTGAAGCTCTCGGAGCTTCCCGTGCTCACCACCTGGCCCGAGGACGGCGGTCCCTTCATCACCCTCGGCATGAGCCACACCCGGAACAAGCAGACGGGGCACCGCAACACGGGGCTCTACCGCCTGCAGGTCTTCGACGACCGGACCCTGGGCTTCCACACCCAGCTCCACCACGACGGCGCCCGCAACCGCCACGGCTACGGGAAGGACGAGCGCATGCCCGTGGCCGTGAGCTTCGGCGGCGACCCGGCCCTCACCTATGCCGCCACGGCGCCCCTGCCGCCCTTCCTCAGCGAGGTCATGTTCGCGGGCTTCCTGCGGGGCGAGGGCATCGAGATGGTGCCGTGCGTGACGAACGACCTGGAGGTGCCCGCGGATTCCGAGCTCGTCATCGAGGGCTACGTGACCCCCGGCGAGCTGCGCCGCGAGGGCCCCTTCGGCGACCACACGGGCTACTACTCCCTGGCGGACAACTACCCGGTGCTCCACGTCGAGGCAATCACCAAGCGGAAAAATCCCGTGTTCCCCGCCACCATCGTGGGCCGTCCGCCCCAGGAGGACGCCTACCTGGGCCTGGCCACGGAGCGGATCTTCCTGCCCCTGCTCCGCATGGTGCTGCCCGAGATCCGCGACATGCACCTGCCCGCCGCCGGGGCCTTCCACAACCTGGTGATCCTCTCCATGAGGAAGGAATACCCCGGCCACGCCCAGAAGGTGATGAACGCCATCTGGGGCACGGGCCAGATCATGTTCACCAAGGGCATCGTGGTGGTGGACGAGGACATCGACCCCCACGACCTGACCGAGGTGCTCTTCCGCCTCACCAGCAACGTGGACCCCAAGCGCGACATGCTCTTCACCGAAGGCCCGCTCGACGTGCTGGACCACAGCGCCGACCGCTTCGCCTTCGGCAGCAAGGTGGGCATCGACGCCACCCGCAAGAACCGGCCTTGGGACGGCTTCCCCCGCGAGTGGCCCCGCGATTTGGTCTTCCCCGACGAGATCCTCGACCGCATCGGCCAGCGGTGGAAGGAATACGGCCTTTGATCGGAGTACAAAGCGAAGCCCGGTTATGCCGGGCTTCGCGCGGGGGTCCGGGGGGAGGCTCCACCTCCGCGAGCCCAAGGGGGGAGTGGGAGCCACGCCCTGCGTGGCGTCAGGTGGAGGCGCGCAGCGCGACACTAGATCCTCGCCACGCATGCGTGGCGAGGGGGACCCCGGAGAGCAAAGCGAAGCCCGGCTGGGCCGGGCTTCGCGCGGGGGTCCGGGGGTGTGCGCGCAGCGCGGAACCCCCGGAGAGCATTAGAACCGGATCGTGACCCCGGCCTGGAGCGCGTCGGCCTGGAACTGGCCAGTGATTCGCGAGTGGATGAAGCGGGCCTCGGTCCCCACGGTGGCGTTCCACTGATAGCCGGCGCCGACGGCCAGGCCCAGCTTGGTCGTGTGGGTGGAGACGTTGCCCAGGACAGGATCCTTCACTTCGAAGGACCAGCGCATGGCGGCCAGGCCCGCCGTCAGGTAGAGGCCCTCGGGCTTGCCGGCGATGAAGTAGAGGTAGTCACCGCCCAGGCTGAGGTTGTTGGCATCCTGCTTGAGGCTGCCGAAGCTGGACTCCGGATAGACCGAGTAGTCGAGGCGGGGGCGCAGCATGTGGCCATCGCCCAGGTCGAAGGTGCCATGCACGCCGACTCCCGGGCCCGGCTTGCTGTCCACGTAGTCCTTCAGGTCGCCCAGGGGGATGTTGACGAGACCCTGCACGCCGTATCGGGGTGCCTCAGCCTGGAGGGACAGGGCGGTGGCCAGGACGGCCAGGGTCAGCGGGGACAGGATCTTCATGGTTCCTCCGGAAGGCGCGGGCCCGGGGCGGGCCGACCGGCGCCGGGGCCATGTTCCCACAAATAACGGGAAGGCCGCCCCTCATTCAGGAAGGAAAAGATGGGGCTAGAAATAAAGATCTAGCTTGAGTTGAGGTGAATCCGATTCCGGTTATTTCCAACGAAAAGGCGCCCTCGCGGGCGCCTTTTCAGGGAAGCGGTCAGACCTATTCGCCGTTCTCGGTGCGGCGCTCCTTGAGGCGACCGGCCTTGCCGAGCTTCTCGCGCAGGAAGTAGAGCTTGGCGCGGCGGACCTTGCCGTGGCGCACGACTTCCAGCTTGTCGATGGTGGGGCTGTTCAGGGGGAAGATGCGCTCCACGCCCACGCCGCTCGCGATCTTGCGGACGGTGAAGGAGGTGCGCATGCCGCCGCCCTTGATGCCGATGACGATGCCCTGGAAGAGCTGGATGCGCTCCTTCTCGCCTTCCTTCACCTTCACGTGCACCTTGACGGTGTCGCCGGGCTGGATGCGGGGCAGGTCGGAACGAAGCAGGCTCGCTTCGAGCTGGTCGATGATGTGGCTCATGTGGGCTCCTGGGCCAGCGGTCCCGGGCCGGAATCGGCGGACATGGCTCGATGTCCCCGGAGTCGGGGAGTCCATCAGTGTATCGGAAAAGGCCGGAAAGGCAAGGGGGCATTCCCGGAGGAAGCCCCCCATCCCTGAACCTCAACCTAGAAACAGAAGGTGGCGCCCACCTGGATCATGTCGAGGTCGCCTTCCCAGGCGCTGCTCTTCAGGTAGCGGACGTCAGCTCCGACGGTCTTGTTGAACTGGTAGCCCACGCCGGCGGCCAGGCCCAGCTTGGTGGTGGTCTCACTGGCGGAGGCGCTGGCGCCCAGGTAGGAGGAGCTCAGCTCGGCCTTCCACTGCACGAGTGCGAGGCCACCGGTGACATAGAAACCCTGGGGCTTGCCCTCCACGAAGTACAGGTAATCGGCGCCGAGGGAGATGTTGGAGAACTTGTGGCTGGTCGAGTAGCCGCCCCAGCCCCAGGAGTACTCCGGGAACCAGGTGTAGTCCAGGCGGTGGCGGATCATGTGGCCGCCCCGGAGGTCGAAGGTGGCCTGGGCGCCGACGGTGAAGCCCACCTTGCTGTCCACCGCGTCCTTGAGGTCGCTCTGGGGGATGTTGAGGCCCGCCTGGAGCCCGAAGCGGGGACCTTCCTGGGCGCTGAGGGCGGGGGCCACCAGCGCGGCGGCGGCCAGGATGAGGGCGCGGATCGTCATGGGTTCTCCTGTGGGCCCAAGCGGGGCCCATCCACAAAAGCAGGCTTGATGCCAGCTCGTCCATAGAGGATGACGATATTGAATATCCTGAAGTTGCTTGTCCAAAATTCCTCAGGACTGGCGACTGGCGCGGCTTTCCAGGCCACTGCGGCCTGTTGCAAAACACGCGCAGGGGCGTTGCGGCTCGCCACAAAGTGTCAAGCTACTTCCACCCCTTCCAGCCCTTCGGCTTGGGCCGCTCCCAGTCCTCCGGATGCTCCACCTGCCAGGCGCACCACTGGGCGGGGCGATCCAGGGCGGGCAGGCGGTCCCGCAGGAAGGCGGTCCAGAGGTCCGGCCGGAGACGCCGGGTCCGGGCCATGGCCTCCCGAAGGCGCCAGAGGCGGATGGCGCCGTGGTCGCCCCCCTGGAGCACCGCCGGCACCTCCAGACCATCGAAGGCGGCCGGGCGCGTGTAGTGGGGGTGGTCCAGCAGGCCCGTGGCGAAGCTGTCCTCCTCGGCGCTGGCCTCGTTGCCCAGCACGCCTGGCAACCAGCGGCACACGGCGTCGATGAGGAAGAGGGCCGGCAGCTCGCCGCCGCTGAGCACGGCCTCGCCCACGCTGAGCTCCTCGTCCACGTAGCGCTCCACCGCCCGCTGGTCCAGGCCCTCGTAGCGCGTGCAGACGAGGATCAGCTGATCCAGGCGGGCCAGCTCCAGCACCTTGGCGTGGGTGAGGGGCGGCGCCGCGGGACTGAAGTGGATGACGCGGTTCGACGCCGCCCGGGGCACGGAGGCCAGGGTGTCGCGCAGCACCTCGGGGCGCAGCACCATGCCTGGCCCGCCGCCGAAGGGGGCGTCGTCCACGTGGCCGAAGGGGTTGCCCGCGAAGGGCCGGTAGCTGTGGGTGAGGAGGGTGTGCCCCAGCTCCCGGAAGGCGCGCCCGGTGATGCCGAGGCGGGCGGCCTCGAAGAATTCCGGGAAGAGGGTGAGGGCGTCGATGCGCATCACTTCATCATCGCGTGGAAGGCCTTCATGAAGGTGCGGGCGATGAGGTCGAAGCTGAAGGCGAAGTACAGCGTGTTGGCGAGGGCGGCGGCGGCGCCGATCCAGGCCCAGAGGGGGCGTTCCTCCAGGAGGGAGGCGCCCAGGAGGCAGAGGATCGCCGCGGGCAGCTGGTTGCCGAAGGGAAGGGGGACGGGGATGGCCAGCAGGAACCCCGTCCAGGCGATGCAGGCGCCCACCCAGCGGCGGTTAATGGGCCGCCGCCGGGCCCTGGGCCAGCGGAGGCGGTCGAGCTGGGTCTCGAGCTTCGCCAGGGCGTTCTTGATGCGGCCCTTGTGGATGGGCTGGGCCTGCACCCGCCCGGGCACCCAGGGATGGGGTGTGTCCCAGGCCAACTGGGTGCCCAGGACGATGAGCCCGATGCCGCCCACCGGGGCCAGCCCGAGGTTCAGGCCCGGCACCAGGCTTGGGAGGGACAGCAGCAGCGTCAGCAGGCCGTAGGTCTGCTCGCCCGCGGCGTCCAGCAGCTCCCCGAGCGTGACTTCGCCTTCCGCGTCCAGCAGGGCGTGGAGGGTCTCGAAGAAGGGCTTCGGGGCGGACGGCACCCCTCCAGGATGACGGGAAAAGGGTCCTCGGTCCCTGGTCTTCAGTCCTGATGCCTCAGGCTCCGGGACCTCAGGCCCCGGCCTTCGGTTTCCGGGCCTGGCCTTCCCGCACCAGCTGGCCACAGGCGCCCGCCACGTCCTGGCCCCGGCTGCGGCGGACGCTCACGGGCAGGCCCGCTTCCGAGAGCAGGCGGCAGAGGGCGCCGACGCGCGCTTCCTCCGGGGGCTCGAAGCCGCTGCCCTCGTGGGGGTTGAAGGGGATCAGGTTCACCTTGGCGGGGAAGCGGCGTGCGAAGGCGGCGAGGCGCCGGCCGTCCTCCAGGCTGTCGGTGACCCCCTTCAGCAGCACGTATTCGAGGGTGATGCGCTCGCCGGATTGCAGGGGGAAAGCCGCCAGGGCCGCCGCCAGCGCCTCCAGGTTCCAGACCCGGTTCACGGGCATGATGGCCGAGCGGTGGACGTCCGTGGTGGCGTTGAGGCTCAGGGCCAGGCGCGGCCGCTTCGCGAAGCTGCCCAGCCGCTCGATGCCGCTCACCAGACCGGAGGTGGACACGGTGATGCGCCGGGGCGGGATGGCCAGGCCCTTGGGATCCGTGAGGATGGCGAAGGCCGCCATGAGGTGGTCAAGGTTGTGCAAGGGCTCGCCCATGCCCATGAACACCAGGTTCACGGCCCGGCCTTCCGGGTGGCCGTGATGGTTCAGCATGGCCACCACCTGGCCCACGATCTCCGCTGCCGAGAGGTTGCGGATGATGCCCATCTGCCCCGTGGCGCAGAACGTGCAGCCCATGGCGCAGCCCACCTGGCTGGAGAGGCAGAGGGTGGTGCGGTCCTCGTACGGCATGTGGACGCCCTCCACCTGCCGGCCGTCCGCGAGCTCGAAGGCGTGCTTGGTGGATCCGTCCTCCGAAGCCTGGCTCTGGACGATGGCGGGCCAGGTCAGGTCCACCTCGGCCTCCAGGCGCGTCCGCAGCGCCTTGGACAGGCTGGAGAACTGCTCCCAGCGGGTCCAACGCTGCCGGTAGAGGCCGTCGAAGAGCTGGCCTCCGCGCCAGGCCGGCTCCCCCAGGGCGGAGACCAGCGCCTTCAGGTCCGCGGCGTCCAGACCCGCGGCGTTGGGACGCGCGGCGCGGCCGGCTTCAGGGGCCGGCAGGTCCCACAACTGGGTCATCGTCAGTCCATCCGGATCTTGAAGGACTTCATCAGGCGCTTGTCGTCCTCGGAGAAGGGCTGCTCGGGGCCCTCCTGGGGCAGCCCTTCGCCGGGGCCCTCCCCGCGGAGCCGGATGGGCGCGGCCTCCAGGATGAGCATGAGTCCGTAGCCCTGGGCCTGGATCTGGAAGGTGAGGTCGCGGCAGTGGTCATCTTCGGCCAAGGCCTTCACCAGCGAATCGCCCAGTTCGCTGACCAGGTGATGCAGGTTCTCGGGCAGATCCATGGAGCCTCCGCTCCCAGAATACCAGCCGGCTCCAGATCCGCCGGCTAGGAGGACTCGCGGAAGGCTGCGACTGCGCGGCGCGGATCTCCGTCCCAGAAGGGCCGGATGGCCGCCACTCCCGCCAGGCGCGGATGCCTGAGCAGGGCCGCCTTCACGGGATCGATTCCGCCCAGGGCCAGGAGGCGCGGGCCCTCCGCGGGCAGGCCGTCGAGAAAGCGGCCCAGCCGTACCGGCCCCCAGGGCGCGCCCTTGCCGGGGCTGGCGAAGATCGGCGAGATGAGCAGCTGGTCCACGCGGCTGCGCGCCGCCCACTGACTTTCGTCGTGCAGGGGACGGGACAGCGGCACCAGACCTGGTTCCACCTCCGGATGGGCTTCCGGGGCGTGCAAGCCGCAGCCCGCGGCGAAGGCCACATCCAGGCGACCGGCCACCCACAGCGCCACCTCCGGGGCGGCGTCCTGGCACCAGGTGGCGGCCTCCAGGAGCGCGCGCGCCTCCAGCTGCTTCTCGCGGATCAGAAAGCCATCCACCCCCGAGCGCAGCACGGCCGCCCAGCGGTCGCGGTCGAAGCCGAAACCCGGCGTGATGGCGAGGAGGATCATCCGAAGAGGCCCTCCAGCACGGCTGGGTCCACCTTCGGAAGGGCCATCACCGCGGCGTTCTCGGTGGCGTGGTCCGCGCGGCCCATGCCGCAGAGGGCCACCGTGACGCCGGCGCAGGAACGGGTGAACTGGAGGGCCGCCTGGGCGGGGGTGGCCCCTCCCAGCGCTTCCACCAGGTCTGCGGGGAGCTGGGAAAGGATGCGGGCCTGCATGATCGACGCGGAGGTCTGCACCGACAGGCCGGCGGCGCGGGCGGCCTGGAGCGGCGTCAGGCCCTCGCCCCGGAATGGCTGGGTGGGGGCGATGAAGGCCTCGGGCAGGGCGAGGTTGAGGGGCAGCTGGATCCAGCGGAAGTGGTGATCCCGTCCTCCGGCGGCCTCGGCGGCGGCCATCAGGCGTTCCAGGCTGAGGTGGTCGGCCCGCCCCGGCGGCACGCGGAACCCGTTCCAGGTGGCCACGCCGTACGCGCGGATCGCGCCGGAGGCCACGAAGCCCTCGCAGGCTTCGAAGGCCTTCTGGATGGCGGCGTAGAAGGCCTCCGGCCCCAGGTGCGGGAGCTGCTGCTCGGGGTTGTGCAGGTGGAAGAGATCCACGGTCGCCACGCCCAGGGCGGCCCGGCTCACCTCCAGCTGGTGGGCCAGGTAGCGGGGTGTCATGGCGTGGCAGCCGTCCACCACATCTTCGGCGGACAGGATGCCCGGGCCCTCCAGCACCCGCTGGAACCAGGCGCGGGGGCTCTCCTCCGTGATCCCGTCGCCCATGGGCAGGTAGCCGGCCTTGGTGGAGACGAAGAACGCCTCCCGGGACAGCCCGGCGAAGGCCGAACCCAGGGCCCGCTCCGAGCGCCCTCCGCGGTAGTTCGCCGCCGTGTCGAAGACATTCCCCCCGGCCGCGAAGAAGGCGCGGGCCGCGGCGGCATAGCCCTCATCGGCGGCGGAGGTGGCCTCCCCGAGGTAGGTGCCGAGGCCGAGGCTGCTCAGGTCCATGACGCCTCCGGGTGATGGCGGAGTCCGGGGGTGCTCGCGCTCTGGAGGACCCCCGGAAGGGTAAAGCGAGGTTCGGCTTTGCCGAACCGAGTGCGGGGGTCCGGGGGTATGCGCGCAGCGAAGCGAAGCGCGGGACCCCCGGAGAGAACTAACTATCCAGGTCTTCCTTCACGCCGTCGGTGCCCATGGTCACCAGGCGGTCCGCCGCACGGCGGGCCCACTCGGAGCCCGGATAGCTCTCCACCAGCTTCTGGTAGTAGCTCCTGGCCTCGTCGCGGAAACCCTTGATGCGCTCGGTGGTGAAGGTGATGAAGTCCTTCTGGTACTGCATGCCCTGTTCCCGGGTGAGCTCCTTCAGATCCTCTTTCTGGAGCTTCTTGGCGTAGTCCTTCTCGAACTGGTTCAGCTCTTCGGGAAGCAGCAGCCGCTGGCGCAGGGCCTCGCCGAGGTAGAAATAGGCCCGCTCGCGATCCACGTAGTCGGGATAGGTCTCCAGCAGGGCCTTCAGGCGCCGCTCGGCCCCCGGGTAGTAGTAGACGTTCACATAGAAGATGCCCACGACTAGCTCGTGTTCGGCGATGCGCCGCCAGCACTGGACGACCTTGGACCTGGCCTCGGGGGCGTAGGGGCTGCCCGGAGATTCCGTCAGCAGCTGCTGGAACCCGTCGAGTGCCTTGCGGGTCTCGGTCTGGTCGCGCTCGGCGCTTTCGATGGACGAGAAGTGACACAAGGCCCGGTGGTACAGGGCATAGTCCCGGAGCTCGTGGCGGGGGAAGTAGTTCAGGAAGCTCGTGTATTCCACTTCCGCTTCGGGAAAGCTGGGGTTCGACTGGAAGAAGAAGCTGTCCCCCAGCATGAGCTTGGCCTTGGGGAACTCGGGAGAGCCCGGAAGGTACTGCTCCAGCTGGCGGAGGGTCGTCCTGGCCTCGTTGAACTTGCCCTGCTTCATCTGCTTGTCCGCCTGAGCCATCAGGACGGTGGAGCTGAGGGTCACCTGGCTGGCGGTCTTCGGCTTGCGGCAGCCCAATCCCAGCCCCGCGAGGAGGAGGCTGACGGACAGGGTGGTGAGGATGCGCTTCATGCGGACTCCGGGGACAGCATTTCAGACATGGCGGGACGGAGCGAAGGGTTCCGGGGGCGCTGGGAGGGATTCCATGCCTGGTAGAGGTGGTCCAGCCAGGGCTCGGCCAGGGCCTGGGCCTCCGCGCGCCGGCGGTCGTGGAAGACCTCGTGGTAGAAACCGGGCAGGCGGTGCCGCTCCAGCAGGCCTGGATTCACCGCGGACCACAGCGCCTCGGAGGCGTCCGGATCCACCACCGTGTCCTCGCCGGATTCCAGCAGCAACATGGGGCGATCCAGCTCCTGGCCCAGGGGCAGCAGCTCGGCCCGGCCCTCTTCCAGGGCGGCGCCGAAGGCGGCGGTGGCCCAGCGGTGGCAGAGGGGATCCGTCTGGTAACGCTGCACGAGGACAGGATCCGAGCAGACCCGGCTCTTGTCGCCATGGAGCTGGATGGGCCGGTGGGGCATGAGCCAGCTGAGGAGGCGGGAGAGCACGACCAGGGCCTTCGAATTGGACCGCACGGCCACGCTGGGGCTCGACAGGATCAGACCGTCCAGGGTGTCCGCGTGCCAGAGCAGGGTGAGCAGGGCAACCAGCCCGCCGAAGCTGTGGCCCAGCACCACCTGGGGGCAGACCGGCAGCGGTGGCATGGGCACGCCGTCCACCACCCGGGCCTGGGCCCCTGTGCGTTCGGCGTCGTGGCGGCGCTCCTGGCGGAGGAAGAGGGCGAAGTCATCCACGAAGACGCGGATGCCATCCGCGTCGCCCCGGATGCCCCCGGACCGCCCAAAGCCGCTGTGATCCATGGCGGACACGGACCAGCCCAGCCCGTGCAGCCAGCGGGCCGTGTGGCGGTAGCGCTCGCCGTGCTCGCCGTAGCCATGGGAGATGACCACCCGCCCCTTGGGCGCCGGGTGCTCCCAGCGCGCGTAGGCGAGGGTCACGCCCCCATGGCCCGACAGGACCCCACGGGCGGTGGGCTCCAGATCGGCGGGCAGCACGGGGGTGGGATCATGCATCTGATCAGAATACCGTGGGGACGGCCGATCCCCGATTGGCATAAACTTGAAGGTTCCCCGGAAGCTCGGGCTGGAGACGCGGACGATGGATTTCGAGACCCTGGTGCGGGCCAAGAACGAACTGGAGCCCCGGGTCCGGCAGCTGGTCGCCCACCTGGATCCCGAGCGCAAGGCCCTGGAACTGGAACAGATCGAGGAGCGGACCACCGCCCCGGGCTTCTGGGACGATCCCGAGGCCGCCAAGCCCCTGCTCCAGAAGCGGGGCTCCATCAGCGATGACATCGCCCTGGCCAAGCGCCTGTCCGGCGGGCTGGAGGACCTGGAGACGGGGCTGGAGCTGGCCCGCGAGGACGCCGAGATGCTGGTCGAGGCCGAGGCCGTGGAGACGGGGCTCCGCAAGGCGGTGGAGGATGCCGAGCTGAGGATGATGCTCAGCGGCGACCTGGACAACAACCACGCCATCGTTGCCATCGCACCCGGCGCCGGCGGCACCGAGAGCCAGGACTGGGCCGCCATGCTGCTGCGCATGTACCTGCGCTTCTGCGAAGCCAAGGGCTGGGCCACGGAGATGATCGACTACCAGGACGGGGAGGAGGCCGGCATCAAGGGCGCCACCTTCATCGTCGACGCGCCCTTCTCCTACGGCTACCTGCGGGCCGAGGCGGGCGTCCACCGGCTCGTGCGCATCAGCCCCTTCGATGCCGCCAAGCGGCGCCACACCAGCTTTGCCGCCGTGTACGTGAGCCCCGAGCTGGACGACACCATCAACGTCGAGATCCCCGAGAAGGACCTCAAGATCGATGTCTTCCGCGCCAGCGGCGCCGGCGGCCAGCACGTGAACCGCACCGAATCAGCCGTGCGCTTCACCCACCTGCCCACGGGCATCGTGGTGAGCTGCCAGAACGAGCGCAGCCAGATCAAGAACCGCGCGACAGCCATGAAGGTGCTCCAGGCCCGGCTCTACGAGCTGGAACAGCGCAAGTTCCAGGAGAAGGTGGCCGCCGCCAGCGGCGACAAGGCCGACGTGGCCTGGGGCAGCCAGATCCGCAGCTACGTCCTCCAGCCCTACCAGATGGTGAAGGACCACCGCACCGGCGAGGAGACCAGCCAGACCCAGAAGGTCCTCGACGGCGACATCGACGCCTTCATCCGCGCCCAGCTCCTGGCCAAGTCGCTCAAGACCGAAGGCTGAGGCTCACTCGCCCTTGGCGATCTTCTGCTGCTCATCCTTAGGCAGCCGGAAGACCCAGCGGCCCGTGATGCGGTCCCAGAGGTCGAAGCAGCAGAGCCAGTTGAGGAGGCCGGCGACCGGGGGCCCCGCTCCGCGAACGGGGTCGAAGGCCCCGTGAGTGGGAGGACGCGCCAGTGGCGCGTTAGATCGCGGGCAGCCAGGGCCGCGTGCGCGCTCGAAGGCGCGCCCAGCGGCCGCCCGGAGGGCGTGATGGCTACTCGCCCTTGGCGATCTTCTCCTGCTCATCCTTGGGCAGCCGGAAGACCCAGCGGCCCGTGATGCGGTCCCAGAGGTCGAAGCAGCAGAGCCAGTTGAGGAGGCCGGCGACCGGGGGCCCCGCTCCGCGAACGGGGTCGAAGGCCCCGTGAGTGGGAGGACGCGCCAGTGGCGCGTCCGATCGCGGGCAGCCAGGGCCGCGTGCGCGCTCGAAGGCGCGCCCAGCGGCCGCCCGGAGGGCGTGATGGCTACTCGCCCTTGGCGATCTTCTCCTGCTCGTCCTTGGGGAGGCGGAAGACCCAGCGACCCGTGATGCGGTCCCAGAGGTCGAAGCAGCAGAGCCAGTTGAGGAGGCCGGCGACCATCACGTAGGTGGCTCCGTACTCCTGCGTGAGCGTGCGCACAGGCTCGGTGCCCGCGCCACCGAAGGCCCAGGCGAAGATGCCGTACGCCGGCCCGATGCCCGCGGTGGCGAAGGCGCCCAGGGTGGGCAGCCAGGCCCCGGCCTGGGGCACGAAGACGCCGCCCTTCACGCCCGCGACCGCGCCGTACTGCATCTGCAGGGCGCCCAGGAGGCAGAAGAGCGTCCAGACGCCGAAGAACGCCTTGGCCCGGCCCTTTTCGCCGATCATCCAGTAGCCCGCACCCGGCACCAGCCACTGGAACAGCAGCGGCTTCCACGCGGCCTGGACGGCCTTCTGGCGGCGGAGGGGCATGGGGAGCCGTGGAACGGACTTGTCGTCGGTCATGCCCCTAGGTTACCCCAGAACGGACGAGCCCCCGCCGGCCTCGCCTTTCCTCGTCCTTCCGCCCTACGATGGTCCCTACCATGCCGCGGATGCGCCCGTTCCTCCAGCTCCGGACCCGGATCACCATCCTGGTCTCGCTGATCTTGGCCCTGGCCTTGACTGTCACGGGGGCCATGGTGGACTGGCGCATGGCTCGCCAGACCCGGGACACCCTGGGGCAGAAGGTGGTCCTGCTCTCTCGGATCACCGCCGAGGCGGAGGTGGTGCGGGACGCCCTGGCGGGAGGCCGCCCCCAGGCGGACGTCCAGGACCTTGCGGAGCGCATGCGCACCGAATCCGGCGTGGACTACGTCGTGGTCATGGACATGAACGGGATGCGGCTCTCGCACCCCAACGCGTCCCTCATCGGTGCCCGCTTCGCTGGCGGTGACGATGCGGAGGTGTACCGGGGGCGGTCCTACCTTTCCATCGCCAAGGGCACCCTCGGCCTCTCGCTGCGTGCCTTCACGCCCGTGTGGAAGGGGGACCGGCAGGTGGGGGCGGTGGCGGTGGGCATCCTCCAGTCCGGGGTGGACCGCACGCTCGTGAGCGTGCGCAAGCGCATCGTCATCGGGGGCGTCATCGGGTTTGCCGCGGGAATCCTGGGGGCCATGTACCTGGGTGGCCGCATCAAGAAGATCCTGCTGGGCATGGAGCCGCAGGAAATCGCCACCATGCTCCAGCAGCGCAACGCCATGCTGCACTCGGTGCGGGAGGGCATCATCGGCGTGAACCGGGACCTGGTGGTCACCATCGTCAACGAGGAGGCCCTGCGCCTGTTCGCGCTGGCGGGAAGCCATGGCGAGCTGGTGGGCCACCCGGTGGAGGAGGTCCTCCCCAGCTCCAGGCTGGGCACGGTGATGGAGACCGGCCAGGCGGAGTACGACCAGGAGGGCGACATCCTGGGCCTGCCGATCCTGACGAACCGCGTTCCCGTCATGGTGGGCGGCCGCATCACCGGGGCGCTGGCCACCTTCCGCGACATCACGGAGATGAACCGGCTGGCGGAGCAGCTGACGGGGGTCCGCCTGTACGCCAATGCCCTGCGGGCCCAGGCCCATGAGTTCATGAACAAGCTCCACGTGATCCTGGGGCTGGTCCGGCTGGAGGAGTACGAGCGCCTCAAATCCTTCATCGCCGGGGTGGTGGGCCGGCTGGACGACGAGGTGGGCTTCGTGGTCCAGCGGATCAAGGACCCGGTCATCGCGGGCTTCCTGCTGGCCCGGTTCGCCTCGGCGCGGGAGCAGAACATCCACATGGAGCTGGACCAGGACGCCTCGCTGCCTCCCTGCCCCGATGACGCGGCCTCCCACGACCTCGTCACCGTGCTCGGCAACCTGCTGGAGAACGCGGTCGAGGCCATCGGCGACGGCACGCGCCGCGAGATCCAGGTGTCCCTCCGGCCCGAGGGCACCCTGCTGCACCTGTCCGTCGCGGACAGCGGTCCGGGGATGCCCGAGGACATTCTGGCCGAGGCCTTCAACCTGGGGTTCTCCACCAAGGGGGAGAACCGCGGCTTCGGCCTCTGGCAGGCCGCCCGGGCCATCGAGGCCCGGGGCGGGCGCCTGGTGGCGCAGAACCGCGAAGAAGGCGGCGCCCTCTTCACGGCCACGTTTACCCTGTTCCTCCGGGAGGAACCATGATCCGGGTGCTGCTGGTCGAAGACGACCCCATGGTGGCCGAGCTCAACCGGATGTACCTGAGCCGCGTGCCGGGGTTCGAGGCCGTGGCCTCCGCCGGCAACGCCGCCGAGGCCCTGGACCTGCTCCGGCGCCACACCGTGGACCTGCTGCTGATGGACATCTTCATGCCCGGGCAGAGCGGCATCGAGCTCATGGGGGAGATCCGTCGGCAGGCCCTGGATGTGGACGTCATCTTCGTGACGGCCGCGAGGGACGCGGCAACCATCGATCGGGCCCTGAAGCTGGGCGCGGTGGACTACCTCATCAAGCCCTTCGAGTTCGAGCGGCTCAAGCAGGCCCTGGATCGCTACGGCGAGACCCGCCGCCTGATCCGGGGCGGGCAGGTCCTCGACCAGACCGAGCTCGACAAGCGCCTGGCCGGGCGGGCCACGGAAGGCCGGAAGGCGGAAGGACTCCCCAAGGGCCTGGACCGGAACACCCTGGAGAAGGTGGTGAAGGCGGTCGCGGCCTGGCAGGGACCGTCCCCCTGGTTCACCGCCGAGGAGATCGGCCACCAGGTGGGCATCTCCAGGGTCTCCGTGCGGAAGTACTTCGAGTTCCTCAGCGCGCTGAAGGTGCTCCGGATGGAACCCGGCTACGGCACCGGGGGGCGGCCGGTCCACCGGTTCCAGTTCCAGAAGGGGTACTTGCGCGAAGTCCAGACATTCCTCTGAGGCCCCCGGGCGTTCCCCCCGCCGCGCAAGCGTGGCAGGGATCTAGAGGCGCGCTGCGCGTCTCCACCTGACGCCACGCGGGGCGTGGCTCCCACCCGCCCTCTGGGCTCGCGGAGGGGGACCTCCCCCCGGACCTCGCTTCGGCGCGCCGGACATTGCGGGTTGCGTTGTAGGTCCCTCGATGAATCCGCTTTCAAAAGTTCCAAATCGGGGAATCAACTTCCAGAACGGCGCGTTCCGGGAAGGCTGACCGAGAATCAGGAAACCTACCCGCAGGTCGTGTGAGCAGTGCAGCTGTTCGGCACCCGGGACCCCTCCCGGGTTTCCGCTCAGACCTCCGGCATCTTTCCCACCACGTTTCCTTCCGGCCCCCTTGGGGCCGCCCGTTCCCCATGTCTGGATCTTCTGAAAGGACCATCCGCATGTTCAAGCGTGCCGCATCAAAACTGTACAACTGGGTTGCCGTCATGATCGTCCTCGGCGCGCTTCTGGGGCACTTCTATCCCGCCATCGCGGTGAAGATGCAGCCGGCGGCCGACGGCTTCATCAACCTGATCAAGATGCTGATCCCGCCGGTGATCATGTGCAGCGTGGTGCTGGGCATCGCCGGCTCCGGCAGCATCAAGAAGGCCGGCCGCGTGGGCGGGAAGGCCATCCTCTACTTCGAGATCGTCAGCACGCTGGCCCTGGTGATCGGCCTGGTCATGGCCAACGTGTTCGGGCCCGGCCGCGGCTTCCATGCCGACCCCTCGAAGCTTGATCCCAAGCTCGTGGCCAACTACGTCACCCAGGCCCAGCACCTGACGATCACCGACCACCTGCTGAAGATGATCCCGAAGACGCTGTTCAGCGCCTTCACGGAGGGTGACATCCTCCAGGTGCTGCTGATCTCCGTGCTGATGGGCTTCTCCCTCGCGGCCCTGCCCGACAAGGTCAAGGATCCCGTCATCGCCATGCTGGACAACCTCAGCAAGATGTTCTTCGGGGTCATGAAGCAGATCCTCTACCTCGCCCCCCTGGGCGCCGGTGCCGCCATCGCCTACACCATCGGGAAGTTCGGCCTCAAGTCGCTGATTCCCATGGCCCAGCTCATCTTCCTCTTCTACGCCACCTGCGCGGTCTTCATCTTCGTGGTGCTCGGCCTCATCGCGCGCCTGGCGGGCTTCAACATCTTCAAGGTGGTGAGCTACATCAAGAGCGAGCTGCTGCTCGTGATGGCCACCAGCTCCTCCGAGTCCGCCCTCATCCCCCTGATGGACAAGATGGAGAAGCTGGGCCTGTCGAAATCCATCGTCGGACTGGTGATCCCCACGGGCTACTCGTTCAACCTGGACGGCACGAACATCTACATGACGCTGGCCTCGCTCTTCATCGCGCAGGCGCTCGGCATCGAGCTGACCCTGGGCCAGCAGCTGGGCATCCTCGTGGTGGCCATGATCACCAGCAAGGGCGCCGCCGGCGTCACGGGCTCGGGCTTCATCACCCTGGCCGCCACCCTGGCCGTGGTGCCCACGATCCCCGTGGCGGGCATGGCCCTCATCCTCGGCATCGACAAGTTCATGTCCGAGGCCCGCGCCATCACCAACCACATCGGCAACTGCATCGCCGCCGTCGTGATGGCCAGCTGGGAGAAGGAACTGGACTGGGACAAGTTCCACGCCACCCTGGGCGGCAAGGCGGAAGCGGCGCTGCCCGTGGGCGAGGTTCCCGTCCTGGCCAACGAGATGGAATAGGGCCTCCGGGTCTGATGGAGAAGCGGGGGCTCCGGCCTCCGCTTTTTTTTGGGGCCGACACCAAAATCTTCGCGACCACGGCTTCGATGAACCCCTCCTTGAGTGAAGAGATCATGGCCTTTAAGTGAGGCGCACCTCCGCAGGGATGGGCTGGCGGTAGAACAAATGGTGTATATACATTGACTTGCGTGAATCCGGAGGCGGCACCACCCTTCAGGTCCAGTGTTTCCCCGCTCTCTGAGGAGGTGTGCATGACATTCCTGAAACCCTTCGCCCTCGGGGCCGCCCTTGCGGTCCTCCCGCTCGCCCTCGCGGTCGGGTGCAATCAGAAGTCGCAGTCCGAGTCCACGGAATCCAAGGATTTCGCCAGCAAGGTGGCGGAGGCCCAGCAGGCTGAAGGCCAGGCCCAGGGCGTCACCAAGGCCCAGGCCGAGGCCATGGCCAAGGCGGGGCTCCAGCCCAACGCCGCGGGCATCCAGCTGACGGAGGACCAGCGCGCCCTTCTGGAAGCGCGCATCAAGGCCGAGAAGAACAACGGCACCGCGGCCCTCCTGCAGGAGATCCTCGACCGCGACAAGCAGATCCGCGAGCTCAACACCAAGGTGGCCAGGCTGCAGTCCCAGCTGCCCAAGCCCCAGATCGCCACCGAGAAGGACAACCACTTCGCCATGGCCGTGCGCTTCCTGAAGGGCAAGGGCCTCTCGGAGGAGAAGGCCAAGACCCTCGCCGCCCGGGCGAACATCCTGGAAGAGCTCCAGCCCGGCTGGCAGGTCTACCAGCAGTACGCCGGCGGCGCCTACATCACGGCCGTCACACAGGGCAAGGCCGAGATCGGCCCCACCGAGTATCTGCACAATCAGCGGGCGGCCCTTCAGAAGGATCGCGATGACCTCTCCACCCAGGTGCAGGACCTGAAGACCGAGCGCTCCAAGGTGCAGGAGGAGGTGGACGCCCTCCATTCCGAGAAGACCACCCTGACGGCCCAGGTGAGCGAGCTGACCACCCTGAGCCAGGCCCAGAAGGTCAAGCTCAACTCGATGCACTACCTGGTCGGCCAGCGCAAACAGCTGGAGAACGAAGGCGTCATCGTGGTGCCAGTCTTCGCCAAGGACCGCATGGGCCCCAAGGCCGTGGCTTCCCGCTTCGTGAAGGATCTCCCCTTGGACGATCCCAATCCCCAGGTCCAGATCCAGGCCTCGGACGTGGGTCTCGCCAAGATCAGCAAGGTGAACGTGGTGCCCGGCTCCCTCCAGAAGGACAAGGACTACACCGTGATCCTCGCCGAGGACCGGAAGAACGCCACCATCCGCATCCTGGATCCCGAGCGCCTGCGCAACGACCGCGTGGTGTTCGCGGTGACGGATTGAGTGATGGTCTTGTGCCATGCGAAAAGCGGGGGCGCAGGCCCCCGCTTTTCGCAGGTTCAAGAACGAACCTGATCCTCGTGAATGGCGGCAGCGCGATGCGAGGGACGATGCGGGCCGCGGGTGGCCCCTTTCGTTGAATGCCCGCCGACGCCTGGCTTCGTCCGGAACCCTTGGGATGGAACCACCCAGTCTGTCCTGAGCCCCAGGCCGACTCGTCCGACCCTCCCAGAGTGCCCGTTGCGAATTCTTCAACTAAAGCCCTAAAAACAGATCAATTTAGGCTTCCTGATTTTCTCCATTCGCAACACTTGTCCTCAGGGTGCCAGGTGTTCACAGTGAGCTCATCCGGAGCCACCCGTGGTCACGGAATCGAACCTGCCCAGACCTCTCATGTTGAGCCGACGAGCGCAGGTGCTGGTCGCGTGCGCGCTGCTGGTGGTGCTGTCGCTGTGGATGAATCCCCAGATCCCCCACCGGATGGCCACCTTGGGGCACCCGCTGAAACGGTTGATCTACCTGGTGGAAATCCTGGCCGCGGTCTTGGCGCTGGTGGGCTGCGGGTTCGCCCGTCGCCGGTGGGCGATCCTGGGGGGGCTTTTCTTCTCTCTCAATTTCCTGGTCGGCACCTCCTTCTTCAGGATCAGGGGGCGGCCCCTGACCCTGGTCGATGGGAAGACCCTCCTGGAATCGGTCGGGAACACGGGCGATGCGCTATCCCAATTCACGGCACCCATCCTCGTCGTGGTGCTGCAGATCCTGGCGGTGCTGGCCCTGCTTGTCTGGGTCCGCGTCGCCGGGCGGGCCAGGAACAGCATCCCCATGATCAGCGCCAGCCTGACCGCGATCGTCATGTACTTGGCGATCCTGGTCATCGGTGGAGACACGGCTTTGAATGGGTTTCCCATGCAGTTCCAGGCGGGTCTGCACGCCGGAACGCTGGCCGTGGATGCCGCGGCCCGCCGATGGGTACAGGACGGGAAAGCCGCGGCGGCGTTCCAGCACGTTCCCCTTGATCCCGCCGTGCGGCACGTCATTCTCGTCATCGACGAATCGGTGGAAGGTGGCGCGTTCCGCGACCTGGTCGATCGGGCCCACCTGCCGGACCTCCGCAATCTCGGTCTGGGGTACAGCTTCGCCAATTCCAGCGCCGCGTCGAACCTGATGCTCAGGCGGGGCGCTGATCCGAAAGATCCGGGAACATCCCTTCGCCACTTCCCCAGCCTGTTCCAGGTGGCGAAGGAGGCTGGGTTCCGGACCGCCTACATCGATTGCCAGGGCGTGTTGGACGACCTGGCCATCCAGGACTATTTCGATGACCTCGAGAAGTCCTTCATCGACGAAGTCCTGCCGTCCGGGGCCTTGGGTGCGCGAACGGAACGGGATCTCAATGCCGTCCCCGCGCTGTTCGGCCAGCTGGGGAAGGCGGATCGGACGTTCACCCTCATCAACAAGGTCGGGACCCACTTCCCCTATGCGCATAGCCTTCCGCCTGAGCTGGCTGGGACCCCGGACCCCTATTCCATCTCGATCTCCCGGGCCTCGCTGGCGTTCCTCCAGGGCCTGGCCGGGCGGCTTCCGGAGGGCACCCTGGTGTTCTACACCAGCGACCACGGGCAGAATTTCCAGGCCAAGGCCCCCCACGGGAATCTGCCCGGGGAATGCGGCATTTCCGAATGGACCGTCCCCGTGATCGTCCTTTCCAGCCCTGAGCTGGCTGGCAGGCTCCAGGGCATCGATCCAGGCTGGCAGGACCGTGCCTCGCATGCGCTGATAAGTGAATCCATCCGGAATCTCCTGGGCCAGCGGATGCCCGGGATGCCGTCGCTCTGGTCGGCGCCCAGCCCCGAAGACGCCTCCAGGCACCGCGCCTTCTACGGCTCGCCCATGGGATTGTTCGGCAAGCCCATTTCCTATCTGATCATCGACAAGGATAGACGTGTGTTCGTGCCCCGGCCGGGGGTGCCAGTCCCCCCTTGAACTGGCCAGGCGCCTGACATCCGCGTCGCCGCTGGCATGGAAGCCGGATGCGACGAAGCGGAGGCACCCACCCCCGCTTTGTCGACAGCTGCGATCAGGACCAGCCCCCGGTCCCCGGCGAACGGCAGGAGCGCGATGCGAGGGACGACGCGGGTCGCGGAGGAGGCTCCAAGGGAGCCTTCGGAGCGGGGCCCCGCCGACCCGAGTGCGCGCTTGATGGCTTCGACGGAGGCTCCATCTCCGCGAGTGGAGCGAGCGGGAGGGCACGCCGGGGGCGTGCCCGTCAGATGGAGGGCGCGCTGGTGGACGGCAGAAGCTGACCGGCCCCGGAGGGGCGACAGGGCTCCGGGGGAGCCCTGTCGAGGGAGGCTTTCGTGCGGAAACGAAGAGGGGGCCGAATGGCCCCCTCTTCGTTGAAAGTCCGCCAGCGCCAGGACTAGTCCGTGGCGAACGGCAGCAGCGCGATGTTGCGAGCGCGCTTGATGGCTTCGACGAGGGCGCGCTGGTGGACGGCGCACACGCCGCTGGTGCGGCGGGGCAGCACCTTGCCGCGCTCCGGGGTGAAGGCCTGGAGGGTCTTCACGTCCTTGTAGTCGATGAGGGTGCTCTTTTCGACGCAGAACTTGCAGAACTTGGCGCGTCGTCCCCCAAAGGCCTTCTTCTTCTTGGGCTTGCCCTTCTTGGCGTCGCTGCGGCGCTTCATCCCATCACCTCTTCAGCGGAACGTTCCTTGATGCCTGCCTGGGCCTTGCGCTTGGCCTCGCGCTCGATGCGCTGCTTGGCGCGGCCCGCGGCCTTCTCGGCCTCGTCCATGCGGACGCTCAGGTACTTGATGACCGAATCGTGGTTGCGGAAGCGGCGCTCCAGCTCGGCGATGAGGTCGGGGCCCGCGTTCATCTCGAACAGCGTGTAGTAGCCCTCGCTGAACTTCTGGACTTCGTAGGCCAGCTTCTTGCGGCCCCACTTGTCGGTCTTGAGCAGCTCGCCACCCTGCTCGGCAATGATCCCCTCGAACTGCTTGACGAGCTCATCGCTCTGCTCGTCCGTCAGCGTGGGGGAGGCGATGAAGATGGTCTCGTAGTGACGCATCTGTCCTCCTTGTGGATGTGAAGCCCCCCTCTGGGTTCCGGGGAGCAAGAGAGGTCCCATCTCTCGCCGGCAGCGCCGGTGAGGAGCACGGTCCGGGGGGCCGTGCGTTCGATGGGTACGCCTCCAGCGGAGGCGCGAACGGATAGTTTCGCGCGGAAGGTCAGGAAATTCAATGAAAAGTCGTGCGGCTCAGCCCTCGACCGGGGTCCAGAACGCCGTCGGATTCACCAGGTTCGCCAGGCCACCCAGATCCTCCGTCTGCCCGAGCAGATCCAGGAACCGGGCAAAGGGGGCGTCCAGCCGGTCGATGACCTCCCATTCGGGGTCGGTCCAACGCTGCAGCACGTAGTCCACCAGGGGGCGCTGGAAGGGGCCGATGCCCAGGCGGAGGCGGGCGATGTCCGTGGTTCCCAGGCACTCGAACACGGAGCGGAGGCCGTTGTGGCCGCCGCTGGAGCCGTCGAGCCGGAAGCGGCCCGTGCCCAGGGGCAGGTCCTTGTCGTCGTAGAGGAGCACCAGCCTTCGGGGGTAGATCCCCGCGGCCTCGGCCTGGAGGCAAGCCTCCCCGGAGAGGTTCATGTAGGTGGCGGGCACCAGGGCCTGGAGGCCCTCCGTCAGCGGATAGAGCGTGCCCGAGGGGAACCGCTTGGCGGGAGTCGGCGCCAGCTCCCGGTCCGCCATCCAGCGCTGGAGCATGAGGCGGCCGAGGTTGTGCCGGGTGTCCTGGTACTCCGGGCCGGGGTTTCCGAGGGGAACGAGGGTCCACATGGGTCGAAGCTATCAGCTGTCGGCTGTCAGCTTTCGGAAAAGGCAGCGGGCGCCTTCGGGCGCCCGCTGGCGGAGTGAAGAGCCTTCAATGCTGGTGGTGGGGCTCGGGCTTGGCGGGGGCGGTGCGGGCTTCCACTTCGGCACCCTCGGCGTGGGCACTGCCACCAGCGGCGGCCTGATAGACGCCGTCCACGTAGTGGAGGAAGTCCACATAGGCGGCCACGGCCTTGCGGCCGGAGGCGGGATTCGTCGGCGCCTCGCTGCGGGTGGCGCGGGTCTCCTTGAAGCGGGCTTCGAGGCCGGGCTTGAGGACGCTGTGCATGAGCTCGAACACGGGCTTCATGTCGCCGGAGGCCAGGGCCTTGTCCGCCGCCGGGATGGCGGGGCCCAGGTCCAGACCCGCAGGCTTGAGCCCCGTGTAGGGTGCGCCCTCGCCCGCACGGTGAAGGCGCACCAGAGTCTCGAAGAAGTAGGTCTCGGCCAGCTCCTTCGCCTCGGGGCCCAGCGCGCCGACCTTGAGGGTGCGGGCGAAGGCTGCGCGGATCTGGGCTTCGTCCTCGGCCTTCACCCATGCGAGCACGGGGTTGACGTCGCCCTTCGCCAGGGCCTTCCGGGCAGTGACGATCACGGGACCGTCCAGGGCATCGCAATGGGCGCTCAGGGGCAGGGCGCCGAGGCCGGCCAGGAGGATCGTGAGCAGGATGGGAAGCTTTCGCATGGGGAGCTCCGGGAAGCCGCCGGCTCAGGGGGCTGGCGGTGGTTGCAGTAGCGCCAGAAGGGTGGCGCAGGTTTCATCGGTGTCCTGGGCTCGGCCCTGGCCGGCGGCTTGGGCGTGCACGAGTTGCATGAGCATTCCGAAGACCACGGCCAGCAGGGCCCCCGCCGTGAGATCGCTGCGGATGACACCTTCCCGCTGCCCCTCCTCGAGGGCGGCCTGAAGGAAGGCCCTGGTCCGCACGACCACGGAGCGGAGCCGCTCGGCGGCGGCGGCCGGCAGGGCCAGGGCGAACTGCTCGGAGAACATCAGCCGGCCGATGCCCCGATGGCCGCCCACCACCCTCGCCCGGGCCCGAAGCAGGGCCAGGAGGCGCTCCAGGGGCGGATCGGTCTCCGGGGGGAAGGTGCCGAGGATCAGTTCCTCCACCCGCAGGACCACGGCCTCGAGGATCTCGTCGCGGTTCGCGAAGTGGCGGAAGGGGGCGCCGCTGCTCACGCCCAGCTCGGCCGCCAGGGCGCTGGTGGTCAAGGCCGCGATGCCCCGAGTCTCGATGATTCGGAGTGCCGCATCCGTAATTTCTACGCGCTTAGAGGTGAGTTCCAGAGCCGATCCAGCCATGTCTCGAGTGTAAGTAAGTACTTACTTTTGTCAACCTCAAAAAAACGAGCGCCAAGTGGCGCCCGTTTTCCAGCAGCTGATCGCTGACAGCTACTTCTTCTCTTCCTTCTTGCCCTTCTTGGCCACTTCGGGCTCGGCGGCGGCCGGCGCGGCGGCTTCCTCTTCCTCGGCGGCCTTGCCGCGGACGGAGCAGACCGTCTGGTGGGCGTCGCCCACGAAGGCCACGTTGGGCATGAGGGCAATCTGCTCGAAGCGGATGCTGTCACCCACGGCCAGGTTGGTCACGTCCACATCGATGTGGGCGGGGATGATGCTGGGCAGGCACTCGAGCTCGATCTCCCGGTGGGCGAAGTCGAGGATGCCGCCCATGCTCTTCACGCCGATGGAGGTGCCGATGAGGCGCACGGGCACCTTCACGCGCACCTTGTGGGTCATGTCCACGCGCATGAAGTCGACATGGCGGAGGCGGCCGGTGACGGGGTCGCGCTGCAGGTCCTTGATGATGACGTGGCGCTTGATGTCCGTGCCCTCGCGCTGGAGGAACATCACGGAGTTCATGCCGGCGTCGCTGGCCAGCACGCGGGCCACGGCCTTGGGGCTGATGGCGATGGCGATGGGCGCCTCGTTCAGGCCATAGACCACGGCGGGGATCATGCCGTTCTTCTTGAGATCGCGAATGGCGGCCTTGCCGAAGGTCTCGCGCTTGGGGACGACCAGGACTTCCTGGGACATGTCTTCCTCCTACCTGGCGGCTGGCTGCCGCCCTCTCGTTGGGGTGGGTCCGGGCGGACCGGTCGGCGCCTCCCCATGGAGGGCCGAACCACCGATTCTGCCTGAAAAAGCCCCGGAACCAAAGGGGATATTCCCCGCGGCCCGACACACGGCCGTCACAGGCCGGGATTATCCTGCTTCCATGTTCCACCCCATCCCCCGTCCCGAGGAACTGCTCAACCGCGAGCTGAGCTGGCTGGACTTCAATGCCCGGGTCATGGAGGAGGCGGAGGATCCCTCGGTGCCGCTGCTGGAGCGGGTGAAGTTCCTCGGCATCGTATCGAACAACTGGGACGAGTTCTTCATGGTGCGGGTGGCGGGCATCTGGCGCCAGATCGACGCGGGGATCACCCAGCCCGGCCCGGACGGTCTCACGCCCCGCCAGCTGCTGGAGCGGGTGGCGGGGCGGATCCACGCCTACTCCGCCCGGCAGCACGAGCTCTTCCACGCCATCCTCGAGCCCCAGCTGGAGGCCTCAGGCATCCGCATCCTCGACCCGAAGGACCTGGATGGAGTGCAGGAGGCCTTTGTCCTCGACTACTTCGAGCGCAGCATCCTGCCCCTCATCACGCCTCTGGCCGTGGACACGGGCCACCCCTTCCCCCGCCTGGGCAACCGGGCCCTGGTGCTGGTGGTGGAGCTAGTGCCGGACGAGGACCTGCTGGACGGGGACCTGCCGGCCTCGGAGCTGTCCTTCATCCACGTGCCCACGGGCCTCGCCTCCCGCTTCCTCCGTGTGCCCTCGGCGGCGGACACCCACGCCTTCGTCATGCTCGAGGACGTGGTCCGCCATCACCTGGCCCGCCTCTTCCTGGGCTATGCGGTGAAGTGCTGCCACGCCATCCGCGTCACCCGCGACTCGGACCAGCCGGTGGAGGAGGATCCCTCCGAGGACCTGCTCAAGACCGTGGAGGAGAGCCTGCGCGATCGGCGCCGGGGCGCCGTGGTGCGCCTCCAATACGAGCATGGCCTGTCGGCCAAGGTACTGGACCTGCTCATCGAGGAGATGGAGCTGAGCCCCGAGGACCTCTACCCGAGTTCGGGCCTCACGGCCTTCTCGGACCTCATGCAGCTCTACGTCCAGCTGGACCTGCCCCACCTCAAGGACTCGCCGCTGCCGCCCCTGCCCGTGCCCCAGCTGGACCAGGCGGGCAGCGTCTTCGACGCCATCGCCAAGAACGACATCCTCCTCCACCATCCCTACCAGAGCTTCGACGACAGCGTGGTGCGCTTCGTGCGCGAGGCCGCCGAGGATCCCAAGGTCCTCGCCATCAAGATGACGCTCTACCGGGTGACGGCCAACAGCCCCGTGGCCGCGGCCCTGGAGCGCGCGGCGGAGCGGGGCAAGCAGGTGGCCGCCATCGTGGAGCTGCGGGCCCGCTTCGACGAAGCCGCCAACATCGCCTGGGCCCGGCGCCTGGAGAAGACCGGCGTCCACGTGGTCTACGGCCTGCCCAACCACAAGATCCACTGCAAGGCCTGCCTGGTGGTGCGCCAGGAGGCCGCCGGCATCCAGCGCTACTGCCACCTGGGCACGGGCAACTACAACGAGCGGACCAGCCGCCTCTACTCGGACCTGGGCCTCTTCACCGCCCGGCCGGAGTTCGGCGAGGATCTCTCCAACCTCTTCAACATGCTCACGGGCTACACCCGCCCCCCGAAGTTCAACCAGATCCTCCTGGCGCCCCAGCACCTGAAGAAGGCGCTTAAGGAGCGCATCCAGCGGGAGATCGGCCACGCGCGGAAGCAGCGCCCGGCGCGGATGGTGCTCAAGATGAACGCCCTGGTGGACCCGCAGCTCATCCAGCTGCTCTACGAGGCCAGCCGCGAAGGCGTGAAGGTCGACCTCATCGTGCGGGGCACCTGCTGCCTGCGGCCCGGCGCGCCGGGCCTGTCGGAGAACATCCGCGCCCTGTCCATCCTCGACCGCTTCCTGGAACACGCCCGGGTCTACCACTTCGCCAACGACGGACAGCCCGAGACCCTCCTCGCCAGCGCCGACCTCATGCCCCGCAACCTGGATCGCCGCGTGGAACTGGCCTTCCCCCTGGTGGATCCCCAGCTGGCCGCCCAGGTGGTGGAGATGCTGGACCTGCAGCTCCATGACACGCTCAAGGGGCGGGTACTGGGCCCCGACGGCGACGTGCTCCGCAGGGGCCTCGACGAGCAGGATCCTCCGCTGCGAAGCCAATTGCGGATCTACGAGCACTCCCTCCTGGCCAGCGGCGTGGGGGCCGTGACTCGGAAGCTGCCGCCCGAGGCCTGATGCCGATTTCCATTCGATGGTTAGGAGTACCTACTTCCCAAGGCCCTGGAGGCTGACGGTGGGAGGGGGCGGAAGTGGAGCCAGCGGGGTTCCGACCTGTTCGTCATACAGGACATTCAGAGAAACCACCTGCATTCCGATTGCGGCCTGGCTGACCTGGCAGAGCAGATGGAAGTGGCCGTAGGGATCAAAGGCCGGAAAGGCGTTGGAACCAGGGTTGGCATCCAGGAGGTGCGCCGTCCAATTCCCCTTGGTTCCGAGCACGACCCTGGTGCCTTCATTGCTGCCATTGAAAAAGGCCAGGCGATCCCCCGCCGGGCTCTTCGCCCAGGTGAAGGAAAGCGAGTCGTAGGCTGGGTGGAATACCGGATCCACGTTCTGCCATGTCCCGGAGATTCTGCTCAGGAGGACGAGTTCGTCGTCAAAGGTTCCCGCGGCGACCCTCAGCAGGAAGAGGGTGAAATCACCCGGACCGTCCCCAAAACCTGCATCATTGGGCAGCTTGAAAAACCGACCCTGCCCAAGGTCTCCGAGGTTGTCCCAGGCCCAGGTCCCCGCTCCTGTTCGGACCCCGTGATAGACGGTGAAGATGTCATCGACCAGGAGGTGGGGCGTGTCGGTCGCATCGAGGAAGAGCTGAAAGGATCTTCCACTGAAGCTCTGTGCAGTCTGGGGCAGGTTCACGGGCTCGATGGACCAGGTGCCGTCAGTCCCCCGGAAAGCAAACTCCAGGGCCTGTGGTTGGGTGTAGTCACCCACGGCCCAGATGAGGCGTGGAATTCCGGCGCTGTCCAGCCTCCAGGCTACGCCTGGGGTGAAAGAAGCATTGATGTCCCGCTGGGCGATGGCTTCTGTCTGCCAGGCGTTGCCGTCATGCCACCCGCGGAGGAGGCTCTGTGGATTGGTTCCTGGTGCGCCTGTGCGGAAGATTGTGTGGGGATGCTCCTTGGCATCGAGCGCCAGATAGGGGGCGATCAGCTGGTCAGCGCCGCTGGGCGTGGCGGTGTTCCAGGCGTTGTTCACGGGCAGGTAGATCGAGGGGTGTCCGTCATGCATCTCCTGGGCGAAATACCATGCCCCCGAGTCTCCCCTCAGGGCTTGGCGGGCCACGGGCATTTGCTGGATGCTCGAGATCAGGGACAATCCGTTGGCGGGAGGCAGTGTGCCAGCCATGACCGGGATGGCCATGGCGCTTGCCCACAGGCTCGTCCGGGCCTCCAGAGAATAGGTGTAGTAGCCCGGCGCGGGTACGGTGTCAGTCCAGGTCTGGGTCGATGGGAAGAGGGTCGCCACCTCGAGGCCGGCACCCGAGGCATTCAGACCGGCGCTGCGCAGGACCACGATCTTGGTGGCAGCGGCACTATGGTTGTTCCAGGATAGGGAGATGGACTGGCCCGCCACGGTCGCTGCCAAGTCACTGGGAGGACGGAAGGCGGCGGAGCACTTGTTCGAGGTGTTGGAAGCAGTTGCACTGCCCTTGCTGTAGGTGGCGGTGTAATACACGACCGATCCCTCTGGAGGTGCGTCATCCACGATGGATGTCGTTCCGACAGGAAAATCGCCCATCGACGTGGTATTCCAGATCAGCAGGTTGAGGTCGAACGAGTGCAGGCGGTCCACGTGGAGATGATCGGCGACCTTGCTGTGGTTGGTCAGCGTGAGCCGTTCCACCCCATCCTCAGAGGTCGCCAGGGCCAACTCGGGCCGGAGCAGGGGCGCACTGGTCGAGGCGACTGTGCTGATGCCTGGAGGCAGGGTGCCTTTATAGCCCAGGACTCGGAACTCGATCGTTGAAAGCTCCGGGACGTTCAGGGCATCGAGGGTCGTCGGGAAAGACAGGAATTTGCCGGTGGCGGCAATGGTGGTCGGATTCACCGTGCGGAAGTCAGCGGGAGCCACCCGTGCCTGAACGTCATACCCATCGGCTCCGCTGACGGGGGCTTCCCAGGTGACGAGGACCGATCCGGCGGGGTCCGCCGAGGCGCGCACATTCACTGGTGGTCCAGAGGTGGTGGAAGGCGCTGGAGAGGCCGTCCCGCCTCCTCCCCCGCCACCACAGGCCGCAGACAGCCCAAGGATCAGGAAGAGAAAAATGGCCTTGTGGTTGTCGAGCGAAAACATCATCTGCCTCGCGAATGGAAGGATGCTTGCACGTGTGACTGGGGTGAGGGATGTAGAAGGTCCCAAAGGAATGCCGGCGACAATCCTGACCCTGGGCTATTTTTTGATCCGAGAATAGCAGGGCCTTTAGAGGGTGGCTTCCGGATTTCGGTCAGGGGCTTTTCGGGGGTGGGACCCGATGCCGGGCCCCTCGAAGTCGATACGTGGCCTTCTTCCGAGTCCCCTTGGATCCCACCTGCTGCGGCACAATTCTCTCGTGGCACACTGTCGGGCTGGAGACACGCATGACGAAGATCAGCCGCGCCGCCCTGTTCGAAGCCCTGAATGCCTATGTCGTTCCCGGGACCACCGCCACGCTCACGAACCTGAAGGCCGTGAAGGGCATCGATGTCACCGAGGGCAAGGTGACGGTGCTGCTCCAGCTCATGGAGGCCTACCGGGACCGCGTGGCGGTCATCAAGCAGGCGCTGGAGGAGATCATCCTCAACCAGCCGGGCGTCGCGGCGGCGGACATCGAGATCGGCTGGGAGAAGACGGCCCAGGTGGAGTTCAAGAACCTCATCCCCGGCATCAAGCGTTGCGTGGTGGTGGGCTCGGGCAAGGGCGGCGTGGGCAAGAGCACGGTCACGGCCAACCTCGCCATCGCCCTGGCCCAGGAAGGCCTCAGGGTGGGCCTTCTGGATTCCGACATCTACGGCCCCTCCATCCCCATGATGCTGGGCCTGAAGGACTCGCCCCTGGGCACGCCGGACGGCCAGATCCTGCCCCTCGAGAAGTTCGGCATCAAGGTCATGTCCATGGGCCTGCTCATCGAGGAGGACCGGCCCGTCATCTGGCGCGGCGCCATGCTCAACAAGGCCCTCCAGCAGTTCCTGAAGGACGTGGCCTGGGGCGACCTGGACGTGCTGCTCATCGACCTGCCGCCCGGCACCGGCGACGTGCAGCTCACCCTCATCCAGAACGCCCAGGTGGACGGCGCCATCATCGTCAGCACGCCCCAGGACGTGGCCTTCCTCGATGCGAAGAAGGCCATCGGCATGTTCGGCACGGTGAAGGTGCCCGTGCTCGGCATCATTGAGAACATGAGCAGCTTCATCTGCCCCGGCTGCGGGAAGGAGACCCAGATCTTCGGCCACGGCGGCGTGAAGGCCGCCGCCATCCGCATGGAACTGCCCTTCCTGGGCGAGGTGCCCATCGACCTGGCCATCCGCGAGGGCGGCGACAGCGGCAAACCATTTGTGGCGGAGCATCCCCACAGTGTCCAGACGAAGGTCTTCCAGGACATGGCCGAGACCCTCAAGGGCGTGCTGAAGCTTTAGGCTCTCAAGGCTCTATGGTTTCCCGAAGGCCTCGACGCGGAGGGGCCGGGCCACGGTGAGCGTGGCCCGGCCGCCGTCATGGATGTCGAGCTGGGCTCCCGGGCCCAGGCGGAACCCTTCCTCCGGAGCCCCCAGGCTGCGGCCGTCCGGGAGGGTCAGGGACTGGAAGGCCATGAACCGGTACTCGCCGCGCAGCAGGTGAACCAGGCCCACCAGGCGGGTGCCGGCCGGCAGCAGCAGGGCGCGGCGTCGCGCATCATAGACCGGCGCCTCCAGGCTGAAGTGGATCAGGGTACGGCCGGGATCCGTCGGGGGCGCCGCGAGATCCCCTTCGATCCGCAGGGGCACTTCGAGCCCTGCGGGCACCGGGTACGTCGAGCCGTTCTCCTGGAGGCGCAGATCGGCGGTTCCCCGCGCCGCGGGCATGGCCGGCAGCTGCAGAACGGTGCGGTGGGGAGGCGGCGCGGGAAGGGGCTCCGGCCCGGCCTCGAACAGGGCGCCGAGCATCACCGGCATCAGCAGGGGCGTCATCAGTGGCCTCAGGAGTGGCATGGCTACCTCAGTTCAGCTTGCCCACGCCCATGCCCGCCAGGTCCCCGGGGATGGACACGGCCCCGAAGCTGGCCACCGCCGCCTGGCCCTCCCGGGACAGGACGAAGTGGAGGAACTCCTTCACCGTGGGATCGAGCGCCCGGCCCGGGGCCTTGTTCACGTAGAGGTAGAGGAAGCGGGTTAGGGGGTAGGTGGCCTTCTGGATGGTCTCCAGGGTGGGTTCCACGAAGGTGTCGCTGCCGAAGGAGGCCACGGGCACGCCCTTCACCATGCGGTTGGCGTACTGGAGGGGGCCGTAGCTGATGCCGCCGCCGTCCACCGCCGGCGCCTCCACCACGGCGAACTGGTCCATGAAGGCCTTCACGCCGGGCTTGAAGTCGCCCTTCTTCATCACGTGCTCGCGGAAGAAGGCCCTGGTGCCGGAGTTCTCGTCCCGGCCGTAGGCCTGGATGTCCCGCTGCTTCCAGTCGCCGCCGAGGCCCAGGTCGCCCCAGCGCAGGATGTCGCGCCGGGCGCCGCCCCTGCGGGTGGTGGAGAAGATGGCGTCGATCTCCTCCATGCGGAGCTGCTTGATGGGATTGTTGGCGTTGACGTAGACCACCAGGGCGTCCACGGCCACGGGGATGCGGGTGGGTGCGTAACCGTACTTGGCCTGGAAGGCCGCCAGCTCCGCGTCGGTCATCTCGCGGCTCATCTGGCCCATGATGGCGCTGCCTTCCAGGAGGGCCTTGGGGGCCGTGGCCGAGCCCTTGCAGATGAACTGCGTGGCGACCCGGGGGTGGACCTTCTTGAAGTCCTCGCCCCAGAGCACCATCAACGGTTCCATGGAATCCGAGCCCACGCTCTTCAGCTCGCCCGATACGGGCCGCTCCGCGGCGTAGGCGGGCAAGGCCACTTCCCGGGCCGGGGGGGCCGGGGGAGGCGCCAGCGCGGGGACCGTTCCGGGCGGCTGGCACGCCAGGCCGAAGGCGAGAAGGACGATGGGTGCGATCGCGCGAAAGGTCATGGGGATTCCTCCAAAACCATTGCCCCATGGCGCCGTGACGCGGCCGTGAAGCCCCGGCTCCATTGCCGTGACCTCGGCAATTGGAGCTATCCTGGACCATGGTCAAGCCGCACATACCTGAGACCCTCGCGCCGGATCTCCTGGAGCGATTGCGCGACCGCTTCCACCCCTGGCCGCTCATCAGCGGCTGGGGGCTCACCATCGAGTCCGTCACGCCCGGTCAGGCGGTCATGGTGCTGGCGCCCACCAAGGCCGTCATCAACGGCACCCGCGGCACGGTGAACGGCGGGGTGCTGGCCACCATTGCCGACATGGTGAGCGCCCTCGCCCTCAGCACGGCCTTCGACGGCGCCATGCCCTTCGCCACCTCCGATCTGCACATCCGCTACCTGGAGCCCGCCCGGGGCGAGGTTCGTGCGGAAGCCCAGGTGGTGCGGATCTCCGGCCGCAGCGGCATTCTCGCCTGCCGCCTCACCTGCGGCCCGGACCTGGTGGCGCACAGCACCGCCAACTTCGCCATCAAGGCCGGTCTCGGAGGGTGATGTGAGGGCCGGGACGCCATTCCCCGAGAAGCGGAACGGGCGCCAGGCCGTTCCCCTGAGGCGCCTGCAGTACACCCTGGCCCTGCTGGTGGCGGTCATCGTGTGCGGGGGGCTCGGCTACCATCAGCTGGCGCACATCAACGCCCTCGACAGCCTCTACATGGCCGTCACCACCCTGTTCACCGTGGGCTTCCGGGAGCTGGGCGACGTGAACGCCCAGACCAAGCTCTTCACGATCTTCTATCTCATCATCGGCCTGGGCACGGCTTCCTACGCCGTATCGAACCTGACCGCCCTGCTCCTGGAGGGGGACCTCAAGGGCTACATCATGGAGCGCCGCATGCAGAAGCGCCTGGACGACCTCAAGGACCACATCATCGTCTGCGGCTTCGGGAAGATGGGATTCCAGGCCGCCTGGGAGCTGAAGAAGGCCGGCATCCCCTTCGTCATCATCGAGCAGGACGAGACCAAGGGCCGCAGCCCGCGTTTCGCCGGCGAGATGATCCTCTACGGCAACGCCATGGAGGAGATGGTGCTGGAGCGCGCGGGCGTCCGCCGGGCCCGTGGTCTCATTACGGCGCTCACCACGGACGCCGACAACGTGCTGGTCACTCTCACCGTCAAGCAGATGCGCCCGGACCTCCCCGTCGTGGCCCGCAGCGCCAAGCTGGGCACCGAGCGCCAGCTCAAGGCCGCCGGCGCGGACCACATCGTGAGCCCCTACGAGATCGGTGGCCGCCGCATGGCCGGCCTGCTGCTCAAGCCCGAGATGATGAGCTTCTTCGACATCGTGCTGCAGCAGGAGCAGCTGGAGCTCGGACTGGAGCGCATCGCCATCGCCACCGGTTCGCCCCTGGTGGGCCAGACCCTGCGGGAGGCCCGGCTGCGCCACGCCACGGGCTCGCTCCTGGTGGGTCTCGTGCATCCCGGCTCCGGCCTGCGGTTCAATCCCTCCGGCGAAGAGCGGTTCCAGACCGGCGACGAACTGCTGGTGATGGGCCCGGCGGACGCGCTGGAGACCCTCACGCGGCTGGCCAAGGGCTGAGGCCATGGAGGGGCACGCGCGCCTCCTGCTGGACCTGGCCATGGTGCTGGGCGTCGCCGCGCTGACCTCGGTGCTCTTCCAGAAGCTGAAGCAGCCGGCGGTCCTGGGCTACCTCCTGGCGGGCATGATCGTCGGTCCCCACGTGCCCGTGCCACTGGTCGCGGACCTGGGCAACGTGCGCCTCATGGGCGAGCTGGGCGTCATCCTGCTGATGTTCACCATCGGCCTGGAGTTCAGCCTGTCGAAGCTGCTGCAGGCCGGGCCCCAGGCCCTGCTCACGGGCACGCTGCAGGTGGGGACCCAGCTCGTGGTGGGCTTCCTTGCGGCGCGGCTGCTGGGGTGGCCGCCCCTGGAGAGCGCCTTCTTCGGCGCCAGCCTCGCCATCGCCTCCACCATGATCCTGGCCAAGCTCTTCGACGAGCGGGGCATCCGGGGCCCGCTGAAGGAGACGATCCTGGGCGTCCTGCTGGTGGAGGACCTCCACGCCGTGCTGCTCCTGGCGGCGCTCACGGCGGCGGCCTCCCTGGGCGGGCCCAGCGCCAGGGCCATCGCGGGCACGCTGCTCAAGCTGGCCGCCTTCCTGGCCGTGCTCATCGGCCTGGGCCGCCTGGTGGTGCCCCGCGCCGTGCGCTGGGTGGCGGACCATGCGCGGGACGAGGTGCTGCTGGTGGCGGCGGCGGCCCTCTGCTTCGGCCTGGCCCAGCTGGCGGCCTGGGCGGGTTTCTCCGTGGCCATGGGCGCCTTCGTGGCGGGCATGCTGGTCTGCGAGTCGGGCCGGGGCCGCAAGGTGGAGCACCTGGTCCACCCCCTGCGGGACCTCTTCGCCGCCATGTTCTTCGTGGCCGTGGGCATGCTGATGGAACCGGCCGTGGTGGCGCGCGACTGGCCGCTGGTGCTGCTCTTCACCGCCCTGGTCATCGTCGTGAACGCGCTGTCCGTCACCGTGGGAGCCACGCTGGCGGGCCTGCCCCTGGCCCTCGGCGTGCGCGCGGGACTCGCCCTGGGGCAGGTGGGGGAGTTCGGGTTCATCCTCCTCAGCGCGGGCATCGGCCTGGGCGTGGTGGACCCTTCCCGCTACGCCCTGCTGGCGGCCATCGGCGTCGCCACGGCCCTGGCCACGCCGGCGCTCCTCAGCGGGGGGGAACCCGCGGCCCGGTTCGTGGAGCGGCACCTGCCCGCGGCCCTGAAGACTTATCTGGGCCTCTACCAGTCCTGGGCCGCCGCCCTGCGCGCCCCGGCCCTCCGCAAGGCCCCTGGGGCCGCGGCGCGGCGGACCTTCCTGCGCCTGCTGCTGGATGCCGTGCTCATCGGCCTGGTGGGCGTCCTCGCCCCGCGGGTGATGCGGCTGGGCGCCACCTGGCTCGAGGGGCGGGGCGCGCTGGGGCACACCCTGGCCCAGGGAGTCGTCCTGCTGGCGGCGGTGGCCGTGGTGGGGTTCCTGGTGAGCCGCATGGTGCGCCGCACCCGGATCCTGGCCGAGCGCCTGCTGGACCTGCCGGGTCCCGGCGGCCTGGGCAGCCGCCCCGACATGCGCCGCGCCTTCCGCACGGGCCTGCGCCTCGGCGTGCTGCTGCTCACGGGCCTGCCCGTGCTGGCGGCGGTCTCGGCCCTCATCCCCCTGGCCTCCCTGGGGGCACTGGGTGCGGCCGCGGCCCTGGCGATTCCGCTGCTGCTCTGGCGGCGGGCCCGGGGCCTCCAGAGGGACCTGGATGCCGGCGCCGACTGGATGGGCGCGGACGCCCGGGATCCCTGGGGCGATCCAGATGCGGCCTCCGCGGCTCCGGCCGGAGGCTGGCGCACGCTCCGCATCGGGCCCCGGTGCCCCTCGCTGGGCCGCAGCCTCGGAGACCTGGATCTGCCGGGCGGTTCGGGCGCGGCCCTCGTGGCCCTGCTGCGGGAGGGCCACCTGCTGGAGCCCCGGCCCGACGCGCGCCTCCAGGCCGGCGACTTGCTGGCTCTCAGCGGCCCGGCCCCGGCCCTGGATCGGGCCGAGGCCCTGCTGGGGCGGGATCCTGGGCGGGGCTAGTCAGCGCGCAGCGGACGGATTCACGGCTCCCACGGGCGGCCGCAGGTTCACGCCGTGGGGCAGGCGGACTGGCAGCTCCGCCAGCTCCCAGGCCGTGACGGCCATGGCCTGAGTGCCCTGGACGAGCTGGTCCGGGATCAGGTGGTCCGGGAAGTCCATCTGGCTGTGGTGGGTGCCCAGGAAGTAGTCCGCCGGGTCCTGGGTGGCGGGGAAGGCGGGGACGCCGGCCCGGTCGAAGGGGGCGTGGTCCGTGCTGCCCATGACGCGTAGCGAAAGGTCCTTCACGCCCAGGTCGTTGAGGGGCGCGATGGCCTGGGCCATGGGGCCGCGGCAGTCCTCCCGGCCCTGCAGGGTGAAGCCCTTCACCAGGCCCGTGCCCATGTCGTGGACCAGCACGGCCTGGATGGCGTCCAGCTCGGCCTTGTGGGCCTCCACATAGGCGCGGGAGCCCAGCAGGCCCTGCTCCTCCCCGCTGAAGAGCACGAAGCGGATCGTGCGCCTGGGCTTCAGGCCCGAGGCCTGGAAGGCGCGCAGGGCCTCCAGGACGATGGCGCTGCCCGTGGCGTTATCGGTCGCGCCGGTGCCCAGGTCCCAGCTGTCCAGGTGGGCGCCGAGGATCACCACCTCGTCGGGCTTCCCGGTGCCCTTGAGCTCGCCCACCACGTTGAAGGCCTGCACGGGGGCCTTGGAGAAGGCGCCGCCGAGGGTCAGCTCCAGCTTCACCGGCTCCTTCCGGGCCAGGAGGCGCAGCAGCATCTTGTAGGGCTCCTGGGGGACATAGGCCGCGGGAAGCCCGGCCTTCTGCGGGTCCCGGCCAGCACCGCCGGAAGCGAAGCCCAGGCCGTTCTTCCGCGCGGACAGGGTCAGGGCGGCCAGGGCGCCCTCGTCCTGGAGGAACTGGGTCATGGCCGCCTGCTCGGCCTGGAAGGCCGCGAAATCCGCCCCTCGGCGTGCCAGCGGAGGCCGCTTGTCGTCGGGGTTGGTGCGCAGGAGGATCTTCCCCTTGAGCTGCCCCTTGAAGGCCTGCAGCTCCGCCAGATTCCGGGCGTCCACCAGGATCAGCTCGCCCCGCACCGGGCCGCCGGTGGCCGGCGTCCAGGCCTGCTGGTCCACCCGGAAGCGCAGGCCGCTGTGGGTGAGCAGGCGGGCGGAGTCGGCGCCGCGGGTCCAGGCCCGGCCGAAGTCGTAGGCCTCCTCGTGTACGTTCGTGGCACCCAGGTTCTTCATCTCGGCCATGGCCCAGGCCTGAGCCTGGCGCAGCTTCTCGGAACCCGTGAGGCGGGGGCCGATGGTGTCGCAGAGCTGCTCCACCCGGGCCACCACCTCCGCGTGGTCGTGGATCTCCCGGAGCAGGCGGCCGGCCGGGGTGGCGGAGTATTCTTTCAGGACGGGCACCGGCGAAGGGGCGGGCGCGGGCGCGAAGGGGGCCTGGGCCCGGAGGAGGGTGGCCAAGGCCAGCCAGGGCAGGGCGGAGGGACGCCGCATCATGGGAACTCCTGCAGGGGATCTCGGGATTCATCAAACATCAAAAAACGAGGCATTTCAAGATGCGGCCCAGGGGCTATCATGGGGATGTTTCGGGAAATAGCGAAATGACTTCCGACCCCCTCCGTCCACTCGTGGACACCCTCAAAGTCCTGGCCCACCCCGTGCGCCTGCGCATCCTCGCGCTCCTGCACGGGGGCGAGCTGTGCGTCTGCGAGGTGGCCGAGGTGCTGGGCCTGGCGTCCTCCACCGTCTCCGAGCACCTGACCGGCCTGCGCCGGACGGGCCTGGTGCGCGAGTGGAAGGTGGGCCGCTGGGTCCACGTGGCCCTCTCCGACGAGGCCGCCGCCCGCCCCCTGCTGGAGGCCCTCTGGCCCCTCATGGCCGGCGCCGAAGCCGAGCTCTCCCGCGACCGGGCCCAGGCTCGGGCCCTCCGGTGCGATCCCTGCGATCCCGCCGCCTGTCCCCCTTCACGCACCCTCCAGGAGCACGCATGACCTCCCAGCCTCAGACCGAGACCGAAACCACCGGCCTCAGCGAGACCACCCTCAACCTCATCGCCCTGGGCGCCGCCATCGGGTCCAACGCCGAGCGCGCCTTCCGCGCCCACCATTCCCGCCTGGAAGAGCTGGGCGTCTCCAAGGACGACATGATCGAGGCCGTGAACATGGCCCTGCGCGTGAAGGGCGATCCCCACTCCCAGATCATGGCCCTGGCCCAGACCACCCTGGTGGGCGAGAGCGCCGGCGGCTGCTGCGGCGGCGCCTGCGCCTGCGAGGAGGCCGGCGGCCAGAAGGGCGACTGCGGCGACGACTGCGACTGCCACTAGGAGTTGACGATGTCCGCGGGCCGGCTGTCCTTCCTCGATCGCTTCCTCACCCTGTGGATCTTCCTGGCCATGGGGCTCGGCGTGGCCCTGGGCTACGCCGTCCCCGGCTTCAACCGCGCCATCAACGCCTGGAACGTGGGCACCACCAGCGTGCCCCTGGCCGCGGGCCTGATCCTGATGATGTATCCGCCCCTGGCCAAGGTGAAGTACGAGGAGCTGCACCTGGTCTTCCGGAACAAGAAGGTGCTGGGCCTGTCGCTCCTCCAGAACTGGATCATCGGGCCCCTGCTCATGTTCGGCCTGGCCATCCTGTTCCTGCGGGACCGGCCCGAGTACATGCTGGGCCTCATCCTCATCGGCCTAGCCCGCTGCATCGCCATGGTCATCGTGTGGAACGACCTGGCCAAAGGTGACACCGAATACTGCGCGGGCCTGGTGGCCTTCAACTCCATCTTCCAGGTGCTCTTCTTCAGCGTGTACGCCTGGTTCTTCGCCACGGTGCTGCCCGCGAAGCTGGGCCTCCAGGGCGCGGTCGTGGCCATCACCATCGGCCAGATCGCCGAGAGCGTGTTCATCTACCTGGGCATTCCCTTCATCGCGGGCTTCCTCACGCGCTTCGTCCTCGGAAGGCTCAAGGGCCTGGACTGGTACCACCGGGTCTTCGTGCCGAAGATCAGCCCGCTGACGCTCGTGGCGCTGCTCTTCACCATCGTGGTGATGTTCAGCCTCAAGGGCGACACCATCGTGAAGCTCCCCCTCGATGTCATCCGCATTGCCATCCCCCTGCTCATCTACTTCGTTGTGATGTTCCTGGTGAGCTTCTGGCTGTCCAAGAAGGCCGGCGCCACCTATCCCCAGAGCGCCACGCTGAGCTTCACGGCAGCGAGCAACAACTTCGAGCTCGCCATTGCCGTGGCCGTGGCCACCTTCGGCATCGCCCACGGCGCGGCCTTCGCCGCGGTCATCGGCCCTCTGGTGGAGGTGCCCGCCCTCATCGGCCTGGTCAACGTGGCCCTCTGGCTGAAGCGGAAGTGGTATCCCGAGGCCGCGGAGGACGTCGCCAGCGCCGGTTGCTGTCCCGCCGTGGACCCCGCCAAGAGGTAGGCCATGGGCACCTTCGACGGCCAAGGCATGGTGATCGCGGGGCTGCGCTTCCTGGCGCCGAAGGACGCGCTGGCCGCGCTGAACGAGGGCGCGGTCCTGGTGGACCTCCGCCTCGATGAGCTGGCGGAGATGAAGTCCTTCCAGGTGCCCGAGACCATCCGCATCCCCCATAAGGAGCTGGCCGGCCTGCTGTCCGAGCTGCCCAGGGACCGCCCCCTGCTCCTGGCGGACAGCGCCGGCGTCTACACCAAGGAAGCGGCCCACCTGCTGCTCGACCACGGCTTCACTCAGGTGGCCTGCCTCAACGGCGGCATGCTCCTCTGGGACCAGGAGGGATGGCCCGTGACGACCGACGCCGCCGCGCTCCTCCACGGCCAGTGCCCCTGCGTGCTGCGCCCCCGGAAAGGCCACCGATGATCCGCCCCGTCCTGCCCACGGATGCCCCGGCCCTGGCCGAGATCTACAACCCCTACGTCCGGGACACCCTCATCACCTTCGAGGAGCAGCCCGTGACCGCCGAGGAGATGGGCGCCCGCATCGCCAAGGTGACGGCCACCTACCCCTGGCTTGTGTGGGAGGAGGACGGCCGCGTGCTCGGTTACGCCTACGGCTCCACCTGGCGGACGCGGCACGCCTACCGCTTCGCCGTGGAGACCACCATCTACCTGGACCGGGGCCACCAGGGGAGGGGCCGCGGCGTGGTGCTCTACCAGGCGCTGCTGGACGAGCTCAAGCAGCAGGGGTTCCACTCGGCCCTGGGCTGCCTAAGCCTGCCCAACGCGCCCAGCGTGCGATTGCACGAGAAGCTCGGCTTCAGGAAGGTGGGCCACATGACCGAGGCGGGCTGGAAGTTCGGCGCCTGGGTGGACGTGGGCTTCTGGGAGCTGCTCTTGTGACGGAGACCGCATGACCTCGATCCTCTTCCTCTGTGTGGCCAACAGCGCCCGGTCCCAGCTGGGCGAGGGCCTGGCGCGCCGGATGTTCCCTGGCTTCCGCATCCAGAGCGCCGGCAGCCGGCCCAGCCGCGTGAACCCCTACGCCATCGAGACCCTGGCGGAGCGGGGCATCGATGCCTCGACCCACGCCTCGAAGCCCGTGTCGGACATCGACCCCACCTCCGTGGACCTGGTCATCACCCTCTGCGCCGAGGAAGTCTGCCCCGCCTTCCTGGGCCGGGCCGAGCGCCTGCACTGGCCCATCCCGGATCCTGCCAGCGACGATCCCGCGCTCACGCCCGAGGACCTGCGCGCCCGCTTCCGCGCCGCCCGGGACGAGATCGCCGGCCGCCTGGAGGCCCTTGGCCGTGATCGGGGCTGGATTTCATGAATTTCGAAAAAAATCGAAATTAGGCCTTGCGCACTATTTCGACAAATCTAGAATTAGTTCAGGAGGAGACCATGACCGGGCGTGTGGAACAGGCGGCAGAGCGGCTGAAGGCCCTCGGGCATCCCCTCCGTCTGTCCATCCTGCGCCGCCTGGTGCAGGGCCCCGAGGCGGGGACGCCCGCCGGAGAGCTGCAGACGCGCCTGGACATCCCGGCCTCCACCCTCAGCCATCACCTGGCCACCCTCGCCGACGCCGACCTGGTGCTGGTGGCCCGGGAAGGCACCACGCTCCGCTACCGCGCCGACTACGGCACCCTGCGGGCGCTGACCGAGTACCTCTGGCAGGACTGCTGCGCCGGCGGCGCCGCGGACGACCCCCAACCTTCGCCCTGCTGCCGCAGGGACTGACCTTCCATCGTCCTGGGATGTGGATGCCACTGGCGTCCCGGGAAACTTCCATCCGAAAGGCCCCACCATGGAACCCGAAATCCTCAAATCCGCCGTCCGGGACCGCTACGCGGGCTTCGTCACCAAGAACCAGAGCTGCTGCGGCCCTTCCACTTCCTGCGGCTGCGCCCCCGGCGACGCCAGCCTGGACGTGGGCTACGACTCGAAGGACCTGGCCGCCGTGCCCGAGGGCGCCAACCTGGGCCTGGGCTGCGGGAACCCCGTGGCCCTGGCGGACCTGAAGCCCGGCGAGACCGTGCTGGACCTGGGCTCCGGCGCGGGCTTCGACGCCTTCCTCGCCGCGCAGCGCGTGGGCCCCGAAGGCCGCGTCATCGGCGTGGACATGACGCCGGAGATGATCGAGCGCGCCACCGCCCTGGCCCGCAAGCACGGCTACGGGAACGTGGAATTCCGACGGGGCGACATCGAGGCGTTGCCCGTGGATGACGCCAGCGTGGACGTCATCCTCTCCAACTGCGTGGTGAACCTCGCCCCGGACAAGGCCAAGGTCTTCCGCGAGGCCTTCCGCGTGCTCAAGCCCGGCGGGCGCCTCCACGTCTCCGACCTGGTGCTGGCCCGGCCCCTGCCCGAGGCGCTGCTCCAGGACCTGGACGCCTACGCGGCCTGCGTGTCCGGCGCCATGCTCAAGGACGACTACCTGGCCGCCATCCGCGCCGCCGGCTTTGAGGGCGTGACCGTGGCCTCCGAGCGGCGCTTCGGCCTGGCGGAGCTGTCGCCGGAGCTGATGGCGCTGGCGAAGCAGCGCTACCCGGGCATGAGTCCGGAGGAACTGGAACTGCTGGCCGGGTCCGTGCTCAGCGTGCAGGTGGAGGCCACCAAGGCTGCGAAGGCCTGCTGCGCGCCCGGCTGCTGCGGGTGAGGATGCCATGACGGATGCTTCGAAAAGCTGCGCCTGTCCGGCGCCGACACCGGCTTCCAACGGCGGCTTCTGGAGATCGGGAGGGTGGCTGCTGGCCGCCCTCCCGGCCTGGATCGCGCTGTACCTGATCCTCCATCCCGCCGCCGACTGGCTGGCCTTCCGGGTCTTCGGGCTGGCGCCCGGCAGCCGCCTGGGCGAGGCGGTGGCCTTCTTCGTCTATGACGCGCCGAAGGTCCTGATGCTCCTCGGGGCCGTGGTGCTGGGCGTGAGCTTCGTGCAGACCTTCCTGAGCCCCGAGCGCACCCGCGACTTGCTGGCGAAGCGCACGGGCGCCTGGAGCAACCTGCTGGCCGCGCTCCTGGGCATCGCCACGCCCTTCTGCTCCTGCTCGGCGGTGCCGCTCTTCATCGGCTTCGTGCGGGTGGGCGTGCCCCTGGGCGCCACCTTCAGCTTCCTGGTGTCGGCGCCCATGGTGAACGAAGTGGCCCTCTTCCTGCTGCTGGGCCTCTTCGGCTGGAAGATTGCGCTCCTCTACACGGCGACCGGCGTGACCGTGGCCTTCCTCTCCGGCTGGGTCCTCGGGAACCTGCGCCTGGAGCGGCACCTGGAGCCCTGGGTCCTGACCGTTCCCTTCGAACCCTCCAGGGGCGCCGAGGTGTCTGCGGGCTTCTCGGCGCGCCTGGAGCTGGCGCTCCAGGCGACGAAGGAGATCGTCGGGAAGGTCTGGCCGTACATCCTCGTGGGCATCGCCGTGGGGGCCTTCCTGCACGGCTACGCGCCCGCCGAGCTGCTGGCCCGGTTCATGGGCAAGTCCGCCTGGTGGAGCGTGCCCCTGGCCGTCCTCATCGGCGTGCCCCTCTACGCCAACGCCGCCGGCATCATCCCCATCGTGCAGGTGCTGCTGGCCAAGGGCGCGGCCCTGGGCACGGCCCTGGCTTTCATGATGGCGGTGACAGGCCTCTCCCTCCCCGAGACCGTCATCCTCCGCAAGGTGCTCAAGCCCCGCCTGCTGGCGGTCTTCCTGGGCATCGTGGCCGCCGGCATCGTGCTGGTGGGCTTTCTGTTCAACCTCGTGATGTAGGAGTTCCCATGAAGATCGAGATCCTGGGCAGCGGCTGCGCCAAATGCAAGCTGCTGGCGGAGCGGACGGAGGAGGCCGCGAAGGGGCTGGGGCTGGACTTCACGCTGGTGAAGGTCACGGAGTATCCGGACATCGTGGCCCGGGGCGTGATGTCCACGCCGGGGCTGGTGGTGGATGGCGTGGTGAAGAGCCAGGGCCACGTGCCCACGGTGGCGGCCATCAAGGACCTGCTGCGGTAGGATTTCCCCACACCGCGAGGGGATTTCATGCGCATCGGCATCCTGGGCTATGGCCGCTTCGGGCGCGCGCTGGGCGAGCTGCTCCGCGAGGCCGGCCATGGCTATCGGGCCTGGGATCCCGCCGTGGAGGTCCCCGCCGAGCGCCGGGCCGCCGGCCTCCGGGACCTGGTGGAGGCGGAGGCCCTGGTGCTGGCGGTGCCCGTGGCCGCCCAGGTCGCGGCCCTGGCGAGCCTGCGGCCCCACCTGCGGCCAGACCAGCTGGTCTTCGATGTGGGCAGCGTGAAGTCAGGCCCCTGCGCCCTGATGGACGCCCAGCTCGGCGCGGCCATCCCCCACGCAGGGACGCATCCTCTCTTCGGTCCCGTGAGTCTGGCCCGGGCGGAGCGTCCCCTGCGCGTGGTGCTCTGCCCCTCGAACCACCATCCCGCTGCCGCCGATCGGGTGCAGGCCCTGTTCGAGAGCCTGGGCTGCGAGGTGCTGCGGCAGAGCCCCGAGGACCACGACCGCGTGATGGCCACCACCCACGCCCTCACCTTCTTCATCGCCAAGGGCCTTCTGGCCGTGGGCGCCGGGGCCGAGCTGCCCTTCACGCCGCCCTCCTTCCACGCCATCGCCCGCACCCTGGAATCCGTGCGCGAGGATGCCGGCCACCTCTTCGCCGCGCTGCAGAACCAGAACCCCTTCGCCAAGGGAGCCCGCGAAGGACTGCTGGAGGCCCTCTCCGCCATCCACCAGACCCTGGCGGAAGCCGTGGCGGAAGGCGCGGACGAGCAGCAGCTGGCCATCCCCAGCCTGGGGGAGCGCTCCCCCATCCTCCAGGAGACCCGCGACCACATCGACGCCCTGGACCAGGAGCTGGTGGCCCTGCTGGCCCGCCGCACGGAGCTGGTGCTCCGCGCCGGCCGCGCCAAGTCCGAGCTGGGCCTCCCCGTGCACGATCCCGACCGGGAAGCCACGCAGCTCCAGGCCCGGCGGGCCTGGGCCCGGGAGGCAGGCCTGGACACCCAGGGCGTGGAGGACGTCTTCCGCGCGGTGCTGCGAGCCTCGCGTGCCGCCCAGGGGCGCTGAACCGCCTAGAACGGCAAGTCCAGGGCCTTGCACAGGAAGGCCACCAGGGGCGCCGCGTCCCGGAGGGCCTCCGCCAGGCGGTCCGGGAAGTCCGGGGCCAGCACCTGGGCATTGGTGAACGCCGTGGAGGCGTAGAAGTCCTTGAGCTTGAGGTCCTCGGCGTGGGCGTGGCCGGCGTCGAAGCCCTGGGGCACCCGCTTGAGCGCCTCGCCCTCGATTTCCAGGCCCGCGTCCTTGAGCTTCTTCCACGCGGCGGACCGGGCCACGATGGCCTGCCGCACCTTGAACAGCGCCTCTGGCTCCGGATGCCACAGGCCGCCGCCGGCAAAACAGCCGCCGGGCTCGAAGTGGAGGTAGAAGCCGGGCCCGTGCACCCCGCCGGCCGCGGCCGAGCGGTGGCGGAAGTTCACGCCCAGGTGCGTCTTGTAGGGGCTCTTGTCCCGGCTGAAGCGGGTGTCGCGGTAGATGCGGAACAGCGACCCGCCCGACGGGCGGGGGTCGGCCTCCACCTGGCGGCTGATGCCAGCCAGCGGCCCGCTGAAGGCCGCGATGAGACGAAGTACGGGATCCCGGGCCTCCGCCTCGTACCGGGACTTGTTCGCCTGGAACCACTCGCGGTCGTTGTGCGCCTTGAGGTCCTTCAAGAACCGGAAGAGGCCAGGTCCCAGCGGGTTCTCGAGTCCAGTGGAAGCCGTCTTCGTCGCCACATCGCCTCCGGGTAGTGCTCCCAGGCTACGCCCAAAAACAAGGCGGGCCCCCGATTCGGGGGCCCAACCACGAGCACGCGTGGAGAGGCGCCGAGGCGCCCGCGCGCCCTCTTACTTGCCGAACCGCTTGGAGACTTCGCTCCACTTGATGTTCTCGACAAACGCCTCGAGGTACTTCGCGCGGGCGGTGCCAGCGGGGCCCCGTCCGTGAAGCCGAGCGAAGCGAAAGCTGAACGGGAGCAGGCCCCATGCGGGGCCTGCGATCCGGGGGGCGACGAGGTTCACCCGCGCCCTCTTACTTGCCGAACCGCTTGGAGACTTCGCTCCACTTGATGTTCTCGACAAAGGCCTCGAGGTACTTCGCGCGGGCGGTGCCGTAGTCGACCATGAACGCGTGCTCCCAGCTGTCCAGCACCAGGAGCAGGTCCTGCTCGATGGGCAGGCCCAGGTGGTGCTCGGCGATGAAGTAGGTGTGCAGCTTGCCGTCGCGGCGGTTGCGGGTGAGCACGGCCCAGCCGGGGCCGCAGAGGGCCGCGGCCTTGAGGTCGGCGACCACCTTGTCCTTGCCACCCACGGCGTCCAGGGCGGCCTTGAGGCCGGAACTGATGTCGCCGTCGGCGCCCAGGTTCTCGAAGTAGAGCTCATGGAGGAAGGAGCCGTTGAAGGCCACGGCCTCGCGGCGCTTCAGTTCGCTGTACTCGTTGAAGGAGTAGTTGGCCTTGGTGTTGTCCGCCGTCGCCAGCTTCTCCTCGATCTCGTTCAGCTTGGTGATGTAGCCCTTGTAGAGGCCGAAGTGCTGGTCCAGCTGGGAATCGCTGAGCCCCTTCAGGGCGCCGCCCTTCAGGTGGTCGTAGTTCTTGGCGGTGTAGGCCATGGGTGTCTCCTTGGCTGCGCGACGCGCGGATGGGTAGTTTACTGAAGAAGTCGGAAATTGGATGAAACAGGCACAATGTTCAGGTGCGGGTCCGGTATCAGACGCGGTGCCGGGCTTGGCTCGGACCCCGCGTGGGGATGCGCGAGGGGGGACAGGGGTCCCGGATCCGTGAGCACATGCGAGCGGGAACACGCTCCAGCGGAGCGTGCGATAACCGGGCAGGTCGCGAAGCGTCCGGGCGGTCCCCCCTCGTCCAGATCAGCCCAGCATTTCCCTCAGGAACCAGGCTTCTTTCTGGTGGACCTGGACGAAGCGGGTGAGCAGGTCGGCGGTGCCAGGATCGCTGGCCTCGTTGGCGAGCTCGATGCCCTCGTGCATGAGGGACACGGTGGCCTCCTCATTGGCCAGGGCCTCCTTCAGCATGGCCTCGGGATCGAGACGGGCGGAGGGGTTGGAGATGGCGGCCTTGGTCTGGGCCTCGATCTGGGCCGGGGCGTGGATCGGCACGCCGCCCATCATGCGGATGCGCTCCGCCAGCTCGTCCACGGTGCCGTCGGCGGCGGTGTAGAGGTCCTCGAAGCGCAGGTGGTAGTCGCGGAAGTGGGGGCCGGTGACGGTCCAGTGGTAGCGCTTGGCATTGAGGGCCAACACGAAGGCGGTGGCCAGCTCGGCATTCAGGTGGTCGATGACGGAACGGTTCATGGCTTCTCCTCAGGAAGACCAGGACGTCCAGGCGGCCGGCGCGGGCCAGCGGCCGGGAAGCCCGGCGTGGGTGGAGACGAGGGCGGCGATGGGGCGGCCGTCCGGAATGAGGTAGCGCAGGGCCAGCACCGAGGGCAGGCGGTCCTCCGGCCCGGCGGCGCCGCGGTCCACGGAAGGGGCGACGAGGGATCCATCCGCGAGCTCCAGCGCCAGCTGGTCCGGGAACGTGTGCAGGGCCGCCAGTCGGCGGTCCCGCACGTCGTCGGGGAAGCCCAGCATGAGCGTGGCGGCCACACTGGCGCCTCCGGGCTCGCGACGGGGCGCCAGCACGGAGAAGGAGGCGCGGGCCTCGGCCAGGTCCTCCGCCGGGGCGGAGTCCAAGGTCATGCCTTCGGCCCAGAGGGTCTCGACCACCTGGTCCTCCACGCTCTCCGCCGTCTCGGGCTGGAAGCTGATGCCTTCCGCCAGCTCCAGCCGCAGGGCCGCCTGGCGGACCAGGAAGGCCTGCCGTGCCTGGAAGCGTGCCCGTTCGGTGGCGGGGTCGAAGGAAGGGGCCGCCAGGAACTCAGACATGCTGGGCGATGTCGGCGGAGGGTTGGGCGAAGGCGGGCTTGGTGCCGGCCTGCAGCTTGGTCAGGGCCTCCTGGAAGCGACCGGCGTGGAAGCGCTCGACCTTGGCCAGGGTCTCGAACCAGGCGGCGATTTCCGGGTAGCCCTCTTCCTTGGCCAGGCGGGCGAACTCGGGGTACATGTCCGTGTATTCGTAGGTCTCGCCGGCCACGGCGGACTTCAGGTTGGTGAGCGTGTCGCCCAGGGGCAGGCCCGTGGCGGGGTCGCCGGCCTTCTCCGCCAGGAACATCAGGTGCCTCAGGGCGTGGCCCGTCTCGCCATCGGCGCTGTGCTTGAAGAGGTCGGCCACCTCCTTCAGGCCTTCCTTCTCGGCCACCTGGGCCATCCAGGTGTAGCGGCGGTTCGCCTGGCTCTCGCCAGCGAAGGCGGCCTTGAGGTTCTGGTGGGTCTTGGAATCGGTGAAGGACATGGCATCTCCTCTTGGGCCGCGATCGGCGGCATCAAGGTAGAGCCATCTCCATGCCAAAGCAATAAGTCAAATCATTGAATAAATTCTGTAAATTCCAATCCGCGCTTTCCCAAGAGAATCCCGACCGATCGAGAGCCGGATCCTCGGCATGTCGCGAGTCGCGCCGGTCAGGGGATCGCGCGGAGGCTGCCTTGGATCTGAGCGGCGTCCAGGCTGAGCGCCCGGCCGAAACCCAGCACCAGCCGTCCGGAGGCGGGACGGATGAGGAAGAAGGAGAAGTCCCCCAGGCCCAGGGTCGTCTCCGCCTCCGGGAACCGAGCCAGGTAGGCCGCGGCCGCCTGGTCGTGGCGGCTGGATTCCCGGGGGATCTCCTCCGCCCCGCCCTGCACGGTCACCCGGGGCAGGGCCAGCGGGTTCTGGCCCTCCTCCATGGGCACCACGAGCATCAGGCTGGCGCGGGCGTCCGCCCGCAGGTCGCGGGTGTGCTGGGCCAGGCCGCTTACGTGGATGAGGAAGCCCGCACCATCCGGCGCCGGGACCACCGGCACCATGGAGACGAAGGGGGCCCCTTCATGCAGCGTGCCCAGGGAGGCCACGGGGAGTCCCGTCAGCAGGGCGTGGAGTGTCGCTTCCGTGTTCGGATCCATGAGACCTCCTCGGCCTGGTCAGTTCGGGAAGGCGGCGGCCACGATGCGGCCCACTTCGGCCAGCACGGCGTTGCGGTCCTTCATGGGGGCCCGGGAGCCAGTGTAGTAGGCGGCCACCAGGATCGGCGCCCGGCCAGGCGGACGCAGGACGGCCACATCGTTCACGGTGCCCCGCTCGCCTGAGCCGGTCTTGTCGCCCACGGCCCAGGTGACCGGGAGGCCCGCCCTCAGGCGATCTCCGCCGGTGAGGCAGCCCCGCATCCAGCCCTCCAGGCGCTGGCACGAGGCCGGTTCGAGGGCCCCGCCCAGCAGCATGGCCTTCAGGGAATCCACCATGGCCGTGGGGCTGGTGGTGTCCCGGGGGTCGCCGGGGATGGCGGTGTTCAGGGTGGGCTCAGTGCGGTCGAGCCGCGTCACGGCGTCACCCAGGCTTCGGGCGAATGCCGTCACCTCGGCGGGACCGCCGAGGGCCTGGAGCAGCAAGTTGGCGGCGGTGTTGTCGCTGGACTCCACGGCGGCGGCGCAGAGCGCCTCCACGGTCATGTGCCCCTCCGCCAAACGGGCCGCGGTGACGGGCGCATAATCCAGCAGGTCTGCGGACGTGTAGGCGATGGGCCGATTCAGGTGCTCCTGGCCCCGCTCCACCCGCGCGAGCACCGCGCCCGCCAGCAGGACCTTGAAGGTGCTGCACAGGGGGAACCGCTCTTCGCCGCGGTGAGCGATGCGGCGGCCCGTGCCGGTGTCCAGCGCCGCCACGCCCAGGCGCCCGCCCGCGCGGGCTTCCAGGGCGGCAAGGCGGGACTGGGCCAGGGCCTGGGCTGGGGCCGGGGCCCTGGCCGGGGTGGGTGCGGGCGGCGCGGCCTGGAGGGTCTGGATCAGGAGAACGGCGGTGCACAGGATCCGGCTCATGGGGACTCCTGAAGGCCCTTCCTTCTACCACGGTGCGGGCCGCGGCGGCGGCTACTCGGGATCCTGGTCGGGACCCTGGCCGCCCTCGGCGGTGCCTTCCGGGCCTTCGACTTCCGGAATGTCGTTGCCCTGGGCGTCCTTCTTCATCGCCTTCTTCTGCAGTTTCTCTTCCTTCTTCTTCTGGCGGGCCAGGTCCTTCTGCCGCTTCTCGAAGTTGTAGTTGGGCTTTCTGGCCATGGCGCGTCCGATCTCGAAAAAGGTTGAAGCCTGTGAAGCCCTTTCCTAAGTCTACCGCCTCGTCCGCCGGAGCGCCTGGATGAGGTCGTCCAGCCGCTGCAGGAAGGTGGAGCGGTCCCTCGCGCTGAACGGGGCCGGGCCCGTGCCCAACTCGCCCATGGCGCGCAGATGGCTCATCAGCTCGCGGCTGGCCAGGGCGTCGCCGATGGAATCCGGCGTGTAGACGCGACCTCGCGCGTCCAGGGCCCGGGCGCCCTTTTCGAGGCAGCGGGCCGCCAGGGGGATGTCGGCGGTCACGGCGATGTCCGAGGCCGTGATGTTCGCCACGATCCAGTCGTCGGCGCCGTCGAACTGGCCCCGGGCCACCACCACGGACTCGAACAGGGGATGGCGCGGTACCCGCAACGGCGTGTTCGAGACAAGGAAGACCTTCAGCCCGCAGCGCGAGGCCACCCGGAAGACCTCCTCCTTCACGGGGCAGGCGTCCGCGTCCACGAAGATGCGGATGGCGGGGGCCTCCACGCTCATGCCATGCATGCCGCTCATGCCGCGTTTCCGGCGGCGATCAGGGCCTGGATCGCCTCCGCCATGCGGGCCACCTGGACTGGATCGATCAGCCGGCCTTCGGCATCCAGGCCCGAGGCGGCCAGGGTGAGGCAGAGCGAAGCCTCCGGCACCACCCGCGCCGACATCACCGCCAGCGTGTGGGCCAGGGAGGCCTGGGCCTTGGCGCCGCCCTCCGGCGAGGGCGAGGCGCTCCAGGCCGCCGCGGGCTTGCCCACACAGGCGCCCGACGAGACCACCCACTCCAGCAGGTTCTTCAGCACCGCGGGCATGGCGTGGATGTACTCGGGCGTGCAGACGAGCAGGGCGTCCGCCGCCAGGATCCGGGCCCGCAGGTCGGCCACGGGCTCCGGCACGGGTTCGACGTCGCGCTCGGGGCTGAAGTGGGGCAGGTCGTCCAGACGCTCCCAGAACTCGAACGCGGCCTCCGGCGCCAGGCGCGCAGCCTCCCGCAGCAGCCGGGCGTTGAGGGAGGCCGCCCGCAGGCTGCCGGCCAGGGCGAGGATCCGCATCAGCCCTTCCGCCGCCACAGAAGGGCCGTGCCCGCGGCAATGGCCGCGAACCCGGCCCAGGCCGGGATGCGCAGGGTGTCCTTCTCCTTCAGGGTGAACTCCAGGGGACCCAGCTTGGCGTCGTGACTGTCCTTCGTGTAGCTGAACTCCGGCCAGGCCAGGGCCGCGGCGCCCAGGGCGATGAGGGCCAGGCCCGCGAGGGACTTGAGGGTGGCGGCCTTCATGCGGTCTTGTCCAGGCACCACTTCACGCCACCCTTGGCGGCGATGAAGAGGAACAGGAAGCAGAACACCACCGCCAGCTCGCCCTTGTTCACGGCGGGCCAGAAGGCGGCGCCGAACTGGAACTTCCAGTGGAACTGCATGTAGGCCACCGCCATCATGCCGCTGCACAGGAATGCCGCCCGCTGAGTCTGGAAGCCCACCAGGATCGCCAGGCCGCCCACCAGCTCGATGAGGCCGCCAATCCAGAGCTGAGAGCCCACCGGGGGCTGGAAGCCGCTCACCACCCCGAAGATCTTCTGGAGCCCGTGGAACGCCAGCAACAGGCCCGACACGATGCGCAGCAGCGCGTAGGTCTGGTCCGAGTACTTGCTGAGCCATGTCATGAAAGCCCCCTCCGATGGGTGTGAAAACATTCTGGACCTGGAGACCGGATCCGGACAGGGAACTCTTCTCCCGGTTTGCGTTCGGATCCCGCCTGTTATCCGGCCCTGTGAAAACAATGCGTGGCAGTCAGGGGATCGGGTGCCCGCTGGTGTCCGTCTGGTAGGCCTGGGTCTTGAACTTGGTCAGGAATGCCACGATGGAATGATCCTTTTTCTCGATGATCACCCCCCCGTCCTGCCAGATCCCGTTTTCTGACCACCACTGCGAACCGGCAGGGTCCCCCTGGTTCTGGTGGATGTTGTGGACGCCCAACCCGCCGTAGGTGAAGGGTTCCCCGAAGATGAAAAGTCGCGTGGAGTCATCAAGAAGCGGCTCGAGCACTGCGAGGGCATCGATGCTGGTGCCAGCCTTCCAAGGGGGATTGATCCAGATGTTGAACCAGCGCCGCAGTGCTTCGAGAATAGGGTCAAAAATAATGAAGATAATGTTGCAGCCCTTTCGGTGGAACGCTGCGGTCCTGATGTTGTCCAGGGCCCCGGACGTGTCATTGCAGACCAGGGTGTGCCAGCCGTTGGCCATGGCGAACACACCTTTCATGTCCGCTTCTCCCAGGGGAACCACGCGCCATTGGATGCCGTCGTTCGTCATCTTGGTGTCGACGTCGACGGCGCAGTGGTAGAGGCCGCCCGGCGTCGAGACATAGACGTTATCGTGGTAATACTGGCCATAGTTGTTGACAGGGTCGCGTTGGTAATGGTCCAGCGTTCCGATGACGACGCCGTAGCCGTTGGGAAGGGGCACGCGCACCTCCGAGAGGGTGGTTTGGCCAGATTCGTGGAAGCCCTGGATATGAGAATGAGAGCGGCAAAAGATCGTTGCCCGTCACCCTTGCATCACGGCAAAAGGGGTGGCAAGGAGACCTTGAGGCAGGTCAATGGCAAGCCTGGAAGCCCTGGAGATAAGGCCTCGAAGGTTGTTGATGCTCGATCGACAAGCTAGGCAGAAAATGACCCGGGACAAGCCCGTGGGATCGCCGGATCCGAACCTGTGGAATTGGCAGGGGCTGGCGGGCCCGCGGGCCTACGCGTGCACCGGCGTGGCCGCGTCCGCGCCCACCACGGTGATCCAGGGGCGCACCTGCCAGCGATGCACCAGGCCGTGGAGCACGTAGGGATCCGCCGCGGCGAAGCGCTGGGCCGCCGCCGGGGAGTCCCCCTGGAAGAGGAGGACGGACATGTCCACGGGATCCGCCACCGCCCCGCCCAGCACCAGCTCGCCCCGCTCATGGGCGGCCCAGGCCAGGGCCAGGTGCTCCTTCCGGAATTCCCCTCGGCGATCCACATATTCCGGACCGACCTCGTAGATCAGGAGGTAGTGCATAGATACCCCTCATCGATGGGAGGCGGTCATCATGACGGCCGCATCCACCGGAAAAGATGGAGCAAGATGCCTCGCGGTTCCATCGTATTTTTCCATGATTGTCGCTGCCTGCAGAGGCTGCCGACCTTCGAATGGCGACGCCTACTCGGCCCGGTAAGCCCGGCCCTCAGCCCTTGGCGCCAGGCTCCTTCTTGACGGCCCGCCTCCGGCGGTCCGGCTTCTTCGCCTTGGCGGCCGGCTGGGTGGCGTGGTCGTACAGGTATTCCAGACGCACCGCCTTGGCCGAAGTGTCCGCCGCCTTGTGGAGCTCCTTCAGCACCGAGGCCACCAGGTCCAGGTCCGCCGCGTCGCCCTTCAGAAGCTCCTGGAAGGCCGCCGACTTCAGCGCCTCCAGCCGCTTCGACGACCGCTTCCCCGCCGCCCAGGTCAGCAGCTTGGAGAACAGCTCATAGCCGAGCTTGAGTTCGGGGGTGGGGAGGGACATTGCGGAAGGTTAGCTGAAGGTACGCGTCAGGGCTTGTCCACTCGGGCATGGAGCAGGCCAGGTGGGGCCGGTCTCCGGGGCCGCCGCAGTCAGCGGATGGGCTCGCGGGGCAGGAGGTCGATCCTCTGGAGGTCGGCGATGATCCAGCGGGCCAAGCCCCTGGCCTGCTCGCGGGCCCGGTTCGCGGCGACCAGCTTGGCGTCGCCGGAGAGCGGGTCCATGAAGGCCATGAGGTGGGCCTTCATGAAGATCGATGTATAGGGGTGGGCGGCGGTGGCTCTGCCGTAGATCCGGATGTCCCCCTGCATGTCGTCCGCGTCGTAGCCGAGCCGGTCCCGCTGGATGGCCTCGGGGTTCCTGGTGGCTGGACGGGGCCTGTCGCGATCGAAGAGGGAGGCCAACTCCATGGTGGCGTCGGCCTGCCTGGCGAATTCGCTCCGGCACGCGCAGCTGATGCGGATTCGCAGGGTGATGTCGCCTTCCTTCGCGGGCTCGGCCTCGGGCAGGATCTCCGCCCAGGACGAAAGGGCCTCGTGGATCGAATCCACGTACAGCTTCTGGGCTTCGGGTGTGAGCTTGGCCTTGGGGTCGAACTGGGTCTGGATCCGGAGAGCGATGGGAGTGTTCACGGCGTTCGGAGCGGTCCGCCAGGTGTAGTGGGGCCTTCCGCATCCGAGGAGGGCCAGCCCGAGGACGAGCAGGAATCGGTGTCGCATGGAGGTCCTTTGGGGAGGAGTCGATGGCTGGTTTCCATCCAGGCACAGCAACTGGGCTTATTTCGGGTCGATCATCAGATCCAGCAGCAGCGGCGAGTGGTAGTTGAACTCGACGATCTTGTAGGCATCGCCGCGCTTGGCGAGGCGGAAGCGGATCGTGCCCTCGCCGTTCGTGAACCTGGCCGAGTACTGGATCCTCGACCACTTCCCCGTCTGATCGAAGCCGGACTCGACATGCTGCACCTGCTTGGATTCGAGCTTTCCCAGCTTCCCGTAGACGGCGCCCAGCAGGGCCCGGTGCTTCTCCCGGGTCACGACCAGCTTCAGGCTGTCGTCGAACTCCTCATAGGCCCAGTCGTAGCGCCCCTCATTGGCATAGGCCAGGTAGGCATCGCAGGTGGGTCCGAGCTGGCGTTCGCCGAGGGTCATGACCCCCCGGGCCATGACATAGCAGCTGGCCAGTAGGAGCAGGCTGGCCCCGAGGCAGCCGCCGCAGCCCCAGGTGACCCACTTCCAGATTTTGGATTTTGGGGCGGGTGGATTCGGGGCACAGGGGGCTTGGTAGGGGTTTTCCATGGGGATTCCTGGGGGGGGCTTGCGTTTAACGAATGAAGCCAACCAGCTCCGCCTATACCGAGGCGAAGAGCAGAGTCGAGGAAACGGGAAGATGAGAGAGAGCGAAAGGCAATGCCGGCGTGGCCCGAGTTGAGCGAAGGGTTAGGGGCCTCGTTATTCAAGATGGGCTTGTGAATTTCATAAAAATTGATATGAGGGATCAGGTGGTGGGTGACTTACCTTCCTGAGCATCCTGGATGTTGGAACGTTTAGTATTTTCATCGAATGAGAATGGGATATATATTGTTTGGGATGGCTGGTTGAATACGCGTGCGGTGACCTTAAAAATAAAAGTCGTCGTTTCTTTCGAATAAAGCCATGGGACGGAGCTAGGATTGATATTTATTAAAGCTGTACTATATTTTGACCACATATTTGAGCTTAATTTGGGGATATTATCGTTAATCTTGGGGAAAATTGGATTAGTATGAGCAATTTCCTCAACTATAATTTGTTCAATTTTTCTATTGGTATATTTAAAATGAAGGTTGATCCCCCACATTATCGAATTCATTCCATTGACGGGATTTTTGGGCTTGACCATGAAAGTCATGGTATGATTGGCGATCCATTTCCCGCCTGCACCCACTTTGCCATCTTCTGAGATGGAGAGTACCCGTCCGTCATCAGTGACTGGAAGCATTAAGGATTGCCCATTGGCACGGGGGAAAGGTTTCAAGGTCCAGCTTTCATCAGCCAATGCACTGGGAGTGATGCGCACAAAACACATTATAAGTATGGGAACGAATGTTTTGTGCATGAGACTCCTAACTTGGATTTAGACGGACCAAACCCAAAGCCCCTGGGCGCCTCCTGGCGCAAAGCCTAAGGTCCGCCTGGGCCTGAAGGTCGGATTCGAGAACGCGAAGCATGAGCCTCTCGGGGGATGCCGGGCCAGCATAGCTGTTCCGTAAGTCAGCTGCTGATCGACCGGTCGAACGGTCCGATTCGGCCCCTGAACGGTGCGGGCGGGTCGGCCCTCCAACTTCCGCCCCCGGGCAGGCATTTCGCACGGATACGCCGGGAGGCTTCAAGCTGCGGTGGCTCACGAGTGTTCGGACGGCCACGTGCCGAGTACCCCCGGGTGGTCGGCGGAGGTCGATCTGGAATGCGTCGGCGATGGGGGCTGAGCCCTCATTCGTGGAAATCCACCAGGTCCGTGGCGAGGGACGACGGCTTCACCAGGATGTGCAGGCGGTTCCCGCCATCGAAGGCGACCCTGTAGGTGGGGGTGTCGACGGAGGGGACCGGCAGGAGGCTCTCGGTCCAGACCTGGGCGGTCAGGGTGAAGAGGAACAGCCCGTTCTTCTGGGCGAAGACCGCCGCGACCCGCTTGCCGTCCGGGGAGAGGGCGGCCGAGGGCCAGTCGGAGATGCCGGTCGAGGGGAACGACTTCAGGAGGACTGGCGGCTGCCAGAGGCCGTTCACCTTTTGCATGGCCCAGAAGGCGTCGTTCACGGGGTTGCCCGCATCGGGGATCTTGTAGAAGACACAGGCCGTGTTCGAGTCGGTCCACAGGCCGCTCTCGAAGTGGAAGCCGACGAACGAGCTCAGCGTGTTCGGCAGGATCTGGCGGGTCCAGGTGCCGTCCGCATTCCGGCTGTATTCCCGGCTGTCGATCGAGGAGGTGAGCAGCACGTGGGGGACGTCGGAACGGTCAAGGAACAGGCGCCAGTTCCCGGGGAGGGTATTCGAAGGGTCGATGTCTTCCTGAATCCAGACCCCGCCCACCTTGCGGGTGTACCGGACGCCTGTCGCGGTGGAGAGGAGGGTCTGGGGGCTGCCGCTCTGATCCAGCCAGAGGGTGTCGGCGAAGGAGAGGGTGTCGGTCGAAGGGGCCTGGGCGATCACTTCGGAGACCCAGGCGCTGCCGTCGAACCAGGCATGGCTCAGGACCGTCATGGAGGAGGTCGAGTCGGTGTAGAGGGTGTGGGGCCGGGATTGGGCATCCAGCACCAGGGGGTCCCTCGGACCGCCATAGCCATACGAGGTGGGCTGCGTCCAGGCAGGCCAGGTGCCCCAGGGGGCGGGAAGGATCGTGAAGGGGGAACCCGTGGCGAAGGCCCAGAGCCCCTCTGGGGAGAGGGCGAAGGCTCCAACGGAGGGACCGGCCACCTGGGGGGTCGCCGTCAGGCTGGGGGCACCCGGTGGATTGGCGGGGGCGGCATAGAGGGTGGGGCCCTTGGTGGTGCTCTGGCCGTCGGAGACGCTGAGGGCGTACTGATAGTAGCCGAGGGGTACGTCGGCATCCTGGAACGAGGTCTCGGTGCCGGGAAGGGTGGCAAGGAGGACCGTGGGCCCGTAGCCGCCGGAGGCTACCCGAGTGATCTGGATCTGGGTGGCGGTCTGGCTCTGGTTCACCCAGGTGAGGCCCACCGCACCAGAGAGGGGCTGGGCCGCGAAGGCGGTCGGCGCCAGGGGCGGGGTGACCGCCCGCTGGCTCGGCCCCCGCGTCGTGCTGGCGGTGGTTCCCGACCAGGCGGTGACTCGGTACAGGTAGCCCTGGGTTTCGGCCACGGCCTTGTCCACGAAGGTGGTGGCGGCGGGGTTCGGCAAAGGGAGGTTGGCCCAGGCTCCGGTCGGAGCGCCAGCGGCGTCGCAGGGTGCGCGCTCCAGGACATAGCGGTCCGTAAGCAGGGAGAGCGTCTCCCAGGTGACGAGGATTCCTCCATCCGGTACAGAGTACGAGGCCGCCACATAGGTCGGAGGGAGCAGGGGGGTCTTGATTCCCGCGACATTGGAGTACGGCCCGTTGACGCCCTTCGTGACGGTGCAGATCCGGAAGTCGAAGGTCGCCAGCTCCGGGGGTGTCGCTGTGAAGGTCAGGATCGCCGACGTGACGCCGCTGAAGATGGGGCTCGGGTTGATCAGGGTGTAGGACCCCGAATTGACCCTGGCCTCCAGGTTGTAGCCGTCGATGTTGCCCGAGGCCTGGGTCCAGGTGAGCTTGACCTGGGTTTGTGCGGGGTCGTAGGCGGCCTGGAGCTGGATGGGGGCGGGGGGCGCCGAGCTGCCCCCGCCCCCGCCGCAGCCGAGCAGCATCAGACAGAAGGCCAAGCCGAGGCCGAGGGCGCGCGCCATGGGAATCTCCGTGGGTCCGGGAACAGCGGACCCAGCATACCCAGGCCCCGGATCATCTCCGCTGGCTTCCGCCGAACGGTGGCGGATCAGCCCCTGAACGGTCGGGGGGGATCGGTTTCCCAGGCGCCGCCCAGGAGGGTGGTGCGGACGGGGACGCCGGGGGTGCGGACGCCGCGGTGGGCCATGCAGGTGTGGACGGCCACCAGGTCCACGCCCCAGGCGGCGGGGCGGAGGTGGGTCTGGAGGGCGTCGGCGATCTGCCGGGCCATGCGCTCCTGCACCTGCAGGCGCCCGGCGTAGGCCTGCACCACGCGCACGAGCTTGGAGAGGCCCACGGTGCCGCCCTCTCCCGGCAGGTAGCCGATGGTGGCGTGGCCCTCGAACGGGGCCAGGTGGTGCTCGCAGGTGCTCACGAAGGGGATGCGCTCCAGGATGACGGGCACGGGGGCGAGGTCGCCGGGCAGGGGCCTCAGCTCCGCGGCCAGGTCCACGCCGTAGCCCGCCAGGCGCTCGGCCCAGAACTCGGCCACCCGGGCCGGGGTGTCCCGCAGCTCCGGCGCGTCCGGATCCTGCCCCAGGCCCTTCAGCAGGGCGCGGACGGCGGCCTCGGAGGCGGCGCGGTCGAAGGGGGGGAAGGGGGCGTCGGCCATGGTGCGGCCAGTCTACGCCGGTTGACGGGTGGTTTCCGGCGCGGTTGATGCATCCAAGGGGATGGAGGGCCGCCATGCTCCGCGCCCACGCACTCGATCCTCACCGCGCGCCGCGCATCCTGGCCGCCTGGGTCGTGGCGGCCCTCCTGGCCTGGCTGCTGCTGAGCTGAGGCCTTTCGCCTCGCAGGGTGCGTTCCACCGCGCCCCGCGAGGCCGGCCGGTGGCAGGCCGCCCGCCTTGTGGGACAATGGCGGATTCGGGAGAGGTCATGAGCGAAGCCAAGGTCAGCTACGCGTCCAGCGGCGTGGACATCAACCGCCAGGACGAGGCCCTGAAGCGCATCAAGCCCCTGGTGAAGGCCACCAAGACCCCCGGCGTCCGCAGCGACATCGGCCTGTTCGGCGGTCTGTACGACGCCCGGTTCTCCGAGGCCAAGCCCATCCTCGTCAGCAGCATGGATGGCGTGGGCACCAAGATGAAGGTGGCCCGCCGGGCCGGCATCTGGGACACGGTGGGCCAGGATCTGGTGAACCACTGCATCAACGACATCCTGGTGCAGGGCGCGCGGCCCCTCTTCTTCCTGGACTACATCGCCGCCCAGCAGCTGGAGCCCGAGGTCATCGAGCAGATCGTCAAGGGCATGGCCACGGCCTGCAAGGAGGCGGGTTCGGCGCTGATCGGCGGCGAGCTGGCGGAGATGCCCGGCGTCTACGCCGAAGGCGAGGTGGATGTGGCCGGCACCATCGTGGGCGTGGTCGATGAGGCCGACCTGCTGCCGCGCCTCGACGCCATGGCCGAAGGCGACGTGCTCATCGGCCTGCCCTCCAGCGGCCTCCACACCAACGGCTATTCACTCGCCCGCAAGGTCTGCTTCGAGCTGGAGAAGCTCGATGTGAACGACAAGGTGCCCGGGACGGACCGCACCGTGGCCGACGCCCTCCTGGCCATCCACCGCAGCTACCTGACGCCGGTCATGCCCCTGGTGAAGGCCCACCAGCTGGTGGCCATGGCGCACATCACCGGCGGCGGGCTCACCGACAACATCCCCCGCGTGCTGCCCAAGACCCTGGATGCGGAGATCGACACCGCCACCTGGGAGATCCCGGCCCTGTTCCGCTTCCTCATGGAGAAGGGAGGCCTGGGCATCGACGACGCCCGCCAGGCCCTGAACCTGGGCGTGGGCATGGTGCTGGTGGTGAAGCCCGAGCTGGCCGGCGACGTGCTGGCCCGCCTGCACGAGGCTGAGGAGCCCGCCTGGGTGCTGGGGCGGCTGGTGAAGGGCGTGGGGACCGTTCGCTACCGCTAGATCATCAATTGCTGGCCGGGCCGGAATCGGGAACGCATATTGGGGCGTTGCCCGGGTTTCCGGCCGCCTCCCCCTGCCCGCGGGAAGGCTCTCCGAGGGGGCGGACCGCCTTCATGGCCCCTGCCATGGAGGAGTCCCTGCCCCGGCGGAGGAGGTCCCATGGAACGCTTCGGTGTGGAATGCGAACCCAGCGGCAAGCAGCGCCTGGCCGTGCCTTTCCGGGGCGTCCGACTCCTGCGCAACCCCATGTACACCAAGGGGACGGCCTTCACCCAGGAAGAGCGGCTGGTCCTGGGCCTGGATGGCCTGCTGCCCCACGCGGTGACCAGCATGGAGCAGCAGGCCCGGCGGGTGTACGCCAGCATCCAGCGCAAACAGGACCCGCTGGAGAAGTACATCGGCCTAGCGGCCCTCCAGGACCGCAATGAGCACCTGTTCTACCGGGTGCTCATCGATCACATCGAGGAGTTCCTCCCGATCGTCTACACCCCCACCGTGGGACGGGCCTGCCAGGAGTTCAGCCACATCTTCCGCCGGGCCCGCGGCCTGTGGATCACCCCGGAGCACCGGGGCCACATCGCGCGGGTGCTGGAAAACGCCCTCTTCGACGACATCCGCCTCATCGTGGTGACGGACAACGAGCGCATCCTGGGCCTGGGGGACCAGGGCGCCGGCGGCATGGGCATCCCCATCGGCAAGCTGGCCCTCTACACCGCCGCCGCGGGCATCCCGCCCTGGCAGACCCTGCCCGTGAGCCTGGACGTGGGCACGGACAACCTGGACCTGCTGGAGGACGAGTTCTACCTCGGCTGGCGCTCCCGCCGCCTGCGGGGCCCGGAGTACGATGCCCTGGTGGACGAGTTCGTTCAGGCGGTCCGCCGGGTCTTTCCCAAGGCCCTGCTGCAGTGGGAGGACTTCAAGAAGTTCAACGCCTTCCATCTGCTGGACCGCTACCGGAAGGTGCTCACCAGCTTCAACGACGACATCCAGGGCACAGCGGCGGTGGGCGTCGCGGCCCTGCTGGCGGGGGCCCGGGCCACGGGCACGCCCCTTCGGCGGCAGCGGATCGTCTTCCTGGGATCGGGCGCGGCGGGCATCGGCATCTCCCGCCTGGTGCGCTCCACGCTGAGGCGGGAGGGCCTGGAAGGGGAGGATCTCGTCCTGGCCATGGCCAACCTCGACGTGCAGGGGCTCCTGGTGGAGGACGATCCCAGCCTGGACCCGCTGCAGCGGGACTTCGCCTGGCCGGTGGCCCTGGCCGAGCGCATGGGCCTGGGGCGCGGGCAGAAGCGCGACCTCCTCTCCGTGGTGAAGGCCTTCAAGCCCACCATGCTCATCGGCACCTCCGGCACTGCCGGGGCCTTCACGGAGGAGGCCATCCGCGCCATGGCGGCCCAGGTGGAGCGGCCCGTGGTGCTGCCCATGTCCAACCCCACCAGCAAGGCGGAGGCCAAGCCCAGGGATGTCCTCGCCTGGACCGAGGGCCGGGCCCTGGTGGCCACGGGCAGCCCCTTCGATCCGGTGGCCTACGAGGGCCGGGAATACCGCATCGGGCAGAGCAACAACGTCTTCATCTTCCCGGGCGTGGGCCTGGGCGTGCTGGTGGCCGAGGCCTGCGAGGTCACGGACGGGATGTTCGCCGCCGCCGCCCGGCAGCTGGCCGACGAGGTCCGGCCCGAGGACCTGTCTGTGGGGAGCCTCTTCCCCTCCGCCGGGCGGATCCGCGAGGTCACGGCCCGCGTGGCCGCGGCCGTGGTGCGGGAGGCCCGGGAGATGGGCGTGGCGGCCCGTCCCCTGGCGGATGAGGACATCCCCGGCGCCGTCGCGGCGGCCATGTGGAACCCCTGCTACCTGCCGGCCGACCCTGCGCCGGAACCTGCCTACGAGCGGCACCAGGAGGCCACCCTGGCCTGAAGGCAAGCCGATCGGTCCAACCGGACGGTGGCCAAGGCGGGCCATCGGTGGTCCACTGGCCCCTGACCCGGGAGGACGGTTCTGACCAGCGCATCCGTGGAAGCCCGTTCCGCCCCCCCCGCCCGACTGGGCCTGCTGGACCCTCTGCGGGGCCTCCTGGCCCTGTGCGTCGCCGTCTACCACCTGGGCGTGTGGTTCAACATCTCGCAGTCGGGCGGCGGCGCGAACATCGCCATGGCGCGCCTGGGGAACTACAGCGTGTCGGCCTTCTTCGTGCTGAGCGGCTTCGTGCTGTTCCGCACCACGCCCTGGCGCCGCGTCCGGAAGGAGGGGCCGGGGCGCTTCTACCTCCGGCGCTTCCTGCGGCTGGCGCCGGTCTTCTACCTGGCCTTCGCCCTGAACGTGGCCTTCCGCCTGGGCATGGGGCCCGAGGTCTCCGGGCGCTTCCTCCTCGAGAACCTCACGCTGACCTTCGGCGCCATCCACCCCAACCATGCGCTGGTGACCGGCGGTTGGTACGTGGGGCTGGTGGCGCTGCTCTACTTCGCCTTCCCGGCCCTGGCCTGGCTGCGGGAGAAGGGGGGACTCTGGTTCCTGGCAGTCCTGGCCCTCGGCCTCTGGGCCTGGAGCCTGCCCTCGACCCTGCACGGCGTGATGGAACAGCCCCAGTGGAACCGCTTCCACACCTACGTGCTGGCCCCGAACCAGCTCTTCCTCCTGGCCTGGGGCGCCCTGCTGGCGGGGCTCCACGAGACCACGGAGCGGCGGCTGGATCCGCGCTGGGCCCTCCTGCTGGCCATCCCGCTGGTGTGGATCCTGGTGAAGCCCACGCCCCAGTTCTTCGACCACCTGGTGGCCCTCACGGGCTGGCTCCGCTACCGCTACCTGCTGGTGGTGACGGGCCTGGTGGCCCTGGCGGCCTTCACCCGGGATGGCGAACCCGGCTGGTTCGGGAACCAGCTCGGGCGCCTGGGCGCCTGGAGCTACGGCCTCTACCTCCTGCACCCCTTCGCCATGAAGCTGGTGGCGCCGCACCTGGCCGGACGGGCCGGCTTTGGCCTGTCCCTGGGCCTGGCGCTCGTGGCCGCCTGGGCTGTGCATCGGTGGATCGAAGAGCCGATGGGCAAGCTGGGGCGGGGCGCGAAGGCCTGATCAGTTCCCGCCGATCCGCGCGTAGAAGCTGGTGCGGCGCAGGTTCTCCTCCACCTTGAAGGCCTGCTGCAGGGGCGGGAAGGCGCGCTGCTCGCAGTCGGTGCGCTCGCAGAGGCGGCAGGTGACGCCGATGGGCACCGGGGGCTGGTCCAGGCGCAGGCCGTCGGCGTAGATCAGCTCCTTGGCGTGGCCCATCTCGCAGCCCAGGCCCAGGGCCTGCATGGCGTGCTGGCCCCGGTAGCCGCCGGTGTCCTTCTGGATGGTGCGGGCGATGCAGAAGTACTTGCGGCCATCCGGCATCTCGCTGAGCTGGGTGCGGATGAGGCCCGGGGTGAGGAAGGCGGCGTGGGCATTCCAGCGGGGGCAGGCGCCGGAGAACCGCGCGAAGCGGATGCCCGAGGCCGAGAAGCTCTTGGAGATGTTCCCGGCGATGTCGATGCGCAGGAAGTGGAAGGGCACGCCTTCGGCGCCGGGCCGACGCAGCGTCGTGAGGCGGTGGCAGACCTGCTCGAAGCTGGCCTGGAAGCGCCGGGCGAGGATGTCGATGTCGTACCGCTCGGCCTTGGCCGCCCGCAGGAACCGCTCATAAGGCATGAGCACGGCCCCGGCGAAGTAGTTGGCCAGGGCCACCCGGGCCAGGGCCCTGGAGGCGTTCGTGCGCAGCAGGGGATGGTCCGCCAGGCGGTCCAGCAGGTCGCCATGGTCCAGCAGGGCCAGCTGGTGGGCGAGCTGGAAGGTGCGGCTCCGCTGGGGCAGCAGTTCCGAGAGGCTGAGGATGCGGCGCTCGGGGTCGAAGCGGCGCAGCAGGCCCGGTCCCTCGGACACACGGTGGATGCGGATCTGGACGTTCCGGGCCTCGAAGGCCGCCGCCAGGGCGGGGTAGGGCTGGTCCGCGTCCAGGCCGGCGCTGGCACAGAGCTCCTCCGCCGCCGACTCCAGCTCGGGAAAGTGGTTCATGGCCTGCTGGAGGAAGTCGCCCACCTCCTCGGAGGGCAGGCGCGTGGCCTCGGGGTCGAAGCCCTGGCCGTCGCTGAGCTTGTCCGCCAGCGTGTCCAGGCTGTCCTGGCTGTGCTGGTAGGCCCGGTACAGCTCGAAGACCCCCCGGGCCAGGGTGGGGCTGTTCTGCACCAGCTCCCGCACGTCCTGGGCCTGGAGCCCCAGCGATTCGAACAGGGGATCGCCGAAAGCCTCCATGAGGTCGTCCGACAGGCGCTGGTCCTCGTCCGGCGCCAGGGCGCGGAGGTCCAGATGGAACTGTTGGGCCAGCCGGATGAGCAGGGGAGCCGTGAGGGGCCGCTTGTTGCCCTCGATGAGGTTCAGGTAGCTCGGGCTGATCCCCAGGGCCTCGGCGAGCTGGACCTGGCTCAGGCCCTCCTGGCGGCGGAGGAGACGGATCTTGGCGCCGAGGCGCGCGGCGGGCTTGGTGGGGGCGGCGGAGGGCATGGGGACCTCATTTACATCAATTTACAAAATCAATGGAAAGAATTGACTGAAATTTTCAGTTCAACCCCTGTCAAATCAGCCGTTGGTTGACTCACGAAAGAATAGGTCAATCTTTGACACTACGCCACCCCCAACTCCCATCCGAGGTGCCCCATGACCCCCAAGTTCCCCATCCCCCCCATCGAGGACGACCTCCAGGCCCATCGTTGGGAAGGCATCACCCGGCCCTACAGCGCCGAGACGGTGAAGAAGCTCCGCGGCAGCCTCCGCATCGAGCACACCCTGGCCAAGCTCGGGGCCCGCAAGCTCTGGAAGCTGCTCCAGAACGAGGAGCCCACCCGGGCCCTGGGCGCCCTCAGCGGCGGCCAGGCGGTCCAGATGGCCAAGGCCGGCCTCAAGGCCATCTACTGCTCCGGCTGGCAGGTGGCGGCAGACGCCAACCTCTCGGGCCAGACCTACCCGGACCAGAGCCTCTACCCCGCCAACTCGGTGCCTGCCCTGGTGAAGCGCCTCAATGGGGCCCTCCAGCGGGCCGACCAGGTCGAGCATGGCGAGGGCGGCGTGAGCCGCGACTGGTTCCTGCCCATCGTGGCGGACGCCGAGGCCGGCTTCGGCGGCCCCCTCAACGCCTACGAGCTGATGAAGGGCATGATCGAGGCCGGCGCCTCCGGCGTCCACTTCGAGGACCAGCTCTCCAGCGAGAAGAAGTGCGGCCACCTCGGCGGCAAGGTGCTCATCCCCACGGGCCACTTCATCCGCACCCTGGTGGCGGCCCGCCTGGCGGCGGACGTCATGGACGTGCCCACCCTCATCATCGCCCGCACGGACGCGGACTCGGCCCGCCTCATCACCTCCGACATCGACGAACGCGACCGGCCCTTCCTCACGGGGGAGCGCACGCCTGAGGGCTTCCACCGCATCACCGGCGGCGTCCAGATGGCCATCGCCCGCGCCAAGGCCTACGCCCCCTACGCGGATCTCATCTGGTGCGAGACCTCCACGCCGGACCTCAAGGAGGCCCGTGAATTCGCCGAGGGCGTCCACGCCGCGTTCCCCGGCAAGCTGCTGGCCTACAATTGCTCACCCTCCTTCAACTGGAAGAAGAAGCTCTCGGACGAGGAGATCGCCACCTTCCAGCGCGAGTTGAACGCCATGGGCTACAAGTTCCAGTTCATCACCCTGGCGGGCTTCCACAGCCTCAACCACGGGATGTTCGAGCTGGCCAGCGCCTACCGCACCGAGCACATGACCGCCTACGCGCGGCTGCAGGAGGCCGAGTTCGCCGCCGAGGATCGCGGCTACACGGCCACCAAGCACCAGCGCGAGGTGGGCACCGGCTACTTCGACGAGGTGGCCCAGGCCGTGAGCGGCGGCCTGGCCTCCACCCTGGCCCTGGTGGGTTCAACCGAGGCCCAGCAGTTCCACTAGGCCCCGGTCGGATCTGGAGCGGACGCCCTACTTCGGGGCGTCCGCTTTCTTTTCCTCGGCGGTCGGGCCGCCGGTCATGCCCTCGGGCGAGGCGGGAACGGCGGCCTCGGCCCGGGCCGGGGCGGAGACGGCCGCGTATCTCTTCCCCGTGTGGTGGTAGGTGAGGTATTCGCCGAAGTAGACAGCCATGAGGTCCGAGCAGTCCTTGAAGTAGGCGAACCCGTGGTCCTTGCCCTCCTTCAGGTCCACGGCCACGCCGGGCAGATCCTTCACGACCTGGGCATTCTCGGCGGCGTCCTTGTCCTCCATGGACGCCAGCACCAGGATGGAGGGCCGGCTGCGGAGCACGGCGCCCTTCAGGCGGTCCCGGGCGCTGTCCCCGAAGGCGGCGGTGCCGGCCGGGCTGAGGCTGAGGACGGCCAGGGGCTTCACTTCCGGGGCGGCCAGGAGCACCGCGAAGGCGCCCACGCTGGAGCCGGCCAGGCCGATGCGGCGGCCATCCACGCCCGGCTGCTTGCGGAGCCAGACGGCGGCCTGGGCCAGGTCGGCGGGGATCTTGTCAAAGCCCACGGCCTTGGCCGAGGCCGTGAAGTCGGGGCTGACCCGGGTCTCGGTCCCGTCCTTCATGGCGCTCTCGCCGTGGCCGCGGAGGTCCAGGGCCAGCACGCCGATGCCCCGCGCCAGGAGCTTTTCGGTGAGGGGCGCCCAGCCCGCCCGGTCCGAGTGGAACTGGTGGGCGAGGATCACCACGGGGACCTTGGCCTTGGGCTTGGCGTCCGGCAGGGTCAGCGTGCCCTTGAGGGCGAAGCCGTCCGAGCTGGTGAGGGCCATCTCCGTGGAGGCGGCGGCCAACGGGGAAGCCAGCGGTGCGGCCAGGATCAGGGCCGCGAGAGGAGCCAGCAGGCGGGGTGTGCGCATGGGGACCTCGTGAAAGTGCCCCACTCTAGCACGCCAAGTTCCTGGGTCTCTGAGGTATAAAAGAAAGCTTCCGCTCTTTCGAGGTGCCCATGTCCCAGACCCCCGATGCGATCCTGCAGGAAACCAAGCGCCGCATGCATGCGTCCGTGGAGGCCCTGAAGAAGGAGATGGCCACCATCCGCACCGGCCGGGCCAACGCCAGCCTGCTGGACAACGTGCATGTGGATTACTACGGCTCCATGGTGCCCTTGAACCAGATGGGATCCATCACGGTGCCGGAGTCCGGCATGCTGGTGGTGACCCCCTTCGACAAGAGCGCCATCAAGGCCGTGGAGACGGCCATCCTCAAGTCCGACCTGGGCATCAACCCCTCCAACGATGGCCAGGTGATCCGCCTCCCCATCCCCATGCTCACGGAAGAGCGGCGCAAGGAGCTGGTGAAGGTCCTCCACCGCCTGGGCGAGGAGATCAAGACCGGCGTGCGCAACATCCGCCGCGATGCCAACGAGGACGTGAAGAAGCTGGAGAAGGCCAAGGAGGGCCACATCTCCGAGGACGCCGCCAAGAAGGCCCTGGACGACATCCAGAAGCTCACCGACCTCCACACCAAGGAGATCGAGGAAGCCCTGAAGCACAAGGAAGCCGAGATTCTCAAGGTTTGAGGCGATAGGCTGTCAGCAGGCGCCGCGGCCCTTCGGGGCCGCGGCCTTTTGTGGATTCGTCGACGATGCCGAACCTCCCCACCTTAGCCCTCCTCATGCTCGCCGCCCTGCTGGCGGGCTTCATCGACGCGGTGGTGGGCGGGGGCGGGCTCATCACCGTGCCGGCCCTCATGCTCGGCCTGCCCGCGGGCACGCCGCTGCCCACGCTGCTTGGAACCAACAAGGTGGTGGCGGTGACGGGCACGACCATGGCGGCGGGCAAGTTCCTGCGCTCCGGGGCCCTGGCCGGGCGGGAGATGGTGGTGCCGGTGCTGGCCTCGGCGCTGGGCGCCTCCGGGGGCGTGTGGCTCACCTACCGGGTGCATGCGGACTTCCTGAAGCCCGTGATGCTGGGCCTGCTGGTGGCCATGCTGGCCTTCACCCTGCTGAAGCCGGACCTGGGCCACCTGCACGCGCCCCGGTACGGCCTACGCCACCAGCGAGGCCTGGCGGCCCTCATCGCCCTGGGGCTGGGCTTCTACGACGGATTCTTCGGGCCGGGCACGGGTTCGGTGCTGATCTTCCTCTTCGTGGCGGTCCTGGGGTTCGACTTCCTGCGGTCCTCGGCCCTGGCCAAGGCCGTGAACTGGGCCTCGAACATCACCTCCATGGGCCTCTTCGTCTGGCAGGGGAGCTGGATCCCCTCGGTGGCCCTGGGCATGGCGGCGGCGAACGGCGTGGGCGGCTACCTGGGCGCCCACGTGGCCCTCAACAAGGGCAGCGGCTGGGTGCGGGGCGTCTTCATCGGCGTGGTGGGCGCCCTCATTCTGCGCTTGGGTTGGCAGGTGTTCCGCGGGTAGATTAGGCCGATGCCCTCCCGTTCCCGTCCCTTCCCCTGGGACGTCCTCATCCGAACCTTGAGATTCTTCTACCTGCTGTGGGGCGGGATGCTGCTTTCCTCGCTGGCCTTCTACGGGCGCCTGAAGGTGCCTCCGTTCCTTTGGCACTGGCCGGACCTCTGCCGGGCCCTCGTGGGACCCTGGGGACGGGCCGTGGCCCTGGGCCTCGGCCTGGTGATGTGTCTCGCGGCCCTCCTGGAAGTCTGGGAGCTGGTGGACCGGCTCCTGGTGCGCTTCATGGGCGAGTCCGAGCACTGAGCCCCCAAGCGTGTGCTCGGGAATGCGCTTGGTGAATCGGGCCCTTTTGGCGATCCTGGAGCCTTGGGCTTGAACCCTTTCCGGGTTCGGGCCATTCAAGAAGCGTGTCCCGGAGGCAGGTCGATATGGCGCAGGCGGTTCGTGGAGTGGTCAAGGCAGGACTGATGCTGGGCGCGGCCGCCCTGCCGGCGGCGGCCCAGAGCCTGGCCCTTCCGGCCGCGGATCCCGTGGGCATCGCCCGCAGCGGGGCCCAGGTGGCCTACGGCTACAGCCTGGAGGCGGCCTCCACCAATCCGGCTCTCCTGGCTTCGCTGAAGGAGAAGACAGGTTTCTACGTGGCGGGCGGAATGGAGCTGGCCTCCAGCCAGGAGAGCCTCGAATCGAACCAGAAGACCTGGTACACCTCCGACCGCAACCGCGCCATCGGGGCCTTCGGGCTGTCCATGCGCCTCTCGCCCAAGCTGACCCTCGGGCTCAAGCTCGATGAGCCCTACCTGCGCCACGGCAAGTTCGGCGACGATGCGCCCAGCCGCTTCCTCGGCGATGGCATCGACCTGTCCGCCCACCGCCTGGAAGGCCAGGCCGCCTGGACCCTCAATCCGAACATGTCCATCGGCCTGGGCCTCGGCGTGGCTCGGCTTGGCTACGAATCCAGCAGTGTCATGCGCTTCGGCGTGCCCCTCGATCCCTCCTTGCCCGTCTCGGGCACGAACACGGTCCAGGGTGTGGTGGAGCAGCGGGTGGAACAGAGCGGGAACAAGGTGGTTCCGAGCTACTCGCTGGGGTTCCGCTGGGCCATCAATCCGCGCTGGACCCTGGGCGTCACCCACCAGTCCGGGCTGAAGGGCGACCTCGACATGAGCGCGGGCTACCGGGGCGGCAGCCAGGGACTCTACGCCAACGACGGGCTGAGCGCTCCGCCCCTGGGCACGGGACTGCGTTCCCCCGGCATCCTGTCGGCTTCGACGCCCGTGGCCAGCGGTTCCGGGAGGATGGAACTGCCCTCCCAGACGGCGGTGGGCTTCCGGCACCGCGCCCACCCGATGGTGACCTGGGAGGCGGATCTGCGCTGGACCGCCGCCGGTCTGAGGGTGCCCGATTTCGCCCAGGTGTCCACCCCCTCGGGGATGGTGACGGCCCCGGCGGAGCTGCCCCGCGGCAAGGGCCACTTCGGTCTCAGCGCCTCGGTCGAGGTCGAGCTGGGCAAGTTCTGGACCTTGCGGGGCGGCCTCGCGCTCGATCAGCGCGCCGTGGAGGAATCCATGATCGAGCCCTTGCTGGGCGGAGGCCGGACCGCCGCCTTCTCCGTGGGAGCTGGCTACAAGGCCTGGGGCGGGGAGCTGAGCATCGGCTACCAGTTCCGCCAGAGCGAGGACCTGAGCACGCGGCGCCTGGACGGCGTCTGGAGCTCCTCCGGCTTCCGCTCCACGGGCACCCTCGAGCGGATCGAAGGCATGGGACATCTCATGGCCATCGGGTACCGGAAGACATTCTGACCATGCCCCGGGTGGAGCCCTAGATGCGTTTCCTCGGCCCCCACGCCTGCGAAGAGGCCCTGGCCCGCGGGGAACTGCACACGGCCTGGATCGCCCCGGCGGCCTTCGGGCGGCTGGCCAGGTTCATCGCGGAGGCCCGATCGGCGGGCGTGGTCATCCACCGCGAACCCATGGAGAGCCTGGATCGGCGCAGCCAGGGCCAGCGCCACCAGGGGGTGCTGGGCGAGGGCGGCCCCTTCGCCTACGCCGACTTCGACGAGATCGCCTCCTGTGTCCGGGCCAAGGGCGCGGCCGCGCTGGTGCTGGCGCTGGATGGCGTCACCGACCCCCACAACCTGGGGGCCATCCTGCGTTCAGCCGCTGCGGCCGCCGTGGACGGCGTGATCCTGCCCGAACGGCGCTCCGCGGCCGTGAACGAGACGGTGGTGCGCGCCAGCGCGGGCACGGCGGGCCGCGTGCCCGTGTGCCGCGTGGTGAACCTGGGCCGCGCCCTGGACGGCCTGAAGGAGGCCGGGGCGTGGATCTACGGACTGGCGGCGGGGCCCGGCAGCCGCGACTACCTGCAGGAGCCCTTCGATCGCGCCGCGGTGCTGGTGATGGGCGCCGAGGGCGAGGGGCTGCACCTCAAGATCCGCGAGCGCTGCGACATCCTCCTCCACATCCCCATGCCGGGAGGCATCGAGAGCCTCAACGTCTCCGCCGCCGCGGCGGTGACGCTGTTCCGCGTGCTGGCGCGCCGTGGATAGCCGCGCTCCGAAGTTTTCGCTTGAGGCCCCCATGGGCGCGTGATAGCGTTGGGGTTCCCTGTCAGGAAAGCCCTGCCTCGCAGCGACCCTGACACGGAGCCCCGGTAGGGGTTCCGAGGGGAGGCTTCCCGGGCTTCCCGGAAGCATTGACAAGCCCCGGGAGGGGCGCTGGACACAATGCCGAGATGGCCGAGTGGTTAATGGCAGCAGACTGTAAATCTGCCACGCATCGCGTTACGGAGGTTCGAATCCTTCTCTCGGCACCAGTCCTCTGGATCCCATCCAGATCGCTGGATCCCGCTTTCGGGATTCCACCGCGGGAATAGCTCAGTTGGTAGAGCGTCAGCCTTCCAAGCTGAATGTCGCGGGTTCGAGCCCCGTTTCCCGCTCCACCTCCCCGTCATGCCGGCCCCGCCCGGCCCGACGGCAAGGCCCCCCGCTCCGGCGGGAAGGTTCAAAGCCCACATAGCTCAGCGGTAGAGCACTTCCTTGGTAAGGAAGAGGTCACCGGTTCAAGCCCGGTTGTGGGCTCCACCCTTTGCACATGTTCCCTTCATCATCTTCTCTCCCACCTTCCAGGAGGCATCCGTGGCCAAAGAGAAATTCGATCGTTCCAAGCCCCACGTCAACATCGGCACCATCGGCCACGTGGACCACGGCAAGACGACGCTGACCGCCGCCATCACGTTCGTGCTGGCCAAGAAGTTCGGTGGCGAGACCAAGTCCTACGACCAGATCGACTCCGCGCCCGAAGAGAAGGCCCGCGGGATCACGATCAACACCGCCCACGTCGAGTACCAGACCGAGAAGCGCCACTATGCCCACGTGGACTGCCCCGGTCACGCCGACTACGTGAAGAACATGATCACCGGCGCGGCCCAGATGGACGGCGCCATCCTCGTGGTCGCCGCCACTGACGGCCCCATGCCCCAGACCCGCGAGCACATCCTGCTGGCCCGTCAGGTGGGCGTGCCCTACATCGTGGTCTTCATGAACAAGATCGACATCGCCGACCCCGAGCTCGCCGAGCTGGTGGAGATGGAGATCCGCGACCTGCTGTCCTCCTACCAGTTCCCCGGCGACGAGATCCCCATCATCAAGGGTTCCGCCCGCCTGGCCCTGGATCACGCCGACACCCCCGAGCACCCCGACTGCGCCTGCATCCATGAGCTCATGGCTGCCGTCGATGCCTACATTCCCGATCCCGTCCGCGCCATCGACAAGCCCTTCATCATGCCCGTCGAGGACGTGTTCACCATCACCGGCCGCGGCACCGTGGTGACCGGCCGCATCGAGCAGGGCATCGTGCGGGTGGGCGAGGAAGTCGAGATCGTCGGCCTCAAGGACACCGTCAAGAAGGTCGTCACCGGCGTCGAGATGTTCCGCAAGTCCCTGGACCAGGGCCAGGCTGGCGACAACGCCGGCATCCTGCTCCGCGGCGTGGAGCGCAAGGATGTGGAGCGCGGCCAGGTGCTCGCCAAGCCCGGCAGCATCACTCCCCACACCAAGTTCAACGCCCAGGTGTACGTGCTGACCAAGGAAGAGGGCGGCCGCCACACCCCCTTCTTCAACAAGTACCGTCCCCAGTTCTACTTCCGCACCACCGACGTGACCGGCTCCATCGAGCTCGAGGCTGGCCGCGAAATGGTGATGCCCGGCGACAACGTCACCCTGACGGTCGAGCTGATCCAGCCCATCGCCATGGACAAGGGCCTGAAGTTCGCCATCCGTGAGGGTGGTCGTACGGTGGGCGCCGGCAACGTGGGCGAGATCCTGGCCTAAGGCCAGTCCGCCCTCCGACTCAGGAGGTCACCATGCGCGACATCGTTCACCTGCAGTGCCAGGACTGCAAGCGCAAGAACTACAGCACCACCAAGAACAAGAAGACCACCACGGGCAAGCTTGAATTCAACAAGTTCTGCCGGTTCTGTGGTGGTTACCGGGTCCACCGAGAGGCCAAGTAGGCTCCGGTCCCGAGGGTTCCCGCCCGGCTCACCAGATGCCGGGCGGTCCCACAGGGGAGTAGCTCAGCTGGTAGAGCAGCGGACTCCAAATCCGCAGGTCGCGGGTTCGAACCCTGTCTCCCCTGCCACCTTCCCGGCCCCGGCGAACCCGCCCGGGGCCAGGTTTTTCTCACCGAATCCTTTCCACGGGGTCCATCGTGATTGGTGCCATCAAACAGCAGGCCAGGGATCTGTTCGCAGAGCTCGACCGGGTGGACTGGCCCAGCAAAGAGAAAGTGCTGACCTCCACCTACACGGTGGTGATCATCTCGGTGTTCGTCGGGGCCTATCTGTGGGCGGCGGACTGGGTCTTCTCCAAGGGCTTCGCCTACTTCTTCCTGAAGACCCGCTGAGCCGGAGGCAGCCATGACCGATCTCATGAGCACTCCCCAGGACACGGTGGTTCCCGCCCAGATCCAGGGCCGTGAACTCAAGTGGTTCATCATCCACACCTACTCGGGCTACGAAGCCAAGGTGATGGAGCATCTCCGCCAGCGCATCAAGATGGAAGAGCGCGATGCGAACTTTGGGGACATCCAGATCCCCGAGGAGACCTACGAGGAGATGAAGGTCGACGCCAAGTCCGGCAAGAAGGAGCGCGTCGTCAAGAAGCGCAAGTCCTTCCCCGGCTACCTGCTCGTGCAGATCCAGGTGGAGCGCAAGCCCGACGGCTCCGTGGAGATGGCGGACGCCGACTGGCACCTGGTGCGGAACACGCCCAAGGTGACCAGCTTCGTGGGCGCCAACAAGAAGCGCCCCACGCCCCTGACGGACGAGGAGGTCCGCCAGATCATGCACCACACGGAAGAAACCCAGGAGAAGCCCAAGCCGAAGTACCACTTCGAGCGCGGCGAGAAGGTGCGCATCATCGATGGCCCCTTCGCCAACTTCGAGGGCGACGTGGAGGAAGTCCACGAGGAGCGCTCCACCATCAAGGTCATGGTCACGGTCTTCGGACGGTCCACGCCGGTGGAGCTGGACTTCATCCAGGTGGAGAAAAGGTAGGATCCTCCATTTCCTGAGGACTTTTCGAGGTTCTTCAGGTAGACTTTTACGTCCCGGTCCGTCTGGACCGGGACGTTTTCAACCCGGCTGGGCGATCCGAAGGATCCCCACCCTACAAGGCGGGCGTCGCCGGCATGCGCCGGAATCCCCCGCGGGAGCAATGACATGGCAAAGAAGATCACCGGCTACATCAAGCTGCAGCTGCCCGCGGGCGAGGCCACGCCGGCCCCTCCCGTCGGTCCCGCGCTGGGCCAGCACGGCGTGAACATCATGGAGTTCGTGAAGCAGTTCAACGCGAAGTCCGTGGGCGCGGTGGAGAAGGGCACCACCCTCCCGGTCGTCATCACCGTCTACGCCGACCGCAGCTTCAGCTTCATCCTCAAGACCCCGCCCGCCGCGGTGCTGATCAAGAAGAAGATCGGCCTGGACAAGGGTAGCCCCACGCCCAACAAGCAGAAGGTCGGCAAGATCACCAAGGCGCAACTCGCCGAGATCGCCAAGGTGAAGATGCCCGACCTCACCGCCGGCAGCCTCGAGGCCGCCGTCCGTTCCATCGCCGGCTCCGCGCGCTCCATGGGCGTCGAAGTCATCGATTGATTTTTTCGCGTGGGTCCCAAGCCCACGCGAGCGTTTCGATTCACCTGTTGGAGAACTGCGTCGTGCAGTGATCCCGGCCACCGCGACCGTCATCGCGGGAGATCGTTCGAGTAGGAGCCAATATGGCAAAACCTGGAAAGAAGTACCGGGCTGCCGCGGCCAAGATCGAAGATCGCCCCTACGAGCTCAAGGATGCGCTCACCGTCGTGAAGGACACGGCCTACGCCAAGTTCGACGAGACGGTTGAAGTGCACATGCGGCTCGGCGTGGATCCCCGCCACGCGGACCAGATGGTCCGCGGCACCATCGTCCTGCCCCACGGAACGGGCAAGACGATGCGCGTGGCGGTGATCGCGGGTGGCGAGAAGATCAAGGAAGCGGAAGCGGCGGGCGCCGAGATCGTGGGCGGGGACGAGCTGGTCGAGAAGATCGCCGGCGGATTCCTCGACTTCGATGCCCTGGTTGCGACCCCCGACATGATGAAGGGCGTCGGCCGTCTCGGTAAGGTGCTGGGCCCCCGTGGCCTCATGCCCAACCCCAAGACCGGCACCGTGACCTTCAACGTGGCCCAGGCCATCAAGGAGATCAAGGCCGGCAAGGTGGAGTACCGCGTCGACAAGACCGGCATCATCCACGCGCCCGTGGGCAAGCTCTCCTTCGGCGTCGAGAAGCTGGAAGAGAACGCCAAGGCGCTCATCGATGCCGTGAACAAGGCCAAGCCCGCCACGGCGAAGGGCAAGTACGTGAAGACGATGTATATCGCCTCCACGATGGGCCCCTCGGTCACCCTCAACACCACAAGCGTTGAGAAGTAGGAGGCCGACCATGGAAAAGAACCAGAAGATCGCTGAAGTCGCCGAGCTCAAGGAGACCTTCGCCACGGCCACCTCGGCCGTCGTGATCGAATTCAAGGGCCTCGGGGTCGAGAAGGACACCGCGTTCCGCAAGAACATCCGCGAGAGCAAGGGTCACTACCGCGTCGGCAAGAACACGCTGCTCCGCCTGGCCGTGAAGGACACCACCTTCGAGGGCCTCGGCGGTTCCTTCAAGGGCAACAGCGCCGTGGCCACCACCAAGGACGACGTCGTCGCCCTGGCCAAGGCCATCAACGGCTTCCTGAAGGACAACCCGGCTGCCACCTTCAAGGCCGGCATCATGGACGGCAAGGCCATCAACGCCGCCCAGCTGCAGACCCTGGCCGAGCTGCCGAGCCGCGATGTGCTCATCGCCAAGCTGCTCTATCTCATGCAGTACCCCATCTCCGGTCTGGCGGTCGCCCTCGATGGCATCCGCAAGCAGAAGGCCGGCGAGTAGTTCCCAACCCCGAATCCAAAACCTTTCATCGCATGTAGGAGGCCATCATGGCTCTCACCGCCGACCAGCTCATCGCTGAGATCGAAACCATGACCGTCCTTGACCTGGCGAACCTGGTCAAGGCCCTCGAGGAGCGCTTCGGCGTCTCCGCCGCCGCCATGGCCGCTCCCGCCGCCGGCGGGGCCGCCCCGGCCGCCGCTGCCGAAGAGCAGACGGAATTCAACGTCATCCTGGCTGACGCCGGCGCCAACAAGCTGAACGTCATCAAGGCCGTCCGCGAGATCGTCGCCGGCCTGGGCCTGAAGGAGGCCAAGGACCTCGTTGACGGCGCCCCCAAGCCCGTCAAGGAAGGCGTGGCCAAGGACGAGGCTCAGAAGATCAAGGAAAAGCTCGAAGCCGCTGGCGCCAAGGTCGAGATCAAGTAGTTCCTTTTCCTGCACTAACGCAAAGCGTGGGGTGCCTCCTGCACCTTGCGCTTTGCGGTTTTGTCTGGACATGGTACGATTATTCCTTCCGCCCGGCCCCTCGGGCGGTCCCGCCACCTTCAAAGGCCCCTGGTTGCGAAACGCCTTCCGCCGCAGCGCCAATCACCTTGCTGGGCCGCTCCCTCCACCGATGGGTGGCGGGGTGGCCTTCGGTGCGTGTGCCTGCCTGATCCGCGTCGCCGACTTCTGAATCCCTTCCCCGGGGCCGCGGCTCCGGGGGCATCGCCGTCTTTGCTCAAGGCCCGCGACACCGCCCCACTGCGTCGCGCGCCGTTCATCGAAGGTTCCGCCAACTTCATCTGGAGCGAACCATGAGTGTTCAGCAGAACATCTACCGCCAGCGCCACAACTTCTCGAAGATCCGGTCCCTGGTCCCCATCCCGAACCTGATCGACATCCAGAAGCGGAGCTACGACGAGTTCCTCCAGATGAACCTGCTCCACAGCGAGCGGGAATCCCGCGGCCTCAAGGCCGTGTTCGAGTCGATGTTCCCCGTGCACAACGGCAAGAACCCCGATGGCACCGACGCCACCCTCGAAGTCGAGTTCCTCGACTACACCGTGGGCCACTGGGCCTGCAAGTGCGAGAAGTACCTGGGCCTGGAGCATCTCCGCACGAGCTGCAAGCAGTGCGGGCACAGCATCGTGTCGGACCACCCGAAGGATCCCACGGTGGACTGCCCCAAGTGCGGCACCCGCAACAAGAACGCCGCGACCATCTGTGACGTGTGCCAGGAGCCCGTCTCGATGAAGCAGAAGATGGGCATGGACGAGTGCGTCGAGCGCGGCGCCACCATGGCCGCCCCCCTGAAGATCCGCGTGCGTCTCAACCAGTTCGACAAGGACGACAAGGGCAACCGGCGCTTCAAGCAGAGCCAGGATTCGGAAGTCTACTTCGGCGACCTGCCGATCATGACCGACCGCGGCACCTTCATCATCAATGGCACCGAGCGCGTGATCGTGAGCCAGCTGCACCGCAGCCCCGGCGTCTTCTTCAGCATCGCGCCGGACAAGAGCCTCTACAGCTCCCAGATCATCCCCTACCGCGGTTCCTGGATCGAGTTCGAGCTCGACTCCAAGGGCCTGCTCTACGCTCGCATCGACCGCAAGCGCAAGTTCCTCGGCGCCACCTTCATGCGCGCCCTGGGCCTGTTCAGCGAGGATCTCGGCTCCAACGAGACCATGCTCCGCCACTTCTACGCCCCCGCCACCTTCTTCCTCAAGAAGGGCAAGCTGAGCGTGGCCGTGAGCGAGCTGCTGGTGGGCCGCAAGCTCGGCGAGGCGGTGAAGCACCCCAAGACGAAGGAAGAGATCCTCGCCAAGGACAAGAAGATCACCCGCCGCGTCCTAGAACAGATGGAGAAGGCGGGCATCAAGGACGTGCCCGTGGAGCGCGAGATGCTCGACGGCGCCGTGCTGCTGCAGGACATCGTGAACATGGGCACCGGCGAAGTGCTCATGGAGGCCAACGAGCCCTTCCTCCAGACCCACCTGGAGATGTTCCTGGCCAACGACGTGCAGTCCTTCGACGTCTGCTTCCCCGAGGCCGACCTCACCGGCAAGATCTTCTCCGAGACCCTGGCCAAGGACCACACCGAGGACAGCGAGGAAGCCGCCAAGGAGCTCTTCAAGAAGATCCGGCCCGGCGAGCCCGCCACGCTGGAATCCAGCAAGAAGCTGCTCTACGGCATGTTCTTCGACCCCCAGAAGTACGACCTCAGCAAGGTGGGCCGCCACAAGATCAACGCCAAGCTGGGCCTCAGCACCGACCTGGACTTCCGCACCCTGGGCACGGACGACTTCGTCTCGACCGTCCACTACCTCCTGCGCCTGAAGAAGTACGACACCACCCGCCAGGACATCGGCGAGATCGCCCCCGTGCGCGCCGACGACATCGACCACCTGGGCAACCGCCGTGTGCGGTCCGTGGGCGAGCTGCTGGAGAACGGCTTCCGCGTGGGCCTGGTGCGCGTGCAGCGCGCCATCAAGGAGAAGTTCAGCATCGCGCAGGATCCCAACAGCCCCCTGCAGGCGCACGACCTGATCAACAGCAAGCCCGTCATCGCGGCCATGAAGGAGTTCTTCGGCAGCAGCCAGCTCTCCCAGTTCATGGACCAGACCAACCCGCTGTCCGAGATCACCCACAAGCGTCGCCTCTCGGCCCTCGGACCGGGCGGCCTCAGCCGCGACCGCGCGGGCTTCGAGGTGCGCGACGTGCACACCTCCCACTACGGCCGCATCTGCCCCATCGAGACGCCTGAAGGTCCGAACATCGGCCTCATCAGCTCGCTCTCCTGCTATGCCCGCATCAATGAGTTCGGCTTCATCGAGAGCCCCTACCTGAAGGTGGAGAACGGCCGCATCGTCCACTTCGCCAAGGTCACCAGCGTGGGCGACTCCAAGTTCGGCTACATGGACGTGGTCCGCCTGGAGGACCTGGAAGCCGAGAACAAGAAGCTGACCAAGGCCGGCAAGCGCGCCGCCAAGTTCGAGATGCATGCCTTCTACCTCTCCGCCTGGGAGGAGGACGAGCACGTCATCGCGCAGGCCAACGTCCCCGTGGACGCCGATGGCGCCATCCTCGACGAGGACGTGACGGTCCGTGTCGCCGGTGAGACCAAGATCGTCGCCCGCGACAAGGTCACGCTCATGGACGTGAGCCCCAAGCAGGTGGTCTCCGTCGCCGCCAGCCTCATCCCCTTCCTCGAGAACGACGACGCCAACCGGGCCCTCATGGGCGCCAACATGCAGCGCCAGGCCGTGCCGCTCATCCGCACCGAGGCCCCCATCGTGGGCACCGGCATGGAGTACGTGGCCGCCAAGGATTCCGGCGCCTGCGTGGTCTGCCGCCGCTCCGGCATCGTGGAGACCGTGGACGCCAACCGTATCGTGGTGCGTGTTGAGGATGACCCCGAGACCGAAGGCATCGAGTCCGGGGTGGACATCTACACCCTGGTGAAGTTCGCCCGCAGCAACCAGAACACCTGCCTCAACCAGATGCCCCTCGTGAAGAAGGGCGAGTACGTCACCGAGGGCCAGATCCTGGCCGACGGTCCCTGCACCGACCACGGCGAGCTGGCCCTGGGCCGCAACCTGGTCGTGGCCTACATGCCCTGGCGCGGCTACAACTTCGAGGACGCGATCCTGATCTCCGAGCGCGTGGTGAAGGAAGACCTCTACACCACCATCCACATCGAGGAGTTCGAGGTCCACGCACGCGACACCAAGCTGGGCCCCGAAGAGATCACCCGCGACATCCCCCAGGTGCGCGAGGAGGCCCTCAAGAACCTCGACGAGTCGGGCATCATCCGCACCGGCGCCACCGTGCGCCACGGCGACATCCTGGTGGGCAAGGTCACGCCCAAGGGCGAGACCATCCTCAGCCCCGAGGAGAAGCTGCTCCGCGCCATCTTCGGCGAGAAGGCCAGCGACGTGAAGGACGCCAGCCTCACGGTGCCCCCGGGCATCGAGGGCACCGTGGTGGACATCAAGGTGTTCACCCGCAAGGGCCAGGAGAAGGACCTCCGCACCCAGCAGATCGAGCGCGACCAGATCGCCAAGTGGGAGAAGGACCTCTCCGACGAGGAGCGCATCATCCGCGCCGAGGCCAAGAAGAAGATCGTGGCCCTGCTGAAGGGCAAGGAGCTCTCCGAGACCCTCACGGACGACAAGGGCCAGAAGGAGCTGCTGCCCAAGGGCAAGAAGCTCACCCAGAACATGCTCGAGGCCGTGCCCTACCACCGCTTCCGGCAGATCTCCGTGGCCGCCGGCAAGAGCCGCATCGAGACCGAGGTGCTGGACATCCTCGACAAGACCGAGAGCCAGCTCAAGGTCCTGCGCAACATCCTCGACGAGCGCATGGAGCGCCTGCTCAAGGGCGACGAGCTGATGCCGGGCGTCCTCAAGACCGTGAAGTGCTACGTGGCCGTGAAGCGCAAGCTGCAGGTCGGCGACAAGATGGCCGGTCGCCACGGCAACAAGGGTGTGGTCAGCCGCATCCTCCCCGTGGAGGACATGCCCTACCTGCCCGATGGCCGCCCGGTGGACATCGTGCTGAACCCCCTCGGCGTGCCTTCCCGTATGAACATCGGCCAGGTGCTCGAGTGCCACCTCGGCTGGGCCGGCAAGACCCTCGGCGTCCACTTCTCCACGCCCGTCTTCGACGGCGCCCGCGAGGCGGACATCAAGGGCTTCCTCACCCAGGCCTGGGAGAAGAACGGCAAGCTGGGGCCGGACATTTCCGGCAAGACCATGCTGTTCGACGGCATGACCGGCGAGGCCTTTGAGCAGCCCGTGAACGTGGGCTGCGTCTACATGCTCAAGCTGCACCACCTGGTGGACAACAAAATCCACGCCCGGAGCATCGGGCCCTACAGCCTCATCACCCAGCAGCCCCTCGGCGGCAAGGCCCAGTTCGGCGGCCAGCGCTTCGGCGAGATGGAAGTGTGGGCGCTCGAGGCCTACGGCGCCGCCCACGTGCTGCAGGAGCTGCTCACCTACAAGTCCGACGACATGCACGGCCGCACCCAGATCTACCAGGCCATCATCAAGGGCGAGACCATCAAGGATCCCGGCCTCCCCGAGAGCTTCAACGTCGTGAAGAAGGAACTCAACGCGCTGTGCATCGATGTCGAGATGCTCACCCGCGAGGAGTTGGATCCAGGCCTGACGGAAGAGGAACCCGCAGTCTTCACCATCGAAGGCTGATCTCCTTCCGCATCCGTTCCCGACGAATCCTGAGAGGTCCACATGTATCCTGAGCAGCAGAACATCAACGCCTACGAGTGCATCCGGGTGTCCCTGGCCAGCCCGGACAAGATGCGCTCCTGGTCCAAGGGCGAGGTCACCAAGCCCGAGACCATCAACTACCGCAGCCTGAAGCCCGAGCGCGACGGCCTCTTCTGCGCCCGCATCTTCGGGCCCGTCAACGACTGGGAATGCCTCTGCGGCAAGTACAAGCGGCAGAAGTTCAAAGGCGTCACCTGCGACAAGTGCGGCGTCGAAGTCACCAAGAAGTCCGTGCGCCGCGAGCGCATGGGCCACATCGCGCTGGCCAGCCCGGTCAGCCACGTGTGGTTCTTCAAGGGCGTGCCCAGCCGCATCGGCTACCTGCTGGACATCCCCCTGAAGGATCTTGAGCGCGTGCTCTACTTCGAGGCCTACGCCGTCACCGAGTCCGGCGGCACCGGCATGAAGGAAGGCGAGATCCTCAACGAGGACAAGTTCCGCGAGGCCCGCAGCCTCCACGGCGAGGGCTTCAAGGCCCAGATGGGCGCCGAGGCCATCAAGGAGCTGCTCAAGCAGGTGGATATCGAGGCGCTGACCATCGAGCTCCGCGACCTCATGAAGAAGGAGACCTCCAGCCAGAAGCGCAGCAAGATCGCCAAGCGCCTCAAGGTGGCGGAGTCCTTCCACCGCTCCGGCAACAAGCCCGAGTGGATGATCCTCGACGTGGTGCCCGTGCTGCCCCCCGAGCTGCGCCCCCTGGTGCCCCTCGACGGCGGCCGCTTCGCCACTTCCGACCTGAACGACCTCTACCGTCGCGTCATCAACCGCAACAACCGCCTCAAGAAGCTGCTAGAGCTCAAGGCCCCCGACGTCATCGTGCGCAACGAGAAGCGCATGCTGCAGGAGGCCGTGGACGCCCTCTTCGAGAACGGGAAGCGCGGCCGCCTCCTGCGCGGCGTCAGCAACCGCCCCCTGAAGTCCCTCAGCGACGCCCTCAAAGGCAAGCAGGGCCGGTTCCGCCAGAACCTGCTCGGCAAGCGCGTGGACTACTCGGGCCGCTCCGTCATCGTGGTGGGCCCCGACCTCAAGCTGCACCAGTGCGGCCTGCCCAAGAAGATGGCGCTCGAGCTCTTCAAGCCCTTCATCTTCAACCGGCTCGAGCACAAGGGCTTCGCCGCCACCATCCGCCAGGCCAAGGAGATGGTGGAAGAGGGCCGTCCCGAGGTGTGGGACGTGCTGGAAGAGGTCATCAAGGACCACCCGGTCCTGCTGAACCGCGCCCCGACCCTCCACCGCCTCGGCATCCAGGCCTTCCAGCCCGTGCTGGTGGAAGGCAAGGCCATCCGCCTGCATCCGCTGGTCTGCACCGCCTTCAACGCCGACTTCGACGGCGACCAGATGGCCGTGCACGTGCCCCTCAGCCCCATGGCCCAGATCGAGGCCAAGGTGCTGATGATGTCCACCCAGAACATCCTCAACCCCGCCAACGGCCGCCCCAACGTGGTGCCCAGCCAGGACATCGTGCTCGGCGGCTACTACCTCACCAAGAAGCGCACCGGCCGCAAGGGCGAGGGCATGGTCTTCAGCAGCGTCAACGACGTGGTTGCGGCCCACTATGCCGGCGTCGTGGACACCCACGCCATCATCCAGCTGCGCTACACCGGCGAGTGGGTGGACACCGAGGCCTGGCACGCGAAGGACCCCAAGAAGAACTCCGAGCAGGAAGTCTTCGAGGCGCCCGCCGAGACCGTGAAGAACCAGCTCAAGACCACCACCGTGGGCCGCGTGCTCTTCAACCGCGCCCTGCCCGCCGAGCTGCCCTTCATCAACGGCCTGCTCAAGAAGGAGGGCCTGCTCTCCCTCGTGAACCGCGCCTACAAGCTGAATGGCCCCGAGGTCACCATCCGCATGCTGGACGCCATGAAGGACACCGGCTTCCAGTGGGCCATGCGCGCCGGCGTGTCCGTGGGCATCGACGACCTGGTCGTGCCTGACACCAAGGGCAAGCTCCTCAAGAGCGCCACCGAGGACGTCCGCGCCATCGAGAAGGAGGCCTACGAGGGCCGCCTCGACTCCTCCACGCGCTACAACCGCATCCTGGAAGTCTGGTCCAAGACCAGCGATCAGGTGGCCAGCGACATGATGAAGGAGCTGGAGAAGCGGAACGAGAACGACACGTTCCTCAACTCCATCTACATCCTCGCCGACTCCGGCGCCCGCGGCTCCAAGACGCAGATTCGCCAGGTGGCCGGCATGCGCGGCCTCATGGCCAAGCCCAGCGGCGACATCATCGAGACGCCCATCACCGCGAACTTCAAGGAAGGCCTCTCGGTGCTGCAGTACTTCATCTCGACCCACGGTGCTCGCAAGGGCCTCGCGGACACCGCGCTGAAGACGGCCGACTCCGGCTACCTCACCCGCAAGCTGGTGGACGTGGCGCAGGACGTCATCGTCAACGAGGACGACTGCGAGACCCTGGGCGGCATCGAGGTGGAGGCCATCGTCAACAGCGACGGCACCATCCGCTCCCGCCTGCGCGACCGCATCATGGGCCGCGTCTGCCTCGAGGACATCGTCGATCCCTACGATCCGTCCATCGTGCGGGCCCCCGCGGGCACCCTCATCTCCGAGGAGCTGGCGTTCAAGATCGAGACCAGCGGCATCGCCAAGGTCAAGATCCGCTCCGCCCTCACCTGCGAGGCCCGGCGCGGCATCTGCGCCAAGTGCTACGGCCTGAACCTGAGCACCGGCCGCCTGGTGGATCTCGGCGAGGCCGTGGGCGTCATCGCCGCCCAGTCCATCGGCGAACCCGGCACCCAGCTCACCATGCGCACCTTCCACGTGGGCGGCGCCGCGAGCCGAACCTCTGAGAAGAGCACCCACGAGGCCCAGATCGCCGGCATCGTGAAGTACGAAGGCCTCCAGGGCAAGACCGTGGTCAACCGCAAGGGCGAGACCGTGGCCCTCACCCGCAACGGCTACCTCCTGGTGACCGACGCGGACGGCAACGAGCGCGAGCGCTACAAGATCACCTCCGGCGCTATCCTCAAGGTCAAGGACAAGGAGGCCGTCGAGCCCCGTACCGTCCTCGCCGAGTGGGATCCCTACAACGACGTGCTCCTCACCGAAGTGGGCGGCGTCGCGGACTTCAAGGAATTCGAAGTCAACGTCTCCTACCAGGAAGAGAAGGACCCGATCTCCGGGAACTTCCGCAAGAAGGTCATCGATCCCACCGATGACAAGATCCACCCCCACATCAACGTGAAGGGGGACAACCACAAGGTCCTCAAGCGCTACAACATCCCCACCGGCGCCTACATCGAGGTGGAGGAGGGCCAGGAGCTGCTGCCCGGCGACGTCATCGCCAAGACCAGCCGCCAGCAGGCCAAGACCAGCGACATCACGGGCGGCCTGCCGCGCGTCACCGAGCTGTTCGAGGGCCGCAAGCCCAAGGAACCCGCCATCATCAGCGAAGTCTCCGGCATCGCGAAGTACGGCAACCGCGTCCGTGGCAACCAGAAGGTCATCGTCGAGGCCGAATCCGGGGAGAAGGGCGAGTACCTCATTCCCCGCGGCAAGCACATCCAGGTGCAGGACGGTGACGAGATCCGCGCCGGCGAGAAGCTCACCGAGGGCGCCGTCAGCCCCCACGATCTGCTCAAGGTCCAGGGCGACCGCGCCCTCCAGGCCTTCCTCGTCAACGAGGTGCAGGAGGTCTACCGCGCCCAGGGCGTGGTGATCAACGACAAGCACATCGAGGTGATCATCCGCCAGATGATGCGCTGGGTCCTCATCACCGACGTGGGCGACACCCCGCTCATCGTCGAGGAGAAGGTGGACAAGCACCGCTTCAAGGAGATCAACGAGCAGGTCATGAAGGAGGGCGGCCAGCCCGCCACCTGCGAGCCCCTGCTGCTCGGCATCACCAAGGCCGCGCTGACCTCCGAGAGCTTCATCTCCGCCGCCAGCTTCCAGGAGACCACCCGCGTCCTCACCGAGGCCGCCCTGGAAGGCCGCGTGGACTACCTCCGCGGCCTCAAGGAGAACGTCATCCTGGGCCGGCTCATCCCCGCCGGCACCGGCATGGCCCACTACCGCAACCTGGAGATCGAGGAGGGCGAGTACCCCGAGCCCACCCCCAACGAGTTCCAGGGCGGCGAGGACTTCGACGACGAATACGCCCGCATGGCCCAGCACGTCGAGGAGCTCCAGGGCATGACCGAGATCGACGGCGAAGACCTGTAGCCGCAATCTTCACAGCACCGGCAAGGGCGGGAGCGATCCTGCCCTTTGTTTTGTGGCATCCAGCACAGGATCTGCGAGGCAGTCCCTGCCGGGGTTCTGGTAACCTATGCCCTTATGCCCAATTCGTCGACAATCCCGGCCCTGGACCTCAAAGCCAGCCTGAAGAAGCCCCTCCAGTGGGCCCTGGCAGCCGGCTTGGCGACGGCAGTCATCACCCTCTTCCTGCCGAACTACTACCGCTCCGAGGCCCGGCTCCTGCCGGTGGAATCCAAGGGACTGGGCGGCAGCCTCGGCGGCCTGGCCACCGCCGCCGCGGCCTTCGGTGTCAGCGTGCCCGGGGGCGAGGGCAACGATGCCAACTTCGTGGACATCCTCAACAGCCGCTGGCTGAAGGAGCAGCTGCTCCAGACCGAGTTCCAATACCATGCGAGGTCCTGGCGCTTCGGCGCCGAGCGCCTCGAAAAAGGCACCCTCTACGCCTACGTGGACGAAAAGAACATGGACCGGGCGGTCAAGGAGCTGGGCAAGGTCCTCTCCGCCACCCGCGACCTGAAGTCCAAGGTCATCACCCTCAGCGCCGAGACGAAATCCCCCGAGCTGTCCCAGCAGGTGGTGCAGCGGGCCGGGAAGCTGCTGGAGGCCTTCCTCCAGGAGAAGGGCCACACCCGCGGCGGGGCCAAAGCCCTCTTCGCCGAGGCCCGCCTGGCCGATGCCCGCACGGAGATGGACCAGGCCGAGGAGGCCTTCCGCCGCTTCCTGGAAGGCAACCGGAACTACCAGAGCAGCGGCGATCCCGCCGTCCGCCTCAAGGGCACCCGCCTGGAGAACGAGCTCCGCCTCCGCCAGCAGCTCGTCACCACCCTTGCCATGAACCGCGAGCAGGCCCTGCTGGAAGAGAAGAACGATATCCCCATTCTCAACCTGCTGGATCCCGGCAACCTGCCCATCGACAAAAGCAAGCCGGCGCGGTCGGTGATCGTCATCCTGGCGGCGCTCCTCGTGGGCGCCGGCGGATGGACCTGGCTCAACCGCGAGTGGGTGCGTACGCGCCTGCTGGCCGATGAAGACGAATCCGCAACCCCCATCCAGGAGTGATCATGAAGGGCGTCGTTCTCGCCGGGGGCACCGGCTCCCGCCTGTTCCCGCTGACCAAGGTGACGAACAAGCACCTGCTGCCCGTGGGCCCAGCGCCGATGCTCTGGCATCCCTTATGGAAGCTGGTGGAATCAGGTATTACGGAGATCCTCATCGTCACGGGCACCGAGCACATGGGTGACGTGGTCGCCCTGATGGGCTCCGGGAAGGACTTCGGCTGCCGGTTCACCTACAAGGTCCAGGATGAGGCCGGCGGCATCGCCCAGGCCCTGGGCTTGGCGGAGAACTTCGCTGGAGGATCCCCCATCTGCGTGATCCTGGGCGACAACATCTTTCAGGACAGCCTGAAGCCCGAGGTCGAGGCCTTCGACAAGCAGGGGAGGGGCGCCCGCATCCTGCTGAAGCCCGTGGAAGATCCCCAGCGCTACGGCGTGGCCGAGGTGAAGGATGGCCGGGTGCTGGGCATCGAGGAGAAGCCCAAGGCGCCCAAGTCCAACCTGTCCGTGACGGGCATCTACCTCTACGACGCCACCGTGTTCGACATCATCCGCACCGTGAAGCCCTCGGGTCGTGGCGAGATGGAGATCACGGACGTGAACAACGCCTACATCGCCAAGGGCCAGCTCAGCTTCGGCACCCTCCAGGGCTGGTGGACCGACGCGGGCACCTTCCCGAGCCTGGCTCACGCGAACGAGCTGGCCATCCGGGAGGCGACGCCGTTCCCCCAGGCCAACGGAGGGAAGTAGCCATGGCCTTCCAGAAAGGTCCCATTGAGGGCGTGGTGATCACCTCCTTCCGCAAGTTCGTGGATGAGCGCGGGTGGCTGGCGGAGATCTTCCGCCACGACGAGCTGCCCGCCTGGTTCCGGCCTGAGATGTCGTACGTGAGTGTCACCAACCCCGGCGTGCTGCGGGGACCCCACGAGCATGTGGACCAGGCAGACCTCTTCTGCTGGGTGGGCCCCGGCGACTTCAAGCTCACCCTCTGGGACAACCGCCCGGACAGCCCCACCTTCCGGAACCGCATGGAAGTGGCCATGGGCGCCAACAACCCCGGTTCCGCCATCATCCCCAAGGGCGTCGTCCACTGCTACCGCTGCATCAGCGCCGAGCCCGGCTTCGTCATCAACTGCCCCGACCGCCTGTTCATGGGGCAGGGCAAGGCCGAGCCCATCGACGAGATCCGCCACGAGGACGATCCCGAGAACCCGTTTGTGAAGGACGAGCGCGCACGCCGGGTGCACGCCTGATGCGCGTCCTCGTCACTGGCGCCTCGGGGCAGCTGGCCCACGCCATCCGCCTTGTCTGGGCGGACCACGAGCTGGAGCTTCCCGAGGAATCGGTGCTGGACCTCTCCAGGGAGGAAGCCATCCATTCGGTGATCTCCGGCGTTCATCCCGACGTGGTGATTAACTGCGGTGCCTTCACCCAGGTGGACCGCTGCGAGTCCGAGCCGGAGCTGGCCCAGAAGATCAACGCCACCGCCGTGGGCTGGCTGGCGGAGGCCTGCGAGGCCCAGAAGGCCATGCTGATCCAGGTCAGTACGGACTACGTCTTCGACGGCACGGGCACCCGCCCCTACCGGGAGGACGATCCCACGAACCCCGTGTCCGTCTACGGCCGCACCAAGCTGGAAGGCGAGCGCCAGGCCGCCCGCTGCTCCCGGCACCTCATCGCCCGCACCAGCTGGCTCTACGACGCCTGGGGCAAGAACTTCCTCAACACCATGCTGAACGCTGCCGCCCAGGGCCGGTCGCTTCGGGTGGTGGACGACCAGCGGGGTGCCCCCACCACCTGTCGGGCCTTGGCCCGCCAGCTCAAGCTGGCCGCCGAGCAGGGCTGGCGGGGCCTCGTGCACACGACCTGCGCTGGTGAGACTACCTGGCATGGCTTCGCGAAGGCCATCTTCGAGGCCAAGGGGATATCCGCCGACCTCCATCCCTGCACCACCGCCGACTATCCCACCCCGGCCCGGCGCCCCGCCTACTCCGTCCTCGACGGAAGCCGCCGCAGGACCCTCGGCCCCGACCTCATGCCCGAGTGGCGTGACGGATTGCGCGAAATCGTCGAATCCGGCTTGGCCGTCTAACTGATTGAGGATTTTATGCAGAAGACCGCACTCATCACCGGCGTGACTGGCCAGGACGGCAGCTACCTGGCCGAGCTGCTGCTGTCGAAGGGCTACCAGGTCCACGGTGTGGTGCGGCGGGCCAGCCTGTTCAATACGGATCGCATCGACCACCTGCACGTGGGCGAGACGCCGGATCCCTCGTTCTTCCTTCACTACGGCGACCTGTCCGACGCTGGAGCCCTGCGGAACCTGCTGGACGAGATCCAGCCCGACGAGGTCTACAACCTGGGCGCCCAGAGCCATGTGCGCGTGAGCTTCGACCAGCCCGAATACACCGTGGATGTGGTGGGCGTGGGCGTCATCCGGCTGCTGGAGGCCATCCGCAGCTACATGAAGCACACGAAGAAGCAGATCCGCTTCTACCAGGCCGGCAGCTCCGAGATGTTCGGCAGCGCCAAGCCGCGCCAGCACGAGGGCACCCGGTTCGAGCCCCGCAGCCCCTATGCCTGCGCCAAGGTCTACGCCCACTACCAGGTGATCAACCACCGGGAGAGCTACGGGCTCTTCGCCTGCAATGGCATCCTGTTCAACCACGAGAGCCCGCGGCGCGGCGAGACCTTCGTGACCCGGAAGATCACGCGTGCCGCCACGCGCATCAAGCTGGGGCTCCAGGACAAGCTCTTCCTGGGCAACCTGGACGCGAAGCGGGACTGGGGCTTCGCGGGAGACTACGTGGAAGCCATGTGGCGCATGCTCCAGCAGGACACGCCGGACGACTACGTGGTGGCCACGGGCGAGAGCATCAGCATTCGCGATTTCCTGGGGCTCACCTTCGGGCGGCTGGACCTGGACTGGCAGAAGCACGTGGAGATCGACCCCCGCTACTTCCGCCCCGCCGAGGTGGACCACCTGGAAGGCGATCCGTCCAAGGGCCGCCGCATCCTGGGCTGGGAGCCGAAGACCGACATCCGGGCCCTGGCGGCCATGATGGTGGATTCGGACCTCAAGCTGGCCCAGAAGGAGCAGGTGCTCCGCGAGGCCGGCCACGCCGAGGCGCCTCGCGCCGGGTACCGCTGAACCCCTTACCAAGGAACATCGAACATGTCCGAATCCATCCTCGTCACCGGCGGCGCCGGCTTCATTGGCAGCAACCTGGTGCACCGCTGGCACCGGAACCATCCGGATGACCGCATCATCGTGCTGGACAAGCTCACTTACGCGGCCGATCCGAAGCAACTCGAAGGCCTGGACCGGGTGGAGCTGGTGGTGGGCGACATCCAGAACCTGGAGCTGGTCCGCCACCTCATCGAGAAGAACCGGGTGCAGAAGGTCTTCCACCTGGCGGCGGAAAGCCATGTGGACCGCAGCATCACGGGCCCGGCGGCCTTCATCCAGACCAACCTGGGCGGCACCTTCGCCATGCTGGAGGCCGCCCGCCAGGCCTGGGCCGGTCAGAAGGACTGCCGCTTCCTGCACATCAGCACGGACGAGGTCTATGGCTCCCTGGGCGAGACCGGCAAGTTCCATGAAGCCATGGCCTACGCCCCCAATAGCCCCTACAGCGCCAGCAAGGCCGGCAGCGACCACCTGGTGCGGGCCTACCACCACACCTACGGCCTGAACGTGGTGACGACCAACTGCTCCAACAACTACGGCCCCCGCCAGCACCCCGAGAAGCTCATCCCCCTGGCCATCACCCGTATGGCCAAGGGTGAGCCCATCCCTATCTACGGCGATGGGATGAACGTCCGCGACTGGCTCTACGTGGAGGATCACTGCGCCGCGTTGGAGACTGTCATGCTCAAGGGTGTGGCCGGCGAAACCTACTGCGTGGGTGGTGACAACGAGCAGACCAACCTGGCCCTGATCGACCTGCTCTGCGACCTGGTGGACCAGCACCTGGCCCGCCCCCAGGGCACCAGTCGGAAGCTCAAGACCTTCGTGCAGGATCGGGCCGGGCACGACCGGCGCTACGCCATTGACGCCACGAAGATCCAGGGGGAGCTGGGATGGACCCCGAATGCGACCTTTGTTGATGGGCTTAAACAAACGATCGCTTGGTACCTGACGAAGAACTGAGCCCTGCCGGCGCACCTCGGATCAACCGGAGGTGGATGAAAGATCCTTAGCACTACCTCGGGGGAGTAAGCATGTGGGCAAGGGTCAGATCCATCATCGGGAACAACCGGATCGCATTGATCACCGTCTTCGGGCGAATGATTTCAGCGGGGGGTTGGATGCTGAATCTGCTCCTTGTGGCGAAGTATCTATCTCCTGAGGGACAAGGGTATTACTACACCTTCCAAAGCCTCATTGCATTGCAGGCTTTTCTTGAAATGGGCGCAACAACAGTTATTATTACGGTTGGCGGACACGAGGTCTCCCGGCTTGCATGGCGACAAAGTCGCTGGTGTGGAGATTTGATCGCGCTGGAGCGATTGTCATCCTTCTTCCGGGTGGTTTTGAAGTGGTTTGGGGTAGTGTCCATCGCCTTCGCACTTGTAATCATTCCTGTCGGTTCCTGGTTCTTCTCGCGGAGAGGGGGAAGCGGTCACGAAGTCGCCTGGATTGGCCCCTGGGTGGCTCTGGGATTGGCCACTGCCGCGTCGCTCTTACTGGTTGGTCTGAATGCGTTCGCGGAAGGGATCGGAGCGATCGAAGAGGTGGCGAAAATCAGGGCATTCCAATCGGGCGTACGGGTGGTTGTATTCGCTGTGGCTCTGTGGCTGGGCGCTGATCTTTGGGCCTGTGCCTGGATGGCTGTAGCAGGAACCGTCGTCAACGCCGTTGGACTGTTCTGGATATGTGGCGCTAGGTTGTCGAAAATTTGGAAAACAATTCCCGCCATCGGAATGAAGTGGCGAAAAACAATTCTGCCTTTCCAGGGGCGGATTGGGCTTAGCTGGATGGCGGGTTATATTACGTTCCAGCTCATGACGCCGGTCATATTTGCATTCCAAGGGGCAAAGATCGCCGGAGAATTTGGAATGGCGTTGCAGATAGCCTTGGGGGTCAGCACCCTTGCGACCTCCTGGGTAATGATCCGCCAAAATCCCTGGGCACAAGCAATCGCTCGAGGTGAATGGGATCACCTCAGCCGTGATTTCCGTAGAACCCTGGTGGTATCCTCAGGCATTTCTGCCGTGATGGCTGTGGGCATTGGCCTTGTCTTTCTTGGGGTCCATCTGGTGCAGATCCCGATACGGATTCCAAGGTGGTCCTTTCTGATCCCCTTGGGCACCTCGGCAATACTCAATACGGCCATGTCTGCCATCGCCACTTATCTCAGGTCCTTCAAGCGCGAACCATTTCTGCCAATTTCAATCTTGATGGCCCTTAGTGTGGCCCTTGGCTCTTTCCTGTTGCGGGGTGGGCACCCGGTCCTCCTGGCGTGGTGGTATTGCGTCACGGTCGGGCTGATCGGATTGGGTGGGGGGCTTTGGCTGCTCCGCCAGCATCAAAATCCACTCGGGTCAGTCTTGCCCCAGGATATGTCGATATGAACAGAACGCTTATCCTGGGTGGAGCAGGGTTTATCGGCGCTAATTTGATTCGATCCCTGATCCAACAAGGACACAAACCTTCCATCGTAGAATTGCCCGATGCGAACCTTGGGCGAATCGAGAGATTCAACAATCGCATCAATGTCCATTCAGCGGGGCTTTCGGAGAAGAGCCTGATCGAAGACATCATTCGGCAGGGTCGTATCACCGAGGTCATCCATCTGGTATCAGGCCTTCTGCCTTCCAGTGGTGAATCCGATTTCCAGGCAGAGATCGACTCGGTTGTGAAACCCACCAAAGAACTGCTCCCAGTTCTTCGTGAATACGGATGCAGGCTTGTTTTCTTTTCCTCAGGAGGGGCCATCTATGGCCGAGGGCCCTCTACCACGCTCGCTGAGGGTGATCCGCTGGATCCTCTAAGCTACTATGGAAAATCGAAACAGCTTCTTGAAGACACGATTCGGGAATATGGGGTTAAAGAAGGGTTGAATTATCTGATCATCCGACCTTCGAACCCCTATGGGCGGTTCCAGAGCAGCCATGGCGCCCAGGGATTCGTTGCGGTTGCGGCCGGGAAGATATTGCGAGGCGACCTGCTGACGATCTGGGGGGATGGCAGTGTCGTGCGGGACTACCTGCTGGTGGACGATCTGGTGAGCGGTGTGCTGGGCCTGATGGAATCAGGAAGGAACCAGGGGATTTACAACATCGGGAGCGGGAGGGGCCATAGCCTGATTGACGTGGTCCGGATGATCGAAGGTGTTGCAGGGGTGAAGGCACGACTGGAGTTCCTGCCAGGCCGCTCGTGTGACCCAGTAGCCACCATCCTGGACATCTCCAAGCTGCGGTCTGTCATTCCTTTCAATCCCCTGGGGTTGGAGGAAGGTCTGAAGATCTACTTAGATGAGTTGAGGGGAAATGCCTTCTAAGCCTTTGGCACTGGCCATTCCAACCTATAATCGGCCTTCAGTGCTGATGGAAAACCTGCGCCATATGCTTCCTGAACTGAAAGCTCATCAGGTTCCGGTCTACATATCGGATGATTCGGATAACGAAGACACCCGGCATTTGATCGAATTATTGAAGCTGGAATATGATCTGATTCATTACCGCCGAAACACGCCCTCCTTGGGACACGATCAGAATTGCATTTCAACGCTGGCTTGGCCCGAGGCCGATTATATCTGGTACATGGGTGACTCAATCTTTTTCAAGGCCGGATCGCTGGGGAACATTCTTAAGGCTCTTGAAACGCAGCCAGAGTTCGTATTTTTGAACTCGTATGTGAAAGATGACATCTACCATACGGGTATCATAAGAAACTGGAAGCAATTCTTGATGGACACTACGTGGTATCTGACTTTGACAGGTGCTACAATATATTCTTCAAGATCTTTGGGCACAATTAAAAACAAAGAATTCGATGCTCAAAAATACCCCAATTTTGTTCAATTGGCGGTCGTCTTTGAATATTTTTCAAGATGTTCCGGTAACATATATTGGTTTAATGAAACAACTATTGATGTAAATAAAAACAAAAAAAGCTATTGGCTTAAAAATGCAATTAAGGTATTTGTGGTCGATTGGAGCAATTTCATAGAGTCAATTTTGATTTTCAATGAAACTGAGAAAAGTAAAATTATTCGCTCCCATTCAGCAAAAACACACCTCTTTGGAATAGTGAATTTACTATTAATTAGAAAATATGAAGGAATTTCTTTCCGTTTGTGGGTAAATTACCGAAAAAAAATTAAAAAAGCATTCCATCTACCATCTTGGATAGGGCTTGTAGTAAGCCTAGTTCCTGTTCAATTGGTATCCTTATTATTGGCCTTCGGGAAATCTACACGGAAAATGTGGAATCGCGACACGAAGCAAATATAAAGTTTAAATTCCCGAAGACATAATGCATATAAATTATAGTAAATTGGGAGGAGATCAAATAGATGTATAGAACCAACAACATACTCCTTGGGGTGTTGATAATCTATGCAACTATTTTTAATCCGTTCAACGACGGTGGAAAAAACATGCTCCTCGTTTTTTCTCTCCCCATTTTTCTTGCCGGCGCGGCAATTAGGAATCGAGATGGCTTAAAGGGATTGTTTGAAAAAAAGAATTCGATTATATGGATTTTTTTAATCTATTTTTTGTTGAGTTCAATCGTGAACTTTCAATCGTTAAGGTTAAGCTCTTTGGCCTATTCCCTTGATTTCATCATCTGTTTCATCCTTTGTATTCACTTGTTTAAGAGGCCTGTAAATTTGAGGCTGTACTCCAAATATTTAACTATAATAATAGGGATCTTTTTCTTGGCTTTAGTTATCCAGCAAATAGGCATCGTTTTGGGGTTCGATCACTTTTTCAACAAACTGGATAGTACCGACTATTACATCGAATCAAACTATATATTCAATCTAAATTCTCTTTCCACTGAACCCTCTTATGCGGTAACTATTGTTTCCGTTGCTTTTTATTCAATTCTAAAGATGAGGAGAATCGAAAATGATGGGAACTATGTCCTTCTCGACTTTTTGAAGGATACTCCTGTTTGGGCTATGTATCTCTATCAACTGGTATTTTATAGAAGTGTATTCGGAATATTGTTTTTTGTGATGATTTGCATCTACCTTGTTGATTTTAAAAAAATAAAAACCTGGATACTCCTCGGTTGCTTCTCGTTTGTCTTGGGGGTTTTGAGCGCAAATTACGAGGCATTAGGCCGTTTGTTTACCATATTTAAAATGCTGGATCTTCATAACATTACAGAGTTGGCTCAAATCGACCATAGCGGCTCAATGAGGGTTCTACCGTTGTATTATTACCTCGTGAATTTCAACTTTCGTGATTTTCATTCATATATAGGGTACGGACTGGATTATTCGCAAGATTATATTCGTGCGCTTATCCCTGGTATTCCAGATGGCACAGCTTTTGGGGGACTGATTCCATCCTTTCCTTTTGATTTTGGAATTATTGGTTTTGGGTTGCTATGGAAGGTTATATCTAAATTTGCGCTTATGAAGTGGCTCTCCATAGAGGCGATCATAATATTTTTAGTTATGTTGAATGCGACCTTCAATACCCAGATGTTCTGGTTTGTCGTCCTCGTGTTTACGATAAATAAATTTATAGTCTCTTCACGAACGCCTAAAACCCCGCCACTCGCGACCGCGAGTGAATAGTATCATATTGAATTGTCATGGGAAGCTTATGAATCAAGCAGGGAGAGTCTCAGTCGTTATCGTCAATTACAATGGCGAGGCATTCATTGGCGATTGTTTGAATTCTCTGCTTGGTGATGAAAATGTCTGTGAAATCATCGTTGTAGATAACGCATCGAAGGATGGAAGCCTAGAGTATTTGGGAAGGCGTTTCCCGGATGTCACCCTACTTCAATCTACCGGAAACATTGGTTTTGGTCGGGCGTGCAATCTGGGCGCAGAGAAAGCCAAGGGTGAATTTCTGCTGCTGCTGAATTATGACGCTGAGCTGGGGTCGAGGCTTGAAGGGGCCATAAATTACCTGGATGCCCACCCGGAAACGGGAATGTTGGGTGGAAGAATTACCTACCCGGATGGGCGCATGCAACCTTCAATTGGCCGGTCGATGGTGCCCATACGCCTCGCCTGTTCGTGGCTCTCCCTTTCCCGTTGGTTTCCACGAAATTCCTGGCTAAGTCAGGAGATCCTAGACGTCGATTGGTACCTCACTGCTCATAAGTCTGTCGACTGGGTTACCGGGGCTCTCATGCTGATCCGGCGCACCAGTTGGGAGAGAGTAGGAGGAATGGACCCGGCCTTCTTCCTCTACGTCGAGGACGTTGATCTCTGCGAACGTTTGAAGGCTTCAGGAGCAAGCCTCGACTATAGCCCAGTTTTTTCCGCCAGGCATCGCAAGGGCGGGGGGGCTGAGATTGTCAGCCCGCGTGCGCTGATGTCTTCGATTGACTCATACGACACATATTTGAGCAAACATCATGGCCATATTGTTGTAAGCGTCACGCTTGCTTCCATCGGTATCATTTTCTCGCTTCGGGCCCTCGCCATGGCCCTACGCTTGTGGCGCGGCGACCGCTCAAGGGCCGAGGCAAGAACGTACCTCATGGCTGCTCGTAGGGCCTTTCGGCTCAGTGCTGGGGTGAAATTCCCATGGGGTCCACCCATTTGATAGGACAGGCCCTCAGCAAGGATGCCGCTCGGAATTTAATCGAGCCGATCATAGGCTTCAAGTAGGGCTTTTGCGCTTCTCTCCCACGAATATTGGGTCGCTTGAACCAGGCCCTTTCTGATGCGTTCTTGGCGGCCCGAGGGGTCTTGAATGGCCATAAGCAAGGCTTCTGAAATGGTCGGCCACTTTTCAGGGTCGATGAGCCACCCAGAATCCCCAACCACTTCCGGCAGGGCCGTGGTTCCGGATGTGATCACTGGGCAACCGCAAGCCATGGCTTCCAGGGGGGGGATGCCGAAGCCTTCCGCAAAACTGGGGTAAGCCATGACCAAGGCAGCGCGGTACAGGTGGGGCAGCATCACATCTGAGACAGAGTGCAGAAAGACGACGTCCTTCTCCAACCCCTTTTCCTGGATCAATGCGGCGAGCTCACGGTACCCGAAGTCCTTGCCGCCGACAAATACGAGCTTTGGCAGGGACTTCCCCCGGGTCTTTAGATCAGCGTAGCTCCGGACAAGGGACTGGTGATTCTTCCGGGGTTCGATCCGTCCGACAGAGAGGATGTAATCTTCCACATCATAGGTCTCTTTCACGAGCTTCCGGGATTGGGAGAGGTCACCTGGATTGAAGATGGTGGGATCGATGGCACAAGGGGTGAGGCATATCCGCTCCTCAGAAATCCCCCAGCGCTCCATGAGCATCCGCTTGCTGTATTCGGAAATGGTCAGGATCAACGAGGCCCGGTGGGCGCTCCTGCGGATAAGGGGCGCAAGCGTGAATGGGGCAGATCGGGGAAAAAACTGGGGGTGGGTGTCGAACAAAATGTCATGAACGGAGACGACCTCTTTGCATGTTTGGAATAAAGGCGCCACGAACTGCATATGACAGCAATCAAGCTGATTCTTGCGAATACATCGATTGATTTGCCACCCTAACCGGGCGACTCGCGAGGTGGTCCCGAGATCTTGCCACTCCGGCCTGCCTGGCCAGTCCTGCGGTACCCGCGTCGGATCCTCGACCAGGAAAACCCACTCGTGGTGGCTCGGGACTTTAAGCACCGCGCGGTAAAGTCCCTCAATGTAGCGGCGGATGCCAGATCCCTGCCATTCATGATGCAAAACATGGTAATCAATACCGATTCTCATTCATTCACTCCACCGAAAAACAATGTTCCATGCCATATGGTTCTATTGTTGACAATGTTTTTATACTGTCGACCCGGGTGTTATTTGTGTAAATAATTCATGATGAATTTGATGATTAGAGGGGCACGATTGGTTGATTTTCTGCTTCAATTCTGCCTAATACTGCACCAATCGATGCCCACCCTTCCTCTCTGATCAATCTGGCAAGCTTGGAGCGACTACCACGCAGGCCGACAGTAGCTTTGAATTTCCGCCATTGCGAGAGGTCACCTAGAAGCGGCTGGTCCGGATCAAGGTCCCTGGGGTGGATGTAGCTCATCACATAGGCCCGCGAAATCAGCATATGGCGGATGATGCCATAGGGAAGAATCCTGAAATAACCACCTCCGGCAGGAGCCATGGTCATCGGGCCCAATCGCATCGTGGTCGCTGGAAACTCAACGAGTTCAGCACCCAAGTGCCGAAGCCGGAAAGGGGTCTGGTAATCGAGATCCGGGAATCCGCCGTGTGCATGCCGCCCGCCGAAGAAGGATGCATCGCAGGTGATGCCTTCAGACACCAGGATGGGGACGGCCCAGAGGCAGGATGGGGTCAGACTGAAGCCTGGGGCTCGGTAGGCTCGGATGGGGGCACTCCCGGCATCTTCCAGATAGCGAAGCGCGGTGCGAAGGTCCTCCCGGAAGGTGGATTCGTCCAACGCATGGATGGGGCGATGCAGATGGGAGTGACAGGCCAGTTCATGCCCACGTGAAACGACTTCTCTGACCAGCCGTGGGTAGGTTTTTGCCACCCAGCCTAGGCAAAAGAAGGTGGCGCTGACCTTGGCCTCATCGAAGAGATCCAGCAGGCGATGAGTGTTGGCTTCGATGCGAGGCTCGAGCGAATGCCAACCTGCAGCGTCAGCGACAGACGGGACATCGATCTGATGGAACCAGTCTTCCAGGTCCACCGTGAGCACCCTCATGGGGGAGGCAGACGCGTCAGACGACATCGAAATCGAACAGTTCAAACCGGCGGGTCTGGATGTGGTTCAAGAGGGGGAGGATCGGGCCCTCCAGGGAAGGCCTGCAGATCAGATGGAAGGGGCTTGGCCGGAGGCTTTCCGGCACCACCCAAGCGAAGTGGGTGGTGGGTCCGTAGGTGGCGTAGATGGCTGGGCGTGTCAGTCGTGCCAGGCGCCCATAAGCGGGGGCCTGAACTTGGCTGACATCCAGCCCTCCGGCGGTAAGGATGCAGTGGACAGGCATGCCCTTGAAAGACCGGGTGCAGGTCATCTGTCCTTCCGCGGATACCTCGTAGCCACCGGCGGGCCTGGAGAGTCGCCATCGAACCCCGTCCGGACCGGGTGCAAGCAAGCGAGGGGCACCTGGGCGTGGAGATCCGCCCGGGAAATGAGCCTCCACTTTCAGTTGGCCAAGCAAGTGGAATCCAAGGGAGTTGATGAACCCGTGGACGCTGTTCTCGTTGGCGACGCCTAGAATTACGTGCGGACCCAAGCTGGTCAGATGGTCATAAGCGGCTTGCGCAGTCCGCTTGAAAAGCCCCTGTCCCTGAGCCTTCGGATGAACAGCGGTGTTGAGGGAAAGGTAGGTCCGGATCTGCGAGAATTTCGGCTCGGCGAAGGCAAATGTCGGTATGACGGCATAGTGGGCGATGAGGTCGCCGGTTTCGTTGTGGGCATTGATGTAAATGGCTTTCCCCGCAGGGTTCTGAAGGTACTGCCACGCCAACTCTTCATCCCAGGCCCTCTCGGGCCCGAAGACCTCCTTGAGGAGGTTGGCGATCGCTGGGATGTCTTCTTCCGATGCGGTCTGGGCAGGGGCTAATCTTGCATCCATGGGACCTCGAAACCGGGCGCTGAGAAGAAAGGTAGGTTAGCAGGTTCACCCAGATGGGCGGCTACCTGGAGCCCCTCAGGTCGGCCTTGGCAAGCCGATCATAAGCGAGAGCCACACCATCCCAGGTGTATCGCTCTCGCAATCGCTCCTGCGCGGATGCGAGCCATTGGGCATTCTCGGCATCGGTCCGGGAGGACAATGCATCCAGAATCGGGGGAATGTCACTCGCTGTCCGGAAGTAGGAAAGCAGGTCGCCTCCAACCTCCCGGTTGAACGGATTGTCGTGGGCGATGATCGGCCGCCCTGCGGCCAGCGCCTCAAGTAGAGAGGGGTTGGTCCCCCCCACGGTGTGTCCGTGGAATGCTGCATGGGCGTGCTTCCTCAAAGCGCCAAGGCGCGCCTTGTCATAGACACCCCCGAGGAATCGGATGCGATCTCCCTTGTGGGCCAGCAGCTCTCGCACGTACGGGCGGTCGTCGAGTCCACCCACTACGATCAGTGGGCGGGAAGTCGACGAGGCCAGGTAGCCCTGAACGATTTCCAGAATTTGATTTTCGGGCTCGAGCCGGGCGACTGTCAGGCAATAGCCCCCTGGCTGAAGCCCATCGGGAAGCAGGGAAGCACTGTTCTCGGGAAGATTAGGTGCATTGGCTCCATAGGGAATGAAGGCCATCCCAGCCGGGCTCCTGAAGGTTTTCCGGTAATAGGCCTCAATGGCTTTGGCGTCGCACAGAACCTGGTGGGCGGCCTGTCCGCAGAACCATTCCGCGACTCGGACGTAAGCCCGAATGATGGGCGGCCATTTTGTGCGTTTCCATTCCAGTCCGTCGAGGTTGACCCAGACCCGGCTCCCGGCAAGCCGTGGAAGCAGGAATGCGGGAGCAGCCCCGTAACCGAGCATGTAGACGATGTCGTAACGGCCCATGCTGTCCAAGAGGCAGGCCACATCGAACAGAACGTTCCCAAGCCCCCCAGTGGCTGGCACCGGAAGGTGCCGCAATCGGACCCCCCGGTAGTCGCCATCAGACGCGGTCGAGCCTTTCGGTGCCGGGCAGTAGACAGTGACCTCATAACCACCCATGGCCATCAGCCGGATGGAGAGCTCCTCAGCGAACGTTTCATATCCACCGTATTTCGCGGGCAATCCTTGAGTGCCGAGGATGGCCATTCGGATGGACTTCATGAGTGCCTCATTTGAAAACGGAGGAGAGTCGTGGTCCGGGTAGGACTGTAAATCGTGCCTCTCCATGATGCCCAGGCTCTCCGGCGGTACCCTCGGAAAGGGCCATGATGACGAGCACAATCACAATCGGGGAGCCGAAGCCCCCCGATTGGCAATCCCTGATGATTCAGGCTGGGTTTTAGCGCCGGGGCCTGGGCCGCCGCTCGCGGCGGGGCTCGTCGCCGCCTTCGCTGGCGGGCTCTTCTTCCATGCCTTCGGGCTTGGGGATGAGGGCCTTGCGGCTGAGCTTGATCTTGCCGTTCTTCTCGTCGATGCCGATGCACTTGACCATGACTTCCTGGCCTTCGCTCAGTTCGTCGGCGGGATCCTTCACGCGGTGGTGGGCGATCTCGCTGACGTGCAGGAGGCCGTCCAGGCCGGGGAGGATGGTCACGAAGGCGCCGAACTCGACGACCTTGGCCACCTTGCCGAGATAGGTCTTGCCGACCTCGGCGGTCTGGATGAGCTCGCCGATCATCTTGAGGGCGATCTGCAGCTTCTCCTGGGTGGGGCCGGCGACCTGGCAGAGACCGTCGTCGTCGATGTTCACCTCGCAGCCGCTCACCTCGATGATGTTGCGGATGGTGGCGCCGCCCTTGCCGATGACGTCGCGGATCTTCTCCTTGGGGAGCTGGATGCTGTGCATCTGGGGGGCGTTGCTGGCGTAGTCGCTGCGGGGGGCGGCGAGCACCTTGCCCATGGCGTCCAGCAGGTGCAGGCGGCCGGCCTTGGCCTGGTCCAGGGCCTTGGTGAGGATCTCGGTGGTGATGCCGCCGATCTTGATGTCCATCTGGAGGGCGGTGATGCCCTTCTCGGTGCCGGCGACCTTGAAGTCCATGTCGCCGTAGTGGTCTTCCTGGCCGGCGATGTCGGAGAGCACCACGAACTTGTCGCCGTCGCTGACGAGGCCCATGGCCACGCCGGCCACGGGGGCCTTGAGCTTGATGCCGGCATCCATCAGGGCCAGGGTGCCGCCGCAGATGGTGGCCATGGACGACGAGCCGTTGCTCTCGGTGATGTCACTCACCACGCGCACGGTGTATGGGTTCTCCTCGGCGGGGGGCAGCACGGCGAAGAGGCTGCGCTCGGCCAGCATGCCGTGGCCGATCTCGCGGCGGCCGGGCCCGCGGTTGGGCTTGCACTCGCCCACGCTGTAGCCGGGGAAGTTGTAGTGGAGGTAGAACTTCTTCTTGTACTCCTCCTCCAGCCCGTCGATGATCTGGATGTTGTTGATGGTGCCCAGCGTGGCGGTGACCAGCGCCTGGGTCTCGCCGCGGGTGAAGAGGCAGCTGCCGTGAGCGGCGGGGAGGACGCCGACCTCGATGTTGAGGGGGCGGATCTGGTCGAACTTGCGGCCGTCCAGGCGCACGCCCTGCTTGAGGATGGCGTTGCGGAAGAGGGTCTCCTTCAGCTCGTCGAAGCAGGCGACCACGTCCTTCTTCAGCTCGGGCTTGTCCGCCGTGAACTGGGCCACGGCCTCCTTCTTCAGGACGTCGATGGCCTTGTAGCTCTCGATCTTCACCTTCATGGTCAGCGCCGCGAAGAGCTTCTCGGCGAAGGCGGCGGCGACGTCCTGGTAGACCGCTTCGTTGCGCGCGGCCTTGGCGGCGGCGACCTTGGGCTTGCCCACCTTGGCCTGCAGGTCCTTCTGCAGCTTCACGAGGGTCTTGATCTGCTCGTGGCCGAAGGCCAGGGCCTTCACCATGTCCGCTTCCAGCACTTCCTTGGCGCCGCACTCCACCATCACCAGGGCGTCGGCGGTGCCGGCCACCAGGAGGTCGATGTCGCTGTCGGCGCGCTGATCCACCGTGGGGTTCACGACGAGCTGGCCGTTCACGCGGCCCACGCGGACACCGCCCACGGGATTCACGAAGGGGATCTCGCTGATGATCAGCGCCGCGGAGGCGCCCACCATGGCGAGCGTCTCAGGGGCGTGCTGGCCGTCGTAGCTGAGCACCTGGGCGGTGATCATGGTGTCGCCGTTGTAGCCCTCTTCGAACAGGGGCCGCAGGGGGCGGTCGATGAGGCGGGAGGTCAGCGTCTCCTTGGTGGTGGGGCGGCCCTCGCGCTTGAACCAGCCGCCGGGGATCTTGCCGGCCGCCAGCACGGGCTCGCGGTAGTCCACGGTCAGCGGGAAGAAGTCGATGCCTTCGCGGGGGGTGCCGTAGCACACGGCCACGAGGACCATGGTGTCGCCCTGGCGGACGATGACGGCGCCGTGGGCCTGCTTGGCGACGCGGCCGGTCTCGAGGCTGATGGGCGTGCCGCCCAGGTCGACCGAGACGGTCGTGGGATTGAACTTGAGTGCGTTCATGCGGTCTCCGGGCCGTGCGGCCCTTTGGGGGCTCCCCCTGAGCCCGGGCACCGGCCGGGGCTCCAGCGATCGCTCCATGAAACCCGTCCGCCGGGGGCTTTGGTTGGCCTGGGGAGGTGGGCTTCCTGCAGAGGTCGCCGCCGAAGGGGAGCAGGTGGAAATCGGCAGGATCAGCATAGCAGATCGCCGGGAATTGGGTCCTGGCCGCACACCTCCTGGCCTCGCATCGCGAGGAGTAAGGATCCCGGTTGAACCTTGCAAAACGGCGAATGTGATGCAATTATTGCATCCTAGCAATTTTCTAAACCCTGACCCGACCAGCGACCTCCCTTATTCCCTGAACCTCTGTTGCCGAGGACGTCGTGGCATCTTCCTGGACCCAGCCTGCGATCGGATTCGCCCTTGGGCTGGCGCTCTCCGGGGCGCTGATCCGGTGGGTGGGGCCCCTCGGCTGGATGGATCTCCCCGACGCCGCCCGGAAGAAGCATGGGCGGCCCACCCCACGGACAGGGGGCCTGGTGCTGTGGCTGCTTCTCATGGCGGCCCATGCCATGGGCCAGTGGCGCTTCCATCTGGATCTCGCCGACTGGGCGGGCGTGTATGCCATGGCCTTCATCGGCATGCTGGATGACCGCTTCAACCTCCGCCCGAGGTACAAGGCCATGGCGGGTTTCGGAGTCGCGCTGATGCTGGCGTTCCATGTGACCGGAACGCTCGGGCGGCAGCTCGAAGAGGTGTCCTTCCTGGACTTTACCCTGTCCGGCCACCCCATCGTGCTCGTGCCCCTGCTCACCCTGTGGTTCTGGGCCCTGCCTCAGGCCTACAACCTCATCGATGGCATCAACGGCCTGGCCATGGGATTCGCCGCCCTGGTGCTGGGCGTGCTGGGCTGGAACCTCGGGGTCCAGTCCGGACTTCTCTGGGGCGGGCTGGCGGCGGTCCTGGTCCTGAATTTCCCGAAGGCCCGGCACTTCCTGGGTGATTGCGGAGCCCTCATGCTGGGCACCCTCTTCGCCATTCTCGGGGTGGAGGCCTTCGCGCTGAGGAATCCCAACCTGCTGCTGTGGGTCTTCGCTTATCCCACGGTGGATGTCCTGCTGGTGGTGGGCATCCGGGCCTGGAAGGGCCTTCCTCTCGGCGCCGCCGATCGCAGCCACCTCCACCATTGGATGATGGATCACATGAACGGTCGCTCCTGGTTCGCCACGCCGACCCTGTTGTGCATCGCCGCCCTGCCCATGCTGCACGCCACGAATCTTCCCGGGCACGAGGCCATGTCGCGCGTGGGCGTGGTGATCCTGGCGGTCCTGGCCCTCAAGGCCTTCAAGGACCGCGTGACGGTGAAGGATCGGCCCGCGACCGCCCAGGTGCGCCGCGAGATCCCCTTCATGGTGTCCGGCAGCGTCCGTGAAGTCTCCGGGTCCCACACGAGGCTCTGATCGATCGGTCGAAGAGGCCGATGTCTGCCGAGGGTCGGGCATACTGGATCATCATGCCTTCTGCTCCGCCGGTGGGATGGATCCCCCGGAATCCACACCGATAGGACTGTCCTGATGCGCGTCCCGATCTCCCGCACCATCCTGGCCCTGGCGGTCGCCACCACGCTCTCCGCCCAGCTGCCCCAGGGCCTGGATCTGCAGGCCCTGAAGCAGGCCGCCTCGGCCCAGGGGGTGGGCGGGGCGGCGGATTCCGTACCCGCCAGGTCCACGGCCCTCCCAGCCACCTCGCCCACGCCGGAGGAGGCAGCGCGTCAGCTGGATGCCGACGACAAGCTGGATCGCGAGATCCAGGCCCTCAAGCGCCGGGAGAAGGGGCCCCGCCGGTTCGCGGCGGACCTGTTCGACGTCCGCCAGCGCGGCTCGGCGGCCACGGAAGGCGGCATCGCCGAGGACTATGTGCTGGGCACCGGCGACCGCCTCAACCTCAACGTCTTCGGCAGTGCCACCTTCGAGCTGCCCGTGCAGGTGGATGGCCGCGGAGAGATCGTCATCCCCAAGGTGGGCACGGCCAAGGTGGGCGGGCTCACCTTGGGCCGGGCCAAGCAGGTGGTGCAGGGGGTGGTGGGACGCAACTTCTCCCGCTCCTCCGTGGACCTGCAGGTGATCAAGCTCCGCGAGGTGCGGGTCTTCGTGCTGGGCGAGGTCTACAAGCCCGGCAGCTACCTGGTGTCGAGCCTCAGCTCCCTGGTCAATGTGCTCAGCCTGGCCGGCGGCCCCACGGCCGTGGGCAGCTACCGTGACATCCGGGTGATGCGCGGAGGCCAGAAGGTAGCCGGCCTGGACCTCTATCCCCTGCGGGCCGAGGGCCTGGGGAATCCCAACGTGGCGCTCCAGAACGGCGACACCCTGTTCGTACCCATGGCCCAGAACCAGGTGACGCTGGAGGGGACCTTCGCCCGGGTCGCCTTGGCCCCGGTGCAGGATCGGGCCGATGAGCAGCTGCTCCAGCTGGGAGCGCTGCAGTCGGGGGATGAGGACGAGGCCCTGCTTGAGCAGGAGATCCTCCGCCTGGAATACCAGATGGCCCAGGCTCCCCGCGAGCAGGCCCAGGAGGAAAACCTGGTGCGGAACGGCGCCGAAGCGGCGGATCGCTCATCCTCCCAGGACCTTTGGCTGGGTCTCGTGCCGAAGGTGCCGACGGCCCGGAACCAAGGAACCGATACCAAGACCAGGGCTTCGAACGGGGCGGAACCTCTGGCTCTCGAGGAGCGCCTGGCCGTGGAGGCCCGCCTGGCGCAGCTTCGCCGGGTGCTGGCTGCGCTGAAGCTGCGGGCCCGCGGCGATCACCGGATCCTGAAGGAGCCCGTGGCGGGCCAGGAACCTGTGGATGAGAGCCTTCCCGAATGGCGGCGCCTGTGGGATCTCAAGGGTGTTGCCCCGCGGATGGTCTTCGAGATGAAGCCCGGCGAGACCACGGCAGACGCGTTGCGCTACGCCGGTGGGCTGCTGCCCGAGTCCTCCCCGGCCTCCTTGACCCTCCGTCGCCGGGGGCCCGATGGCGCGCTCCAGGCCGTGGACGTGCCCCTGGTCGGAGCCCCCGCAGTCCTGGGCTGGGGCGACGTGCTGTCGGCCCTGCCGCGGCGCGGGCCCCAGGAGCGCGCTGTCACCGTGCAGGGCTGGGCGCGGGTGCCCGGCTCCTTCGCCCGGACCGAAGGGCTGCGGGTAGGCGATCTGCTGGCCCGCGAATCCCAGGTGCTGCCGGACACCTACATGGCGCGGGGCGAGATCGTCCGCCAGCTGCCCGACGGCACCACGCGCTTCCTGAGCTTCGATCTGGCCAAGGCGCTCCAGAAGGATCCCTCCCACAACCTGCTGCTGGAAGACCGGGACCGGGTGGAGCTGTACCGCCTCCAGGACCTGCGCCTGCCGCGGACGGTCAAGCTGCTGGGCCCTGTGACCCGGCCGGGTATCTTCCCCTTCCACGAAGGAATGCGGGCCTCGGATCTGATCTTCCGAGCCGGCCTGCCCCTCAAATCCGCGGATCGCCTGACGGCGGAGCTGGCGCGCAGCCGGGATGGCAAGCCCAGCGAAGTGGTGCGGCTGGACCTTGCCCGGCTGCTGTCCACGGAGGCGGGGAGTCCCGTGGGCATCCAGGATGATGCCCAGAACCCCCGGTTGCAGCCTGACGACCAGATCAGCCTGTTCGAGAAGCCAGACTACCGCGTCCACCGCACCGTCCGGATCCTGGGCCAGGTGGCCCGGCCGGGCAGCTACACCATGGATACGGAGCGGCCCACTCTGGCCCAGCTCATCCAGCGGGCCGGCGGGCTGACGAGGGAGGCCATGCCGAAGGCGGGGATCTTCCTGCGCAGCATGGGCGGCGAGACCCCCGAGCTGGAGGACCCCTTGAAGCTGCTGGAGGCGCTGAAGAAACCGGACCCGCGCGCCCAGGCAGGCGCCGCCCTGGGCGCATCCGGCCAGGAGCTCCCGCCGTCGAAGCGGCTCGTGCAGCAGGCCCAGGATCCCAGCAGCAAGGGGGTGAATGACATCCTGGAGCGCCTGAACGAGACGCGCCGTCAGGGCGCCACCGGCCAGCTGCTGCGGGGGCCGCTCATGCACGGGCTGATCACGGGTTCCCTCAACCGCATGGTGGTGGACTTCGAGGCGGCCCTCAATGGGAACGCCCAGGCTGACGTGGAACTGCAGGACGGGGACGAGATCGTCATCCCCCGGGCCACGGACGCAGCCTACGTGGTGGGCGAGACGGCCAGCCCCTTCGCCACCTACAAGGTCCAGAAGGGCATGAAGGTCTCCGACATGCTGAAGCTGGCCGGCGGCCTCACGCACAATGCGGACTACTGGGGCGTGAGGCTGCTCAAGGCCGACGGCCGCATCCTCGACAGCTGGGTGCAGGGCCGCGCCGTGGAGCCTGGCGATACGGTGCTGGTGCCCCAGCGCTTCCGCCGAGATACCAGCTGGCAGGAGAACCTCCAGGCCCTGACACCGCTGGCGCTGGTCCTGAATGCCATCAAGTAGGGCAGGCCGCTGCTAGAATGAAGGGCCCCGCGACCGCGGGGCCTTTTCTTCGTGAGTGCCATGATCCTGCGCAAAGAGTACTGGTTCGAAGCGGCCCATTTCATCTACAACCACCCCGGCAAGTGCCGGAACCTGCACGGCCACAGCTACAAGCTGTTCGTCTCGCTGGAGGGGCAGGTGAACCCGGAGACGGGCATGATCATCGACTTCGACGACCTCTCGAAGGTGGTGACAGAGAAGGTGATCTCGAAGCTGGACCACCGCTTCCTCAACGACTTGATCCCCCTGTCCACGGCCGAGAACATCTCCGTGTGGATCTGGGAGCAGCTCAAGCCCGCCCTGCCGCAGCTCTGCCAGGTCGAGGTGTACGAGACCACCGACAACTGCGTGATCTACCGCGGAGCCTGACATGAAGCGCGCCCTCGCCCTCTCGGCCCTCGTGATCCTCGCCGGCTGCGACGCCATCAATCCGGCCCTGCGCTACCAGGAGGCCGCCCGTCAGCTCCGCTTCTCGCTGGACCGCGTGGAACCCCAGGTGGAGCTTGCCTTTCCCCTGGAGCAGTCGCGGCTGCGGCTGCGCCTGGACGTGGGCGTGGACAACGCGTCGGACATGCGCCTCCGCACCCGGCGCGTGAGCGGGAACCTGCGGCTGGCGGCCCAGGGCGGGGACCATGCCCTGGGCGCCATCGGCTTCCCGGAGGGCATGGACCTGGCCCCGAAGGGCCGGAGTACCCTGCACGCCGAGGTGGTGATGACCTACGCGGACCTCAAGAACGCGTGGGGACCGATCACGGCCGCCGCCGTCCGCCGCGAGTCCGCCACCTGGAGCCTGGCCGGCGAGGCCCGCTTCGAGGTCATGGGCATCGAGTTCGGCGTGCCCTTCCGCACGTCGAAGAGCACCGGACGCTGACCTCCGGAGCCGCATGATCCGCGCCGTCGTCTTCGACCTCTGGAACACGCTGGTCTTCAGCCCGGCGGGCAGCCCGTTCCAGCGGCTGAAGGGCCTGCTGCGGCCCGAGCAGGAGCACCTGCACCCCGCCCTCATGCGGGATGGCATGATCCGGCCCTACGCGTCCGTGGAGGCCTTCCTGGAGGCCTGGCGGGAGCCCGCGGGACTGGAGCCCGGGCAGATGGAGGCCATGGCCCAGGCCTTCCGCGAGGCGGGGGACCAGGCGGAGTGCTTTCCCGGCGCGCCGGAAGTGGTGGCCGCGGTGCGCGACCTGGCGCGGGTGGCGCTGCTCTCGAACACCCAGAGCTTCGGCCTGGAGCTGCTGGACCGGCTGGGCATCTCCGAGCGCATCCGCCTGCAGCACCGCAGCGCGGACCTGGGCGCCCTCAAGCCCGAGCCCGCGGCCTACGAGGCCGTGCAGCGGCGGCTGGGTCTGTTCCCGGGCAACCTCGCCATGGTGGGCGACAGCTGGACCGACGATGTGGAGGGAGCCCTGGCCGCGGGCTGGACGGCCATCTGGGTGAACCGCGAGGCCAAGCCCCGGCCCCACCACGATCCCGACGCCCCCCTCTACGAAGTGCGCAGCCTGGACCGCGTGCCCGAGCTCATCGAGAACCTCCAGCTGGGGATGCGCTGCCCGACGTGCCTGGGGTAGCCTTCAGTTCGAAGCAAAAAACGTTTTTCGCCGCCGATTTCGCCGATTTCAGTGATGAAAAGCGACTCCATGCCCCAGCGCAGCATGGGCTCATGGGGGGGGGGGGGGGGGGGGGGCCCCCCCCCCCCCCCCCCCCCCCCCCCCCCCCCCCCATGACTTCCGGCGCCGCCGGAAGCCGCCTGCGGCGGGCCCATGCGGGAAGCATCCGGGGTGCAATCAGCGCCATCGGCGAAATCGGTGGCTAAAAATCCTTTCGCCGAGAGCTGCCGAATGATGCGGCCGCGCGCGGACGCTCTCCTGAAGGCTTCCTCGACGTGCGTGGTTCGGTGGCTGCCGAGGTGTGTCAGCGCCCCGGCCAGGTCCAGCCCAGATCGATGAACCAGCGGAAGCCGGTGCGCGCGTCGCCCTTCACGTTGAGGTAGGCGTTCTGGCGCTGGGCGCTGACCCCGGCCTGGACGCGCAGCACCGGGTCCGGCCGCCACGCCACGACCTGCTGGAGGCCCAGGAACCGGTTGCGCACCGGGGTGGCGCCGGGGTGGTCCAGGAGCCAGTCGGCCAGGCCGTCTCGATAGGGCTTATCAACCCAGTAGTAGGACTCCCGGAAGGGGCGGTCGCCCCAAAGCAGCCAGGTCCTCGTCGCCCATCGGGGCGTCCAGTCGACCTCGGCGCGCAGGGTGACCGTCCGCGCCTCGCCAGCGGTGGCATTGCCCAGGGGATCGCCCTCCTGGTAGAAGCCGGACAGGTAGGTGTCCTGCTCGAAGGTCCGGTGGTTTGTAAGGCCTGGGTTGTCAGGGTTCAGCAGGCTGTTGGCGGTGTCGAGGTATTCCACGCCGAGCCGGACCCTGCCCCAGTTGATCAGAAGGCCGACCGCGTCGTTGGGAACGGTGGGACTTGGGAGGACGTAGCGGGATCGCTGGTTCCAGGGCCTGAATGGCGCCTGGGTGAGGCTGATCCAGTCGTTGCGGAGGTCCGTGCGGAAGGCCGTGCCTGGTCGATGGATCAGCCACTGCATCCGCGTGTTCACCGCCTTGGCGCCGCGGGATACGTAGAAGCGGACGTCCTCGGCGCCGAACAGGCGCTCGAGGGGGTTCATGCGGATCCGCACGCCGACATCGGACGTGGAGGCGCTCTTGACGCGACCCGTGCTCAGGAACGAGGAGGAGCCATCGAGGCCGAGCCCTCCCTCGGCATAGGAGTCCTTAAGTCCGAAGAACGAGGCGATCCAATGGCGGGTCTGGTATCCCTCGGTGAGGGACCTCCCCTGGACGCTGCCGCCGAACAGGTTGATGTAGTTGATGTACAGCTCGGTGCTCTCGCCCAGCTGGGACTCCAGCCGGAGGCCGGAGAGGAAGGGACGCTGCGGATCCCCCACGCCGGCGATGGCGCGCTGCCGGTACGAGGGATCCTGGCTGTTTTCCCCGATCACCTTGTGGCCTTCCACCTGGCCCAGGAAGATCTGCCCCTTCCAGGTGCCGAGCGGCACGCCGAACACACGGATGTCCGTGAACGGGCTTTCCACCCGGAACCTGGGGAAGGGTCGCGCGGCCTCGCCCAGGACGTAGCCGCCGTTGAGCCCATAGCCCCACACGAGGGGCTCCTGCTCAAGGGCGGTGCGCCATCCGCCCGCGGAGGCGTAGGCGATGTGGAAGCGCTGGACGATGATCCGGGACTGGCCCTGGGCATCCCGCCAGGCGTTGATCTGCCCCGCCAGGTCCCAGCGGGCGCCGCGCCAGCCGGTCTCCAGGTGCGTGCCCTGGCCGGTGAGAGCGTTTCCGAGACCGAGGCTGTCCACGAAGGTGGCCGGCGCGCTGTGCTTGTCCCCGGCCCAGACGCCTCCCCCATACCAGACGCCCTGCCTGCCGGCGCCCAGGGATTCCTGGCGGAACCAGCCGGGCGGCATCTGGGCCGCCAGGGGCAGGCCGGCCAGTAGGCAGGACAGGTTCAGCGCCAGTCGATCGTATCTCACTCGGGAATCCATGGTTGGTGGCGCCCGGGAAGTCGAAGGCCTGGCCGCCCGCAGGCGGAGTTGCGGCTCCGCATCCCGCCAGTCTATACGGGATTCCCAGGTCATCAGATACCGAAGATCGAGGTGGGATCGAGGTGGGGCGATGTGGAAGGGGCGCTCGCCAGCCCTGGGTTCTGAAAGCCAAAGGATTTTTTTCGCCACCGATTTCAGTGATTTCAGTGATGGAAAAGGATTCTCTGCCCCAGCGCAGCATGGGCTCCATGGGGGGCGCCAGGGCCGCGATCTTTTGGGGGCTCGCGGCCCTGGCGCCCCCCATGACTTCCGGCCACGCCGGAAGCGGCCTCTGGCCGGCCCATGCGGAACCCATCCGAGCCCCAATCAGCGCCATCAGCGAAATCGGTGGCTAAAAGTTTTTTTGATTGGGTCCCAGGAACGGCTCGGGCTGGGATCAGGCGGTGGCGCTGTCCTGGCCGGGCAGCTGCACATCCATCACCACGGAGTGCCGCGGGGTGTCCGGGCGCTCGATCCACTGCACGCGGGCGCCGAGGAGGCGGGCCAGCTGCAGCAGGCCCTCGCGGGCCTCCTGGTGGAGGGCGCCGGACAGATCCGGATGCAGGGTCAGGCGCACGTCTGCGCCGCGGAGGCGCTCGCCCAGGCGCACCAGCTCGCGGTAGGCCTTGAGCAGGGAGGTCTCCGGGCTCTGGTGGCGTCCGGTGCCGTTGCAGGCAGGGCAGGGCTGGGTGAGCTGGCGTTCCAGGGAGGGGCCCGTGCGCTTGCGTGTGAGCTCCACCAGTCCGAATTCGGAGATGCCGCCGGCCCGGGCGTGGTTGCGGTCGCGCTTCAGCTCCTCCTGGAGCCGCGCCAGCACTTCGTCGCGGTGGGCCGGGTCCACCATGTCGATGAAGTCGATGACCACGATGCCGCCCAGGTTGCGCAGGCGCAGCTGGCGCACGATCTCGGGGATGGCCTCCAGGTTGGTGAGGTAGACCGTCTCCTCCAGATCCTTCTTCCCCACGAACTTGCCCGTGTTCACATCCACGCTGACCAGGGCCTCCGTCTGGTTCAGCACGATGGAGCCGCCATGCTTGAGGAAGACCTTGGGCTGGCGCGCCGCCTCGATCTCCGACTCGATGCCGAAGGCCTCGAAGATGGGCAGGTCCGAGGTGAAGTGCTTCACCCGGTTGGCCCACTCGGGGTGCAGCTTCTCCACGAAGGTCAGCACCTCGCGGTGGGCCTCGGGGTCGTCCACCCAGAAGCTGGCCACTTCTTCGCGGAAGATGTCGCGCAGCACCTTCTGCAGCAGGCGCAGGTCGTGCCAGACCAGGCCCGGGGCGGGCACGGTCTCGGCCTTGGCCTGGATCTCCGCCCACATCTGGCGCAGGAACGCCACGTCGCCCACCAGGTCCTCGTCCTTCTCGCCGATGGCGGCCGTGCGGACGATGAAGCCCTCGCCAGGCTGGGCGTGGCTGCGGATCAGCTCGCGGAGCCGCTCGCGCTCCACGGGATCGGTGATCTTGCGGGAGATGCCGATGTGGTCGATGCCCGGCATGAACACCAGGAAGCGGCCGGGGAAGCTCAGGTGGCGGGAAAGCCGGGGCCCCTTGGAGCCGATGGGATCCTTCACCACCTGGACGAGCGTCTCCTCGCCCTCCTTGACGGGGGGCAGGGGTGGCGGCGGTGGGGGCAGGTCCTCGGCGGCCTCCTCGCCATCCTCCTCGGCGGACAGGTCCGCGCCCAGGCGCTGGGCCATGGGGTCATCCAGGTACAGGAAGCCGTCCTTCGCCCCCCCGATGCCCACGAAGGCGCTCTGCATGCCGGGGAGCAGCTTGGCCACGCGGCCCTTGTACACATCCCCCACCTGGCTCTTGTTCATCGTCCGCTCGAGGAACAGCTCGCAGAGCTGGCCGTTCTCAAGCAGGGCGATGCGCGTCTCCAGGGGGGTCGAATTGACCACCAGGGACTTGCGGACTTCCATGGAACCAACCTTTCAGAACCGTGCAGGGGGTCGCCGTGCCCCGACTGCGGGCCCCAGGGCCGTACCAGGCCGAAGGGTAGGTCATTTCTACCATGACCCTTGGATGCCGCGCCAACCGTCGAAGGTTCCGGAGTTGGTGTTTATTCCTTGAAGAGGGAACAGCTGGGACAGGATTTACAGGATTAAAAGATGGATTGACAGAGTTTGAAAAATAATTTGCCACCGATTCCGCTGATTTCAGTGATTTGAAAGCAATACCCGGCCTCAGCGCAGCATGGGCCCCATGGGGGGTGTCAGGGCCGCGTCCTTCTGGGAGAGCGCGGTCCTGGCGCCCCCCATGACTTCCGGCTCCGCCGGAAGCGGCCTTCGGCCGGCCCATGCGGGAAGCATCCGAGGCGCAATCAGCACAATCAGCGAAATCGGTGGCGAAAAAGCTTTTCAGTCCGCGAAGGCGCTGGTGCAGAGGGGGGTGCGCTCCTGGCGGCGGCGCTCGGTGATGCGGTTGCGCTCGTCCACGAAGACCACCTTGGGCGCCACCGTCTCGGCCTCCTCGGCGGTCATCCAGCCGTAGGCGGCGATGATCACCAGGTCGCCCTTCTGGACCAGGTGGGCGGCGGCCCCGTTGATGCCCACCTCGCCGGAGCCCGGGACCCCCGGGATCACATAGGTGGACAGGCGCGACCCGTTGGTCACGTCGTAGATGTCGATCTTCTCGTTCTCCATGAAGCCGGCGGCCTCGATGAGCAACGGATCGAGCGTGATCGACCCCACGTAGTCCAGATCGGCCCTCGTCACGGTGGCGCGATGGATCTTACCGAGCAGGAAGTGGCGCAGCATGCATCCTCCGGTCCAGGCTCTCAAGGGAGTCCCGGCCAACGCATAAGGATGGACCCAGGTGTACCCTGGGTCCATCCTCGATTTTTACCTGATCTAGTTGAACAGCACCACGTGGAGATCCACGCCCAGCCGGGGCGGGGCCACCGGGGGCGGGGCCACGGGCAGGCGGAAGGCGCCTTCCAGGTCCAGGCGGGCCCGGGGGTCGCGGATCTGGCGGAGCACCCAGCGGCCCTCGATGAAGACGTAGCAGCGGGAGGGATCACCGGGCACCAGGGCCACGTAGTGCCGGTCATCGCCGGAGCGCCAGTAGCCGTCCATCCAGACGGGGGCCCGGTAGCGGCGGTAGCGGCGCTCGCCCCGGTCGTCGTCATCATCGCGCTCGTAGCGGTGGCGCTCGTACTTGCGCGCCTCCTTGTCCCGCTCCTTCCAGTACTTGCGCTCGGCCTTGTCGCGTTCCTTCCAGTACTTCCGGTCTTCGCGGTCATCCCGGCGGTCATCCCTGCGGTCATCCCGCCGGTCGTCATGCCGCTCCTCCCGCTCGCCGCGCCAGCCCCGGTGGTCGTCGGGACGGGCCGTGGCGGGGGGAGCAGCCAGGGAAACGGCCGCCAGGAGGGCGGCGCTCATCACGTGGCGAAGCATCAAACCTCCTCGCTAGTTGAACAGGGCGACGTGGAGGTCCACGCCCACCCGGGGCAGGGGCACCGGCGGAGGCGCGGCGGGCATGCGGAGGACATCGCGCACCTCGGCCTGGACGCCCACGGAGAATCCCTTGCGGAGCTCCCAGCGGCCATCGATCAGGAACCAGGCGCGGTCGGTGTAGCGGGGATCCACGGCGATGTAGGGGCGCTCGGGCAGCCGGGCGCCGAACTTCTTGGCCAGGCCCGGGGGCATGCCGCCCTTCTTGGCCAGGCCCGGAGGCACGCCGTCCCCCCCGCGGGCATGCCCGGGAGGGCCATCATGACCGTGCTTCCCATGGCCGCGCCCCTGGGGCATGGCGATGAGAGCCGCGGAAATCAGGATCGGGACGAGCATGGAACCTCCCGGAATGGGTCCCCGGACGGCAGCCCGGAGGACGCCGCCATTCTAACCCCCGGCCCTGGCGAAGGCCTCCATCCATGGGAGGAGGCGTGGGTAGTCCGAAAGGTGAGGGGCTCTTTCTGTGCAATGCCGTTTTCGCCACCGATTTCGCTGATTCCAGTGATTAAAAGCGATTCCCGGCTACAGCGCAGCATGGGCTCCAAGACTTCCGGCAACGCCGGAAGCGGCCTCCAGCCGGCCCATGCAGGACACATCCGAGCCCCAATCAGCGCCATCGGCGAAATCGGCGGCTGAAAAGCCTTTCGCCGAGCAGCCGCTCAGGCGCCCTGGCCTCCACTGGTTCCCGTCCCGTTCGCGGGAGGGGTCAGGAGGACGTTGTCGATGAGGCGGGTGCTGCCCAGGTAGGCGGCCACGCAGAGGGCGGCGGAGCGGTCCACCGGGCTCTGCAGGGGCTCCAGGGTCTGGGCGTCCACCAGCTCCAGGTACTGGATGGAGTCCGCCCCGGTCATGAGGGTCCGGGCGAGCTCCAGCAGCTTCGCCGGTTCCCGCTCCCCCTCGTCGAAGGCGGCCTTCGCGGCCAGCAGGCCCTGGCTGAGGGTCAGGGCGCGCTTCCGGCCATCCTCATCCAGGTAGGTGTTGCGGCTGCTCAGGGCCAGGCCGTCCGCCTCGCGCACCGTGGGCACCACCACCACGTCCACGGTGAGGTTCAGGTCCCGGGCCATGCGGCGGATCACCGCCGTCTGCTGGAAGTCCTTCTGGCCAAAGAAGGCCAGGTCCGGCTGCACGATGTTGAAGAGCTTCGCCACCACCGTGGCCACGCCCCGGAAGTGGCCGGGCCGGTAGCGGCCGCAGAGGGTGTCGGCCAGGTGGCCGGGCTCCACATGGGTCTGGAAGCCCGTGGGGTAGATCTCGGCGACCTCGGGCATGAACAGCACCGTGGCCCCGGTCTCGAGGCAGAGGTTCTGGTCCCGCTCCAGGTCCCGGGGGTAGCTGGCCAGATCCTCGCCGGGGCCGAACTGCGTCGGGTTCACGAAGATCGACACCACCGTGGCGTCGCAGCGGGCAGCGCTCTGGCGGATGAGGGCCCCGTGGCCCTCGTGCAGGAACCCCATGGTGGGGACGAAGCCGATGCGCTTGCCCTCGTCCCGCAGGGGTCTCAGGAGGGCGCGGAGATCAGCAATGGAACGGACGACTCGCATGGACAAAAGCGGGATCCTTCAGAAAGCGCCTGTCAGTTTACCAAGGGCGCGATCAGGGGTGCCACTGGGTCAGAACCGGACGAACGGCATCTGGAAGCGTATAGGATTCCCGGTCGTCGGGGAACCCTCCGGAGCGGACATCCTCGGCCCAGAGGGCCAGTGCGTCCCGCAGGTCTTGGAATCCTTCGGCATAGCGGCGCACGAATTTCGGCGAGGTGCCCGGCAGCAGGCCCAGCACATCATGGAAGACCAGCACCTGGCCCGAGCACCGGGGGCCGGCCCCGATGCCGATGGTGGGAATCTCCAGGGTTTCCGTCACCCGGGCCGCCAGGTCCGCCGGGATGCCCTCCAACACCAGGCTGAAGCAGCCGGCGTCCTGCAGCTTCTGGGCGTCCTCAAGCAGGCGGATGGCATCGCCCTTGTGCTTGCCTTGCACCTTGAAGCCGCCCATGGGGTTCACGCTCTGGGGCGTGAGGCCCAGGTGGCCCATGACGGGGATCTCCGCATCGATGAGGGCGTGGATCATGGGCAGGCGCTTGGCTCCGCCCTCGAGCTTCACCGCCTGGGCCCCGCGCTGGAGGAAGCCCCCGGCGTTCCGCAGGGTGTCCTCCACGCTGAGATGGAAGCTCAGGTAGGGCATGTCCGCTACCAGCATGGCCGTGGGCTGGGTGCGGGCCACGGCCTCCAGGTGGTGGTTCATCATGGCCATGCTGACGGGCAGCGTGTTCTCGAAGCCCAGGCACACGTTCCCCACGCTGTCGCCCACGAGGATGAGGTCCACCCCCGCCGCGTCCGCGATGCGGGCGGTCGCGGCGTCGTAGGCCGTGACCATCACGAGCTTCCGTCCCGCGTGGTGCCAGGCGTGCAACTGGGGAAGGGTGACGCGGGTGCGCGCGTCCGCGGGCAGGTGGCTCATGGGGTCTCCGCTGGAAGGTCGAAGCCGTGGGCTTCCATGAAACCACCAAAAAGCTTGAACCGGAGGAGGAGGATTCCTGGGGAGGCGGAGGCACATCCAGCGCAAAGCATTTTTCGCCACCGATTTCGCTGATTCCAGTGATTAAAAGCGATATTCGGCCCCAGCGCAGCATGGGCTCCATGGGGGGGGGGGGGGGGGGGGGGGGGTGGGGGGGCGGGCCCCCCGGGCCCCCCCCGCAGCACGGGCTCCATGGGGGGCGCCAGGGCCGCGATCTTTTGGGGGCTCGCGACCCTGGCGCCCCCCATGACTTCCGGCGAAGCCGGAAGTGGCCTCTGGCCGGCCCATGCGGGACCCATCCGAGCCCCAATCAGCGCCATCGGCGAAATCGGTGGCTAGAAAGTCTTTCTCAACCTCCGTGAACCAGCCGCCGGACCTGGAGGCTCGGGCCGAAGTTGAGGAGCAGGCACACAGGTCTGCCGCTGGCCTTGAGGTAGTTGAGGCTCTGGGCCATGTGGACGTCCAGGATGCCCGCGACCGCTTTCAGCTCCACCAGGACCCGGCCCTCCACGAGCAGGTCCACCTGGAACTCGCCAACCAGCGCGCCGTCGTAGTGGACCTCCAGGCCATGCTGCTGGAGCACCTCAAGTCCCGCCTTGCGGAGCTCGTGGGCCAGGGCATTCTCGTAGACCTTCTCCAGGAAGCCGTGGCCGAGGGTGTTGGCCACCTTGAAGGCGCAGCCGATGATCCGCTCCGTCAGGGGATCGTGCTCCTGCATTGTCTGTCTCCATGCCGGGAAGGGAGAGACAGCTTAGCCCGGCGTTCGGCAGATCCGACACCAAAGAAAAAGATGGTTTTTGCCGCCGATTTCGCTGATTTCAGTGATTTAAAAGCGATTCCTGGCTCCAGCGCAGCATGGGCTCCATGGGGGGCGCCAGGGCCGCGATCTTTTGGGGGCTCGCGGCCCTGGCGCCCCCCATGACTTCCGGCGGAGCCGGAAGCGGCCTGCGGCCGGCCCATGCGGGACCCCTCCGAGCCCCAATCAGCGCCATCGGCGAAATCGGTGGCCAAAAAGCCTTTCGCCGAAGTCCTCACCTGGCCCGTCCATGCGGGAAGCGTCCGAGTCTCAATTAGCGTCATTGGCGAAATCGGTGGCAATAAAGCCTTTCGCCAGGGCAACCCCCCCTATTTGCCCGGGCGCGAAAGCTCGATCCGGGCGGTCTGTGCCTCTTGTCACTTAGTCTCGAATTGTGAATCCCCGGCGGCGGATGAGACGATATGAGGCTCTGTTGAAACTGGCCTCCTGCTTGTACCTGACCGATAGGAATGGAATGTCTGAGATTCTCCCGATCCACCCGTCCTCTATGCCGGGTGCCCCGGCCCTCTGCCGGCGCCTCCCGGTCCTGGCCGTCCTGGGCCTGACCCTCCTGCTGGGCGCCTGCCGGGCCCCAGGCATGAAGTTCAACGAGCGCGCCTTCGAGCGGGAGACCCGCACCCAGGTGAACGGCCAGGATGTCACCCTGCATCCCCTGAATCCCGAGACCCTCAAGGCCTATGGGGCCCGCCCGGCCTCCACGGAGGTCAAGGAGCTGCTGGCCACCAAGGTCGAGCCCTACCGCATCGGCCCCCAGGACATCCTCATGGTCACCGTCTGGGACCACCCGGAGCTGACCCTGCCCCTGGGCCAGTACCGCACCGATGCCGCCACCGGCATGGTGGTGGACGAGGACGGATTCCTGTTCTACCCCTACATCGGCCGCGTGAAGGTGTCGGGCCTCACGGTGGTGGAGGCCCGCGCCCTCCTCACCGCCAAGCTCGATGACGTGCTCCAGCGGCCCCAGGTGGATCTGAAGGTGATCGCCTACCGGTCCCAGAAGGTCTTCATCAGCGGCGAGGTGCGCAACCCCGCCGTCTACAACGTCACCGACATCCCCTTCACCCTGGCGGAGGCCGTCAACCGCGCCGGCGGCTTCCTGCCCACGGCCGACCAGAGCCACGTTCTGGTCTCCCGCGGGGATCGGACCTGGTCCCTCGACTTCCTCCAGCTCATGACCCGGGGCAACCGCATCGGCCAGATCCTCCTCCGGGACGGCGACTCGGTGCACGTTCAGAACCGCGACGAGGAGCCCGTCTACCTCCTGGGCGAGCTGCGCAACCCCCGCTCCGTGCCCACCTACCACGGCAAGCTGTCCCTGGCCCAGGCCATCTCCGATGCGGGCGGCATCAACACCACCACCGCCGAGGCCCGGTCCATCTACGTGTTCCGGCGCGGCCAGGCCGAGAACGCCGTGGACGTGTTCCACCTGGACGCCTACAACCCCGTGGCCATGGTGCTGGCGGACCGCTTCGCCCTCCAGCCCCGGGACCTGGTCTACGTGGACGCCGGCCCCCTGGTGCGCTGGAACCGCGTCGTGAGCCTCATCGTGCCCACGGTCTCCGCCCTCACCTCCACCGCCTCCGAAGTCAAGTACCTCAGCCAGTAGCCCATGCCCCTCGCGATCCGCCGCATCCTCGTCCTGTGCGAGGGCAACCACTGCCGCAGCCCCCTGGCGGAGGCCCTGCTGCGCAAGGCCCTCGGCCCCGCCGTCGAGGTGCGCTCCGCCGGGCTCGGGGCCCTGGTGGCCCAGCCCGCCCACGAGGAGACCCGGCGCCTGGCCGCGGAGCTGGGCCTCGACCTCGAGCCCCACCGGGGTCACCAGGTGAGCCCCGAGCTGATCCGGGACTCGGACCTCGTCCTGGTGATGGACCGAGCCCAGAAGGAAGCCTGCGAGGCCCTGACCCCCCACGCCCGGGGCCGGGTCTTCCTGCTGGGGCACTGGCTGTCGGAAGGCCAGCAGGAGATCGCTGATCCCATCCTCGGCACTGCCCAAGTGCACCAGAAGACCTACGAACACCTCCAGGGGGCCGTGGACGCATGGATTCCCCGCCTCACTCGAAGGAAGCCATGAGTCAGTCTGAACAGCCCATCCGTCCCAACCTTCGGGGGGGAGTCGGATTTGAACACCGTGACGAAACCTCACTGGGAGAGCTGGTGGCCCTGCTCTGGGACGCGCGGTTTCTAATTCTCGGAACCACCCTTGTGGCCCTGATTCTGGGGGTGTATGTCACTTGGCGCACCACCCCGATCTATCAAGTCGAGGCGCTGCTCCAAGTCGAGGATAAAAAGGGTGGCAAGGGGGGGCCAGGTATGGAGGCCCTTTCCGCCCTGCTCGACCAGCCCGCTGCGGCTCAGACCGAGATCGAAATTCTCCGGAGTAACCTCGTGCTCGGCCGCACGGTGGAATCCTTGGCCCTGGACATCGCGGCCCAGCCACAATTCAATCCCTTGCTGGGGGATGCCCTTGTGCGGGGGAGGCTCGATGCTCCCACCTTACGCATCGAGCGCTTCGATGTGCCTGCACCACTGAGGGGAACCCCGTTCCGGATTGTGGCCCAGGGGAACGGCGCCTTCCTCTGGGAGGCTCCCGATGGTCGCCAGTTGGCCAGCGGGCATGAGGGCGAGATCCTTCAGGCCACTTGGCGGGGCCAGCCCATGCTACTTCAGGTTCGTGCCCTCCTGGCTGCCCCGGGCCAGCGCTTTGATCTGATCCGCCGACCCTATCTCCAGGCCATCGAAGCCCTGCGCCAGAACCTGCATGTCGCCGAGAAGGGCAAGCAGACCAACATCCTCAGCTTGAGTTTCGAAAGCCCCGATCCCAACCGGGGTGCCGAGATTCTCAACGAGATCGTGGCCCAGTACATCGGGCAGAACATCGCCCGCAAGGCCGAGGAGGCGTCCCGGTCTCTGGCGTTCCTTCAGGAGCAACTTCCCCAGCTCAAGGCCAAGCTCGAAGCAGCTGAAAACCAGCTGAACCAATACCGCATGCAGACCGGCTCCGCTGACCTCACCGAAGAGACCAAGCTCGTGCTCAAGCAGAGTGTGGATCTGGAAGGTCAGATCCTAGCGCTCCGGCAGAAGAAGGAGGAGCTTCTCCGCACATACAAGGAGCGGGCGGATGTGGTGGCCACCCTGGATCAGCAGATCGCCAAGCTGGGCTCCGAGGCTCGTCAGCTCGATGGCAAGGTGCGAGCCCTTCCCCGTACCCAGCAGGAGCTGGTGCGCCTCATGCGCGAGGTGCAGGTCAGCACGGACATGTACACATCCATGTTAAACAGCGTCCAGCAGCTCCAGGTGGCCAAGGCCGGGGAGATTGGCAATGCCAGGATCGTGGACCACGCCCTTCCCAGCTTGGGGCCGGTCAAGCCCCAGAAGGCCGTGGCCGTGGGTCTATCCGCCGTGCTCGGGCTCCTAGGGGGCATTGGGCTGGCTTTGCTCCGCAAGGCTCTGCACCGGGGCGTGACCGATCCCAGGCTCATCGAGGTTCACCTGGGGTTACCGGTGGTGGTGACGGTTCCCCATAGCCTTCGCCAGGAGGGAATCCAAAAGGAACTGCAACGAGGCGTGCCCGGAAAGCACCTTCTGGCCGAAACCCAGCCGGAGGACTTAGCCGTGGAGAGCCTGCGCAGCCTTCGCACCAGCCTCCATTTCAGCATGCTGGATGCACGTAATTCCGTGGTCCTCTTCACCGGCCCGACCCCCGCCATCGGCAAGACCTTTGTGAGCGCCAACTTCGCCACCCTCTTGGCCCAGGCAGGCAACCGTGTGCTATTGGTGGATGGTGATCTGCGCCGAGGCTACTTGCATCGTCCATTCGGTTTGCCAGAGCGTGGCCGAGGGCTGTCCGAAGTGCTTGCCGGCCAAGTAAGCTGGCGCGAAGCGCTCAATACTTCTCTGCTGCCAAGTCTCGATCTCCTCACCACGGGTGCCCTTCCACCGAATCCTTCGGAGCTGCTGATGGGTCGGCGATTGGTTGAGTTCATTCAGGAAGTTTCCAGCGCCTATGATTTGGTGCTCATCGACGCTCCCCCCGTGATGGCGGTCACCGATCCGGTCATTCTGGGGAAGCATGCAGGTACCACACTCCTTATTACAAAAGCCGAGCAGCATTCACTGGAGGAACTCCAACTCACCCTCCAACGCTTGGAAGGTGGGGGCGTAAAGGTCCAGGGATGCGTGTTTAACGATCTGAACACCTCGAAATTGGGATATCGGTACTATGGATATTCCTACCGGCAGACCAGCCGAACCTCTCAGGCCCGCTAGTGCCGTTGCCAGCCCAGACGCTGGCTGTGGCACCGTGCACGCTGCAAGGTCACAACCACGAAGTCTCCAACCAGGGGCGCCCTTGATCGACGATTCATTCGGAGAGGAGTCAGAGCGAAACCATCCGACCCTAGGCTCGGGCTCCAGTGATCAGGAAGCCTCTCGTTTCCGCGAGAATCGGTTTCGCTATGCAGTGGTAACTTCACTCTCGTCGAAGGTGACAACAGCTCTTTTGCAGATTATAGCCATGCCTGTTGCAGCAAAATCGCTTGGTATACATGGGTTCGTGCTTTATTCTATGTTGACATCTCTTGTGGTCTGGCTTTGGGTTTCCAATATTGGTATAGGTCCGTCACTTTCAGTTTCATTGGCGGCAGCACGGGCAATTAGTGATGAGAAGGAAGAACGGCACCTTTTTTCTTCTGCATTTTATTCTGTGATGGTGATTTCATCCATAATAAGTATTTTGAGCTTGATTTTAACATGGTATTTTCCTGTGCATTTGATATTTGGGAATTTATATCAAGCCGATTTGGTCGTTATTAGATGGGGATTGAGTATCCTTGTGGTTATGTTCTTTCTTCAAATGAATATTTCTTTATTTGAAGCCTCACTGACGGGTTATCAAGAGCTCCATGTGATTAATCTGAATTCCACGTTCAATAGTATTCCAGTCATCGCCGCGATAATCTGGGTTGCTTCTTATCGGCCGAGTGTCATTGGGATGATCTTGGCTGTGAACGCCCCAGTAATACTGTGCCGCTCGCTGAATGTATGGTGGGCTTTATGGCACCATCCTCAGACGCGCCCTTCCTTCGCCTGTTTCCGATTCAAATTATGTTTGAAACTTGTAAAAAGTGGAGTTTCATATTCATTGGCGGGTGCTATCGGCCATATCCTGGCCCACATATTTCCAGTTATTTTAGTGGGAAGGGTGTGCGCCCCTGATAGGGCGGCGGCTTTTACGGCAGTTGTGAATGGAATAGTCATGGCTAGCGGTGTTTATGCAATGCTGGGAACGCCGCTGTGGCCTGCTATTGCTGATAGTGCCGCTAGGGGCGAAGGTGAATGGGCCAGGAAGGCCTACCGCCAATTACTCATTCTTTGCTCGGCGTACTCTCTTTTGGTTGCAATTATACTGATTGGTTGGGGTTTGGCGTTGTTTAGATTATGGTTTCACGGGGAGATCCAACCTTCTCGCGCCTTGCTTCTGGCGGCATCAGGATATTTTCTGGTGCTGGGATGGGAACAGGCCCATTTCTCTATTCTGATGGGTTTCCAGAGAATTAAGCTAGCAGCCTTGATGGTCCTTCTTCGATCTATTTTGGCAATAATCGCCACCTTTCTTTTATTATCGCCTGATCGTGAATATGTTCCTTTTATTTCGATGACTATATGTGTTTTATTGTTAGATGCGTACCCGCTGTGGCTTCTCGTCCAGCGGCATTTAAAAATGCTGATTCAAAACACACATTACTATTCCTGACAGGAGCTTAATATATGGGTTATATTTCTCTTGAAGTTGAGCCGGTGAGTTAATCCTATGAGCCTGGGGTTGACATTATATAATTCTCTAACAATTTGGTTTCCGAATAAGGGATTTTTTGGATTACGGCGTAGGGTGTTGAGGTTGGTTGGCCTGAGAGTCGGTAAAACGACCCGAGTCGCATCCACTGCACGTTTTTATGGCCAAAATATATCGCTCGGAGAGGGTGTATGGGTGGGGCCAGAGACTGTGATCATCGGGAACGTGGATGGTCGGGTTGATATTGGTAATAATGTTGATATCGGCCCAGGTGCCCTCATAACCTCGGGGACACACGAGCTGAGTTCGGGGTTACGTCGAGCCGGAATCGGGGCTTCCAGTCCAATATCTGTCGGTTCCGGAACGTGGATTGGGGCCCGGAGTCTAATTCTCGCCGGGGCCCAGCTGGGCGAAGGGTCTGTTGTGGGAGCTGGTGCCGTTATCCTCTCGGGTACCTACCCTTCAAATGTTTTGCTGGCCGGGGTCCCCGCGAAGGTCCGTAAACAATACGAATCCACGCTGGTCGGTCATGATTGACCCTCGCCTTCAAGGGACCGCGGGCGCTGTAATGGGTGAGAGGCTGGCATGCCTTTCCCGCGCCGTCCTCGACTGGCATGTGGTCGCCTTGGTGGGAGTGGTCTTCTTGATCCAGGGGGGGGCATCCTTCATGGCTGCGGGCACCCTTGGGCTTCTGATCCTCTGGAGCCTGAAGAGCCCAGGCACTGCTCTGAAGGCGCTGTCGATTGGGATTCTGGTCACCTTCATCAACCCTGCGATTGCCCCCGCTCAACCAGCCGCTTCCCTGATGAAGTGGGTTCTCCTCTTTGTGGCTTCGGGCCGGATCGTGGCCGCCAGGCTCCAGCGGGGGGCTGTCCCCCAATGGATGCTGAGTCTGGCGGGGTTCCTGACCATCGCCGCTACATTGGCCCTTTTCTCTAGTGCTGCCCCAGGGCTCTCCCTGCTGAAACTCGTGACCTTTTCCGTAGGTGTCGTGGCAACCATGTGGGGGTTCGATGGTGGGGACATCGATCGGCAGGTCTTCGCGAACTGGTTTCTATCCCTCCATGCGGCGGTAGTGATCTTCAGCCTCCCCCTCTTGTTCTTGCCCTTCGGGTACTTGCGAAATGGTTGGGCTTTCCAGGGGCTCTTGAACCAGCCACAGGCTCTAGCGATCTACCTTGCCCCCATGACGGTGGCCCTGATCCATCGAGGGTTCTTCGGGCAGGAAGGGCGGGGCTGGGTGATCCCCTTGGGGCTTGCAAGCCTCGTATGCATGGGGGCCAGCGCATCTCGAACTGGTGCCGTGGCCATGGGAGTGGCAGGCGGGCTGGTGGCCCTTCGCAAACTCGCGATGAGCCGACCAACCACCCAGCCCACCCGGAAGTTCGGGTTTGGCAAGTTCTATGTTCTGGTGATCTCCACCGTGCTCCTCCTTCTGGCTTTTGGTGGCCGGATCACAACCTTTGCTACCCAATTTATTGCAAAGGGCACGGAGGTCACGACCTTTTCTTCTGTGGCCGATCTCAAGGACGCCTCGGCGTCGCGCAGCGGACAGGTGGAGGGCAATCTAACGAATTTTCGAGCTCACCCTTGGGTTGGGGTGGGGTTTGGTATGGCTTCCGAGGGGGGGGGGGGGGAGGTTGATTACGACCCCACGCTTGGGTTGCCGCTCAGTGCGCCGACGGAGCCTGGCTTCTTGCCTCTGGCGGTGCTTGGTCAGACGGGCTTGATCGGTGGGTTGGCCTGGTTGGTATTCCTTCTTTCTATCTTGATCCCCATGGCCACTCGGACGACTATCGACCTCGCCTTGTTGGGATTGGCGGCCTTGGCTGTGAACCTAGGAGAGATGATCTTCTTCTCCCAGGGCGGACTGGGCCTTCAAATGTGGATCCTGCTGGGGTTTGTTCATGCCTGCCGAGATAGATGAGGTGAGATCTTGAAATATCTTTTTTGGCAGGACACCATCAGCCCCCACCAGAAAGCCCTTCTATGTGCGCTGGCCCGGCGGGTGCCTGGGCAGGTAGGCTTGATCGCAGACCGGAAGATGAGACCAGACCGGAAGGCCCTGGGATGGCAACCGCCTGAACTCCCGGGAGTGGCGATGTTCCTGGCGCCAGAGGTTTCGACCATCAATGCGCTGGTGGAGGATGGGCCGAGCGACCGGGTGCACATTTTCTCGGGGATCCGTGGAAACCGCCATGGATCGAGGCGCAGGGGATTCGATCGAGTCAAAGCGATGGGCGCACGCGCAGGGATAATGGCCGAACCTGGTGAATTCCGGCCACCAAGGGGTCTATTTCGGCTGGCGGTTCACTATGCAGCCCATCAGCAAGTTCAATCCCATATTGATTTCGCGCTGGCCATCGGGTGCAATGGGCCTAGGTGGTTTCGATGGTGCGGCTACAGCGCCAGTAAAATTTTCCCATTTGCCTATTTAATTGATGCCAATCAAGCAGAGACTGTAGAAATCGTGGGTAGGGCCCCGGGCTGCGTTAATTTAATATTTATTGGAAGAATGGACTTTAAAAAAGCGGCAGATATTATGTTTGCTGCGCTGGCTAGACTGGTCGAGTATGAGTGGACATTGAGCATGGTTGGTAATGGCCCTGTGAAGGGCGATCTAATATCGATGGCAAATAAACTGAATATATCGAAACGAATTAATTGGCATGGAGTCGTCCCAAATGCGATGATTCAAGGGTTGCTCTGCTCACACGATATACTCATTCTTCCCAGCCGTTGGGACGGTTGGGGGGCCGTGGTCAATGAGGCACTCATGCAGGGGGCTGCAGTGATCTGTAGCGATCATTGCGGGGCCTCGGTGTTACTGGAGGATCCTTGGCGTGGAGCTGTGTTCAGGGCGGGTGATCCAGATGACCTGGCGCATGTCCTCCAAGCCTGGGTGGCTCATGGGAGCCTGAGTTCCCAGGAGCGGGCCCGCATCTCGGCTTGGTCGCAGTGTGTCCAGGGTGAGGCCGGCGCCGATTACTTTCTGAGCATCATGGGCCATGTTTATGCGGGGGGGCCGCGGCCCAATCCCCCATGGATGGCTGACCAATGAGGTCTGGGCACGGCATCTTGGATGGCCGTGTGGACACATGAACATTCGTCAAGACCGATTCAAATGCTGGCTCAATTTCCGGTGATTTGGACCCTTTTGACCTCACAACCGCGGGAAGCCAGGTCAGAACCTGCGTTCGGCAGCCATGGTCCGGATGAGTGGCACCGAATTTCTCGCCATTTTTTGCCGAGTTGAGCCCTGCCGCACTGTGGCCCAAGGTGCTTTCTGTCACAAAGAGGATCTGAAGGTAGCGTCTGTTTTCCACCAGCCAAGTTGGCCGCGCCAGAATGGGGACACCGTGGAAAGGCAGGATGGATGATGGTTCAGACGATTGCAGTCGTGGGGCTCGGGTATGTGGGGCTACCTCTTGCGACAGAGTTCGGTAAGCGCTTCAGGACCATCGGGTTCGATGTGGCAGCCCCGAAGGTCGCGGCCCTGGAGCACGGGGTGGATCCCACCGGCGAGGTCGGCCCCGAGGCGCTGCGTGCCGCCGAGCAGCTTGAGTTCACAGACCGCCCTGAGCGTTTGCGGGAGGCTGATCTCATCGTCGTGGCTGTACCCACGCCCGTAAACGAGGCCAACCAGCCGGATTTCGGGCCGATGATTCGAAGCTCGGAGACCATCGGGCGGTATCTAAAGCCCGGCGCCATAGTGGTCTATGAATCCACGGTGTACCCGGGCGCTACCGAAGAAGTTTGCATCCCAGTCCTGGAAAAACATTCTGGCCTCACGTGGAAACAGGGGTTCTTTGTGGGTTATAGCCCGGAACGGATCAACCCGGGTGACAAGGAACGAACCTTGACCAAGGTTGTCAAGGTCGTGTCCGGGGATACCCCGGAAACTCTCCGGAAGGTCTCAGAAATCTATGGTCGGATCATATCGGCGGGCGTCCACCCGGTCAGCAGCATCAAGGTGGCCGAGGCCTCCAAGGTCATCGAGAACACCCAGCGGGACCTGAACATCGCCCTCATGAACGAGCTGGCGATCATCTTCCATCGGATGGACATCGACACCCTGGAGGTTTTGAAGGCAGCTGGGACCAAGTGGAACTTCTTGAACTTCCGCCCTGGCCTGGTGGGCGGGCACTGCATCGGCGTCGACCCCTACTACCTCACCCACAAGGCGGAAGTGCTGGGTTATCATCCACACGTGATCTTGGCGGGCCGATCTATCAACGACAGCATGGGTGCCTATGTGGCCCAACAGACCATCAAGGCCATTATCCAGGGAGGTGGGGCGGTAAAGGGTAGCCAGGTGCTGGTACTCGGGCTGACCTTCAAGGAGAACTGCCCCGACTTGCGAAACAGCAAGGTCGCTGATGTGGTGAGAGAACTGAGAGAATTTGGGTGCGAGGTGATAGTGCATGATCCCCTTGCCAATCCTAGTGAAGCGATGGCTGAGTACGGGATTGAACTGACTCCTTGGGAAAAACTCCCAAGCAGCGCGGATGCTGTGGTGGCTGCGGTGTCGCATCGGGACTATCTCGCTCAGGGAATTGATCAGCTGCTTGCCCACCTGAAGCCAGGTGGCGTGTTTGCCGATGTGAAATCTGCCTTCAGTTCAGCAGAAATCGAGGAGAGGGGCTTCCGACTTTGGAGGCTTTAATTCTAAATTCCAAGGGGGCGGTTTTGATTTTAGGTGTTGATGCGTCGAACATCCGCGCAGGTGGCGGGGTTACCCATCTCGTGGAGTTATTAAAAGCCGCGGACCCGATGTCGCATGGATTCAAAAAGGTCATCGTATGGGGCAATGAAAAGACCTTAGAGAAGATTCATGAGAAAACATGGTTATATAAACTACATGACCCAATGCTAGATCGGATATTACCCATTCGCATTTATTGGCAACGATTCCGATTGAAGGCCCTAGCCAGGGATGCTGGGTGCGACGTATTGCTTATTCCAGGTGGTTCTGACTCAAGTGGATTCAAACCTGCAGTTGCCATGAGTCGCAATCTATTGCCGTTTGAATGGCGGGAGTCGAGGCGGTACGGCCTGTCATGGATGACCTTAAAGCTTCAATTACTACGAATCACACAGACTCGGACTTTCCGTCGGGCGAGCGCCGTGATTTTTATAACGGAGCATGCTCGGGAAGTAGTACTCAGGGTGACAGGGACGCTCAAGGGAAGAACTACCACGATCTACCACGGAATTGATACAAGGTTTTTTACTTCGCCACGTCCTCAAAGGGCGGCAGAAGCGTTTACGCAATCGGATCCATGCAGAATTCTTTATGTCTCCATTGTTGATGTATATAAGCACCAGTGGCATGTCGCTGAAGCAGTGGCATGCTTGCGGGCCGCCGGATTCCATGTGGTCCTGGATTTGGTCGGTCCTCCAGCCTATGGAATGGCGAAATTGAAGGATGTGCTAAAGCGTGTTGATCCCGAAGGTGAATTCATCACCTATCGGGGTGCTGTTCCTCACGCTCAACTACACGAGCATTACAAGGCGGCAGATATTGGAGTATTTGCATCCAGCTGTGAAGCCTTTGGTCAAATTTTGACAGAGGCGATGAGCGCAGGATTGCCCATGGCGTGTTCGAACCGTTCCGCCATGAGGGAACTATTGGCTGATGCCGGGGTCTATTTTGACCCTGAATCACCCGATGACATTGCCCAGGCCATTCAATGCCTGATGCAATCCCCAGATCTCCGAATGCAGAAAGCTCAAGCGGCCTTTACGCGTGCAAGCAACTTTTCCTGGGAACGTTGTTCAAGAGAAACATTCCAGTTTTTAGCTGAAGTCGGCGGGCAGCATTCACCCAATTCCGAAAACAAAAATTGAATCCTTATAATTTGCTTCAGTTATTATGCATAATTAATAACAAATATCTGGAATCAACGTGAACGATTCATTGTCCCACTCAGCCATTACAGGTGCCGGGGGCTTCCTTGGGTGGCACTTACGCTGCCGCTATCAGCACGCGCCTGGCCACAAGGTCCGATCGGTATTCCAAAGAGATTTCGAATCGGACGACTCTTTAGCGCAAGCACTGCGCCCGGCTGAGGTCGTGTTCCATCTGGGAGGGATGAACCGCGGGTCGGACACGGAAGTCTATGAAACGAATATCCACTTGGCCAAGCAGTTGATTGCAGCACTTGACCACCGAGCACTCCCTCCGACTATCTTGTTTGCCAATTCCATCCACAGCCTGGGCGATACCGCCTTCGGCCGATCCAAGCGCGAGGCTTCGAGCATCCTCGCGGATTGGGCCAAGTCCCGTGGCGCCCGCTATGTGGATGTGATCCTCCCGCACCTCTTCGGCGAGGGGGGGAGGCCCTTCTACAACAGTGGCTTCGCCACCTTCTGCCACCAGCTGGCCAAGGGCGAGGAGCCGCAGATCATCCAGGATGGCCAGCTGGAGCTGATCCATGCCCAGCGGGTGGCGGCGAAGTTCCTGGAGTGGGCGCTGGATGGCACCACGTCGGGCCAGGTGCGGGTGGAAGGCACGCCCATGCGGGTGTCAGAGGCCCTTGCGCGCCTGAGGGCCCTGCATGAGACCTATCAATCGGGGGTCATTCCCGATCTTTCCGATCCCCTGGATCTGGAGTTCTTCAACACCTACCGGTCGTACCTGTACCCAGAGCACTATCCGGTACGCATGAAACGCCACACGGATGCCCGAGGCGGGCTCTTCGAGGCCGTGAAGTCCCATCATGGCGGCCAAGCCTTCCTATCCACCACGCATCCGGGCGTCACGCGCGGCCGGCACTACCACCATCACAAGGTGGAACGGTTCCTGGTGGTGGAGGGCGAGGCGGAGATCCGCATCCGGCGGCTCTTCGATGACGAGGTGAAGGTGTTCCGGGTCAGCGGCGCCGAACCCTGCTACATCGACATGCCCACGTTCCACACCCACGAGATCACCAACGTGGGGGATCGCGACCTGCTGACGCTCTTCTGGAGCCACGAGATCTTCGATCCCGCCCGCCCCGACACGTACCCCGAGCCGGTTATTCTGAACCCATGAGTCGATTGCGCGTCCTCACCGTGGTTGGAACCCGCCCGGAGATCATCCGGCTGTCCCGGGTGATCGCCCGGCTGGAGCAGGATTTCGATCACTGCCTGGCCCACACCGGGCAGAACTACGACTACGAGCTGAACCAGGTCTTCTTCGAGGATCTGGCCCTGCGGAAGCCTGACTACTTCCTGGACGCGGTGGGCGGCTCGCTGGCGGAGACCATCGGCAACATCATCGCCCGCATCGACCCTGTGCTGGAGGCGTTCCGGCCGGATGCCCTCCTGGTGCTGGGGGACACCAACAGCTGCCTGTCCGTGATCCCCGCCAAGCGCCGCAAGATCCCCATCTTCCACATGGAGGCGGGCAACCGCTGCTTCGATGCGCGGGTGCCCGAGGAGACCAACCGGAAGATCGTGGACCACACGGCGGACATCAACCTGCCCTACAGCACCCTGGCCCGGGAGAACCTGCTGCGCGAGGGCCTGCCGCCGGATCGCATCATCAAGACCGGCAGCCCCATGTATGAGGTGCTGCACCACGCCATGCCCCGCATCGAGGCCTCGGAGGTGCTGGCCCGCCTTGCCTTGGCGCCCGGCAGGTACTACGTGGTGAGCTGCCACCGGGAGGAGAACGTGGACGCAGAGGGGAACCTTCGGCGCTTCGTCGAGACCCTCAACCAGCTGGCTGCCACCCGGAAGCGGCGGATCATCGTCTCCACCCACCCCCGCACCCGGGCCCGCCTGGAGACTCTGGGCCTTGGGTTGGATCCCATGGTGGAACTTCTGAAACCGCTCGGCTTCCTGGACTACATCAAGCTCCAGATGGCGGCGGCGGCCGTCCTGTCCGACAGCGGCACCATCACCGAGGAATCCTCCATCCTGGACCTGCCTGCCCTCAACCTCCGGGAGGCTCACGAACGGCCCGAGGGTATGGAGGAAGGTGCCGTGATGATGACGGGCCTGGGCTGGGAACGGGTTGACCAGGGTCTGGCCCTGCTGGAGTCGGGCCGTCGGGAAGGCCGGCAAACCCGTCTTGTGGCGGACTACGACGCGCCCCAGGTGAGCCAGACCGTGGCTCGGGTGATCCTCAGCTACACGGACTACGTGAACCGGGTGGTGTGGCGCCGGTATTGAGGGCCAAGCGCCACCTCGGATGCCAGTTTCTCCGCGCCTTCTGGACGGGCCCTTGGGGAGGGTGTGACCCCTGTTTCTTCCTCAAGTGGGCATTCTGGGGTGTCGTAACCACCTTCGCTTGATGTGGAGTTACCCGTGTCCCCGATCGCCGGTCTGTCGCGAAAGAAATTGCTCATCACCGGAGGGACCGGCTCTTTCGGCAACGCGGTGCTGCGCAAGTACCTGAAGACCGACATCGACGAGATCCGCATCTTCAGCCGGGACGAGAAGAAGCAGGACGACATGCGCCACGAGTACCGCGATGACCGCATCAAGTACTACATCGGCGATGTGCGGGAACCCCATGGCATCGCATCCGCCCTGCGGGGCGTGGATTACGTGTTCCATGCCGCAGCCCTCAAGCAGGTGCCTTCCTGCGAGTTCTATCCTGCCGAGGCCGTGCGCACCAACGTGATGGGAACCCACAACTTATTGAACGCCTGCATCCAGGAGGGCGTCCGGAAGGTCATCTGCCTCAGCACAGACAAGGCCGTGTACCCCATCAATGCCATGGGCATCTCCAAGGCCCTCATGGAAAAGGTGGCTGTGGCGGAATCGCGCAACCTCGGGGAAGGCCAGACGACCATCGTGGTGACCCGCTATGGCAACGTCATGGCCTCCCGCGGTTCCGTCATCCCCCTGTTCCTGGACCAGATCAGGGCCGGGAAGCCCCTCAGCGTGACGGACCCGGCCATGACGCGCTTCCTCATGCACCTGGATATGGCGGTGGAGCTGGTGGAATTCGCCTTTGAGCACGGGCAAAGCGGGGATACCTTCATCCGGAAGTCGCCGGCCGCCACCATCGGCGACCTGGCCTTGGCCATCAAGGGCCTGCTCCAGGTGGACAATCCCATCCAGGTGATCGGCACCCGGCATGGGGAAAAGCTGTACGAATCCCTGGTCTCCCGGGAGGAGATGGCCCGGGCCGAGGACATGGGGGACTTCTACCGCGTGCCCGCCGATACCCGGGATCTGAACTACGGGAAGTACTTCACGGAAGGAGATCCCGGGCACAGCAAGGCCGAGGAGTACCACTCGCACAATGCGCGGCGGCTGGGCCTTCAGGAAGTTCAGCAGCTCTTGCTCACCCTGGATTGTGTGGAGGCAGCGGTGAACGATTCCGGCAAGGGCATGGTGGAGGAAGCGGTCAATGGGTGACGCCCTCGCGAAGAAGAACCCTCTTGGCCGTGAGGCCAATGATCTTTAGGTCGAACCAGATGGATTGGTTCTCAAGGTAATAGGCATCCAGATCGACCTTGATGGGAACGGGGATCTCATCCCGGCCGTTGATCTGGGCCCAGCCCGTCAATCCCGGGCGGGGACGGTGAACCCCCCGCTCGGTGCGCAACTGAATGAGGTCTTCCTGGTTGAACAGGGCGGGGCGGGGCCCGACGATGCTCATGTCCCCCTTCAGGATGCTCCACAATTGGGGCAGCTCATCAAGGCTGGTCTTTCGCAGGATTCCCCCCACCGGGGTCAGCCACTGCGACGGATTCTCCAGCAGGTGGGTCGCGACGGCGGGGGTATCGATTCGCATGGTGCGGAATTTAGGCATCCGAAAAACTTTGTTGTCTGCGCCGATTCGATCCGAGAAATATAACACTGGGCCGGGAGATGTCAGCCGCACCAGAAGTGCCACAAGCAGCATCGGGAGCCATAGGATCGATATGGCAATGAGTGTAATCAACAGGTCAAGAACTCGCTTCATATGATCAACCTCATTTATTTCTAGTTTTTGAATTTGATGAAACCGCTTCTTGGATCCACCCGTCCAAACGGTCGAATAGCAACTCGCGATCGAAATGGTCGTTTGCGTATATCTTTCCGTTTCTGCCCATCTCGTCACGTTTTTCACGTGAAAAGGCGTGGACCTTCCTCACGGCGTTAGCCAGGCCCTCGACGTCTCCCGCCGCAACGGCCAGCCCACCAGTTGATTCATGAATGAGGGCCGCCCCTTCTCCATTAAGGGCGGCAATGATGGGGCGGCCGCAGGCTAGGTAAGATTGGACTTTCCCAGGAACAGTCAGGGCAAATACGGGTTCCGGAAGAAGTGTCACAAGCAGGGCATCAGCCGCAGAAAAGAATGCAGGCATGGTGGTTGATGGGAACTGGCCCAATAAATGAAAACAATTTGAAAGGTTCCGCTTGGTTACTTCTTCCTTGACCCAAGGGGCCATCCGCCCATCACCCAAGATAATCCATTTAATATCACGAAGATCAGCCACCCTTTCGGCGGCAGTCAGAATGGTTTCAAAATCTTGGGATACTCCAATATTTCCGGCAAAAATGATCTTGAAGCCATCAGGAAGCGATATGGGAAGCTCTTCATTCGAGCCCATCTCGGGCTCAATCCAGTTGGGGAAATACGCCAAGGAGGCGTATCGGGGGGACTTTTCCGACAAGCTTTCTAGGAAGCCTTTCGATGAGTACATAATTTTTTTACAGTGACTATAAATCCACTTTATCAAATGGTCCGTGCCACGAAGGATTCTATCTGATTTGATGGCTCCGGTAGCGGCCAGTGAATCGGGCCATAAATCAACGATCCAAAATAAGATGGGTGCCTGCTTAAACCATTTCATGACAATGGCGGGAATTCCGACCGTGACTGGAGACGCTTGAAATACGAATATAGCATCGTAATCTCCCCGGCACAGGATGGGCCCCAATAAAGAAGCTGATAGCGCGAATGATAAATAGTTGAAGCCTAGGCGAAGCCCACTACCATTGCCGCGGGGCAACATCGGGACACGGATGACCTTGGCCCCTTCATGGGTTTCTGGTCGATTGAAAATCCCATAGCCGTTGAATATCTTTCCATTGGGATAATTGGGGCACCCAGTAAGTACCGTTACTTCATTTCCACGCTCAATCAGCCCCTTCACCAGATCATTGATCCGGAACTGCTCGGGCCAGAAGTACTGGGTGACGACCAATATTTTCATTGGATCCTTGGGAAGGCCTTCGTAATCAGGAGAAACTCACAAGCTTTTCGCGGGTTGGAGGCGATACCGCACTGGGGTGTGCAGGTCGGGATTAAGCGCCGTCCGGGAGGTAGACGGGGTTGGCGCCGGAGTGGCGGCGGTCGCGGTTCTCTGCGGCGAACCGGCCGAGGCCCAGGGCGGAGGGGGTGTAGGTGGGCACCAGGCGGCGCAGCCAGCGCAGCATCTGGGCCTGCCGCCGGCCCTCGTCCTCCTCCATGGCCAGGCGCAGGCCATCCAGGCCCTGCTCGAACAGGGCGTCCTCCGGCGCCTGGAGGTGGGCGTCCAGGACCTTGGGGTGCACGTCCGTGCGGGATTCCTCCTGGGCGGAGAACAACTCCTCGAAGAGCTTCTCGCCGGGCCGGATGCCGGTGAACTTCACTTCGATGTCCCGGCCGGGCACCAGGCCCGAGAGGCGGGCCATGTCCGTGGCCAGGTCGACGATGCGGACGGGCTCGCCCATGTCCAGCACGTAGACCTTGCCGGTGTCGCCCAGGATGCCGGCCTGCAAAGCGAGTTGGCTGGCCTCGGGGATGGTCATGAAGTAGCGGATCATGTCCGGGTGGGTCACCGTGAGGGGACCGCCGGCCTGGATCTGCTGACGGAAGATGGGGATCACGCTGCCCCGGCTGCCCAGCACGTTGCCGAAGCGCACGCTCACGTAGTGGGCGCCCGCGGGCGCGCGGCGGGCGGCGCGGAGCACCAGGCCCTCGGCGATGTGCTTGGAGGCCCCCAGCACGTTGGTGGGGTTGACGGACTTGTCCGTGGAGATGTTCACGAAGGTGTGGACGCCCACGGCCAGGGCCGCGTCCAGCACCCGCTCGGTGCCGAAGATGTTGTTGTTGACCGCCTCCTCGGGGTGGGCCTCGAGGTAGGGCACGTGCTTGTGGGCGGCGGCGTGGAGCACCACCTGGGGTCGCCAGCGCTCGAACACGTGCCGCAGGCGGTTGGTGTGCCGGATGTCGCAGAGCTCCAGGGAGAGCGCCTGGTTGGGGAACAGGGCGCGGAGATCGCGCTCGATCTCCCACAGGCTGTTCTCGCCGCGGCCCAGGAGGATGAGCCGGGCGGGGCGGAAGGCGGCCACCTGGCGGGCCAGCTCGCTGCCGATGGAGCCGCCGGCGCCGGTGATGAGCACCGTGGCGTCCTCGAGGATGCTGCCGAGGGCGCTCTGGTCGAGCTGGATGGGCTCGCGGCGCAGCAGGTCCTCGATGGAGACGTCGCGCAGCTCGGGCTTCCAGGTGCGGGGACCCAGGAGGTCGGAGATGCCCGGGACGGTCTTGATGCGGACCCCGGTGGCCTGGGCCGCCTCCCGCAGGCGGCGGATGGTGGCGCCGCTGGCGCTGGGGATGGCCAGCACCACCTGGGTGATGTGATGGTCGGCGACGAGGGTGCGGAGCAGCCGGGACGGGCCCATCACGGGGACGCCCTGGAGGAGGATGCCCTGCTTGTCGAAGGCGTCGTCCACATAGCCGATGACCTGGCTGCCCAGCTCGGGGTGCCGCTGGATCTCCTGGGCCACGAGGAGCCCGGCCCGGCCCGCCCCCACGATGAGGGTGCGCTGGCGGGCGTCGGGGGCTTTCTCCCGCAGGAGGCCCTCGTAGCGCGCTCGGACGAAGGTGCGGGCCAGGGCCCAGGTCACGGCGGTGGCGAGGCTGGCGGTGACGAGGGTGTCGAAGCTGAGCGCGCCTTCGAGGTCGGGCGTGAGGTGGCCGAGGACCAGGGCCGTCAGGCAGAGGGTGAGGGAGGCCGCCACCAGCTGGAGCGTGTCGCGGAAGCCGATGTAGCGGTACTGCTGGCGGGTGAGCCGGAAGCCGAGGTTGACCACCCCGCACAGGCCGACCCAGGCATAGATATGCCAGGCGATGGGGGATCCCACGGACAGGAACCGCTCGCTCGCCGCCCAGGCCAGGCCCGCCAGAAGGAGGTCCAGGGTCAGCTTGACCGCCTTCCGGAGGAGGGGGTGGCGCCTCAGGGTGCGGTTGGTGGGCATGGGTTGGCTCGGGTTCAGGGAGGGGGAGGCATCCATCAGCGGGGCTTTCTTAGATGACTCGATGGTAGAACAAGCGGCAGGAGTATCGGCATGAAATACAAGCGATGGATACGGAAAAAGGAGACATGTGATATTCGTTTTCCAGCAGGCTTTATGTGCCCGGTTTCGATGTGTTTCGAATGTAACCAAGGCCCTAATGGGCCTAGGGAATGTGGTGGCATCAAAAACCCGCTAATCGGTCGATCGGGGTGTCCGCATTAATGTTGGGACAATAGCGCGATATCTAGATTCAATTACTATGAAATTCATTTGTTATAATAATAACATCAATGCTGGTATTTTCCGCATGTAAAGCCGCGCGATAAGCGATTGATGACCCTGTGGGCCGATGACATCGGGATCAGTTGGCGGTATCGGATTCCGGTCGGGACAAGGCCGGGGCAGGGCTGGATGGGGTGGCGAACGCGAGGCCCGAATCCTGGTTGTGACGGGAGGCACACCGGGAATGCCTGCAAGCAGAGGTCCGGCAGGCTCCTTTGAAAGGGCTTTTTTTGCCACCGATTTCGCTGATTTCAGTGATTTTAAAGCGATTCCAGGCCCCAGTGCAGCATGGGCTCCATGGGGGGCGCCAGGGCCGCGAACTTTTGGAGGCTCGTGGTCCTGGCGCCCCCCATGACTTCCGGCGAAGCCGGAAGCGGCCTGCGGCCGGCCCATGCGGGACCCATCCGAGGCCCAATCAGCGCAATCGGTGAAATCGGTGGCTAAAAAGGCCTTTCGCCGGAAGAAGCCTCACTCCCCTTCGGGCACCGCCGGTAGGTTCATCTGGGTGGGGGTCCAGTCCTGGAGGGGGTCGGCGCGGTCGGGGAGGATCCAGCGGAGGCCGGCGGCTTCGACGGTCTGGCGGAAGCGGTGCAGGTCTTCGCGGCCCAGGAAGGCGGTGCCCTGGCTCTCGGGCAGGTGGGACCAGAGCTCCTGGAAGCTGGGGAAGGCGTCCTGGAGGCGGGCCTTGGCGCCCAGCTTCTCGCCACGCTGGAGCAGGAGCTGGGCGCCCTCGGCGCAGGCCTCCACCACCTGGGCGGGGAACTGGAGATCCCGGGCCGCGGCCAGGACCTCGCTCCAGGCCTCCAGCCCCTCCTCCGCCACGGCCTCCGTCGCGGGCACCGTGGAGAGCAGCAGGGCGTGGGCCCGGTGCCACTCCAGCTCCAGCCAGCGGGAGCCGGAGCCCTCCACGGGGGCCTTGAGGTTCTCGAGGATGGCCCAGCCCTGCTCCGGGGCCTCCTGCCGGGTGCGCTGGGATTCCCGGGACAGCACCTGGGCCAGCCGGAGTTGGGCCAGCCGATGGCGCCAGAGCATGCCGGAGGCCTCGAACTGGTCAGCCGCGGCCTTGAAGAGCCGGGCCGCGTCCCGCCAGGCGCCGCGGAACCGGGCCACGTCGCCCTGGAGCAGGGTGTGGTCGCCCTGCTCCTCTGGGGCCAGCAGGAGGCGCTGGGCGCCCGACGAGGGGCCCTGGGCCTGGAACAGGGCATGGTCCGCGGTCACGGGATCGCCCATGGCGGCGAAGGTGCGCGCCCGCCAGATCTGGATCATGGCCACCTGGGGTGCGTCGCCGAGCCGCTGGGCCTGGCCCAGGGCCCGGTTCAGGTGAGTCAGGGCCGGCCCCAGGAACTGCTGGAGGCTCCGCACCGCCCCCAGGGCCAGGTGGCTCTGGCTCTGGAGGCCGAGGTCGCCCTGCAGCCGGGCGGTCTGGAGGGCTTCCTGCAGCAGGGTGATGCAGGGGCCGGCCTGGCCCTGGGCGAGGCGGACCTGGGCCAGGCCGATCTGGGCCGGCACGAGGCCGCGGAAGTCCTGCCCGTGCTCCAGCAGGCGCTGGGCGGAATCGAGGTGGCCGGCCGCGCGCTGGAACTGCCCCTGGGCGGCCAGGGCCCGGCCCAGCGCGGTGAGCAGGGCCGCCTGGTCCTGGGGCTGGGACCGGCCGCCCTGGGGATGGAGGCCTTCCTCCAGGGCGCGGATGCCCTTGGTCAGGTGGCCCTGCAGCAGGTGGAGCTGGCCCAGGGCCAGGCGCAGGCGGGGCTGCTCGGGATGCAGGGGGTGGTCCTTCAGGCGGGCGGCGGCGCCCATGACCGGTTCCTGGGCCTCGCCGGGGCGGTGGAGGTGGAGCAGGAGCATGGCCCGCTTCCGAAGCACCCGGGCCTCGGCCAGGCGGACGCCCTCGTGGAAGGCGGATCGCCCCAGGGCGTCCAGGGCGTGGTCGAGGGCCTCCAGGGCGAGGTCCGCCACGGGTCGCGCCGGGGCCTCGCCATCCGCCAGAGGCCCCTGGGAGCCGGCGGCCCAGGCATCTGCCAGGTGTTCGTGCAGGCGCGCCTCGTCCCAGGGCCGGGGCTGGAGCTGGAGGGCCTGCGTCACCATGCGCTGGGCCTCCTGGGGTGGCGCGGGCGGGTGGTGGTCGAGGGCCTCCAGCACGGCCGCCAGCGCGGTGGCTTCGTCGGAGGCGAGGGCCTGGAGCGTCACCGAGTGGGCCACGGGGCCGCCCTGCTCCTGGATGACCGCCAGGAGGGCGCGGGCCAGCCGCTTGAGCTCGGCCTGGGGCGTGTGGGCGAGCACCAGCTCGCGCCAGCGGGGATCGGGCATGAGGGCCTGGCCGCCCTGGAGCTGGACCAGGCGGGAGCCCAGGGCGCCCTGCTGGGCATCCTCCAGCGCATCACCCGCCAGGCCCAGCAGGCGGCCGAGGGACCCGGCGGGCACGGGCCGGTCCGCCAGGGCCAGCAGGCGCACCAGGGTGGCGGCGGCGGGGGTGAGCCGCTGGAGGCGACCCAGGAAGACCTGCTGCACGAGATCGGCCTGGGCCTGGAGGGTCGCGGGGCGGTCGGGGGCCAGGATCCAGTGGTCCTGGTCCCAGGTCAGGGCGCCCTCCTGCTGGGCCAGCTCCAGGACGTTCCGCAGCAGGCCCGGGTTGCCCAGGCTCTGGGTCAGCAGGTCCGCCACGTAGCCCGGGGGCAGGGCGTGGCGGCCCAGCAGGTCGTCCAGGATGGCGCGGAGATCCTCGTCCTCCATGCGGTTGACGCCCACCAGGGCGGCGGAGGCCTCCTGCCGCAGGTCGGCGATGAGGGGCTTCAGCCCGGCGCCCTGGGCGCCCGTGGTGAGGGAGAGCAGCCAGGGAAGGTCCGAGCGGTGCACCAGCTCCCGCACCAGCGACAGCACCTCCGGCGCGGCGCGCTCCAGGTTCGAGAGGTGGACGAGGCGGGGATGGAGGAGGCGGGCGAAGTCCAGGACCTCGAGGGCCGCCTTCACCTCCTCGGGCTCGGGGCCGGGATCCTGGCGGTTCCGGTGGCGGCCGCCGGTGAGGAAGGCGAAGGCGGGCATCCGCAGGGACAGGGCCCGGGCGGTCTCGGGACGCTGGGCATAGAGGTCCGCCTCGTTGCCGGCGAGCAAGGTCTCCAGCAGCCGGCCCAGGAACCGCCCGGCGGATTCGTCTGCGGAAGCTTCGAGGGGGTGGACCCAGATGCCCTCGCCCTCGGCCACGGCGCAGGCCCAGGCCGCCAGGTGGGCCTTGCCGATGCCCTCCTCGCCTTGGAGGAGGACAATGCGCTCCATGGGTATGGGGGCGTTGAGGCCGAGCATGAGGGACTTGAGGTAGGGCAGCTCCTGGCTCCGCCCCCGGAGGGGCCGGGCGATGAGTTCCGACAGGTCCCGGGTGTGGGTCCAGGGAAGGTCGTCGGAGAGGGCCGAGGCGGGAACGGCCTCAGGCAGGAGACTGGAGAGCTCGGGCAGGCCCCAGGGAGCCCCGCCGAGGACGCGCGGGACCTGGGTGAGCCCGGCGCGGAAGGAGATGACCTCCGGGTGCAGGAACCGCGGGTGGAGGTCGCGCGCGAGCTCCCGCGCGAGGTGCTGCGTCAGGGCGGCGCGCTGGGCCGCGCCCCAGGCCGGCCAGAGGCGGGAGAGGGGCGTTCCCTGGAGGGCCTGGAGGTGCCAGGCCTGGCCGTCGTCGAAGCCGAAGTGGCCGATGACCGAATCCAGCGGGTCGGCGTCGCGGAAGCGGGCCAGGAAGGTGTCGCGCAGCTGGTCCAGGTCACGCTCCGCGGGCAGCGGCGACCAGATCTGCGCCAGGAAGCGCGCGCCATCGAGTTCCCGCTTCAGGAGCTGGAAGGCGCAGCCCTCGCCCTGTCCCAGGTCCATGAGCCAGGTGTAGCGGTGCGTCCCGAGGAAGCGCGTCACATCCACGGATGCGGCTTTCGCGCGGGTTCAGCGGGGCGGGGAGGCATGGCGGGAAGTGTACCGCAGGGATCCGGGGAATGAGTTGACCGGTGGTTTCAAAAGCAAAAGCCTTTTTTAGCCACCGATTTCGCTGATTTCAGTGATTAAAAGCGATTCTCGTCCCAGCGCAGCACGGGCTCCATGGGGGG
>NZ_JAKZFR010000006.1 GCF_022808935.1 Geothrix sp. SG200
CTCGCCAAGGTCAGCGGCCGCTTCACGAAGTTCGAAGGCACCATCCAGGTCGACACCGCCGACATCAGCAAGTCCAGCGTGGCCGTCACCATCGACGCCGCCAGCCTGACCACGGACAACGAGGCCCGCGACAAGCACCTGAAGTCCCCGGACTTCTTCGACGTGGCGAAGTACCCCACCATCACCTTCAAGAGCACCTCCGTGAAGGAAGTGGCCAAGGGCAAGCTGGAGATCACCGGCGACTTCACCCTGCACGGCGTGACCAAGCGCATCACCTTCCCCATCACCAACGCGGGGACCCAGCCCGGCATGGCGCCCGGCAGCGTGGTGGCAGGCTTCATCGACGGCGCCCTCAGCCTCAACCGCAACGAGTACGGCATCAAGACCTTCCCCGGCGTCATCGGCGAGACCGTCGCCGTCAGCCTGAACGCCGAGGCCGGCAAGGTCGCCCAGATCGCCCAGAAGTAAGCCGATTCCGATCGCGCTGTCCCCATCCGCCTCCGGCCGTTCCCCTGGAGCGGCCGGAGGCGGGCCGTTCTGCCCTTCTTTCCCGGAGGTTCCGCCATGACTCCATCCCTCCCTTCCCCAGGTCCTCTGCAGCAGGACGCCGCTTCAGGCCTGGCCTACCGCGTGATGCAGCCCCAACCCGACCGGCCCCGGGGCCTCGTCGTGCTCCTGCACGGGGTCGGGGGCCGGGAGACGGACCTTGCCGACCTCGCGGCCGGCCTGGCTCCGGACACCCTGGTGGTGCTGGTCCGCAGCCGCCTCCCGCTCGGGCCCGGCCAGTTCGGCTGGTTCCGCGTGGCGTTCACCGCGGAGGGCCCGAAGATCGCCGCAGGCGAAGCCGAGGACAGCCGCCACGCGCTCATCCGGCTCGTCGACCACCTGCAGGCCGACTACGGGGTGGAGGCGCGCCGGACCGTCCTCGCCGGGTTCAGCCAGGGCGGCATCATGAGCGCCAGCGTGGCCCTCAGCGCCCCTGAGCGCGTGGGCGGGTTCGCCATCCTCTCGGGCCGCATCCTGCCAGAGCTCGAGCCCCGGATCGCCAGGCGGGAATGGCTGGCGCACCTGCGCGCCTTCATCGGCCACGGCGAGCGGGACCACACCCTGCCCATGACCTGGGCCCGGCGGGCCGATCAGTGGCTGGAGGACCTGGGTGTACCCCACGTCACGCGCCTCTATCCGGCCGGACACACCATTAACCCCGAGATGCGGGCCGATGTCCTCGCCTGGATCGGCGGGCTGGCCGGAGCTGCTTGACCTCGGTGCGTGCCGCTTCGAAGCGGCCTAGAACCGGGCCCCGAGCTGGATCTGGATGTCGAAGGCGCCGCTGTCGTCCTCAGAACTGACGCTGGTTTTGGTGGATAGCTCGGCGCCGGGGCTGAGGTAGAGACCCAGGTTGAAGTAGCCATGGCGGCCCAGGACCCGGGTATAGCCCCCTCCGATGAAGGGCGCTGTGGTGGCGGCCCGGCTCACCTCGCCGGTCATCAGGGATTCCTCCCGCTTGGACCAGCGGAACACCGCACCGCCGAGGTACCAGCTGCCCGGTGACTGGGGGCTGAAAAGGTAGTTCACGAGGGGGCCGCTGCGGGTCTCCGTCGTTTCCGTCAGCCTGCGGCCGGTGAAGGGATCATTGAAGTGGTCCCGCCACTGGACGTGCCGGAAGCCGACCTGCCAGGGGCTCGCGGCCGGCCGTAAGCTGATCTGAAAGTCCTGGCCCCGTTCGGCCAGCAGGAATACGCCCGCTCCTACCCTGAACTCCTGCGCCCGGAGGAAGGGCGGCCCCAGGAGCAGGATCACCAGCCATATGAGGACGCGTCGGGGCATCGGCCCACCTGCTCAGAATCGCCGCCCGACGCCCAGCCATACGTTGGGACCGGTGGAGTCGGTGTCGGCGGTGACCGTGGGCGGGGCCAGGGAGCCGCTGGCGGCGACGTCGTGCTTGAGGCGGGCCCAGGTGTAGCTCACGCCGGCCTCGGCGTACCAGGTGCGCTTCTCGGAGAAGTAGACGTCCACACCGACTCCGAAGGTGTACATGGGGAACCATCCGTCGTTGTTCACGTGGAGCAGGGTCTCGTCCAGGTAGGGGTTGCGCAGCGTCAGGCTGGTGCGGTCCTTCTCGTAGGCCACGCCCAGGCCGCCCTGGAGGAAGGGGATCCAGCGGCGCTCTGTGCCCAGGGGACGGAACTGGGCGAGGACGAGAAGGTCCGCGTAGACCGTGTACTTCTGCTCGAAGGCGAGGGTGGCGGGGCCGGCGGGTGAGTCCACGGTGGCCGCGCCATCGATCTTGCCCCGGGAATAGTCCAGCTCGAGCCCAACCTTCCAGCGGGGATCCAGGTCCCGGAAGGCCTGCAGGCCCAGGTTGAGGTTGGCCACGTCGTCCCAGGTCTTGAACGACTGGCCCGTGGCCGCGTTGATGTCCTTGATCTGGCGGTTGGTCTCCGTCTGCTTGGGCCAGCTCTGCTGGAGGTAGACCGTCATGGTCCAGGGCGCCGCCTCCTGGGTGGCGGCTGGCGCTCCCGTCAGGAGGAGGGCCGCGCCAAGCAGGGTGGAGATGGGCAGGCCGGAAGCGGGCAGGCGGAGGCGTGCGAAGGGCGTCGTCATGGGCTCACCGGAAAAGGTGCCCCATGGATAATCCCGGCTCGGACACGTGTCAATGTGAAAAGAGGATTCATGGGTCGTCTTGACAGGGCTGGCCCGGATGACAACCCTGGTCCATGCCCCTCTTCTCCCGTCCCGATGGCGATCTGATCCGCGGCGAGGCTCCCGTGCGGCGCATCATGCCCTACCTCATGCGGGGCCGGAACGAGAGCTGCGTCTACCAGGAATCCGTATACCGCATCGCGGCCGCGCGCGTCTGGCTCAAGGCCTACAACCGCACCCACCATCCCCGCGCCACGCTCTTCCACCTGGTGGCGTACGCCACTGCGGTGGCGCTCGAGGCCCGCCCGCGCCTGAACCGGTTCGTCTCGGGCGGACGGATCTACCAGCGCCGCGGCGTGTCCATCTCCTTCGTGGCCAAGCGTGAGTTCACGGATGACGGAGCCGATGTCACGGTGAAGCTGGCGTGCCCCAAGGGCGAGAGCTTCCCGGACTTCTCCCGGCGCATCTCGACGCGGGTGGACGAGGCGCGGGAGAAGGACTGCGCCGTGGACAAGGAAGTGGCGCTGATCATGCGGCTTCCTGGCCCGCTGGTGCGCGGGCTGGTGGCCCTCGCGCGATGGCTGGACCGCTGGAACCTCTTTCCCGGGTTCATGATCCGGGACGACCCCATGTACGCGACGATCTTCCTCGCCAACCTGGGCTCCGTGGGCGTCTCCGACGTGTTCCACCATCTGTACGAATACGGCACCGTCTCCATCTTCGGGGCCGTGTCGGCCCCCCGCCGCGCGGTCTTCGCCGGCCGGGACGGCGCGACCTCCGAGGAGGCCCTGTCCGTGCGCTGGACCTTCGACGAGCGCATCGACGACGCCTTCTCCTGCGCCCGCTCCCTGGCCCTGGTGCAGAAGATCCTCGAGGATCCGGCCCGCTGGCTGGGCCCGCCGGAGGGAACACCCGTCTGGTCGGGCGTGGATCCGGGGGCGCCGATATCATGATCGCCGCCCTGCGGCCCTCCGAGCGGCTGACGACCCTGGTCCTGGCGGGCCTGCTGCTGCTCATCGTGTTGGCGCGGCCCGAAGGGGGCATCCCCCGTGGCGCCACGTTCGCGGGGCTGCTCGTGGCCCTCCTGCTGGTGGGTCGGGTGACGGGGAAGGCGGGCGCGGTGCTGCGTGACTTCCTGCCGATCCTGGTGGTGCTCCTCGTGTTCCTGCTCCTCCAGCCGCTGGTGGTGGCGGTCAACGTCCACCGCTGGGACGTGGCGCTCGCCGCCGCCGACGCCCGCTGGTTCGGCCGCCTCGCCATGGCCTGGCACGGCGCCTTCGGCCGGCCCGCGGCCTTCACGGACCTGGTCTACCTCGCCTACGCCAGCTTCTACTTCCTGCCCATCACGGTGGCGGTCCAGGCCTGGCGGCGGCTGGGCCCGGAGGGCTTCGAGCGGGTCGCCTTCCGGATCTTGCTGGGCTTCTACCTGTCCTTCCTGGGCTACTTCCTCTGGCCCGCGGAAGGCCCGAGGGTGCCGGAGGCGCTCGCGGCCGCGAAGCTGGGCGGCGGCGCCGTCTCCCAGGCCGTCCGCGCCTTCCTTCACGGGGCCGAATCCACCACGCTGGACGCCTTCCCCAGTGGCCATACGGCCCTCTCCGTGCTGCCGGCCCTGCTGGCCACGCGGCCCTTCCCGCGCTGGGCGCCGCTGCTCTGGGTCTGGGCCCTGGCCGTGGTCTTCGCCACGGTCTACATCGGCGTGCACTACGTGGTGGATGTGGCGGCGGGCCTCCTGCTCGCAGGCCTGACATTGACGCTCGCCGGACCACTTTCGGGGTGGCTGGCGAGGCCCTTCACCGCTCGAGGATGAAGGTCACGGGCCCATCGTTCACCAGCTCCACTTCCATGTGCTCCTGGAAGAAGCCGGACTTCACGCGGGGGTGCTGGGCCTTGAGCTGGTCGAGGAACTTCCGGAAGAGCAACCGGGCGGTATCCGGGGCCATGGCCTGATCGAAGGAGGGCCGCCGGCCTCTGGCGATGCTGCCCGCCAGCGTGAACTGGCTGATGGCGAGGATCTCGCCGCCCACGTCGGCAAGGCCGAGGTTCATCTTCCCGGCATCATCCTCGAAGACGCGCAGGGAGGCGATCTTGGCAGCCGCCCAGGCGCAGGTTTCCTCCGTGTCCCCGGTCTCGAGGCCCGCGAGTACCAGCAGGCCGGGCCCGATGGCGGCCTCCAGCTCTCCGCATCGGACCGAGGCCCGCTTCACGCGCTGGATGACGGCTTTCATGGCATGCCCCCCTCCGAACTGTGCCATGGCGGAGGGGCCGGGTCATCGGGTGGATCCGCAGCCGGCCGCATTCATGCTCAACCCTCAGGTCGGCTTCGGCGTAACCTGGGTTTCTCACCCATTCTTTCCAAGGAGCTCGAGCCCATGAAACGTCATGTGTCCTTGTCCAGCCTCCTGTGGTCTGGCCTTGTCCTGGCTCTGGCGCTGCCCCTGGCCGCCCAGGGGGCCAAGGCCCCGGTTGCCGCGGCCAAAAAGAGCCAGTTGCCGCCCCTCATCGACCGGGACAAGTTCTTCGGCAATCCCGAGATCGCCGCGGCCCAGATCTCTCCCGACGGGAAGTGGATCGCCTTCCTCAAGCCGTACAAGGAGACCCGCAACATCTGGGTCAAGAAGGTGGGGGAGCCCTACGCAAAGGGACACCTGATCACCGCGGATCCCAAGCGCCCCATTCCGGCCTTCTTCTGGAGCCGGGACGGCAAGCAGATCCTCTTCGTTCAGGACAAGGACGGCGACGAGAACTACAACGTCTATGCCGTGGACCCGGCGGCACCCGCCGCGGCCGGCAAGGAGGTCCCCGAGGCCCGCAACCTGACGGCGGCCAAGGGCGCCCGCGCCATGATCTACGCGGTGCCCAAAGCCGATCCCGACACGATCTACGTGGGCCTCAACGACCGCGACGCCGCCTGGCACGATGTCTACAAGGTGAAGATCTCCACGGGTGAGCGGACGCTGGTGCGAAAGAACACCGAGCGCATCGCCGGCTGGGTCTTCGACAAGCAGGCGAACCTGCGCCTGGCCCTGCGCACCACCGACAAGGGCGACACCGAGATCCTCCGCGTGGATCCCGAGGGCTTCAAGACGGTCTACGAGTGCTCGGTCTTCGAATCCGCGGCGCCGGTGAACTTCCACAAGGACGGCAAGCGGGTCTACCTGGAGACGAACAAGGGCGCCCGGAACCTCTCGGAGCTGGTGCTCTTCGATCCCGCCACCGGCAAGGAGGAGAAGCTCGAATCCGACCCCAAGGGCCGCGTGGACTTCGGGTCAGCCGTGTTCTCCGACCTGACGGACGAGCTGATCGCCACGACCTACGACGATGACCGCACCCGGATCTACTGGAAGGACAAGGCCTGGGAGGCGGACTACAAGCTGCTGCAGAAGAAGCTGCCCGGGCGGGAGATCAGCCTGGGCTCCATGACCACCGATGAGCAGCTGGTGATGGTGACGAGCACCAGCGACCGGGATCCCGGCACGCGCTACCTCTTCGACCGCCGCACCAAGAAGTTGAGCCTCGAATATGTCTCCCGCAAGGACCTGCCCCGGCAGGACCTCGTCGCCATGAGGCCCATCCGCTACACGTCCAGCGACGGCCTGGAGATCCCCGCCTACCTGAGCCTGCCCAAGGGCGTGCCTGCCAAGGGGCTGCCCCTGGTGGTGGTGCCCCACGGCGGCCCCTGGGCCCGGGACAGCTGGGGCTACAATAGCCTGGCCCAGTTCCTGGCCAACCGCGGCTACGCCGTGCTGCAGCCCAACTTCCGGGGCTCCACCGGGTACGGCAAGGCGTTCCTCAATGCCGGCAACAAGCAGTGGGGCGACCTCATGCAGGACGACCTCACCTGGGGGGTGAAGCACCTGGTGGCCCAGGGCATTGCCGATCCCAAGCGGGTGGGCATCCTGGGCGGGTCGTATGGCGGCTACGCCACCCTGGCCGGCGTGGCCTTCACGCCGGACCTCTACGCCGCCGCCGTGTCCATCGTGGGCCCCTCCAACCTGCTGACCCTGCTGGAGACCATCCCGCCCTACTGGGAGGCCGGCCGCATCGTCTTCCACGAGCGCATGGGCAACCCCAACACTCCCGAGGGCAAGAAGCAGCTGGAGCGCCAGTCACCGCTGAACTCCGCGGCGAAGATCCACACCCCGCTCATGGTCATCCAGGGCGCCAATGATCCCCGCGTGAAGAAGGCCGAGAGCGACCAGATCGTCATCGCCTTGCGGGATCGCGGTTTCCCCGTGGAGTACCTGTGCGCGCCGGACGAAGGCCACGGCTTCGCCAGGCCCGTCAACAACCAGGCCATGTTCGCCGCTGCAGAGACCTTCCTGGCCAAGTACCTCAAGGGCCGCCATCAGGAAGGTGGCAAGCCCGATGTCATGAAGCGCCTGCCGGAGATCACCGTCGATCCCAAGACCGTGGTGCTGGCGAAGAAGGCCGACGCGGCGTCCGTGACCATTCCCAAGCCCGTCGCCAAGCCCACGGCCGGCACCTTCACCTATGCCGGCACCTTCGCCATGGGACCGCGTTCCATGGCCATCACCATGATCCGCACGGTGAAAGAGGAGGGTGGCTCCTGGGTGGTGACCGATGCCACCAAGCTGCCAGGCGGGGAGGCGGTGGACACCACCACCATGGCCAAGGACAGCCTGGTGCCCCTGAAGCGCCAGGTGAAGCAGGGCCCCGTGGCCATCGAGGTGTCCTACGAGGGCGCCAAGGCCACGGGCTCCATGGCCATGGGCGGCGCCGCCAAGCCCTTCACCATCGAGCTGGGCGGCGGAGCCTACGCCGAGGGCTCTGGCGCCGAGGACGCCCTGGCCTGCCTGCCCCTGGCGGAGGGCTACACCGTCACCTTCCGCAATGTGGACCTCCAGCGCCAGAAGGTCCAGCTCAAGCAGGCCAAGGTGCTGGGCCAGGAGGACCTGAAGGTGCCCGCGGGCAGCTTCAAGGCCTGGAAGGTGGAGCTCACCTCCGCCGAAGGCGAGCCTGGCAACACCACCTTGTGGGTGGACACCGCCAGCCGGAAAGTCATCAAGACCACGGCCACGGGCCCCCAGATGGGCGGCGCCGTGATCACGGTGGAACTGCAGAACTGAAGGCCGGCAGGCGATGGAAAGGGCCGGGCCGCTGCCCGGCCCTTTCTATCTCCGCACCTTCCGCAGGATCTTGCCGGACAGGTCGCGGGCCTCGGGGTGGCCGAGGGCCACGGCGGCCAGGCCGTAGGCGGCCGCACAGGCGCCGATGAGGGGCAGCAACCGCAGGGCCAGGCCTGCCCGGCGGAACGCATGAGGGGCGTCCATCCCCAAGAGGCCCGCCCCCGCCCAGGCCAGCAGGCCCATGAGGATCGAGGCGGCCAGGGCGTGGAAGGTGGCCTTCAGGAGGGGGCGCAGGTCCAGGCCCGGCAGGCGCGGGCGCAAGCGCAGCAGGACGCCCAGCAGGCCCGCGAGGCTCGCCAGTCCGTTGGCCAGGGCCAGGCCGCCGGTGCCCAGGGGGCGCAGCAGGGCGAGGCTCAGGGCCACATTCAGCAGCAGCGTGCCGCCCGCCAGGACCGCGGGCCCCCGGTAGTCCTTGAGGGCGTAGAGGGCCTGGTTGCCCAGCCGCTGGGCCGCCACGAAGACCAGCCCCACGGATTGGAACACCAGCGTCAGGGCCGTCCAGTCAGAAGCCGCCGGCGTGTAGGCACCGGTGCGGAAGAGCAGGGCGCAGATGGGCCGCGACAGCACCGCCAGGCCCACGGAAGCCGGCAACACCAGGAGGGCCGAGGCAGAGATGGACTGGGTGAGGCTCTGATTCAGGCCTGCCCAGTCCTGGGCCTCGGCCTGGCGGGAGAGGGTGGGCAGGCCCGCGGTGGCGAGGCTCATGGCGAAGAGGCCCAGCACCATCTCGCCCATCATGCCGCTGTTGTAGAGCACCATCTGGGCGCCGTTGGGCAGCAAGGAGGCCAGCATGGCGCTGATGAGGGCGTTGATGGGATAGATCCCGGCTGCCAGGAGGCCTGGCCCCATGCGGCGCAGGGTCTTGAGCACCCAGGGGTCCCGCAGGTGAAGGCCGAAGGAGAGGCCGAAGCCCTCCTTCCGGATGGCCGGCAGCAGCACCAGGAGCTGGAGCACGCCCCCGGCCAGCACAGCCAGGGCGCACACGACCGCCACCGTCTCGTAGGGAACTCGCGCCGAGCGCTCCAGCACGCGGAGCGCCGTCCAGCCGAAGCCGATGAAGGCCACGTTCCAGAAGATCGAGACGGCGGCCGCCAGGGCGAAGCGGTGCCGCAGGTTCAGCAGGCCCGCGAAGCCCGCCGTGAGGCTCACCAGGGCCAGGTAGGGGAACATGATGCGCCCCAGTTTCGTAGTGAGCTCGCCCTGCGCTTCGGGGCGCCCCATCATGAGCAGGCCTGCCAGGGGCCCCATGAGCAGCAGTACCAGGACCACGCCCAGCAGCAGGATGGCCAGCAGCGTGCCCAGGAAGCGCGCCGCCACGGCCCGCATGGCTGCCTCGCCCTCGGCGGTCTCCGCTTCCGCCAGGGTGGGCAGGAAGGCAGCGGTCATGGTGCCCTCGGCCGTGAAGCGGCGCAGGAGGTTGGGCAGGCGGAAGGCCACGGCATAGGCGTCCGCTGCCGCGCCCGCCCCCAGCACGTGGCTGAGGAAGAAGGTCTGGAGCAGCCCCGTGAGGCGACTCAGCAGCGTCATGAAGCCCACGACCCCCGCAGAGCGGAGCAGGCTGGGACGGGTGGGGGGCGGCTCGGTCATCGTGAGCGTCTTTCCTCTGCGCTCTCCGCGTTGTCTGCGGTGAAGGAACCGCCTGGGAAGCCGAACCGTGGAACTGGGTCCGGAAAGACTGGAGCCGCTAGTCGGAATTGAACCAACGACCATCCGCTTACAAGGCGGGCGCTCTACCAACTGAGCTATAGCGGCACGAGGTCCAGTCTATCGGGTTTTGCGGCTTTCCTGAACGGCGCCGAGGGAGGCTGGGGCCGAACTTGTTGTTATGGATCCGCGGACGGGGCCCCGCTTGTCAAGCGGCCTTCAGTCGCCTGCCTTGCGATCGGCCAGAAGACTGGGGCCGACCTGGTTGTTATGGATCCGCGGACGGGCCCCCGCTCGGAACGCTGCACGGCAGCGTCCCTCGCGACCCGTTAGCGCGGATCCCCGACCGGGTTCCGCTTCAGGTCTTCCATGAACGTCTCCATCCACTTGGTGGAGAAGGCGCCGGAGATGAAGTCGGGGTGGTCCATGATTCGGCGGTGCAGGGGGGCGGTGGTCTTGATGCCCTCGATGACCAGGGTGTCCAGGGCGCGGCGCATGCGGGCGATGGCCTCGGTGCGGTCGGCGCCGTAGGCGATGAGCTTGGCCACCATGGAGTCGTAGTGGGGCGGGATGACTGCGTCCTGGTGCATGGCGGTGTCCACGCGGATGCCGGGGCCGCCGGGGAAGTGCAGGGCGCTGATGCGGCCGGGGCAGGGCGTGAACTTGAAGGGGTCTTCCGCGTTGATGCGGCACTCGATGGCGTGCCCCTTCTGGATCACGTCCTCCTGGCGGAAGCTGAGCTTCTGGCCGGCGGCGACGCGGAGCTGTTCCTTCACGATGTCGATGCTTGTCACCAGCTCGGTGACGGGATGCTCCACCTGCACGCGGGTGTTCATCTCCATGAAGAAGAAGTCGCCGCGCTTGTCGAGGAGGAACTCGATGGTGCCGGCATTGTAGTAGCCCACGGCCCGGGCCGCCTTCACGGCGGTGTCGCAAATGCGCTGGCGCAGTTCCGGCGTCAGCGCCGCGCTGGGGCTCTCCTCGATGAGCTTCTGGTGGCGGCGCTGGATGGAGCACTCGCGCTCGCCCAGGTGCACCACGTTGCCGAAGAGGTCGCCCATGATCTGGACTTCGATGTGGCGCGGCTCCAGGAGGTACTTCTCCATGTAGACAGCATCGTCGCCGAAGGCGCTCTTGGCCTCGCTGCGGGCGGTGTTGTAGAGGTCCGGCAGCTCTTCGGGGGAGTTGACGATGCGCATGCCGCGCCCGCCGCCGCCGGCGCTGGCCTTCACGATGACGGGGTAGCCGATCTGCTCGGCCACCACCAGGGCCTCCTCCACCGTCTCGATGATGCCGTCGCTGCCGGGCATGAGGGGAACCCCCGCCTCCAGCATGGTGGCCTTGGCCTGGGCCTTGTTGCCCATCTTCCGGATGATCTCGGCGTTGGGTCCGATGAACGTGATCCCGCAGGCCTGGCAGACTTCCACAAAGTGGGCGTTCTCGCTGAGGAACCCGTAGCCGGGGTGGATGGCCTCGGCGCCGGTGACCTCTGCGGCGGCGATGACCTGGGGGATGTTCAGGTAGGACTTGGAGGAGGGCGGGGGGCCGATGCACACCTCCTCGTCGGCAAACCGCACGTGGAGCGCGTTGCGATCGGCCTCGGAGTAGACGGCCACGGTCTGGATGCCCATCTCCTTGCAGGCCAGGATCACGCGGAGCGCGATCTCGCCGCGGTTGGCGATGAGGATCTTCCTGAACGGCGGCTCGTCCGGCGCGGTGGGTGCGGGCTGCGAGCCCTTGCGCTTGATGGCGGAGGCCATGGCTAACCGATCCGGACCGCGAAGAGGCGCTCGCCGTATTCGACGGGGGTGCCGTTCTCCACCAGCACCTTCACGACCTCGCCGGAGACGTCGCACTCGATCTCGTTCATGAGCTTCATGGCTTCGACGATGCAGAGTGTCTGGCCGGGCTTCACGAAATCGCCGGGGGAGACGTAGGGCGCGGCGGTGGGGTTCGAGGCGCGATAGAAGGTGCCGACGATGGGGCTGGTGACGTAGTGGATGCCGGGCTCATCCGCGGGGACGGCCGGCTGGGCCGCGGGGACCGCCGCGGCGGGGGAGGGCTGGGCCGCGGGGACGGCGACCACCATCTGAGGGGCGGCCATGGGGGTGGCCTGGACGACAGGAGCCGGGCCGTCCTTCCGGATGCGGAAGCGCATGTCGCCGGCTTCGAACTCGAATTCCTGGAAGGGCTCGCGACCCACCAGGGCGATGAGCGCCTTGATCTCCTCCAGGCCCAGGGAGGCGCCGGGGGCGGTCCGGGGGGCCGCTGCCTTGGGCGTGGCCTTGGAGGGGGCGGCCTTGGGGGCCAGGGCGGGCTTCTTGGCTACAGCGGATTTCTTGCGTGAGGTGCTCATCAATGCTCCAACGGTCGGATCAGGCTGGGGAAGGGAACGAGCATAGCAAACCAGCCGGACAGGGTCAGGTCACGATTCTTCCGGCGGATCGGCGGCCACGGCTTTCTTGCGCAGCCGGGGGCCGGTTTCTTCGGGGCGGAACTCTTTGCGCGCGGCATCCAGGATGCCGTTGAGGAATTGCGTGCCTTCCTGGTCGCTGAATTCCTTCACGATCTCCAGTGCCTCGTTGATGACGATGGGGAAGGGCACTTCCTTGACGTACATCAGCTCGAAGAGCCCCAGGCGCAACAGGTTGCGGTCCACGGCCGCCATGCGGTGGATCTTCCAGTGCTCGGCGTATTTGGCCAGCACGTCATCGATCTCCTCCATGTGGCCGTACACGCCGTCCACCAGGCGCCGGGCGTAGTAGAAGGCATCCCGGTTCAGGTCCTGGATGGCGTAGAACCCGGCGAACACCTGGTCCGGCTGGTAGCCGGTGAGGTCCATGGCGTACAACATCTGAAGGGCGTACTCGCGCCCCCGGCGGCGAACTCCCATCTACTTGCGTCCCTTCGTTCCGGCCTTGAGGGCGTGCGCGAGGTCGGCCATCTCGAGGACGCTCTGGGCGGCCTCCCAGCCCTTGTTGCCCATCTTGGCGCCGGCCCGGTCGATGGCCTGCTCCACGCTGTCGGTGGTCAGCACGCCGAAGGACAGCGGCAGGCCGGTGTCCAGGGCCACCTGGGCGGCGCCCTTGGTGACCTCGGCGGCGATCATGTCGAAATGGGGCGTGCCTCCGCGGATCACCGAGCCCAGGACGATGACGCCGGCGTAGCGGCCGCTCTGGGCCGCCAGCTTGGCCGCCTGGGGCAGCTCGAAGCTCCCGGGGACGCGGATGAGGTCCATCTGGTCTTCATGGCCGCCGTGGCGAAGGATGCAGTCCTTCGCGCCCTCGATGAGGCGGTCGACGATGAAGTCGTTCCAGCGCGAGGCCACCAGGGCGAAGCGGTCGCCGTCGTGGACGCGGATGTGGCCCTCAAAGATCCCCATGGGAACCCCCCGAAAGGTGGTTGAAGGGGAAGAGTCTAACACGGTGCGAGAGCGGGCCAAGTAGAGATTCCGCAGGTCTCTCCCGCTGCCGTCCTCTCCTCGGAGGGTCTCTTCTTATGGATTGAACGGTGACGCCTCCATGAAATCCCAGGCCGCGGCGCCATTCATGGGTGGCGTGAGGATCCAGGCATTTACGCGGATGAGAAGGGATCGCCCCGTTGCCGCGGCCGAATCCACCTCGGCGCGCCCAGCGCTCGGTGCATCCCACACCACCTCGCCGGTGCCGGTGAGGTGCAGAAGGTCGCCGCAGTCGAAATCGGGAACCACCAGCCCTAGCCGCGCGTCCACGGCCAGGTTTCCGAATGACTGGAACAGTCCGTTGCCGGGGTAGTCCGGCAATCGCAGGGTGCGCTCGTCGAGGACTTCCACGAAGCCCGGCTGCCCACCCCGGTGGGAGGTGTCTACCCCGCGATCCGGATGCATCGTGGCCAGGAAAAGAGTGTCGGCGCCGGTGATGCGGGCTTGTTCCGAGGTTCCGAGGACAAGGCCTGATCGCGATTCCGAAACCGCCTGTATGGCGCCCTGGGCAGCGGCGGGGGCCCGCCTCTGGATGTATTTGGGGCAATTGGGGAAGGCTTCCTCGACGGTCAGGCGAACCTGATGAGGATCCGACACCGCGACGCGCCCATTCACCCGAAGTCGCCGCCACGTGACGAGCTCGATGAACAGCGCGCCCAGGGGCTGGCCCACGGAGATCCCCGTCAACAACGGGTTCGCGGGATGAACGGGCGCATGCGTCAGATCGAACCCCACCTCAGCTCCGTCCACTGAAACTTCAGCCAAGCCTTCACGACCCATCAGGATCGAGCACCACAGGCGGCCCTGGCCGTCGGTCCCACCGAGGACGGCCCAGGGCTGACGCGCAACAAAGGGAATGGCCTGAGGCATGACGCGGGGTTGAATCATGCGTCCGTTGAGCACGGCGGTGTGGCGTTCGCCGGCCCGGGCCTGGACCTTGAGCTCACCTTCATGGAAAGGGCCTGGATGAGTCATGGCTCCTCCTCCTGGGCCCGGCGCCCCGGAAGGCGTCGGGCCGGTGAATCCTCCGCGGGGTTCGCGTGCCTTAGAAGGTCACGAGCCGATAGCCCTTGACGAGGTAGTCACCCAGGCTGATGACCCCGCCCACGCCAGGAATCTGCAGATCGCGACCGAGGGGCAGACCTGTGGCCTGGGCCTCCTCCGTGGTGCCGAACACATCGGCGCAACCTCCGCAGATGCCCGCCACCTTGTCCTGCACCGCCCGGAAGAGGGGGCCGGCGGGATGGTCGGTCTTGGTCACCTCGGCGGCCCAGCGGGTACCGGCGCCCTGGAAGATGAGGGCGACCTCCTCACCGCGCGACTTGAGGTCGTAGGTCAGGAAAAGGGCGTTGAAGAGGCGGCCCAAGGCCTCCTCGGATCCAACCTTGGGATCCGAGAAGAGGACGATGGCGGTCTTGGTCATGAGAGACTCCCGGATTAGACCGAACGATCGGTAAAGTCAAAGATATGGCCCCCTGAAGTCCGGGTCAATATGTTTTAGACCGATCGTTCGGTGTATTTTTTCTCTATGAGCGGCGAGCGATCCACCCGTGAAGGCATTCTTCTGAACCTCCTGGAGGAATTCCGGGAGTGCGGGTTCGACGGGGTCTCGCTTGCCCGCATTTCCGAGGTGACCGGTCTGGGGCGGGCCAGTCTCTACCACCACTTCCCGGGTGGGAAGGGCGAGATGGCCGAGGCAGTGATGGCGTTGGCGGCCGACTGGCTGGAAGACCACGTGTTTGTGTCGCTGGACGGACCCGGCGAGCCCGAGGCCCGCCTCGCGGAGGTACTGGCCGCCTTCAACGCCTTCTACGGCGAAGGCACGAAGTCCTGCCTCCTGGATGTCATGGCCCTGAGGAACCAGCCCGGAGCCCGAGCTTCGGTGAAGCGGATCTTCCAGCGTCTTGTCCACGGATTCGAGCGCCTGGCATTGGATGCGGGGCACCCTCCAGAGGCCGCCCGGCAGCGGGCCGAGGCGGCCATCGTCGCCATCCAGGGCAGCCTGATCGTGGCCAGGGGGCTGGAGGCGCCCGACGTATTCCTCCGGGTGATCGAATCGCTGCGCCGGGACTACCTGCGGATTGTCTGAATGCCCAGGTCGGCCGGGGATCCGGTTCAGCCCCAAGCTGCCAATAAGAACGCCGACCTGTTGGCCGGCGTTCTGATCGGGCGAAGCTGAAATCAGACCGTGACGGTGTCGGCGATCTCCCGGAAGTCCGCGATCTGGTCGAAGTTCATGTAGCGGTAGATGTCCTTCGCCTTGGCGTCCACGACGCCGATCTGGGCCCTGTACTCCTCCACCGTGGGGATCTTCCCGAGGAGGGCGCAGATGGCGGCCAGCTCAGCGGATCCCAGGTAGACGCGGGTGTCGAGGCCCAGGCGGTTGGGGAAGTTGCGGGTGGAGGTGGACATGGCCGTGCTGCCCTTGCGGACCTGCGCCTGGTTGCCCATGCAGAGCGAGCAGCCGGGCATCTCCATGCGGGCGCCCGTGCGGCCGAGGATGCCGTAGTAGCCCTCCTGGGTGAGGATGTAGGCGTCCATCTTGGTGGGCGGGGCGATCCAGAGCCGGGTGGAGAGGTCGGTCTTGCCGTCGAGCAGCTTCCCGGCGGCGCGGAAGTGGCCGATGTTGGTCATGCAGGAGCCGATGAACACCTCGTCGATGGTGTCGCCGGCCACGGTGGACAGCAGCTTCACGTCGTCCGGATCGTTCGGGCAGGCCACGATGGGCTCCTTCACGTCCGCGAGGTCGATCTCGATGACGGCGGCGTATTCCGCGTCCGCATCGGGGGCCAGCAGCTCGGGTTTGGCGATCCAGGCCTGCATGGCCTTGATGCGGTTCTCCAGCGTCTCGCGGTGCTCGTAGCCGTTGGCGATCATCCACTTCATGAGCGTGATGTTCGAGGTCATGTACTCGATGATCGGTTCCTTATCCAGGCGCACGGTGCAGCCGGCGGCGGAGCGCTCGGCGGAGGCGTCCGTCAGCTCGAAGGCCTGCTCCACCTTCAGCTTGGGCAGGCCCTCGATCTCGAGGATGCGGCCGCTGAAGATGTTCTTCTTGCCCTTCTTCTCCACCGTCAGGAGGCCCTGCTGGATGGCGTAGTAGGGGATGGCGTTCACCAGGTCGCGCAAGGTGACGCCGGGCTGCAGCTCACCCTTGAAGCGCACCAGCACGGATTCGGGCATGTCGAGCGGCATGACGCCCGTGGCGGCGGCGAAGGCCACCAGGCCCGAGCCCGCGGGAAAGGAGATGCCGATGGGGAAGCGGGTGTGGGAGTCGCCGCCGGTGCCCACGGTGTCGGGCAGGAGCAGGCGGTTCAGCCAGCTGTGGATGACGCCGTCGCCGGGCTTCAGGGAGACGCCGCCGCGGTTCGTGATGAAGGGCGGCAGCTCGCGGTGGGTCTTCACGTCCACGGGCTTGGGGTAGGGCGCGGTGTGGCAGAAGGACTGCATCACCATGTCGGCGGAGAACTGGAGGCAGGCCAGGTCCTTCAGCTCGTCGCGGGTCATGGGGCCCGTGGTGTCCTGGGAGCCCACGGTGGTCATCTTCGGTTCGCAGTAGGTGCCGGGGCGGATGCCCTTCACGCCGCAGGCGCGTCCCACCATCTTCTGGGCGAGGCTGAAGCCCTTGCCGGTGTCCTTGGGCGTGACGGGCATGCGGAAGGCGGTGGAGGCTGGCAGGCCCAGGGCCGCGCGGGCCTTGGTGGTGAGGCCGCGGCCCACGATGAGGGGGATGCGGCCGCCGGCGCGGACCTCGTCGAAGATCACGTCGGACTTCACCTTGAACTCGGCGATGACCTGCCCGTTCTTCAGGGCCTTGCCCTCATAGGGGCGCAGCTCGATGACATCGCCCATCTCCATGCCGTTCACGTCCAGCTCGATGGGCAGGGCGCCGGCGTCCTCCATGGTGTTGTAGAAGATGGGGGCGATCTTGGTGCCGAGACACACGCCGCCGAAGCGCTTGTTGGGCACGAAGGGGATGTCCTCGCCCGTGAACCACAGCACGGAGTTGGTGGCGGACTTGCGGGAGGAACCGGTGCCCACCACATCGCCCACGTAGGCCACCAGGTTCCCCTTGGCCTTGAGGCCCTCGAGCTGCTTGAGCGGACCCACCTTGCCCGGGTCGTCGGGATTGATGCCGGGCCGGGCGTTCTTCAGCATGGCCAGGGCGTGGAGCGGGATGTCGGGGCGGCTCCACGCGTCGGGCGCGGGGGAGAGGTCGTCGGTGTTGGTCTCGCCGGTCACCTTGAACACGGTGAGCGTGAGGCTCTGGGGCACCTCGGGGCGGCTGGTGAACCACTCGGCCTCGGCCCAGGACTTCAGCACGGCCTGGGCATTCTGGTTGCCCTTGTCGGCCTTGGCCTTCACGTCTTCGAAGGCGTCGAAGACCAGCAGGGTCTTCTTGAGGCCCTCGGCGGCGATCGCGCCCACGGCAGCGTCGTCCAGCAGGTCGATGAGGGGCTTGACGTTGAAGCCGCCCAGCATGGTGCCCAGCAGCTCCGTGGCCTTCTCGCGCGAGACCAGAGCCACCTTCTCCTTGCCACTGGCGACCGCGGCCAGGAAGGCCGCCTTCACGCGGGCGGCGTCGTCCACGCCGGCGGGCACGCGGTGGGTCAGCAGGTCGAGGAGGAAGGCCTCTTCGCCCTTGGGGGGATTGGCCAGCAGGCGGGTGAGCTCGTCGGTCTGAGCCTCGGTGAGCGGCAGGGGCGGAATCCCGAGGGCGGCACGCTCGGCAACGTGTTGGCGATAGGCTTGCAGCACGGTCAACTCCCCCTGGAAACGCCGCTTGGCGCGAACGATATGGCTTTGGCGGGGCACCATCCCCCGCAGAGGGCAGGCATAGACTCCCGCCAGGTCCATTCTACATGGGCCGCTCTGGGGAGCGCCCACCGGCGCCGTTGTGGAGGCCAACTTCGGGGCTAATTCCTAGTAGCCGGCTGCCTGGCCGTCCTTCCGCGACTCGCTGGCGCCGAAGTAGACCTTCTGCCTGGGATCCCAGCGGATGGCCTGGTAGCCGCCGTAGCCACCGAACATCCAGCCCACGCCATGGCCGCGGTTCATCAGCTCGCGGACCGTCTCATAGGGAAACCCACTTTCCAGTTGGATGGTACCCGGCAGCTTCCCCTTCTCACCCGTAGGCTCCGGCGAGCCGTCGTGGCTCATGCGGGGGGCGTCTCCAGCCTCCTGGGCGTTCATGCCGAAGTCGATGAGGTCCATCACGATCTGCGCGTGGCCGATGGGCTGGAACTCGCCGCCCATGACGCCGAAGCTCAGGAAGGGCTCGCCGTTCTTCGTGATGAAGCCCGGGATGATGGTGTGGAACGGTCGCTTGCCAGGGGCGTAGGTGTTGGCGTTGCCTTCTTCGAGATTGAACAGCTCGCCGCGGTCCTGGAGGCAGAAGCCCAGGTCGCCCGGTGTCATGCCGCTGCCCATGCCGCGGTAGTTGCTCTGGATGAGGCTCACCATGTTGCCCTCGCCGTCGGCGGTGGTGAGGTAGACCGTGTCGCCTTCCTTCAGGGGCGGGTGGCCCGCCTCCAGGCGGCGCGAGGCCCGCTCACCGATGAGGGCCCGGCGCTGGGCGGCGTAGTCCTTCGACAGCAGCCAGGAGAGCGGCACCTTCATGAAGGCCGCGTCGGCGTAGAACTTGGCCCGGTCCTCGAAGGCCAGCTTCTTGGCCTCCGTGAACAGGTGCACGTGCTGCGGGCTGCCGAAGGGGATCTTCGAGAAGTCGTAGCCCTCGAGGATGTTCAACATCTGGAGGGCGGCGATGCCCTGGCCGTTGGGGGGCAGCTCCCACACGTCGTAGCCGCGGTAGTTCACGCTGACGGGTTCCACCCAGTCCGAGTGGTGGGCGGCCAGGTCTTCAAAGCTGAGGAAGCCTCCGTTGGCCTTCATGTAGGCGTCGATCTTCCGGGCGATCTCGCCCTTGTAGAAGGCGTCGCGGCCGTCCCTGGCGAGGACCTCCAGCGTCTTCGCCAGGCGCGGGTTGCGGAAGACCTCGCCGCTCACGGGGCCGCGCTTGCCGTCCACGGTGAAGGTCTCGAGAAAGCCCGGGTACTTGCCCAGCACGGGCACGCTGCGGCCCCAGTAGTAGGCGATGAGTTCGGAAACCGGGAAGCCCTCCTTGGCGTAGCGGATGGCGGGCGCCAGCACCTGGGCCATGGGGAGCTTCCCGAACTTCCGGTGCAGCTCGAACCAGCCGTCCACGCAGCCGGGCACGCTCACGGGCAGCGGTCCCTGGGGTGGGATGTGCTTCAGGCCCAGCTTCTTGAAGTGATCGAGGGTGAGGGATTTCGGCGAACGGCCGCTGCCGTTGAGGCCATGCAGCTTTTTCGTCTTCGCGTCCCACACGATGGCGTAGAGGTCACCGCCCATGCCGCTGCCCGTGGGCTCCATGAGACCCAGGGCGGCATCCGCCGCGATGGCCGCATCCACCGCGGAGCCGCCCTGCTTGAGGATATCGAGGGCGATCTGGGTCACCAGGGCCTGGCTGGTGCAGGCCATGCCGTGCTGGGCCGCCACCTCGGAGCGCGTGGCGAAGGCCCGGCCCGTGACGCGGTCGCCGGCCAGCAGGGAGAAGGCGGCCAGGGGAAGAGCGAGGCATGCCGCGGGGAGGCGCGTCGAGAGGCGCATAGGGAACTCCGGGAGAGGACCTCATTGAAGCCCTGGTTGCCTCGCAAGTCGAGGCTTCATTTCGAGGTCCGCTGCGCCATGCTGGTGTCGAGGTGTCCCATGACGTTCGATGCTGCCACCCGGGAAGCTCATCTTCTGCGTTACCGCACGGGCCCCGCCCTGCTCCGTCGGGCCTGGGAGGAGGTGCCCGTGGAGGCCCGCACCTGGCGACCCGCCGAGGGGAAGTGGAGCGCCCACGAGGTGGTGGTCCACTGCGCCGACTCCGAGACCTATGCCGCCATCCGGATCCGGCTCCTGCTGGCGGATCCCGAGCCCCTCATCGTGGGCTACGACGAGAACGCGTGGGCGCAGCGCTTCGACTACCATGCCTCGGACCCGGAGCTGGCGCTCCAGCTGATCGAGGCGGCGAGGGCGCACACGGTTTCCACGCTCGAGCGGCTGCCGGAATCGGCCTGGGGCCGCCTGGGTCGCCACACGCAGAGCGGCCCTTACGGATCCGATGACTGGCTCCGGAACTACGCCGCCCACCTGGAGGTCCACGCCGCCCAGATCCGGCGGAATGCGGCAGCCTGGAAGACGCGCTGAACCCCCACCAGCGAATGTCGCAACACCCTCGTCGGCCATGGCTAGAATGAGCGACTCCCCGAAGGAGATCCCATGCCTCTCGTGCGCATATCTCATCGTTCCGGCGTGAGCGACGCCTATCGGCAGACCCTGTCGGACGGCGTCCAGGAAGCGCTCGCCGCGACAGTGAACGTCCCGGCGGACGATCGCTTCCACATCCTCACGGAGCACGTCTCGGGCCTGATCTTCGATCCCCATTACCTGGGCATCGAACGGTCGCCGGAATGGGTGGCCATCCAGATCACGCTCCGGAAGGGACGCACCGTGGAGATGAAGCAGGCGCTGTACCGCCGGATCGTGGAAAACCTGGCGAAGGATCCCGGTCTCCGACCCGAGGACGTGATGATCTGCCTGGTGGAGAACGAGCTGGCCGACTGGTCCTTCGGGAAGGGTGAAGCCCAGTATGTCCGCTGACCTCGACCTGGACGCCTACCTGCGGCGCATCGGCTTCGCGGGCGAGCCGCGGCCCGACCTGGCCACGCTGCGGGCTCTGCATCTGGCCCACGCCTCCACCATCCCCTTCGAGAACCTGGACATCCAGATGGGGCTGCCCATCCGCCTGGACCTTGCCTCCCTCCAGGCCAAGCTGGTGCGCCGCCGCCGCGGCGGCTACTGCTTCGAGCAGAACGGCCTCTTCCTGGCGGTACTCCGTCGCGTGGGCTTCGAGGTCATCCCCTGCGAGGCGAGGGTGCGTCGCGGCGCGACCGCGCTGCTCCCCCGCACCCACATGCTGCTGCTGGTGCTGCTGGAGGGCGGACGCTGGCTCTGTGACGTGGGCTTCGGCGGGGAGGGGCTGTTGCAACCCCTGCCATTGGACGGCCAGCCCCATGTCCAGTTCCTGCACCGCTACCGCGTGGCCGAGGAGACGGATGGAGAGCCGCTGAACGTGCTCCAGTGCCTCCAGGACGGCACCTGGGTGGACTTCTACGCGTTCCGGGCCGAGGAGCGGTTCCCGGTGGACTACGAGATGGCCAACCATTACACAAGCACCCATCCCGAGTCCCGCTTCGTGGCCACCCTCACGGCGCAGCTTCCGGGCCCCGAGGTGCGCCGCATCCTCCGCAACCGCGCCTATGCCGAGATCCGCGGCGACGCCATCGAGGGTCGCGAGCTTACGCCGGAAGAGGTCATCCCCGTCCTGAGGGAGGTCTTCGGGCTGGACGTTCCCGAAGGGGCGAGCTTCCGGGCCTTCGGAGGCTAGTCTCCGTAGCGCGTGGGAAGGGCCGCCAGTTCCCGGGACACTTCGCCGGCCAGATGCCTCCTCTGGGCCTCGGGGAGCTGGTCGGCCACCGGGTAGATCCGCTCCTCCTCCAGGGAGTTGTGCGCTGCCAGGCGACGTTGGACGGCCTCGACACCGGACCGGATCGCGGCCCAGTCCAGCTCGGCCCCCTTCAGGGCGTTCACGGCCGCCGCCAGGGTGGCCATGAAGAAGTCGTGGTCCTCGCGCAGGGTCTGGAGGGCCTCCGCCAGGTCCGGGCGGGCCTCGGCCACGGCAGGGAAGAGGGCCCTGTGCTCTGCGCGGATGTGCACGGCCAGGCGCATCCAGATCCGATCCAGGGCCCGGTGCGCCTCCGGCTGGAGACCGCGATCCATGGCCATCCTGGCTTCTCCGAAGAGCGCATCGATCTCGGCATGGTCCGCCGCCAGGTGGCCGGCGATGGGATCCGGGCTCTCCCTCCCGGCGCTCTCCCGGGCGGCGATGACATGCTCGGCCTTCCCAGATTCGAAGATCTTCTGCAGCTCGAGGAAGGTGGCGCCCAGGGCAGAGCCCTGCGCCCGCCGCCGTCGCCAGTAGATCCAGCCGCGGGCCTCCATCCAGAGCCCCAGCCGGTCCAGCAGGCCCAAGGCCACCACGACGAGGGCGAGAGCCAGGAGGGGGTCGGGCGGCGAGATGGACACGGAGTCTCCTGCCGGAGCGTGGGATCATGGTGCCATGACCAAGGTTGCGCCATGAGCGCCAAGGCGCCATCCACCAACGCCACGCGGCTGCTCCGGCAGGCGGGCGTGGCCTACACCGAGCACCTCTACCGCTACGAGGACCACGGCGGGACGGCCGTGAGCGCCCGGGAGCTGGGCGTGGATGAGCACGCGGTCATCAAGACGCTGGTGATGGAGGATGAGAAGGGCGTGCCGCTCGTCATCCTCATGCACGGCGATCGCGAGGTGAGCACGAAAGAACTGGCCCGCCAGGTCGGCGCGAAGACCGTGCAGCCCTGCAAGCCCGAGGTGGCCAACCGCCACAGCGGCTACCTGGTGGGCGGCACCAGCCCCCTCGGCACCAGGAAGGCCATGCCCATCCACGCCGAGGCCAGCATCTTCGTGCTGCCGAAGATCTATCTCAACGGCGGCAGCCGCGGCTTCCTTGTGGGGCTGGATCCGAAGGATCTGGAGCGGGTGTTGAAGATCGTCCGGGTGAACGTGGCGATTCCGTAGGCGCCGACACACTCCTTCAGACTGTTTAACCGCAGAGAACGCGGAGAGCGCAGAGGAATTTTGTCAAAGACTGCCAGAGAAATCTCCGGCGCAAAGGGGGACTGAACTTTCGAAGATTTCATTGGTGGAACCGGCTCTCAATTACTGATGGGCGCCCGTAGCTTCTTTCCAGTTCTGTAAATGATCGTGATAATCACGATTGATCCGAAGAACACTGCTGTATCGAGCAATTCCCAGCCACCACCCGGAGATCCCACCTGACTGAATAGACCAGAACACCCGGGGGTCGCTCCGAGGATCCGTCCCAGACCATCTCTGTGCACCCCTGTCCTGGGATCTATATTTTCGACATAACCTACCAAGACAAGTGCCAGGGCCAAGCAGGCAGCGTAGAGAATCGCGATTCCTTGGAGGATCAATCCAACACCTTTTCTCATTGGCCTACTCCCTGTCGAATCCGTGACGAACGTCAGGGTTCTGATTGACGAAGGTGTTCAAACCACGTCCTTCTGAAGCAAGCGCCTTCATTTGATCAATTTTACTGGGGTGGATTCGCTTGGTTGAGTAGGTATAGACACGTTTGTTGCGGAAACGAATCTTGATGAATTCCTCTCCGATTTGGAATGCCTCGACACCGGATCGGTCGCTTCCCAGGTATGGCTGCCACTCGACATCTCTCGATGCACCCACCTCCTGCCTGCTCACGTTTGCCCAGTCGCATCCACCAGAAATAAGGATGGCGCAGCCTATCGCAGCAACGACGATTTTGTTCATGACGTATCCAAGATCATTGACGAAAAAGATACATCTTAGTTAGGTACCGGTATCATTAATTTATCAACCAATTCCTCCGCGTTCTCTGCGTTCTCTGCGGTTGAGCCTTATCTTTATTCGGGCCCGCCTCACCCTCTCAGCGGACCTTCGGAGGTTTCGATGACGCACACCAGGCGCCCCCTCGGCCGGACCGGCCTCTCCATCTCCCCGCTGGTCTTTGGCGGCAATGTGTTCGGCTGGACCATCGACAAGAAGACCTCGTTCGAGATCCTGGACCGCTTCGCGGGAGCGGGTTTCGAGGCCTTGGACACCGCCGACGTCTACTCGATCTGGAAGCCCGGGAACCAGGGCGGCGAATCCGAGGCGATCATCGGGGAGTGGATGAAGGACCGCCGCTGCCGCGACCGGATCGTCCTCATCACCAAGGTGGGGATGGAGATGGGGCCGGATCGGAAGGGCCTGTCCGCGGCCTGGATCGAGCGCGCCGTGGAGGACTCCCTGCGCCGCCTCCAGACCGACCACATTGACGTCTACCTGTCCCACAAGTTCGATCCGGGCACGCCCCATGAGGAGACCCTTGCCGCCTACCAGAAGCTGATCGCCGCCGGGAAGGTGCGGGCCGTCGGGGCCTCCAACTACGACGCGGGCCAGTTGGGCGCGGCCCTCGGCGCCTCCGCCAAGGGCCTTCCCCGCTACGAGGTTCTGCAGCCGGAGTACAACCTGTACGACCGCCAGAGCTACGACGGCGCCCTCCGGGACCTCGCCATGGCCGAGGGGCTGGGCGTCATCACCTACTTCAGCCTGGCCAAGGGCTTCCTCAGCGGTAAGTACCGCAGCGAAGCGGATCTCGGGAAGAGCCCGCGGGGGAAGGGGGTCAAGGGCTACCTGAACGAGCGGGGCTTCCGCATCCTGGGGGTGCTGGACACCGTGGCCGCGCGGCACGGGGCCAAGCCTGCGGAGGTGGCCCTGGCCTGGCTCATGGCGCGCCCCGGCGTCACGGCTCCCATCGCCAGCGCCACCAGCCTGGACCAGCTGGACAGCCTGATCCGCGCGGCCTCGCTGACGCTGAGCGCCGAAGACATGGCCGCCCTGGAGACCGCCAGCCGGTACTGAGTTGCACCGGAGGCCGGCGCTCAGGCTTTGGCATCCCGCTCATAGGCGTGCCGGAGCCAGGGCAGGACCCCATCGAGATCCGCCTCCGTGGTGATCTCCAGCTTGTGCGTGATCCGGTCCTTCTTCCGGAACCCGCCGGTGTCCTTGAGCCGCCCGGAGGGGTCCTTGACGGTGGCGGGATCGCCCAGCGCCAGGCCCAGGTCCAGGCGCGAGGCGAAGGGCTTCACCTGGGCGAAGACGTGATGGCGGTAGAGGGGGACGATGGTCTCGCAGGGGCAGACCTTCACGTCGGAGCCGAGCCCCCGGGCCCGGAGGACGATGGCCTCGAAGAGCGGGCGCAGGGCGGCCTTCTTCCCCGCGTATTGGGCCTCCACGTAGCGGGGCGCCGCGGCCAGATAGCCCTCCGGCGTGTCGTCGAAGGCGTGGCTGGTGGCTTGGCCGGGCGCAGCGCAGGCCCTCTGGGCCACCAGGCCGGCCTGGTTGCCGCCGAGGCCCTGGGCCTTCAGCCAGGCTGAGCAGCCCTTGAGGTCGGCTGGGGCTTCTTTCCGGGCCAGGGCCACCCAGGCTGCCAGGTCGCGGCCCGAGTTCCGCTCGAGGTTGGCGAGGATGGCCTGGATGTAGGCCACGCTGGGGTGTAGGTCATAGGGGCAGGGGACTTGGGATTGAGCGGCCATGGAGGCTCCTGCGCAGAAGTCTAGCTGTGATCCCTGTCATGGGTTCCAGGTTCCACGACCGTGCTACCTTCCCTCCCAACCTTCCAACCCAATCCACCTCACCCCGTTCTCGGAGCCTTCCATGAGCGACGTGGAAATCAGCATCACCCAGCAGAAGACCATCCAGGCGCTGCAGAAGGGGGAGGCCCCCATTCCGATGCGGGGCTGGCTGGCCAAGCAGGCGGCCATCAACTACGAGGTGGAGCGGGCCCTGGCGGAGGCCGATCCCGGCGCCTTCTGGGCGGACAAGGCCCGGGGTCTGGACTGGGCCGAGCCCTGGAGCAAGGTCTTCGAGTTCAATGCGCCCAACCACGCCTGGTTCCTGGGCGGGAAGCTCAACGCCACCGTCAACTGCATCGACCGCCACGTGCACAGCGACCGGCGCAACAAGGCCGCCCTGCTGTGGGTGGGCGAGGACGGCGACGAGCGCTCCTACACCTACAACCGCCTCTACCGCGAGATGAACCGCTTCGCCAACACGCTCAAGCGCCTCGGCGTGAAGAAGGGCGATCGCGTGATCCTCTACATGCCCCTCACGCCGGAAGGCATCATCTCCATGCTGGCCTGCGCCCGCATCGGCGCCATCCACAGCGTGGTCTACGCGGGCATGGGTGCCTTGGCCCTGCGCACCCGCATCGAGGATGCCGGAGCCAAGGTCGTCGTGTGCTCCGACTTCACCTACCGCCGGGGCAAGGCCATCGCCCTCAAGCCCATCGTGGACGAGGCGGTGCGTGACCTGAGTTCCGTGGATCACGTCATCGTCCATCGCCGTGGCTCGCGGCCGGGCGACGCGCCGGTCACCTTCGCCAGCGAGCGCGAGAAGGATTTCTACGACATCCAGCAGGGCCGCGACATCCACTGCGAGCCGGAGATGGTGGACGCCGAGCATCCGCTGTTCATCCTCTACACCAGCGGAACGACGGGAAAGCCGAAGGGCGTGGTGCATGCGACCGGGGGCTACCTGGTGGGGGTGAACTACCTGAGCAAGGCCTTCTACCAGATCCAGGAGCGGGACATCTACTGGAGCACCTCCGACATCGGCTGGATCGTGGGCCACAGCTTCATCGTCTACGGCCCCCTCAGCATCGGCGCGACCGTGCTGTGCCGCGAGGGCGCGCCGGATTACCCCAGTCCGGAAGTCACCTGGGAGCTCTGCGAGCGCTTCGGGGTGAACGTGATGTTCACGGCCCCCACGGCCGTGCGCATGTGGATGAGCCACGGGGCCGAGGCCCCCGGGAAGTTCGACCTGAGCAAGCTGCGCCTCCTGGCCTGCGCCGGCGAGCCCCTGAATCCCGAGGCCCACCGCTGGGCCCAGCAGCATCTCGTCGGGCAGGGCAATGGCCAGGTGGTGGACAACTGGTGGCAGACGGAGATCGCCGGGCCCGTCATCGGCACCCTGCCCACCTTCGAAGTCAGGCCGGGGAAGGCGGGCAAGCCCATGCCCGGGGCGCAGCTGGCCGTGGTGAACCGGGACGGGAGCCCCGTGCCCGACGGCCAGGGCGGGCTGCTGGTGATCAAGTTCCCGCTGCCCTACATGCTGCGCACCGTATGGAACGACCCCAAGCGCTATGAGGACTACTGGCGGGACATCCCCGGCTGCTACAGCGCCGGCGATGTGGCCGTGCGGGATGCCGACGGCTACATCGCCGTGCTGGGCCGCTCCGACGATGTGCTCAATGTGGCGGGCCACCGCATCGGCACTGCCGACATCGAGGGCTCGCTCATCCGGCATCCCGCCGTGGCGGAAAGCGCCGTGGTGGGCATCCCGGACGCCATCAAGGGCGAGAGCATCAAGGCCTACGTGGTGGTCAAGGCTGGTGTCGAGGCGGGCCCCGGGCTCATCGCCAGTCTCAAGGACCATGTCCGCGAGGACCTGGGCGGCATCGCCACCCCCTCGGACATCGAGATCCGCGCCAGCCTGCCCAAGACGCGCTCGGGCAAGATCGTCCGCCGCGCCCTGAAGGCCTGGGCCCTGGGGCAGGATCCGGGGGATCTGAGCACCTTGGCGGATTGATGCTGTCCGGGGGTTCCGCGCTGCGCGCACACCCCCGGGCCCCCGCGCTCGGCCCGGCGGAGCCGTGCCGAGCTTCTGCTCTCCGGGGGTTTCTCGCTCCGCTTCGCTGCGCGCACACCCCCGGACCCCCGCGCTCGGCCCGGCGGAGCCGTGCCTCGCTTCTGCTCTCCGGGGGATCCCCCGCGGCGCGAGCGGCACGAGGATCTAAGGTGCCGCTCCGCTTCGCTTCGCGAACACCCCGGGTCCCCGCGTTCGGCTCGGCGGAGCCGCGCCTCGCTTCTGCTCTCCGGGGGTTTCTCGCTCCGCTTCGCTGCGCGAACACCCCCGGACCCCCGCGCTCGGCCCGGCGAAGCCGCGCCGAGCTTCTGCTTCCACCTGACGGCACCACGCTCCTTGGGAGCTAGAAGATTCGCACGAGGTTGAACCCCAAGGCCCAGCGGCCGGGGGGCCGGGGGCCTCCGGCGTAGTCGCCGCTCAGCACCTGGTGGGCGGTGGTGCCCTGGACGTTGGTGGCCATGAGCGTGAAGCGGTGGCCCTTGGTCTGGAACCGGTAGCCCACGGCGTAGCCGGGCTCGTAGGTGGCGCGGTCCAGGCGGGAGGGGCGGGGGTAGTACTCGGCCAGGACCGACTGGCTCTCGGCGAAGCGCCACCGGAGGCCCGCCCCGGCGGTGAAGAGCGCCTGGTCCCGGGTGGTGGTGCGGGACAGCCAGGTGGGCACGAGGCTGAGGGAGAAGGATCCCACCAGGAACTCAGCGGGGAGCTGCACGGCCGCGCCGGTGAGGCCCACGGTCCCGAAGGCGTAGGTGGTGCGCTGGATGGTCTCGTCGAAGCGCTCCACCCGCACCGCCAGGCGGACATGAGGGTGATTGAGGATCCGCTCCTGGAGGGCCAGGGTGACGGTCTTGCCATCCGCCGTGCGGTAGATCTGGGCGTTGAGTCCGGGCACCGCGGCAATGCCGAGATCGAAGCCCAGGCCCGGAAAGTTGCCGCCATCCAGGCCATAGAAATCCTTCGAGTTCCCTCGGGCGGATTCAGTGAAGCGGTGCGTGAAGCGGATGGCAGGCTGCCAGCCCTCCAGGTGGTCCGCCGTGGGCAGGTTGAGGCCCAGGGGGAGATCGGAGGGTGGCTCCGGTTCCTGGGCGCTAAGGGGGGCGGCCACGAGCACGAGCGGAAGGAGGGCGGTGAGGGAAGGCCGGAGGGGCATGGTCCCGTCTCGCTCAGGTCAGCCGCGTGGCGGCGGAGACGGGCTTGGACGGATCGATCACCAGGACCCCGCCCGGCGTGGCTTCGCTGACTTCGTAGTGCTGGAGGGTGGACCCGACCGGGGCCGGACCCTGGGTCACTGTGCCGTTGAGGTCGTACTGGCTGCCGTGGCAGGGGCAGTTGAAGCCGGTCTGGGTGGGGCCGAGGCGCCCGCCCTGATGCAGGCAGCTCGCGTTGAAGGCGTAGATGCCGGCGCTGTCCCGGACTAGGTAGTAGCCCTGGGCGGCGCCGAGCATCAGGGGGCAGCTGCCGGAGGCGGTGGTGGTGTAGTCCTTCACCGTTCCGGACGGCTGGGCCAGCATGCTGGCCTTCGTCTCCGAAGTGGTCACCGTGCTGGGAGGAGGAGGCGGGGGAGGCGGCGGAGGCGCCGAAGCTGACCCTCCGCCGCCGCCCCCGCAGGAGACGACTGCGGCCGCGGCGGCCACGGCCAGGGCGCAGGCGCAGAATTCCCGGCGGTCGAGGCCGCTGGACGGGGCGGAGGCGGGGGCGGCGGCGGGGATGGATGGTTCGGGGCGGGGCATGGGGCCTCCTCAGGAAGGGCCGCGGCCGTGGCCACGGGACCTGCAGGCGAGGATGCGGCGAGGCCCGCCGCGGTCCCAGATCCGGATGGCAGAAACCGGCCCCTCCGGTCTGGCGTCCGCCCTGGCCCTGGGCGCATCCTGATCGGGACATCCTGCCGATCCTGCCCCGGAGTTCCCGTGCCGCCCTTCAACCACCTCCATCCCGCCATCGTCCACTTCCCCATCGCGCTGCTGATGACGGCGCCGCTCCTCTTCCTCATTGGCGCGCTCTGGCCCGCCCAGCGCCGGGGCATCCACGCCATGGCGCTGCTCCTGCTGCTGCTCGGGCTCGCGGGAGCGCTGCTGGCCCTGGCCACGGGGGACGCCGCGGAGAACTTGGCGCACCGGACGCCGGCGCTGCGGGCCGCCCTGGACCAGCATGAGGAGGCGGCCGAGTGGACCGTGGCCATCTTCAGCATCCTGGCGGGAACCTGGGTCCTCCACCTGGGAGCCTCCCGGTTCCTCCATCGCGACTTGTCGCCTCGCCTGGCCCGGCTCCTGTTCATCCTCTGGCTGCTGGTCAGCGCCATGGGCGTGGGGGCAGTGCTCCGCACGGGCCACCTGGGCGGCCACATGGTTCATGATCTGCACACCCACGGGGGCGAGCCCTGAGCGGCGGGTGACTCCGGTTAGGCTGGTGGGATGAAGCCCCGCCAGTACGCCGTCCTCCTGCTCCTCGGCTTCGCGTCGGGACTCCCGCTGTTCCTCACGGGCTCGACGCTGAAGGCCTGGATGACGGACGAGAAGCTGAGCCTGGCCACCATCGGCCTCTTCAGCTTCGTGACGCTGCCGTACAGCCTGAAGGTGTTCTGGGCGCCCTTCCTGGACCGCTTCTCCCTGCCGGGCCTGGGCCGGCGGCGGGGCTGGATGCTGGTCATGCAGGCGGGCATGGCCCTCGCGCTCGCCCGGCTGGCCCTCACCCAGCCGCACCTGGACCTGCTCCGCGTGGTGGTCCTGGCCCTGGCCGTGGCCGTCACCAGCGCCACCTTCGACATCGCCGTGGATGCCTGGCGCGCCGAGGCCCTGGACCAGAAGCACCTGGGCCTGGGCAACAGCATCCACATCGCCGCCTACCGGGTGGCCATGCTGGTGAGCGGCGGCCTGGCGCTCATCCTGGCGGACAAGCTGGGCTGGCGCGCCACCTACCTGGCCATGGCCGGGCTCACGGTCCTGGGCATGATCGGCACCTGGATGGCCGAGAACACCGACGCCGTGGCCCGGGCCCCGCGCACGCTGCGGGAGGCCATCTCCGGGCCCCTCAAGGACCTGCTCCAGCGCCGGGGCATCGCCTACCTGCTGGCCTTCGCCGTGTTCTACAAGCTGGGCGACTGGCTGGCGGAGTCCATGACCATCCCCTTCCTGCTGCGGGGCATGGGCTTCACGAAGACCGAGATCGGCTTCGTGCAGAAGACCACGGCCATGGTGGCCATCATCCTCGGCGGCCTGCTGGGCGGCTGGATGCTCACGCGCATGAGCCTTCGGAAGGCGCTCTGGATCTGCGGCTTCGTGCAGGCCGGCAGCATCCTGGGCTTCTGGACCATCTCCCTGCTGGGCCGCCACCTGCCCCTGCTGGTGGCGGCGAACACCCTGGAGAACCTGGCCTACGGCATGGGCGGCAGCGCCTTCGCCGCCCTGCTCATGGGCGCCTGCAACCGCAGCTACACCGGCACCCAGTACGCGCTCTTCAGCGCCCTCATGGCCCTGCCTCGCACGCTCTTCGCGGGCCTGACGGGCTTCATGGCGGACTGGTACGGCTGGAAGCTCTACTTCCCCGTCTGCGCGGCGGCGGCCATCCCGGGCCTGCTCCTGCTGCTGCTCTGGGACCGCTGGGGCCTGCAAGAGACGGACGGGGCCTGATCACTTCACCACGGGCCGGTTGGCTCCGCGCCAGGCGCGCATCCCGCCCTTGAGGACGTAGACCCAGTCGAAGCCCCGGGCGGTGAGGCGCTTGAGGGCGCGATGAGACAGCGCGTCCGTCTCGTCCACGAGGACGAGGGCCCGCTTGGCCTGAGGGTCCGGGGACCCGAAGCGCCGGGTGAGCTCCGTGAAAGGCACATGCAGGCAGCCCCGGATGTGGCCCTGCCGGAAGGCCGCCTCGTCCCGCAGGTCCACGAGCAGGACGCCGGGGCCCTGGAGCAGTTCCTCGACCTGGAGGGGATCGAGCACGGGCCGTCCGCGGCCCCGGCGCCAGGAGCGGAGGCGCGGCAGGGCCACCCCGAATAGCAGGAGGAGGCAGAGGGCCGCGAAGACCAGGCCCGGCAGGAAGGGGTACGTCTCCATCCAGCCTCTCAGCGTTGTCAGGGCCTGGGCGAGCGGGGACATGGCACCTCCCGGTACGGGGATGATGCCCCGGCCTCAGACCTCCGGCAAGCCCAGAGCGGCCGCGAGGGCGCGGAAGGCCTCGGGGATCGGCGCCACGGCATCGATGCGGGCCCCGGTCAGGGGGTGGTCCACGGACAGCTTCCAGGCGTGGAGGGCCGGATGGGGCAGCAGCAGGGCCCCGCCGTCCACATCCTTCCAGCGACCCGGCCCGCCGTAGAGCGGATCGCCCATGAGCGGGGCCCGCAGGTGGGCGAGGTGGACCCGGATCTGGTGCGTCCGGCCCGTGAGCAGCTCGCACTCCACCAAGGCCACGCTGGTGGTGCGGGCCAGCACGCGGATGCGGGTCTGCGCGGGACGCCCGCCCTCGGCCACCACCATGCGCAGGCGGTCCTGCTTGTGGCGGGCGATGGGCTCGTCGATGAGGAGGCTGCCCAGCTGGGGCAGGCGGGGCGAGTGGCGCACCAGGGCCAGGTAGCGCTTCTCCACGGTCCGGGCCTTGAACTGGGCCTGGATGGCCCTTTGGGCCTCGGCGGTCTTGGCCAGGCAGAGGCAGCCGGTGGTGTAGCGGTCGAGGCGGTGCACGAGGCCCGGCCAGCCGGAGGCCAATTCTTCGGCGTCTTCTGATTCTTCGTCGCCGGGTTCGAGGACCACCGGGGCCTTGAGGCGGTGCAGCAGGGCGTTCACGATGGTGCCGCCCGCATGGCCCGGCCCGGGATGCACCACCATGCCCGCGGGCTTGTCGACGATCCACAGCTGGCCGTCTTCGAACAGCGTGGGCAGGTCGATGGCCTCGGCCTCCAGGTGCGCGGCCGGGGCGGCGATGATGGGCAGCTCCGTCTCCACCAGGTCCCCGGGACGCAGCTTCACGCCGCCCTTGGACACCGGCTGTCCGTTCACCTTCACCTCGCCCGTGCGCACGTGGGCGTCCCAGCGCGCCCGGGGGACTTCGGGGAAGCGGTCCGCCAGGAAGCGGTCCAGGCGGGGGGCGCCATCCTCGGCGCGGAGGCTGATCATCGGGTCGCTTCCTTCCGGCGGCTCCAGAAGAGCCAGAGGCCCGCGCCCAGCATCATGAAGGCCACGCCCGTGAGGCGGCCGGTGCTGAGCCAGGCCCAGCCCAGCCAGCCCGTGCCACGGTCCCCGTCGCCGCGCCAGGTCTCGGTGACGATGCGGCCCAGGCCCTCCACCAGGAAGTAGAGGGCGAAGATCTGGCCCTGGAACTGGCGTTTCCCGCGGGCCAGCAGGAGGACGGCCATCACCGTGAGGTTGGCGAAGCTGTTGTAGAGCTGCACGGGGTGGAGGGGGATGTCGAGCGGGGTGCCGCTGAAGGCGTGCGCGATGGGGTCGGTGAAGGTGGCAGCCCAGGGCACGTGGGTTTCCGTGCCATAGCAGCAGCCGGCGGAGAAGCAGCCCAGCCGGCCGATGGCCTGGCCCAGGGCCACGCCGGGCACCAGGGCGTCGCCGGTGAGGCGCAGGGGCAGGCCCTGGCCCTTGCGGAGCTTCCAGAAGAAGGTGGCCGTGGCGGCGATGATGCCGCCGTGGATGGCCCCGCCGGCCCGCAGCGTGGACATCGTGAAGATCTCGCGGAAGGTCATGGCGCCTTCCTGGCCGGCGGGCGTGAAGAGGCCCACGATGATCATCAGCAGCTTGGAGCCCAGGATGGCGGCGATGAGGACGGCGATGGCCATGTCCGTGATGGCGGCGGGGTTCAGACCATCCAGCTTCGCCTGCCGCTTGGCCAGGGCTGTGCCCGCGAAGAAGGCGATGGCCAGCAGCAGCCCGTAGGTGCCCAGGGGGAAGGAACCGATCTCGAAAAGAACTGGATGCATGCGGGATCCCGACGGGAGACTGGAAACTGAAGGCTGAAGGCTGAAGACTGAAGACTGAAGACTGAAGACTGACGAGGAGGGTGCCATGCCGATCATCACAGCCCGCGAGCTGGCGGAACGTCTGGGCGGCAACCTTGAGCATTGTCCCCCGGATCGGCCCATTTCCGAAGTGAAGCCCCTGGAAGAGGCGGGAGCGGGTTCGGTATCCTTCCTGGCCAATCCCAAATATGCCGCGAAGGCCCGGGAAAGTGCCGCGGGCCTGATCTTTGTGGACGCGACGGCAGATATGGGCGAGCACCCCGTCCTCCGGGTGAAGCATCCCTACTGGGCCTTCGCCCAGGCCATCGGCTGGCTGCACCCCGAGCCGGCTCCCGAGTGGAGCGACCGCCCCGTCCATCCCACGGCGGTGATCGGGGAGGGCTGCCGCATCGCCCCTGGCGCCACCGTGGGCGCCCGGACGGTGCTCGGGGCAGGCTGCGTGCTGCATCCGGGCGTGCATGTTGGCGACGACTGCGTACTGGACAGGGGCTGCGAGCTGTTCTCCGGCGCCGTGCTCTACCGCCGCACCCGCCTGGGCAACCGGGTGGCCATCCACGCCAACTCCGTGGTGGGCAGCGACGGCTACGGCTATGTGCTGGTGGAGGGCCGCCACGCCAAGATCCCCCAGGTGGGCTGGGTGGAGGTGGGCGACGACGTGGAGATCGGCGCCTGCGTGTGCATCGACCGCGGCGTGCTGGGCCCCACGCGCATCGGCCAGGGCACCAAGATCGACAACCAGGTGCAGGTGGGCCACAACGTGCAAGTGGGGAACCACTGCCTGCTGGTGAGCCAGACGGGCATCAGCGGCTCCACGAAGCTGGGCGACTACGTGACCCTGGCCGGCAAGGTGGGCGTGGTGGGCCACATCGAGATCGGCAGCCGCAGCGTGGTGGGGGGCAACAGCGTGGTGGCCAAGAGCCTGCCCGAGGGCAGCTTCGTCACGGGATTCCCCGCCCGGCCCCACAAGGAGTGGACCGAGGCCCAGGCCGCCCTGAACCGCCTGCCGCGGCTCATGAAGCAGCTGCGGAAGGGCTGATCAACACAACGCCTGTTCATCGGCGAACCTCGGCCCGACAAGCAGGGACACGGAAGGCGCGGAAACGCCCGGTGCATGTTCTCTGCCTCCGCTTATGGACGCTTTTCCAGTCGAGTGCGGGCGTAGCGAGGGATCAGTCCTCGAGGATGACCACGGCCACGGCCAGGTCCCCGTCGTGGCTCACGCTGCCGTGGAGCTTGCGGATGCCGCGGGCGGCCAGCAGGTCGGCCAGGGCCCCCACGGCCCACATCCGCCCGTTCACGTAGCGCAGCTCCTTCCAGGACCAGCCGTCCAGGCCCGTGCCCAGGGCCTTGCCGAAGGCCTCCCGCAGGGCCCAGCGTCCCGCCAGCCGCTCGGGCAGCCGCTCCCGGTTGCCCCCCAGCAGGTAGTCTGCCTCCTCCGGGTGGAGGATCCGCCGCGCGCCCTTCTCGGCCCCGAAGCGCACGATGAGGTGCCGCCAGCGGCTGGGCGGGCAGAGGTCGGTTCCGAGGCCGAGGATCATGCGAGCTCCTGGCTGTCAGCGGTCAGCTGTCGGCAGTCAGTCAGGAAGGGCCAGCCATGGCGCGCGAGCTGACTGAGGCCTGAAGACTGAGGACTGAGGACTGTCACGCCAGCTCCCGCGCGTACCAGCGGTCGCAGCCGCCGTGGCCCGTGCGGCCCATGGGCGCGCAGAGGGGCTGGAAGCCCACCTTCCCGTAGAGCTTCATGGCCTGGTCCATGCCTGTGAGGGTCTCCAGGTAGCAGGTGCGGTAGCCCAGGTCCTTCGCCACCTGGAGGCAGTGCCGCAGCAGCGCCTCGCCCATGCCCTTTCCCCGGGCTTCGGGCAGGAAGTACATCTTGCGCAGCTCGCACACGCCGGACTCGCCGCCCTCCAGGGCCGCCACGCCCGCGCCGCCCACCACCTTCCCGGCCTCGTCCACCACCACGAAGTAGGCCGCGCCAGGTACGCCGTAGGCCCGGCTCATGAAGTCCACCTCGGGATCATGGAGGGCGAAGCCCGGCCCGTCGGCGCCGAACTCGGGCATCACCGCGCGGATGAGGGCCGCCATGGCGGCGTCGTCCCGGGGCTCGATGGGTCGGAAGGTCAGCATGGGTCCAAGGTTACCAAACCGGTCCCGTACCGATCGGATCCAGTCCACCCTGGAGGGTGGAGGTGCGCATGTCCCTGACTTCCTTCCGCGACCGGCTCCGCGCCGGCGAGCGCCTGCTGGGCACCCTGGTGCAGATTCCGAGGCCGGAGGTGGCCACGGCCCTGGCGCGCCAGGGTTTCGACTGGCTCTTCCTGGACGGGGAGCACGGCGGCTTCGGCCTGCCGGAAGCCTCCCGCACCCTGGCGGCCCTGAAGGGCGCGGTGCCCTGCCTCTTGCGGGTGCCGCGCCTGGATCCGGATCTCCTGGCCGAAGCCGCAGGCTGCGGCGTGGCGGGCCTCATCGTGCCTCACGTGGATGCCGCGGCCCAGGCTGAGGCCGTGGTGCAGGCCGTGAAGGGCCGGTGCCTGGTGGTGGTGCAGGCCGAATCCAAGGAGGCCCTGACCGACATCGCGGCCATCGCCCGCGTGGCCGGCGTGGACGCGGTCTTCGTGGGCCCCTACGACCTGAGCGCCAGCCTGTGCCTGTCCGAGCAGTTCGACCACCCAGAAGTGCGCTCCGCCATCGGGGCCATCGCCCGGACCTGCCGCGAGGCCCACATGCCCCTGGGCATCTTCCGCATGACCGCCGCCGAGATTCGCCCCCACGAAGCCGACGGCTTCACCCTCCTGGCCACCGGCACCGACGGCGCCCTGCTGGAGGCCGGGGCCCGGGCGATGTTGGAGGGGCTGGACCGCTGAAGGAAGTCTGGACTCCGGACTCCAGACTGAATCCCTCACTCCGGCCAGTGGTGCTTGGGGTAGCGCCGCGAGAGGGCGGGGCGCAGCTCCTGGTAGGCGCGCTGCCAGAAGCCGGCGAGGTCCGTGGTGACCTGCACGGCCCGCATATTGGGGGCCAGCAGGTGCAGCACCAGGGGCACCGCGCCGCCGGCCACGGCGGGCGTCTTCTTGAGGCCCCAGAAGTCCTGGAGGCGCGAGGCGATCCAGGGCGGGTCGTCCTCGTAGTGGACCTTGGTGGGCCGCCCCTTGGGCAGCTGTATGGCGTCCGGGGCCCAGGTGTCCAGCAGGCGCAGGGTTTCTGGGGGGAAGGCCTGGCGCAGGGCCGCGGGCCAGTCCACGTCCTGCACCTCGCGCAGCGTCGTCCGCCCGACGCAGGCTCCCGCCAGCAGCGGGCCCAGCAGGTCCTCGGGCAGATCCAGGTCCGGCCGGTGCTTCCGCAGGAAGGAGAGGCGCGCCAGATAGCGCGCAGGCACCTCGTCCAGAGGCCGTTCCCTCAGGGCCTGCGCCAGCAGGCCCGCTACCTGCGGGTCTGCTGGCGCAGGCCCCCGGCTCGCATCGATCACCAGTCCGTCGAAGCGGATCTCGGAACGACGCTCCACCCGTCCGGCGAAGGTGTTGAACTGAAGCTCGTCCACGGCCTCCAGGCGCTCGGGGAATGCGTCCAGCAGCCAGTCGGCCTCGCAGCGGGAGGCCAGGCGGATGAGGGTCTGGGTGCCCGTGCCCTGCTTCGCGGCCTCCGCCTCCAGCGCCAGGACGAGGCCGGGCCGGCGCACGCGGCTGGCGGGGTCGAGCTTCGCACCGCCGCCGCCCGCGAAGGCGCAGGTGCCGTTGGCCGAGAGCTGCCCCACGCGGTCGGGGTAGGCGGCGAGGAGGGCCCGGAGCAGGCGCGCCTCGGCATCCGCAGGTTCCGGCACGGCAGGCAGCAGGCGCGAGAGGGACTGCACGGCCCGCTTGGCGCGGTGCACGGCGGAGGCGTCCAGCCCAGCGGCCCGGCAGGCGCCCGCGCCGAAGCCCGCGGCCTCGGCCTCCTCGAACTGGTCCAGGCGCAGCAGCAGGTCCGAGTCGGCGCCGTGGCCCGTCTTCACGGGACCGCGATCCAGGCCCTGGCGGGCCGACAGGCTGCCGGTCTCCAGTAGGGCCGCGGCGCGGAGGGCCAGCTGCGGGATGCCCAGGTCCTCGCCGGCCACGGCCAGGCGGGCCAGGCGCGGGTGCAGGGGCAGGTCCGCCATGCGCCGGCCCACGGGCGTGAGGGCGCCGTCCGCCAGGGCGCCCAGGCGCGCGAGCAGGCCCTCGGCGGCGGTCACGGCGGCCTCGGGAGGCGCCTCGAACCAGTGGAGCTCAGAAAGCCGTGTGATGCCCATGCCATGCAGGGCCAGCAGCGGCTCGGCGAGGTCCGCCCGCTGCAGCTCCGGCGTGTCGAAGGCGGGGCGGGCCCCGAAGTCGGCCTCCGTGAAGAGGCGCAGGCAGCGGCCCGGGCCCGTGCGGCCCGCGCGGCCCGTGCGCTGGGTGCAGCGCGCCTGGCTGATGCGCACGGTGCGCAGGCCTGAGAGGCCGGACCAGGGCGAGTGGGACGCCTCGCGGCCCAGGCCCGTGTCCACCACGGCGCCGATGCCGTCCAGGGTGACGGAGCTCTCCGCCACGTTGGTGCTGAGGATGACCTTGGGGGTTCCGGTGGCCTCCAGGGCGAAAGCCTGGGCCTCGGGCGACAGCTCGCCGTGGAGGGGCCGGAGGCTCGGGCCCCGCCGCGCGGCCAGGGCCTCGCAGCCCCTCAGGCAGGCGCGGATCTCCGCGGCGCCGGGCAGGAAGACCAGCGTGTGCCCCTTCCACCCGTCGCCGTAGAGGCGGTCCAGGGCGTCGGCCACCTGCAGCTCCACGGGCCGGTCGTCCGGGCGGGGCAGGAAGGCCGTGTCCACGGGAAAGGCCCGGCCCGCGCTCTGCAGCACGGGCGCGTCGAGGTAGGCCGCCACGGGGCCGGGATCCAGGGTGGCGGACATGACCAGGAGCTTCAGGTCCGGTCGCGCGGCGCGCTGGAGCCGGCGCAGGAGCGTGAGGGCCAGGTCCGTGTGCAGGTGGCGCTCGTGGAACTCGTCCAGCACCACGGCGGCGATGCCCTTCAGCTGCGGATCTCCGTGCAGGCGCCGCAGCAGCAGGCCCTCGGTGACGAAGCGCAGGCGCGTGGCCTTCGAGACCTTCTGCTCGAAGCGCACGGCGTAGCCCGCCCGCTCGCCCAGGGCCTCGCCCAGCTCGTCGGCCACGCGGGTGGCGGCGAGCCGCGCCGCCAGGCGCCGGGGCTCCAGGATCCAGCACTCGCCGCCCCCGAGAAGCCCCGCCTCCAGCAGGGCCGGCGGCACCCGCGTGGTCTTGCCCGCGCCGGGATCGGCCTGGAGCACCAGGTTCGGGGCGTCCCGCAGGCTGGCCACGATCCGGGGCAGCAGGGGGTCGATGGGAAGGGGCGTTCGCATCAGCACCCCAGCGCCGCGCGGAAGGCGGCCGGGTCGTCCACGGAGACCAGCAGCCGCTGGGTGGGCCGGCCGGCGCCCAGCATCCCGTCCACCCGGACGGGGGCCGCCAGGGCCAGCTCCAGCAGGGGCGCCCCCTTGGCGACGAGCCTCGACACGCCCTTGAGGTGGGCGTGGCGGGCCCAGTCGTCGTCGAAGTCCGGCAGGGGCGCGGCGGACCGCACCGAGGCCGCCGGGAAGGCCACGGACTTCACCAGGCCCTGGTGGAGGCGCACCTCACCGTCCTGGACCTGGTGGGGACGGGCCTTGATCGAGGCGTAGAGGCCCACCAGCCAGAGCACGGCGTAGACCGTGGAGCCGTGCAGCGTCCAGCGGGCCCAGGCCGGCATTCCCGAGAAGAGGGCCTTCATCAGCAGGACGTCGCCGGGGATGAGGAGGGGCAGGGCCGGGAGGAAGCTGCGGAGGGCGGATTCCCGATGGTGGCTGAAGCCTTCTGGGGCAGGATCGCGGAAGCCGCCGAGGAGGAAGCGCAGGGCGCCGCCGAGCATCACCAGCTCAAGGGCCATGAGCCGGGCGGCGCGCGGAGGCACGAGGGCCTCGAAGGCGGCGGCGATCCGGTCCTCGGGCCACGCGCCGGGCCCGAACCGGGCCGTGCGCCAGGCCCGGAGGGCCAGGACCAGCAGCAGGGCCTCCAGCGCCAGGGCGATGCCCAGCCGGACCTTCGCGGCCGGGGCCGAAAGGCCGGGCAGGGCGAGTCCGAGGCCCTCGGCCAGCAGCAGGCCCGGCAGCAGAAGGCGCGTGCCCGGGAGGCGTCCCCGGCGCCAGTCCAGGGCCATCGCCGAGAGGCGGAACGCCAGCAGTACGAGCAGGGCACCCCCGATCCAGGGCAGGGCCGGGGCGTGGGGGGCGCGGAGGCGCAGGCCGGCCCCGGCGAGGCCGAGGCCGGCAAAGAGGCCCCACAGGAGGGCGGCGGGTCGGGGACGTCGCATCTTTCCAGCCTACCAACCTGCGGGACCGCCTCTGGCGATCCCGATGCGGCGCCGCGCGGCAGCGCCGGCCTCCCTCGCGTAGAATGGAGCCTCAAGGAGACCTCATGGCGGGCATGGAGACGGCGGGCGTGGGCGGCAAGGCGGGCGTGACGATGGACAGCCTGCGGGACGCTTACGGGGACACCCTGGTGGAGCTGGGCAACGAGGGCGCCAACATCGTCGTCTTCGACGCGGATCTGGCGGGCTCCACCCGCACCAGCAAGTTCGCCAAGGCCTTCCCGGAGCGCTTCTTCAACATGGGCGCCGCCGAGCAGGGCATGGTGGCCGCCGCCGCCGGGGCCAGCACCACGGGCGTGGTGCCCTTCGTGAGCACCTTCGCCATGTTCGCCACGGGCCGCGCCTACGAGTTCGTGCGCCAGGCCTGTGGCGTGGGCCACCAGAACGTGAAGATCGTGGCCACCCATGCGGGCCTCACCGTGGGCGAGGACGGCGGCACCCACCAGTGCCTGGAGGATCTGGCCCTCATGCGCATGATCCCCGGCATGACGGTGATCTCGCCCGCGGACGCTTTCGAGACCAAGCAGGCCATCCGCGCCGCCTATGCCCACCAGGGCCCCGTCTACGTCCGCCTCACCCGCGACAAGTTCCCCCGTATCCATGCCGAGGACTACCGCTTCCAGATCGGCAAGGCTGTGATGATGCGCCCTGGTACGGACGTGTTGCTGGTGGGCTGCGGCCTGGGGACGTCCATCTGTCTCGAGGCTGCGGAGCGGCTGGTTTCCGAAGGCATCGAGGCCACGGTGCTGCACTGCCCCACCATCAAGCCCTTCGACCGGGAGACGCTGCTGAAGCTGGCCAAGGCCCACCGGGCCGTCGTCACCTGCGAGGAGCACCAGGCCCACGGCGGCCTGGGCGGTGTGGTGGCGGAGATCCTCTCCGAGGCTCACCCCATGCCCCTGCGCCGCGTGGGCGTGCAGGACCAGTTCGGCCAGAGCGGCAAGCCCGAGAAGCTGCTGGAGGCCTACGGCGTCACGCCCGCGGCCGTGATGGCCGCCGCCAAGGCCGCCCTCTGATGGCCACCGAGACCTTCCAGGCCAGCCGCTGGACGAAGGGCAACCACCTCTTCGCCACGGTCATCGAGGTGACCGAGGCGGCCGTGATCCGACGGAAGCGGTCGTGGTTCACGGTGAACGAGATCAGCATCCACCTCTCCAAGGTGGCCAGCGTGCGCATCGAGACCGGCCTGCTCTGGTCGGACATCGTCATCGAGAGCACCGGCGGCAGCGACCCCCTTACCAGCCACGGCCACACCAAGGCCGACGCCCGCCGCATCAAGGAGCTCATCGAGGCCGCGCAGAGCCGGGGCATGCGCTAAGAGGGGAGGCCATGCCGCCAGCGACGCCAGCGCCTCCCGATCCGGAGTCCCGGCGCCCTTCCGGGGCCGGCGTCCTGCCCGCGGGGTCCAGGATCGGCCGCTTCCAGGTGCAGGCTCTCCTGGGGCGGGGAGGCATGGGGGCCGTGTATCTGGCCTGGGACCCCGTGCTGGAGCGGAGGGTCGCCCTCAAGGCGATCCACCTGGGCGAGGACGGGAAGGCCATGGCCAAGGCCAGGTTCCGCCGGGAGGCCAAGGCGCTGGCCCAGCTCAACCACCGGAACGTGTGCCAGGTGCACGACTGGGTGGAGGCGGACGGGAGCGCCTACATCGCCATGGAGTTCATCGAGGGGAAGACCCTGGCCGAGCTGGCGAAGGGGCTGGACCTCCGGCGCAAGCTCCAGGTCCTGCGCGCCATTGCCTTCGCCCTGGAGGCGGCCCACGCCAAGGGGATCATCCACCGGGACCTGAAACCCAGCAACGTGATGGTGGATGCCGATGGCCAGGTCAAGGTCCTGGATTTCGGCCTGGCCAGGCTCGTGGATGCAACCTCGGCCGAGGGGGAGGATCCGACCGGGAACATCCTCAATCTCGCGGGCCTGTCTCACCCGCAGGAGAGCGGACCGACGCTGGCGGCTGTCCCGGCCCCGGACCGGGAGGAACGGACGAGCGTGGGCTCCGCGCCTCCCTCTCCGTCGCCTTCTGACTGGGGCGAGATGACGGAAGCCGGCGTGTTCATGGGCAGCCCCACCTATGCGTCTCCAGAGCAGATGCGCGGGAGGCGCGCCGGTCCGGCGAGCGACGTGTTCTCCCTGGGTGTGGTCGCCTGGGAGCTTCTGCTGGGGGACCACCCGTTTCCCGGCGAGGGCCGGGAGAGGATGGTGGCCACCATCCAGGGCGACCTCCGGCCGCTGCGGGGTCGGGGGCTGCCCCGATGGCTCGGGGCCCTGCTGCGGACCATGCTCCTGCGGGAAGCGGCCAAGCGGCCGACGAGCCGCCAGGTGGCCGATGCCATCAGCCGCCACCTGGCGGGAAACCCGGCCGTAAGGTGGGCCGCAGGCCTCGCCATCGGCCTCGCCATGGTGGCGGGGGGCGCCTACTACCTGTTCGGACGCAGCATCATCGGGGACCTCGGCAGGGGACGTCCGCCGCGGATGGCGGTCATGCCGATCCGCAACGCCACGGGGGATCCGGCCTTCGAGGCCCAGGTGGGCGTGGGCATGACGGAGCTCCTGTCGACGGCCCTGCGGGGCTCGCCGCACCTGGACGTGGTGGAACCCGAATCCGTGGCCCGGGTGTTGTCGACCCTCCGGATCTCCGCTGCAGAAGCCCTGGATCCGGCCAGCCAGCCCCGGATCGCCAACGCCCTGGGCGCCCAGCTGTTCCTCCGGGGAACCCTGGGCCGGGACCCCGCCGGGCAGGTGAATGTGCTGACCTACGAGCTGGTGGACGGATCGGGACGCGTCCGCTTCTCGGGGGCGGCTCGGGCCCCCCGCCAGGATTCGTTCGCGCCCTACGAACTGGTGGATCCCGCCGCCAACGACCTGCTTCGGAAGGTGGACCCACTTCGGGCAGGCACGGTCCAGAACACGCCGGTGCCGCCGCAAGCCTTTGCGGCCTATGCCCAGGGAAAGGCTTTGTTCCTGAAGGGGGACTTCAAGGGAAGCGAACCCTATCTCCAGGACGCCGCCATGAAGGCTCCGGCCTTCTCCAGCGCCGTGTCGGCCTATGCCGCCTGCCTCCGTCGCCTCGGCCGGGATCAGGCGCCCGCGGTCGCCAACTGGGCGCTCATGTCCGCGAAGGCCACGGGGGACCGGTGGGCCGAGGGGCGGACCCTGGGCCTGAAGGCGTACCTGGCCAAGGATCTCGGGCAGCTCGATGAATCGGAGAAGCTCCGGGAAGCCACCCTGGCTCTGGCCCAGGCCATCGGCGACCGGGATGGGGAGATCATCGCCTACAACCACCTGGGGCTGATCGCGGCCGAGCGGGGGAAGTCCAAGGCGGCCCGGGAATTCTACGAGCGTTCCCTCCAGCTCAGCCAGCAGACCGGGGACAAGGTCTACCAGTCCCTGGCCCAGAACAACCTGGCCAACCTGGCGCTGAAGCGGGGCGATCTCGGGACCGCCGAAGCCCTCTACCAGAGCAACCTGAACCTTCAGCAGGGGCTGAGGAACCGATGGGGCGAGGCCCTGGCCCAGAACAACCTGGGGGTGGTCGCGCTCATGGCCCGGGACCTGCCGGCGGCCGAGGTGCGGCTGACCGCGGCCTTGGCGACCCGCGAGTCCGTGGGTGACCGGGTGGGCCGCATCACCTGCCTGCGGAACCTCGGCATCCTGGCCCAGATGAAGGGGGACCTGCCCGGTTCCGCGGTCTTCCACCGCCGCGCGCTCGACCTTGCGGAGGCCTCGGGGCTGCGGACCATCGAGGCCGAGTGCCGGTTCTACACGGCCGAGCTGGAGCGCCTCCAGCAGCGCTTCGGCCCGGCCCTGGCGGGCTACCGGCAGGTCCTCGAGCTCTTGCCGGAAGGGGTGACTCCGGATGTCCGGGCGAACGCCCAGGCTGCGGCCGCGGAATGTCTGGTCCGCAGGCCCAGGCCCGACCTGAAGGAAGCCGGGAAGTGGCTCCTCGCCATTCCGGCCGGGTCTGCGGACTCGCCCTACGTCCACCGGGCCAAGGCCTGGCTGGCGGCCCGGTCGGGCCAGCGCGACGCCGCCCTGGCCGAGCTGGTGCGGGCGATCGAGGATCCCAACCGCCAGGCTCCGGAGATCCGGGCCGAACTCGAAGCCGCACGGGCCGCCTTTCTGGCGGAGCCCCGCTAGCGTGATTCAGTCCGGGCGGTGCCTGCGAGCTTCGCCGCCACGGCCTTGAGGTCCTCCTCCGGCGAGAGGTGATGCCGTACTTCCTGATCGCCCTGGCTGAGGGCGACGCAGATCCGCCCGAAGGGACAGTTCTGCAGGCAGGATTCCCGGACGATCTGAAGCCCCTGAAGCCGCTTGCGGCTGAGGAGCAGCTGGGTGAGGCAGGCCAGAGCCTCGGTCATGGCCTTGCCGCGCCGGGGGCTGCGGAGGGCCTGGCGTTCGCAATCGGCACAGATGGTGAGGATGGGCGGCATAGACATAAAAATCTATCACAATGCCGGTTTGCACCACCTCGGATGGAGGATCAGGCGAATCGGGGCGTCCGTTTCTCGAAGAAGGCGGCCAGGCCCTCCTTGGCGTCGGGGTGCCGCATGGCGGCCTTCATCTGGGCGCCTTCGGCCTGGAGGCGGACCTGCAGGGTCTCGGCATCCAGGCCCTGGTTGCGGAGCAGGGTGGCCTTGATGCGGGCGAAGGTCTCGGCGGGCCCCGCCGCCAGGCGCTGGGCGAGGGCTTCCACGGCGGCCTCCAGCTGGTCCGCGGGGACGATCCGGTTCACGAGGCCCAGGGCCTGGGCTCGGGCGGCGTCCAGGGTGTCGCCGGTCATCATCAGCTCCGCGGCCACGGCGGGGTTCACAAGGCGCGAGAGCATGACGCTGCCGCCCCAGTCCGGGTGGAGGCCGATCTTCACGAAGGCCATGCCGAAGGACGCCTCGGGCGTGGCGAGGCGCAGGTCCGCGCAGAGGGCCAGGCTCATGCCCGCGCCCGCCGCCGGGCCCTGGACCACGGCCACCACGGGCTTCGGCAGCGTGGCCAGGCTGTGGGCCACGGCAGCGCCCAGGTCCAGCAGGGACTCCAGCTCCGCCCAGCGTCCCTCCGCCAGGGCCGCGGAGATCCAGCCGAGGTCGCCGCCGGCGCAGAAGGCCCGCCCCGCGCCCCGCAGAAAGAGCGCCTTCACGCCCGGCTCCGCAGCCTTCGCCAGCGCCTCCTCGAAGCCCTCCTTCATCTCCGGTACCAGCGCGTTCAGCTTGTCCGGCCGATCCAGCGTCAGCGTGGCGACGCGGTCGCGGATCTCGAAGCGGATGGGAGAGGGCATGGGAACTCCAGGGGGTTAGCCACGGATGAACACAGATGAACGCGGATAGAGAAAACTACCATCTGTGTTTATCTGTGGCCGATCGCTTTGGCGAACGCCGCGAAGAGGTCACGGGCGGCGTCGCCGGCAGGGCCCTTCAGGCCGACGAGGTTCTCGGGGTGCCACTGGACGCCGAAGACCCAGCGGGTGGGATCGGTGGTCTCCACGGCTTCCACCAGCGGGCCGGTGGCCGCATGGACCGTGTCCAGGTGCCAGCCCACGGCCGCCAGGAGGGGTGCCACGCGCTTCACGGCCTGGTGGTGGCGGCTGTTCACGAGGAAGACGTCCTCGCCCAGCAGGGCCCGCAGGCGCGAGCCCGGGGCGAGTTGCACGCGGTGGCGCATGTCCGGCTGGTCCGGCGTGCCGTGCTGGTGGCGGGAGGGCTCGCAGCCGTAGTGGTCCGGGATGTCCTGGACCAGGCTGCCGCCCAGGGCCACGTTGAGGACCTGCTCGCCGCGGCAGATGCCGAGGATGGGCAGGCGGCGCTCCCAGGCGGCGCGCACCAGGGGGATCTCGAAGCCATCGCGGCCCGCGTCCACGTCGGCCTTGGGATGGACGGCCTCGGCCTCGTCCCAGTGCCGGGGGTGGATGTCGTCGCCGCCCGTCAGCAGGAGGCCGGCGATCCCGGTCAGATCCGGCAGGGGATCGCCGGGGGCCACCAGCAGGATGGGCCCCGCCCAGCCCGCGGCCTTCAGGGCCGGAAGGTAATGCTTCTCGGCGCCGGACTTGTTTTTACAGCTCACCAGAAGATTTGAGTTGCCGCTTGACATGCCTGGGCCCCGGGGGAATCGTGATTACCCTACCACCCCCTCAGATGGTCTGAGTCGACGGTGAGGCGGAGAGCTCCGCCGATACAAAGGAGGACATCATGTCCGGTTCATTGAACAAGGTTCTGCTCATCGGCAACCTCGGGCGCGACCCCGAGCTGAAGTCCACGCCCTCGGGCCAGTCTGTCGCGCGGTTCTCCGTGGCCACCACCGAGACCTGGAAGAACCAGGCCGGCGAGAAGCAGAGCAAGACCGAGTGGCACAACATCGTGGTGTGGGGCAAGCAGGCCGAGATCGCCGAGAAGTACCTGCGCAAGGGCAAGCAGGTGATGATCGAGGGACGCATCCAGTACCGCGAGTACACCGACCAGGCCGGCGTGAAGAAGACCGCCTGCGACATCCGCTGCGACAACTTCGTCATGCTGGGCCGCATGGAGGACGGCGGCGGCAGCCGGGAAGGTGGCTACGGCCGCGGCGGCAGCCAGGACTTTGAAGAGCACGGCGCGCCCAGCCCGGCCGCCGGCGGCAGCTTCCCCGACGACGACATCCCCTTCTGAACATTTAGGGTTCCGCCGGCCTGTTCGGCACGGCTGCAAAACGGCGCCATTGGCGCCGTTTTGCAGGTCAGGAAGAATTTTCCGGCACTGAAGCCAGGTGGTCTTATCTCGGCATGACGTTGTTCCAGGTCCCCTGAATATGGGTGTGCCAATGGACCACACGATCCTTGTCCACGAGGATGGATCGAAGCCGAGGACGCCCGATGGGCGCCATGACTTGGGTCGGCTTGGCGAGGAAGGTGATTTCCCAGCCGATGATGGTGTCGGCGTCCTTTCCGCGCGGCCAGCGGTTCGTGAGGGCGGAATACCAGCGGACCTTCCCGAGCACCTTCACATCCTGGATCTGTGTGTTCGGACCCCACAGGGACCGCTCGGCCATGATTTTGACGAAGGCCAGAGCCTCTTCCGGCGTGGGTTCGGGTCCGCAGTCCAGATCGGGACCGAACGCTGAAGCAGGTCGCCTCCGGGCCACCTGCCACGCTGGCCACGGCGCCTCGTCGTTTGGGTCTGGCTGCACAGCTTCCGGTTTTTGCGGGGTTTGGGTTTCCTCCGGCGGAGGCGATGGTTTCGGCGTTCCGGAGACCTGCGCCGGGTACTCCGCCACGACCATTCGTGACGCCTGGATCGGACCCGGGGGAAGCGCTGCGATGGGCCCGGGGGCGCTTGGGAATTCAAAGACCTGCGGAGGTCGGTCAGGGAGGGCCTGGATGCGTCGGGCAATGACAGGCATCTGGGGAGCCTCGGCAGCGGATTCCAGAAGGGGCGCCGGGAATCCGGCGGCCGGTAACCGTGTCTGGGGCTTTCCAGCCGGGGCGGGCAAGCTCGCCACTAGGGCCAGGACCGCGGCGAACCCCAGGCCAGGCATCGTGAAGCGCACCTTGGGCGGGTCGGACAAAAGCAGGCGGCGCAGGCGTTCCATGAGGTCGCCTCCTTTGGCCTGGAGGGCCGGAGATGGAGTCCACCCGCGGTATTCATCGAGGAGGCTCAGGGTTTCGGCATAGAAGACGGCGTCTCCGCAGGCCTGGACGGCCGCGTCGTCGCAGCAGTGTTCCCGTTCGGTCCGGATCCGGCGGGAGATCCACCACACGGCGGGGTGGAAGAAGAGGAGGATCTCGATCGCGCACTGGAGGCCGTTGACGAGCCCATCCAGGCGGCGGATGTGGGCGAGCTCGTGGGCCAGGACGGCCTCGGCGGCGAGGGGATCCAGGTTCGCAAAGAACCCGAGGGGAAGCAGGACGACCGGCCGGAGCAGCCCCAGGCACATGGGCGTCGCGACCCGGGCCGATTCCAGGAAGCGCACGGCCCTGAGCAGCCCCGTGCGCCGCACCAGGTCTTCGAGCCAGCCCGGTTCGGCCATGGGTCTGGCTGCAGCTCGCAGTCGCCGCAGCCAGAGCCAGCCACCCGCAGTCCGAAGGCTGAGGAGCAGGACGCCCAGGGCCCAGGCCGCCGCCACCCAGGGGAGGTACGGCTGCAGGTAGGTCTGCCAAGGTCGAGCGAGGGACTGGGCGGGCGCGACATCCGGAGCGGAGGCCGAACCGACCGTGGGCACAGGCGCATATGGGGCGGGAAGAGGGCCGGAGGCAGGGGTGGTGACGGGCGCTGAAGGAGAAGCCAGCAGGGTGAAAGTGGTCGCGGCGCTTCCCAGACACGCCAGCAGGAAGGCGCAGCCCAGCAGATAGCGGACCTGGGGGCTCCGACGCCGCGTCCAAGTGAAGGCGGCCCAGGCCAACAGGCCCAGCAGGGCGCCCTGCCAGAGGAAGTGGACCAGGGTCCAGGCCAGGCGCTGGGCGAAGGGGGTCCCGAAGAGGGGGATCATGGCCGCTTCTGCCTGGCCTGGGCCAGCAACCGAGCCAGTTCCTCGCGTTCCTTGACGCCCAGCCTCCGGCTCGAAAGCGTCGTGGCCATCAGGTCCAGGGCGCTGCCGCCGAAGGCGCGCTCCAGCAGGTCGTCCACCAGGTGCTTGAGGGTGTGCTCCCGGGCCTGGGCAGGCCGGTAGACGTGGGAACGCTCGGAGTCGTCCCGGAGCAGCAGCCCCTTGTCCGTCATCGTCTGCATCATCTTCAGCACGGCCGTGTAGGTCAGGTCCCGGTCGGCGCCGAGGACCTCGTGGACCTGCCGGACCGTGGCCGGGCCGAGGTCCCACAAAGTCCGGAGAATGGAGAGTTCCACGTCGGTGGGGCGATTCATGGGGTGGCGCATGGGGTATCCCGAGAATTACAGCAAAAAATATACGATAAAAAGTGTATATGTCAACATCCTCGATCCTTTATTTCTGGGTGGTGCCTACACCAAGGTTTCAGAAGTCCGCGAGACGGCGCCTTCGGGCTCCGTCCCTTTGATGGTTCTTGCGTCCAGGGGTCAAGGACGGTGGGGCGGGGGGAGCGGTGGAACGGGCGGGGCTTTTGGTTCCGAGTATCGCGGCCGGCTGATGTCAGGCATGGTTTCGTTGGGCCGGGTCCAGGGATACTGCAGGCGCCAGTGGATCACCCGATTCTGGTCCATCAGCAGGGTGAAGGCCTGGCGGGTGGTACGCGCCGCGTTCTGGGGATCCCGGGATAGGGTCTCGAAGTCGATCAGCCAACCCTCGATGTCCGGGCCGATGGCCTGGATCGCACGATCCTTTTCTTCCGACCTGGGCCAGTGGTTCGTGAAGGCGCGATTCCACCGCCCCTTGCCTCGAACCTTCAGCTCCACGATGATCGCGGTGGCGCCCCAGGTGGTCTTGTCCACGACGGTCCGGACGAGGGGGCGGACCTCCTCCAGGGTGGGCTGGGGGCCGCTGTCCAGGGTCACGGGAGTGCCCGCCCTTTCCCCCGAAGCCGGGGCGTCAGGTCGGGGTTCCTGCGAAGGTGCGGCCGGGGCCAGGGGCTCGATGGTCAACAGGATCTGGATCTTTCCGTCGCTGGGGTACCCAGTTCTCGTCCATACGACGAAGTAGACGGTCGTGGGCGTGTCGCTCGTGTTGAGGAAGGCGGCTTCCGGGGTTCCGAGGCCATGGCGGCTGCCCTCGAACGGGGCGCCCCACTTGTTGAGGGCCCGGACCTCGAAATAGGCCAGGCTGGACTCGCTCTGGAGGGTGGCCCTGGCCAGGGACTGGCCGGGCACCTGCACCGCATAGCCCTTCTTCGGCCAGGTGAGCAGCTCGTCCCGGATGAGGACGGGGCACGGGGGGGCCTGGAGGGTCCGGACGGCCGTCCCCGGCAGGATGGACAGGCTCTTCGCATCGACCACCGGGATGGCGATGGGCGCGGGATGGGCTTTCGTGGGAGCAGGATAAAACGTCTCTTTGGCGGGCGGCTGGGCCGGGCCGGGCTGCGTCTCGGAACCTGCCGGAGACGGAGGAGGTGTCATCACCGGCTCCTGGGCGACCGGGAGGGTGCCGGCAGGCCCTGCGGCGCGGGGAAGCGGCATGGACTCGAAGGGTGGAATGACCCGAGGATTCGAGGCAAAGGGATCGTGGGGGATGTCGGCCGCGACCGGCAGTGTCACGGTCCGATGGGACACGGCTTTCTCGATCCGGGTCAGGGCGGCTTCCAGTCGCTCCGCCTGGGCGGGGAGTGATGAGACCAGGGCCAGGGCGGCGACGAGGAGCAGGCTGGGCGTGGCGAAGCGCAGCTGGGGCGGGTCGGCGAGGAGCAGGCGGCGCAGGCGTTCCATGAGATTGCCTCCACTGGCGCGGAGTGCCAGGGACGGGGGCCGGTCGCGGAATTCATCGAGGCGGCTCAGGGTTTCGGCGTAGAAGACGGCGTCACCGCAGGCCAATACGGCGGCATCGTCACAGCAGTGTTCCCGTTCGGTCCGGATCCGGCGGGAGATCCACCACACGGCGGGGTGGAAGAAGAAGAGCACCTCGATCACGCACTGGAGGCCGTTGACGAGGCCATCCAGGCGCTTGATGTGGGCGAGCTCGTGGGCCAGGACCGCCTCGGCGGCCAGGGGATCGAGGTTGGCGAAGAAGCCCAGGGGCAGGAGGATGACCGGGCGCAGGAGGCCCATGCACATGGGGGTTGCCACCCGGGCGGACTCGACGAAGCGCACCGCGCGGCGGAGGGCGGCGCTGCGGACCAGGCGCCCGAGCCAAGGCGGCTCGACGATGGACGTAGCCGCGGCCTTCAGGCGGCGCAGCCAGAGCCATCCACCCACCGTGCGAAGGCTGAAGGCCAGGACACCCGCGACCCATGCGGCCAGGATCCAGGGCAGGTACGGCTGCAGACGGGCCTGCCAGGGGAGGGTGGTCGTCAAGGGTGCGGCTGCGGACGCCACGAGCGGTGTGGAGGGGGCCTCTGGAGAGCCCGGAAGCAGGGCGAAGCTCAGGCCCTGACCCGGAACATGAGGAACCGGCGAGAGCAGCATGAAGGTGGTGATCGCGCTCCCCAGGCAGGCCAGGAGGAAGGCGCAACCCGCCAGATGGCGAAGCTGGGGGGCCCGTCGCTTGAAGAGCGAGAACGCCACCCAGGCCGCCAGGCCCAGCAGGGCGCCCTGCCACAGGAAGTGGAGCAGGGTCCAGGCGAGGCGCTGGGCCGCGGGCGATTCGAGCAGGGGGATCACGGACGCTTCTCCTTGGCCTTGGCCAGCAGCTGGGCGATCTCCTCGCGCTCGTCGGAGTCCAGCTTCCGGCTGGAGAGGGTGGTGGCCATCAGGTCCAGGGCCCTGCCGCCGAAGGCGCGCTCCAGCAGGTCGTCCACCAGGTGCCTCAGGGTGTGCTCCCGGGCCTGGGCGGGACGGTAGATATGGGAGCGCCCCGATTCATCGCGAAGCAGCAGCCCCTTGTCCACCATGGTCTGCATCATCTTCAGCACAGCCGTGTAAGCCAGATCCCTGTCCGCGCCGAGCACTTCGTGGACCTGGCGCACCGTGGCCGGGCCGAGGTCCCACAAAGTCCGGAGGACAGAGAGTTCCACATCGGTAGGGCGGTTCAGGGGGTGTCGCATGGAGTGTCCTGGGATTACACCGGAAAACCTACGATAAAAAGTGTATGTGTCAACCCCGGCTCCGGATTTTCTTTCCGGCGCCGGGGCTGACCTGACTCCAAACGGCGGTCGCAGGCGCTGTTTGGAGCACGGGTGAAGTCAGGGGAACAGATCTACGGAAACATCCGTTGACAATCTACGGACGATGCCGTAGATTCTGGGACATCCCGGAGCCCCCATGTCTGAGCTTCCCCGTCCTTCGGATTTCGAACTGGCCATCCTACGTGTGCTCTGGCGCCTTGGAGCAGGCACGGTCCGGCAGGTCCACGAAGGGCTGAAGCCCGAGCGCCAGCTTGGGTACACCACAGTGCTGAAAACCATGCAGATCATGGCGGAAAAGGGGCTGTTGCTCCGGGACGAGCAGGCTAAGAGCCATGTGTACCGCCCAGCCGAGGAAGCGCAGGAGACCCGCCAGGGCATGGTCCGAGACCTGGTGGATAAAGCCTTTGAGGGATCGGCCCTGCAGCTCCTGGTCCATGCCCTCCATGCCAAGCGGCCTAGCACCAAGGAACTGGACGAGATCCAGGCCCTCATCGAGCAGGCACGCTCGGAACGGGGGCGGAAATGACCTGGATGGCTTCCCCGCTCATGGCTCGTTTGGGGTGGACCCTGATCCATTTCATCTGGGAGGGTGCGCTTCTGGCGGGCCTGTTGGCCATAGCGTTCTGGCTCACCACCGGAAGGTCGCCGCGACTGAGGTACGGGCTCGCATGCCTGGCGCTGACGATGATGGCCGCCTCTCCAGTGGCGACTTGGCAGTGGCTTGGCCATGTGGCGCCCCGTGCGGGGGCGCCACCGATCCGGGCCCTGGCCGAGGGCTCTGGAGCCCACCAGCCCACCGGTCAAATCTCCGCGGTTCCGGAAGTGCCACCGCGTCCAGGGAACCCCGTGGCCTGGTTGCCCATCTGCGTCGCCATCTGGATGGCAGGGGTTGCTCTCTTGAGCCTGCGGCTGGCAGGCCGCTGGGCTTGGCTGCAGTGGCTTCGCCATCGGCCGGAGACTGTGGCAGTCGAGGACGATATCCAGCTCCGGCTCCTGCGGCTGTGTCAGCGCATGCGCCTGGCCAGCAACATCCGGATGCTCCTCTGCAATCGAGTGTCGGGACCCACGGTGATGGGCTGGCTTCGGCCCGTGATCCTCGTCCCGCCCGCTGCTTTGCTTGGGATGCCACCGGACCAGATGGAGCTGGTGCTGGCCCACGAACTGGCCCACATCCTGCGCCATGATTTCGCCATCAACCTCATTCAGTCTTGCATCGAAGTGCTGCTCTTCTACCACCCGGCCGTGTGGTGGGTCTCCGCGAAGATCCGTCAGGAACGGGAGCTGTGCTGCGACGATCTGGCGGTGCGAACGACGGGGGACGCCCTGGACTATGCCGCCGCGCTCACCCGGCTGGAGGCCCTTTGCCGCCCACCGGATCCCCCACGACACGTCGCCCAGGCTCTGGCCGTGGGCGCCATCGGAGGTTCGTTCATGCACCGCATTCGTCGACTTGTTTCACCCATGGCCCCGATCCCCCTGGCTCCACGCGCGGGAGTGGTCGTGGCGCTACTGATCGGTTTTTCCTTCATGCTTCATGCCGCCCGGCCCCAGGAGGCGGTGTCCACCTCTGGAAACGAACTCGTCCTCCGACGGTTCAATGACTCCAGTTCCGACGGCGTGGCCAAGGCCGGTCAGGTCGCCTTCGACGGGGTCCGAGTGCCAGCAGAATTCGGTCTACAGGCGCTTGACCGACTTTCATCCATTCCAGCCAGCGGACCGGTCACAGAGCTTCGATTGCCCATCCCCACAGAACCCAAGCCGGAAATCGGGCCTTATTCTTACAACTTTCCGGCGGTGGACCCTTCCGAACTACGCCTGATTCTTGAAAACCATGCCCAAGAGAAACGGCTGACTCTCCAATCCTGCCCGTTGCATGGGGTGATCATCCGCCGCCTGAATGCTGCAACACCCAAGTTCAGTCCGCTCCCGGGCAAATCCAGGTTGTCTGTTGTCGCGAAGGAGGCTGGTCTAGATCTCGTGGATGCCGCACTCAGGGAATTAGCCGATTTGAAGCCCGCGCCGTTCCTTTTCCAGAGGGTCGAGAAATCAGGTCGGGCACCTTCAATGGGTGATCGGGCGCTCACCATCGAACTCAGTGATGTGAACCCGGACGAGCTCCGCATGGTCCTGGATGCCGAGCGTACGAAACCGGCACCGTCCGCGGGGACAGGCCAAGTGGCCGGGACCGAGCTTTCTCCCCATTTCGTCAGCGGGCAGAGGCCGCCGGAAGGCACGATGTGGCTCCGCCGCTATGACCGCGATTCGGCGGATGACCTCCGTCGCGCAGGAACGATCTACGTCCACGTGAACACGGTCCCGTTCGGAAGCTTGATGCAGGCCTTGAAACAGCTCGACCAGGCGCCGGCGGACCCATCCAAGGGCTATGTGGACCTGGATCTGAAGGCCGATCCTAAGGCCAAGGATCCACATGGCCTTTGGACCTACCTGTTTCTGGGCGTGGACCCCGTAAGGGTCGAGCGTGTGGTTCTGGCCCGGGCCACCTTCCGTTCCCTCAATCCTGAGGACAAGAAACCCGGCACCATCGTCATGCAGCGGATGGCCAGGTTCACCGCCCAGCTCGGCGTGATCCCAGAAGGGCTGAACGTGCAGGTGTGGGCTGGGAATGTCCCGGCGCCGGCAGTGCTGCAGGCCCTCCAACAGCTGTTGGCAAGGCAGCCGGAGGCCGGGATCCCGCAGGAAGTCCGGGTGCAGGTGCCTCCGGACGAGCCTGGGGCCCGGATCACCTTGGACCTCAAGGACAAGAACCCCTCCGCGCTCTGGGACGAGTTGAACAAGGTCATCAGGACAGAGAAGCCCTGAGCGGCGGCGAAGCCGCCTATCTCCAAACGGGGCCCGCAGGGCCTCGTTTGGAGCTGGGCTCTCGGAGAATCAAGGATCCTCCCGTACAATGGTCGGTTCGGGAGTCCGCATGCTCGCAGTCCAGAACGTCACCATGCGCTACGGCGCGAAGATCCTCTTCGAGGACGTCACCACCACCTTCAACCCGGGCCGGCGCTACGGCCTGACGGGGCCGAACGGGGCGGGGAAGTCCACGTTCATGAAGATCCTGGCCGGCGAGCTGGAGCAGCAGACGGGCACCGTGCAGCGGCCCCGCAAGATGGGCATCCTCCGCCAGGACCAGTTCGCCTTCGACGCGTTCCGCGTCATCGACACGGTGATCATGGGCAACGCGGGGCTCTGGAAGGCGCTGCAGGAGCGGGACGCCATCTACGAGAAGGCCGAGATGACGGACGAGGACGGCATGCGTGTGGCCGAGCTCGAGGGCATCGTGGCCGACGAGGACGGCTATACCGCCGAGGCCGATGCCGCGGTGCTGCTGGATGGCCTGGGCATCCCCGAGGCGCTCCACGAGCGGAAGATGGGCGAGCTGCAGGGCGGCCAGAAGGTGCGCGTGCTGCTGTCCCAGGCCCTGTTCGGCAACCCCGAGGCCCTGCTCCTGGACGAGCCCACCAACCACCTGGACCTGGACTCCATCCACTGGCTGGAGGAATTCCTGGACCGCTACAAGGGCACGGTGGTGGTGATCTCCCACGACCGCCACTTCCTCAACAACGTCTGCACCCACATCGCCGATATCGACTACCAGACGATCATCCAGTACTCCGGCGGCTACGACGACATGGTCATGGCCAAGATGCAGATCCGCTCGCGCATCGAATCCGAGAACGCCCAGCGCGAGAAGAAGATCGCCCAGCTCAATGAGTTCATCCAGCGCTTCGCGGCGGGCACCCGCAGCAGCCAGGTGAACAGCCGCCGCAAGGAGGTGGAGCGCCTCCAGCCCAGCGACCTGGCGCGCAGCAACATCCAGCGGCCCTTCATCAAGTTCAACCTAGGCAAGCCGGGCGGCCGCTACGCGCTGGAGTTCGAGGGCGTGAAGAAGGGCTACGACACAGCCAAGGACGGGACGGGCGGGCGCCACGAGGTCATCAAGGGCTTCACCGCCATGGTCCAGCGCGGCGAGAAGGTCGCCATCATGGGCCGCAACGGCATCGGCAAGACCACGCTCCTGAACGCGCTGCTGGCCAATGCGCCCCAGGTGACCGAAGGCGGCCTGAAGCTGGACGCGGGCGAGGTGAAGTGGGGCCACGAGGCCAACGTGGGCTACTTCTCGCAGGACTTCGCCGAGAGCATCCCCAAGGGCTACGACCTGGTGACCTGGCTGCACCAGTTCGACCCGGACGCCACCAAGGAGCAGATCCGCGGCGTCATGGGCCAGATGCTCTTCCGCGGCGAAGAGGGCAACAAGATGACGGACGTACTGAGCGGCGGCGAGTCCTGCCGCCTGCTGTTCTGCAAGCTCATGCTGCAGAAGCCCAACATCCTGGTGCTGGACGAGCCCACCAACCACCTGGACCTGGAGGCGGTCATCGCGCTGAACGACGCGCTCCAGCGTTACGAGGGCACCATCCTCTTCGTGACCCACGACGAGGACATCATCGACGAAGTGGCCACCCGCATCTGGCACCTCACGGACGACGGCATCGAGGACTTCCAGGGGACCTACGCCGAGTACATGGCGCCCACAGGAAGGTGAGCCGTCCCCCCCGGGCTCACTCGGGCACGTGGATCCGTTCCTTGATGTGCTTGAGGTTCGCCACGATGGTGAAGGTCATGATGATGAGGAGCGACCAGGAGCTCCACTTGCCCACATGCACCCGGGACCAGGCGCCGAGCTGGTTGGGGTATCTCCAGATGCCCAGGAAGGTGCTGACGTTCTCGGCCAGCCAGATGAAGAAGCCGATGAGCACGAAGGCCAGCAGCAGGGGCATCCTCCGCTCCCGGTCCAGGGGACGGAAGATCACGGTGGCCCGAGCATAGAGGCCCAGCGCGCAGGCGGCCAGGTACCAGCGGACATCGCCGATGAAGTGGTGGGTGAAGAAGTTGGCGTAGACCAGGGTGGCCAGGACCCAGGCCATCCAGTACGGCGGGTGGTGGACCACCCGGACGTGGAGGAGGCGCCAGGCCTGGATGAGGTAGCTGCCGATGGCCGCGTACATGAACCCCGAGAAGAGGGGCACGCCAAGGACCTTGGTGTAGGCGGCGTCCGGATAGGACCAGGACCGTATGCCCTGGGAGGTCTTGAAGGCTTCCAGCGCGAATCCGATCGCGTGGAACAGGGTGATGGCCTTGAGCTCGTCCAGGGTCTCGAGCCGGGACCAGACCATCCATCCCTGGATGCCGAGGGCCACGAGGAGCAGGAGGTCGTAGCGGGGCAGACCCATCAGGCCGCCTCTCGGCATGGAGAACACGGCACCGAAGAAGAGCCCGGCGAAGAGGCAGGCCCGGGCCTCCTTGAGCCCGAAGGACCAGAACTCCGCCAGGAATCGTCTGGGACCCTCCAGGTCAGGCCGATCGGCGGGATGGATCAGGCGCTCGTCCAGCTCTTTCAGATCGGGGAAGCGCAGGCGGGGAAAGTACGAGGAGGGCATGAGGATCGGGCTCGGCTGATGGACCTTGAACCATATCAGTTTCCCTGTCGGTCCCAGGAGGCCGGGAGGGGAACGCATGGGGCGATCCCCCTTCCGGGATGGCTTGGCCTCGTGCTTTAGGTCTATCTTGCCTGGTAGCTGTAGAAGCCTATATTGAGACCCATTCCATTCAGTGCTTCCGGCACAGGGGCGTCCAGTGACACTCAAGCAAGGCACGAACGGACCGGCGGCAGGGGGAGGCGATGAGCCCCATCGAGAGAGCCATCCCAGCCCGAGGATGGCGCGCCTGCTGCGGGAGCTGGAGCATTTTAAGCAGGCCCTGGACGAGCATGCCATTGTGGCGGTCACGGACTCGCGAGGCCGGATCACCTACGTGAACGACAAGTTCTGCGCCATCTCCAAGTACGATCGCGAGGAGCTGCTGGGCCAGGACCACCGGATCATCAATTCCGGCCACCACCCCAGGATCTTCATGGCCCGGCTGTGGAAGACGATCCTGGCGGGCAAGGTCTGGAAGGGCGAGATCAAGAACCGCGCGAAGGACGGATCCTTCTACTGGGTGGACACCACCATCGTCCCCTTCCTGGACGAGCACAACCGACCCGAACGGTTCGTGGCCATCCGAGCGGACATCACCCAGCGGAAGGAGGCCGAGGAGGCCCTGCGGCAGTCTCAGAAGCTGGAGAGCCTGGGCGTCCTCTCCGGCGGCATCGCCCACGACTTCAACAACCTGCTCACCACCATCCTGGGCAACGCCAACCTCGGCGCCATGCACCTGCCGCCGGAGAGCCCGGCGCTGCCCTACCTCCACCAGATCGAGCAGGCCACCCTGAAGGCCGCGGACCTCACGCGCCAGCTCCTGGCCTATGCCGGCAAGGGCCGCCTGCAGGTCATCGATGTGGACCTGAATCGCCTGGTGACGGAGATGACCCAGCTGCTTGCGGTTTCCATCTCCAAGAAGGCCGTGGTGCGCTACGACCTGGCGCCGGACCTGCCCCGCATCTCCGGGGACCCCTCCCAGATGCAGCAGCTCGTCATGAACCTGGTCACCAACGCCTCGGAGGCCATCGGCGAGGAGGTCAGTGGCCTCATCACGCTGCGGACGGGCCTGCAGGCGGTGGACGAAGCCACCAATGTGGGCCTGCTGCCGGCCCTGCCGCTCTCCCCGGGCCACTACGTGACCCTGGAGGTGAGCGACACCGGCTGCGGCATGTCCGCCGAGGTGCGGGAGCGCATCTTCGATCCCTTCTTCACCACCAAGTTCACGGGCCGGGGGCTGGGGCTCTCCGCCATGCTGGGCATCCTCCGCAGCCACCACGGCAGCCTCAAGGTCTACAGCGAGGTGGGCCGGGGCTCGGTCTTCAAGCTCTTCTTCCCGGCCCATGTCCAGGGTGAGGAGCACCGGCCGCCTCGGCTCATCGGTCCGGGATGGCGGGGCCGGGGCCTGTTGTTGGTGGTGGATGACGAGCCGGCGGCCCGGGCGGTGGCGCGGGAGCTGGCGGAGGCCTACGGGTTCCAGGCGCTGGAGGCGGCGGATGGCCAGGAGGCCCTGGGGCTCTTCGAGCTCCGGCACCAGGAGCTGGCCGGGGTGCTGATGGACCTGACCATGCCCCACCTGGACGGGCGACGGGCCTTCCTCCGCATGCACGAGATCGATCCCCGGGTGCCCGTGGTGCTCACCAGCGGCTACAGCGAGGAGGACGTGGTGGCGGACTTCCTGGGCCGGGGTCTCGCGGGGTTCCTGGCCAAGCCCTATCAGAGCGGGCAGTTCCAGGCGGTGATCCGGCGCGCGGTGGAGGGGCGTCAGTCCTGAGCGCCCTCTCGGGCCAGGAGGAGACGCAGCGCCTCCTCGGCGACCTTCATCCCCACGATGGCGGGCATGTACGAGATGGTGCCCACGGGTCGGCGCTGGCGACCGGGGCCGCGATGGGGCTCGATGTCGACGGGGTTGGCGGGGCGCTTGTTGTCGGCGGGTTCCAGCGAGTAGACGCAGCGGATGCCCTGGGTGATGCCCACCTTGCGGAGCTCCTTGCGCACCCGCGCCGCCAGCGGGCAGAGGCGCGTGTGGCTGAGGTCGCCCACGCGGACCTGGCTGCTGTCCGTGCGCCCGCCGGCGCCCATGGCCGAGATGATGGGCAGGCCCTGCTCGTGCGCGGTGCGCATGAGGGCCACCTTGCAGGACATGGAGTCGATGGCGTCGATCATCACGTCGGGCCTTGGCGTGAGCAGCTCCGGCAGCGTGTCCGTGTGGATGAAGGTGATGCGGGCTTCCACGTCGCAGTCGGGATTGATGTCCCGCACCCGGGCGGCGGCCACCTCGGCCTTGGGCTGGCCGATCGTGGAGCGCAGGGCGAAGAGCTGGCGGTTGAGGTTGCTGGGGCCGACCACGTCGTGGTCCACCAGGCGCAGGTGCCCCACGCCCGCGCGGGCCAGGGCCTCCACGGCGAAGGAGCCCACGCCACCCAGGCCGAAGACCGTCACGCGTGCCGCGCGCAGCCGATCCAGGGCCGCTTCTCCGAGCAGCAGTTCACTCCGGGAATACCACCTCATGCCATGAGCTCCTTGAAACACTGGCCCCCATTCTCCCAGGCCAGGAGCTCGAGATCCGTCACGCTGATCCCGCGGATCGCCGCGGCGGCCTCCATCACCCGCTCCAGCTCCACGCTGCCGTCCGTCTCCAGGAGCAGGCGGGAGGGTGAAGCCGACCGCAGAGCCTCCCGCACGCCTGCCTGTTCGGGCTTCAGGAGGGCGCCGGAAAACGACAGGAAGACGCCCATGGCCTGGAGCGCCCGGGCGGTCTCCGGGCTTCCGGAGAAGGCATGGACCAGGGCGCCGGCCGGTGGCACCCCTTCCTCCCGGAGCACCTCCAGCAGCGTCCCCCAGGCCTTGACCACGTGGATCGCCACGGGCCGGCGCAGGACACGGGCCAGCCGCAACTGGAGGCGCAGGGCCGATTCCTGTCCGATCCGGTCGGCTTCCTTGCGCGCGAAGTCGAGCCCGCACTCCCCCACGCCGGCGGGATGGGAACGGAGCAGGGACTCCAGCCGCGCCTCCCACCCTTGCGCCGCATCCCTCACGAACCAGGGATGCAGGCCCAGCATCGGGAGAACCTCTGACTGGGAGGCCGCGTGGGCCAGCACCGCGGGCCAATCCGCCTCGCAGGTTCCGCAGACCACGCGTCGGTGGTCCCGGCCGTGCGCCACAGGCTCCGGCGCACCGACCTTCGGCAGGTGGCTGTGGGCATCGAAGAGAGGGGGCATGACGTTCGCTCGGCGGATGGATCGGGCGATCCGGGTTCCTTCCCCCATGATAAGCCGGATCGAGGAGCGTGGATGGAATGATGTCGCTGCATCGGTGCAGCCGGATTGAAGATGGATTGTCAAAAACATGGCATAAATTGCTCTGCCCCCGGGGCGGCTTTGGTCCGGGCACCTGTGCCGGGGGAGCTCCCGCCGCGTCCAGGTCTCTGGAACCCGCGGAGGCTACTTGGGCTTGAACGCCTCATTGGTGATCAGCGTCCCCAGCTCCTCTTTGATGACGGCAGGTATCTTCGGATCCCGCTTCCAGGCCTCCACGAAGTCCGCCACGAGCCCATGGTTCCGCACGAAGGAGCCGAGGGACCAGCCGCCCGCCCCATAGGCCAGCCCATGAAGGAGACCCGGCGTGATGCCCTCGATCTTCTTTCCGGATCTGCGCAGGTCCAGGACCGCCTTGCCTTCCTCCCGCCAGGCCAGGGTGTCCGCGATGGCGCGGACGGGCTTCTGGTCCCCCGTGGCGAGGAAGATGCTCCACAGCATGTCCATGCGGGTGGTGATCTGGTACGGGTCGTCCAGGTTGACGCTGAAATCGTACGGGTCCGGGAGGCTCACCGCCTGGGTCCGCACATGCTGGAAGGCCTGGTGGTCCTCCACGGGGAGGGTCGTGAGGCAGGAAGACAAGTCGTAGCCGGCCTCACTCAGCAGGAGAAGGGCATAGATGCGCGTGACGCGGTCCTCGCGGGAGAGCCGCCGCATCAGGTCCTGCGCGGCCAGCGGGGAGGACTTCAGGACCTGGACGTAGAACGTGATCACGTTGGGCCGCGGGCCGGATTTGTCATCCTTGGACAGCCTCAACGCGTGCAGGAGGCGGAAGGGTTCTGGAGCCTGGTAGTACGTCATCGTCCACGCGCCGGCCTCCTCCTGGTCCCGGAAGGCCCCCTCCTTGACCGCCCGGTCGGAGGACCAGATCTCCAGATGGGCGGCTTTGAGCTGCGTGACCTTCCCCCCCGGGGTGGTCACGGTGCCTTGGATGATCGCGTCACCGTCCCTGGCCTCGGCGGGAACCGGCCAGTCAAGGTCGAAGAGCGCGAGGCTCACCATGGACAAGGCATCTTCCAGGCCCTTCGTTTCGAGCTTGGCCTGCTCCATCACGTACTTGGCGAAGTCGGCCCCTTCGGCTTTGATGCCCCGGATCTGCGACGGATGGAGGCCGTTGAAGGTCGTCGCGGAACCCCCGAACGTCACGGTGAAGGCATAGGTCCCCTCCTTCAGCAGCACGTCGCGGTCCGAACCCCGGGCCCCGATGGCCAGGGTCAGGTGCTGCCCCGGGTAGGCCCGGGCGCGCGGTTTCGGCGCGTTCACCGTAGGCAGCAGTCCCGTCCAGTGATCGGCAGTCTCCGCCCCAAGGATCCAGGGTGTCGTGATGAGCTCCGTCGGAACCGGCTTGTTCTGGACCGGCTTGCCGGGGATTGCCCGGGTCGCCTGCGCGGCGAGCCCTACCGGGCATCCGAACAGCAGGATCAAGGCGAGGAAAGGGATCTTGGCGCGCGGCACGGGAGGTCCTGTGAGTCGGGGGTATGGGATGAGCCTACCCCGAATCCCTCCATGCCTCCGTCTGCGTCGGGAGACCCGGGTGCCGCCATGGCGTCAGCCCGGGGAGTGGGGCGCCACAACATGGGCACAACTGCTAGACTGGGAGCCTCGCAAACCCGCGTGGGTCCCGTAGCTCAGCTGGATAGAGCAGCTCCCTCCTAAGGAGCAGGTCGTGCGTTCGAATCGCATCGGGGCCACCATTCTTGCCAGGGCCCGCCCAGGGCATTCCGAAAGTGAGCAGAAGCACCTGTGGAGCTTCTGCTCGAATGTCAGGACGGCGGCGGAAGCCCTGCCCGATCACCGGATGGGGGCGTAGGCCAGCCCTCCGCCGGGGGCCAGGAAGACGGCCTCGTGATCGAGGAGGCCCACCAGCCGGTGTCCCTCGGGCAGCTCGGTCGGGATCCACTCCAGGGCGCCGTTGAGCAGGTCGAAGCGGGCGAGCACGAGGCCCTTGGATTCGGGGGCGCCGCAGGACTTGATCTGGCTGGGCGTGAAGACGCTGAAGATCACGTCCTTGCCCGCCCAGGACAGCATGGGGCCGCGGCCCACAGAGCCCAGCAAGGCGCGGCCGGGCAGGGCCTCGTGGCAGGTGAAGAAGGTCTGGCCGGGCTCCTTGGGGCCCCGGGCGGGATCGAGGACCGTGAAGGCCAGGCTGGCGCCCTCCGCGAGGTACACCGTCCCGTCCGTTCCCAGAGCCATGCGGTTGAGCGGGACCAGCAGCGGCTGGGCCGCGGCATCCCTCACCTGGGATCGGTCGCCGTAGGACCAGAGCACCGCGCCGGTCCTCAGGTCGCGCTTCTCGAGGTAGGGCTTCAGGGTCCGGTAGAGGACGAGGATGCCCTCGCGGCCCACGGCCATGTCCTCGATGGCGGCGGGAACCGCCAAGGCGTTCTCGATCTGGCCGTCCTTGTTGAGGATGACCAGGCGGCCGTCGCAGGCCATCCAGGTCCGGCTGTAGGAGTCGATGACCCAGCGCTCGGGCACGGCCTCGCAGGCGGTCTCCGGGGCCGGTTGCGGGGCCGGCTTCGTGGACGCGGCGTGGGGCCGCTGGCGCTGCGGAATTCCGTAGAGGAGGGCGCCGGCCGCGTCATAGTCGGTGGCGGCGCGGCCGCTCTCGACCGGCGCCGGTTTCGGCGCCGCGGCGACTTTCCTGACTTCGGGAAGGGTGACCTGGAGCGTGGACAGGAGGCCGTTCCCCTTCATCCAGGAACGCAGGGAGCGGGTGGGCGGGTCGAAGAAGACCAGCGAGCCGTCGACTTCCTGGAAGGCCCATCCTCCCGTCGCGCGGGCGGGATCCCAGCCCTGGGCCGAAGCCCGGGCCTGGGCGTCCAGGGGAACGGGGCCGCAGAGGGCCAGCGTGGCAAAGAGTGTCAGAAGGCGGAGTCTCATAAATTACCTGCCTATATTTTATTATGCCCATTCGCGACTTCAGTCAAACCCATCTCCCTGTGACGGAGCGCACGATTTATTCCAAAGACCTTCAGATCTGTTGAGAGACCCAGACAGGCCCCGGTATCCCGCACTTCTTGCGATGATGGAGGTTTCCCGAGGGGCTGACGTGACGCGATCCCGGCTGAAGGATGAAGTCTTCATGAACATGGCACTGGAACTGAGCCGCCTGGGAACCTGCTGCCGCCTGCAGGTGGGCGCGGTCCTGCTGCGGGGCGATGGCGGCATCGCGGCGGCGGGCTTCAACGGGGCGCTGCCCGGCATGCCGCATTGCACGCCGGACACCTGCAAGCCAGGCCAGCGATGCCTGCATACCAGCCACGCGGAGGAGAACGCCCTGGGGTTCTGCGACGGCCCCGTGGCCACGGCCTACGTCACCCACGAGCCCTGTCTCACCTGCTGCCGCGCCCTGGTGCGTCGCGGCGTGCGCCGGGTGGTGTTCCGCCATCCCTACGCGAGCATCGCCGAGCAGGAACGCGTCGAGCGCCAGCACATCCTCGAACACTTCGGCGTGAAGTGGGAACAGCACGGCCAGCCTTGAACTCCAGGGCAGGCGGCGCATACTGCTGAGCGCCCCTTCCTTCAGGAGACAAGCTGGTGACCGGAACCCCCATCCGCCTGCGGGTGAATGGCCGCGACGTCGCGACGCAGCCGGGGACCACGCTGCTGGAGGCCTGTCGGCAACACGGCATTGAGATCCCCACCCTCTGTTCGGACCCGCGGCTGAAGCCAGCCTCCAGCTGCCGGCTGTGCGAGGTCGAGGTGGAAGGCCGCGACCGCCCGCCCTGCGCCTGCGCCACCCTGGCCGAGGAAGGCATGGTGGTGGAGACCCACACGCCCGCCCTGGAGGATTTCCGCCGGGCCATGCTGGCGCGCCTGGCCGGGCGCATCCCCGTGGAGGACCCGGCGCGCCTGGCGGGGAAGCCCTTCCGGAAGCTGCTGGACGCCTATGGCGTGGCGCCATCGGGCGCGCGCAGGCCCGGGGCGAGGCATCCGGAGCATCCCTACCTGGACGTGGACCTGTCCTGGTGCGTGGCCTGCGGCCGATGCGTGCGAATCTGCGACGAGGTGCAGGGGCAGAACATCTGGACGTTCACGGGGCGCGGCGGGGACCTGGCCTTGGCGCCGGAACTGTCGCCCGGCCTGCGGGAGAGCGCCTGCGTGAGCTGCGGCGCCTGCGCCGACACCTGCCCCACGGGGGCCATCGAGGATGTCTCCCGCCTGGCCGCGGGGCTTCCGGACCACTGGGTGCGCACCACCTGCCCCTACTGCGGCACCGGCTGCGAGCTGGACGTGGGCGTGGCGGAGGGACGCATCACCGAGGTCCGCCCGGTGATCGCCTCGCCGGTGAGCCGGGGGCACCTCTGCGTGAAGGGGCGCTACGGCTGGGGCTTCAACGAGGCGCCGGACCGGATCACCGAGCCCATGCTCCGACGCCACGGCGTCTGGGAGACCGTGAGCTGGGAGGAGGCGCTGGAGGCCGCCGCCTCCGCGCTCCGGGCCGCGCAGGCCTCGGGCGGGCCGGAAGCCGTGGGCGTGCTGGCCTCCAGCCGCGCCACCAACGAGGAGAACTATCTGGCGCAGAAGTTCGCGCGCGTGGCGCTGGGCACCCACAACGTGGACTGCTGCGCCCGCGTCTGCCACGCCCCCAGCGCCGCGGGCCTGGGCCAGGCCTTCGGCACGGGGGCGGCCACCAACAGCTATGCCGACATCGAGCGGGCCGGCCTGCTGATGGTGGTGGGCGCCAATCCCACGGAGAACCACCCCATCGTCGGCGCCCGCATCCGCCAGCGCGCGCGGACGGACGTGCCGCTCATCGTGATCGATCCCCGCCGCACCGAGCTGGCCGCGATGGCCACGCACCATCTGGCCCCGCGGCCCGGCACGAACCTGCCCCTCCTGCAGGCCATGGCGAACGTGATCCTTCTCGAGGGCCTCGCGGACATGGCCTTCCTGGGGGCCCGCACCCGCAACCTGGAGGCCTACGCCGATTCGCTTCGTGCGTGGACTCCGGAGCGGGCGGGCGCTCTGTGCGGGATCGAGCCGGAGGCCATCCGGCGCGCGGCCAGGCTGTACGCCACTGCCAGACCCGCCATGATCTTCCACGGCCTGGGCGTCACCGAGCACCGGCAGGGCACGGATGGGGTGGCGGCCCTAGCCCACCTCGCGCTGCTCACGGGGAACGTGGGCATTCCAGGTGGCGGGGTCAACCCCCTGCGGGGCCAGAACAACGTCCAGGGCAGCGCCCAGATGGGCTGCGAGCCCTCCCGCCTGACGGGCTACCAGAAGCTGGAGCAGGCGAAGGAAGTCCACGCGCAGGTCTGGGGCGCCGACCTGCCGCAGGCGCCGGGTCTCAACGCCCTGCAGATGATCGACGCAGCGGGGGAGGGTCGGCTGAGGGCCCTGCTGGTGATCGGCTATGACCCGCTGCTGAGCCATCCCGGGGCGCGGGAGACCGCCGAGAACCTGAATGGGCTGGAGGCCCTCATCGTGGTGGACCTCTTCCTCACGGAGACGGCCAAGGCCTTCGGCACGGTCTTCCTGCCCGCCGCCAGCCCCTTCGAGAAGGAGGGCACCTTCATGAACGGGGAACGGCGCGTCCAGCGGGTCCGCCGGGTACTGCCGCCGAAGGGGAACAGCCGCACGGACCAGGCGATCCTGGCCGCCCTGGCGGAACGGCTGGGCGCCGCTCCGCAGTTCGCGCATCCAGATGCGGCGGCCGTGTGGGAGGAGGCGCGCCAGGTCTGGCCGGCCATCACGGGGATCAGCCATGCGCGGCTGGACCGTGAAGGAGGTCTCCAGTGGCCCTGCCCGGCCGAGGACCACCCCGGCACGCCGGTGCTTCACGCGGGGTCCTTCCCCGAAGGCCGCGCCTCCTTCCGCCCCCTGGCATGGACCCCTTCGCCGGAGGCTCCGGACCGCGAGTTCCCCTTCCTGCTGAACACGGGCCGCAGCCTGTTCCACTTCAATGCCGCCACCATGACGGGGCGGACCCGGAACCACGAGCTTCGGGCGGACGATGAGCTGGAACTCCACCCCGACGACGCCGCGGAGCTGGGGCTTTCGGCGGGGGATCCGGTGCAGGTGCGGAGCCGCCATGGGGCCTTCACCCTTCGCGTCCGCCCCACGGACCGGGTGCGGCGGGGCGAGCCCTTCGCCACCTTCCACGCAGTGGCCGCCTACGTGAACCTGGCCACGGGCCCGGGCCGAGACGCGGTCACGGGGACGCCGGAATACAAGGTCACGGCGGTGAGTCTGCACCCTACCGCCGACTCGAAGGTCCGGTAACCTGGGGCATGCTCAGCCATGCCGCCCAGCCGAACCCGCGCCCCTTCCGCGAGAACCGGGTCCTCCAGGTCCTCTGCCTGCTCTACGCCCTCGTCTGGATCGTGACGGCCATCCGGCCCCTCTATCCCAGCGACTGGCGGATGGAGAACCTGCTGGTGGTCATCGCGGTGATCGGGCTTGCTGGCACCTGCCGTCGTTTCCCCCTGTCGGACCTCAGCTACCTGCTGATCACCGTGTTCCTGGCCCTGCATGCGGTCGGGGCCCACTACACCTACGCCAACGTTCCCCTCGGCTTCTGGATGAAGGCCCACTGGGGCCTGGCGCGGAATCCCTTCGACCGCATCGTCCACTTCAGCTTCGGCCTGCTGATGGCCTACCCCGTCCGCGAGGTGTTCATGCGGGTGGCCCGAACCCGGGGCTTCTGGAACTACTACCTGCCGCTGGATGTGGTGCTGGCGGCCTCCGCCGTCTACGAGATCATCGAGAGCCTCACGGCCCGGCTCGCCGCCCCGGAGCTGGGCGACGCCTTCCTCGGCACCCAGGGGGACATCTGGGACGCCCAGAAGGACATGTCGGCCGCCGCCCTCGGGGCCATCCTCACCATGCTGGTGGTCGCGCTGGTGCGGTGGATGCGCCGGATGCCGGAACCCTCACCCGAACCCGGCGCCTGAGCTGGGGTTCCCGGCGCCCTCTGCGGAGCTCAGATTCCGCCGTGCTCCCAGGAGGGCAGGGGCTTGTTCTCCAGGGCCACTTCGGTGCCGTCGTCCAGGATGAGCACAGGGGGATCCCCCAGCCGGAGGTCGACGATGGTGCGGCCGAGGAGGCGCTCGTGGTGGTCCCGCTGCCAGGGGATGCCCACGGGATAGGTGCGGCGGTAGGCGTCCAGGGGGCCTTCGAGCTGGTGGCAGAGGCGGTGGAGGGCGGCGTCGAAGGCGGCCTCGAAGCCCTTGGGCGGCTCGGGGTCCAGGCCGGCGGCCCGGAGGAAGGCCTCCATGGGCGGGATGTCTCCGGAACCTCCGGCCACCCAGCGCCGGAGGCCGCGCCCATAGGGAGCGGGTCCATCCAGCGCCACGGCCCGGTCCCGGTGGATCCCCAGCCAGAGGGAGACCCGCCCGCAGGCGCCGGCGCCCTCGAAGTCCAGGGGAAGCTGGGCATCGTCATGGAAGACGACAGCACGGAGGGGCAGCCATTCGAAGGTCTCGGCCACCTTGGCGCCCACGGGACCAAGGCTGTCCCGGCGGAGGTCGGCGACGGCTTCCGCGAAGGTCTGGCGCAGGCTGGCCAGGCTGAGGACGCCCTCCGGAAGGCCCTGGGCGTCGAGGGCCAGGGGCGATTCGTGCCAATCCGCGGCGAGGGCCGGCAGCACCTGCTGGAAGAGGATCAGGGCCGGATCCCAGTCCCAGTGGCGGGCGGGCTCGTAGCCCAGCTCGCGGCAGAGGTCGAACCAGGCGCGGTCCGGCGCCGCGGCCCCGGGCAGATAGATGGACCGGCCGTCCAGGAAGATCTCGCAGGCCGGGAGGCCGAGGGCGGACCGCCGGCGGCTCAGGCCCAGCTCATGACGCCCCAGGGTGGCCAGGGTGGTCTCCCGGTACGGATGGTCCTCCTGCCGCAGCACTTTCAGCGGCGCGCCGAGGATCCAGGCGTCCATGGACATCACCACCTCCCGGGGAGGCTAACCTGGGGTCACCATGGCATTCCGTCAATCCCAGAATGGGATTTCATGGTCGAAAATCAATCGACCTTCCGGAGTTCGGTCCCGGGGTAGTAGTGCTGGAGGATCTGCTGGAAAGTGGCGCCCTCCAGGGCCATGCCGTAGGCCCCGGTCTGGCACAGGCCCACGCCGTGGCCCCAGCCGCGCCCGTAGAACACCCAGCGGCGCTGCGTGCCCTGGCCGAGCGTGAGGAACCGGAAGACGTTGTCCTTGAGGCCCAGCAGGCCGCGGATGTGCATGCCCCGCACGCGATGGACCGCACCCTGGGTGTCCACCAGGGTCAGGTCCAGCACCCGGCCCTCCTGGTTGTGCTGGGCCCGGAGCTCGCGGATGCCGGGCACCTTCATGCGCTTGCGCACCAGGGCCAGCAGATCCGCCTCGGTGTACTCCACCCGCCAGTGGGCCGTGGGGCTATAGCGATCCCAGGCGGCGCCGTCGGGATCGAGGCGGCGCACCAGCACGGCGGCCGGTCCGCCGTCGGGGATCCACTTCAGGCGGTCCCCCACCTGGATGTCGGCCTTCGGGACCAGGCGCAGGCTCCCGTCCGGCGCCTCCTCCGCGAGGAGCAGCCGGGGCGAGAGGGCCAGGGGCTCGGGGCCGCCCCGCTTCCGCCGGACCTGGCGGTCCATCAGCAGGCTGCCCTCGCCCAGCGCCAGGGGCTCCAGGTCCTGCCAGATCCGGCCCAGGGCCGCGAGGGCCTGCCGCAGGGTGGGCGGCTCCGGGGCGGCCCAGGCGGCCGCGGGCACCAGGCCGCGCCGGGTGAGGAAGGTGGCCAGGAGGCGATCCGCGGCGGGGAACTCGGAAGGCAGGAAGTAGGCCGCGTCCTGGGGGCGCTCCTGCCCCGCCACCACCTGCTCCAGGCCCAGGGCGCGCGCCAGGGCGAGCATGAGGGGGCGCTGACGGGACAGGGGCGCGGGCTCGAGGCCCAGGCGCCGCTGGAGGGCCAGGACGGGAGCCGCCAGATCGTCCGCGGTGGCGGGGCGGGCCAGGCGCTCGCCGCTCAGCCAGTCCACCGGCACGATGTCCGCGGCCAGCCTCAGCAGGTCCCAGGTGAGCCAGGGCTGCTGGGCCTCCGTCGTCACGGACACGCCGGAGGCAAAGGGCAGGGTGAGGGGTTTGGCGGGATAGCAGGTGGCGGCCTTGAGGTAGGGGGCGTCGCCGCCGAAGACCTCGGACACGTCCACGGTGTGGCCGCCGCAGTTGGCCATGAAGAGGGCCAGGATGGGCTTGCCGCCATAGGTGGCGAAGAGGCCTTCGGTCTCCTGGATGGCCCGGTCCGTGAGGGCCTGCTCGCCGTCGCGTCCGCCGTAGACCTGGTCGGCCACGGTATCGCCCATGTCGAAGCCGTCCGCCGCGCGCTTGCCGCGGTTGGCCACGGCATAGGTGCGGGCAGCCACGGCCTGGGCCTTCAGCGCTTCCAGGCTGGGGAATTCCCAGGCGCCCATCTCCTTGGGCACCACGCCGCGCAGGTAGGTCTCCAGGTCCAGCGTGTTCACGACGGTCAGGCGGCCCTGCGCGTTGGGGAAGATCTCCACCTTGCCGCGGTAGCGGCCCTTGCCGTTGAGGCTGGTGAGCTCGCCCGCGGGTTTCAGCCACACGCCGCCCAGGGGCAGGGCTCGCCGCTCGTAGCGCTCGGTGACGGCGTAGAGGGCGCGACCCTTGCGCGGCTGGGCGCTCCGGGATTCCGTGGCCACCCACAGCTCCTCGAAGCCCAGGTCCTGGAGCTTCTGGAGCAGGGGCTCGGCCTTGACGGCCTCGGGGAAGTGCCCCACCAGCACACGCCAGGTGTCGGCGTCCGGCACCTTCACGCGATCCGACGGCTCCCCCAGCTTCCGGAGGTGGGCCATCAGGGCCGCGGCGTCGTCAGCACCGAGAGGCCGGCCCACCTGGATGCGGTACTCGCTGGTGGGGTCCGAGACCCCCCGGCTGTCCCACCAGATACGGACCTTCTCGTCCGGCGCCAGCCGCAGGACCGGCTTCCCCGCGCGGTCGCAGATCTGGCCGCCGCCCTCCAGGGACACGATCCATTCCGTGGCCTGGGTGTCGAGCCCGATCTTCAGCGGGGGCTGGGCGGCGGGGGCGGAGACGAGCGGCAGGACCAGGGCGGGGACGAGGAAGGGCTTCATCCGCCGCATTGTCCCACGAAACGGGAGAGGGCCTGCCAGCGCCTGGCCCGCAGCGCCTCCATGTCGAGCATCGTTCCGGCCGGCCCGCCGCGGTGGAGCAGGAGGGCGAGGCAGGTCCGGTCCGCGGGCCGGTAGAAGAGGGCGGGGCCCGTGTAGCCCAGGTGGAACCACCAGCCTGAGGGAGGGCCCGGCTCGGGTTCGAGGGGCGGCGCCGGGGTCGGCATGTCCAGCGCCGGATCCTCGATCACATGGAGGCCCACATCAGCGGGAATTCTGGACAGCAACTGTCCGAACCGGCCTCCGCCCGAGAAGAGCGCCTGGAGGCCCAGGCTCCAGCGGGATCCGTTCTCTCCATTGGTGGTCCCGACCGCCATGCGTTCGGGCCAGCCCGCGGCCACCCAGCGCGCCAGGGCCGCTTCCAACTGTGGCGCGGTGGCGCCGAACCCAGCGTGGCCGGGCATGCCCGCCCGGGCGTTGGCGTCCTGGGGCAGGCACGGATCCCGCGGGGGCAGGGGATGATCCGTGGCCAGCCGCCAGGCCTCGGCGTCGGGGGCGTCCGGCAGCTCGATGGGCGCGTCACGCCAGGGGGCGGGTGACAGGCCCGACGTCGCGCCGAGCCTCCGGAAGGAAACGCGAGTCTCGGCCTCCACCAGCTCCGCCAGCAGGCGGTAGTTCAGGTCCGAGTAGGTGGCCAGTCCCGGCGTGGCGGGGCGGAGCAGGGGATGGTCCGGCACGGGGCGCCGCAGCTGGGCGGCCAGGGGCTCGCCCGTGAAGGGCCGCCAGGGCGGCAGGCCGGAGCTGTGTGACAGCAGCTGCCGCGCCGTGAGCGGCGTGTCGCGGTCCTGGAAGCCCAGGGCCCAGCGCCGGTCCGCGTCCAGATCCAGGAAGGCCAGCGCCAGCGGTGCCGTCACCAGGGGCTTGGCGAGGGAGGCGAGGTCGTAGAACCCGCTCACGCTTGCCGGATCTCCGCCAGGCTCTTGGCCACGGCCTTCTGCACCTGGTCGGCCACGCGCATGGCCTCCTGGCCTTCCTCCCAGGTGACGCCCTCCTGGCCCCGGCCCAGGCAGGCGGCGTGGAAGGCTTCGATCTCCAGGCGGAGGGGCTCGCCCTCCTCGATGCTGGCGGTCTCCGGCCGCACCTCGGGGCCGTCCGGGCCCATGACCAGGCGCAGCAGCTCCAGCTTCTGGGCGGCGAAGTCGAGGCTGGCGTACTCCTTGTCGCCGAAGGCGCGGAGGGTGCGCTCCTTCTTGCGGGCCACGCGGCTGGCGGTGACGGTGGCGAAGGCGCCGCCCTCGAACTTCAGGCGGGCGTTCACCAGGTCGGCGTAGGGCGTCAGCACCGGCACGCCCACGGCCACCACATCCACCACAGGACGCCCCACCAGGGCGCGCAGCAGGTCGAGGTCATGGATCATCACGTCCATGATCACGTCCACCTCCAGGCTGCGGGCCGGGAAGGGCGAGACGCGCACGGCCTCCAGAAAGCGGGGCTTGAAGCCTCGGTCGCGCAGGGCCGCCACGGCGGGATTGAATCGCTCCAGGTGTCCCACCTGGGCCACGAGGCCGGGCCGGGCGGTCCGGGCCTCGGCCAGGGTCGTCAGCAGGGCCGCGCCCTCCTCCAGAGAGGCGGCCAGGGGCTTCTCCATCAGGACGTGCTTGCCGGCCTTGAGGGCCTGGGCGCCGAGGGCATGGTGGAAGCCCGTGGGCGCGGCGATCTGGACGGCGTCCACCTCCGCGAGCACCTGATCCAGCGAGGCGGCCCAGGGCGCGCCGAATTTTCCCGCAATCTCCGGGCCCCGGACCGGATCAGGATCCACCACGGCGGTCAGCACGGCGTCCGGCGCGGCCGCGGCGATCCTCGCATGGTGCTGGCCCAGGTGTCCCACACCGACGACGGCGACGCGCAGCTTGGACATGACAGCCTCCTGACCAATCGAGCCTAGCAGGGCTGCTACCCTGGGGGTCTTCTTCGCGAGGGTGACCATGAACCTGAAGCTCGAGGCCGTGAATCTTGTCCGCTGGCTGCACTTCGTGACTCTGGCCGTGGGTGGCGGAGCGGCCGTGGTGGCGCTGCTCCTCTCCGGATTCGAGGAGGGCCGCGAGGAGATCCGGGGCCTGGCCGCGACGATCTGGGCGAAGGTGGTGGCCTGGTCCTTCCGGCTGGCGCTGGTCGCCGGCATCGGGCTCCTGGTCCTGATGATCCAGGGCGGCCAGAATCCCCTGAAGCACGGTCACTACTTCCACATCAAGCTCCTGCTGGTGCTCGTCCTGGTGGGCCTGTCCGAGATGACGCCCAAGGCCCTGGCGGCCGGCAAGCGGGGGTCCGCCTTGCTGGTCTTGATGTTCTTCCTGGCCTCGAGCTTCATCGTCTACAACAAGGGCCTCTTCGGGGGTTCCCCGGCCCCGGCCACGGTGATTCCCGCCACGGCGGACACCACCTTCACGGCCCGCTGATCCATGCGGCGCCTGGTCTGGATCCTGGCGGGGACGAGCCTCCTCGCCGGGTGGCCGGAGACTGTCCCTGAACGCACGCAGCTCCGGCGAACCTCCACGGTGGCAGAGGTCCAGGCCTTCATGGAGGCGTTGCGGAAGCAGGCCCCGGCCCTGGAGTCCTACCTGCCCAAGGGCGCGCCGCGGGCCACCGAGACCGGCCAGCCCCTGCTGGCCTGGCGCCTGAGGGGCACGGGAAAGGATCCGCTCCGCGTCTACGTGAACGCCAACATCCACGCCGGCGAGGTGGAGGGCAAGGAGGCCATCCAGCAAATCGTCCGCGAGCTGCTCCAGGGCAAGCATCCAGAGCTGCGGCGTGACCTCGACCTGGTGGTCATGCCCGCCTACAATGCCGATGGCACGGACGCGCTGGATCCCGCCATCCGGCCCTGGCAGCCCAACCCCACGGAGAGCGGCGTGGGCCGGCGCGAGAACGCCCAGGGCCTGGACCTGAACCGCGACCTCATGAAGGCGGCCGCGCCGAACACCCGCTGGCTCCTGGCCATGCTCCGCGACTTCGACCCGGCGGCGGTGCTGGACCTCCACACCACCAACGGCAGCACCCACGGCTTCCACCTCACGCACGGCCCCGCCTGCACCCTGGGTGCGGACGAGGGCCTGCTGGCCTTCAACCGGAAGATGCTGGTGGAAGTGCGTGAGCGCCTGAAGGCCGAGGGCATGCCCACCTACGACTACGGCAACTTCGTGCCCTACAAGCCCACGCCGAAGAAGCCCCCCACGGCCTGGGAGACCTACGATGCCCACCCCCGGCTGCTGACCAACTACCCGGCCCTGCGCAACCGCCTGGCGGTGCTCTCGGAGAGCTACGTCTACCGGGCCTGGCCGGACCGCATCTCCGACACGCGACGCTTCGTGCTGGCCTGCCTGGCCTGGATGGCGGAGCATCGCGGCGAGGTCCGGGGCGAGATCCGGATGGCCCAGGCCCGCTGGACCGAGGCCTGGACGAAGGAATCTGTGTCCCTCCCGCTTTCCGCGAAGCTGAAAGAGGTCGAGCGCGCGCCGTTCGACTGGGTGGATCCCATCCGGGACGCGAAGGGCCGCCTGGTGGGCGAAAAGTCGCGCACCCACCTGGTGCTGCCCAGCTTCGTGGGCTTCGAGGGGCGGGACTTCGTGCCCGTGCCGGCCGGCTACCTGGTGGACCCGGCCTTCGCCGCCGCGATCCGCCCCCTTCTCGAGGCCCACGGCCTGAGGGTGCTGGAAGGCCGCGCCCGGCCACGGACCCTGCCCGTCCTCAGATTCGAGGAGACAGGTCGCAAGCTCTCCCCGTCGGCCTACCAAGGCGTCTTCACGCTGGAACTCCAGGGCGCCTGGAAGGCGGGGACGGTACCAAAGCCCATGGAGTTGCCCTGGACGCCCACGGACCTGGACCGGGCGCTCTACGTGCCCATGGACCAGCCCCTCGGTCGCCTGGCCTTCTACCTGCTGGACCCCCGCAGCACCGACAGCCTGGTGTTCTGGGGCCTCTTCCACACGGTCCTGCTCCGGGGCAACGGCATGTGGGGCGAGCCGCCCAGGTTCCCGATCCTGGCGGTGGGACGTGGAGATGCCGGCCTCGTGACAGCCCAGCATTCTCCTGCGCCACAAGCGCAGGAATGACTCGGGGCGCCGAAAAGCGCCCCGAGCCTGCACGCAGCTTCGGTTGGGACCTCAGTCCTCGGGTTCCTCGTAGTCGCCGTTGTGCCACACGTTCTGCACGTCGTCGTTGTCCTCGAGCAGGTCCACGAGCTTGAGGAAGCTGGTGAGCTTGGAGCCTTCGAGGGCGGTGCTGGTGCTGGGGGCCATGATGATCTTGGCCTCGATGACGGGGAGCTTGGCGGCGTCCACGGCATCCTTCACGGCCTGGTAGGACTCGGGGCTGGTCTTGATGACCCAGGCATCGCCCTCGTTGGCCACGTCGTCGGCGCCGGCTTCCAGGGCCACTTCCATGACCTTGTCCTCGGAGACTTCCGGCTCCACGACGATCTGGCCCTCTTTGGTGAACAGGTAGGCCACGGAGCCCTGCGCGCCCAGCTCTCCCCCGAACTTGGTGAAGTAGCTGCGGACCTCCGGGGTTGTGCGGTTCTTGTTGTCGGTCATCGCCTCCACGAGGATCGCCACGCCACCGGGACCGTAGGCCTCGTAGACCACTTCCTCGTAGGTCACACCTTCCAGCTCGCCGGTGCCCTTCTTGATGGCGCGCTCCCAGTTGTCCTTGGGCATGTTGCTGCCCTTGGCCTGGTCCACCGCCAGGCGAAGGCGGGGGTTGCTGTTCACGTCACCGCCACCGAGGCGGGCCGCCACGGTGATCTCCTTGAGGATCTTCGTGAAGAGCTTGCCGCGCTTGGCGTCCGCGGCGCCCTTCTTGTGCTTGATGGTGGACCATTTGTTGTGGCCGGACATGGGGGTGGCTCCTTCAGTCGTTCGTTCCGTGCAGCAACCGCTTCGCGTTTGCCGAAGAGTGAAAAGATTCTTTTCAATACGTTGAAATCGACGCGCAGCGGCGATTCCAACGTCAGGCTTCAGCCTCGCAGCGCCCGGCGCGAGACACGGGCAAAGGCCGGTGCCTCCTGGCGGATCATGGGGCGCTCGAGCATGAACTGGTACCACTGCTCGCCATAGACCTTCATCTTGAGGGCCTTGCCGTTCTGCAGCAGGTTCCGGTTGGTGATGAGGCGCTCGTCGCCTTTGCAGACGCCGAGGCCCTGGTTGAGGATCTCGATGGCCTTGTCGCGCTCGCCCATCTCCACCAGCACGTAAGCGAAGACGGCGTAGAGCAGGCTCTCCTTCTTGCCGGTCTTGAGGGCCAGGGCGAAGGTCTCCTTGGCCTTCTTCTTCTCGCCGCGCTTCCACTGGAGGATGCCCAGCATGGCCTTGGCGATGTAGTGCTGCATGGAGGCCGACGCCAGCAGGGGTTCGGCCTCCTCGTTCTTCTTGCGGAGGTACTGCACCACGCCGATCTGGCCGTCGATGCTGCCCTTCACGAGGAACTGCTTGGAGGAGAACCGGTAGCCCTCCTTCATGATCTCGATGGCCTTCTCGAACTGCTGCTTCTTCAGCTGGTCGCCGGCCCGGGTGAAGATCTTTTCGAGCTCCTGCTGGACCTTGCGGCCCTGCCAGATGAAGAGGCCGGCACCCGCGAGGATGCCGATGGGCACGCTGATCCACAGCTTGATGCTGAGCAAGGTGGACAGCAGGATCACGGCGAGGGCGGCGCCCAGGCCGAGCAGGAGGTTGATCACAGGGGCTCCGATGGGGGCCCGGAACCGGGCCAAAGGGCCATTTTATCGGCCCTGAAGCCCATTTTCCATGCAGAGGTTTGGGACGCTACGCGATGACGCCGCTCCGGGAAGGGCTTGGCCGGCGACGGCGGAGCACGCGCTTCGCGGGAACCGCCGGGGCCTCCTTGCGGGGCCGGCCGGGGCCGCGCTTTGCGATGGCCTCTTTCGGCTTGGCCACCTTGCGCACCTTGACCTTCTTTTCCTTCTTCACCCGCTCGCGGCGGACGAGGGCCGCGGCAGCCCGGCCCGTCACCACCACCCGAGTGCCGTCCTTGAGCTTCTTGACCTTGCTGCCCGGCTTGCGGCCGCGCTTGAGGCTCATGGACAGGGGCTCGGTTTCGAGCAGGTCGCGCTCAAGCTGGGCCTGGAGCGCCATCATCTCGCCCTGGTCTTTTTCGTGGTCGTGACCGCAGAGATGAAGGAAGCCATGGATCACCAGCGTCTCGACTTCACGGCGCCGGCTGACACCGAACTTCTTGGCCATTTTCTCGGCAGTGGGAAGGCTGATCACGATGTCGCCAAGGTGCGGGAACGCCCCCTTTTCAGCGCTTGAGGGGAAACTCAGCACATCCGTCGTCATGTTTTTCCCGCGATGTTCTCGGTTGAGTTTTCTCATGCCGCGATCATCGACATAAGTCAGCGATACGCCCTGAGCATTTGGGGCAAGCCGATCCCGAAGGCTATGAAGCAGCTTCCCGAGGGACTGCTCGCCAGGCCCACGCATTTTGCTCCGGCTCGACCAATCGATCTGGAAGGGCAGCTTGGTATCAGTCATGGCCGGCTCCTGTGGAAGATCAGTCAAAGGGAATACATCATGGGGGCTATTGAGCCATTCGTCAATGTTTTCATTCTAGAGGCATGAAATGCATCAATGTTCCCCATTCAGATGATAGACCGGGGTGTTGGCCAAGCTGAACCAAAATGTCTTAAAAATATTGAATATAAAAGAGAAGTGATCGGCCCAGCAAGGATTCAATCCCCTGGGCCGATCCCTGGCATCCTTGAGGCATGGAGCCTCACCTGCCCGCCTCCCTGTCCGCGCCCCTGGGCCGCTACCTGGAACTGCTCGAGCGGTGGAACCGCACGCACGCCCTGACCTCCCTCGCCCCATCCGAGCGGCGGGAAGAGCTGCTGCTGGATGCGTCGGCGCTCCTTCCCTTCCTCGAAGCCCTCCCCCCGGGAGGCCGGGTGGCGGATCTGGGAACCGGCATGGGCTGCCCTGCGGTGGTGCTGGCCCTGGCCCGCCCCGACCTGGAGGTGCTCGCGGTGGATGCCTCCGCCAAGAAGCTGGCTTTCGTCCGCCAGGTGGCCCTGGAGCTGCCGTTGCCCAACCTCCGGCCTGTGCATGGCCGCCTGGAGGACCTGTCCCCCCTCGAGGCGGACCTCGGGACCGCCAAGGCCCTCGGATCCCTGGGGCAGCTGACGGCCTGGTGGGACCGGCACGGAAAACCAGACGCTCCGTTTCTGGCGCTCAAGGGGTCGGACTGGTCCGGGGAGGTCCTCCCCCCCGGTTGGGAGGCCACCCCCCATCCCTATGCCTTGCCCACCCGGGGGCGGCGTGTGGTGCTGGAACTGAAGCGCCGGAACGACTGAGGCCCCCGAAGGGGCCCCGGTCTTCGCCAGTCTGTTCAAGGGTTCAACGGGTGAGGGTGTCGCCGAGGAGGATCTCCTCGGTGGTCCTGAGCAGCCGGCAGGTGGCCGTCTGGGCGTCCGTGCGGACCACCAGGGCCTGGCCGATGTAGTGGGTGGTGGTCTCCGTGGCCTTCTTCCGGTCGTCGTCCGGGCCCACGGGGAAGGTCTTGGTGCGGACGGCCAGCAGCACGTCGCCCACCTTCAGGCCGTCGTTGGTGCCCTTGTCCACGATCACCATGTCGCCGATGGCCGTGTGCTGGTGGGCATCGCGGGCGAAGACGACCACGGCCGAGTTCGGGGCCATCTTCACGGGATCGGTGGTGTCCGTCCGGAGCTGGAGGGGCAGGTTCGCCGGCTCGGTGAAGCGCACCAGATGATCGCCCACCTCCACGCCGTCGAGGCAGCGCTCGATGATGGCGACGGATCCCTTGGGCTGGGGCGTCACCACCCGGAGCACGCCCACCTGCTGCACCACGTCGCCCATCTTGTGCTTGGTGGTGGGGTGCTTGACCTTGCGGGCCACGGTCTTGAGGATGAGGAAGCGGTCGCCGACCTTCACGCCCTGCTCGCTGCCGCCGTTCATATAGACAGTCTCGCCCTCGGCGAGGTGCTGGCGGTCATCCCGGCGGTTCCCGGTCAGGGTGAAGGCGCCCTGGTTCTTGTAGTGCGCCTCGGCGCCGTCGGGGGCGAAGAAGGGCAGCTGGATGAAGTCCTGGAAGGCGAAGCCCAGCTCGGGCCGCCTGGCGGCCGTGTAGGAGCCGCGCCGGTCGGGCTGGAGCCCGGAGACGGATTCTGGGACGGAGGCGGCGGTCGCCACGGCGCGGGTCAGGTCGATGATCAGGGGATCCCCGGGGTAGATCCAGTGCGGATCCTTGATCCACTGGTTCAGCTCCCAGATCTGGGGCCATGCGTAAGGATTGCCCAGGTACTTCCCAGACAGATCCCAGAGGGTGTCCCCCTTCTCCACGGTGTGGGTGCGGGAGCCTTCTGGCACCTGGATTTCCTTGGGATAATCCCATTTCGAGCTGTGGGTCTCGACCTTGATCGTGCCAGCGGGCTCCTGGGCCACAAGCGCGGGAACAGCGAAGGTCAGGGCCATGAAGAGACCGGGTGCCAGCGCGAGGGCGCGCCGCCGACCGACAGGCAGACGATTGGGCTGGTGCATCAGGGACCCCCAGGGGATTAGGTGGTGCTGATTATAGGTCTTCGACGCGGATCATATCTGAAAATAATGCCAAGCGGTTGCGAACTTCATCCTGGGATATCTGCTCGAGGCGTTCCGTGGAGAACTGTTCCACTGTGAAACTGGCCATGACCGAGCCCACCAGGGTGGCGTGCTTGAGGGCGGTCACATCTGCCCGTTCGATCCAGGCCAGGTAGCCCAGGAAGCCGCCGGCGAAGGTGTCCCCGGCCCCGGTGGGGTCGAACACGTTCTCGAGGGGGTAGGCCGGAGCGGCGAAGATCCCCTCGGGCGTGAAGAGGGCCACACCGTACTCCCCGCGCTTGACCACCAGGGTGCTGGGGCCGAGGGCCCGGACCTTCTTGTAGGCCTTGATGAGGCTGTATTCCTGGGTGAGTTCCCGCACCTCGGCGTCGTTCACCAGGAGGATGTCCACTTCCTTCAGGACCGCGTCCAGGGCCGGACGGGCGCCCCGGATCCAGTAGTTCATGGTGTCCAGCGCGATCCACTTGGGCCGCTTCGCCATCTGGCGCACCACGTCCAGCTGCAGGACGGGATCGATGTTCCCGAGGAACAGGTACTCGCACTCCCGGTAGCCGCCGGGCAGGACCGGCTTGAAGTCGGCGAAGACATTGAGGTCCGTGGCCAGGGTCTGGGCCTCGTTCAGGTCATAGCCGTAGGCCCCCTTCCAGCGGAAGCTCAGGCCCTTGACCTTCGACAGGCCCGCCAGGTCGATGGGGCGTCCTTCGAAGACACGCATCTGGTCCGGGCCGAAGTCCTCCCCCACCACGGCGACGATGCGGACGGGATGGAAGCGGCTGGCGCTCAGGGAGAAGTAGGTCGCGGAGCCGCCCAGGGCGTGCTCGCGGCTGCCGAAGGGTGTTTCCAGGTCATCAAAGGCCACACTGCCAACCACCAACAGACTCATCGGGGGAACTCCATGTGATTCGAACCAGGCAACCGGATCAGGACTGGGGCTGGGATGGGGTGAAATAGAGCAGCCAGGCCTGGCTGCCGCCCATGGGCACCGGCGCCTGGGCGAACCGCGCCACCATGGGCGTCTTGCCGGAGGCCAACAGGGCCAGCAGGCCCTCATGGAGCGCCGGCTCCGGACCCAGGATGACCTGGAGGCTGCGCCAGCCCAGCACGAGGCCGTCCTCCAGGCGGTCCTTCAGTCGGTCCATGGCGTCCTGGAGCGTGTGGCCGCGGAGGTCCAGCACGCCGTCCACATCGATGGCCATCCCCGCCGCCAGCTGGAACCGCATCGGAGAGGGCGGGGGCACCTCCGGCGTGCCGGCGGGAGTGGCCGCTTCGATGGCTGTGGGGGGCTCCGGGGGAAGAGCCGGGGGCGCCTTCTCCGCTGGGGGGGGCGGCGGAACCTGAGTTGGCCTGATCGCCGGGACCGTGACCGGGGCTGGGGCTGGGGAAGCCTGGGCCATGGGCCCGCGCGGAATCGGCTTCAGGCCTTTCAGGTCCTTGAGGGCTTCTTCAAAGGTCTCGGGCGGAGGCGGTGCGACGGGGGCCTCGGACGGCGCGGCCGGGGGTTCGGGGGAGGCCTTGGCCGGGCGGGGGGTCTTGGCTTTCAGGCCCATGGCCGACAGGAAGACCTCGTCTTCGTCATCCAGGCTGGTGGGGGCCGATGGCTTCGGGGCGGGTTTGGGAGCGGGTTTCGGCGCAGGGGCAGGGACCCCTTCCGCTCCCAGCTGCTGCTTCAACTTCGCCAGATCCTGCTTCCACGCCATGAACCATCCTCGTCCTGTCCAGAGTAGGCCATCGCGGTCCCGGCCCAAAGCCTGCTGTTGCAATCCGGCACGCGACCGAGGCAAAACGCCGCGATCGCGCCAGGGCCTCAACCGGAGTATTCTGCGCTGGATCCAAGGATTGACGGGGCTTGCCCTAAGCTGGCATGCCGTTCGCTCCGTAGTTTTCCAGCACCATCCATTGGAGGCCCTATGCGCCGAATCTCGATGCTCCTGCTGCCCACGCTCCTCGCTTCGGGCGCAGCGCTACACGCCCAGTCCCCGCACATGGGCTTCAGCCTGAACCTCACCATCCCCACCGGGGAGTTCTCCAGCAAGACCTACCCGGCCTACTACAGTCCTTCCGCGGGCTACGTGATCCCCCCCCAGAAGGAGACCTACGACGTGGGCCTCGGCGGCAGCTTCACGGTCAGCTTCCCCGTCGACCGCAGCCTGGCGATCCGCCTGAACGTCAGCGGATCCGCCGAGAACGGGACCAACCGCGCCCCGGGCGAGACCACCATCAACCTTCGCCATTCCATGTTCAACCTGGGTGGGGACCTGCAGATCTTCCCCGAGGGGACCGCCTACCGCCACCGCGGCTTCTACTTCGTGGCGGGGCTCTCGGCGGACTTCGAGCAGTTCGATCGCAGCTTTGGCGATCCTCTCTACGACTACACTGACACCACCCGCAAGAGCCGCATGGGCGGCTCCCTCGGCTTCGGCCACAGCTTCGGCTATGACGCGGGGTTGCGGTTCACGCTGGAGGCCACCTACCACAAGACCCTCACCTCCCACGACGTGGATGCCGGCGATCCCCCCGCCACCGACTTCGTGAAGGTCGGGTTCGGGTTCGTGTTCTAGGGTTTCTTCCACCGACGAAGAAGCGGCCCTCGCGGGCCGCTTCTTCATTCAGGGCAGGGCTCATTTCTTGGGAGCGGCCTTCTTCTTCCGGGCCTTGGGCCTGGCCGGCTCGGCCGGCTCGTCCTTGCCCAGGAGGGTGTTCACGAGGCGGGTGGCATCCTTGTTGGCGGGATCGAGCTTCTGGAGGCGGCGGGCATAGGCCAGGCGCTCCTGCTGGGGCCGGGCATCGTCGGCCTTCACCTGCTCCACCTTCCCGGCCACGAAGCGGGCGGTGCCGCCGGCCTCGGCGATCTCAGCCTTTTCGCGATCCAGGAACGCCTTCCAGTCCTCGGCAGCCTTGGTGGTGTTCACCTTGGTCTGGCGCAGCCGCTCAAGGATGCCGTCAATGTCCTTCAGGGCGCGCTCGCTGTGGGCGATGGCGGCCTTCTGCTCGTCCATGAAGATCCGGAGCTGCTGGCGGAGCTTCATCTGTTCCTGGGTCAGGCCGGGCGCCTCGTCCAGCTCTTTGAGCCGCGGGGCCTGCTTGTCCATGGCGTTCCGGAATTCCTGGAGCTTGGCCTCATGCTCGGCGCGAGTCTTGGCCAGCAGGGGCTCGGCAGTCGCCAGGTTCTCTTCGGCGGCGGCCTGCGCCTTCTGCAGATGGAGGACCGCCTCCTCCCAGCTGCCTTCGGCCACGCAGGCCCGGGCGGCCAGGCTGCGGAGGGCCGCGAGGGCGTGCATGTCGTTGTAGTCGGAGGGATTGACCGTGAGGCCCTCCCGGCCGAGAAGGGCCTCCACCCCGCGGCGGACGGTCGAGGCGTCACCCCGCTCCAGCTGGAGCTCCCAGGGGCCCCGGACCTCCTTGAACCGATCCGTGAGGCTCTGGGCGCCCAGGCTGGCGGCCAGGGCGCAGGCAAACAGGATTCCGAGGCGGCTCATGGTCGCTCCCTCCAGGTCGTACGCGGCGTGCTCACTTCTTCTTGCCGGCCTTCTTGGTGGGCCTGGCTTCCTTGGCGAAGGGTTCCTTGCCCTGCTTCAGGTTGTCCAGGGCCTTCGTGGCCGTGGCGTTGCCGGGATCCAGCACCAGCAGGCGGTTGAGGAACGCGGCCTGGGTCTGCGTGCCGTTCAGCTTGGTGACGTTCTCGTGGTTGCGGAGCACCGCGTCCACCCAGTTCTTCTTGCCGACGATCTTGATCTTCTTCATCGCCTGCTCGGTGTTGAACTTGGTGATCTCGTCGTTCTGGCTGGCCAGAACCTCCTTGGCCTTGGCGAGGGAGGTCTCCGCGGCCTTCACCATGCCCTCGGCTTCCTTGCGGTTGTCGGCGAGCACCTTGATCACCTTGGGGGCGTTGGCGATGTTCTGCTTGTGGACCGGGAGGGCCGCGTTGATCTGGTCGAGCTCCTGCTGCTGTTCGGGGGCCTTCGCGGCCCGCGCCTTGAGGTCTTCCAGGCCCTTGGCATCCAGCTTCGTCTGCTTGGAGTTCACGGCCGCGATCTCGTCCTGCAGGGCCTTCAGGCCGGTCTGCAGCTCCTGCTGGCGGCTCGCGTGCTTGGCGATGTATTCCTGGGAATCCTTGGCGGCCTTGTCCCACTGGGCGGCGATGGGGGACTGGGCCTTCTCCAGGTCCGCCTTGATCGCCTGGGCGGTCCTGAGCCGCTTGTCCTGGATCTCCAGGGCCTTCTCCCACTGGCCGGCCTCGGAGGCGGCGTTCGCCCAGAGGCGATAGAAGGAGAGGAGACCCTGGGCATTGTCCATGCTCTGGCCGATGGTCTGGAGGTTGGCGCCGTTGAACGCGGGGCGCTCGGCGGGGATCAGGCCCTCCACCTTCTTCATGGCCTCCTGGGCCTGGAAGGTCTTGAGCATCTGGTTGATCCCGGGCAGCTCGGCATTGAACCGCTGGGTCAGGTCGATGGGGGCGGGGGCCTGGGCCACCAGCGCCACGGCGGGGAAGAGGATGAGAGGCATCGGGCGCATGGGCACTCCGTAAAAGTCCAGGCTCCAGGGTAGCGAAAAGGCCCAAGGCCTGTCCGCCCCAAGGACAACTTGTGATGGGATCAGCCTTCCTGCCGCTTTTCCTCCAGCTCCAGCCAGGCGATCTCGAGATCCTCCAATTCCGCGCGGGCCGCGTCCCGGTCCTTCAGGGCCTGATGGCCCGGGCTGTCGGCCCGAAGGAAGGCCGATGGGTCGGCCAGGGCCGCATCCAGCTCGGACAGGCGGGCATGGAGGGTGTCCATCGCCTGTTCCACCTCGGCGAGACGCCGCAGCTCCTTCTGGGAGAGCCCCGGCTTGCGGGCCCGCGGCACCGCGGCTTTCACCGCGGCGCGGGCCGCCTCCAGGGAGGCCGCCCGGGCCTCCCGCAGGCTGCGCACGGTGGAAGGCGCGCCCTCATAGAGTTCCCAGCGGGGTGAACCCTCGCCGTTCCAGGCCAGCGTGTGGGTCACCACCTGATCCAGGAAGAAGCGGTCGTGGCTCACCAGCAGCAGGGTGCCCTGGAAGCCCAGCAGGGCCTCCTCCAGGTTCTGGAGGGTGGGGATGTCCAGGTCGTTGGTGGGCTCGTCCAGCACCAGCAGGTCGGCCGGACTGAGCATGGCCTTGGCGAGCAGGAGGCGGTTGCGCTCGCCGCCGCTGAGGGTGGCCGCGCTCCGGTTCTGCTGGTCCACCGGGAAGCCGAAGCGGGTGAGGTAGACGTGGGCCAGCAGGGTGCCGCTGCCGGTGTCCACCACCGCGGCGCGGTCCGCCAGGTTGTCCAGGATGCTGCGGGCGCCGTCGAGCTCACCCCGCCCTTGGGAGATGGTGGTGGTGGCGAGCTTCGGATGGCGGTACACCTCGCCCTCGAGGGGCTCCAGGTCTCCCAGCAGCACCTTCAGCAGGGTGGACTTCCCGCAGCCGTTGGGGCCCAGCAGGGCCACCCGCATCCCGCGCTGGAGGCTCAGGTCGAGGCCATCCAGCAGCTCGGGTCCGCCGGGGTAGGCGAAGCGCAGGCCCTCGGCGCGGATCAGGGCGTCGCTGCGGTTGCCGCCGGCGGCGAAGGCGAGCCCCTGGCGCGCCTCCAGGCGGGTGCGGTCCTCCACCGTGTCCTTGAGGTCGAGCACTTCCTGGATGCGCAGCTTGGACTTGCGGGTGCGGGCCTTCGCGCCGCGCCTCAGCCAGGCCATCTCGCGCCGCAGGCGGTTTTGCATGTGCTCCGTGAGGCGGGCCTCGCGGAACTCCCGGTCCGATTTCTCCAGCAGGTAGTCGCTGTAGCCGCCCTCGTAGCTGCGGAGCCCGCCGTCCTCCAGCTCCAGCATCCGGGATACCACGGCGTCCAGCAGGTGGCGGTCGTGGGTGATGAGGAGGAGGGCGCCCCCGAAGGCCTGGAGCCAGGCTTCCAGCTTCTCCACCTGGTCAGGGTCCAGGTGGTTGGTGGGCTCATCCAGCACCAGCACGTCCGGCTCCTTGAGCCAGGCCTGGGCCAGGGCCACGCGCTTGCGCCAGCCTCCGGAAAGCGATTCCACCTCGGCGTCCAGGTCCTCCAGGCCCCAGGTGGTGGCCGCCGCCTTGAGGCGCGGCTCGAGATCCCAGCCCCAGTGCTCGATCTGATGTTCCACGCTTTGCAGTTCGTCAAGCAGCCTTGCTTCCTCGAGGCCAGTTGCGCCATGGAGCGTCTCGTGGATCCGCTGGTGGCGGGCCAGCAGGGCCGCATGGTCCGCCAGGGCGGCTTCCAGGGCCTGCCGGATGCTGGCGCCCGGGGCGAAATGAGGCTCCTGGCTCAAGCGCGCGACGCGGAGTCCCTGGGTGATCACCACCTCGCCGGAATCGGGTGTCTCGTCCCCGGTCAGCAGCCGGAAGAGCGTGCTCTTCCCCGCGCCGTTGCGCCCGATGAGACCGACCTTCTCCCCCTGGAAGAGACCGAGGCTCAGTCCGTCCAGAATGGCTGTCGCGCCATAGCGTTTCGTGACATTGATCAAACTCAGGGCGATAGAAGGCAAGAAGGGCTCCTAAGACCTTCCAGAATCCCATGGATGGGGAGATCCTTGCCCGCAAAGAATTCCGTGAGGTCGCCATGTCCCTTCAGGAAGAACTCCAGATGTCGAAGCTCCCGTCCCCGGGGGTCCAGCTCGTGCTGCAGCTGATGCTGACGCGGGAGGCCGTCGTCCGGGTCCAGGAACGCCTCTTCGAGGCCCATGGCCTCACCATCCAGCAGTACAACGTCCTGCGCATCGCCCGGGGCGGCCCGGCCAAGGGACACCCCATCTACGAGATCGAGCGGCGCATGATTTACCGCTTCGCGAACGTGACGCGCCTGGTGGATCGCCTGGAGGCGCAGGGGCTGCTCAAGCGGGTGGCGGACCCCAAGGACCGGCGCGTCAGCCGCGTGGTCATCACGCCCAAGGGACGGCGGCTCATGGAGCGCCTCGACGAGCCCGTGCGCAGCATGGCCGCCCAGATGACCAGCTGCTGCGACGAGCAGGAGTGCCTGAACATGTCGGTCTGGCTGGAGCGCCTGCGGGAGCACTGCCTCCACCAGGAGGAGACGGTTCAGGAAGACCTGGTGGGCGCCATCAACTGATCCAGCAGCTGATAGGCGGCCGGTTCGGTCACGCCGTCCAGGCGCAGCCAGCGGCCCTGTCCGAGGTCCATCCACAGGAGGCGCGAGGCGGGATCCCACCAGCCCTGGCGGAAGGTGCGGGCGCCCGCCAGCCGCCGGTTCCCCTTGAGCTGGGCCTGCCCGGGGCGGGGGACGGCCTCCACCTTCCAGGTTCCGTTCAAACTGAGGGTGCCCTGCCGCAGGTCCCACCGCCCGCCTGGCAGCCGGAGGACGCTTCCGTCGGAGGTCGCCACCTGATCGCCTTCGATTCGGATGCCCTTGCCCCAGGGGGCTGAGCCTTCACGCTCAGGGATCCAGCGGACGCCTGAGAAGGCCTGGGCCGCGCCCTCCCAGCCCACGCTGCCGAGGTCGGAGAGATCCGTGTCCCCGAGCTTGATGCGGAGGGCCGAGGCCGGGGCCTGGTCGAAGGTGGGGTCCACGGGCACCCAGCGGTCCTTCAGCTTCACCTCGACCCAGAAGTGCAGGCCAAGGGTCTCGCCCAGGCCCACCCAGCCGGTGACGCCGCGGGCGGGGACGCCCAGGCGGCGCAGCAGGGCCACAGCCAGCACTCCATGTTCGGTGCAGTCGCCCCGCGGGTTGCGGCAGACCTCCAGGGCCGAGGCGAAGCCCACGGTGAAGTCCTTGTCGGAGATCCAGTCGAAGACGAAGGCGGTCACGCGCTTCGCCACCTCCCAGCGCGGCAGGCCTGGAGGCAGGGCCATGCGCCGAAGGAGGCCGTCGAAGGCGGGATCACGGAAGGGCACCAGGGGGCTGGGGGCCAGGTAGCGGGCCTCTTCCGGCACCGGAGTGCCCGTCACGGGGGACTGGGCCGCTTCCGCGGGGCTGGGCGGCACCGCCTGGGAGAGGCGCCACCGGCCATCGGGGAGCCGCGTCTGCTGGGCGTCCTCGGGCAGGGACGGCGGGGATCCCTCGGCCCGCAGCGTCAGGCTCTGCAGCCAGGGCTGGAAGGGGTGGGGCGGCAGGGTCTGGAGGGTGCGCTCGAAGAATCCCGTGGCATCGCCGGCGCGGGCCTCGGGCGGGGGAAGCTCCGCACGCTGCATCAGGATGGCGAGGCCGCCCAGGTCGGTCTTCTGGCGCAGCTCGCCCGCCGTGGGCGAGATCCAGACTTCCACCGGCGCCGACGACGCGCCCTGGGTCTCCTGGCCGGTGAAGCGCACGGCGTCGGGAAAGCCGGGAAGCGGCACCGCCCCCGCCGGTTCGAGGCTGAGGGTGCTCCACTGCTGGACCGGGAAGGAGTAGGTGATCGCCTTCACGGGACGGCGCAGCCGCGCGGCCTCCATGAGGCGGGCATCGAGATCCTCGGGCCAGAGCAGCGCGCCGTCGGGCACCTGGGTGCGCAGGGCCGCCCCGTTCAGGGGATGCAGGTTCAAGGCACGTGGATCCGACGGCGACCACTCCGCCCGGCCCTCGAAGGGCTCCTTGGAGAGCTGGAGCCGCCAGGTGAAGGTCATGGCGCCGTCCGTGCCGCGGCGGGCGGTCTGGTCCACTTCCTGGCGGATCTCCTGGCCGAGGCGCGAGATGGACAGCCACTCGCGGTTCCGCACCTCGCGGACGCCGCCTCGGGTCTTCGTCTCCTGGGATGCTCCGCCCACTTCCTGTCCGCCCACCCATTGGCGGTAGGTCCGGACCGGGCAGTCCTGGGCGAGGAGGACCCCGCCGAGGGCGGCTGCGAAAAGGAGGGAGGCGCGCATCTCCCCAGTCTACCGGTTGAATCCGGGCAGACTGGAAGGGTGATCCGGACCTTTGCCGCCATCGTGCTCAAGGCCGTGCCCTTCGCCGAGGGCGGGGCCGTGGTGTCCTTCCTGTCCGAGCACGGGGAGCGGCTGTCGGGCCTGGCCAAGGGAGTGAAGAAGCCCACGGCCAAGTGGGTGGCGGCCTTCGAACCCCTGGGCATGGTGAAGGTGAGCTTCTTCGGCAAGGAGCAGACCGAGCTGAAGCGGGTCACCCGCTGCGAGCTGGCCTTCAGCCCGCTGACCCTCGGCCACCTGGAGTGCAGCCTCGTCATGGCCTGCCTGGCGGACCTCTTCGACCGGGTGGCCAAGGAGGGCGTGGAGGACGACCGCCTCTACCGGCTGCTGAGCGCCTGCGGGCGGGCCCTCAAGGCCGACCCGGACAACGCCCTCGGCATCCTGGCCTACGCCGAGCACTGGCTGCTGCACTGCCTGGGGCTGCTGCCCCACCCGCGGGTCTGCGGGCGCTGCGGGAACGAGGTGGCGCCGCTGGTCCTCCTGAGCCCCGAGCATGGCTGGTCCTGTGCGGAGTGCACGCCGGTGGATCCCGCCGAGGCCCTGCCTCCCGGGACGCGCGAATACCTGCGGCGCCTCCGCACCGGCAGCGCCGACGCGGCCCCGCGGCTGGATCCCGCGAACGAGGCCCAGGTGGCGGTCACGGCTCTGCTGCGCTCCCGCCTGATCCAGGAGCTGGGGGGCGGCCTCCGGAGCTATGAGGTGCTCTGGCGGACGATTTGAGGCCGCGGTTCCTGTTGGCCCAAATTTGCCTTGGCGGGGCCGCCGGCCGATGGGAACTCATGGCTTGAGGATGGGCATGAGGTTGGGGAGCGTCTTCGTGGGATTGGGCGGCATCCGCTCCTGGCTGGCGGACCTCGCGGTGTTGCCCCTCCTGGGCGCCGCGGCCTACCTCCTCTTCACGGCCTCGGCGTCGCTACGGCCGGCGGAGGCCGCGGTTCTGATGATGGCGGCCGCGGGGCTGGTGCTGCTGGGACGCCGGTGGCTGGCCTGGCAGCGGAGCCTGGCGCCGGAGAGTCTGCTGGCGGACTGGGCCGGCCGCATCCTCCGGGGCGATCGCGCGCCGCTCGCTCCTCCCGCGGGCATGGAGCCGGGGGACCTTGAGGTGACGAAGGCGCTCAACCTCCTCCTGGAGGAAGGCCGCCTGATGGACGGGCGCCTGGAGTCCCTCCACCGGGCCGTCCTCCGCGAGTGGGCAGACCTGGATGGGCTGATGGGGCAAGTCCAGCAGCGGTCCGGCGAGGATCGGGCGGCGCAGGTCGCGGTCCGGAAACGGCTGGTGACCTTCGGCCGCGACCTCCGGGACGTGGTGGAGCGCTCCGTGAAGGTCGACCGGATCGAACTGGAGCTGCGGCTCAGGGCGGACCAGCACCGCATCCAGGGACAGGCTTTCAGGGCCGCCATGGAACAGGCCCAGGGGCGGCTCGAAAAGGTCGAAGGGCTGATGGACGACCTGAAGGAGACCTTCCCCCGCCTGCGGGAAGGCGAGGAATCCCTGGGGCGGCTGGCGGACGCCGGGGTGCGTCAGGGCGCGCGTCTCGACCTGGCGGTCAAGGGCCTGGCGACCCACACGCCGAGGCTCGTGGAGGAGACCCGGATCCGGGCGGAGCAGCTCCGGCGCTTCCGGACCTCGGCGGATGACCTGCGGGACCAGGCGGAGGCCCTGGCCCGCCGCATCGAAGGCTTCAGAGTCGAATCGCAGCGGCGGATCGAATCCTTCGGCGGCGCGCAGGGAGCCATCCACGTCATCGATCAGGCGGCCCAGCAGGCCGGCCTGCTGGCGGTGAACACTGCGATCCTCGCCCAGCAGGGCGGTGGCGGGCCCCGCCTGCAGACCATCGGCGGGCGCCTCCGCGGCCTGGCCGACCAGACTTCGCAGGGGGCGGCGGACCTGGGGCGGGTCCTCGATGAGCACCAGCAGGGCATGGAGCGGGAGAGCGCGGGACTGTGGGACCTCCAGGAGGTGACGCAGCGCCTCGGTTCGGGCATTCAGGAGCTCCTCCATGTGGCAAGCCATCTGGATCAGCAGGGACAGGACCTGGAGCGGACCTTGGAGGCCCAGGTGGCCCTGGTGGGGCAGGTGCAGGAGGCCTCGGATCGCGCGGAACAGTCCCTTCTCCAAATCGGCGAGTGTTCGGCGGCCCTCCAATCGGCCCTGAGCCGCCAGTGGGGCGTGGAGGCCAAGGCGGCGGCCGAGATGGATCAGCTGGTCAGGACCGGCAGGCACATGGCCGAAGCGGGCCGCGACCTCTCCCGGATCGCCCAGAAGAACATGGAGGAGATCTGGGGGATCCTCGAAGGCCACCAGGCCCTCCGCCAGAGCGAGGCCTACCGCCAGATTGCCCACGGCGACCTGGCCAGCCTCCTGGGACCCGAAGACCGGACGGATCCCGCGTGGAACCGGGTCGCCTGGGCCAGGGCCCAGCGTCGCCCGCGCCTGCTGGAATGCATGGGGCGCGCACGCCCCTTCGGCCGTCCGGACCCGACCGGGGGGATCCGGATGCTCGTCCTGGGGCTGGATGCCCTCGGACGTCCCGAACCCTCCGCCGTGGCGGATTGGTCCTGCGACGACGATGGCCAGGCCTGGCGGCTCGTCCTCGCCGAAGGCCTCGGCGCCGAGGACCATCGACATGCCTTGCAGGAGACGCTCAGGGAGAGCCCCCTGCGAGCCTGCCTTCCGGGCACGGAAGTCCATGTCTCCGCAGAGGGGGTCGATGTCCGGCTGCCCTTCCCCTACTCGGGATTTCCCCGCTTCCTGGCAGGCCTCGGGCTCGACATGACCGTGGACCCCGCGGCCTGGCGAGCCCCGCTCCGCGAGATGGGTCCGCGGATGGCCCCCGTGCAGCGGTTCTTCTGGTGCGGTCCGGGCATGGAGCCCGTCCGGCGGAGCAGCCTCATGCGCCTGGTCCATGCCTGGGTCCGGGATGATCCGCAACATGAGACCTTCCTGCTGGGGTTGCCCTATGAGGGGCACCGGCCACCCTGCCCCTGGCTCGCGGGGAGCGACCCGGGTGAGCGCCTCGAGGCCCAGCCGAAGGTTCGATGCCTGGGCCTGGGGGCTGACGCCACAAGCCTCCGCCCGTTCCTGAACCGCCTGCTTCAGGCCGGGGCGCAGGAAGGAGAGGGGGAAGCGGTCCTCTGCGCGGCGGCCCTGGGCCACGACCATCCGGAGGCTCTGCTCCTGCGGCTCTTCCAGGCTGGCGCGGGCATGGCCGGCGCGCCCCATCCGGATCTGGCCCCGCTCCGCGCCCGCCTTCAATCGGAGGTGCTTGGCGGGCAGAGCCCCGATCCGTACCGCGCGGCCTGGCAGCTGTTGGAGGATCTCCAGCGCAAGGGGTGGGTGCTGCCACTGCCTTCCGCGGAGTGATCTGGAAGATCCCCGACCCTAATCCAGGTAGGTGCCTTGACAGCGGTGCTTCACCGCCGATACCTGATGCAAGCGATCTTTGGACCTCCTCCAGACGGTGTGTGATCCAGGGCCCGGGATTGCCACCAACCTGATGTCCGCCGCCTTCGGTGGGCGTGGGTTCTGCGGAAGGCCACAGTCGCCACCCACAGGAGATCCCATGTCCATCCTCGCGCTCCGGCGCGGCCGGGGGCCTGCCTTCCCGGACCTTCCGCCCACCCTGCAGCCCCACGCCATCCTCGCTTCGGCGCCGCCTTCGGACACCTTCCGCGCGGCCTCGCTGTCCGCCTTGACCTACCTCCTGCTCGCCGGCGGGGCCGTGGCCATCGCGTCCTTCGGGCCGAAGGTCGTCCTGGCGCCGGCGCTTCCGCCCGCCCCTCCCTGGAGACCGATTGAGCTCGACGGGCCTCCGCGCCCGCGTCCCGTCGAACGTCAGGCGCCCACAGCCACCGGGAGCGTGGGAGGCGGCAGCGCCGCCGTCACCACCGGGGCGCCCACGCGGGCGGATCCGGTGGAGCCCGCCGCGGGGCTTCCCACCTTGGATCGCCACCTGGAGGTCCCCGGGGCAGGGCCCGCGCTTCCGGGCCCCGCCATCCCGGCCACCGGCCCCGCAGGTCCCGCAGCGGGCCCGGCGATCCACGACTTCACCACCACCGCTCCGGCGATCCTCCATCGCGTGGATCCCATCTACCCGGATCTGGCTCGCCGGGCCCATGTCCAGGGCACGGTGGTTCTGATGATGGTGGTGGATGAACGTGGCGTGCCCATGCAGGTGCGGGTCCTGGACGGCCACCCGGCCTTGCAGGATGCCGCGCTGCAGGCCGCCCGCCAGTGGCGCTTCGAACCCGCCCTGATGGATGGCCACCCGGCGGCGGCGAGCTTCCGGCTCACCCTGAACTTCCGGTTGAGGTGAGGATGCCATGGTCACGAAGATCCGTAGCGACATCAACATCACGCCCCTGGTGGACATCGTCCTGGTGCTCCTGATCGTCTTCATCACCCTCGTTCCGGTCCTGCCCCGGGCCCTCGACGCCTCCCTCCCCGGGGGCGCCGGGGCCGGGGTCCCGGGACCGATCCTCCGCCTCACCCTCGGGGCGGACGGTTCGCTCGACCTGGATGGCGTGAAGGTCACGCTGGCTGAGCTGCCCGCGCGGATCCACGCGACGACCGGGAAGGTGGTGCTCCGGGTCCACCCTTCGCTGCCCCTCCACCGGGCCACGGGCGTCCTCGACGCCGTCAAGGCGGGCCGGCCGGAAGCCTTGCCGGCCCTGATCGCCACGCCGGAGGGCAGCTAGCCGCGGGTCTTTGGTACGACCTCCTGGATCGTGCTAGCCTCGACCCTTGTGGATCAGGGCGTCGCTGCTCGCAAGGGCAGAGGAAAGTCCGGGCTCCACAGGGTGCTGGGCCTGGTAACACCAGGGCGGGGCGACCCGACGGACAGTGCAACAGAGAGCAGACCGCCGATGGATCTTCGGATCACAGGCAAGGGTGAAACGGTGGGGTAAGAGCCCACCGCCGGACTGGCAACAGGACGGGCACGGTAAACCCCCCAGGGAGCAAGACCAAATAGGCCGGCGCACCGCGCAAGCGGCGAGGGTTGACCCGACCGAGCCGGCGGGTAGGTCGCTTGAGTTGGATGGCGACATCCATCCCAGAGGAATGACGTCCCACGACAGAACCCGGCTTACCGATCCACCGGAGCCCCCGCAAGGGGGCTTCGCCGGTTCAAACCGGGGGTCCCGTGCTCGCGCGCACACCCCCGGACCCCCGAGCAGAGGCTCGGCGGAGCCGTGCCCCTGCTTGACGATTTCCTCGAAGGTTCGGCTACCCTGGTGACTTCTCTGGATAGGCCTCTGACCCGCTGCCGACATCGCTCCTGTTCCGCGCCTGGACTTGGCGCCGGGAGCCCGCGCCTGGGCTGACGCAAGGGCGCGACCCTGTGTCTTTCGCCGCGCCTCCGGGCGGGCGGACCCCCCTTTTCGGAGATTCCCATGTTCCACGACTTGACTTGCCTGGCGCGCCGTCTCGAGCGCGCCCAGGCCCTCCAGAACGAACGATTCAACCAGGCGGCCGGAGGCCGCAGCCTGTCAGTGGGCGGCGGCTTCGCGCACCTTCGCGGCGAGGCCCACCCCCTCAATCAGGCGCTGGGGCTGATCGAGCCGATCACCGAACCAGAGCTGGAGGCCCTCGAGGCCTTCCTCGGCGTGCCCACCGTGCTGGAACTCAGTCCCGGCGCCGATCCATCGCTCTGGACGCTGCTGGCGCGCCGGGGGTACCGCCTCCACGCCTTCCAGCAGCTGTGGGCGCGATCCCTGGAGGGCCCACCTGCGGCAGGTTCGGAAGGCCTGGTCCGGCAAGCCCGGCTCGACGAGGCCGGGATCTTCAACCGCGTGGTCGCGGCAGGGTTTCTCGAGCGCGATGACTGGCGGGACCTGACGCCGCCTTTCGAGGTGTCCCTGGAGGTGCCGGATGCTTGGGGCTTCCTGGCCTTCGTGGACGGAGAGCTGGCCGGAGGCGGCCTGCTGGGCGTCGTGGAGGGCGTGGCCCTGCTCTCGGGCGATGCGGTGCTGCCGCGCTTCCGGGCCCGCGGATTGCAGAAGGCCCTCATCGCTGCGCGGCTGGCCTTCGCGCGGGTCCGCGCCTGTGACCTGGCCTGCGCCTCCACGGCCCCGGGCACCGCCAGCCAGCGGTCCTACGAGGCCTGCGGCTTCCGGGCCGCCTACCCCAAGGTTGAGATGGCGCGGGGCTGAGAGCCCGATGCGATAGTGGGGGGATGCGCCGTCCCGCTCCCCCCACCGCCGCGCTCCTCGTGACGGCCCTGGCCTTCCACGTGGACATGCTCCTCTACTACCTGCTGGTGCCCCTGCTGCCCCGGTATGCGCGGGACCTCCATCTGAACCAGATGGAGGTGGGGATCCTCTTCGGCAGCTACGCCGTGGCCCTGCTGGCGGCCACCTTCCCCGTGGCCCGCCTCACGGACCGCTTCGGCCGCCGTGCGCCCATGCTCTGGGGCCTGGCGGGGCTGGGGATCACCACGCTGGTCTTCGCCGTGTCGAAGCAGTACTGGCTGCTGGTGCTGGCCCGCTTCCTCCAGGGCGTGGCGGGGGCGGCCACCTGGCTTCCGGGCATGGCGTTGCTGGCGGACATCTTTCCGAGCGAATCCCGGGGTAAGGCCATGGGCACGGCGTTCGCCGCCGCGAACCTCGGCGTGCTGATCGGGCCCCCGCTCTCAGGGTTCCTCGATCAGCACGCGGGCCCCACCGCACCCTTCGTCCTGGGGGCGGTCCTGGTGGCCCTGGATGCGGCGGGTCGCGCCTTCCTTCTGCCGGAGACCGAATCCGGCCAGGGGCTGCAGCTGCCTTTCCGCCAGCTGCTGTCCAATCCGACCATCCGGGTCTTCGCTGGCGCCATGGCCCTGGGTTCCTGCCTGTGGGCCCTGCTGGAATCCACCCTGCCGCTGCACCTGGACCGGCGCCTGGGCCAGTCGCCGACCCAGATCGGTCTCTGTTTCGCGGCGGCGGCCCTGGCCCACACCTTCACCTCGCCATTGATGGGTGCCCTCTCGGACCGCATCGGGCGGGTGCGGGTGCTCCGCATGGGGCTGGTGCTGGCGGTGGTCTTCATCCCCCTGCCGGTGCTGCTGCCCCGGTCCTGGATGGTGGTACTGGCGATGATGGGGCTGGGCAGCACGGCCAGCTTCATCATGAGCCCCTGCAGCCCCGCGGTGGCCGACCAGGTGGAGCGGCAGGGCAGCCAGAGTTTCGCCTCCGCCTTCTCCATCCTGAACCTGGCGTACTCCGTGGGCCTGATGGTGGGCCCCCTGGTGGGCGGCGCCCTGGTGCAGGGACTGGGCCTGCCTCTGGCCATGGGGCTCTCGGGGCTCGGCTTCGGCGCCTACCTGCTGGTCACGAGGAGCCTCAGCGCCTGACCCCACGGTAGATCCAGCGTTCCGCATCTTCCGACCAGGACCGGCCGTCCAGGCCGCCATAGGCTGCCACGACTTCGAAGCCCGCCGCCGCGAGGCTGGTCCGGACCTCGGTGTCCGTGGGAATCCAGATGTCGTGGCGGAAGGCCTCGCCCTGGCAGCGGCGCTCCGTGCGGATGCGGCGGCCGTCGGGACTCCAGGTGGCGCGTTCCTCGTAGCCTTCATCGGGAAATTCCAGCCACTGCCCCTCGACTTCCGCGATGGTGCGCCGAAGGGAGGAGCGGCCGGCCAGGTCCAGGAGCAGGGCGCCGCCGGGCCGGAGCACGCGGGCGAACTCGGCCAGCTGGCGGAGGTTCTCCGCGTCCGTGGCGAAATAGCCCCAGCTGGTGTAGGCGCAGAAGACGCCATCCGCGCAGCCCGCCCGGAAGGGGAGGGCGCGGAGGTCGAGGCGGGCCAGGGTCGCGGGGTGATCCTTCCGGTGGCGATCCAGGTTCATCCGGCTGAGGTCGCCCCCCACAGTTTCCCAGCCCCGGGCCACCAGGTGAGGCTGGAGGCGGCCCCAGCCGCAAGGCAGGTCCAGGACCCGGCTGCCCGGAGGCAGGTCCAGCAAGGCCGCGAGCGCCGGCCCTTCGGCGGCGGCCTCCGCGTCCTTGTCCGCGTAGATCTGGAAATAGGCGGGGTGGTCGAAGTCCCAGGCGAACCAGTCCATGCCCGAGTGTGGCAGGGCTCGGGCGCAAAAGCAGAGGCCCGGGGGTGTGCGCGCAGCGGCCCCATGGATCCGTGCCACGCAGGCGTTGCGCGGAGACCCCCCGGAGAACATCACGCTTCGTCGGTGTCCGCCTTCACGAGCTTCACGATGGGCGTGGACTGGGGCGTGTTGACGATGCCCTTCCAGACATAGCGGGTCCCGCGCTTCTGGCCACTCTTGGTGATCAGCTTGGCCTCCTCCAGCTCGGTGAAGAGGCGGCGGAGCGTGGCCGGGGCCCAGTCGCAATCCTTGAGGTCCAGGGCCACCTGGGCCTCGAAGCTGCTGAGGGACCCCCTGTCCTGGAGGGCGCGCATCAGGTCCCCCTTCAGGTCTTCCAGTTCGGGCTTGGATCGGCGGGCCTTGGTCTTGAAGGCCGGCGGAGCGGCCACGGACGCGGGGGCAGCGGGCTTGGGCGCCGGCGGGGCCGCGGCCTGGACGGGCGCGGACGCCTGGGCCTGCACCAGCAGGCCATCGAGGTAGATGTCGCCGCGCTCGGGGCGGAAGAGCACCACCACGGAGCCGGGCGGCAGGCCTTCCTGCTGGAGCGCCGTGATGACCCGCTCCCCGATGCGAGATTTCTGGTCCGACGACAGATTGGGCGATTGGATAATAACGATGGCCATAGGGGCTCCAGTATGCATACGGTTGATACATAATACGCTTTGGGTTTTCATCTGTAAAATACGATCTGTCGACTGGACCGGTTAGACTTGCCACCGAGGATTCCATGCGCAAACCCAAGATCGAACGCCCCGAGGAACAGCAGCGCTTCGAAACCTTCCTGCGATCGCGGCAGCTCAAGCTGACCGGTGAGCGCCTCGAGCTGGTGGAGGAGGTCTTCGGCCAGGTCCACCACTTCGACGCAGACCAGCTGCACATGGCGCTCAAGCAGAAGGGCAAGGCCATCAGCCGGGCCACGGTGTACCGCACCCTGGATCTGCTGGTGCAGTGCGGTCTGGTGCGGAAGAGCAGCTTCGGCGACCAGCACGCGCACTACGAGGCCGTGCGCAGCAACGAGCACCACGACCACCTGATCTGCCTGAACTGCGACGCCATCATCGAATTCTTCCGCCCTGACCTGGAAGCCCTCCAGGAGGCCATCTGCCACGAGTACGGCTTCCGGCCCATGCACCACAGCCACCAGATCTTCGGCCTGTGCAAGGAGTGCCAGAGCCGCGAGACGGACGCGCCGACGCTGGCGCATCGGATGAGCCAGCTGAACGTATGACGCTTTCCGGGGTTCCCCGCGCAACGCATGCGTTGCGCGGATCTAAGGGCGAGCGGCGCCCCTCCATCTGATGCGGCGCGGGGCGCCGCTCCCATTCGCCCTTCCAGGGCTCATGGAGATGGAGCCTCCCCCCGGACCCCCGCGCAGAAGCCCGGCGAAGCCGGGCTTCTGCTTATTCCAACGTCCTCATCGGATGGTCGCCCGCCCCGCGAAGCGCTAGGCTAGGCCATGCCGAAACTCACGATCCAGGATCTCCAGCGCCTCCCGAAGACGGATCTGCATGTCCATCTGGACGGCAGCCTCCGGACCACCACCATCCTCGAGTTGGCGGAGCAGCAGAAGGTGAAGCTGCCCGCGGACACGCCTGAAGGCCTGCGGCCTTTCGTCCAGGTGGGCGAGGAGTGCAAGTCCCTCGTCGAGTATCTCAAGGCCTTCGACGTCACCCTCTCGGTGATGCAGACCTATGAGAGCCTCGTGCGCACGGCCTTCGAGCTGGCGGAGGACGCGGCCAAGGAGAACGTCCGCTACATGGAGGTGCGCTACAGCCCCATCCTCCACCAGCAGAAGGGGCTCACGCTGCATGGCATCGTCCAGGCCGTGCTGGAGGGCCTGGCCCAGGCCGAACGGCAGTACAACATCAAGACCGGCGTCATCCTCTGCGGCATGCGCCACATCTCGCCCGACATCTCGCTGCGCCTGGCGGACCTCACCGTGGCCTTCAAGAACAAGGGCGTGGTGGGCTTCGACCTGGCGGGCGCCGAGGAGAACTTCCCCGCCAAGCGCCACAAAGACGCGTTCGGCCGCGTGCTCCAGAACAACATCAACTGCACCCTGCACGCGGGCGAGGCCTACGGCCCGGAGAGCATCCACCAGGCCATCCACCTCTGCGGCGCCCACCGCATCGGCCACGGCGTGCGGCTCATCGAGGACGGCGACCTGCTGAACTACGTGAACGACCACCGCATCCCGCTGGAGTGCTGCCCGTCGAGCAACGTGCAGACCAAGGCCGTGAAGAAGATGGCGGACCACCCCATCCGCCTGTTCTACGACCTGGGCCTGCGCGTCACCGTGAACACGGACAACCGCATGGTCACCAACACCACCGTGAGCCGCGAGTTCCAGGTCATCCACGAGGACCTGGGCTTCAGCCTTGAGGAGATCAAGGACCTGATCATCATGGGCTTCAAGAGCGCCTTCCTGCCCTATGCCCTCAAGCGGGCCCTGCTGGCGGAGGTGGTCCACGAGCTGAAGGCCTTCAAGCCGGGCAGCCTGGAGAGCAAAAAGGAGCACCTGTAAGGCCCCGATGAGTCGGCGCGGTCTCGCGTATCGGCGAAGCCGATACCGAGAAGAAGACGTAGCTGTGAGGCCTCGATGGGTCGGCGCGGTCTCGCGTATCGGCAAAGCCGATACCGAGAAGAAGAAGCAGCAGCTGTAAGGCCTCGATGGGTCGGCGCGGTCTCGCGTATCGGCGAAGCCGATACCGAGAAGAAGACGTAGCTGTGAGGCCTCAATGGGTCGGCGTGGTCTCGCGTATCGGCAAAGCCGATACCGAGAAGAAGACGTAGCTGTGAGGCCTCAATGGGTCGGCGTGGTCTCGCGTATCGGCAAAGCCGATACCGAGAAGAAGACGTAGCTGTGAGGCCTCAATGGGTCGGCGCGGTCTCGCGTATCGGCGAAGCCGATACCGAGAAGAAGAATGAGCTCTGATATCCTGACTACCGAGGTCAGGATTCATGCTCGATCGCTTTGCCGACTTTCTCGATGGCCACGCCAAGGTCCTTCTCACCACCCACGAGAACCCGGACGGGGATGGCGTGGGGGCCGCGGTGGCCCTGGCGGGCCACCTGAAAGGGCAGGGCAAGGAGGCGCGCATCGTCGTGGCGCCCGTCCTGCCGGAGAACCTGCGGTTCCTGGATCCTGAGGGTTGGATCGAGGCCTACGATCCCGCGGGCGTCCACGCGGACCTCGCCGCCTGGCCGGACGCCTGGCTCCTCATCGATGCGTCCGAGCCCCACCGCATGGGGGCGCTCTTCGCCGCCTTCGAGGGCACGAAGGCCGAACGGGCCTGCCTGGACCATCACCTGAAGGACGCGCCCCACGGCTTCGACGATGAGTTCACGGATCCCACCGCCAGCGCCAGCACGGAGCTGGTCTACGACCTGGTGCGGCCCCGCATCGGCGGGGACCTGCCGCCGGTGATGGCCCAGGCCCTCTACGCGGGCATGGTGAGCGACACGGGCAACTTCCGCCATTCCAACACCACCCCCAAGATCCACCAGGCGGCGGCCGACCTCATCGCCCAGGGCGTCCACCCGGCGCGCACCTACAACGCCCTCTACCAGACCGCCACGCCCGCCAAGCTCAAGCTCTTCGGCCGGGCCATGGGCGGGCTCCAGATGAGGGATGGCGGTCGTTTCGCCTACGTGGCCGTGACCAGGGCCGACCTGGCCGCCTGCGGCGCCACCCACGAGGACCTGGACGAGCTGGTGGAGGAACCGCGGAAGCTGAAGGGCGTCGAGGTGGCCGCCCTGTTCTCGGAGGCGGCGGACGGCCGGGCCAAGGTCAGCCTCCGCTCCCGCGAGAAGGTGGACGTGAACGCCGTCTGCCGCCTGTTCGGGGGCGGGGGCCACCGTCTCGCGTCCGGCGCCAAGGCCTCCTTGCCGCTGGAGGCCTTCATCACCCAGGTGGAGACGGCGGTGCTGGCCCAGATGGAACGCGATATGGTCTAGTGCAGGACGGGCCGGGAACCGGTTGCCCCGAAAAGATCCAGGTCCCAGACTTCATTTTCCTCCCGGGCGGCATCCAATGGATCAGCCGCACTTTCTCCCGGACCCCCATGTCGCCCAAAGAACCCAGCAGCGCCCCGAAACTCGAACTGTTCTGCAAGCTCCAGGCGGAGAAGGTGCCCTTCATCGCCAAGGCCAACGTGCCGTCGATCTTCGGCAAGTTCACGGTCTACGGCTTCCTGGAGCACGCCACGGGCAAGGAGCACCTGGCCATCGTGGCAGGCGAGATCGATGCCCGCCGCCGCATTCCGGTGCGCATCCACTCCGAGTGCTGGACGGGCGACGTGCTGGGCAGCCTCCGGTGCGACTGCCGCCAGCAGCTGGAGGAGGGTCTCCGCCACGTGGCCGAGCACGGCGGCATCGTCCTCTACCTCCGCCAGGAGGGCCGCGGCATCGGACTCCTGAACAAGCTCAAGGCCTACGCCCTCCAGGAGCAGGGGCTCGATACCGTGGAGGCCAACCACTCCTTGGGCTTCCCGGACGATCTGCGCACCTACGACTGTGCCGTGGAGATGCTCAACTTCTTCGGCATCACCAAGGTCAAGCTGCTGACCAACAATCCCCGCAAGATCGGGGCTCTGGAATCCGCCGGCATTGAGGTCGAGCGGGAGCGCCACCAGCTGGCCTCCAACCCCCACAACCTGCGCTACCTCAAGACCAAGGCCCGCAAGAGCGGGCACATGCTGGATTTCGAGGAAGAGGCGCTGTAGGAGCTGTCAGCTGTCGGCTGTCGGCTCTCAGCTTTCAGCTCAAGGGGGGCACGGCATTTTTTTACTGACAGCCGACAGCTGAGAGCTGATAGCAATAAAGCCATGCCCGCCCCCGCGCCCCCCGTTTCCGCCCAGACCATCACTGACATCTCCCACGTCATCCAGCTGTCGGTGGCGCCGGTCTTCCTGCTCACTTCCATCGGGACGATCCTCGGCGTGCTGTCCACCCGGCTGGCGCGCATTGTGGACCGGGCCCGGGCGCTGAAGGACCTCCTGGAGGAGGTACCGGAACGTCGGCACTCCGCCATCCACGACGAGATGCAGACGTTGGCCCGGCGGCGGCGCTTCATCAACTTCGCCATCACCTCCGGCACCACCGCGGCACTGCTGGTCTGCGTCAGCATCGCCACCGTGTTCCTGGGGGCCGTGCTGAAGGCCAGCGTGGCGGTGCCCGTGGCCCTGCTCTTCATCCTGGCCATGGCGGCCTTCGTGGCGGCCCTGGTGTTCTTCCTGCGGGAGATCCTGCTGGCAGTGCGGAGCCTGCACCTGGCCTGATTCGCTGACCTTTCCCCGGCTCCCGGATGCCACAATGCCCCGCAGGAGGGCACCCATGGGGCAGGAACTGGAAGGCAAGGTGGCGCTCGTGACGGCGGCCAGCAGGGGCCTGGGCCGGGCCTCGGCCGAGGCCCTGGCGCGGGCTGGCTGCGACCTGGCCATCTGCGGTCGGGATCAGGCAGCCGTGGAGAAGGCGGCGGAGGAGATCCGTCGGGCCACCGGGCGCGCGGTGTTGCCGGTGGTGGCGGACCTGGGTCGCGCCGAGGACATCCAGCGGCTGGTGGAGGCCACCCTGGCCGCCTACGCCCACGTGGACGTGCTGGTCTCCAACACAGGTGGACCGCAGCCGGGGCCTTTCATGGCCTTCGACGACGCCGCCTGGCAGGGGGCCTTCGACAGCCTGCTCATGCCCGCCGTGCGCCTGGCGCGGGCGGTCGTGCCTGGCATGAAGGAACGGAGCTGGGGCCGCATCCTCTTCGTCACCTCCAGCGCGGTCAAGCAGCCCATTCCCGCGCTGGTGCTCTCCAACTCGCTGCGGGCCGCGGTGACGGCCATGGCCAAGACCCTCGCCGGGCAGGTGGCGAAGGATGGCATCACTGTGAACTGCGTGGCTCCGGGGCGCATCTTCACGGACCGGGTCCGTTTCCTCGACGGCGAAGCCGCGAAGGCCAGCGGGCAGACCATGGAGGACATCCGGGCGGAGCAGGGCGCCCGCATCCCTGTGGGACGCTACGGCGAGCCGAGGGAATTCGGCGAGGCCGTGGCCTTCCTGGCGGGACCCGGGGCCTCCTACATCACCGGCAGCACCCTGGCCGTGGATGGCGGGGCGATCTCCTCGCTGCTGTAGAGCGGGCCTACAGGCTCTTGATCGCCGCGATCTCCTGCGGGTTCAGGAAGCGCCAGGCGCCGGGCTTCAGCAGCGGGTCCGCCAGGGGACCGAACTGCACCCGGCGCAGCTTGCTCACGGGATGGCCCACGGCGGCGAACATGCGGCGGATCTGCTGGTTCTTGCCCTCGGTGAGGGTCACCTTCAGCCAGGGGTTGTCCCCCTTCTCGGCGATCTCGATGTGACAGGGCTTCAGGCGGCGCCCGCTGAGCAGGAAGCCGGCCTCGAATTCCTTCAGCAGCTCGGGCTTCGGGGTGCGGTGGACCTTGACCAGATAGACCTTGGGGATCTCGTGCTCGGGGCCCATGAGCACCTGGGCGAGGGCGCCATCGTTGGTCATGAGCAGCAGGCCCTCGGAGTTGAAGTCCAGGCGGCCCACCGGGTAGAGGCGGCCCGGCACGCCCTTGAGGAGCGCCATCACCGTGGGCCGGCCCTGGTCGTCCTTCACAGTGGTGACGTAGCCCTTGGGCTTGTTCATGAGGATGTAGACCGGGGCCTCCTTGTGGATGGGGATGAGGTCCACGGTGATCTCGTCCCGGCGCGGATCGGCGCGGGCGCCCAGCTCAGCGACGGTCTTCCCGTTCACCTGCACGCGGCCGTCGAGGATGATCTGCTCGCAGGCCCGGCGGCTGTCGATGCCGGCGGCGGCGAGGATCTTCTGGAGCCGCTCCTGGCCGGCCTGCGGAGGGCGGCGTGAAGCGCCGCCGGCGCGGGGCGCCACGGCCTTGCGCGGGGCCTGCTTGGCCGCGGGCCGGGATTTGTCGTTGGCCGGCCTGCGCGTGGGAGCGCCGGAAGCGGAACGGCCGGCAGGGCCCGAGGCGGACCGAACGGTCGACGAAGACCGGCTGGGACCTGCGGCCGGCCGGGCTGGCGCTGAGGGCCGGGCTGGCCGGCCAGCGGCGGGCTTGCGGGTGGCGGGCGCGGTGCGGGGCCCCTTCGGGGCGGGCTTTCTCATGGCGGCTCCTTCGGCGTCTCCCGACGCGGAAGGCCCAGTCTATCAGGCTTCCTCGCCGAACCAGGGATGGGCCCGGTAGTCCGCCAGCAGCTCCTCGGCCGCCACCTTCAGCACCACCGCCAGGGGCACCGCGAAGATGAGCCCCAGCACACCGAACCAGAAGCCAAAGGCCGTGAGGGCCAGCAGCACCTCCAGGGGATGCAGGCGGCTGGCGCGCCCCACCCAGACGGGCGTGAAGTAGAAGGCCTCGGCCTTCTGCACGGCGATGAACACGAGGGCCAGGGTCACGAGATGCCCCGTGCGCCCTCCGTCCAGGTAGGCCAGCACCAGGGCCGGCGGCAGGGCGGTCAGGTAGGGTGAGTAGGGCACGACGTTGGACACGCCGGCCACCAGGCCCAGCAGCCAGGCGTAGGGCACGCCGAGCAGGGCGAAGGCGGTTCCCTGGAGGAGAGCCATGGCCGCGGCCACGGCGGCCTGGCCGCGGATGTAGCCGCCCAGGCGCTGGTGGATGGCTCCGGCCATACGGTCCATGCGCTCCCGGTGCCGCGGGGGCGCCAGGCCCCGGAGGTTGGCGACGAGCCGGGGACCCTCCAGCAGCAGGTAGTAGAGGATCAGGGGGACGAGGATGAGGGCCAGCAGGTCGAGGAAACACCCCAGGAGGCCGCCGCCCGTAGCGCGGAGGCCGCGGAGCAGCAGTCCCGGATCCAGGCCCTCCAGGCCGCGCTCCAGGCGGGCCTGCCAGGCCGGGTGGGCCTGGAACCAGGGCAGCAGCCTTGCCTCCAGGGCCTGTTTCCAGCCCGGCAGGGAGGTGGCGAGGCGCTCGCCCTGGTCCGCCAGCCAGGGCAACAGGATCATCAACAGGCCACCGACCACGACCACGAAGCCGCTGAGCACCGCCACCACGCTCCAGGGTCGGCCCAGGCGCCCGGCCAGGCGGTCCACCAGGGGGCCCAGCAGGTAGGCCAGAACCATGGCGAAGAAGAAGGGGGCCAGGGCCCGCCGCAGCAGCCAGAGGGCCAGCAGGGCCGTTGCCGCGGCCAGGGCGAAGCGGAGGGGAATCCGGCCCCGGTCCGTCATCCCGCGGCGGCGGTCCGGGTGGCCCGCACGAAGTAGTGGATGCCCGAGGCCAGCACCAGGCCCGCCACCACCCAGTACATCTCCGGCAGAAAGGGGTCCATCCAGGGCCGGTAGCCCAGGGCATTGAACAGCAGGCCCAGGGACACGGCCACGAGCTGGGCCGCCGTGCTCACCTTGCCCAGGAGGCTGGGGTGGAACTTGCTGTCACTGAGACGGTCCACGGAGGCGAAGGCGTAGAAGGAGATCACCAGGTCCCGCGTGATGGCCAGCATCGCCACCCACACGGGGATGGGCGCGGCCATGCCCTGGGTGCGCCAGGCCAGAAGCACGAAGGCCGTGGTCATGAGCAGCTTGTCGGCGGCCGGATCCAGCACGGCGCCCAGGTCCGACCCCTGGTCGAAGACCCGGGCGATGAGCCCGTCCAGCAGGTCCGTGAGCCCCGCCGCCCCGAAGATGATGAAGGCCTGCCAGTGGTGTCCGTACCAGACCGCGATGGCGAAAAAGGGGATGGCCAGGATCCGCAGCAGGGTCAGTGCATTGGGCAGGGTCAGGGGGCTGGTCGTGGGCATCGGATCCAGTTTAGACGGAGATCACATCCTTTGACTTAGACCTTGTAGCACCCTAATGGGGAGTTAGACTATGGTCTGGAGTTGAGATTATGACTCAGAATCTATCAATCCCGCTGAGCGACCTCCAACCGGGGGACCAGGGGGAGGTGATCCAGGTCAAGGCGCAGGGTCAGATCCGTCAGCGCCTGCTGGAGATGGGCTTCATCCGGGGCGCGCGCCTGAGGGTGGAGAAGCTGGCCCCCCTGGGCGATCCCATGGAACTCGTGATCAAGGGCTACCACCTGTCGCTGCGACGGGACGAGAGCGCCTGCATCCTCGTGCACCGGGTGGCCTGATGTCCCTCACCATCGCCCTGGCGGGCAATCCCAACTGCGGGAAGACCACGCTCTTCAATGCCCTCACCGGGTCCCGCCATCACGTGGGCAACTGGCCCGGCGTCACGGTGGAACGGCGCAGCGGCGCCTTCGAGCAGGACGGCCTGACCCTGGAGGTGGTGGACCTTCCCGGGACCTACTCCCTGGCGGCTCGCAGCGAGGATGAGCGGGTTGCCGCCCAGTTCCTGGCCTCCCCGGAGGTGGACCTGGTCCTGAACGTGCTGGACGCCTCGAACCTGGAGCGCAACCTCTACCTCAGCACTCAGCTCCTGGAGCTGGGCAAGCCCGTGGCCTTCGTCCTCAACATGGTGGATGACGCTGAAAGCCGGGGCGTCCACATCGACGTGGCGGCCCTGGAGACCCTGCTGGGCGGCCCGGTCATCCCCACCGTGGGCAACCGGGCCCAGGGCATCCCCGAGCTCAAGGCCCTCCTGGCGGTGCTGGCCCGCGGCGAGTCCACCCGCTGCCGCCGCATCACTGTGGACTATGGCCACGATATCGAGGGCGAGCTGGCCAAGCTCGAGACCGAGATCTGCCGCGATGAGAAGCTCGAGGAAGCCATGCCGCCCCGCTGGCTGGCCCTGCAGCTGCTGGAGAACAATGCCGAGGCCAAGCGGCGGGTGGCGGAGAGCCACGCCAGCGAAGCCATCAGCCAGCAGCTCACGAAGAGCTTCGCCTTCCTGGAGCCCCACCTGGGCGCCGATGGCGCGACGCTGATCGCCGAGCGCCGCTACGGCTTCGCCCACGGCCTGGTGAAGGAGGTGGCCACGGCGCCGGACGAGGGCAGGACTCCCACCGCGAGGCTCGACGCGGTGCTCACCCACCGCTGGCTGGGCATCCCCATCTTCGTGGGCATCCTGGCCCTGGTCTACTCGGTGTCCTTCATCCTCGGGAAGATCCCCCAGGACTGGATCGCCGAGGGCTTCAAGGCCCTGTCCGACTTCGCCGGGGCCCACCTGCCCGCCGGCGAGCTGACCAGCCTGCTGGTGGATGGCGTGATCCCCGGCGTGAGCGCGGTGATCGTCTTCGTGCCCGTGATCATGATCCTCATGGGCTGCATCGCCTTCCTGGAGGACACGGGCTACATGGCCCGGGCGGCCTTCATCATGGACCGCCTCATGCATGTCATGGGCCTCCACGGGAAGAGCTTCATCCCCCTCATCATGGGCAGCGGCTGCAACGTGCCGGCCATCCAGGCCGCCCGCACCATCGAGAGCCGGCAGGACCGTCTCATCACCATCCTCGTCACGCCCCTGGTGAGCTGCTCCGCGCGCCTCCAGGTCTACATCGTCATCGCGGGGACCTTCTTCACGCCCTTCAAGGCGGCCCTGGCCATCATCGCCATGCACTTCCTGGGCCTGGGCCTGGCTGTCCTCATGGGCCGCATCCTGCGCAGCGCATTGTTCGCCGGCCCGAGTTCACCCTTCGTGATGGAGCTGCCGCCCTACCGGCTGCCGGTCCTGAAGGCCACGCTCATCCACATGTGGGAGAAGGGCTCGGTCTTCCTCACCCGCGCCGGCACGACCATCTTCGCGGGCGCCACGCTGATCTGGTTCCTCTCGCGCTATCCCGGCATCGCCAACCAGGAGTGGACCGCCCAGTACCAGGAGCAGCGGCAGGCCGTGGCCGCCCTGAAGCTGCCCGGGGCCGAGGAGGAGGACCGCCTCCGGGCCCTCCAGCTGGCCCACGAGAGCCGCATCGTGAACACGAGCCTGGCCGCGCGGCTGGGCCAGAAGGCCTCCCCCCTCCTTCGGCCCATCCTCGATCCGGAGCACAAGCGCGCCGAGGCCTGGAAGGATGTCATCGCCCTCACCGCCGGTTTCGTCGCCAAGGAGATCGTGGTCTCCACCATGGCGGTCATCCACCAGGCCAGCGACGAGCCCAAGGCGGGCGAGCGCCTCAGCCCGCTCCAGGTGTCCCTGCGCGACAACTCGGGCCTGAGCCCCCTCACGGCCCTGGCTTTCATGGTGTTCACGCTCATCTACACGCCCTGCCTGGGCACCGTCGCCATGATCCGCCGCGAGGCGGGCAGCTGGGGCTGGGCGGGCTTCACCATCGCCTATGGCCTGGTCCTGGGCTGGGGCCTGGCCTGGGTCACCGTGGTCGCCGGCCGCGCCCTCGGCTTCGCGTGAGGTGCCCATGAACCTCCAGCTCGTCCTCGTCGCCTCCGCCGTCAGCTGGTCGGCCTTCTACTTCCTGCGCGGCGCCTACCGGGACCTGAAGGCGGGAAACGCGTGCTCCCACTGCAGCTCCGGCGGCTGTCCCGCCGCCCGGCGGCACTGAGGGGCTAGAGTCCTCGCGCCCATTCGGGCCGGAGCGGAATGTGGCCTTCGAGCGCGGCGTCGACGGCGGCCAGCATGGCCTCCCGGTCCCGGGGCAGGCGGCCGCCGATGGGCAGGTGGTTCGAGGCGTGGTTGGACCGGAAGATGGCGTTGCCGGGGCGGGCCTCCTCCAGGAACCAGCGCAGTTCCCTCAGGAGCCCCGGCAGGTCCGGGAGTTCGAAGCGTCCCTGGTCCTCCAGCGCGGCGAGGGGGGTGTGGGGGACCACGGCCAGGGTCAGCGTGGAGAGGAAGCGGGGGTCCATGGCCGTCGCCAGGCGGCCCGAGGCGCGGGCGTGCGCCTCGCTGCGTTCGCGTCCACCCGCGCCCAGGAGGAACATCAGGGATTGGTCCATTCCCGCCTCCCGGGCCTTGCGGGCGGCCTCGGCGTGCTCCTCTGCCGTGGCCCCCTTGGCGATGCGGCGGAGGGTCTCGTCATCGCCGGACTCCGGGCCGAGGTAGAGGAGGGACAGGCCCAGTTCCCGGAGCCGCGTCAGTTCACCGGGCGACTTCTCCAGCAGGTTACGCGCCGTGGCGTAGGTGCTCACGCGCCGCAGGCGGGGGAAGGCCGCGGCGAGGGCCCGGAGGATGGGCTCCCAGTAGTCCATGTCCATGGCCAGGGGATCTCCGTCGGCCACGAAGACATGCCGGACGTCCTCCGCGAAGCGGGCCCCGGCCTCAGAGATGTCGGCCAGTACATCCTCCAGGGGCCGCTCCCGGTACCGCTTGCCGCGGTACATTGCGCAGTAGGTGCAGGCGTTCCAGGAGCAGCCCAGGGTGGCCTGGAGAATGAACGACTCGGCTTCGCTGGGCGGGCGGAAGAGGGGCTCGTCGTAGCGCACTCAGCAGCCCCTCCGCCGGGCCTCGGACACCAGGTCCAGGGCCAGGTCCACCGGGTCCACGGGAAGGTGGGGCAGGCCGGCCACGAAGCCCGGGCGGCCCACGCGGTCATCGAGGGGCGCCTGCGGGCAGAGGGCCTGGAACCGGGCGGAGAGCAGGGCGAGGTTGGCCAGGGTCGCGGGGCGCATGTCCGCGCCGAGGCAGCGGTAGTCCATGCCGTGTTCGTAGACCATCAGGTCCGGGTGGCCATCCCCGCGCTGGACCAGGAGGAAGGGTTCCTTGGCGTGGGTGGTGCGCTCCTCCACCTTCTCGACCTTCTTGGTCAGCAGGAGCCCTCCGCTGAGGACGGCCTTGCCCAGGTCGAAGCGCCTCTCCTTGGTCTTGAGGACCTCGGTGGTGCTCTGGGTCCGGGCTCCCCGCTGCAGGAGGCGGACCGCGTCCAGGGGGCAGGGGTGGGTCTGGCCTTTCGCATCCACGGCCCGGAAGCCGCCCGGCTCCCAGTCCAGGCTCCGCACCACCAGGCGGGTTCCGTCCGTGGGAACGGCGGAGGGTTCGGCCGCCCAGGCAAGGAAGCCCTCCGCCACGAGGGCCGCCGCCAGGCCTTCGCCGTCCGGCGTGGCCCGAGCGAGGATCCGGGGCAGGGTGCCCGCCAGCATCCGCGCCGCGTCCGGCAGGGCGAGGCCTGCCAGGCGCGCCGCCCGGGCCACGGCCTCGGGAGTTCCAGGAATCCGACCCACCGCCACGAACATGGGACGAGTATGAGGCCGGCTGGACCCGGTTGATAAACTGGATGCGTTCCCGCGAGGTCGCTGTGCGAACTGGTCGCGGAAGGGTGAGATCCCCGGCGTGCCTGGCGGCCCGGCTCCGTCGGGTGGCCGCCTCGGCGCTCGTCGCCCTGACCGCATCGATGCTGTGGGCTCCCGGTGCGCCGGAGCGGCGTGTCTGCGTAGCCCGGATCCAGGGCACCATCGGGCCGGCCACGGCGACCTACGTCGCGCGGGCCATCGGTGAGGCTGCGGGCCAGGAGGCCCAGTGCCTGGTCCTCCAGCTCGACACGCCCGGCGGGCTCCTGGACTCCACGAAGGAGATCATCCAGAGCTTCCTGCGATCCCCGGTGCCCACCGTCGTCTATGTCTCCCCCCAGGGAGCCTGGGCCGGCAGCGCGGGCTGCTTCATCACCATGGCCGCCGACGTGGCGGTCATGGCGCCCTCCACCAGCATCGGCGCGGCCCATCCCGTGGGGATCGGCGGGGGCGAGAAGCAGGACGAGGTGATGAAGCAGAAGCTGGAGAACTTCGCCGCCAGCTACCTGGAGGCCATCGCCGGCAAGCGGCACCGCAACATGGAATGGGCCCGGGCCTCGGTGCGCGAGAGCGCCGCCATCCCCGCCGACAAGGCCCTGGAGCTGAATGTGGTCGATCTGATCGCCGAGGACCTGCCTGACCTGCTGCGGCGGCTGGATGGCCGGGAGGTCGGGGCCCGGCGGCTGGAGACGGCCGGGGCGACCGTCGTCGAGATCCCCCTCTCGCTGCGGGAGAGGGCCTTCCAGGGCCTCGCGCATCCCCAGGTGATGCTGATCCTGATGCTGGTCGTGGTGTACGGCATCATCGGGGAGCTGACCAGCCCCGGCGCGATCCTGCCCGGCGTGGTGGGCGTGATCGCCCTGCTCCTGCTGCTGTACTTGTCCTCGGTGCTGCCGCTGAACATCACGGGCCTGGCGCTTGTCGCCGTGGCCCTTGTGCTGTTCACCATCGACGCCTTCGCGCCGACCCATGGGGTGCTCACGGGGGGCGGGGTGATCGCGTTCTTCCTCGGGCTGTTCATGCTGTTCGACCGGAGCGAGCCCTTCCTGCGGCTCTCGCTGATGTGGCTGGTGCCGGCCACCGTCGTGACGGCCCTGTTCTTCATCTTCGTGGCTGGCGCGGGCATCCGCGCCCAGCGGCTGCCCGCCAGGGCCGGCGCCCAGGCGATGCTGGGCCGGACCGTCCCGGCCGTGGAACCGATCGACGCCTCCCGAGGGAAGGTGTTCCTCGAAGGCGAATACTGGGATGCCGTCAGCGCCGTGCCCATCGCGGCGGGGCAAGTCGTGGAGATCGTGGCGCTGAACGGCCTGACTCTGACGGTGAAACCCGTGGGGACTTCCGAGGAGGAGCGGCCATGAACACCTATGTGATGTACCTGGGACCCTGGATCGTCGTGCTCGTGGCGCTGGGATTGATCGTCCTGCCGCAGGCGGCCCGCATTCTGCGCGAGTACGAGCGCGGCGTGATCTTCCGCTGGGGCAAGCTCAAGGGCTCCAAGGGACCGGGCCTGATCTTCCTGATTCCCTTCATCGACCGCATGGTGCGGATGGACCTGCGCGTGGTGACCATCGACGTGCCCAAGCAGGAGGTGATGACCCGCGACAATGTCCCGGCGACCGTCGATGCGGTGGTCTACTTCCGCGTGGTGGACCCACAGGCGGCCGTGGTCAAGGTGGAGAACTTCCTCAAGGCCTCCTCCCTGATCGCCCAGACCACGCTGCGCAGCGTGCTGGGCCAGTCGGAACTGGACGAGCTGCTGTCGCACCGGGAGATGATCAACCTCAAGCTCCAGGAGATCATCGACCGCCAGACCGAACCCTGGGGCGTGAAGGTGAGCACCGTGGAGGTGCGCGACGTGGTGCTGCCCGACGGGATGAAGCGCGCCATGGCCAAGCAGGCCGAAGCCGAGCGGGAGCGGCGCGCCAAGGTCGTCAATGCCGAGGGCGAGTTCCAGGCCGCGGAGAAGATGGTGCAGGCCGCCGCCATGATGGCGGAGCAGCCCATCTCGCTCCAGCTGCGCTTCCTCCAGACCATGGTGGAGATCTCCAGCGAGCACAACACCACCAGCTTCATTCCGCTGCCCAGCGAGCTGTTCCGCCCCTTCATCCAGAAGAGCTAGCGGTCCGCCGGAGCAGAAGAATGGTGCGGTCGTCCGTGAAGGGGGCGCCCTTCGCGTGGGCCTCCAGGTCGGCCATGAGGCCGGCGTCGATGGCATCGAGCCCCAGGGCCAGGCTCGTCCGCAGGAAGGCCTGGAGGCGATCCTCGCCGTACTCCTCGCCGTTCGGGGCCGCGACTTCCGTGACGCCGTCGGTGTAGAGCGCCAGAAGGTCGCCGGGCTCCAAGCGGAAGGAGCCGGAGCCGTATGGCTGTCCCGGCAGCATGGCCAGGGGAAGCCCCTGCGATTCCAGGGCCCGGAAGGTCCCGTCGGCACTCACCAGGTAGCCTGGGTTGTGGCCCGCGTTCGTGTAGGTCACCTCGCCGGTGGCGGGCTCGAAGAGGAGCAGGAAGGCCGTCACGAACCGCTTCCCGTCCGTGTGCCGGGCCAGGGACCGGGAGAGGTGGAAGGCCAGATCATCCGGCGCGATGTCCCGCTCGCCGAAGGCTTCGAGGAAAGCCGAGAGGCTCGCCATGAGGAGCCCCGGCCCCAGGCCCTTCCCGCTGACGTCGGCCAGGGCGAGGAGCCAGCGGCCATCCTCCCGCAGCCACCATCCGAAGAGGTCGCCGCTCACCTGGCGGCTGGGCAGGTTGTTGCCATGGAGCTCGTAGCCTGGGATCTCCGGGGGCAGGCCGGGAAGGAGGCCTTGCTGGATGTGCCTGGCCAGGTCCAGCTCCTGGTCCAGGGAGCGCCGTCTCTGGGCTTCTTCCTGCATGCGGACCTGCTCCAGCTTCGCCGAGGCCAGATGGGCGAAGGTGCTGGCGAGGCCCAGGTCCTGCTCGGTGAAGGGGGGACGCGGGGCCTTGGCGTCGAGGTAGAGCAGGCCGAGGATGGCGCCTTCGAACTCCAGGGGCGCCACGATGGCCGTGGTGATGCCACTGAGAAGCAGGGAAGGGCTCGCGGTGCCCGCTTCGACATCACGGAACAGCACGGCCTGGCGCCGCGCCAGGGCGGATTCCACCAGATGCGTGGAGAGGCTGATGGGGGCGTGCCCTTCGCTGGCGCGGGAGGCCACGGACTTCAGGTTCCCGTCGGGGCCCGACAGGAGGATCGCCGCCCGCCAGGGATGGAGCTGGTTCCAGAGGTGATCCAGCACGTGGTCGAGGAGCGTCCCGGGCGGCACGTCCTTGATGAGCTCCAGGCTGAGGTCCTGGAGGTCCCGGATCACTGCCCCCATGCGGTCCGGCGCGCCCGTGGGCAGCCAGGTTCGCCAGGCCTCGTCGATGGGAAGGACCACGCTCGACTGGGGCGAGGATCCGCTCTCGTCGCGGAACCGGACCTCGGGACCGAGGGTTCCGCCCGTCACCCGGATGTGGATGGACCCGAGGTGCACCTCGTCCCCGCCGCGCAGGGGACGGGGGGCATGGACCCGCTCGCCATTGATGAAGGTGCCGTTGCGGCTGTCGAGGTCCTCCAGGAAGGGAACGCCCCGATGCATCACGATCCGGGCGTGCCGGCGGCTCAGGGCCCCATCGGCGATCACCACCTCGTTCTGGTGCGAGCGACCGAAATGCCAGGCCCGGCCGTCCTCCCCCTCCAGCAAGAGCGGGTCGAGCCCCGGAACATGCAAGGTCATGGCAGCCATGGCGGCAAGGATTGTGTCCGAGTCATCCGGCGTACGCCACGGTGAGTTTCGAGAAGGTCCACTTTTTTTTGCAGCCACCCTCGTGGTGGTCTGGCAAAAACCGGTGCGGATAATTTTATACGGATGTTATTGTGGAAATATTTTAATACGGGTAATAATAGACAATCAGGAAAGGCTACCCTCATGCCCGACCGCACGCTGACGCTCTGCACCGCCTTCGACGGCCCGCGCCGCATCGCCTCCGGTCTGCTGGGACAGGTGGCCGTGGCCGTGAAGGCCTGCGTGGATGGCGGCCAAGCGGAGGATGTGGCGCCAAGCGTGCTGGTGTTCGACGATGAAACGGGCCGCGTCATCGACCTCGACCTGCGCGGAACGCCCGAGGATGTGGTCGCCCGCCTCGGCGGCCCGCCGGAACAGCCGGAGAAGCCGCGAGGAAGGGGCCGGCCCAGGCTCGGCGTCGTGCCAAGGGAGGTGACCCTCCTCCCGCGGCACTGGGAGTGGCTCGGCGCCCAGCCCGGCGGGGCTTCGGTGGCCCTGCGCAAGCTCGTGGAAGAGGCCCGCCGGGCGGAGACGGCCGGCGAGCGCCGGCGCCTGGCCCAGGAGCGCGCCTACCGCTTCATGGCGGCCATGGCCGGTGACGCCCCCGGGTACGAGGAGGCCCTGCGGGCGATGTACGCCGAGAACTCGGAGGCCTTCGAGACGCACATCCAGCCCTGGCCGGAGGACATCCGGGAGCATGCGCGGAAGCTCGCACAGGCGGCATTCGTGTCCGAACCCTGACGGCGCGGACCTGGGACACGGGAGGAAAGTACATGGACGAATCCTTCGATCGGAAAGCGGCGCTTCGGGCCTACAAAGAGCGGAAGCCGCGCCCCGGCATCTATGCGGTGCGCCACCTGGCGTCGGGCCGCGCGTGGGCCGGCGCGAATCCGAACCTCGACACCACCCGGAACGGCCTGTGGCATCAACTGAACCAGGGCCGCCACCTGGACCGCGGGTTGCAGGCGGCCTGGAACCAGCACGGCGAGGCGGCCTTCGAATACGTCATCCTTGAAGTCCTCGAAGAAGAGATGAGCCCCCTGGTCCTCAAGGAGACGCTGAAGGCCAAGAAGGCCGAGTGGACGGCCCTCCTCGCCGAAAACGAAGGGGCCCCTGGAAACGCCTGACAGCCAGGCGGCTGAAGCTCTGAGCTGTCCCTCCGCTCGCTGCGTCCGCAGCACGATGCGAACTGAAGCGCTTCGTGGGGTGGAGGCCCGCCCCACCACACGTCCCCTTTTCGTGACCGGACCCCCAGGGTGCTTCCGGGTCTCCGACTCAACCCGCCCTGTCATCAGAATCCAACCACCCCATTCCCATCAAACCCAAACAGCGCACGGGATTTCTCGCTGGATTTCCACGGAACTTCAGTCAGGAAGTCGTGCGAAGACCCACGAGCGTCTCGGGCACAGCCATTGAGGATCCTGAAAATCAACCTCAACGGTCGTTGATGCAGGATCTACGGCTAAGGCTCAATTATTAATTTGAGATCGTTTTGGGTACAGCTGCATGAAAAAAACTTCGGGTGTATGGATTCTTTCCATGATCGATAAATCATTAATTTCATTAACATTCCTTGACGAGGACCCGGTCAGAATTCACTGTATTCAACAAACCAGGAGCCGGTCATGTCTATGGCAGCGCAGCGGCCACCACGATCCATCAAGGGTGGGTCATCATCCTTCTCCCGGCGTTCCGTGGGGCTGTTTCTGGCCCAGGCGGTACTAGCCCTGGCCATGGCCTGCGGAGGTGGTGGCGGAACGCCCCCCCCAAACACGGCCCCCCTGATCACCACCCAACCAGCCAGCCAGACCGTGAACGCCGGCAGTGCAGCCACCTTCACGGCCGCGGCCAGCGGCACGCCTGCACCCACCTTTACCTGGCAACGCAGCAACGACGGTGGCACCAGCTGGACAGCGATCCCCGGCGCGACCAGCGCGACCTATACCACCGCCGCCACTGTCAAGGCGGACAATGCCGCCCAGTTCCGCGCCGTGGCCACCAACAACGTTAGCCCGGATGCCACCAGCACCGCGGCCACGCTGACCGTACGGTGGCTCGCCATCACCACCCAACCCGCCAACGCGAGTGTGACGGCCGGTGCCACGGCCACCTTCACCGTGGTGCCGGATGCCAGCCCGGTCGCTACCTATCAGTGGCAATCCAGCACGAACGGAACCACCTGGGCGAACGTGTCCAGCGGCACGGGCGCCACGAGCGCCAGTTACACGACAGCCGCCACCTCCTTGAGTGACACGGGCACACAGTATCGTTGCGCCTTGACCAACGCCGCTGGGACGCTCAACAGCAGTGGGGCCACGCTCACGGTGATCGCGGCTCCGGTCATCACCAGCTTCGTCGCAGCCAAGAGTCCCGTGACCACGGGAACCGGCACGACATTGACCGCAGTGTTCACGGGGGGAACGGGCACTGTGGACCACGGCATCGGCACCGTGACCAGCGGTGTTGCCGTGCCCACGGGCAATGTGGCGACCACAACGGTTTTCACCCTGACTGTGACCAACGCAACGGGCACCGCCGTCACTCTGCCAGTGACCGTGACCGCGGTGGCCGCACCGACGACTCCCGTGGTCACGGCCCCGGCCAATGTGACCGCCAACCAGGCGGGTTACACCGCGTCGGTCCCGGCTCAGGCCGGCAGCACCTATGCCTGGACCCTCACGAATGGAAGCATCACGGCCGGCGCCAGCACGACCAGCATCACGTTCACGGCGGGGGCATCCGGGACCGCCACGCCCTCCTGTATCGTCACCAATGCCGCCGGGACGGCCTCCACGGCCGGAACCGCCACGTGCACCATCGTGGCCGCACCGACGACCCCCGTGATCACGGCCCCGGCCAATGTGACCGCCAGCCAGACGGGCTACACCGCGTCGGTCCCGGCTCAGGCGGGCAGCACCTATGCCTGGACCCTCACGAATGGAAGCATCACGGCCGGCGCCAGCACGACCAGCATCACGTTCACGGCGGGAGCCTCAGGCAACACCATCCCGTCCTGCATCGTCACCAATGCCGCCGGCACGGCCTCCACGGCCGGAACCGCCACGTGCGCCATCGTGGCCGCACCGACGACTCCCGTGATCACGGCCCCGGCCAATGTGACCGCCAGCCAGGCGGGCTACACCGCGTCGGTCCCGGCTCAGGCGGGCAGCACCTATGCCTGGACCATCACGAATGGAAGCATCACGGCCGGCGCCAGCACGACCAGCATCACGTTCACGGCGGGGGCATCCGGGACCGCCACGCCCTCCTGCATCGTCACCAATGCCGCCGGGACGGCCTCCACGGCCGGAACCGCCGCCTGCACCATCGTGGCCGCACCAACGACTCCGGTGGTCACGGCCCCGGCCAATGTGACCGCCAGCCAGGCGGGTTACACCGCGTCGGTCCCGGCTCAGCCGGGCAGCACCTATGCCTGGACCATCACGAATGGAAGCATCACGGCCGGCGCCAGCACGACCAGCATCACGTTCACGGCGGGCGCATCCGGCAGCACCATCCTGTCCTGCATCGTCACCAATGCCGCCGGCACGGCCTCCATGGCCGGAACCGCCACCTGCACCATCGTGGCCGCTCCGGCCATCACCAGCTTCACCGCAAGTGGCGGCCTCAGCACCATCACCATCACCAACGGCCTTAGCACCACCCTGTCGTTCACCTTCAGTGGAGGCACGGGTTCCATCGATCAGGGCGTGGGCTCCGTCACCAGCCTCGGAACAAAGAATGTGAGCCCGACAGTCACCACGACCTATACCCTGACCGTGGACAATGGCGTGAGTACCCCCGCGACAGCCCAGGTGACCGTGAATGTGGTGGACCCGCCCGTGATAACCAGCTTCACGGCCGCGGACTCGCTCATCGCTCCGGGCACGAGCACGACCCTGACCGGAGCTTTCACCGGTGGATCAGGCTCTGTTGACCATGGCGTCGGTGCCGTGACGACCGCGGTTGCCGAGACCACCGGCAACCTGACGACCACCACCACCTTCACCTTGACTGTGACCAACACGGCGACCACTCCCGCCACGGCCACGGCTACGGCCACCGTGACCGTGGGTAACACCCTCACCGTGAACATCACGGGGCTGGGCAGCCTGCCAGGCAATGTGGTTGTCACTGGACCCAACGGCTACACCAGCGCGGTGCTAACCGCTGCCACGCAAACGCTCTCGGGCCTGGCGGACGGCGACTACACCATCACCCCCGCTGTGGTCACGGACCCGAGCCAACCTGGCCAGGGGCGAGGCGTCGATGGCACCGGCACGCCTGGGACCTTGGGACCCGCCAACCTGCAGCGCTACCCTGCCGTGCTTTCGCTGACCCAGACCCTCGCCCTCGCGGGCACCAATACCGCGACCGTAGGCGTGGATTACCCCGCCCCGTACCTGACCGTCACGGTGCCTGCGGACCCGATGGTGCCGATCCTCAGCACCTCGATCGACCTGGTCCTGGTCCCGGCGGGAACCTTCACCATGGGCGAAACGGAGTCTGTTGTCGGGTCAGATCCCTCGACGCAGCCTTCACATGGCGTGACCTTGGGCAAGGCGTTCTACATCTCGAAGGCGCCCTGCACCCAGGCCCAGTGGGTGGCCATCATGAACAACAACCCCGCGCATTTCACAACGGGCAATGGATTCCCGGATCCGGAGGAGCTGACTCGGCCTGTGGAAACGGTGGACTTCGACGCCATTACCACCCCCAGTACGGGCTTCCTGGACATGCTGAATTCGGCCGCGGCGTCGGTTCTGACGGGCCCGCTAGCAGGCAGTTCCTTCCGTCTGCCCACGGAAGCTGAGTACGAATACGCCTGCCGGGCCGGGAGTGGATCCACGGTGCTGAACGTCCCCGATCCCTTGAACAATAACTATTATTTCGGTTCCTATGATCCAGGTGGCGGAGACCCGGCCGTCATCCTGCTCGTCCAGCAGTACATGTGGCATTCCGGCAACAGCAACCTGACCACTCAGCCGGTAACCAAGAAACTCCCCAACGCCTGGGGCCTGTACGACATGATCGGCAACGTGTGGGAGCTCTGCCGGGATGATTGGCATGCCGATTATTCCGTCACTGGAGCGGGCATCCCCCCGCTCCCGGTTGATGGCAGTGCCTGGCTGGATGCCACGCCGAACATCCAGCACTCGTACAAGGGCGGTTCCTGGGCTGGCACCGCGAGCGATGGCCAGTCCAAGCGACGTGGGGCCTATCCCATCAATCCAGTTCCCACTCCCGCCAATGAATACGCAGGTTTCCGCCTGGTCCTCCCGCTGCCTTGATGCCTGCCCCTCTGGCCCCGGCGCACTTGCGCCGGGGCCGGCACAGGTCTGAGGCCTTCCTGAATGTCCGATCCCCGTTGGTTCCCGGCCTCAGTCCCTGGCCGGGGCGAGCGGGGATCAGGACTTTCGACTGATGTTGCGGTTCCCACCAAAGGCCGCCCACCAACTCGGGCATGTTGGGCAGCGCACCGCCACGCTCGGCCCATTCCGCCATCTGCATCCACATCTGGGCTCGGCTGTTCTTGAACCTGGGATCAATGGCGGGGCCGTGGAAGTGGATGCAGAAGGAGTTGAATCCAGCCGCCCTTATGTTCACCACCAGAAGCGCCTGAATGGAGGTTCCTAGCGCATCGCCGCACCCGAGGCCTTGTGGTCATGCGGTTATAAAACAACCATGGCTCAATGGTGGCGGCGTTCTTGATTGGTAGCTGGGGCAGGATTTGAACCGTTGCCGCCAATGAATCGCGCCTGTATCCGCTGCGACAGCTCCCGGGCTGCCTTCGCGTGGCGCTCATCGGGCGACTGCCACTCGCAGGTCCAAATCCGGCCTGTCTCCGCCTTTGGCGCCGACCCATGCGATCCGGATTTGAACTGGTCCCGCTGCGCGGTCCCCGGTCCTGCTCCGGCAGGACATCTGGTCCTGCCTCCGCAATCCCACTCGCAGGCCCAAATCCTGCCCGTCTCCGCCTTTGGCGCCGACTCATGCGATCTGGATTTGAACTGGTCCCGCTGCGCAGACCCCGGTCTTGCTCCGGCAGGACATCTAGTCCTGCCTCCGCAATCCCACTCGCAGGCCCAAATCCTGCCCTTCCGTTATAGGCGCACGCAAAGACCGGAGCACTCGGCTCCGGTCATCTGTTTGGTTGGTAGCGGGGGCAGGATTTGAACCTCAGTTGCCGGCGACCACTTGCGCGTGTGTCCGCTGCGACAGCGCCGGTGCGCTGTCTTCGCGGCGCGCTCGCGGGCCGGCTGCCACTCGCAGGCCCAAATCCTGCCCTTCCGTTATAGGCGTACGCAAAGACCGGAGCACTCGGCTCCGGTCATCTGTTCGGTTGGTAGCGGGGGCAGGATTTGAACCTGCGACCTTTGGGTTATGAGCCCAACGAGCTACCGGACTGCTCCACCCCGCGGTAGGAACTTAGACCTACTGTTCATGCGGGTTCAGGAGGGTCATGGATTGCCGCCCTCCGATATGGTGGCCGGGAGTTGTGTCCATGTTGTGCCTTGAGGCTCTGAGTAGGGAGTGAAGGAACCCCGTCCACTGACGGAGTTCCACATGGCATCGATCCCAGGACTGAAGAAAGTTGGCCCCTATTGGCACTTCACCCTGAAGGTCAATGGGCAGCGGGCCCACGGGTCTACACGGGCAACAGACCTAGCAACAGCCAGGAAGATCCTAGAAGAGAAGAGAAGAGAGCTACTTGAAGGTCAGCATCGCATCGTTAGCAGAATGCCAACCCTTCAAGAGTTGTTTGACTCCTGGTTGATCGGCCACAAATCAGCCTTCAGTCGTGGGCATTTGGTTTCCGTTGAGTGCATTTATCGCCGCTGGATTGCCCCGCGCTTCGGCTCACGCCATCTGGATCAGATCACTTCCACTGAGGTGCTGAAACTCCGTGAGTCCCAACTTGCAAATGGGTGCTCGCAGCGATACGCCAACAACACCATTCAGGTTCTTACAACCCTCCTGAATTACGGGATCAGGCTTCAATGCATCAAATTGCTACCATTCAAGGTCAGCCCGCTGAGGATTCAGAGAAGACCAAGGATCACCATCCCTGCGTCACGACTGACAGAGTTCTTTGATACGGTTGATGCTCAGACTGCCAACCCGCATATTCGCGCATTGCTAAGGGTCATGGTCGGGCTAGGCCTCAGAGAGAGCGAAGCGCTTGGGATGAGGTGGGAATGGATTGACATAGAAGCGAGGGTATATACACCTGGAAAAGCTAAGGGTAAGGAGGCGCGACAGCTGCCAATTCCGAATTGGTTATTGAGCGAGCTTCAAAGACTACCCATCACAATCAGTCCTTGGATATTCCCTGCCGCTGACGGCAAGCCACACCGGCCACAATTCTGCAAAAAGGTGCTACAGCGTGTCTGTAAGGCGATGGGATTCTCTCGAATTACAAACCATCGCCTTCGTGCCACCTTTGCAACACTTCATGCTGAGGCTGGCACGCCAATTACAGCGATTCAAGACATGTTGGGCCACAAGAATGTCTCGACGACGATGATCTATGTAGAGACCAACCTCCTTGCGAAACGAAAAGCACAGGAAGTTCTAGAGCAAAGGCTCGGACTTGCGTGAACAAGCCCCTTCGGGTCCTCGAATATTGATATTTGGCAAACCAATGACGGGAATAACAGAACCTCGCCGGGCGTTGGGCAGTGATGTTCAGCGAGGTGGTTGTGGGGGCCTATTTTTCGCTTTTTTTCTGGTTCTTATGGTGATGACACTACCGTTGGGGGTGCATTCTTCCACCGTTCAGCCTTAGTTGCACTGATGTCCCTGAAATTATGTATATTTCAATACTCGAAGGTGATTTATGGATGTCATCAGTTGATTCGTCAATAAGGAGCCAGGCATGTCTACCTTTCCATACTTCCCGATCCTTCGTTGGAAATTGGGTGAGCAAGGCGCAGTTAAAAACCTTGTGCCTGGAGACCGAACAAGCATGTTGCCTTTGGCAGAGGTCCAGTTGCTAGAGCCAGGGGCCGCCCAACCCAAATTGAAAGCCAGTTTAGAAAAAGCTCAGGCCGCCAGCGCGCCAATCGGCATCGATCTTTCGGCGGCGTATGATGGCCCAGTTCCCCTAGCAGAATTAGCAAAACTCACCACCGCATTTCAAAGCGAGGGATTACAGGTATGGCCAGTCGTCCAGGCCGCTGATGCTTTGCTTGGGATCACCGGATTGAGTGTATTCAATAAGCAACCGGGGTTTGTGCTTCGGATCTTTCCGAATGAAACGAATCTCCCCACCGCCCTTTCGATCTTGCAAGCCATCCGGAAGGCTTGTGGCCGGAATACTCTGTTGTATGCAGTCATCGATCTTGACGCTATTGGCGATATTGACCTCACTGCTCTAGCGGGCATGGCCCATCCTTTCGTTAGGGACATCCAGGCAAGTGGTCTAGTGCATCAAGTCGCTGTCGCAGGAGGCTCCTTCCCTTACTCACTTGCGGGTATCCCTGTCGGCGCGGCGAATAACCTGCTCAGAAAGGAACTGGAAGTTTGGAAACTGGTTCGGGCTCTTCCGGGCTGTTCGGGTGTGGCCTTTGGTGACTATTGCGTTACAAGCCCGAAGCCATTAGAAGATCTGAATCCTTGGGAAATGAATCCAGCTGCAGCAATCCGCTACACCTTGAAAAATCATTGGTGGTTACTACGAGGCTCTGGCATCAAGACGAAGGGAGCCGGTGGAATGGGTCAATACAACAGCCTTTGTAAGCTCCTGGTAGCGCACGCCAACTATGGGGGAACCACCTTCAGTTTCGGAGATGGTCGATACGATCATCACGCGAAGCCTGGCAGCACTTCAGGCAATCTGATGACTTGGAGGCGGGATGCCACCAGCCATCACCTTGTCTACACTGTCCGCCAATTGCTAAGTGGCCATGTGTGATCGTGAGCGGAGTGACATTCTCGATTGAAGGGTCGCGATGACCTCGGCTCGAATCCGTTCCAGCGGGATGGCCTTGGCAATAGCCTCATAAATTGTGTGCCGGGGTGCCTTGGCCTTCACTGCTGCTCCACCCTCAGCAACCAAAAATCCGTAGGCCTCATCGCGCCAAAGCAACCCGGCCAAACTCGCCGGATCCTGTCGGTTGTGTATCATCGCGGGTCTTTGTTCAATTAGGACCACCATCCCATCCTCGCTCGGGACGGCCAAAAATATTCCCCACCATCTAGGGAGCAATGCCTCGACCTGTGCAATGTATGCCATGGTCGTCACAATCGTGAGCGAGTCGAAAATTCTGTGGTAGGTGTGCATCTGGCGTGCGAGACGATCTAGGTTGTCGAAATCACTTTTGATTTCGAAACCCACCAGGTGATTCGACACTAGGGCTACATCGATTCGAGCAGCCCCGTGTTCAACTCCTAGCTCCTCGACCAAGACCTCTCCACCCTGTAGGCGAGAACGCAACTTCAGCACGAGTGCCGTTCGGATGGCCGACTCACTCAGGAGGGTAGGGGCTTGTGCCATGCCGCCAGTATGGCATAAGATATTCAACTATGCAAAATAGAAGGCACACCACAGATTCTCGCATCGAGGGCATTCGCCAGGCTCTCATGAGGAAAATGAAAAAAAATGAACACAGTCAGTTGGAGGTTTCACGCCTATCTGGAGTCCCGCAAAGCATCATAAGTCGTTTCCTCTCAGGCAAGACAAAAAGGATCTCAAAAAACATCGTCGAATTATGCAAATATGCGGATATTGATCCAGCCATGCTCCTTCCCCGAGGGCAGGAGGAGCGCCGACTCTCCCATGTGCTTCACAACGCCATTGGCGACAATCCAGCAGCTGCACTGATCCTCGCTCGGATCGTAGAATCCTTAACTCCACTCCTCCGCAACTGCACCCTCGATCCTTCCGTCCAACCTTCAGGAGCTGCCCATGGCCGCACACGCGCTCGCTGATGTATACCGAGGACTCAAGGAGGTCGGCCTAACTAAGGGTCAGGTCAGGGCAATCCTGCCTGATTGGTGGGATCCAGAGGTCGCCACAACGGATTCAGGTCTCTGGGAAACGGCCATTCTCCTCGGCCGCCGACTAAGCCTTGAGGCAGAGGCATTAATCGAGGGAAGGGTTCAACCCTGCGAAAGCATCTCCCGACCTAGATTCAAACACACAGCAAGGGTTTCTCCAGATCAGCTTCGGCCTGCCGCGATGATTGCTTCGGGATTGGCGAAGGCGATTCTCGGTTCAATACCTGTAGCGGAATCTCATGGGCGGATTAGTGTGAAGTCCGTCAGGGCAGAGCTTCTAAAGACGCCAAATAGGCGCATAGATTTTGATGCAATTCTTGATTTTGCATGGAATATTGGAATCCCTGTGATTCCACTTCCTTACCTCCCCAAGGGGATTCGGAAGATGGATGCCGCTGCGATCAAGGTGGGTAGTCGACCCGCAATTATCTTGGCTCTCCGCACCAATTCAAAGGCTTGGATAAGCTTCCTCCTTGCCCACGAATTAGGTCACATATGTCTTGGCCATATTCCTGAAAACGGAGCCTTGTTTGAGGGCTCATTGACGGATACTTCGGAATTTGATGCTCAGTCCCAGATGGATCAACAAGAGCGAAGCGCGAACGAGTTTGCTCTAGAGCTCCTAGGCGGGCATGAAGTCGAACGACAAATTGCTCAATGGGGCCACGCAATGCCCGCGATCGAGCTTGCGGCCAAGGCGAGTGAGTTGGCCTCCGCTCTAAAGACGGCACCAGGCCATCTCGTCCTTCGCCACGCGTTCATGACGCATGCATGGCCTGAAGCTCGAATAGCACTGAAGTTCCTTACAGACGATCTGGATGCTCAGCCAGCTCTAGTGAATCGGATGACGCGAGAGATCGACATGCAATCCATCTCTGATGACCTCCGAGACTATTTGGAACAAATCACCGGATTGGTAGCCGAGGGCTGAGGCTGCCCATGCGAAGAGTATTTGCAGACAATGATGTATTGCTGGACGCCGCACATTGGGGGTTTTTGGATGTCATTCCCAGAATGGTGGGGGCTCCTTGGGAGTCCATTACTGTTCTGGATAGCTTACGATTTAGGACAAAAAAATGTGATCCGAAGCTCTTCTCTAACCCCAGAGTGGCTGCGGAACTCGCCCAGCGAATTCAATTGACCGCTCCTCCCCCAGGCCTTGATTTGGCGGTTCTGAGTCGACTCGAGGAAATGCCTGGATTGGATGGTGGTGAGATCATCCTGATTTCAGCCTTGGCCTTCTGGCTCCCTAAGGGCGAGGGTCTGCTCCTGACTGGCGATAAGAGGGCGTTGCGTGCACTTGCTCATCCAAGCATTTCAGACATCGCGGACATGCTCAGAGGCAAAGTTCTCTGCCGCGAACATCTACTCCGACATGTGCTTGAAGTGAGCGGTCCCGTCGCTCTTGCAACCGGCGTCGATCAAGCAAGGGGACGCGACAAGGCCACAGACTGCATTGTTCCTCCCGCATGCAGCGCGTCAGCCCCTTCCATTCATGAAGGGTTGACCTCCTACCTAGGTGACCTCGCAAAAATCACCACAGTATTAGTTCATCCTTAACTGGTGATTGGCCCAGACCCCGAGGTGTGAATACCCCCAGAAGGCCATTCTATTCCCTGCGGCATTCAGTGTTCTTGGGGCCGATCCATCAACCGAGCGAAGAAGTAATTTCCGTTCTTATGAGTCCCTAGTGTGACTTCCTTCATCGGGGACCGAGATGATTGGGGCGTGTGGCTCAGTGGGCCATCCATTCATTCCATGAAGAATGAGGCCGTCATGCATTGGAGTCCTTGGAATACCACTGAGTGGTGGGCTCCTATCGTCGCTTCCAGCGCAGTGGATCCTTGAGGGGCCGAAAATGCCAATTGACTCAAGGGGAGTGACCTATCTCAATCACCCTCCTTTCAGCATGAATGCACCCGCCTACTAGAGTCAGAATCCAGGGGAGGGAACATGGTTCCCTATCAGTACCATTACCAGATGAGTGTGGTAGCTACTTTAATTGCGATGTCCGGAATACGGAGGCAATCGACATCAAACCTTCTCTGAATCTGCCCATCGACAAGCATGGCGAAGCTCCCTTGGTTTGCTAAGTCGGCATAGGCTCGGACCTCTTCCACACTCCAATACTCCGGACTCATGGCGATCGTCTTGAGGATCCTGCGCGTTCTGGGTGCAAGCCTGTCCCATTTGTCAGACTCGATGACCGCAACCTCGAATTCACATTGGGTCATCGCTTCCTTACCGTGCGTGTCAAAGCATCCCCCAAGCGAGAGCCACTTTTTGCCCTGCAGGGCCATGGTGAATTCGGAATACTCGTCTCCCGTCAGGGCCGAAGCGATTCCACCATTCTTGGCGATACCGTTAATGGTTTCGTTCGTGAGATCCCACCTCTCCGGCCCCCCTGGACGGAAGAAGCCCGATACCCCTGAGCCTTGCGGGGATACCCATCCTGACCTCCAGGAGACCTGTCTTGCTTCGCCAATGAGCTGAAGGCTGTGGCGTGAAAAGTGCGCTTTGAAGTGTTGTTCCTTCGCTTCCCACATGCGTTGATGCAACTGGGTATCCAAGCCTCTAAGGGTGTAAGTAAACTGAGTGTGAGGGTGGGCCCCATTTCCATGCAGACGACCAGTCGTGCATTCCGTGGAGCAGATCCACCCTTCAATGAGACCTTTTGCTACAGGGGACTCTCGGAAGGAGGCTTCGGCCCCTCTCTGCAATCTGATCAAACCTTCGATGCTATCTCCCTTGTGGTGTTGGCAGGTAATTGCTCCTGAGTAGGTGATGCACCCGTCAATGGCGCCGGAATTTTTAAGTCCGACGATCCTGGAATCCAGCTTCGCCAGTTCGCGTCTTACGAGGATTGGGCCGCAATACACACACTCTGGATTGAAGCAGTCAATGACTCCTGCAACTACTCCGTAGGCTCTTCCTCGTAGGTCTATGCCGCGCCTAATCCTGACCCTCTCAGCCGCCTTACTCCCACAACCAAGGAGGAGCTGCAGGGTCGCTCCCGCCCATGGCTTTTGTGATGAATTGGAAAGCTCTGCAAGGAGGATTTCGTTTGCCAGATGGTGGTCGATCTGATTTCGTATCGCCCTTTTCTGCTGTGATTGTTGCTTGCTGCTGCTGTAGTTCGTTGACACCTGATCTTCTCAGTAGAAGAGAGACCAAGGGTCCTTATTGTTATTATTTGGTTGGTTGACTGCACATGTGATGTGCCTATGGTTTAGTTGCTTGCTGCCGCCTATAACGATCGGTTAAGCGGCTGTGCCTAATTGCACCTCTCATCAGAAAACTGTTTCCGATCCCTTGCTTCCAACCACCGTCGAAGTGAAGCATTAGACGGTTTCTTGGAATTCCGATCCTTTGAAGCCACGGCGCAGGACATTACCTGCACCTGACCTCGCTGAGAACGACTTCAGCACTCGAATCAATGAATCTCAGTGCTGGTAGAGGATCGCGGCTTATGGGAGGTTCGGTCACGCTGTAACTCCCTTTTGTCTTCGCCGCGTCTTTCTCAGGGCATCCACCCATCGTGACGGTGCCCCTGGTAGCCTCCTCAGACATCCAGGGTTTCGGATGGTTGACAGCTTCAGGAATGAAAGCAGTGGCTTGGGCCATTGCTGTTTCCTGGAGTGCTCATCCGGGAAGGGCAACACGGAGGGTATGCCCGTTCCAATCGAACTTGGCTGGCCTCAGGGGGCTTTCAGGTCCCGTCGTTAGCCAATACCAGAGAAGCATTTCGTGGCTGTCGACTCCATGGCCTGCCCCTCACCTTGATGTGCATTCAAAGATCGCCCACTCCATCTAGTGGTTCATGCCCGGCCATTGGTGGGTATCTGATTGCTTCAGGGAAGCGCTCAGTCTGAAAGACATCCCATTGGACATTCAAAGATAAGTCTAATTATTACTGCGCCGATCTAAGGGATGGCGAAACCTCTCAGCTTAGTAGTCTCTACCACCCTTCGTTTCACACACCTGATTCGGTGCCCATTCATGGTTAGTTCGGACCTCGGAATGAAGGTCAGGTCCCCCCGCCTCTGGCTTCAGTCGGTTGAGGTGGCCGGAAACCCTTGCCCCGCCTTACTCTCAGGCAATTCGAGTTGTGTCCATGTTGTGCCCTGACCCTTCCGAGGAGGGTAAAATGAAGGCTCACCTACGGGTAACCTTCACCTCTTTCTCACACAGCAAGAAGCCCCTGAAACCTAGTGGCATCAAGGGCTTCTTCACATCAGGACTTGGTAGCGGGGGCAGGATTTGAACCTGCGACCTTTGGGTTATGAGCCCAACGAGCTACCGGACTGCTCCACCCCGCGGTAGAAAATCAAGTCTAGCAGGGATCTCGGGCGTGGCAAGGACGCATGAGCGGCGGGAGTTGGTAGACTCGACGGACGCTCTTGGAGGACCTGATGGGACGCCGCATGGTGGCTGCGCTGGTGCTGTTCGCGGCCCTCGGGCTGGGCGCGGCGCCGCGCACGTGGACGCCCGAGAAGTGGTTCGACAAGCCGAAGTCGCCGCGGACCGCCAACTACCGGATCGACGCGGTGCTGGACTTCGAGCACAAGACACTGGAGGCGACGGAGACGCTGTCGTGGCGCAACACCGGCACGGCGCCCACGCAGGAGCTGCCGCTGCATCTGTACCTCAACGCCTTCAAGGGGCCTCAGAGCCTCTTTGTGCAGGAGAGCGGCGGGCGCCTGCGCATGGACCACCAGGACCGGCCCACGGAGCCGTCGTCCTGGGGCTACTGCCGCCTCATCAGCGCCCGGATGGAGGGCCGTGACCTCCCCGGCCACGCGGGCGAGGACGAGACTGTCCATTGGCTCAAGCTGCCGCGCGCCGTCGCGCCCGGGGAGACCATCCAGGTGGAGATCGCCTGGGAGAACCGCTACCCCAAGGTCTTCGCGCGCAGCGGATGGTCGGAGGACTTCCTCATGTCGGGCCAGTGGTTCCCCAAGGTGGGCGTCTACCAGGGCGATCAGTGGAACTGCCACGCCTACCACGCGAACACCGAATTCTTCGCGGATTTCGGCGTCTACGACGTGTCCCTGTCCCTGCCGAACGCGCTGGGCCTGGCCCATACGGGAACCCAGACGAACTTCGTGACGGAGATCGAGCAGGATCCCAAGCGGCCATTGAACGTGATCTGGCGCCTGCACGCGGAGGATGTCCACGACTTCGCCTGGGCGGTGATGCCCCGGGAGAGCTGGCGGAACCCGGCCATGTTCGAGTATCGCGGCGTGCAGGTGTTCTACTACGCCGCGGACCGCAACCGGGGGAATTTCCAGCGGCAGCGCCGGGCGGTGGAAAACGCTCTCCGCTGGAGCGAGGAGTGGTTCTTCAAGTACCCGTACCCCACGCTGACGGTGATCGATACCCCGAAGGACGCCTCCGGGGCCGACGGCATGGAATATCCGACCCTCATCACCGCCGGTTCGCTGCCGTTCGATCCCATCCAGCAGCGGTTCGTGCCTGAGGTGGTGTCCGTCCATGAGTACGGGCACCAGTACTTCTACGGCATGCTCGCCAGCAACGAGTTCGAGGAGCCCTGGCTGGACGAAGGCTTCACCAGCTGGTTCACCCGCAAGGCCATGGAGCGCAGCTACCACAGCCTGCTGAGCGGGCGGAGGTTCCAGATCCCCACGGAGTTCGTGGAGTGGTCGGGGTACTGGTCCCTGCCGTCCGCCGACCCCCTCACGCGGGCCGGCTTCAAGACGATCAACCTCCGCAGCTACTTCGTGACCGCCTACGGCAAGCCCACCCTGGTGCTGGACCAGCTGGAGGCCATGCTGGGCAGGCCCGTGATGGAGCAGGTGATGCGGACCTACGCCCAGGAGATGGCCTTCCGGCACCCCACCCGGCACGATTTCCTGCGGATCGCGGAGCGCGTGTCCGGCCGCGACCTCTCGGCCTTCTGGCGGGACTTCGTGGAAGGCACGGAGGTGCTCGACTATGCCATCCGCTGCGTGAAGAGCCGTGAGGTCACCCAGGGCGGCTGGCTGTTCTCGGACAAGGCGCCGGTCTTCGCGGCTCCGCAGCCGGCGGCCCCCGGCCGCGTGGGCTCCATCACCCTCGAGCGGAAGGGCGGCCTGAAGGTTCCGATCACGCTCTGGGTGCGCCTGGAGAACCGCGAGGAGCAGCGGCTCGTGTGGGACGGCCAGGACCGGTGGATCACCTACGAGTTCGATTCGCCCGTGGCTGCCGCCGTGCTGGATCCCGACGGCAACTATCCCATGCTGAAGGACCGGCTCCACGCCAGCTACACGCCGAGGCCGATCAAGCGCGGCTTCTACTACTGGTCGCAGATGGTCTGGGGCGCCGTGGCGGGGTGGCTGCAGGGCTGCGGGATCGGCTAGGGCATCCGCCAGCCAGCCTAGGGATTCCGTGGCGCCGCGTCCCCCATGCGGACCGTTCGGATGTTCCCCTGTTCGTCCAGGTCGATGAGGATGGGGAACCAGGCCAGGCCCAGGACCTCGAAGGCGGCCCGGCTAGGGACGTAGTGTGCGGTCCGTCCCGCGGCCCGGAGCCGCGCGGACAGCGCGTGGACCTCGGCCGCCAGCCCCTCGGGGATGCTCGCGCTGCGCTCGTCCATGCCCGCTTCCAGGCTGGGGATGACCCAAGCCACATCCGCGGGCAGTTCCGGCCAGGGGCCCTCCCCGGCCGGGTAGATCCAGATGCGGCGGGCACCCAGCTGGTCCAGCCTCAGATCCTGGTACTCCTGGCCGGGAAGCGTCCACAGTCGCAGGACGGGGGAAGGTCCGCCCAGCATGCCGAACAGTCGCTGGAACTGGGAAAGAATGGGCTCGGCCGGCTCCTCCGCCCGGGCCTTGAGCGCGGCGAGCCGGGTCTCATCCTGGTCCGCCAGGGCCCAGCAGAGGGCATGGCGCAGGGCGTAGCCCCGGGTGAGGGCGGGTCCCTTCGCCAGCAGGCGATCCTCCCAGACCTGCCGGATCGCCGGCGTGAACCGGCCTTCGCGGACCTGGGCCTTGCCCCACCGCCACAGGGCCAGGGCCGTGCCGGCCTGGCGGAGGGGCAGGGCGGTCAGGTTCTTGGCCAGCCGGGCCTGGGGCGCCTGCATCAGGGCCCTCAGGGCCTCCGCCTCCCGGCGGGCGGCTCCAGGCGGAAAGGGGTCGGCAGGCGGCGCCGCCAGCGGGTCGAAGGTGGCCGCGGCCTGGAGCCACCGGTAGGCGGCAGCCCCGGGGCCCCGCGGGGCAGCAGGCAGGGGGCGGCCCCAATCGTAGGCGTCCAGGGCCTGGTCCTGCAGCTGGGCGGCCGTGGGCGGCGCGGGACGGACCTCGGCGGGGGGCGTGGGCGGCGGAGCGGTCAGTGGCACGGGGTCCCCTTGGTGGCAGAATGATCCTCCGCATCATACGGGAGTCCTCCTTGAACTCAGCCCCCTCACCTCTCACGCCTCGGGACCGCCTCGTGGTGGCCCTGGACCTGCCCACGGCCGGGGAGGCCCTGGCCATGGCGGAGCGGCTGGCGGGCCGCGTGGGCATGCTGAAAGTGGGGTTGGAGCTGTTCTGCGCCGAGGGGCCCGCCTTCGTCCGGGAGCTCCAGAAGCAGGTGCCGGTTTTCCTGGATCTCAAGCTCCACGACATCCCCACCACCGTGCGCCGGGCCCTGGAGGCCGTCCTGAAGCTGGATCCACGCCTGGTGAATGTCCACGCCCAGGGGGGCCCAGTCATGCTCGAGGCGGCGGTGGAGGCCGTGCGCGCCCACCGCGCCGCGGGCGGCCGAACGGAGCTGCTGGCCGTGACCGTGCTCACGAGCCTGGACCGGGAGGCCCTGGCGGCCCTGGGCCACGCGGGACGACCCGAGGACCTGGCGCTGGCCTATGCGAAGCTGGCGCACCGCGCCGGTTGCGACGGGGTGGTGTGCTCGGCCTGGGAGGCCGCCAGCATCCGCGAAGCCTGTGGCGAAGCCTTCCACCGCCTCACGCCGGGCATCCGTCCCGCCGGCGCCGCCACCCAGGACCAGGCCCGCGTCATGACGCCGGCCCAGGCGCTGAAGCAGGGCGCCACCTGGCTCGTGGTGGGGCGGCCCATCACCCACGCTGCGGATCCCGCCGCGGCGGCGGAAGCCATCGTGGCGGAGATGGAAGCCTGATGAGTGTCGGCTCGCCCCTCGTTTACAGACCCTCCTTCGCCCAGCGGGCCATGGCCGTGCTGCTCTTCGCGGGCTCCTGGCTGGTGGGCGTGCGCGCCCTGGCCCAGATATTCGAGCGCCTCCCCGTGCTCCGCGCCTCCATGAAGGTGGCGGAAGCCGCCGGCGACCCCACCTGGTCCTTCTGGGTCGCCCTGGTGGCGGCCGTGGGCGCCGTGGTGGCGGGCGGCCTCCTGCTCATGGCCACGCTCCTGGGCCTGCTGCTGGTGGAGGGATCCCAGGTGCTGGTGGATGAGCTGGGCCTCGCCGTGGAGCACAACGCCCTGCCGGCACCCCTGGCCCGGAAGCTGGGGGCGGGTCGCCTGCTCTGGAAGCGCATCACCTGCCTCGAGCGCTCCGGCCCCTTTTTCGTGGTGAAGGGGGGCGGCGAGCCGGGTCACCCCGGTCCTGTCGATCCCACCCTGCGCTTCCTCATGGTGGACCAGCTCGAGCGGCTGGTGATGACCATCCTGGAGCGCAGCCCGAACCTGAAGCACGAGGACTGATGCCGGGCGGGATGGAGGTCTTCGGTTTCCTGACGGGCGCGGCCTGCGTGGCGCTGCTGGTGCGGGAGAACATCTGGAACTGGCCCATCGGCATCGCCAACAACCTGGTGTTCATCGCGTTGTTCTACCGTGCGGGCCTCTACGCGGATGTCGGACTTCAGGCCTTCTACGTCGCCATCTCGATCTACGGCTGGTGGAGTTGGCTGCACGGGGGACGGGATCACGGGGCCCTGACGGTGAGCCGCATCCCCCCGCTTCCGGCCGTCCTGCTGGCCCTGGCGGTGGCCGCCACCACCGCCGCCCTGGCCTGGCTGCTGCGCCACTTCACCAACAGCACCGTGCCCGTGCTGGATTCCCTCATCACCGCCCTCAGCCTCGCGGCCCAGTTCATGATGACCCGCAAGTGGCTCGAGAACTGGATGGTGTGGATCGCGGCCAACTGCCTCTCAGTGGGCCTGCTGATCTACAAGGGGCTCTACGTCACCAGCGGCCTCTACCTGGTCTACCAGGTGCTCTGCGTCCTCGGCTGGGTGGCCTGGCGGCGCGCGCTCAGGGCCGGGATCGCCGTACCGGGGCAGCCCCTGGAGGCTACATCTTCGGCCGACTGAGGTAGGCCTCCGCGCCCTTCATCTCGGCCGTGGGGCCGTGGGCGGGCTTCTTCGCCCGGGTCCTGTGCCGGTTCAGGCCCCACATCGCGGCCAGCTCCGTGGCCTCGGGGTTGCCCGGCGCCAGGGCCAGCACCTCTTCGAGGTCCCCCCGGGCCTGGTCCGCCCGGCCCAGCTTCTCCCGCAGCAGGGCCCGCTTCATGAAGCCCCAGGGATTGGCCGGCTCCTTGGCGATGATCTCGGCGTATTCGGCCTCGGCCTCGGTGAAGCGGCCCTCCTCCTCGGCGGCCTCACCGCAGAGCAGGTTGGTGACGGCGCAGAAGCCCAGCCAGGCCTTCTGCTCGGCGAACTCGGCGGCTGTGAAGCGGGACTTCGCTTTGGCCCGCTGGGCGACCTGGTCGATGTGGCGCAGCGCCTTCTCTGTGTGGCCGTCCACCCGGGCGAAGATCTCGGCGTCGCCCGAGGCCCGATAGAAGTCCTTCCGGATGCGGCCCTCGGCCCGGTACTGGTCGAACATGCGGGTGCCCGGATACAGCGCCAGCGGGCTGATCTGGCAGTCCTGGGGGCGGGTGTCGCGGATGAAGGCGGCGGTCTCCTCCACGTCCGCCCAGGTCTCGCCGGGGATGCCCGTGATGAGGTAGATGCCCAGGTTCATGCCCACCTTGCGCACCAGGCCCAGGGCCCGGCGGGCGTGGCGCAGGTTGGTGCCCTTGTCCAGCAGCTGCAGCACGCGCTCACTGCCGTGCTCCACGCCGAACTGCATGAACTCGCAGCCCGCCCGCTTCATGGCCACCAGGCGGTCCTCGTCCACCAGGTTCACGCGGCTCTGGCAGTTCCACAGCGGATGCAGGCCGCTCTCCTGGATGCCCTTCATCAGCGTCAGCACGCGGTCGCGGTTGGCGGTGAAGGTGTCATCCCGGAAGCTGAAGTAGGTGAGGCCGTGCTGTTCGCGCAGCAGGCGCATCTCGCGCAGCACGGAAGGCGCGCTGCGGAAGCGGATGGAGGTGCCCCAGAACTCCGGCGTGTTGCAGAAGTTGCAGGTGGCCGGGCAGCCCCGGCTGGTGCTGAGGTAGGCCAGCTGGCCCACGTCGTTGAGGAAGTCGGCCTCCAGGTGCTCGGCGGGGATGCCGATGGCGTCCAGGTCCTCCAGGGGCGGCTGGGGCAGGGTGCGGCCCTCGCGGAGGATGAGACCCGGCGTGCGCTTCCAGAGGTCGGACCCCGGGGCGGTCTTCAGGCGTTCCGCGATGCCCAGCAGCACGGCCTCACCCTCGCCCTGCACGATGGCGTCCAGGGCTGGGCAGTCCTCGAAGACCTCGTCGGCCAGGTGCGTGGGGTGCGGCCCGCCCGCCAGGAGGATGGCGCCGGGGCAGGCCTCCCGGGCCCAGGTGAGCAGCTCGTAGGATCGCTTCCGGTTGAAGGTGAACATGGAGACGCCCACCACTGCCGGGTTCTGGGCCCGCAGGTAATCTAGGATCTCCTTGCGCCCCTTGCCGCTGAGGTTCGCCACGCGGCAGGGCAGCTCCCGGGACTTCAGCATGGCCTGGAGGTAGCCCAGCCCGATGGGCAGGAAGGTCATCCACTCGTCCCCGAAGCCGCTCCGGGGGGCGCTGTAGGCGAGCAGGGTGCGGGGAGGGGTCATGGGCTCCGAGGGCGTGACTTTCCAGTGTACGGAAAGGGATTCCCGAGGGAAGCGGACATTCCGCGGCTGAGCCTCGGACGGATGTCAAGCCTCGTCCGGAGAGCCCGGAACCGCTAGAATCAAGGCTTCCGGAGCCTCCATGTCCGTTGCCCACGAACCGGCCGTCACCGAATCCCTGGCTCTGGAGCTGGGCCTGTCGAAGGATGAGTGGCAGGTGCTCCTGCGCCTGCTCGACGGCCGCATGCCCACCTACCCCGAGCTGGGCGTGTTCAGCGCCATGTGGAGCGAGCACTGCTCCTACAAGTCCAGCCGCGTCCACCTGAAGAACCTGCCCACGGAAGGCCCCCGCGTCATCCAGGGTCCCGGCGAGAACGCAGGCGTGGTGGACATCGGCGACGGCTGGGCCGTGGCCTTCAAGATGGAGAGCCACAACCATCCGAGCTTCATCGAGCCCTACCAGGGCGCCGCCACCGGCGTGGGCGGCATCCTGCGCGATGTCTTCACCATGGGCGCCCGGCCGCTGGCCAACCTGAACAGCCTACGCTTCGGGGAGCTCGACGCGCCCCGCATGAAGGGCCTGGTGAAGGGCGTGGCCGCGGGCATCGCGGGCTACGGCAACTGCATGGGCATCCCCATGCTGGGCGGCGACTGCGCCTTCGACGGCAGCTACAACGGCAACATCCTCGTGAACGCCTTCACCCTCGGTGTGCTGCGCAGCGACAAGATCTTCAAGGGCTTCGCCTCGGGCGTGGGCAACAAGGTGATGTACATCGGCTCCAAGACGGGCCGTGACGGCATCCACGGCGCCAGCATGGCCTCCGCAGAGTTCGGCGAGGGCAGCGAGGAAAAGCGGCCCACGGTGCAGGTGGGCGACCCCTTCACGGAAAAGCTGCTGCTCGAAGCCTGCCTGGAGATCTTCCAGACCGACTGGGTCATCGGCATCCAGGACATGGGCGCCGCGGGCCTCACCTCCAGCAGCTTCGAGATGGCCAGCCGCGCCGGCACGGGCCTGGAGATCCGCCTGGACCAGGTGCCCCAGCGCGAGGAGGGCATGACGCCCTTCGAGCTGATGCTGAGCGAGAGCCAGGAGCGCATGCTGCTGGTGGCCCGCCCCGGCTGCGAGCCGAACATCATCCAAGTGCTGCACAAGTGGGGCCTCGACGCCTGCGTGGTGGGCGAGGTCACCGACAGCGGCCGCTTCATCGGCAGCTGGCACGGGGAGCCCGTCATCAACCTGCCCATCCAGCCCCTGGTGGACGCCGCGCCCAAGTACGACCGGCCCCGCCAGCGCCCCGGCTACCTGGACGCGGTGAACGCCGCGCCCCTGCCCGCGGACCTGAAGCCCACCGAGGTGGAGCGCACCCTGCGCCAGGTCCTCCAGGCCCCCACCGTGGCCAGCAAGCGGTGGATCTTCGAGCAGTACGACGGCACCGTGCGCAGCAACACCCTGCTGGGCATGGGGCGCGGCGACGCGGGTCTCATCCGCGTGAAGGACGAGCAGGGGAGGGACACGGGCAAGGCCGTGGCCATGTCCAGCGACTGCAACAGCCGCTTCTGCTACCTGGATCCCTTCTGGGGCGCGGCCCACGCTGTGGCCGAGGCCTGCCGCAACCTGGCCTGCGTGGGCGCCGAGCCCATCGGCCTCACGGACTGCCTCAACTACGGCAACCCCGAGAAGCCCGAGAACATGTGGACCTTCGAGCAGGGCTGCCTGGGCATCCGCCAGGCCTGCCTGGCCCTGGAGGTGCCCATCGTCAGCGGCAATGTGAGCCTCTACAATGACACCGAAGGCCAGAGCATCGCTCCCACGCCCATGATCGCGGCGGTGGGCCTCATCGAGGACTGCGCCGGTCCCGTGGATGTGGCCGCCGCCGACGCCACCGCCCTCTCCAAGGTGGGCAACCGCCTTTGCGGGTCCGGCTTCCGCGCCGCCCACGACGGCATCTTCCTGCTGGGCGAGACGCGGGACGAGCTGGGCGGCAGCGAGTACCTGAAGCTGCGCACGGGCAAGGTGCAGGGCGCCTGCCCCGAGCTGCGCCTGGACGAGGAGCTGCGGCTCCAGGCCTGCGTGCGCGAGGGCATCCGCCTGGGCCTCATCCGCAGCGCCCACGACACCAGCGAGGGCGGCCTGCTGACAGCGGTTCTGGAGAGCGCCTTCGGCGGGAATGATGGAGAAGGCATGGGCTGCCAGCTGATGCTCTCGAAGGGGGCCCTGCGCCTGGACAGCCTGCTCTTCGGCGAAACGTCCGGCCGCATCGTGGTGAGCGTGAGCCCGGAAGCCGAGTCCAGCCTGGCCACCCTCTGCGCCGCCCACCGCGTGCCCGTTGCCAAGATCGGCGCCACCGGCGGTGCCCGCGTCACCCTCGCCGTGGATGGCCAGCCCCTGCTGGACGCCGATGCCGCCGAGCTGAAGGACCTGCACGCCGGGGCCCTGGAGCGCGCCCTGGGTTGACAGGGGGCCGCAGCCCCGGAAACCCTGGGACATTCCCCGGGGGCCCCATGCGTCTGCCCATCCTGCTTTGTCTGGCTTCCACGCTCCTTGCGGCTGGCGTCCCGCAGAAGGCCGCGAAGGCCAAGCCCTCCGCGGCCGGTGTGGAAGCGACCCGCCTGGAAGCGGAAGCCAAGCGGGCCAAAGCTTCAGCGGAGCGCCTGAAGGCCAGCGCGGCCAAGGCGGAAACGCAGGCCAAGACCGCCGCCGCCAAGGCCAAGGATGCAGAAACCCGCGCAGCGGACCTTCAGATCCGCGCCTCGGAGGCCCGGGCCAAGGCGGCGGAGGCCGAGGCCAAGGCTGCCTCCGAGCGGGCGAGCGCGGCGCGCGTGAAGGCCCGCGAGGCCCAGCAGCGGGTGGCCAACCTCAAGGGGGCCAAGGCGAAGCCGGGCAAGTCCGCCAAGCCTGCCGCGCCGGCGGCCAAGCCCGAGGAAGCGCCGGCCACCAAAGCTGAGGTGGCGCCCAAGGCAACTCCCAAGTCAGAGCCCGCGCCCAAGCCCGAGCCGGAAACGGTACCCAAGTAGGGCCCCCTGGCCCGACTCAGATCCCCATGGCGGCCGGAGCTTTGAGCTTGGCCGCGATCTTCTGCATCAGCTCCTGATCTGCCTTGAGGGTGGCCTTGAAGGCGGCGTGGTCCGTGTGGTGGATCTCCCGCCGGATCTCGTCGAGGCTGTGGTCCAGCATCCGCATGAGGAGCTCGGTTTCCTTGGCATCCAGGTAGAGTTCCATGGTCCCTCCCGCCGGCTTGGCCGCGTCCCGGTGGGCCGTGGTCGCGGCCAAATATCAGGTCCCGGCGGCCCTTATGCCAGCCCCGGGCCTAGGGCCGGCCGCCCAGGATCCGGGCCGGGAGCAGGAACAGGCCCTTGATGAGCCCGAACACCCCCTCCACCGCGAAGCCCAGGAGCCGGAAGGGCAGGAGCAGCAGCCAGACCAGCGGGTAGAGGATCAGCGCCAGGAGCGCCAGCGGCCAGCAGACCACCAGCAGGATGAGCCAGAGCAGGAATGCGGCCATGGAAGCCTCCCGGGGCCAGCATGGGGCCACCCGGTCCGTCATGACGGCTGGGACCGGTCAACGCTCGTGGCGGACCGGCCGGCCGCGGGAGGATATGATCCACTGACACCCACCCAGAGGAAGCCCATGCCCCGCCGAGATGATTCCCTGTCCCTTGATCGCCGCGCCTTCCTCGGGGCCGGCCTGGCCACGGGCGCGGCCGCCTTGGTCGGCGGCGACCTGAAGGCGGGTCCGGCCCGCAAGGGCCTGGTGCTGGAGGAGGCCACGGTGGATGCCCTCCAGGCGGGGATGGCGGACGGACGCTGGACCTCGGTGGAGCTGGTGAGGCGCTACCAGGCGCGCATCCGCGCCCTGGACCAGGCGGGGCCGAGGCTGAATTCGGTCATCGAGCTGAACCCCGACGCCCTCGCCATCGCGAAGGCGCTGGATGCCGAGCGGAAGGCGGGGAACCTGCGCGGGCCCCTCCACGGCATCCCCGTGCTCATCAAGGACAACATCGACACCGCGGACCGCATGAAGACCACGGCGGGCTCGCTGGCCCTGGCGGACGCCCCAACCCCGAAGGAGGACGCCTTCGTGGCGAAGCGCCTGCGGGACGCGGGGGCGGTGATCCTCGGCAAGACCAACCTCAGCGAGTGGGCCAACTTCCGCTCCACCCGCAGCAGCAGCGGCTGGAGCGGCCGGGGCGGGCAGACCCGGAATCCCTACGCCCTGGACCGGAGCCCCAGCGGCTCCAGCTCGGGCTCCGGGGTCGCCGCCGCCGCCAGCCTCTGCGCCGTGGCCGTGGGCACCGAGACGGACGGGTCCATCGTGAGCCCCTCCAACGCCAATGGGCTGGTGGGCGTGAAGCCCACGGTCGGCCTGGTGAGCCGCAGCGGCATCATCCCCATCTCCAGCACCCAGGACACGGCGGGGCCCATGGCGCGGACCGTTCGGGACACGGCGCTCCTGCTGAATGCCCTGGTGGGCGCCGATCCGAAGGACGCCGCCACCGGCGATTCCGCCGCCCGCCGGGAGAAGGACTACACCCAGTTCCTCGCCGCCGAGGGCCTCAAGGGAGCCCGGCTCGCGGTGGCGAAGAACTTCCTGGGCGTGCATGCCCACGTGGACGCCGTCATCCAGCCCGCCCTGGAGCTGCTGGAGGCCCAGGGGGCCGTGCTCGTGGAGGTGGAGCTGAAGACCGCCGCCTACGATGACGCCGAGTACGAGGTGCTGCTGTACGAGTTCAAGGCGGGTCTCAATGCCTACCTGGCGGGCCGGGGCGGCGCCGTGAGGGACCTGGCGGGGCTCATGGCCTTCGACGAGCGCGAGAAGGCGCGGGAGATGCCCTTCTTCGGCCAGGAGATCGTCCTGCAGGCCCAGGCCAAGGGGCCGCTGACGGATCCCGCCTACCGGAAGGCCCTCGAGACCTGCGCCCAGGCCCGGAAGGACATCCTGGGCCTGCTGGAGAAGCACGCGGCGCAGGCCCTGGTGGCGCCCACGGGCGGACCCGCCTGGCTCATCGACCACCTCAACGGCGACAGCTCGGGCTTCAGCTTCTCCAGCCCCGCGGCGGTGGCGGGCTGCCCGCACATCACCGTGCCCGCCGGGTTCGCGGCGGGCCTCCCCCTGGGCCTGTCCTTCGTGGGCGCGCCCTGGCAGGAGGGGACCCTGCTGAAGCTGGCCTACGCCTATGAGCAGGCCTCCAGGGCCCGCCGCCCGCCGCGCTTCGCACCATCCTGCCGCCTGACCCGCTGACTGCCCCGTTGACTGCACCTTTGACAGTCCCGATGACAGCACCGTCGGCAGGCCCGTTGACAGCGGAGATTCGGAAGACCACGCTGGTCCTCCCATTCAAGGAGCATCCATGAACCGCGCCCTGTTCGCCCTCCTGCTGGCCGCCTCCGTGATGGTCGCCGCCCAGGCCCCCCAGCCCAAGCCCGCCGAGCCCAAGACCGCCGCCGAGAAGAAGGCCGAGAAGAAGGCCAAGAAGGCTGAGGAGAAAGCCAAGAAGGCGGACGAGAAGAAGAAGGAGGCCGAAGCCAAGGCCGCCGCCGCGAAGCCCGCGCCGGCTCCGGCCCCTGCCGCCGCGGCCAAACCGGCTCCAGCCCCTGCTGCTGCCCCCGCGCCCAAGCCGGCCCCCGCCGCTGCTGCCGCTGCCGCCGCCAAGTCCACCGCCCCCAAGGCCGCCGCGGTCTCCACGGCCATCGTGGCCAACAAGGATTCCAAGATCTACCACCGCGCCGACTGCAAGCTGGCCGGGAAGATGAAGGAGGCGAACAAGGTCACCTTCGCCTCCGCCGCCGAGGCCGACAGGGCCGGCTACAAGGCCTGCAAGGTGTGCAAGCCGTAGGCAGTCCTCAGGGTTCAGTCCTCAGACTTTCGGGAGGTTCCGATGAAGCTGGTCATGTCATTGATCCTGGGTGCGTCGCTGTCCCTGGCAGCCCAAGTTCCCAGCAAGGCCGACCTGAAGGGCGCTGCGGATGCCACCGTGGACAAGGCGAAAGCCAAGGGCGATGAGAAGGCCGACCAGGCCAAGGCCAAGGCCGACCAGAAGGCCGAGGCCGGCAAGGCCAAGGCGGACGCCAAGGCCGGGGCAGTCCCCGTGGCGGGCGAGCACGTGAAGGCCGCCACCGCCAAGGGCGAGGGCGCCGCCAAGGCCGGCAGCACCAAGGTCAAGGCCAAGTCGAAGAAGGGCACCACGAAGGGCGCCGACAAGGCGAAGGCGGTCACGGAGAAAGTTGCCAAGTGATGGTCCGGGGGTCCCGCGCTGCGTGCACAGCCCCGGAACCCCCAAGCAAAAGCCCGGCTCTGCCGGGCTTTTGCTTCGCCTCCAACAGGGAAGGCTCGGGACGTTCCTACTTCTTCGGGAACTGCCGCTCGTAGGCTTCCTGCGCGTACTCGCTGGGGGGGACGCCGAAGCGGCGCTTGAAGGCGCGGGTGAAGGCGCTGGCGTCGTAGAATCCCAGGATCTTCGCCACGTCGCTGGGGCGCTCGCCGTTGGCCAGCAGGGTCACGGCCCGCTGGAGGCGGCGCTCGATGAGGTACTGGTGGGGCGTGGTGCTGGTGGCCTCGCGGAAGAGGCGGATGAAGTGGTCCGGCGTGCAGCGGGCCATGGTGGCCAGCTCGGGCACGCTGTTCTTCGAGCCGATGTGGACTTCCATGTGGTCCAGCACCAGCTGCAGGGTGGAGCGGTTCAGGCGGTAGGGGAAGCGGCCCCGGTCCTCCTTCTCCGTGAGGCGGGACAGCTCCGCGCCCAGCAGGATGAGGAAGAGCTCGCGCGTCATCAGCTGAACGCCGTCGGGGTTGGACAGCTCCTGGGTGAAGATGCTGAACAGCTGCTTGAGGCTGAGGCTGCGGAGCACCGCGAAGCTGGATTCCTGCCACTTGCGTGGCGGGTTCTGGAGCGACGACAGCAGCGGCTCGGGGAAGGGGCCCTCCATGAACAGCGCCGTGAAGCCGAAGGGCGCGTTGGCGTGGTGGCGCTTCAGGGTGTGGCCGAAGCCAGGCAGCAGCAGGGCCAGGTCGCCGGAGCGGATGACGCCCTCCTCGCGGTCCTCGCTGGTGCAGACGCGCACCGCGTGCGTGGGCTGGAGCAGCGTCCACGCGTCCCGCGCGGGCAGCAGCTTCGCGGGCACGGGGTCGCGCTTGAGGACCGCCAGGCGGAGAGGTCCGCTGGTGAAGGTTTGGAGATTTTTGGCTTCAGGTGTGCTCATGGCTCAGGAAGAAACAGAGGTGCCCATCGGGGCCATCCGGAAGGATGACAGGAAAACTTCCTGTCAAGCGTGAAAATTTCACAAGTCCATCCGGTTTTTTTTCCACGATGATGGCAAGATCCCATCCCGACCCGGTTCAGACCTTGCTGAAGGCCGCTTCCAGGCTCCTGAACATCCCCATGCCGCCCGTGGGGCCCAGCTTGGGGTCCACCGCCCGCTCGGGGTGGGGCATCATGCCCAGCACATTGCCCCGGACGTTCACGATGCCGGCGATGCCGTTCATGGCGCCGTTGGGCACGTGGTCCGCGCCGATCTCGCCCTGGGCCGAGCAGTAGCGGAAGGCCACGCCGCCCCGGGCCTCCAGGTCCGTCAGCTCCGCGGGATCCAGGGTGAAGTTGCCCTCGGCATGGGCGATGGGCACCCGGAAGACCTCGCCGGCCTTCATGGCCCGGGTGAAGGGCAGGTCGGCCCGCTCCACCCTCAGGTGGACGTCCGCGTGGATAAAGCGCAGAGATTCGTTGCGCAGCAGGGCGCCGGGCAGCAGCTGGGCCTCGCAGAGGATCTGGAAGCCGTTGCAGACGCCCAGCACCAGGCCGCCGTTGTCGGCGTGGCGCTTCACGTCGGCCATGATGGGCGCCAGGGCCGCGATGGCGCCGCAGCGCAGGTAGTCGCCGTAGCTGAAGCCGCCGGGGATGAACACCAGGTCGGTGCCCTCGGGCAGCCGCGGATCCTGGTGCCAGACGGGGATCGTCTCCCAGCCCATCACGGTGCCGCAGGCGTGGAGGGCATCGTGGTCGCAGTTGGAGCCCGGGAAGACCGGGACGGCCACGCGCATCACAGCACCTCGATGGAGGCCTTCTCCATCACGGGATTGACCAGCAGCTTGTCGCACATGGCCTGGGCCTTGGCCTTCACCTCGGCGGGGTCGGCGCCCGGGATGTCCATCTCGATGAGCCGGCCGATGCGGACATGCTCCACCTCGAAGGCGAAGCCGTGCAGCCCCTGCTCCACCGCCTTGCCCTGGGGATCCAGGATCCCCGGCTTCAACTGCACCGATACGCGCACCTTCATGGAGCCCTCCGCCCTCCAGTGTACCTGACCGGCCGCCTGAAAGGCCCACCACGAATGGCACGAAGACGCCCTGCGGGCGCGGGAAGTCCACGAATGGGTCCGACGCAGCCGGAAGATCCGCGCCGAAGCCTTGGAGCCGCCTTCGTGTTCTGGTTTCCGCCTTCGTGACCTTCGTGGAGATCCCTTGCGCATAGCCGGGCGAAGGCCGGGGGCCAGATCAGCGTTTGCCCTTTGTCGTTCTTGTGGCAGGCGTTTGCTTCCGCTCCACCCCATCCCACCGGTGGGCTTCCAGATCCAGGTTGCCCTGGTCGTCCACCTCGATGCCCTCGTCCCGCAGGCGGCCGATCTGCTCCATGGCGCCCCACCAGCGGCCCCGGCTGGGGACGTAGCCCCGGCTGTTCACCACGCGGTGCCAGGGCAGGTCCGTGCCCTCCGGCAGGCCCGAGAGCACCATGCCCACCTGGCGGGGGCGCTGGGGGAAGCCTGCCAGCAGGGCCACCTGGCCGTACGAGGCCAGGCTTCCCTTGGGGATGCGCGCCACCACCGCCAGGACGGCCGCGCGAAAATCCCCGGGCGGCGCGTCGGGTTCGATGCGCTTCGTGGGTCTGGGTCGGGGCATGCGCTCAGGCCTGCACGCCGGGCCGCTGGTCCGCGGGGACGCGGGAGCGGAAGCCACCTTCGTAGCTGTGCCAGTGGTCGAGACCCTCCTCGGGGTAGGCCCAGCACCAGTAGCCGTCGCCGGCGTCGAAGTCCACCAGCCACAGGCCCTTCACGTCGGCCTCCAGGTCCTGCATGCTCTGCTGCCAGGACTTGACCAGCACCTGCAGGCGCTCGCGCAGCTCCTCCACCCGGCGCCCGTCCCGGGCCTCTTCCGCCTGGGTGAGCTCCTCGGCGAGGCTGGCGGCCAGTGTGTAGACAGGTTCCGTCAATGCCTTCACTTGCGGCATCAGGGCCCGCGCTTCGTCCAGGGTGAAAATGCGGCCCATGGCACCTCCGATGCTCCATGATAAGCCGATGCGGTTCGTGCCCCAGATCCCTTCCCACGCTGATCCCGGTCCCTGGGTCCCCCTGGCGCCCCTGACCCTGCGGTGGGAGGTCGGCCTGCATCCCGACTGGTCCACCCTTGCGCGCCGGGGTCTGGCCATTCACGCCGTCCATCTGTCCGGCGAGTCGCCGGTGGAAGACGGGCTCGCGGTTCTCCACGCCTCGCTCGGCCCGGATTTCCTCATCCTGCCCACCATTCGTCCGCAGACCCGCGAGGCGGGCTTCCGCCTGCTGGGCCACCTGGAGACCCTGCTGGAGGCCGCCAGCGGCCGCGGCGCGAAGATCGCCCTGAGCATTGAGGGCGGGGCCGAGGCCGCCGTGCTGGACCTGCTGGCCCAGGCCAAGGCCGACGCCGTGGGCTTCTGCTGGCACCCGGCCACGGTGGACGCGGCGCGCCTGGCGGACCGCCTCTGGTGCGGCGTCTGCGGGCCGACCTCGGACCTGCGCCCGCTCCAGAAGCTGGGCTACCGCTGGGACATGGCCCTGCCCGCGGAGGATCCCGCCACCTTCCGGGCGCAGGCCGCCGCGCTGGCGGCCGCCCATCCCGAGGTGATCTTCCCCGAGGAGATCCTGCCCCCGGGCCTGGACCGCGCGGCCGAGCCGCCGGAGGGTTTCGCCTTCGGTCGGCACTGGGGTCCCACGGGGAACCGTTCATGACGAAGACCCTGCTGGTCATCGCAGGCGAGGATTCCGGCGACCTCCACGGCGCGGAGCTGCTGCGGGAGCTGAAGGCCCGCCGGCCCGACCTGCGCCTCGTGGGCGTCGGCGGCCCGCGCATGAGCCCCTTCCTGGACCGCAAGCTGGCGGACGTGAAGGATCTCGCCGTGGTGGGCTTCGTGGAGGTCATCAAGCACCTGCCGCGCCTGAACCGGCTGTTCAAGGCCATCCTGGCCGCCGCGACGGAGGAGCAGGTGGCCGGCGCCCTGCTCATCGACTACCCGGGCTTCAACCTGCGGCTGGCCAAGGCCCTGCGGAAGCAGCTGCCCACGGTGACCCTGCACCAGTACGTGTGCCCCCAGGTGTGGGCCTGGAAGAAGGGGCGCATTCCCGAGCTGGGCACCGTACTGAACACGCTCTACTGCCTCTTCGACTTCGAGCCCGAGCTGTTCCGCGGCTACCCCGTGGACGCGCGCTTCGTGGGCCACCCCCTGGTGGAGGTGGTGAAGCCCGAGTGCGACCGCGCCGCCTTCTTCGCCGAGACCGGCCTCGACCCCGCGCGGCCCCTGGTGGCCCTGCTGCCCGGCAGCCGCAAGGGCGAGATCGAGCGCCTGCTGCCGCCCATGGCGGAACTGGCCCGGCGATGGCGCACGGCCCAGTCCGAGGTCCAGTCCGAGGTCCAGTGGGTGCTGCCCGTGGCCCCCACGCTGGACCCCGCCTTCGTGCGCGCGCACCTGGGCCCAACGCAGGATCCGGCCCCCGTGACGCTGGTGCAGGACCGCCCCTACGCCGCCCGCGCCCACGCGGACGCGGCCCTGGTGGCCTCCGGCACCGCCACCCTGGAGACGGCCCTGCTGGGCACCCCCTTCGCCATCGTCTACAAGCTGAACGCCCTCACCTACGAGATGGCCAAGCGCGTCGTGAAGGTCCCCTACTTCGGCCTCGCCAACGTCGTGGCCCGCCGCGAAGTGGCCCCCGAGCTGCTCCAGGGCGAGGTGAACCCCGAGCGCCTGGGCGTGGAGCTGGCGCGGCTGCTGGATCCCGAGGTGGCTCGGCGCGTGCGCGCCGACCTGGGCGAGATGCGCGGCCACCTGGGAGAGCCGGGGGCTGCAGGGCGCGTGGCCGAGGATCTGCTGGGGAAGCTCCAAGCCTGAGGAGCACGGCCAAGAGAGCCTGAGAGCGGGAGTACCGCTTGAGTGATCCCTGTCTCCCCGCTCCTTCAAGGGGTGGGAAGGCGGGGCACTTCCGTTCGCCCCCGGTTTTGCCACCGTTCGGCAGAGAAAGGACCCGGTGATCTACAATGCCGGTATCGTTCCTTCATCCATTATCTGACAACGAGCTCAGGACGGGTTTGGTCGTCCAATTCAGAGTTAGGGCTTTACGAGGAGCCATCATGGCCAACCGCAATCCCGAGCAAACCTTAATCAATCAATTCGTAGCCCACTTGAGAAGGCACCCTGATCCAAACATTTGCATCGGTGAGTTAATTAACAGTAATTGCAAATCAAAATCACGCGCTGACATCGAATACAAATCCAAGGGGGACCTCCATTGGGCCATCGAAGCCAAGAGTGATGACTCAAAAGATAGGCACAACACTGTGCATAAAATATTTGGTGAGCTTCTCAAAGAGACAGGGCGAACGAATCGAGAAAATTGCCGTCATGCAATCTTGATTCCCGAAAATGCTCTCACTTTCTATAGTCGGGCATTTCAAGCCATTGATCGTGCCAAGTTCTTAGACTTTGGTGAACTCATTCCAGTTCATGCTGTTTTCACGAGTAGTCATGTCGGTATCAAACAAATCACTTGGTCCGAGCTTTACGATGCCCACCAGCCCTAACCCTCAGCTCAACTCGGACCCCGCATGCATTGACCGCCGCTCTCTCTCAACTTCTCGCTTCCTCGACTCCTTTCAGCACCTCGGTGCAGGCGGGGCCAGTTAGCTTCATCTGTTCGACGCAACTCTCTTTTCCCAACATGGAGTCACTGTGAGCAGAAAAATATCCCTCCAAGTTCAACAAGAAGACGTTGGTGAGGCGGTTCGTGCTCGCTACACAATGACTTCGTCAATTCTCAGGGCGATGTTGTACTCGACCAAGGCTGATATCATCTCGGCCCTTGGAGGCCTTGAAAAAATAACCCTTGAGCAGCTTGGAACCGTCTACAAAGAAGGGGATGGAGAGTTCGGTATTTGTTTTGAATACGCAGTTCATGATGCCGTTCGGGCCCGAGATTCAACTATTTACCCGATCGTAGAAGACGTTCTTGACTCGTTCTGTAGGATTCGTGGCACATCAGAATCCATCCTCTTCGGTATCGAGAAGAATGGAAGTCTAAATATTGTTGAGACTGCAAAAAACAGTCTTACCGACGATGCAAGAGTGTTAGTCGGGAAAGTTGGAAAACCCCCTAAGCTCAAGCATCGAATTGCGACGTTAGAGCGCGCCTTTAGAAGTGTAAAGCACCGCGATAGACTTCCGAACTGCATAAGTGGGTTATGGAAAGCTGATTTATTTTTAGGATCGCCGAGTTCAGATCAATGGGTAGGAACTACCCTTAAGTTAAACAAAGAAGAATTGGAAGCAGCTCCTGGATTACGGGTTGGTATCTATCCATCTAAAACAAAAGAAGGGCCAAAACAGGACAGCTTGAAAAATATGATTCTCTGTCCGATGCCGTACCGTGGTGATTTTATGGTTTTGTTCCAAGCAAGTTTCAATATTGCCAAACAATTAATGCATTCACGTGGGGAGATGCCTAAACCTCCAGCCATTATTTACGAGGATGATCTCTCCGTGGCGGAATGGCTGAGCGCTCGGCGTAAATTCCCAGTAATGGGTATTCTGGAAGCGCTCCACCCACTAATGCAACCCGGATTAATTAAGGCCAGCGACTCTAAAGAATCAATCGCCAGCTCGGGCATTGAAGCTTTCGCGCCTATACCACTAATTCTTTAGCTGCTGGTTGCGGGTCTAACCTGGCGCTCAACCTGGACCCCGCCTGCATTGTCTCTCGCTCCTTCTCTTCGTTCGTCTTCCCCGGCTCCGTTCATCGTCTCGGTGTAGGCGGGGCCGGCTCGCTTCATTCGTCAGGCCATCTGGAGATAGGAACATGCTCAAACAGCCCCTCCGAATCCTGTTGGCCTGCGCCTCCACGTTTGGTATTTGCCAGGGATTACCGAGTCAATTAAAGCTAGGTGGGTACCAGTTGGGTCAGGTTGCCAGGGTGGTCGAAGCCACCCTCGGGAAACCCTATGAGGAGCGGACCACCTCAGATGGCTGGCTGATCAAAGCCTTCTGGACCTCCGAAAAACATGAGCACCTGCTGATTTTCGAGTTCGCGGCGCCCAAGAAGGATCGCATCACCGCGATCCAGCTCTTCGGGAAGCCGACGCCGGGGGATGGGGGTCTCCCCGGGGTTACGCTCGGCTCGACCGAAAGCGAGGTGTTCAAGGCGCTCGGCCCGCCCAAGTCGAAATCGAAGTATTTGGATGACGGCACCGAATACGCGCGCCTCGACTACGCCGATCGAAATTACAGCTTAGAGCTCAATCATGAGGGCTTGGTTGTCAGCATCAGGATTCTGGGATTCGATGGCTTCTCGAAAGAGGTTCCGCCTCTACCCACCGCTGAAGGCTTGAAGAAGATCATGGCAAAGCAGGATCCGGCGGCTCTGGAAGCCATGCTTACGCCAGATTTCGAATTTTATAGGGGCGACAACATCATTTCTTATAATGGTCCCTCCGAACATGAAATTCGCTCCAATTCCAAGATCAAAGAGGCCATCTACGGCCCGCTGGGTCTCAATGAGGCACTGTCAAGAAAAGACGCCCAGGAAGACCCCCAGATCAGGCTCTCCGAGAGCGGTGTCTTCCATGTCATCAAGTTCCCGAAGAGTGCTGTTCTTAATGAGATCGTCTTCGCTCTGTTTGCAGGTAGTTGGCGAATCTATGAAGTCAGCTTCAAGTCGTAGCACCCAAGCCTGACCATCCACTCGAATTGCACCGCGCCCGCAAAGGATCTTCCATGGATGACCTGTCCAATCCGTACGCCCCGCCGGAAGCCCTGCTCGCAGAGCCAGGCGCCGAGGTCGCCTCCGAGCGACGGCCGATCTACACCCCGTTCCAGGTGCGCCTGGCCTCCTTCGTCGGTGGCCCGTTCGCGGCGGTGTTCACCCTCCATCAGAACTTCAAGGCGTTGCAGGACACCCAGGGCCAGCGCCTGACGCTGTGGCTCGGGATCGCCTTCAACGTGGCGCTGCTGGCCTTGCTGCCCTTCCTGCCCGAGCGCTTCCCGCGGCAGTTGATTCCGCTGCTCTATTCCATCGCGGCCGGCGGCATCGCCAGCGCCAAGCAGCTCTCCAAGGCGCAGATCGAGACCTCGGAGCAGTACCAGCGTCGCTCCGGCTGGAACGTCACCGGTGTCGTTCTCGTGTCATTCCTCGCCTTCTGCCTCGTGGTTTTCCCCCTGTACATCCTCCTCGACCATTGGGGCCTCTTCCCGCCCGGTTGACCGGCCGCCCGGGCGCATCTGCCACTCTCTGGCACCCGACCCATCCCGAAAGGCATCTCCATGACCTCCACACGACTTCTGCTGGCCGCGGGGCTTTCGACGTTGGCGCTCCTGGGCCAGACTCCGGCCGCTTCCAGCCCCATCGGGGCCTCCGTCGCCACCGTCCAGGCTTCGCAGGGGCTGCGCCCCGCCGAGGGGTTCAAGGCCCGGATCGGCCAGCCGGTGGGTGAGGTCCAGTTCACGGACCTGGATGGGAAGGCGTGGTCCCTGGCGGCCCTGCGGGGGAAGGTGGTCTATCTCAACGTCTGGTTCACGGGGTGCCCGCCCTGCGTGAAGGAGATCCCCGACCTCAACGCCCTCCACGCCCGGCTCGGATCCCATCCGGACCTGGTCATGCTGGCCCTGGCTTACGACGACGAGTCGAAGGTCCGGGCGTTCCTGAAGACCCGGCCCTTCCAGTTTCCCGTGGCCTGCATCCCGTTCGCGGCGCTCAAGCAGCTGGCCATGTCGGGCTCCAGCGTGGCGTTCCCGACGCACCTGATCCTCGACCGCCAGGGGAACCTCGCCGTGGCCAGCACCGGCGGGAGCGAGCAGGTCAGCCGGGATCTGGCGTTCTCCCTCGGCCAGGTGCTCGGCGCGCCGGCAAGCCCCTCGACCGGGCGCTGAGGTCCCGATTCGGGCGCTGGGGGCCGCTCGGCGCAGCCAAATCCGGTCACTTTTACCCACTCGGCGCCACCCAAAGGGGGGGAGGGCCTGATGACGGTATCCGTCTTTGTGGGGACGAGCGTGGACGGGTTCATCGCCCGGCCGAACCACGACCTGGACTGGCTGCCGGAGGGGGGCGGGGAGGACCACGGCTTCGGGGCCTTCCTGGCGGGCATCGATGCGGTGGTCATGGGGCGCAAGACCTTCAAGAAGGTGCTGACCTTCGACCCCTGGCCCTACGGGTCCAAGCGGGTGGTGGTGCTGAGCGGCCAGCCGCTCAAGCTGCCGAGCGCCATCGGGCGGGTGGTGGAGCAGATGGCGGGCCCACCGGCGGAGATTGTGGCCCGGCTGGCGGAGCGCGGGGCCACGAACCTCTACGTGGACGGCGGCATCACCATCCAGCGGTTCCTGCGGGCGGGGCTGGTGGACCGCCTCATCATCACCCGGGTTCCGGTGCTGATCGGCGAGGGCATCCCGCTCTTCAGCACCCTTCCGCACGACCTCCACCTGCGCCACGTCGCCACCCGGTCCTTCCCCAGCGGCCTGGTCCAGAGCGAGTACCAGGTGCTCCGCTGACCGGGTGGCGCGATCCCGTCTGGACGAGCCTGGACTAGTGGCCCGCCGGCTTGTTGTCGTACTTGCCGGGCTGCTCGACGTAGACCACGGCCCCGTCGGGCTGGCTGTTCGAGTGGGGAAGGTTCGCCGGGATGAAGACGTAGGAACCCGGGCCGTAGGGCTGCTCGTGGTCGGGGTCGCTCCCGTAGCGGAAGGTGCCCGACACCACCACGAGCCTCAGGGCGTGGGAGTGGGCGTGGACGGGGCTCTTGCTGGCCACGGGGAACTTGACGAAGCCATGCCAGGCCCCCTTGGCATGGAGGCCCTCCACATCGGCCACCATCACGCCGACGCCCTTGGCCGCCAGGTCCTCCCACGGGAGCTTGTCAGCGGCCAGGGTGACCTCCCCGCTGCGCTTCTCGCCGTCGCGCGCGAGGGAAAGGGTGCCGGCAACCAAGGCCGCGGAAAGCACGACCAGCCCGGAAGGTGAGATCTTCATTGCTTCCTCCTGGTAGAAAGCCCGCATGGGCTGTCAGACGATAGTCCTCCGCCTTGGTTGTCGCAACAGGTAGATTGCCGGACGGCAGGGGCGGATTCCCCACCGGGAGGGGGGATGAGAAGGCCCTTCCAGAGGCGATGCTCTGGGCGCTTGTGATGGGCCTAAACCCATCCCGGACTTGGAGCATCCTAAAGGTGGATGCGCGCGGAGGTGCCCATGCTTCCCAGTCTGTTGATGCTTCCCATGGCGGTCCTCCAGGCCCCGGCGCCCCTGCCGGTGGTGGAGGCCAAGGACCTTCCCAAGGCCCCCCGGGGCCCCATGACCCCCCATCGCCCGGATCCCGGCGGCGAGGCCAGCATCCTGGGCGAGACCCGGCACGGGGCCCGGAAGGGGCCGTCCATCCCGGCTCTCCAGCTGCCCGCGGGCAGCGTCCGGGTGATGGACAAGGTTCCCGACATGAGCGGGCGGCGGGCCTTCGCCATCGAGGTGCCGGCGGGCGGCAAGGTGAAGGCACAGGTCGTGGAGGGCCGGAAGGCCTGGTTCCGGGTGCTGGCCGTGAACGCCTGGGGGCGCGACGAGCCGGGGCTGCTCCAGAACCGGATCCCCACCGGCGAGCCCCAGGCCACCTATGAGAACCCCACGAAGGAGACGCGCACCATCTACTTCATCGTGGACACCCTCGACGCCAACATGGTCGGCGAGTCCTACACGCTGGAAGTCACCCGGAACTAGGGCCGGCCCCCCGCGGATCTACAGCGCCTTCGGCGGATCCCCGGGCAGGTGCTGGAGCCGGAGGGGCAGGGCGTCGCGGAAGGCCTTCCGCAGGCTTTCGGGGGCGCTCCGCCAGGCCTTCAGGGCGGCGGCGCGGGTGGGGTAGGCGCCGTAGCAGGCCTGCCACCAGCGGAAACCGTCCGGCCGCACGTAGGGCAGCACCAGCACGTCCGGTGCCTTGGGGCCCGCAGCCCTGGCCACCACCTTCAGGCCCTCGGCGCGGCCGGAGACCACCAGGCGCAGGGTCCAGGCGCCCTGCGGCGCGGCGGCCCGCTGGGCGGCGCCCCGGTGCAGGGCTTCCGGGAGGTCCATGCGCTCCAGCGGCTTCACGGCCTCTTCCGGATCGGCCAGGTCCTTCTCCGTGAGCACGCGGCGCGGCGCTTCCACCTGCACCTCGAGGCTGCGGGAGGACCCGCCCATGAGGTTGCTGACGCTGAGGGTGTAGACGGTGGTCTTGTCGGGAACCACGGCGATGCTGGACTGGCCGTCCAGCTCCAGGCCGCCGGGCTCGAGGCGCACCTTGGCGTCGCCCTGGCAGATCCACTTGAGGTCCACCTGCTCGCCGGGCTTCACCACGGTGCGGCTGGCCTCGAAGCTGCACACGCTGGCGATGGGCGTCTGGGCCGCCGCCATGGGCCGGTGGCCCAGCACCGCCACCTCCAGTGTGCGGCTCTGGCCGCCGGCGGCGTTGTTGGCCGTGATGGTGTAGCGGGTGCTCTCCAGAGGCGTGACGGTCACCTCGCTCTTGCCGTCCAGCTCGAGCCCGCCGGGCTCCAGGCGCACCTTGGCGCTGCCCGCGCACTCCCACTTCAGCACCACGGGCTCGCCCGGCAGCACGGCCTTGGTGCTGGCGTCGAAGGCGCAGATGCGGGCGGCCTCGCCCAGGGGCATCCCGGGCGTCACGCGCACTTCCGCGTGGCCGAGCTCGGCGCTGCCAGACCCGGCGCCGGGCCCCGCCTCGAAGAGGCTGTACCTCGTCGTATAGGAAGGCCGCACCGTCACCTGGGACCGCCCTGGCAGGATCATGCCGCCGGGTTCCAGGCGCACCTGGGTCGACTGGGGGCAGGTCCAGGTCAGCAGCACGGATTCGCCCGGTCGGATTTCGCGCGGCTCGGCGGTCACGGTGCAGGGTGGCTGGGCCTGAAGAAACCCGAGGGCCGCTGTCATCCAGAGGGCTGAGCGCATCAGGGGAGTTTAGTGCACCCGTCCCCCCGGCGCCCTGGCGTTTTGTCAGACGTCACCGGTTCGGGTTCCTACATCCGCAGGCTGGTTTCCGCGGCCACGCCCGGGTCCTCCAGCAGGGTCTCGAGCAGGAGCAGGTACCACCCGATGGCGGACAGCAGGGCGGGGTCGGCCAGGCGCCGGTGGGGCTGGGAGATGTCCACCAGGGCGAGGGGGGTGTCCTCCGGGGCCGACCGGCTGGTGCCGTCCGGGTTCAGGGTGAGCTGGACCAGCGGCAGGCCGTCCGCGTCCAGGAAGGCCGCGCCGGGGTGGATGCCTTCGATGCGGACCCAGTCGAAGGTCTCGTCGCCCTTGAAGACCAGCTTCCCGTTCCCCACCAGGTGGGGATGGAACATGGCCAGGTCCGTCTTGGAGCCCGCCTGGCGGAGGGTGACGGAACTGGCCGGGAAGCGGCTGTGCCTGAGGGTCCAGGATCCGCCCGAGGTTTCCACCCTGGCCAGGGTGAGATCCTCCGGAAGGAAGGCGAGGGTGGCGACGGTTCCCTCCCTGGTCTCCAGGCTGAAGGTGGGGCCGGCCGCGCCGGTCTTCTTCCAGGCGAGCGAGGTGGAGGCGAGGTTGATGAGCGCTGGCATAAATCCCCCTTTCTGGGGCGCTGATGCGCACACCCCAAAGGTAGGCCCGGAACGGCCCCCTGGAGGGGCAGAGAGGGGTGTCCGACCGACCCGCTTCAGACCCCGGTCGTCGGCTGGTCGGGGTTCCTGCTCAGTTCCCGAGGTACGTGAACCAGAACCGCACGCCCAGATACGAGCCGTCGTAGCCGTCCGGCAGGCGCTGGAGGGGCGCGGCGCGCAGGACGGCCATGCGGGCGCTCTCGTCCATGGCGGCGTTGCCGCTGGGGATCTCCACGCGCACGCGGTCGAGGCTGCCGTCCCGGGCGATGCGGAAATAGATCTGCACGCGGCCCTGGGTGCTGGACACGCGGTTCCAGTTCGAGGTGATGCGCGCCTGGACCTGCTGCAGGTACCACACGAACGGGAAGTTGCCGTCCACCCCGCCCACCAGGCCCACGCCCCCCTGGACGCCGGAGGTGGGGTTCAGGCCCGGAATGCCGGAGCCGGCGCCGAAGGCCGCGCCGTTGCCGGAGCCCACGGCCCCCGCCACAGGGTTGGGCGAGGCGGTCTTGCCCTTGGCGGCGGTGGTGCCCGTGCCGGTGCTGGCGGCGTCCTTGCTGTCGCCCTTGGCGGCGGATTTGGTGGTCTTGGTGGCGAAGGGATCCGGGGCCGTGGCCGACGGCGTGGTGTTCCGCACCGGCGCCACCTCCTCGACGCGCCGGAGGCGCTCGCCGGTCTTGCCCACCTCCATGGCGTCGGAACCGCCGGACTGGCCGCCCATGGCCGCGGGCAGGTTCACCCAGGTGACCTTGACCTCCTCAGCCTTTTCGCCGCCACCGCCCCGGGGCCAGAAGAAGGCCACGCCGATGGTCAGGTGCAGGGCCAGGCTCAGGGCCAGCCCAGGCCCCCAGCGGAGCTCGCCCAGGTGGGCGCGGCTGCGGAGGTAGGCCTGGAGGTCCTGGCTCATTTCGTTCCGGTGGCTGCAGCGGTGGCGGGCGCGGCGATGGGGGCGGCGGCGGTGACGAAGCCCACCTGGGTGAAGCCCGCCTCGCGGATGGCGTCCACCACCTGGATGACGCGGCCGTAGGGCACGTTGTGGTCGGCCCGCACCAGCACGGGCCGCTTCCCGCCGGACTGGGCCTTGGCCTTGAGCTGGTTGGCCAGGACGGGAAGGGCCATGAAGGCCTGGTCGAACTGGAGGCGGCCGTCGAAGGTGATGGAAACCGTCAGGGCCTCACTCTCCAGGTTCCGGCCCGTGCGGCTCTCCGGCAGCTTCACGTCCACGCCCGTCATCATCATGGGGGCCGCGATCATGAAGATGATCAGCAGCACCAGCATCACGTCGATGAGGGGCGTCATGTTGATGTCGGCCATGGCGCCGCGCCTGCTGCCTGGGGTGAATGACACGGGGACCTCGCACGTCTGCGTACCAGTCTACCGCCTGCCAGGTCTGCTGTCGGCGCGGCTGGACCCCATGGCGCTTGGCGCCTGATCGGGAAGGGGCCTATCCGGACCGCTGGCGCTTGAAGATCCGCGCCAGGATGGCCTCCCGCCTGGCGGGGCCGACCGGGGCCCCGGTGATGGCCACGGGGGCGGGAGCCTCGGCGACGAACGGGTGGTCTCCGCTCACCGGGGCCTCGCGCCTCAGCCCGGACTGGAGGATGGGCCGGAGGAGCTTCCGCGCCATGGATTCGAGATCCCCGAGGGGGCACGCGGGGTGGGTCAGGGCCACATCGGCGACGCCACGCACCACATGCAGGCTCAGCTGCACGACCGGTCCCAGGGCCTGCCCGGAGAAGCGGCTTCCGTAGCGCAGGAGAATCTCCTGCCGCAGGGCCTCCTCCAGGCCCTCCGCATGGGTGGCCAGGGAACCCAGGCGATGGGCTTTCAGGTAGGCGTTCACCGTCGCATGGAGCTGGAGGTTTTCTTTCAGGTTCCCGACCGTGGCCCGTGCGAGGGCGGCGCTGAGCGCCCTGGTGATGCCCTCGGCATCCGCCAGAGATTCCCACGCCACGGTCTGGACGTGGCTGCGGAACGCCCGCTCGTCCGCACGCCGGAGCCGGTCGAAGAGGGCGATGGCCACGTCGTCCCGCCCCGCGGGGAAATAGTTGTACAGGGTCTGGTTGCCCACGCCGGACAGGGCGAGGATGTCCCGCAGGGTGATGGCGTCGGCGGGGAACTGGCGGAACAGGCCCGCCGCCGCCTCGAGGATGGCCGCGTACGAGGCCTGGCCCGCGTGCTTGGGCTCGAGGCCCCGCAACAATCGCATCCGCTCGTCCATGACGAGGCCCCCCCTCTCCACCGCCCCCACCATACGGTTGGCGAGGCCCATGCTTTCTAGAACGGCTGTTGGGGGCGTGAACGTAAATGCTGATAACCACCAGACTAACGTGCAGGGTGGCCCTGGAATCGAGGCATTCGGGACCTAACGATAGACTGGACAACAGATCGATGAGACCCCCATGCCTGCAGTCGGGAAACCCGAGCCTGACCCGGAGACGGCTTTGCCTGCCGCGTGCGTAGCCGCGCGCGCCGTGGTCCTCCTCGTGGATGACGACGCCTCCATCCAGGATTCCGTGGGCGCCCTCCTGGATTTCCTGGGCTTCGAGCCCATCATCGCCGCCACGGGCGAAGCGGCGCTGGACCTCCTGGAGGGAGGACTCCAGCCCGCCGTGACGATCCTGGACATGGACATGCCCGGCCTGGGCGGCGCCGGAACGCTGCCGCGCCTCCGCGCCCTCCGTCCGGACCTTCCGGTGGTGATCTCGACCGGCCGGGTCAACCTCGCCGTCCTCGAGCTGGTGCGGCGCTACCCCGGGGTGAGCCTGATGCCGAAGCCCTTCAGCCTGGCCGACCTCAAGGGCCACCTCGCCTGAGGGCGGGGCGGGTGGGAGGAGACGGCCGTCTTTATAGGAACGGATGTCTGTCGCATGGTCTTAAATTGACAAATTGACTCTTGAATTAGAGTGGGTCTAACGTGCCATGATTCGATTCTGAATATCGGTCTCTGCCGCCAACTTCTCGCCCTGGGAGCTGTGCAGATGGATGAAGACCCGAAGGCGCACCAGATGGATCCCCTGGGGTCCCGGGCGGAGACCCTGGACAGCCGCGAGCCCGAATCCGGGCCCGGGCCCGGGAGCGGCCTGACCCTGGATGCGCCCCTTCCCGCGGCCGGATCCGGACCGCCGCCCTTCCCGGTGCCGGGCTGGGACCGCTACGAGTGCCTGGGCTTCCTGGGGCAGGGCGGCATGGGCAAGGTGTTCCGCTGCCGCGACAGGCGCCTGGGCCGCATGGTGGCCATCAAGTTCGTGCGCCTGGACGATGACCGGCACCTCGCGCGCTTCATGCTGGAGGCCCGCGCCCAGGCCCGGGTGGACCACGACCACGTGTGCAAGGTCTTCGAAGTGGGCGAGGTGGAGGGCCGGGTCTTCATCGCCATGCAGTGCATCGGCGGACGGCCCTTCGACCTGGCGGCCGCCGAGCTGTCGCTGGAGCAGCGGGCCATGGTGGTGCGGGACGCGGCCCTGGGCGTTCAGGAGGCCCACCGGGTGGGGATCATCCACCGGGACCTCAAGCCCTCCAACATCATGGTGGAGCGCACGGAGGACGGCGCCCTGCGCACCTTCGTCATGGACTTCGGGCTGGCCCGGGACTGGGACCAGAACGTCACCGAGACGGGTGCAGTGCTGGGCACGCCGTCCTACATGTCCCCCGAGCAGGCCCGCGGGGAGGTGTCGCGGCTGGACCGGCGCACGGATGTCTACAGCCTGGGCGCCACACTCTACCAGGCGGTGACGGGGCGGCCACCGGTCACCGGGGCCAATGCGCTGGAGGTCCTGGGGGCCATCGCCGCCCATGAGGTGCCGTCCATGCGCGGGCCGGGCCTGGATATCCCGCGGGACCTGGAGGCCATCACCCTCAAGTGCCTGGAGAAGGAGCGCGGCCATCGCTACGAGTCGGCCCGCGCCCTGGCCGAGGACCTCGACCGCTTCCTCGCCGGGGACCCGGTGCTGGCCCGCCCCACGGGACTCTGGTACCGCGTCCAGCGCAAGCTCCGCAAGCACCGGCAGCTGGCGGCCGTGGGCGCTGTGGCCGCGCTGGCCGTGCTGGTGGCCCTGGGCGTCGCGGTGAAGACGCGGCGCGACGCCGGCCGCCGGGAGCGTCTCGCCCAGCAGTTCACCGAGGCCACCGCCCGCATCGACGCCACGGCCCGCTACTCCGCGCTGTCGCCGCCCCACGACATCCGACCGGACCTGCAGGCTGTGCGGGACCAGATGACCCGGCTCCAGACCGACATGGCCCAGGCCGGCGCCATCGCCAACGGGCCGGGCCACTACGCCCTGGGCCTGGGCCACTGGACGCTGGATGACGTGGAAAAGGCCCGGGAGCACCTGCAGATGGCCTGGGACGCGGGCTACCGCGCGCCCCGCGCGGCCTACGCCTTGAGCCTCGTCCTCGGCCGGCAGTACCGGGACCAGCTGCTGGAGGCGGAGCGCATCGCCTCGAAAGATCAGCGGGAGGCCCGCCTCCGCGAGGTGGAGCAGACCTTCCGGGATCCCGCCCTTGCCTTCCTCCGCCAGGCCAAGGGCGCGGACGTGCCCTCCCCCGCCTACCTGGAGGCGCTGCTGGCCTTCTACGAGGGGCGGCTGGACGAGGCCCTGGCGCGGCTCGCGGCCCTGGGGACGGAGCTGCCCTGGTTCTACGAGGCCCCGCTGCTGCGCGGCTCCCTGCTGCAGGCCCGGGCCTGGCAGACGTGGAACCGGGGCGACCGCGAGGGCGCGCGCCGGGACTTCGAGGAAGGCCGCCAGGCCCTGCGAGCCGCCGCCGTCACGGGGCGGAGCGTGCCTGCGGTGTACGCGGCGGAGGCGGACCTGGAGAACAATGCGTTCTTCATGGAGAAGTACGGGCAGGGGGATGTCCAAGGGCCCTTCGACCGCGGCATGGCGGCCCTGGGCACGGCCCTCCGCCTCCAGCCAGACCATGTGCCGTCCCTGATCCTCATGTCGGCGCTGGAACGGAACCTCGCGGACACGCAGGTCCTCCAGGGCCAGGATGCCCAGGCCCTCGCCGGCTCGGCCCTGGCCGCCGCCGAGAAGGCCGTGGCGACCGGCCCAGCCCGGGCAGATGCGCGGATCGCCCTGGGCCAGACCTGCTACGTGCTGGGCAACGCCCGGTTCCAGCGGGGCCTCGATCCCACGGAGGCCCTCGCCCGGGGGCTCTCGGCCTTCGGGGCCCTCTCGACCGAGAAGCGCGACTACACGGTCTGGAACCACCTGGGCCTGCTGAACCAGAAGCTGGCCCAGTACGAGGACGGTCGCGGCCAGGACGCCTCGGTCCACCTGGACGCGGCCATCGAGGGCTTCCGCACCGCAGCCCGGATGGAACCCCACCTTCTCCCGGCGTGGATCAACCTGGGGGTGTGCCTCGAGCAGCGGGCCACCAGGCCCGGCGCCTCCCGGGCCGAGGCGGACCTGCGGGAGGCGGAGGAGGTGCTGGAGCGGGCCCGAACCCTGAATCCCAACCACTTCGTGCCCTACTTCGTGCTCGGCCAGGTCCACCTGGACCAGGCCCTGCGCAGCCGGGCCGAAGGCGGGGATCCCCGCCCGATCCTCCTGCGCGCCCGGGAACGCTCCCGCCAGGGACTGGCCATCAATGCCGCCATCCCCAACCTCCACAACAGCGAGGGGATGGCCCTGGCCTATCTGGCGCAGGAGGCCTGGGACCGCGGCGAGGACCCGGCTCCCCTGATCCGGGAGGCCAAGGCCTGCTACCGGCGGGCCATCCAGGCGGCTCCAGGCCAGTCGTACGGCTACCAGAACCTCGCCGATGTGCTGATCACCGAAGGCCGCTGGTCCCTTGATCCCCGGCCCCTGGCCGAAGCCGAAGCCGCGCTGCGGAAGGGCCTGAACGTCGCACCGGGCAACCAGGAGCTCCTGACCGAGGCGGGGTGCTGCGCCGCGGTCCGGATCGAGCAGGCGGTGTCCACCGGGCAGGATCCCGCGGCCCAGGTGCGGGCGGGGGAGACCTCCCTGGCGCGGGCCCTGGCCATGGATCCGAAAGCTCCCAATACCTGGCGGTACCTGGGCGAGCTCCGGGCGGCCCGGACCCGGTGGAGGGTGGCCCGGTCCGTGGCCTCGGCGGCGGATTTCGCCGCGGCCCGGGAGGCCTTCGACCGGGCCCTGGCCATTGATTCCAGGTCCCAGGAAACCCGGCTCGCCCTCGGGACGCTCCTGCGGGACCAGGCGGCCTGGGCGCGGGGACGGGGTGAGGACCCCTCCGCCTTCCTGGCGGAGGGCAAGGTGCAGGCCGAGGCCCTGCTCAGGGCGCGGCCCCGCTGGGCCGCGGCCCTGGCCCTGGGGGCCACCCTGCGGCTGCTCGAGCTGGAAGGCGGGGCGCCGGCCGCCGGCGGAGCCCGCTCGGTCCTGGAGGATCTGGCCGCCGCCGAGGGCGAGAACCGGCATCTGGCGCCGTCCCTCGCCCCCTGGGTCGCCCGGCTCCGGCGGGCGGGAGCCTCGGCCGCCCTCAGCCGGTGACGGTGATGGTGCCGGCGTTGGGGACGGCCCTGAGGCCGGAGGGGGTATCCACCGAGTAGTTGCCCAGGTTGGCGTTGGCCTGGATGGCGTAGGCGTTGGGCCCGCTGGCGTCCGCATCCACCGTGCAGGTGGTCGTCCCGAAGAGGGTCAAAGCGTCCACCGTGGAGCCGGGCGCGGCCGTGATGGTCACCGAGGTGGGGGCGTTCGGTCCGCTCTGCACGAAGTGGACGCTGTCCACGGCGCGCTGCCCCGAGACGAGCGAGGGGTTGCAGCCGCCGTTGCTGTTGATGTTTATCTGCTTGGTGGCCATGACGCCTCCAAAGAGAAAAATGGGTGGGAGGGATGCCAAGGGCCCAGGGTGGACCCTGGCTGATCGGGTGTGGCGATCCAGCCTAGTCCCATCCTGGAATAAATCGAATCAATTTGTTTGGACAGCCGTTTTTGTGCCCGTCTGGGACTACACCTGGACCGGAGCCACCACGTACTTCCCCTTGGCGTCCCGGCTGACGGTGCCGGCAGGGAACTCGGGATCGTGCTCGAAGACGCACACCGTATCCGTGCCGGTCACCTCGTCCAGCAGCTTCTGGCGCTCGTTCACGCAGGTCACCACGTCCAGGTCGTAGCCCATGCACCAGGCCGGCTGGATGTGGCGGGCCGTGGGAATGAGGTCCGCCAGGTAGACCAGGCGCTTCCCGCCGCCTTCGACGATGACGTTCTGCAGGCCCTCGATGTGGCCGGGGGCGGGGCGCACGGAGATGCCGGGCAGCAGCTCGGCGATGCCATCCACGGTCTCCAGCAGGCCCGCGGCCTCCAGGGGCTCCCAGTTCTGGGGCAGATAGCTGGCCTTCACCCGCAGGTGCGGGTGCTTCGCGTCCGCGAGGTCCTTGGCCTGCACGACGTAGCGGGCATGGGGGAAGCTGGGGACGGGCTTGCCATCCGCGCCGAGGCGCGTGCTGCCGCCCGCGTGGTCGAAGTGCAGGTGGGTGAGGATGCAGAGGGTGATGTCCTCCGGCTTCACGCCGAGCTTCGCCAGGTTCGCGTCCAGCACGCCCCGGCCCTGGAACTTGAAGCGGGCCATGAAGTCGTCGCTTTCCTTGTCGCCGTTGCCGTTGTCCACGAGGACGACGTGCTTCTTCCCGCCCGCCTCGCCGCGGATCAGCAGGCAGTTGGTGGCCATGAGGATCTGGTTCTCCTCGTCGGCGGGGTAGAGCTTGTTCCAGACCACCTTCGGCACCGTGCCGAACATGGCGCCGCCATCCAGCCGGAAGGTGCCGCCGCTGACGATCTGGACATCCCAGGGACCGAACTGCATGGAGACTCCTTCAGGCAACAGATGGAACCGCGAATGGCGCGAATGGGCGCGAAGGGGGCGGGTAGGAGCAGGAATCCTGCCTGGCCTGTTCCCATTCGCATGCCCGAAGGGCAATTCGTGTCATTCGCGGTTTGCTTTCAAAATGCCAGGACCTTGCGCGCGGCGGCCAGCACCTTGTCGGCGTTGGGGAGGACGGCGCGCTCGAGGATGCGGTTGAAGCCCACGGGCGTGAACTCGGAGCCCACGCGCTCCACGGGCGCGTCCAGCCAGACGAAGCACTCGGAGGCGCAGATGGCCGCCAGTTCGCCGCCGAAGCCGCCGAAGACCTTGTCCTCGTGGGCGATGAGCACGCGGTGCGTCTTCTTCACGGATTTCAGGATGGCGGGGGTGTCCAGGGGGCTTAGGCTGCGGAGGTCGATGACCTCGGCGGACTTGCCTTCCTTTTCCAGCTTGGCCGCGGCTTCCAGGGCGAAGTGGACCGGCGTGCCGTAGGCGAGGATGGTGAGGTCCGTGCCTTCGCGGCGGACGCGGGCCTTGCCGAAGGGCACGGCGAAGTCTGGCGGCACCACGGCCTGGGCCATCTTCGCGTTGTAGAGGAACTTCGGCTCGAGGTAGAGGGTGGTGCCGCGGCTGCGCAGGGCCGTGCGCAGCAGGCCCGCGGCGTCGTCGGCGAAGGCGGGCACCACCACGCGGATGCCGGGCAGGGTGGTGAGCCAGCCTTCGACGTTCTGCGAGTGGTAGAGGCCGCCGCCGATGTAGCCGCCGGAGGCCAGGCGGATGGTGACGTTGGGGGCGAACTGGCCGTTGCTGCGCCAGTAGTCATGGCTGCACTCGACGATCTGCTCGGCGGCGGGCCAGATGTAGTCGGCGAACTCGGCGCCTTCCACCACGACGCGGATCTTGTCGTCCAGGCGGGAGAAGCCGTTGGCGGTGCCGACGATGAAGTCCTCGGCGATGGGGGCGTTGAAGACCCGCTTCTCGCCGAACTCCTGCTGCATCCCCTTCGACACGTTGAAGATGCCGCCCTTCTCCTTGTTGGCCATGTCCTGGCCCCAGATGAAGGTGTCGGGGTTGTGGCGGAACTCCTCCTTCAGGGTCTGGTTGAGGGCGGTGATCACGCTGACGGGGCTGCCCTCAGCGTGGTGCGTGCCGTCCGGGTACTGCGCGGAGATCCAGCCCTCGGGGATGACGAAGTCGTAGATGGTGGCGGGATCGGGGTTCGGCGCGGCCATGGCCTTGTCGTGGGCGGCCAGGTAGCGGGCCTGGTTCTCGGTCTCGATGGCCTTCAGCTCCTCCTCCGCGAGGCCGTGCGCCAGGCAGTAGGCGCGGAAGCGGGGCAGGGGATCCTTGGCCTTGGCCTCGGCCCGCTCCGCGTCGTCGCGGTAGAGCTCGTGGCGGTCCGAGTTCGAGTGGCTGCCGATGCGCACGCACATGGCGTAGACCATGGCAGGGCCCTGGCCGGTGCGGATGTAGGCGATGGCCTCTGCCAGGGCGCGCATGGAATCCAGGAGGTCCAGCCCGTCGCACTTGATGATCTTCAGGTTGGAGTAGCCGCTGAAGTTGTCGCAGAGATGGTCGTTGGCGCTCTGGTCGTGCTTGGGCACGGAGATGCCGTAGCCGTTGTCCTGGACCACGAAGACCACGGGCAGCTGCTCGCGGTCGGCGCCGTTGATGCTCTCGGAGCAGTAGCCTTCGGACAGGGAGGACTCGCCCTGGCTGCAGAACACCACGCTGTCGCGGCCGTAGTACTTCACCGCGCGGGCGAGTCCCACGGCGTGCTGGGTGTGGTTGCCCGTGAGGCTGGACACATTCTGGATGCCGATGGACGGCTTCGCGAAGTGGTTGCTCATGTGGCGGCCGCCGCTGGCGGGGTCGGTGGCCTTGGAGATGCCGTTGAGGATGATCTCCTCGGGCGTGAGGCCGGCGGCGAGGCAGGTCATCATGTCGCGGTAGTAGGGGAACAGGAAATCCTGGCCGGCGCGGAAAGCCAGTCCGGCGGCCAGCTGGATGCCGTCGTGGCCGGCGCACGGGGCGTGGTACGACCAGCCGATGGCCTGCTTCAGGTAGTTCGGCGCCTTGTCGTCCAGGATGCGTCCGAGGTGCATCAGTTCGTACCATCGGGCGAGGTCCTCCCGGCTGGGGGCGCCCTGGCCCTCCAGCGCGTTGAGGGCCGCTTTCACCAAGGTCGGAGTTTCCAACATCCACCTCCACGGGGCCGGGTTCCACCGGCTGTGCCAGAGCTTTTCATCTTCCCATGGACCTGCCTGACGGGCCAGCGTGCGTGTCGCCGTTCACCCTCGGCGATGGCTCCAGATCAGGCTCGTGCCTTCGCGATTGGCTTCAGTGAAGGCTTTGCCGACGCGTGTCAAAGCCGACTTCAAGGTCATGTCGTCATCGCCGGGGAACCACAGCGTGGCCCCGGTGGGATGCTCGCCCACGATCCCGCGAAGCCGCGCGAGCAGGACCTCCGTGCCCTCCTCGCTGGTATGGGGCATGATCAGCAGGTACTGGTCCGCCGACAGCTCGATGAGCAGATCCTCGCCCCGCAGGTGGGAGGCGGCGGCGGCCAGGCGGCCACGGGTGCCCGTCACCAGAGGCTGGGACCAGAGGGCGAGGGCGATGGGTTCCTTGCGGCGGCGGGCCATGAACAGCGAGGCGCGGAGCCAGATGTCGAGGTAGCGGCGGTTGGGCAGGCCGGAGCGGGCGCTGTTCAGCGCGCTGTCCTCCACGATGGCGCCGCTGAGCTCCAGCGCGTCCAGGGCTCCCCGGAGCTCCTGCTTCATGCTCTCGGATTCGAGGGTGCGCGCCATGAGGTGCCCCATGGCTCGGATCAGCTCGGTCTCGCCGCGGTCGAAGGCCCTGGGGGCATGGCACTGGACACACAGGGTGCCCACCACGTTGTCGCCTTCCTTGAGGGCCACGCCGGAGTAGGCGCGGATGCCAAGCTCCAGGTAGCCGGGGCTCTTGCGCCAGCGCGGTTCCAGCGAGGCGTCCCGGATGGTGAGCGGGCGGTCCGGGTGGGCCATCACCCACGGACAGTAGCCCTTCTCGGGGGCCTCGAAGATGCCGTTCATGCCGGCGCCATCCGCCACGGCCCACCAGAACACTTCGTAGCCCAGCCCCGTGATCCGGGTGAGCAGGGCGCGATCCACGTTGAGGCGGTCCACCAGCAGGGCGAGGCCATGCTCGAAGAGCCGGGCCGGATCCTCCCGGCTGGCGTTGAGCAGGTCCGCCAGCGCGGCAAGATGGTTCCCCTTGGCACTGCGACGCTTGACCGCCTTCCCAGGGCTCACGCATGTCTCCAGTCGGTACCCTTAGACTGCCGGACTTTAACCACAGCGCAAGGGGTCAGATTGGAAAGAATCTACCAGCTTACGACGCGGATGCTGGGACTGATCTCCACTCGGCATGGCCTCCGGCCATGACCGAGGTGCCGTGGGCGGGGAGCCGGCCAGGCCTCTGACGGGCCCTTCACCAGCTTACGACGCGGATGCTGGGACTGATCTCCTCTTGGAGCAGCCCCTCGATGTAGCGCAGGGTGCCGCTGGTGGAGGAGGGACAGGATCCGCAGGCGCCGTGGTAGCTGATCTGAAGGGTCTGGCCGTCGAAGGAGATGACCTCCAGGCCGCCGCCATCGCCCGCCAGGCCGGGGCGGATGCGGGAGTCCAGCAGCTGGTTGATGCGCTCCAGCGTCGCGTCCGCGTCGCCGCCCGGCGTCAGCGCCACATCGCCGGTGTCGTTCTCGGGCAGCTTCAGGTCCTCGATGGATTCGCAGATGGGGTCGATGAGGTCGGTCCACTCGGCCGAAGGATCCTTGTTCACGGTGACGAAGCGGTCCATGTAGAACACGGAGGTCACCTTGCCCAGGGCGAAGAGCGCCGAGCCCAGCGGATCACCCACCGCCGCCCCGAAATCCTTGAAGGATCGGGACCCGGCCTTGAGAATGGCCGGATGCACCAGGAACTTCAGCGCATCGGGATTGGGCGTGGGTTCGATGTTGATGACCTTGGGCATGGAAGGCTCCCAAGAAAGTTTACCAAATTCGTCAGGATTTACGAGGGCCCATACTTGGACCCGGAGATCCCATGACACGGACGAAGGTCCTCCTGAGCTGGTCCAGCGGCAAGGATGCCGCCTGGGCCCTGCACGCCCTCCGCCAGGCCGGGGACGTGGACGTGGTGGGCCTCCTCACCACCACCAACGAGGCCTTCGGGCGGGTGGCCATGCACGCGGTGCGGGAATCCCTGCTCGAGGCCCAGGCCGAGGCCGCGGGCCTGCCGCTCTGGAAGGTGCCACTGCCCTGGCCCTGCCCCAACGAGGCCTACGAGGCCCGCATGGCCCGGGCCTGTGCCAGCGCGGTGGCCGAAGGCATCGGTGCCATGGCCTTCGGGGACCTCTTCCTGGAGGATGTGCGGGACTACCGCATCCAGAAGCTGGCAGGGACGGGCCTGGCGCCCTTGTTCCCCATCTGGAATCCGGATACGGCGGGGCTTTCCCGGACCATGGTGGCCGCGGGCCTGAAGGCCACCCTGACCTGTGTGGACCCCCGGGCATTGGACGCGGCCTTCGCGGGGCGGGCCTTCGACGCCGGCCTGCTGGCGGACCTGCCGGCCGGCGTGGATCCCTGCGGCGAGCGGGGCGAGTTCCACACCTTCGCCTGGGACGGCCCCATGTTCCGGCATCCCATTCCCATTCATCGGGGCGAGGTGGTGGAGCGGGATGGATTCGTCTTCGCGGACCTGGTGCCCGCATGACCTCGTCACAGCCCACGGGCGCGAGCCTGATGGATCCCGGCCGGCCGCTGATCCTCGTCACCGGCGCCACGGGCTACATCGGCGGGCGCCTGGTGCCCCGCCTCCTCGCCGCCGGCCACCACGTGCGCTGCATGGCCCGCAACCCTGACCGGCTGGCGGGCCGGCCCTGGCCGGGGGTTCAGACGGTGAAGGGGGACGTGAGCGATCCGGCCTCCCTGGCGGTGGCCCTGGAGGGCGTGTCCCAGGCCTACTACCTGGTCCATGCCATGAGCGAGGACCGGCCGGACTTCCGCGACCGGGACCTGGGGCACGCCCTGGTCTTCGCGGCGGCCTGCGCCAAGGCGGGCGTGCAGCGGATCATCTACCTGGGCGGGCTGGGGGATCCCAAGGGCCACCGGAGCGATCACCTCGCCAGCCGGCAGGAAGTCGGGGCGGCCCTCGGTTCCACAGGCGTGCCGGTGCTCGAGTTCCGGGCCGCGGTCATCGTGGGCAGCGGCAGTGCCAGCTTCGAGATGATCCGCCACCTGACGGAGCGCCTTCCCGTCATGATCACGCCGCGCTGGGTGAACACCCGCTGCCAGCCCATCGGCGTGCGCAATGTGCTGGGCTACCTCACCGAGGCCCTGGAGCACCCGGACGTGTCGGGCATCTTCGAGATCGGCGGCCGCGATGTCCTCGACTACCGGCGGATGATGCTGGGCTACGCGGAGGCCCGGGGCCTGCGCCGCTTCATCATCCCCATGCGCGTGCCGCTGCCGATCCTGTCTGCCTTGTGGGTGGACCTGGTCACGCCCATCCCGCTGGTTCTGGCCAAGCCCCTGATCGAAGGCATGACCACCGAGGTGGTGGTGCGCGATCCCCGAGCTCTGGAGGTCTTCCGGGTGCGCCCCATGGCCTACAAAGAGGCCCTGGCCCTGGCCTTGCAGCGCCTGGACGAGGACGCGGTGGAGACCACCTGGGCCACCAGCCTCTCCAGCGAGCAGGAGGAGGAGGTCCTGGGCTCCCACGAGGGCATGTTCCTCGAGCGCCACCACCGGCACGTCAAGGCTCGGCCCCACGTGGTGTTCGAGACCTTCTGCGCGCTGGGCGGCGAGAACGGCTGGCCCGCGGGCAACTGGCTGTGGCAGATCCGCGGCTTCCTGGACCGGCTGTTCCGCGGCATGGGCATGCGCCGGGGGCGACGGCATCCGCGGCAGCTCCGCGTGGGCGATCCCGTGGACTTCTGGCGCGTCGAGGCCGTCGAGGAGGACCGACTTTTGCGCCTGCGGTCCGAGATGAAGCTGGACGGCCATGCCTGGCTCCAGTTCACCGTGCGGCCCGAGGGGGCGGGCTCGCGCCTGGAGCAGACCGCCTTCTTCGAACCCCACGGCGTGCTCGGCCTGATCTACTGGTACGCGATGCTGCCCTTCCACCTCTTCGTGTTCCCTGGCATGGTCCGGGCATTGAAGAAGCGGGCCGAGACCGCTGCGACAGGAACTGAGAGGTCATGACATGTACGACGCGCAACGGGAGGCCTGCCTGGCCGCGGCCCAGGCCGGAGGGAAGGTGCTGCTCGGCTACTTTCGGAAGCTGGATCCGGCCACCATCACCGAGAAGACCAAGAATGACGTGGTGAGCGAAGCCGACCGCGCTGCCGAGGCCGCCATCCGCGCCGAGCTGGACTTCCACTTCCCGCAGTACGGGTTCCTGGGCGAGGAGGGCGGAAGCCATGGGAGCGCAGACATCCGCTGGATCGTGGACCCGCTCGACGGCACGCTGAACTTCGTCCAGGGCTTCCCCCACTGGTGCGTCTCCGTGGCCCTGTGGGACGCGGAGGGCCCCGTGGTGGGCTGCGTGCTGGATCCCCTGCGGGACGACTGCTTCCTGGCCGTTCGAGGCCTCGGTGCCACCTGGAACGGCAAGCCCATGCGCGTCTCGCAGCAGGCGGGCCTGGACGGGGCCTTCATCGCCACGGGCTTCGCCTTCCAGCTGGGCGAACGCTGGCCCCTGTTCAACGCCGCCCTCGGGCGCGTGTTCCCCCGGGCCAAGGGCATTCGTCGCGCCGGCAGCGCCGCCCTCGACCTGGCGCATGTCGCCTGCGGCATCTTCGACGGCTACTTCGAGCTGGGCCTCAAGCCCTGGGACCTCGCCGCCGGCGTGCTGCTGGTGCAGGAGGCCGGCGGCGTGATCACCGACTGGGAAGGTGGCCAGGGTTGGTTCGAGAGCGGGAATCTGGTGGTGGGAAATCCCGGCGTGCAGCGGGAGCTGCGGGCCTGTTTGCACCAGACCTAGTCAACCGGTTTGATCAGGTCCTCGAAAGGCGGGTACCCGCGGAACTTGCGGAAGGCCTCGTCGTGGGTCAGGACGTAGGACAGGTTCGAGCCGCCCACCACGGCCTGGCGGAGGAGTTCGACCATCCGCTCCTTCTCCCCGAGTGCAGCCAGGACGCAGGCACGTTCGAACGGATGACCGGGCATCGCTCCGGGCCGTGGTGGAAGCGCCGCCAGCTGCGCTTCCACTGCCCGGGCCTCGGCTGCCTCGCCCAGTTCCGCCAGGAGGATCCCCCGATCGGAGAGCGGATCCGGATCGCCGGGGTCCCTTGCCAGCCGGGCGTCCGCCAGGGCCAACGCCTCCTTCCGCCGCCCGAGCATGCGGAGCATGTGGGTGGTGTGGAACCACAGCTGCGGGTCCGCCGAAGGGGGGTGGTGATCGAGGAACCGCGATGCCCAGCGCCGGCCCTCTTCCTCTCGGCCGTGGGCATGGAACTCCACGGCGGCAACGGCCTCCAGGGCCCGGGGTCGGCCAGCTAGCCCGCGGCTCGGCTTGACAAGGCCGCCGGCCTGGACCGCCTGTTCCACCTCCGAGGTCCGGCCCATGGCTGCGAGCGCCTCAATTTCCCGTACGCGGAAGAGGATGTTGTCTGGCACCACCGTCAGGCCTTTGCGAGCCAGCCGGAGCTCCTCCTCGAACTCTCCCCGCTGGTGCAGGATCCTCCCCATGGGGAGGGCGATCCACCCTGCGAACCAGCCCCCCCAGAATACGGACGAGTCCATGATCGGCCGGAATTCCCGGAGCGCGCTGCCATCGCGGTGCAGGTTGAGGTACAGGTTCCCCAGGTTGTAGTGGAGGGATTCGAAATCCCCGCATGAGGCGCGGACATCCAGCAGGGCCTTGACGCCCTCCGCCGGCCGGCTTTCGGCCCTCGCGCGGAAGAAACGCAGGAAGCCTCGCTCTGCGGGCGTGTAGAAGGAACTGCGGGGCTCGATGGCGTCAAGCAGGGCCCTCGCCTCTTCTGCGCGCTTGGGCGTGGCGATGTACGCGAGCAACACGAAAATGGCGTCGAATCCGTCTGGATCGCGTTCCAGAATCTTGCGCAAGGCGGCAATCGTCCCTTCGGGATCGGCATTGAACCGCTCGTAGCAATCTCCCGCCTGCAGCCAGGTGTCCAGGCGGGGTGCCCGCCATGTGCCGAACCTGGCCCCACCGTTGTTGCAAAGGCATACGGCAACCGCTCCAGCCAGGTACTGCCGGAGCTCTTTCAGCGCGGCGGTGGGATCCTCTGCCGGCGCCTGCCAGGGGCCCAGCGAATAGATGGTCGTGCCGGCCCACGGATCCTCAAGTCGGGCCTGGAACACCAGGTCCCGACCGCGCCGTGCGTAGCTGCCGGTCGCGATCAGCCTCGCCCGCGTGGTCTCCGCCAGACGGTGCAGGTCGCGTCCCCCGGGGGGCACGGCCAGCTTCAGGCTCCCCACCTTCTCCAGATCCTGGCGGACCAGGTCGGCGGCCTGCTGGCCCAGATCGTCCAGGGAGGACTCCCCGGTCCGGTTCTCCAGTGGCAGGACAAGTGCAAGGCGATCGTCCCATTTTGGTGTGGAAGGCACCCAGGGGCGCCACCACAGGAGGGAGCCGAGAGCTGCGGTCAGCGCCACTCCGGCGGCGGCCAGCAATCCCCTGCGGGGAAGTCGCAGACCAGCCTGGGGTCCGGACGGGAAACGGAGTATCGGCGCGCCCTCCTTGGTCGCCACTGCCGCCAGTACCGTTGCAAGCTCACCGTCGCTCCCGTAGCGCTCGGCCGGGTCCTTCGCCAGGCAGCGCTGGATGATCGAGGCCAAGCCCGCAGGGATCCCCTGCGCCAGACCTTCCAGCGGCGCGGGCTCGTCCCGCACGATCGCCGCCAGGGTCTCTGCCATCGAATCGCCGACGAAGGGGCACTTCCCTGCAACCATCTCGTAGAGCACCACGCCGAGGCTGAACTGGTCGGATGCGAACCCCACCGGCTTCCCGGTCGCCTGCTCGGGGCTCATGTAGGATGCCGTCCCCACCACCATCCCTGTGCCGGTTCCGAGGGTCGTCACTGAGGTGGACTTATTCTCCAGGCAACCGGACTTGGCCAATCCGAAGTCCAGAATCTTCACTACCCCGCGGCGCGTGAGGAAGAGGTTTTCGGGCTTGATGTCGCGGTGGATGATCCCCCGTTCGTGCGCCGCCGCGAGCCCTTCAGCGATCTGGCTTCCCAGCTCTGCGATCCGTCCCGCCGTCAACGTGCCCTGTTTCATCAGCTCCCGCAGGGTGATCCCATCAAGCAGTTCCATGACCAGGAAGGGTGCGCCCTCGTGAGCGCCGAGCTCATAGATCGTGAGGATGTTCGGGTGGTTCAGCGCACTCGCCGCGCGGGCCTCATGCTCAAAGCGTCGAAGCCGATCGGCGTCCTCGGCGAAGGCCGCCGGGAGGACCTTGATCGCCACCTCCCGCCCGAGTTTCGGATCTTGGGCACGATACACCTCACCCATCCCGCCCTTGCCCAGCAACGCGAGGACGCGATACGGACCGAGGAAGGAGCCTGTGGAAAGGTGTTGAGCAGACATCTCCCCCTCTCAGAAGCTCAGGGACAGGCTCCAGCGCAGGTTGCGGCCGGTTAGCCAGGACCATGGTTGGCGCCAGGTGGGGTTGCCTTCAGGGTAGGGGTACCTCCCCCAGGCCTTGTTCTCGTCCACGCCCGTGACCGTCTGCCGGTTGAACAGGTTGAATATGTCCAGTGAAGGCGTGACCTTGACCCGGCTGAAGCGCATCTCGTAGCGCAGGGTGAGGTCGCACACCACCTGGGTGGGCATGCGGCCATGGTTGCCGTACCGGCCGTCGATGGGGTGCGCCGGTCCGTATCCGCCGAAGTCGTTGGTGCCATCCCAATCGGTGCTGGGAATGCCGCTCACCAGCCGGGAGAACGTGCCGACCGTGAGGGTGTGCCCAAAGAGCGGCAGGGTCCTGGTGGCAAGCAGCTTCAGGCTGTGGGTGTGATCGAGGGGCAGGAGGCCCACGCCCACATAGGGCCAATAGTCATAGGTGAAGGTCAGGTTCGCATCGGCCTGGAACTGCACGGCGAGACCCTCGTAGGAGCCCTCGAAGCGGCTGTGGGTGTAGCTGAGCTCGAGGCTGTAGTCGGAGCCGTGCTTGGCCAGGGTGAGGTCGATGGCCCGATAGAGGTTGTAGGCGGTGGGGAAGACGTCGTTCACCCACACATTGAGTGCGTCAGGATCACTGTGCAGGTCGTTGTTCCGCCACCGCACGGTGGCACCAGCCTTGGGATTCCAGAGGATCGAGAATCCTTCACCGTCGATGGGATTGCCGTTCCGGTCGGTGGGCACCGAGTCTTCGATGACGTGGGTCAGCTTGCGCCAGCGGTAGTGGACGCCGGCCAGCCAACCGCTAGCGAAGCGATGGTCGTAGCCGAGGGTGTATTCATCGCGCCGGGGGAGCTGGATGCCTTCGGCGATGGGCGGTCGTGTCGCCCAGAACTTGGAGTTGTCGTAGGTCGGGCGCGGGTCGAGGCCGGGGATGCCGTCGGGAGTTCCGGTGATGGCCCAGGCGCGGGTGGTGAGGTCGTAGCTGGCGCTGGCGAGGCTGTAGTTCTCCCAGTGGTTCGAAAACCCCCCGCCTGTGGCCATCACCGGGTTGAGGGGGATCTGTTCGTAGTACCGGCCGTAGCTCCCGCTCAGCTTGCGGCGGCCATCGCCCCGGAGGTCCCAGGTGAAGCCGAGGCGGGGTTGGGTGACATCCTTGGCCCGGGTGAACTTGAAGAAGGTAGCCCCCTGGTTGTCCCGCTGCTCCTGGCTCTCGTAGCGGAGACCGTACATCAGGCGCAGGCCCGGCCGGACCTCCCAGGTGTCCTGGGCGTACAGGGCCGAGTAGTCGCCGGAGGCCCGTGAATCCCGCGAGAAGAAGGTGCGCCTCAGGCCGCGGAACTGGTAGCGGTCGGGCCCGGAGTTGAACTGGTAGATGGTGATGGCATAGCCGCCGGTGGTCCGGCCCTGGAGGGTCCACTCCGGCGAGATCCGGCTGATCCCGAACTTCAGGATGTGGCTGGCGATGAGCCAGCTGAAATCGGCGCGCAGCTGGCGCGTGGTGATGGCACTCTCCGAGGTGTACGCCCCCAGTCCGCCGTACGGGAAGACGTCGCCAGGGAGGGTTGACGGCGGCAGGGGATTGGATCCCCAGGGCCCCAGCGGGCTGAAGTACATCTGGTCGTTCACGCGGACCTCCGAGCCGTCCGTCGGGGTTCGGTCCGATTTGAATTGGGAGCGTCCGGCTTTGACGGCCAACACCATGGACGGGCTGATGATCCAGTCCCAGTTGAGGCTCAGGTTTCGGGTGCGGTCGTGGGCTGCGGCGCCGAATTGGGCCGTGCCGTTGGGTGAGGGATAGCGGTTGTCTTGGCTCTGGTCACGGTTACGGTCCTGAAGCGCTAAGGTCACCTGGTGATCCGGATGCGGGAACCAGTTCACCTTGCCGTACAGATTGCGGGTTTCATCCTTCGCTGGATCGGACCGGAAGCCCTGGTTGTTGGGAGTCACCGAGGCCGGGTCGGGCTCCACCCGGTTGAAGCTGCCGCCGAGGAAGTAGAAGAGCCGATCCTTGCGCAGGGGCCCGCCGACCGTGAAGGTGGTCTCCCAGGTCCGCTGAGGGTCGCTCGGCTTCAGCTGGCCCACGGCCGGGTTGTACTTTGCGCGTGCCTGCAGCTGCGGCACCGTCGAGGTGTAGGCCAGGGAGCCGGCGAAAGCGTTGGTGCCCTGCTTGGTGACGGCCACCACGATACCGCCGAGCGACGAATACTCCGGGGCGAAGCCGCCGGTCTGAACCTCCACCTGCTTGACCCATTCCTTCGGCAAGGCAGCACCCTGAAAGCCATTGCGGAAGTCGTTGGTCACCAGGCCGTCGAGCAGATAGAGGTTTTCCAGGGAAGATGCGCCGCTCACCGAAGGGTTGCCATTCCAGTTGGTGGTGCCGGTGCTCGTGAAGCCCGAATCCTCCACCCCGGGCCCGAGCATGAGCAGGTCGCTCAAGTCCCGGCCGGTGGGCAGCCGCTCAAGGTCGGAGGCGGTCAAGCTGGAGCCCTGGATGTTCGTGCTCAAGTCCATCTGCAGGCTCTCGGCCACCACCTCGACCCGCGCCTGTCCCGACGGTGCCATCTTCACCCTCACCGGATGAACGGAGGCGGTGGTGACGGTGAGGGACAGGGACAGGGTGGTGTAGCCCGCCAGAGTGAATTCCAGGGTCCAATCGCCGGGGTTGAGCAGCGCGAGGTGGAATCCGCCCTCAGGGTCGGAGGTGGTCGTCCGCTGGATCTGCGCCGAAGTCGCACGGACTGTGGTGCGCGCCAGCGGGGTGCCTTTCGTGTCGAGCACCAGGCCGGAAACCGCCCCCGTGGTGGAGGTCTGTCCCCGCAGAGGTGGGCCGGTGACCAGCAGAAGCGCGATCAGGTAGCTGACGGACCGAGGGGAGAACATGCTGCCTCCCTGGGTGTTTCGAAAGCCAGATCAGGTAAATCGAATGGATTAAGCCGATAAATGATTCAGTGGTTGATCGTTATTTTCAAGTGGGGAAATTCACCCATCCCGACTGCTTCCACCCGGACCATCCATCCCACGGTTCATTCCTGCAACTTCAGTTCTCCCATTAGGTCCATCCTCCGGTTGAGATGAAGCCTCAGCTGAGGCCAGTTCCTGTCCTCAGAGTTCCTGCGGGTGCATCTCCCTGGCCCGATGGAACGTGGAGGGGCCCCTGGCGGTCTGCGTGCTGGACTCCCTGTGCGGCGACACCTTCCTGGCCACCGGCTTCGCCTTCCAGTTGGGCGAGCCCTGACCAGCCTTCAACATCGCCCCTCGACCTGGGCCTCAAGCCCTGGAACCTCGCCGCCGGCGCCCTGCTGGCGCAGGAGGCCGGCGGGATCATCACCGACTGGGAAGGCAGACAGGGGTGGCTGAGAGCAGGAGTCTGGTGACCGGAACCCCGGGCGTGCAGTTCGGGCTGCAGGTAGCCCGGGCCGTTTGACCGGTGCCCCTGGGCCTACTTCTTCGGCGAAGGCGGCGGGGCGGTCTGGAGGTCGGTCTTGCGGCCGGAATTGTGGGCGTTGGCCTGGTCCTGGCGCTTCGTCTGCTCCCGTGCCTCAGTGGTCTTCTCCGCGGCAGTCTTCTTCGAGGGCTCGGCCTTCGGCGGATCGGCCTCGCGAACGCGGTCGGTGGTGTCCTTGGCCTTCTTCAGCCCGTCACTCTTCTTCTGGGCGAAGAGGCCGGTGCTTCCGGCCAAGACGATGACCAGGGCGAGCAGGCCCATTCTGCGCATGATTCCTCCCTATCGTCCGCTGGGGGCGTGGGACCAATCTAAAGCGCGCATCCCTTTCCACCAGGGGAAAGGGATGCCCACCTCTCCTGACGGCCGCCTGATCAGGCTTCCTTGGCCCGCCGGCTATAGATGACGACGTAGAGGCACAGGGCCACCAGGGCGGCGAGGCCGAGCCACTCGCCCAGGGCTCCTTCGGCCTGGTGGACGCTGAGGAGCGGGAAGCCCTCGGTCCACTTCAGTTTCACGAAGCTGGCCACCACGCCCATGATGGCGCCGCCGGCCATGAGGCCGCTGGCGATGAGCACGCCGCGGTTCTCGCGGGCCTTGGCGTCGGCCTCGCTGGTGCCGGGCTTGGGGCGGTTCACGAGGTGCGCCAGGATGCCGCCCAGGAAGAGGGGCGTGTTCAGCTCGATGGGCAGGTACATTCCCAGCGCGAAGCCCAGGGCGGGCAGCTCCACCATGCGCAGCACGAGGGAGAGCATGATGCCCAGGCCGAAGGCGTACCAGCGCAGGGGCATGGACACGGTGCCGAAGATGCCTTCGAGGATGGCCTTCATGGCGCTGGCCTGGGGCGCGGGGATGGAGGAGCCCAGGGCCATGGTGCCATCCAGGTTCACCTGCTTGGCCATGAGCCACATGGCGATGCCCGTGAACAGCGCCGCCACGAAGGTGCCCACGAACTTCCAGCCGATCTGCCTGGCGGGCGTGGCGCCGATCCAGTGGCCGATCTTGAGGTCGGTGCTGAAGGCGCCGGAGGCCGCCAGGGCCGTGCAGACGATGCCGCCCACCATCATGGTGAGGAACATGCCGTAGCCGCCGGTGAAGTTCAGCTTCAGCATCAGCACGCCGGTGATGACGAGGGTCAGCATGGTCATGCCGCTGATGGGGTTGGTGCCGATGGTGGCGATGGCGCGGGCCGCCACGGGCGCGAAGAAGAAGGAGATGACCATCACCACCAGGGTGGCGATGAGGGCGGGCACCAGGGCCTGCTTGATGCCGAGGCCGAAGCTGAGGAAGGCCATCGTTCCCACCATGCTGGTGACGAGGCCCACGGCGATCATGGAGCCCGCCAGGCTGCGCTCGGTCCGGATGGCGGCCTTGGGGGACTCGGCCGCCGCGTCGCGGTTCATGAGCGCCTTCATGTTGCTGATGATGCTGCGGATCATGTTCGGCATCGAGGCCAGCACGCCCATGACGCCCGCGCCCGCGATGGCGCCCACGCCGATGATGCGGACGTAGGCGAAGAACACCTGCTCCGGCGTCATGTCGGCGATGAGCTTGGTGCCCGGGGGCACGATCACCGGCACGTGCTGGCCGATGGCGTGGAAGAGGGGCACCAGCACGAACATGCTGAAGAATGATCCGGCCGCGATGACGGCGGAATAGCGCAGGCCGATGATGTAGCCGATGCCCAGCGTGGCCGCGCTGTTCAGGAAGTTGAAGCTCATGAACTTCTCGCGAAGCGCCCGGCCCACGTAGACGTGCTCGAGGCGGATGTATTCGCCCATGCCGCGGAAGATCGAGGTGATGCCGTCATACAAGGCACCGATGCCCGCGGCGATGGCCAGCTCCTTGGCCTGATTGCCCGCCTTCTCGCCGGTCACGAGGATCTCGGCAGTGGCGGTGGCCTCGGGCCAAGGGAAGATGCCGTGGTTCTCCACCATGAAGTGGTGGCGCAGGGGCACCAGGAACAGGATGCCGATGCAGCCGCCCAGGAAGCTCACCAGCACCACCTGCCACAGCGTAGGCGTGGGCACGCCGCTGCCGGGCGTCTGGGCCAGGATGTAGAGGGCGGGGATGGTGAAGGCCGCGCCGCTCACCACGTGGCTGCTGTTGGCGCCGATGCTCTGGACGATGACGTTCTCCAGGATCGTGTTCTTGCGGGGGAAGAAGCGGCTGAGGCCCACGGCCAGGATGGCGATGGGGATGGCGGCCTCGATGCCCTGGCCCAGCTTCAGGGCCAGGTAGGCCGCCGCCATGCTGAAGATGGCGCAGAAGATGAGTCCCATGGTGATGGCGCGGGGCGTGGTTTCCGGCACGCCGTCCTGGGGCACGAGGGGCACGTAGCTCTCGCCTTCAGACAGCGGCCGCCGCGCGTTCGCGGGCAGGCCCTTGATCTCCTGGGGTTCGGATCCGTGGGACATGGAGGCTCCTGGACGCTAGGCGGGGTAGGACTCGAGGACAGACTGGACCACGCGGCGCGACAGGCCGTGGTAGCCGGGGCTGGCGGCGGCGAAGATCTCGCGGGCCACGGCGCGGGTGCGGGCATGCTGTCCCAGGGCGCCGTAGAGGGGGCGGAGGTACTTCATCCGGCCCACGCGGCCCAGCACCTCGCGGATGCGGGGGAAGGCAGGCTCGTAGTCGGCGGCGGCGGCCAGGGTGAGCCACTCCACGAGGATCTCGTGGTTGCCGCGGCCCATCAGCTTGAAGTGCGCGTCCAACCAGGCGCAGTCGGCCTGCGTGAGCTGGCGGGGCAGCTTCTGGAGGTAGACCAGCAGCTCGGCGGGCGTCCAGGCGGCGATCTGGGCCTCCGTGGGGCGCTGGCCTCCAGCCCAGCCCTCGGCCAGGGCCGTGAGGCCGTCCAGCTGGGCGCTGTGGAACTGGGGGGCCGTGGCCGGCATCCCGGGCTCATCCAGGTAGGCCTTGGCGTTCACGGCCGCCAGGGCGCCGGGCAGCTGCTCCTCGACGAAGGCGCAGAACTGTTCGGTGGTGATGGAGGTGAAGCGGAAGGCGTCCATGTAGTCGCGGAGGAAGCGGCCGAAGCGGTCCTCGCCCACATGCGCCTCCAGGGCGGCCACGAGGCGGGCGCCCTTCTCGTAGGGGATGCTCGAGAAGGCGTCGTCGGGATCGATGCCCTCCAGGTGCATGCGCAGCACCGTGAGGTGGGGCTCCTTCTTGAAGCGCTCCAGGCTATCCTCCAGGGCTTTCTGGCCCGTGGCCCAGCCCAGGGCCGCGGCGTCGTCGCCGTGGAGGGTGCGCAGGATCTTGCGCTCGGCCCAGACGGTGAAGCCCTCGTTCAGCCAGAAGTGCTCCATGCTGGCGTTGGTGACGAGGTTGCCGGTCCAGCTGTGGGCCAGCTCATGGGCCACCACGTCCACCAGGCTGCGGTCCCCCGCCAGCAGGGTGGGCGTGAGGAAGGTCATGCGCGGGTTCTCCATGCCGCCGTAGGGGAAGGAAGGCGGCAGCACGAGCATGTCGTAACGGTCCCAGGGGTAGGGCCCGAACAGGCCCTCCGCCTTGACGATCATCTCCTCCACGCCCGCGAACTCCCAGGCGGCGGAGGCCACGGTTTCGGGCTCGGCCCACACGCGGCTGCGGGGGCTCAGGTCCCGGGATTCCAGGCGCCCCACGGCCAGGGCCAGAAGGTAGGTGGGGATGGGCTGGGGCATGGTGAAGCGGAAGGTGTGGCGCCCGTCGCCGGTGGCCTCGTCGCCGTCCGGGCCCGCGGACATCACGGCGGTGAGGCCTTCGGGCACGGTGACCTCGGCCTGGTACGACACCCGGGCGATGGGCGTGTCCTGGCAGGGCACCATGGTGCGGGCGTGGATCTGCTGGCACTGGCTGAAGAGGTAGGGCGCCACCTTGCCCTCAGTCTGCTGCGGATCCAGCCACTGGAGGGCCATGGCGTCCGGGGCGGTCCGGTAGCGAACCGTCACTTCGCGGGTGCCGTCGGGCATGGTCACCCGCAGGCGACGGCCCAGGACGGAATCGGCCTCGCCCAGTTCCCAGGGGATGGGGCCCTGGCCCGGGACCTGCGCGCCGAGGATCTCCAGTCCCTTGGTGTCCAGGTCCAGGACGCCTGACACCGCCTCCCCGAATTCCAGGGCCACCTCGCCGTCGATGCGTTTCGCGGCGAAGTCCACGCCGAGCTTCAGGCGCAGCCGCCGGGCCCGGGGCTGGACGGAATCGTAGTACGAATGCGGATCAGGGCGGTGCATGAAAACCTCGGGGAACCCGCCATCATCCCACAGGGCCCTGAACGGCAGACATCACAACTAGGAAGGCCCCGCGAGCGGGGCCTCCTATCCAAAAACCGAAGGGTTTCAGCCGGGGATCACTCCTCGTCTGGAGCCAATCCCTCCACCTTCCGCATCTTGATGACGTCGCCGTGGTCCTTGACGATGCAGCGCAGCCAATCCTCGGGGGCCTTGGGGTGGGTGACCTCGCCCTTCCCGTTGCGGACGTTGCCGTCCAGGTACTTCCAGATGAGGGATTCGCCCAGCTTCTTCCACCGGCCCATGAGCTCCTCGGACTGGTTGGCGGCGCGCTGGGTGAGGTAGGCCTGGGCCTGGGCGGGATCCTGCTTGTAGAGTTCCAGGGCCTTGCGGTCCACCTCGGCCTGGTCGGCCAGGTAGCGGCCTTCGAGCTCCTGCTGCACCTTCTGGATATCGACGATCATGTCGCTCCAGCGGGTGTAGGTGTAGTTGCTGACGAAGTTGAAGGTCCAGAACGCGCTGTCCCAGCTGAAGGAATCGAAGTTGCCCGTGCCGATGGCGAAGGCCTTGGGCGGGGCGGTGATGCCGCAGGAGATGGGCTGGTAGACCGTGGTGTAGGTGTCGTCCACGCCGAACCACAGCACACCGCCCACGGGGCCGGGCATCCAGCCGCGGGCCTGGCTCACGAAGGAGAAGCCGGTCTGCTGGGTGCTGATGGCGCGCTCGTGGAGGTACTCCTGGCCGTCCACCTTCCAGGTCATGGGCCGCCAGCGGTAGGGCAGCTTGTAGGGTCCGGCGCCCACATCCTTGGTCATGTCGAACTCGGTGCCCTCGAAGTGGTCGCGCATGAGCTGCATGACGTCATGCACGCCCAGCTTCTGGTCGGGCTTGATGAAGAGTGGCATGGGCTTGGCGCCCTTCACGGCCTTCACGTAGTCGATGGAGAGGTTCTGGCTGGGCGCGGCGCGGCGGAACAGGCTCCACACGCGGGCCTCGCAGGCGCGCAGGGCCCCGAAGGTGAGGGGCGCGTAGGTGTCGGCGAAGCTGAAGTCCTTGTCCGCCCCCTTGAAGTAGCCCTTCTCGCGGGCGAAGGGGATGAGGTCCTTGCTGTAGATGGCGGTGCTGGGATCGTTCAGGGGGAACTGGCGGATGCGGGACTGGTTGGCGTGGGCGCTGATGGTGCCGTCCGGAAGGTGGTAGGCCACCCACAGGGCGCCCGTCTGGCCCTTGCCCTTGCCGATCATCTCGAGGATCCAGACTTCGTTGGGATCCGCGATGGAGAAGCTCTCGCCCTCGGAGGCGTAGCCGTACTCCTCGGCCAGGCTGGTCATCACCTGGATGGCCTCGCGGGCGGTCTTCGCGCGCTCCAGCCCGATGTAGATGAGGCTGCCGTAGTCGATGATGCCGCTGGGGACCTGCAGTTCCTTGCGCCCGCCGAAGGTGGTCTCCGCGATGGTGACCTGGTGCTCGTTCATGTTGCCGACGCGGGTGTAGGTCACGGGGGCTTCGGGGATGCTGCCCAGCACCTTGCCTGTATCGAAGGTGAAGCCGCTGTCCCACTCCCGGATCACACGCACCTCGCCGGGACTGTGCTTCCCGCCGGGCTTGAAGTAGAGCTCGCCGTAGAGCGTGTGGCTGTCGGCGGCATAGGTGATCATCGTCGACCCATCCTTGGTCGCGCCCTTGGTCACGAGCAGGTTGGTGCAGGCGTCCAGGGCCGCGCCGGCGGTCAGGAGGGTGGCGAGGAGGACGAGGGGGCGGATGCGCATGGAGATCCTTTTGAAATCGGGGCGAAAGGGCGATGCTACCAGATGGCCGGCCGGTCCTTCTCGGGCCGCTTCATGGGGTCGCCATCCTGGCAGCCGAAGGCCTCGTAGAACTCCGGCAGGTTGGAGAGCGGGCCGTTCACGCGGAACTTCGCCGGGCTGTGGGGATCGGTGACGGCTCGGAGGCGGGTGGCTTCCTCGCGGGTGAGGGTGCGCCAGGTCTCGGCGTAGCCCAGGAAGAACCGCTGTCCGGGAGTGAAACCCTCGATCTTTCCAACCGGGGGCTTGCCCTTCTGGCTCAATTTCCATGCGTCCCACGCGAGCTTGAGCCCGCCCAGGTCGGCGATGTTCTCGCCCAGCGTGAGCTTTCCGTTCAGATGGAGGCCGGGCAGGGGCTCGAAGGCGTCGAACTGCTTCACCACCAGCTCGGCGCGCTCGTTGTAGGCCTTTTCGTCTGCGGGGGTCCACCAGCTCTTGAGGTTGCCGTCGGCGTCGAACTGGCGGCCCTCGTCGTCGAAGCCGTGGGTCATCTCGTGGCCGATGGTGGCGCCGATGTTCCCGTAGTTCACGGCGTCATCGGCCGTGGCGTCGAAGTAGGGGGGCTGGAGGATGCCAGCGGGGAACACGATCTCGTTCATGGTGGGGCTGTAGTAGGCGTTGTTGGTCTGGGGCGTCATGCTCCACTCGTTGCGGTCGATGGGACCGCCGAGCTTCGCCAGGCGCCGCTGGAACTCGAAGCGGCGGGCCTCCAGGAGGTTGAGCACGTACGGCTGCCGCTTGACCTCGAGCTGAGTGTAGTCGCGCCAGACATCCGGATAGCCGATCTTCACCCGCATGGCCGCCAGCTTCTGGCGGGCCTTGGCCTTGGTGGGGCCGCTCATCCAGGCAAGGCCGTCGATGCGGGCCTTCAGCGCCGTGCGGAGGTTCTCCACCATCTCCAGCACCTTGGCCTTGCTGCTGGCGGGGAAGGCGCGCTGGACGTAGAGCTTGCCGAGGGCTTCGCCCAGGCCGCGGTCGGCGGCGAACATCACGCGCTTCCAGCGGGGATGCTGGGCGGTGGTGCCCTGCAGCTTCGTGCCGTAGAAGGCGAAGGATGCCTGCTCGAAGGCCTTGGGCAGGCCCGAGGCGGCATCGTTGAGAAGCGTCCAGCGCAGGTACGTGCGCCACTGGTCGGCGGGAACCTCCTGGATCATGCGGCCAAGCTCGGCCATGAAGGCGGGCTGGCGCACCACGAAGCGGTCCGGGGCGGGGACTGCCAGGCCCTTCAGGTAGAGCTCCGTGGGGAAACCGGGCGCGGCGGCCTTGAGCTGGGCGGGCGTCATGGCGTGGTAGACGGTGTTGGGATCCCGCTGTTCCACCCGGGTCATGCTGGCCTTGGCGAGGCGCGTCTCCAGGTCGAGGATGCGGTCGGCATCCCCGGCCTGGAAGCCGGCCATGGTCATCATCTTCGCGACATGGGCGCGGTAGGCGGCAAGGAGCTCCTTCGACTTGGGATCGTTCTTCAGGTAGTAGTCCCGGTCCGGAAGACCGAGGCCGCCCTGGGCCAGCACCATGGAATAGCGGCTGCTCTCCTTGTCATCCTGCTCGACACCGACATAGAAGCCGGCGAAGGCGCCCAGCCGGTGGAGGTCCGCCAGCACGGCCACCAGGGAGGCCGAGTCCTTCACGCCGTCGATGCGCGCGAACAGCGGAGCGAGGGGCTTGAGCCCCGCAGCCTCGATGCCCGCCTCGTCCATGCCGCTGGCGTAGAAGTCCCCGACCTTCCGGGTCTCGGAACCCGGGGCGGCCTTGGCGGCCGCCGCGGATTCCATGATCTCCCGCAGGATCTGGTGGGTCCGGGTGTCGATCTCCTGGTCCACGCCGTAGCGCTCGTATTCGGCGGGGATGGCCGTGTGCTTGGCCCATCCGCCCACGGCGTACTGGAAGAAGTCCTGGCAGGGCTTCACGGTGGGGTCGAGGTTCGCCGGGTTGAAGCCCTTGTAGGCCACCTGGGCGGAGAGCGGCGCCATCAGCGCCAGGACGAGGCATGCGGATCGAGTCTTCAAGTCGTTTTCCTTTTTCATCTCCGGAAGGCGCAGCCTTCCGGAGCAGGGATCACCAGATGGCCGGCCGCACCTTGACGTCCCGCTTCATGGGCTGGCCGTCGGTGCAGGAGAAGGCGTCGTAGAACTCCGGCAGGTTGGACAGGGGGCCGATGACGCGCTCACGGCCGGGGCTGTGGGGATCGGTCTTGAGGCGCACGGAGAGGGCCGCCTCGCGGATGTGGTTGCGCCACACGGCCGCGGCGCCCAGGAAGAAGCGCTGGGGGCCCGTGAAGCCGTCGATGGGCGCCGGGGCGGGCTTGCCCTTGAGGCTGTTCTGGTAGGCCGCGAAGGCGATCTTCAGGCCGCCGATGTCGGCGATGTTCTCGCCCAGGGTGAGCTTGCCGTTGACGTGCTCGCCCTTGATGGGCTCGTAGGCGTCGTACTGCTTCACCACCAGGTCGGTGCGGGACTGGTAGGCCTTCTTGTCCGCCTCGGTCCACCAGTTCTTGAGGTTGCCTTCCGCGTCGAACTGGCTGCCGCTGTCGTCGAAGCCATGGGTCATCTCGTGTCCGATGACGTAGCCCAGGGCGCCGTAGTTCACGGCATCGTCTGCCTTGGCGTCGAAGAAGGGCGGCTGGAGGATGCCTGCGGGGAACACGATCTCGTTCATGGTGGGGCTGTAGTAGGCGTTCACGGTGGGGGGCGTCATGCCCCACTCGGTGCGGTCGATGGGTTTGCCGAGCTTGGCCAGGTTCTCGTGGACCCGGAAGGCGGCGGCGCGGCGCACGTTGCCGAAGAAGTCGTCGCGCTTCACGTCGAAGGCATAGGTCTTCCACTTGTCGGGATAGCCGATCTTCACGCCGAAGGCGTTGAGCTTCGTGAGGGCCTGCTGCTTGGTTTCGGGACTCATCCAGTCCAGGTTCGCGATGCGCTCGCGCAAGGCGACGCGGAGGTTCTCCACCAGCTCCAGGACCTTCTTCTTGGATTCGGGGGGGAACGCCACCTTCACGTAGAGCTGGCCCAGGGCCTCGCCCAGGGTGCCGTCCGTCATGGCCTCGATGCGCTTGGCGCGGGGCTCCTGCTCGGGCGTGCCGTTCAGGACCTTGCCGCGGAAGGCGAAAGCCTCCTCGCCGAAGGCCTTGGGCAGCAGGCTGGCGGTGGCGCTGAGGGCGTGCCAGCGCAGGTAGGTGCGCCACTGGGGCGCGGGCACGTCCGAGGCCAGCTTGCCGAAGGCCTGGAAGAAGGAGGGCTGGCTGAGGTTCAGGTCAGCCAGCTTGACGCCGCGGGCCGCGAAGTAGGCCTTCCAGTCGAAGCCGGGAGCTTCAGTCGCCAGCTGGTCGAGGGTCCGCTTGTTGTACGTCTTCTGGGGGTTCCGCAGCTCCACGCGGGTCCACTGGGCCTGGGCCAGGCGGGTCTCCAGATCCAGCACCACCTTGGCGCGGACCCGGGCGAGGTCCGGCGCGTCGCCCGCCAGCTCCAGCATCTTGGCGATGTGGGCCTCGTACTTGGCGCGGATGTCCCGGCTGCGGGTGTCGTCCTTCAGGTAGTAGTCGCGGTCGGGCAGGCCCGTGCCGCCCTGGCCCAGGTAGCCCAGGTAATGGGTGGACGCCTTTGCGTCCTGCCGCACGTAGAAGCCGAAGCCGCCGGGCAGACCCTGGCTGTGCAGCTTCGCCAAGAGGGCCGGGAGGTGCTTCGTGTCCTTGAGGCCCTCGATGGTGGCGAAGATGGGCTTCATGGGCGCCAGGCCGCGCGTCTCGATGGCGCCCTCGTTCATGCCGGAAGCGTAGAAATCGCCCACCTTCTGCTGGACACTGCCCTTGGCCCAGGTGGTCTTCGCGCTGGTCTCGTTGAGGATCTTCTGGAGGATGGCCCGGTTTCGCTCGCTCAGTTCCTCCATGGCGCCGTAGCGGGACTTGTCCGCCGGCAGGCTGTGGGACTTGAGCCAGCCGCCGTTGGCGAACCGGTAGAAGTCGTCGCAGGGCTTCACGGTGGTGTCCAGGTTGGCGGGATCGACGCCGGGCTTGGGCTGGGCCACCAGGGAGAGGGCCGCAAGGCCCAGGCAGAGGCCAAGGGAGGCGCGCAGAGAGGAAGCCATGAATAACCTCGTAAGTTGAGGGTAAAAGCCTATCAGGAAGAATTCCGAAGTGATATATGCACCACTTTCTGCAGTTCGGCATGGATGGCACCGTCGGTGTCCCGCCATTCCACGGGATAGGTGCGGTCCACCTTGGGCTGGTCCTGGAGGAGGCGGCGGATCTCCGCCAGCTCCTCCTCGTCGATCCGGAAGGTGGCGGACAGGAGGCTCCGGCCCGGCTTGCGGAAGCGAATGGAGGCGGCCTTGTCCCACACCACGTAGTCCGGCCCGAGCCGGTGGATCAGCATGAGCATGTAGATGGGATCCGCCCCGGCGTAGAGGCTGCCGCCGAAGATGGTGCCCACGTAGTTCCGGGTCCGCCAGGAGAGGGGCAGGCGCACGCGGACTTGGGACCAGTCCGAGGCGATGAAGGTCACCCGAGCCCCTGTGCCCCGGTAGCAGGGCCAGAAGTTGAATACCCAGCGGAAGAGGCGGGTGCGGAGGGATTCGCGCAAGAGATTCCGGGAAGGCTAGAAGCGGACCGTGACCTTCTCGCCTTCCTTCATGTGCACGGTGTCGATGAAGTGCACCTTCCGGTCCTGGTAGGTGAGCACCAGGCTCTGGGTGCGGACGCCATGGCCGAAGTGGAGCACGCCCTTCAGGAGGTTCCCGTGGGTGACGCCGCAGGCGGCGAACACGATCTGCTTGCCCGGGCAGAGGTCGTCTGTGAAGTAGATTCGGTTGAAATCCACGCCCATGGCCTCGGCCTTCTCGCGGCTGGCGGTGTTGGTGTCCACCTTGAGGCGGCCCTGGATCTCGCCGTTGAGGCACTTGAGGGCGGCGGCGGAGAGCACGCCTTCGGGCGCCCCACCGGTGCCCATGACCGCGTGGATGCCCGTGCCGCTGACGGCGGCGCTGATGGCGGCGCTGAGGTCGCCATCGCCGATGAGCTGGATGCGGGCCCCGGCCTTGCGGATGTCGGCGATGAGCTGGACGTGGCGCTCCCGGTCGAGCACCGTGACGGTGATCTCCTCGACCTTGCGGTCCAGGGACTTCGCGATGATCTCCAGGTTCTCCTGCACGGGGGCGTTGAGGCTCACCTTGCCCTTGGCGGCGGGCCCCACGACCAGCTTCTCCATGTAGAGGTCCGGGGCGTGCAGCAGGCCGCCCTTCTCCGTGGCCGCCAGCACGGCGATGGCGTTGGGGGCGCCGGTGGCGCAGAGGTTCGTGCCTTCCAGGGGATCCACGGCGATGTCCACCGCCGGGTGGTCCCCGTCCATGTCCGCCCCCATCCCCACCTTCTCGCCGATGAAGAGCATGGGGGCCTCGTCCCGCTCGCCCTCGCCGATGACGATGGTGCCGTCCATGCGGACGGTCTCCATGGCGTGGCGCATGGCCTCCACTGCCAGCTGGTCGCTGTACTTCCGCCGGCCGTGGCCGACGGAGGAAGCGCAGGCGATGGCGGCCTGTTCGACCACGCGCAGGAATTCGAGGGACAGGGTCTGTTCCATGGGGGGCTCCGGATGGGCGGGTCGGATGGGCTCAGGCGAGCCGGTTCACGCTCTGATGGATCCAGTCGAGGAAGCCCTCGGACCCGGCTTCCACGGGAAACATCAGGATCTCCGGGACTTCGTAGGTGTGGAGGTCCGAGATCACTTCCGACACCTGGGGGAAGAATTCCCGGGTGGTCTTGATGATGAGCATCACCTCTTCGTCGAGGTGGGTTTCGCCCTTGAAGTAGTAGTAGCTCTTGATGCTGGGGACGATGTTCACGCAGGCGGCATAGGCCTGATCCACCAGGGCCGCGGCAATGGTCAGAGCTGTCTCCTCGCTGCCGCAGGTGGTCATGATGGTGCAGGCGTCGCTCATCGGGTGGACTCCCCGCCCGGCGGGCGGAACCCGCCATTGTATCGTGCCGGCAGGGGCGCCGTTGATCACGAAGCTCGGAGGTGGATCGCGACGGCACCTGCGTGGTCTGACCACGGTGGTGCGGAGGTCGGGAGCGATATCCGTTGGGGGACCATCGGTTGGGGAGGCTGCGGAATGGCTCACGGGGAGGTGGGCCGCTTACCCTTCTGACGATTCGGCTCACCCGGACTTCGGATTCGAACCGCGTCTGGCTGTGCCAGCCGTGGGTCTAGTTTGGAGGTCGGCCAGTCTCCGTATTCGGCGCCGACCCACCAGGACGCGGATTCGAACGCACCCGGCTTCGCCGTGTGCCGGTCTTTCTCCGGCGCGACATTTAGTCGCGCCTCCGAAATCCCACTCGGAGGTGGGCCGCTTACCCTTCCGAGGTTTCGACGCACCCGAGCCCCGGATTCGAACCGCGCCTGGCTGCGCCAGCCGCCGGTTCCGCTTCGGCGTGCCATCTAGGCACGCCTCGGGCGGTCCCACTCGGAGGTTCGAATCATTGTCTTTTCCCGACCAATGAGAAGGGGGCCCGCAGGCCCCCTTCTCATTGGTCGGGGCGAGAGGATTCGAACCTCCGACCTCTCGGTCCCGAACCGAGCGCTCTACCAGGCTGAGCCACGCCCCGACGAAGGTTTGACTCTACTGGAAACGGGCGGGGCCGTCCAGCCCGGGACTACTCGGATTCCAGGCCGAGGCGGATGCGCTCCCGGCGGCGGTCTTCGAGGAGGCGCAGGGCACGGCGGAGGGGATCGGGGTCTTCCGGCTGGGCAGGGGTTTCCACGGGCGGGTCGCAGGGAGTGATCTGGAGACCGGTCAGGCTGAGGTTCAGGGCCCGCTGGATGCGGTCGCGGATCTGGGGCCACACGGCGGTGGCGGCGTCGCGCAGGGTACCGATCCGGGTCAGTTCCCAGCAGCCCATCACGAGCACATTGTGCTCCACGCGAAGCGGGCGGGTGCGTTCCGCCAGGACGGGGCCCACCACGAAGACCCAGGCGGCGCGCAGGCGCGCCAGGGCCTTCTGATCGGGCTGGCGGGCGCCCAGGGGCACCAGGCGGGGGGCGCGGCGGCGGTTGGCGTTCATGGCTTCCAGCGCGGCGGGGGCAGGGGGGCGCAGGCCCGCTCGCCGTTGAGGAGCACGGGCGAGGCCAGGGTGGGGATCATGGCGTTGGTCTCGGTTTCGAACAGGGGCTGGAGCAGGTTGTGGAGCTCGCCGCCCTGGCGGAACAGCACCTCGTCCACAGTCCGGATGCGGCTGGCGGGGATGGCGTTGGGTTCGCAGAAGGCCAGCACCCGGTCCACGGTGCTGGCCAGCGTGCGGGCCTCGATGAGGGCCACCAGCGCCTCCCGGTCCTTCACGCGGCCCCGGTTCTGCCGCCACTCGGGCCGTGCGTCCAGGTCCAGGCCCAGCCACATGGCCAGCACCTCGAACTGGCGGTCGCTGCCCACGGCAATGGCCACGTCGCCATCGGAGCATCGGAAGGTCTGGTAGGGCACGATCTGGGGGTGGGCGTTGCCCCAGCGCTGCGGGGTCTTGCCGGTCATGAGGGCACCGGCCCCGACGTTCACCAGGCCTGCCAGGGCCGCCTCCATGAGGGGCACCTCGATGTGGAGGGCCTCGCCGGTGCGCTCGCGGTGGAGGAGGGCCGCCTGGATGCCGTTGGCGCAGTAGAGGCCCGCCAGCACGTCCACCAGGGCCACGCCCACCTTCATGGGGCGGCCCTCCGGCTCGCCGGTGATGGCCATCCACCCGCTCTCGGCCTGGATGATGAAGTCGTACCCGGCCCGGCGGGAGGCCGTGACATCCGAGGCGAACCCGCGGACGGAGGCCAGGATGAGCTTGGGGAACCTGGCGTGGAGCCGCTTCCAGCCCAGCCCCAGGCGATCCGCGGAATCGGCGCGGAAGTTCTCCACCAGCACGTCCGCGTCCTTCAGCAGCTCGAAGAGATAGGACCTGTCGTCCTCCGCGTGGAGGTCGATGGTCCGGCTGCGCTTGCCGCGGTTGCCGCAGCGGAAGTAGGCGCTCTCGCCGGATTCGCCCTGCTCGAAGGGCGGTCCCCAGCCTCGCGAAGGATCCCCGTCCGGGGGCTCCAGCTTCTGGACCTCGGCCCCGAAATCCGCCAGCAGCTGGGTCGAGAAGGGGCCTGCGAGCACGCAGGACAGATCCACGATCCTGATGTGGGACAAGGGCTTGGGCATCGGGTTCTCCGCTACCCAGCCTACTTCATGTGCTTCGTGCGCCCGCGAGGGATCAGCTGGCGGCCACGGTGCGGCGGTAGGCCGCGACCAGCGAGGCCGCGATGTCCCCTGGCTCGTGGCCCAGGAAATCCTGGCGCTGCATGAGGTGGACCAGCTGCCCGTCCTTGAAGATGGCGGCCTGGGGGCTGGTGGGCATGGCGCCCTCGAAGTACTCGCGGGCCTGGGCCGTGGCTTCCTTCTCCATGCCGGCGAAGACCGTGACCAGGTGATCGAAGCGCAGGCCCTGGGCGCGGAGGGCCTCGGTCACGCCCGGCCGCGCCCCAGCCGCCGCGCAGCCGCAGACGCTGTTCACCAGCAGGAGGGTCGTGCCGGGCTGCTGCAGGGCCTCGTCGACCTGCGCCGGCGTCAGAAGCTGGCGGAAGCCCGCCTGCACCAGTTCCTCGCGCATCGGGGCGACCATATATTCCGGGTAGTTCGACACCACAGCCTCCAGGGGTTCTAAAAGTTTACCTATCGAGTCAAGATTGATCCAGATCACATTTCCGGAGGTCCCATGCGACTGGTCCTGCTGGGTGGAAGCCTGCGCCCTGCATCCCTGAACACCCGGTTTCTGAGGCACCTGGCGGCTGACCTGGAAACCCGCGGCCACGAGGTGTCCAGCTTCGCCGGGTCTGCGCTCCGCCTGCCGCTCTACGAAGAAGGTGAGGCGCCGACAGAGGATCTCCAGGAACTGCACGGGAGGCTCGGGAAGGCCCAGGGCCTGGTGATCGTGTCGCCGGAGTACAACTCGGGCATCCCGGGCCACCTGAAGAACGCCGTGGACTGGCTCAGCACCATGGCCCCCAGTCCCTGGCAGGGCTTGCCGGTGCTGCTGTGCGCCGCGAGTCCGGGCGCCTTCGGCGGGGCCCGCGGCCTGGTGGCGTGGCGGGCGACCCTCGCGAACATGGGTGCGCTGGCCTTTCCGGGCGCGATCACGGTTCCACATGCGGACCAGCAGCTCGACGAGCGCGGCGCCCCGACCGATCCCCGCACCGCCGCCTCCGACTCGAAGACGCTGGCGGGGTTTCTGGCCCTGGCGGCCCGGCTTCACCCCGAGTGAGTTCGTGCGATCCTGAAGCGTCCTCTCCGGAGCCGCCATGAAGGATTTCTTCAAGACTTTCTTCGCCGCCCTGCTGGCCCTGATGGTGGCCGGCGCGCTGGCCTTCGTCATGTTCCTCGGAGTCCTGGCGGCCATCGGCTCATCCGGGAAGCCCGTGGTGCCCAGCAAGGCCGTGCTGGTGTTCGACCTGGACACCAGCTTGTCCGACGCGGATCGCGAGCCCGAGCCCAGCGAGGCGCTCAGTGAGGCCCTGGGCGGCGGGGGAGGACATGCCCAGTCGCTGCCTGCGGCCATCGAGGCCCTGGACAGGGCCGCCGCCGACAGCCGCATCACGGCGCTGTTCCTCACGGGCAACCTCCAGGGGGCGGGACCCGCCCAGCTCCGCGAGCTGCGGGAGGCGATCCAGCGCTTCAAGGCGAAGAAGCCCGTGCTGGCCTACAACCAGGGCTGGAGCAAGCGGGACTACTACCTCGCCGCGGGTGCCAGCACGGTGTTCATCAACCCCTTCGGCGAGATGGAAGTGAACGGCCTGGCCAGCGAGCCCATGTTCTTCGGCGAGGCCTTCAAGAAGTACGGCGTGGAGGTGCAGGTCACCCGTGTTGGCAAGTACAAGAGCGCGGTGGAGCCCTTCATCACCGACCGCATGAGCGAACCCAACCGCGAGCAGGTGAAGAAGCTGCTGGAGGACATCTGGAGCGAGTGGAAGACCACGGTGGCGAAGGATCGCAAGAAGACCGCCGACGACCTCCAGCTCATCGCCGACGAGAAGGGGCTCGTGGAGGCCGATGAAGCCAAGAAGCTGGGCCTGGTGGACCGCCTCGCCCCCTACGACGAGGTGCTGGACGAGCTGAAGAAGCTGGCCGGGAAGCAGCCCAAGGACAAGGACTTCCCCCAGATCGCCCTGGCCACCTATGCGGGCATCCCCGGGGAAGCGAAGACCAGCAGGACCCGCATCGCCGTGGTCGTGGCCGAAGGCGAGATCGTGGATGGCGAAGGCAAGGCCAACCAGATGGGCGGCGAGCGCCTCAGCCGCGAACTGCGCAAGCTGCGCCTGGACGACCGCATCAAGGCGGTGGTCCTCCGCGTGAACAGCCCCGGCGGCAGCGCGGCGGCGTCCGAGCTCATCCAGCGGGAGGTCATCCTCACCAAGAAGGTGAAGCCCCTGGTGGTCTCCATGGGCCACCTGGCGGCCTCCGGCGGCTACTGGATCAGCACCTACGGCGATCGCATCTTCGCCGAGCCCAGCACCATCACGGGCTCCATCGGCGTCTTCGGCCTGCTGCCCAACGTGAAGAAGCTGGCCAACGACCATGGCATCACCTGGGACAGCGTGCAGACGGCCAAGCTGGCCAACCCCATGACCCTGGCCCGGCCCAAGAACGAGCTGGAGCTGGCGCGCATCCAGGGCCTGGTGGACCGCATCTACGAGCAGTTCGTGGCCAAGGTGGCCGACAGCCGCAAGATGAAGAAGGAGGCGGTCCACGAGATCGCCCAGGGCCGCGTGTGGTCCGGGCAGGAAGCCGTGAAGCTTGGCCTGGTGGACGAGGTCGGCGGCCTGGATGCGGCGGTGAAGTACGCGGCGGGCCGGATCAAGGCGGGTGACGACTACCAGGTCGTGGGGCCCGAGCGGGAACCGGACACCCTCCGGGAGATCCTGAAGAACCTGGGCGGCAAGCCCAGGAAGCTCGCCAAGCCCGGCCCGGTGGATGGGCTGGTGGATTCGTTCCGCCACCAGCTGGACCTCCTGACCTCGCTGAACGATCCGCAGGGCGTCTACGCCAGGCTGCCCTTCGAACTCGAGCTGAAATAGCTCGTGGACTCCTCCTCTTTCGTCTCGGCCATCGTCCTGCTGGTGCTGGTGACCGATCCCCTGGGCAACATCCCGGTCTTCATCGGGCTGCTGCGCCAGGTGGATCCGGCCCGGCGCCAGCGGATCATCATCCGCGAGGTGCTGTTCGCCTTCGCCATCCTGCTCTTCTTCGCGCTCTTCGGGCAGAAGGTGCTGCGGCTCATGCACCTGACGGACACCTCACTGGGCATCGCGGGTGGCGTGATCCTCTTCCTCATCGCCCTGAAGATGGTGTTCCCCCACGCGGAGGCCCCGGCGGACCTCCCGGTCCACGGAGAGCCCTTCCTCGTCCCTCTGGCCATCCCTTTCATCGCCGGCCCCTCGGCCATCGCCACGGTGCTGCTGCTGGTGAGCCGCGAGCCCCACCGGCTCTGGGAATGGCTGGGCGCCCTGTCCGTGGCCATGGCCATCTCGGCGGTGGTGCTCGGCTTTGCGGAGAGGATCGCCGCGTTCCTGGGCGAGAAGGTCACCCAGGCCTTCGAGCGGCTCATGGGCCTGGTGCTGACGGCCATGGCCATCGAGATGCTGCTGGCGGGCATCCAGAAGTTCGTGCTGCAGCTTCGGGCCGTCTAGGCTTTCCGTTTCAGGCTCAGCTCCAGCGTGAACTCCGCCACGGGCTCGAAGGTGCCGTCCGGCAGCTTCACCGCGGCCTGGATGTGCATCGGTTCGGTGATGCGCCCCTCGGAGGCCAGGGCGCGGCGCACCTGGTCGCGGATGGCCGCGCCTTCGTCGCAGATGAAATAGACGTTGGATTCGGGACGCTTGAGGAAGGTGGCCTGGAAGGCCTTGAAGACCAGGGACACCTCCTGGCCGGACCGCTTGATCTGGTCCATGGCCAGCAGGCCCCCGGCGCAGTCCGCCCCGATGGCGAGGGCGCCGAAATACATGGAGCCCAGGTGGTTCTTCGTCCAGCGCCGGAGCGGGATCCGCACCACGCAGCGGGCATCCGTCAGCTCGACGACGCTGGGGCGCACGGATGCCAGGAGGGGGATCTTCAGCCAGCCGAACAGGCGCATTCCGAAGGTCTGTTTGAGGCGTTCGAATCGGGGGGACATCCTCCAATTCTCGGGCTCAGACCTGGTTCACGTCCAGCAGACCCTCGGGAGGATCCAGGTCCAGGTGCCGGTTCGCGAAGTCGAGCGTCCACCAGGCCTTGATGTAGGGGATGTCGCGCTGGCCCGTGCGGCTGGGCCGCAAGTCCCGCATGACCACCATGTCGTAGCCCGCGGGCCCGGGGTCCAGGCGGAGCACCTCGCCCACCTTGCGCCCGCCGATGAAGACGTCGCAGCCGATCCACTGGTGCCGGAAGCTTTCGCCCTCCTCCAGCACCGCCGCCGATTCGGGCATCCACAGGGCCCAGCCCTTCAGCGCCTCGGCCGCCGTGCGGTCGGGCACCTCGGTGAAGGCCAGGCAGGGCCTGTCCTGGTGCCACCGGAAGCCTCGCAGCTTCACGGGTCGGGCCGGGGCGGCCGTCTCGCCATGCTCAAGGTCCATCTGAGGCGGAGCCAGCACCAGCCCAGCCATGCCGTCCAGCCGCTCGGGCTCGTCCATGACGGCATGGAAGAGGAACTCGCCCTTGAGCCCCTGGACCTTGGCGAGGTGGCCCGCAAGAAGCATCTAGGCCTCCCGTTCGTCCTCGTCGTCCAGCTCGAGGTTCACCACCAGGTCCGCCTTCTCCCCGGCGACCTTGCAGAGGGTGCGAAGCGCCGAGATCATGCGCCCGTGCTTGCCGATGATGCGCCCGCGGTCCCTGGGGTCTGCGAAGACCAGCACATCACGCTTCTTGCCCTCGCCGCTGACCTCGACCCGGAGGGCCTCCGGATGGTCCAGCAGGGGGGTCAGCACATCGCGCAGGAAGGCTTCGGGATTCATGGGCGCTCCACGAACAAAGAAAGCCGGACCCTGGCCCGGCTTTCGGGGAACGGAAACCGGCTAGATGATCTGGTTCTTCTTGAACAGATCAAGGACGGTCTTGGAGGGCTGGGCGCCCTTCTGGAGCCAGGACTTGGCCTTCTCGGCGTCGATGCGGACCTCTTCGCCGGCGCCGGCGATGGGGTTCACGAAGCCCAGCACCTCCACGGCGCGGCCGGTGGGGATGCGGTCATTCTCGGAGACGACGATGTGGTAGAACGGGCGCTTCTTGGCACCATTGCGAGCAAGTCGGATCGAAAGCATGGGCACTCCCTGAGCAGGAGAGTGTATCGCGGAATTCACCCGTTCCCAAGCGCTAATTCAGGGCTCGAAGCTCGAGGGCGGGAAGCTACCTTCCATGACGGCCTGGCGCTCCCGGACATTTCGCCGGAGGGTCGGCCAGCGGGGGTGGGTCCGCATCTTCTCGAGGAATGGCGAGGATTCATACCAACGGGCGCAGCTGAATCCCTGGACGAAGGCCCGCGTGGCGCAATCCACGGCCCGATCCGAATCGCCGAGGAGCGAATAGGCTTCCGCATGCTTGAAGGTCAGTTCCCCGTCCGGAATGCGGAGCTTCCCTCGGACATCGTCGATCCGCCGGAGCTCGGCCAGGCCGTCCGTGGTCCGCCCCTCCAGCAAGGCGCGGTAGACCCGGGCGAGGTCCTGGAAGGGGCTGAAGCCCCCCGCCGTCTCGGCGTCCTTCATGCGCCCGAGGGCCGTCTTGCGGTCGCCTTTCAGCAGGGCCAGGTATCCCATGTAGAACAGGACGCCTGAGTCCTCACGCAGGTTCCGCGCCTGCTGCACGTCCTGCTCGAAGCCGGACCAGTCGCCGATGTAGAGGTTGGTGGTCTCGACGGTCCAGGAGGAGGCGGGGGACAGGGGGGCGAGGAGCCCCTGCCGTCGGATCATGGCCGACCGGGCTCCGGCCAGCAGGCCCGAGGTGCGGCCGGCGTAGGTGAGGCCGAGGAAGAGGTCGGGAACCTCCGGGCGCAGGCGCATGGCCTCGTCGAGGACGCGCAGGGCCACATCCTGGTTTCCCGTGTCCGTGAGCATCAGGGACCAGAGGAACGTGGCCCTGGGGTGGCCCGGCACCAGCTCCACGGCGCGCTGGAACGCCCGGTGGGTGCGGGAATTGAGGCCGATGCCGGCCTCGGCGGGATCCACCCACAGGCTGCGGTAGAGGTGATCCCCCAGCGTGGTCCAGGCGGTGGCGCACATGGGCTCGGCCTCGGCCAGGGCCTGGGTGGCGGGCAGCTGGTTCGTGGCTTCCCGGTCGTCCCGGATGGCCATGGCCCGCAGGAGCTGCCAGAACCGCCCAGGATCCCGGGGGTAGAGGTCAGCCCGGAAGCGGTGGCGTCGATCCAGGGGCCACCGCGCCACCCAGGTGTCCATGGCCTTGGCCGGATCCATGGGGGGCTGGGCGTCCCGGCGCCAGGGGCGGCCCGCCAGCAGCTCCGCAGGGGTGGTCCACTGGGTGGTCAGGGCCAGCCGCTGGCCGTCCCGGCGTCCGTGGAACCGGAACAGGGCGAGATCGGACGGGAGTTTCCGCAGATCCCCCGGGGCGGGGAGGGTCGCGGCGTGGGTGACCGTGATCCCCGCCAGCACTTCGAAGTGATCCGAGATCAAGGTCTCGAGGCCCAGGTTCACCTCGGTCTGCTGCGAAGGTTCGGCGCTGATGATGAGCACCCGCCGCGCTGTCGCGGAGTGGGCGCTGGACCGCCACAACCACGCCCCGGTCAGCCCGACTGCCAGGAGCACCCCGAAGGCCATCCAGGTTCTGGCGGATGTCAGGGGACGGGGAAGCACCAAGGGTCCTCGCTAGAAAGGCAGGTTGGGGCCGCCACCCATTTTCGCCATGCGCTGCATGCGGGCCATGAACTTGGGATCGTTCATCTGGCCCATCATCTTCTTCGTTTCCACGTACTGCTTGATGAGCTGGTTGATCTCGCTCACGGGGCGGCCGCAACCGGCTGCGATGCGGCGCTTGCGCTTGCCGTCCAGCAGGTTGTGGTTGGCGCGCTCGGCGGGCGTCATGGAGTTGATGATGGCCTCCAGGTGCTTGATGCGCTTGTCCGTGGCCACCTGAGCGAGCTGGTCCTTCATCTGCCCCAGGCCCGGCAGCATGCCCAGGATCTTGTTCATGGAGCCCAGCTTCTGCACCTGCTGGAACTGCTTGCGCATGTCCTCCAGGGTGAACTGGTTCTTGGCCAGGCGCTTGGCCATGACCTCGGCTTCCTTCTCGTCGATCTTGTCCTTGGCGTGCTCGATGAGGCTGAGAACATCGCCCATGCCCAGGATGCGCTGGGCCATGCGGTCCGGGTGGAAGCGCTGGAAGTCCTCCAGCTTCTCCCCCTCGCCCACGAACTTCAGGGGCTGGCCCGTGGCCTGCTTGATGCTGAAGGCCGCGCCGCCGCGGGTGTCCCCGTCGGTCTTGGTGAGCACCACGCCCGTGATGCCCAGCTTCTCGTGGAAGGCCGTGGCGCTGCGGACCGCGTCTTGGCCCGTCATGGCGTCGGCCACGAAGAGGATCTCGTCCGGAGAGACCGAGCCCTTGATGCGGACCAGCTCCTCCATGAGGGCTTCATCGAGGTGCAGGCGGCCCGCGGTGTCGAGGATGACCGTGTCCCAGCCCTTGAGCTTCGCCTCGGCCAGGGCCGCGGCGCAGATGGCCACCGGATCCTTCTCGTCGGTGCGGAAGGAGGGCACGCCGGCGTCCTTGGCCACCACGTGCAGCTGCTCGATGGCGGCGGGGCGGTAGACGTCTGCGGGCACCAGCAGGGGCGAGCGGCCCAGCTTCTTGAGGAACACCGCCAGCTTGCCGCAGGTGGTGGTCTTGCCGGCGCCCTGCAGGCCCACCATCATCACCACCGTCGGCGGCTTCGAGGCGAAGGCGATGGGGTGCTCGGGGGCCTGGCCACCCATGATCTCCACCAGCTCGCGGTGGACGATGTCGATGAAGGCCTGGGCGGGATTCAACCCCTGCATCACCTCGGCGCCGAGGGCCTTCTCCTTCACGCGCTGGAGGAAGGTGCGGGCCACGCTCACGTGGACGTCCGCCTCCAGGAGGGCCATGCGCACTTCGCGCAGCACGGCTTCGAGGTTGGCTTCCGTCAGCTTCGACTGGCCCCGGAGGGCCTTCATGGCCTGGCTGAGTTTCTGGGTGAGGCTGTCGAACATGGGGCTCCGGGACGGCACGAAAATTCCATTCTACCGGTGTGGGCGGGCATTTCCCTGTCGCGAAAGGCATCCTCGGGCATAATCCGGTCCGGGGGAGCCGGATATGTCCAATCATCTCGCTGGAAGCCTCAGCCCCTACCTGCTCCAGCACGCCCACAACCCCGTGGACTGGTTCCCTTGGGGGGAGGAGGCCCTGGCCAAGGCCCGGACTGAAGAGAAGCCCATCTTCCTCAGCATCGGCTACAGCGCCTGCCACTGGTGCCACGTCATGGAGCGGGAGAGCTTCGAGAACCCGGCCGTGGCCGAGGTGCTCAACACCCACTTCGTGAGCATCAAGGTGGACCGGGAGGAACGGCCGGACCTGGACGACCTCTACATGGACGCCGTGCAGGCGATGACCGGCCGGGGCGGCTGGCCCATGAGCGTGTGGCTCACGCCGGACCTGGAGCCCTTCTACGGGGGCACCTACTTCCCGCCAGAACCCCGGGGCGGCATGCCGGGTTTCGCCCCCCTGCTGCGGCGCATCGCCGAGGTGTGGCGGGAAGACCGGGCAGGCGTGGTGGGGCAGGCCGGCCGACTGGCGACGGAGCTGCGGCGGCAGGCGGCGGTGGAGGCGGGCGCCGCGCTTCCGGATGAGGCGGCGCTCGACGGGGCCCTGGCCCAGCTGCGGGCCGCGTTCGATCCCCGGTGGGGAGGCTTCGGCCCGGCGCCCAAGTTCCCCCAGTCCATGGCCGTGGAACTGATCCTGGCCCGGGGCACGGCGGAGGATCGGGCCATGGCTCTGCGCACCCTGGACGCCATGTGGGAGGGCGGCATGTACGACCACCTGGGCGGCGGCTTCGCCCGCTACAGCGTGGACGGCCAGTGGCTGGTGCCCCACTTCGAGAAGATGCTCTACGACAACGCCCAGCTGGTCTGCGCCTACCTGGCGGCCTTCCAGGCCACGGGAGAGACCCGCTACGGCCAGGTGGCGCGGGAGACGCTGGACTACATGCTCCGGGAGCTCTGCAATCCCGCTGGGGGCTTCCACTCCAGCGAGGACGCGGACAGCGAGGGCGAGGAGGGGAAGTTCTACGTCTTCACGCCCGCCGAAGTCCGCGAAGCCCTGGGCGAGGTGGATGGCCCGCGCTTCTGCGCGGCCTTCGGTGTCACCGATGGCGGGAATTTCGAGCACGGGAAGAGCGTGGTTCACCGCTTTTCCTGTCCTCGGGAAGCTTCCCTTCCAGACGAAGACGATCGAAGGCTGCGAGCGCGCCTGCGGCAATGGCGCGACCGCCGTGTGCACCCGGGCAAGGACGACAAGGTGCTGGCGTCATGGAACGGCCTCGCGCTCTCCGCCTTGGCCCGGGGCTTCCAGGTGCTGGGCGAGGCCCGCTACCTCGAAGCCGCCCGGGACTGCGCCAGCTTCCTGCGCCGGGAACTCTGGCGGGACGGACACCTGCTGCGCGTCTGGCGGCAGGGGAAGGCCCACACGCCGGGGTTCCTGGAGGACAGCGCCGCCGTGGTGGAAGGACTGGTGGACCTCTACGAAGCGGGTTTCGATCCCGCCTGGCTGCGCTGGGCGGAATCGCTGGCCGAGGGGCTGCTGGCACGGTTCCAGGATCAGGCCGACGGCGGCTTCTTCAGCACGGAGGCAGATCAGCCGGACCTCCTCTTCCGCCTGAAACCAGGATTCGACAACGCCATCCCCGGCGGCAACACGCTGGCGGCGCGGGCCCTGCTGCGGTTGTCCCGCCACCTCCAGCGGGAGGACTTCCGGTTGGCCGCCGAGGGCGCGCTCCGCTGCTTCGCCCCCTGGATGCGGCGGGCGCCCCGGGCCTTCCTGGGGATGCTCGGCGTGTTCGACCTGGCCTTGCGCGAGCCGGTGGAGGTGGCCATCTCCGGCAACCCGCGCAGCTCCGCGGTGCAGGCCATGCTGGCGGAGGTCCACCGCCGCCACCTGCCCGGGCGGGTCCTGTCTGTCTCGGAGGATCAGCTCCTCCCCCTGCATGAGGAACGCGCCGCCTCGAAGGAGGGCCCCTTCGCCTTCGTCTGCCGCGGCCGCACTTGCGCCCGGCCCGTGACATCGTCGGTGGAATTGGCTTCGCTTCTCCGCTGACCGGCCTTCCGGATGTGACCCGTTGCCCTGGGGTAGATTGGCTACACTGGGGTGATCATTCGCGTGAGCATCCACGGAATGCCGGCGCGTTCGCGCGACCATGTGACATAGGGGCTGCCATGAAGACCTTCACGCTGAAGATCGACCCGCTGACGGGCGAGGAATATTACGAGGTCTATGTCCGGGGCCGGCAGCTGCTGAACAATCCGCATCTGAACAAGGCGTCGGCGTTCACCAAGGAAGAGCGCCTGGGGTTGGGCCTGGACGGCATGCTGCGGCCCGGCATCTCCACCCTGGAATCCCAGCTGGACCGCACCTACGAGGCGTTCCTGCGCAAATCTGACGACCTGGAGAAGTACATCTACCTGTCGGGCCTCCTGGACCGGAATGAGGTCCTCTTCTACCGCCTCCTGGTGGACCACCTGGATGAGATGGTGCCCATCGTCTATACGCCCACAGTGGGCCAGGCGTGCCTCCAGCTGAGCCACATTCAGCGGCGCTACCGGGGCATCTACATCACGCCCGAGAACATCGGAAACATCGACCAGATCTTCCACGGCCTCTCCCAGCCGCAGGTGAACCTCATCGTGGTGACGGATGGGGAGCGCATCCTGGGCCTGGGAGACCTGGGCTCGGACGGCATGGGCATTCCCGTGGGCAAGGTGAGCCTCTATGTGGCCGCCGGCGGCGTCCACCCGGGGGTCTGCCTGCCCGTCACGTTGGACGTGGGCACCAACAATCCCCGGCTGCTGGAAGATCCCCTCTACCTGGGCATCCGCAAACCCCGGCTCCGGGGCGCAGAGTACGAAGAACTGGTCGAGAAGTTCGTTCTCGGCGTGAAGCGCAACTTCCCCGGCGCCCTGCTCCAGTGGGAGGACTTCGCCAAGCACACGGCCTTCAAGAACCTCGATCGCTACCGCGAGCGCATCCTCTCCTTCAACGACGACATCCAGGGCACGGGCTCGACGGCCCTGGCGGCGCTGATGACCGCCATGCGCATCAAGAAGAGCCGCTTCCAGGATGAGCGCTACGTCATCGTGGGCATGGGCCAGGCCGGCACCGGCATCGCCATGAACATCCGCGCCGCGCTGAAGGCGGAAGGCCTCTCCGACGCGGAAGCCCGCAAGCGCATCTTCGCCGTGGACATGCAGGGCCTGCTCATCGAAGGCGATCCCCTGCTGGAAGAACCCCAGATGCCGCTGGCGCAGTGCCGCTCCTCGGTGGAGGGCTGGAAGCTGGATGATCCTTCCCGCATCGGTCTCCAGGATGTGGTGCGCAATGCGCATCCCACGGTGCTCATCGGCGTCACCGCCCAGCCGAACCTCTTCGACGACGCCATCCTGGCGGAGACCGCGAAGCATTCCGAACGGCCCATCGTGCTGGCGCTCTCGAACCCCACCCACAAGTGCGAGTGCTCGCCCGAGGCGGTCTGGAAGGCCACGGACGGCAAGGGCCTGGTGGCCACCGGCAGCCCCTTCGCGCCAGTGGAATGGAAGGGCCGCACGCTCCAGGCCTCCCAGTGCAACAACATGTACATCTTCCCGGGCGTGGGCCTCGGCGCCCTGGTCTGCAAGGCCACCCGGATCACCGACAGCATGTTCCTGGCGGCCAGCAAGGCCATCAGCACCTTCGTGACGCCGGAGCAGGAAGCCACCGGCCTGCTGCTGCCGGAGATGAAGGACATCCGCCAGGTCTCCGCCGCCGTGGCCAAGGCCGTGGGCATCGAGGCCAGGAATGCCGGCCTCGGCCGTCTGCTCGACGACGACCAGTTGGAGTCCATCGTCACCAAGGCCCAGTGGGAGCCGCACTACACCACCTACCGGGCCGGCGCGCCGGGCCTGATCGACTGATGGCTGCCAGGACAGTTTTTCCCCTTGAGAGGGGTGGAGGCCGGCCTAGCCTGTGAGTCGGGAAGAGTTTCTCTTTCCTCCCACGGGGCGACCGTTCACGCCAGCCCCTTCCGGCCCGCGATCCTAGTGGCCGAGACATATTGGGCACCCTTCGGGGTGCCCTTTTGTTGTCCGGGGGTTCCCCCCGCAACGCATGCGTTGCAGGGATCTATGGGCTCGCTGCGCGAACACCCCCGGGCCCCCGCGGCAAATCCCGGCGTAGCCGGGCTTTGCCTTGCCCCATCGTCCGGGGGTTCCCCCCGCAACGCATGCGTTGCAGGGATCTATGGGTTCGCTGCGCGCATACCCCCGGGCCCCCGCGGCAAATCCCGGCGCAACCGGGCTTTGCCTTATTCGAATGTCCGCAGGCCCCTGCGCGCAAGCTCGTCGGGGTTTCATCTCCAGGGGTCCCTTGACAATCGGGCGAATCTACACAAAATTGTCTACACCATCTTGTGTAGGATTCCCATGAAGCGACCGAACAAGCCGACCGACGTGGAGCTCAAGTTCCTGCGGGTCCTCTGGGACCTGGGGCCGTCCACCGTGAAGGAGGTGCATGCCCGCCTGAACCTCACGGAGGAATACGCCTACACCGGCGTCCTGCGGATGCTCCAGGTGATGCTGGACAAGGGCCTGGTGACCCGGGACGAGCGCCAGCGCAGCCATGTCTATGCCCCAGCCCACAGCCGGGCGGCCATGGAGGGGGGGCTGGTGTCTGATCTGAGCGAGCGCCTCTTCGGAGGATCCGCCGCCGCGCTGGTGCTCGCGGCCCTCCGCTCCGGCCCCGTCAGTCCCGAGGAAAAGGCCCGCATCCGCGAGCTGCTGGGGAGGGAGGAGTGATGGCTGCCATCGTTCAGATCCTGGGATGGGCTCTCGTCCACGCCCTCTGGCAGGACGGTCTGCTGGCGGCCCTGGCGGCCTTGGGTGGCCTCCTTCTCCGGGGCCGGGCACGGCACGCCATGAATGGCCTGATCCTGGCCCTCTGCCTGGGGCTGCCTGCGGCCACGGCCTGGCATTTCCACCGTCCGGCCCTGCTGGGGGCGGGCCCGGTCCAGGTGGCCGAGGCCGCGCAGGGTGGCCCGGCGGCCTTCCTGCCCCGGGCGGACAGGGCCTCCAGGCCCCTGCTGGCGCGGCTGGAGGCCGCGCTCCAGCCCCGTCTGCCCGCCCTGGTGGTTCTCTGGGCGGTGGGAGCGAGCCTCATGGCCCTCCGCCTGGGCGGCGGGTATGCCCTCAGCTTGAGCTGGAAGCGGAGGGGCGTACCGGCCCCCCGGGACTGGCAGGACTCGCTCGATGACCTGGCCCGGCGCCTGGGAATCCTGCGCAAGGTGCGTCTTCTCCTGGTGGGGCATGGCCAAACGCCCCAATCGCCTGTGGCCCTCGGGCTCTGGAAGCCGGTGGTGCTCCTTCCGGCAACCCTGCTCACAGGCCTTCCGCCCGGCTTCCTGGAGGCGCTCCTGGCCCATGAATTGGCCCACGTGCGCCGCCTGGACTACCTGGCCAACCTCCTCCAGGGCATCGCAGAGACCCTCCTCTTCTTCCATCCCGCCATCTGGTGGCTTTCGGCCAGGATCCGGGCCGAACGCGAGGAGCTCTCCGACGACCTGGCGGCCGAGATGCTTGGCGATCCGCGGCGCCTGGCCTTGGCCCTCAACGCGCTGGACGACCTCCAGCGACCCCTTCCCCACCTGTTGTTCCCGGCCCTCGCGGCCCGAGGAGGACATCTGCTCACCCGAATCGAACGTCTGCTCTCCCCGAAACCTGTCAGGGGTCCCCTCGGAGGCGCCCTGACCTTCCTGCTGCTCCCCGGCCTGGCCCTCGCCTTGCGGGCCGCGGCTCCGGCGTTCCCACCCATCGGGGCTCCGGCCACCGTCATCGCCCAGCTGGACGTCCTGGCCGCTCGGGAGGGGCTGGACCCCCAGCTGCTCCGCAGCATGGCCTGGGTGGAGAGTGGCTTCAACGCCAAGGCCAAGAGCACCATGGGTGCCACGGGGATGCTCCAGGTCATGCCCGAAACCGCCCGGAAATTCGGTGCGACGGACCTGGAGGATCCCGCCCAGGTGATGGCCGCAGGCGCGAAGTACCTGCGCTTCCTGCTGGACCGGTACCAGGGGGACGTCCAGAAGGCGGTGGCGGCCTACAACTGCGGGGAGAAGGCCCTGGACGAGGGGCGCATCACCGAGGAGGCCACCCGCTACCGGAGCCTGGTGATGGATGTGCTGGCCGCGAAGGCCGTGCAGCCGGAGGCCCCGCTGGCCGAGGGCGAAGTGCAGGGTGTGATCCGGCGGGGAGGCGGAGGCCAGATCACGCTCCAAATCCGTGCGAGCAGCCGCGGCAGCCTGAAACTGGACCTGCTGCCCGCGGAAGGCGCCAAGGCGTTGGGCACCATCCAGATCGGGGAGAAGCGCCAGGACGGGACCTACGCCGTGGGGCCCTGGGAGGAGGTCAGGCCCAGGATCCTGGTGGACGCTTCGAAGGCCGGGGCGAGCCTGGTGATCCGTGGCGAGGAGCCCGGCACGGGCTGGCGCGGAGACACCCGAGTGCTGCTGGACGCCCCCTGGAAGACCTTCACCTTCCAGATGAAGAAGCCATGAGGCTTTCCCGTACGCAGAACGGCCCGGCATCGCCGGGCCGTTCTGCGCAGGATCGGGCTTTAGGCTGCGAAGGTCCGATGGCTGCGGTGCATGACCTCGGCCTCGAGCTCGGCCTCGAGGGCCTGCACCTGGCGAAGGACGGCGAGGCCGCGCGGGGAGGCGCTCATCTTGGACTCGAGCTGGTTGAAGACCTCGTGCAGCCGCTCGGCGGTGGTCCAGAAGGCGGGGTTGTGCTGTCGAACGCTGGCATCCATGTGCATGGCCACTCCACTGCTTGCTGGACATCATCATCGTCTTTGATGATTCCCAATGCTAGTGATAGACATCACAAGAAATGTCACGAGTTACGGACATTTTTGTCATGGTCGCCATGACAATTCCGGAAGCCCTTGAAAAACATGACATTCAGGTTGTCAACGGGGCGGATCAGACCCGCCGGGTGGCCAGCAGATGGCCGATGGCCACGGCGGCGGCGTCGGCCGCATCGGCCGCCAGGGGCTCCCTCAGGTTCAGCAGGGTCATGACCATCTTCCCCACCTGGCTCTTGTCTGCCCAGCCGTAGCCGCTGACGGCCTTCTTCACCTGCATGGGGTTGTAGTCGCCCACGGGCAGGCCGTGGAGGGCCGCCGTGAGCAGGATGCCGCCCCGGATCTGGCCCAGCTTCAGGGCCGTGGCGGCGTTCTTCTCCACGAAGGGGGACTCCACGGCCATGAAGCCGGGCTCGTGGGTGGCGATGGCCTCCGCCAGGCGCTCATGGATGCGCAGGGCCCGCTGGTCGAAGTCGGCGCCCCGGGGGCTGCGGATGACACCTGCCTCCACCAGGGTCAGGCGCGAGCCGAAGCGCTCCACCACCGCCCAGCCGCAGGCCAGGGAGCCCGGGTCCACGCCCAGGCACCGCACGGGCGAGGGCGCGACGATCATCGGCCCTTCCGCTTGCCGCCGCCCCGGACCGACCCCTTGGGCGGTTTGGGTTTGGCCTCCCGGGCCTTCTTCGGCGGCCGGCCCTTCGGCGGCGCCTCATGACGCACCTTGGGCTCCCGGGCCCGGCCCCCGCCCCCCCGCCTCGGCTTCTCGAAGTCGCCTTCCCGCAGCGTCGCGGGCGCGGCGAGCGTCGGCACGAACGTGAACGCCTTCCCGTGGGCGTCCTGGGCCTTGGCTTCGGTCATCCAGGCGCTGATGCGGCGCAGGTCCTCGTCCACGGCGGTGACCTCGACCTCCACGGCGTCGCCGATGGTGAGCACGACGGACCCGCGGAGCCCCGTGGCCTTGGTGCGGTGCTCGTCGATCCAGAAACCGCCGCCCAGGGCCGCCAGGGGAACGCCCACCTCCACGAAGGGAGCGTCGAGGGTGATGAACACCACCTTGGCGGAGAAGCCCTGGATGCGGCCCCGGAAACGTTGCCCAATGCGGGACTTCATCAGCAGGCAGGCCTTCCACTTGTCGTTCTCGCGCTCGGCCTCGGTGGCCTTCTGCTCGGCGTCGCTGGCACCCTTGGCCAGCACGGCCAGGTGGCTCTGGAGAGCCTCGGGCAGCCGCTCGCCCCGCAGCACTTTGCGCAGCATCCGGTGGACGACGAGGTCGGGATAGCGGCGGATGGGGCTGGTGAAGTGCAGGTAGTTCTGAAGCGCCAGGCCCGAGTGGCCGATGTTCTCGGCGCTGTACTCGGCCCGCTTGAGGCTGCGCAGCAGCAGGGTGTTGATCATCACCTCCAGAGGGCCGCCCCGGATCTTGTCCAGCATGGCGTTGAGGTGCTCCGGCGTGGGGGTCTCCTTGGGCTTCAGCAGACCGAAGGTGCGCGCCACCTCCGCGAAGATCTCCAGCTTCAGCGGGTCGGGCTCGTCGTGGATGCGGTAGATGGTGGGGACCTTCCTGCGCGTGAAGAACTGGGCCACGGCTTCGTTGGCCAGCAGCATGAACTCCTCGATCATGCGGTGGGCATCGTGGCGCGGATAGCGGCGCGCGTCCACGGGGCGGCCTTCGGCGTCGAAGATGAACTCGGCCTCCTCGGTGTCCAGGTTCATGGCGCCGCGGCCCAGGCGGGCCACGGTGAGGCGCCGCGACAGCACCAGCGATTCGTCGAGCAGGGCGCAGAGGTCCTCGCCCAGCTCGGCCCGTTTCCGCGTCGAGAGGTCGATGCAGGCCTCCTTCACCTCGTCGTAGGTGAGGCGCTTCGCGCTGCGGATGACGCTTTCGGAGAGGCGCGTCTCCACCACTTCCAGGTCGGGCGAGATCGTCATCCAGGCCGTCATGGTCAGGCGGTCCACGCCTTCTCGCAGGCTGCACAGATCGCCACTGAGGCGGTCCGGGATCATGGGGATGGCCTCGTCCGGGAAATACACCGAGGTGCCCCGCAGGCGGGCCTCCTCATCCAGGGGGCCACCCTCCGCGACGTAGTGGCTCACGTCCGCGATGTGGACGCCCAGCAGCCAGCCGCCGCCTTCGGACTTGGGCAGCACCTCCAGGCTGATGGCGTCGTCGAAGTCCTTGGCCGTGGGGGGGTCCACGGTGCACGTGAGCGTCTGCCGAAAGTCCTCCCGCCCCTGGATCCACTCGGCGGAGATCGCCGTGGGGAAGGGCGCCAGCTCCTTCATCACGGCCTCAGGGAAGGCCGTGCGCAGGTTGAAGAGCGCAGCGGTCAGCCTGTTCTCGATCTTCAGATCGGTCTTCTTCCCCAGCCGGGCCACCACGGTGCCGTGCAGCTGCTTGGCCTCGGGATCGGCGTCCAGCTTCACGCTCACCAGCTCGCCATCCTCGGCCAGGTCCGTGGGTGCGACGGAGATGATCTGGGAGAGGCGGGGTTCCAGGGGCACCACCCGCCAGCCCCAGGGCTGCTTCTGGAGCGTGCCCGGCAGGGGGACCTCGCCCCGGCCCTTGACCTCCAATACACGGGCCTTGAGGCGGCCGTCCCAGCCCTCGCCGCAGACTTCGGCCAGGACCCTGTCGCCGTGGATGGCGCCGTGGGCATCCCGCCAGTCCACGAGGAGGTCCATGCCGGGGCCCTTGGGCATCCCGGCCAGCCGCAGGAAGCCGCCGGCGCCTTCGGGATGGCCCAGGAAGGTGGCCTCGAAGGTTTCGTACGGACGAAGCCCCGCGGCAGGCCGCGGGGCTTTCGGGGATTCCCGCCGATCGGGTGTGCGAGCCGGGGGACGGACGGGGATGCGGGAGGTGGAACGGCGGGCCATGTCCTCAGGGTACAAGGCCCAGGAGGGGTTCAGCCCTTCTTTCCCTTCCTGGCGGGCTTGGCGGGCTTCACGGGCGTGGCCGGGGCCTTCCCGAACAGGACGTCGAGCTGGTGCTGGACCTTCTTGCTCTCGGGATCCAAGACGGCCAGGCGGTACAGGAAGCGCGCCTTGCCGGCCTTGTCGCCCTGGGCCTCGAGGTAGGCCGGGCTGGAAACCACGGCTTCGACCCACTTGAGCTTGTCGCCCTTGCCGGCCTTGTACTCCTCCACCTGGTTGGCCTCGCCCTTGAGCTTGTCCTCCATGACCTTCACCAGGGGGTCATAGGCCTCGGTCTCGCGCTTGGTGACGTCGAGGTAGGTCTGGAAGAACTTCACCCACTTGGCGTCGTCCGCCTGCTCCTTCTCCACCCCCAAGGCGAGGTCCAGCTCCTGGCGCTCGCCGGGGTCGAGCACGCTCTTCCCCTTGAGCTCCTTGATGCGGGCGTCGTTCTCCTCAAGCACCTGCTTGGCTCGGGCGCCGGCCTGGGTGTAGTAGGTGACGGTCTGGGTGAAGGGATCCTTGATGGCCTCATAGCTCTCAGTGGCTAGGGTCTTGGCGGTCTTCGCGTATTCCAGGGCCTTCTCCCACTGGCCGGCCGCATCCGCGGTCTCCACGGCCATCCGGTAGGCCTGGCAGAGGTCCATGTAGGTCACGGCGCTCTGGACCATGGTCTGGTTGTCCTTCTTGTCGAAGGCGGGCTTGGCGGCGGGAAGCAGGCTCTCGGCCCGCTTCATGGCCTCGGGGTACTGGAGATCCGCCACCAGCTTGTCCACGACCGGGCGTTCAGCCTTCAGCCGGTCCCCGAGGGACGCGGCTGGCGCCTGGGCGATCAGGGCGGCAGGGAAGAGCAGGGCAGGAAGAAGGGCGAATGTACGCATCAGTCGTAACCCAAAGTTGAGGGGGCGTCCCCCGGGGGAAAACGTCCATTGTGGTTCCATGGTCCAGCTTTGACTAGTCCGCCTTTTATGTCGGCTTATCCCAAGGCTTCGGCCACCCGGCGAGCGGTGAGCATCGGAGACCGCAGGCGGTGTCACCTGCTGGTTTCAGACTGGCCCCGGATCTCGGCCTTGATCCTCGCCATATCCTCACGCTCGATCCTCCGCGCGGGGACACCGCCCCAGGTCTCCCCCGCCCCCACCCGACTTCCCGGCAACACCACGCTCTCGGGCAGGATGGTGGCGTCGTCGCCGATGACCACGTCGCCCATGACGCAGCACGCCAGGCCCAGGGTGGCGCGGTGCCCGACCGTCACGGGGGCGATGACCAGGTTCCCGGCGCCGCCGTAGTGGGCGCAGAGGCGCACGCTGCCGCCCAGCGCCGCGTCATCGCCGATGGTGATGAGCTGGGGATCGCTGATGTATTCCGTGTTGATGAAGGCATGGCGCCCGACCTTCATGCCCATGGCCTTGAGGAACCACACCCCGAAAGGCGTGAGCGTCACGAAGGGGAGGAAGGTATAGCGCACCAGGTAGAAGAGCCCGTTGTGGAGGAACCAGGGCACGGCGTGCAGGGTGTAGTAGCCGCCCTTGAAGGGCTTCACCCGGGTGGGCAGCAGCCAGTTGTAGAGGGGGACCACCACCAGCAGGGTCAGGCCGAAGATGAAGAAGCAGATGGCCAGGGCAATCCCTTGGGTCACCCAGGGCAGGACGCCGGGGAGCCGCTGCAGTCCCGGATGGACCTGGGCCCAGGTCCACAGGGCCGGCGCCAAGGCGAGGCCCAGCGCCGTGGAGACGAGGGCGTACATCAGCAGGACCGCCACCAGGTAGGCGCTCCTGCCGAAGCGGCGGAGCAGGCGATCCAACCCGTTCAGGGCCGGGGGATTCTTGGACTGGTCCATGGCGAAGGGCTTCATGCCACCAGCGTAACGAAAGCCGCAGGTAGCATGGGGACATGGATCTGGTCCTGCTCCGCCTCTCCGCCCTCGGCGACATCCTCCGGGTGATGCCGGCCTGGGCCAACCTCCGGGAAGCTTTCCCGGAGGCGCGCTTCCGGGCCGTCGTGGAGGACCGCCATGCGTTCCTGCTGGAACCGCTCCCCTGGCTGGAACCGGTGATCGTCTGCCGGAAGCGCCTTTCGAATCCCCTGTCAGCCCTGCCGGAACTGCGGCGCGTGGCGGGCCTGGTTCGGGATGCCGAGGCCAGCCTGGATTTCCACGGCATCCTCAAGGCGGCCCTCATCCCGAAGCTGGCGGCCATCCCTGAGCGCTGGGGCGATGGCGTCACCAAGGAGTTCGCGGGGTCGCTCCAGACCCATCCAGTCGCCTTCCACCGCCAGACCCGGTACGACCAGGCCCTGGGGTTGGCCGAGGCCTTCGGGCGGGACCGGGGCGTCCCAGGTCTGGGCCGCTTCAGACCTGTGCTCCAAGCCGGGAACCTGCCGGATCCTGGCGAGGTCTGGCCCGTCCGGACGAAACCTCGCGCCGTCCTGGTGCCCGGCGCCTCCCGCCGCGGCGCCATCAAGCGCTGGCCCCTGCGCCACTGGATCACCCTCGCCGGGATGCTGAAGGACTGGTGGGACCTGAGGTGGTCCCTGGGGCCCGAGGAGGAGGATCTCCGCGGCTGGCTGCCTGGCGAAACCGGGGTTCCGGCCCTGCCGCGCCTGGGCTTCTGGCAGCTGGCGGCGGCCCTGCGGCAGGCGGATCGGGTGGTGGCGCCGGACACGGGCCTCCTGCATCTGGCGGTCGTCCTGGGCGTGCCGGCCCTGGGCCTCTACGGCTCCAGCGATCCCGTAGTGGCCGGCCTGCCCGTGGGGTCAGGACGCGTGCTCCGCACGGGCATCAGCTGCTCCCCGTGCCGGGAACGTGCCTGCCAGCGGCGCCAGTGCCTGGAGGAGCTGGCTCCGGAGGCGGTGCGCGCCGCCCTCCTGGAATCGCCGGGAACCCTCAGCGGATATTGAACTTGAACTTGCCCTCGTGGCATTCCAGGCACTTCACCTTCGGGGCCTGGTGTTGCCGGTGGCATTCGGTGCAGGGGATCTCGCCCAGATGGGAATCGTGGGGGTTGGGCTTCACGTCCTTGGTCAAGGCTTTCATGGCGGGGTAGTCGCCGTGGCAGGTCATGCAGGAATCGGAAGCCACGGCCTTCTTGGTGGGCTTTTCCTCGTGGTGGCAGTCGAAGCAGTGGACGCCCGCCTTCGCATGGTGCTCCGGCAGCTTGTGGGCGGCTGGATCCTGGGCCCACATCGGCGCCGCCATGAGCAGGCCGCAGAGCAGGCTGGCTAGACAACGGGCAAGTGCCATGGCGATCCCTCGGGCCGGCGGGGCGGGGCCGCCAGATTCACGAGCAGTCTACCGGAGCCCGGATCCCGATCCAGGGGACAGGATCCAGGGGAGTTCCGAAGATGCAGACCTGGAGGGCGTTTTTGCCTCCGGCGTGATCCGGATCACGTTTCCATGCGGGGACCGGGGGGATTGGGGTTCGGGTGTACGATGACGACCTAAAGGGCATTTATGGCGGCATCTTTCCAGGTCATTGGCAGTTAACCGGGGAACACTCAGGGGACCGGCAGGGGGTATCCCAGTCGGAATGCCTGATTCAACAAGGGGTTCATATGAGAGGGAACCACACCTACCTCGCCGCGGGCATGGCCATGGCGCTGGGGATGTCCTGTTTCACCGGGCTCCAGGCCCAGACAGCCCAGATCCGGGCGAAGGTGCCCGCTTCGATCCCCCGCTACCAGGCCCAGGCCGCAGTGAAGGGCCCCATCGATCTGCCAGGGGCGGACGAGCTCATGGATCTCGGCGACGAGTGGTCCGCCGGTTTCCGGAAGTTCCATCCCGAAGCCAACCTGATCTACCGGTCAAAGCTCACGAAGGAGGCGGTCAAGGAATTCCAGGATGGCGCCGCCCTGCTCATTCTCGCTGACCGCGAGTTCACGCCCGAGGAGACCAAGGCCTTCCAGACGAAGTTCGGCTACATGCCCATGCGCATCCCCGTCTGCCTGGACGCGAACATCGTCTTCGTCAACAAGGCCAATCCGATCACCTCCATCACCATGGAGCAGCTGGACGCCATCTACTCCAGGACCCGCCTCGGCGGCAGCAAGGCGCCGGCCCTCACCTGGGGCGACCTTGGCGTCAAGGGCGAGTTGGCCAAGATGCCCATCGTCGCCTATGCGCGGGCCGAAGGAACGAACACGCGCACCTCGTTCGCCGCCCAGGCCATGCTCAAGGGCGAGTACCGGCCCGGCATTCAGGAACGCGGCGATTCCTCGGCGCTGGCTGAGGCGGTCATGACCGATCGGGCGGGCATCGCCTTCGGCACCATGTCCTCCTGGTACTTCGCCAACAAGGTGCTGCCGGTGACGCCCTATCACATTGAAGACGCCCGCTTCCCGAACCAGGAGGCGGTCACCACCAGCAAGTACCCCATGCCCCGGCTCTTCTACGCCTACCTGAACCGGACCCCCGGCCAGCCTCTTCCGGCTCCGGTGAACGAGGTCATCCACTTCCTCCTGACCCAGGAAGGGCAGAACGCCGTCGCTGATTCTGGCCTCCTCCCCGGTCCCCCGGAGTTCATCCAGATCGCGTTGAAGCGACTCAGCCGCTGAGGCCTTCGCGCAGAAAGACCCTCGTGCCCAGGCACGAGGGTCTTTCTGCATAGTGAATGGATTTAAGCAGAAGCCCGGCTTGGCCGGGATTCTGCGCGGGGGTCCGGGGGTGTGCGCGCAGCGCGACTTTAGATCCTCGCAACGCATGCGTTGCGAGGGGGACCTCCGGGAAACATCAGCCTCTGCGCCAGCCCACGGTGCCGTCCTTGCGGTCCTCCAGGACGATGCCCATGGCCTTGAGCTGGTCGCGCACGCGGTCGGCCTCGGGCCAATTCTTCGCGGCCTTGGCGGCGCGGCGGGCCTCGATGAGAGCTTCCACATCGGCATCCAGGCTGGCCTCCTCGTGGGGCCAGGCGGCGAAGATGGCATCGGCCTCGTCCAGGAAGGCCAGCACGGCGTCGCGTTCCTCGCGGGTGAGGGCCACGTGGTCGTCCTGGGCGTTGAGGTCGCTGATGAGGGTGAAGATGGCCGCGAGGGCCTCGGGTGTGTTCAGGTCGTCGGCCATGGCGGCCCAGAAGGCCTCGCGGGCCTGGTCCAGGCGGGTCATGGGGTCGATGGCCTCCGCCCAGGGGCCGCCGCCGGCCTGACCCTCGCCCTCCATGCGCTTGCGGAAGGCCCGGATGCGCTTGAGGGAGTTCTCGGCGGCCCGCAGGCCCTCGAAGCTGAAGTTCAGCACCTTGCGGTAGTGGTTGCTCTGGATGGCGTAGCGCAGGGCGATGGGGTCCACGCCCTTCGCAATGAGGTCGCGCAGGGTAAAGAAGTTCCCCAGGCTCTTGGACATCTTCTGGCCTTCCACCAGCAGGAACTCGCCGTGGACCCAGTGCTCCACCCAGCGGTGGCCGAGCTTGCCCTCACTCTGGGCGATCTCGTTCTCGTGGTGGGGGAAGATCAGGTCCACGCCGCCGCTGTGGATGTCCACCCGCTCGCCCAGCAGCTCCATGCCCATGGCCGAGCACTCGATGTGCCAGCCGGGACGGCCAGGGCCCCAGGGGCTGTCCCACCAGGGCTCGCCGGGCTTGGCGGCCTTCCACAGGACGAAGTCGGTGACGGAGTCTCGTTCGTATTCGTCGGCGTCCACGGAGGCGCCCGCCTGCATGCCCTCCCGGTCCAGGTGGGCCAGGCAGCCGTACTGGGGCAGGCCGGCAATGCGGTAATAGACGCTGCCTTCGCGGGCGTAGGCCAGGCCCCTGGCTTCGAGATCCTGCACCAGGCGGATCATCTGGGGGATGTAGGCCGTGGCCCGGGGCAGGAAGTCCGCCTTCCGGATGTGGAGGGTGTCCAGGTCTTCCAGGAAGATGGCCGTGAAGCGCTCGGTGAGGGCCGTCATGGCCCCGTGGCGGGTCTCGTTGGAGGCGTCCGCGGGCAGGCCGCCCTGCGAATCCCGGATGATCTTGTCCTCCACATCCGTGATGTTCATGCAGTGACGGACGTCGTGGCCAGCGGCCTGGAAGGTCCGCTTGAGCAGGTCCTGGAAGAGGAAAGTACGCAAATTTCCAATGTGTGCGTAGTTGTAGACCGTGGGACCGCAGGTGTACAACGAGAGTGACCCGGGCACCACAGGCACCACAGGTTCGATCTTTCGGGTCAGGGTGTTGAAAAGGGAGATCGGCCGCCGCATCTTCATGGCACTAGGTAACCATCTTTATCGCTTCTTCTGAAGGCTTCGTGTGCCCCATGGGTTTCTTCGGTGGAAAGACCAGGGACCTCGCGTCGGTGGGACGGGAGGAGCGGCTGCGTCAGCTTGAGGAGGAGAACCGGGCGCTCCGGAACCGCATGGCGGAGACCCAGGAGCTGGTGCGGCACCTGGACGAGGACCGGGACCTTCTTCTGGGCGCCGCGAAACGCCTCCGCCCCGGCCTCTCCCCCCGCGAACTCGGCGAGGCCCTCATGGAGGTCTCCTTCAAGCCCCTGGGCCTGGCCTGCTTCTACGTGGCCCTGGCGGACTGGGACAACGACCAGCTGCAGTTCGTGTTCTACCACGAGGGCGGGCGTCTCCGGCAGCACCCGTCCCGGCGGCTTTCGGATCGGGCGGGCCTGTCCGAGCGCGTGCTCTCCGGCAATCGGGCCATCTACATCCGGACCATGGAGGAGGGACAGGCGGCCGGAAGCCTCCTGACCGCGGCGGAGCAGGCCACAGGCCTCATCCCCCATTCGTGGTACGGCATCCCGCTGGGAACGGGCGGGCGGCCCGTGGGTCTGGTGAGCTTCCAGAGCTTTCAGACCGATGCCTTCAGCGAGAGCCGGCGGGGGGTCATGGATGCCCTGGCGGCCCTGCTGTCCAATTGCCTCTGCCTGCAGGTCGAGCTTCAGGGGCGCTGAATCAACTCCAGGAGATCATCCGGCAGCACGCGGGCCCGGTTGTCCGAGCCGGCCACCAGATGGGTGCTCTCGCCCTCGGCCAGCAATGTCCCGTCGCGTTCGATGCGGTAGCCGAACACGACGCGGCGGCGGCCGGTCTCCCGGAGGAAGGTCCGGACCTGCACCAGTTCGTCATAGCGGGCCGGTGAACGGAAGCGGACGCGGATCTCGTTGACCACCAGGCGCACGCCCCGGGCCTCCCAGTCCGCATAGCTCTGGCCCAGCTCCCGCAGGAAGTCGCTGCGGCCCAGCTCCATCCACACCGGATAGGTCGCGTGATGCACGATGCCCATGGCGTCGGTCTCGGCGTAGCGCACTCGAAGTTCGGTCAGTGATTCCATGGCGGGGCGGTCCTCGGTCTTCAGTCCTCAGTCTTCAGTGCGGGGATTCCGGCGTCCATCAAAAAGCCCCGCCGAAGCGGGGCTTGGGGTGCGTGCGGAGGGGCTCCCGGCTACTCGATGGTGACTCGGATGTGATCGCCCTTGTCCGTGGTGACTTCCAGGAGCAGGTCGCCCGGCTTGGCGTCGGACAGCAGCTTCTGGAGCTGTTCGGGCTTCATGCCCTTCTTCGTCTCGCCATTGATCTTGATTTCCCCATCACCGGCCATGTCGAGGATGCCGTTGGCCAGGCTGATGGGCATGCGCACATGCACTTCGCTGGGACCATCCGCACCCTTGTGCCTGGCATGGTGCTGGAAGGACTTGGAGATGATGTCCACCTTGAGGAACCGCGCGGTCTGCGCGGCCAGAGGAAGACTGAGGCTGGCCGCCAGGGCCAGCGGGATCATGACGGCACGCATGGGCGGCCTCCTTGGAAGGAATGGGGGTCCGGCACTCGCCGGTTCGCATGGGATTACGGGGCTCCGGGTGGGCGGATTAGCCGGATATCCTGGGAGATGGAACGGAAGCCCGGTTGGCTCCATCCAACATCCTGTGCGGTGCATCCGCCCTCTCTCCGGAGTTCCAGCATGAAAGCCCTCGCCGCCCTCCTGCTCATCGCCGCGCCCCTGGTGGCCCAGGGACCCGTGAAGTGGGAGCACGACTACCAGTCCGCCCTCAAGCGCGCCAAGGCCGAAAAGAAGGTCATCTTCATGGACCTCTGGACCGAGTGGTGCCCGCCCTGCCAGTACCTTCAGAAGAATGTCTTCCCCAGCGCCGAGGGCCAGGCCGCCCTCGCCAAGGTGGTGCCCTTCTCCGCCCTCGTGGAGAAGCGGGACCGCACCCCCCTGGCCGAGGGGAAGCAGCTGGCCGACAAGTTCCGCCTCGAAGCCTTCCCGACCATGGTGATCCTCGACGCCAACGGCAAGGAGGTCCGCCGCCAGGTGGGCGCCTTCCGCACCGGTGCCGAGTTCGCGGCCTGGCTGGGGACGAAGTAGCGATCAGCCGCCAGCTGTCAGTAAAAGCACGGCGGCCTCCGGGCCGCCGTTTCTTTAGCTGATGGCTGAGAGCTGACAGCCCTACAAATCCTTCACCCCTCCCGGGGTCTTCGGGGGCTTGGGCAGGCGCTGCTTGATGCCCTCCAGCTCGTCCTGCTGGGCACCCATGCTGGGGCGGGGTGGCGGAGGGGGCGGGGGCGTCTTCGGATTGGGGGGTGGTGGCGTGGTGTCCTTCACCAGGGTCTGCAGATCGTGGATGGCGTCCGCCTGGCCCGGATGTTCCAGCAGCAGGCGCTCCAGCAGGGCCCGGGCTTCAGCGGGGCGCCCGGCCTCAAGGTGTGCCCGGGCGGCCAGGAGCAGGGCGGGCGTCCGCCAGGGCGGCAGCGGCCGCGGGGCCCCCTGACCCACCAGGGGGGACAGGACCTTCAGGGCCTCTTCAGGAAGGCCGGTCCTCAGGTCGATCTGGGCGGCCAGGAGCACATGGGATGGCTTGGCGTCCCCCGGACGCCACTGGCGGGCGCCGGGCAGGTCTCCATTCTCCAGGGCCCGCTGGGCGAACCAGGCCTTCACGCTCGGGGGTGCCCAGGCCTTCCCGGACTGGGCGCGGAGGGGCGCGGCCAGGGCCAGCAGGAAGAGCAGGGCAGGCCGCCACCGGGCCATGGGCTTGCCGGCGAAGGCCAGCCAGAGAGCCAGTCCCGCCAGGGCCAGCCAGGCACCCACCTCGGGGTGGGCCGGCTGGAGGGAACGCCGGGCCGGCAGGGGCAGTTTGCCGGCGGCCAGGGCCTGGAGGCCCCCGGCGGCGGATTCGCCGTTCATGAACACCTGGCCCCCGGTGGCCTGGGCCAGGCGGGCCAGGAACTCCGGGTGGGCGGTGCTCGCGGCGGGTTCGGCCGCCGAGGACTGGGCTGATGGTTGGGTGGGAGGGTGGGCGGGGGACTGGCCTTCGGGCGCGGGCCTGGCGGGCACGGCGTGGGGTTGGCCGTCTCCCAGGGCCAGCACGCAGACCGGGAGCTTCGCCTTCTTCAGGGCCTCCACAGCACGGGCCAGGGCGATCTCGGGAACCTCCCAGGTCTCTTCGCCGTCGCTGAGCAGGAGGATGACGGCGGGCGCATCGCGGTCCGCCTGGGCAGCCACCTGGGACAGGCCGCGGCCCAGGCTCGTGCCGGGGGAGCCCACCTCGCCGGGCACCACGGCGCGCAGCGCCTCGCGGAGCAGGGTGCGGTCTTCCCCGGGGGGCTGGAGAGGGATGTCGTCGCCGGTGAGCAGGTCCAGGCTCCAGCGCAGGCCGGCCTGGGGCTGGGACCAGATGCGGTCGAGGGCGGCCACGGCGGCGTCCCAGCGCGAGCGGCCCCCCGCATCAGGCACGGTCATGGATCGGCTGGCGTCCAGCACCACATGCACGGTCAGCCTCGGGAACTCCGGCAGACCCCAGCGGGGCTCAGCCAGGCCGAGCCCCAGGCCCGCCAGCATCAGCGCCATGCCCAGCCCCTGCCAGAGCGGGCGCTGGCCCACCACCTGCACGCCCAGGCCCGGCCGCAGGTGGGCGCGCAGGGCGAGGACCAGGGCCACGACTGCCGCCGCGCCGAATGGCGCCAGAACCCAGGGGTGGGTGAAGGGGAGGTTCATGTTCAGGGTCCCTCCACCCAGGCGGGCCGCGGCTTGCCGCGCTTGAAGGCGAGGTCCGCGGCCAGGGGCAGCGCCAGCAGGGCCGCCGCCAGGAGGAACCAGCTCGCCAGGGGCTCGCCTTCCGTGGGCTGGTCCACGGGCAGGAGCGTCTTCTCAAGCTGGTCGACGGAGGCGAGGCTGCGGGCCAGGCCGCCCGGATCCTCGGCGCTGAAGGACTCGCCGCCGGTGAGGTGGGCCACCTGCTTCAGGGTGGCGTGGTCGACCTCCACGCGGAGGCGGGCGAAACCGCCGCCCTCCAGGGGCACCAGGCTCTCGCCGTCGTTGCCGATGGCCACGGCGTGGATGCGGATGCCGTTGCGTTGCGCCTCTTCCGCGGCCTCCACGGGGGTCACCCGGCCGCGGTTCTGCACCCCGTCCGTGATGAGGAGGATCACGCGGCTGCGGGCCGGGCTGTCCTCCAGACGGCGCACGGCAGTCATCAGCGCCGAGCCGATGGCCGTGCCGTCGTCCCGGCTGTCGAGGTCGAGGCGGGCCAGCATCCGCAGCAGCCTCGTGTGGTCCGCCGTGAGGGGGCTGAGGGTCACCGGGTGGGCGCTGAAGAGGATGAGGGCGAAGCGGTCATCCGGCCGGCGCTGGACGAACTGGGCCAGGGTGCGGCGCGCGGCGTGCCAACGATCCTCGCCGGGCCGGTCGAGGATCTTCATGCTGCTGCTGCCGTCCAGCACGACGGCGAAGTCCACCACGGGGGCCTCGCCCCGCACGGGCCGGCGCCACTCGGGGCCTGCGGCGGCCAGGCCCAGGGCCAGGGCCAGCACCGGCGGCAGCCAGTGGGAGCTGAGGCGCGCCAACGCGCTGGAGGGTCGCGACGAGGGGATGCCCCACCGGTAGACCACCCGCCAGGCCCAGACCAGCAGGGGCACGGCCACCAGGAGAAGGAGGGGCTGGCGCAGGGCGATCACGCGTCCCCCTTCTGGTCGCCGCGGGCGTCCAGGGCGGCCACCAGCGGCTCCGGGGCCGGGAAGGGCGGCTCGGTCCGGCCGAAGCGGGCCGCATCCAGGCTCCTGGTCCACTGGTCCCAGGGGCCCAGGTTGCGGGCCTGGAATTCCGCAGGACCCCAGGCGCGGGCGGCATCCCCGAAGCGGGCGGCCAGCAAGTCGCGGCCCAGGGCATGGGCGGCGTCGAGGGCAGTGCGATCCCGCCGGGCCGGGGGCCAGTGCCGGCGGAAGACCTGGGTCGCGTGGTGCAGGTGGCGCTTGGCTGAGCCCTTCCGCCAGCGGCGGATGATCCAGAAGGCCAGCGCGAGGGGGGGCAGCAGCAGGAGGCTGGCCCAGGCCCAGGGGAAGGGGATGGCGGGCAGGAGATCCTCGTTCCCGCCGCCGAAGCCCACCCAGGGTCCGCCGTAAGGGATGGTTCGGGGCACCTCCAGCCGCAGCTCCGGAGCCCGCTGGCCATTGCCCAGGTCCAGGGCGGGGATCACCGCCTGCCCCGGCTCCAGGGCCTGCACCTGGAAGCGCCAGCCCCGCCCATCGGGCAGGGGTTCCATGGAACGCAGGCGCAGGGGCCCCAGGCGATCCTCCACCGTGGGCCGCGGCGGCGCCGGCGCGGCGGGGTCCTCCTCCCGCAGCTCCAGCACCTGGAGTTCGCCCAGCTTCAGCGGGCCCGACGCCTTCCAGGTGGGCGAGGCGGAAGCCGTCAGGCTCGCCGCCATCAGGATGGCGCTCGGAATTCGCAAGCGAATTCCGAGCAGGGACGAGCGATCGGAGGAACCACCCACGCCTAGGCCCCCCCCGCCCGAAGCCAGGCATTCAGCTTCACGATGGGGTCCTCCAGGAGGTCCCAGCGCTGCCGCTCGATGGCGGGGGAGAAGCCCGGGTCGGGCCAGGTCGGGGCCTTGGGCCCCTCAGGTGTCTCCGGCTGGAACCAGACCAGCCGGTGCCGCGTGGCCAGGGGCTTCAGGAGGGGCGCCAGGCCCTGCAAACCCGCGCCGTTGCTGAAGAGCCAAAGGCGGTGCCCCTTGCCATGCTCGCCCCAGTGGCCCAGGGCCTCGCGCCAGGCGGCCTCCGTGGGAATGGAGGGGCCGCGCTCGGCCAGGGTCTCCAGGATGCGCAGGCCGTGGATGCGACCCCGCTTGGGCGCGATCCGCAGCGCGGGGGTGCGTCCGTCGCCGGGGACGATGAGGCCCAAGCGGTCGCCGGTGGCCTGGAGGGTGGCGAAGGCGGCGCCGCATAGCTCCAGGGCCCAGCGCAGCGGCGAGACCGGATCGCCCAGGAACATGGAGGGCGAGGGGTCCACCACCAGCCACAGCACCAAGTCGCGGCTGCTCTCGAAGCGCTTCATGATCGGTTCGCCCGTGCGAGCGGTCAGGGGCCAGTTGATGAAACGGGGATCATCGCCCGGCACGTAGGGCCGGTTCTCCACGAAGGTGAGCCCCGCGCCCTTGAGCTTCGATGGATGCAGGCCCTCGGTGCCGCCGCCCAGCCGCCCGCGGAGGCGCAGGGGCAGGCGTCGCAGACGGGCGAGGAAGCGGGCGGGGAGGGGCATGGCAGTTCAGTATGGCGCAGGTCCGCACTGCCCACATGCCCCTCTTCGCCCTACCACCTCACCCGCACGCGGTAGGTCAGCGTGGCTTTGCCTTCGGCCGGGACGGCCACCTGGAACTTTCCGGTGCCGGCGGCGGCCTTGGTGCAGGGGTGGCTGCTCTGGAGCACCTCCCAGTCGCCGGGCATGGGCTCCAGCACGGTGACCGTGACGGGCTCCTTCTTGGCGTTCTTCAGCTCGATCTCGAAGGCGGACTCGTGCACGAAGCCGTACTTTCCCTGCTTGCCGAGGCTCTTGTAGTCGGTCTGCTTCCGCCGGGCCGTAATGTCGAAGGCCTCGCCCAGCTTGAGTCGCACCACCTCGTTCTTCGGGGTGTGGTCGATGCTGTCCTCGCCCACGAACTGGGCGCGGCCCTCGCCGTCCCGCTTGTAGACGCGGATGATGCCCTTGGGCAGCGGCATGCCCAGGCGGCTGGCCTCCTTGTTGTCGAACTCGACGAACACGCCCACCTTCTGCTTGTCGCCCAGGTCGCCGTAGCTGCCGGAGTAGTAGTAGGCCTGGCCCTGGAGCAGGTACTCCTTCCGCACCGGCACCGCGCTGGCGCTGAGGAGCGCCACCTGTTTGGTTTGGTTCACCGCCAGGGTGGTGGGGCGGTCCAGGGTGTAGAGGTGGTATTCGAAGAGGCTCTCCTCGGCCATCTTGGGAGCGGGTGGGGGAGGCGGGGCCATCATGGCCCTGGCTGCGTACTCCGGCACGGCAGCACGCTCCCTGACCCGGTTCACATCCCCCGCCACCAGCTGCAAAGTGGCATTGGGGTAGGCCGCGCCGCTCTGGTTGGTGAGGGTCACCCAGCCGCTGAGGTCGAGGGTCTTCTCATCGGCGGCGAGGTTGGCCACATAGTCCGCCCGCCAGGAGAGGCCGCCCGTGAGGTAGCTCAGCTCCAGCTTCTGCTCGCGGTCGGCGCCGCTGTTGAGGCTGATCACCAAGGTGGGCCGGGCCCTCAGGTTACCGGGCACCTTCGGGAAGATGAGGCGGCCCGGGATGCTCGTCTCGATGCGGTCGGCGAACTGGAGCACCGTGCCGTTGTTGGTGGCCAGCACCGTGGCCTCCTCGCGCACCTCCTTCGCCCCCGCGCCGGATTCGTTGGGCACGCTGCGCACCACCGTCACCTTCTCGCCCACGTATTTCTCCAGCAGCTTCTGGGGCGTGAGCAGGTCGAAGTCGAAGTTCTGCTCCGCCACCCAGAAGTCCTTCGGGTACGTCAGGTTCCGCAGCAGGGCCGTCTCGGGCCGGATCTGGGCCGACACCTCCTGGAAGGCCAGCCGGGACTCGCCCTTCGGCAGCCGCACCTCCCGCGTGTCCTTCACCAGGGCCAGGTTGTCGTTGTAGATCGTGACCGCCAGGGCCTTCTGGTCTTTCAGCGTGGTGACGGACTCCTGGGCGACCAGGAGCGAGGGCAGGGCGGCGAGCAGCAGGGCGGGGCGCATGGAACCTCCAAAGAAGGGGTGCCGGGCCGTGGGCCCGATACCTGGTCATGTCGTGACGGGGAACATCCTTTCAGAAAACCTCATTCGGAACTCTCGGGCACTGATTCAGGTGGCGTCAGGGCTGTGTAGCGCAGAATGGCCTCTCCATGGGCTGGGAGGGGAACCTCGAAATCCCAGGCGTTTTCGCCGGAGCGATGGCCGGGGTGGGTTTTTCGAAGCACTTCACCTCCTGCCTGCACCGGCTCCCGCACCGTCACCGATGCTGTTTCCGGCCGGTCATTGGCGATGCGGACCTCCACTGTGTACGCCCAGCGGCGCTGAGGGCGGAGCCTTTCCTGGCCATCGCTGAGGGGGTCCGCGGGGCGGACTTCCGCCGCCAGTCCCTTTCGTTCCACGCGGAAGCCCCGAGCCGGGCCGAGCATTAGTTCCACCTCCTCGCCGGGGGGTGTCTGAGGGAAGGTGGAGCCGGAGTCCCCCTCTCCCGGAAGCAACACCAAGGCGCCGAAGGGGTCCTGGTAGCGGAGGGTGAGCGACCCCAGCGGGAGGGCGCGGCCGAGGCGCGAGGCCCGGGTGTTCTTGAAGGTCGCCAGCCTCTGGACCTTCGGGTGATGGCGGAGGCGCCATTGCCCACTGGGCCACTCGCGCTCGAAGAGATCCGACTGGCTGCGCGTGGTCTCCCCATCGGGCGAGGCGAGGCGTCCGGCCAAGGGCACGGGGCTGAATCCCGGGTGGGCCGGTTCGGCCTGGAACAGCGGCCCGACCAGGAGTGCTGAGGGTGACCCGGTGTAATCCTCATAGGGCTGCTGGATCAGGAAGCGGGAGGCCAGGGGAATCCGCTTCGCGGAGAAGAGGTGGAGCTGCTTCGAGGAATGGGCACCCAGTGTCACCGGCCGATCAAAGGTGAACAGAGGAAATTCGGAGAGCTTTTCCTCCTTGAAAACGGGTGGTCCTGCGATGGCCGAGGCGACCACTTCAACCGTGGTGGCGTCCACGGAGAAGGCCTTCCGTTCGGGGGGATCCCAGATCGTGTTCGGCTCGCCGGCCACCAGTTGCAAGGTGGTGTTGGGAAGTAATTCCGCTCCGGGGTTGTTCACGGTGGCGAACGCCTCCAGGTCGAGGTGCTTCCCATCTGAGGCCAACCTTGCCACGTAGGCAGCGGTCCAGCTGAGGTGCGTGGCGGTGTAGAGCAGCGTGAGGTCGCGGGTCCCGTCTACGTCGATTTCCAGGCCCTGCACCAGGGTGGGAGAGGATCGGAGCTCGGGCGGGATACCTTTGAAGGCAAGTTCGGCGGGTAGGGCCGCTCTGGTGCCATCGGCACTCTGGACGACCACCCCCGGATCTGGAGGCTGGACGAAGGCCTGGGGGAGGCGCGCGATGCGTTCGAGGGGTTTGGCCCCTGCTCGGAAGGGCGGGTGTTGCAGGGGCAGCGATATCTGGATGCCTGACAGGTCGGGCTTGCCATCCTCACCCTTGATCCTCACAGGCAGGCCGAGGCTGGCATCCAGCAGGGAGGCCGGGGAGAGCAGGTTGAACTCGAAGTTCCGCTCGCGCACCTGGAGACCGTGGCCAGGGTCAAGCAGGACGGCGCTCTTGGGGCGCAGGGAGGGCAGCAGGTCCGCGAAGGCGAGGCGGCTGGGGCCTTTGGGCAGATGTACCCGGCGCGTATCGCGCACGGCGGCGAGGTCGTTCTGGTAGATGGTGACGCTCAGAGCCATGCGGTCCTTGGCGGTCGTGCGCACCTCCGGCACCTGAGCCGCAAGGGCCAGGGAGGCGCCGAAGAGGACCAGAAGGTTTCGCATGGGGGCCTGGCCAGGATGCCTGAATCATCCCGGGTCAGCCAAGCCATGACGGCACGGTGGGCCAGGAGAAGGCTCGGAAGTCCTTATTCTTGACTCCGCTCTCCTCCGTCCCTCCGCCTCCTCCGCTTATTCGATTCCTTTTATTTCAGATCTGCCCGGCCCCAGCCAGTTCCTGGATACGCGCCAGGCCGCTGTCGAGCTGGCCCTGGAGCAGCTTCTCGGCACCCATCATGGCCATCATCATGGGGATGTCGGCCTCGTCCACCAGGCGCAGGGTGCAGCCGCCATCGGCGGGGGCGATCTCGAAGCGCAGCTCGTGGTCGAACATCTTCTTCGCGCCGGGCACCAGCACCACCCGCTGGCCGGGGACGCGCTCCTTCACCACCAGCTCCTGGGGCATCTTCATGCCCATGACCTCGATGACGTAGCTGTGCCGGTCCAGTTCACCCTGGAAGTTCATGGCGGCCGGCTCCAGGAAGGCGCGGTGCTTCGAGAGGTCCGAGAGGAAGGCGTACAGCACGTCGGCGGAGACGGGCAGCGAGGCCGTGGCGGTCTTGATCGTGGTCATGGAAGCTCCAGGGCTGAAAGAGCCATCGAACCACGAAGCCGATGGGACTGCGAGGCCCTACCCCCGGACAGGATGGCTCAGCGGGCGTACACTCGCTCGCCGAAGAAGGCGGTGCCGATGCGGATCTGGTCCGATCCCGCGGCGATGGCGGCCTCCAGGTCGGCGCTCATGCCCATGCTGAGGCGCAAGGGGCGCCCCAGGTCCTGCTGCAGCCGCTCGCGCAGGCCGGCCAGCTGGACGAAGGCGGCTTCGTCCTCGGGCGGGGGGATGGCCATGAGGCCCCGCAGGGGCAGGCGGGGGTCGTCGCCCAGGGCCTGGATCAAGGCGGGCAGGTCCGCCTCGGCGCAGCCGCCCAGCTTGGTGGCCTCGTTCCAGAGATCCACCTGGATCCAGACCGGGCGCACCACCTGGAGTTCCTCCGCGAGGTGGCGCAGGCGCTCCGCCAGCTCGGGGCGGTCCAGGCTCTGGATCTCGGCGAAGTGCTGGAGGGCGGGCTTGGCCTTGTTGCGCTGGAGCGGGCCGAGGAGGACGAAGGCCAGGTTGGGCAGGGCCGCGGCCTTGTCGGCGCCTTCCTGCACATAGTTCTCGCCGAAGCGCGTGAAACCCAAGGCCGTCGCCTCCTGGATCAGCGCAAGGGATTGCTTCTTTGAAACAGGCAGCAGTTCAAGGCTGCCTGGGTCGCGGCCAGAGGCCTCGCAGGCGCGGGCGATGCGGTCCCGCAGGGCCCCGACGCGGTCCGCCAGGCTCACGGCAGGAAGAGGATCCGCTGGCAGGACTCGCAGGCCACGGGACCCTTGGCCTCCTTCAGCTGGAAGAGGAAGGGGCCGCGCAGCTTGACATGGCATCCGGTGCAGGCGCCGTTCTCCACGGGCACGACCACCCGCCCCTGGCGGGCGCCGGCGAGCCGATGGAAGCGGGCGACCTCGGTGGTCGAGAGCTTCGCTTCCAGTTGCGCCTGCTTGGTCTGGAGCTGCTTGCGCCCCTCAACCTGGTTGGCATGCTCGTCCAGGAAAACCGAATGGAGCTCGTCGAACTTCACCTTGAGGGTGGCCCGTTCGGCTTCCAGGGTCTCCAGGGCCTGTTCCAGGGCCTTCGCTTCAGTCTCCAGGGCCTTCAGGGGCTTGGCGATGGAGGACTTCAGCCGCTCCTTCTCGTCCAGCTCGCGGATGGCCGCCGCGTACTGCACCTTCTGGCTGGTGGTCTTCACGGCGGCGCGGGCCCGCTCCTCTTCCTTCTGGGCCTGGGCCAGCTCCTTGGTCTTCACCTGGATGTGGACCCGGGCCGACTCCAGGGCCTTGGTCTTTTCTGCCGTCTGCTTCTCGATGGCTTTGAGCCGGGTGTCCATGACCGCCAGATCCGGAGGCAGGGCCGACAGGTCGCGCTCAATGGTCCGAAGGTAGTCCAGGGTGGCTTGCAGGTCGCGCAGGATGGCGAGGTGTTCCATGGAATTGAGGCTACACCCTGCGGGGGCTCCTGGTCCGCATTTGGGTATCTGACATTTGGCGGAAGAAAATATGAATTGCGCGCACTAAGATTTATGGCCACTCAGGAAGATCCCGCTTGACCGGGTCGGGGGCCGATGACAGACTTGGCACTCGCTGTGGCCGAGTGCTAACAGTCCCATTCGTTTCTTTCTCTTCTTTCCAAGGAGGTCCCATGGCCATCAAGCCCCTCTCCGACCGCGTCGTGCTGAAGCGCGTCGATCCCGCCGAAGTCGTCAAGGGCGGCATCATCATCCCGGACACCGCCAAGGAGAAGCCCATGGAGGCCGAGGTCGTGGCCGTGGGCGAAGGCAAGATCAACGAGAACGGCACTCGCAACCCCATGTCCGTGAAGGCCGGCCAGAAGGTGCTGATCGGCAAGTACAGCGGCACGGAAGTGAAGATCGACGGTGTCGACCACGTGATCGTGCGCGAGGACGAGATCCTGGCGATCGTGGGCTGAGGCCAGTCCTCGGTCCTCAGCCTTCAGTCCTCAGGTTGGCGCCGACCCATTCGATCTGCCTCGCCCGAACTGAGGACTCAGGACTGAAGCCTGAAGCCCCTCCATCGAAGCAGCTTCCCCCAACTCACCCGAAACCAACTGGAGATTGAAATGGCCAAGTCCATCATCTATGCCGAAGATGCCCGCCAGGCGATCCTGCGCGGCGTGAACAAGCTCGCCGACGCGGTGCAGGTCACCCTCGGCCCCAAGGGCCGCAACGTCCTCATCGAGAAGAAGTTCGGCTCCCCCCTCATGACCAAGGACGGCGTCACCGTCGCCAAGGAAGTGGAGCTGAAGGACAAGCACGAGAACATGGGCGCCCAGCTGGTGCGCGAGGTCGCCTCCAAGACCTCCGACATCGCCGGTGACGGCACCACCACCGCCACGGTGCTGGCCCGCGCCATCTACCGCGAGGGCATCAAGGCCGTCGTGAGCGGCGCCAACACCATGGAGATCAAGAAGGGCATCGACCTGGCCGTCGACACCGTCGTGAAGGCCATCGACGAGATCAAGAAGCCCGTCGAGGGCAACGCCATCGCCCAGGTGGGCACCATCTCCGCTAACGGCGACGAGGAGATCGGCAAGATCATCGCGGAAGCCATGGCCAAGGTGGGCAAGGACGGCGTCATCACGGTGGAAGAAGCCAAGGGCCGCGACACCGAGCTGAACGTGGTCGAGGGCATGCAGTTCGACCGCGGCTACCTCAGCCCCTACTTCGTGACCAACCCCGACCAGATGAAGGTGGAGCTCGAGAACCCCTACATCCTGGCCTACGAAAAGAAGATCTCGAACATGCGCGACCTCCTGCCCCTGCTGGAGCAGGTCGTCAACAGCCGCCGCCCCCTGCTGCTCATCGCCGAGGACGTGGACGGCGAGGCGCTGGCCACCCTCGTGGTGAACAAGATCCGCGGCACCCTGAACGTGGCCGCCGTGAAGGCCCCCGGCTTCGGCGACCGCCGCAAGGCCATGCTCGAGGACATCGCCATCCTGACCGGCGGCAAGGCCATCAGCGAGGACCTGGGCCTCAAGCTCGAGAACCTCACGCTGGCTGATCTCGGCAGCGCCAAGAAGATCGTCATCGACAAGGAGAACACCACCATCGTCGAGGGCGCCGGCGCCACCGAGGCCATCCAGGGCCGCGTGAAGCAGATCCGCGCCCAGGTCGAGGTCTCCACCAGCGACTACGACAAGGAGAAGCTGCAGGAGCGTCTGGCCAAGCTCGTGGGCGGCGTCGCCGTCATCAAGGTGGGCGCGGCCTCCGAGACCGAGATGAAGGAGAAGAAGGCCCGCGTGGAAGACGCCATGCACGCCACCAAGGCCGCCGTCGAGGACGGCATCGTGGCCGGCGGCGGCGTCGCGCTGCTCCGCAGCCTGCCCAAGCTCGCCGAGCTGAAGGCTGTCGGCGACCAGGCCACGGGCGTCGAAATCGTCCGGAAGTCCCTGGAGGAGCCCCTCCGCCAGATCGCCAACAATGCCGGCGTCGAAGGCTCCGTGGTGGTCAACACCGTGCGCGAGGCCAAGGGCAACCACGGCTACAACGCCGCCACCAACGAGTACGGCGACATGGTGAAGTTCGGCGTCGTCGATCCGGCCAAGGTGACGAAGTCCGCCCTGCGCAATGCCGCCTCCGTGGCCGCCATGATGCTGACCACCGAAGCCATCATCACTGAGCTCCCTGAGCCCAAGGCTCCCGCCCCCGCGGGCCCCGGCATGGGCGGTATGGAAGACATGTATTGATCAGCCGCGATCTGCGGTTCGTGGAAAGGCCCCGCGGTTGCGGGGCCTTTTTTTGGAGCGCATGGGAGAGGGGGTGTTTGGGGGAATGCTCTGACGGTCGTGATTCGCTCCCTGTGGGGCCCCGCTTCGCAGGCTCCACTGGAGCCTGCTTCGCGACCCACATGGTCGCGGTATGGAAGGCATGTGTTGATCAGAAGCAACTGGCAGCCATCAGCTTTCAGCTGTCAGGGAAACGCCCCGCGTGTGCGGGGCGTTTCTCGTTTCAGGCCGAAATAAAGGGGACTTTGACGTCCCAAGAACACGTTGCGATGTGACAAAACCCCACCCGCAGGGGGACTGAGGACGGAAGGGGAAAACCTCTCCCGATGGGGTGGGCTGGCGGCAAGATCCAGGCGGCCTAACCCGCGCCGTTCCTGGGAACTGCTTCGCGCAAGCGAGGCTTTTTTCTTATATCAGACAACATCGTCATTTTTAATTGCTACCAAGGGGTTGACTATGATTCCGGCCGAATGGATGCTTCTTCCGAATCCCCGGGAATGTCTCCCGGGCACCTTGAAAAAGCAGGAGAACCCATGGGCATGGGCCTTCTCTTTGACGCCACGCGCTGCATCGGATGCGGCGCCTGCAGCTCCGCCTGCAAGGAGCAGAACAAGCTACCGGGGAAGGTAGAGGAGGTGTTGACGGCCTACACCTGGACCACGGTCCAGGAGCGGGAGGGCCTCAACGTCCGGCGCCTGTGCATGCACTGCGAAGTCCCCACCTGCGCCTCCGTCTGCCCCGTGGGCGCCCTGAAGAAGACGCCGGAAGGCCCCGTGGTCTACGATGCCGAGCGCTGCATGGGCTGCCGCTACTGCATGATGGCCTGCCCCTTCGAGATCCCGAAGTACCAGTGGGACCGCCCCGTGCCCGTGGTCGGCAAGTGCATCATGTGCGCGGGCCGCCTCAAGGAGGGCAAGCCCACCGCCTGTGCGGAGGCCTGCCCGGCGGAGGCCACCATCTTCGGGAAGAAGGAGGACCTGATCTGGGAGGCCCGGACGCGCATCCGCCAGAAGCCCGGCGCCTATGTCGACCACATCTACGGCCTCACGGAGGCCGGTGGAACCTCGGTCCTGATGATCTCCAACGTGCCCTTCGACAAGCTGGGCCTGAAGTCCAACCTGCCCGGGGAGCCCCCGGCCATGAAGACCTGGCAGGTGCTGTCCAACATTCCGGACTTCGTCGCGGTATGGGCCGTCTTCCTCTACGGGGTGCACTGGATCACCGCCAGGCGCGAGGAGGTGGCGAAGGCCGCGGCCAACGGAAACGGGAACGGCCGCAACGGACAAGGCCACGGACGGGAGGACCGGTCATGAACACCACGCTCACCACGCCCGCCACGCTGGCCGGACGCCGGTTCCGCCCTGGCTTCTGGACTGCCGTCTTCGGAGTCCTCTTCCTCGCGTTCTGCACCGTCTCGGTGATCCGCTACACCAAGGGGCTGGGTGCGGTCACCAACCTGAGCGACCAGTTCCCCTGGGGGCTCTGGATCGGCTTCGACCTCCTCTGCGGCGTGGGCCTGGCCGCCGGGGCCTTCACCCTCACGGCGGTGGTCCATCTCTTCAACCTGCGCCGCTACGAACCCATCGTGCGCCCCACCATCCTCACCGGCTTCCTGGGCTACGCCTTCGTGATCGTGGCGCTGCTCCTGGACCTGGGCCAGCCCTGGCGCATCTGGCACGCCATCGTCTACTGGAACACGCACTCGGTCATGTTCGAGGTGGCCTGGTGCGTGATGCTCTATACCACGGTGCTGGCAGTGGAGTTCTCGCCAGTGGTCTTCGAGTACTTCGGCTTCCACGCGCCGGCGAAGTTCATCCACCAGCTCATCACGCCCCTGGTCATCCTCGGCGTGATCCTCTCGACGCTCCATCAGTCCTCGCTGGGATCCCTCTACCTCATCGTTCCCAGCAAGCTGCACCCGCTCTGGTATTCGCCGATGCTGCCGCTGCATTTCTACATTTCGGCCATCGGGGCGGGCATCGGCATGATCGTCCTGGAATCCTACCTCAGCAAGCGGGCCTTCCACCGCCACCTGGAGATGGATCTCCTGGAGCCACTGGCCCGGGGCATGGTGGTGGCGCTCGGCATCTACGGCCTCATGCGGCTCCAGGGGATCGCCCGCAACCATGCGTTCGGAACGATCTTCGACCTCAGCTATGAAGGGCGCATGTTCCTCCTCGAGTTCGCGCTGGGCGTGGTGCTGCCTGTGGTGCTGATGTCCTTCCGGAGGCTGCGCACGAACCCCGATTGGCTGGTGGCGGGCGCCTTCCTCGCGGTGCTCGGGTTCGTCATGAACCGCCTCAACGTGAGCATCACGGGCATGGAGGCGGCTTCCGGCACCCGCTACCTCCCCTCGGCCATGGAGATCACCGTCTCCCTCGGCCTCGTGGCCATCGGCATGGCGGTCTTCGCCTTCGCCGTCCGCACCTTCTCTGTCTTCCCCGAGGGGCCGGTCGCAGGCTCGAAGGAGCTGCCGAGGAGAGGCTAGGCATGCGAACCCGAATCGGCACGCGGCTCGTCCTGGGCGCTGGGCTCGCGACCGCGGTGGTGATCGGAGGCATGGCCTTCGCCGTCCTCCGATCCCACACGGCGCAGCTCCTCGCCGAACGTACCCGCAGCGCCGACCAGCTCAGCGAGACCATCAAGAGCGCCACCCACTTCGACATGCTGGAAAACCGGCGGGAGAACCTGCACCGCCAGATCCGGGCGGTGGGTGATCTGCGCGGGGAGGGCATCCGGAAGGTGCGGGTGTTCAACAAGGAGGGTCGCATCATGTTCTCCTCCGCGGAGGAGGAGATCGGAACCAGCCTGGATATCCGCGGCGAGGCCTGCTACGCGTGCCATGCCGAGGGACGTCCCCTGGAGCGCCTCGGCATCCAGGCCCGGGCCCGCACCTTCCGCGCGCCGGACGGGACACGTGTCCTGGGGCTCATCAACCCAATCCCCAATGAGCCTTCCTGCTCGACGGCGGCCTGCCACGCCCACAGCGCGAAGCAGAGCCTGTTGGGGGTCCTTGATGTGAACGTGTCCCTGGCCGAGGTGGACCGCCAGATCAGCCGCAGCCGGATGCTGATGGGGCTTTCCGCCACCGTGGCCATCCTGGCGGGCGGCCTGATCCTCTGGCTCCTCAACCGGAGCCTGGTGGTCAAGCCCGTGGCGGCCCTCGTGGCGGGGACCCGCCGGGTGGGCGAGGGGGATCTCGGCACCACCATCCCCGTGAGCGGCAACCACGAGCTGGGCGAGCTGGCCGGGGCCTTCAACACCATGTCCCAGCGGCTGGCCGAAACCCAGCGCCAGCTGGCCCAGGCGGACAAGCTGGCCTCCGTGGGCCGGTTGGCCGCCGGGGTGGCCCACGAGATCAACAACCCCCTGACGGGCGTGCTGAGCTACGCCTCCCTGCTCCGCAAGCGGCTGGACGGCGACAAGGAATCCTGCGATGACCTGGATGTGATCGTGCGGGAGACCGTCCGGTGCCGCGGAATCATCCGTGGCCTGCTCGACTTCGCCCGGCCCACCCCGCCCGCCCGCAAGCCCATGGATCTGAACGAGGTGGTTCGGCGGGCTGTGTCCGTGGTGATGACTCAGCTGTCTCTGAACCAGGTGGATCTGTCGCTGGACCTGGCGCCCCAGCTTCCTGTGGTTCACGCGGACGCGAATCAGATCCAGCAGGTGGCCGTGAACCTGCTGCTGAACGCCGGAGACGCCATCAACGGCGACGGCGGCATCATCAAGCTCACCACGCGGGCCGGCTCGGAGGGCTCTGTGGAAATGCTCGTCCAGGACAATGGACGCGGCATTCCGCCGGAAGACCTGCCGCGCATCTTCGAGCCGTTCTACACCACCAAGGGAAGCCATGGCACTGGCCTGGGCCTCGCCGTGAGCTGGGGCATCGTGGAAGCCCACGGTGGAACCCTGGAGGTCCACAGCGGCCCGGGCCAGGGCACCTGCTTCACCCTCCGCATCCCCGCGTCCGCCGGTTCCGGCGAGGGCACCGGCCCATTCCCCATTCCCACCACCACCTAGGAGGTTCCCATGACCGCCCTGCTGATCCTTTTCATGTTCGTCGCCTTCGTGGGCATCGACTTCCTGGTGCGCACGAGCCTCCGCCGCATGCGGGAGAAGCGTGAGCGTCAGGCCCGGGAAGCGGTGCTGAACACCGCCATCCACCTCGACTTCACCTACGAAGCCAAGAGCCTGAAGCGCGTGGAGGTTCCCAATCCCAAGGCCAGGATCCTGGCGGTGGACGATGAGGGCGTGGTGCTCGACTCCTTCCGGCGGATCCTGGTGCTCGAAGGCTTCAGCGTGGACACCGTCGAGCACGGCCCCGAAGCCCTGGGCCTGATCCAGCGCCACGACTACGACTTCCTCTTCACAGACCTCAAGATGCCGGACATGGATGGCGTGGACGTGGTGAAGGCGGCCAAGCATCTCCGGCCAGACCTGGACGTGGTGGTGATCACCGGCTACGGCAGCATCGACACCGCCGTGCAGACCCTCCAGTTCGGGGCCTGCGAGTACGTCCAGAAGCCCTTCACGGCCGACGAACTGGCCGAGTTCGCGAAGAAGATCCTCATCAAGCGGGAGGCCCGCCTCGAGGCGCAGCGACGCCCGAACGTGCGCGTGGTGGCGCCGGAGATGGCCGAGGTCCTGTCCGCCAGCGAGTTCTGCGTGCCCGGCGGCGCGTTCCTGTCCACGGGCCACGCCTGGGTGCGCATCGAGCCCGAGGGGCAGGTCCGCGTGGGCATCGACGACTTCGTGCGGAAGGCCCTCGGCTCGGTGAAGGGCGTGGTGCTTCCAGAACGGGGGAAGACCGTGCGGAAAGGCGACATCCTGTTCACCCTGAAGGGCGCCTCCGGCGAAGTTCACGTGGCCGCGCCGCTCAGCGGCAGCGTCGAGCACCACAATGAGGGCCTTCTCTCCTCGCCTTCCGACCTCATGCACAGCCCCTACGATCGCGGCTGGGTCTGCCTTATGACGCCCAGCGACCTGGCCGGCGAGCTGGCGGCCCTCAAGATCGGGCAGCCCGTCATCGACTGGTACCAGGAAGAGATCACCCGCTTCAGGACCGCGGAGACGCCTCTGGCCGCCGGCACCCTGGATTGGTCCACCTTCGAGAAGCAGTTCCTGGGCCAGGGCGAGCACGCCCCGGTCTGAGCCTCGGCGCCCGCGGGGAGAAGCCTGTCGGGAGAGCTTCGGGGACCTAGCCCTCGAAGCTCTCCTTCGCGTGGTAGCTGGACCGCACGAGCGGGGCGGACTCCACCCGCTGGAAGCCCATCTCCAGGCCCTTCCGGCGGTACAGGTCGAACTCGGCCGGTTCCACGAAGCGGTCCAGGGGCAGGTGCAGCTCCGAAGGGGGAAGATACTGGCCGATGGTGGCGATGTCCACGCGGCTGCGCCGCCAGTCGGCCATCAGCTCGATCACCTGCTCCGGCGTCTCCCCCAGGCCCACCATGATGCCGCTCTTCACGCGCATGGCCGGGGCGTGGACATCACGCCACTCCGCTGTCCGGCGCAGCACCGTGAGGCTCTGGGCGTAGTCGGCGTCCGGCCGCACCCGCCGGTAGAGGTGGGGCACCGTCTCGACGTTGTGGTTCAGCACATCGGGCCGGGCCTCCAGCACCGTGAGCAGGTCCGCCTCGCGGCCGCGGAAGTCGGGGATGAGCACCTCCACCCCACAGTGGGGCGACAGGGTGCGGATCCACTGGATGGTGGCGGCGAAGTGGGCGGAACCCCCGTCCGGAAGGTCGTCCCGGTTCACGGAGGTGACCACCGCGAACTTCAGGCCCAGGCGGGCGACGGCTTCGGCCACGCGCTGGGGCTCCTCCGGGTCCAGCTCGCCCGGGCGGCCCTTGCCCACATTGCAGAAGCCGCAGTGCCGGGTGCAGACGTCGCCCATGAGCATGAAGGTGGCCGTGCGGTGGACGCCCCAGCACTCATGCAGGTTGGGGCAGCGGGCCTCCTCGCAGACCGTCACCAGCCGCTGCTCGCGGATGAGCCCCTCGACCTCCGCCACCACCTCTGGCGCCGGCACGCGGATCTTCAGCCAGTCGGGGCGGGGGCCGGGGAGGACAGGAGGTCGGGCCATAGCTTTCCATTGTCGCTCAAGGGCGCCCGTTGGCGAGGTAGAATGGCCCCATGTCCGACACCCCCCAGGAAGTTCCCGAATCCATGGCTGAAGGTGTGCCTGCGCCGGAGGTTCCAAAAACCTTCGAGCCTCCCAAGGGCTTCGAGACGAAGTTCCGGGGGCTTGCGCTCCATCTGTCGGCCTTCGAAGGCCCGCTGGACCTGCTTCTGCACCTCATCCACGAGCAGAAGCTGGACATCCTGAACCTGCCCATGGCGGAGGTCACGCGGCAGTACATGGAATACCTCAAGCTCATGGAGGAGCTGAACCTGGAGATCGCGGCGGAGTTCGTGGCCATGGCGGCCCAGCTGCTGCAGATCAAGTCCCGGCTCATGCTGCCCCGTCCGCCCCAGGAATCGGGAGAGGAGGATCCCCGCGAGGCGCTGGTGCAGCGCCTGCTGGACTACCAGCAGGTGAAGGCCGCGGCCCAGGCCCTGTCCGAGCGCGAGTCCGACTGGCAGAAGGTGGCCTTCGCCCCGGGCCTGGACCTGGAGGACCACAAGCGCGTGGAGGACGAGCCCATCCGGGCCACGCTGTTCGACCTGCTCGGCGCCTACCGGGAGGCCCTCAAGCGCCTGCTCCCGCCGCCGCCGGTGGAGGTGCGGACCCAGCCCAAGACGCTGGAGCAGCGGGTGATGGAGGTGCTCCGCGATCTCCAGGATGGCCTGTGGAAGCCCTTCCAGGGCCTGCTGGGCCCGGCGCGGACCCGGGAGGAGCTGGTGCTGACCTTTCTGGCCCTTCTGGAGCTGGTGCGGACCGGCCGCATCTCCTTGGTTCAGGGCGAGGCATTCGGGGAGATCCGCGTCAAGGCCTCCGAGGCCGCGTGATCGAGGCGCCCGAGCACCTCCGGATGGCCTGCCGCCAAGCCCGCCTCGTGGGATTGGCCCTCTGCCTCGGCACGCCCATCCTCGTCGGCGCCCTGATCCTGTCCGGTCTCCTGCCGCCCGGGAGCCATCCGCCGGAGGGGACGTATCTCCAGGTGGGCCATCTCTTCACCGGCCTGGTCTTCTTCTCCGCCGCCTGGGTGCTCTGGCGGCGCGGGGCGGTGCTGAAGGCCTTTGCCGGGATTCCCGCTGGGCAGCAGGCCGGCGTGGTCCTCCGGGAAACCCTCCTCTACGCGGCGCTGTTCGAGCTGAGCAGCCTCTACGGACTGGTGTACTGGCTGCTGGTGGGGGCCCACGCCCCGCGGCACGTATTCGGATTCATCGTGCTGTCACCGCTCCTGTTCCTGGCCTTCGCCCCCCGGCTCCGCCACTGGGCGAAACCGCTGGAATCAGGTCCCGGGGGCGGCAAGTGAGCCGCCTGGCATTATCCTGAGTGTCGCCAGTCGAGAGCCAGGGGGGGCCATGAGTGAACACGAGACGCGGCCAGGCCAGGAAGGCGCCCCGGACCAGACCCACAAGCTGGTCCTGCCCATGACGTCCGATCCGGTCCAGCGAACACAGAAGATCTCCATCCAGGCCGGGACCTCCGGGCAGACGCAAGCGCCTGGCGCGCCGGCCAATGCTTCCCGGCCATGGACCTGGAAGCTGCTCTTGGGTTTCGGGGGCATCCTCGCGCTGGGGGGAGCGGCGCTCCTGCTGTCCTCCCGGGGGCCGGAGATCGGGGTACCCAAGCCCCAGGGTGGAGTTCCGGAAGCGGGTGCGCCGGACGCAATCCGGGCCTACATGGATCAGGCCCAGGCCGGTGACGTCCATGCCATGCGGATGCTTGGCGTGATGTACTACTACGGGCTCAACGTGCCGCAGGACCGGGAGAAGGGCCTCCATTGGTACCGCCAGGCGGCGGAGAAAGGCAGTGACGCGGCCCGCGAGGATCTCTCCAGGCTCCAGATGGGGGCCGCGAAGTAGGCCTCAGAAGGTGACCACCACCTGCAGGCTGCCGCCCCAGAAGTGGTAGGTCGAGACCTTTTCGCCCCAGGTGGCTTCCGCCTTCAGGGCCAGGGACGGGCTCAGCGGCCAGTGTCCCGAGAGGCTGGCGAGGCGCTCCTGGGGACGGGCGCCAAGCAGGGAGGTCGCGGCGCCCGTCGTGCCGCCCATCATGGACGACCCGCTGCCGCCATATCCGAACCGTCCTCCGTATCCGCTTCCGCCCGTGGTCATGGCTGTGGTCGTCGAGGCAAGGCCGCCCCCGGAGGCGGTGCTTTCGATGATGCCCCGCCCCCAGGCCAGCCGCAGGTTGTGCCACATGTCGAAATCGTTTCCGCCGAACCTGAGGTTCAGGATGCAGCCGCCATCGGAGTCCCCGTAGGGTTCGTACTGGAGCCGCTGGTACCACACGGAGGCGCTCCAGGACCGGCCCTGGTAGCCGGGGCCCGCCTGGAGCAGCCGGACCTCCTGGTCCCCGTCGAAGCGGCTGAGCGCGCCTGCCAGATCCACCTTCCAACCGTGGGCGACGTCCAGGTGGAAGTCCACGTCCACCCGCCCTCTCGGCAGAATGTCCGTGTTGGTGCCGCCGCTGACGCCCAGGAAGACCGATGAGGCCTTGCCGATGAGCAGGTATTTGCCCGCGGAGAAGAGCGTTCCTTTGCCCTCGGGTCGATCGAACCCCACGGCGGCGAGCTGCCAGGGCCCGCCGCGGGTGGGGTAGATGGTGCCTTCGAGTGTCCAGCCCTTCCACCGGCCGTAGCCATCGGAGAATGCCTGGTCGTACCCGCCCACGGCCACGCGCGTGAGGGTGGTGGGCTGGGGAAGGTCGAAGTCGAGCGGATCTTCCTGGGCAGACAGCCCCAGGCAGGCCAGCAGGAGGAGGACGGGACGCTTCATCATCGGGGCTCCAGGTCTGCGTGGTCAGGTTCGATCATGGTGCGGCCGTTCAGCGTCCCCGGCCACCCCTGCCGGCCGCCCGTCCGGACCTCTGGCCCGTGCCCAGCGCCTGGCCGCAGCTGCCATCGCGCTTGCGGAGCTGATCCCGGGTCTTTGTCTGGTCTCGCGTCTGGTCCCGCGTCTGGTCCCGGTCGCGGGTCTGGGCCTGTGCCTGATCCCGGGCCTGGGAACGGGTCTGTGAGCGGGTCTGGTCCTTCTGAGGTGTCTGGGCCGAGAGGGCGAGGGCCGCGCCGAGTGCCGCGGCCAGGCAGATGGGAGTCTTCATGGGTGCCTCCATGGGGAGGTGCGGACTGGTCCGCACACCTGGAGAGAGGCGCCTTCTTCCATGTTGGTTGAGAGGAATCCACCTGACGTCAGGGTCGATGGAATCAGCCGTTGCCCTGGGGTTGCGCGCGTCTCCACGCCTCGATGCGGCCTGTGGCGGCCGGGCCGACCGCCGCCGCCAAGTCTGTCTCGCTGGCTTCGCGAACTCGCGCGGCACTGCCGAAGGCCTGGAGCAGCTTCTTCGCCGTGGCAGGGCCGATGCCGGGGATCTGCGTCAGCTCCGTCTGGAGCGTGCGCTTGGCCCGCAGGTTCCGGTGGTAGGTGATGGCGAAGCGGTGGGCCTCGTCCCGGATGCGCTGGAGCAGCTGCAGCACGGGCGAGGACTTGGGGATGCGCAGGGGCTCGCTGGAGCCTGGCCGGAAGACCAGCTCCTCCTTCTTGGCGAGGCTGCCCAGCTCCAGCTGGTCGATGCCCAGTTCCTTCAAGGCGGCCTCCGCCGCATGGAGCTGGCCCAGGCCGCCGTCGATGAGCACCAGGTCCGGGAACGCCTGTCCCTCGTCCCGGAGCCGCTTGTAGCGCCGCGTCACCGCCTCATGCATGTTGGCGAAGTCGTCGTTCTGTTCGTTGGTCATCTTGAAGCGTCGGTAGCGGGCCTTGTCGGGAGCGCCGTCAGTGAACACCACGCAGCTGCCCACCACCTCGCGGCCTTGGCCGTGGCTGATGTCGAAGCACTCCATGCGCCGGGGCAGGTGGCTGAGGCCCAGGAAGGCCTGCAGGCCCTCGAGCACGGCCTCGTTGAGGCGCGCCGGCTCGAACTTGCGCTCCAGGGCCAGGCGGGCGTTCTCCTGGGCCATGGCCAGCAGGTCCACCTTCTCGCCCTTCTTTGGAACGGTGATCTGGGGACGGCTGCCCCGCATGCCGCCCAGCCAGTCCCGCAGGAGCTCGGCGTCCTCCGGCTCCACTTCCGCCAGGATGCGGCCGGGGACGGGATCGGCGCTGTAGACGCGCTGGAGCACCTGGGCCAGCACAGCGCCGTCGAAGGTCTCGACCTCATTCAGCACATACTCCTGGCGCCCCATCATGCGGCCGTCCCGCAGCATGAGGCGGTGGACGCAGGCTCGGCCGTCCAGCACGGCGCTGCCGTACACATCCAGGTCCTCCAGGTTCGGGCTGGCGGCTTTCTGGCGGGTGAACCAGGCATCCACCTGCTGGAGGGCGTCCCGGTGCTGGGCGGCCTGCTCGAAGGCGGCGGCCTCCGCGGCCTTCCACATGGCGGCCTCCAGCCGCGCCTTCAGCTCATCGCGTTTGCCTTCGAGGAACAGCCGCGCCTCCCTGGCCTGCTCCCGGTAGGCCTCCTGGCTCACGGCGGCGATGCAGGGGGCCGTGCAGCGGTGAAGCTGGTACTTCAGGCAGGCCCGGCCCCGCTTACCGTCGATCTCGATGTCGCAGTCGCGGATCTGGAAGAAGCGGTACACCAGCTCCGCCGTGCGGTAGGCCGTGCTGGCCGGGAAGAAGGGGCCGTAGTAGAGGCCGCCGTCCTTCCGCACCTTCCGCGTGACGAAGACCTTGGGGAACGCCTCCTTCCAGGTGAGCTTCACGTAGGGGTAGCTCTTGTCGTCGCGCAGCAGGATGTTGAAGGGGGGCAGATGCTCGTTGATGAGGTTGTTCTCCAGCACCAGGGCCTCGAGCTCCGTCTCGCAGACGATGAACTCCAGGTCCCAGATGCGGGCCACGAGGCGGCGGGTCTTGGCGTCCAGGTGCTTGTTCTGGAAGTAGGACTTCACCCGGTTCCGCAGCACCTTGGCCTTGCCGATGTAGAGCAGGGCCCCCTTCTGGTCGCGGTAGAGGTAGCACCCGGGACGCAGGGGCAGGTCCGACAGCTTGCGCTGGAGGGCGGGAGACTTGTCGAGGTTGTTCCGGATGGCGGCCACGGTTCAGTGTAGCTGTCAGCTCTCCGCTATCAGCTGTCGGCGAGGGCGGATCTGGGACAATGGGGGGATGCTGAACCTCGAGACCTTCCCCGTGGGCCCGCTGGGCTGCAACTGCTCTCTGCTGTGGGACCCCGACACCGGCCGGGGCGTGGTGGTGGACCCGGGCGGGGACGGCGCGAAAATCCGGAAGCGCGTGGAGGCCCTGGGCTTCCGGGTGACCGCCCTCCTGCACACCCACGCCCACTTCGACCACGTGGGCGCCACCAAGGAACTGCAGGACCTCTGGCAGTGCCCCGCCCACCTGCACGGGGACGATACCTTCCTCATCGAGGCCCTGGCCCAGCAGACGTCGATGTTCGGGATGCCGGCCATCCCTCAGCCCGAGATGACAGGCCTGAACGCCGGGGACCGGCACATGGACCTCGACACCCTGCACACCCCGGGCCACACGCCGGGTTCCTGCTGCTTCCACGGCACCTTCGAGATGGGTCAGGTGCTGCTGGCCGGCGATACCCTCTTCCGGGGCGGCGTAGGCCGCACGGATCTCTGGGGTGGGAACTGGGACGCGCTGGAGCAGAGCATCCGGCGCGAACTCTACGTCCTGGACGGCGCCACGCTGGTGATCCCGGGACACGGGCCCGCCACTACCCTGGGCGAAGAGGCGGCGAGCAATCCCTTCGTTCGGAAATAGGCTATCGGCCGAACCGGAAGACGGCGCTCACGGCGAGCCAGCTGATCGAGTCCATGCCCAGGCCGTCGGCCCCGTTCTTCTCCACCGACACGCTGTTGAGGTGACCCTCGAGGCTGAAGACGCGGGAGAAGGTGTAGCCCCCTCCGATGCGGACGCCGATGCGGCCGGACTGGTTGGCCTCCACATCCGGGAACCCCGCGAGTTCGTAGGTGGCCTTCACCTTGTTCACGTTCAGGCCCACCAGGAAGTAGCCTCCCAGGGACGGCGAGATGGCGTTGAAGACGTAGTCGGCTCCGAACTGGGCCACGCCGAACCGGTTCTGCTGGGTGTTCCCGAAGATCGTCTGCTCCTTGCTCGCGAACCCGTTCGCGTTGAGGACCAGGCGCATCTGGTGGTGCTGGGTGAAGTTGAAGTCGATGTGCCCCCCGAAGTGGACGCCGAGGCCCTGGTTGGCGCCGAGGTAGTAGCCCCCCTCCTTCTTGTCGGCGAAGTCGCCGACGGGGAAGCCGAGGCCCGCCTGCAGCCCTCCGTTCAAGGTGGTGGACTGGGCGATCAGGCCGGTTCCGGCCGCGAGCAGGAGCGCCAGGATCTTCGCGTTCATACACCCTCCTGGAAGAAACCGCCCAAAGGATAGCCGAGAAGCGGGTTGTCTTTCCCGGCTTTCTCTGGTGGCATGATGGGCATCCCCCCCGGAGGTCCTCGATGCCAGAACTCCTCGCCACGTCGTTCGGCTGCTTCGGCCCGATCGCGCTCGTCCTGCTGATCTACTTCTTCGCCTGCCTCAAGGTGGTGAACGAGTACGAGCGGCTGGTGGTCTTCACCCTCGGCAAGGTGGAGGACCGGCCCAAGGGTCCCGGCCTCTGCTTCGTGTGGCGGCCCTTCCAGACGGCCGTGACCGTCAGCCTGCGAACCGTCGTGATGGACGTGCCCAGCCAGGATATCATCACCCGCGACAACGTGAGCCTGAAGGTGAGCGCCGTCGTCTACTTCAAGGTGCTGGATCCCAAGGCGGCCATCGTGGGCGTGGAGAACTACTACTACGCCACCAGCCAGATGGCCCAGACCACGCTGCGCAGCATCCTGGGCGAGGTCACGCTGGACGAGCTGCTGGCGGACCGCGAGAAGCTGAGCCAGCGCCTGCGGGAGATCATCGATCACTCCACCGAGCCCTGGGGCATCGAGGTCACCAGTGTGGAGCTGAAGAGCGTGGACCTGCCCGAGCAGATCCAGCGCGCCATGGGCAAGCAGGCCGAGGCGGAGCGCGAGAAGCGGGCGAAGATCATCGCCGCGCAGGGCGAGCTCATGGCCAGCCAGCAGCTCCTGGAGGCCGCCAACAAGATCAGCGAGAACCCCACGGCCATCCAGATGCGCTACCTGCAGACCCTCGCGGAGATCGCCACGGAGAAGAACAGCACCATCGTCTTCCCGCTGCCCATGGAGTTCATGAAGGCCTTCGAGAAGTTCACGAAGAGCTAGGTCGTTTCCAATTCCGCCAGGCCGCGGCCTCCGCCTTCGCCAGGGCGGAGGCCGCGCCGTTCCGGCCGCCGTAGGCCTCGGCATCCACCCGGTTGGCGAGCTCCATCAGGGCCCTGGAACGCTCGGGTCGCAGGGCGCCGAGCCGCAGCAGCCACGCCCTGGCCGTCTCTCCAGCCAAGGGGGCGGCCACGCGCCGGGTCCGGGCCAGCAGGGGACGCAGGGCCCGGACAGCTCCTGGGCCCGCTGGCGCGGGTCGCCAGAGCCGCCGCGTCCGCCAGGCGATCCAGGCGGCGGCCGCCAGGGCGAGGCCCCAGGACAGGCGGGCGGGGGGAGCCTTCCAGCGCCACTCCCAGCCCTGGACCCGCGCCTGGATCCAGGAGAGGCCCGCCACCTGGTCCTGGTCGGAGAATCGCACCACATGGCGGTCCCACTCGTAGCGCAGCGTGTCGAGCCAGCGCGAGAGGAAGCCGAGGCTGTGCGGACCTTCCCGGGGATCCAGGCCCGCGGCGGCCGGCGTGGGATCGGCCACATGCCAGCGGCCCTGATCCCAGTACTCCACCCAGCTGTGAGCCTGGTCCTGGCTCACGCGGAAGTAGCCGCCCTCGGGAATCCAGGGGCCCAGGCGGAAGCCGTTCACGACCCGGGCGGGCACGCCCCGGGCCCGCAGCATCAGGGCCATGGCCGAGGCGAAGTACTCGCAGTGGCCAGCCTGGGTGCGGTCCAGGAAATCCTCCAGAGGATTTGCCGCCCGGCCGGAGGGATTGTCCAAGGTATAGCGGAATCCGCGCAGGGATCGCTCCAGGGTCTGGGCCAGCTCCGGCGTGGGCAGGATGCCCGGCGCCAGGCGCAGGCTCCAGCGCCGGGCGGCCTCATGTTCGGGGCCCAACTCAAGCAGGTGCTCCAGCCGCCGGGAGGACAGGACCGTCTCCGCCGGGCCGGCGTTTCCCGGACTCCAGGTCACCGCCAGGGGCATGGGGCTGGTCCGGGGGAACCGCCAGCGGAGGCTGCCCCCTCCCCCGCGGCGAAGGGGCGTGTCAGGGGCCAGACCCGTGGTTCCGTAGGGCAGGGTGAGGATGCCCTGGGCGCTGGGATAGAACAGGAACTCCGCCTGTCTGGCGCCGGCTCCACCCTGGGGGCTTCTCCCACCGGCGGGTGTCAGGTCCCAGACGCTCCAGCGCGGGCCCTGGACCGTCTCCAGGGCCAGGCCGCGCAACAGGTCCAATCCAGGCACGGTCGCCGGATCCGTGCCGGAAGGCGGAGCGATGCGCAGGACCACCTCGGGATTGGGTTCGATGGGGCCGCCGCCGGCCAGGTCCAACTGGTCGCCGAAACCCGCCCGGCCTGCGGCCGCCGCGGTTCCCATGAACGCCGCGTGACGAAACCCGGCTTGGAGGCGTGGAAGGATGAGGAAGAAGGCGGCGCCGATCAGCAGCGTCGCGCCGATCCAGCCGGGGATGCGGGCATAGGGCGGCGGGGAGAGCACGCCCCGGCGCAGGCTGGCGGAGCCCTCCCAGCTCTGCTGGAGCAGGGCGGCGGCGGCTGATCCCAGCCAGAGCAGGGCCCAGGCCAGGAACACCAGATCCGTGGTGCTGACGGCCGTCGTGAGGAAGAGCAGGAACCCCATGAGCACCAGCTGGCGGCGCTGCGGCAGCCCTCTGGGCAGGATCAGCCTCATGCCAGCCAGCACGAACAGGGTGTGGATGGCCACCGGGAAGATGCCTCGGCCCCGGGCGAGATCGGCCAGGAAGAAGACCAGGGCACCAACCTCCAGCCAGCGTTGGTGCCGGCCCAGGTCCCAGCGCAGGGTCTCCACCACGGCCGCCGCCCCCAGGGGCAGGGCCATGACCGCCAGCTCGCCGGGCTCGTAGATGTCCGTGGACACGGCCGCGCCGAAGGCCACCCAGAGAGGCAGGTGGTCGACCCAGCGGGCGAGCCTCACGGCCAGACCCAGCTGCCGAGCGCCACAGGCCGCGCGGCGCCGGTCACCTCCGGCAGGTTCCCGGGCAGACCCAGGGCGCTGGCCGCGCCCAGGAGGGCCCAGCTCACGGCCTCCCGGGCGCCGGAGGGGAAGGCCGCGTCGTCTACGAGAGGCAGCGGCAGGCGCGAGGCCAGCTCCGCGCGAAGGCGGCCGTGCAGGGCCCCGCCGCCGCTCACCAGGCCGCGGGTATCCGGCGTGAACGGGGCCAGACGCGTCGCTTCGCGGGCCACGGCCTCGGCGCTGAAGGCGGCGAGCGTGGCCAAGCGATCCGCCATTGGAAGGGATTCCAGTCTCCCGGTTTCAGCCTCGAGCCAGGCGTCGCCGAAGACCTCCCGCCCGGTGGACTTGGGAGGCACCGCCTGGAAGTGCGGATGCGACAGCCACCGTTCCAGCAGGCCGGTGTGCACCGTTCCGGTGGCCGCGGCACCTCCGGGATCGAAGGCCTGGCCGAGCCAGCGCCGGGCCGCGAGGTCCAGGAGGGACATGCCCGGACCCGTGTCCCAGGCCTGGAGACGGTGGCCGTCCCAGTAGGCCAGGTTGGCGATGCCGCCCAGGTTCAGGGCCAGCCAGGGTTCGGGACCCCGCAGCCAACGCTCGGGCAGGGGCACCAGCGGAGCGCCCTGGCCGCCCAGGGCCATGTCGCGGCGGCGAAGGTCCCACACCACAGGGCATCCCAGTACCTCAGTCAGCACGTAGGGGTCCGCCAACTGGAGGGTGGCACCTTCCGCAGGCCGGTGTTGGACAGTCTGGCCGTGAAGGGAAGCCAGGTCGGGAACCAGGTTCAATCCGGCGCAGAGATCCGCCGCGGCACGGGCGTGGTGGTCCCCCAGGCGCCGCTGGAGGATGCAAAGCTCCGCGGGAGCCAGTCGGTTCGAGGCAGCTGCGAGGATTGCGGTTTTCAGTCCTTCGGAATAGGGTTCCGCCCGATGGCCCAGGAGGGCGCGGAAGGGCCGCCCGGCTTCGAAGCCCCTGGGGTCCACCTCCACCGCCGCCACATCCACGCCGTCGGCGCTGGTGCCGGACATGAGGCCCAGCACACGCCAGGGGCGGTCCTCCGGGAGCGGGATGCGGGAACGCATGATGCTGATCATGCCAGCAAGTACCCCCTGGGGTTTCGAGGTACCCTTAAGGTTCCCCGGGGGTTCCCCATGTTCTGGATCATCCTCATCATCGGCATCGTGCTCTTCTTCGTCCTCCGCGGGAAGAAGGACCGCCCCGAGCAGCTTGGCGCCTCCCGTCGGGCTCTCCCGACCGCGCCGCTGGAACCGCACACCTTTCCGTGTCCTTATCCCAAGTGCCCCGCCTGCGGCGCCACGGGCGACAAGATGGTCCAGGAATGGGATGGCCTCCGCGCCGTGAAGTGGACCTGCGGCTACTGCGGCGCCCTGGCCGGGGTGCAGACCCTGAAGGACGAGGAGCTGCCCCCCTCCGCGCGACGGCGCCTGGGCCTGGATGCGCCCATGCAGGGAGCGGCCCCCATGCAGCAGGGCGGCTATGGCCAGCCGGGCGGTGGCATGGGCGGGCTACTCACCGGCATGATGATCGGGAGCATGATGGGCGGCGGAAACCACCACCATCACGACGGGCAGAGCGGCGATGATGGCTGGGGCGGCGGCGCTTCCGGCGGCGGCTCCAGCGACTGGGGCGAGTCGAGCGGGGGCGACTGGGGCGACTCCGGTGGCGGAAGCGACTGGGGCGGTGGGGATTCCGGCGGCGACTCCGGTGGTGATTGGTAATAGGGAACTCAGGATCAGGGCACGGGAATCTGGGCGGTCAGGTTGGCTGATCTTGTCTTGATTCAGCTAGATACCTGTATCGACATAAATGATGATCATTGTATCGTTAATGAGTGCCGTGGAAATTTTCCTTGATGCAGACATTCAAATGTCCATGATGAAGCCACTTCTTTTTTGAACCTGGCCATCCGATGGTGGCCATTCCTTTTGGAGCGGCCATGGCCAGCCGTCGCATGCGCTATCTGACCCTGCTTCTAGCCTCCGGAGCCGTTCTCTCGGCCCAGACCACGGGGTCCCTGCAGGGGCGCGTGATGGATCCGAAGGGACGGCCGGTCGTCGGCGCCACCGTGTCCGTCAGCGGGGCGGGGATCCAGGGAGGCCGCTCCACCACCACCGATGAATCCGGCACCTATCGCATCGGCCTGCTGCCCCCGGGACTTTGCACCATCACCGCCACCAAGGAAGGCCTGAACGCCGCGAAGGCGCAGATCCAGGTCGGCCTGGACCGCACGGCCACGGTCGATATGACGCTGAAATCCGTCGCAGCGGCGACCGTGGAAGTGACGGACGCTCCCGCGACCGTGGATCTGAAGGCCACCACCGCCGGGAGCAACTTCACCAGTGAGGCCATCCTGAAGCTGCCCACCACCCGCGACTTCGCCAATGTGGCGCTGCTCGCGCCCGGCGTATCCCAGGACAACGTGGGCTTCAAGGTCTACGGATCCTCCGGGGCCGAGAACAACTTCGTGGTGGATGGCATCAACACCACCAACGTGGAGTTCGGCACCCAGGGCAAGAAGATCCCCCAGGAGTTCGTCCAGGAATTCCAGGTCAAGACCGGGGGGTACGAGGCGGAATACGGCAAGGCCACCGGCGGCATCATCAATGTCATCACCAAGTCGGGCGGCAACGAATTTTCGGGGGACGTGTTCGCCTATTCCGAGGGACGGGCCTTCAAGAGCGGGAACCGGCACACGGACGACGCCAACCTCCGCCTGAAGCCCCTGCTCCTGGAGAACCGCACCTCTGAATTCGGCTTCGACATCGGCGGCCCGATCATCAAGGACAAGCTCTGGTTCTTCGCCGCCTATGACCGGCGCACCAACTCCCAGGAATCCCAGGTGCGGGTGCCGGGGCCGGATTATGGATTGAAGGCTCCCACGGACTCCACCCGCGACCTGTACGCCCTGAAGCTCACCTGGCGACTCGCCGAAAACCAGACCCTCATCGCCTCGATCCTCGGCGACCCCGAGAAGGTCACGGGGGCTGTGAAGGATCCCCAGGGTCCCTCAACCACCTGGGATGGCGAGCGGAAGATCGGTGGCACGGACCTGAGCCTGCGCTATGAGCTGACCGGCCAGTCCTGGTTCGTGCAGCTCCAGGCCAGCCAGCACGAGGAGAAGAATTCCGTCCTGCCCACGGGCGCCGGAGCCACGCTCATCCAGACCGTGGACAACACCACCCAGCGGAACAGCGGCGGGTTCGGCCGCTACGACGACAAGGACTTCACCCGCACCAATGTCTCGGGTTCGCTCACCTGGTACCTCGGGCCGCACGAGCTCAAGGGCGGGTTCGACCTCCAGACCGACAAGGCCACCATCCACCGCGGGTATTCGGGCGGCCAGCAGGTCACGGATTACGGCAACGGCACCTATTCCCACTACTACTGGACCGTCGCCGGCGCGGACGTGAACAACGCGCCCAGCATCATCTTCAACGCCTCCCCGAAGCACGAGAGCGCGGGCTACTTCGTCCAGGACAAGTGGTCCGCCACCCCGGCCCTCACCTTCAACCTGGGCGTCCGCCTCGACACCACCAAGATCAAGGACCAGCACGGGGCCACCAAGATCGACCTGAAGGATCAGTGGGCCCCCCGGCTGGGCGTCATCTGGGACTGGGCCGGGAAGGGGCAGGACAAAGTCTATGTGAGCCTGTCACGGTTCTACGAGCAGGTGCCCCTCGATCTCGTCATCCGCTCCTTCAGTGACGAGAGCAATCCCACGATCTTCAACTTCAGCCCCACCAGCCTGGTCCCGGACCCCGCCGCGGGCACCAGCTCCATCGTCGGGTCGTACATCGAGCCGGTGGATCCCGATCTCAAGGGCCAGTACTCGGATGAGCTCATTCTGGGGGCCGAGACGACCGTGGCCGCCAACTACGTCCTCGGAGCCAAGTACATCCGCCGCTACGTGGGGCGGGCCATCGAGGACTCCCTCGATGTGAACAGCCCCCTGGGCGACTACTTCATCATGAACCCCGGAACCAGCCAAACCGGCAAGCAGTACCCCCGGGCCACCCGCGACTACAAGGGCGTGGAAGTCAGCGTGCAGCGGAAGTTCGCGGACCACTACACGTGGCAGGCCTCGTACCTCTGGAGCAAGCTGGACGGCAACTACGAGGGCGCCTACCAGGGGGTCGGCGGACCGGATGGGACCGGGCAGCTGGACCCAAACATCAACTCGGCCTTCGATGAGCCCGCCTTCATGGTCAACAGCGAGGGACGGCTCAGTGGCGACCGCACCCATCAGGTCAAGGCGAACGGCTACTACGAATGGGACTTCGGCCTCAGCCTCGGCGCCTCGTTCACTTACGCCACGGGCACCCCGGTCAACCGCCTCGGCTTCGCGGACCAGGTGCAGCCCTTCCCCTACACCCGGTACGAGCTCTTCCTCACGCCTCGCGGATCCGAAGGGCGCACCCCGAACACCAGCCGCCTGGATCTGAACCTCGGCTACACCTTCAAGATCGTCGGTAAGCAGCAGGTGCGCCTCTCGCTCGACGTCACCAATGTGCTCAACAGCCAGAGCGCCACCGCTCTGGACCAGCGTTACGATTTCACAGGTGATCCGAACGTGCCTAACCGACTCAACCCCGACTTCAAGGCCCCCACCACCTTCCAGGCGCCGCGCTCGGTCCGTTTCGGTGTCCGCTACAGCTTCTGATTTCTCTTCCAGCTGATGGGAAACGGCTCCTCGGGGCCGTTTCCTTGCTTAAGTCAGAGGACTTTCGGCACGACGAAGTGCCCCCAGTCCTGTTCCGGCGCGTTGGCCAGGGCCTGGGCCTGCGTGAACGTGTCCCGCGGTTCGTCCTCGCGGCGGGGCAGGGGGTGGGCCAGGGCCTGGAACATCGGTTCCACGTCATCCAGCGGAAGGTCATCCAGGCTGGCCGCATGGGAGAGCATGCGGGCCATGGCCACCCGCATGGGCTCGATCTCCTCCTCCCGCAGGCTCAGGTGGGCCAGGGCGGCGCAGCGCAGCACATCTTCGCGGGTGACGTCCATGTCAGGCTCCGAGTTTGAGGTCCGCGTCGGCGTTCTGGATCCAGGGCTCGGTGTCCGGCTCCAGCAGGGCGCCCGCGGCGGCGATCATGGCGCCGTTGTCCGTGCAGAGGCGCGGTTCGGGGATGGCCAGGGTCAGGCCGGCCCGGGCGGCCAGGACCGCGGCGTCGGCGCGCAGCCTCGAGTTGCAGGCCACGCCGCCGCTGATCACGAGGCTCCGGGCGCCATGCTCTTCGGCCAGCGCGGGCACGGGCTTCAGCAGCCAGGTGCTGATGGCCTCCTGAAGGCTGCGGCAGAGGCCTTGGACATCAGAATCATCAGCGCCCGCCGCGGCCAGGCGCGGGTTTCGCTCCACCCGCAGCTTCACGGCGGTCTTCAGGCCCGAGAAGCTCCAGGAGGCCTTGCCGTCGCGGAACTTCGGCGGCGTGAAGGGATCCGCGGCCTTATTCGCGGTGCGGGCGCAGGCGTCCACCACCGGGCCGCCGGGATAGCCCAGGTTCAGCATGCGGGCGGCCTTGTCGAAGGCCTCGCCCGCCGCGTCATCCCGCGTTTTCTGGAGAAGCTGGAGCGAGGTCCAGTCCTTTGCCAGGTAGAGGTGGGTGTGCCCGCCGGAAACCAGCAGCACCAGGGCCGGAAACGGCAGGTCGGGCGCGGAGAAGCGGGCGGCGTTCAAGTGCCCCAGCAGGTGGTGGACCCCCACCCATGGGATTCCTTCCTGCCAGGCCAGGGCCTTGCTGGCGCTGAAGGTGGCCAGCAGGCTGCCCACCAAGCCGGGCCCGCGGGTGACGGCGATGCGGTCGAGATCCTTCAGCCCGATTCCGGCCTGCGCCACCGCCTCGGCCATGACCGCGCGCACCTGCAGCAGGTGCTCTCGCGCGGCGAGTTCGGGCACCACGCCGCCGAAGGGGCCGTGGATGGCGTCCTGGCTCTCCCGCACCAACGATTTCAGCACCGGACCCGCGGCCGTCTCCTCCACCACCGCGGCGGAGCAGTCGTCGCAGGAGGATTCCAGGCCGAGGACCAGCATCCGGATAGTGTAACTTGGCACCTGGAGCCTCCCCATGCGTGGTCTAACGATGCTGCTGATGCCCGCTCTGCTGCTGGCCCAGCGACCCCCCGCATCTCCCGCCGCCGCCTTCGACCGGGAACTGAAGCGGAACCGGTTCGGCACCTGGCTGGTCCTGGAGGACGAAGGGGCCGCCTGGGGCGCGGCCATGCGGGCGGCCCTGGACGAGGAACCCATGATCCTGCTCAACCTGCCGCTGAAGGTGGTGGCGGGGGGAAAGAAGGCCGACGCCCTGGCCCCGGTCCTCCGGGAGCGCTTCGGCTGGCCGAAGGGAGCCCACTGGGCCCTGTTGGACGCGAAGGGCCGCGTGAAGGCCGAGGGGGCCGGAACCCCCATGCCAGGGGCTCTGGGCCGGGCCGTGGAGCAGGCTGGAACCTCTTCCCGGGCGCAGGAACTGGAGGCCTTCCTCCGGCAGAACCCGGACCGCCAGGATGCGCGGGCGGCATTGGTCCAGGACTACCTCGCCGTGGCGACCCGGCGGACGCAGAAGGCCCTGAACCTCTCTGGATCCAAACCGGCGCCTTCGGAGCTGGTTCCCGTCAAGCCGCTCGATCCCGAGGTGGACCTGAAGATCTGGGCCGCGGTGGCCCAGCAGCTGGACACAGTCCTCCGCGAAGTTGGCGGCGCGCCCGATGGCTCCCATGGGTTTCTGCTCGGCCATCAGATCCGGAGATCTGCTGCGGAGCACTCTCCATCCATGATCGCGGTGCTGGAGCGGCACAAGGCGACCTTGGAGGAGACGCTTCGCCGGTCGCCAGAGAACTTCGCCACGTGGCAACTCTGGATCGCCGCCGCGAAGACATGCGGAGGGTGGCCCCTTCAACCCCTGCTGGCGACCATTCCAGCCTTGCCTGGCACTCCGCCGGGGTCCTGGCCGCCCCAGGGCATCTTCGAGGCGTATCTGAAGGACGCGAAATCCCGGAGCGACTGGACGACGATCCGGGAGGTCCTGGAACCCCGCTGGAATGACCTCCGGGACGCCGTCCTGGATGGTCAGATGCATTTGGGGAACAACGCCATCTCCTGGGACTGGAGCCTCGGCCCCTTGCTGGAGGCGCAGGTCTCCCAGGGAGACATCGGGGCCGCTGACCAGGTACTGAACGAAGCGGCCGAGGTGGTGGGCTGGCCCGGCCTTCCGGGCAAGGCCCGGGACCTTGCCACGCGGCTGAACCGCCCCGATCTCGCGGCCCGCTGGGGCGCCCTCGCCGTGAAGGGCCGATGAGTCTCGTCCCCACGCGCATCCAGCTCAACCGCCCCCTGCCGCCGCTCACCTACTTGGCGCCGGAGGGCCTGCCTGCAGGGGTGCGGGTGCGGGTGCGGGTGCGGAACAGCCTGGCGGTGGGCCTGGCCATGGGGCCGGATCCCGCGCCTCCCGCGGCTAAGCTGCGCCCCGTGGAGGCGGTGCTCGATCCCTTCCCCCTGCTGCCGCCGAAGCTGCGGGAGCTGCAGGCCTTCGCCGCCCGCTACTACGGCTGCCTGGAGGCCCACCTGCTGCCCCTGAGCCTGCCTCAGGCCCTGCTGCCCCACTGGGAGGCGGACGAGGATGGACAGCGGCTGTCGTTCCAGCGGGAACGGGGCGCCTGGGACGTGCTGGGGGATCTGGGCGAAGCCTGGCACCGGGACCCGTCCATCCTCCCCACGCTGCTGCACCGGCCCCTGCTGCGGGGCGCGGGCTTCACGGAGGTGCGCCTCACCGGCGCCCCCCACCCGCCCCGGGTGACCTCCGCCCAGGCGAAGATCCTCCTGGCCCTGGAGGAGGCCGGCGGCGCCCTCATGGAGCCGGAGCTGCTGGAAGCCGCCGGCGTGGGCGCCTCCGTGCTGGGCACCCTGGAGAAGCGCGGCCTCGTGGCGCGCATGAAGCGGGTGGACCTCCTGGCGCAGCGCCGGGAGGCGGGCGCGGACCGCACCGTGGTCCTCAACGAGGAGCAGCGGGCGGCCCTGGAGGCTGTGGATCCCGGGAGCTTCGGCGTGCATCTGCTCCAGGGCGTCACCGGCTCGGGCAAGACCGAGGTGTACCTGGCCCTGGCGGAGCGGGTGCTGGCGGCCGGTCGGCGGGTGCTCTGGCTGGTGCCGGAGATCGGCCTCACGGCCCGGCTGCTGGACCGCCTGGAGGCCCGCTTCCCCGGCCGCGTCGCCGTGGGCCATGCCGGTCTCAACACCGGCGAGAAGCACGGCGACGTGGTGCGGCTGCTCTTCAACGGCGCGGACCTCTTCGTGGGCGTTCGGAACGCGGTGATGGCCCCCCTTCGGGACATCGGGCTCGTCATCGTGGACGAGGAGCATGAGGGTTCCTACAAATCCGAGGAACACCCCCGCATCCACGCCCGTGACCTGGCCATCAAGCGGGCCCAGCTCGAGGGCTGCCCCATCGTGCTGGGCAGCGCCACACCCAGTCTCGAAAGCTGGCAGGCGGCGCAGAGCGGGCGCTACCGGTTGCTCCAGCTGAAGCAGCGGCCGGCGGGCATCACCCTCCCGGCCGTGGAGGTGGTGGATCTGCGGGACGCGTACCGGGAGATGCGGCGCAAGGTGATCCTGACGCCGCTGTTGATGCGGGCCCTCACGGAGGTCCAGGCACGGGGCGAGCAGGCCCTGCTCCTGCTGAACCGCCGGGGATACGAGAACTTCTGGATGTGCCGGGCCTGCGGCCGGACGCTCGGCTGCCCCCACTGCGCCATCTCCCTCACCTACCACCGCGGCGATTTCCGCCTGCGCTGCCACCTGTGCGGCCACGAGACCGTACCGCCGGAGGCCTGTCCCGACTGCGGTGCCGATCACCTTCGGGGCGTGGGCGAGGGCACGGAGCAGGTGGAGGAGCACCTGAAGCAGCTCTTCCCCGCCGCCCGCATTCTGCGCCTGGACCGGGACACCACGCGCCGCCGGGGCTCCTTCGAGGCGGGCCTGCTGGCCGCCGAGACTGGCGAGGTGGACATCCTGGTGGGCACCCAAATGCTGGCCAAGGGGCACACTTTCCCCAAGCTCACCCTGGTGGGCGTGCTCAACGCGGACCAGGGCCTGAAGGTGGCGGACTTCCGGGCCTCCGAGCGCACCTTCCAGCTGCTCACCCAGGTGGCGGGCCGCGCGGGCCGGGCCGAGCTGCCGGGCCGGGTGATCCTCCAGACCTACTCACCCGAGCATCCGGCCATCACCTTCGCCCTGGCCCAGGACTTCGAGGGCTTCGCCGCCTCGGAGCTGCCCTTCCGTGAGGGTCTGGGCTACCCGCCCTTCACGGCCCTCAGTCTCTACCGTGCCGAGGCGGACACGCCGAAGGAGGCCCGCGAGGCCCTGGAGGCCTTCCGGCAACGCCTGACTGTCCCGGGCCTGCGCGTGCTCGGTCCCCTGGAGGCTCCCGTGCCCCGCGTTCGTGACCGCTGGCGCATGCACCTGCTCCTCAAGGGCACCCGCGGAGCCCTGGGCGAAGTCCTTGCGCGCCACCCCTTGGACCCCTCAGGGCCTATCAGCCTGGACCGGGATCCCATCCAGTTCGGATAGAAAAAGGGCCCCCGAAGGGGCCCCTGATTGCGGAAGCCTGGGAGGCTACCGGACGATGCGCCAGGCGCGGATGCGGATGCCCTTGGTGCCTTCCGTATCCTTCACGTTTTGGATGCTGGGCGTGTTCTGGCCGGACTGGCTGGTGGTGATTCCCGCGGCCTGCTTGGCGGAAAGGGCGCCACCTTGCACGACGCGGTCCCCGGCGTCCACGAGCTGGCTGGACAGCGAGTTGAAGTAGAAGGCGAGGCCTGTGCAGGGGGCAATGCCGTCCGAGGCCTGGGTGCAGACATCGGCGGACCGGTTGACGTTCCCCTGGACATCAGCCACCGTGCTCGTGTCCGTGGTTTGGAGGTTCAGCGCCAGGGGACGCATGATGTCGCACTGGCGGAAGGTACGTGTGAAAGCGTTGGGCGAGCAGTTGAACCCGCTGCCATTGCTGATGCTGAAGATGGAGAAGAACAGCAGGCCCTGCTTGATCAAGGGGCTTACCAGGACCTTGTCGTAGGTGAGGCCTCCATTCCATGCATTCCCCGAGAGGGATCCAGTCCCAAGGTCCACGTAATAGCCGCTCTTTCCGTCGAAGAGGTACTTGGGCGAGGAATTGAGGGCGGGCACCACTCGGGGATCCGAGTAGCAGGTGGCCCAGCCTGTTCCGTCGCTGGGAATGCGGGTGAGATCCGTGTCGTGGATGCCCGCGGTGTCGTATTTCAGGTTCGAACTGTCCTGCCGATCGGCGAAGACCATGAATCGGTTCAGCTTCGGAGGGTGCTGGGTGGTGGTGCTGGTGCCGATGGTGTAACTCTCGTCCATGTCCGTGGGGTTGTTGCGGTCCCCGGCGCCGATGGCGACGATCACGGTCAGGGGGTTGATGTTGTCTGAATTCACCAAGGGGAACCCTCCCGCCAGGCGGAAGGCGTCTGGCCTCGTGGTGAAACGCATGTTCAGCGGATTGTTGGCGGCATCCTTGTTTGCGGAGCTCATGTAAATGGGCCTCGGCGTACCTAGCCAATCACCGATATAAGCGGAATCCAGGCGGTATCCGGGGCTGACTGTGGTGCTCCCGATCTGGGGGGCCTTGTTGTTGATGGCCCAGACATTGCCGAGGGTGTCCGCAAAGTAGAGACGCTGGGAGAGATCCCCAGGGAAGAGGCGGACCGGGGTGACGCCCTCTGCGATGGCACCGGTCAGACTCTGGAGATCCCAGGAACGCTCGATGTTTCCAGTGAGGGGCTCGATGGCGAGGATCAGCCGGCCGAGGCCACTAGGGTAGTCCGTCGCGCTCATGGCCTTGTACCGGGCGTCCATCTCGGGGTTGCTGTAGCCACCGCCGAGGAACAGGACGTCCTTCTTGGTCGGAGTTAGGATGGGCGTGGCCACCGTTCCTGTGTTTATGGTGGCGATGGCGGGCACCGAGGTGCTCATGCCCATGGTCTTGATGAGCTTCTGGTCATCTGAGCTTGGGACAGGGAGACTGCTCCCTGGATCCTGGGGATTGAGATACCAGGCGATCTTTGGAAGATCAGGCGTGATGTCGCCCTTTGCATCGGAGATCTGGAGCCCGTAGTAGCTCCGAGCCCCTTTCCGGTGCCCGAAGGCGATCAGGGCGTCCTCTCCCTTGCTGACGCGGGTGTCAGGGAGGGTGCCCTGGGAGGCGCTCGAGGGGGCCTTGTCTACGTGGTAGAGGACGGGATCGCCGTCCACCATGTAGGTGTGGGGCACGCCATCCGTGGTCTTGGTCATGTAGAGGTTGTACAGGGTCTGCCAGAAGTCTGAAGGGATGAAGGCCCAGAGTTCAGTGGCCCGTGCATCCACGAGGTAGAAGGGGTTGTTGCCTGCGTCCACGCCGCTGGAGGCGGTTCGCGTGGCGGCCCATTCGAAGAAGCACTCCAATTGTCCTGTGTTCGTTCCCACCACGATCAGGCGTGCATGCGAATCCGTGTGGTCCGTGCCGTAGGGGTTGCCAAAGGAACTGGGGGTCAGGGCATCGGTGCCGGCGGGGGTGAGCTCGATGGCGAGCGGGGCGGAGTTCACGATATCGCCCATGATGTCCTGGCGGTTGTAGGCGGCGTTGTTCCCGTCGGTCAGATCCGCGGAGTTGTAAGCACCCCGGACCCAGGCCGCGAACTTGAGGGCCTGATCGCTGGTGATGTGGGTGCCGAGCTGGACCTGTTTGTTGACATCCCAGTCGTAGACCGAGGCTGTGAGCTGGGCGATCACGCTGTCAGGGTCATTAGCCGTGGGGGAGGAGGTCCCGGCCCCGGTGACATTGGGCCACTTGGCCATGGTCTTGTTGACCATGGTGTACATCCTTCGACCATTCCAGAGGAGCGGCCCTCCCTCCAGGGACTTGGGATCCGTGTGCACGTTCGGTGATCCCGGAACAGGGTTCAAGTAAGACCCGAAGATGTCGTAGGTGGACCAGAGGTGGGCATTGTCGAAGTTCGGGATTCCAGTGGTCAGATCAGCTGGGTTGGTGCCGTTGCCTGGTCCGGTATTGTCGTACCCGTAGAACGTGAAGACCTCGTGGGTTCCCGAATTGGGATCCAGGGGATCGATGAGCTCGGTGGTCCGTTTGATGCCCATGGAGAATAGGTTTCCGGACCAGAGGGGGAACTTCTGGAGCTTGGCATTGGCGTCCAGGGCCGTCTTGAAGATGCCGAAGTAGGCCTGATTGGCCGAGCGCACACCCGTGGCCGGCGTGGCGGGGGCCGAGAGGGCCGCACCTGCAGCCACCACATAGCCGAGGGCGGAACCTACGGCGGCCTTGAGGCTTTGAGGATCAGCGCCGGTCCAGTAGAACACCTTGGCTCGCTGCTGGGCCGTGCCCGTCACGTTGCCGGCGATCTGGATGGGCAGGTCCTGGACACTTGGCTGCCCGTTCCGCTGGGAGTACTGGTTGCCAGGGCCAGTGCCACGGTTGGGGTCTCCCCACTGGGCGACGAGGAACAGATTCTCGTGAGGGCTCGTCTTGCCGGCATTGGTGTTCTTGAAGTGGTAGGCCCCTGGGACGCCCACGCTGATGACGAAGGTCTGAATCTTGACCGCATTGGCATTCGTACCACTGCCGAACGTGAGGTTCCAGGGCTGCCCCCATTCGCCGGACACACCACCAGTGCCATGCGCGGCGATCGAGGACATGACACCCGCGAAGAACCCGTCGCTCGTGGGGGCCAGGCTGACAGAGTTATTGGAGGCGCTGTAGTAACCGCTTCCGTTGCCATTCCCTCCGGCATTGCCTGGGACCAGGATATGGGGCACATCCGAGGTCTTCGGGGCAGCATAGCTATCGTTCATGCCGTTGCCGGGGAAGACCAGGACGAAAGCGCTTCCGCAGGGGCCTGTGCGGTCGGCCCCATAAGTGTTTGCGGCGATCTGGCGGTAGGTATTGGCCAGGGCGTAGTTCAAGGGTTGGGGGATGTTCGGGTCGGGGGAGGAACTGTCGAAGGTCCCGAAGTTCTTCGGAACAGTCACGTAGTTCCGGGGACCGCGGTTTTGCAGGAAATCCGTTTCAGCGACAAGATTGTTCGCCTTCATGGAGCGGATGGTCCGGCTGGTCAGGCTGGTCACGGCCTTGGGAGGGAGGTTATAAGGAGGCGTCGCTCCGTTGTCCGGCCCGCCGAATGTGGTGTCGTTCGCCGCTTTGGTTTCCTCGTGGTTCTCCGTATTCCCGGCGTCGGAGGGATCTATGTCCAGGAAGCGGTAGAGCAGGTTGAGCCCGGCGGCGAGTTCGGGAGTCGCCACCGCATGCATGAGGCCCACCTTCACACCTTGGTAGCGCGTCATGTTGGGGAGGCCGTTCTTCCAGCCGGCGCCCGGCCCCGATCCATCTAGGCCCGCATCCGGGACGGCATAGCCGGTGAGTGCGGTCCAGGAGATGGTTCCGTCGGAGGGATCAAGGTTGCGCTTGGCCTTGCCGCCGAAGATGTAGCACAGGTAGTCGGGCGTGTAGACGAAGTTCCCGATGACGACATCCAGCAGCGTGCCGGTGGTGCCGTTGGTCCAATTGGGGCGGTTGAGCGGGAGGAGGGCGGTCAGCGATGCGTCTGTGGGAAGCGTGGCCGGGAGACCGGGGATGTCCGAAGGGGCCGTCCAGGTCGTGGTGGCAGCAGAATTGAGTGATTCCGACCAGGGGTCGTAGCGAGGTGTCTGGGTGCTGGAGCTCGTCGTGATGCCGAAAGCGTTCCTCTGGTAGTTCGTGGCCGTGTCTGGAATGTTGACTGCTCCACCACTGGGACTGTCCCAGATCTTCCAGGGACAGGGGAGATCCACGGTCCGCGGTTCATTGAGGGTCACGATCCCGTTCGAGCTTACGGATGGAGCTGACAAGTAGATGGTGACCCTGACGAAGGACGTCTGAGCGATGGTCTGGCTCAAATTGCTGGCTGTGAACGGCTCCACGGACCCGTCTGCTTTGGTACGAAGGGGAATGCCGACGATTTCCTTGGCTGAGAGCGTCCACTTGTTTCCGCTCTTGATGGCGGTCGCATTGTTGGGATCGGTGATGGCTCCCTGACTTGCGATTTGGGCCTGCGGCCACCAATAAAGCCGAACCTCGGGAGTGGTCCCGTTCATGCGGAGCCCGAAAACCACGCCTTGGGCCTTGCCGCGGACATCTGCCTGATACGGTGTCCAGAAGGTGGAGACCACCCGGGAGTCATAGTTGGCCGTGGCGAACTGGCCGCTGTTCTCCTCGCCCAGGTACGCCTTCCGGCCGCCCGTCGTCAGATAGTCATAGGGTTCATACACGGCCCTGGAGGTGGGTGTGAAGTCCAGCAGGCAGATGACCTCATTCTTGACCGGCACCTGCTTGTACACGTCGCTAAGGTCGGTGGTGGTCCGCAGGTTCGGTTCGACTTGGGCCAGCCCGGGAAGGGCGACGGCCAACGCAGCGAAAAGGCGGAGCAGGCGGGAGGGGTGCATGGGAACTCCTCGTGCGGAAACGCAAGCGGGAATTGGCAAAGGCGGTCAGCTTAGAAGGTGATGTCTACGATGGCGTCGCGGCGGGCGACGAAAGACTGGCCAGTCGCGCCGACATTGGCCCGGCCCGTGGATCGCACCAGGAAGAAGTAGCGCTGGGCACCAGTGGCGCCTCCGCCACTGGCTTTGCCGGCGGTCAGCGCACCGGTGTTGGCCAGGGGGTAGGGGCCGAGGTAGCGGACCTCCAATTCCATGGCCTGCTGGACCACGGAAGATTGGGTGTAACCCGCATTCGAGAAGCTGAGGTCTGAGGTGGTGGATGCGGGGTAGATGTAAGCGCGGAGAACGCCGGTGTCCTTGTTCATGTACCCGGTCCCCTGGGTATTTAAGGTTCCGTCAATACCTGACGTCCGGAGGGTGGGATCAGCGATCGCCTTGGAGAGATCGTCGATGGCCTTGTGGATGGCCGCCTGATCCGGGCTGGCCCCATTGCCCAGGCCCCACATGATGGTCCAATCGATGCCACTGTCGGCGGCTTCCGAGGCCTTCCGGCCCAGAGATTCGTTCCCAGTGATGGAGATCTCGCGGAGGGAGTCGCGGCCCAGGCCGAAGATCATGGCGCCCATCAGGGTGAGGAGCACGAGGGCGAGCAGGATGGCGATCCCGCCCTTCTCCCGGTTGCGTGGAGATCCTGGGATTCTCATAGCATGCTCCCGAGGGCGTAGTTCTTGGGGGAGATCATCATGGTCACCGTCCGGGTGCGGAAAGCCGGTGTGGGCGTTGCCTGGTTCGCGGCGTATTCCGCACGTGCGAGGCGGGTCCGGGTCTCCACGTCTAGACGGAAGGTGACGGGCAGGTAGTTGGTCCACATGGGGTCGAGCGGGTCGCTGAGCCCCTTGGAGGTATGGCTGGCAAGGACGCTGGCGCCGGGAAGGGCGGCTTTGATCGCCGTGTCGAGACCGGTGTAGACATTGGCCCAGGTATCCATGCCAGCCTTGAGGGTGCCGTCGGCGTTATATCGGAGGAAGGTCTTTCCACCATCCAGACTGATGTCCACCTTGAGGCCCGACACACCCTCGGCCAGAATCTGCTCTGTCCAGGTGGCATCCTGTGCAGGAGCTGTCTGGTCCTTGAGAGGTGCGAAAATGGAGGCCTTCACCAAGGGAGCAGTCTGCCGGACGAGGCAGGGGATCAGATGCTTCGGATCGGCAGGATCCAAGGCACGGGGCACCACGGCATAGCGGACCACCTGGAGAGGGGCGATGAAGGTGCAGGGGGCCCCACTTTTATGCAGGTTATTGAAGATCCCTGAGAAGAATCCCCCGCCACGCTCGTTGCCGAAGGCGTCAAGGCCCGAGCTGTTGGGATCAAAGTCCGCTACCCCCTTGCTGTCGATGGATTTGACACGGACCATGTCCACCTGATTGATCTGGGAGTCCAGCATCACCATCACCAGGGGGTGGTCGGAAGACCCGGTGAGGTACTTGTCTAGGGTCGACCTTCCGCTGGGGATGGCCACCGTGGCCTGGGAGGCGCCGGGGGCTGCATCCGCGGTGAGAGTTCCCTCCACCTCAAGATTCAGGTCTTGGACGAACTGGAGTTCGTCGACCTTGTCGAGGATGACGGTGGTGCCATTGGGATCCGACCAGACAGGCTGGTAGTCGGTCTGCTGCACAAGAACGGGGGGTTGGACCGTGGGACTGCCCACGCTCAACTCTCCGCTGAGGTTGCGGGGGGGGAAGAGGTAGCCTGCCTGGATGATCTCCTCCTCCACGAGGTTGAGGGCAAAACGGGAGGCGCGCTGGAGGCCCAGGGACTCCTGCTGCGTGTAGAACCCGCTGACACTGGAGGCGAAGATGCGCAGCATGCCCGTGGTGAGAATGGCTGTGAACACCAGGGCCACGAGCAGCTCGACTAGGGAGAAACCCGATTGGGAGAGACGGGGCTTAGATGCGGACATAGCGGCTCACCGAGATGGCTTTAGTGTCGAGGGCCGTCCCCTTCTTGGGATCGGCTTCCTTCCAGGTCACGTTCACCACGAACTCCTGGAGCGCGGTGCGGGTGCCGACATTCACCGTGCCGGTGCGGCTGAACCAGGTAGCGGTGAATACCACGGGGGTGGTCTTGTCGGCGGCGGCGATGGGCCTCCCGTTGATATCGAACAGAAGGGCGGCACCATCGGTCTTGGCCACAGCGCTGGCATCCCCGATGAAGGTCCAGCCGGCGGTGGTGTTGGGGAGCCCGTTGGTATTGGCCTGTCGCTCGGCGGCGGTGACCTGGCCTTCGCTGGTGGCCCGGTCCATGACGCTGTGGGCCAGGAAAGCGGCGGTACCCCGGAGGCGCCCGCCGGTCCCCTGACTGACGCTTACGACCTGAAGGGCGGCCAGGCCGAGCATACCGATGGCGAAGATGGCCATAGCCATGAGCAACTCCACCATGGTGAAACCGCGCTGGAATTGCCTGCGGACAGGGGGGGTGGCGAATCGGATCATGGGACTACTCCAGCCTCTGCCATTGGTTTGGCGCATCGGTCAAAAGGGCGTCGGGCTTGTAGTAGGCGGTGACGAGTCCGTTATCGAGCAGGAAGACGCAGCCGTAGGGCAGCCCCTTGTCCTTGATCGTGAGCCCCTTTACACCCACCCAAGTGCCGCCGCTGATGGCAGCGCGGTCGCCGGTGGCCTTGTCGACGAACTGCGGCGCGCCCTGGGGCGAGAACCCCAGGTAGCTGGTCGCCAGGGCATCCGGCTTGATTGGCGCATCCCAGCCTGAGAATCCGAGGGTGGTCAGGGCGGTGAGACCCTTCACGGCCGTGGTCCCCTCGTCAGTGATCGGTGGGTCGCTCGTCGTGAAATCCGCATAACGGCGCCAGTCCTGTCCGATGGTGACATCCATGAGGGCGGGCGTCTTCTCCGTGCCATCGTCGTTCAGATCCACGGCCGTCATCCGGGCGATGTTCCCCGAGAGGACAATGTGGACATTGATGTTCTTCCCATTGGCGAGGGCGATCCCCCGGGCCTGCTGCAGGGAGGCCTTGAGATCCTGGAGGCCTGATCGCACGGCTTTGGGGGACTTGGGCCCCAGGTTCGGGACCACGAACATGGTCACGATCGCCAGGATGGCCAGGACCACGAGCAGTTCGATGAGGGTGTACCCCCTTTGAGGGGATCTGGCTCGGGGACGGAATCCCATAGGCGCCTCTTTTGTTAAGGAAGGATAGGTGGCTCGTGTTGAGGATGTCTTCAATTCTAAAGCCAGTCAAAACAAGTCAATAGGCCTGTGATTCGATGGGTTGGGCGAGTTTGTGGGTCGAATATGTATAAAAAGTATACACAGCTTTCACGGCCGCCATGGATCGAAAGATCCCCGTGCTAACCTGAATCGTGTCCGAATCTGCCCAGCTTCCGAGACTCCGGGCAAAAAAGCGGCTCGGTCAGAACTTCCTGGTGAACGAGGGGGCCATTGCCACCATCGTGGGGGCGGCGCTGGGTTCGAAGGCGCCGCGGCTGCTGGAGATCGGGCCAGGTCCCGGGGTGCTGACGGAGCGGCTGCTGGCGGACGGGCGGCCCCTGTGGGCGGTGGACTTGGACCCGGAGGCCTGCGCCCTGCTGCGGGACCGGTTCTCGTCCGCGCCCCATTTCCATCTGCTGGAGGGCGATGCCGTGCAGCTGCCCTTGCCGGAGGGTGACCCCTGGTCTGTGGTGGGGAACCTGCCCTACAACGCGGCGACGCCGATCCTGGCGCGGCTGCTGACGGAGGGCATCCCCTGGAACCGCATGGCGCTCATGTTCCAGCTGGAGGTGGCCCAGAAGCTCATGGGTGAGCCCGGCACGAAGGCCTACGGGCCGCTGTCGGTGCTGGCGCAGCTCTGTGCGCGGTTGACCCGCCTGGTGAAGCTCGGGCCCGGCTCCTTCCGCCCGGCCCCCAAGGTGGATTCGGCGGTGGTGCAGTTCGACCCCAGGACGGACGCCCCCAGCCTGGCCGAGCGCCGCGCCCTGCTCACGGTGCTGCACCGCTCCTTCGGGCATCGGCGGAAGACCCTCGCGAACAACTGGCAGGGGATCCTTCCGGCGGAAACCCTCTCGAGCGTGGGACTGGCTCCAGCGCTTCGGGCTGAAGTCATCCCGCCTGAGACGTGGCTGATGGCCACACGCCGACTCATCCAATCGCACCCGGAGGTGTTCCCATCGTGATGCCCGTCGCGCCCGAATTCACGAGCTGGACCGAAACCCCCGCCGACGACGAACTGCGGCTGATCCCCATCGGCGGGCTCGGCGAGTTCGGCATGAACGCCCTGGTGGTGCACAGCGCCCGCAGCCTCTTCCTGGTGGACTGCGGCCAGCTCTTCCCGTCGGACGACCAGCCGGGCATCGATTCCATCGTGCCGGACTTCGCCTACCTGGAGCCTTTCGCCGACCGGCTCCAGGCGGTGCTGCTCACCCACGGCCACGAGGACCACATCGGCGCGCTGCCCTACTTCCTCCGCCGCTGGCCGGTACCCGTCTACGGCACGGCCTTCACCCTGGGCCTGGTGGAGGGCAAGCTCCGCGAGCACGGGATCGATGCCGACCTGCTCCACCCGGTGCCGGATTACGGCCGGGTGAAGGTTGGCCATGAGGATGGCGGCGAGATCGAGGCCCAATGGATCCCCGTCACCCACAGCATCCCCGACGCCTGCGCTCTGGTGCTCCACACCCCCCAGGGCGTGCTGGTGCACTCCGGCGATTTCAAGATCGATCCAGACCCGCTCGACAGTCGCCACACGGGCATGGACCGGCTGAAGGCCCTGGGTGATGCCGGCGTGCGGCTGCTCATGGCGGATTCGACCAATGTGGGCCGCCCGGGACGCTCACCGTCGGAGTCCGCCTGCCGGGAGGGCCTGGAAGCCGCGTTCGAGCAGACGAAGGGGCGGCTCTTCGTCACCACCTTCAGCTCCAACATCCACCGGCTCCAGACGCTCATCGACCTGGCCTACGAGTTCCGCCGCCGCGTGGTGCTGCTGGGGCGCAGCCTGGACCGCAACCTGGCCCTGGCCCGTTCCCTCAAGCGCCTGGCCCTGCCGGATGATCTCCTCACCGATCCGAAGGATGCCCACCTGTTCGATCCCGACGAGCTGCTGGTGCTCTGCACCGGCAGCCAGGGCGAGCCCATGAGCGGGCTGGCCCGCCTCCTCCGCCGGGAGGTGAAGGGCCTGCCCATCGAGCCCGGCGACCGGCTGGTGGTGAGCGCCCGGGCCATCCCCGGCAACGAAGTGGCCATCTCGCGGATGCTGGACGAGGCCGAGCGGCTGGGGGCCGAGACCTCGCTCGAGGGTCTGGGTCCCGTGCATGCCTCGGGCCATGGCAGCCGCGACGAGCTGGCGGACCTCATCCGCGCCGTGCGCCCCGCACAGATGGTGCCCGTGCACGGCACCTACCGGAACCTGCGGGCCCACGGGAAGCTCGCCGCCTCGCTGGGCTGGCCCCCGGAGCGCATCTCGCTGCTGGACGGTGGCCTCTGCCTGCGGCTGTTCGGGGGGGATCGTGTGGACATGCCCGGGGCCGTCCCCGTGGGCAAGTGCTTTGTCAGCGAAGGCGTGGACCACATGGTGGATGCCCGCGTGGTGAAGGACCGTCTCATCCTCCAGGAGGATGGCGTGGTGTTCGCGACCCTGCTGGTGGACCCGCAGACCCGCGACCTCGTGGCGGAGCCCACCATCCTCAGCCGCGGCTTCGTGATGCTTTCCGACGACGAGGCCTACACGGAGCTGCTGGCGGGCGTGGCCCGCAAGACCTACGAGGAGGCCCCGCCGGAGATCCGGAAGGATGGCGAGGCCCTGCGGGATACCCTGCGCCTGGCCCTGCGACGCGTCATCCGCAAGACCACCCAGACCCGGCCCCTGGTCATTCCCGTGGTCCTCGAGGCGCCTGGGATCTGATCAGCGGCCTCCCCGCCGCATGCCGCCGCCCGGACCGGGGCGCAGCATCCCGGGGCGACCGCCCACCCCGCGCTGCCTCAGGGCCTCCAGCATGCGCCGCTGCATTTCCTCCACATGGGTGATGAGGCGGACTTGCTGGGCGGGGCTCAGCCGGGCCCGGATATCCTCCTCGAACTTGAATTTGAGGTCGGCCTGCTGGCGGCGCAGCTCCACGAACTGGTCGAGAAGGGGCCGGACTTTGGCATTCTTCTCGTCTTCGGTTCCGGGGCCCAGGAGGATGTCGTTGAACCTTCGACGGATCTGCTGAATTTGCTGGGTTTTGTCAAACTGCTCGAGATCATAGCGGGACCAGCGCTCCACCACGGCCCGGGCCTGGTCCTCGGGAAGGCCGACGGTCTGCTGCAGCTGCTCCATGCGGAAGCGGGCCAGCGGCCGATCGCCCTCCGCCTGGGCACGCATGGGCAAGCCGGCAAGCAGGAGGAAGGTCAGGAAAAGGGTCGGTCGGGACATGCATCACCTCGTCGGCGCCGGAGTCGCATCCAGGCGCTCCAGGAGGGCCTTCATCTCCTCGGGGCTGAGGGCCTGCACCTGGGCGGCCTCTTCCTCGCCGCTGTGGAAGGGCGTGTCGGTGGTGGAAACCTCGAGGATGTCGGGCTGCCGGGGCAGGTTGGCTTCCACATAGGGCGTCCGGTTCGCGCGGCCGGCCAGGAACGCGCCGGCACCGACCGCCATGAGCAGGCCCGCCGCCGCGGCCCAGGCCAGGGGCCCCAGGCGGTGGTGCAGGGCGGGGCGGGCGGGCAGCTTCCGGAGGATGCGGCCGGGGAGGCGATCGAAGTAACCGGAGGGCGCCAGTACCTCAGGGCTGTCCTCCAGGGCCAGAAACTGGATCCGGGCCTCGGCGCAGGCGGTGCAGGTCTTCATGTGGGCCTCCGCGGCGGCGCCGGGATCCAGAGGGCTGGCCTCGATGGCGGACAGGGTCGGGACACAGGCTTCGGGGAGGGGCAGGGGCTCGGCGGTCATGCTCGGCCTCCTTTGACATGGCGGGTGAGGTTCTGGATGGCATGGAAGATGTGGGCCTTCACGCTGCCCACGGAGGTGCCCATCTGCGCGGCGATCTGTTCGTATTTCCAGTCGTGCTGCAACTTCAGCGTGAGAGCTTCCTTCTGGCGGCGGGGCAGCTTGGGCAGGGCCTCGTGCAGGAGGCGCCGTGCCTCCTGGTCCAGGAAGGCCGTCACCTGGCTTTCCTCGACGCGAAGGGCTGGGTGGTCCAGCGTGCCTTCCGGGCCATCAAGGCTCTCGTGCTCGCGGGCCATCCGTTCCCGGAAGTTCAAGGCCTGGCGTGTGGCGATGGTGATGAGCCAGGTGCGGAAGGAGGACTCGAAGCGGAAGCCGGGAAGGGCCCGGAAGACGCGGATGAAGGTCTCCTGCACGACGTCATCGGCGTCCTGGTGGTTCCTGAGAATGGAAAAGGCCTTGCCGTAGACATCCCGGGAGAACAGGCGCACCAGGTTGGCGAAGGCGGCCTGGTCCCCCTGCTGGGCGGCTTCCACCCAGGCCAGCACCTCTGGCGTATGGTAGGGCGAGGCCGGATCGGGGGTCCGGTCGACGACCCGGGGGGCCGGCTGGGGCATCAGGGGTTCGTTCAAGGTGGCAACCGCCATCATCGTAGTCTCCGGCGCCGGAGTTCGAGGAGAAATACGCCGTCATCGGATGGACCCCGGAAGGCCTTCTGGGGTTGAATGGAAATGACCTCGGAACGTGGTTCCAGCCCATCCCTTTCAGGAGTTTCCATGCGCGATCGCATCAGCCCGCTGCTCACGGAGGGGCAGATCCGGACCCGGGTCCAGGAATTGGGGACCCAGCTGTCCAGGGACTATGCGGGCCAGGACCTGGTGGTGATCGGCCTCCTGAACGGGGTGTTCCCCTTCTTCGCGGATCTCGTGCGGGCCATGGACCTCGATATCGACGTGAGCTTCATGCAGGTGTCCAGCTACGGGGCGGGCACGGAAAGCACCGGCGAGGTGCACATCCTCAAGGACCTCGATCGCTCCATCCAGGGGCGGCATGCCCTGGTGGTCGAGGACATCGTGGACACCGGCCTCACCCTCTTCAAGGTCCGCAACCTGCTCCACGATCGGGAACCCCTCAGCCTCAGGATCTGCACGCTCCTGGACAAGCCCAGCCGCCGCAAGGTCGAGGTCCCCGTGGACTACATCGGCTTCACCATCGAGGACCATTTCGTGGTCGGCTACGGTCTCGACTTCGACGGCAAGCTCCGCAACCTGCCTTACGTCGGGATCTACCATCCTTAGGACCCCTGTGCCCCGCCTTGTTCTTCTCCCTCTCTTTCTTGCGGCCTCCCTGGGCTGCGGGTACCACCGTCTGGACCGGCAGCCGCGGCCGGTGGCCTGGGCGAAGCAGGGGGAGACGATCCGCCTGGCGCGGTTCCGCAACCTGACCCCCCGGCTGGGGCTGGAGGACCGCTTCACCAAGGCGCTGGAGAACCGCATCGTGGCGGCCAGCCCCTGGCGTCTGGTGGGGGCCGGCGAGCCTTCCCGCTGGGTGCTCCAGGGCACACTGGAGGGCTACACCTCCCGGCCCCTGGGTCTGTCCCTGGGCAATGACAAGCTGAAGGCCAGCGCGGGGTCCGCCTCCCGTGTGGAGGTGGCCGTGGTGGCCAGCGTGGAGCTGCTGGACGGCCAGACCGGGGCCGTTGTGCTGTCCCGGCGGGGCATGACGTTCTCGAACCAGTACCGGGTGGACCAGAACTTCGCCAGCTTCGACAGCCGGGAGCTCCAGGTGCTCGAGAGCCTGGCGGACGACTTCGCCGAGAGCTTCCTCACCCAGCTGCTGGAAGGCACGGACTGATGGCGGCACCGGCCTGGGTGGACCACGCCTTCGCCCTAGTCCACGGGGAGGATGGCGACGGACGGCGAAAGGCTGTCGAGGACTGGAAGGCCCGGCATGTGGACCCGGAGTGGGCCGACTTCACGCTGACGATCTGCGGCGAAGGGTGCCCCTGGGCCGAAGTGGTGGCCGCCCTCCAGGAAGCCGCCCCCCTGGGGGCCGAGGCCCGCACGGTGGTCGTCCCGACCGCGGACAACCTCTTCGCCCGGGCCAAGGACCTGCCAGGAGCGGTGAAGGCCCTCCTCGAGAAGCCGCCCCAGGGCGTGAACCTGCTGCTGGTGGCCTGGACCACCCTGCCGGCCGCACCCGGCAAGGCCATCGGCGCCAAGCCTTGGACGGACTGGGCCAAGGCGGGACGCATCCTCAAGGTGGGGGCCCTGGAGGCCGCCGAGATCCCCGGGTTCATCGAGGCCGAAGCCCGGCGTCTGGGCCTGTCCCTCAAGGGGGCGGCCGCCGCCCTGCTGGCCCAGCGGCAGGGCGGAAAACCCGGCCTGCTCAAGCGGGCCCTGGAAGTGCTGGACCTGCTGGCGGAGGACCGGCGGGTGACCGAGGCCATGGTGGACCAGGTGACCTTCCGGCTGGCGGAGCAGAAGGCCTTCGCCTGGTCCGGAGCCTGGCAGAAGGGGGACGCGGCTGGAGCTCTGAGGGCCCTCCGCATGGCCCTGGAAGACGGGGACGAGCCCCTGATGCTGCTCGGCCAAGCCCGCCGCGAGGTGGATCGGCTGTTGAGATACGCCGAAGCGCAGGCCGCCGGGCTCAAGGGACCGGAACTGACTTCCGCCCTGGGGCTTTCCCCCAAGCAGGCCTTCCTGATGGATGGTTACCGTGGCGCCTTCGATAAGCTGAAGCCCAAGGGCCTGAAGGCCCTGCTGGGGCGGCTGAACCAGTGCGAGCGGGATCTCAAGGGCCTGGCCATCTCCCGAAGCGAAGCCCCTCTGCTGGACCTCACCCTCGCCCTCTGCCGGGCCTGGGGACGCTGACCTTCAGCGCAACGGACCCTCGGCCCGGATGGCCTGGACGGCCCTCAGCACGTCCCCCAGGCAGCAGGTGCCGGAGGGGTTCAGGGCCTCGCACCGGCAGCGCCCCTCCCTCACGGCGCTTCGGATGGCCTCCACCGAATCCAGGCGACCGGTCGCCTCCCACTCCGCGCGCAAGCTCTCCAGGCTGTGGCCGAAGCAGTAGCAGAGGAGCGGGGTCGCCTCCGCCCTTTTCGGAGCCGAGGGCTCGGATCCGCCACAGCAAGAGCAGGAGCGTGGTTCACCAGGTACGCTCACGGCGCCGCCTAGAAGACCAGCACCTGGTCCGCCCACAGCGTCCAGTCGGTCAGTTCCTCCAGGGTGCTCCGCCGGCAGTCCTCGGCCAGTTCCGCCTGAGTGAGGCCCCTGGCGTCCATGCAGGTGCCGCAGACGCCGACCAGGCCGTGGCGGGTGGTGACGCCCTTCAGCATGCGCTCCAGGTTGTAGAATCCATCCGGAGTCTTCTGGCCTTTCTTGGCACAGGCGGCGGCATCGCCCATGAGGAAGACGCGCACGTCGGCACCCTCGCGCTTGGCGGTGGCGCCCGCCAACCGCAATCCGTTGTAGCTGCGCTCGGTGCCGTAGGGGGGATCGTTGAGGATGAACAGGATCTTGCTCATGGTGGCCCCGCGGATGAGGCTTCAAGGATACCTGGAGCGAGGTTCCACGCCGGTGGAAGAGGAACCGGGCATTGATCACTTGAGCCTCGGCTTCGGCGGGCGGATGATGGGGGTCTGGATTCCGGAGGGCCCATGTCCGAATGCGTCATTCCCACCCTGACCTCCAACGAGGTGGTGGCGTCCAAGTCCGTGCTGCCCGCGGGGTGGAAGGCCGACCTCAAGGATCTCAAGGCCCTGGACCTCACCCTGCCCACCCTGGAGCTGCTGCGCCGCTCCACCAGCCGCCTCCCCCAGGACGTGATCGACGCCCTGGTGAAGGGCCGTGACGCCGAGGAGGAGGGCAGCCGCGCCTTCAATACGCTGAACGACATGGTGCGCAACATCATCCTCGCGGACGGCCACGTGACGCCCCTCTGCCAGGACACGGGCACGATCATCGTCTGGGTGCGCCACCCCTACGGACTCAGCCAGCGCGCCGCCAAGCAGCAGATCCGGGCGGCCGTGGCCGAGGCCACCAAGCGCTCCTGGCTGCGCCCCAACTGCGTGGAGGCCCTCAGCGGCAAGAACACGGGAACCAACATGGATCCCTTCCACGAGGGTCACCCGGCCGTCCACTTCGAGGAGTGGGACAAGCCGGAAGTCGAGATCGCCGTCATGCAGAAGGGCGGGGGCTGCGAGAACGTGGGCGCCCAGTACCGCCTGCCGGACGCCGCGCTGGGCGCGGGCCGCGACATCAAGGGCGTGCGCAAGTGCATCATCGACGCCGTGGTGAAGGCCCAGGGCCAGGGCTGCAGCCCGGGCATTCTCGGCGTGGCCATCGGCGGCGACCGCGTTTCCAGCTACGAGAAGAGCAAGGAGCTCATCCTCCGGAAGCTCGGCACGCAGAACCCCGATCCCAAGATGGACGCCTTCGAGAAGGAGATCACGAACGATCTCAACACCCTGGGCATCGGCCCCATGGGCTACGGCGGCAACACCACCGTGCTGGGCGTCATGGCGGAGGAGATGTACCGCCACCCGGCGAGCTTCTACGTCTCCATCAGCTACATGTGCTGGAGCAGCCGCAGGGGCTCGATCACGCTCAAGACCAACGGCGAAGTGTCCTTCGACTGACCGCGACGACGAGGCTACCCATGATCCGTCTCACCACTCCCATCACCGAAGACCAGATCCGCCAGCTCAAGGTCGGCGACGAGGTGCTGCTCAACGGCCGCGTCGTCCTGAGCCGCGACATGGGCCACAAGTACATGAAGGAGCAGAAGCCCGAGTGGCTGAAGCCCATCCTCGAGAACATGGTCATCTACCACTGCGGCCCCGTGGTGAAGAAGCACGAGGACGGCCACTACAGCTTCGTGGCGGCGGGTCCCACCACCTCCATTCGCGAGGAGCCCTATCAGGCGGATGTCATCGAGACCTACAAGGTCCGTGGCGTCATCGGCAAGGGCGGCATGGGCAAGAAGACCAGCGAGGGCCTCCAGAAGACCGGGGCCGTCTACCTCCACGCCACCGGCGGCGCCGGCAGCCTGCTGGCCGAGCGCTGCAAGCGCGTGGTGGACGTGAAGATGCTCGAGGAGTTCGGCAGCCCCGAGGCCTTCTGGATCATCGAGGTGGAGGACTTCCCCCTCGTGGTCACCATGGACAGCCACGGCGGCAGCCTCCACGAGATCGTGGCCCAGCAGAGCCAGGAGCGCGCCAAGGCCCTGATGGCCTGAAAACCAGCCGTTCGCCGACTGTCCATCCCACGCTAGGCTGGAGGAATGGCCCAGACGTACCGACAGCTCCGCCTCGATCTGGGCGCCGCCTTGGCCGAATTCCTGGATCACACGGAGGCCCACGCTGAAAGCCTTCGCTGGTTCGAGGAGGGGCTGGGCCTCTCCCGGTCCTGGATGGCCGCCCATGGCGGCGACCTCGTGCCCGACGAGGCGCGCGCGCAGGTGAGCGACTGGGTGCGCCGGCGCAGGACGGGCGAACCCTGGGCCTACATCCTGGGCTGGTGCCTCTTCCGGGGGCGTCGCTTCAGGGTCACCCGGGAAACGCTGATCCCGCGCCCCGAGACTGAGCTGCTGGTGGAAGCCGCCCTCGACGTGGGGGCGCGGCTCGGGGTGAGCCGCTGCGTGGATGTGGGCACGGGCAGCGGCATCATCGCCGCGAGCTTGGCCCTGGAGACGGATTGGCGGGTGTCCGCTTCGGATCTCAGTTCCGGCGCCTTGGCGGTGGCCCGCGAGAACATCGCCGCCCTGGGCGCCCCGGTGACTTTCTTCGAAGGCAGTCTCCTGGATCAGGTTCCCGATCCCCTGGGCCTGGTGGTGGCGAACCTGCCCTATGTGGATCCGGCGGACGAGCCGGGCCTCCAGCGGGAACTGGCCTTCGAGCCCGCCTCGGCCCTCTTCGCCCCGGATCGGGGTCTGGCCCTGTCGGTCCGCCTGCTGGAACAGGCCCGGGCGCGGCAGGCGCCGGCCTGCCTGCTGGAGATCGGTGCGGGCCAGGGCGGCGAACTGTGCCGGCGCGCCATGGGAGCGGGATGGCTCAAGGCGATGGTGCATCAGGATCTGGCTGGCCATGACCGGATTCTTGTGGCCCTGGGCGTATCGAACCTCCCGGATGATCGTCCGGCCGTCTCCAGAGCCAAAAAGGTGGGGTCGGGGGCTTGAGTTGGGGCAATTGCGTGCCGATAAGGCACCGTCAAGGGGCGAGCGCATGAGCAACCAGGGCAGATCGCGCAAGGATGGCAGCCGCAAGAGCACAGGTTCCGGGGATGCCACCGCCGACCATCTCGTCGAAGTGGCCCATGAGGTGCTGGCGGAGACGCCGGATGTGCGCGCTGAGAAGCTCAAGGCTCTCAAGCGCCAGTTGGAGGCGGGGACCTATCATCCTGATGAGGGGGCGGTGGCTGAAGGCCTGATCCGCGAGCACCTGGCCAACGAGAAGCCCCAGGGTAAGCCGCAGGGGCGCTGAGGTCACCGGGGCCGGAGGGCCTTCAGCGGAAGCCACCAGGCCCGGTCGGGTCCGCCACAGAGCAGGGCTCCGGCCTCGGGACGCAGGTTCCCGAGCCCAGGGAACGCGGAGGCGTTCGGGGGGGGTGCCAGTCGTTTCCAGGCGTCGGCGATGGACACCACCTTCATGCGCTCCTCGCCGGGCTTCCACAGGTACAGGCGATCCAGTCCCTTGTCGAGGTAGGCCTGCCAGTCCTCCCGTGAAGGCTGGATGATGGCGGTCGTCGGCGGGGGGGTGGCGGAGGTTTGGGGAGCCTGGCCAGAACCGTCCGGGACAGAAGGTGCGGCCGGTGGAGTAGCCGCCGCGGAGTCCAGGGCGGGAGCCGGCGCGGGTAGGGTGGGTCGCGTCAGACCGAACCACAGGTGGCCGTCTGGTTCCTCGCCCAGCAGCTGAAGCAGGCTTGCATCCAGGCTTGATGAGTCAGGCAGGAGGGCCTTCAGGTCGCGCGATGGGCCGGTCTTCGCGCCCGGGCCCAGGGGAATCAGGGCACCAGGTTCGGGCTGCCACCAGCCGCCCTTCGCATCGCCGGCGATCCGGCCGAGTCCGTGGGGGAACCCGAGGGGCGAGGGTGCCGGAGCCGGCACGTGGGTCCAGGCCCCGTCGCGCCAGGTCGAGAGGCCCGAGTCGTGGGCCACCGCGAAAGCATGGCGGCCGATCGGGAGGAGGCTGGAAACCGTCTTCACCTCCGGGGGAAGGTCCACTGGTGTTGAGGAGGGTTTCAGCTGGCCGGGGCGGCCGGCCAGTTCCAGGATGTTCACGGGTGTCGAGGCCCCGAAGAGAAACACGCTGCGGTGGTCCGCGGACAGGGCCAGGTGCTCGCCGGGGGCGCGGAGGGACCAGCGGACCTGCTGGGAACGTAGGTCGCAGGCCAGGACCAGCGAAGGCGAGGCGGGGTCTGTCGAGCTGCGGTAGAGCAGGACCAGCGCATCGTCAGGCGCCAGTGCCGCATCTGCCAAGTCCGCGAACCGGAAGAATCCATCAGGTACGCCCGAAGGTTCCGGCAGGGACAAGACCGGGCCGGGCACACCCTGCTGGAAGAGAACCACCTGCTGTCGGCCAGTCTGGGTCAGGATCTGCGCCACGGCCGTGCCCCCAGGAAGGGGTAGCGTCCATCGAACGCTCCTGAGGGGCATGGGCGGGGGTTGAAGGTCGATGAGCTGGCCGAGGCCCATCGGTTCAGAGCGGAAGGGCTCCGGTGTCTCTTCCTGAGGCGGAGTTCCCGGATCCCGACGAGCCAGCCACCAGGCCCCGCTTCCGAGCGCGAGGATCAGGGCTGCGGCTCCCAAGGCGAGGGCGGGTCGCTTCATGGCAGGCCTCCGGCGAGGATCAGGTGCTGTTCCAGCGAACGGAGCGCCCGTTCACGATGGGCATGGCCCTTGGCTGATTTCACGGCCCGGGTTCCGCCTGCGCGCTTGAGGGTGCGCAGGTCCAGGAGGCCCTCGGGAAGCGGCGGCAGCAGCCCCAGCATGGCGTTGGTCGGCCCGAAATCCACGCTGGAGGCGTGGGCCAGATAGTGCAGCAGGCTGCCGAGCATGGTATCCGGTGGGAACGGCATGGGGGCCAGGCCGCGCACGGCGCGATCTGTGGCGAACGCCGCGGCCAGGCCACCCGCGGCGGATTCCAGGTAGCCCTCCACGCCGGAGAGCTGCCCGGCGATCCATAGAGCGGGGATGGATTTGACAGCAAGTGTCGCATCAAGTACCGCAGGAGCCTGCACGTAGGTGTTCCGGTGGATGCTTCCCAAGCGGACGAATTCTGCATTTTCCAGGCCCGGGATGAGCCGGAAGACCTCTTTCTGGGCACCCCATTTCAGACGGGTCTGGAAGCCCACCAGGTTGAAGAGCTCTCCCGCGAGGGTGTCCTGGCGGAGCTGGACCACGGCATGGGGCCACCGCCCGGTACGGGGATCATCCAGTCCCATGGGCTTCATGGGACCGTGGCGGAGGGTTTCCCGGCCGCGATCGGCCATGACCTCGATGGGGAGACAGGCCTCGAAATAGGGAGTGTCCACCTCGTGGAGGGGAACGCGTTCAGCGCTGAGCAGGGCGTCCAGGAACCGCTCGTACTGGGCCTTGTCGAGGGGGCAGTTGATGAAGTCGGCGCCTCCCTTGTCGTAGCGGGCGGCCATCCAGGCGATGCCCATGTCGATGCTCTGGCGCTCGACGATCGGCGCGATGGCGTCGTAGAAGTGCAGCCGGGTCGTGCCCGTGTGTTGCGCAAGCCAGTCGGCGAGCGGGTCCGCGGTCAGCGGGCCCGTGGCGAGGATGGTCGGGATACCCAGTTCTGGGGCAATGATCTGAGCCTCTTCCCACCAGATGCGGGGGTGCGACTTCAGCGCCTCGGTGACGGATTGGGAGAAGGCTTCCCGGTCCACCGCCAGGCTGTTCCCCGCGGGCACGCGCGTGGCCTCGGCACAGCGGAGGATGAGAGAGCCCATGCGCCGCATTTCGGCCTTCAAGATGCCTGTGGCCGAATTCGGATCGTCGCTCTTGAAGGAGTTGGAGCAGACCATCTCCGCGGCCCGATCGGACACGTGGGCCGGGGTTGCCCAGCGCGGGCGCATTTCCGTCAGCCGGACGTCATGTCCTCGCGAAGCCAACTGCCATGCGGCTTCTGACCCGGCCAGACCTGCCCCGACGATATGAATCACGCGCCCTCCCAGTCCTCGATTCTACGGCAGGGATCCTCGCATTCCGGCTGGCCCCAACGGATTCCAGGAGGTCCCGCGAAAATTCCTCTTGCGCTTTTGGTCCGGGGTGTTAGTCTGAATGTCCTGCGCAGTTGAGGCTGCGGGGTGCCGGGAAGGGCTGGAAGGTTCTTCCGGACCGTGCGAGAGCGCGGAGGGCGTCTTTGAAAACCGGATAGAAGATAGGAAGCCTTTGAGGGTTCCGCGGGAC
>NZ_JAKZFR010000007.1 GCF_022808935.1 Geothrix sp. SG200
GCACGGCCGCCAGGGCGAGGGTGGCGAGCAGGGTGCGGAAGGGGTGTCGCATGGAGCCTCCAGAGATTAGGTGTTTCACCATGCAATTCAGTCTAGGCGCTTCCAATGAAGTTGCAACACCTTTTTTTGAAAATCGCCGCCCCGACCCCTGAACGCCCCGTTTCGCGAGGGGCGATGCTGGGGAACCCAGCGTCTCCGCCTGGGTCAGGTGGCCGCGTTCAGGTCCGCCAGATGGCGGCGGACGCCCGACGGATCGGGCTTCGGGCCAGTATTCATACCGGCATTCGCGCCGGGAGTGGCTCCCGGCCGCTCTCCTCCGGTCCGGAAGAACCCGAGGGTGGCCTGGAGGTGCGCAGCCTGGGCAGACAGCTCCTCCGCCGTCGAGGCCATTTCCTCCGCGGCTCCGGCATTCTCCTGGATCACGCGGCTGAGCTGCTGGATGGCCGAGTTGATCTGTCCCGCCCCCGTGGCCTGCTCCCGGGAGGCGGCGCTGATCTCCTGGACCAGCTCGGCGGTTTTCCGGATGTCGGGCACCAGCTTCGCGAGCATCTTGCCCGCCCGCTCGGCCACGTCGACGCTGGCCGAAGACAGCTGGCTGATCTCGCCGGCCGCCACCTGGCTGCGCTCGGCCAGCTTGCGGACTTCGGAAGCCACGACCGCGAAGCCCTTCCCATGCTCGCCGGCCCGCGCCGCCTCGATGGACGCATTGAGGGCGAGGAGGTTGGTCTGCCAGGCGATGTCGTCGATGATCTCGATCCGGGCGGCGATGTCCTTCATGGCCGCCATGGCCTCCGCCACCGCGGCTCCGGTCTTCCCCGCGTCGCCGGCGGCCTGCATGGCCATCCGTTCCGTCTGGCTGGCGTTGTCCGCGTTCTGCCGAATGGTGGCGTTCATCTCCTCGATGGAGGCGGCGGCCTCCTCGGCCGACGCCGCCTGCCGGGAGGTGCCGCTGGAGAGCTGCTCGGCGCCGATCGCGATCTGATGGCTGCCCCGGGCCACCTCGGCCGCGGCGCCCCGGATCTCCGTCACCACCTGGTTCATGCTCTCCATCATCTTCTTCATGGCGTAGAGCACCCAGCTGGCTTCGTCCCTCCCGGGCACCTGGATCTTGACCGCTAGGTCGCCCTTGGCGAGCTGCTTGACTGCCTCCACGCTCAGGCGGAGCGGCTTGGCGACGCTGCGGGCGATCGCCAGGGTGAACAGGATGAAGAGGAAGCCGGCGAGGCCCAGGCCGATGGCGAGGAGGCTCCGGGTCCTCGCCATGCTGGCGACTTCCGCGTCCTTCTTGGCGGTGAAGACCTTCTGCTGCTCTCCAATGAGCCTGATCAGGAGACCCTTGGCCTCGCGCCAGGCGGGCTTCTCCTTCTGCACCAGCAGCGCCGTGGCGGCATCCTGGTGCCCCAGGGAAGCCTGGCGCTGGACCTCGACCTGAAGGGCGTGGTCCTCGGCCCAGAGGGCGAGCAGGGTCGGCAGGCGTACCCGCATGCCTTCGGGGGCCAGGCGCTCCGCGTGGGCCAGGGCCTCGGCCGACTGCCGGTAGGCTTCTTCGAAATTCTGCCTGGCCTGGTCGTCGGCTGGATCGATCAGGAGATTCCGGGTGGCTTGGCCCATCTGCAGGCCTTCGGCCTGGGCCCGGTTGAGGTCCACGAGCAGCCGGAGGTCCCGATCGACCATCGCCGTGATCGAAGCCTCCATCTGGCGCCGCTGGACATGCGACAGCACCCCGATCGTGCCGAGGCTCAGGACGGTGAACCCGAGGAGCAGGTTCAGCTTCCATCTGATCGTCATGTTCTTGAACACCAGGGGCCCCTCCGGGAAAGGTGACGTAACAATAAATGGCAATGCTCAATAAGTAACAAGCAATATGGGGGCCAGCGACCTCGTCACGGCCCATTTCATGGACCGCATGCAGTTGACGCCTTAAATCGCCCAGAGGCAGAAACATCAGGTCGATCAAATCCTGTCCACCCGGTCAACGCCTGACCAGAAGGCCCCGAATCGGCTCACCCCCAGCCGCCACCGGGCCTACATTGGAGCCATGGACCCGGGATCCCAGGCGCTCCGGCGCGCCCCCCTGCTCTCCGAGAGGCCCGCCGACGGGGTGCTGCTCCGGGCGGAATACTTCCAGGGCCAGATCGACTTCCGGGCTTTCTGCGCGACCTACCCCCACCACCGGGTGCTGTCCACCAACCCCCTGGTGCTGGAACCCGAGGCCGGAACCTGGGTGTACCTCGCCCGGTTCGGGGCGGCGGTGTTCTGGGGCGCCTCCCCCGAGGTCACGGCCTCGGTCCTCCAGGACCTGGCGCGCCTGCCGGGAACGGGCGCGCGGGCCGAGGCCGCCCGGGACGAGCTGCGGGTCCACCTCGGCGCCGAGGCGGACCGGGTGGGCTTCTCGGAGGTCTGGCTGCGGGAGCTCACCCTGGACAAGCTGAAGATCGTCTCGCTCGCCCTCGCCCAGAGCGTGGCCCTGGATGCGGTGGAGGCGGAGGTGAGCCAGGCCCTGGCCCGCTTCGGACCGGTGGTGACCGCCCTCCGCGAGGAGGGACGCCTGGTGCCCGGCCAGAAGGATCTGCTGCGCACCGTGGGCTTCGCCATGGCGGTGCGCGCGGCGGTGCTGGACACCCTCACCCTCTTCGACGACCCGCCGGAGACTTGGGAGAGCGAGGCGCTGGCCCACCTGGATGGGGCCCTCTTCGACCAGTTCGACCTGGAGGAGCGCCTGTCCGCCGTGAACCAGAAGGTGGCCTACCTCCAGGACGCCGGCGCCACGGTGCTGGACGTGCTGGCCCACCGCAAGGACCAGCGGCTGGAGTGGATCATCATCGTGCTCATCCTGGTCGAGGTGGTCCTCTTCGTCTGGAAGGAGTTCCCCCTGAAGTGAGCCGAAAAGGCTACACCTTCGGCGCCGCCATCCCGAACTGGGCCCAGCCCTCCTTCGTCGGCCCATAGATGCTGGGCACATGCAGGCCGGCCTGGCGCATGAGGACCGTCATCTGGCCCCGGTGGTGCGCCTGGTGGCTCACGAGCACGTAGAGCGCGAAGGCGCCCGTCCAGGTCTCGCCGTAGAGCGTGAAGTTCCGCCCCAGCTCCGTGTTGCTCCAGCTGCCCATGTGGTCCAGCAGGGAGTCGCTCACGACGCGGTAGGCGGCGACGATCTCGGCCATGGTGGGCGGCGGCGGCGTGGCGATGAAGCCGTCGGGGCCCAGCCCCACCGGGCCCTTCACCTTCAGGCCCAGGTTCTGGGGCAGCTCCAGGATGGTCTCCACCAGGTGCCAGGCCATGCGCCGCAAATCCCGGTGCTGCTCATCCACAGCCTGGTGGGCCGCGGCGTCCGGAATGGCCTCGAAGACGGCCAGGGTCTTCTCCGCCTCCTGCTGCCAGATGGTCTTGAAGTCCTCCACGCGACGGAACATGCGGCCTCCGGAAAGATCCCCGGAAGCATAGCGCAAACCCGCGCGGAGGAGGTCAGACCGGCGTGACGCTCCTGCGCTTGGCGGGCCAGGACTCGCGTCGGCGGGCGCGGGCGAGGCGGGTGATGAGCTCGCGCCGGAGGTCGGCGGGATCCACGATGGCGTCCACGTGCAGGTCGGCGCCCAGCTTCTTCAGGTCGATGTCCTCGTTGTACTCGTCGCGGAGCTGCTGGACGTAGGCGGCCCGCTCTTCTTCGGGCTTCTCGGCGATCTTGTTGGCGAAGACGGCGTTCACCGCGGCTTCGGCGCCCATGACGGCGATGCTGGCTGTGGGCAGGGCCAGGGTGGCGTCGGGGTCGAAGCCCGGGCCGCTCATGGCGTAGAGGCCCGCGCCGTAAGCCTTGCGCACCACCACGCAGATGCGCGGCGTGCTGCAGGAGGCCATGGCACTGATCATCTTCGCGCCGTGGCGGATGATGCCCTGCTTCTCCACGGCGCTGCCGATCATGAAGCCCGGCACGTCGCTGAGAAACACCAGGGGGATGCCGAAGGCGTCGCAGAGCGTCATGAACCGGGTGGCCTTGTCAGCGCTGTCCACGAAGAGCACGCCGCCCTTCACGCGGGGCTGGTTGGCCAGGATGCCCACGGGCTTGCCCTCGAGGCGGGCGAGGCCCGTGATGATCTCGCCGGCATAGAGCTTCTTCACTTCCAGGAAGCTCCCCTCGTCCACCAGGCCCTCGATGAAATCCTTCATCTGGAAAGGGGAGTTGATGTCCTTGGGAACCAGTGCGCCCAAGGCTTTCGCTTTGGGCGATACCGCCTTCGGCGGAGCGGCGGGCAAGGCGTCTTCGCAGTGCCGGGGGAAGTAGGAGAGATACTGGCGGCAGAGGGCGATGGCCTCCTGCTCGGTCTTGCAGAGGAAGTCGCCGCAGCCGCTCACGGAGCAGTGCATGCGGGCGCCGCCCAGGTCCTCCAGGCTGATCTTCTCGCCGATGACCATCTCCGCCATGCGGGGCGAGCCCAGGTACATGCTGGCGTTGCCCTCCACCATCATCACCACGTCGCAGAAGGCGGGGATGTAGGCGCCGCCCGCGGCCGAGGGGCCGAAGAGCAGGCAGACCTGGGGCACCAGGCCCGAGAGCGCCACCTCCATGTGGAAGATGGTGCCGGCGTGCCGACGGCCGGGGAACATGTCGAGCTGGTCCGTGATGCGGGCCCCGGCGCTGTCCACCAGGTAGAGCATGGGGACCTTCATGCGCATCGCCACTTCCTGGATACGGATGATCTTCTCCACCGTCCGCGCGCCCCAGCTGCCGGCCTTGATGGTGCTGTCGTTGGCCATGAGCGCCACTGGGCGGCCATCCACCGTGGCCGTGCCCGTGATGACGCCATCGGCGGGCAGGTCCTTGTGCAGCGCGTTGGCGAAGAGGCCGTCCTCGCTGAAGCTGCCCTCGTCCACCAGCAGGTGGATGCGCTCCCGGGCGAAGAGCTTGCCGGCCTCCGTGTTCTTCTCGTGGGCCTTGGCCGCGCCGCCTTTCTTGATGCGCTCAACTTCCGAATGGAACTGGTCCAGCTGCATGGGTGCCTCGGGATGGATCCTTCAGCATAGCGGCCCGGCGTGCGATCCTGGAGGGATGCAAGACGCAGACGGGTCGCGGCGGACCGGGTTCCTGACGGTGCCTTTTCTCGTCGTCTGCGTTTTTTATTTCCTGGTCTTCGCCGCGGGCTACCAGCTCTTCCCCGTGGTGCCCCTGCGGCTCCGGGAGTTCGGCGCCAGCCTGGCGGAGAGCGGGCGCTTCCAGACCGCCTTCATGCTGGGCTCGGGCTTCGGGGCGCTGGTTACGGGTCCCCTGGGCGACCGCCTGGGGCCACGCCGCGTGCTGCGGGTCGCCACATTGGCGGTGGTGGGGATCCTCCTCGTCTACGCCCTGCTGAGAGTCCGCTGGGTGTTCTACCTGCTGGCGCCCCTGCACGGCCTGCTCTGGTCGGCCCTGCGCACGGCCTCCGTGGCCAAGGTGGGCGGCATCCTGCCCCTGGCCCACCGGGCCCAGGGGCTCTCGATCTTCGGCCTGACGGGCCCCGGCGGCGTGGCCGTGGGCCCCCTGGTGGGGCTCTGGCTGATGCCCCACCTGGGCTTCTCATGGATGCTGGCCCTGCTGGCGGGCGTCTTCGTGGCGCTGCACCTGCTGATCGGCTTCCTGCCCCGCGAGGAGCCCCGCGAGATCGAAGCCGCGAGCCTGTTCCAATGGCCGGACCGCAGTGTGTGGGGTGCGGTGGCCGTCATGGGCCTGGTGGGCCTCAGCTTCGGCCCCATGCCGCCCTACAGCGCCCAGGAGGCGAAGGCCCTGGGCCTGCCCTGGCCGTCCGCATTCCTGACCTGCTTCGCCCTGGGCATGATGGGCATGCGCGGCCTGCTCGCCCTCACCGGCATGGGCCGGCGGCCCGTGGCCCTGCTGCCGTGGATGGCCGCGCTCACCGCCCTGGGCTACGGGCTGCTGGCCTTCCTGCCGGGGGGCCTGGCCCGGCACCTGTCCTCGGGCCTCGTCTACGGCGCGGGCTACGGCATGGTGCACACGCTCATGCTCACCCATGTCATGGAGACCACGCCGCCCCACCACCGGGGCGCGGCCACCGGCGCCTTCTTCTTCGCCTTCGACGCGGCCACCGCCATAGGGTCCCTGGGCCTGGGCTGGGTCATGCAGCACGCCAGCTTCCGCTGGGGCTGGGCCGTCGGGGCGGGCCTGATGACCCTGTGCGTTCCCGTGGCGCAGCGCGTGGTCCGCAGACCGGCCGTGACATCCGTGCCGGGGGCCTCTGTCATCGTAGAGGGATGACGGATCTTTCGAGCCCGCGGCCGCGCCTGATGACGCGGCAGTTTGCCCTCGTCTGGGCCATCACGTTCGTGACCTTCTTCGCGGCCTTCCAGCTCTTCCCCACAGTGCCGCTGCGACTGCGCGCCCTGGGGGCCAGTCTGGCGGAAAGCGGCCGGTTCATGAGCCTCTTCACCGCCGGCAGCGCCCTGGGCGCGCTCTTCACGGGCCCGCTGGGCGACCGCGTGGGACACCGCCGCCTGGTGGTCACTTCCGCCTCGCTCTATGCGCTCTTCCTGGGCGCCTACGCAATGATGCCGGTGCGCTGGGGTTTCTACGCCCTCGCCTTCCCGCACGGCATCGTCTGGTCCGGCCTGCTGACGGCCACCATGGCTTCCCTCTCCCATGTGTTGCCGGAAGATCGCCGCGCCGATGGCCTCAGCCTCTATGGCCTGGCCAGCCCCGGGGGCGTCATCGTGGGCCCGCTGCTGGGCCTGTGGATCCACCAGCATTGGGGGTTCGCCCCCATCGGGTGGTACCTGGCCGCCCTGTTCCTGGCCCTCGCCGGCCTGGGCACCACCCTGCCCAAGGACCAGCCCCACGGCCGGGCCGAGGGTTTCCAGCGGCCGGACGCGTCGGCCCTGGGCCCCAGCCTCGTGCTCTTCTGCGTGGCCCTGGGCTACGGGGCGCTGGGGAGCTACACGGCCCAGGAGGCCCTGGCCCTCGGCATGCCCCTGCCCTCCGCCTTCCTCTCCTGCATGGCCCTGGGCATGGTGCTGATGCGCATCGCCATGCTGCGGACGGGCTTCGGCAGGCGCCCCATCCGCCTGCTCCCGGCCATGCTGGTGGGCGCCCTGGCGGGCATGATCCTGCTGGCCGCCCTGCCCGGAGCCCTGGCCCGCCATGTGACTTCCGCCGTGCTCTACGGGGCCGGCTACAGCATGGTCCACACCCTGCTCAACGCGAAGCTCCTGGAGACGGCCGACCCCAAGCGCCGGGGCGCGGCCTTCGGGGCCCTCCTCTTCGCCTTCGACTCGGGCATCGGCCTCGGCAGCTTCGGCCTGGGCTGGATCATCGGCCACCAGGGCTACCGCATGGGCTGGGCCCTGGGTGCGGCGGCCATCCTGGCCTCTCTGCCCGTGGCCCTCCGGCTCAGCCGGCCTGCGACCGTCTGCCCCTGACCCCTGGATCTTGGCCTCTGGAAGAGCCAAGTCCAGGCCCCGGCTTGACGTCATTTTAATTTGAGTGCAAACTATTTGAATGCAAATTAATAACTCTGAGACTCAGGAAAAACACCTCCACGCCGAGGAGGTCATGCAAAGCCTGAGGCGCATCGTCAAGGCGCTGCACGACTACTCGATGCGGGTGGAGAAGCAATGCGGGCTCACCGGTCCCCAGCTCTGGGCCCTCTGGGAGTTGAACCGGGCCGGCACGCTCTCGCTGAAGGCCCTCTCGAAACAGATGCACCTCGAACCCAGCACGGTCACGGGTGTGGTGGAGCGCCTCCACAAGCGGGGCCTGCTCACGCGGGAGCCCGACCCCGCCGACCGCCGCCGGGTGATGCTCTCCCTCACGGCGGAAGGGTCCCAGCTCCTCAAGGGCGCGCCGCATCCGGCCCAGGGGCAGCTCCTCTACGCCCTCCACGGCATGGACCTCGACTCCGTGGCGAGCCTCAACCAGTCCCTGAAGCGGCTCGCCTCGGACATGGAGGTGGATGCGACCGACGCCCGGTTCTTCTTTGCGGAGGGCTAGGATGGCGGTCTTCCATCTCGCGACCGACCTGGATGGCACTTGGCTGCCGGACCCCGGCCAAGTTCCCGACCTCCGACGGCTGGAGGCGACCCTGCTCGCGCAACCCGGGGCGGTGCTCACCTTCGCCACGGGCCGAACCTTCCTGTCCGCGCTCGAAGCCATCGAGCGGTGGGGCCTCCTGCCCCCGCAGCACCTGATTTCCGATGTGGGGACGGCCCTCTTCCACCGCAGGCCCGATGGCTCCTGGGAGGAGGACCGCGCCTGGGCCGACCGCGTGGCCGGACACTGGGACGCTGGCGCGGCGCAGCGCCTCCTCGAGGCCGGCCTGCCCGACGGCCTCCAGGTCCAGCCGGGCCTGGCCCCCATCCGCAGGCTCGGGCTTCAGCGGGCCGCAGGCGCGGACATGGCGGAGGCTGGGCGGAAGCTCCACCTGGCCTGCGAAGCTCACGGGCTGAAGGCTGACATTCTGCCGTCCCACGATCTCTACTTCGACGTCCTCCCGCCAGGCGTCCACAAGGGCGCGGCGCTCGCGTTCCTCCAGCAGACCCAGGATCTCCCGCGGCCCGTGGTGGGCTGCGGAGACTCCGCCAACGACCTGGGCCTGTTCGAATTCGCGGACCACCCCGTTCTCATGCCGACCGGGCTCGATGACCGGGAAGCGCCTCCCGCCCTGATCCGCCGGGCCCGCAGGGCCTCCTTCCCCGGCCCCCGGGGGATCCATGAGGCCCTCGCCGCCTTCGGCCTGCTTGATGAGGAGGAACATGACCATTGACCTGATCGCATCCGAACGGGAACCCTCCCAGCTCATCGTGGCCTCGCATCGGGGACCCTTCGCCCAACAGCCCGAGGGCGGGTGGCGCCGCAGGGTGAACGGCGTGTTCGGCGCGATGGAGCCGGTCATGCGCGCCACCGGAGGAACCTGGGTCTGCTGGGGCCTGCGGGAAGAGGGTGAGGTCATGCCGGAGCGGCACCGGACCGTGCTCATCGAGGAGGAGGAGCGGTTCCGGATCCACGAGGTGCTCCTGACGGGCGAGGAGGCCAAGGAGTTCTACGAGGGATTCACCACGGAATCCCTCTGGCCGATCCTCTTCTGCTTCCCCAGCAGGCTCCAGTTCACACCGGGACTCTGGGACACCTACCGGATGGTGAACGAGCGCTTCGCCCATGCCATCGCCCGCCTTGCGGCCCCCCGGGCCACCGTCTGGGTGCAGGACTTCCACCTGATGCTCCTTCCCGGGCTCCTGCGCAAGCTCCGGCCGGACCTCAAGCTGGGGTTCTTCCTCCACACGGCCTTTCCTCCCCCGGATGTGTTCGGCATCCTGCCCTGGCGGGAGGAGCTGCTCGACGGGGTGCTGGGATGCGACCTCGTCGGGTTCCACATTCCGCTCTACGCCACGAATTTCGCCCGGAGCTGCGGCCGGTTCCTGGGCGCCAAGCCCCACTGGCGGAGGAGCAACCTGGAAAGCCACGCCCTCGCCCCCACCCTGGTCTGTGATTCGCTGATGCACGGCGGACGCGCGGTGAAGCTCCTCTCCCTGGGCATCGGCGCCGCGAGGGAGGACCTGGAGCGCCTCGTCGACTCTCCCGAGGCCAAGGCCTACGCCTCCGACCTGAGGTCCCAGATGGCGGTGGATCATCTGCTCCTCTCGGCGGAACGCCTGGACTATGTGAAAGGCCCCGTCGAGCGCGTCAAGGCCATGGAGGCCCTCTTTGACCGGCATCCGGAATGGATCGGCCGGGTGACGCTCCTCCAGATCGCCGTCCCGAGCCGGGAGGGGGTGCCGGAGTTCGAGCGGCTCCGCGATCAGACCCACCAGGCCGTCGGGGAGGTGAACAGCCGCCTCGGCACGCCCACCTGGCTCCCCATCATCAATCTCGGCAGGACGCTGCCCCTCAAGGAGCTGGTGGGTCTCTACCTGGCCGCGGACGTCTGCCTCGTGACGCCCCTGCGCGACGGCATGAACCTCGTCGCCAAGGAATACGCCCTCTGCCGCGAGGACGGCGCGGTGGTCCTCTCGGAATTCGCCGGCGCCGCCTTCGACCTCCCGGGCGCGGTGCTCGTCAATCCCTTCTCCCCCGAGCATGTGGCCGAGGGCATCCACACCGCGCTCACGCTGCCCGCCAGTGAGCGGAAGAAGCGGTTCCGGGCCATGCGCCGCGTCAGCCGGAACCGGGATCTCGGCTGGTGGCGGAAGGCATTCACGAAGGAACTGGAGGAGGCCTAGCCTCCGCCCGGACCGGTTCGGAGTCGGCATGCATGTGAAAAAGGCGCTGGAGGAGTTCGAGGGCTTCGCGCTGCGTGGGAACGTCCTGGATTTCGTCATGGCCGTGGTCATCGGGGGCGCCATCGGACGGATCATCACCGCCTGCGTCGATGGCCTGGTGATGCCCACCTTCGCATTCTGGTTGAGAGAAACCCAGTGGGAGAAATGGACCTACTGGCAATGGCGGATCGGCCCGGTGATCTCGGCGATCTTGGACTTCCTGGCCAAGGTCGGAGTGATGTATCTGCTTCTGATCAAGGGGCTTGGAAGCCTGCGAAGGGGGGCCGAGACCGGGGGTTCGGGGGTGGGATCCAGGGTCTGCTCCTTCTGCAGGGAGCCCATCCACCCCGAGGCCACCCGCTGCCGGTGGTGCGGGAGCAGCCTGCCGGCCCCCCTGGTTCCCGGGAAGTAGCCCGCCCGGCCGATGGAGGTACCATCGAGGCACCTGCCCCACGGGAGTCCGCCATGACACCATGCAGGACCCTAGTCCGGACCGCGACCTTCCTCCTTCTCGGCGTCCTGCTCCCGCTTCAGGCGGTCGCCCCGACGCCCCAGGGCTTCCCTGTGAGCCACCATGGCGTGGAATTGTTCCGGATCTCCACGGGCCTCGGCGCCTTCTCCGCCGAAGAGCGTGCGAAGGCGCTCGAAGGGAGGCTCGCGGAACTGGACAGGAACCCTTTCGCCCCCCTCCCGCCCCTGCGGGTGATCCAGGAGGGGCCTGATGCCCAGGTCACCGCAGGAGACGTGATCCTGTTCACCGTGACGGAGGCCGATGCAGCCGCGGCGGGCACCGAAAAGTCGGCCCTTGCGGAGCAGCGCCGGGCCGCCGTGGAGCAGGTCCTCGTCCAGTTCCGGCCCGCCAACCGCCTGAAGCGCCTGGCCGCCGGCGCCGCCCTGGCGCTCCTGGCCAGCCTGGCGGCCTGGGTCCTCTACCGGCTGATCCGGCGCCTGATGGGGGCCCTCAGGATCAGGCTTGAGCCTCGCGCCCTGGCCATGGCCGCCCAACTGAGATTCCAGGACCTGGAGCTGATCCCGAAGGACCGGGCCCGCCAGCTCCTGAACCTCCTCGGAGGGGGCCTGCAGATCCTGGTGCTCCTCGTCGTGGGCTACGCCTACCTGAGTGTGCTGTTCGGGATGTTTCCCTGGACCCGCGGGCTGACCTGGCGGTTGTTCCATGCCGTCCTGCAGCCTCTGAGCGTGGCAGGGCGCGCCATCCTGGACTACCTTCCGAACCTGTTCTACCTGGCCATCATCTTCCTGGGAACCCGGTACGCGCTCCGGTTCCTCCGCCTGATCTTCGAAGCCATCCAGGACCATCGCCTGAAGTTCGCCAGCTTCCACCCGGACTGGGCCGACCCCACCCACAAGCTGGCCAAACTCGTGACTCTGGCCATCGCCCTCGTGCTGGCCTTCCCCTACCTTCCCGGTTCGGGGTCCGAGGCCTTCAAGGGCGTCAGCCTCTTCCTCGGCGTCATCGTCAGCTTCGGTTCCTCGGGCGCCATGGGGAATGTCATCGCAGGCGTCCTGCTCACCTACATGCGCCCCTTCCGGATCGGGGACCGCGTGCAGATCGGCGACGCGACCGGCGACGTGATCGAACGTTCGGCCCTGGCCACGCGGCTCCGCACGATCAAGAACGTGGAGATCAGCATCCCCAATGCCACCATCCTCGCAAGCCAGGTGCACAACTACTCCGCCAGCGCCGGGGAGGGCGGCCTCATCCTCCACAGCACAGTCACCATCGGGTACGACGTGCCCTGGCGAACGGTGCATGGCCTGCTGTTGGATGCGGCCGTCGCCACAGAGGGCCTCCTGGAGGTCCCCGCGCCGTTCGTCCTCCAGACCAGCCTCGACGATTTCTACGTGTCGTACCAGATCAACGCCTACACCCTGGAACCCAGGCGCATGGCCGACCTCCAATCGAGCCTTCACCAGCACATCCAGGAAGCCTTCAACCGGGCCGGGGTGGAGATCATGAGCCCCCACTACCGCGCCCTGAGGGACGGGAACACCGCCACGGTCCCCGAGTCCCATCGCCCTCCGGATTACCGGGCTCCCGCCTTCCGGGTGGACCTGGAGCGGGAGGACACCTAGAGGGCCCGGGGAGGAAATCCCTCCCGCGCAACCGGCCTGTCGGATGGGTGAACGTCAGCTCCGGCGGTGCAGCTTGTAGGCGCTGGCCTGATCGACGCACTTCACGAGGATCTCGTCGATGTTCACGTGGTCCGGGAGCATGAGGCACCAGCGCACGCACTCGGCCACATCAAAGGCACTGAGGGGCTTCACACCCTGGTAGACCGCGGCGGCCTTGGCGCCGTCCTTGAGCCGGACGTTGGAGAACTCGGTCTCGGCCATGCCGGGGTCCACGGAGGTCACGCGGATCTGCTCGCCGTTCAGCTCCAGGCGCAGGCTGTGGGCCATGGCCTTCACGCCGAACTTGGAGGCGCAGTAGACGCTGCCGCCCTCGTAGGGCTGATGGCCCGCCGTGGACCCGATGAAAAAGACGTGGCCCCAGCCGGCCTTGCGCAGGTGCGGCAGGCCCGCACGGACGGTCTTCACCACGCCTTCGACGTTGGTGCGCATCATGGCTTCCAGGTCCTCGTCCGGCGTTTCCCACATCTTGTAGGTGCCGCTGGCCAGGCCCGCGTTGGCGATGAGGACGTGGAGGCCCCCCAGCTCGGCGGCGGCCTCCGCCACGAACGTATCCACGCTGGCGGTGTGGCGTGTGTCCACGGCCCCGGCAAAGACCTTCACGCCATGGGCCTTCTGGAGCTCGTCGGCCAGGGCCTGCACGCGCTCCACCCGGCGGGCGCCCAGGGCCAGGTGGCACCCCTGCGAGGCCAGCAGCCGCGCCATGGCTTCGCCGAAGCCGCTGGACGCGCCGGTGATGAGGACGATGGGGTGCTCAGGGCGCATGGCGTCTCCTGTGGGATTCAGCGGTAGTTCCGGTGGAATTCGCCCAGGGCTTCGACGACCTTCTGGAGCTTGTCCGTGGGCGGCAGGATGGTGGTGCGGAAGTGGGCCGTGCTATCGGCCTGGCCGAAGCCGGAGCCGGGCACCACGCAGATCCCCGTCTGCTCGAGCAGCGCCATGGCGTAGTCGAAGTCCGTGCGGCCGGGCGGCAGCGTGATGCTGGGGAAGGCGTACATGGCACCCGCGATCACGTTGCAGGCGATGCCCTCGATGCGGTTCAGGCCCTCGGCCAGCAGGATGGCCCGCTGCTTCAGCGCGCCGAGGATGGCGGCCTTCTCCTCGGCGTACCGGGCGTACGAGGGCATGCCCGGCTTCGGAGGACGCACCATCGCGCAGGTGGCTGCCTGGCCCGCCAAGTTGGCGCAGAGGCTCACGCTCTGGAGCTTGAGGATCTGGGCGGCCACGTCCTCGGGCACGTTCCGGTACTCGAAGTAGCCGCCGCGCACGCCGCACTCGCCCAGGAAGCCTTTGGAGCAGGAGTGGAAGCTGAAGAGGGAGACCTCCTTCGCCTCCATCTGGTGGAGCACCTTGGCGAAGGACACGAACTCGTCGCCCGGCAGGTAGATGTTCTCCTGGTAGACCTCGTCGGCCAGGATCGAGAGTCCGTGATCCCTCGCGAACCCGATGACCATCTCGATGTTGGCCTCGTCCAGCACCGCGCCCGTGGGATTGCCCGGGTTGATGACGCAGATGGCCTTCACGTGGGTGCCTTCGGCCTTCGCCTGGGCCAGGGAGGCCTCCAGCATGGCGCGGCTCAGCTTCCACCCGTTGGCCTCGTCCAGGTAGTAGGGCACCATGCGCCCCTCGTACAGCGTGATGGTGGCCGAGTACAAAGGGTACTGAGGGATGGGGATCATGATGCCGTCCTGGGGGCCGGCGATGAGCAGGCGCAGGATGGTCTGCACGCCCTTGCTGGCGCCGTCCGTCAGGAAGATGGCGTCGGGATCCACCCGCATGTGGTCGCGCTCCAGGATGAATTCGGCCACCGCCTCGCGGATGAACCGCACGCCGCGGCTCTCGCTGTAGGCGCCGAGGCCGTGCTTCGTCCCGGCGAGGATGGCCTTGGCGGTCTCGATCACATCGGGCGGGAAGATTCCGGGGGCCAGGTCCATCAGCGCCGGATATTCGCAGAGGGCTAGGATCTGGCGGTTCCAGGTGAGCGCCTTCTGGCCCAGGGACTGGGGGTTCCCGATGTTGCAGTAGATGATCTCGCGGCCCTGCTTCTCCAGTTCCGCGGCCCGGGCCACGATGGGGCCCCGCACGGCGTATTCGGTCTCGAGGACGGCCTTGCCGAGGTCGGTCAGATGAATGGTCATGGGCACTCCAACCCTTGAGTTTAACCCGGGGCCGCACTGTGACCGCCGTCATCCTACTCCGCGACAGGGCCTCCGGCCTTGGGCGGCGCGGGGTGGGCCGCTAGACTGGACCCTCCGGACCCATCCGCACGCCATTCCACCTCCCTATCTGAAGAGGCATCCATGCTCGGTTTCTCGCTCACCCCCGAACAGCTGGCCGAAAAAGAACGGGCCCATACCTTCGCCGAGAAGATCATGCGCCCCGTGGCCCGCAAGTACGACGAAACCGGCGAGTGGGCCGTGGACGTCTACAAGGCCGCCTTCGACTACGGCTACCTTCAGGCCCTGGTGCCCGAGGACTGCGGCGGCCCCGGCGCTTCCCAGATGGATGAGGCCATCGTCTGCGAAGAGCTGTCCTGGGGCTGCGGCGGCCTCTACACCTCCATCATGGCCAACGGCCTGGCCATGACGCCCCTCCTCATCGCGGCGAGCCCCGAGCAGAAGAAGAAGTGGCTGGGCATGATCGCCGAGGAGCCCAAGTTCGCGGCCTTCTCCCTCTCCGAGCCCAACGCTGGCTCCGACGCTGGCGGCATGAGCTGCCGCGCCGAGAAGAAGGGCGACAAGTACATCATCAACGGCACCAAATGCTACTGCACCAACGGCGGCTACGCCGACTGGTACGCGCTCTTCTGCAGCACCGACCCCAGCAAGGGCGCCCGCGGCACCAGCTGCATCGTCGTGCCCCGCGATACGCCGGGCCTGGTGGTGGGCAAGGCCCTGGACAAGATGGGTCAGCGCGCCAGCAACCAGGTGGAGCTCTACTTCAACGACGCCGAGGTGCCCGCCGAGAACCTCCTCGGCAAGGAGGGCATGGGCTTCGTCATCGCCATGAAGACCCTGGACCAGACCCGCGCCGCCGTCGCCGCCGGGGGCGTGGGCGTGGCCCGCGCCGCCTACGAGATCGCCCTGCAGTACGCGAAGACCCGCATCCAGTTCGGCCAGCCCATCTTCGCCAACCAGGCCATCAGCTTCATGCTGGCGGACATGGCCAAGAAGATCGAGGCCGCTCGCCTGCTCACCTGGCAGGCCGCCTGGATGACCGACAACGGCATCAAGAACTCCAAGCAGAGCGCCATCGCCAAGACCTTCGCCACGGACACCGCCATGGAAGTCACCACCGACGCCGTGCAGATCCTCGGCGGCAACGGCTACAGCCGCGACTACCTGGTCGAGAAGTGCATGCGCGACGCCAAGCTGCTCCAGATCTATGAAGGGACGAACCAGATCCAGCGGCTGGTCATCGCCAAGGAGATCCAGCAGGGCAATTAGGCCGCTGGATCGTCCGGGTCGCGAGCGGACAGCGCACCGGCGCTGTCCCGAGCGGGGACCCGGCGTTCGTCCATAACCAGATCCAGCGCCTGGTGATCGCGAAAGAGATCCAGCAGGGCAACAAAAGGGGCGAAGCCCCCATGCGCAGAAGGCGGCCCGTGGCCGCCTTCTGCGTTTTGGGTCTTGAAGACCGCAACCCCCGACCCTAGAATCCCTGTCAACCATCCATCTTTACCAGCTCAACAGCCGTGAAAAGTGGGGGAGGGACTCCCGCCGGGGATCCCGGTTTCACTTGGGCGCAAGCCCCCGCGATCCGCATGCCTGGTGCGTATCGCGCGACCAACCTCCAGGCTTATGGGGCTTCGTCCCCGGGAAGAAAGTCATGTCCGAAGGTACCGTCAAGTGGTTCAACGCCGAGAAGGGGTTCGGGTTCATCACCCCCGATGAGGGTGGGGCCGACATCTTCGTTCACTACTCAGCCGTCCAGGCCAAGGGGTTCCGCACCCTCGAGGAGAAGCAGCGGGTCAGCTTCGATGTGGTGCAGGGCCCCAAGGGACCCCAGGCTGCGAACGTCAACAAGATCTGATCCCCGTTTTTCCCCCGGGCCCCGGTTCCGGCCGGGGCTCGTCGCGTACCCTGGAGCCATGAAGAAGGTCTCCCTCCGCCCGGTCCTGGGCATCCTGCTGATTGCCGTGGTGGTCTTCCTGTCGCTGGAGGGATTCCGCCGCGACCCCCGGTTCGGGTGGATCCTCCCGCTCACGGTCCTGGCCGGGGCCTGGCTGGGCTGGGCGATCCGGCAGGCCTGGCTGTACCCGTCGCGGCTGACCCGCGCCGAGGCCATGTGGGCCGCCGGCGAACCCGCCTCGACCGTGGCGGAGTGCCTCTCCCGGGCGCCCCTGGCCACCGGCGAGCTGGGCTATCGGATCCGCCTCCTGCAGAGCGCGGCGCACCAGTCCCTCGGCTACCGGGACCGGGCCTGGCTGGACGCCCTGGATGCCCAGCTCGCCCGCCTTCCCCTATGGAAGCGCCTGGTGGTGTCCCAGGCCTTCCGGCGGGTTCCCGACGCGCCTTCGTTCCGCCGCATCGCCTGGGGAGACCGGTTCATCCGGCTGGCTCCACGGATGGCCCGGCTGCGCCACCTGCAGGGCATCCTCCTCCTGCGCTCCGGCCGAGAGGATGCGCTGCATCAGGCCTGGACGCGGTTCGAGGACGCCCTCCCCCTGGCCTGGGATGATCCGCTGGTGCTCGAGGACCTGATGCTGGCCGGGTTCCAGCATGGACGGGAGGACGTGGCTGAGCGCGCCCTGGCGACGCTGATCTCCCGCCATGGCGACCCTCGGCTCCCCTGGGACCGGGGGGCGGCGGGCATGTACCTGCTGCGGAACGGCCGGCCCGCCGAGGCCCTGGGCCTGGTCGGGGGCCTCCCCCGGGACCGCCGGAACCAGCCCCTGCCCTGGCTCGTGGAGTGCCTCTCCCGGCGGCGCATGGGGGACATCGGCGGAGCCTGGCGGACGGTGGAGGATGCCGTCGGACAATTGCCGGACGCCTTCCGCCTATGGATGGAGCGGTACCAGATCGCACTCGACCTGGAGCGCGATGCAGAGGCGCTCGGGAGCCTGGCGCGGGCCTGGCGGACCCTCCCGGAGGGGACGGAGGGGGATCTCCTCCGCGAAGAGTGGCAGCTCCGCCGGGCGGAGTTCGCCTTCTGGTGGGAGGGCGATCCGGCCTTCGCGAAGCAACTCCTCGAGAAGATCCCGCCGGATCGCCGGGGCGACCATCGTCCGCCGCTTCTCCTGCAGGTCCGGGTGGCCCTGGGGGAATACGAAGCCGCCTATGGAGAAGTCGCGACCCTGCTCCAGCAGGCCCCCGACGACACGGACCTCCTGCTTCTCCAGGCCGACTGCCTCGCCGGCCTGGAAGCCTGGGAGGCCCTGCTGCCCTATCTGAATGGCCTGGGGGAGTCCTGCCGGGAGCGTGCAGAGTTCTGGCACCTGCGGGGGCTCGCCCGGGCCAACCTGGCCGATCACGTCCCCGCCCGCCTGGACTTGGAACATGCGGTGCGGATGGACCCCCGGAACCTGGGGTTCCTCATGGACGCGGGGCATGCCTGCGCGGAACTGGGCGATTGGGACCGGGCGGAAAGCCACTGGCGGCAGGCCCTCCAGGTGGACAGCCAGTCCGAGGAGGCCCTGATCCAGCTGGCGGAGGCGAGGCGTGAACTGGAAGACCTCGACGGAGCGCGCCGCTACCTGCGCGAATGCCTGCTCCACCACCCCGACAGCACCGATGCCCAGGCCCGCCTGGCGGAGCTGGAAGCGAACTGACCTCCCGGGATCACTCGGGTTTGATGTTCCGGAGCAGCGAGAGCTTGCTGTCGTAGCGGGCCTGCGCCTCGGGCTGAGCCCACTTGCGGGCCTTCTCCAGCGACTTGATGGCGTCCTTCGTCCGGCCCTGGGCCAGGGCCACCCGGGCCTGGATCCAGTAGAACTCCGGTTCATAGGGAAGCAGCCGGATGGCCTGCTTGATGCGCCGCCCCGCCTCGTCCCACTGCTGCTCCCCGAGGGCCTCTTCGGCCAGGAAGGCGTTGAAGAAGGGGTCCCGCTTCCGGATCTCCAGACCACGCTCGCGGTAGGCGATCGCTTCCTCCGTGCGGCCCTGGGCCCGGAGGAGGTTCTCCAGGTTCCCGCAGGGGGCGCCGTCCTTGGGATCTTCCGAGAGGGCCTTCCGGAACGAGGCCTCGGCGTCGGCGTCGTGCCCCTGGGCCCGCTGGACCACCCCCAGGATGTTCCAGCCCACGCCCAGGGCCGGATCCACCTCGATGGAATGGCGGGCGGCGTGGAGGGCTTCCTCCTGCTTCTCCTCCGCCAGCAGCTCCACCGCCCGGTTGCTGAAGTAGAGGGCCTTCACCCGCTTCGGCTCGAGCGGGGCGATCAGCAGGCTGTCCCGGCGAACTTCGGGCAGGAAGTCGGCCACCAGCTCCTGCCCCAGCGTCCCCGACTGCACCACGGCCACCACGTGCCGCTCGAACCGCACCGTCGTGCCCACCCGGCGCCAGCGGCTGATCCGCAGGGGCTCGCCGTACCGCACCTCGAGGCCGATCGACTTGCAGGCGCCCACGAAAAGCGCAGTCAAGCCCAGGCAGTTGGCTTTGCGATCCCGCCAGACCTCCTTGGGCGTCCGGGTGTAGGCATTGTCATAGACGATCCCCAGCCCGCCCTCCTCAGCCGGAGAGAAAAAGGCTCGGAGCAGGGTGGAGACCTTGGAGGAGATGCTCGGCCGGCCATTGGTCTGCTGGCGCGCAAAGGCCTGGACCTCCGGAGGCGGCTCGAAGGGATCCTCGCTAGCCGCCAGCAGCACGGCGCCGAACAGCAAGGGCAGGACACGCAGGCGCATGGAAGCTCCCGGCACAACATAGGGCTACGGACAGGAAGGTCAACGGGTTATGAGATGCTGGACGTGGAGGGATTATGCCGCGCCCGACTGCTGTTGTGTGTGCCTATTCCAGCGTGGGGACCTCGGCCCTGCAGGGGCTGCTGGAGGCCGGGGTGGAGGTGAAGGCCCTGTACACCTACGCCCAGGGGGCCGATGAGCAGTGGTTCACGCCGCCGGCGGTCGTGGCCGGGGCCCACGGGATCCCGGTCCACATGGCCCCCGCCTTCAACGCCGACGAGGTGTTCGAGGCCATCCATGCGCACCGGCCCGACTTCCTCTTCAGCTTCTACTTCCGGGAGATGATCCAGGCGCGTTTCCTGGAGATTCCGAGGCTGGGGGCCTACAACCTGCACGGCAGCCTGCTGCCGATGTACCGGGGCCGGGCGCCCATCAACTGGGTGCTGGTGAAGGGCGAGAGCGAAACCGGCATCACCCTGCACGCCATGACGCCCAAGCCCGACGACGGCCACATCCTGGCCCAGGCCCGCCTCCCCATCGACTGGGACGAGACCGCCCTCAGCCTCACGCAGAAGGCCGCGGACGCCGGTCGGGGTCTCGTGCGCGAGACCATCCCGGGCCTGGTGGATGGGAGCCTCCCCCGCATCGACCAGAAGACCCTGGGACCCTCCACCTACTTCGGAGGGCGGAAGCCCGCCGACTCCCGGCTCGATTTCGCCATGACGGCCCAGGAGGCCTTCAACCAGATCCGGGCCGTGGCCGACCCCTGGCCCAACGCCTTCCTTGAGACCGCCGAGGGCTCTGCCAAGGTGGCCTGGGCGCTGCCCACGGACCTGCCCTGCCCCCAGGGACGCTTCCTCGCCCTGAGGGATGGCGTGCTGCTCGGCTTCGCGGACGGGGCCCTGCGTCTCCACACACTCAAGGTGGAGGGAGCCCGGCTGGAGCGCCCCAGTGAGCAGGCCAACGCCCTCCGGGTGCTCGGGATCAGCGAAGGCTGAGCCGGCCTTCCGGGCCTCCCGGCCGGATCTGGCTCCGCCCTGGAATCCGGGGTATGCTGTCGCGCCCTCACGAGAAAAGGAAATCCATGCGAAGCGTGATCACTGGAACCGGCATCGGCCTGCCTCCGCACGTTGTCACGAACGCGGCCCTGGCGGGGATCATGGACACCTCGGATGAGTGGATCCGGACCCGCAGCGGTATCCAGGAGCGGCGCTTCGCGGAGCCCGGCCAGGGCTCCACCGACCTGGGCGTGCTGGCCTCCCGGGCCGCCCTGGCCGATGCCGGGCTGGCGCCCGGAGACCTCGACGCGGTGGTGTTCGCCACCATGACGCCCGACCACGTCCTCCCCGGCGATGGCCCCCTGCTGCAGGCGGCGCTGGGCCTCCGTACGGACCTCCCCACCTTCGACATCCGGCAGCAGTGCAGCGGCTTCCTCTACGGGCTGGAACTGGCGGACCTGCTCATCCAGAGCGGCCGGTACCGCAAGGTCCTGCTGGTGGGGGCCGAGGTGCATACGGGCTTCATGCCCTGGCACCTGGGCTGGGACACAGTGATCGGCCGTTCGACACGCGAGGTCACCGACGCGGAAAAGGCCGAGAACACCGCCAGCCGGGATCGCACCGTCCTGTTCGGCGACGGGGCCGGCGCCGTGGTGATCGAGGCGCGGGACGAGGACCGCGGCCTCCTGAAGACGAAGCTCTTCACCGATGGCACCGGGGCGGGCGTGTTGACCATGCCGGGCGCCAGCTTCAAGCGCCGGCCCTTCGTGGACCAGGCGCAGATCGAAGCCGGCGAGACCCTTCCGGTGATGTCCGGCAAGGAGGTCTTCCGGTCCGCGGTGACCCTCATGCCGCAGGCGGTTCGGGACGTCTGCGACGAGGGGGGCGTCACGGTGGCGGATCTGGACCTGGTGCTGGTCCACCAGGCGAACCTTCGCATCATCGAGGGCGTCCAGAAAGCGCTCGGCCTGCCGCCGGAGAAGGTGCCCCACAACATCGAGCGCTACGGCAACACCACCGCGGCCACCCTGCCCATTCTCTTCCACGAGTGCCGCCAGCAGGGCCTGGTGCGCCCCGGCGGCCTGGTAGCCTTCACCGCCCTGGGCTCCGGCCTGCACTGGGGCGCCGCCCTGTACCGGGCCTGAGAACGCCTGACGAGACCCCCCTGGATACGGATCGGGCCAAGGAGGAGCGATGACGCTCATCAAACCGGACGACACCTGGGCCCTCTGGGCCTTCCTCTTCGCCTGGGCCGCGGTCAGCATCCACCTCGAGCAGCGCTACCGCTGGGCCTCCGCCGTCTCCGGCTGCATCCTGGCCCTGGGCGGGGGACTGCTGTTCGCCAACCTGGGCGTGGTCCCCATTGCGAGCCCGGTCTACGACAGTGTCTGGACCTACGTGGTGCCCATGGCCGTGCCTCTCCTGCTCTTCACGGCGGACCTGCGGAAGATCTGGCGGGAGAGCGGGCGAGTCTTCGGGGCCTTCCACATTTCCACCCTCGGCACGGTCCTGGGCACCATCCTCGCCACGGCCCTGCTGGGGCGGAGGATCCCCGAGATCGGCGGCATCTCGGCCATGTTCTCCGGCAGCTACATCGGCGGGAGCGTGAACTACGTGGCCATGTCCGAAGCCTTCCGCGTCTCGCCGGGCCTCATCAACGCGGGGCTGGTGGCGGATAACCTGCTGATGGCTGTCTTCTTCGGACTGCTCACCGCCCTGCCCAGCGTGGTCTTCATCCGGCGGAAGTACCCCACCCCCCTCCTGGACCAGCTCGAGGCCGCACAGGGGTCTGGAACCGACAACCCCGCCTCCAGCTACTGGGGCCGCAACGAGATCTCCCTCAAAGACCTGTCCGCCGCCCTGGCCTGCGCCCTGCTCATCGTCACGGTCTCCGTCAAGCTCGCGGCCGCCGTCGGGGCCAGCGGCCTCCCGCCGCTGCTGAAGGGGCTCATCGGGCAGAAATACCTCCTGATCACGGCCCTGACCGCCGGCCTTGCCACGGCCTTCCCCCGGTTCCTGTCCGGCATCCGGGGGGCCCGGGAACTGGGCACCCTCCTCATCTACCTCTTCTTCGTGGTCATCGGGGTGCCGGCCTCCATCTCAAACGTCCTCCGGGAGAGCCCCATCCTCCTGGCGTACGCGGCCATCATCCTGGCGGTGAACCTCCTCGTCACGCTCCTTCTGGGAAAGTGGACGCGCCAGGATCTGGAGGTGCTGCTCGTGGCCTCCAACGCCACCATCGGCGGCCCCACCACCGCCGCGGCCATGGCCATCGGCAAGGGCTGGAACAGCCTTGTCCTTCCAGCGCTCCTCACGGGAGTCTGGGGCTACGTCATCGCCAGCTACCTCGGCTACTACATCGGCACCTACGTCGGCGCCGTCTTCGGCCGCTGAAGGTCGGTTGCCTCGGCCGCCCCGGACCGCCTAGAATCCTGGCAAACCCCGGAGTCCCATATGCGTGCCCTTGCCTTCGGCGCCGCCCTGGCGCTGGTTCCCGCCCTCATCCTGTCCGCAGGCACCCCCAGATCCCGCAAGCACTCGGGCGGGCCGGTGAAGACCGCTGGCGAGGCCAAATCCATCGCCGAGCGGGAGACCGGCGGCCGAGCCATCAGCGCCCGGCGCATCCCGCTGAATGGCGCTTCCGGAGGCTGGGAGGTGGACCTCCGCATGCCCGGCGAGGAGCGGGGCTGGCGCTGCATCATCGACAGCGACACCCACATGGTCCACAGCAAGGCCCGCATCGACCAGCCGGGCGCCAAGGGCAAGGCCGACGGCACCGTCCGCATGGTCAAGGGAAGCCGCTGACGGAGGCTCCCCGATCTGCGGCGACCGTTCACCGGTTTTTCCCACCGCACGGCCTGTCCGGCTTGACAGCCCGGCCTAGAATCGTACGTGCGGCCGATGCCGCAAGGAGAACGACACATGGGTCTGATGGACTGGGGCAAAGCCCAATTCCTCGACATCCTCGAATGGCTGGATGATTCCAACGACACGCTGGCCTGGCGCTTCCCCATGCGGGGGCAGGAGATCCAGAACGGCGGCAAGCTGGTGGTGCGCGAAAGCCAGGAGGCCGTCTTCGTCAACGAGGGCCAGCTGGCGGACGTGTTCAAGCCCGGCACGCACAACCTCACCACCCAGAACCTGCCCATCCTCGCCACGCTGAAGGGCTGGAAGTACGGCTTCGAGAGCCCCTTCAAGAGCGACGTCTACTTCATCTCCACCAAGCTCTACAACGACCTGAAGTGGGGCACCTCGAACCCCATCATGATGCGCGACGCCGACTTCGGCATGCTGCGCATCCGGGCCTTCGGGATCTACTCCATCAAGGTGGTGGACAGCGGCACCTTCCTCAAGCAGCTGGTTGGCACCAACGGCGTCTACACCGTCCCCGACATCTCCGAGCAGCTCCGCAAGACCATCATGAGCCGCTTCACGGACACCCTCGGTGAGGCCAAGATCCCCGCCCTCGACCTGGCCGCCAAATACGACGAGATCTCGGACCTGGTGAAGCAGAAGCTCCAGGACGAGTTCAAGACCATGGGCCTGGAGCTCTCCAAGTTCTTCGTGGAGAACATCAGCCTCCCCGAGGAAGTGGAAGCCATGATGGACAAGCGCACCGGCGTGGGCATGATGGCCCCCGTCATGGGCGCCTACACGCAGATGCAGGTGGCCGACAGCATCCCGCTCGCCGCCCAGAACCCCGGCGGCGTCGCCGGCATGGGCATGGGCGTGGGCCTGGGCTTCGGCATGGGCAACATGATGGGCCAGCAGATGACAGGCGCCGCTCAGCAGATGGGCCAGCAGGGCTTCCCTGCCGGCAGCGCCCCTGCCGCGCCCGCGGCTCCCGCGAAGTCGCTCAAGGACGAGCTGACCGAGCTCAAGGAGCTCTTCGACGGCCAGCTCATCACCCAGGCCGAGTACGACACCCAGCGCGCGGCCATCATGAAGAAGCACGGGATGGGAAGCTGAGTCCTCAGGCCTCGGTCCTCAGTCTTCAGGAAAGGGCGGCCTGGGCCGCCCTTTTTGCAGTTACCGAGGACTGAATACTGGGGACTGACCACTCCTAGTGGTGATGATCCGCCTCCACCTCGTGCCGGTGGATGAACCGGTGGTGGTGGTGGTCCGCCATCTCTCGGGTTTCGAAGTGGACTGTCAGGTGGCGGACGCCGTGGCGATCCCACAGCAGGCGTTCGATGCGCTCGAGGTGGGCCTCGGTGTCTCCCAGCCGATCCGCCTCCACGATGATGTGGGCGGTGGCGATGGTGAGGTGGCTGCACATCTTCCAGCTGCGGAAATCCTCCACGCCGAGGATGCCCGGCAGCGCCATCAGCTCCGCCTTCACGGACTCGTGCTCGAAGGCGGCGCGATGCATGAGGATCCCCACGGCGTCCCGCAGCAGCAGCACGGCGCCCCGCAGGATGACCGCCAGGATCACCAGGGCGATGGCCGGATCCACCCAGCGCCAGCCCGTGAGGCGGATGAGGATCATGCTCCCCACGAGGGACACGCTGGTGAGGCTGTCGGCGAAGGCGTGTAGATAGGCGGCGCGGAGGTTGGCGTCCCGCTCCAGCAGGCTGCGGTCCCGGGGCACCAGCACCACCGTGGCGGCGATGTTCAGCAGGAGGCCGATGCCCGAGAACACCAGCACCCAGCCGGTCTGGATGGGCACCGGGTGGCGGAAGCGGGCCAGGGCCTCCCAGCCCACGGCCCCGGCGAGAAACAGGAGGAATCCCACGCCCACGAGGCTGTTGAACACTTCCAGGCGGTGCCAGCCGAAGGTCCAGCGGTCGTCGGGGTCCCGCCGGTTGGCCAGCCAGAGGCTGAGGATGCCCAGGCTGTTCACCAGCACATCGTTCAGGTTCTCCAGGCTGTCGCTCACCAGGCCGATGGAGCCGGTCCACCACCCGCCGAGGCCCTGGAGGACGAAGCTGGCGAAGAAGATGCCGGCGCTCCAGGCCAGGCGCCCGGTGGTGCTGGGCCCGTGATGGTGGTGGTCCGACATCATTCGCCCCGGTACTGGGGTTTCCGCTTCTCCCGGAAGGCGGCCAGCCCCTCGAGCCGATCCTTGGTGGGGATCACCTGGGCGTAGCAGGCCTGCTCGAAAGCGAGGCCCGAGTCCCGGTCCAGCTCGAGACCCCGGTTCACCGCCAGCTTGGCCATGCGCAGCGCCACGGGCCCATTGGGGAGGATCTCCCGCGCCAAGGCCAGGGCCGCGTCCAGGGCGCCGCCCGCGGGAACCACCCGGTCCACGATCCCCAGGCGCCCGGCCTCCTCCGCTCCGATGCGGCGGGCCGTGAAGATCAGCTCCTTGGCGCGGGAGGCGCCGATGAGCCTCGGCAGCCGCTGGGTGCCTCCGGCGCCCGGGATGATCGCCAGGGCCGTCTCCACCAGGCCCAGTTTCGCCTCGGCACCCGCCACGCGGAGGTCCGCCGCCAGGGCCAGCTCCAGCCCGCCGCCGAAGGCCGCCCCTTCCAGGGCCGCGATGACGGGCACCGGCAGGTCCTCCAGCTCCGTGAAGGCGCTCCGCAGGCCGTGGACAAAGGCGGCGGTCTCGACTGGGGACATGCCCGCTCGCTCCTTCAGGTCCGCCCCCGCGCAGAAGACGCCGGGCACCAGGCTGTGCACCACCACCACCCGGACCTCCGGGTCGAAGCACAGGTCCGCGAGGGCCTGGCGGAACTCCGCCATGAGCTGCCGGCCCAGCGCGTTCTTGGCGGCAGGCCGATCGAGGCCCAGCAGGACTAGACCCGCATCGGCCCCCCCCAGGCGTTCGACGCGGATCTCCATCAGCCCAGCTCGACGATGGAATCCCCCTCGTTCAGGAACTGGTCCGGGGTCACGAAGACCTTCTTGACCGTCCCCTCCTCGGGGCTCCCCACGGGAATCTGCATCTTCATCGACTCGATGATCACCAGATCCTGGTCCTCGCCCACGGAATCCCCTTCCGCCACGCAGACTTCCAGGACCTTCCCAGCCATCTCGGCCCGCACCAGCGCCATCCAACACCTCTCGAAAAGGACGATGGCCCCAGTGTAGCGGTCTGCCGCGTCATTCGTCCTTGTCGGAGTCGCCGATCACCACCAGGTCGTCGTCCTCGTAGGCGAAATCGCCTTCCTCCATGAGGACCTCGCGGACCTTCCCGCACTCCGGGGCGTTGATGTAGAAGGCGGTGCGGGAGGCGTCCGTGCCCTCGAGGATCATCAGGGGCTCGTCCTCCTCCACCTCCTGGCCGGGGCGGACAAGGACGTCCACCACATAGCCCGGCCATTCCGCCCGCACGATCATGCTGCCTCCCTTTCGCCCATCCGCGACCTTGGCGGGGAGGTTATGGCGGACGGGCTTCCCGCGCAAGGGCCAGAAGCCGTTCTTTTCGTCACATCTCCGGTAGGCGATACTGGAGGGCTTGGAGGATGGAATGGCTGTCGCCTGTGGCATCGTGGGTCTCCCCAATGTGGGAAAGTCCACCCTTTTCAACGCCCTCACCCGTGCGGGCGCGGCTTCGGCCAACTACCCCTTCTGCACCATCGAGCCCAACACGGGCGTGGTGGATGTGCCGGACCCGCGGCTGGCGGCCCTGGCGGAGATCGTGAAGCCCCAGCGCATCCTCCCCGCGGCCCAGGAGTTCGTGGACATCGCGGGCTTGGTGCGCGGCGCCAGCAAGGGCGAGGGCCTGGGCAACGCCTTCCTGGGCCACATCCGGGAGACGGACGCCATCGTGCAGGTGGTCCGCTGCTTCGAGGACGGCAACGTCACCCACGTGGAGGGCGGCGTGAACCCCGAGCGGGACCTGGGCATCATCGAGACCGAGCTGGTCATCAAGGACCTGGACGCGGTGGAGAAAGGCCTGGAGCGCCACCGGAAGATCGCCAAGACCGGCAACAAGGAATCCCAGGCCCTGGTCGCCGTGCTGGAGCGGGTCTTCGCCGCCCTGGACGGGGGCAAGTGGGCCCGGACGGCCGGCCTGTCCCCGGAGGACAAGGCCCTGATCAAGTCCTACGGCCTGCTCACCCTCAAGCCCACGCTCTTCGTGGGCAACATCGGGGAGGAGGACATCCGGAACCCCGAGGGCAACGCCCACTACCGGAAGCTGCAGGAGCTGGCCGCCGAGCGCCAGGCTCCCTGCATCCCCATCTGCTCCAAGCTCGAGGCCGAGATCCAGGACCTGCCGGAGGAGGACCGCCCCCTCTTCCTGGAAGAGGCCGGCCTCTCCGAGCCCGGCCTGAACGTGCTCATCCACGCCAGCTATGACCTGCTGGGCCTCCAGACCTACTTCACCGCCGGGGTGAAGGAGGTGCGGGCCTGGACCATCCACAAGGGCGACACGGCCCCCCAGGCCGCCGGCGTCATCCACACGGACTTCGAGAAGGGCTTCATCCGCGCCCAGGTCATCGCCTACGAGGACTTCATCCAGTACAAGGGCGAGCAGGGCGCCAAGGACGCCGGCAAGATGCGCACGGAGGGCAAGGACTACATCGTCAAGGATGGCGACCTGATGAACTTCCTGTTCAACGTCTAGGGCCTACCGGGCCTCGATCGGCATGCGCCGCAGCCGCTCCACCCGCACCTCCATGGGGGGATGGGTGGAGAAGAGGCTCATGAGGCCGCCCCCGCTCAGGGGGTTCACGATCATCATGTGGGCCGTGGCGGGCTCGGCGGACGCCATGGGCAGCTGCTGGTTGTAGGCCTGCAGGCGCTCCAGGGCCGAGGCCAGCATGTCCGGCCGGCCCGTGAGGTGGGCGCTGTAGTCGTCCGCCAGGTACTCCCGCGACCGGCTCACCGCCATCTGGAGCAGGATGGCCGCCAGGGGGCCCAGGATCATGATGGCGATGCCCGCCAGGGGGTTGGAGCGGCCCTCTTCGTCGCGGGGCGAGATCCAGAAGGCCATGCGGGAGAGGAACATGATGGCCTGGGCCAGCACGGCCGCCAGGCTGCCGATGAGGATGTCCCGGTGCTTCACGTGGCCCAGCTCGTGGCCGAGGACGGCCTCCAGCTCGGGTCGGCTGAGGATGCGCATGATGCCCTCGGTCACGGCCACCACGGCATGCTCGGGGTTCCGGCCCGTGGCGAAGGCGTTGGGGGTGTCCTCGGGGATGATGGCGATGCGGGGCGTGGGCAGGCCGGCACGCTGGGCCAGGTTGGCCACGATGGCGTAGAGCTCGGGAGCGTCGGTCTGGTCCACCACCTTGGCGCCGTAGCTGGCCAGCACGATCTTGTCGGAGAAGAAATAGCTGATCCCGTTCATCACGAGACCGATGGCCAGCGCCAGCACCATGCCGGACTGCCCGCCGAAGTAGCCGCCGATCCACACCAGCAGGCCGGTCATGGCCACGATGATGAGAAGGGTTTTCGCCTGGTTCATGAAGTTGCCTCCAGGTACCAGGATACGAAAGGAATCAAGCGCCCCAGTCCTTTAGGCGCCAGGTAGGCCCATGCGCTTGACGACCACCAGGGTCACGTCGTCCCGGAAACGGCCGTCCTCCAGGTGCTGGAAGGCCTCCACCAGCAGGGCCTCGAACAGCTCCTCCGCCCCCGCCTGCGGACGCCGCAGGACGACGTCGGCCAGGCGCCCGTCGCCCAGCTCCTCGCCGGCGGCGTTTTCTGCCTCCACCAGGCCGTCCGTGAAGATCACCAGCGCGTCGCCCGGCCCCATGGAGGCCCGGCCCTCGGCGAAGGCGGCCCCGGGGAGCAGGCCCACCATGGGGCCGGTGGGCGCCAGCCGGACGACTTCGCCGCTGGCCCGCACCACCAGGGGCGGGTTGTGTCCCCCATTCACGAACCGGAGGTCACCGGTCAGGGGATTGAGGCTCGCGGCGAACAGGGTGGTGTAGCGATTGCCGTCCCGCACGTCGTTCATGCGCCGGTTCAGGCGCTCCGCCAGCTTGCCCCAGTCCTGCACGCGCCGGCCGCCGAGGGCCCGGAGGAAGGCGGAGAGCTGGGTCATCATCAGGGAGGCGGGGAGGCCCTTGCCGGAGATGTCGCCCACGGCGATGTGGAGCCGCTCGCCCAGCTCCTCGTCGCGGGCCATCCACAGGTCGTAGAGGTCGCCGCCCACGGCCTGGTAGGGCAGGTTCGCGGCGGCGCACTGCCAACCGCTGGGCTCGGGAAGCGCCTTGGGGAGGAGGCGGCGCTGGATGTCCCGGGCCAGGTCCAGGTCCTTCTCCAGGCGCTCGGCCTGGCGGCGGGCCTCCCGGAACTCCAGGTTCGAGAGCTGGGAGGAGGTGAGGTTCAGCAGGGTGTGCAGGAAGACCTCATCGTCATCCGACAGTTTTCCCACCGCCGGGTCCGCCGCATAGGCGAAGCCGTGGCTGTGGTCCTGATCCTGCAACTCGACGGCGTGGACCAGCCCCTTCGCCTCCACCATCTCATGGAGGGAATCGCCTTCCAGCACCCCCGGAACCGTGCCGAGCCCCTTCGCGTGCAGCACGGTGCCCTGGGCATCCACCACCAGGAGGCGCATGATCCTGAATTCGCCCATGAGCGTATTGGCCATGAGCCGGACCAGGTCCTGCCGGGTCTCCACCTGGCCCAGGTTGCGGGTGAGTTCGAACACTGTGTTCAGGCGGGAAAGCTGCAGGGCCAGGGCCTGGTTCTGGGAGCTGCGCACAGCCTCGGCCCGGCGCCAGGCCAGCAGGGGGGCGCTGATGGACAGCAGCAGCGGCACGGCCCCTGGCGGCTCCTCGGCGCGCAGAACCAGGTGGCCGTAGATCTCCTCGCCGTAGGCCCAGGGCAGGACCTGCCAGCCCTCGCCCGGGTGGGTGGGGAAGGCTGGCGCACCCCCCCGCAGGAACAGCCACTTGCCGCCGTCCCACAGGCCACCCTGACCCGTCTTGGCGATGCCCATGGCGGTGATGCCCACCAGGTGGACGAGGTCCTCCTCTGTGCCCTGGTCCGGAAAGGTCTCCAGGAAGTCGATGAGCGGGAGCAGCTCCTGGGCCCCCTCCGGGATCTTCAACGCCAGCTGGCGGAGACGGTCGAAGGGGTTGGTCGGCATGGGGGGCGGACCTGGCGTCAGTCCAGCTTCTTGATCAGACAGCACTCGTTCCGACCGGAGGCCTCATCCGCCTTGAACCGCACCTCGTCCATGAACCGGCTCATGAGCAGCAGGCCGAGGCCGCCCTTCCGGGGATGCTTGATGTATTCCTTGGGATCCGGCAGCACCACCTGGTCGCCGCGAAGGCCCTGGCCGGAGTGGAGGATGTGGATCTCGAGCGCCTCCTCCGTGAACCGCAGCTCCAGCTCGACGCTGTGCTCCCCCTCCCCGTGGTAGGCATGGAGGATCACGTTGGTCACGGCCTCGTCCACGGCGATGCTCACCTTGGCGGAGGTGGCGTCGTCGAGGCCGGCCACCAGCGACGCCCGCTTGGCCAGACCCGTCACCAGGTTCAGGTAGCGGGTCTGACTCGGGATCACGAGTCGGAACTCGGCTGGCTCCATGCTGACCGCCACGCTCACCCCTTCCGCTCGGGCGCGACCGCGGCGAGCGCCTGGTCCTCATCGCCGAACACGCGGTAGAGCTGGGTGAAGCCGAGGGTGTCGAAGATGGTGAAGACGTTCGGCTGGAGATCGGACAGGAGGATGTCCCCCTTGTGGTCCCTGACCGTCTCGATGAGGCCCATGATGGCCCCGAGGCCGGCCGAGCTGATGTAATGGAGATCCCTGCAGTTGAGAAGGATGGTGTACCGTCCGTCGCGGACCAGCCCCTCCAGGGCCTCCTCGAACTCGCGGACCGTGTGGGCGTTGATGAAGCCGGCCGGAAGCAGGATCGCCACATCACCGGCCTGTCTCATCGCAATGGAAAGATCCGCCATCCGCCATCTCCAAGGAACCTGGGCCATCCTATCGGTTCCCCAGGGCAAATACCAGCAAACGGGGTTCCCACCCGAACTTGGGATACCCTGGATCCGAACCTTTCACCCGAGCCCCCCATGAGCGCCGCCCGTCCTGAGGACCAGCCCATCCACGCCGCCCTCCGTGGCCTGGTGGAAAACTGGGTGAACCAGAAGAACCAGAGCCTGCTCGAGGAGGTCATCGCCACCTGGCAGCTGGCCATGGACCGGTTCCATCCCGACGACGCGCTGATCGAGAAGCTCCGCCAGGCCATCCCGGCCCAGGCTTCGGCTGAAACAGATGGGGGCGGAACCATGGGATCCATGGCCGCCTTCTCCTCCGCCCTCGACCTGGTCGAAGGCGCTCCCTCCCAGAGCGACCTTCTGAAGCGCCTTCTGGACGGCCTGGACCCCCTCGTGGAGCGCAGCGCCCTCTTCATCGTCAAGCAGGGGCTGGCCTCCCTGTACGCCCACCGGGGCTTCGAGGCGGGCGCCCCCCTGAAGCCGGGAGCCGTGGTGCCCCCCCCGGACCTGGAGTCCGTCATCCAGGGCCTGGGGCGATCCCTGAGGAAGAAGGGCGCCGGCTATTCGGCCCTCGTCTCGGTGCTCAGTTCCTTCGAGGCCGCGGACCTGGTCGTCCTGCCCCTGCGCCACAAGCGGAAGACCGTGGCCCTGCTGCTCGTGGACAGCGGCCTGCGCCAGAAGATCGACCACCCCGAGCTGGTCCGGGCCCTCGTGCTGGCGGCCTCGGCCGCCCTGGGAGGTCTGGCGGCAGGGAAGGATGAGGCCGCCCATGCCCTGCCTCCGCCCCCGCCAGCAGGCTTGCCGCCTTCAGCCCCGCCTCCCTCGGCTCCGCCGTCATCGGAGCTGCCGCCCGCCTCGCCCCAGCCGCTGCCACCCCTTCCCAGCAGCCACTCGAGCGCCCCCACGCAGATGGTGCCCGAGCCCATCGAAGCCCCCGCGGCCTTGGACCTGGACCCCAAGACCCGGGCCGCCGCCGAGCGGCTGGCGCGGGTCCTGGTGGGGGACGTGGAGCTCTATTTCCCGACCAAGGTCGCCCAGGCCCAGACCCACGGCAACCTGTATGGGCTGCTCCGGGAGGAACTCGAGCGGAGCCGTGCCACCTTCGTGGAGCGCTTCGGAGAAGACGTCGAGGCCCATCACCGGATTTTCACCAGCACAGTCGTGAACCAGTTGTGCGAAGGCGATGCCTCCAAGCTGGGACCGGCCCCCTGGGCCTGAGATCTCCCACCATAAGAAGTGACAACCGGATCAGAGTCTGGTAGAACCTTGTTCCTTTGGGCATGGGCGAGGAACAAGTCAATGGCGGATCTCGGCAAGAAGTACACGTGTTTCCAGTGCGCGACGAAGTTCTACGACTTCGGCAAGCCGGAGGCGGTCTGTCCCAAGTGCGGCGCGAACCAGAAGGCCGCTCCGGCCAAGCCGCGTGCCGTGAAGAAGGAGAAGAGCGTCCACGTCATCGAGGACGACTTCGCGGCCGAGCCTGAGGCGGAGAACCTCGAGGAGACCTTCAACGAGAGCGGCGTGCCCCTCGAGCGGGGCCGCGGCGAGGGCTTCGATCCCGGCGACCTGCGCATGGACGACTACGACGAATAGGCCCCTTCGCTGCGCTCATGGGTAGGGGAAGTGCTGGAGGGGGCGTGATTCACCCGCTCGTGGATCGGCATACGCATCTTGAAGGCGCCCTGGCCCCTGCCTGGGTCCGGAGCGAAGCGGAACGCCGCCGGCTGGCGCTGCCCGGACCGCTGGAAACCCTTTGGTCCGGTGGCTCCGTGCCGTTCGAAGGGTTCATCGAGGCCTTCCTCTTCGGCGCCGCGCTGCTGGACAGCCGGGAGGCCGTCCGAGAGGCGGTGCGGGCGGTGGTCCAACGGACGCATGCCTGCGGCGGGTCCGGCTTCGATCTCTGGGCTTCTCCGCATTTCCTCGTGGCGCACCGTGGCCAGATCACCCTCGACGCCTTCTGGCGCGGGGTGGAGGAGGGCCTGGCCGAGGCCGCGGTCCAGGGCGTCCGGGGCTGCGTGGTGGTGGATGCCGTGAACCACTTCGGCCCCAAGCATGGCCACTCTGTCCTCGACCTGGTGCTGCCGGAGCTGCCGCCCTTCGTGAGGGGCTTCTCCACGGGCGGCCTGGAGGGCAGTCCCTTCCGGGACTGGGCCCCCGTCTTCGACCGAGCCCGGGACGCGGGCCTGCGCGTCGCCGCCCATGCGGGCGAGAACGGGCCGGGTTCGAATGTGCGCGAGGCCGTGCTGGAGGGGGGCGTGGCCCGCATCGTCCATGGCATCCGGGCCGACGACGCCACCCTGGACCTGCTGGCGGACCGGGGCGTCCCTGTCGACATCTGCCCCACCTCCAACCGGGCCCTGGCCGCCGACGTGGCGCCCCATCCCCTCCCCCGGATGCTGGCCGCCGGCGTACGCTGCGCCCTGGGCACGGACGACCCCGGTGTGGCCCCCTGCGACCTCCGCACTGAAGCTGCCGCAGCCCGATCCATGGGCCTGGATGCCACCGCCCTGGAGACCCTCCGCCGGAATGGCGCGGAGGACGCCTGGTGCCTGGCCTGACACCCCGGCGGGTGGCATGGTTCCCTCGCCGGATCCTCGCTCCATGGCCTGCCCCGCAGGCCATTCTGCGGTCCGCCGGTCGACCAGGGCTCGAAGCGCCCAGAGCTTCCAGGTAGACTAGGAGATTCGGTGCGCGCCCGGCTCCGGCCTCCGCGAGCGAGGCGAGCGGGAGGACGCGCCAGAAGGCGCGTCTAATAGGCCACGGGCGAAGCTGGATAGAGCCTTCAGCATCCGGCGCTCTATCCAGCCAACCCGGGGGTCGAAGCGCCCGGAGCTTCCAGGTAGACTAGGGGATTCGGTGCGCGCCCATAGCTCAGCTGGATAGAGCATCAGGCTTCGAACCTGAGGGTCGGGCGTTCGAGTCGCTCTGGGCGCACCACCGGCAATGACAATTCGGCAACCCTGCGAGCGTGGCGGAACTGGTAGACGCACTGGATTTAGGTTCCAGCGGTTCACACCGTGTCGGTTCGAGTCCGACCGTTCGCACCACATCGTATGACCCTCGCATCACACGGAGCATCCATGTCCGCCACCCTGCATCACCAGTCCCCCACCCGCAAGGCCGTTGAAGTGACGGTGCCCGCCGCCGAGGTGAGCGCCACCTTCAACGAGGTGGTGGCCAAGATCGCGCCGAAGGTCCGCATCCCCGGCTTCCGCCCCGGCAAGGCCCCCCGGCCCGTCCTGATGCAGCGCTACGCCCGCGAGATCCAGTCCGACGTGGCCCAGCAGCTCGTGGAGAAGCACTTCTGGAAGGCCGCCCAGGAAGCCGGCGCCCTGCCCATCTCCCATCCCTCCCTGGAGAAGCTGGACCTGAAGGAGGGCGCCGACGCCGTCTTCCGCGCCCAGTTCGACGTGGCCCCCGAAGTGGCCCTGCCGGACTACAAGGCCATGGCCCTCACCAAGAAGAAGCGGGCCATCGACGAGTCCACCGTGGCCGAGCACCTGGAGGGGCTCCGCCAGCGGGCCACCAAGCTCCTGCCCGTGGAGGACGGCGCCGTGGCAGAGGGCCTGGTCGTCACGTGCGACATCCGCGTGAAGCCCCAGGGCCTCAAGGCCCAGACCTACCAGGACCAGGTGCTGGAGATCGACGGCAAGCGCCCCTTCGACGCCCAGATCCTCGGCATGAAGGTCGACGAGAAGAAGGCCTTCAACCTCACCCACCCGGATGACGACGCCAACAAGGTCCTCGCCGGCAAGTCCCTGGCCTACGAGGTGCAGGTCAAGGACATCCGCCGCAAGGACGTGCCCGTCCTGGGCGACGACTTCGCCAAGGACATGGGCGCCTTCGAGAACCTGGACGCCCTGAAGGCCGCCGTGAAGAAGGACCTGGAGGAGGCCGCCGAGCGTGACGCCGTGGCCCGCCTCCACGCCAACATGCTCGACACCCTGCTGGAGGCCGCGCCCTTCGAGGTGCCCCGCTCCATGGTGGCCCTGCAGCTCGATGATTACTGCCAGGAGTTCGCCCAGCACGTGGCCCGCCAGGGCATGGACCCCAAGAAGGTGAACTGGCAGGGCTACCGCCAGTACCGCCTCAACGACGCCGAGCGCGCCGTCCGCAGCGGCTACCTGCTCCAGGCCATCGGCAATGCCGAGAGCATCGAAGTGCCTGAGGCGGACATCGACACCGAGATTCGGAACTTCATGGCCGAGAACCAGGTGCAGCAGCCCTTCGAGGCCTTCAAGGCCGAGCTCGAGCGCCGCGGCAACACCACCGAGATCAAGGGCCGCCTCCGCACCGACCGCATCTTCACCCACCTGCTCGCCACCGCCAAAGTCACCGAGGAGCAGCTGGACAAGGCCGCCTTCGAGGCCCTGGTCGAGCTGGAGCGCAAGCGCGAGGCGGGCCTGCCCGTGAACCGCTTCGACGCCGGCGGCCTGGAGGGCGGCGACCTGGAGGGCCAGGAGGGTGGCGAGCCCGCCGCCGTGGCCCCCGCCGGCCACGTCCACGGCCCCGACTGTGACCACGACCATGATCACGGTCACGAGCAGGGCCACGAGGAGGAGGCGGCTCCCGCCAAGAAGCCCGCGGCCAAGAAGGCCAAGGCCGAGCCTGAAGCCGAAGAGAAGCCCAAGAAGGCCGCCAAAAAGGACGAACCCGCCGCCGAGAAGCCCAAGAAGGCCGCCGCCAAGAAGGACGAGCCCGCCGAGGACAAGCCCAAGGCCAAGAAGCCCGCGGCCAAGAAGTAGCGGTCTGCGCAGATCACCCAGAGAAGGCGCCTGCTGGCGCCTTCTTGCTATCCTGATGAGCCAGCCGGAGGGCCCATGCCCAGCAGCTACTATCCCCCCATCGTCATCGAGCAGACGCCGCGCGGCGAGCGCAGCTACGACATCTATTCGCGCCTGCTGAAGGACAACATCATCTTCCTGGGCACGGCCATCGACGACAACGTGGCCAACGCCATCGTGGCCCAGATGCTCTTCCTCGAGAGCGAGGACCCGGACAAGGACATTCAGATCTACATCAACAGCCCCGGCGGGAGCGTCACCGCGGGCCTAGCCATCTACGACACCATGCAGTTCGTGAAGAACGACATCGTCACCTACTGCATCGGCCAGTGCGCGTCCATGGGCGCCCATCTCCTGGCCGCGGGCACCAAGGGCAAGCGCTTCGCCCTGCCCAACGCCCGCATCATGATCCACCAGCCCAGCGGCGGCGCCCAGGGCCAGGCCACGGAGATCGAGATCACCTTCAAGGAGATCCAGCGCCTGAAGGAGAACCTGGCCGCCACCTTCGCCAAGCACACGAACCAGCCCCTGAAGAAGGTCATGAAGGACATGGACCGCGACTACTTCATGGGTGCCGAGGAGGCGCTGGAATACGGCATCGTCGACAAGGTCCTCTCCGAACGGCCCGCCTGATGAACACCAGTCTTTCCGCCCTTCCCGCCTTCGAACACCTGGCGCGGATCCCGCTCTACGTTCCCGGCAAGCCCATCCAGGAGGTCCAGCGCGAGCTGGGTCTCACCTCCATCGTCAAGCTCGCCTCCAACGAGAATCCCTGGGGCCCCACCGATGCCGTGAAGGCCCGGGTGGCCGCGGTCATCTCCGGCTCCGAGTTCGAGGGCCTCGGCCTCTACCCCGTGAGCGACGGCTACTACCTCCGCCAGCGCATCGCCGAGCGCAAGGGCCTGGACCTGGACCGCGTGGTGCTGGGCAACGGCAGCAGCGAGATCCTGGAGATGGTGGCCAAGGCCGCCTTCCTGGATGGCGGCAGCTCCGTCATCCCGAAGCACAGCTTCGCCATCTACGGCATCGCCACCCAGACGGCCGGCGGCCGCGTCATCGAATCCCGCGCCTCGGCCACGGAGCTCGACGCCGACGACATCCTGCGCTCCGTGGCGGCAGATACCCGCCTCGTCTACCTCGGCAATCCCAACAACCCCACGGGCATCCGCTTGGAGAGGTCGGAGCTGGAACGCCTGGTGCGCGAGCTGCGGGAGGACATCGTCCTCGTGGTGGACCAGGCCTACGCCGAGTACGAGGATCCGGACACGTATCCGGATGCCGCGGCCTACCTGGACCAGCGCCCGAACCTGCTGGTCCTCCACACCTTCTCCAAGATCCACGCCCTGGCCGGGCTCCGCATCGGCTATGGGCTCGGGTCCAGGGAGATGATGGGTTTCCTGGAGCGGGTGCGCAGCCCCTTCAACACCAACCACCTGGCCCAGGCCGCCGCCGAAGTGGCCGTGCAGGACCTGGCCTTCGAAGCCTTCTCCCGCCAGAAGAACACCGAGGCCCGAGCGGCCTTCGTGGCGGAAGCCGCGAAGCACCGCTGCCAGACCTCGGGCACTTCGGGCAACTTCATCCTCGTGGAGACCGCCTTCCCCGCCGCCGACCTGTTCAAGGAGCTGCTCCAGCGCGGCGTGATCGTGCGGCCCATGCAGGGTTACGGCCTGCCCAACCACCTCCGCGTGACCTTCGGGAAGCCCGAGGAGATGGAGGCCTTCTGGAAGGCCGCGGGACCGCTGCTTGACGGCGGCTGCTGAGTGGCGCAGGTTCCAGACGAGATTGAGCGGCTGCGCGCCCTGCTCGCGCAGGGTGCGCATGGGGAATGCCGGGAAGGGCTGGCGCGGCTGCGGGCCCGCTACCGCACCGAGCCCGGAGCCTTTGATGCCGAGGCCATCGCAGCGCTGAAAGGCTTGGCGGCAGGACTGGAAGCCCCGCCGGATCTGGAGTCCGCCCTCAAGGCCACCTTCGGCTATGCCTCCTTCCGACCCGGGCAGCGGGCCATCATCGAGGCGGTGATGGCGGGTCGCGACGTGGTGGGCATCATGCCCACGGGCGCCGGCAAGTCCCTCACCTTCCAGCTGCCCGCGCGGCTGCTGGGCGGGGTGACGCTGGTGGTGTCGCCCCTCATTGCCCTCATGAAGGACCAGGTGGACGCGCTGACCGAGGCCGGACTCCGCGCCACCTTCCTCAACTCCAGCCTCGACGCGGAGGCGCGCCGCGAGCGCATCCGCGCCCTCAAGAACGGCGAGCTGGAGCTGGTGTACGCGGCGCCCGAGGGCCTCGAGCTCTACCTCGCCGACCTGCTCCGCGAGGTGGATCTGCGCCTCATCGCCGTGGACGAGGCCCACTGCATCAGCCACTGGGGCCACGATTTCCGTCCCGCCTACCGCACCCTGGCCGGCCTCAAGCGGCGCTTCCCGGGCGTGCCCGTCCTGGCCCTCACGGCCACGGCCACGCCCGAAGTGCGCCGCGACATCGCGGAGCAGCTGGAGATGCGGAAGCCCGTCGAAGTGCAAGGCTCCTTCTTCCGTCCCAACCTGCGCATCAGCGCCTACCGCAAGGGCGCCGAGGGACTGCCGCCCGTGCGCGAGGCTCTGCTGCGGCTCGTACTGGCGCGGCGCGGCGAGAGCGGCATCATCTACTGCCTGTCGCGCAAGGCCGTGGAGGGCACGGCGGCCTTCCTGCGCGACGAGGGCGTCCTCGCCGCCGCCTACCACGCGGGCATGGACGCCGCGGCGCGCTCCGCGGCCCAGGAGGCCTTCCAGCGGGATGACGTGGATGTCATCGTCGCCACCGTCGCGTTCGGCATGGGCATCGACAAGAGCAACATCCGCTACGTCATCCACCGCGACATGCCCAAGAGCGTGGAGGGCTGGTACCAGGAGATCGGCCGCGCGGGACGCGACGGCGCCGACGCCGATTGCGTCATGTTCTACGGCTGGGGCGATGTGCTGAGCTACGACCGGTTCACGGATGGCTTGGAGGCGAACCTGGCTCAGGCCCAGCAGCGCCAGACCCGGGATCTCTTCCGCCTGGCGGATGCCACGCGCTGCCGCCACCAGGCCCTGCTGGCCCATTTCGGGGAGCGCATGGAGCCCTGCGGGGCGTCCTGCGATGTCTGCTCCGGGGCGGATCCGCTGGAAGCCGCGCCGAAACCCGGCAAGGCCAAGCGCGGCTCGCCGCGCGGAACCCGCCCGGCCCTGCCCGAGGGACCGGTGGACGGCGAAGAGGCGCTCTACCGGGATCTGAAGGCCCTGCGGAAGCAGCTCGCCGATGCCCGGGGCGTGCCCGCCTACGTGATCTTCAGCGACGCCACACTCCAGCAGATGGCCCGCTTCCAGCCCGCCACCGAGGCGGAATTCCTGGCCCTGAGCGGCGTGGGGCCGAAGAAGCTCCAGCAGTACGGCGAGTCCTTCCTCCGCCTTCTGCGTGAAAAGACGATCTAATGGTAACCTTCCAGTAGCCTGGGCCTCTGTCACAACCTGGAACGGCCCCCGTTGATATCAAAGGAGATAAGGCCTCCTTGACCCTGCCCTGTCTTGCGGCTGATCCCGGAGGAATTTAGGGTGGGATGAGGCATTGCCCACTCGGGTGTCATTTGTCTTTTCCCCCACGTCGCGGAGGTGGATCCATGAGCTTGAAAGAACGCATCAGAGACCTCGCCAGGCTCTGCTTCCAGCTGGGGAACAACTGGATCACCCTGCTGGGCGTGGCCCTGACGACCAGCTCCGCCTTCACGCTCGTCTGGTTCTGGTTCATGGAGCTGACCAGCCCCCGGGCCGTCCACCCCTACGTCGGCATCCTGCTCTTCCTCGCCCTTCCCGCCATTTTCCTCGTGGGCCTGGTCCTCATCCCCGTGGGCATCCTCCGGGTGCGCCGCCAGCGCCGCCTGTCGGGCGAGGCCCCCACACCCCTCCAGAAGGTGGACTTCACCCAGCCTGGCATCCGCCGCCTGCTGCTGGTGGTGGGCGCCCTCACCTTCATCAACGTCGGCATCCTCGGCACCGCGGGCCTCAAGGGCGTGGAGTACATGGACTCCAACCGCTTCTGCGGCCTCACCTGCCACACCGTGATGAGCCCCGAGTACACCGCCTTCCTGAATTCGCCCCACTCCCGCGTGGGCTGCGCCCAGTGCCACATCGGCCACGGCGCCCCCGCCCTGGTGCGGGCCAAGATCTCCGGCACCCGTCAGCTCTTCGCGGTGGCTTTCGGCACCTACTCCCGCCCCATCCCGAGCCCCGTCGAGCACCTGCGTCCTGCCCGCGAGACCTGCGAACAGTGCCACTGGCCCCAGAAGTTCACGGACGACAAGCTGCTCATCCGCACCAAGTTCGCCGATGACGAGGCCAACACCCCCTCCACCAGCATCCTCCTGCTGAAGATCGGTGGGCACACCGCCAACGGCACCACGGGCATCCACGGCCGCCACCTCGACGCCATGGAGCGCATCAGCTACATCAGCACGGACCACCGCCGCCAGGAGATCCCCAAGGTCACCTACCGCGACGACAACGGCCAGCTCGTGGAGTACATCACCGACGACTACAAGAAGCTCACGCCCGACCAGCTGGCCAAGGCCACTGAGCGCAAGATGGACTGCATCGACTGCCACAACCGGCCCACCCACACCTTCGAGCTGCCCGACCGCGCCGTGGACAAGTCCATGGCCAACGGCCTCATCAGCCCCGAGCTACCTTATATCAAGAAGAAGGCGGTGGAGCTGCTGAAGGTCGAGTACGCCAGTCAGCAGGAGGCGGGTTCGAAGATCGTGCTTGGCATCAACGAGTTCTACCGCACCACCTACCCCGACGTGTTCAAGCACAAGCGGGCCCAGGTGGACGCGGCCGCCGAGGCCGTGAAGGCGATCTACATGCGCAACGTGTTCCCCGAGATGAAGCTCACATGGGGCACGCACCCGAACAACATCGGGCACGAGGAATCCGTGGGCTGCTTCCGCTGCCACGACGGCAGCCACACCGCCGCCGATGGCCGCACCATCAAGGGCGACTGCGATACCTGCCACACGATCCTGGCCCAGGACGAGAAGGATCCCAAGGTCCTCAAGGATCTCGGCATGAAGTAATGGCAAGGCCGGGAGCGGTCCCCCAGAATGAAGGCATGACCGCTTCCGCCCTTCCCCTGATTGCGATCGACGGCCCGTCCGGCGTGGGAAAGTCCACCACAGCCCGACGGGCCGCCGCGCGTCTGGGCTGGCAGTACCTCGACACCGGCGCCATGTACCGCGCCGCCACCCTGGCCCTCCAGCGCGCGGGCCTGTCCCTGGCGGACCGCCCCGCGCTGGAACGCCTCCTGGTGAGCCTGGACCTCGCCCAGGAAGGCACGCGCATCTTCCTCTCCGGCGAGGATGTCAGCGAGGCCATCCGCAGCCAGGACGTCACGCGCGCGGTGACGCCCGTGAGCGCGGATGCCCGCGTGCGCGAAGTGCTGGTGGAGCAGCAGCGCCGCATCGGCGCCTCCGGTCGCTGGGTGGTGGACGGCCGCGACATCGGCACGGTGGTCTTTCCTGGCGCCTGCTGCAAGATCTTCCTCACCGCCAGCCCCGAGGCCCGCGCCCGGCGCCGTTTCCTCGAGCTGGAAGCCAAGGGCCAGACCCCGGTGTTCGACGAGGTGCTCGCCGATCAGCGCCGACGCGACGAGGCCGACAGCACCCGCGCCGTGGCGCCCTTGCGCAGGGCCGCGGACGCCGTGGAGCTGGATTCCAGTGCCATGACCCTCGACCAGGTGGTGGACTGGATCGTGGCAAGGCACCTGGCGCATCCGTGACGCCCCTTCTGGAACCGCTGGCCGAAGCCTGGGAGGCCGAGTGGCAGCCCGTGGGAACCGCCGCCGTGGCCGGCGTCTCCCTGGGTTTCCTCCTGCTCGCCGTTCTCGCGATCCGCGCCGACCAGGGCTGGATCCCGCTTCTGGACGGCGTGAATCTGGTGTTCCACGAAGCCGGCCATCCCATCTTCGGCCTCCTGGGCTGGGAGGTCCTGACCATCCTCGGCGGGACCTTCATGCAGCTCCTGGTGCCCCTGGTCGCGCTTGGGACCTTCTGGCTGCGCCGGGATGCGGTGGGCACCGCGGCCACGGGCATCTGGGCCTTCGAGAACCTCCTGAACATCGCGCGCTATGTGGCGGACGCCCGCGCGCAGGTCCTCCCGCTGGTGGGTGGAGGCGAGCACGACTGGGCCACGCTGCTGGGGCGCTGGGGCCTGCTGACCCAGGACACGACGCTGGCCCGCGGGCTCCAGGGTCTCGGCTGGCTCGGCATGGTGGCCTGCTGGGCCTGGCTGGCCTGGCGGTGGCACCGGAGCCGCCCGGACCGCGCCTAGGGGCAGCCGCCATCACGCCTTTTCCGCTTCAGAAAACGGGCGCCTCCTGGCGCCCGTTTTCTGAAGCATGAGGACAAGCTCAGTAGCCCTCGCCCTCCGCCGCCGCCTTCACCTTCCCCCGATGGAAGCGGAAAAGGAAGGTCAGGTAGGCGATGGCGATGGGGAAGCCGATGAGCCACCAGACCAGGCCCGCGCGAAGGCCGTGGGAGCCCACGCTGGCGTTGAGGGCCGTCAGGTCGAACCGGGGGTCGAGGGTGGATCTCAGCATCACCGGGTAGACGCAGGCCGCGCTGGCCGCGAGGAGGCCGAGGATGAAGGCCCCGGATCCCAGGAAGGCCATCAGGAACCGCTCCCGCTTGAGACCCACGAACACCAGGCCCAGGCCCGCAAGGAAGATGAGGGAGGCCACCCAGCCCAGCGGGGCCTGCGGGAGGCGGTGGAAGATGCCGGGGTTCACGGCCGAGGTGGCGTAGCTGGCCACGATCCACAGGACCAGCACGGCGCCCCACAGCTTCATGCCGAGCCCCTTGGCACGGTCGTGCACGGCGCCCTCCGTCTTCCAGGCCAGGAACAGGGCGCCATGGCCGGCCACGGTCACCAGGGCGAACACCCCGATGAGGACGGTGTACCAGTCGAGGATGCCGGGCTGGGGGCCCTGGCGGAAGTTGGTCCAGAGCGCCATCTCGAAGTAGCCGCTCCCGTCCACGGGCACGCCCCGGAGGACATTGCCCAGGGCCGCGCCGAACAGGATGGGGAGCAGCACGCTGGAGAACGCGAAGGCCCCGTCCCAGAAGTGCCGCCAGAGTCCATCCTCCAGGTGGGACCGGAACTCGATGGAGATGCCGCGGGCCATCAGGCACCAGACCACCAGCCAGAGGGCGAGGTAGAAGCCCGAGAACCCCGAGGCCAGCACCTTGGGAAAGGCCAGGAACAGGGAGCCTCCGCCCGCCAGCAGCCAGACCTCGTTCCCATCCCACAGGGGGCCGATGGCGCCCAGCACCTCGCGGCGTTCCTCATTGGTCTTGGCCACCACCAGGTGCAGGATGCCGGCGCCGAAGTCGAAGCCGTCCATCACGACATAGATGGCCATCATCACGGAGACAAGCCAGAACCAGAGCATTTCCATGGCAGCCTCCTAGGCCTTCTGGGAGTGGGAGACGGGGCCGTGGGCGATCTCCCGGCCGATGAGGAAGAGCCACAGGACGCTCAGCACCACGAAGATGCCGGCGAATCCGAGCGTCGTGAACGCGGTGTGGCCTGCGTTCACCGTGGGGGAGCCGCCCTGGATGGTGCGCAGCAGGCCGTAGATGAGCCAGGGCTGGCGGCCGAACTCGGCCACCGCCCAGCCAGCGGCCGTGGCGATGTACGGGAAGGGGAAGGCCAGCATCAGTACCCAGAGCATGGGTCGCGCGGTATCGAGGCGGTTCTTCCAGAGCAGCAAGGCGGCCAGGCCCGTGATCGCGATCATGATCGTGCCCAGGCCCGCCATGATGTGGAAGCTGTAGTAGAGCAGCTCGATGTTCTGTGGCCACTGGTCCTCGGGGAACTCGAGCAGGCCCTTCACGTTGCTGGAGAAGCTGCCGTAGGCGATGAAGCTCAGCACGGCGGGCAGCTGGATGGGATTCTCGATCCGCCGCTGGGCCACGTTGGGCTGGCCCACCAGGGTGAGGTTGGCGCGGGGCCCGCTCTCGAAGCGGCCTTCCATGGCCGCCAGCGTGATGGGCTGGTACTTCGCCACGAGCTTGCCGGAGATGTCTCCCGTGGGGAAGGCCACGAGCACGCTGAAGATCAGGCCCAGGATCGTGCCCGCCCGCAGGTTTAGCCGGGCCTGCTCCAGGTGGATGCCCTTGAGGGTCCAGTAGGCGCCGATGGCCGCCACCACGAAGGAGGCCGTCACCACGGAGGCGATCATGTTGTGGGCGTACTGGCCCAGCGCCCAGGGGTTGAGCACGAAGGCCCAGAAGCTGGCGAGCTGGAGGCTGCCGTCGGCGGCATGGGTGTAGCCCACGGGATGCTGCATGAACGCGTTGGTGGCGATGATGAAGTAGCCCGAGAGCCAGCTTCCGATCCACAGCGCCAGGGCGGCCCCGAAGTGGCCCTTCGGCGAGAGCTTCTTCTCGCCCCAGATCAGCATCCCCAGGAAGCTGCTCTCCAGGAAGAAGGCGAACATGCCCTCCATGCCCAGGGTCTGGCCGATGATGCCGCCGGAGAATCGCGAGAAGGCGGCCCAGTTCGTGCCGAACTGGAACTCCAGCGGAATGCCCGTCACCACGCCCACGGCGAAGTTGATGCCGAAGATCTTGATCCAGAAGCGAGCCGCGTCGTTGTAGCGCGCCTCGCCCGTGCGGAGGCCCATGGCCTTCAGCACGACGATCACCAGGGCGAGCCCCATCGTCAGCTGCGGAAACAGGTAGTGGTAGGTCGCCGTGAAGCCGAACTGAAGCCTGTGCCAGAAAAGCGGATCACCCATGGTTTCTCCCGGAATGAATGGCCTGCGACGCCTCTGGATCCATGATGCGCGGCCAGTATCCCATGCCGGCCTGGATGGGGCCCACCCAAAGACTTGAAACCAAACGGGAAACCGTCGGTGATGGAAATCACTTTGTTTTTAATAGTCTTAAATCGTTATTTAGTCATATCCTATTTTCATCCCAGCGCTGGACCGCTCGCGGTTCCGGAAAGCTCAGGGGTAGGGGAGGCGGGCCCGGGGTGGGCCCGCCGTTTTATTGGTCCAGCCTCCGCGCCGGGGTTGACCGCCGGTCAGCCCTCGACCACGATCTCCGAGGTGATGGGCACGGCCGGCCGCAGCATGGCGGACACCCCGCAGTAGGTCTCCTCGGACAGCTTCACGGCACGCTCCAGCTTGTCCATGGGCAGGTCCCTGCCCCGGAACACATAGCGGACATGGATGCCGGTGAAGATCCGGGGATGCTCCTCCCGGGCCTCGGCGCTCACCTGCACCTCGAGGCCGTCCAGCTTCACGCGCATCTTCTCGAGGATGCTCACCACGTCGATGGCGGTGCATCCGCCGAGCCCGGCCAGGACGAGCCCCTTGGGCCGGGGCCCCTTGGTGGGCGCCCCGTCGCCGGCCGGCACGTCGATGTGGTACTGGTGGCCTTCCTGGTCCACCCGGAACGTCAGGCCGGATTCCCAGCGGACCTTGGCTTCCATGCGCGCCTCCCTACTCCGCCAGATCCTCCAGGATCGGGGCGGCCGCGTCCAGGATACCGGCGGCGATCAGATGCCGGGCGATGCGGACGGCGTCCAGGACCTCCTCCCGGGTGGCGCCCTCCTGCATCGCCATGCGCGCCTGCGACCGGGCGCAGCTCGCCTGGCGGCGGCCCAGCGCCGCGGCCACGGCCATGAGGTGCCGGTACTTCAGGGGGATCGTGCTCTCCGGCCGCTGCACACTGCCGTGGGAGAGCTGCGCCGTGGACATCAGCAGGTCTGGAGCCAGCTCCTTCAGCTGCCCCGGCCACTTCGGAAGGGTGTCTCCCATCTTCCCCTGCATCATCTGCAGGATCTGGTCGGGGGTGGGCGGGGTCTGGACGCTCATGGCAGGTCTCCGGGGGGTCAGGACAGCAAGGTGGCGATGCGGCGCCAGGAGCCGAGGTTGTGCACTTCCTTGAAGCCCTTGCGCTTGAGGATGGCGACCGCGAACCCGCTACGGCTGCCGCTGTCGCAGCAGAGGAGCACGGGGCGCTCGGGGTCGAGTTCCTTGGACCGCTGGTCCAGCTGGTCGGCGGGGATGTTGACGGCCTTGGGGTGCGAGGCGGTGCGGTACTCACCCGCGGTGCGGACATCCACGATCTGCGCCCCCCGCGCCAGCAGGGCCTTCACGTCCGCCGCCGAGGCGGAGCGGCGGCTCCACAGCAGGTAGCCGATGGCGGCCACCGGGATGAGGTAGATCCAGTATTCGGCCATCAGGCGCCCGCCTGCTGGAGGGCCGCCAGGAGCGTGTGCGCAGGCTGGACGCCCACCATGCGGCTCAGGATGCGGCCATCCTTGAGCACCACGAGCGTGGGAATGCTCTGGACGCCGAACTGGCCGGCCAGCAGCGGCTCCTCATCCACGTTGACCTTCGCCACGATGGCCTTCGCGCCCGCGGTCTTGGCGACTTCGTCAAGGATGGGCCCCTGCATGCGGCAGGGGCCGCACCAGGGGGCCCAGAAATCGATGAGCACGGGGTTCCCGTGAGAAGAGACCTTGTGGAAGGCCTCGGTGGTGAGGTGGATGACTTCAGACATGGCGACTCCAGAATCAGGGGGAAGAAGAGTTGTGGACACAGCAGTCCGCGCGGGTCCTACTTCGCCGCAGCCCAGAGCAGGCCCATCACGGCGCCATAGGTGATGGCGCGCAGCGGTGTGGCCGTGAGCGGGCAGGTGCCCGTGCTGCAGCCCACCAGCCGCTGGTAGGCGTAGCCCAGGACTCCGCCGACTGCGAGGCCCAGGAGGATGCGGAGGGCCATGGGCTTCACCGCGAGCATCCCACGCCCTGACCTTCAGGCACGCCGAGCTTGCGCAGGATGGTGGACATGAGGCACCAGTTGGTGAGGCCGCTCTGGAGCAGGTTCGCGCCCACGAACACGGTGAACCAGATCCAGTTCGGGTTGTGGAACTTCGCCAGGGCGAGGCTCAGCAGGATGAAGGTGCCGGCAACGGTGTGGACGATGCGATCGACGTTCATGAGTGGCTCCTATTCGCTGACGGGGGTGGAGGCCTCGCGCTGGAGGTCCGCGGCGCGGCCCCGGCGGGCCACGAGGTAGTAGAGGACGGGGATGGACGGCACAGACAGCAGGGTGGCCGCCACCGAGCCCGCCATGAGGCTGATGGCCAGTCCCTGGAAGATGGGATCCGCCAGCATCACCAGTGAGCCCACAATCACGGCCGCGGCAGTGAGGAGGATGGGACGGAAGCGCACCACGCCGGCTTCCTCCACCGCCAGCGCCAGCGGCATCCCCTCGCGCAGCTTCAGCTCGATGAAGTCCACGAGGATGATGCTGTTGCGGACGATGATGCCGGCGCCGGCGATGAAGCCGATCATGCTGGTGGCCGTGAAGAAGGCGCCGAAGAGGCCGTGGGCGGGAATGATGCCGATGAGGGAGAGCGGGATCGGCACCAGGATCACCCAGGGAATCTCGAAGCTCTCGAACCAGCCGACAACCAGCACGAAGATCAGCACCAGCACGGCGGCGAAGGCCATGCCGAGGTCCCGGAAGACTTCGAGGGTGATGTGCCACTCGCCGTCCCACTTCATGATCAGGTTCTCGGTGTTCTCGGGATGGGCGAGGCCCAGGCGGACCACCTCTGCGCCGCCGGTGCCCTTCATGGCGTCGATCTTCTTGTTGAGCGCCGCCAGGGCGTAGACGGGGCTTTCGATGGCGCCCGCCAGATCGGAGAACACATAGGTGACGGGCATCAGGTTCTTGTGATGGATGACCGGCTCCTCGGCGCCATCCTTCACCGTCACCAGTTCGCGGATGGGCACCATGCCCCGGGCCCCGGGAACGTAGAGCTGGAGGATCTGGTCGAGCCGCTGGCGCTTCTCGGCCGGGAGCTGAACCACCACCGGCACCTGGCTGGAGCCGCGCAGCACATGGAAGGTGCCGGCAGTGTGGCCGTAGCCGGCCATGTAGAGCGTCTGGACCACATGGGCGGGGGCGACGCCGTGGAGGGCGGCCTTTTCCCGGTCGAGCACCAGGCTGATCTTGGGCGAAGTCTCGTTCAGCGTCGAGTCGACATCCACGATGCCGTCCACGCTCTTGAACGCCCCCAGGACATCGCCGGCCAGCCGTGCGCGCTCGGCATCGGAAGGCCCGTAGACCTCCGCCACGATGGTGTCCATGACCGGCGGCCCGGGCGGGATCTCCACGAGCTTCATGCGGGCCCCGGCGGGCTTGGAGATCTTCTCAAGCTCGGGACGCAGGCGCACGACGATGTCGTGGCTCTGCTCCTTCCGGTCGCCCTTGGGCACCAGGTTCACCTGGATGTCCACCATCTCCGCCGCCTGGCGGAGGAAGCTGTGCCGGACCATGCCCACGAAGGTGAAGGGCGCGGCCTCTCCGGCGTACACCTGGACGTTGCGGACGGTGGGCTCCTTGAGCAGCCGGCGGGCGATGTCCTGGCCGGCGGCAAGGGCGTCCTCCCTCGGTGTCCCGGCGGGCAGGTCGAGCTGGACCATGAACTCCGACTTGTTGTCGAAGGGCAGCATCTTCACCTTCACCACGCCGAAGCCCACCAGGGACATGGCCGCCAGGAGCAGCACCACCACGCCGCCGAAGAAGGTCCAGCGGACCTTGGGCTCGTTGATCAGGGCCCGGATGGCCTTGCGGTAGAGCGCGGAGAACTTCGTGTCCGGCGCCACTTCGGGGTTCTTGTCCTGCCAGTCGTGCTCCGGCTCGGGGGCAGCGGTTTCCGGGGTCGCGGGATGAAGTCCGGACTCGTCCGTATCCGGCAGGTGCGCCTCCTTCTTGAACACGTTCAGGCTGGCCCAGGGGCTGATGACGAACGCGATGAGCAGGCTGAAGATCATGGCCACGCTGGCGCCGATGGGGATCGGGCGCATGTAGGGGCCCATGAGCCCTCGCACGAAGGCCATGGGGAGGATGGCGGCGATGACCGCGAAGGTGGCCAGGATCGTGGGATTGCCCACCTCGTCCACCGCCTCCACCACCACCGTGGCGAAGCTCTTGCGGAGGCCCGGAAGGTGCATGTGCCGGTGGATGTTCTCCACCACCACGATGGCGTCGTCCACCAGGATGCCGATCGAGAAGATCAGGGCGAACAGGGTGACCCGGTTCAGCGTGTAGCCGAACAGGTAGGTGATGAGCAGGGTGAGGGCCAGCGTGACGGGCACGGCCACGCCCACCACCACGGCGCTGCGCCAGCCCATGGTGAGCAGGATCAGCGCGATGACGCTCAGGGTGGCGATGAGCAGATGCTCGATGAGCTCGTTGGACTTGTCGCCGGCCGTCTCGCCGTAGTTCCGGGTGACGGTCACCTTGACGTCGTGGGGGATGAGGTTGCCGCGGAGGACCTCCACCTTGGCCAGGACCTGCTCGGCCAGGGCGGTGGCGTTGGTGCCCGCCCGCTTGGACAGGGCGATGCTCACGGCGGGCTCGAAGCCGGGCCGGGCAGCGTCCGCGTAGAGAACCATGGGCGGCTCGGGCTCGGGGGCGTCCACCACCTTGGCGACATCCGCGAGGTAGACGGGCTTCATGTTCCGCACGCCCACCACGAGGCGGCGCAGCTCGGAGGCCTGAAGCACGAAGCCGGTGGCCTCGAGCTCCGTGCGCTTGCCGTGGTCGACGAGCGCGCCCGCGGGCAGCTGGGCCTCGGCGGCCTGCAGGGCCGGCTGGAGCTCTCCGATGGACATGTTGATGGAGCGCAGGCGATCAGGGTCCGGCTCGATGCGGACCATGCGGCGGGCGCCGCCGATGACCTTCACCTGGGCTGTGCTTGGAACGTCGGACAGCTCCCGCGCCAGGACGTCGCCCAGCTTGCGCAGCTGGCCGGGGGTCTGGGCCGAGCCCTCGCTTCCATGGAGCGTGAGCACCAGGAAGGGCACGTCGTCGATGGTCTGGAGCTTGATGATGGGCTTCATGGCCCCGGGCGGCAGGATCTGGGGGTTGGCCGCCAGCTCCTGGTAGATCTTCACCAGGCTGGGCTCCTGGGGCTCGTTCACCTTGAAGCGCACGGTGATGAGCGCCATGCCCGGCGTGCTCATGCTGTAGAGATACTCGACGCCGGGGATGCCCCAGAGCCGACGCTCCAGGGGCGTGGTGACCTGGCTCTCGATTTCCTTGGGGCTCGCCCCGGGATAGGGCACGTACAGATCGACCATCGGCACGATGATCTGGGGTTCCTCCTCCCGCGGCGTGAGCACCACGGCGAGGATGCCCAGCAGCAGCGACGCCAGGACGATGAGGGGGGTCAGCTTGCTGCGGAGGAAGCCCTTCGCCAGCCGGCCGGCCAGACCCAGCTTGGGTTCACTTGCCATGGCTCACCCCGCCTTTGGTACGGTCCGAGGGGGACCGCCTGCTCGCTTCGCTCGCGAAGTCCCCCCCGGAACCCCCCACCTGCTGCTTCGGCGAAGCCGCAGCAGCAAGTCTGATCTCAACGGGCTGGCCGTCCTGGAGCGCGCCGGGATGGTCGATGAGCTTCTCGCCCTCCTTCAGGCCCGAGCGCACGGGCAGGTAGGCGCCTTCGGCCTCGCCCAGGGAGAGCCAGCGCAGCTCGGCATGCCCGTCCTTGGCGACGAAGACGCCCGTGAGTTCGCCCCGGTGCACGAGGGCGCTGCGGGGCACGGAGAACCCCTGGGAATCGGCCTTCAGGCCGGGCACCAGGATGCGGGCGAAGGAGCCCTGGCGCAGGCCCTTGGGCCTGAGCACCTTGGCGCGCAGGGTGCCCTTGTGGCTGTAGGGATCCCCGCCGGGCGCCAGGCCCGTGATCTGGGCCTCGCCTTCGGCGCCCTCCGATTCGAACTTCACCTTCGACCCGGCCTTGAGGCCCCTGGCCTCATCCTCGGACACGGTGGCGACCAGCTCCTGCTCGCCGTCGCCCACCAGCTCCAGCAGGGGCATGCCGGGCCCGACGAAATCGCCTTCGCTGACCTTCCGGGACTGCACCACGCCGGAGAAGGGGGCGCGGATCTGCGTATAGGCGATGTTGGCCTTCAGCGAAGAGACGCCAGCCTGGGCCTGGGCCACCTGGGCCTCCACCTGCTCCAGCTCGACGGCCGTGCTGGCCTTCTGGGCCTGGAGGGCCTGGATGCGGCGGTGGTAGGCCTCCACGGTCGCAAGTCCGGTCTGGGCCGCCTTGAGCTGGCCCTGGAGATCCTCATCGCCCAGGGCGATGAGCAGGGTGCCGGCAGACACGCGCTGCCCCTCCTGGACGAGGACGCGCTTGACCTGGGCGGCCATGCGGGTGGACATCGTGGCCGTGCGTGCGGACTGGAGGGTGGCGGCCACCCAGGCCCCGCCCTCGGGACCGCCATCAGCCACCAGGGAGACGGCCACCTTGGGCAGCTCCTTCGCCTCGGGCCGGGCCTCCTTGTGGCCGCAGGCCAGTGTCCCCAAGAGCGCGCCCGACAGGGCCAGGGCGGAAAGGGCGGTCTTCATGGCTTCACTCCTTCGATGGGGGTTCCGGTCGCAAGATCAAGGCTGGCGCGGCTCACGCGAAGATCGAACAGGCTCTGGAGAATGAGGGTGTGGGCGCCCTGGACGGCGGCCTCTGCATCGAGCACCTCGATGAGCGGCGCGAGACCCTCCTTGTGCCGGGCCTCCCGCAGCCGCTTGGACTCCTCGGCGGCGGCCAGGGACTCCTTCGCGGCGGCGTAGCGGGCCTGGGCAGCCATCACGCCTTCCCTCGCCACACGGATCTCATGCTCGGCCTGCTGCTGCTTGAAGTCGCGCATCTCGCGCGCAGCGCGCTCCTGGGCGCGGGCGGCCCGGGCCTTGGCCTGATCGGGCGCGGAGAACACCTTCCACTTCACGCCCACGCCGGCCCATGTCCAGTTCCCCTTCTCGGACCAGGAATGGTGGAGGGTGCCCGCCCCCAGCTCCAGCCCCACCTCGGGAAGCAGGCTGCCCTTGGCGGCCTTGGCGCCTTCGGTCGCGGCTCTGGCCTGGAGGTCGGCGGCGAGCAGATCGCCCCGCTGGCCGGAAGGGAGGCCCGCGGCGGGTTTCGCGGGCTCCTTCGAGGGGCGCATGCCCCCCTCGAAATCTGGGGTCAGTGGTGTCGCCAGGGGGCCCTCCACGGGACCGGTGCCTGTGAGCAGGCCCAGGCCCGAGCGGGCCGAATGCACCTGCTTGACCACCTCGGCCTTCTGCGCGTCGATCTGGGCGTGGAAGGCTTTCAGCCGCTGGAGCTCCGACTCCAGCATCAGGCCCTGCCTGACGCGGGCCCCGACGAAGTCTTCCATGCCCTGGATCCAGGTCCGGGAGTCCTCCACCCACTTGAGGGCCTGCTCTGCCACCTGCGTGCCGAAGTAGGCCTCCACCACGGCCTGGGCTGTCTCCTGCTTCCGCCGTTCCTGGCTGGCGGCCTCGGCCTGTGCCATGAAGTCACCGGCACGCCGGGCCGCGGTGATCCGCCCGCCGGTGTAGAGGGGCTGCTGGAGCACGGCCGAACCGCCGTAGGCGCCAATGGCATCCGGATGGTTCAGGCTGTCGGGATTGAAGTCCGCCATGGTGATCCGCGCCTGGTTCAGCTTGATGCCGAAGGCCATCATGGGCTCGTTGGTGCGGACCCCCTGGGCCTGGAGCGTCAGGCTCGGCAACCGGAGGTCGCGGTAGCCTTCGGCTTCCGCCTGGCGGGATTCCACCATGGCCTGACCCGCACGAAGGCCGCCTTGGTCCCGCCAAGCCTTCCGGATGCTGTCGGCCACGGTCAAGCCCTCCTGCCCCAGGAGGCTTCCTCCCGACAACAGCGCCAAGCTCAATCCCGTGATGGCTTTAATGTTCATAAAGGAATACTCCTAAACAAAAAAAAGCAACTGCATATAAAAGCATTCGTTCATTTAAGAGCCTTGTAGGTCATCTTTGCGCGGTCGGTCACATGACCGCACACCAGATCGCAGAGCTCACCCACCAGCGGCATCACGGGGGTGAAGTACACGGCATTGCCCTCGGGTTCGCGGGTCACGAGGCCCACACGCACCAGGCAGGCCAGGTGCTTCGACGCGTTGGCCTGGGACAGGCCCGAGGCCTCGGCCACGGCCCCCTGGCTGAGGGGGCCCTTGTTGTCGAGGAGCGAGCGCAGGATCTTCAGGCGGGAGGCATCCCCCAGGGCGCTGAACAGGCCGCTCACTTCTTCGATCATGGGATTGCTGAGCTGGTGGTTCACGACTTCAACTCCATGCGACTATATTCATCCAGTTTTCGGTCGTGTCAACCCAAAAATCTCCGCCCCACTGAAAAACTGTATATCCATCGGAGCATCCGGCAACCGACATTCCAGCCTTCTGCAGGGGTTTGCGGGGATTTCGTGATGGACATCATCCCTTTACCGGGAATATCCACCCGAAGCTCCGGGGGATGCCCTCCCGACCGCCAATGCTAGGCTGAGGAAGGAGGCCCCCGTGGAGGACCTGGACGCCCGCGCAGCAAAGATCCGCCTGCTCTGCACCGACATCGACGGGGTCCTCACCGACGGGGCCCTTCACTATGGCCCGGAACCGGGCCATACCAAGGCTTTCCACGTGCGGGACGGGGCCGCCATCAAGCATCTCCAGCAGGCGGGCATCCGCGTGGCGTTCATCTCGGGCCTGGACGCCGGGGCGACCGTGAACCGGGCCCGGGATCTCGGGGTGGAGGACTGCTTCGCGGGGCACTTGGAGAAGCTGCCCATCCTGGACCAGCTCTGCGCCAAGTACGGCCTGGCCTACGATCAGGTCGGTCACCTGGGGGACGACCTGCCGGACCTGCCCCTGCTCCGCCGGGTGGGCCTGGCCTGCTGCCCTTCGGATGCGGCGGACGAGGTGAAGGCAGTCTGCCACTGGACGGTGCCCGTCCCCGGCGGCCGGGGCGTGCTGCGCCAGGCGGCCGAGCGGATCCTGAAGGCCCAGGGGCGGTGGGACGAGATCGTGGGACGGTACTAGCCCTTCGGCCCAAGGGCCTTCAGGATCTCCACGAAGGGCACGAAGCAAAGCTGAACGCGAAAATCACGAATACGCCCTTCGGGCGTGCGAAGGGTGCGAAGAGGAGCCGACTCACCGCGGACGTCCCTCGCGGGCGGGGGCCCGGATGTCCTTGCCAAGGCACTGGGGAGAATGCCTTCGTGGCCTGCATTGGGCCCGGCGGGCCTATTTGTGTCCATCGTGGAGTTCGGTAGAAGCTCGAGTGGGCCGCTACTTCAGCCCGCGCTTCTCTAGCAGGGGCCCCACCTTGGGATCGCGGCCGCGGAAGTTGCGATAGAGCTGGGCGGGGTCGATCATGCCGCCCTTGGACAGCACCTCGGCGCGGAACCTGGCGGCGGTGGCGGGGTCGAAGAGGTTGCCTTTCTCCTTGAAGGCCTGGAAGGCGTCGCTGTCGAGCACGGCGCTCCAGATGTAGCTGTAGTAGCCCGCCGCGTAGCCGCCCATGATGTGGTTGAAGTAGGGGCTGCGGTAGCGGGGCGGGATCTCGGCGAGGAGGCCCCACTTGGCCAGGGAGGCCTTCTCGAAGGCCGCCGTGTCCTGCGGCTTGGCGGTGGTCAGCGTGTGCCAGTCCATGTCCAGCAGCGAAGCCGCCATGTACTCGGTGGTGGCGAAGCCCTGGCCGAAGGTGGCGGCCTTCTTCATCTTGGCCACCAGGGCATCGGGGATCACCTCGCCGGTCTTGTAGTGCCTTGCGTAGAGCTTCAGCATTTCCGGCTCCATGGACCAGTTCTCCATGACCTGGCTGGGCAGCTCCACGAAGTCGCGGGGCGTGCCGGCGGTGCCGCGGTAGCGGCCCTTGTAGAAGAGGCCGTGCAAGCCGTGGCCGAACTCGTGGAAGAGCGTGCGCACCTCGTCGGAGGTCAGCAGCGCCGGCCGGTCGCCGGCCGGGGCCGTGAAGTTGCAGACATTCACCACCACGGGATCCACCTGCTTTCCGTCCTTCACCCAGGCGGAGCGGTAGCTGCTCATCCAGGCGCCGCCGCGCTTGCCGGGCCTGGGGTGGTAGTCCACGTAGATCAGGCCCAGATGACGCCCGTCCTTCTCCTTCACCTCGAAGCAGCGCACATCCTTCTGGTAGACGGGCAGGTCCTTCACCTCCGTGAAGGTGATGCCGTAGAGCCGGCCCGCCAGGGTGAAGGCACCCTGCCGCACGGCATCGAGGGCGAAGTACGGCTTCACCGATTCCTCGTCGAAGTCGTACTTGGCCTGCTTCACCTTCTCCGCGTAGTAGCGCCAGTCCCAGGCTTCCAGCTTCTGGCCCGGCAGGTCCTTGGCCATCATGGCCTGCAGCTCGGCGCGCTCCTGCTTGGCGACCTCCAGCGCGGGCTTCCAGATCTGGTCCAGCAGGCCGTAGACGCCCTTGGGATCCTTGGCCATGTTCTCTTCGAGGACGAAGTCCGCCCAGGTGCGGTAGCCCAGCAGCTGGGCCTTCTCGACGCGCAGGGCGGCCACCTGGGCCACGATGGCATTGGTGTCCGTGTCGCCGCCCTGGTTGCAACGCTCCAGGTAGCCCGTGAGGATCCGCTTCCGCAGCTCGCGGTTCTGGGCGTACTCCAGGAAGGGCCAGATGCTGGGGCCATCCAAGGTGAACAGCCACTTCCCGTCCTGCCCCGCCTTCTTCGCCGCGGCCGCCGCGGCCAGGCGCGTGCCCTCGGGCAGGCCCGCCAGGTCGGCCGGGTCCGTCACCACCATCTGGAAGGCCTTGGTGGCCTTGAGGAGGCGGTCGCCGAAGTCGACGCCAAGCTTGGACAGCTCGGCATTGATGGCCCGCATGCGGGTCTGCTGGGCGGGCGTGAGCGCGGCGCCGGCCCGGACGAAGCCCTTGTAGGTGCGCTCCAGGAGGCGGGCCTGGTCGGGCTCCAGCTTCAGCGCGGCCCGGCCGTCCCACACGGCCTTCACGCGACCGAAGAGCTTCGCATCCAGGTTGATGTCGTCGCGGTGGGCGGCGAGGAGGGGCATCACCTCGCGGTTCACAGCCTGGAGCTTCGGGTTCGTCTCGGCACCCGTGAGGTTGAAGAAGACCGACCCGATGCGGTCCATGAACTGGCCGGACAGGTCCAGGGCCACGATGGTGTTGGCGAAGGTGGGAGCCTCCTTGGCCTCCGCGATGCTGGCCACTTCGGCCTTCTGGCGGGCCATGCCCTCCCTGAAGGCCGGAAGGAAATGCGCCTCCTTGATTTCCGCGAAGGGCGGCACGCCGAAGGGCGTCTTCCACTCCGAGAAGAAGGGATTGGCGGCGACAGACGGATCGGCGGCGAGGGCGGGCAGGGTCATGAGGGCGGCCAAGGCGGAAGCGGGACGCATGGAAGGCTCCTGGGGGGTCATACCCCACTCTAGCATCATCTTACGAGGGGTCGCCTCCCGGATGAGCCCCGGGAAGGGTCGGGTATTCTCGAAGGATGATCAGCCACATCTCCTCGCGCATCTCCCGGGCCGGGGCCCTGCTGGGTCTCGCCCTGCTCCTGGCCTGCCAGCCCCAGGCCCCCGTGGTGGTGCCTCAGGTGCCGCCACCCCAGGCCCAGCCCCCGGCTCCGCCCAAGCCGCAGGGTCCTCCGCCCAAACCGAAGATCGCCCTGGTGCTGGGCGGCGGTGCCGCGCGCGGGTTCGCGCACATCGGTGTCATCCGCACGCTCGAACAGGAGAAGATCCCGGTGGACCTGGTGGTGGGCACCAGCGTGGGCAGCCTGATCGGCGCCATCTACGCCGCGGACCGCAACAGCTTCGAGCTGGAGTGGACCGCCTTCCAGCTCCAGAAGGAGGACCTCTTCGACTTCGGCGTCCTCTCCACGGTGGCGGGCATGGGCTTCGCCAAGGGCGACAAGCTCGAGACCTGGGTCAAGGGCCACATCAAGCCGGCCAACATCGAGCAGCTGAAGATTCCCTTCGCCGCCGTGGCCACGGACCTCAACTGGGGCCAGAAGGTGGTGCTGGACCGCGGCTCCGTGGCCCGTGCCGTGCGAGCCAGCTCGGCGATTCCCGGCGTGTTCCAGCCCGTGCAGCACATGGGCAAGATCCTGGTGGACGGCGGCGTGGTGGACAACATCCCTATCTCCGTGGCCCGCGCCAAGGGAGCCGACCTGGTCATCGCCGTCGACATCAGCGCCAACGTGGGGAACACGGACATCACCAACCTGCTGGGCGTGAGCCTCCAGGCCGCCAACATCATGTTCGCCCTCAACGTGGAGCACTCGAAGAAGGACGCGGACGTGCTGATCTCACCGGCCATCGGCGACGTGGGCACCCTGGACTTCACCCAGAAGAAGCGTTGCATGGAGGCGGGCATCGTGGCCGCCCAACAGGCCATGCCTGCCGTTCGCCAGGCCATCGACAAGTGGGTGGCCGCCCGGATGGCCGCCCAGTCCACCGGCCAGTGAAGCGCTTCACGTTACGAAGATCATGTCCCCCATGGGGGTAAGGTCGAAGCGCTCGATCTTGAAGGCGTCGAACGAGCTGCAGCCGGCACGGGCCGGCGCCGCCAGCAGCTCGGCCCTGGCCACACGCCGTCCGGCCTATTCTAGGACCCGCTTCCCTCTCGGGATCGGGAGCTTGGCGAAGACCCCGGTGCCGTGGATGGTCGAGACCTGGACCCGGGTGAAGTCCCTGTCCATTCCTTGGCCTTTGGAACCCGGCAGGCCACCTCCTGGAGCGGCGGGGCAGAGGGGATGGAAGCGGCCCTCAGAACGGCGTGAGGGCTGATCGGCCGGAGGAGGTCCCCACCACGATCGCCCCCTGTCTGTGTAAACAGGAAATTCGGGCGGTTCCGGTCGCTCTCTCGGGACTGGCCCAGCGGTAATCCACGGACGTAGAATCCGGTCATCCGCAGAACGAAAGAAGCCCCCTTCTCATCCGAGCATTCCACGCCGAGGATGCCATGCCCGCGCCCCAGCCCCGACTGACGCCTTCACGGATCCTGTGGCCCGCCGCGCTCGCGGGGCTCCTGGCGGCCTGCGCCACCCGCCCGCCGATGGTCCGGCCGACCCCGGCACCAGCCCCCTCGCCCGCTCCGGCGCCCGCTCCCTCCCCTGCCCCCTTGCCCACTCCGGCGCCCCCGCCGCCGCCTCCGCCCGCGCCTTCCGCCCGCCCCCCCAGGCCCGAACCCCTGGCGGAAGCCGAAGCATCCCGGCCGCCCGAGGACCACCGCATGGCGGAAAGGGCCGAGATGCCCCGGCGAGCGGCTTCCTCCCGCCCGTCCCTGCCCCCTCCACGCCCCACCCCCGTGGGGGCCAACCCCAACGTGGACCAGACCCAGGCCTATGCCCGCGTATCCGTGATGTTCGGCACGGACCGCAAGCTCGATTCCCGCGCGGGGACCTTCGGCGGCGGGCGCGGCGAGCGGATCTCCTACGGCGAAATCACCGTCAGCATCCCCCACGGCCACAGGACCGGTGAGTTAGAGGCGCCGTCCCTCTGGAAGCTGGAGCTCAGCGAGGATCCCCGCAAGCACGTGGCCGTCCTTGACTGGTCGCCCCTCACGCGGCTCGGGTTCCTGAACCGTGTGAGGGCCCGGGTTCAGGCGCAGGGCGCTTCCGGATCCAGCTTCGTGTTCGTCCACGGCTACAACGTGGCCTTCGCGGACGCGGCCCGCCGGACCGCCCAGATCACCTACGACCTGGACTACCGGGGCGTGCCCGTGTTCTACAGCTGGCCCTCCCAGGGCACCCTCCAGGGCTACACCACGGACGAGAACAACGCCCAGTGGAGCGAGGCGAACCTGAAGCGGTTCCTCGTGGACTTCGCCCAGAAGAGCGGCGCGGCGGACATCTACCTCATCGCCCACTCCATGGGCAACCGCGTCCTCACGGGCGCCCTGCGGCAGGCCTTCGCGGAACAGCCGAAGCTCAAGGGCCGCTTCAAGGAGATCATCCTCACGGCCCCCGACATCGACGCCGAGATCTTCAAGCGCGACATCGCCCCCGCCCTGGTGGCGGGCTGCGACCGCATCACCCTCTATGCCTCCAATGGCGACAACGCCCTGCTGGCCTCCAAGAAGGTCCACGGCTACCCGCGGGCGGGCGACACCGCCGAGGGCATCGTCGTGGTGCCGGGCATCGAGACCATCGACGCCTCGGGCCTGGACACCAGCCTCCTGGAGCACTCCTACTTCGCCACCGCCCCGCCGGTGATCAGCGACATCCGCCGGGTGCTGCTGGACGGCCTCCGCGCCGCCCGCCGCGGCCTGGAGCCGCGCACGGCGGGCGGGGGGAACTACTGGAAGCTGAAGGCCGCGAAACCCTGAGCTACTTGGCCTTGTGGGCGTGGACCCGCGCGAAGAGCGCCGCATCGGCCTTCGCGCCATGGCACTTCCGGCAGAAGTCGAGGGTGGGCAGGACCAGGCCCGCGGCCTTCGCTGCCGCCGGGTTCTTCATCACAGACATGGCCTTGTAGTCGCCACCATTGCCGTGGCACGCCTCGCAGTCGAGCCCCTTCTTCGCGTGGGCCGAAGCGGACCAGGAGTCGTGCTGGACGCGATGGCACATCCTGCAGGCACTGGCCCCGACGGCCGAGTGGCCGTTGCTGGCCATGGAGGGCATGGGCCCGGCGGCGGACGCGGGCGCTGGCTTGGGGGCTGGCGCCGGGGCCGCGGCGGGAGCGGGTGCGGGGGTTGGCGCAGCGGCCACGGGCGCAGGAGCAGGCGTGGTCGCGGGCGTGGTGGCGGGCGCGGGCGCGGCGGCGGGAGTCGGCGCTGGAGCCGACGGGGCCGCGGCGGGTTTCGGAGCCATCTCGGCGGCCTTGGGAGCCGGAGACGCTGGCTCTGCCTTCGCCCCGGCGGGGGCCGGCTGGGAGGAGGGCTGTGACGACGGTTGAGCCGCGGGCGTGCCAGCCGCCGGGGCCGTCCCCGGGGTCGCTGCCGGAGCCGGCGCCTCCTTCTCGGCGCAGGCCAGCAGGCAGGCGAGCATCAGGGCAGGCAGGACCGTTCGACGCATGGTTTCTCCGGGGACTGACCCGATGCTACTTCCCGGTGTTCCCGAATGCCAGGTTCCGCACCAGGTCTTCGGTCTTCCAGGGGGCGGCGCCGCCGCCCAGGTACTTCTGGAACCACTCGAGGTGGGCGTTGTAGTAGACGGGCATGGACTTCAGGTTGTCCGGCCAGTGGCCGTCGTTCTTGAAGACGATGAGGCGGCTGGGCACACCCATCTCCTGCAGGTCCGTGAAGAACTGAAGGCTCTGCGTGTAGGGCACGCGGTAGTCCCGCTCGCCGGTGATGACGAGGCAGGGCGTCCTGAAGGCCTTCACGTGGCTGCTGGGGTTCATGCGCTCGTAGGCGGCGGCCTGGTCCCAGGGCGTGCCGGTGAGGTCGTGCTCGGGGAACCACAGCTCCTCGGTGGCGCCGTGCATGGATCGCAGGTCGTAGACGCCCATCATGGCGGCGAGGGCCTTGAAGCGCGTGGTGTGGCCCTCCAGCCACATCATGGCGTAGCCACCCCAGCTCCAGCCCATGGCGCCCATGCGGTCCTTGTCCACGTAGGGCAGCGCCGCGAGGTGGTCGGCCACCTTCGCGATGTCCGTCTGCACCTTGCCGTCCCAGTCGCCGCTGATGGCGTCCGTGAAGGCCTGGCCGTAGCCCGTGGAGCCGTGGGGGTTCGGGAAGGCAACGATGTAGCCCGCGCCGGGATACACCTGCCAGTCGCCGCGCAGGGTGTCGGACCACATCATCTGCGGCCCGCCGTGGACGTTGAGGATCAGCGGGTACTTCTTGGCGGGGTCGAAGCCGTGGGGCTTCACCAGGAACACCTGGATGTCCTTCCCGTCGGCACCCTTCACCCACTGCTCCTCCGCGGGCCGGATGTCCACCTCCTCGGCCACGGCCTGGTTGAAGGCCGTGAGGCGCTTCAGCTCCTTGCTGCCGAAGGCGTAGCGCCAGACCTCCACGGGCTCGCCCACGCGGGTCTTGCTGAGGTAGACCGCCTTCTCGTCGGGGCTCACCTGGAACTCGCGGATGCTCTGGCCCTCCAGCATGCGGGCGGTCTTCCCCGTGGCCACCTCCACGCGGAACAGCGGCCAGCGGCCCTTCTCCTGCACGGTGAACCAGAGCGCCTTGCCGTCGGCGGACCACTGGAAGGTGTCCACCCAGTTGTCGATGGCTTCCGTCAGCACTTTGCGCGTCTTGGTCTGCCGGTCGTAGACCGCCAGGCGGAAGCGGTCGGACTCGTGGCCGGGCCGGGTCTGGAAGCGGTAGGCGATGAAGCGGCCGTCCGGCGAGTACTTGGGATCCTGGTCGGCCGCCGGATTGTCGCCGGTGATGCGCTTCGGCGTCCGGTCGCCCTCCAGGGGGATCAGGAACAGGTCCTGGTTCGTGCTGCGGGCCGGCACGGGATCGGTGTTGGTGGTGACGCAGACCTCCTTGCCGTCGGGGCTCAGGTCCCAGGTCTGCCAGAAGGCGGGGAAGTCCTGGGCGCCACCGGTGAGGGCCTCGACCTTGCCCTCGAAGGTGGCCTTGAAGAGGTGGCTCACCTGGAAGTCCCGCCACTCGGTCCAGTGGCGGTAGAGCAGCGAGTCCGCCAGGTGGGCCTGCACGGGCCCTTTCTCCAGCTTATCCGCCAGCTCCTTCTGCTTGGCGCCGTCCGCCATGGCCTCGGGGAAGACGGAGGCCTCGAACACCACCTGGTTCCCGCCGGGCATCAGCCTGGGCGCGCTCACGCCGGCCTCGAAGCTGGTCACCTTGCGCGCCTCGCCGCCGGCGAGGTCCAGGGCCCAGAGCTGGCTTCCGCCGGCGCGGCTGGAGAGGAAGTAGAGGGTCTTCCCGTCCTTCGACCACTGGGGCGCCGTGTCGGACTTGCCCGAAAAAGTGAGCTGGCGCGAGGCGCCCGTGGCCGTGTCGAGCACCCATACCTGCGTGTTCCGCGTGGAAGCCTTCAGGTCCTGCGTGGACACTTCGAAAGCGAGTCTCGATCCGTCCGGGCTCAGGGCCAAATGCTGCACGCCCTTGAGGCGGTAGAGGTCCTCGATGGTGAAGGCGCGCTTCTCCGCCGCGGACGCGGGAAGGGACAGGATCAGGGAGGCGATGGGGACGAGGCAGAACCGGCGCATGGACCCTCCATGGAACCCCCCAGCATCGCATGAGTGGGTGAGGGCCTTGTGATCATGTTCACAACGCCTGGGATGGAACCTGAGTCATCTCTCCAGCCCGCCGATCTGTTCCATATCCAGCGGAGGCTCCATGCTGATCGCCGCCCTCGTCGCCTGTCTCGCCCAGGCGCCCGCGCCCCCGGCGGCTCCCGACGGGACTTCCCTGCGGCCCGCCCTGGCCACCCTGGCCGCCAAGGCACCCGGTCAGCCTGGATACGGGCTCCACATCACCACGGCCGAAGGCGCGTTCATCGCCACCAATCTCAGGTATGACGCCGAGAAACCGGACGGCGCCGCCAGCTTGTACCGTATTGCAGGCCCCGCGGGGATGGGCCCGTACCGCCTGGGCGCGGAGCTGGCATTCCGGTCCCAGGGCCGGGCCCAGCTTCCCAATGGAACGCTCGTCTGGGTCAACCCGCGGTTCCGGGTCATGAAGGTGGTTCCAGGCGGTGCCGCGGAGCGGGCGGGCCTGGACGACGACTGGGAGATCATGAAGGTAGACGGGCGGGTTTTCGACGGAAGCCTGGAGGCCCTGGTCTCGTACCTGACCAACCGGCCATTGGTGGATGTGCAGGCCTACAAGCACAAGGGATGGGGCTCGAAGAAGGAGAAGCACTTCGAGATCCACCTCGTGAAGGAGGAGAAGGCCGCCGACCCCGCGGACGGGAGACTGGTCGAGGAGCCCGTCGAGCGAGTCCCGGCCCTCGCCTCCCTCTTCGGGGCCCAGACCACCTGGTCGGAACTCATCCGTCTGCGTTCGCAGCACCCCCGGTTCCGCGCGGTCCAGGTGGAGGGCGCGGGGGAGACCCTCTGGGCCGTCCAGGGCGTCCCCAAGCCAGTCTCCGTGGTCCCGGCGGGAAGAAGCCGGGGCCGGGCGTTCGACGAGTTCTTCAAGACGGGAGGCTCCGGCGGAAGCGGGGCTGGTCCCACTTTCCTCGAGTTCTGGAGCGAGGATCCTGCCGCCGGGCCCCGGCAGACAAAGCCCGTGGCCTTGTGGGCCGAGCCCGCGGACGGGCTTCGGCCGAACCGGCTCCTGCGCCTGCGCACCCGCTGGTTCCGCATCCAGGAGGTGGCCCTGGAACCGCCGGATGGCGGTCTGGCCAGGCTCCGGCTCCAGCCCTGGACGCCGGACATTCCGAGTCTGATCGCCGGCGCGACCCTGGCCCAGGACCTCGGGCCCAGACCGGATCCCGCCCTCCGCGAGGCCCTGGAGCAACTCGCCAATGAGGACCTTGTGGCGTGGAAGACCCGCACCCTTCCGGGTGTGCTGGCCAGCCAGTCCCTCGCCTCGGCAGAAGAGCTGGTGGTGAGCCTCGAGAAGGGCCTGCTCACCCTGGACCTCGACGTGAAGGGCATCCGGACCCGCCTGGACGCCGCGGCCCGGGCCGAGGCCGAGCGCAAGGCGCAGGCGGAGCTGACGGGCAGGCAGGGGCGCCCGGCGCCTGCCGCCCTGCCCCCATCCGCCGAGAGCGAGCGCCTCGCCGACCTTCTCGACCAGCGCAAGGCCATCCTCATGGCCATCCTCGGCAACGCCAAGCAGTCCCTCGCCAGCCTCCGGAGATGACATGAGCCCGGTCCGCACCTCCTTCGCATGCGCGGCCCTGGCCTCCCTGCTGAGCGCACAAACCGCGCCTTCGCCCGCCGCCATCTGGGAACCCGCCTCGCCCGTCCTCGCCAAGAAGGCGCCCGGCAGCCCCGCCTACGGTCTGGTCCTGACCACCTCCCTGGGGAAGCTGCTGGCGACCTCCCTGGCCTTCGACCCCGGGACCCACAAGCCCCAGGCGCGGGTCTACCGCATCGACGGCCCCGCCGGATGGGGGCCCTACCGCTCCGGCCTGGAGCGGAGCCTCATGTTCAGCCCGGCCATGAAACGGCCGGCGGACAACAACGCCCTCCACTGGAGTTGGTACCGGGACTACTTCTCGTTCACGCCCGCCGAGAAGGGATCGGCCGCGGATGAGGCCGGCCTGGACCAGTCCAAGTACGCCCTGACCCGCATCAAGCACGTGGATCAATCAACCTTCCAGTGGGACGTGGCGGCCCTCGTCTACCACATCACCCAGAGTCCGGCGATCGTGGTGCAGACCATCAAGCTTCCGCTGCTCTTCGGTCCCAGCGAGCGCACGTACACCATCCAGAACCGCCGCGTCACCACACTTCCCGCTCCCGATGACGCCGACCTCGTGAACGCGCCGCCCAACCTGGAGGCCCAGAAGGCGCTGGCCTCCCCCGAGCCCTGGCGGGAACTCCTCAAGCTCCGGTCGCAGACGGCGACCCACGCCCCGCTCCCCGGGGTCCTGGATGGCCGGAAGGTCTGGATCGTCCGCCTCCCCACGCAACCGGCCAACGACAAGCAGGCTGGCCAGCCCGGCGCTCTGGAATTCTGGAAGACCGATCCGGGCACCGGAGCCTTCGAGGACGGCCTCGTTGAGGTTTACCCCGAACCGCCGGGAGGATTCGGCGCCGGGCAGTCCCTCCGCGTCAGCGGCGTGTGGTACCGCCTTCAGGCCCTCTCCCTGGAACCCGCCACCGGCCGCCTGACCCGGCTGGCCCTCGAGCCCTGGAAGGCCAATGTCCCCGCGCTCCTCGCCGGTCGCACCCTCGCCTCCGAGCTGGGCTCCCAGCCCCAGCTTCCCTTGTGGGAATCCCTGGAGCAGACCGCGAATGACACGCTCCTGGAGTGGAAGACCCTCACCTTTCCCGGAGAGCTCGAGGCCCTGGATCTGAAGTCGGCCGGGGCCCTGGTCGTGCGGATCGAGAAGGGCATGCTCGCCCTGGACCTGGAGGTCAAAGGCATCCGCACCCGCCTGGATGCGGCCACGCGGGCCACCGCCGAATGGAAGGCCCAGGCCGAACTGGCCGCCAAAGAAGGACGGCCCGCCCCTGCGACGCCGGCTCCGTCCGCCGAGAGCGAGCGTCTCGCCGACCTCCTCGACCAGCGCAAGGCCATCCTCATGGCCGTCCTCGGCAACGCCAAGCAGGCGCTCGCCAGCCTCCGGAAGTGACCCGTGCGGACCCTCACCGTCCTCCTCGCCGCATCCGCCTTCCCCCTGGTCCTCTCGGCCCAGGCGGGCCTGCATTGGGAGAAGCCGGATCCCAAGCCGTCCACCGGCCAGGGCTCGGACGCCCTCAGCCAGCTGGAAGCCCTCAGCGGCGGGAAGGTGGACCGCAGCAAGGTGGGCACCACCTTCAAGGTCCGGCCGCCCGCCCCACGGCCCAAGACCGTGCACCGCCAGCCCACGGCCAACCAGCAGGCCGCTTCACTCCTGGGCGGGATCTTCGGCAGCCTGCTGGCCCAGGCCCTGGCGCCCACAGGGCCTTCCGGGCCGAGCCCCGCGGAGCTGGCGCGCATCGAGGCCGAAAAGCAGGAGACCCTGCGGCGGGAGCAGGCGGAGCTCCAGGCCTGGGCCAGCGCCTACTCCTCACGGATGAGCAGCCTGGTGGCGCGCCAGCGCCAGGAGCGGGCGGCCCGGAACCAGGCCAGCATGGAGGATCTCCGCGCTTCCCTCTCGAGCGGATGGGACTCGGGCGGGGCCCAGGCCGGCGGCGGACTGGCCGCGGCCCTGAGCGATCCCGTGCCAGTGGTGGACCTCCGCGGAAGCCGGACCCTCACACCCAGCATCCTGCGGAACGCCGACGGCACGAAGCGCACCGAGCCCATGGCGCCCGACGAATTGCTCAAGCGCCGGGAGGCGGCGCAGGCCCGGCTGAAGGCGATGATGGCGGAGAATCAGGACCTCCGCCTGCTGGGCCAGCGCTTCTACGAGCTGGAGGCGCAGCTGGCGCGGCTGAAGCGGGAGGGCCAGAGCCTCGGCACCGAGGGCCGTGCCATCCAGCGGGAGATGGACTACTGGGGCTGGCGCATCGAGCAGGCCACCCAGGCCTGCATGGAGCGCGGCACCAGCCTGTTCACCGACGTGCTCCTGCCGAAGGGGACCGCCGCCGGGCTCAAGCGGCTCCAGGCCAATCCGAAGCTCTGGCCCCGCATGGTGGAGTCGCTGTCGAACGTCAACGACTTCTCCGAGTTCGCGGGCGGCCTCGTGGACCGCTACGACGCCGCGGGCCAGGCCCTCGACTGGGCCCAGGCCAAGCGGAACCTGATGAAGGACGTGGACTTCATCGCCTCCAACGCCCAGAACGTCACCTCGAAGCTGGAGCCCGTCAGCCTCCACTGGCAGGTGGGCAAGACCCTGGTGGGCACCAGCGTGGACCTGGCCGCCGAGATTGACGGCTGGGGCGCCATCCTCGAGCGCCAGGGCGACACCGCCCTCCTGCTCCAGAAGCAGAGGGCCCTGCAGGGGCGCCTCGAAGCCGTGGTGAAGGAACTCCAGACCAGCCGCACCCAGATTGCCGCCCGCCTCGGCGTGAAGCCCGAGGACCTGATCCCCGTCCAGGCCCGGCCCAAGGGCCTGGGCTCTGTGGTTCCTCCCCTTTGAGGTCCGACATGAACCTGCGATCCACCCTCCTTGCAATGGCCGTGGCCTGCGCCGCCCTGCCCCTCGGCGCGGGCTGGAAGAAGCCCGTACCGCTCTACCCGCCCCTGACGAAGCCGGAGGAGCTCCGCGAGACGCCCCTGCCCGAAGCCTGGGGGCCACAACTTCCGGGCGCGCCGTTCACCGGGGCCGTGCTCACCACCTACCTGGGCCGCTTCGCCATCCACCCGACCCGCTTCGACGCGCAGGGCCGCCTGCGCTGGCGGGCCCTGCGCGTGGAGGGCCCCGCGGGCCTCGGCCCCTACGACCACGGGCTGGAGGTGGAGATCGTCTCCGCTCCAGGTAGCGGCACGGACGTGGCGCGGATCACCGCCATCCGCGAGGAGCCGGGCATGGACCGGGTCCACGCGTGGAACGCGGGCGACTTCATGGAGCTGCCCGCCCAGTTCAACCCGGACCAGCCGGACCTGAGCCTCGGCGTCTTCCTGTTCCAGTACCGGCTGTCGAACCGGGACACCTTCTGGTTTCCTGCCTACGTGCCCAGCCGCGTGTTCCTCGTGAAGCGCTTTCCAAGCGGCACCTGGGCCAAGGCCCGCGCCGGCACGCCGGCCGACCTGCCCGCCACGTTCAACCCGGAGGGCCCCCTCCCCGTGGAGGCCGGCCCCTGGTTGAAGCAGGCCTCCGCCCGCCTCCTCGCCCTCCGCCGGGCCCAGCCCGCCTATCAGCCCTTGCGGATCGCGTGGGCCGGCCGGTCCTGGGATGCGGTGGGCCCCTCCCGCCCCGGCGCCTCCACCCAGCTTGAGTTCTGGCCGGCCGCGCAGACACCGGGGGCCCTGGCTGACGGGCCCGAGAGCACCCACGACCTCCCCAGGACATCCCAGGCCGCGGGGACTGTCTTCCCCCTTGGCGGCCAGGCCGCGCGCATCCGCGAGGCCGGTTGGGATCCTGCCACCGGGCGTCTTGCCCGGCTGGACCTCGAGCCCTGGGCGCCGGACGCTCTCGGGTTCCTGCTCGGCACCGTTACCGGGGGCACGGCCCAGGCGACCCTCGCCCAGGCCCTCAACGATGCCTTGGTGGACTGGAAGGTGAAGGGGCTGGGAGCCTACCTCCAGAACCAGACCGTCGGCGCCGCCGAGGACTTCATCGCCCGGCTGGAGAAGACCCTCCTCCGGATAGACCTGGAAAACCGGAAGCTGCGGCAGGCCGGGGATTCCCAGGAGCGGGAAGCCGCGAACCGCCAAGCCTCGGAGGGACTCCAGGCCGTACGGCAGGACGGTGGCCGCCGGTTCTTCCTCCTGCCCGCCGAGCGCCGCGACCTCGGCGAAGAGGATGGCCGGATGGCCACGGGCGCCTCCCCCGACCTCCTGGACCTCCTCGAGCAGCGGAAGGCCATCGTCTCGGCCATCCTCGCCAATGCCAAGCAGGCCCTCGCCACCGCGAGGCGCTGAGCCGGCCCAGCCCTCCAGGGCCCGGTGGTTCAGCCCTCCAGGGCCCGGTGGATATCCGCGAAATCGGCGCGGGAGGTGGCGTCCAGGCTCAGGGGCGTCAGGGCCACCACGCGCTCGCGGACGAGGGCGTGGACATCGGAATCCGGCTCCAGGGCGTCATGGTCCACCTGCACCGTGATGCGTCCGTCCTTCAGGCGGCTGTGGAGGCTCGGATCCTCGAAGGCGAGCTCGAAGTAGCGCTGCCGCGACAGCCGGCTTAGCCGCCAGGGCGTCTCCGGCGTGGCGCCCTCCGGCACGTCCAGCTTCAGCAGGTCCACGTCCTTCGGCAGCCGAGCGCCCACGAGCTTCCGGGCGAACAGGCGCAGGAAGTGCTCCGCGGCGCCCCAGTCGCGGGACACGTGGCGCATGAAGTGGTCAGGGTGCATCTGCTGGGATGCCGCCAGGGCCGGAATGCCGCGGGCGGCGGCCTCCATGGCCGCTCCCACCGTGCCCGAGGCGCCGATGCTGATGCCCACGTTCTCGCCGTAGTTGATGCCGGAGACCAGCAGATCAGGGCGGCGGTCCCGGCACAGGAGGTGGAGGCCATGACGCACCACCGAGGCGGGCGATCCCTCGCAGGCGTAGGCCCGGACCGCCGCGCCGTCCACCTCGAAGGGCACCGCCTCCAGCGCCGCCTCGGGCCGGCCCGTGAAGCTGCGACCCATGGCCGTCTGCTGCGTGGCCGGCGCCACCACCAGCACCTCGCCCAGGTCGCGCACGGCCCGGACCGCCGCCCGGAGGCCCGGAGACCCGATGCCGTCGTCGTTGGTGAGGAAGAACAGCGGGCGGTGGGTCATGCGCGGGCTCCACGTCCAGACTGGAGCCTGGAGAGGCCTGCGTCCACCACCCGCCCTTGGTATCCTGCCCCATGGCCGAATCCGCTTCCTCCGCGCCCTCCGATCTTCCCCGCGGCCGCGGCATCTTCTGCAACCGGACGCTGAACCTGCGCTCCGTGCGGGCCATCGGCTACGACATGGACTACACCCTGGTGGACTACCGGGTGGCGGCCTTCGAGCAGATGGTCTACGACCAGGCAGTGGACCGGCTGGCCTCCGAGGGCTGGCCCGCGGAGGCCCTCGCCTTCGACCCGCGCATGGTCACGCGCGGCCTCATCGTGGACACCGAGCTGGGCAACCTGGTGAAGGCCAACCGCTTCGGCTTCGTGAAGCGGGCCATGCACGGCACGCGCATGCTGGAGTTCGGCGAGCAGCGGGACGCCTACACGGGCACGCTGGTGGATCTCTCGGATCCCCGCTGGGTCTTCCTCAACACGCTGTTCTCGCTCTCGGAGGGATGCCTCTACGCCCAGGCCGTGGACCTGATGGACCAGGGCGCCCTGCCCCGCCCTTTCGAATACGCCAGCCTCTACCGGCACGTGCGCTCCCGGGTGGACGCCCAGCACCTGGAGGGCCACCTGAAGGCCGAGATCGCCGCCGCGCCCGAGCGCTACGTGGTGCAAGACCCCGAGGCCGCCCTCGCCCTGCTGGACCAGAAGGCCGCGGGCAAGAAGCTGATGCTCATCACCAACTCCGAGTGGAGCTTCAGCGCGAAGATGATGGCCCACGCCTACGACCGCCACCTGCCGGAGGGCATGACCTGGCGGGAGCTCTTCGACCTGGTGATCGTGGCCGCCCGCAAGCCCGCCTTCTTCACGGAGCGTGGCCCCTTCTTCGAGGTGGTGGACGAGTCCGGTCTGCTGCGCCCCCTCCTGGGCCCCCTGCGGCCCGGCGGCCTCTACCTCGGCGGCAGCGCCTCCCAGGTGGAGCGGGACCTGGGCATCGCCGGCGACGAGATCCTCTACGTGGGCGACCACATGTTCGGCGACGTGCATGTGAGCAAGCGCACCCTCAGCTGGCGCACGGCCCTGGTGCTGCGGGAGCTGGAGCGCGAGGTGGAGGCCCTGGAGGCCTTCCGGGAGATGGAGCTGAAGCTCATGGCGATGATGCATGAGAAGGAGGCCATGGAGGCCCGGCTCTCCCAGACGCGCCTCGCCCTCCAGCGCCTCCACGCGGGCTACGGCCCTCCGCTCGCCGCCGACGCCGCCGCGCTGGAGGCCCGGCTCCAGGACCTGCGGGGCCAGCTGGTGGCCCTGGACGCGGAGATCGGGCCCCTGGCCAAGGCCGGCACCGAGCTGGTCAATCCGCGCTGGGGCCTGCTCACCCGGGCCGGCAACGACAAGAGCCACCTCACCCGCCAGATCGAGCGCTACGCCGACATCTACACCAGCCGCGTGTCGAACTTCCTCCACGCCACGCCCTTCGCCTACTTCCGCTCGCCCCGGGGGAGCCTGCCCCATGATCCCCTGGATCAAGGACCTGAGTAGACTGTGATGCCGTAGTGCTCCGGATCCCAGGGCGGGCTGCTGTTCCAGTGGCCATAGGCATGGCTGTCGTCCGTGCGGAACCGCAGGGTGTAGGTTCCCTTGGGCAGGCTGACCACCTCGTCGGCCTGACGGTTCTTCGAGGCGCCGCCCGCGGGCTGGGTGCGGTCAAGTTCCATGGTCCACACCCGCTTCCCCGCGGCGTCCTCGATCCAGGCCTCGTCGTCCATGCCGTCCCCGCTGCCCTCGGCGATGGCGTAGATCCGCACCGATTGCGCATGCGTGAGGGAGAAGGGCGTGCTGCGGTCCTGGTCGTTCCCCACGCGCACCGCTTCCGCCAGCACAGCCCAGGCCAGCGGCTTCTCCAGCGAGGCCGCCGCCAGGTTCGCCTCCGAAGGGACCGAGATGGTCAGGCCGTACATCCCAGGATCGCAGGGGGGCGCGGCATTCCAGTCCGCCGGCGAGTGGGAGTCGTCCGTGACGAAGATGGCCTCGTAGTCTCCGGCGGGCAGCTGGATCGTCTCCACCTGGCGGCGGTTCTTCCTCGCGCCGCCGGCGAAGGCGCTCTTCTCCATGGTCATCTCCCAGACCCGGGCCCGGGTGCGGGCATCCACGATCCAGCCAGTGTCGTTCATGCGCCGCCCGCTCCCCTCGCCTTCGGCGTAGACATGGACCGACATGGGCTTCCGGAGGTGGAAGGCCTGGGCCCACTGCCCGCCGTCCGCGGCGGCGGACAGGGACACGAGCACGTTCCTCCAGCGCAGCGGCGTCTCGAAAATGGGCACCTCGGAGGCCTGGCCGCCAGGAAGGTAGATCTCCATCCCGTAGTTCACCACCTGCTCCTTCCAGTGGCGGAGGAGGCTGGTGCGGTCCGCCCCGAAGGCCGCCAGGAAGCCCCGGGGGCGCTCGGCCTGCTCTGAGGCCAGGCTGCGCCGGTCGATGTTGCGGGTCCACTGGGCCATGAGGAAGCTCTGGCCGAAGCCGTGGTTGGCGAAGTAGGCCTCGTAGCTGCCCGCGGGCAGGTCCAGATACTGGTCCGCCACGCGGTAATCCCAGTCCCGCTTCGTGTTCGCACCGTCCATCTGCCACACCACTTCGCGGGTGGTGGCGTTGAGGATCCAGCCGTAGGCGAAGAGGGGCTCTTCAGGCCGGGCGTGGACCAGGCGACGGAGACCTCCGCCCTTGGCGTACACATGGACCTTCATGGGGCGCGGAAGGGTGAAGCCCTGGCTTTTCACCTCGACGGCCTCGAAGCCCTTCAAGGAGACGATGCGGGGTTCCGGCTCGGCGGCGCGCAGGGTGACCACCCCGAGCAACAGGGCCAGGATGAACGCCGTGATGGCCTGCACCGTTCGGACCAGGGCGGCGGCTTCGGACATGAGAAAGGACGACATGGAACCCCCGACGGGACGCCTCCAAGGTAGGCCTGATCGTCCTGGCCACGGGCCCGGATCGGCGAACGGTGGCACCGGACCGGCCATCGATCCGGCTCCGGGGTTCACAAGCCCGCGGGCGCCCCCGCCCCACCGCCGGCCACGGCGTTCAGGTAGAAATCCAGCATCGCGGCGAGGGAGGCCGGGTCCCGCCGCAGGCGGCTGCGCAGGGCCGCGCCCTCCCAGCAGTCCACCAGGCGGTCCGCCAGCTGCCGCACATCGCATCCCTCGGGAAGCTCATGCCTCTGCAGGGCCTCGTCGAGGCAGGCGGCCATGCGTGCCGCGATGGCGGCGAAGCAGGCCTCGATCTTGGCCCGGAAGGCCTCGCTCACGCCCGACAGCTCCTGGCCGAGGCCGCCCAGCAGGCAGCCCATGTAGCCCTGCTCCCGGTAGGCTTGCTGAGTGAGCTCGAAGAAGGCTCGCACCCGGTCGAGAGGCGGCCGCGTCCGGTCCTGAAGACAGGCGTCCAGACCCGCGTGGACCTGGGCCATGTAGGCGTCCACCACCTGGAGGGCGAAGTCCTCCTTGTCCTTGAAGTGGTGGTAGAAGGAGCCCTTGGGGATCTCCGTGGCCGAGAGCAGGGCTTCGATGCCCAGGCCGTTGTAGCCTCGCTCCAGCAGCATGCGGAGCCCGGCCTCGATCAGGTGCTGCTTCGTCGAACGCGTCATCCCCTCGTCTTCTCGATCAGGTGGTCGATGACGCAGGTGTGTTCATGCTGAGGGCTGAACATGATGAGGTCCGCATCGGCGTCCACCCGCACATTGTGCCCGGGTGGCCAGTAGAACAGGTCGTCGGCGGCCACAGTCTCCTGGCGCCCCGCCGCGTCCGTGGTGGTGATCCGGCCTTTCAGCACGAACCCCCAGTGCGGGCACTGGCACAGATCGCCGTCCAGGCCCTTGAACAGCGGCGTGGTATCCACACCCGCCGCCAGGCTGAAGTACTCTCCGCTGAACTTCCCATAGCCGTTCGTGTCCCCGAAATCCCGCTGCTGGCGCATGGTGACCCCCGGAACCTGCAGCGCAGTCGGGACCGCATTCTTGGCGATCTTCATACCTCCTCCTTGTTTTTTTCAGGCACTAGACCGGTCAGTCCAGAGACACGATAGGCCGCCGCCACGCCTCGTCAACCAGGCAAGCGCAAAAAAATCATGCCGCCATCAATGCTGGTTTAATCCAATATCATGCACCGTTTAGCAGGCACCCATGGCATGGATCACGCAAGGATCGGTGGGGGCTCAGCCGCATTCTTTCAAAAAAAGCAACCAATGGGTTGCGTCATCCCCCGGTCCGCTTAACATGCAACCAGGAGGTTACACGTAATGACATCGAGCACCGACTGCATCAGGAAGGAGATCCATCTCCGCGCGCCCCGGACACGGGTCTGGAAGGCGCTGTCGGACGCCGAGGAGTTCGGCACCTGGTTCGGGATGAAGCTGGAGGGGCGCTTCGTGCCCGGCCAGCCGGTCTTCGGACGGATCACCCACCCCGACTACTCGCACATCCACCTGGAGATGAGGATCGAGCGCATGGAAGCGGAGCGCCTCTTCTCCTACCGCTGGCACCCCTATCCCATGGACATGAAGCGGGACTACTCCGTCGAGCCCATGACCCTCGTGGAGTTCCACCTCGAAGCGGCCGAGGGCGGCACCCTGCTCAAGGTGGTGGAATCCGGCTTCGACAGCCTGCCTCCGGACCGGCGCGACGAGGCCTTCCGCATGAACGACGCGGGCTGGACCGGCCAGATCACCCGGATCGAACGCCATGTCACGAGCTGAGGCTCTCTCTCCCACGCGGCTGAAGGATGCGGCCCCGCTCTTCGCCGCCCTGGGGGATGCCACGCGGTTGGGCCTGCTCGTGAGCCTCTGCTCCGGTGGACCGCTCACGGTCACGCGCCTGAGCGGCCAGTTCGACGTCTCCCGGCAGGCCATCACCAAGCACCTCGACGTGCTGGCCGAAGCGGGGCTCGTCAAGAGCAGCCGCCGGGGACGGGAGCGCATCTGGACCTTCGAGCCCAAGCGCCTCGAGGATGCCCACCAGTACCTGGAGCGCCTGTCCAGGGAGTGGGACGTCGCCCTGGGGCGGCTCAAGGCCTTCGTCGAAACCTGATACCCGTCCGGCCTCCGGGAACAGACACCCGTCCCCGATGCCTCCATCTCCTGCTTCCAGGCGGGCGGATCCCCGTCTGCCCCGCACGACCAACCCGCGCCACCGGCGCCCTTCTCAAGGAGGACCCATGTCCCAGCCCTGGACCACGCTCTTCTCCCTCAACCGTCAGGTCCTGATGGCAAGGAACCTGGCCGACGTCACCCAGGATCAGGCGGACCAGCCGCCGGCGCCCCACCTGAACAGCATCACGTGGATCCTCACCCACCTCGTGGAGAACCGGCGCTGGCTCCTGGAAACCCTGCTCGAGTCCGGCGACCGGCCGGCGGCGACCGGGCCCCGGTCCCTGGCGCAGCTCGATGCCGCGATGGACGAGACGCAGGCGGCCCTTGCGGAGGCCTTCGACGGCGTCGTCGACTGGCGCGAGCCGCGGACTCATCCCGCCATGCAGGTTGCCCTCCCCCTGGAGCAGATCGTGGGCACTTTCCTCATGGAGGAGGCCTACCACCTGGGCCAGATTGGCACCGCCCGGAAGCTCATGGGGATGCCTGGCGCGATGAAGGCTCCCGAGACCGCCAAGGTCTAGCCGGAGGTCCCCGATATCGGCGTGGAGTCGTCCCCGCCGGTGCGGGCCACCCCGCCCTTTCATCGACACGAGGAAAGAAGACATGACGCGTTCCACAATCGGAATCATCGGTGCTGGGAGCATGGGAGGGGTCCTTACCCGCCACCTTGCCGAACTCGGTCATCACGTCTTGATCGCGAACTCGAGAGGTCCCGAGAGCCTGATGGCGTTCGCGGCCACCATCGGCGCGACCCCCGCTCCCGTAGCTGAGGTCGCACATGCCGGAGACATCATCATCCTTGCGATTCCAACGAAGGCGGTCCCCAATCTTCCACCTGGGTTGTTTTCAAGTCTCTCGAGCAGCGTTGTCGTCATCGATATCGGCAACTACCATCCCGAACTCCGCGATGGCCGCATCCACGCAATAGACCAGGGGCTGACCGACAGCCAGTGGGTCGCGCAGCAGATCGGCCATCCCGTGATCAAGGCATTCAACAACATCTTCGCCGGGAGCCTTGCCGAACTAGGGGCACCGAAGGGGACAAGGGGGCGGAGGGCCCTGTCGGTCTGTGGCGATTCTGCTGAAGCCAAGGCGACCGTGCTCGGCCTCGTCGACGATCTCGGGTTCGACCCGGTCGATGGTGGCACTCTGCGCGAGTCCTGGCGACAGCAGCCCGGAACGCCGGCCTACTGCCACGATCTCGACGCCGCCTCCCTCCGGCGTGCACTCGCCGGGGCCGACCAGAGCCGGACCGCCCAATACCGCGCCGAGCAAGAGGCTCGCATCAGGCGATCCTTGCGAGGCCGCGAAGGATAACCCGACCGAAGCGAATGGCGATCACGGCGACAGCCAGAAGCGTCAACGGTTGATGCTTCTGGCGTCGTCGGGCCTCACTCCGCCATCTTCGCCCACTCCGCCAGCACGCGCTGGGCCTGGATCACGGGGCCGCCTTCGCCGGGCGGCATGGGCAGCAGCACGGCGCCGTCGGGGTTGAGCTGGGCGTCCTTCCGGGCGCGCACCCAGGCCATGAGCTGGGCGGCATCCACCGGCGTCTGGGGGCTGAGGCGCAGCTTGAGCCGGCCGGACTGGACCGTGACTTCGCTGACGGCGAGGTGCTGGGCCCGCAGCTTCACCTTGAGCACCTCGAAGAAGCGCTGGGTGTCGGGGTCGTCCTCGGGCACGCGGCCGAAGCGGTCCTCCAGATCGAGCCGGTAGAGGTCCAGGTCCTTCTCCTCGCGCAGCCGGGAGATGCGCTTGTACGCCACCAGCCGTTCGGCGGCCTGGTCGATCCAGCGGCGGCTGAGCTGGGCGCCCGGCGCCAGGCCGTCCACCTTCACTTCGAAGGCGGTGCTGGGCTGGCCCTGCAGCTCCTGGAGCGTCTCCTCCAGAAGCTTCACGTAGAGCTCGAAGCCGATGTCGTGGATGTGGCCGCTCTGCTCGCCGCCCAGCAGGTTGCCCGCGCCGCGCAGCTCCAGGTCCATGGCGGCGACGCGGAAGCCGGAGCCCAGCTCCGAGAAGTCCTCGAGCGCCTGGAGGCGCTTGCGGGCGTCCTCGCTGATCTCGTGCTTGGGCGGGATCATCAGGTAGGCGTAGGCTGGCACGTCGCTGCGGCCCACGCGGCCCCGCAGCTGGTAGAGCTGGCTCAGCCCGAAAGCGTCCGCCCGGTGGACGATGAGCGTGTTGGCGTTGGGCACGTCCAGGCCGTTCTCCACGATGGTGGTGGCCACCAGAACGTCGATGCGGCCTTCCATGAAGCCGAGCATCACCTGCTCCAGGCCCTCGTCGCTCATCTGGCCGTGGCCCACCGCCACGCGGGCGTCGGGCACCAGCTCCCGCACACGCTCGGCGATGCTGATGATGGACTCCACGCGATTGTGCACCAGGTAGACCTGCCCGCCGCGGCGCAGCTCGAACTGGACGGCCGTCTGCACCAGCTCGTCGCTCCAGGGCGCCACCACGGTCTCGATGGCCAGGCGGTCCTTCGGCGGCGTCTCGATGAGGCTGATTTCGCGCAGGCCCGTGAGGCTCATGTGGAGCGTGCGCGGGATGGGCGTGGCGGAGAGCGCCAGCTGGTCCACGTTGAGGCGCAGCTTCTTCAGCTTCTCCTTGTGGCCCACGCCGAAGCGCTGCTCCTCGTCCACCACCACCAGGCCCAGGTCCGCGAACGTCACCCGGGCGCCCAGCAGCTGGTGCGTGCCGATGACGATCTCCACCTTGCCGTCGGCCACCTCCTGGAGGATGCGCTTCTGCTCCGCCGGATCGACGAAGCGGTTGAGCATCTCGATGCGGATGGGGAAGCCCGAGAACCTTTCCCGGAACGTCCTGAAGTGCTGGAAGCAGAGCACGGTGGTGGGGCAGAGCACGGCCACCTGGCGGCCTTCCAGGGCCACCTTGGCGGCGGCGCGCATGGCGACTTCCGTCTTGCCGAAGCCCACGTCGCCCACCAGCAGGCGATCCATCGGTCGCGGCGACTCCAGGTCCGCCTTCACGGCCTCGATGGCCTCGATCTGGTCCGGCGTGGGCGTGAAGGGGAAGCTGGCGTCGAAGGCCGCCATATCCGGCCCGTCCGGCGGGTAGGCGTGGCCCTTCTCAAGTTTTCTCTGGGCGTAGAGCTTGAGCAGCTCGTCGGCCATGTCGCGGATGGCCTTCTTGGCCCTGCGCTTGACCTTGGCCCAGGAGGCGCCGCCCAGCTTGTCCAGGGGTGGCAGGTGGCCCTCGGCGCCGGTGTAGCGCTGCACGAGGTCCGCCCGCTCCAGGCTGACGTTGAGCTGGCCGCCGTCGGCGTAGCGGAGCTGGAGCACCTCCTGCTCCTCGCCGCCCACGGTGAGCGTGGCGAAGCCCAGGAACTCGCCGATGCCGTGGTCCAGGTGCACCACGCGGTCGCCGGGCTTGAGGTCCCGAAGGTCCGAGAGGAAGGCCGCGCTGCGGGATTTCTTCGGCGCCGCCTGGATGGCCTTGCGACCGAAGACTTCCCGCTCCGTGAAGAGGGCGAGGCGGCACTCCTTGATGAGCACGCCAGCGCTGAGGTTCAGGCGAAGGGCCCGGCAGCCCGTCTCGGTGCCGTAGGCCTGGGGCAGGTCGTAGTCCCGCAGGAACTCCGCGAAGCGGTCCCGCATGCCGGGCGTGCTGCCCGCCAGCACCACCCGGAAGCCCGTGAGCGCCAGCTCCTGTGCCTGCTCCGCCAGGTCCGGCAGGCGCCCCTGGAATTCCCGCAGGGGCTGGACCGTGACGGGCACCGTGGCCTCGCTTTGCCACTCGGTGAGGAGGAGTGAGATTCGGCTTGGGTCCGAAGGGAGGAAGCGGTCCTCGAAATCGGGACACACCACGCCACCGCGGCGCAGGGTGGCCAGGCCCTCCTCGATGCGGGCGCGCTCGGCTTCGCGCAGGGCCTCCTCCCAGGCAGGATCGAGGCGCACCCGCAGGCAGGGTGGCACCCAGTGCACCAGCTGCCCCTTGGGCTGGGCCAGCAGGGGGTGGAACAGCTCCTCGCCGGGGAAGTGGCCGTGGGTGGCCAGCCGCGCCCTGCGGAAGGCCAGGTCGTCCTCGGGTTCGGCGGTGCGGTCCGCCCGGGAGGCCACGGCGGCCAGCAGGACCTGTCCGTCACCGCGCTCGCCCTCGAAGCGCGGATAGAGGGTGAGCGATTCCAGCGACTCGCCCGTGCGGCGCTGGGTGTCGGGATCGAAGGGCGAGAGGCGCTCCAGCTCGTCGCCGAAGGTCTCCAGGCGCAGGGGCTGGTCCAGGTGGTCCGGCCAGAGGTCCACCACCATGCCGCGGGAGCTGAACTCGCCCGGCGCGCCGGCCATCTCCGTGCGGCGGTAGCCCAGGGCCACCAGGGTCTCGAGCAGCAGGTCCCGGGGCACCTCGGCGCCGATCCTCAGTTCCAGCTTCTGCTTCTGGAACCAGGTGGGATGGGGCAGGCGCTCGCTGGCCGTGAGGGGCCCCGTGACCAGTACCTGCACCCGGCGCTCCAGCAGGCCCACCAGGGTGGAGAGCCGGTCCCGCAGCACCATGCCCGGCGGGCTGCTCTCGCCGCCGACATAGGCCGCGAAGCCTGGGAAATGGGCCACACCCGCCTCGGGCAGCAGGGCCTGCAGGTCCTGGGCCAGGGTGCGGGCCTCGGCTTCGCTGGGGGCGTCCACCCACAGGGACTGGACCCGCCCACCCTTGGAGATCCAGGCCGCCAGCACCAGGGCCAGGGCCGGCGGCGACGCCCAGCGCAGCCGGGCCCCCGAGACCGCAAGGGCCTCCGCGGGAGCCTCGGCCAGGCGGAGCAGGTCCCTCAGATCAGCGCCGGCAGCAGTCATGGCACCCTCCAGAGTGCCTCAACCCGGCCCCGGAGACGAGTTCAGATTTCGCGGACCGCCCATTCCCGCGGCATGAGCACCCGGTCCCACCACACGCCCTTCTCGCTGCGCTTGCCCACGGCCAGGAACATGTTCACTTCCGCGCCGCGGGGCAGGCCCAGCAGCGCCTTGACCCGCCAGGGATCGAAGCCCTCCATGGGACAGCTGTCGTAACCCTCGGCCCGCAGGGCCAGCATGAAGGTGGCCGCGGCCAGGGCCGTGCTCTTGTGGGCCATGATCCGGAGGTCCTCCCGCGCCATGAGGTTCGGGGTGGGCTTGAACAACGAGATGGCCCGGCTCGCCAAGCGCTTCACCGGCCCCAGGATGCCCAGGGGACCGGTGGTGTAGATGGTCGGGATGATCTTCCGGTAGTAGGCCGCCTGGCTCGGGCGCAGGGGGCCGCGCGATTCGAACACCCGCAGGATCTCGTCCCGGTTCCGGCGCCAGGTATCCCGGCGGGTGACCAGGGCAATGAGCAGCGGCGCGGTCTTGGCGGGCATCTGGTCCAGGCAGGCCGCGTTGGCCGCCTGCCGGACCTTGGGATCCCGGATGACCACGAACTCCCACGGCTGGAGGTTGCTGGAGCTGGGCGCGAGCCGGGCGGCATCGAGGCAGCGGTCCAGTACCTCCTGGGGCACGGGATCCGGAAGGAAGTCACGGACCGTGCGCCGGGACTCCACCGCGGAGAAAAAGAGGGGCTCAGGCATCCGGCGCCTCCGCCAGGGGACGGACGGGCTGGGGTTCCGCCACCTCGCGGCCGAGACCGCGGCGGATCCGGGCCCAGAGCTTGGCCAGGCTGAAGTCCTCGAGGATCTCGAAGAACACGGGCACCACGATGAGGGTGAGCATGGTCGAGGTGATGAGGCCGCCCACCACGGCGCGGGCCATGGGGGCGCGCATCTCGGCCCCGGCGCCCAGCGCGAAGAAGAGGGGGGCCATGCCGCCGACCATCGCGAAGCTGGTCATGAGGATGGGCCGCAGCCGCACCATGCCCGCGCGGACGATGGCCTGGCGGCGGGGGATCCCCTCCTCGCGCTCCAGGTGCAGGGCGTGGTCCACCAGGAGGATGGCGTTCTTCGTCACCAGGCCCATGAGAAGGATCATGCCGATGCTCGTCATCATGGACATGGAGTCGCCCGTCACCAGCAGCATCATCACCATGCCCACCATGGAGAGCGGCAGGCTGGCCATGATGGCGATGGGCAGCTTGAAGCTCTCGAACTGGCTGGCGAGCACGAAGTAGATGAAGAACACGGCCAGCAGCAGGGCGGAACCCATGTAGCCCGCCGTCTCCTTCTGGTCGCGGGTCTGGCCCAGGAACTCCACCCGGACGCCCTCGGGCAGCTTGCCGCTGGCCTTCAGCTCGGCCACTTTCTGGGCGGCGCCGGCGCTGACCTCGCCCAGGGTGGCGCCCTCGAAGTTGGCGTCCACCTCCACCTCCTCCATGAGGTCGTGCCGCTGGAGCTTGGCGGGGGCGATGCCCTCCTCGAAGCGCACCACCTGGTTGAGGCGCACCAGCGGGTGCTTGCCGCCGCCGAGGTCCTTGGTGCTCTGCACGGTCATGTTGGCCAGCTGCGCCGAGAAGCGGCGCTCCTGGTCGGCGAGGCGCACGCGAACATCGCGCTGCTCGCCCCTCTCGTCCTCGTACTTGGCCACCTTCTCGCCATCCACCAGGGGACGCACGAGCTGGGACACCAGGGCCGGGCTCACGCCCAGGTCCGAGGCGGCCTTGCGGTCCACCACGAGGCGCAGCTCGGGCTTGCCGCTGTCCAGGCTGGTGGTGACGTCCACGGCGCCGGGCACGCTGCGCAGGGCCTCCTTCACGAGGGGCACGGCCTGGATGACCGCGTCCCGGTCCGGCGCCTGCACGGCGACCATGATGGGGAAGGTGGTGCCCCAGTCATTGACCGCGCCCACGGCGGCGTCCACGCCGGGCACCGTGCGGAAGGCTTCCCGGATCTGCCGGCGGATGACGACCTGGTTCGGGCGCCTGCCCTCCTTGAGCTTGATGTAGATGCTGCCGGCGTCCACGGTGCCGTTGAGGCCCGTACCGATGGTGGTGTAGGCGAAGGCCACGCCGGGGACGGACCGGATGGACTTCTCCAGGGCCAGGGCCTTCTCGCGGGTGGCCGCGAGGCTGGAGCCGGGCTCGGCCTTGAAGGTGGCCTGGAGGTCGCCGCGGTCGTAGTCGGGCATGAAGTTGTTGCCCAGGAGCCCCGCGAGCATCATGGCCAGCACGAAGCTGCCGCCGCCCAGGGCCATCACAGTCTTGCGGTGCTCCAGGGCCCACTCGATGGCCCCCTTGTAGACCACTTCCCACCGGTCCAGCATGCGGCTGAAGGCTTCCACGGCCCGCATGACGGGGTTCCGGCCCTGGTAGTGGACGTGTCCGTCAGAGCTCTTCTCGTGCTCGGGATCCGGCCAGACGGCGCTGAGCATGGGGTCCAGCGTGAAGCTGACGAACAGCGACACGGCCACGGCGAAGGCCACGACGATGCCGAACGGGAAGAAGAACTTGCCCACGATGCCGCCCATGAAGGCCACGGGCACGAACACCGCGAGGATGGACATGGTCGTGGCGATGACGGCGGGGCCGATCTCCGCCGTGCCCTCGCGGGCGGCGGTCACGTGGTCCTTTCCCATCTCCGCGTGCCGCGTGATGTTCTCGCGGACCACGATGGCGTCGTCGATGAGGATGCCGATGGCGAGGCTGAGTCCCATGAGGGTCATGGTGTTCAGCGTGAAGTCCATGGCCCGCATGATGATGAAGGTGGAGACCACGGACACCGGCAGGGTGAGGCTGGTGATGAGCGTGGACCGCCAGCTCTTCAGGAAGAAGAACACGATGAGCACCGTGAGCGCGCCGCCGACATAGATGGAGGTGTTCACATCGTCTACGTTGTCGATGATGAAGCGGGCGTTGTCCTTGGCCGTGGCCACCTCGACGCCCTGCTGGGCTAGCTCGGGCTTCAGCTCGTGCAGGGCTTTTTCCACCGCCGTGACCATGGCCACGGTGTTGCCGCCGGTCTGCCGCTGGATCTCCAGGGCCACCACGTCCTTGCCGTCCAGACGGGCCAGGCTGCGCTTCTCCTTGATGCCGTCCACCACCGTGGCCACTTCCCTCAATTCGATCGGCCGGCCTTCCTTGTTGCCCACGATCACGTGGTCGAAATCCGCCACGGACTTGGCCTTGGCGTCCACCTTCACGGACATTTCGCGGTTGCCCTGGAGCAGGTTGCCGCTGGGGATGGCCATGGTGTCCCCACCCAGGGCGTTCTTCACGGCCTGGAGAGAGAGCCCCTGGGACTCCAGCTTCTGGGGATCCACCTGGATGAGGATCTCGCGGGTGCTGCCGCCCACCGCGTCCACCTTGCCGACGCCGGGGATGTTCTCGATGCGGCGCTTGAGGAAGTCCTCGGCGATGCGGGTCAGCTCCCGGTCATCCATGCCCGGATGCTTCGCGTCCGGCTTCACCACGAGAGAGAGCACGGGCAGCTGCGCCGGGTCGAACTTGGAGATGACCGGCTCCTCGATGTTGCTCGGCAGGTCGCGGCGGATCTGGCCGATCTTGGTGCGCACGTCATTGAGAGCGTTGTCCACGTTGCGCCCCAGGTGGAACTGGATCACCAGCGTGCCCAGCCCCTCCTGGCTGGTGGAGCTGATCTCCTTGATCTTCTCGATGGGGTTGACGGCCTCCTCGATCTTGCGCACCACGTCCTGCTTGACGGACTCAGGGCTGGCGCCGGGGTAGACGACGGAGACGGTGACGGTGGGGATGTCGGTGTTGGGGTACTGGTCGATGCCCAGGGTCTTCACGGAGAAGAGGCCCAGCACCACCAGTGCCAGCATGATGCAGACCGTGAAGACGGGCCGGCGGATGGAGAGGTCGGACAGGAACATGGCTCACTTCCCTCCCGCGGCAGAGCCGCCATTGGCGTTGCTTGGCGCGGAGCCGCCATGGGCGTTGCTCGGCGTGGAGCCGCCATTCGGGCTGCCCGGGGCGGCGCCGCTGATCACGCGCAGGCGGCTGCCTTCGGACACCAGGTCCTTGCCGCTGTCGACCACCTGGGCGCCGAGTACCACGCCACTGACGATGGGACGGTAGCCGTCCTGCTCGGGCCCCAGCACCACCTTGTGGCGCCGCGCCACGTCCTGCTCCGCCACGAAGACTTCCGCATCGCGGTCCTGTGCCTTCACCAGCGTGGCCGGAAGGGCCGGGGCTTTGGTCGCGCCCTCGCCGAGGATGACCCCCTCCACGAAGAGGCCGCCCTTCAGCGTGCCGTCCACGTTGGGCACTTCGATCCGGACGCGCAGGGTGCGGCCGTCCTGGGAGAGGCTCGGACTCACCTGGGTCACGCGGCCCTCCACGAGGCGGTCCACGCCGATGCTGCGGAAGGTGGTCCGCTGGCCCACCTTCACCTGGGCCATGGCCTCGGCGGGCAGGTCCGCCCGGATCTCCAGCTTGCGGTTGTCCACGACCTCGAAGGCCGTCTGGCCGGGGCTGAGCATCTCGCCGGGCTGCACGGCCCTGCGCGCCACCTGCCCCGCGAAGGGCGCCACAAGGCGGGCCTTCTTGAGGCGCAGGCGGGCCAGGCCAAGGTTGCTGTCCGCGGCCTGGGCGGCGGCCTGGGCGGCGTGGTAGGCGGTCTCCGCCTGCTGCGCCGCCTGGCGGGTGATGCTGCGCTTCTCGAGCAGGGCCACGGAGCGATCGTTGTCGCGCTGGGTCTGGAGGGCCTGGGCCCTGGCCTGCGCGGCCTGGGCCTCGGCGGCCTGGACACCCAGCTGGTAGTCGTCCTCGTCCTGGGCACCCAGGAGGGCCCCGGCCGCGACGCTGTCGCCTTCCTGCACCAGTACGCGGGTCACGCGACCGGTCACTTCGGCCTTCAGCTCGGCGCGGTTCACGGCCAGCAGCGTGCCCGTGAAGGCCACGGCGGGCCGGAAGCTGCGTTCCTGGACCGGCACCAGGGTGACGGCCACGGAGCCTTCGGCCTTCACGGCGGCCTGGTGGTCCAGCTCGGCGTTGCGCTTGCCGCGGTGGAAGGTGGCGGCCCCGGCGATGATGGCGGCCGCGAGTCCGGTGGTGATGATCAGGGTTTTGCGGTTCATGGTCGACTCCAGGAATCGTCGGATTCGTTACAGAGGAGGGAGGCCGAGGGCACGGCGCTGGTCGAAGCGGGCAGACCAGAGGCCCAGCTCCGCGCGGCGGCGCTGGCTCTCGGCCTGGCGCTCGGCGCGCTCGGCCTGGAGGAGGTCGAGGGAGGTGATGAGGCCCTGGTCGAAGGACTCGCGGCTCATGCGCAGGGCCTCCACGGTGGCGTCGTGGGCCTTGCGGGCCGCCTCGTCCAGGGCGATGGCCTTCTCCAGCTCGCGGTCCGCGGTGCTCTGCTCGATGGCGATGGACCGCTCACGGTCGATGCGAGCCTGCTTCACCTGCTCGAGTTGGGCTGTGTTCTGGGCCCGCTTGCCGGAGCTGCGCAGCCCGTCGAAGATGGGGAACTTCATCGTCACGCTCACCTTCCAGGTGTCGTACGGCTCCTTGAAGAGGTTGTCGCTCTTCCCCGCCTGGTAGCCGTAGCTGGCGCTGAGGTCGAACTTGGGGCGCAGGTCCGAGGTGATGATCTTCTCGTTGGCCCGGTACATGGCCTCCTGCTGCTTCAGCTGGGCCAGCTCACTGCGCTCGGCGCCCGCGGGCCGGGCCGAAGGCTCGGGTTGGCCCAGGTCCGTCAGCGTCAGCGGCGTCTTGGGATCCAGGCCCAGCTGCCCGTTCAGAACCTCCAGGGCCCGCTTCACGTTGGCCTCGGCTTGGAGCGCCTCGGGGATCACGGCCAGCAGCTCGCTCTCGGCCCGCAGGCGGTCCAGCTCCGTGGCGGTCTGGGCCTCGAGCTTGGCCTTCACGTCCGAGACGAACTGCTCGGCGGTCTTCCGACGGGTTTCCACGACTTCCTGCTCGGCCTGGGCGGAGAGCACCGCCAGGTAGGCCTTGGCCACGCCGTGGAGGGTATCCAGCTCGGCGGTGGTGAAGCCGTAGCCGGCCTCCTTCTCACCCATCTTGGCGATCTCGATGGCCGTGCCCAGCTTGCCCCAGTAGAAGAGCGGCTGAGTGAGGTTCGCCTGGCTGGTGTAGATGCTGCGGGCGCCCACGAGGGAACTGGGGGACAGGCCGAACTGGGCGGCGCTGTCCGCAAAGCCGCTGTTGAGGATGGAGACGTCCCGCGCCCGGGTGAAGTCGCCGATGAGCGTCACCTGCGGCAGGGCGTCGGCGCGGGTGCTGGTGATGAGCCCCCGGCGCTCTTCCACGCGGGCCTTGGCGGCCCGGAGCATCGGGTTCTCGTTCCGGGCCCGGGCCAGGGCGCCGGCCAGGTCCAGGCTCAGCGGGGCGTGGGGCGCGGGTTCCAAGGCCGGCGCCGGGGCCGGGGCCTGGAGGGCGGGGGGAGCGAACAAAAGCATGGTCAGTTCCTCGGCTGGGGGAAGGCTTCGGGGATGCCGAGCCCACGCAGGCTGAAGTCGGTGAAGTGCCGGATGACCTCCTCGAGATCCTCCGGGTAGTTCGGGTTGCTGCGGATGAGCCGGGCGATCCCCAGGGAGTTGCGGAAATAGAGCAGCTGGCCCTGAATGCTCATGCCCATGTTCAGGAGGTCGCCCCAGGAGAGGTCCGGCCGCAGCACCTGGAGGCATTGCATTAGGTGGTCCACGTGGGGGCGGATCTGCTCCATGAGCAGGGCCGAGGAGGTCGCCCGCGGCGCCTGCATCTCGCGGGCCATGAGCGCCATGGCCGCCTCGCCCAGCGGGTCCTGGGGATCGAGGGGATCGCAGGCCATCAGGTCCTGCATGAAGGCGCGGATGTGGTCCTTGAGTCGCTGGATGGCGTCCTTCCGGGCCTCCGGCCCTTCGAGGGCGGGGGCCGTGGCCAGCTCGGCCACGCGGCAGGCCTTCCGGGCGAAGATGTACCGGAGGGCCTCCAGGTACAGCCCCTCCTTGCCGCTGAAGTGGTAGGTCACGAGGGCCGAGTTGGCCTTGGCCCGCAGGGCGATCTCGCGGATGCCGGCCCCATCGAAGCCCTTTTCGGCGAAGGTCAGGATCGCGGCCTCGATCAGGCGCTGCCGCGTATCAATGGATGCGTCGGTCGGCTGTGCGTTCATGACCCCTCGTTTCCAATCAACCAATCAAACGGTTGAACAACAGGTTTCAAGAATTAATCAATCGTTTGAACCAGTCAAGGGGAAAATCGCCCTCAGGGTGCCTTAATTGATGACTTGACGGTCGTAATTAAAATTCTAGATTCGGAATTTGGAATGCGGATTCGGAGGCTCCGGTGCTGGATCGGAAGGGCCTTGAACGGCAGCAGAGACGGGATCTCCTCCTCGGGGCCGCGGGCCGGGTGTTCGGCCGGAAGCCCTTCGACGAGGCCACGATGCAGGAGATCGCCGCCGAGGCCCAGATCGGCATGCAGGGGCTCTACGAGCACTTCGCCTCCAAGCAGGACCTCTACGAGCAGGTGATGATCCACCGGGCCGAGGCCTTCTCCACCCGGGCCGAGGAGGTCCTCCGGGTCCCCCGGCCGCCCCTGGAGCAACTACGATCCATGTTCCAGGCCTACGCCGACCACTTCCGGGGCCGGCTCATCTGGCTGCCGCTATTCATCCTCGAGCGGGTGCACTACGACTGGGGCTTCGAGTCCCGGTTCCTGCCTCGGCTCCAGGAGATCTACGAGGCCGAGCGGGCGCGGCTGAAGGGCATCCTCCACCGGGCGGTGGAGGCCGGGGACCTCCAGGACCTGGATCCCGACTTCCTCATCCAGCTCTGCTTCGGGGTGCTGGAGGCCTCCCTGCATCGGAGCCACCGGACGGGCCGGGAGGAGGACCCCGCTGCCTGCGTGGAGCGCGCCATGGCCTGCCTACTGCGCGGCGCTGGAGTCCGGCCATGAGATCAGCCATGAGGCCTGGAACCGTGCTCCTGGCCTGCGCGGCCCTGGCCGGCCTGCTTCAGGGCGGCGAACCGCTCAGCCTCGCCCGGGCCCTGCGCCTGGTCGGCGAGCAGTCCCAAGCGGCCGAGGCAGCCCGAGCCAGCCTGGCCGGGGCCCGGGAGGAGACCGCCCAGGTGCAGGGCCTCTACTGGCCCGAGGTGCAGATCCAGGGCGGCTACTGGACCACGGACCACCGCCCGGAGCTGCTGAGTCAGCCCCTGCGGATCGGCCCGCTCACAGTACCTTCCCAAGTCTTCCCCACCTCGGACAGCCAGGCCTGGCGCTACAAAGCCTCGGTCCAGTACCTGCTGTGGGATTTCGGCCGGCGGAGCGGGGCCCTCTCGGCCTCCCGCGCCCGGGAGGAAGCCGTCGCGGGCTCGGGGGATGCCGACCTCCTGAAGGCGCAGAGCGGGGTGGCCGCCCGCTACTTCACACTCCTGAACCTGAAGGCCCAGAAGCGCGTCCTGATCCAGCGACGGGAGGCCCTGGAGACCCACCTGGGCCACGTCCGGGCGCTCTTCGAGCAAGGCGTCGTGGCTCGCAATGATTTCCTGCGCACGGAGGTGGCCCTGCGGGCAGTGGGGGACGCAGAGCACGCCCTGGACCAGGCATACGCCTCGGCCCTGGAGGGCCTGAACGTGGCCATGGGCCTGCCTCCCGGCACCGCCCAGGAACTGCCGGAGACCCTCGCCGGCCCGCCCGCCCTGCCCTGGGATGAGGCGGGTTGCCGGGCCCGGGCGCGGGAGGCGAACCCGGCCGTGCGCGCGGCCCGCGCCAAGGCCCAGGCCCTGTCGGACCAGGCCACCTTCCGGCGAAGGGACTTCCTGCCCGCGTTGGCCGCCGAGGCCAGTCACACCTACGCGCAGAATCCCTTCCTGACCCACGAGCACGAGACGAGCCTGTTCGTGGGGCTCTCCTGGAAGCTCTTCGACGGCGGCGTCCGCGCCGCGCGGGTACGCCAGGCGGAGGCGGAGACCGCCCGCGCCCGCCGTGACCTGCAGGAGGCGGAGCGCCAGGCCGAAGCGACCGCCGCGGCGTCGCTGCGAGCCTTCCATCAGTCCCTGCGCGAAGTGGGCACCGCGCGCCTGAACGTGGCCGCCGCCGAGGAGAACCTCCGCATGACGGGCGACCAGTACCAGGAGGGCCTGGTGCGCAACACGGACGTGCTGGACGCGGAATCGGTGCTGGCCGAGAGCCGCAGCGCCCTGGAGGACCGGCGCTACCGGGCCTACGCCCAGCAGGCCGCCCTGCTCGCGGCGCTGGGCGAGGACCTGCCGGCCTTCTTCGAGGCGGACGCGCCCCGGGAGCAGTGAGATGGATGCGAAGACGAAGCAGTGGGTCTCTCTGGGAGTCATCCTCGCGCTGGCCGTGCTCGGCACCGTCTGGGCCCTGGTGCGCTGGCGCCACGGCCAGGTGTTCGTGGCCACGGACAACGCCTACGTGAAGGGCCACGTGGTGCCGGTGTCGAGCCACATCCCTGGGCCCCTCCTCCAGGTGTCGGTCCAGGAGAACCAGTCCGTCCGGATGGGGCAGACCCTGGCCACCCTGGATCCCCGCGACTACGACGCGGCCGTGGCCCGGGCCGAGGCCTCCCTGGGGGAGGCCCGGAGCGCCCTGGCCCTGAACGAGGCCCAGATCGCCCAGGCCCGGGCCCAGGTCCAGGCCGCCGAGAGCCAGCGGACCCTGGCGGGCCTCGAGAAGCGGCGCATGGACGCCCTGCTCGCGCGGCAGTCCATCCCCCGCCAGAAGCACGACCAGGCCGCCACCGCCGAGGAGGTCGCCACGGCCCAGGTGGCGGCGGCCCGGAAGCAGGTGGCCGCCGCCCAGGGCCTGCTGGGCGTGAGTCGGAGCAAGGTCCAGGTGGCCCAGGCGGCCCTGGACCAGGCGCGGCTCCACCGCTCCTACTGCGCGATCGCAGCGCCCTGCGACGGCACCGTGAGCCGCAAGCTGGCGGAGCCGGGCATGGTGGTGGCCGCGGGCCAGCCCCTGCTGGCGGTGGTGCCCCTGGGCCAGGAGGACCTCTGGGTGGAGGCCAACTTCAAGGAGACCCAGCTCCGCCGAGTGAGGCCGGGCCAGAAGGTGCGAATGAAGACGGACCTCGACGGCCGGACGTTCACGGGCACCGTGGAGAGCCTCTCCGCGGGCACCGGCGCCGCCTTCAGCCTGCTGCCGGCGGAGAACGCCACGGGCAACTGGGTGAAGGTCGTCCAGCGCCTCCCCGTGAAGATCGCCCTCGACCCCGGCGCCGACCCCGAGCGCAGGCTGCGCCTGGGGTTGAGCGTGGAGGCCGAGATCGACACCCGGAGCCGCTGAGGCCGCCATGGACTCGCCGCGGGGAACCGCCCACAAGTGGATCGTCGCCCTGACGACCATGCTGGGCACCTTCATGGAGGTGCTGGACACCTCCGTGGCCAATGTGGCGCTGCCTCACATGAAAGGTACCTTCGCCGCGGGCACGGACGAGATCACCTGGGTCATCACCAGCTACCTCGTGGCCAACGCCATCATCCTGCCCATCACGGGCTGGCTGGGCGCCGCCTTCGGCCGCAAGCGCCTCTACCTGCTCTGCCTGGCCATCTTCACGCTGGCGAGCCTCGGGGCCGGCGCGGCGCCCAGCCTGACGTGGCTGATCCTCATGCGCGTGATCCAGGGGCTCGCGGGGGGCGCCATGGTGCCCATGTCCCAGGCCATCACGCTGGAGGCCTTCCCTCAGGAGGAGCACGGCATGGCCTCGGCGCTTTTCGGGATCGGCGTGATCTTCGGCCCCATCCTCGGGCCTCTGGTGGGCGGCTGGATCACGGACAACTGGACCTGGCCCTGGATCTTCTGGATCAACATCCCCGTGGGCGTGGTGGCGTACTACCTGGCCTTCACCTTCGTGGAGGACCCGGACTACCTCCGGCGGCCCGAGGGCGCGGTGGACTACTGGAGCCTGATCTTCGTGGCCGTGGGGCTGGGCTGCCTGGAGCTCTTCCTCAGCCGCGGCGAGCGCCTGGACTGGTTCGCGTCGAACGCCATGAAGGTCTGCGCGGGCCTCGCCGCCCTGGGGATCACGCTCTTCATCTGGCGCTCCCTCACCGCCGAGCATCCGCTGGTGGACCTGCGCATGTTCCGGCTGCCGGAGTTCGCCGGCGGCATGGCCATCATCTTCCTCGTCAGCCTCGGCCTCTACGCGGCATTCATCCTGCTGCCATTGTTCGTGCAGAACCTGCTGGGCTTCACGCCCACCTGGGCGGGCCTCCTGCTGAGTCCCGGCGGCGTGGCCTCCGTGGTGGCCATGGTGGCCGTCGGCCTGGCCATGGGGAAGGTGGACGTGCGCCTCATCGTGGCCGCGGGGGCGGCCTCCCTGGCCTACTCCGCCTGGCTGCTGACGCACGTGAACCTGCAGACCGGGATGCCCTACCTCGTGACCGCCTGGATCTTCCACGGGCTGGGGCTGGGCTTCGTATTCGTTCCCGTCGCCACGGCGGCGGTGCAGCGCATCCCGCCGGCGCTCGTGGGCACGGCCTCGGGCATGTTCAACCTCATGCGGAACGAGGGCGGCAGCGTCGGGATCGCCCTCGCCAGCACGCTCCTGGCCCAGCGCGCCCAGTTCCACCACGCGCGGCTCGCCGAGCACATCACCCCGTTCAACGGGGCGCTCCAGGTCAGCTACGCAAACCTCAACCAGGGTCTCTTTCCCCGGGCGGGCCTGGATCCCGTGTCCGTGCGGAGCCTCAGCCAGGGCCTCATTGGCGCCGAGGTGACGCGCCAGTCCTTCCTCATGAGCTTCGTGGACGTCTTCGGCTTCCTCGTCGTGGTCTTCCTCCTGGCCCTGCCCTTCGTCCTGACCCTTCGCAATCCCCAGGGAGGCGGCCTCTCCCTGCACTGAGGCCGGTCCTCCACTTCTCATCGAAAGGAGCCCCACCATGACCATCCGGAGCCGGACCGCGCGGCTGGACGATGCCTCGGGAGAACTCGCCCTCTCGCTGGCCAAACTCGAGCTCGAGGCGGCCCACGGGTCCCCCAACCCTGACGAGCAGATCGACTTCGTCCGGGATCTCTCCCGGGTCGCCGTCGAGAAGCGGATCCGCCCCTGGCGCCTGCGGGCGATCCAGGCCACGATCCTCGGCCTGGCCTGCCTGGCCGGGACCACCGGTGTTCCCACCCTCTGGCCCGGCGCGCCCAGGGAGGCCGCGGCCATCCTGCTGGGCCTGGCAGTCCTCTTCCTGCTGCTGGCCGGGATGGGCCTGACAGTCTATCTGCGACTCAACCAGCGCGAACACCAGTGGCTGAGCCAGAAGGAGGCGGCCATCCGGGCCGGCCGGACCATCCTGGACGAAGGCTGAAGGCCATGGGAGCAACCCGCGCAGGTTGTGACCCATGCACCGAATTCCGCCCGGGGGCCGGGAAATCGTGATAGGAAGAAAGACGAGGTACGCCCATGCTCTTCCTGGTCTTCTATTTCATCCTGTTCGCCATCCTCCTCTTCCAGGGCACCCACGTGGCCGGCGAGGTGAAGAACCCCCTCGGGACCGTGCCCGAGGAAGTGGGCCAGGCCCCCGTGGCCTCCGCCCGGTGGGGCATCCTGCTCCTCGGCACAGGCCTCCTGGGCACGCTGGTCGGCCTCGCGAGCTTCAACTGGACCGGCCTGGTGACCCTCCGCCAGCCTCTGTTCTACCTGGGCCTCGGCGTGCTGATCCTGTTCGCCTTCTGGGTGGTCTTCCTGGGCCGCAAGGCCGAGTTCATCGGCAAGCCCACGGTCATGGACGAGCACGGGCACCACTGACCGACAGCCCTGGCCGGCGGCGCCGGACGGGAACCTGAATGAGAAAAGGCGGCCCGAAGGGCCGCCTTTTCAGTTGAACGGTAGAAGGACTAGAGCTTCTGGACGTTGGTCGCCTGGGGGCCCTTCTGGCCCTGGGCGACTTCGAAGCTGACGCGCTGATTTTCGTCCAGCGTGCGGAAGCCGCCACCCTGGATGGCGGTGTGGTGGACGAAGAGATCAGCGCCGCCCTCATCGGGGGTGATGAAGCCGAAGCCCTTCTCGGCGTTGAACCACTTGACGGTGCCTTGAGCCATAACTGTTTCCTGCAGAACGTCTGGTGATGATGTAGCGATGACTTTCCCCAGACAAGGCCGTCATTGCGTTGATGTGAATTCCGCCCCTGGCGGGTCACGCAAAACAGCATGACAGGATTGCCGCCGTCCACCGCTTTTTTCTGCGGCCGGTCTTTTCAGGCGCCGCGCCGGGGGGGCGTCCCCCGGCGCTCAGAAGCGGATCACCAGGCCCAGACCCGTGATCCGCCGGTCAGCCCGCAGGTCCAGGTCCCCCTCTACGGACCCCCGGGGGATATGTGCGCGACCATCCTCGAAGAACACCCGCAGCCCGAACTTCGGATAGAGGTAGGCCCGGGCGTCCACGCCGTACCGGAAAGAGGTGGCGCTCCGGTAGGTGATGTACCGGGCGTAGACCCGGGATTCCAGAAGGCCGTCGACGCCCGAAGACCAGCCCGTGAGACCCACCTGGGGGACGATCCAGCTGGAGTGTTCTGACTGGCTTCGGGGGGTCGATGTGAGGGTGAGGGCCTGGAGATCCACCCGGAAAACCTGCGCGCCGAGGTCGAAGCCCAGCCACGCATCAGGGCGCCGCACGAACTTGTAGGTCCAGAGGCCCTCCAGAACCTCGACCTTCGCCTGCGTCTGGAGCGGGGTGCCCGCCGCGTAGGACCTCCCGTCGATGAGGATGGCGCGAGGCAGCACCCGATCGCCCCGGTAGCGCGCGGAATCATAGGTGAGCTGGAAGCCGTGGGCTTGGCCCTGGTATTCCAGGAGCGCGCCGAAGGGATTGCCGTCCCTCCCCAGCCCGAGATCCGAATCCGTGTCCACCAGGGAGGCCTTCCCGTCGCGAATTCCATCGATGCTCGCGGACAGCGAGGGCTGCACCCGCTGGAATCCCAGGGTCCAGCCCGTCAGAGGCGCGCCGGAGACGCCATCGGCGCGGCCCAGCTGGGCGAAGACCGGAACGCCCAGGAGAAAGAGCAGGATTGGAGCCAGGCGCATGGACCCTCCGGTCATGGCCCATCCTATCGGTCTCTCGCGGAGAATTCCTTCCCCGATTCAGACGACGGCGAGCTTCCGGTAGGCCTCCAGGAAATCCTTGGGCTGGGGCAGGATCTCGTCCTCCAGGGACGGATGGTAGGCCACCCAGGTGTCCTTGGCGGCCAGGCGGCGGACCGGGGCGTCCAGGTGGAAGAAGAGCTCGTCGGCGATGCGGGCGGCGATCTCGGCGCCGTAGCCCCAGCTGAGGGTGTCTTCGTGGGCCACGAGGACCCGGTGCGTCTTCTTCACAGTCCGCTCGATGGCTTCCCAGTCGTAGGGATTGAGAGTGCGGAGGTCGATGATCTCGACGGAGATGCCTTCCTTCTCGGCCTCCCGGGCGGCCTGGACCGCGCGGTGCACGGTGTTGCCGAAGGTGATGACGGAGAGACTGGTGCCTTCGCGCACGGTCCGGGCCTTGCCGAAGGGAATCAGGAAGTCGGGGCCGGGGTCGTTGCCCTTGTTGTGGGTCTGCCGATAGAGGTGCTTGGGCTCCAGGAAGAGCACGGGGTCTTCGCAGCGGATGGCCGTGCGCAGCAGGCCCGCCGCGTCCAGGGCCCGGCTGGGGCACACCACCCGCAGACCGGGGATGTGCGTGAAGGTGCTCTCGCCGCACTGGCTGTGGTACGTGGCGCCGCCCATGAGGTAGCCGGCGATGGGCACGCGCACCACCACGGGTGCCTTGAAGGCCCCGTTGGAGCGCCACCGGATGGTGGCCAGCTCGTCGCGCAGCTGCTGCATGGCAGGCCAGATGTAGTCGAAGAACTGGATCTCCACCACCGGCTTGAAGCCACGGACCGCCAGGCCGATGGCGCGGCCGATGATGGTGGCCTCCGCCAGGGGCGAGTTGTACACGCGGTGGCTGCCGAACTGCTTCTGGAGGCCATGAGTGGCCTTGAAGACGCCGCCCTTGCCCTTCACTTCGCCGAGGATCTCCGTCCGGCTGGCGTCCGCCACGTCCTCGCCGAAGACGAGGATGCGCGGATCGCGGGCCATCTCGTGCTTCAGCGTGGCGTTGACGAGATCGATCATGGTCTTGGCGCCCGTGGCCTGGTCGCCCGCCGCCTGCTCCGTGTCGAAGGCCGCCGAGGTGGGATCCACCTCCTCGCTGTAGAGGTGCCGATAGAAGCTGCCGGATTCGGGTTTCGGGGCCGCGTCCGCCTCCTCCCAGGCCGCGTCGATCTCCGCCTGGACCTCCTCCTTCAGCATCTGGAGCTGCTCGGGGCTGATGTCCCCCCAGGCCACCAGCTGATGGGCGTAGATGGCCACGGGGTCCCGCAGGGCTTCCGCCTCCCGCTGAGTCTTCGACTTGTAGAGCTGCTCGTCATCGGACAGCGAGTGGCTGTAGGGCCGGATGACCCGGGCGCGCACCAGGGCAGGGCCCTTGCGGGCGCGCACATGGTCCGCCGCGGCCTTCATGGCCTGATAGCTGGCCAGGGGATCGCACCCGTCCACGTCGTCCAGGATCAGCAGGCCATGGGGTTCGTAGCCCTTGAGGAGGGCCGCCACGTTGCCGCCGGGGTACTGCACCTCCGTGGGCACGCTGATGGCGTAGCCGTTGTCCTCCACCAGGAAGACCACCGGGGCCTTCAGGTTCACGGCGTTGCTGACGGCCTCCCAGAACTCGCCTTCGCTGCAGGTGCCGTCCCCGGTGGTCACCAGGACCACCTGATCCGAGGCGATGCCCAGAACCTCTTGCAGGCCTCCCTGCTCGGCCCGGAGCACCGCCTCCGCGGCGCCCACCGCCTGAAGGAACTGGCTGCCCGTGGGGCTGGAGGTGGTGAAGATGTTGAGCCGCTGGTTCCCCCAGTGGCTGGGCATCTGCCGGCCGCCACTAGCGGGATCCTCCACGGAACCCACCGAGCCCAGGAACATCTCCTTGGCGGAATAGCCCAGCCCATAGGCCAGCGCGCGGTCCCGGTAGTAGAAGAAGAACCAGTCGTGGCCGGGCTTGAACACCATGGAGGCGGCGGCCTGGATGGCTTCGTGGCCCACGCCGTTGATCTGGAAATAGACCTTGTTCTGGCGCTTGCCGGTGATTTCCTTGTCGTCGATGCGGCGCGCCGCATAGATCGTGCGGAAGAGCCTGACGCGCTGCTCGCGGGTCAGGGTCGTGGCGGGCGCGGACAGGTCGGAACGGGCGGCCAAAGGCACTCCTCACAAGGGGTTCTGAGCCATCTGGGGCCCCTCAATCTAGCACGGAGGCCAGCCGTCTACAGATCACCCGTCTACGAGGGGGATCTCCGGGCCAATCTCGTGTCATTTGAGGCCTCGACACAGACCAGTGCAGATCAATAAGTGATGCATGGGTCGATAAATCGCGCCCACGAACCTTATGGATAGAATGGGCCCTTTGCGAGTGGCCCATGCCCCTGTCCCCTTCCGAGATCCGCGCCATCCACGACCTGCCCGTGCCCGAGCTGCTGTACCGGGCCGCCACGGCCCACCGGGCGCACTGGAACGCCGAGGAGATCCAGTTCTGCACCCTGGATTCCATCAAGACCGGCGCCTGTCCCGAGGACTGCGCCTACTGCCCCCAGAGCGCCCGCTACCAGACCGCGCTCAAGGTCGAACCGCTCAAGGACGTGGAGAAGGTGCTGGCCGGCGCCACCGAGGCGAAGGCGAACGGCTCGACGCGGTACTGCATGGGCGCTGCCTGGCGCGAGGTGAAGGACGACGCCAACTTCGACGCCGTGCTCGACATGGTGCGCGGCGTCTCCGGCATGGGCATGGAGGTCTGCGTCACCCTCGGCATGCTGAATGAGGATCAGGCCCGGCGGCTCAAGGGGGCCGGATGCCAGGTCTACAACCACAACATCGACAGTTCCAGGGACTTCTACGAGACCATCATCCACACCCGCAAGTTCGACGAGCGCCTGGAGACCATTCAAGCCGTGCGTGCCGCGGGCCTGGAAGTCTGCTCCGGCGGCATCGTGGGCATGGGCGAGACCATCGACCAGCGCATCCACTTCCTCCAGGAGCTGACGGAGCTGGAGCCCGCGCCCGAGAGCATCCCCATCAACCAGTTCGTGGCCGTGGACGGCACGCCGCTGGCCGACGTGGATCCCCTGCCCCCGCTCGAGCTCGTGCGCATGATCGCCACAGCCCGCATCCTCTTCCCGAAGAGCCGCATCCGCCTCAGCGCCGGCCGCACGCAGATGAGCGACGAACTGCAGGCCCTCTGCTTCTTCGCGGGTGCCAACAGCATCTTCACGGGCGAGAAGCTCCTCACCACGCCCAACCCCGGCGGCAACCACGACCACTGGCTGCTGAACGCCCTGGGCATGCGGGTGGAGGGCGCCGCCGTTAAGCTGTCGGCATCATGAAGCTCCTCGACGACCTCCGCGCGGAACACGACCTCATCGAGCAGGTGCTGGGCTCCCTGCGGACCTTCGTGAAGATCCGGCTCGAGGGCGGGGGCGATCCGGCCGACGGCGCGCGCTTCATGGCCTTCTTCCGGCGCTATGCCGGGGACTTCCACCACCACAAGGAGGAGGAGGTCCTGTTCAAGGCCCTGGCGGAGCGGGCCGAGCTGCCCGCCCACCGGGGCCCCATCGCGGCCCTCACCGTGGAGCACCGGCGCATGGCCGGCCTTCTGGATGGCCTGGAAGGCCTGTTGGGCTCTGCCCTGGCCGCAGACGGGGACCGCCGCCAGGTGGAGGCACTGGCCGTGGACTACAGCCGCTCTTTGTGGCGCCACATCGACGCCGAGAACTCCGTGCTCTACCCCCAGGGCGAGGAGCGCCTGCGCCGCTTCCACGTGCGGGACCTGCCCTCCCGTCCCATGACCGGCGTCGAGGCCGCGGCGCGGGAGGGCGCCCTGGCCCTGCTCGCGACCTACCCGCCCCTGCACGACGCCGAGGTCCACCGCGGCGACGGCTGCGTCGCCTGCCCCTCTTTCGGCGTCACCTGCGAGGGCCTCGAGTACGAGTGGTGGACCGAGCTGGAGTGGGAGGAGGCCGAGGAGCGCCGGGACGATTGAATCTTGTCTGGACGACGGGACTATAGTGGTCTTCCATCCACCGGCACCCCGACAGGAGGCTCGCCATGACGGATCCCACGCCCCACATCGCCCAGAAGGGCCCCTTCCAGGTGGAGGTCGAAGCGGGCAAGACCTACCACTGGTGCGCCTGCGGCAACAGCAAGAAGCAGCCGTTCTGCGACGGTTCCCACAAGGGCGGGCCGTTCGTGCCCCTGGCCTACACCGCCGACATCACGGGCACGAAGTGGTTCTGCGGCTGCAAGCACAGCGGCACCAAGCCCATGTGCGACGGCACCCACAAGAAGCTCTGATCCCGGCTCCGGAAAGCAGCCGGATCACTCCGGCGCCAGCACTTTAGCCTTGAGCCCCGCCCGGAAGCGTCCCTCGGGATTGGGCACCACGACCCGCACGCGGACCCTCCCAGTGGCGTCGGCGCAGGGGTCGACCAGGGTGACCTCCCCCTCGGCGCTTCCGGCGGCGGGCTCGGTGAAGAGCACCTTCACCTTCTGGCCTGGCGGAAAGGCGGACAGGAGGCTTGGGCTCACGGCGCACTGGACCACCACGCGGCTCAGGTCCATGAGGCGGAACATGGGCTGGGCTCCGGAGACCGCCTCGCCTTCGTCGCGGTACCGCTCGACCACGATGCCGTCCATGGGGGCCACGATGGTGCGGAGCCGCACCTGTTCGGCCGCCGTCTCGTACTGAAGGCGGGCCAGTTCCAGGTCGATGCGTGACTCCAGGGCGCGCGCCTCGGGGATGATCTTGCTGTCGTAGAGGCGCTTGGCACCCTTGGCCTCGAACTCCCGCCGCTCCAGCAGCGCCTTGGCCCGCTGCATCTCGAGCTCCTCCAGCTTCCCGTAGAGCAGGGCCAGGGGCTGGCCGGCCTTCACCGTCTCCCCCTCCTTCACCCGCATGTCCACGATCCGGCTCGAGACCGGGGCGCTGACCTCGACCTGGCGATAGGGGAGCACCTGGCCCTCCAGGGCCAACCCTCCAGCGAAAAGCGCCACCTGACCGGACAGGAGCAGTGACAGGAAGCGGATACTCGGGCCCATGGTTCCTAGGGTACCGGCAACCGCGGGCCCGGGGGGCTCACTTGATCTTGAAGGTGAACTTCCCCTCATGGCACTCCAGGCACTTCACCGCGGGCGCCTTGTGCTGGCGGTGGCAGTCCGTGCAGGGGTAGGGCTCGTGGGGCGAGGCCTGGGGAGGGGCGTGGGGATTGGGCTTGGCGTCCTTCGTCAGGGCCTTCATGGCCGGGTAGTCCCCGTGGCAGACCATGCAGGCCTCGTCCGGCACCGCCGCGGTGGTGGGCTTCTCCTTCTGATGGCAGTCGTGGCAGATGAGCTTGGCCTTCACGTGGGGGGCCGGCAGAGGCCGGTCCTGGGCCAGGCCGATCCCGGCCGCCAGCAGCCCCGACAGCCCCAGGATCCCCATTCGAAGAAGACGCATGTAGCCCCCTCATCCATGCCGCGATGCAAATGATGACCATGATATCGCATTACATTCAAGGGCCTTCCCCCTGGGCCCCCAGCCTGGAAGGCCAGTGTCCCCACGGGTAAACTGATCCATTGGGCTGGCCGCTCCGAATGCAGTCGTTCACATCGATCCAAATCGGCAAAACCGGTTTGGATCCGGGAAAGGCAAGGCAAAGATGGCAATGCGTGAGATGGACAAGGCATTCGATTTCAGGACGGCGCAGACGCGCTGGTACGAAGTGTGGGAGGAGTCCCGCGCCTTCGAGGCGGCGCCGGAGAGCGGCAAGGAGCCCTGGTCCATCGTCATCCCGCCGCCCAACATCACGGGCAACCTGCACATGGGCCACGCCCTGGTGAACACGCTGCACGACGTGCTCACGCGCTTCAAGCGGGCCCAGGGCTACGACGCGCTGTGGGTTCCCGGCACGGACCACGCGGGCATCGCCACGCAGATGATGGTGGAGCGGCAGCTCAAGGCCGAGGGCACGGACCGCCACAAGCTGGGCCGCGACGCCTTCGAGCAGCGCATCTGGGAGTGGAAGGAGAAGAACCAGGGGGCCATCGAGCACCAGCTCAAGCGCCTGGGCTGCTCCGTGGACTGGACCCGCAACCGCTTCACCCTGGACCCCACCCTCAACAAGGCCGTGCGCAAGGTCTTCGTGGAGAGCTACAGGGCCGGCCGCATCTACCGCGGCCCCCGCATGATCCAGTGGGATCCGGCCCTCCAGACGGCCCTCAGCGATCTCGAAGTGAAATACGAGGAACGGAAGGGCAAGCTCTGGTACCTGCGCTACCCCCTGGCGGACGGCAGCGGCGAGGTGGTGGTCGCCACCACGCGGCCCGAGACCATGCTGGGCGACACCGCCGTGGCCGTGCATCCGGACGACGAGCGCTACCAGGGCATGATCGGCAAGCTCATGAACCATCCCCTCACCGGCCGCCAGATCCCCGTGGTGGCCGACAGCTTCGTGGACCCGGCCTTCGGCACCGGCTGCGTGAAGGTCACGCCGGCCCACGACCCCAACGACTTCGCCGCGGGCCAGCGCCTGAAGCTCGACTCCATCACCATCATCGGTTTCGACGCGAAGATGACCGCCGCCGCTGGGGCCTACGCGGGGCTTGACCGGTTCGAGGCCCGCAAGCGCGTGGTGGCGGACCTCGAGGAGCAGGGCTACCTCGTGAAGGTGGAGGACTACGTCCACAAGATCAGCCTCAGCGACCGCAGCGGCGCCGTGCTGGAGCCGCTGGTCAGCGAACAGTGGTTCATGGACGTGAAGGACGCCGCCGCCAAGGCCCTGGAGGCTGTCCGCGACGGGCGCATCCAGTTCACGCCCTCACATCACGCCGCTGTGTGGGAGCACTGGCTTACCAACATCCAGGACTGGTGCATCAGCCGCCAGCTCGTCTGGGGGCACCGCATCCCGGCCTGGACCTGCGCCACGTGCGGGGAGCTTCACGTCGAGTTGGAGCAGCCCTCCGCATGCCGGGCCTGCGGAGCGGGAGAACTGATCCAGGATCCCGACACGCTGGACACCTGGTTCAGTTCGGCGCTCTGGCCCTTCAGCGTGTTCGGCTGGCCCGAGGAAACCGAGGAACTGAAGCGCTACTACCCCACCAGCGTGCTCATCACCGGCTACGACATCCTGTTCTTCTGGGTGGCCCGCATGGCCATGGCGGGCCTCACCTGGATGGGCGACGTGCCCTTCCGAAAGGTCTACTTCAACAGCCTGGTGCGCGACGCCAGCGGCCAGAAGATGTCGAAGACTAAGGGCAATGTCATCGACCCGCTCGAAGTGATGGAGGAGTTCGGCACGGACGCCCTGCGCTTCGCCTTGGCCATCATGGCCGCGCCCGGCACCGACATCGCCATGAGTCCTGCGCGGCTGGAGGCCTCCAGGAACTTCTGCAACAAGCTCTGGAACGCGTCACGCTTCGTGCAGATGAACCTCGGGGCGGAGGTCACGCTGGCGACAGAAGCAGAATTCGGCGAAGCCGAATTCTGGATGGCTGGGCGCCTGAAGACGGAGCTCGGCGCTGTGACCGAATCCATCGAGACCTTCCGGTTCCACGATGCGGCCGAGCGGCTCTACCACCTGGTCTACGACGACTTCTGCGCCACCTACATCGAGCTGGCCAAGGTCCAGCTCCAGAGCGGCACGACGGCCCAGAAGGCGGCCATCCTCCACTTCCTGGACATCCTGCTGCGGGCCCTGCACCCCTTCGTGCCCTTCCTGACGGAGGAGATCCACGAGGCCGTCATGACGGAGCGCCTGCCCGCCGGAGAGCCGAAGCTGCTGGCCCAGCGGCCCTGGCCCATCGGCGAGGCCCTCCTCCAGACGGAGGGCGGGGACGTCACCCTCATCCCCCGCCTCCAGGAGGTGCTCTCCGCCTTCCTGCGCCTCAAGGCCGAGCAGGGCGTGGATCCCGCGAAACGCGTGGCGGCTTTCTGCTCCTTGCCCGAGTTGGCTCCCTTCAGTGATGCCCTGAAGTCCATCGCCCGGCTGGAATCCGTCACCTTCACGCAGGGCGACCTGGCCTCGCCCACCCGGGCCGTGGCCGTGGTGGCCGGCGGCGCCGTGGCCCTGGAGCTGGCGGGCCTCAAGGATCCCGCGGCCGAAAAGGCCAAGCTGGAGAAGGAGCTGGCCAAGCTTGAGAAGGAGCTGGAGCCCCTGCGGGCGCGCCTCGCCGACGAGAGCTTCGTCACCAAGGCCCCTGAGCCCGCCGTGGCCAAGCTGCGCGGCCAGGCCGAGGAGAAGGAACAGCGTCTGGCCCAGGTGAAGGCCCTGCTGGGCTGAAGCGATCCCCGAGGCACGACACCACCTCCCGGCTGGAGGACGGCGCCGTGCCCCGGGGAACCGGCTCAGTCGCCGCCGCCCGAGCCCCCGCGCGCCTTCCACTGGAACTGGTGGGGCCACTTGGCCTGCTGGGTGACGTCCTGGAATCCCGTGTGGCAGATGTTGCAGGCGGAGGGCTGGTTGTCGCCTGCGGCAGTGTGCTTGTGGGCGAACTCGCTGAAGCCGCCCCCCCGGTTGGAGCTGTGGCAGGCAGCGCAGCTGGCGATGGCCTTGGCCTTGCCTTGGTACTGGATGGCCTGGGCGTTATCCGAAGGCTGGGAGGTGGGCACCATCGCGTGAGGGCTGCCGTGGCAGGCGGAGCAGTAGAGGTTGCCGTGGCCCCGCGCGTTCCGGTAGAGCGCGGAACCCGTATCCACCTCGGCGACGCCGCTGTGGCAGGTCGCGCACTTGGGCTCGCTGGCCCAGGGCACCCGGGCACCGCTCTTGATGGTGTTCGCGACGTTGGCCATGTCCCCGTGGCAGGTGGTGCAGTTCCCGTCGGCCGCGGTGTGGGCCAGGCTCCGGTTGCACTTGGTGGTGGCGCCGGGATGGCAGTCGTAGCAGGCGGCGCCGCGGGTGGCGTGGAAGCCGTGCACGGCCTGCGAGAGGTACATCCCCGAAGAGCCCGGCCCGGAGGTGCCGAGGGCCGGACTGCCATGGCAGCTGGCGCACAGCACGGGCTTGGTCGCGAAGAGCTGGGTGCCGTGGGCCGCATCATGCTTCCGGAGCACCTCGTTCAGGGCGTCGGCGCCGTGGCACTTCGAGCAGCTGATCTCATCCGAGGTGGGCACCGTGGTCGTGGTCTGGGCCACCACCTTGCCACTGGTGTCCTTCACCGTGATCTCGCCCACCTGATAAGGGTTCCACACGCCCCTGTCGTCGATGGGCGTCAGCGGAATGCCCGAGGCCAGGAAGTGGTCGCCCTTGGGCAGCATGGTCCCGGAAAGGCCATTGTTCACAGCCGGATCATCGAGGTTGAGACCCTTGTCCGCGGGAAGGGACACGCCGAACAGCTTCTGCATGTTCGTCCAGAACTGCCCGAAGCTCCCCTTGGTCGAGGACTTGGTGTTGTTGAGGATCCGGTAGCTCACCGTGACGCCGGAGGTGACGGGCTGGGGCGGGTTGCCCCGCTTCACCACCTGGGCCACCACCGTGTTGTAGGGGGGCAGAATCACCGCGGCGTCATAGCTGGGGTTCAGACAGTGCATGCCGAGGTCGTTCCAGGCCAGCACCACGTAGGCGGAAGAACCGGTCCGGTTGGGCAGGGCCCTCTGTTCCTGAGTCGGCGCGGCGGAGGTCGCCGGGGCGTCCGGCTTCGAGCCGCCGCAGGCGGCGATGAGGCCTGCGAGCGCCAGGGCCGACGCGGCGCCGGCGAGGGTCTTGAAGGCAGTCCGAGTCATGGGTCCTCCCAGGAAGAGGTGGAGCGTGAGGGGGATGGACGCCCAGGAAACGAAAAGCCGCGGACGCCGGGATGACCGACGGTACGACCTGCGTCACGGTTGCGCCATATGACTTAAATCACATATTATTATATAGTTACAACTGCCGAACCCGACCTAGCACCTTGGGCCTACCGGCCCGGCCCCATTCGTTCTGTCCCGCTTCCCCAGTGCTAGTCTTGTGTCATGACGAAGATCTACTACGCCGGCCAGGATGTGGATGCCCCCTGCGGGCGCTGCGGCGGCGAGACCCGCCACCAGGTCCTGACCGTGACCAACGGCGTGCCCGACAAGCTCATCTGCGGAAACTGCAGGTCCGTGCACAAGTTCCGCGCGGCCAAGCCCGAGCCCCTGCCCCGCGCCCCCCGGATTCCCGCGGCCGCCAAGGCCGGCGGGCCCCGGCCCGGCTCGCTGGTGGCCCAGTTCCAGGAGGCCGTGGCCCGCGAACAGGGCGGGGCCCAGGCCCGACCCTACTCGGTGGCCGAACGCTGGGAGGAGGGCGCCTGGATGGACCATCCCGCCTTCGGCCTGGGGCGCGTCCAGCGGCGCATGGGCCGCAAGGTGGACGTGCTCTTCAAGGACGGCCTGAAGACCCTGGTCAGCGCATGACCCAGGATGCCCTCCTCGAGACCAGCTCGCCCGCGCTGCGGGAGCTGCGCTTCGCGGTGCTGGACCTGGAGACCACGGGCGGGAGCCCCAAGGCCCGCTGGGGCAAGGACGGGCGGTTCATCCAACCCTCGGAGATCACCGAGGTGGGCATGGTTCGCCTCTCGGGCCCGGTGGTGGAGGACCGCTTCTCCAGCCTGGCCGCCATCCAGGGCTTCCTGCCGGAGGAGATCCAGCGCCTCACGGGCATCAGCCTGCCCATGCTGGCGGGCGCGCCCCCCTGGGAGCAGGTGGCCCTGAAGCTGGCGCCGAGGCTGGAAGGCCGCGTCTGGGTGGCCCACCACGCCCCCTATGACGGCAGCTTCCTCAAGGCCTGGCTGCCCGAGGGCATCTGGCGGCGCCACCGCCTCGTGTGCACACGCCTGCTGGCCAAGAAGCTCATCCCCGAGCTGCCCCGACGCAGCCTGGCGGAACTCTGCGAGTTCCTCGGTATCACGAACACCCGGGCCCACCGGGCCCTGCAGGACGCCGAGGCCACCGCCGAGGTGCTCCAGCATCTGCTGCAGCGCGCGGAGGACCGGGGCATGGACGGCGAGGCCTTCCTCGCCGCCGGCGAAGTGGCCTGGAACAAGGTCTGACGGGCTACTGGATGATCTTCTTCGCCTTCTCGGCGGAGGCCTTGGCGTAGTAGGCGCAGACCCCCTTCTTGGCGTCGGGCGCGATGCCGGCGGCCTTGAAGGCCTCCTTGAGCTTCTTCTCGGGCACGCCCAGATCCTTGGCCCAGGCCGACGCCGTCTTCAGATCCTCCGCCATGGGAGCCTCCCTCCGGCCCCCGGGCCGGCTCCCGAAGGATAGCGGTACACTCCCCGCATGGATCTCACCCGCTTCCTCGATCTCGTCCGCACCCAGGGCTGGCAGGGCTGGTCCCTGTGGGCCGTGCTGCTGGCCCAGGCCCTGCTCTGGGTGGGGCTGGTGCGCCTGCACCTCTCCCTCCACCGCGAGGAGGCGCCCTGGGAGGAGTGCATCGGGAAGATCCGCAGCGCCTTCCTCCGCAAGCTGAACGGCGAAGAGGAGATCCAGGAGCTGAAGGTGCACCGCTACGCGCCCCTCGTGGACCAGCTCCTGGCCCTGCACTTCGCCGAGGAGAAGAGCGACCGCTTCGACCGCTGGCTGCTCCTGCGCTGGAAGGTGAAGGAGGGGCTGCGGCCCTTCTGGATCCGTTGGGGGCACCTCATCATCGCCTTCGGCGCGGTCACCTGGTTCCTCCAGGGCCTGCGCCTGGACCTGGGCACGGAGGTGCTCAAGCGCACGCCTGTGGATCCGCGCATCCTCTGGGTCTGGCTGGGCTACGCCATGATCCTCGCCTGGAAGATCGTGCGCCTCCACGGCAACCTCGAGCGCGTCCAGCGCAGCCTGCTGCTGCCCCGGCGGGACGAGTAGCGCCATGCCCTTCCTGATCCAGCCCTTCCAGGCGGGCCTCGAGGACCAGGTGCTCGACCTGATCCTCCCCATCCAGCAGATCGAGTTCGGCGTGCCCATCACCGCCCGGGACCAGCCGGATCTGGCGCGGATCCCCGAGGTCTACCAGGCGGGCCGGGGTGGATTCTGGGTGGGCCTCGCGGAGGGCCATGTGGTGGGGACGCTCGGCCTCATCGATTTCGGAAGCGGTGGCGCCCTGCGGAAGATGTTCCTCCACAGGGATCATCGCGGCAGCGGGCTGGCCCAGGCCCTGCTGGACACCCTGCTCGACCACGCCTGGAACCACGCCATCCCGGGCCTCTGGCTGGGCACCCTCCCCCACATGGGGGCCGCCCACCGTTTCTATGAGCGCAACGGGTTCCAGCGCACGGAGCCGGAGGAACTGCCCCCGGACTTCCCTCGCATGCCCGTGGATACCGTGTTCTACACCTTGGACCTCCCCCGTGCGACGCGGTGAGGCGGCCCGGCGCCTTGGCCTTCGGGCCGAACGGCTGACGCTCTGGCTGCTCTGGGCCCGGGGCTGGGACCTGGTGGCCTGGCGGCAGAAGCTCGGCCGCTACGAGCTGGACCTGCTCCTGAGCCGCGGGCCGGAGCTGCGCCTGCTGGAGGTGAAGGCCCGGCGGCCCGGCGCCTGGGTGGGCGCCGACACGGCCCTGGAGCCCGAACAGCGCCTGCGTCTCCAACAGGCCTTCCGCGCCTGGCTCGACCGGGTGCCCTGGCCCGGGCAGGTCACCTTCCAGCGGGTGAGCTGGGCCGGCCTGCGGTGCCGCTTCCATCCGCCGGAGCGCTGGGACGCCCTCAAGCTCCGGCCCTGAGGCCACCCGGAACCTGCGCTCCGGGCGCCCGGCTCCGGGACCCGGTCCCCGTGGCACAACCCTCGCCCCACACCCACCGGGTGTCGGTATGTTGACCTTCCAGGACTGTCTGCTTCCATCACGGGCCCGCTCGGCCCGTCGGTCGGGCTCAGCCGCCTTCGGCCTTCCGCCGGAGCAGGCCGGGGCGTCCGCATGAGCGACCACCCGGTTCCCCGGCTCCGCAGCCTTCCTCTGGGCCAGGGCAGCGAGGCGCCCATGTTCGCCGCCCGGGTCGTGGCCATCACCTCCGGCAAGGGCGGGGTGGGGAAAAGCAACGTCACCGCCGGCCTGGCCATGACCTTGGCCCGGCAGGGCCAGCGGGTGGTGGTCATGGATGCCAATTTCGGCCTCTCCAACCTCGACATCCTCCTGGGCCTCTCGCCTAAGTACACGCTGGAGCACGTGTTGCGCGGCGAAAAGGTGTTGGAGGAGATCCTCGTCCAGGGACCGATGGGTGTGCAGATTCTGCCCACAGGCAGCGGCCTCCAGGAGCTGACCCGCCTCGACACCTTGAGCGAGCTGCGCCTGGTCCAGGGCCTCCAACGGGTGGCGGAGACGGTGGATTGGCTGCTGATCGACACGGCCGCCGGCATCCACGAATCGGTCCTCAAGCTGCTCCTGGCGGCCCAGGAGGTCATCCTCGTGGCCACACCCGAGCCCACCAGCCTGGTGGACGCCTACGCCATGGTGAAGGTGCTGCACCTGCGCGAGCCTTCGAAGCCGCTGTGGCTGCTGGTGAACAACGGCCACAGCGCCGACGAGGCCCAGGAGACCATCGACCAGCTCCAGGAGGCCACGGAACGGTTCCTGGGCAAGCGACTCCAGGTGCTGGGCATGATCCCCCACGATCCCCACATCCTCCAGGCGGTGCGCCAGCAGCGAGGTGTAGTGGAGCTCTTCCCAGACTGCCCCGCCGCCCGGGCCTTCGGCGTCATCGTCCGGCAACTGCTGAGTCAAACGTCCTTGCAGGTCGGGGACTTTGCGGCATTCTGGAAGCTGCCCGCGCCCGGTGACGCACCCTAGGAACTTGGATGGTCGTGATTCCTGACCATGAGCCTCCCGATTTCGGTCCATCGACCGATGACGAAATCGCCCGCGCCATGGCGTCGGCCCCCGCCGCCCTCCGCCCCTGGGCGGCCCTGCTGGCGGCCAGCGAGCGGGCGAAGGAATCCGAAGCCTCCACCGCCGAGGACGACGGCGAACCGGAAGTCTTCGACCGGGACAACCGCGAGCAGATCATCAAGGACTACGTGCCCCTGGTGAAGTTCGTGGCCCACCGCATCGCCTCGCGCCTACCCTCCCACGTGGAGCTGGACGACCTCATCAACAGCGGCATCCTGGGCCTGATGGACGCCATCGAGAAGTTCGAGCCCACCCGCAACATCAAGTTCAAGACCTACGCGGAGCTTCGGATCAAGGGCGCCATCCTGGACGGCCTGAGGGATCTGGACTGGGTTCCCCGCAGCCTCCGGCGGAAGAAGAAGGACATCGAGACCGCCTACCGGCTCATCGAGCAGCAGAAGGGCCGGGCGGCCTCGGACGAGGAGGTGGCGCACCACCTGGGCATTCCCCTGGACGAGCTGCACAAGAACCTGGATGAGCTCAAGGGTGTCACCCTCGGCACCTTCGTGGAGGCAGGCGAGGACGGTGAAGGCGAAAGCCTCATCAGCTTCGTGCCGGATCCGGACGCGGAGGACCCCCACCAAGTCTTCCAGACCGCGGAGATCAAGGACATCCTCCAGTCGGCCATCGAGGGGCGTCCCAAGAAGGAGAAGTTCGTGGTCCAGCTCTACTACTTCGACGAGCTGACCATGAAGGAGATCGGGATCCTCCTGAACATCACGGAATCCCGGGTTTCCCAGCTGCACACCAAGGCCATGCTGCAGCTCCGCAGCAAGCTGCTGGAGAAGCAGATCCGGGGGTGACGGGGCCCGGCGTGGCGCTGGCGCCACAGCCTGTGGTTCCGGGCCCACCGCAGCCCGTGGCCCTCCCACCACATTGGTCCGGCTGGTCGTGCGCGCTAAGGTGAACGCGGATTGGAACGGAGGTCGACATGTGCGGCATCGTCGGATACATCGGCCAGCAGGGCGCGGCGGGCATCCTGGTGAACGGCCTGAGAAGCCTGGAATACCGGGGCTATGACAGCGCGGGCGTGGCCCTGTCGGACCCCAAGGATGGCTTCCGCGTCATCCGGGCCTCGGGCAAGCTGGCCAACCTCGCGCAGAAGGTGGATCTGTCGGATCCCACGCCCCTGGGCATCGGCCACACCCGCTGGGCCACCCACGGCCGGCCCACGGAGGAGAACGCCCATCCCCACCGCAGCAGCGACGGGCAGGTGGTGGCCGTCCACAACGGCATCTTCGAGAACTTCCTGGAGCTGCGGGCCGAGCTGAAGGCCGCCGGCGAGACCTTCCGCTCCGAGACGGACACCGAGTGCTTCCCCGTCATGGTGTCCCACCTGATGAAGCACGGCATGACCTTCCCCGAAGCCTTCCGCGAGGCCGTGGGCCGCATGCGGGGCATCTATGCCCTGGCCTGCCTCCAGGCCTCGGACCAGGATCGCATCCTCGCCGCCCGCAGCGGCCCCCCGCTGGTGCTGGGTCTGGGCGAGGGCGAGACGTTCCTGGCCTCGGACGTGGTGCCCCTCCTGCCCCATACCCGACGCGTGATCTTCCTGGAGGACGGCGACCTGGTGGAGCTGACCCGCGAGGGCGCCCGCATCTTCCGCCTGGACGGCAGCGAGGCGCACCGCCCCGTCCACACCATCCCCTACGATCCCATCGCCGCAGAGAAGGGCGGCCACAAGCACTTCATGCAGAAGGAGATCTTCGAGCAGCCCCAGGCCCTCTCAAACACCCTGCTGAACCGGCTCCCCCTGGATGCCGAAGCCATCCCCCTGGACCTGCCCTTCAGCGCCGAGGAGCTGGCGGACCTCAACCGCATCCACATCGTGGCCTGCGGCACCAGCTGGCACTCGGGCCTGGTGGGCAAGTTCCTCATCGAGCAGCTCAGCCGCGTGGCCGTGGAAGTCGACTACGCCAGCGAGTACCGCTACCGCGAGCCCGTGATCCAGCCGGGCACGCTCCTCATCGGCATCACCCAGAGCGGCGAGACCGCCGACACCCTGGCCGCCATGAAGGAGGCCGCCGCCCGCGGCGCCCGCACCCTGGCCGTCTGCAACGTCATGGGCTCCACCGCCACCCGCCAGGCCGAAGCCACCATCCTGACCCACGCGGGCCCGGAGATCGGCGTGGCCTCCACCAAGGCCTTCACCACCCAGCTCGCCGTGCTCACCCTGCTGGCCCTGAAGCTGGGCGAAGCCAAGGGCACCGTGGATGCCGTGCTCAAGGCGGAACTGCTCCAGGGCCTGCGGGAGCTGCCCGCCCACCTGGAGCGCCTCAACAGCCTGGAGCCCCAGATCATCCAGTGGGCCCAGCGCTGGAAGGACGCCACGGACTTCCTCTACCTGGGCCGTGGCCCCTGCTATCCGATCGCCCTGGAAGGGGCGCTGAAACTGAAGGAGATCTCCTACATCCACGCCGAGGGCTACCCGGCCGGCGAGATGAAGCACGGCCCCATCGCCCTCATCGACAAGACCCTGCCCGTGGTGGCCCTTATGCCCCATGACGCCCACCGCGAGAAGACCCTCAGCAACCTCCAGGAGGCCGCGGCCCGCGACGGCCGCATCCTGGCCCTGGTCACCGAGGGCGACACCGGGCTCACGGGCATCGCCGAGGACGTGCTGGAGCTGCCCGCCGTCCACCCCTGGCTGGCCCCCATCGTCTACGCCGTGCCCCTCCAGCTGCTGGCCTACCACATCGCGGTCTTGAGAGGCTGCGACGTGGACCAGCCCAGGAACCTGGCCAAGAGCGTCACCGTGGAGTGAGGTTATGGCCCTCCCTGCCGGGGGCCCGGCGCCGCAGGCTCCCCCGGAGCCTGCTCTGCCACCCGGCGGTCGGTCCGGCTGCGACGTGGGCCAACCGCGCAACCTGGCCAAGAGCGTGACGGTCGAATAGCCAGGCCCGAAGTTCCAGGAAAGTCACAGCGCCCGCCAGGGCCCGGACCCATCCTCACCTGTGGACGGGTGTCCCCTGGATGGAGGCTGCCATGGCCGCCCACTTCCTCCGCCGCCACGACTTCACGCACGACCCCTCGATCGATTGGCTGCTGATCCTGATCGGGGCCCTGTTCGCCTGGCTCTTCTGGCCGGCCGCCCACGTTCACCATTGACCCTTTCCGGAGGGTTTGGATGGCGCTGGGCAAGTTCGCGACCCATGTTGGGCATGGACCGTGGTCCTCAGGATCGGAGGTTCCCATGACCACCCACGCCCACCCCCATCCTCATGGCCATCCCCACGTTCATCCCCAGGTGCCCCTCGCCCGGTTCACCCTGGATCATCCCTACGCCGCCGAGTGGACCCTGGTGATCCTCGGCACCGTGGCCGCCCTGCTGCTCTGGTACTGGAACCGCTGACCCCCGCCCCGCCTGGAGGCTCGACAGCCGCCCCCGTTCCGCTAAGATAGAGCTTCGCGCTGGCGCGTAGCTCAGGGGTAGAGCACTACCTTGACACGGTAGGGGTCGGCGGTTCGAGACCGCCCGCGCCAACCACTGAAGGCCGCTGACAAGCGGCCTTTTCTGTATCTCCAATCGGGCGGTCTCGGACCGCCGAGAAAGTCCGGCGGGCAGCTAGGGGCCCGGCGGAGGCGCTCCAGTGGAGCGCCGGAGACGATCAGGCCCCGTGCCCAGCCGGACACATGCTGACTCGGGGCTCCGCCCCTCGCCCTTCGGGCGGCAATCCGCTCTGCGGATTCCGTCCTATCCTCCCTCCGCTCCGCTGCGGTCGAATGGTCGAGACCGCCCGCGCCAACCACTGAAGGCCGCTGACAAGCGGCCTTTTCTGTATCTCCAACCGGGCGGTCTCGGACCGCCGAGAAGCAGCGGCGGCCCGGTAGCGGCCCGGTGGAGACGCGCCCGTGGCGCGTCGGAGCCGCTTGGCCGCGGGGCCAGCCGCGCGCCGGTTCGAGACCACCCCGATGAAGCGCTGTGGACACTTGGGCAGTCAGGCCCGGCTCATGGCCTGGCCGTTCTTCGCGATGACCTTGTCGGCAGCGGCCTGGATCTGCCCACGGGACTCCGCGTCATGGAGACCGGTGGCCAGGTCGCGGAGCGCCAGCGCGATGAGGATCTGGGTGGTGGGACGCTTCCCCCACTCGGGATCCTCCCAGTGGCCATGGAACCAGTCCGTCAGGCGAAGCAGGAAATCCAGGGCGGCTTTGGACAGCATGGGGTCCTCCTGAAACCGGGTTGCCTGGGGGCGCCGCCATGGCCGCAACCCGTTCGCGACAGCGGCGATCGAAGGACTGGGTCATCCAGGACCGTGCGAATGGCCATGGAAGAACCCGAAACGAGGGTCGTCAATATGGGCCGCGACTCATCCTCATGCAGAAAAAAGAGGTGAACGGTTGATTTTGGCGGCCGAACGGTGATCTCCGCACCAGGCAGCCCGCCCCACCCGGACACAATGCTCAGCCCTCGCGACCCGTCAGGGCTTCGCCCCGGCGGTCGCATGGCATGACCTCCTCGCCGGGGCCCGACTCCGTGGATCCCCACCAGGCAGCCCGCCCCACCCGGACACGATGCTCAGCCCGACGGGGGCCCCGCTCGGAACGCTGCCTCGCAGCGTCCCTCGCGACCCGTCAGGGCTTCGCCCCGGCGGTCGCATGGCATGACCTCCTCGCCGGGGCCCGACTCCGTGGACGACATCAAGTCGTCCACTCCGTCACCCGGCGGTCGGTCAGAACTGGAATCCGGCCGAGATCAGCAGGCTCTTGAGCTGGGTGTCGCGTTCGTCCTGGGTGCGCGGGCGCCCCATGATGCGCTTCCAGTCGGCGGCGTACTCGAGCTTGAGGGGGATGCCCAGCTTCAGGATCAGGCCCACCCCGAGGGTGGTGCGGAGAGGCGGGAAGGAGGGCGGAATCCGCTGGAGGGTGACGGGATCGGTCTCGGCGGTGAGGCTCCGGTAGACCTGGCCGCTGTCGAGGAAGACCTCGGCCCAGACGCTCTGCATGCCGAACAGCGGAAAGCGGTACTCGAGGTTCACGACCGCCAGCCCCTGACCTCCGAGCGGGATGGGTTGGGGCAGCAGGTTGCCCAGGGAATCCGTGCGCCGGACGTCGCCCAGCATGTCCGGCTCCACGCCACGCACCGTGAAGGACCCCCCGCCGAAGAACCGCTCAGACAGCGGCAGGTCCTTGGCCGATTGCGCGGTGGGACGGGCCAGCCCCAGCCGGACGCTGGCCATGACCACCCCGTTCTCCGCATGGAAGCCCATGGGCCAGTTCCATTGGTGGCGCAGATCCAGCTTCACGAAGCTGCTGTTGATCGAGGTGCCGAAAACCTGGTTCGCCAGTTCCAGCCGGCCGAAGAAGAAGGTCCCCTGGGTGGGATCGAAGGGCTTGTCCCGGCGGTCCACGACCACCTGCAGGTAGGGGGCCGAGATGATGCTCCGGGCCGGCGTGCGCGCCAGGAGGAAGAGATCCTGGTCCGCGAGCAGGGGCACGCCGTTGCTGTCGGTGTTGGAGGCCACCTCCACGCGCTCGAAGCGGTAGCCGAGCTGCACGGATTGCACGGGGCTGATCTTCCACTCCAGGCTGGGCGTGAAGCGGCGCCGGCGGGCGAAGAAGGCCGCCTGGGCCTCCTCGATGTAGGCGCCCTCCGCCCGGAAGCGTGTGCGTGGGGCCAGCAGCGTGTCCAGCGAGCCGGGGAGGAACCATGGGTCGGTGTAGCCGATGCTGTAGCTGTCGACGGATCGCTTGATCTCACCCGTCGGGAAGGCCTTCCGCAGGAAGGGGCTGTCCAGGGTCTGGTCCCCGGCCCGCAGACCGAAGTCGAGGGCCCGGCCCATGCCGCCCACGTTGAGGCGTTGGGCATTCAAGCCGAAGTGGTAGCCCTGGGTCTTGTCGTAGCCGAAAGATTCGGTGAACACCCAGGGGCTGCGTTCCTGGAGGCGCAGGGCCAGATCCCCGCGCTCCCAGGGCTGGCTCTCCTGGCCCGGAAGGTCCTTCATGGTGAGCAGGTCCACCCGCTGGAAGGCCCCGAGGCCGCCGAGCTGGACCTGGCCCTCGTCCAGCTTCGCCGGGTTCAGGGGAATACCCGGGGCAAGCCCCGATTCGCGCAGCACCGCCTCGGCGCGGGTCCGGTCGCTGCCCTGCACGACCAGGCGGCGCGTGCGGTCGAGCGGCTGGGCGGGCACCTGGATGCGCACCACGGGGTGGATCTCATCGTCCTCGAAGGAGATCTTGGCCTGCGGGTTGGCCGATCCCACCGAAGAGAGGCGCTGGCGGAGGTCGGAGACCACCAGGGCCAGATCGTTGCGCACCAGGGGCAGCGAGGGTTTGAAGGTCAGGCGCGCGCCCTCGGGCGTGGTCTCGAGGGTGCCTTCGAATCCCTGGAGGTTCCTCCGGTCCGACCGGTAGCGTGGGGTGCCCCGGACGGACACCGGGTGGTCCGCCAGCGCGAGCAGCAGACTCCGTTCCAGGCGCTCCCTGGGAAAGGCGGGATCGGACGGAAGCTCCAGCACGAGGGCATCGAGGAACCGCCGGGATCCTTCTCGGATGATGAGGCGCACGTCCACCACGCCACCCTTCCCGACTTCGACGCGACGGCGGACCTGCACCTCGGGGAATCCGCGCTGGAGGTAGTGGGCCGTGAGGCGGTCCTCCAGAGCCTTCATGGCCTCGGATTTCGCGTGCGGCGGCAGGAAGAGGAACCGCTTGGGAAGACTCACGGCCCGCGACAGCTCCGCATCGGACAGCTCGTGGTTCCCCTCGAAGCGCACGGTGCCCAGGACGCGCCTGGGACCGGTCTCCACCGTGTAGGTGATGGTCACGGCCTCGGGCCGCTCGGCAGTTCCCGCCGTCACGACGCGCTCGTGGGACACCTTGACCTCGGGATAGCCCTGGTCCCGGTAGTAGGCGGCGATCCGCCCGTCTCCCTCGTCCAGCACGCTCGGCGAATAGCGCTCGGCCCGGGCCAGGGGAACGAACTCCAGCAGCCGGGGGCGCCCCCAGAGCACGGGGCCGAGCAGGTCCATCCCCTTGGCCTTCAGGGTGACCTTCGGTCCTGGCTTGATCTCCAGCACAAGGACGCTGCCCTCTCCGTCCGCGGGCGCGAGGCGGATGGAGCCCTCCATGCGGCGGTCCTTCACCAGCCGCTGGCGCAGGCGCCGCTGGGCCTCCCGCTGGACGATCGGGGTCCAGTGCGTGCGACCGGGCGTGATGCCCGCGACCTTCAGCAGGTATTCCCGTGTGTACGGTGCCGGATCGCCCTCCAGGCGCACCTCCTGGATGAGCCGCGGGGCCCCGAGGCTGAGGATCAGGTGAAGCTGCCGGCCCCCCTCGTCCACCACGGCCTTCACATCGGCCTGCCGGTACCCGGCCTCCCTCAGGCGCTGTTCAACGCCGCGTTCCAGCAACACCAGGCGCTGGGGCCCCAGCCGCTGCCCCTTCCGCACGTCCGGCAGGAGGGTCTTGCGCAGGTCGGCTGGCAGAGGATCCCCCTCCCAGCGCCAGGTCTCCATGGGCAGCAACGGGTCCAGGCGCAGGAGCACCTCGCCGTTCCCGCCGAAGGTCCCTTCCACCGTGCGGTAGCGATCCACCAGGCGCACGGCGGCCAGGGCCTGCTGGAAGGTCGCCGGATCCACCATCTGCCCGGGCTTCAATCCCAGGGCGGCCTGCGCGAAGCGCTGGTCATCAGCGCTTCCCCCCTCGATCCGGATCGTCGTCACCGCGCGGGCGGACGCAGCCTCCTGACCCACGAGGGGAGCCAGGGCCAGGAGGCTGCACCCGAGGGCGGCGCGGGGACGCACCGCCTCAGAATCCGGCCAGGGCCTCTTCCTCGGTGTCCTTCACTTCGAAGACCGAGTGCAGGCTGGTCATCTTGATGAGGCTGAAGATCTTGCCGCTCATGCCGCAGATGCGCAGCTCGCCGCCCTTGCCCTTGATGGAGGTGTAGCAGCCCACCAGCTCGCCCACGCCTGAGGAATCCAGGTAGCTCACTTTGCTGAAGTTGATCACGATCTTGCGGGAGCCATTGGTAAGCGAGGTGCGGACCGCTTCGCCCAGTTCCTGATCGCCATCACCCAGGGTGATCTTTCCCTCGGGGTATAGGATCAGCACGTCGTTGTGATTGCGTGAGTTCATGATCATGAGAGCCTCGGGGTGAGGGGCCAGTGTAGCAAGCCTTCCAAGGCTCAGCGCAAGCCCACGGGCGCATGGAATCCTCCGGCATGGGGCGGCCCCGGGCCTCCAGCACTGTCCCGGGCCGGGCCCGGAGGGTGCATAGGTGGGTACACTGGATTCTTTGACCTCGAGGCCCCATGTCCGACCAGGAACTCCAGCCCCTCGCCCCCCGCCGGAAGACCCGCCAGATCCTGGTGGGAAAGGTGCCGGTGGGCGGGGACGCCCCCATCACCGTCCAGAGCATGACCAAGACGGACACCCGGGACGTGGAGGCCACGGTCCAGCAGATCTACAACTACGCCAACGCCGGCTGCGAGATCGTCCGCGTGAGCGTGCCCACCAAGAAGGCCGGCGAGGTCTTCCACGAGATCTGCGACCGCAGCCCCATCCCCGTGGTGGCCGACATCCACTTCGACTACCGCCTGGCCCTGGTGGCCGCGGACGGCGGCGCCGCCTGCCTGCGCATCAACCCCGGCAACATCGGCGGCCAGGACCGCGTGAAGGCCGTGGTGGACAAGGCCGGGTCCAAGGGGATTCCCATCCGCATCGGCGTCAACGGCGGCAGCCTGGAGAAGGACCTGCTGGAGAAGTTCGGCACCGCCACGCCCGAGGCCATGGTGGAGAGCGCCCTGCGCCACATCGAGGTGCTGGAGCGAGAGGGCTTCCGCGACATCAAGATCAGCCTCAAGGCCAGCGACGTCATCCGCACCGTGCAGGCCTACCGACTGCTGGCGAAACAGGTGGACTACCCCTTCCACCTGGGCATCACCGAGGCCGGCACCCCCTTCGGCGGCACCATCCGCTCCAGCGCGGGCATGGGCATCCTCCTGGCCGAGGGCCTGGGCGACACCATCCGCGTCTCGCTCACCGGCGACGGCGAGGACGAGTGCCGCGTGGGCCACGAGCTGCTGCGCTCCCTGGGCCTGCGCACCGGCGGCTTCCGCATGGTGAGCTGCCCCAGCTGCGGCCGCGTCCAGATCGACCTCAACCGCGTGGCCAATGAGATCGAGGAGGGCCTCAAGGCCATCAACCACGAGAACATCACCTACGCCGTCATGGGCTGCGTGGTGAACGGGCCCGGCGAGGCCAAGGACGCCGACCTGGGCGTGGCCGGCGGCGCGGGCGAGGGCCTCATCTACCGCAAGGGCGAGCTCATCCGGAAGGTGAAGGAGGAGGACCTGGTCCCCGCCTTCCTGGAGGAAGCCCGCAAGGTCAAGGCCGAAGCGGATGCGGCGAAGGCGTAGCTTGGACTGGCTGGCGGCCCACCCACTGGCGGCCTTCGGGCTCTACCTGATGCTGGAGGCCTTCCTGCCCGTGCGCTTCCAGCCCTCCGCCTGGGTCTGCCGGGGCGCCATCCGCGCCTACCAGGCCACGCTGTCCAGCCACCTGCCCACCCAGTGCAAGTACACCCCCACCTGCAGCCACTACGGCCTGGGCTGCATCCAGAAATACGGAACCCTCCGCGGCGGGCTCCTCACCACCTGGCGCCTCATCCGCTGCTCGCCCCTGACGGATGGCGGGATCGATCCGGTTCCCTAAACCCTCCGTCCATCTCAGGATGGAGGGTTGGGAGGCTCCGTCATGTGTGGAATCGTGTCGCTCTGCTATGCGTCTGAAGTCGCGGCCATGGGCCACGAGGCCGGGGAGCTGCTGAAGCGGCTGGAATACCGTGGCTACGACTCGACGGGCGCCTCCTTCATCGGCGCGGACGGCGCCATCACCCTCCTCAAGAAAGTGGGCGCCCCCAGCCGGGTGGTGCCCGAGCTGGGCATCGACCGCCAGCCGGGCCAGCGCTTCATCGGCCAGGTGCGCTGGGCCACCTACGGCGCCGTGACCGACGTGAACAGCCAGCCCCACCATGTGCGCTGCAAGGTGGAGATGGTGGGCGCCCACAACGGCAACATCTCCAACACGGACGCGCTGAAGCCGGCCCTCACGGCCCAGGGCCATGCGGTGAAATCCGACAACGACGGCGAGATGATCACCCACCTCACCGAGGACGCCTACGCCGCCAACCTGGCGGACCCCGGTCCAACCCTGGCCGCCTGCCGCGCGGCCTATGCCGCCGCGGGGCTGACGGAAGGCATCCCCGACGGCGCCTTCCTCCTCATCGATGCCGCCCGCAAGGCCGACGCCCGAGCCGAAGGCTCCTACGCCGCCGCCTTCGCCGATCCGAAAGTACCCGGCGTGGTGGCCGTGAAGTCGGGCTCGTCCCTCTACGCGGGCATCGGAAGCGACGCCCACGGCGACTTCGTGGTGGTCTCCAGCGACCTGACTTCCGTGCTCTCCAAGACCCGCATGCTCATCCCCCTCTCCGAGGGCGAGGGCCTCTGGTTCACGGAGCGCGAGTACCTGGTGTTCACCCTGGGGAAGGAGCTGGCCTTCTCCATGCCGCGGCCCAAGCGCTCCAAGCTCAACGTGCGCGACACGGGGCTTCGCGCCCCCTACCACTACTTCATGGAACAGGAGATCGCCTCGGCCCCGGACAACCTGGACGAGGTGCTGCGGTACTACTTCCGCGATGCGGGGACGGAGGGCCTCTTCGCAGCCTTCGAGGACCGCCAGGACCTCTGCAAGGCCCTGGTGGCCAAGGTCCTGGCCCTGTACGAGGCGCCGGAGGAGGCGGCCCTGCGGAAGGCCTTCGAGGCCCTGCTGGCGGATCCCGTCCACCGGGAGCTGGCCGCCCGGGTGGAGCCCCACGCGGACGTCCTGCGCGCCCACGGCCAGCCGGTCTCCGACGAGCGCCAGCTGCTGGTGGACCTGGGCCGCCTGGAGCCCTCGGCCGCCTCGGCCCTGGCCCTCTATGACCTGCTCTTCGTGTGGAAGAAGCGGCGCCGGGTCACCCGCCACCTCCAGGAGCTGGTGCAGGCCATCCGCGAGTCCCAGAAGGAGGGCGGGCGCGTCTTCCTGGTGGCCTCGGGCACCTCGTACCACGCGGCCCTGGTGGCGGCCACCTTCTTCAACAACCTGGCGGGCGTGGCCGTCTTCCCCTGCAACCCGGGGCAGTTCCGGTCCATGTACCTGAATGCGGTCCAGCCCCACGACCTGCTCATCGGCATCACGCAGTCCGGCGAGACCAAGGACCTGGTGGATATATTCCAGGACGTGCTCGCCCGCGTACCGGCCCTGCGCCGCATCGCGCTGGTGAACAACGAGAACAGCCGCATCCCCCAGGAGCTCTCCGAGTTCTACCTGCCCATCCTCTGCGGCCCCGAGATCGCCGTGGCCGCCACGAAGAGCTTCCTGAACCAGGTGGCCATCCTCTACGTGCTGGCGGCCTCCTTCTCGCTCACCGAGCGCAAGATCGCCGCCAACCTGGAGCGCGCGAAGGACCTCATCGCCGAGACCCTGCGCCGCTGCGAGGCCGATGTGGAGGACGCCGCCCGGCGCCTCTACCTGGAACCGTCGCTGCACATCCTGGGCACAGGCCTCATCGGCCTGGCCCGGGAGGGCGCCCTCAAGATCCGCGAGGTGGTGCTCAACCACGCCGAGGGCTACGACGCCGCCGAGTTCAAGCACGGACCCAACACCATCCTCGGGAAGAACACGCTGTTCTCCATCCAGGACCTGGCGGGCCTGCTGGAGGTCTACGAGCAGCACCGGGACGGCCGCCCCTTCGCCGGCGGCATCGAGGCCCTCCAGGCCTGGCCGGAGCTGGTGGAGACGCGCTTCTCCAACTACCCGCTGCTCTTCGTGTGCCCCGCCGAGGAGCGGGACGTGCGCATCACCATCAGCCAGATCCACACCCACAAGATCCGCGGCGCGGACATCCTCCTCATCGCCGAGAAGAACCCCGAGCTGGCCCTGGCCGTCTCCGGCAAGCCCATGGGCCAGGACCGCTACTGGTCCAAGTACATCGAGGTGCCCCCCAACGGCGATGCCAACCTCTTCGTCTTCGCCGCCACCGTGGCCCTCCAGCGCCTGGCCTTCCGCATGTCCGTGCTGAAGATGGAATACCTGGACCGGCTGGCCGTGGCGGACCATGGCGTCCACCCCGACGCCCCGAAGAATGTGTCGAAGTCCATCACGGTGGACTAAATAAAACACAATCAACATTTTGAATGTGACGTTCGAGTTATTTAAGAAAATTTGACCTTTTTAGTCAAGATGTGACTTCCCTCACGGCCCGGAGGCCCCATCTTGGGAGCCAGGGGAGGGTCCCCGCCGGAGGAGCCGTCATGAACGTGGAACTGGACACCAAGGTGGGCGAGCTGGTGATGGCGCGTCCCGAGACCATGCGCTACTTCGAGCGTCTGGGCATCGACTACTGCTGCGGGGGCCACCGCAGCCTCGGCGAGGCCTGCGACCTGGCGAAGCAGGATGCGGCGAAGGTCATGGCGGACCTGGCCACCCTCGAGCCCCCCGCGGCCGGCGTGCCCTCCTTGCAGGACTGGACCCGGGCCTCCCTGGCGGAGCTCATCCAGCACATCGTGACCACCCACCACGACTACCTCCGCGAGGAGCTGCCCCGCCTGGACATGCTCATGGGCAAAGTCCTGCGGGCCCACGGTCCAAACCACGGCGAGCTGGCCCGCGTGGGCGAGATCTTCCAGGCCCTGGCCGCGGACCTCATGCCCCACCTCATGAAGGAAGAGCAGATCCTCTTCCCCTACATCACCCAGATGGAGCAGGGTGCCTCAGGCTCCTCCTGCTTCGGGAGCGTCCAGAGCCCCATCCGCGTCATGGAGATGGAGCACGAGGCCGTGGGTGCCCTGCTGGCCGAGCTGCGGGAGCTCACGGACAGCTACACCGTGCCCGCCGACGGCTGCAACACCTTCCGGGCCCTCTACGACGGCCTGGAGACCATGGAGCGGGACCTGCACCTGCACATCTACCTGGAGAACCAGGTCCTCCATCCCCGCGCCTTGGCCATGGAGGCTGGCGTCCAGGCCTGAAGTCCGTAAAAGAGCGTTTCACCACCAAGGCACCAAGACCACCAAGAATCGCCTTCTCTTTTCTTGGTGCCTTGGTGCCTTGGCGGTGGCCCTTTGCTATTTGGGCGTGGAGCCGGATCAGTGCGTGTCTTCGAGGCTCCACCGGTCCGTGCAGCCGTGGCTTTCGACCACCTGTCGGGCCTTCCGCAGTCGCAGGGTGTGCTGGACGTTCTGCATGACGGTGAAGAGGCGGTCGTGGATGCCCAGGCGCGCCAGGTCTTCCGCGGTGAACCAGGTGACGCCGTCGTGGTCCTTCCGCGTGGCGTGATCAGCCAGGATCTGCTCGGTGATGCCCACGGGAAACCTCCGGAACTGATAGGTTGAATATCACGGAGGGGCATCGTGGCCAACTGGCGAAACACAGGATGGGGCGCAGTTGTGATGGCGGTCTGGGGCATGGTCCTGGTGCCGGTCGTCGTCCTCGGCATCCTGCTGGCCGTTCCCTTCCTCGGGCGCCGCCGCGCCTTTTTCGGCATCGGGCCGCTCTACGCCAAGGGGTTGGGCTGGTTCTGCCGGATCCCGCTGGCCCTGACGGGCTGGGACCGGCTGCCGGAAGCCGTCCGGGAGGGACGCCAGCCCGTGATCTTCATGTCGAACCACGAGAGCCAGCTGGATCCCCCGGTGCTCATCGGAATCCTGCCGGTGCCGGCGGTCTACATCGCCAAGAAGGAGGTGAAGTACCTCCCCTTCGTGGGCTGGGCGGCCTGGGTGGCGGGCGTGATCTTCATTGATCGCCGCGACCGGGAACGGGCCATCAGGAGCATCCGCGAGGCCACCGAGGAGATCCGGGGTGGCAAGAACGTGGTGATCTTCCCGGAAGGCACCCGCAGCCGCACCGGCGAGATGCTCCCCTTCAAGAAGGGCGGCTTCGCCCTGGCCATGGACGCCGGCGTGCCCATCGTGCCCATGGCCACTGTGGGCGGCCGGGAAGTGCTGCCGCCGGGAAGCCTCCGCCTCCGCCCGGGCAAGTACGTGGTGGCGTTGGGCGAGCCGGTGGATCCTGCGGCGCTCGCCGACCGGGAGGCCCTCATGACTGAGGTCCGCGGCCGCATCGAGGCGCTCATGGCCGAGGCCAGGAAGGCGCTCTGACCGCTCAGCGGAAGACGGGGTCCTGCTGGGCGACCCGGCGCTTGCCGGGATGCAGGCGGTCCGCCAGCTCCAGGAGGCCCCGGGCCTCGGCCGCGTTCCCCAGCTTCGCGGCCATGCGGGCCATGAAATAGAGGTTCACCGAGAGCACCCGCCGCTCGTTGTGCTTCTTGGCCAACAGATCCGAAGCGAGGACTTTCTGCCGATAGGCTTCGAATCCCGCCAGGGCCACGGCACCCTCCCCGGCGAGGGCCTTCTTCAGCCCCGCCAGCAGGACGGTGTTGGAGTGGTCCGGAGGCCAGGCCCCTTCCAGCTCCCGCAGGTAGCCTTCGGCGGTGCCGGTGTCCTGCAGGTCCCAGGCCGCATAGACCATGAGGCTGCGCAGCACGTTGGAGCCCGGCACTTCCCGGAGGCCCGCCCGCAGCCGGAGCTCGGCCTCCGCCGACCGGCCCATCCACAGCAGCGCGTCGGCGGCGGTGACATAGGCGTACTCGGCCGCGGGACGCAGGGCGATGGCGCGATCCGCGTGCTGGAGCGCCGCCGCCAGGTCGCCTTCGTTCTGCAGCAGCACCCCGTAGCGATGGTGGGCCTGCCAGCCCTCCGGGAAGAGCTCCAGGGACTTCTCGAAGTAGCGGCGGGCCGCAGCGTGGTTGTCCGCCCCCTCCAGCCCTGCGAAGACGTCTGCCAGCACGTCGTAGGCGCGGTGGTCGGCGGGATCGAGGCGCACGGCCTGGAGCGCCGACCGGCTGGCGCCCTCCAGATCCCCCAGGCGCAGGAGGATGGAGCCCAGCGCCCGGTAGGCCTGCGAGGCGCCGGGATCCAGGGTGATGGCGGCCTCGGCGGCCGCCTTCCCCTGGCGCAGCAGGGCCTGCCCCTCCGCGAAGCGCCCCTGGCTGAGGGCGCGGGTGGCGCCCAGCTCCGCCAGGGTCCAGGCATACTCGGCGCGCGCCGGCGCATAATCCGGCTCGATCTCGATGGCCGATTGCAGCAGCGAGTTGGCCAGCTGGACCGAATCCTGGTTGCCCTCGGTGAGCACCTGCTGCGCCTTGGTATAGAGCTCACGGGTGCGGGGGTTCCGGGCCTGGATCCTGGGCGCGCCAGCCTCGCCCGCCAGGCCCATCTCCTGCGGGAGGCGCTGCTGCAGCTCGTCCTCGATCTTCAGGAGGTCGCCCACGGGACGGTCCAGCTGGAACTGGTGTGTGGTGGCCCCGTGGACGGCGTCCACCACCCGGACGCCCATGCGGATCTGCCCACCCACCACCTGGAAGCTGCCCAGCACCAGCAGCTCGGCCTTGAGCTGGCGCCCCAGCTCGCCCAGGGCCTTCGGGGCCTGACCCGGCGTGTCGCCCAGCTGGTTCATGGCCTCCACCACCCGCAGGCGGTCCACCACCAGCATGTCCTCCCGCCGGACGAGCCCGTAGGCCATGGCGTCGGCGAAGCTGTTGCTGAGCCAGGCATGCTCCGCATCGGGCTGCAGCTGCTCCAGGGGCAGGATGGCCACCACGCGCCGGCCCCTGGTGAAATCCACCCGGGAGGCCCGCCGCGCTTCGCCCAGCCCCGTGGCCAGGGCCCGGCGCACCAGCAGCCCGCCGACGACCCCTCCCACCACCAGCACCAACGCGGCCGACACCAGCAGCCGTCGGCGCCGGGTCCGCTGGATCCGCACCGCCGACAGGCTGAGGTGCGGGACCGTGGCAGTCGGGTTGTCCTCGGCTAGTCCGGCGGCCAGCGCCTGCAGGCTGGGGAAGCGGTCCTTGGCGGACTTGGCCATCAGGCGATGGATGGCGTCCTGGAGGGTGCGAGACAGGTCAGGCCGCAGGTCCGACAGGGGCCGAGGCTCATCCCGCGTCACCGCGTAGAGCGTGTCCACCAGGCTGGCCCGGCGGAAGGGGTGAGTCGCCGTGGCCAGCTCGTAGAGCACCACGCCCAGGCTGAACTGGTCGGACTGGCCCGTGAGCGGCTGGCCGTTGGCCTGCTCAGGGCTCATGTAGGCTGGCGTCCCCTGGCTGTAGCCCGGCGCCGTGCTTTCCACCAGGGTCATGTGGTGGGAGGTCTGGCCCACGGGGAGGTCCTCGACCCCGCGACGCGCGATGCCGAAGTCCAGGATCTTGAGCTGGCCGTCGTCCGTGAGGAGCATGTTCTCGGGCTTGATGTCGCGGTGGACGATCCCCTTCTGGTGGGCATGGAAGAGGGCCGAGGCCGCCTGGCGCGCCAGGTCCTGGAGGGCGCCCCCATCCAAGGGGTGGCCCACCAGGGTGCGGAGGGTCTGCCCCTCCACCAGCTCCATGGCGATGTAGGGGATTCCGTCCACCTCCCCGGCGTCGTAGATGTGGGCAATGTTGGGGTGATTGAGCTGGCAGGCCAGCTTGGCCTCGCCGATGAGCGCCTTGCGGCGCAGATCGTCGGCATCCTTGAGGATCTTGAGGGCCACTTCCCGCTCGAGGCGCAGGTCCAGGGCCTTCCAGACCTCGCCCATGGCGCCTTCGCCCAGCCGGGCCAGCAGACGGTAGGAACCGAAATGAGAGGCGTCAGGGGTCAAGCGCGTCCTTGCGGAGGTAAGGCAGTATACCGATCGGACTAGGCGAGGGATTAGCCCCAGGTCGGCGGCTTGACTGGATTCTCGAAATGTCGAGAATCAAACGGGAGGTGCCCGTGGCCGCACTGGATCTCGAGACCGCCCTCACCGGAGCCCGGCTGGTGGAGGAAGCAGGTGCCCTCCTCACCCTCGGCGAGGAGCCGGAGCGCATGGTGGCCCACGCCTTCGAGCGTCTGGGCCAGCTGGTGCCCTTCGATCTGGCCACTGTCCTGCTCCGGGAGGGGGAGGTCCTCCGGGTCGCCTACGCCGTGGGTCCCCTGGCCACGCCCCAGCTCGCGAAGGCCCTCATCCCCGTCCGGGGCAACCTCCGCCTGCTGAGCGCGCTCAAGGCCCGGTCCAGGCCCGCCACCTTCGAAGAGGATGATCCCGGCGAGGACACCTTCCATGGCCTCATCGACATGCCCCGAGGCCACAGCTGCCTGGTGGCCCCCCTGCGCAGCCAGGGCGAGACCTTCGGCCTCATGACCCTGGATGCCATGGTCTGCCGCCAGTACCCCGAGAGCGTGCTGCACCATGTGGGCGTCTTCGCCTCGCTGCTGGCGCTGGGCATCAAGCAGGCTGAGTACCTGGGCCGCCTGGCCGAACGGGAGCGGAGCCTGGCCGAGGAGGTCAGCTACTTCCGGGAGGTCCAGCGCCGGGATGTCCTGCAGGAGCCCCTCCGGGCCGAGAGCCCCGCCATGCGCGCCATCCTCGACCAGCTGAGGCAGGTGGCCCCCACGGTGACCACGGTGCTCGTCACCGGCGAGACCGGCACCGGCAAGGAGAAGGTGGCCCAGACCCTCCACCATCTCTCGCCCCGCCGCGAGCGGCCCTTCATCAAGGTAAACTGCAGCGCCCTCCCCGCGACGCTCATCGAGTCCGAGCTGTTCGGCCACGTGAAGGGGGCCTTCAGCGGCGCCGCGGCCGCGCGGAAGGGGAGGTTCGAGCTGGCGGACGGCGGCACCCTCTTCCTGGACGAGATCGGCGACCTGCCCCTGGACCTCCAGCCCAAGCTGCTGCGGGCCATCCAGGAGAAGGAGATCGACCCGCTGGGCGCCGAGAAGCCCCGGAAGGTGGACGTGCGCCTGGTGGCCGCCACCCACACGGACCTGCGCAAGGCCGTGGCCGAAGGGCGGTTCCGCGAGGACCTCTTCTATCGCCTCAGCGTGTTCCCCATTCACCTCCCGCCCCTGCGCGAGCGGCCCGGCGACATCGCCGCCCTGGCGGAGAGCTTCCTCGACAAGTTCGCCCGGGAGAACCGCCGCGCGGCCATCCACCTGCCGGCCCCGCTCCTGGAGCAGCTGCAGGCCTACCCGTGGCCCGGCAACGTGCGGGAGCTGAACAACGTCCTCGAGCGGGCCGCCATCCTCTCGACGGGCCGGGAGCTGCGGCTGCCCCCCGGCGCCCTGGCCGCGCGCGGAGGCGCGGAGAGAGCTGGGCGCCCCCACACCTGGGAGGCCCAGGAGCGGGCCTATCTGGAGCGGCTGCTCCACCACACCCGCGGCAAGATCGCCGGCGCCGACGGCGCGGCGGCGGTCGCCGGCCTGGCCCCCTCCACCCTGCTCTCGCGCCTGGAGAAGCTGGGCCTCAGGCCCAAGGACTTCAAGGAATCGTGATAGGTTAGGCATCCCCTTCCGGAGCGACGGATGAGCGAGATCCCCGGCACGACTGAAACCCTGCCCCCGGAGGCGCCGGCCCTCCGCCCCATCCCCTTCGAGGACCTCGAAGCCATCCCGGGCTTCTGGGCCCGGGTGGGCGCCATGTTCCGGCTGGTCTTCAGCAACCCCATGGAGCTCTTCGACCGGGTTCCGACCACCGACGGCCTCGGCGCGCCCTGGCGCTTCCTCCTCCTGATGTCGGTCCCCGTCTTCCTCATCACAGCCCTGCTGTTCTTCCTCCTCGGCATGGGCATCATGGTCGCGGCCCTGGAAGAGGCCGGAAAACCCGAAGGCCGGGCCATCGCCGCCGCCATGCCCCTCGTCTTCGGCGCCTTGCTGCTGCTCATGCCTCTCTTCACCTTCCTGGGCATGGTGGTCTTCGGGGCCTTGAGCCACGCCTTCCTCTGGATGTGGGGCGGCCTCAAGCCCGGTGTGGGCGTGGGCCAGAGCATCCGCGCCTACGGCTACGCCTCGGCCTTCATCCAGCTCGGCGCCTGGATTCCCACCCTCGGCTTCCTGATTCAGATCGCCGGCCTGGTCGTGATCGGAATGGGCCTGGCGAGGATGCACAAGACAGAGGCCTGGCGCGGGATCTGCGCCGTGCTGACGCCGCTCCTGCTCATCTGCTGCTGCGGCTTCATGCTCATCATGGCTGTCCCTGCGGTCCTCGCGGCGGTGGGGCGGTAGCCTCAAGCCAGGCCCTCACGGCCGGGCCGACCGCATCGGCCTCCAGGACGCGATGGATCGCGCCGGCGGCCAGGGCCTCGGCCGCGCCCCAGGTCTCGAAATGCCGGAACAACCGGTCCGCACCCTCGCGGCCCAGGATCTCCGGCAGGCGGACGGTCCCGCCGAAGCCGGTCAGGATGCCATGCTTCGCCGCCGGGTGGGCCAGGCGGAGGCCGCCCTTGCCCGTGATGGGGTCCGCCGCCACTGCCCAGCGTTCCTGACCGTGCAGGGCCAGGTCGCAGCCGCCGCCCATGGCCACGCCCGAAATCAGCGTGAGGGTGCGCCAGCCGGGCCAGAGCAGGTGACTCATCACGCGCTGGCCCCGACGCGAGAAGGGCTCCGCCGACATGGGGTCCAGGGCCCCCACCTCGTGGAGGTCCGCACCGGCGGTGAAGTGGTGGCCCCGGCCCGTCATCCAGGCGGAGCCGCTGAGGGCCACCCGACGCACGCCGCCTCCCCGCAGCTCGATGAAGAGCCGGTCCAGGGCCACCAGCAGGTCGCTGTGGAGGCGGTTGAGGCCATCGCCGGAGCGCAGCCCGACCCAGGCCCAGTCCGCGCCGCGCAGCAGGTCCAGGGAGGTGCGCCCCTCGTGCCAGACGGTCGGAGTCATGCCAGCCCCAACCGGGTGAAGGCCGCCTCCAGGGGCTCGGCGTCGGGATCCCACGCGGGCGACCCGGGCAGCTGATTGCGGAACCAGGTGGCCTGCCGCTTGGCGTAGGCCTGGGTCTCCTGCACCACGGCGGCCTGGATGGCCGCGGGATCGCCCCCGGCCATCCAGGCCGCGTAGCCCAGGGGTCTCAGGGCCTCGAGGTCGCCCGCGCGGCCCGCGGCCACCAGGTCCGCCACCTCGCGCGGCCAGCCCGCGGCCACCTGGGCGGCCACTCGCGCGGCGACGCGCTCCCGCTGGCGCTCGCGGCCGGGCAAGACAACCAGCACCCGCCAGCCCGCGGGAACGCCCGTGTCCGGGCCGGACAGGAAGCTCGAGGGGGCTTGGCCGGAGGCGAGATGGAGGGCCAGGGCGCGCTGGACCCGGGCGCTGTCGTTGGGATGGAGGGCCGCGGCCCGGGCCGGGTCCACCGCCGCCAGGAAGCGGTGCAGCGCGGGCATGCCCAGGATCGCGCCCCAGCGCCGCACGCGGTCCACCAGGACGGCTGGCACGTCCGGCAGGTCACTGAGCTGGCCCCAGATGCCCCGCAGGTACAGGCCCGACCCAGTGACCAGCACCGGCTCGCGGCAGGCCGAGAGCCTTTCCCGCACCCAGGCCCCGAAGGCCGTGGGGTTGGGGCGGGTCGAAAGAGGCAGCTCCCCGTAGCCCAGGTGGGGCACCCCGCCCCGCTCCGCTTCATCCGGCTGACCGCTGCCAATGGTGAGGCCGGCGATGGCCTGGTAGGGGTCCCCGTTCACCACGGTGCCGCCGACGCGCCGGGCCACGGCCACGGCCACGGCGGACTTGCCGGAGGCCGTGGGTCCGAGGATCGCGATGGGCATGGCTTCAGTCTACTGAGTCGGGGAACCTCCGCCTCCATGCCCTCACCCCAATAGTCATGCGCCACCTGGTCTGCCTCTGCCTCGCCTCCAGCCTCCTGGCTGGGGGGAAGCCTGCCTCCGAGGTGCCCGAGCCCGGAAAGAACCGGGCCTTCCTGTCGCGGATCACGGGCGACAGCGAGGGCGGGGCCCGGCCCTGGCATACCTACAAGGCCCCCCCGGAATCGGCTTCCGCCGTGGTGGAAGTCATCGGCGAGCTCACCCGGGAGGAGCTCCGCCAGGTCGCCTTCCAGGAGTTCATCGTCTGGTTCCGGGAGGATCTCCGCCGCTTCCTGAAAGCCCACGGCGGCGTCCTGCCCGAACCCACCAGCCTGGCCTCCGCCACCCTTCCCCTGGACCGGTTCGGCGGCAACCCCGTGCCCCGGAACGTGCCCCTGGGACGCGTGGGCTTCTGATCGCCGCTCCCGTAGGAGAAGCGGAACGCGAAGGGCGCGAAGCCGCCTCCGGCGGAGCGAAGAACTTCCCCATTTTGAATCACCCTTCACGTCCTTAGCGCCCTTCGCGTTCTTCATTTCTGTTCGGGCCGTCTACTCCATGAGCCTCGGCAGCAGCAAGGCGGCCTGGTCGCGGGCCAGGCGGGCGGCCTCCAGGGCGTTGCGGGCCGCATCTTCGGGGGACTGGCGGGGGGTGAGCAGGGCCTCGAGCTGGCCCCGGAGGCGGGCAGTCTCCCTTTCCGGGTCGGGAAGGTGGCGCTGGGCCGCCGTCTCGAAGACAGCCAGGAAGCACTGGATGGCATCGCAGGCTGCGGAGACGATGGCCCCGCTGTGCCGGCGGTCGATGTCCAGGGCCAGGGCCGCGGCCAGGAAGCGCAGGCCGTCCTCGAAGCGGTCCTGGGAGGGGTTCGAGGGCCCGGATCCGCTCATGGCCGACCGCCTGCGGGGGCCGCGGCCCAGTGGGTGTCCGTGCGCCCGGCAAGCTGACCCGCGGGATCGAAGCGCCATTCCGTAAAACGTGCCGCGCCATCCCTTCGCAGGGTGGCGAGCGTCGTGCAGCGGGTTCCGTAGGTCGGATCGACGATGAAGGCCGGGGACAGCTTGCGTTCGAGTTCCAGGCCCACGCCCGTGTCCGGCAGCTCGGCATCGGCGGCAGGCGTCGGATCCGCCAGCGCGGCCAGAAGGGGCGCCTCGTCGCCATGTCCGGAGGCCACCCAGGCCGCCATGGCCCGCCGGAGCTTCTCGGTCTTGGGCCACGGCGTGTCCAGGTCCGCGTTGGAGACCACATGCACCCCTGGCGGCACCTCGCGGGAGAGGAACCGCGGGTGGTTGTTCAGGTAGCGCAGGTTTGTCCCGTCCCAGAGCAGCAGGTTGAACCCTGCGAAGGCCATGGCCCGCTCGCGGAGTTCGTCGGAGAAAGCCCCGGCCGGCTGCCGGCCGCGCACGAAGGAGGCCACCAGGCCGCCCCGCGACGGCGCGCCGGGGTCCGGAGCGACCATGCGCCTCACGTTGGTGACGCAGGCCAGGCGACCGCGCTTCGAGAGGGCCAGCCAGCTGCCGCCCTGGGACAGGTCGCGGCCTCCGAACACCTCGGGGGCGTCGTCCCAGGGACCGGCCGGTGCCGTGGGACGCGCGTGGTACTCGTCGCGATTGGCGGCGATGACGAGCTCGAAATCGGGGTGGGCGCGGTAGGCGAGCGCGATGAGGCACATGGCTCCCCATCATAGGCCCCATGCCCCCGGCTCAACCCTCGGGGGGAATTCCCCGTAGCCCTCCCGTCCGAGGTGACCCCATGCGTCCTGGCCTGCCCCTGCCCCTGGCCCTGCTGCTCTGCGGCGCCCTGCTCCGGGCCGACGGTCTCTCGGACCTGAAAGCCGCGCTCAAGGGCCTGCCGGCCCCGGCGAAGGTCAAGGTGAAAGTCGAGGCGGAGAGCCTCGAACGGGAGTCCGGGAAGGACAGTACGGAATGCCGGACCACCGTGGTGGAGGATGGCTCTGAGGGGACGCGGATCCTGGAGGACAGCCGCGCCGCAGCCACCCCGGCCAAGGCGAAGGGGGGCACCCGGGCCCCGGGAGCGGCAAAGAAGGGCTCCGGCGAGTTCCACGACGAGCTTCGGCCCGCCGAGGGCCTGCTGGAGCAGCTGGAGAAGGCGCGGCTGCTGGAGGAGAGGGCCGAGGCCTACGAGGGCCGGCCCGCCCGCCGGCTGCGGCTGGCCATGGACCTGGACCTGGACGCGGAGGCCCGCAGCCACCTGAAGAAGGCCGACTACGAAGCCACGGTCTGGATCGGGTCCGACGGCCTGCCCCTGGCCATGGATCACCACATCGAGGTCCGGGCGCGGGTGCTGCTCCTCGCCAGCGTCTGGACGAAGGTCGACATCCGGCGCCGCTTCCAGCGCGTCCAGAACCGGCTGCTGGTGCTCGAAGAGCATGCGGACGTCCAGGGCGCGGCCCTGGGAAAGTCCTTCAGCGCGAAGGAGACGACCCGCTGCACCGTGCTGTGAGCGGCGTTACGGCTTGGTTTCGGGCACCACAGGGTAGTCGCCGGTGAAGCAGGCGTAGCAGTACCCGCGGCCGTCGTCGCCCATGCAGGCTTCCAGGTCCTTCAGGTCCAGGTAGCCGAGGCTGTCGGCTTCCACGAAGCCCTCGATCTCCTTCAGCGACATGTACGATGCGATGAGGTGCTGCCGCTTGGGCGTGTCGATGCCGTAGAAGCAGGAGTGCGTCGTGGGCGGGCAGGCGATGCGCATGTGCACTTCCTTGGCGCCGGCCTCGCGGACCATCTGCACGATCTTCTTGCTGGTGGTGCCGCGCACGATGCTGTCGTCCACCAGCACCACCCGCTTGCCCGCCAGCAGGTGCCGCACGGGGTTCAGCTTCACCTTCACCCCGAAGCTGCGGATGGTCTGCTTGGGCTCGATGAAGGTGCGGCCCACGTAGTGGTTGCGGATGATGCCGAAGTCGAAGGGGATGCCGGACTGCTCGGAGTAGCCCAGGGCCGCGCTCACGCCGCTGTCGGGCACGGGCACGATGAGGTCTGCCTCCACGGGATGGCGCAGGGCCAGGAGCCGTCCCATCTCGCGGCGGGCCACCATGACGCTCTTGCCGTACACCAGGGAATCGGGGCGGGCGAAGTAGATGTGCTCGAACACGCAGGGCTTCGGCTGGACCTTGGGCAGCGGGAAGACCGACCGGATGGGGGAGCCGTCCCGGGGCACCATCACCACCTCGCCGGGCGCCACGTCACGGATGTAGGCCGCGCCCACCAGGTCGAAGGCGCAGGTCTCCGAGCTGAACACGGTGGTGCCGTTCATGTGGCCCATGGCCAGGGGCCGGAACCCATGCGGATCCCGGGCCGCGATGAGGGTGTGGTCCGTGAGGATGAGCAGGGAGTACGCCCCTTCGGCCTGCCGCAAGGCCGAGACCACCGCGTCCTCCAGGGTGTCCGCCTGGGCCCGGTTGATGAGGGCCAGCAGCACCTCGGAATCCGAGGGGCTGGTGAAGGTGTGGCCGTCCGCGATCAGGGCTGCGCGCAGCGTCTCCGTGTTGGTCAGGTTCCCGTTGTGGCAGAGGGCCACCTGGCCGAAGCGGCCGTGGATGAGGAAGGGGTGGGCCGCGGAGGCCACGTTGCCGCCGGTGGTGGAATAGCGCGTGTGGCCGATGGCCGCGTCGCCCGGCAGGGCATCCAGCACCGCTTCGGAGAACACGTCCGCCACGTAGCCCAGGGCCTTGTGCAGGTGCAGCCCTTCGGCGTCGCCGGAGCAGATGCCGGCCGCCTCCTGCCCCCGGTGCTGCAGGGCGTAGAGGCCCAGATAGGTCTGCCGCGAAGCTTCCGTCTGGGGACAGATCCCGAATACCCCGCACTCGTCCCTGAACGGCATGACCCCTCCGAGCCTTCCAGATTAAACCCTGGGGGCCCGAACACCCAGATCGGATGCCGAAGACCACGACCCTCAGTGGGATGCGTCCACCCCCGTCAGCGGACCGTGCTGCCGTCCTCAGGCTCCTGGCGGGCCTCCTGGGCCCAGCTCCTCAGGGTGCTGAGCAGCACGGTCCCGGCCTCGGCGGGCGCCAGGGAACCAGCACCGTCCAGGCTCTCCAGGTGCAGCTCGATCCGGGCCAGGTCGCCCTGCTCGAAGTGGGCGCTGAGGTCGCAGAGGGCCAGCAGGCCCGGCGCCACCTCCACCAGGACCGTGGAGGCGTGCAGCTCCTTGGGCATCTCCAGGCTCCAGACCGGCACGCTCCGGGGACCGAAGCGCAGGGCGATGGGCTCCGCGTGGGTCTGCGGCGAAGGGCCTGCGAGATAAAGCAGGCGCTCGGCCCGGCCCAGCAGGAGCGCCTGGGAATAGGGCGTACCCTGGCCGCGGTCCGCCTCCAGCCGCCAGCCGCCCATGCGGGGCTTCTTCACGCGGTTGTGGCTGGTGGTGCCTTCCGTGGCCACGAGGCGGAACCGCGTCTCCAGCGGCGCGGCCTCGCCGCGCAGCCACATCTGCATGCGGTACCGGAGCCCTTCCTGTGCCGCCGCGGGAAGGGAGAGAGCCAGAAGGAGCGCCAATCGGATCAAGGAACCACCATCCTCACCTTCGAGCATGCCATCTCATGCGATCCTGGGCCATGCCGCTCTGCTTCGACCTCGACGGAACCCTGGGCCACTTCAGTTCCGGGTTCGTGCTGCTGAGGGAGGCCCTGGGCGATCTCTGGGGCGCGCCGCCCAGCGCGGAGGACCTGGGCCGCTGCTCGGGCTCCACCGACTGGGAGATCGTGGACGAGCTCCACCGGATGCGCTTCGGCCGGGGGCTGGACGAACCCGGCTACGAGGCCTACCAGACCGCCTGCGTGGACCGCTTCCGGGCCGCTTTCGCGCCCGGCGGACGTGAGGCCGTGGCCTATGCCGGCATCCTCGACGCCCTGCACCGCCTGGCGGAGCGCCACGCCGTCTGGGTGGTCTCGGGGAATGCGCCGGAGCTGCTGGCTTTCAAGGCCGACGCCCTGGGCATCGACCCGGCCATCCCCCGCCTGGGCTCCCTGCCCCGCCATGACCGCGCAGACCTGCTGAAGCGCGCCCTTCGGCACTGCCCCGGCCCCCACCTCTACGTGGGAGACCGCCCCCATGACCTGGCGGCCGCCGAGGCCGCGGGCCTGCCCTTCCTGGGCGTGGGGCCCGCCGTTCCAGGGGAGCACCCGAGCCTTTCCGTGGACGCGGGCATGGACCAGGTCCTCGCCTCCGTGGCGGCCCTGATCTAGGTCGCCCCGGAAAGGTCCTCTCGGGCGGCGGCTTCCGCCCACCGGGCCGCCTCCCGCGGGTCCCTCACCACCCCGTGGCCGCCCAGGTAGGCCTGGGCCATGGCCCGCATCGCGTCCCGGTGCCCGGCCTCCGCCGCCCGGCGGAACCAGGACACGGCACCGGCCTCGTCCCTGGGCAGCTGGGACGTCCCGCTCCGGTAGCTCAGGCCCAGCCGGTAGCAGGCGTCGGCATCTCCCGCCTCGGCGGCCTCCCGAAGCCGGTCCCGGCCCCTCCTGGGACCCTCGCGCCGCAGCCGCCAGGCCTGCCAGGCCAGCATCAGGCCCGGAGGCAGGAGGACCAGCAGCGGCATGAAGAAGAGCCCCGCGGCCCCCGCCAGGAAGAACGTGACCGCCACTCCCAGGAGCAGCCCTGCAAGCAGGACCGCACCCACGCCCAGGACCCAGCGACCGGCCCAGTGGGCGACCAGGCGCCCCGCCAGGGCATCGGCGTGCCGCGCCACCCCCGCCCCGACCCTCACGAGGGGGTCCTCTGGCGCGGCGTCATGACGGAGGGGGCTCCGGCTCAGCGGCGCGTGGGGTCGGAGGCGCTCGGAGACCTGAGCCCAGCGGCGGGCCAGATCCGGATCCTGGAGGGCCCCGTCCCCCGAAGCGCAGGCCTGGGCCAGCCAAGCCGCGGCAGGGCCGAATCCCGCCGTGGCGGCCCGCTGGTACCAGAGCAGGGACCCGGCGGGGTCCCGGAGGCAGCCGCGGCCCGTGCGCAGCGACTCCGCGTACCAGAAGGCCGCCTCCGCATGACCCTTTCGCGCCGCACCGGCCAGGCGCTCCGTGCCGGCGATCTGGCCCCCGGCGCCGAAGCCGCCGTCCAGCCAGGCCAACCCCTCCTGGAAGAGCCCCTCGGACCCGCCCAGACGTGCGGCCTGATCCAGGCACCACCGGGCCTGGACGGACCGGTGGGCCTGCCGGGCCCAGTGGATCCACAGGGCCTCGGGACCCGGCGCAAGCCGGGCGACCCAGCGGCGGAGGAGGCGCTCCAGGCCCAGGAGGACCGAAGCCTCCGAGCCGGCGAGGGCCCCGATGAAGGCCAGAACGCCCATGGTCCAGAAGGTGAGAAGGAGCAGACCGGCCCAGCCAACCGCCACCCGGGCGAGGGGGGTCGGCAGCAGGAGCAGAGGTCCCAGGAGGATCAGGGCCAGGAGCGCCAGGGGGCGGCCCCAGACAGCCGGGCCCGCCACCGGCGCCTTCGGGGGGGCCACGTCACCGCCCCTGGAGCGCCTCGTCCAGGGCCCGCTTGGCCATGCCTTCGCCATAGCCCGACCAGCGCTTCACCACCCGGCCCTCGCGGTCGATGATGAAGGTGGTGGGTATGCCGCGGACTTCGCCCAGGGGTTCCAGCCCCCCCCTTCCGTCGGGCACGAAGGCCTTGAGCCCCAGCTGGGGATTTTTTGAGAGGAAGGGCGTCACGTCGGCCCAGCCGTTCCGGTCCACCGAGATGGGCAGCACCACGTAGCGGTCGCCGCCGGCCTTCTGGAGCTCCGCCACTTCCGGCAGGGACTTGCGGCAGGGCGGGCACCAGGTGGCCCACACGTCCACCAGCACCACCTTGCCCTTGTACTCGGCCACGGTGTGGCGCATCCCCTCGGCGTCCAGGAAGGCCACCCGGCTCACATCCGTGCCCGCAGAGGCGCCATCCCCGCGGAGGGTCCGGAAGCCCATCACCCCCGCCAGCAGCAGGCCGCCGCCCACCAGGGCCACCGCGGCGACCGTGCGCCAGCGCGATTCGGGGACGTAGGCATCGGACATGGGAACTCCCGCCAGCAAGTCTTCAGGGTACTGTCCCGCTCCGGGACTTCATACTGGTTCGATGCCGCTGATCTCCGCTTCCGACCTCCGCGACCGCTTCGCCTCGATCCGCCTGCTGGACGCCCGCCAGGATCCCGCCGACTACGCCTCCGGCCACCTGCCTGGAGCCTTCCACGCGGACCTGAACCGCCACCTCAGCACCGCCTGCGATCCAGGCCACGACCCCGCGCAGGGCGGGCGCCATCCCCTGCCGCCCCTGGCGCGCTTCGCCGCCCAGGTCGGCGCATGGGGCATCGGACCGGACACCGAGGTGGTGGCCTACGACGCCGCGGGCGGAAGCAACGCCGCGGCCCGGCTCTGGTGGATGCTGCGGGCGCTGGGGCATGAGCGGGTCGCGGTCCTGGACGGAGGCCTGGCCGCGGCCCTGGAGGCTGGCTTGACACTGACTGTCGACATTCCTGCCGCGAGCACCCTTCCGCCCCATCCCGCCGACCGCTGGCGCCTTCCCCTCGCGGATGCGGAGGCTGTGGAAACCCTCCGGCACGATCCCTCCCGCAGGCTGATGGACGCCCGCTCCCCCGAACGCTGGCGCGGCGAGAACGAGACCCTCGACCCCGTCCCCGGCCACATACCCGGTTCCGTGAACCTCTACTGGGCCGACAACCTGGGACCTGACGACCGCTTCAAGTCCCCGGAGGCCCTGCGGGTCCAGTACGAGGCGGCCCTGGGCGGCGTGTCGCCGGACCGCCTGGCCATCCACTGCGGCAGCGGCGTCACTGCCTGCCACAACCTGCTGGCCATGGAAGTGGCGGGTCTGCGCGGGGCCGCCCTCTACGTAGGGAGCTGGAGCGAGTGGTGCCGGTCTCCCCGGGAGAAAAGCGGATCCACGAAGAGCACGAAGTAAAGAAGGCATGGCCGCGAAAAAAGGCCGACGCCGCCGCTCCACCCGACCCAATCTCCTTCGTGTTCTTGATTCATGTCCTGGTGCCCTGCGTGGAGATCCTTAGATCCATGAACCCTTGGAAAGGCCTCCGGGGCCTCCCCCGCGAAGTGTGGCTGGTCTGCGCCAGCACGCTGGTGAACCGGCTGGGCACCATGGCCCTGCCCTTCCTGGTGCTCTACCTCACGGAAGCCCGCCGGTGGACGCCGGAGCAGGCGGCCTTCGGCATGATGGTCTACGGCACCGGCGCGCTGACGGCGGGCCCCTTCGCGGGCCGGCTGGCGGACCGACTGGGCCACGTCCGGGTGCTGAAGGCCAGCCTCTGGATCTCCGGCGCGCTGATGCTGGTGCTGCCCTTCGCCGGTCCCCGCCCCCTGCTCTTCGTGCTCATCTTTCTCTGGGCGGCCTTCACCCAGGCCTTCTGGCCCAGCGCCATGGCCCTGCTGGCGGACCTCGCCGCGCCGGAGCAGCGCAAGGCGGTCTACGCCCTGCACCGACTTTCCGTGAACCTGGGCATGGCCGTGGGCCCGGCCCTGGGCGGCGTCATCGCCCACCACAGCTACACCTGGGTGTTCTGGACCGACGGCCTCAGCACCCTGGCCGGCGCCGTGCTGCTGGGCCTGCTGTTCACCGCGACCCCGCGCCCCGCCGCTCCCCAGGGGCATGCGCCGGGCGCGAGCCCCTGGCGGGACCGCCGCCTGGCCTTCCTGCTGCTGCCCTTCATCCCCATGCTGATGGTGTTCTTCCAGATCGAGGGAACGCTGCCGCTCTGGGTGGTGCGCGACCTGGGCCTGGGCAGCCGCTTCTACGGCCTGCTGTTCACGGTGAACACCCTGCTCATCGTGGCCCTGGAGGTGGCCCTCAACCTGGCCATGGCCCGCTGGTCCCACGGGCGGCAGCTATTTCTGGGCTCGCTGTTCCTCGCCTTCGGCTTCGGCCTCACGGCCTGGGCCACGGGACACGCCACGCTGATCCTCACCACGATGATCTGGACCTTCGGCGAGATGACCCTCTTCCCCGCCATGAGCGACGCCGTGGCCACCCTGGCCCCGCCGGACCGCCGAGGCGAGTACATGGGCCTGCTCTCGCTCTGCTTCGCCATCGGGCTGGCCTTGGGCCCCTGGCTGGGCGTACTGGCCTATGCCAAGGCCGGGCCGCGGGCCCTGTGGATCGCCACCTTCGGCGTCTCCCTCGCCGCCGGCCTGATGCTGGCGAGGTTCCGGACGCCGGCGGCCCAGAAGGCGCCTGGACCGACCGGCTAGAATGGTCTCCAGCAGGAAGGCAGCGGAATTCGGGAGGCGCCCATGGGGGTTCTCGAATTGCTCAAGGAAGCCCTGGCCGCCACGGCGCGGAACAAGCTCCGGGCCATCCTGACCATGCTCGGGATCATCATCGGCGTGGGCGCCGTCATCGCGATGATCGGCATCGGCGAGGGTTCCAAGCGGGCCTCCGTCGCGATCATCCGGAACATGGGCTCCAACATGCTGACCATCTTCCCGGGAGCCCCCGGCACCCACACCCACCATGGGCCGCAGGCCATGGGCAGCGGCGAGATCCTCAAGGAGGACGATGCCGCGCTGATCCAGGCGGAGCTGCAGGACTCCAGCGTGCGGGCCGCGACGCCCCAGGTCCAGACCACGCGTCCGGTGATCTACCAGAACGCCACCTTCATCACCCACGTCCAGGGGACCGGGCCCGAGTTCCAGACCATCCGTGCCTGGGAACTGGAGGCCGGACGCTTCTTCACCGAGGGCGAAGTGAGGGGCCAGGCCCTGGTCTGCGTCATCGGCCAGACCGTCAAGGCCACCCTCTTCCCGTACGGGGATGATCCGCTGGGGCAGACCATCCGGGTCGGCACGCTTCCCTTCCAGGTCGTCGGCCTGCTGGAGCGCAAGGGCGCCGGCATGTGGGGCGACCAGGACGACCTCGTCGTGGCCCCCTACACGACGGTGATGCGCAAGGTCATGGGCCGGACCACCATCCAGCGGATCGTGGTCAGCGCGCACGAAGGCGAAACGGGCCTCGCCGAGGCGGAGATCACTGCCCTGCTCCGGCAACACTTGAAGGTGCCCCTCAGCCAGGTGACGCCCTTCAACATCCGGAAGCAGGACGAGATGGTCCAGGCCATGGAGCGGCAGGCCAGCATCCTGACGGCCCTACTCGCGGTCGCCGCGAGCATCTCCCTGGTGGTCGGCGGCATCGGGATCTCGAACATCATGCTGGTGAGCGTGACCGAGCGGACCCGGGAGATCGGCATGCGCCGGGCCGTGGGCGCCACGAGACGGGCCATCCTCTGGCAGTTCCTCTCCGAGACCGTGGCCCTCGCGGGGCTGGGCGGAATCCTCGGCGTCGCGCTCGCCTTCGTGGCCATCGCCCTGCTGGCCCGCCTGCAGGTCCCGGCAGTCACCGAGGGATGGGCCATCCTGCTGGGGCTGGGGTTCAGCGGCGGGGTCGGCCTCGCGGCGGGCCTCCTGCCTGCGCTGAAAGCCGCCCGGCTGGACGTGATCGATGCGCTGCGCTATGAGTAGCTCCTAGAGGGCGTCCGTCGACTTCATCCGCTGCCGGAGGACGTACTTCTGGATCTTGCCCGTGGAGGTCTTGGGGATGGGGCCGAAGACCACCATGGGCGGCACCTTGAAGCGCGCCAGGTGGGCCCGGCAGTGGGCGATGATGTCCCCCTCCTTCGCCGTGGCGCCGTCCTTCAGCTCCACGAAGGCGCAGGGAACTTCGCCCCACTTGGGGTCGGGCTTGGCCACGATGGCGGCCACCAGTACGTCGGGGTGGCGGTAGAGCACGTCCTCCACCTCCAGCGAGGAGATGTTCTCCCCGCCCGAGATGATGATGTCCTTGCTGCGGTCCTTGATCTTCACGTAGCCGTCGGGCTCCAGCACCGCCAGGTCCCCGGTGTGGAACCAGCCGCCGGCGAAAGCCTCCTCCGTGGCCGCGGGGTTCTTGAGGTAGCCCTTCATGACGATGTTGCCGCGGAACATGATCTCGCCCATGGTCTGGCCGTCGGCGGGCACCGGCGTCATCGTGGCCGGGTCCATCACCGTCATGGCCTCCTCCATCAGGTAGGGGATGCCCTGGCGCCCGTTCAGCCGGGCGCGCTCCGCAATGGGCAGGGACTCCCAGGCCTCCTGCTTCGCGCAGACGGCGGCGGGGCCGTAGGTCTCGGTGAGGCCGTAGACGTGGGTGATGCTCACGCCCAGCTTCTCCATGCCCTCGATGATGGCCGCCGGCGGCGCGGCTCCGGCGATGAGCGCCGACACCGGATGCCCCAGCCCTTCGGGGATGAGATGGGCGGAGTTGATCAGCATTCCGTGGACCACCGGGGCCCCGCAGAAGTGGGTGACACCGTGGCGCTGGATCAGCTCGAAGATGGTCTTCGGATCCACCTGCCGCAGGCAGACGTTGACGCCGGAGAGGGCGGCCACGGTCCAGGGGAAGCACCAGCCGTTGCAGTGGAACATGGGCAGGGTCCACAGGTAGACCGAGTGGGGCGGCATGTTCCAGCTGAGGATGTTGGCCACGGCGTTGAGGTAGGCGCCCCGGTGGTGGTAGACCACGCCCTTGGGGTTCCCCGTGGTGCCCGAGGTGTAGTTGAGGGAGATGGCGTCCCACTCGTCCGCCGGCAGCTGCCACTCGAAGTCGGGATCGCCCTCCCGGATGAGCTGCTCGTACTCGAGGCGGCCCAGCAGGTCGCCCTTGGCCGCCGGATCATCCACGTCCACCACGAGGAGCTCCTGGCCCTCCAGCAGCTCCAGGGCGCGGCGGATGGTCGGGGCGAAGTCCCGGTCCGTCAGCAGCACCTTGGCAGCACCGTGCCTGAGCATGAAGGCGATGGATTCCGCGTCGAGGCGCGTGTTGAGCGTGTTGAGCACCGCCCCGGCCATGGGCACGCCGAAGTGGGCCTCGAACATGGCCGGCACGTTGGGGAGCATCGCGGCCACCGTATCGCCGGGCTTCACGCCGCGGCGGGCCAGGGCCGAGGCCAGGCGGCGGCAGCGGGCGTAGGTCTCGGACCAGGTGAGCGTCCGGTCCCCGTGGATCACGGCCAGCTTCCGCGGGAAGACCATGGCGGCGCGGGCCATGAAGGTGAGCGGGGACAGGGGGACGTGGTTGGCCGCGTTTTCGTCTAGTCCCGTGGCGAAGGGGCTCTGGCCCATGGCGTCCTCCGTGGTGCAGATGGGTGATGGGATGTGGAAAGGTCTGATCCAGCCTACCTCTGGGAAAGACGGCTTCACAACGCCATCCCTTGTCGCCCCTTGCTCCTCATCTGGGGACGCCCTCACTCACGCGGAAAGAGTCTCATCATCACTCGGCTTTCCTGACTGCCGACGATTGAACCTGCCCCAGAGTCCCTTGCCATTGGCGCCCGCCGACACGCCCCCCGCTCCCTCGGTTCTCATCTGCTGGGCAGGAGTCTCATCTTGCCTCGTGATGATATGCTCAAAGGCTCCCAACCCCAGTGAGGACATGTGATTCCAGTTCTGAGAACCTTCTGTGCCGTCCTGGCCATGACCGTCCTGATGGGTTGTGGTGGAGGAGGGGGATCTTCCCAGGCTCCGGGCCCCACAAGTGCTTCCATCACGGACATGGGAGATCGCCAGACCCTCTACCTCTCGTGGATCCGCCCAGCCCAGGGCGCGGACAGCTATCAGATCGAGCAGAGCGTGGGAGGCGGTTCCTTCACGGTCCTCAAGACCGTCTCCGGTGCCAATTCCGATTCATTCATCTCGACCTCGTCCTATCCGGACGATGGCCAGATCAACTTCCGGGTCTGCGGCATCAGCGGTTCGGATCGCACCGCCTACTCCAATGTGGCCTCTTTCCGCATGTGGGTCCGTGCCCCCGGGAATGTCAACGCCTGGGCGGGACAGGATCAGGCGGCGGATGGGACCATCGCGAACAAGGTCGAGCTCACCTGGACCCGGAACGCCCTCACCTCCACTGGCGTGCGGATCGACCGGATCATCAGCGGCAGCGGGACCACGACTGTGGCCACCCTTGCCCCGGGATCCACCTCCTGGCGGGACCTGGCCCCCGTCGAAGCGAGCAGCACCAGCTACACAGTGACCAATCTCTGCGGCACCGCCGCCAGTGACCCCGCCTGGTCCAACAGCCTGATCGTCCCGGTCATCCAACCCGTGATCGCCTCCGTGGTGCCCTCGGGCGGCACCCTCACCCTGACCTGGAGCAAGTCGGGCGCGCCTGCGGACCAGATGGCCGTCCTCTTCAAGACGGGGCTCGACAGCACCTACCTCGACAGCTACTCGACCCTCGCCACCTTGGCAGGGGACGCCACCACCTACACGGCTGCCGGTCTTCCCGCAGGCTACCTCTCCATCCGCGTGAAGGCCTTCAAGGATGGCCAGTCCGGCGTCTCCAAAGCCTGGAGCTACGCCCCTGCCCCGACCGTGCCTGGCACCTCCTTCGGCATCACCAGCTGGTCCTTCCCCTCCGCCAACATCTTCGCCCTCTCATCCTCCGGGCGCTGCCTCGCCCAGGACACGATCGTGAGCCCGCCCCGCGTGTTCGAGGTGGAGAACGGCTCCTACGCGTCGAACTTCACGCCGCAAGGTGGCGATTCGATCGCATCGGCCGCGGCCTTCGATAGCAGCCAGGAACCGCACTTCTTCCTCTGGCGCCCCTCCTCGAGTGTTTCGGGCCAGTGGGACCTCCTGCATCTCCGGCGACAGGGAACGGCCTGGTCCTCCGAACCTACGGGCCGGAGCACCACCACGCCCAGCACGGGTGTGGCCCTCATGGACGCCTCGAACAACCTCCACTTCATCTACCCCGCGGGTTCCACCTATCAGCACCTCACGAACGCATCGGGCAGCTGGGCCTTCTCCGATACCGGCCTCGCGTCCGGAGGCAGTGCGCCCTGGGCGGCCTCCCTCGACGGCACCGGGCTGGTGCGCATCTTCGCGGGCAGCACCACGGCTGGGACCACTGCGGGTCGCGTGGCGGCACGCAGCGCCGGAGGCAATTGGACCATCGAGACCGTGACGATCGCGTTCCAGTCGAATCGCACCTCCAGTGGGGACATGGTCGCCCTGCCCAATGGCCGCCTGGGCCTGGCGGCCCTGATCGCCAATGCGGCCTCGACCACCGAGTGCTGGTGGTTCGAGCGCGAGACGGACGGCACCTGGAGCGCCGGCCAGAAGCTGGGCACCTACGGGTCGATCTACTCGGGCGCTGCCTTCATGCTCGCGGCCTCGCCGGACGCTTCCCGGGCCGCGGTCTTCCTGAACGACTCGCTCTTCCTCCGCGATGCCGCCGGCACCTGGACCAGTGGGACCTTCTGCCCCATCGGCTACCAGACTGGCCCCCTGACCCTCGCCTTCACCACCCAGAACAAGCTGAAGGTCCTCTGCAAGGGCGGATCCGCAGGCTACTACTTCCTCCAACCCTACCTCCTCTACGAGGAGCAGTAGGCATCCGCCCCCTGTGAAGGGGCTGTCTCGCAAGAAGGGCCGGATCAGCTCGATCCGGCCCTCTTTGAATCCGCGTAAAAAGGCCTACGCCAGCACGGCCTCGAGCTGGTCCACGGCCCAGTCGATCTGCTCCCTGGTGATGACGAGGGGCGGGGCCAGGCGGATGGTGTCCACGTGGGTGTCCTTGCAGAGCATGCCGCGGTCCTTGAGGGCGTAGCAGTACATGCGGGCGCCGCCGGCCTCGGGCTTGAGCTGCACGCCAGCCCAGAGGCCGATGACGCGGACCTCCTTGAGCTTGTCGGTCTTCATGGTCTTGAGGCGGGCCTCCAGGTGCCTGCCCAGCTCGGCGGTCTTCTCCACGAGCTTCTCGTCCACCAGGACATCCAGCGCGGCGCTGGCCACGGCGCAGGCCAGGGGGTTGCCGCCGTAGGTGCTGCCGTGGATGCCGGGGGTGAAGACGTCCATCACTTCGTCATTGGCCAGGAAGGCGCTGACAGGGTAGTAGCCGCCGCTGAGGGCCTTGCCGATGGTGACGCCGTCGGGGCGAATGCCCTCGTGCTCGAAGGCGAAGAGCTTGCCCGTGCGGCCCAAGCCGGACTGGATCTCATCCAGCACCAGGAGGAGGTTGTTCTGGTCCGCCACCTCGCGCAGGCCCTTGAGGAAGCCCTTGGGCGGAATGATGACGCCGCCCTCGCCCTGGATGGGCTCCATGAAGATGGCGCAGGTGTTCTTGTTGACGGCCTTCTTCACCGCCTCCAGATCGCCGTAGGGCACGATGACGAAGCCGGGCGTGAAGGGGCCGAAGCGGCTGGTGCTGTCGGGATCCGTGCTGAAGCCCACGATGGTGGTGGTGCGGCCGTGGAAGTTGCCGTCGGCCACGATGATCTCGGCCTTGCCGTACTCGATGCCCTTCTTGTCGTAGCCCCACTTGCGCATGGCCTTCAGCGCCGTCTCGACCGCCTCGGCGCCGCTGTTCATCATCAGGGCCTTCTGGAAGCCCGTCAGCTTGCAGAGCTTCTCGAGCAGCGGCGGGAACTGGTCGTTGCGGAAGGCGCGGCTGGTCAGCGCCAGGGTCTTCACCTGGGCGATCATGGCCTCGCCGATCTTCGGGTGGTTGTGGCCCTGGTTCACGGCGGAGTAGGCGGCCAGGAAGTCCATGTACTTCTTGCCGTCCACGTCGGTGAGGAAGACACCCTCGCCCTTGGTGCAGACCACGTCCAGCGGGTGGTAGTTGTGGGCGCCGAACTGGTTCTCCTGCTGGATCAGGGCTTCGGATTTGGTGAGGGTGGCCATGGGACCTCCGGATGGGAAACGGAAAAAAGGCTCGAATGGAAAGGAATCATTCTAATCCCCGCCCCCGGCCCCGCCAGGATTCCCGCAGCGCCTTGACGAAGTGTCATTCCTGAGATGGCCCGGCCCCACTTTCTGTCGATGCGGCCTGTAGCCATCGCAAGAAGAGGTGGGACAATGCGGTCTTCTATCCTGCCGCCATGCCCCGGAGACTCCCATGACCGAGCAGCCCTCCTCCCTGTACGGCACCCAGCCCGAGCCGCCCCGGCCCGCGCCCCCGGGCCTGGTGGACCAGATCGCCGGCGTGTTCACGGCCCCCGTGGAGCTCTTCCAGCGCCTCAACAAGGCCCCCAGCTGGGGCTGGGCCCTGGGCGCCATCATCGTCCTGAGCCTGGTGATCGCCGTGGTCTGGGGGCTGAAGGTGGACGTGGACGAGCTGATGCGACCCGCCCTCGAGCGCAATCCCAAGGTCCAGGCCGCCCAGATCGACACGATCATCGACGTCTACAGGAAGTTCATCCTGCCTGCCGGCGCCGCGAGCGCGTTGTTCATCACGCCCGTGATGATGGCCGTGCTGGGCTTCTTCTACTGGCTGGTGGGCAAGGCCCTGCCCCAGGACCAGCCTCCCACCTACCGCCAGGCCCTCAGCGCCGCGGTGGTGCCCGGCCTGGTGAAGCTGCCCCTCATGCTCCTCATCGCCGCGATCTGCCTCATGCGGCCCATCGGCGGGCTCCCACCCGATCGGATCGCCCCGACGTCCCTGGGCTACTTCCTGCGCCCGGAGAGCCTGCGCCTCCAGGCCGCCCTCTTCAATGTGGAGCTGTTCCGGCTGGCCGAAGCCGTCCTGGCCTTCCTGGCGCTCCGCTACCTGGTCCGCATGAAGACCGCCGGCGCCCTGATCTGCGTCCTGCTGCCCCTGTGCCTCGGCATCGGGCTGAGCATGATGAGGGCCCAGTAGATGGCCTCCAGGAACACCAAGCTCCTCCTCGGCGGCGGTGCCGCCCTCGTGATCCTGATCGTCCTGGGCCTCGCCTTCGGCGGCGCCCGGGACGAGGACAGCGCCTATTCCTGGGACGCCATCGGCCGCGGCGACATCCGCGAGACCATCAGTGCCAGCGGCGAGATCCGCGCCAAGACCCAGATCAACATCGGCACGTCCGTGGCCGGGGAGATCAAGGCCATCCACGTGAAGGACGGCCAGGACGTGAAGGCCGGCGACCTGCTCGTGACCATCGACCAGGAGCGCCTGCGGCAGGGGACGGTGCAGGCCCAAGCGGCCGCGGAGGCCGCACGGCAGGACGCCTCCCGCCTGGAGGCGGCCATGCGCCGGGCCGTGGACAGCTTCCCCCGCTACGAGGCCCTCCGCCAGCAGGGCCTCATGTCCGACGAGGACTTCCGCCAGCAGAAGCTCGCCAAGGAGAGCGCCGTGCTCTCCTACAACAGCGCCCGGGCCAATGTGGCCCAGAGCGAGGCGAACCTGAAGGGCATGCAGGACGGCCTGTCCAAGGCCACGCTGCGCGCCCCCATCACAGGCCGCGTCACGAGCCTCAAGGCGGAGAAGGGCGAGACGGCCATCCCCGGCATGAGCAACCTGCCCGGCGCCACCCTGATGATCATCTCCGACATGAGCGAGATGCAGGCGGAGATCAAGGTCAACGAAAGCGAGGTCGTCCGCACCAAGGTGGGCCAGACCGCCCAGGTGACGGTGGAATCGCTGCCCGGCAAGCTCTTCCAGGGCTCGGTCATCGAGGTGGCCACGGGCACCGAGAAGACGGGAACCGACGCCAACCTCTACAAGGTGAAGGTGGTGCTCCAGGGCCGTCGGGAGGACCTGGACAACCTGCGGCCCGGCATGAGCGCCCGCGCCGTCATCCTCACCCACGAGGTCAAGGGCGTCCTGCGCGTGCCCCTCCAGGCCGTGCTGGAGCGGGAAGGCAGCCTGGAGGAGGCCCAGAAGCAGGGCCTCCTGGCCCCGGCGTCGCGCAACATCGTGATGGTCTTCCGGAGCGGCAAGGCCGAGGAGCGCACCGTGCAGGTGGGCATCGCCAACACCCAGTTCTTCGAGCTGAAGGAGGGGCTGGCCGAGGGCGACAAGGTGCTCACAGGCCCCATCCGCAAGCTGAAGGAGCTGAAGGACAAGGCCTCCGTGAGCCTGCGGGTCAGGTCCGACAGCGAGCTGGCGAAGACCAAGGACACGAAGAAATAATGGACGTCCGCGAACCCCTCTCCGCCGCCATCCGGGCCCTCAAGGCCAACAAGCTGCGCTCGGCGCTCACGACGCTGGGCATCATCATCGGCGTGGCCGCGGTCATCGTGGTGGTGAGCCTCGTCCAGGGCCTCAAGACCAGCGTGCTCAAGCAGGTGGAGCGGGCCGGCAGCCAGACCATCTTCATCCGGCCGGTCTTCCCCATGGACATGCCCTTCGCCGAGTACACGAAGATCAAGAACAAGGACATGACCCTGGACGAGATGCGCCGGCTGGCCCGCTCCGTGCCGCAGATCACCCAGGTGACGCCTCTCTTCTTCAACGGCACCGAGGTGAAGGCCGAAGGCCGCAGCGCCAACGTCAACCTGATCATGACCGACGAGACCTACCTGGAGCTGAACAGCATCGCCCTGGTGGCGGGCCGCAACTTCGTGCCCTCGGATTTGCGCCTGGGCAACAAGGTGGCCATCATCGGCCCCCGGGTCATCGAGAAGCTGGGCCTCAAGGGCAACCCCCTGGGCAAGATCATCAGCACACCGACCCTCAGCCTCGAGATCATCGGCGTGCTGGAGGAGCAGGGCGCCCAGCTGGGCAACGACCCGGACCAGAACATCCTCATCCCCCTCACCACCGGAATGGCCCAGCTCACGGAGGCCCAGCGGCGGCAGCTCTTCTTCCAGGCCCGGGTGGATCCCCGCCTCAGTGCCGACGACGGCGCGGAACTGGTGGAGGAGTCCCTGCGCCGCATCAAGGGCCTGCGCGGCGCCGAGCCCAGCGGCTTCAAGGTCTTCAGCCCCAAGCAGATCACCGGCATCATCAGCGGCATCACCGGCACCATCACCGCCGTGGCAGGAGGCATGGTCTCCATCGCCCTGCTGGTGGGCGGCATCGGCATCATGAACATCATGCTGGTGAGCGTCACCGAGCGCACCCGCGAGATCGGCGTGCGCAAGGCCGTGGGCGCCAAGCGCCGGGACGTGATGCTGCAGTTCCTCATCGAGGCCGCCTTCCTCTGCATCCTGGGCGGTGCCCTCGGCGTGGGCCTGGGCTTCATCCTGGGCGCCGCCATCGGCAAGGCCCTGCTGGGCACCATGGGGTCGGTCCCCCTCTGGGCCCTCGTGAGCGCCCTGGCCGTGCCCGCCGGCATCGGCCTCCTCTTCGGCCTCTACCCCGCCGCCAAGGCCAGCAAGCTGGATCCGATCGAGGCGCTCCGGTACGAGTAAGCTGGAAGTCCGTCTCGATCGGAGCTGAATATGTCGAAGGTTGTGCGCATTGCCAATGGGCAGGGTTTCTGGGGGGACAGCATCGACGCCCCGGTGCGGCTGGTGGAGGCGGGGGGGATCGACTACCTCACGCTCGACTACCTCGCGGAAGTGACCCTCTCCATCATGCAGAAGCAGCGACGGAAGGACCCGCAGCTGGGCTACGCCACGGATTTCGTGGACCTCATGAAGCGGGTCCTGCCCCAGCTCAAGGCCAAGGGCATCCGCGTGGTGGCCAACGCCGGCGGCGTGAACCCCGAGGCCTGCCGCGCAGCGGTGCTGGAGGTGGCACGGAAGCTCGGCGTGAAGGGCGTGAAGATCGCCACAGTCACCGGCGACGACGTGCTGGCGCGGCTCCCTGAGTTCCGGGCCCAGGGGCTGAAGCTGGCCAACATGGACACGGGCGAGGGCCTCTTCGATGCCCCCCGGGAGATCCTCAGCGCCAACGTCTACCTCCAGACGCAAGCCATGGTGGAGGCCCTCGACACCGGCGCGGACATCGTCCTCACGGGCCGCTGCACGGACCCCGGTCTCACCCTGGCGCCGCTCATCCACGAATTCGGCTGGGCCGCGGATGATTGGAACCGGCTCGCCGCGGGCACCGTGGCCGGTCACATCCTCGAGTGCGGCGCCCAGAGCACGGGCGGGAACTTCACCCGCTGGTGGGAGGTGCCCGAGCTCTGGAACGTGGGCTACCCCATCGCCGAGGTCTCGGAGGACGGCACCTTCGTCATCACCAAGCACGCGGGAACCGGGGGCATGGTCACCGTGGACACCGTCAGCGAGCAGCTGGTCTACGAGATGGGCGATCCCCAGAACTACATCACGCCGGACGTGGTCGCCGATTTCACCAGCATCCGCCTGGAGCAGGCTGGCCCGGACCGGGTGCGCGTCTTCGGCGTGACCGGCAAGCCCCGCACGCCCTTCCTCAAGGTGAGCGGCGCCTACCTCAAGGGCTACAAGGCCTCGGGCCAGCTGACCCTGTGCGGCCCCCGCGCCCTGGAGAAGGCCCGGCTCTGCGCCGACATCGTCTGGAAGCGCCTGGAGGCGGCGGGCTTCGTCTACGAGCACACGGACGCGGAGTTCCTGGGCGCCAGCACGGTCCACGCGGGCATCGCCCCCGCCCCGGAGAATCCTGCCGAGATCGTCCTGCGCTTGAGCGTGAAGGACCTGGATCGGAAAAAAGTGGAGCGCTTCGGCCGCGAGATCGCACCCCTGGTCACCGCCGGCCCCGCGGGCGTCACCGGCTTCGCCGGGGGCCGGCCCAAGGCCCAGGAGATCGTGGCCTACTGGCCGGCCCTGCTGCCCCGGGAGCTGGTCGAGTGGAAGGTGAGCGTCGAGGCGGTCTGAGGGCTCAACCGCGGGGTCTCTCCCGGGGTCCATTCTCCAGCCTTCTTGCAAGTCCGTGGTTCATCGCACATCTTTGTTCCCACAGGTTCACGGAGCCGCCATGCGCCTACTCCCATCCTTCCTCCTCGGCTCTCTCGGCCTGGTTGCCCTCATGGGCTGCTCGGGATCCGACTCCAATGGAGGCCCCACGTCCGGCTACCTGGTGAATGCCATCGCCGTGGCGGACATCGATGCCAATGGGCAGCCCGACATCCTCGGCCTGGTCTCCACAGACCTGGGCGGTGTGCCCACCCAGGGCTATGTGTCGACCCGCCTCCAGGGGCCCACCGGCACCTTTGTCCTCCCCACCCGCTTCGGCGTCGGCACCGAGCCGGCCAACCTGGTGGTGACGGATGTGGACGGGGACGGCCGGCCCGATCTCGTGGTGGCCAACGCGACGGACCAGACCGTGAGCGTGCGGCTCGCCGATCCCGCCAGGCCCGGGTTCTTCCTGCCCGCCGTCCTGCTCGCCACGCCTGGCCGCACGCCTCTGGACGTGGCGGTGGGTGACCTGGACGGTGATGGCAGGATGGACATCGCGGTGGCGGCCAGCGGCGCCAACAACGTCATGGTCTTCCTGCAGGGGTCCACCTCGGGGACCTTCCTCGCCCCTGTCACCTTCCCCGTGGGCGGCGATCCCCAGGCGGTCACCGTGGCAGATCTGGATGGCGACGGCCGGCCGGACATCGCCATCGCCACGGCCGCGAACACCGTATCTGTCCTTTGCCAGATCCAGTTCTCCCCGACCTTCGTCGCCCAGAGCGCCGTTGACTACGCCACCGGCGTCCAGCCTGTGGCCATCAAGGCAGCGGACCTGGACGGCGATGGCAAGCTGGACCTGCTCACCGCCAACTGGGGCGCCGCCACCAATCCGGACACCCAGGGCCTGAGCGTCCTCCTGCAGGGAGCGACGGCCGGCACCTTCCAGGCGCCCGTCCACTACGCCACCGGCTACCGCTCCGCCGCCCTGACCGTGGGCGACCTCAACGGGGACGGCAAGGTGGACGTGGTGGTGGCCAACGCCGGGCTGCCGGGCGACCCCGGCAGTGTCTCCGTCTTCCTGCAGGATCCGGCGACCGCCGGCGCCCTGTTGACGCCCACGAACTACCGGGGCGCCTGGGGCCCCATGGGCGTGGCCCTCGGCGACATGGACGGGGACGGCCTCCCGGACCTGGTGCTGGCGGACGGCGACATCGTGGTGCGCTTCAACAACGCGGCCGCTCCCGGGACCTTCGGTCCCCCCCAGTTCTTCTACAACTGACACGAAAAGGCCCCGGAAACCGGGGCCTCATTTTGTCGTATAAGGAAAGCACAGGCCCGGGGGTGTGCGCGCCAGCGCGACCTCAGATCCTCGCAACGCTCGCGTTGCGAGGAGAACCCCCGGACAGCATCACCCCAGGTGGACACTGATCTTGCGGGGCCGCACCTCGGGACGCTTCGGCACCATGAGGGTGAGCACGCCGTTGCGGAGTTCGGCCACCACCTTCTCGCCCTCCACGTCCTCCGGGAGGGTGAACGTGCGGCTGAAGCGGCCGTGGCTGCGTTCGGCGAGATGGATGCGCTCCCCTTCCTTCACGGCCTCCTCATCACGCTTGCCGGCGACGGTGAGGCGGGTGCCTTCGAGGCTGATCTCCAGGTCCGCCTCGAGGATGCCGGGCAGGTCTGCCTTGAACTGGTAGGCATCCGGGGTTTCCTTCACGTCGAAGCTCGGCATGAAAGCGGCTGCCGGGGCGCCGAGGTCGTAGTCCCGGAGCGGGTCCCAGCGCATGAAGTCCCGCATGAAGCGGAAGGGTTCCAGAGAGGCGGCCGTAGCCGGCAGCGCCTGGGGGTTGCGGGTGCGAAGGATGGTCATGAGTTCCTCCTATGAACGTGGATCCGCCGGCCCATGTGCCTGAGATGCAGGCCATGATGGCGTTACCGAATAAAATCTTAGTGCTTATTAATCATGTGTCAAGCGCCTGACCTGAAAAATCATAAACCCTTGATTACAAAGGGTTGACCCACACCCGGAAGCAGGTAGATTGAGTTCCGCCCTGGAGGTCCCATGCGCCGGAACGCCCTCATCCTCGGCTTGCTGTCCGCGGGCCTGCTCGCCGGTTGGTGCGGGCACGCCCTCACGCCCAGCCTCTCCAAGCCCCGGCCCGTGGAGGCGCGGGGGGCCCTCTACGAGTGGGAGAAGATCCAGGTCCAGCGGTTCAAGGAGGCGGCGCCCAGCGTCGTCTACATCACCACCACCGAGGAGCGGGCCCGGGACTTCTTCGGGCTCGATGTGGTGGAGGTTCCCGCGGGATCCGGCACGGGCTTCATCTGGGATGCCGAAGGGCATGTGGTGACGAACTTCCATGTGATCCAGGGCGCGGCCCGGGCCTTCATCACGCTGGCGGACGGCAGCCGCCACGAAGCCGCCTACGTGGGAGGCGCCCCGGACAAGGATCTGGCCGTGCTTCTCATGACGAAGACCCCGCCGAAGCTGCGGCCCATTCCCCTGGGCACCAGCGCCGACCTCCAGGTGGGCCAGGCCGTGCTCGCCATCGGCAACCCCTTCGGCCTGGACCAGACGCTGACCACCGGCGTGGTGTCGGCCCTGGGCCGGGAGATCCAGAGCGTCACCCAGCGCCGCATCTCCGGCGTCATCCAGACCGACGCCGCCATCAACCCAGGCAACAGCGGCGGGCCGCTGCTGGACAGCGCCGGCCGCCTCGTGGGCGTGAACACGGCCATCCAGAGCCCCAGCGGCGCCAGCGCCGGCATCGGCTTCGCGGTACCCGTGGACACCGTGAACCGCGTCGTCCCGCAGCTCATCGCCCGCGGAAAGCTGGAGCGGGCGGACCTGGGCTTCGAGCCCGTGGCGCCCCGCCTCGTGGAACGCGCCTTCGGCCCCCAGAAGGGGGTGATGGTGGGGAAGGTCTACCGCGGCGGCCCAGCCGCCCGGGCGGGCCTCCAGGGCGTGGGCGCCGAGGGCCGCCGCGTCTTCCCTGGCGACCTCATCCAGGCGGTGAACGGCAAGGCCGTCGAGGACTGGGATTCCCTGCTGGACGCCGTCGAGGCCCTGCCCCTGGGCGGCTCCGCCCAGCTGGACATCCAGCGCGAAGGCCGGCGGATGCGCGTGCCCATCCGACTGGAGGCGGCGCGGTAGCTGGCGTCTTCAGCGGCCGTTCTCAAGCGCCTCGGCGATCCGCTTGGTGTGCATCACCGAGCTGCGGATGAGGGCCAATGGCTCCTCGGGATCCCGATCGTCCACACAGCCCGCTCGGGCCGTCCAATCGAGCTCGAAGGCCAGCTCCACCTCGCCCCCCGGCGAGACCTGGAGCTCGTTCACCACCGTCCCCTCGTAGACCGGGTGGTCCAGCAAGGTGAAGGTGACGGTCCGCCTGCGGGAATCCGCGGTGATGCGCTCCCGGAAGGCCACGCCTCCGGGCAGCACCAGCTGCCGCACCACCCCCGAGACGCCCCGCTCCAGGATCTCGGCGTCCAGCGCATCCTCGATGTAGCGCTGGGGATGTTCCATCTTGTCCAGGAGGACCGCCCACACGGTCTCGGGCGAGGCGTCGACGCGGCTGGTGACCCGGTACCTGGGCATGGCATCCCCGGAAGGGACCCCAGGCTACGCCCGCCGGTCTTCCCGTGCCAGGGCCTGCCGGATCTTAGCCCTGGATCCACACGGGCTCGAGACCCAGCAGCTTCTCCACGGCCTCGCGGCCTCGGGGGCCGGGATCGACAGTGAAGTCGTTCACCCAGGCGTTCACGTAGCGGCCGATCATCTCGCGGTCCATGCCGCGGCCAAAGGACTGGCTGTAGTCCACACTCTCCCAGTGGCGCGCACGGGCCATCTCCACGCTCCTGCGCATGAGCAGGGCGAAGCGCTGCTTCACCTCCGCAGGCAAGTCGCGCCGGATGGCGTTGCCGCCCATGGGCAGGGGCAGTTCGTAGGCGTGCTTCCACCAGGCGCCCAGATCCACCACCAGGCGCAGGCCGGCGTCGTGGTACATCAGCTGGCTCTCGTGGATGAGCAGGCCGGCCTGGAAGCGGCCCTCGGCCACGGCGGGCAGAATCTGGTCGAAGGGCACCAGCTCGACCTTGGGCTCGAAGCCCAGGGATTTGCACCAGATCCGCATGGCCAGGTAGGCGCTGGTGCGCCGGCCGGGAATGGCGATGGTGAGCCCCTTCAGCCCTGCGGGATCCATGGGCTTCCCGCTCACCACCAGGGGGCCCGTGCCCTCCTGGATGCTGGAGCCGGCCGTGAGCAGGTCGTAGCGGCCCATCAGCTCCGGGTAGGCGCCGAAGCTGATGGCCGTGACGTCGTAGCGGCCCTCCGTCGCCTCGGCATTGAGCGTCTCGATGTCCTTGCGGACGAAGGTGATCTCGAAGTCTTCCGGATCCAGCCACCCCAGGGCCAGGGGAGCCATCATGTAGGCGTCGTCGGAATCCGGGCTGTGGGCGATGGTGAACTTCATGGCGTCTCCGGCATCCAGTTCACCATACATCGGCCCCCTCAGCCGATCGTCTCCGGATCCTTCGGCGCCAACTTGCCCTTCACCCGCTCCACGGCCTTGGCGGCCAGGGTGTAGCGGGGGTTCTCCTCCAGGGCCTTCCGGTAGTGCTCCAGGGCCTTGTCCAGCTGACCCTTGGCCTCGTACACCCGTCCCAGGTTGAAGTGGGGGAAGCAGTAGCTCTCGTAGCGCTTGGCTTTCAGGGCCATGCGCAGCCAGGGGATGGCCTCGTCGGGCTCCCCCTGCTCCACGTAGTAGGCGCCGATGTCGTTGTAGGGGTTCCCGAACTCGGGATCCAGGTCGATGGCCCGGTGGCAGTCCTCGATGGCCGAGGCGTAGTCCTTCTCGAAGGACCGCGTCCAGCCCCGGAAGGTGTAGGCCTCGGCCGTGGGGCAGATCTCGATGGACTTCGTGTAGAGGGCGAGGGCCTTCTGGATCTCCCCCTTCATCTGGAGCTGGTAGGCCTTGCCCACCCACTCCATGGCCTCCTGCCGCTTGTCCTGGCGTTCCTGCTCGTCGCTCATGGGCCGCCCTCGCGGGCATCAGGATAAAACCTTCAGCCCCCTGGGGCCAGCTATCCTGGATTCATGGCCAACGACCTGCCCGGTTCCTATTGCCAGAACTGCCTGACCTGGAACCCCGGGGATCGGGAGACTTGCGTGAAGTGCGGCACCCGCCTGCTCATCCTTGCCGGGGACCAGACCTGGGAGGACGAGCCCGAGGAGACGGAGGGCGGCGAGGACCTGGAGGAGCACCTCCTGGAGCGCATCACGGGGCTGGAGGAGACCCTCCGCCGGGTGGAGACCTACCTGGAGACCGTCTCCGACCAGCTGGGCAAGCTGGAGCGCAGCGAGGTGATGCTGCGCAACGGCCTCATGGCCCTGGTGCAGGAGATGGAGCAGAAGCGCCAGCTGGACGCCCACGCCTTCTCGGAGCGGTGGGAGAGCCTCGTCGAGGAGAACCTGCACCTCATCAGCGCCCGGGAGCTGTTCACCCGCTACCGGGCCCGCATCCTGCCCATCGCCCGGCCCAAGTCCATGTCCCAGCTCAAGCGCGCCCTGCTGGAGACCACGGCCCTGCTGGAGGCGGCGGACCTCCCCGGCGCCGCCCAGCGCCTGGGGCAGGCCCTGCCCCTGGATCCCAAGAACTACGAGCTGATCTTCACGGCCGCCTCCCTCCACGAGGCCGCCCAGAACTTCGAGGAGGCCGAAAGCCTCGCCCGCAAGGTCGTGGGCCTGAGCCCCCGCCACTTCGAGGCCTGGATGCTGCTGGCCAAGCTGCTCCAGGAACTGCCCGAGCACGCGGACCAGGCCATCGAGGCCCTGCACCAGGCCTCGGACCTGCGGCCCGAGGATGCCGAGCCCCGCATGCTGCTGGCCGAGCTGCTGCTGGATGAGGAGGATCTCCAGGGCGCCCTGGAGGCGGCCCAGGAGGCCGTGGCCCGCCGCAAGGACGGCGAGACCCTGCTGCTGCTGGGCCAGGTCCATCTGGCCCGGGGCGAGAGCGGCATGGCCGTCCCCGCCCTCAAGGAGGCCAGCTCCTACCTGCCCGGCGACCTCCACGTGCGCGAGTCCCTGGCCGAGGCCTACCTCCTCCAGGGCGACCGGTCCAAGGCCTTCGCCATCCTCCAGGAGCTGCTCACGCAGAACCCCGGCGATCCCCACCTCCTCCTCATGGTGGACGCCGAGGACCACCTCCAGCTGCGCGAGGCCCGGGACGGCAAGGCCGGCACCCAGGTGCTGCTGGACGAGGCCGAGACTTTGCTGGACGAGAACCAGCTGGAATCCGCGGCCATGCTCCTCAAGCGCGCCCGGCGGAAGGGGAAGAGCCAGCGCTCCGAGTGGCTGGACCTGCGCCTCTCCTTCCTCCAGGACCCGGAGAAGACCCTGCGCTCCGCCCTGGCCTTCGCCTGCTCGGACCGCCACCCGCGCCTCTGCTTCCTGGCCCTGCGCCTGGCCCTGGAGCACCTCATGGCCCAGAAGCGCGAGGCCGAGATCGCCCGGACCCTGGACGCCTTCCTCACCCGCCACCCCAAGAGCACCGGCGCCTGGGAGGCCGCCCTCATGCGGCAGGCCTACCGCCTGATGAACGGCCAGGCCACGGAGCAGGACCTGATCGAGGTCCACCGCCTCCACGCCCATCCCCTGCCGGGCATGGAGCCCCGGGCCCGCACCCTGCTGGGCCAGTACCTCCTGGCCCTCAAGCGGCACCAGGAGGTGCTGGAGCTGATCGATCCCCTCATCGAGAAGGAACCCACCCTCATCAACCACTTCCAGCTCGGCGCCGCCCTGGCGGGCCTGGGCGAGCGGGAGGAGGCCCGGGTCCTGCTCAAGGCCGGACTGGACGCCGAGCCCGGCGATCTCAATGACACCCAGGCCAAGGGTGTGAAGAATCAGATCCGCGGACTGTTGAAGGAACTGAACGGGGCCGGCGAAGCCTGAGCAGGCGTGACCAACCGCACCCGGTATTAAGTTGACAATTTTAGTCGAGATTCCAGAATGGGATGTCTCGGGAGTGGTGTATGACCTCGACCTTCAACGTGGTCACCAGTCAGGAATACAAGTACGGCTTCGTGACCGACATCGAGGCGGACAGCGTCGCGCCCGGCCTCAGCGAGGAGGTCATCCGCTTCATCTCGGCCAAGAAGGGTGAGCCCGACTGGCTGCTGGAATTCCGGCTCAAGGCCTACCGCCACTGGCTGACCATGTCCGAGCCCGAGTGGGCCAAGGTCGACTATCCGAAGCCCGACTTCCAGAAGATCGTCTACTACAGCGCCCCCAAGCCCAAGAAGCCCCAGTACGCCTCCATGGACGAGGTGGATCCCGAGCTGCGGCGCACCTTCGAGAAGCTGGGCGTGCCCATCCATGAGCAGGAGGCCCTGGCGGGTGTGGCCGTGGACGTGGTCTTCGACTCCGTCAGCGTGACCACCACCTACCGGGAGAAGCTGGCCGCCGTCGGCATCATCTTCTGCAGCTTCAGCGAGGCCGTGAAGTCCCACCCCGACCTGGTGAAGCAGTACCTGGGCAGCGTGGTGCCCTCCTCCGACAACTTCTACGCCGCCCTCAACAGCGCGGTGTTCACGGACGGCAGCTTCGTGTTCATCCCCAAAGGCGTGGCCTGCCCCATGGACCTGAGCACCTACTTCCGCATCAACAACAAGGAGTCGGGCCAGTTCGAGCGCACCCTCATCGTGGCCGAGGAAGGCGCCAGCGTGAGCTACCTGGAGGGCTGCACCGCGCCCCAGTTCGACACCAACCAACTGCACGCCGCCGTGGTGGAGCTGGTGGCCCTGGACCGGGCCTCCATCAAGTACAGCACCGTGCAGAACTGGTATGCCGGCGACAAGGACGGCAAGGGCGGCATCTTCAACTTCGTGACCAAGCGCGGGCTCTGCAAGGGCAAGGCCTCGCACATCAGCTGGACCCAGGTGGAGACCGGCAGCGCCATCACCTGGAAGTACCCCAGCTGCGTGCTGCTGGGCGACGACAGCATCGGCGAGTTCTACAGTGTGGCCCTCACCAACCACAAGCAGCAGGCCGACACCGGCACCAAGATGATCCACATCGGCCGCAACACCAAGAGCACCATCGTCAGCAAGGGCATCAGCGCCGGCGACAGCTCCAACAGCTACCGCGGCCTGGTGAAGGTGCAGCCGAAGGCCGAGGGCGCCCGCAACTTCAGCCAGTGCGATTCCATGCTCATCGGCCAGTCCTGCAGCGCCAGCACCTTCCCCTACATCGAGGTGCAGAACCGCAGCGCCCGGGTGGAGCACGAGGCCACCACCAGCAAGATCGGCGAGGAGCAGCTGCTCTACTTCCAGCAGCGCGGCATCCCCGCCGAGGAAGCCATCAGCATGATCATCAACGGCTTCTGCAAGGACGTGTTCCGCGAGCTGCCCATGGAGTTCGCCGTCGAAGCCACCCGCCTGCTCTCCCTGAAACTCGAAGGAAGCGTGGGCTGAAAAGATGGAACCGCGAATGGCGCGAATGTACGCGAATCAAAAGCCAGCTTTCCATTCGCGTACATTCGCGCCATTCGCGGTTGCTCTTTTGTTATTGGAGTACTGAATGCTCTCGATCAAGAACCTCACCGCCTCGATCAACGGCACGCCGGTGCTGAAGGGGATCGACCTGGAGATCAAGGCGGGGGAGATCCACGCCATCATGGGCCCCAACGGCTCGGGCAAGTCCACGCTGGGCAAGGTGCTGGTGGGCCATCCGGCCTACGAAGTCACCGGGGGCGAGGTCCTCTACGAGGGGCGGAACCTCTTCGAGCTGGCGGCCGACGAGCGGGCCCGGGCCGGCCTCTTCATGGGCTTCCAGCACCCCATCGAAGTGCCGGGCGTGAGCAACGCCGCCTTCCTGCGTCTGGCCTACAACAAGAAGGCCGAGGCCGAGGGCCGCGATGAGCTGGATCCGCTGGAATTCGACGACTTCATCCACGAGAAGATCAAGCTCGTGTCGATGAAGGAGGAATTCCTCGACCGCAGCCTGAACGAGGGCTTCAGCGGCGGCGAGAAGAAGCGCAACGAGATCCTCCAGATGGCCGTGCTGGAGCCCAAGCTCGCCATTCTCGACGAGCTGGACTCGGGCCTCGACATCGACGCCCTGCGCGTGCTGGGCGAGGCCGTGAACAAGCTCCAGCGCCCGGACCGCGCCCTGCTGATCATCACCCACTTCCCGCGCATCCTGGAGACCATCCAGCCCCAGTTCGTTCACGTGCTCTCCGGCGGCCGCATCCTCAAGAGCGCCGGCAAGGAGCTGGCCACCGAGCTCGAGGACCGCGGTTACGACTGGGTGCTGGAAGAGGCCGCCGCCGGGGGCGCCCGATGACCACGATGGCGGTGGGTTCCAGCCTGCTGACCGATCTGCTCAGCGCGCCTCGGCCCGCCGAGTGGGCTTCGCTGCGCGAGGCGGCCGAGCTGCGGCTGGCCGGACGCCAGCTGCCCGCGACCCGGGACGAGGACTGGAAATACACAGACCTGAAAGCCCTGGCCGCCGGCGCCTTCGGGGCCGCCCCCAAGGCCGCCGTGGACATCTCAGGGCACCTGCTTCCCGAGATGGTGGGCACGCGCCAGGTCTTCGTGAATGGGCACCACGCCCCCCACGCGAGCTGCGCCTCCGCCGTGCCGGCCGGGGTGCGCTACTTCCCCATGTCCCATGCGAGCGAGGCCTGCCACGCACTGGGCAGCGTCGGCAACGGTGCGGCGAAGGGCCTCTTCGAGGACCTGAACACTGCCCGCTTCGAGGATGGCGCGGTCATCCTTGTGCCCAAGAACCTCAAGGTGGCCCTGCCTCTTCACCTTCTCTTCGTGACGAAGGCCGAATCTCCTGTGGCCGTGTTCCCCCGCCTCCTGGTGGTGTTGGAGCGGGGCGCCGAGCTGGAGCTGGTGGAGGAACACCACGGCGAAGGCCCCTACCTCAGCTGCCCCGTGGTCGAGGTGCATGTGGCCGAAGGGGCCGTCCTGCGCCATGAGCGCGTGCAGCGCGAGAGCCCCGAGGCCTTCCACCTCGCCACCCTCAGGGCCGAGGTCGGCAAGGGCGGCCAGTACCATTCCCGCACCCTCAGCTTCGGTGCCCGCCTCTCCCGGCAGGAGCCCCGCGTGCGGCTGGCCGAGGGTGCCGAGGCCACCCTCGACGGCCTGGCCCTCCTGGACGGAACCCAGATAGCCGACACCCACAGCTTCCTGCATCACGCCGAGCCTGGCGCCATCAGCCGCCAGCTGCACAAGTGCATCGTGGACGGGCGGGCCCGCGCCATCTTCAACGGCCAGGTCCTCGTGGCCAAGGGCGCCCAGGGCACGGACGCCCAGCAGCAGAGCCGCAACCTGCTGCTCTCCGAGGCCGCCCGGGTGGACACCAAGCCCCAGCTGGAGATCTACGCCGACGACGTCAAGTGCAGCCACGGCGCCGCCGTGGGCCAGCTCGATCCCGAGGAGCTGTTCTACCTCCAGAGCCGCGGCATGAACGCCGACGACGCCCGCAACCTCCTCACCTACGGCTTCGCGGCGGACGTGCTCACCCACGTCCCCGTGGCCAGCCTGCGCCGGAGCCTCCGCCAGCTCGTCATGGCCCGCACCCAGGCCGGCTCGCTGGGAGACTTGGCATGACCTCCCCCTCGAACATCGGCCTCCAGCCCCTCGACGTCCAGGCCATCCGCCAGGACTTCCCCCTGCTTTCCCGGGTCTTCCACGGCAAGCCCGTGGTCTACCTGGACAGCGCCGTGAGCGGCCAGATGCCCGCGCATGTCATCGAGCGCATGGCGAAGTACGAGCGCGAAGAGCACACCAACGTCCACCGGGGCGTCAGCACCCTCAGCCAGGAGGCCACCGACTTCTACGAGGCCGCCCGCGAGAAGGTGCGGAAGTTCCTCGGCGCCGCCTCCGCGCGCGAGATCGTCTGGACCCGCGGCACGACGGAGGCCATCAACCTCGTGGCCCAGACCTTCGGCCGCATGACGGTGAAGGAGGGCGACGAGATCCTCCTCTCCGCCATGGAGCACCATGCCGACATCGTGCCCTGGCAGATGCTGGCCCAGGAGAAGGGCGCCACGATCAAGGTCATCCCCATGAACGACGCTGGGGAGCTGATCCTGGAGTCCCTCGACGAGCTGATCACCGATCGCACGAAGCTCCTGGGCGTGGTGCATGTCAGCAACGTCCTCGGCACCATCAACCCGGTGAAGGAGATCATCGCCCGGGCCCACGCCAAGGGCGTGCCCGTGCTGGTGGACGGGGCCCAGGCCGTGCCGCACCTCAAGGTGGACGTGCAGGACCTGGACGCGGATTTCTACGTCTTCAGCGGCCACAAGCTCTCCGGCCCCACAGGCATCGGCGTCCTCTACGGCAAGCTGGCCCTCCTGGAGGCCATGCCCCCCTGGCATGGCGGCGGCAGCATGATCCGCTCCGTGAGCTGGGAGAAGACCACCTACCTCCCCGCGCCGGGCAAGTTCGAGGCGGGCACGCCGCCCATCGCCGCCGCCATCGGCCTCGGCGCCGCCATCGACTACGTGACGGCCCTCGGGCTGGACCGCATTGCCGCCCACGAGCACGAGCTGCTGGCCTACGCCACCGAGAAGCTCGCCGCCATCCCCGGCCTCCGCATCCTCGGCACCGCCAGGGACAAGGCCAGCGTCCTCTCCTTCGTGGTGGACGGCATCCACCCCCACGACATGGGCAGCCTGCTGGACGGCGAGGGCGTCGTGGTCCGGGCTGGCCACCACTGCGCCCAGCCCGTCATGACCCGCTTCCACGTCCCCGCCACCACCCGCGCCTCCTTCGCCTACTTCAACACCCGCGAGGAAGTGGACATCCTGGTGTCGGCCGTCCTCAAGGCCATCGAGCTGTTCAAATGACCGACCCGCGCGAGCTGTACCAGCAGGTGATCCTGGAGCACAACAAGAAGCCCCGGAACTTCGGGAAGCTGGCGCCCTGCACGCACCACGCGGAGGGGCACAACCCCCTCTGCGGCGACCAGCTGGACTTGACGCTGGTGGTCGAGGACGGCGTGGTGCGGGACGTGAAGTTCGAGGGCAGCGGCTGCGCCATCGATGTCGCCAGCGCCAGCCTCATGACCGGCGCCATCAAGGGCCGGCCCGTGGCCGAGGCCGAGGCCATGATCGACCAGTTCCGCGGCATGGTGCGCGGCGAGCTGGACCCCGCCACCCAGACGCCCCTGCTGGGCAAGCTCACCCTCTTCCAGGGCGTGAAGGACATCCCCAGCCGCGTGAAGTGCGCCATCCTCCCCTGGGCCACCCTCCACGCCGCCCTAAAGGGCGAGGAAGAAGCCTCAACTGAATAGGAACCGCGAATGGCGCGAATGTTCGCTCATGAAAGCCGAATCACTGTAGGGGCCATCGCTGGAGGCCCATGTTCTTCTCCATTCGTGCCCATTCGCGTCATTCGCGGTTAAGGGTTTTCAGATGCCGAAAATCGCCGAGATCGAATACACCCCCAACCCCAACGCCGTGAAGTTCGTGCTGAAGGAGCCTGTGGCCCTGGGCTTCCCCAAGTCCTTCCCCAACGCGGAGACCGCCGAGCAGGACGAGCTGGCCAAGGGCCTCTTCGCCGTGGGGAACGTCACCTCGGTGTTCATGCAGGACAAGTTCCTCACCGTCACCAAGACCGACGACAAGGGCTGGCCTGAGATGCTGCCCCTGCTGGCCGCGCCCATCCGCGCCGCGGCTGGCGCGGGCGGCGGGCAGGCCCCACCGCCGGGCGGGCCGAGGGTCTTCAGCAAGGTGGATGACGAGAACGACCCCATGCTCAAGGACATCCGCATGGTGCTGGAGAGCGCCATCCTGCCCGCCCTCGCGGCGGACGGCGGCGGCCTGGAGCTCATCGGGCGGCATGAGAAGCAGGTGATGATCCGGTACATGGGCGCCTGTGGTTCCTGCCCCGCCAGCCTCACCGGCACCCTCGTCGCCATCGAGGGCATGCTCCAGAAGGAAGTGGATCCGGAGATCGTGGTCATCTCCGTCTGAGGCCTTCCACGGGAAAAACAGACGCCAACCGCGGTGAAACAGCCTTTTGAGATCTCCTCCCTGGCCGGACCCTTCGGATATTTCATGGTTTCCGCGGGTTTTCTGGGCTAATCTAGGCGTTCTGCCGGACTTCGCGTGCCGGGATTCCAGCGCACCGCCAGAGAGCGGGCGCAACCAAACGAGGTGGACTTCATGTCCAAGCTAGAAGCAATCATCAAGGGCCAGGCCCGCAAGCAGGTGGGCCGCATCAGCGTGCTCGACGCGGCGTTCGAAGAGGACAGCCCAGAGAACCAGGAGTTCCTGGCCGCGCTGCAGGGTGAGACCCGAGGCCTCCGCGAGGAGGAGGTCGTCCGTGGCGTCGTCGTGGAGATCCGCGGCAAGGACGTCATCGTCGACATCGGCTACAAGGGGTCGGGCACCGTCAACCTTGACGAGTTCAACAATCCCGACGGCACCCAGGGCGTCCAGGTGGGTGACGTGGTTGAAGTGCTGCTCGAGATGCTCGAGGACGCCCACGGCAACGTGCGCCTCAGCCGCGAGCGCGCCGAGAAGATGAAGATCTGGGACGAGGTCGAGAAGGCCTTCCGTTCCAACATGACCGTGCACGGCACCGTGCTCGAGAAGGTCAAGGGCGGCCTGGCCGTGGACATCGGCATCCGCGCCTTCCTGCCCGGCAGCCAGGTGGACATGAAGCCCGTCCGCAACCTGGATCCCTACCTCGGCAAGTCCTTCGACATGAAGGTCATCAAGGTCAACCGCCGCCGGGGCAACATCGTCCTGTCCCGCAAGCTGTTCCTCGAAACCATCAACGCGAGCCTGAAGGAAGAGACCCTGGCGGGCCTCGAGGAAGGCAAGCTGGTCGAGGGCACCATCAAGAACATCACCGAGTACGGCGCCTTCGTCGACCTCGGTGGCGTGGACGGCCTGCTGCACATCACCGACATGTCCTGGGGCCGGCTCAACCACCCCAGCGAGATGTTCCAGGTGGGCGACAAGGTCGAAGTGGCCGTGCTCAAGTACGACAAGGACACCGAGCGCGTCAGCCTCGGCTACAAGCAGAAGTTCCCGGATCCCTGGCTCTCCGTCGAGGAGCGCTATCCCATCCAGGCCACGGTCAAGGGCAAGGTTGTCTCCATCACCGACTACGGCGCATTCGTGGAGCTGGAGCCCGGCATCGAGGGCCTGGTGCACGTCTCCGAGATGAGCTGGACCAAGAAGGTCAAGTCCGCGAAGGGCATGGTCAACCTGGGCGACCAGGTCGAGGCCCTGATCCTGCAGGTGGATTCCGAGAACCGCCGCATCAGCCTCGGCATGAAGCAGATCACCCCGAACCCCTGGATGGCCATCGCCGAGAAGTACCAGCCCGGCATGATCGTCACGGGCACCGTGCGCAACATCACGGAGTTCGGCGCCTTCGTGGAACTGGAAGAGGGCATCGACGGCCTCATCCACGTCTCCGACTTCAGCTGGACCAAGAAGATCAAGCACCCCGGCGAGATCGTGAAGAAGGGCGACAGCGTCACCGCCAAGGTCCTCAACCTGGACCCCCTGGCCCAGCGCATGAGCCTCGGCGTGAAGCAGATGGAGCCCAACGTCTGGGAGATCTTCTTCGAAGGCCACCACGTGGGTGACGTCCTCACCGGCAAGATCGCCCGCCTGACCGACTTCGGCGCCTTCGTCGACCTCGGCGACGGCATCGAGGGCCTGGTCCACGTCTCCGAGCTCTCCCGCAAGCGGGTGGAGGACATCCAGAAGGAGTTCGCCGCCGGCCAGGATCTCACCATGAAGATCGTGAAGCTCGATCCCACCGAGCGCCGCATCGGCCTCTCCGTCAAGCAGCTGGAGCAGGACCAGGAGCGGGGCGACATGGAAGCCGCCAAGGCCCGCCAGCCCGAGTTCAAAAAGGCGACGCTGGCCGACGCCTTCAACAAGGCCGAGCGCGAGTAGTTCTTCTTCCGACCTGCAGACGAGGCCCCCGCAAGGGGGCTTCGTCGTTGTCAGAGAGGTCTGAGCATCCCGCAGAGATGCGAAGAAGAAGGCCACCCTGGCTGACGCCTTCAACAAGGCCGAGCGCGAGTAGCGTTCCTTCAACTCACCACGACGAGGCCCCCGCAAGGGGGCTTCGTCGTGGTGGGATGCGATACTCGGAACCACGCCTTCCTCCGGACCCCCATGCGCTTCCTCCACACCTCCGACTGGCACCTCGGCAAGACCCTCTGCAATGCGAACCTCCTGGAGGACCAGGCCCACGCCCTGGACCAGGTGGCGGCCATCGCCAAGGAGACTCGCGCCGAGGCCCTGGTGGTGGCCGGGGATCTCTACGACCGCGCCGTGCCGCCCAAGGAGGCCGTGGCCCTGCTGGATGATGCCCTCCATCGCCTCGTGCGGGGCCTGGGCGTGCCCGTGCTCCTCATCGCGGGCAACCACGACAGCCCCGAGCGCCTGGGCTTCGCCTCCGGCTTCCTTCGGGCCCAGGGCCTCCACGTGGCCGGGGCCCTGGGGCTGACGGAGCCCGTCCTCATCGGCAACGCCGCCTTCCACCTCCTGCCCTACGCGGATCCCGTCATGGCCCGCCACGCCTTCCAGGACGAGGGCATCCGCACGCACCAGGACGCCCTGGCGGCCCAGCTGGCCCAGGCCCGGGCGGCCCACCCCGAAGGCCACCGCTTCGTGGCCGTGGCCCACGCCTTCGTGGCCGGGGGCGAGAGCTCAGATTCGGAACTGGGCCTGGCCGTGGGCGGCACGGGCGAGGTGGACGCCACGCTCTTCCGGGACTGCGACTACACGGCCCTCGGGCACCTCCACCGGCCCCAGGCAGCCGGATTCCCCCACGTACGCTACGCCGGCAGCCTGCTCAAGTACAGCGCCTCCGAGGCCTCCCACGGCAAGGCGCTGACCCTGGTGGAGCTGCCGGAGCGCGGCCCCGCCCACACGGAGTCCCTGCCCCTCACGCCCCGCCGCGACCTGCGGCGCCTGCGCGGGCGCTTCGACGACCTCCTGCGCGGGACCCAGGGGAACCCCGACGACTACCTGTTCCTGGACCTGCTGGACGAGGGCCCGGTGCTGGATGCCATGGCCCGCCTGAGGCAGGTCTACCCGAACATCCTCGGCATCCAGCCCGCCCCGCCGGCGGCGGCGCCCCAGGAGGCCGCGCGCGCCGCGGACCGCGACCTGGATCCCGCGGCCCTCTTCGAGGCCTTCTTCCAGGACACCGCCGGCCGCCCCATGGACGGCGAGGAGCGGGCCCTCTTCCAGGACGTGGCCGGACAGCTGCTGGCCGGAGAGGCCGAATGAAGCCCCTGCGCCTCAGCCTGGAAGCCTTCGGCCCCTACGCGGGAAGGCAGGACCTCGACTTCGCGGACCTGGGGGACCAGTCCTTCTTCCTCATCCACGGCCCCACGGGCGCCGGCAAGACCAGCATCCTGGACGGCATCAGCTACGCCCTCTACGGCCAGACCAGCGGCGGCCTGCGGGAGACCCGCGACCTGCGCAGCCACTTCGCCGCCGCGGACACGCCCACCCGCGTGACCTTCGACTTCGCCCTGGGCGCGAAGACCTACCGGGTGGAGCGCACGCCAGAACAGCAAGTTCCCAAGGTGCGCAGCGGCGGTACGAAGAAGCAGCCCTACGCGGCGCATCTGTGGGAGCTGGCGGGGGGCGCCGAGGTGCCCCTGGCCACGGAGAAGCCCACGGTGGTGGACGCGGCGGTGGCGGATCTGCTGGGCTTCCGGGCCAGCCAGTTCCGGCAGGTGGTCCTGTTGCCCCAGGGCCGCTTCCAGGAGTTCATGCTGGCGGGCTCCGCCGACCGCCAGGCCATCCTCCAGACCCTCTTCCAGACCGGCCGCTACGCCGCCCTCGCCGAGGCCCTGGGAGAGCGCGAGAAGGCCCTGCGCGAGGCCCTCCTCGCGGCCCAGGCCGAGGAACGCCAGCTCCTCGCCCAGGCCGGCGTGGCCGCCGCCCGGGAGCTGCCGGACCGCCTCGAGGCCACGGCCCAGCTGGTGGAGGCGCGGGTCCGCGAACAGGCCGAAGCCCGCCGGACCTTCGACCGGGCGGAGAGAGTCCTGGGCGAGGGGAAGCATCTGGAGGAGGCTCTCGCGCGGGTCCAGCTACTGGAACGGGAGGAGGTCCGCCTGGCGGAGGCCAGCGAGGCGCGGGCCCGGGCCCTGGCAAAAGCCGAAGCCGCCCTGGCCCACGAAGAGGCCCGGGAACCCCTCCGCGAGGAGCTGCGCCGCGCCATCGCCCGCCTGGAGGAGCTGGAGCCCAAGTTGGTCGACCTCGAGCAGGCCCGGAAGGAGGCCGAAGGCGCAACCCAGGAGGCCCGGCGCCTCCAGATCTCGGCCGACGAGGACATCCGGCGCCGCGACGCCGCCGGGCTGGAGGCCACGCACCAGAGAGCTCTCCTACAGGAGCTGCGGACCGAGGCCTCCCAACTGGAAGGCCGTGATGGCCTGCTCCGTCTGGCCCGCCAGAGGCGGACACAGCGCGAGCAATTCGATCAGGCGAAGCAGCTGGTCGAGCGCGCCTCGGCCGTCCATGATGCCGCCCATGCCGGGTTGAAGGCCGCCGAGCAATCAGTCCAGGCAGCCCGCACCTGGCTCCGGGATCTCCAGGAACGGCACCTCGCCGCCCAGGCGGCCCATCTGGCCCAGAACCTGAGCCCCGGCGAGCCGTGCCCCGTCTGCGGCAGCGAGGCACATCCCCATCCCGCGGCGCCTTCCTCAGACCAGCCGGACGAGCAGGCCCTCCAGCGGGCCCGGGCCCAGCAGGACGAGGCCGAGGCGGCCCTGGGCCAGGCCCAGAAGTCCGCTGCCTCGCGCTTCGCGGATCTGGAAACGGCCCGTGCCCGCCGCGAGGATCTCGCCCATCACCTGGGCGAGGACGCGCATGCGGATCCCGCCGCCCTGGAAGCCGAGGAGGCGCGCTACCTGGAGGCCCTGCAACGCAGCCGCCAGGCCGAGGCCAGCCTGTCCCGGATCGAGCGGAGCCTGGCTGAAGCTGAGGCGGTCCAGCAGCAGGCGGAGGCCAATCTTGCCGCCACCACCCGTCGGCAATCGGAGATCGCGCTCCTGGAGGCCGGGGCCCAGGCCCGGATGAAGGTCCACGTGGCGGCCCTGCCCGAGGAGCTGCGCGCCCCCGGGGCGCTCGCCGCCCAGCAGAGGGAGGCGGAAGGGGAGCTCGCCCGGTCCGAGGCCGGACTGAAGGCGGCCCGCGAGGCCCGAAATGCGGGCCAGGCTGCGGCCATCGAAGCCGAGGCCGCGCTCCGGTCGCACCGGGCCCGCCTGGAGGCCAGCCGAGCCGAGGGACGGAGGGTCGAGGCTGAGTTCGCTGCGGCCCTGGAAGCGGCTGGCGGCGAGCCTCCATCCGAGGTATCACCCGTCCCGGACCTGCCTGCCCTCCAGGCGGCGCGGGATGGCGCCCAGGCGCGGTTCGCCCGGGCCGGCGAGGCCCTGGGCCACGCCCAGTCCGAGCGGGCCGCCCTCCAGCGCCTGGAGGCGTCCCTGGCGGAGCTGGGGGCCCGGCAGGGCGTGGAGGAGCGCCGCCACCGGGCGGCGGCAAGCCTGGCCCGGGTGGCCCGGGGCGAGGACGGCGCCCGGGTCTCCTTCGAGCGCTACGTCCAGGGCACCCTCCTGGACGAGGTACTGGTCTCCGCCTCGGAACGCCTCCGCCGCATGAGCAAGCAACGCTACGCCCTGCGGCGGGCCACCACCGGCGGCGACCTGCGCCGGGCCGGGGGCCTGGAGCTGGAGATCACGGACGCCCACACCGGTCGCGCCCGGGCCGTGAGCTCGCTCTCGGGGGGCGAGGGCTTCCAGGCCAGCCTGGCCCTGGCCCTGGGCCTCTCGGACGTGGTGCAGCGCCATGCCGGCGGCATCCGGCTGGACACGGTGTTCATCGACGAGGGCTTCGGCAGCCTCGATGCCGAGGCCCTGGACCTGGCCCTCCGCACCCTGGAGGAGCTGAACCAGGGCGGCCGGCTGGTGGGCCTCATCAGCCACCTGGACGACGTGAAGGCGCGCATCTCCGCCCGCCTGGAAGTGACGCCCGGTCCTGGCGGCAGCCACGCCCGGTTCCGGGTCGATTGAGGGATTACCTCGCAAGAAGTGGTATGCTCCTGGACATCCTCCCGGAGTTTCCATGCGGCGCGCCTTCGCTCCCTTCCTGTGCCTGGCGCTCACCGCCCAGCCCACGCCCTACCAGAAGGCGCCCAAGGCCATCGAGCGGGTGCTGGACGCACCGGGCACCCCCTCCCTGCTGGCCAGCCCCACGGGCGACCGCTTCCTGCTGGCGGAGTTCGAGCGCCATCCGCCGATCCGGGCTCTGGCCCAGCCCATGGCCCGGCTGGCGGGCCTGCGGCTGAACCCCCGGACCCGCGGCCCCCACAACCCGCCGCGGCTGAAGGCCCTGGCCCTCCAGGACGTGAAGGGCGGCGCCGCCCGGCCCCTCACGCTGCCGCCTGACGTGGCCCTGGGCCAGCCCCGCTGGTCGCCGGACGGCGCCCGGTTCGCGCTGACCGGGACTGCCGCCGGGGCCACGGAGCTGTGGATCGGGGAGGCCGCCACCGGGAAGCTCCGCCGCGTGCCGGGCCTGAAGCTCAACGCCGTGCTGGAGGATCCCTTCGACTGGCTGCCGGACGGCAGCCTGATCGCCAAGGCCGTGCCCCCGGGTCAGGGAGCGGCCCCCAAAGCGCCCGAGGTGCCCATCGGCCCCCGCATCCAGGAGACCGAAGGCAAGGCCGCCCCCGCGCCCACCTACCAGGACCTGCTCAAGGACGCCTTCGACGAACGCCTGTTCGAGTTCCTGGGCCAGGCCCAGGTGGTGCGCGTGGAGCCCGCCACCGGGGCGCTGAAGCCCCTCGGCCGGCCGGGGCTCTACGCCGACCTCCAGCCCTCCCCCGACGGGAAGCTGCTCTTGGTGGCGCGCCTCCAGCGCCCCTTCTCCTTCCTGGTGCCGGCCTTCCAGTTCCCCGTCCGCCAGGAGGTCTGGGATCGCGCCGGCAAGCTCATCCACACGGCCGCGGACCTGCCCCTGGCCGAAGGCATCCCCATCGAGGGCGTACGCACGGGCCCGCGGCGACTGCACTGGCGGCCCACGGAGCCGGCGACCCTGGCCTGGGTGGAGGCCCTGGACGGCGGCGACCCCCGGCAGAAGGCCGAGTTCCGCGACCGCGTGCTGACCCAGGTCGCGCCCTTCAGGGACGCGCCAACGGAGCTGATCCGCCTCAGGGCCCGCATGGCGGGCCTCGACTGGAGCGAAGGCGGCAGCCTGGCCGTGGTGCGCGAGTACGAGCGCGACCGCCGCTGGATCCGCACTTGGCTGGTGGATCCCGCGAAGCCCGCGGAGGCCCGCCTGGCCTTCGACCTCAGCGCCAACGACCGCTACAAGGCCCCGGGCACCTTCCTGACCCGCCTGCTGCCCAACGGCCACATGGCCCTGCGCGAGGAGGCCGGAAAGCTCTTCCTCACGGGATCCGGCGCCACGCCCTCCGGCGACCGCCCCTTCCTGGCCCGCTTCGATCCCGCCACCCTCCAAACCGAGCGCCTCTTCCGCTGCGGCGACGGCGTCTACGAAGCCCCTGTGGCGCTGCTGCGGGACGGCGCCTTCATCACGCGGCGCGAAAGTCCCACCGAGGCGCCGAACTACATCCTGCACGCCTCGGCGCCGGACACCCGCAAGACGGCCCTCACCACCTTCACCGACCCCCTGCCCGAGCTGCGGAAGATCCAGAAGAAGCTCGTGACGTACACCCGGCCCGACGGCGTGGCCCTTAGCTTCACGCTGTACCTGCCGCCGGACTACCAGGAAGGTGAGCGGCGGCCCGCCGTGGTCTGGGCCTACCCGCTGGAGTTCACGGACGCCGGCACCGCCGGCCAGGTGAGCGGCTCCACGAACCGGTTCACCACCCTCGGCGGCATCTCCCACCTCTTCTTCCTGCTGTCGGGCTACGTGGTGCTCGACAACGCCACCATGCCGGTCGTGGGCGATCCCAAGACCGTGAACGACACCTACCTCGAGCAGGTCGTGGCCAGCGCCAAGGCGGCCATCGACAAGGCCGACGAGCTGGGCGTCATCGACCGGAAGCGCGTGGGCGTGGGCGGCCACAGCTACGGCGCCTTCATGACCGCCAACCTGCTGGCGCACTCGGATCTGTTCAAGGCCGGCATCGCCCGCAGCGGCGCCTACAACCGCACGCTGACGCCCTTCGGCTTCCAGAGCGAGCGGCGCACGCTGTGGGAGGCGCCGGAGATGTACCTGAAGGTGTCGCCCTTCATGTCCGCCAGCCACTTCAATGCGCCGATCCTGCTCATCCACGGCGAGGCCGACAACAACCAGGGCACCTTCCCCATCCAGAGCGAGCGCCTCTACGCCGCCCTCAAGGGCAACGGCCAGACCGCCCGCTACGTCACCCTGCCCCTGGAGAGCCACGGCTACATCGCCCGCGAGTCCGTCGAGCACACCCTCTGGGAGATGCTCCACTGGTTCGACCAGCACCTGAAGTAGGACCCATCCCGGAGCAGCATCCAGCCCAGAACCCCGGCCCTCAGCCAGGGTTCTGGGCTTTCCGGCTTTCTGGCTTTCCGGTAGAGGCCGGACGGTGGGTGCGTCCTTCTCCACCTATCCCGGGGTTCACCCCTTGGATGGTTCTGCGTTTTCCGCGGAGGCAGGGCTGCCCTTGGGTGCCTTAGACTTCTCAGCCCAGATCCCCGTGACGATGGGCATACCGTCCATCGGATGCTTGCCCGGATCCCAGCTGCGGGTGATCTTCAGCGTGAACGGATTCGCCTTGCTGGACATCCAGCCCGGGTCGTCGACGATGACGTGTACGTTCTGGGTCTCCCGGGTGGGATTGGTGAAGGTCACTTCCGGATTGCCGGTTGGAATGAGGTTCTGGAGCATCCCCTGGTCCAGACCACCCCACTTGTTGACCATGATCAGGCGGAACCACCCTTCATTGGGATGGCGAAGCCTGATGTGGATCTTTTCACCGGCTGGCACCCGGAACCCGTACGCGGTCCACCCGGCCGGAAATTTGCAGAGGCCGCTGAGCTCGTTGATGGCTCCTTCCACCGGGTGAATCGCAATGAATCCGCGCCGGGCCATGGCCTGGATTTCCGCCATGAGATCCCGTTTCCGCCACAATTCCTGCGTGGGTTGGACTTGGCAGCGCGGAAGGGCCCTCGGCTCGACGATGATTTTCGCGGCCGGATCCAGCTCCCCTTTCCCGGGCGCAACCTGGGATTGGGGTTTGACTGGATCATCCTGCTGCTTCACAAGCCTCCGCCCTTCTCCTGGAGCGGGTCGCTCGGAAGGCGACGGTGCCATTGCCCGCTCCATGGAACGTGCTGGAGTGGGATGCGGTCGATCCACGTGAGGCTGCCTCGCCGGAGCTGCTGGCTGGACCCGTGACGGGATTTGCTCCCTGAGAGCAGGAGGCACCGGCCGCTCTGGGCGGCTCAGGTCTTGGGCCGAGACCCACCCCAAGCCAAGGGCAGGGCCAAGGGCCGAAAGCCCCAATGCAAGGCCCCCCACCCGCGACAGGAGGAATGAAGGTAGGAGTTTTTGGGCCGTCACGGAGAGCCTCCACTGGGATGGGAAGGAAGGTGGTGCCCCCGAAAGGTGGAGCTGTTCGCACCCGATTCCATCCACCGAAAGTCCTGATTCCGGAAATCCGGACTTAAGTCGGTCCGTGGGCCATCACGCCCAAGCGGAAGCCACGCCCAGGTGAGCTATCCTGACCTTATGTTTCCGAGCATGATCTTGACCTTCTTGCTGGCCCTGGCCACCGGGTTCACCTCCATGGCCTTCCTGTCCCAGCGGTCCCACCGTCACTACTCCCCCGTGACGGAGGAACTCATCCCGTCCCTGCTGTTCTACAACCTGTGGATTCTCCTGCGGATGTTCTACCGGTTCATGGAGGCGAGCGTGCTCGGGGGGCTTACACCCGCCGCCGGCCGGCTGGCCATCCTCGGACTCAGCAGCCTCTCCATGATCCTGGCCATCCACCTGGGTTTGTCCTACCTGGCCTTCACGCTCGGCGTCACCCGGCCTAACCAGCCCCAGACCGCCCGGCGCCGGCCCTGGAAGGCCGCCGCGTGGCTGTCGGCGGGCATGGTCGCGCTCAATCTGATCCTGTATGCCCTGCACCAGGAGGCCCTGATCGGGCTGCTCATCCGCACGCTCGTTTCGCTGACCTTTCTGGGCATGGCGCTAGTCAGCCTGTGGTTTTTCTTCGGCACCCATCCGATCCAGCCGGGGACTTCCTGGCGGCACCTCCGCTTTCTCGGAGCGGCCTACTCCCTGGTCTTCGTGACGCTGACCCTGTTCATCGGATGGTACCGTTTCTCCGCCACGATCCATCCGCACCTCTACGTCACCATCACCGTCAGCCTCGGGATGATGTACAACCTGGTGACCGTGCTCTGGATCCACCTCTTCGACAGGACCCTCCAAGCCCAGGCACCGCCCGGTGCCCCCCTCCTGCCGGCCAGGTTCACGGGAGTTCCCCTCGTCGAGGCCTACGGGATCTCCAAGCGAGAGGAAGAGGTCATCCAGCTGGTGTGTCAGGGCCTCACCAACCAGGAGATCGCAGATGCGCTCTTCATTTCCCTGAAAACAGTGAAAGACCACAACTACCGGATCTTCCAGAAGACGGGAGTCCGTAATCGGGTGGAACTCGTTCAGCTGGTTCAGAAACTGACACTGGAAGAAGAACGGGGCGTAGCCTCCAGAACCCCTTCCCCGGCACCAGCCCTGTGACCGGAGAAGTGCGGCGCTTGGCTCCTATTCGGATGCCACGCCGCTGTCGGGCCAGCGCTTGGTGTCGGCGGCGCCTTCGGGCTGGCCATGCCGCACGAGGATCACCTGGGCGCAGCCCTGCTTCGGCACCTCCTTGAGCGTGTGGCCCATGGCCTTCAGTGCCTCGCGGGTGGCGGCGGGGAGGTCGGCCTCCACCTGGATGCGGTCCGGCAGCCACTGGTGGTGGAAGCGCGGGGCGTCCACGGCGGCGCGGGCGCCCATGCCGAAGTCCACCACGTTGAGCACGGTGTTCAGCACCGTGGCGGGGATGGTGCGGCCGCCGGGGCTGCCGCTCACCATGACCACGGAACCGTCCTTCACCAGGATCACGGGACACATGCTGGAGAGCGGTCGCCGGCCGGGCCGGGCCAGGTTCGGTGCGGTGCCGATGCGGCCCGTGGCGTCCGTCAGGCCGGGCACGGCGTTGAAGTCGCCCAGCTCGTTGTTCAGCAGGAAGCCCGCGCCGGGCACGATGCGCTTCAGGCCGTAGCTCTCCTCCAGGGTGTAGGTGAGGCTCACGGCGTTGCCCGCGCGGTCGAGGACGGACAGGTGGGTGGTGTGCGGGCGGTCCGGCTCCCAGGAGAACCGCGCCGGATCCGAGACCGACGCGCGATCTGGCCGGATGGTGGCCCGCAGCTCGGCGGCGTAGGCCTTCGAGAGCAGGCGCGCCATCGGGATGTCCCCAGCGGAGGCCGGATCGCCCAGGAACTGCGCCCGGTCGGCGAAGGCCCGCCGCAGGGCTTCCGCCCCCAGGTGGACTGCCGCGGGGGATCCGGAACCGGCGGCCTTCAAATCGAAGCCCTCAAGGATGTTCAAGGACTCGATCAGCACCTGGCCGCCGGAGCTGGGGGGCGGCGCGGCCAGCAGCTCGACGCCCCGGTAGGTGCCGCGCAGCGGCTCTCGCAGGATGGGCCGGTAGGCGCGCAGGTCCGCGGCCGTGATCGGGCCTCCGTTCGCCCTCATGTCGCGGACGATCAGGGCCGCGGTCCGGCCGCGGTAGAAGTCGGTCCAGTCCTTGGCCAGCCTTTGCAGGGTGCGGGCCAGGTCCCGCTGCACCAGGCGGTCACCCGCGCGAAGCGGCTTCCCCTCGCGGCTGAACTGGGCCAGGGTCGGCGCATGGCGGGCGAAGGCGGGCAGCTGCTCTGCGAGACTGGCGGCCTGGTTCTCCGACAGCGCGAAGCCCTCGCGGGCGAGCCGGACGGCGGGCGCCACCAGGCGGGCCCAGGGCAGCCGCCCTTCCCGCCTCCAGGCCTCGCGCAGTCCCGCCACCGTGCCCGGCACGCCGACGCTGGCCAGGCTGCCGTGATGCTTCGCCTCGTCGTAGGCGCCGTCCGCCTTGAGCCACATGCGGGGGTGGGCGGAGGCCGGCGCCGACTCGCGGAAATCGATGAACGAGGCCTGACCCCGGGTAGGCCTCGACAGCAGGAAGCCGCCCCCGCCCAGGTTGCCGGCGGCGGGATGGACGACGGCCAGGGCGAAGGCCGTGGCCACGGCCGCATCCACGGCGCTGCCCCCCTCGCGCAGCACCTGGGCGCCGGCCTCGGAGGCCAGGCGCTCCTGACTCACCACCACGCCGCCGGGGGGCTGGGCCCCCAATGGCAGGGCGAGGGACGGCCCGAGGGTCAGGGCGAGGACGAGGGCCAGAAACGGGCGAAAGGGCACGGGTGCTCCGAGCGGGGAATGCCTCGAGTCTGTCATCCTTGAGGCATGTCCCGAAGCGCCGTCATTCCCGGCTCGACGCCGCAGACCTCCAGCGAGGAGCTGGCCAACAGCCTCACCCACGGGCTGGGCGCGGCCCTGGCCATCGCGGGCCTCGTGCTCATGGTGGTGGAGGCGGCCCTCCACGGCACGGCGCGGGACGTGGTGGGCGCGGCCATCTTCGGCTCGACCCTCATCCTGCTCTACCTCATGAGCACCCTCTACCACGCCTTCCGCGGCCCCCGCGTGAAGCTGGTGTTCAAGGTCTTCGACCACTCGGCCATCTTCCTGCTCATCGCCGGCACCTACACGCCCTTCTGCCTCTCGGCCCTGGGCCGCGTCAGCCCGGGCTGGGGTTGGACCGTCTTCGGTCTGGTGTGGGCCCTCGCCGTGGCGGGCATCACCTTCAAGGGCGTCTTCTACGGCCGCATCGCCAAGGTGGCCCTGCGCCCCGCCCCCGTGGACCACCTGCACGCGCTGCCGGACACCTCCGTGGATCCTGCCTTCGTCAGGCGCATGGGCTGGATCTCCACGGGCATCTACCTGCTCATGGGCTGGATCATCGTCATCGCCGCGGCGCCCCTGGGCCGCTCGCTGTCCTCCCACGGCCTCTACTGGCTCTTCGGCGGCGGGGTCTTCTACAGCGTGGGCGCCGTCATCTACAGCCTGAAGAAGCTGCCCTTCCACCACGCGCTCTGGCACCTATTCGTGGTGGCGGGAAGCGCCTGCCACGTGTTCGCGGTGCTCTTCCACGTCATCCCCGCAGCGGGCTGATCCATGCCACGAGGCCAGCAGTAAGGCCATAAAAACTTCCTGATGACCAGGAAGAGTAGGCCTGAAAGATCGAACCGCGAATGACGCGAATCGCCCTGCGGGCGCGCGAATGGCGAATGACCATGCCCCCGCCTCCACGCGCGGGGCGGGCCTGACAGCCTTCAAGAGCTGGCAAGCCCGCCCCGCGTGTGGCCAGCCGCGCCTTGCGCGACTGGGGGCCGGAGGCCCAGGCGGTCGATCCTAAACGCGTTTCGCGCTAATTCGCGTCATTCGCGGTTGCATGTTTTTCTGGTTGAGCCAGGCCGATCACCAGGAAGGCTTTAACTTGATGTCGCCTTGATCAGCGCCGCTCCGCCACCAGCACCAGATCCGATGAGGCCGGGCTCCACGGTTCGCCGGTCATGGTGCCGAGGGCCTCGCGCACCTCGAAGCCCGCGCCGGCGAGCAGGGCCTCCACCTCCGCCCGGCGCCAGGCGCGCAGCTGGACTTCCTCGGCGGACACCACCTCCACGGGCGGCTGGGCGCCGGGGCGCCAGCGCAGGCGCACGGGCGTGAAGGTCAGGCGGCCGCCGGGCCGGGCGGTCATCAGGCGCAGGAAGACCGTCTCCGCCCCGTCCTCTCCGGGCAGGACCACTGCGGGCAGGGCGCGCTCGCCGCGATCCAGGATGCGGTCGTAGTTCAGGGTCTGGAGCAGGAAGCGCCCGCCCGGCAGCAGCCGCGACGCCAGTCCCTCGAAGCAGCGGCGCAGGTCCGCCTCCTCCGTGAGGTGGGGCAGGGTGTTGCCCACGCAGAGGGCCCCGCCCTGCCCCGCTTCCACCAGACCCGCCAGATCCGTGAGGCTGCCCTGGACGTAGCGGCCCTGCGGATCGGCCTCGCGGGCCGCCGCGAGCTGGGCGGGCGAAGCGTCCACGCCGGTGGGCTCGAAGCCCAGCGAGGCCAGCAGGCGGGCATGCTCGCCCGTGCCGCAGCCCAGGTCCAGCACCCGCGGCGAAGGCGCCCCAGCCAGCACGCGCTGGAGGAGGGGCGCCTCGCGCTTCAGGCGCTGGGGCCAATCGATGAGGCTCCGGTAGGCGATGCGACCGTAGCGGTCGGGCTTGGGCTCCACGGCGTCAGATCTTCGGCCAGAGCCAGCCGAAGACCCCGGCGCTCAGCAGGCCGTAGATGAGGCCGTCCAGGACGTCCTTGAGCACGCTGCCCCAGGGCTTGCCCATCCAGATGCCCATCTGCACGCTGCCGCCCACGTAGGTCAAGAAGGACACGGTGCCCACGATGCGGAACACCTTGAGGTAGTGGGCACCGGCGCCCAGCGTGTGGCCGGCCACGTAAGCCGCCATGAAGGCCACGGCCGCGGCGTAGAGGAACCACAGGGCCAGGCCCTTGCCCATGTTGGGCTCGCCATTGGGGCTCACCACCAGGAAGGCCACGGGCCCCTCCTCGTACTTCTTGCGCACCTCGGGCGTGTTCCGCTCCTTCATGTCGACGCAGTGGGGGAGGACATACTGGCCGGGGGTCGGGGAGCCCTTGCGGATGGCGGCACGGATCTCCTCCTCGTTGGAGAGGGCGCGGTAGTCCGAGTTGTGCCACTTCAGGACCATGTGGATGAGGCTGCTGGCCACGAAGACGATCACGGCCGACAGGATGATGGGCAGCCAGAGCTGGGTGAGCGGGACCATGGAGTGGCTCCTTGAGGGTTGGGTGCCAGTAGGGTGGAATGTGTGGCCCCGGCCCGTCAAGCGCGGCGCGGTTTCCTCGGCCCGGGCGCGGAGTGGCGGCCCGTGGCGGCGTCCACCGCGTCGATCCAGCCGGCGCGGGCCCCGGGGAAGGCGTCGGCGTAGGGCACGTAGGGCTTCAGATCCAGCACCGGCGTGCCGTCCAGCAGGTCCACGCCCCGCAGGCGCAGGGTGCGGCCCTCCACGGCCACCAGCTCCACGCAGGAGAGGCCGATGGGGTTGGGCCGGTGGGGCGAGCGGGTGGCCAGCACGCCGCGCTTGGCCCGGGGGCCCCGGGGCGGCTGCACCAGCGGCGCCCAGCCCTCGCTGAGGTGGAACGCGAAGATCAGCCACACGCGCTCGAAGCCCTCCAGGTCCCGCAGCACCGTCTCCGGCAGCGAGGGGTCCAGCTCCAGCGTGGCCTCGGCGGGCGCGCCCGTCGCCGTGCCCTCGACCACCGTGGGCTGGTGGGGCGCGTCGATGCGCGTGGCGTAGGGTGAGCGCAGGATTCCGATGGGGCGGAAGGTGAAGGCGGGGGCGTCCATGCTGGAAGGGTAGCGCCGCCGGCCGCTACCCTGGAGCCGATGCGACACCTCACCCTCGACGGTCGGCGGATCGAGTACCGCGACATCCCCGCCGCCCGGCCGGGCCGGCCGGACCTGGTGCTGCTGCACGAAGGCCTCGGCTGCGCGGCCCTGTGGCGGGACTTCCCCGGGAAGCTGGCCGAGGCCACGGGATGCCGGGTGGTGGCGGGCTCCCGGGCGGGCTACGGCAGCTCCGACCCCTACCTGGAGCCGCGCACGCCCCGCTACCTGCATCGCGAGGCGGAGGAGGCCCTGCCCGCCTTCCTCGCGGCCCTGGGCATCGAACGCCCGGTGCTCGTCGGCCACAGCGACGGCGGCAGCATCGCGCTGCTCTTCGCCAGCGCCTTCCCTGAGGCGCCTCTGGGCGTGGCCGTCCTGGCCCCCCACGAATTCGTCGAGGAGGAGACCCTGGCGGGCCTGCGGAGAGCCCGAAAGGCCTGGACCGCCACGCACTGGCCCCGGAAGCTGTCCCGCCACCACGCGGACGCGGCCCGGGTGTTCCACGAGTGGAACGACACCTGGCTGTCGGCGGCCTTCCGCGACTGGAACATCGAGGCCTGCCTGCGCGACATCCGCTGTCCAGTCCTGGCCATCCAGGGCGAGGACGACGCCTACGCCACCCTGCGGCAGATCGACGTCATCGCCGAGCAGGTGCCGGGGACGCGGCTGCTCAAGCTGCCCCGGTGCGGGCATGCCCCCCACCAGGATCAGGAGGCGCAGGTGCTCGCGGCGCTGGCGGACTTTGTCGGCGGGCTGCCCCGGCGCTGAGCGCGGGTCACAGCCGGGACGTGGCGCCCCCGTGGGCGGCCAGCGCCTTCAGGATCTCCACCACCTCGGCGGCGGACTGGGGCCGGTCCTCCGGGCGCTTCGCCATGAGCCGGGCCACCAGGAGACCCAGGTCGGGGGGGAGGTCCGGGACGGCCTCGCCCAGGGAGGGTGGCGGCGCGTCCAGGTGCAGGGCCAGCAGGTCCTCGATGCGGGGGGAGTCGAAGGGCGCGCTGCCGGCGCACAGTTCGAAGAGCATGACCCCCAGCGCGTACAGGTCGGTCCGGGCGTCCACGACCCCGCCGCGGATCTGCTCGGGGGACATGTACCGCGGCGATCCGATGAGATTCCCCGAATCCCCGGGGGCCTGGGTGGTGGCCGGCGCGGCGAGGCCGAAGTCCATGATCTTGGCGTCGCCCCGGGTGTCGAACAGCACGTTCGCCGGCTTGATGTCCCGGTGGACCACGCCCACGAGGTGGGCCGCCTCCAGCCCCTCGGCGACCTGGCGGGTGATCCGCAGGGCCAGCGGCAGGGGGAGCCGCCCCCGTCCTTCCAGCAGTTCCCGGAGGGTGGTGCCCCGCAGGTATTCCATCGTCACGAAGGGGATGCCCTCGCTCTCGCCGAAGTCGTGGATGCGGAGCACGTAGCGGTGGGTGATCCGCCGGGCCAGGCGGATCTCCTGCTTGAGCCGGTCGAGGAAGGCCGGGATCGAGGCCAGGGCCGGCCGGACCACCTTCAGGGCCACCTCCTCGTCGAGCTGCAGGTCGCGCACCTGGAGGACCACGCCCATCCCGCCCCGGCCCAGCAGCCGTTCCACCCGGTAGCGGCCGGCGAAGGTCTCCCCGATCCGGAGGGGGCCGGGCAGCGGCTCATCCGCCGGCATGGTCGCGGGCGGCGCCAGGCGCAGGGTCGCCTCGTCATCGCGGACCGGCGGGGAAGACGCGGACGGCCGCCGGGCCGCGGCCAGCAGGGCCAGGAGCTCATCCTTGGCCTTCAGCTCCGCCACCATCGACTTGAAGGTCCGGGTCAGCACGCCCACCTCGTCGGGGCTGGGCATCAGGGCCAGGGGGCCGGGATGCTCCCCGGCCGCCAGGGCCTCCGTGGCCGTGGCGAGCTCCTTCAGCGGGGCCGTCACCTTCCGGGCCGAGCGCAGGCTGAGGCCCAGGGTCACGAGGAGCCCCACGGCCCCGGCGGCGAGGATGGCCCGCTGGAGGTTGCGGAACGGCGCCAGGAGGGGATCCACGGGCATCAGCAGGACATCTGCCATCTCCAGGTTGAGCGCGTTCACGCCCCGGATGGGGGAGACCAGCCCCAGGTAGTTCAGCCCGCCCACGCGGAAGGGCAGCACGCCGGAGCCCTGGCCATCCAGGACCCGGGCCCGCACCGCCAGGAGGGACGGCTCCCGCGCCAGGAGGCGGTCGAGCTCGCCGGAGCCCGGGAGGGTGGCGCCCAGGGTCTGGAAGCGGCTGAGCAGGGCCAGGTGGGGCGCGGGATCGCCCCGCTGGGGTCCGGCCACGGCCATGCGACGCAGGTCCAGGGCGATCCGGTCGTCCACCCGCACGCCCACGAGCATGGCCCCGAGCGCGCGGCCCCCGGGGGATCGCAGCGATCGGGCCACCGCGTGGTAGACCCCGGGACGGTTCCCCCAGTCCACGCGCAGGAAGCCCCGGTAGGAGGGGCCGGGATGGCCGGCCGTTTCGGCCTCCTCGGGGGCCAGGGCCATCTGCAGGATCCCCGCCTCGGGGAAATCCGTGCGCCCCCCGGGGCCGGTGGTGGACAGCAGGGTGCCGTCCGGCTTCACCACCAGGGCGAGGTCGGCCCCGAGCCGCGGGAGGTTGTCCGCCAGGGTGTCCGCCAGGCTCGCGGAGGCGCCCGATTCCAGCGCCTGCTCCACGAGGGCGAGGTTGCCCGAATATTCGGTGAAGACCTCCAGGCCCGCGTCCAGAGAGCGTCCCTGCTGCTCGAAGGCACGCTCCACGACGTACCGCCCGGCGGAGAGGCTCGCGGCCGCCGTGGCCCGGGCGCCGCGCTCCGCCTCGCTGTAGGCCACCCAGAGGATGAGCGCGATGAGGGCGGCGATGGCCGCCGCCTGCCGGAGGAAGAAGGTCCACGCCAGCGTTCGGTACCAGCTCATGGGCTGCGGCATCGGCCTTCCTTGGTCGGTGGCTATACTGGCTCGAATCTACCCCGGATGCCCAGCATGATTCGAGTCCCCGTGAACGGCCAGCCGACCCTGGCCCTGGCTCCGGCCCTGGCCCTGGCTCCGGCCCTGGCGCTGGCCCTGGCGCTGGCCGTTCCCCTGCAGGCGGGCGGACTGGAGGGCCCCGTGCGGCTGCACGAGAAGGGCGGCCGCATCCGCGCCTCCCTGAAGGACTGCGTGGCCATCCTGGAGCCCGTCGAAGCGCCGGTGCCGCCGCCCGGGCCCTCGAGGCCCGTGGCCATCCGCACCCTGGGCAAGCAGTTCCAGCCGCGGGTCTCCCTGGCCACGCCCGGCACCGAGGTGACCTTCCCCAACCTCGACCACATCCTCCACAACGTGTTCAGCGTCACCCAGGGCAACCGCTTCGACACGGGCCAGTACCGGCCCGGGGACGCGCCGAAGGTGACAGTGGCCCGGCCAGGCCTCGTGAAGCTCTACTGCAACGTCCACCACCAGATGAACGCCTTCCTCTGGGTGGTGACGACGCCCTTCGCCCAGGTGCTGGACGGCCGCGCCGGGGTGGCCTTCGACCGGGTTCCCCCGGGCACCTACCGGCTGCGCCTCTGGCATCCGGAATCCGGCGAGAAGGCCTGGACCGTGCGGATCGGCGCCGAGGTCACCCATGGCAGCTGGGACCTGGACCTGTCCCTGCCCGCCCTGGAGCCCCACAAGAACAAGTTCGGGCAGGATTATCCGCCGCTGGCGGACGACCGGGCCTACTGATCATGCGGTTTTGCGTTCGAAGGAAAAGATCACCTGATGAACGGCGGACTTCAGCCGCAAAAGAAGAACGCGAATGGCGCGAAAACGCCCTCCGGGCGTGCGAAGGGCGCAAAGGGGCCCCGACCCATCCCGGACATCCTTTTGCAGGCGGCGGCCCTGACGGCCCTGGAAACCGCCCGGGCCGCCGCCTGCAAAACAGGTCGCGCTTGCGCGACCGGGGGCCGGAGGCCCGGATGTCCTGAGCTGAAGCGCTGGGAGCTGCCTTCGCGTCCTTGAGTTTTTGCTTCGCGGCCTTCGCGTCGGCTTTTAAGCTTCCTGTCGAACTGAACGCACCTTGGCATCAGAACCGCTTCTGCACCACCAGCATCGTCCGGGTGACGGACTCATCCGCACCGTCCGTCCGCTGCCGGAGCACCACCAGCGAGGCGATCCAGCGGCGGGGCAGCGGCAGGGACAGGTCGGCGCGGGGTCCCCGCACCCGCCGGTAGTACCACCACTCGTCGCCGTTCACGGGATAGAGGGTGCCCGTGGAGGACAGCCGCTGCCAGGTGAGGGTGAGCTGGGGCCAGTAGGCCCGCTCGCGGCTGCCCAGGGCGACCTGGGCCTCCTCCGACGTCTCGCCGGTCTCGCGGTTCCGGATGCCGGACCATCCGGCTTCCACGGGCAGGATCGCGTGCCAGGTGCCCGAGGCCCCGGCCGCCTCCACCACCAGCCGCTGGCGGGCCGCGGGATCATGGCCCGGCAGCCGGCGGAGCCGCTCGTCGCCGGGATCCCAGGCCAGGTCCCAGCGCCCGGCGTGGGCCGTCCAGGACCAGGGCCCGGTGTCGATCCGGAGGACCAGCTGTCCGGCGGCGAGGTCCACGCGTCCGCCCAGGACGTCCCGGACCCGACCTGCCGCCACGCGGAGACCCGCCTCCTCGAGCATGCCCCCGGCGCCGCGCAGCCCGACCCGTCCGCCGACGCCCAGGAAGCGGAGGTCCGGATCCCACAGCGCCTGCGGGGCCAGGAGGCCGCTGCCCTGGAGCCCCAGGCTCAGGGAGCCGAAGGCCCGCTCGGAGACCCACGACGCGATCCCCCGCGCCACGTCCGCCTGGGTTCCGTTAGAAGGCTGCTGATCCCAGCGGGCCGCGTTCAAGCGGTTGCCATCAGATCCCACGGCGGATCGCGTGCCGGCCTCGAGGCGCAGCGGGCCGGACTCCCAGGCCCAGCGGAGGCGTAGCTGCCCGTCCAGACGGCGGAAGGCCTCCCCCGGAGCCCCCGGGGCCGAGAGCCGGTCCCCCCGGAGCGTCAGTTCCCAGGCGGGCGCCCAGGGGTTGGCAGCCTCCGGGGCGAAGGGCGCGGCCTCCTGGCCGGCCAGGGCCACGGCCACCAGGGGGAGGGTCCAGCGGAGAAGCGTCATCGGCCTCCAGGGGGAGTTCCCGGCGATGGTAGCCCACCACCGTCACCTCAGGCATCTCTTCCCTGATGTCTTCACCTGTTGTCCTCCCTGTTGTCTGCCCCGCGGAACCGGAGGGTCTCTCATCTCCGGACCGGATCTGGAGGGAATCTCCCCACATCCCACGCTGGACCCATTCCACCCTGGGCCCCGGCTCAGGGACCCGCCCGCCAACGGAGGCACCCATGCTCATGCACCCGGCGCACAGGCAGCCGGCCGACCCCACGCGGCGTCCCCTCTCGACCGGCCTCCTCGGCGCGGTCCTGCTTGGCATGGCGCCCTGCGTCGGGTGCGGCAGCGCGGGCGGCGGCCCATGCGGCTACCGACCTTGACGGGGGTACCTCCGAACCGGATGCTGGTCGTGACAGGGAGCCGGATGGGCAGCTGGGACCTCGCCATCGCGCTGGACCGATCCAATGCCGAGCCTCTGTACCTCCAGCTGGTGAAGGCCATTGAGGAGGGCATCCGCCACGGGCGCTTCAAGCCCGGGGATGCCCTCCCGGGAACCCGGGCCATGGCCGATCTCCTCGGCGTGAACCGGAACACCACGCTGGCCGCCTACCGCGAGCTCGAGGCCGAGGGCTGGATCGAGGCCTCCCCCGATCGCGGCACCTTCATCGCCCGGAACCAGCCTGTGGTCCTCGACGCCCCCGCGGGCATCGCCGCCCAGGACTCGGCCTCCTGGAAGCGGACCACGCCCCGGGAGGGCCCCTTCTTCCAGCCCGGCATGCCCGCGCCCGAGTCCTTCCAGCTCCTGCCGGACACCACGGACCTGCGGCTCACGCCCACGGAGGCCATCCACCGGGCCTACGGCCGCGTGCTGCGGCTGCATCCGGAGCGCCTGCTCCAGCCGGGCTGGGATCCGCGCGGCCTGCTGGACCTGCGGAACTCGCTCTGCAAGATGCTGCGCGACCTGCGCGGCCTCTCGGTGGAGGCGGGGAACCTCCTGCTCACCCGCGGCCTGATGAGCACCCTCAACCTGGTGTCGCGGGTGCTCTTCGGGCCCGGGGACGCGGTGGCCGTGGAGAACCCCGGGCAGTTCCGCGTGGCCGAGGCCTTCCGGGCCGCCGGCGCCCGGCTCTTCGCCGTCCCCGTGGACGCCCACGGCCTGGACGTGGAGGCCCTCGAGCACCTCCTGCGCCGGGAGCCCATCCGCCTCCTCTACCTCACCACGGCGCCCCAGCAGCCCACCCAGGTGAGCCTGGATCCGGCCCGGCGCCAGCGGCTGCTCCAGCTCTCGGAGGCCCACGGCTTCCGCATCCTGGAAGGCGACCCGGCCCTGGGCTTCCACCGGGAGCGCAATCCGCGCCTGCCCCTGGCCAGCGAGGATCCCAAGGGCCGCGTGCTCTACTTCAGCAGCTTCGAGCAGATCCTCGCGCCGGGCATGCAGGTGGGCTTCCTGGCGGGCGAGGCCGGCCTCATCAAGACGCTGGCCCAGCAGCGCCAGCTGGTGGACTGGCCCGGCAATCTCGTGCAGGAGGCCACCATCGAGGAGACCCTGCGGGACGGCGAGATCGTGCGGCACCTGCGGCGCGTGCGGAAGCTCACGGACGAGCGGCGGGAGACCATGGTGGACCGCCTGCTGCTCCACCTCCACCCCGCCATCTCCGTGAAGAACCCGCGGGAGGGCCTCTCGCTGTGGGTCCGCGTGGCCGAGGGCGTGCCCCTCGAGGCCTGGACCGAGCGCTGCCTCGCCCACGGCGTGGTGGTCTACCCGGGGAGCCTGTACGACCTCCACCACCAGCCCGTGCCCTACCTGAGCCTGGGCTTCGCCGCCCACGACCTGGACGAGCAGAACGAGGCCTGCCGCCGCATGGCCCTGGCCCTGGCCGAGGTCAGAGGCAGCTGACGGCTACCATGGCTGCATGAACGACCAGGATCAGCGACCCCCGCGCCGCCCCCGCTACAAGGGCACCCACCCCCGGCGCTTCGAGGAGAAGTACAAGGAGCTGGCCCCGGAGCGCTATGCCGAGGAGCAGGCCAAGGTAGCGGCCCGGGGGCACACGCCCGCCGGCACCCACCGGTCGATCATGGTGGACGAGATTCTCGAGGCGCTGGCGCCCAAGCCGGGTGAGGTCGCCCTGGACGCCACCCTGGGCTACGGCGGCCATGCTCGGGAGCTCCTGACGCGGCTCCAGCCCGGCGGGCGCCTCGTGGGACTGGACGTGGATCCCCTCGAGCTGCCCCGCACCGAGGCGCGGCTGCGGGCCCTGGGCTTCGACGATACCGCGCTGATCGTGCGCCGCACCAACTTCGCCAGCCTCGCCAAGGTGGCGGCGGAGCTCGGTCCCTTCGACCTGGCGCTGGCGGACCTGGGCGTGTCCTCCATGCAGATCGACAACCCGGCCCGCGGGTTCACCTGGAAGGCGGAGGGGCCCCTGGACCTGCGCCTCAACCCCCAGAAGGGCCGTCCCGCCTCGGACCTGCTGTCCGCGCTCGATGCGGCCGCCCTGGCGGAGCTGCTGGCGGAGAACGCCGACGAGCCCCATGCAGACGCCCTCGCGCAGGCCATCGCAGGCCTCCGGATCGGCACCACGCGGGAGCTGGCGGGCCACGTGCGCGCCGCCCTGCCCGCGCTGGACGACGACGAGCTCAAGAAGGTCCTCCAGCGCACCTTCCAGGCCCTGCGCATCGCCGTGAACGACGAGTTCGGCGTCCTGGACCGCTTCCTGGCCCAGCTGCCCGGCGCCTTGAAACCCGGCGGCCGCGTGGCCATCCTCACCTTCCACTCCGGCGAGGACCGCCGCGTGAAGAAGGCCTTTCAGCAGGGCCTGCGGGAGGGCCTCTACGCGGAAGTCGCGCCCGAGCCCCGCCGCGCGTCACCGGAGGAGCGCCGTGCCAATCCGCGTTCCACCAGCGCCAAGCTCCGCTGGGCCGTGCGGGCGTCCTGAGGGCCCACACCCAGCCAATCCGGAAAAGAAGAACGCGAATGACGCGAAAATGCCCTGCGGGCGCGCGAATGGCGCGAATGGGACTCGTCCCGCCCCGGACATCCCTTCACGGGCGGCGGCCATGGCGGCCCATGGAAGCCGCCCGGAGCCGCCGCCCGTGAAGCAGGCCGCGCTTTGCGCGCCCTGGGGCCGCAGGCCCGGATGTCCTGCAACCGACACGCATGTGTTCGCCTTCGCATCCTTCAGCGCTTTTCTTCGCGCCCTTCGCGTTCGTCTTTTCGATCTGGGGAGTCACCGATCGCGAGGCGAGTGCTCACTCCGAGCCCGCCAGGCGGCCCAGCTCCAGCGCGAAGCGCACCTGCTGCATCAGGCCCGCCAGGTTCCAGGCGGGGTCGTAGCGGTCCGAGGGGCGGTGGTAGTGGTTCAGGAAATCCGAGGCCTTCGCCTGGGCCGCGGCCTTGTCGCCCAGGTAGTCCCAGCCGCCGTCCAGCGAGAAGCCCGGCGACAGGGCGGGCACGCCGGCCTTCATGAAGGGGTAGTGGTCGGAGCGGAAGCAGAGCCCCGCCGGATCGGCCTTCGGCGGGGTGATCACGAGGCCCGTGGCGGCGGCCGCCCGGGCGCAGAGGGCGCGGGTGGCCGGGTCGTCCGACCCCAGCAGGCCGATGTCGCGGGTGGGCCCCACCACGTTCAGGCTCTCGAGGTTGATGACGAGCCGGGTCTTCGCCAGGGGCCGCAGGGGCGAGGCCACGTAGGCGGAGGAACCCAGCAGGCCCTGCTCCTCCGCGCAGGGGAAGAGGAACAGCACGCTGCGCGCGAGCGGCCGGGCCGCCAGCGCCTGGGCCAGGGCCAGGACCGCCGCGCAGCCCGTGGCGTTGTCCACGGCCCCGGGGTAGATGGCCCCATCCGGCCGCTTGCCGAAGTGGTCCCAGTGGGCCGCGTAGATCACGCACTCGTCGCGGAGGGCAGGGTCCGTGCCCGGAAGGATCCCCGCCACGTTCCACTGCTCCAGGGTGCGCACGGCGGAGTGCAGCGCTCCCCTGGCGCGGAGGGGCAGCGGGACGGGGCGGAAGCCAGGCGCGTCGGCGCCCGCGGCCAGGGCAAGGAAATCCTGGCCCGCCGCCGCGAAGAGGCGGACCGCGAAGGCCTCGGTGATCCAGCCCTGCATCGCGCCGGCCTGCCCGGAGCACTCCCGCTGGAACCGCTCGCCGCCCCAGCTGTTCCGGACCACGGTCCAGCCGTAGCCGGCGGAGGTGTCCGTGTGCACCAGCAGCGCGCCCGCGGCGCCGCGGCGGCGGGCCTCCTCGAACTTGTAGGTCCAGCGCCCCTGCTCGTTCTCCGGCTGGCAGCAGAGGGGCATCGGCACGCCTCCCCGGCGGTCGCCAACGAGCATGACCAGGACCTTGCCGCGCACATCCAGCCCCTTGTAGTCGTCCCGGCCGGAGGCGCCGATGCCATGCCCCACGAAGACCAGGGGCGCGTCCACGGACAGGGTGGCCTCGGCGCCGGCGGCGCCCATCACCAGGTCCGTCCCGAGCAGGGGCGTCGTCACCCCTTTCGGCCCCTCGAAGGCGAGGCCGCTGGCGGCCTCCTCCAGTCGCACCCCCGAAAGGCGCACGCTCTGGCGGAAGCTGGACCCGTTCGCGGGCTGGAGGCCCATCGCCTGGAGCTGGGTCTCCAGGTAGCGCACGGCCAGCTCCCCGCCGCGCTGGCCGGTGCCCCGGCCCTCCAGCACGTCGTCCGCCAGGAAGGACAGGTGGGCGCGCAGGGCGCCCTCGTCCACCGGAGGTCGCTGGGCCAGCAGGCCCGAGCAGGCGAGGGCGAGGCAGAGGACGGTTCGCATGGTGGGCTCCGGGACCACCTTAGAGTGTCTAACGGATCCCCAACAGGTCGGTGTTGTCCAAGGCAACTGTCCATCCGCCCTCAACCTTCCGGCCCCCTCCTGCGTAAGCTGCCTGGACCCCTCAGGAACCCGGAGAGACGTATGCGCCTGTTGCCCCTCCTCGCCACCGCCCTCGTCGCGGCAGCTTCCGTCAGCGCCTCGGCGCAGATCGACGCCCGCCTGATGCGCTACCCCGACGTGTCGGCGACGCAGATCGTCTTCACCTACGCCAACGACCTGTGGATCGTCCCCAAGGCCGGCGGCACGGCCCAGCGGCTGTCCACCCCCAAGGGCGAGGAGTCCTTCGCCCGCTTCTCGCCGGACGGCCGGGAGGTGGCCTTCAGCGGCAACTACGACGGGAACCTGGATGTCTACACCCTGCCCGTCACCGGCGGCGTGCCCACCCGGATCACCCACCACCCCATGCCCGACCGCATGGTGGACTGGACGCCGGACGGGAAGTCCATCCTCTTCGCCTCGGGCATGGAATCGGGCAAGGATCGCTTCAACAAGCTCTTCACGGTGGCCAAGGGGGGCGGCCTGCCGAAGGCCCTGCCCCTGCCCTACGCCGAGTTCGGCGCCCTGTCCCCCGACGGCAAGGTGCTGGCCTACCAGCCCATCAGCACCGACTTCCGCACCTGGAAGCGCTACCGCGGCGGCATGGCCTCGGAGATCTGGTTCTACGACCTGGAGAAGAAGACCGCCAGCCGCCTGCCCAGCGAGGGGGGCTCCAACGACTCCCAGCCCATGTGGCACGGCGGGAAGCTCTACTTCCTCTCCGATCGCGATAGCGCGAAGCGCGCGAACGTCTGGTCCTATGACCTCGCCACGAAGGCCTTCAAGCAGATCACCTTCTTCAAGGATTACGACGCCCACTTCCCGGCCATCGGCCCCTCGGACATCGTGCTCGAGGCCGGCGGCCGGCTCCACCGCATCGAGCTGCCCTCCGAGAAGGTGGTCGAGGTGAAAGTGGACGTGGTGACGGACCAGGCCACCTTGAGGCCGCGGGAGGAGAACGCCAGCCGCCTCCTGAAGAACCCCACCCTCTCGCCCCAGGGCAAGCGCGTGCTCTTCGAGGCCCGGGGCGAGGTCTTCTCCGTGCCCGCCGAGAAGGGCTACGTGATGGACCTCACCCGCACGCCCGGCGCGGCGGAGCGCTACCCCGCCCTGTCCCCGGACGGCAAGCAGGTGGCCTATTTCAGCGACCGGTCGGGGGAGTACGAGCTGTACCTGCGGCCCTCGGACGGCTCCGGCCAGGAGCGCCAGGTCACGCACCTGGGCCCCGGTTTCCGCTACCGCATCTCCTGGTCGCCGGATGGGAAGCAGGTGGTCTTCGCCGACCAGGCCATGCGCATCAACCTCTGCGACCTGGGCACCGGCAAGGTCCAGGCGGTGGACAAGGGCCTCTTCCTGTTTGATGGCCCCCTGGAGGCCTTCCGCGCCAGCTGGTCCCCGGACAGTCGCTGGGTCGCCTTCCCCCTCGACGCCCCCAACCGCAACAGCGTGATCGCGATCTACGACACGAAGACCGGGCAGCGGCACCAGGTGACGGCGCCCTTCTACAACGCCGGCGACCCCGCCTTCGACCCCGAGGGCAAGTATCTCTTCCTCAGCACCGGCCAGCAGTTCGCGCCCACCTACAGCGACCTGGATGGCACCTGGGTCTATGCCGCCACCACCCGCCTGGCGGCCCTGCCCCTGCGCAAGGACGTGCCCTCGCCCCTGGCCCCCCGCAACGACGCGGACGCGACCAAGGATGAGAAGGCGAAAGACGAGAAGAAGGAAGCCGGCAACGGGGGCGCCAAGAAGGACGCCGACAAGCCCGAGGCCCCCAAGGCCGTTGAGATCGACTTCGACGGCCTGGAGTCCCGCATGGTGCTGCTGCCCCCCGTGGCCGGCTACTACACGGACCTGGCCGCCACCAAGGGCAAGCTGGTCTACCGCCGCGCAGCCCAGCTCAACCCCATGGCCGAGACCTTCACGGGCACGCTCTACACCTACGACCTGGAGGAGCGCGAGGAGAAGGCCGTGCTGGCGGACGTGGACGGCGCCCTCCTCAGCGAAGACGGCAAGAAGGTGCTGGTGAACCGGAAGCAGGAGTACGCCCTCCTGGACCTGAAGCCCGACCAGAAGTTCGAGAAGAAGCTGCCCACGGGCGAGCTGATGATGACCGTGGAGCCCCGGGCCGAGTGGCAGCAGATCTTCAACGACGCCTGGCGCCTCGAGCGCGACATGTTCTACGACCCCGGCATGCACGGCGTGGACTGGAAGGCCCAGAAGGCCCGCTACGGCAAGCTGCTGCAGGGCTGCGTCACCCGCGAGGACGTGAACTTCGTCATCGGCGAGCTCATCTCCGAGCTGAACGCCTCCCACGCCTACCGGGGCGGCGGTGATCAGGAGATGCCGGCCCGGCTCGGCGTCGGCCTCCTGGGCGCGGACTTCGCTCTGGAGCACGGCGCCTACCGCATCAAGACCATCCTGCGGGGCGCGGCCTGGGATGCCAGCGTCCGCGGCCCCCTGGCCCAGCCCGGCCTCCAGGTGAAGGAGGGCGACTACCTCCTGGCCGTGAACCGAATTCCCCTCGATCCCCGCGTGGACCCCTGGGCGGCCTTCCAGGGCCTGGCCGGCAAGACCGTGCTTCTCACCGTCAATGACAAGCCCACCCTGGAGGGCGCCCGCGACGTGGCGGTGGCGACCGTGGCCAACGACTACCCCCAGCGCTACTGGGCCTGGATCGAGGCCAACCGGAAATACGTGGAGAAGGCCTCCGGCGGACGCATCGGCTATGTCTACGTGCCCGACACGGGCATCGGCGGACAGACGGACCTGGTGCGCCAGTTCCGCGGCCAGTGGGACAAGGCGGGCCTGATCATCGACGAGCGCTTCAACAGCGGCGGCCAGATCCCCGACCGCTTCATCGAGATGCTGGGCCGCAAGACCCTGAACTACTGGGGCGTGCGCGACGGCAAGGACTGGCAGTGGCCCCAGATCGCCCACGACGGTCCCATGGCCATGCTCATCAACGGCTGGAGCGGCTCCGGCGGCGACCTCTTCCCCCACTACTTCCGCCAGGCCGGCCTCGGCCCCCTCATTGGCCGGCGCACCTGGGGCGGGCTCATCGGCATCAGCGGAGCCCCGGCCCTCATCGACGGCGGCACGGTGACCGTGCCCACCTTCGGCATCTACTCGAAGGACGGGAAGTGGATCGTCGAAGGCCACGGTGTGGACCCCGACATCGAGGTGCTGGACGATCCCGCCCTGCTGGCCCAGGGCAAGGATCCCCAGCTCGACCGGGCCATCCAGGAGGTGGAAGCGGCGATCAGGAGGCAGCCTGCTCCCGCCCCCAAGCCCGCGTATCCCAACCGCGCCAACTGATCTTTTCTAGTGCGCCCCGCATCGCGGGGCGCAACTCTGTACCGCTAGAAGATCTCCTTGAAGAAGTCCTTCATGTGCTGCCAGCTCCGGCGATGGGCGGCCTCGTTGTAGGCCGCGCCCTTGCTGTTGTCTCTGCCGGCCTCCTTCTGCGTGAAGGCGTGCACGGCGCCGGCATAGGCCACGAACACGTAGTCCGCCTTCGAGGCCCGCATCTCGTCCTGGAAGGCGGCCACGTCCTTGGCGGGCACGAAGGGATCGTCGGCGCCGTGGCACACCAGCACCTTGGCGGAGATGGGGCCGGGCTTGAAGTCTGCGGGCACGTCCAGGCCGCCGTGGAAGGAGACCACGCCCCTCACGGGCAGGCCTGCGCGAGCCGCCTCCAGGGCCCCCGTTCCGCCGAAGCAGAAGCCGATGACGGCCAGGCGCGAGGCATCCACGCCCTTCTGGGCCTTGAGCGCGTCGAGGGCCGCGGCGATGCGCCGGCGGTAGAGGGCCCGGTCGCCCTTGTACTGGCCCGCCAGCTTGCCGGCCTCGGCGGTGTTCGCGGGCCGCACGCCCTCGCCGTAGATGTCGGCGGCCAGGGCCACATAGCCCAGCTTGGCCAGGTCGTCCGAGACTCTGCGCTCATGGTCCGTGAGGCCCATCCACTGGTGGATGACCACCACACCAGGCATGTTCCCCTTCAGGGCGCCCTTGGCCACGGGTTTCGCCAGGTAGCCCGAAAGCTTGGTGGCGCCGTCGGCGTAGGTCAGCGGCTGGCCGGCCAGCAGCGGGAGGGTGGCGAGGGAGAGGGCGAGGGCGGCACGTCGCATGGAGCCTCCGGGGTGGAGGGTGATCCTATAGCTGTTCAAACTAGAATTCCAGGGCGGGGGACCCGGAACCGATAAGGGGAATGAGCCGCTGTGGTCCCGATTCCCGAGCCGGCTCGTCAGGAACCCGGTCATGTCCATCCACCTCCACCCGGATGTCGAAGCGGAAGCCCAGCGGCGGATGACCGCCCAGATGTTCAAGAACGCACCCTTCACCTGGGGCGTGCACCTGGCCAACGCCGCCCTGCTGGCCTGGGCGAACGTATCCCAGGCCGTTCCGCAGAGGCTGGCCCTGGCCTGGTGGGGGCTCGTCGCGGTGTTGGCCACGGGCCGCTACGCCCTGGCCCGTCGCTTCGCGGCCGCGAATCCGGATGCCGGGGCTGCCATGGTCTGGCGCCGGAGGTACGTGGTGGCCACCGCCTTCGTCTCCGCGGCCTGGGGCGCGGGCGCCGTCCTCTTCGTGTGGAACGGCACCGGGGAGGCGCGGATGTTCACGGGCCTGGTGCTGGCGGGCATGATCGCAGGCGCGGTTCCCATCCTGGCCGCCGTCCCGGCCGCCCTATGGGTCTTCGTGACACTGGCGGGCCTGCCCATGGCGGCCGCGATCCTGCTCAGGGCCCAGTCCCACCTCCCGTGGGCCTACGGGCTCATGTGCCTCATCTTCATGGGCTACCTCCTCGCGGGCGCGAAGTACCTGCACGGGATGCTCGGCATCGCGACCCGGCTGGGCCTGCGGCAGGCGCGCCTGGCCCAGAACCTCGAGCAGGCCCTCGCCCAGCGGAAGGAGCTGGAGGAGGCGATGCGCCGGGAGCGCGACTTCGCGGAAGGGCTGATCGACACGGCCCAGGCCATCGTCATCGTCCTCGACGCAGAGGGGCGGATCCTCCGCTTCAACCGATTCGCGGAGGAGCTCTCGGGCTACGCCCAGGCGGAGGTCCAGAATGCGGACTGGTTCGCCGTCTTCCCCGTGGAGGCGGAGCGGAGCGAGGCGCGGGCGCGCTTCCAGGAGGTGGTGGCCGGAGGGAGGAGCACCGCGAACACCAGCGAGATCCTGGCCCGGGACGGGCGGACGATCCTGGTGGAGTGGCACGACAAGCCGCTGAGGGACGCCGGCGGAGCCGTCATTGGCCTGCTGGCCCTCGGCCAGGATGTCACTGAACGCGAGAAGCTGGCGGAGTCCCAGCGGCTCCTGTCCGCAGCGGTGGAGCAGAGCGTCGCCTCCATCGTCATCACCGACACGCGCGCGGACATCCAGTTCGTCAATGCCGGCTTCACCCGGTCCACGGGCTACACGCCAGCGGAAGCGATCGGCCAGAACCCCCGCATCCTCAAGTCCGGCCACACGCCACAGAAGACCTTCGAGGACATGTGGGCCGCCCTCAACCAGGGCCTCCCGTGGGAAGGGGAGCTGGTCAACCGGAAGAAGAACGGCGAGGAGTACTGGGAGCTGGCCCGCATCTCCCCCATCGTGGATACCAGTGGGCGGACGACGCACTACCTCGCCGTCAAGGAGGACATCACCCAGCGCAAGGCCATGGAGGCGGAGCTGCAGCGTCTGGCCACCACGGATCCCCTCACGGGCGTGGCCAACCGCCGCCGCTTCCTCCAGGAGATGGACCTGGAGCTGGCCCGCCACAAGCGCTTCCACAAGCCCGTGGCCTTCCTCCTGCTGGACCTCGACCACTTCAAGCAGGTGAACGACACCCACGGCCACGCCGTCGGGGACCTCGCGCTCAAGCACCTCGCGGAGCTGGCCCGGGTGCGGCTGCGGCGGCTGGACCTCTTCGGCCGCCTGGGTGGGGAGGAGTTCGGCGTCCTGCTTCCGGGCACCGACCAGGCGGGCGCCATGGCCTTGGCCGAGTACTTCCGGAGCCAAGTGGCGCATACGCCGGTGCAGTCCGGCACGGGTCCCATCATCCTGACCGTGAGCATCGGCCTGACCGCCTTCGATCCAGGCGATGCCGCCCCGGACGCCATCCTGGCCAGGGCCGACGCCGCCCTCTACCGCGCCAAGGAGGGCGGACGGAACCGGGTGGTGTCGAATCCGGCGGCCTATCGCCCCGTGCTGCCGTAGCCCCCATCGCCGCGCCCGGTGTCGCCCAGGGCCTCGACGCTGGGCTCGGGGAGCCAGGTCCAGCTCTCCACCGGGGCCACCAGCAGCTGGGCGATGCGCTCGCCGCGGCGCAGCACAAAGGCGGCTTCTCCATGGTTGATGAGCAGCACCTGCACCTCGCCGCGGTAGTCGGCGTCGATGGTGCCGGGCGCGTTCAGCACCGTGAGGCCGTGGCGCAGGGCCAGCCCCGAGCGGGGCCGCACCTGGCCCTCGAAGCCCTGGGGGATGGCCAGCACCAGGCCCGTGGGCACCAGCCGCCGCTGGCCCGGCGCGATCGTCCAGGCCTCACCCTCGGGGATCGCCGCCCGCAGGTCCATGCCTGCGGCGTGCGCCGTGGCGGCGGCGGGCAGGTCGAGGCCGTGGCCATGGGGGAGCTGGTGGACCGGGATGCGCATGGAACCAGGGTCCCAGGGGGAAAGGCCGGGACGCAATCCCGGGTTCCGCCCCAGGTCGCGATCCCCTTCCTTGGTCCGGGCCCGCGGCTTGATAAACTTGATCTTTGGCCCGGATGTCCCGCGCCGTTCTTTTCGGGAGGGTCATGGCCCACGGTGGCCGCCGATGGATCGCGCCGACCCTCGCGGGGCTCGCGCTGGCCGCCTTCGTGGCCTGCCAGCGCGAGGACCCGCAGATCCGCGCCCTGACCGAGCAGGCGGCCCAGGCGGACGAGGCCTCCCAGCAGCTCCGGCAGGCCTGGAGCGCGCAATTCAAGAGGCTGGCCTTGGTCGGGGTCCGGGATCTCCGCCTGGACGCCAGCCCCATGCTGCTGACACCGGCGCAGAAGCGGGCCCTGGAGGCGCGGATCCGGATCGAGCAGGACAGCTCCCGGCGGGGCCTCCTCCTGGAGATTCTGGACAAGGAGGCTGAGCTCCGGACGCTGAGCGATCGGGTCATGGACTTGAAAGCGGCGCTGCCCCCGCCGGAGATCGCGCAGGCGAACGACAGCCACTACGGCCTGGCCATGCGCTTCCTCAGAGGCCGCGGTCTCTCGGAGGAGGCGGCCCGGAAGACGCTCAGCCACGTGCCCCTGTCGGCACGCATGGCCCCTGGCTTCGAGGTCTACCACTTCTACGTCCACGACAAGTACGGCACCTGGGTGTCCCAGGGCGGGGCCGCGCTCTCGCCCCGGGAGCTGGACCGCCGGGAGCCCGACCCCTTGCCCGGCCAGCGCGACGCGGCCGTGGCCGCCAGCCGGCGGCTCCAGAAGCAGCTCGGCGTCCTGGAGCACCAGAAGCGCGACATCGAGCGCGAGATCTCCGGCCTCCAGGCGGAGCAGCTCAGCATCCTTGAGGGCCAGGCCCGGCTCCAGTGGGAGAACGCCGATCAGCTGGCCCGGCTGAACTCGCTGCACTACCTGGTCGGCGTCCGGGCCGCGCTGGAGAAGGAGGGGATCATCAAGGTCCCCCTGTTTGGCCTGGACCACTCAGGGCCGAGCTGGCGGGACGCGGCCTTCACCCGCCACCTGGACCTCCGCACCGGCACCACCCTCGTCATCCGGGCCCGGGAGGTGGGCCTGTCGCGCATCGCCAAGGTGATCGTCGTTCCTGGCTCCTACACCGCGGGCGAGCACTACCGCCTGACCCTCAGCGCCGACGGGCAGGCGGCCACCGTGGAACTCCTCGCCCTGCCCCGCTTCAAGAACGACAAGGTGGTGTTCGCCGTCGAGGACTGACCGACCCACGGATGGGGCCGTGGATGAGCCGGCCCGGGACGGCTATGCTGGAGGTTCGCGCTTCCTGCCGCGGACAGGCACCCGATGCGGGTCCGGCCAGGCGCCTCCGAACGGGCCCCAGCCCGCTCCCCACCCCCCGGATCCATCCATGTCCTCCGTCTTCGGCCACGCCTTGGCTGGCCTCACCATCAGCGCGACCTTCCACCAGGGACGCCCCCCCCGGCGGGTCCTGGCCTTCGCGACGGCCTGCGCCCTGGCCCCGGACCTGGACTGGTTCACCGCCTTCATTGGCCTCGACGGGACCAGCCTGGCCCATCGCGGCATGAGCCACTCCCTCCTCGCCCTGCTGCTCCTGGCCGCCACCGCCATGCTCCTCGGATTCCGGCGCCACCTCCGGAGCCCCCGGCTCTGGGCCTGCATGCTATCGGCCGCCCTCTCCCACAGCCTGCTGGACGCCTGCACCTTCGGGGGGACCGGCGTGGCCTTCCTGCTGCCCTTCTCCGAGGCCCGGTTCGTCAGCGTCTGGCAGCCCATCTTCGTGTCGCCGATCCCCCTCTCCGGCAAGCTGCTCGACTGGCTGCTGTTCTCCCTGGGCACCGAAGTGGTGTGGATCGGGATCCCCGCCCTGCTGGTGCTCAGCGTGCCCCGGGCCCTCCAGTGGCTCCGGCTTCGCGGGCGGTCCGAGGAGACGCTCTGACCCGCCCGATCAGCGCCCCTTGACCAGCTGCCCGCAGGCGCCCTGCACGTCCCGGCCCCGGCTGCGGCGGACGGTGACAAAGCAGCCCCGCGCCTTGAGCCACTCGGCGAACTGCTGGACGCGGTCCTCGCCGGGCTCGCGGAAGGCACTGGCCGCATGCTCGTTCATGGGGATGAGGTTCAGGTTGTGGCCGCTCCGCAGGTCACCCAGCCAGTCCGCCAGGCGCTGCGCATCGGCCTCGGTGTCGTTCTCGCCGGCGATGAGCACGTACTCGAAACAGAACTTCTCGCCGCGCTTGGGGTTCCAGTCGTCCAGGGCCTGCCGCAGCCGCGCCAGGTTCCACACGCGGTTCACGGGCATGGTGCGGCTCCGCGCCTCGTCCGTGGTGGCGTTGAGGCTGAGGGCCAGCAGGGGGCGGGGCTCGAGCTTCGCCAGCTTCTCGATGCCGCTCACCAGGCCCGAGGTGCTCACGGTGATGCGGTTCTTACCCAGGCCCAGGCCCGCCGGGTGGCACATGAGGCGGATGGCCCGGTGCAGGTGGCCGAGGTTGTGCAGGGGTTCGCCCATGCCCATGAACACCAGCGTCAGCTCGTGGCCGCGATCCGGCCCGAGCTCCGCCATGAGCGTCAGCACCTGGCCCAGGATCTCGCCGGGCTGGAGGTTGCGCAGGATGCCCATGCTGCCCGTGGCGCAGAAGGTGCAGCCCATGGCGCAGCCCACCTGGCTGGAGATGCAGTAGGTCACGCGGGGGTTCCGCACCTTGCGCGGCATGTGGACCGACTCGATGCGCTTGCCGTCTGCCAGTTCCAGGGCCAGCTTGGTGGAGCCGTCGCCGGAGGCCTGGCGTTCCACGATCGAAGGCAGGCGCAGGTCCGCCACGCCCTCCAGCCAGCGGCGGATGGTCGAGCCCAGGTCCGGTGCGCCGTCCTTCCAGGTCCAGGGCCGGTGCAGCCGCTTGAACGTCTCCAGGGCGCTGCCCGGGCAGCCCAGGGCCGCCAGGTCCTCCGGGAACAGCGACCAAGCCGAAGGCAGCCCCTCCCGCTCGGGGGCGGGGCGGTCCCAGGGCTGGTCCCAGGGCATGGGGGCAAAACTTGTCATGCCTCCAGTCTATCGGCCACCCGGCGGGATCCGGCCCCTGGCAGCACCAGGGCGTTGCCCGCCAGGCAGAGGGCCGCGCCCAGGGCCATCCCCCAGCGCCACTGGAGCCCTTCGAAGGCCGTGGAGAGGGCCAGGGCCACCACGGGGATGACGATCATGGCATAGCCCGCCCGGCCGGCCCCGATGCGGCCCACCAGGGTGAGGTAGGCGCCGAAGGCGAGGACGGATCCGAACAAGGAGAGGAAGGCCAGCGAGCCCAGGTAGCGCGGCGAGAGATCGAAGGCGAAGGGCCGGCCCGCGGCCCAGCAGAAGAGGGCCACGAAGGTCGCGCCGTAGGCCATGCCCACCGCGTTGCCCTGCACGACCGGGATGCCGTGGCGCTGGTTGCGCTGGGACACCAGGTTGCTGAGGCTGGCGGCCACGGTGCCGGCCAGGGCGAACAGCAGCCCGGCGCGGTCCAGGCCGACCTGAAGCGGCCCCGCGGCGCCGGGCAGGCACACGATCCCCACGCCCGCCACGCCGAGGGCCATGCCCGCCAGGGCCCGGCGGGTCAGCGGGGTGCCGAAGAAGAGCCGCGCGCCGACCAGGTTGAGGACCGCCATCAGGGAGAAGATCACGGCCATGAGGCCCGAAGGGATCCGCTGCTCCGCCAGGTACACGCAGACGTAGTTGATCCCGAACATCAGGGCGCCCTGGAGGGCCAGCCAGCCGTGCTCCCGCCGCGTGAAGCGGAGCTTCAGCCTCCGCAGGAGGCACCAGGCGGCAAGCAGGACCGCCGCCAGCGCGAAGCGGTAGGCCACCGAGACTTCGGGCGCCACGCGGCCGTACTGATAGGTGATGGCGATCCAGGTGGAGCCCCAGATCAGGATGGACGCGAGGTAGAGGGACAGGTTGCTCACGGAACCTCAGGTGTCGGAGGCGGGGTGCAGCGCCACCAGCAGCGCGGCCGCCGAGGCGGAGAAGACAGAGTAGTCGAGGGGTTCCTTTGGGCCGAAGGAGATCGCCATGGCGAGGCCGAAGACGGCCAGGAGGGCGGCGCTGCCCAGTGCGACGATCCGCGCCGCCCGCCCCCGCAGCGGCAGGAGCAGCGCCAGGCCCAGGGTGAATTCCGCCGCCGTGGCGGCCCAGGCCAGGAAGGGGATGCTGCGGGCGGGCATGAAGCTGTTCACCTGCGCCGTGTACTTCATGAAGTTGGCGAAGGTGCCGTAGCCCCGGCCCGGGCCCCACCACCCGAACCGGGAGGCGATGCCCGAGAGGAAGGCCGCGCCCAGGGTCCACCGTGCGTAGTGGCGCGCGTAGCGGAGGGCCCAGCGGTCGAAGGCGCGGGAGGCGGAGTCGCTCATCAGGCCCTCGCCGCCAGGTCCTCGTGCTCGGCCTGGTAGGCCTCGTACGAGCCGGGCGCCCAGCCCGTGCGGCTCGTCTTCCAGCCGTTCTCGATCTTCTCCCAGCCCACGTGGGCGTAGTAGTCCCGGGCCAGGGGCGCGGCCTGGAGCACCCACTGGATGCCCTCGCCCAGGCCCACGGCCAGATCCAGCAGCTGGCGCCCCACGCCCGCCTTCTGGAAAGCCGGATGCACCGCCAGGTCGCAGACGTAGCCATCCCAGACGAAGTCCGTCCAGCCTCGCAGCAGGCCGACCAGGCGGTCCCCGTCGTAGGCGGAGATCACCACGTTGGCATCCTGGAACATGCGCCGGATGCGCTCGGGATCGTGGATGGGGCGACGCAGGGGCGCGGCGGCGTAGAGGGCGCGGATGGCGTCCACCGGCGGGCGGCGGTCCCGGTGGTAGGTGAGGGCGTTCACTTCGCCTCCGCGGGGACATCGGGCTGGAAGGCCACGCCCAGGCGGTTCCAGGCGTTGATGAGGGTGATCGCGTAGGTGAGGTCCGCTAGTTCCTGCTCCGTAAACTGCTCCAGGGTCGCGGCGTAGAGGGCGCCGCTCGCCTGGTGGCGATGGAGCTCCGTGAGGGCCTCGGTCCAGGCCAGGGCCGCCCGTTCCCGGGGGGTGAAGACGGCGGCCTCCCGCCAGCCGGCCAGCATGTGCAGGCGGCGCGGCGATTCGCCAGCCTGAAGGGCCTCCGTGGCGTGCATGTCCATGCAGAAGACGCAGCCGTTCAGCTGGGAGGCGCGGAGCTCCACCAGGTGGAGGAGGCCGTGCTCGAGTCCGCAGGAGCGGGTGTGGCGGTAGATCTGCAGGAGCCCCTGGTAGGCGGCGGGGGCGAATTCGGCGTGGGGTTTGGATGTGCGCATGGAGCCTCCTGGGCATCGGATCCACTCCAGGATCGGACTATGTGGCCCATTGAAAAGATCCATTTCTGTCATTACAACTAGACCATGCGCCCCTGGACCTTCCCCATCGCCCTGCAGCCCGGAACCTCCCGCGAGCCGGTCTTCCAGCAGATTGCCCAGGCCATCCGGGGCGACATCCGGCGCGGCCGCCTGCGGCCCGGGGACGCCCTGCCCGGCTCCCGGACCCTGGCCCGGACCCTGGCCGTCCACCGGAACACGGTGCTGGCCGCCTACCGGGAGCTGGAGGCCGAGGGCTGGACGGAGGCGGAGGCGCGCACGACCCGCGTGGCCCGGGACCTGCCCCAGGCACCCGCCGCCAGGCATCCCGGCGGAGGCGGGGCCGAAGGCCGCCCGGGCTACGACCTGGCGGCCCCTGCACCCAGGCGGAGCCTCCGGGAGCCAGGTCTGCTGAGCTTCGGAGGCGGTCTCCCGGACCTGCGGCTCGTGCCGACGGACCTCCTGGCCCGCGCCTACCGGCGGGCCCTGGCCAGCCGGGAGCTCCTGGGCTACGGCGACGCCAGGGGGGAGGCGCGGCTCCGCACGGCCCTGGCGCGGCTCCTCTCAGAGACGCGCGGGCTGGCCGTCTCCAAAGACCGCCTGATGGTCGCCGGCGGAAGCCAGGGCGCCCTGGACCTGGTGGCCCGCACCCTCATCCGGCCCGGCGACCGCGTGGCCGTGGAGGATCCCGGCTATCCCGCCGCCTGGGCCACCCTCCGCGGCTCGGGCGCCGAACTGGTGCCGGTCCCCGTGGACGAGGCGGGCCTGCAGGTCGACGCCCTGGCCGCACGGCTGGAAGAGGGCCCCCTCCGGGCGGTCTACCTGACGCCCCACCACCAGTTCCCGACCACGGTCACCATGGGCGCCTCGCGGCGCCTGAGGCTGCTCGACCTGGCCCGACGACACCGCCTCGCCATCCTGGAGGATGACTACGACGCCGAGTTCCACTTCGAGGGCCGCCCTGTGCTGCCCCTGGCTGGTGACGACCCTGGCGGTGTGGTGGTCTACCTGGGGACCCTCTCCAAGATTCTCGCCCCCGGCCTCCGCCTGGGCTTCGTGGCCGGCCCCCGGGCCCTGGTGGAGGCCCTGGCTGCCCGCCGGGAGACCGCGGACTGCCAGGGGGACCAGGTGGTGCAGCGGGCTGCGGCGGACCTGCTGGAGGACGGCCTGCTCCAGCGCCACGCACGAAAAATGCGGCGGATCTACGAGGGCCGCCGGACCGCCCTGGCCGGGGCCCTGCGCCGGCATCTGGACGGGACCGTGGCCTTCGACCTGCCGCCCGGCGGCATGAGCCTCTGGCTCCGTGTGGATCCCGCCGTTGACCTGGAGGCCTGGATCGACCGCGCCCGAAAGCTGGGGGTGGGCCTCACCCCTGGCCGGGCTTTCGACTTCCGGGGCCGCCCGACTGCCCACCTGCGCCTGGGCTTCTCCGCCATGGACGAGCGGGAGCTGGAGGAGGCCGTGAGACGGCTGGCGAAAGCGCTTTAGGCCACCAGGTCCTGGGGTCGGATGTCGCAGCCGCGCCGCGTGCCGAGGGTGCTGACGCCGACCCGGGCGGGGTCGAGCAAGGTCTGCGCCATGCGCTGCAGATCCTCCCGCGTGACGGCGTCGATCTCCGTGATCTGCTGGTCGAGGCTGCGCAGCTCGCCCTGGTGGATGGCCTGGTGGGCCAGGCTGAACATGCGGCTGCTGCTGCTCTCCTGGCTGAACACGAGGCTGGTGCGGGCCTGGAGCTTGGCGCGCTCCAGCTCGTCGGCCTCCACGCCGGTTTCGCGGATGCGCGCGCACTCGGCCATGGTGCGCTTCACCAGTTCGCGCAACTGGGCAGGGGCGCAGCTGGCGCTGATCTGCAGGGCGCCCGTGTCGGCATAGGGGCTGAGGTAGCTGCCCACCTGGTAGCAGAGGCCCCGGCGCTCGCGCAGCTCCAGGAACAGGCGTGAGGCCATGCCGCCGCCGAGCACCTGGCTCAGGAGGTTGGCGGCGGAGCGGTCCGGCGAGCGGTGGTCCGGCGCGGGAAAGCCCATCACCAGGTTGGCCTGCTGGAGGTCCTTCCGGGGCACGTTCAGCAGGAAGGGCCGCGTGCGGGCCGGCAGGTTCGGAGCATGGTCCGTGCCCTTCGGCAGGCGGTCCAGGATGGGCGCCAGCAGCGCCTGGAAGGCGCCGGGCTCGAGGGCCCCGGCCGCGGCCACCACGAGGTTGGGCGCCCGGTAGGTGTGGTCGAAGAAGGCCCGGGCTTCCCGGGGACCATAGCCCGACACCTGGTCGCGCGTGCCGAGGATCGGATGCGCCAGCGGCGTCCCCTCCCAGAACCCGCCGTAGAACAGCTCGCTCACCCAGTCGTCCGGCTGGTCCTCGCTCTGGGCGATCTCCTCGAGGATGACGCTGCGCTCGCGCGCCAGCTCCTCCGGGTCGAAGCGGGGCGACGTCACCAGCTCGCCCAGCAGGCCCACCAGGTCCGGCAGCTGCTCGGAGAGCACCTTCCCGTAGAAGCAGGCCACCTCCTTGCCCGTGAAGGCGTCCACGTGCCCGCCCAGGCGGTCCGTGGCCGCCGCCATCTCATCGGGCGTGGCGTAGGAGGCCGTGCCCTTGAACACCGTGTGCTCCAGGAAGTGGGCCAGGCCCTCCTCCGCGGGTCCCTCGTGCCGGGAGCCGCGCCGCACCCAGAACCCCACCGAGCAGCTCCGCACGTGCGGGATGGACTCCACGAGAATCTCGGTGCCCGCGGGCGTGACGGTGCGGAAGGGTTCGGCCATCCCTCCAGTCTATCGTCCCGGTGATCCGGAGCCTCGTCTCAACAGGGGCCGGAGGCCTTGAGGACCGCCTTCAGCAGGCCCGGGAAGCGGGCGTCCAGATCCTGCTTCCGCAGGCTGTTGTACCGATGGACACCCTCCACCCGCGTCTGGATGAGCCCAGCCTCCCGCAGGACCTTGAAGTGGTGGCTCAGCGTGGCCTTGGTGGCAGGCAGGCCGAAGGTCCCGCAGGCCCGCTCCCCGTCTGCGGCCAGCCTGCGCACGATCTCCAGGCGCGTGGGATCGCTCAGCGCGTAGAGCACCGCGGGGAGGTCGAGCTGGTCGCGCCCGGGGTGAGAAAGGCTCCGCATGGCTCCAGGATGCCCGGCTTCAGGCTCCAGCCGTCAAATATTTTGATAGTTTTCAAACTATTTTGATTGACCTCAGCCACCCGGTGGATATACCTATCTATTGTTTGACAACAATCGAACGATAGGAGGCCCCATGACCCATCGGATCCAGTTCTCCGCGCCCGGCAGCCCCGAGGTCCTCCAGTGGGTGGAGGCGGACCTCCCCGATCCGGGGCCTGGCGAGGTGCGCCTGCGCCACACGGCCATCGGCGTGAACTACATCGACGTCTACCACCGCAGCGGCGCCTACCCCGTGCCCCTGCCCGCGGTGCCGGGCTTCGAGGCCGCCGGGATCGTGGAGGCCCTGGGGCCCGGCGTGGTGGACCTGGCGGTGGGCCAGCGGGTCGCCTACGTGGACGGGCCCACGGGCGCCTACTCGGAGGCGAGGAACCATCCTGCCGACCGGCTGGTGCCGCTGCCCGCGCACCTGTCCGACGAGGAGGCGGCGGCCCTCCTCTTCAAGGGCCTGACGGCGCACATGCTGGTCCGGCGAGTGTGGCGCGTGGGGACGGAACCCTGGGTCCTGGTCCACGCCGCGGCGGGTGGCGTGGGGCTCATCCTCACCCGGTGGCTGGCCCGCGAAGGCGGCAGGGTCATCGGCGTGGTGGGCAGCGAGGAGAAGGCCGCGGCGGTCCGGGCCGAAGGCGCCGAGGCGGTCCTCGTGGTGCCCCGGGGCACCGCCTACGACCAGGTGCCTGCCGAGGTCCGCCGGATCACGGGCGGTCGCGGCGTGGGTACCGTGTTCGATTCGGTCGGACGCGACACCTTCGAGGCTTCCCTGGGGAGCCTGGCCCCCTTCGGGCTCCTGGCCTCCTTTGGTCGGAGCAGTGGTCCCCTGCCCTCGCTGGACCCCGCCGACCTGGCGAAGCGCGGCTCCCTCGCCCTCCAGCGGCCCAGCATCTTCCATCACATCGCCGATCCCGCGGCCCTCCGCACCGCCGCAGCCGAGGTGTTCGCCGCGCAGGCGCAGGGGATCATCCAGGCCCACATCCACGGCACGCTTCCCCTGCGCGAGGCCGCCCGAGCCCATGCCCTGCTCGAGTCCCGGGCGACCCGGGGGGCCCTGGTGCTCCTCCCATGAGCGTGGGTGCCGGATGGCGGAAAGCGGAGTGAGTCAGCCTTCCGCCTCGCTGCCCGCCAGCCCGATGGGCGTGCGGTGGAGCTTCCAGCCGGCGAGGGCCCAGCAGAGGGCGCCGAAGGCGAGGAGGGCCAAGATGGCCAGGGCGGGATGGGTCGTCACCTGTTCCTGGGCCAGCAGCTGCGGCGCCCCCACCTGGGCGGCGCGGCTGCCCGCCAGGCTCTCGATGTGGTGGGTGAAGGTCAGGCGCTGGAGGAAGGGCGGGAAGATCCGCACCAGCGGCTCCCAGAGGAAGAAATAGAGGGCGCCCCAGAGGGTGCCGCGCCTGAAGAGCAGGCCCACCAGGGTCATGAGGGCCAGCTCGCCCCACCAGGCGCCCACCAGGGCCAGGATGCGGCCCGGCAGCAGGGTGGGGTCGCCCCCGACCAGCTGGAGGCCGAGGACCCCAAGGACGAGCCAGGCGGCGCCCCAGGCGAACCAGGGCAGGCCCTTGCCCAGGGGCAGGGCCCAGGCGGGCGCGGGGCGGACCAGCAGCAGGGGCAGGGTGCGCTGCTCCAGGTCCTCGCGAATGCCCGCCGGGGCCGCCACCAGGGCCATGATGGGCAGCATCATCTTCACCAGCCCCTCGTGAAAGATGCGGAGGGCCTCGCTGGGATCGGCGTCCAGGCCTCGGAGCCGGCTGATGGTGAAGATGAGGAGGCTGAGGCCCACCGGCGCCATGACCAGGGCCACCAGCACCCAGCCCCGGCCCTGGAGGACGCGCGGCGCGTAGCCGCGGGCCGTGGCGCGGATCGTTGTCAGGGGAGAGGGCGCAGTCGTGGTCATGGATTCCCCCTGAGCGTCGGTGGGGCAAGTCCGGCGCGGGCTCCGCCCGCTCCGGACGCAGGGGCCCGGGGATGTTCGCGCAGCGAGGAATCTCCGGACAGCATTAGGCGTGATCCTTGGTGAGGTACTGGAAGACCGCATCCAGGTTGAGATCCAGCGGATCCAGCGCCCGCAGCGGGATGCCGCCCTCCGCGGCGGCCTTCTGGAGGCGGGGCAGGATGTCGCGGGGCGATCGCACCGAGATCACCACGGCGTCCTCCTCCATGCGCAGGGCCGCCAGCTCCGGCTGCTCCACGGCCCACCGGGCCAGCACCTGGGCCTCGCCCGTGAGGCGCAACTCCACGGGATGACGGTCCAGGAGCTGACGGATCTCCGTGACCGTGCCCTCCGCCAGCAGGCGGCCCCGGAACAGCAGCAGGATGCGGTCCGTGAGCTGGGCGATCTCGCCCAGGATGTGGCTCGACACCAGGATGCGCGTACCCGTCGCAGCGAGATCCCGCAACAGGGCCATGAGCGTGAGGCGGGCCTCGGGATCCAGGCCGTTGAACGGCTCGTCGAGGATGAGCAGCTCCGGCTCGTGCAGCAGCGCCTGGGCCAGGCGGATGCGCTGCCGCATGCCCTTGGACATGCGGGCGAAGGTGAGATGGGCGCGGTCGGCCATGCCCACCGTGGCGAGCGCGCGGGCCACGGCCGTCTTCAGGGATTCGCCGGACAGACCCGAGAGCTCGCCCATCATGCGCAGCCAGCGGTCCGCGCGGAGGCCCGTCGGCAGACGGTCGCCCTCGGGCACCAGGCCCAGGCGGGCGAGCACGGCGGGGTTGCGGAAGGGCGCCTCCCCGAAGACCTTCACCTCACCGCCGGAGGGCGGCAGCAGGCCCGAGAGCAGCTGCAGCAGGGAGGACTTACCGGCGCCGTTGGGGCCCAGCAGGCCCGTGATGCCGCCGCCGTCCGGCAGCTCGAAGGTGGTGGGGCTGAGGCCCAGGATGGGGCCGTAGCGGAGGGAGGCGCGGTCGAGCGTCATCATCAGATCACCGCCTCGGAGGGCATGGTCCGCTTCGCGGCCACGAAGGTCCACAGACCCAGGTGGAGGGCCGTGCCGAGCAGCGCGGGACCCCAGCCCATCAGGGGGTGGGCCACGCCCACGAAGAGTTGGGGCCAGGTCTCCGCCAGCAGGATCGGGTTGAGGGCCTGCACGGCCGAGAAGCCTGTCAGTCCCTGGATCATGGAGGCCAGGGTGGCCGAGCCCAGCACCAGGCCCAGCACCCAGCCGATGCCCGCCCGTGGCGTGGCGGCCATGCTGGAGGCGCCCGCGGCCAGGGTGCCCATGAGGACCGAGCTGATGGCCATGGCCGGCAGCAGCCGCAGGGGCGCCGTCACCCACACGGGGCCGCTGGCGCCGGCGAGGATCAGGGACATGAGCCAGGGCAGCAGGGCGAAGGGCAGGAGGATGGCGAAGGGCAGCGCCGAGGCGAAGCCCAGCTTGGCGATCAGGTAGTCCCGGGGCGCGACGGGATGGGCATACATCAGGGGCCGCACGCGGTAGAGCGTGTCGCGGGCCACCAGGCCGCCGCCCACCAGGGCCACCAGGAACCAGAGCAGGTAGCTGGCGGGGTTCAGAAGGTCCGCCTGGAAATCCGCTCCCTGGGTGAGGATGGTCCTGGCGAAGTCCTGCATGGGTCGGAAGGTCTGGTTGGTCTGGAGCAGATGATCCACGTAGATCCGGGCCACCTTCCACAGCAGCAGGAAGAGGAAGGTGAAGCCGAAGAAGCGGCCGATCTTCTGGCGCCAGAGCCGCGTCAGGTCGAAGCGCGCGAGCACCAGGGCCGGCGGCTGACCGTGGCTGAGATCCGGCGCGGGCGGCAACGTGGGGGCATAGATGGGCATGTCAGGCTCCCCCTCCGGCGGCCGGGGCCCCATGGAGGGCCCTCAGCAGCACTTCGTCCAGTCGGTCGTGGCGCGGTGTGAGCTGGATGAGCGTGGCGCCCTTCGCCTCGGCCCAGCGGAAGGCGGCCGTAGAATCGGCCTCCGCCAGCTCCAGGTCGTAGAGGCCGTTGCGGGCCTCCAGCACCGCGCCAAGATCCGCCAGAGCAGCCTCTTGGCCGCTGTCGAGCGGGTCGAGGAAGCGCAGCTCCACGCGCCGGGCCAGGGCTCTGCGCAGTCCAGCCATGGAGCCTGCGGCCTTGATCTGGCCCTGGTCGAGGATCACCAGCTGGTCCGCCACGCGCTCCACGTCGCCCAGCAGGTGGGAAGCCAGGATGACGCCCGTGCCCAGCTCCGCGTGGACGCGCAGCACCAGGTCCAGCATGCGGCGGCGGCCGTCGGGATCCAGGCCGTTGGTGGGCTCGTCCAGAAACACCAGCTCCGGGCTGTGCACCAGGGCCTGGGCCAGCTTCACCCGCTGGCGCATGCCTGTGGAATAGCCGCTGACGGGCCGGTAGCGGGCCTCATCCAGACCCACGAAGTAGAGCACCTCGTGGGCGCGGTCCCGGGCCGACTCCGGCGCAAGGCCGCTCAGCTCGCCCCAGAAGGCGACCTGTTCATAGGCCGAGGCGTCCTCGATGAGGGCGTCGTACTCGGGCATGTAGCCGATGCGCGCCCGGAGCTTGGCGGCTTCGGGAGCCCCGAGGGCCACGCCCAGCACCGTCCCGCCGCCAGCGGAGGGGCGCAGGAGGCCGAGAAGGGCCTTCAGCAGGGTGGACTTGCCGGCGCCATTGGGGCCCAGCAGGCCCACGATGCCCTGGTCCAGGGTGAGGGTCAGACCCTTCAGGGCGGGCGCCGCCGCGGCGGCGTAGCGCACTTCCAGGTTCTCGAAGGCGATCAACGGGGCCTCCAGGGGATGGTCACGGCTGCTCCAGGATGTGGCGGCTACGAGAGGCGGAGGGGAATGGATTAGGCCGGGGCGGATGTGGAAGGGGGGGCGGAATGGATTGTTCAATGAAAGCGACTTAGGCTGGACGGGATCATCCTCCCACCGCCCGAGGGCTTTCGCATGCAACTCCTGGACTGGCCATTCCTCGACGCCCTGCAGGCGGGAGCGCTGGCGACCCTCTTCGTGGGCTTCGGCCTGGATGCCCTGGCCCGGCGGGATCGGATGATGGGCTGGATGGCCCTCACCTGCCTGCTCGTGGGCGTCCGGCACGGGGTGCTGGCCCTCGGCTCCATGCCGGCCTGGAATCCGGACCTGGTGGACCGCATCCAGAGCCTGCTGGTGTCCGTCGGATTCATCACCCTCTGCGCGGCGCTGGTGAACCTGTTCCCGCGATACTTCCCGCGGCGATTCCCCGAATGGATCGCCCTGGGCATGATCCCCAACTACATCCGCAACCTCCTCCTGACCCACCCGAGCCAGGCGGAGGTGTGGGCCCACGGCCTCTACGACCTCACCTACCTCCTGGGCTGCGGGTTCATCGTCTACTGGTCCCTGCGGGCCCGGCAAGGCGGCGATCCCATGGGGCGGAGGCTGTTCTTCGCGTTCTTCGCCCTCACCGTCCCGGTGGTGGTGGAGATCACCGCCCAGAGCCTCTTCGGGATCAAGATCCGGCTGTCCGGCTTCAGCCTCGTGATCCTGGCCATGGCCATCGGCACCTCCTGGCAGTGGCTCGTGGTGCGGGACATGGAATCCCGCGTCCAGCGGGCCGAGACCGAGGTCGAGATCTGGCGGAGCCTCGTGCCGGGCAATGCCTTCCGGACCGACCGGCCCTCCCCGCTGATGGAAGGACTCTTCGGAAGCGGGTGGGCGGACCGTGTGCGCGAGAACCCCGAGGCGCCCCTGGTGGCCCTGGACGGTGCTTCCTACCACCTGCGGACCCGCCTCCTCCACCACCCCGAGCGGCTGGGCTGGTACGAGCGGGAGGGCGACGCCCAGCCGGGCACCCGGGGCTTCCTGGCCGGCTGGACGGTGGCCCTGGGCATGGACGATCCCGAAGCCAGCGCCCGGATCCAGGAGTGGCTTCACAGCTGGGGCGCCGATGTGCACCTGTGGGGTACCGTGCCCCCCCGGGAGGGTCCCTACCCCAGCGTCCTCATCTGGGCCCGTGAACCCAGCATCCTGGCGGTCTGGCGGGAGGACGACCTGCTGCGCCGGCGCCCCCGGTGGATCCAGCTGGGCGGCCCCATCACCGCGGGCCCCCATGTCCGGCTGGACCTGGGCCTGGATGCCGCCAGCCTGCGCGAGACCCTCCGCGAGCTGCTCTCCCGGCACTGATCCCGCGGGGATCGGGTGTTGACCTCCGGGCACTTGCCCGGTCGCGGCCGATCCGGCGGAGAATGGGGGCATGAGCTTCGCCCATCTCCACCTGCATACCGAGCACTCGCTTCTCGACGGCCTGACCCGCATCCCCGACCTCATCAAGAAGTGCCGGGCCAGCGGCATGCCCGCCGTGGCCGTCACCGACCACGGGAACATGTTCGGGATGATGAAGCTCTACGACGCCTGCGAGAAGACGAAGGATGCCGAGGGCACCTGGGCCGTGAAGCCCATCCTGGGCTGCGAAGTCTACGTGGCTCCCAAGACCCGCTTCGACCGGAAGCTCGAGGCCAAGAACCTCACGGGCGAGGAGGGCCTGGAGGACTGCGTGGACCCCAGCGGCAGCCGCGACGCGGGCTACCACCTGGTGCTGCTGGCCAAGAATCCGAAGGGGTTCGCCAACCTCTCGAAGCTGGTGTCGGCAGGCTTCACCGAGGGTTTCTACTACAAGCCGCGGATCGACAAGGACATCCTCCGCGAGCACAGCGAGGGCCTCATCGCGCTCTCCGCGTGCCTTGGCGGCGAGGTGCAGGCGCGCATTCTCCAGAATCGCCTGGACCAGGCCGAGCGCGTGGCCCGCGACTTCCGCGACCTCTTCGGCGAGGACTTCTACCTGGAGATCCAGGACCAGGGTTTCGACAAGGAGAAGGAGATCATCCCCTTCCAGCAGCAGCTCGCAGAGCGGCTGGGCATTCCGCTGGTGGCCACCAACGACGCCCACTACCTCAACCACGAGGATGCCGACCTGCACGACACCCTGCTCTGCATCGGCACGAAGACCACCAAGGCCAAAGAGAAGCGCATGCGGTTCTCCACGGACCAGTTCTTCGTGAAGACGCCCGAGGAGATGCGGGCCGTCTTCCCGGACCACCCTGAATATCTGGAGCGCACGCTCGAGATCGCCGCCAAGGTGGACCTGTTCCCCATCACGCGGAAGCCCGTCACGCCCCAGTTCCCCGTGCCCGACGGCTATGACCTGGAGGGCTATTTTGTCCATGTCGCCAAGGAGACCTTCGAGGCCCGCATGGCCGAGTGCCGCCCCCGCTGGCAGGCCGGCACGCTGAAGCATCCCGAGGCGAAGTACCGCGAGCGCCTGGCCTTTGAGCTGGACATGATCCTCAAGATGGGCTTCCCCGGCTACTTCCTGCTGGTCTGGGACTTCATCCGCAAGGCCCGCGAGATGGGTGTGCCCGTGGGCCCGGGCCGCGGCTCGGCCGCCGGCAGCATCGTGGCCTGGTCGATGATGATCACCGACATCGACCCCATGCAGTACGACCTGCTCTTCGAGCGGTTCCTCAACCCCGAGCGCGTCTCCATGCCCGACGTGGACATCGACTTCTGCCGCGACGGGCGCCAGCGGGTCATCGACTACGTCACGGAGAAGTACGGCCAGGACAAGGTCAGCAACATCGTCACCATCAACCAGCTCAAGACCAAGGCCGTCATCAAGGACGTGGCGCGGGTCTTCGAGAAGGACTTCGCCTTCGCCAACAACCTCACCAAGCTGGTGCCCCAGGAGCCCGGCAAGCCCATCACCGTGGGCGAGGCGCTCGAGAAGAGCGACAAGCTCCGCGAGCTGTACGAGAGCGATCCCGAGGTGAAGAACATCCTCGACATCTCGGCCCGTCTGGAGGGCCTGGCCCGCAACACCGGGGTGCACGCGGCGGGCGTCATCATCGCGCCCGACGAGCTGACCCAGTTCGCGCCGCTGTCCATGGACAAGGACAAGAAGGTGATGGTGCAGTACACCATGACCGAGGCCGAGCGCGCCGGCCTGCTGAAGATGGACTTCCTGGGCCTGGAGACGCTCACCCAGATCGCCAAGACCCAGGAGGTCATCGAGCGGCGGCACGGCAAGCCGCACGACATGAGGTCCATCCGCACCTTCGACGACAGGAAAACCTTCGAGCTCTTCGCCGCCGGCGACACGGATGGCGTCTTCCAGTTCGAGTCCGGCGGCATGAAGCAGCTGCTCCGCCAGCTGGGCCCCGACCGCTTCGACGACCTCATCGCGCTCAACGCCCTCTTCCGCCCGGGCCCGCTGGGCGCGGGCATGGGCACCACGTACGTGGAGCGGCGCCACGGCCGCGAGCCCGTGACCTACATGTTCCCGGACCTGGAGCCCATCCTCTCCCCCACCTACGGCGTGATCCTCTACCAGGAACAGGTCATGCAGATCGCCAGCCTCGTGGCCGGATACTCCCTGGGCGAGGCGGACATGCTGCGCCGCGCCATGGGCAAGAAGGACAAGGAGAAGATGGCGAAGGAGAAGACCAAGTTCATCGAGCGGGGCGCCGCCCGGGGCTACGACAAGGCCAGGGTCGCGGAGATGTTCGACCTCATCGAGTACTTCGCGGGCTACGGCTTCAACAAGAGCCACAGCGCGGCCTACGCCATGGTGGCCTACGAGACCGCCTACCTGAAGGCCAACTACCCTGTGGAGTTCATGGCGGGCCTGCTCTCCACCAAGTCCGGCCGCACGGACGACGTGGCCAAGTACGTGCAGAACTGCCGGGAACGGGGCATTGAGGTGCTGGGGCCGGACATCAACGAGTCGGCGCTCGATTTCACCGCGACCGGAGATCGGCAGATCCGTTTCGGATTTGCTGCGGTGAAGGGGCTTGGGGAAGCCGCGCTGCAGGCCATCCTCGAAGCGCGCGAAGCCGAAGGCGGCTTCAAGGACCTGTTCCACGCGCTGAAGAGCACGGACCTCTCGAAGGCCAACCGCAAGGTGTGGGAGTCCCTCATCAAGGCCGGTGCCTTCGACAGCCTGGAGCCCAACCGGGCGGCGCTGGTCCAGGGCCTGCCGGACGCCATCTCCGCGGCCTCCCGCGGCACCGGCGATACGGGCATGACCAGCCTCTTCGACGACGCGGAGATGGCCACCCTCAGCGAGGACTGGCGCGTGCCCGAGGGCATCGAGCCCTGGGACCGCCGAACGCGGCTGGCCGCGGAGCGCGAGGTGCTGGGCCTCTTCGTCAGCGGCCATCCCCTCGAGGAGTTCGCCGACGCCATCCAGGTGCATACCCACGGCACCCTGGCCAAGATCCTGGAGGACGTGGCCGCCGGGCGGCTGCGGGACCGCGGCGAGGTCACACTGGGCGCCATGGTCAGCACCGTGGCCTTCAAGACCAACCAGAAGGGCGAGCCCTGGGCCATCCTCCAGGTGGAGGACCTGGCCGGGAAGATGGAAGTGCTGCTCATGGCCAGCAAGTGGGATCCCCTCACCAAGAAGGCCACGCTGCGCCCCTTCGAGCGCTACCGGCACCTGGCGGTGCCCGAGGCCATGCTGCGCATCACGGGCGAGCTGCGGGTGGAGACCCTCCAGGCCAACGGCAACGGAAACGGGGATGCCGAAGAGGAGGAAGAGCAGACCGTGGTGAAGGTCTTCGCCACCGTGCTGGAGCCGCTGGAGACCTTCCAGGGCCAGGGCTTCACCGGGGCGCTGGTGCGGCTGCCCGTGGGCGAGTGCCCACCCCGCCTGGAATCGATCCTCAAGGACCACCGGGGCGACCTGCCCGTGACCTTCGAGTACCGCTCGAAGGAGGGCCTGGTGGCCCGCGTCCGGGCCGGCCGGGACCTGCGCCTCAAGCACGACCCCGACCTGGCGGAACGGCTCGCCAAGGACACGGGCTGCACCCTCACCTGGACCTACTGATGCCCGGAACCCCGGGCGCGGAGTCCCCGTGATCCCCCTCTTCCTGCTGCCCGGCTTCCGCCGCTGGGGCGCCCATCTGGAGGCCCTCCTGGCGCGGCCGGAGGGCTTATGGGTCCACGGCCCGGCGGGATCGGGGGTCTCAACGGTCGCAGCAGAATTTGCCCTTCGCCAAAATCGGTCCTGGTTCGAAGCCGCTTCGGTGGAGGAAGGCGCCGCCTGGGCCGCCATCCACCCCGGAAGCGTGGTGGCGGCCCGGGGCCCGATGCCCGCCGGCTTGACCTGCCTGGAGTTGCGCCTTCCCGCCCTGGACGAGGATCCCGACTGCCTTCCCGGGTTGCTGGCGGCCCTGGCGGAGGAGGAGGGCGTTCCTGCGCCCTGGCCTCCGGCCCTGGGGGCCCTGCCCTGCCCCGGCAACCTCCGGGAGCTCCGCAACCGGATGCTGCGTTGGAAGCTCCTGGGCCAGCTGCCGGAGCCCGAGCCGGCCGGCCCGCCCAGCTTCGAGGCCGAGGACATGGCCACGAACCTGCACGACCTGGAACGCTTCCTCCTGCACCGGGCCCTGCGCCGGGCCTACGGCAACCGCGTGGAGACCGCCCTCCGCCTGGGCGTGAGCCGCCGCCAGCTCTACCTCCTCATCCGCCGCCACGGCGATCCGGTCCGGGGCGAAGCGGCCTCCGGGGACCTGCCCCAGCGGATGAAGCGGCGCAGATCGGCACAAAACTCCAGTCTGGACACCGACGCCCGATAACGGGGGCGTGGCCAGCCGGCCACGCATGGATGACCAGCTATGGCGACTCCCCTTCGGGTACTGGTGGTGGACGACAATCCCACGATGCGGGACGGACTCGCCCTGGGCCTGAAGCGGGCCGGCTTCCCCGTGGAGCTGGCCCGGAACGGCGAGGAGGCCTTGCGCCGCATCCATCCCGGCACCTTCGATCTCGCGGTGGTGAGTCTCCACCTGTCCGGCATGGGCTGCCCGCAGTTCCTGGCCCGCCTCAAGGCCGTGGATCCCGCCCTGCCCGTCCTCCTCACCACCGGCCCCGGCGAGTCCGGGGAGGCCCTGGCCCTGGGCGCCTTCGACGTCCTCCCCCAACCCTTCACCCCTGAGGAACTCACCGCCGCCATGCAGAAGACCCTGACCTCCGAGGAACACCTCCAGACCACCGAACCCGCCGAAGCCCCCCTCCTCCTCACCCGGGATCGGGCCCTGGGCGAGGTCCTGGCCCTGGCCCGCCGCGCCGCGGACAGCCGCGCCACCATCCTCATCCAGGCCGAGCGCGGGGCCGGCAAGGAGATGCTGGCCCGCCTCATCCACGGGTCCAGCCCCCGCCACAGCGGCCCCTTCGTGACCTTCAACTGCGCCGCCCTCCCCGAAGACCTGCTGGAAGCGGAGCTGTTCGGCCTGGAGAAGGGCGGCCGCCCCGGCTCCGCCGCGAAGACCGGCGCCTTCGAGCAGGCGGATGGCGGCACCCTGGTGCTGGAGGCCGTCGAGGCCCTTCCTCTCGGCCTCCAGGATCGCCTGCTGCGGGTCCTCCAGGACCGGACGGTGGAGCGCGTGGGCGGCAGCCGCGCCATCCCCGTGGATGTCCGCCTCATCTCCCTCAGCAGCCGCGACCTCCTGGCGGAAGTGAAGGCGGGCCGCTTCGCCGAGGATCTCTACTACCGGCTGAACGTCATCCCCCTGAACCTGCCCCCCCTGCGGGAGCGGCTGGGCGACCTGGAACTGCTGGCCGCCCATTTCGCCGAGCGCTGCGCCCGGGAGAACGACCGGGCGGTGCCCAGCCTGGCGCCCAGCTTCCTCGCCGCCCTGGCCCGCCACCCCTGGACGGGCAACCTCCGCGAGCTGGAGAACGTCATCCAGCGCTGCGTGGTCCTGAACCAGGGCCACCGCCTCAGCCAGCAGGATCTCCGCTGGCTCCTGCCTCCCGAGGCCTTTGAAGGCCTGCCTGCCGATCCCCTCCAGGACGCCGCCGGGTCCTCCTGGGCCCCGCCCGCCCCGGACACCCCCCAAGGTGAGGAGAGGCCGCTTCCCCCGGGCGCCGTGGTGGCCGATCCTCGCAAGCCCCTGGTGGGCTTGGCCCTCGGCACGCCCGTCGTGCTGCCCCTGGGCCTGAGCCTGCCGGAGCTGGAGCGCTTCTGGCTGCTCTCGACGCTCAGCGCCCTCAAGGGCAACCGCACCCACTCCGCGGCCCAGCTGGACATCGCCCTCCGCACGGTGCGGAACAAGATCAACGAATACAAAGCCGACGGCTTCGTCATCCCGCCGAGCACGCGGGGAGGCGAGTAGGCCGCCCCTGGCTGGAGCCCCCATGCCCCTGCGCATCAGCCTGGCATTCCTCTGCCTCTCGATCGGCCTCCCAGCCTCCGCCCAGGACATCGCGCCCTTCAGGGCCCAGGAGGTGAAGCCCTACCGCGCCCAGGAGCCCGCCGCCGTCCAGCCCCGGCCCTCCCCGCGCCGGGAGTCCCCGGCTCCCGCCCAGGCCTCCTCCGTCTTCTTCGGCACCTTCGGCCTCGCCGTCCCCGGCGTGGCCTACGGCTGGGACAACCACGCCACCCAGACCCGCACCAACGTGGTGGCGGCCGGCACCCTCACGAAGAGCAGCCTCCGCGTGAACCCCGACGGCACCTACGAGTGGAACAGCGCCTGGGACGGCCGCCTCATCCGGGGGCGCTGGGTCTCCCACCGGGACGGCATCCTCCTCCAGAACGGTCAGGAGAAGAAGGACTGGGTCATGGGCCGCCTCCCGAATCCCAGCGGTTCTGCCGTGGTCTACCTCTACGACGGCAACTCCATGACCTACCACGGGACCCCGAAGCCCGGCGGGCGCTGACCGGCGCCTACCGCGCCCCGGCCGCCAGCGCCTCCCCGTACCGGCTGTCCCTGAGGATCCCCTCGAAGTCGCCGGAAGTGAGGATCTCCCGGATGGCGCGCGCCTTGTCCTTGGCCTGGGCGTAGTAGGCCTGGGCGATGCGGAAGCCCATGAAGTAGCCGAGGTCCGCCGGGCGCCCCTCGCGCTGGCTGCTGCCGTAGAGCCAATGGGACGCGTCCGTTCCCGCCATCTCTGCCCGGAACTCCCGCCAGAGCTCCGCCTCATGGGCGTAGCCGTAGGCGTAGGCGGCCTGGTTGAAGGTGCCCTCGGCGACGAGCGAGGCCAGGAAGTCCGCCGAACCCTCGTGGAAAGCCTTCCCCAGCAGCGTGCGCGCCTCATGGGTCTGCTGGAAGTGGATCAGCTCGTGGGCCACGATGCTGGGCAGGTCCTCGGGGGCGTGGAGGACCTCCCGGTGCCAGGGGCCCATCTCGTCCAGGGGCACGCCCGGTCCCCGGCCGAAGAGGTCGACACCCAGCAGCAGGCCGTTAGAAGACGAGGTGCCGCCCGAGTTCATGGCCCCCACCACGAAATAGACATCCGGGAACATCGCGTCGGCATAGAGCGCCTTGAGTGCCCGGAAAGACTTCCTCGCCACGGCCTCCACCCCGGCGGCCTTCCGCGTGTTCTCCTGGATGGCGGCGAAGTAGCGAGGGTGCCTCTGGATGGCGTCGAGCAGGTTCGCGGCGCTCCGGATGCGGTTCGGAATGAAGTCCTGCAGGCCGACACTGCCCTGGTCGAGGTACTCGCGTCGCAGGAGACCCACGGGGTCCGCCGAATCCGGGAGCTTCGCGTAGGCCTTCCAGAAGAGATCCACATCGGTGGTGATGAACCTCGCCCCATCAGGGTCCGAGTGAACGGCTCGGAAGTTCCGCGCGTTGGCCTCCGCCGCCGCCAGCACCCTGGACCAGCGGGGGTCCGCGTGAAGTGGGGCCAGGTCGGTGTCTTCCTGAAGGAGGGAGTCCTCGCGAAAGCCCCGCTCCAGGGCCTTCTGGAGCAGACCGAAGGCGGCCTCTCCCTGCCCGGCCAAGGCGTGGGCGCAAGCGCCCTGGTAGGGGTGCTGGGAACCCTTCAGTCCCGCGGCAAGAGCCTGCTCATAGAGACCTGCCGCGCGCAGGTAATCCTTGGCGAAGAGGGCCCGCTCCCCCTGCTGGGCCAGTTCCGCCGCCGAGGGGGCCAGCCATGTCTGGGCCTGGACCCGCAGTGCCGCATAGGCCTCGGCCAGAGCCGACAGGGTTCCGCCTTGTTCGTGCAGGTCCTCCATCCCGCGGAAGGCGCCGGAGGCATGAGGCTCGAGGGCGCGCACAGCCTTCTCCCAGGCGGGCCAGGCCGGCAGGATGCGGACCCGCCCGCCCTCCATGGCGCCGAAGGCCTTGAGAAGGTAGGCCTCGCTGCGGGCCTCCGGCGGCCTGCCTGGCTGGACGGCCTCCACGAAGACCGGGGCGATCATGTCCGCCACCGCCTCGGGCCGGGCGCCGAAGCCCAGCCGGGCCGCGGCCCAGGCCTCCCCGCCCACCACGCCCAGCGCGGAATCCGCCGGGAACCAGGCCCCGCTGGCGGGGTCCCGCACCTCCAGCCAGCGGTGGTCGTTGTGCCGGTAGCCGAAGACGCTGAACCCCTTCCCGCCCTCGGCCACCTTGGCCCGGGCCGAGGCTTGGCGCCGCTCCGAGGGAGCCTGGAGGTTGATCTCCCGCACCCAGCGGGCCTCAAAGCCGCCGGCCTTCAGCAGGTCCGCGAGCACCTTCGCATGGTCCGCGCAGTTGCCGCTGCCCCGGGCCAGGATCTCGTCCACGGTTCGAGTGCGGTAGTCCGTGGCCACCCAGGGCATGCGCTGGTGGAGGTGGTCCACCAGGGCCCGCACCCGGGCCTCCGCCGTCCCCGGCCGCGCCAGGACGGCCAGGGCCTCGGCCCGGGACAAGGCGGGAGTCGGCGCCGGCGCCTCCCGGGCGACCAGGAGCGCCGGCAGGAACAGCAGCAGGCCCAGGCCCCTCACGGCCGGGCCCAGAAGGCGGCGGGATCGTGGGTGATGAGGCCTCCGGCGGCATCTCGGGCAGGCCGGGCCGGGAAGCCGAGGCCGTCCAGCGTCACGTAGTGGCGCTCGGAGCGGGATTCGTAGCCGTAGGCGCTCTCCATCGGGCAGGTGATCCGCACCAGGTTCTTGGCCATGTAGGCCTTGTAGGTGGCCGGGCTCTCGGGGCGCCCGTTCCAGTTGGCCCCCTTCGAGAGTTCCAGAGGCCCGCCGGAGATGAGGCGCTCGCGCACCTCGGCGATGGCGAGGGGGCGGCCCTGGCCGTCCGTGAAGTACGCCTCCATGGTGGGGTCCATGTAGAGCCACTGGCCCAGGTCGTCGGACCACACGGTGGTGATCACATGGCAGTCCGGGTCCTTCTCGTCCAGGGGCTGGCAGGTGACCTGGCGGGACTTGAAGCCCATGGCGAGGTAGGCCTCGTTGAGGATGGTGGCCATCATGCGGCAGTTGATCCCCCGCTTCTCCGCGCGGCAGACCTCCAGCAGGTGCAGGGCGTTCATGGGCTCGGGGTTCTTCGAGCTGCCGTCGTGGCGGACCTGGGCGTGGACCCAGCGCATGAGGTTCACGATCCGCTCGAACTCGGGCCCTTTCCCCGCCACCTCGTCCAGGCGGCAGGTCTTGCGGAGGGCGGCCAGGTCCGCCGCGTTCGAGGCCTGGTAGGTGAAGGCGGGAACCGGAAGGCCCGCGGGCCCGTAGTCCTTGAACCGCCGGAGGATGCCCACATAGTCCCCCCGCTCGCGGACGATGCCCTCCAGCCAGAGGAAGCCCGGCTCCTTCCGCAGGGAATCCAGGTCCGAGTCCGCGCTGAGGGTGGCCCAGTCCTTGAGGCCTTCCCCAACCGCCGTGCCCAGGTAGGCCAGGGCCTCGCCGCGGCGGCCCAGGAGCGAGGCCGCGCAGGCCATGTTGTAGTGCACGCCGGCCCGGGTCTCGGCGGCGAGCTGCGCGAAGCCGGGGGACTGGGCCCGGGCGGCCAGGACCTTCAGGGCCTCCTCGAACTTCTTCCCCTTCCACAGGTCCTGGATGCGGGCGTTCTCCGCCTGAAGCTCCTGCGGCGGCGGCGCCTGGGCGGGCAGAACGGTCGAAATGAGCACAGCGAAAGCCAGGCCCAGCGGGGCCAGCCGGAATCGGCGCATGGGGTCCTCCCGGTCATGGGATCCGATGGACCGTCTACGGGGAGGTCGGGTGCCGGGTTAGAGGTCCTGGGGGTGGGTGGAGGGCCCCTCTGTCTTCCCACGCAGCCAGGGCGGTACGGCGATGGCGCCGGTCTCGTGGCGGTAGAAGGCCGCGGTGATCTCGGCACCCAGGAGCAGGATGGCGCAGCTGTAGTAGAGGAAGATGAGCCCCGCGACGATGCCCAGCAGCGAGCCGTACATGATGCCCCAGGTCATGGTGTGGCGGAGGTAGATGCCGAATCCCCACTTGGCCAACCACCAGAGGGCGGTGGAGATGCCCGCGCCCAGGAAGGCGTGCTTGAACTTCACGTGCAGCCGGGGCAGGTGCTGGAGCACCACCGTCACCACCACCAGGCCCAGGATGGGCGCCAGGTAGGGCAGGAGATCCGTCTGCCTCGCGGGCAGGAACTTCCGCAGGGCGCCGCCCACCAGGAGGGCGAGGAAGACCACCAGGGTGAGCAGGCCCACCACCAGGAACGTCACCTGGCGCAGCAGGTGGTTCTTGCGGGTCTGCCGGTGCTTCTTGATGCGCAGGCCGAAGACGTGAGCCAGGCTGGTGTCCAGCTGGCTGATGCCCCAGTAGCTGCCGAAGAGGAGCACGCCCCAGGAGAGTCCCATGCCGCCGATCCGCTGACTGTTGGCCACGGCGTCCACGACGAACTCGCGGGGCAGGTAGGGCACGATCTCCTGCAGCGTCTTCAGCGTGGCCGGCCCGTAGGCGCGGCTGCCCAGGACGGCGCCCAGCAGCTTGAAGAGCAGGGTGGACAGGGGCACCAGGCTGACGATCAGCCAGAAGCTAAGCCCCGCGGCGTAGCTCAGGCAGTCGTCCTTGTGGTACTTGCCCAGCACCTCCATGGTGAAGGCCCCGGCCCGGCCCAGGGGCGGCACCGCCCGGGCGATCTCATGCCAGATCCGCTCCAGGGTGGCGACCAGGTTCGCCCAATTACCCAGGACCTTCTCGACCACGGCGGCTCCTAGAAGCGGACGGGATGCCGGGGCAGCAGGTACATCAGCCAGGCCAGCGCCAGGCCGATGCCGATGAGACCCGCCGCATGCTTGAGGATCGAGGCCCGCGTCCGCTCCGGCCGCGTCGTCGGATGAAGGAGCCCCAGCACCAGGGAGATGCCGAGCCCCATGACGACAAAGTGGATGACGTGGCTGGAGAGAAAGCGCATGGGGAAAGGGTAGCAGGAACAGGCTCACGGCCTGGTTGAGGGCCGCTCATCGCCCTCAGATCGAAAATCCTTGAAGGCTCCCCCCTGCAAGCAGCCCCATCCCGGCAGGGATCAAGCCTTCGCAGCGCGCCGGGTCGCGGGCTTTGGACGGGCTTTTGTGGGTTTCCGCGCAGGCTTTGCCGCAGCCGTGCGCCGGGCCCTGGGGGCCATGGTTTCCACGTAGGCCGCAGCCAGCCTCCGGAGAGCTTCAGAGGGTGCGATGCCCTGAGTCTCCGCTGCTGCGGCGAAAGCCTGCTTGAGGGCCCGGGGGGCCCTGAAGCTCATGTTCTCGACCTCATCTCGGGTCTCACCTTTCCTGGGCCGCCCCATCTGAACCTTGATGGGCGCTCCCCACCATTCAGGGTGCGCCAGCAGTTCCTCCGCCTCGGCCACCCGGTCAGCCAATGGCTTCTTCCGCTCCCCTGCCGGCATGTCCTGGACCTGTTCCATCAGCTCGTCCCAATGGATCGCCTTCGCCTTCTTCGAAACCATCACACCCCTCCTTTCTTCTTGTCTAACTTCCGGTACCTGTGCCCGGTGACGGGCTCCAATAGGCCTTTCCGTCGGTCGAGAACCTCACACACCAGTTGGTACCCCTTGCCTTCGACGATGCCTTCGAACACCAGCCGCCATGGATGGCTTGGACTTCGAAACACCGTAAACTCGCCGCTTCGCATCAGGGCCTCGAAGGGTTCCGTGCCCAGTCCGTGTTTATGGCGAAGCTTGGCCACAACGAAGTCTGGCCACACCAAAGTTGGAATTGAACTCATCCCCGGTCCGCCTCCCGGGGTAAGTGTGGGGCACTTGCGTCCGCAACGCCACCTAAAGTGTCAGACACTTATTGCGCCGTCGCCGGATTCTCGCGGCCGGGACCGGCGGATTCGGCCCCCAGGGGCTGGGGCATGCGGGTGAGGGCCAGCTGGATGACCTCGTCCATGTGGCTGACGAGGTGGATGCTGAGCTGCTCGCGCACCTCGGCGGGGATCTCCTCCAGGTGCCGGGCGTTCTCGCTGGGAATGAGCACGGCCTTGCGGCCCTGGCGGTGGGCGGCCAGGAGCTTCTCCTTGAGGCCGCCGATGGGCAGCACACGGCCCCGCAGGGTCAGCTCGCCCGTCATGGCCAGGTCCGCTCGCGCGGGGATGCCCGTCAGCACCGAGATCAGGGCCGTGGCCAGGGTGATGCCGGCACTGGGGCCGTCCTTGGGGATGGCGCCCTCGGGCACGTGGACGTGGAGATCCACGCTGTCCAGGAAATCCCGCTTCAGGCCCAGGCGCTCGGCCCGGGCGCGGACGTAGCTCAGGGCCAGGTTGGCGCTCTCCTGCATGACCTCGCCCAGCTTGCCCGTGAGCTTGAGGACGCCCTTGCCGGGCAGCACGGCGGCTTCGATGGTGAGCAGGTCGCCGCCCGTGGGCGTCCAGGCCAGGCCGTTCACGAGCCCCGGTGGGGCCGTGTCCTCGGCGCGGGTCTCGAGGAACTTCTCGGGGCCCAGCAGCTTGGGCACGCGCTCGGCGGTGATGACGGGATCGAAGGCCTCTCCCTTTTCGGGCTGCAGCGTATGCCGGGCCAGCTTGCGGAGGATGTTGGCGATCTCGCGCTCGAGCTGGCGCACGCCCGCCTCGCGGGTGTAGTCCTGCACGAGCTTCTCCAGGGCGGCGGGCTCGAAATGCACGCCCAGGTCCTTCATGCCGTGGCCCTCCAGGGCCCGGGGCAGCAGGTGCTGCTCGGCGATGGCCAGCTTCTCCTTGGTGGTGTAGCCCGAGAGCTCCAGCACCTCCAGGCGGTCCTCCAGCGGCTCGGGAATCTGGTGGCGGATGTTGGCCGTGGCCAGGAAGAGCACCTGGCTGAGGTCGAAGCCCACGTCCAGGTAGTGGTCCTGGAAGTTGGCGTTCTGCTCGGGATCCAGCACCTCCAGCAGGGCGGAGCTGGGATCGCCGCGGAAGTCCGAGGCCATCTTGTCGATCTCGTCCAGCAGCATGAGCGGGTTGCGGACTTTCGCCTTCTTCATCAGCGAGATGATCCGGCCCGGCATGGAGCCGATGTAGGTGCGCCGGTGGCCGCGGATCTCGGCCTCGTCGCGCACGCCGCCGAGCGACAACCGCACGAAGGGCCGGTTCAGGGCCCGGGCGATGCTGCGGGCCAGGGAGGTCTTGCCCACACCGGGAGGGCCCACCAGACAGAGGATCGGTCCGCGGAGGGGGGGACGGTTCTCGCCCTCGGAGACCTTCGTGGACGCGGCGGACGGGCTTTGCCCGGCCTCCGCGTGGGGGAGCACGAGGGGGGACGCAGAGGACGCAGCGCGTCCGGGCGGTCCCCCTTCGTTCATGTCAGACACCTTCTGCAGCCGCGCCATGACGGCCAGGTGCTCCAGGATGCGGGCCTTGATCTTGTCGAGGCCGGAGTGGTCCTCGTCGAGCACGCGCTCGGCCTCCATGAGGTCCAGGCGCTCGTCGGCCATGGTGGTCCAGGGCAGGGCCAGCAGCCAGTCCAGGTAGGTGCGGCTCACGGTGGCCTCGGCGCTCTGGGGCGGCATGGCCTCCAGGCGCTCCAGTTCCTCCAGGGCCTTGGCCCTGGCCTCGGCGCTCATGCCGGCGGCCTCGATCTGGTCCTTCAGCCGGGCGAACTCGTCCTTCTCCTCCTTCTTGCCCAGCTCCTGCTGGATGACGCGCATCTTCTCGTTCAGGACGTACTGCTTGTGGTCCTGGTCCAGGCGCTGCCGGGTCTTCTCGTCCAGGGTGCGGTCCACCTCGGAGCGGGCGGCGTCCAGCTCCAGCAGGCGCATCATGGCCTCGAGGCGGGGCCCGATCTCGAGCTGATCGAGGATCTCCTGCTTCTGCTTCACCTCGGCCGGCAGGAGGCCGGCCACAGTGTCGATGGCCTTGCCCAGGGGCAGCTCGCGGATCTGGTCCATGCTGAGCAGCCGCGAGGCATCGGAATTGCGGCCCAGGAAGGCCTCCACCGCCTGGTGGAAGGGCTGGAGGGATTCGGTGGGGGGCTGGGTGGGCTCGGCCAGCAGGTAGGCCTCGGCCTGGATGATCTCGCCGCTGTCGTCATAGCGGCGCAGGCTCACCCGGGCGATGCCCTTCACGCCGACCTTGTAGTAGTCCTTGGGCAGGGCGAGGACGGATTCCACCAGGGCCAGGGTGCCGATGGGGTAGAGGTCGTCCTGGCCCGGTGCCTCCACCTTGGCGTCCTTCTGCGTGAGCATGAGCAGGTGGTCGCCGGCCTTGATGGCCAGCTCCAGCGTGCGCACCGAAGCCGAGCGGCCCACCACGAAGGGCACCCGGGCGCCGGGGAACAGGACCATGTCCCGGATGGGGATGGCCGGCAGGGTCAGGGTCTTCGGTACCGCCAAAGGTCTTCCCTTCTTCAACCCGCCGCGGAGATGGGCTGGGAAGGCAGGCCCAGCACCTCTTCCACCTTCTGCCGGGTGATGCGCAGGGACTCGCGCGAGGTGCGCTTGTCCGAAGGCAGCTCGTACATGGGCTCCAGCAGGATCTGCTCCACGAGGCTGCGGAGGCCCCGGGCGCCCAGCTTGCGGGTGAGGGCCTGCTCGGCGATGGCGTCGATGGCGCCCTCCTCGAAGCTCAGGTCCACGTCATCCATGTCGAAGAGCTTCACGAACTGCTTGGTGATGGCGTTCTTGGGCTGGGTGAGGATGGCCACCAGGGCCTCGCGGTCCAGGGGCGAGAGGCCCGCCACGACGGGCAGACGGCCCACCAGCTCGGGGATGAGGCCGAACTTGATGATGTCCTCGGGCTCCACCAGGCGCAGCAAGTTCTCCTTGTCCTCCTTCGACGAGGGCGTGGAGCCGAAGCCCACGGCCTTGGCCCGGATGCGCTGCTTGATGATGTCCTCGATGCCCACGAAGGCGCCGCCGCAGATGAACAGGATGTTGCTGGTGTCCAGCTGGATGAACTCCTGGTGGGGGTGCTTGCGTCCGCCCTGCGGGGGGACGTTGGCGACCGTGCCCTCCACCAGCTTCAGCAGGGCCTGCTGCACGCCCTCGCCGCTGACGTCGCGGGTGATGCTCGGGTTCTCGCTCTTGCGGCCCACCTTGTCGATCTCGTCGATGAAGACGATGCCGCGCTGGGCCCGCTCCACGTCGTAGTTGGCGGCCTGCAGCAGCTTGGTGAGGATGTTCTCCACGTCCTCGCCCACGTAGCCGGCTTCCGTCAGCGTGGTGGCATCGGCCATGGCCAGGGGGACATCCAGGAAGCGGGCCAGGGTCTGGGCCAGCAGGGTCTTGCCCGTGCCCGTGGGACCCAGCAGCAGGATGTTGCTCTTGGACAGCTCGACCTCGGGGCCGCCCAGGGCCTTCCGGGGGGTGACGATGCGCTTGTAGTGGTTGTAGACCGCCACGCTCAGGCGCTTCTTGGCGGACTCCTGCCCGATGACGTAGTCGTCCAGGAAGGCCTTGATCTCCTTGGGGCGGCTGAGCCGGGCATCGGGCTTGCCCAGGGGCTTGCCCTGGCGGCTCATCCGCAGCTGGAGCTGGCCCGCCTCCAGGCACTCGTTGCAGATGAACGCCTCCGGTCCCGCGAGGAGCTGCTCCACCTCGTGGGGCTCCTTGCCGCAGAAGGAGCATTTCTGCTCGCGCTTGTACTTGTTCATGGCGGGACCTCGCCGGACCTAGGCTACATCGTGAATGGTCTTCAGTTCCAGGATCTCGAAACGCCGGACGCCCGCCGGGATCTGGACCCGCACCTCGTTGCCCTCCTCCTGGCCCACCAGCGCCATGCCGATGGGGGAACTGATGCTGAGATGCTGGGGATGGCCGTCGAGTTCCTCAGGAAGCACCAGCTTGAAGGTGAACTCCTCCTCGGAATCCAGGTCCAGGATCGTGACTTTGGACCCGTAGGCGGCCCGGGTCTTGGGCAGACGGCTGATGTCCAGGCTGGCCACCTCGGAGATGCGCTTCTCCAGCGTCACCAGCTTGTTCTGGAACATGTCCCGCTTGGCGAGGGCCTGTTCGTATTCGGCGTTCTCGGACAGGTCGCCCTGGCCGGCGGCCCGGGCGATCTCCTGGGGGATGTCCACCAGGAGGGCCTGCTTGACGGTCTTGAGTTCCTGTTCGAGCTTCGCAAGCACGTGCTTGGGCATGGGGGGTGTCCTGGTAAAGGGGGTCAAAAAAATGGCGGGCCGAAGGGGCCCGGTCACGCAGGGGGTGGTTGGATCGATTCTACCCACTCCCGGGGCGGAAGCGGAGCCGGGAGGGGATGGCCCTCCCCCGGCCGGGTCTTGAAGCGGCGATGCATCCAGAACCACCAGCGGGGATCCTTGCGGATCTGGGCCTCGATGCGGGCGGTCATGAGCTGGGTGGCCACCCAGGCATCCCGGGCCGCGTCCCCGGTGACGGGCACGTGGAAGGCGGGCTCGAAGCGCACCGTGGTGGTGCCATCGGGGTTGGGCCAGCTGAAGACCGGGAGGACCGGCAGGTCGTAGCGGGCGGCCAGGCTGCCGGCGGTAGAGAAGGTGGAGGCCCACTGGCCCAGGAAGCGGACGAACACGCCGCTGGTGAGGGCGTCCTGGTCGAGGAGGAAGCCCACGCCCCGCCCCGCCTTCAGGGCTTTCAGGGTGTCGCGCATGGCGCCGTCCTTGAGGATCACCCGGTTGCCGAACCGGGTGCGGAAGCCCAAGGAGATGGGCTCCAGCAGAGGGTTGTCCAGCTCCCGCCCGATGGCGTCAATGGTACGGCCCAGGCGGCTCTGGGCCAGGGCGACGGCCTCCCAGTTGCCGTAGTGGCCCGTGAGCTGGATGAAGCCCTTGCCCGCGGCCTGGACGGCATCGAAATGCTCCAATCCCTCGACCTTGATCCAGCGATCGAGCTCTTCCGGGGTGGCGTGGCGCAAGCGGAGGAGGCTCACGAAGAGGCCCCCGAAGTGCCGGAAGCAGGCTAGGGAGAGGGCCCGGGTCTCGGCCTCGGACAGGTCGAGATCCGCGAACCGCAGGTTCTCCCGGACGATGCGGCGGTGCCGGGGGTCCACCAGGTAGAACAGCCTGCCCGCCCCCTCGCCCAGGGTCTGGACGGTGGTCATGGGCAGGCGGCCGAGGATCCCGTCCAGCAGCCGGAACAGCCCGTACTCCAGGCGATGCCTGAGCTTGGGTTGGGGGGTCTGCGGGGGGGTGGGGGTCAAGTCGGCCCTAAAAAAAGGGGCGCCTCGGGTGACGAGGCGCGGAAATCCAGTCTAGCAGGAACCTCGCTCAGGATTCCTTCATCAGCATTTCCAACACTTCCAATACTCTCGCCGGGGAGATCCGGTGGGCGCTGGAGCCGTGGGTGGGGAAGCCGTCGGGAGTCGCCGGATCACAGTCCACATCCGGCCCCCGCAGGGGCAGGGCGCGGGGCCCGATGGGGTTCACCCAGACTTCGGGGCTGGGCCCGAAGAGCGTGACCGTGGGTCGGCCGGTGGCGGCGGCCGTGTGGGCCAGGCCCGTGTCGATGGCCACGTTGCCCTGGGCCGCGGCCTGGATGGCGCAGGCTTCGGGAAGGGTGGTCTTCCCGGCCAGGTTCAGGGACCCGGGGACGGCGCCCGCCAGGGCCTCGCCCAGGGGCACCTCGTCGGGCCCGCCCAGCAGCACCGGACGGAACCCCTGCCCCTGGAGCAGGCGCATCAGCTCGGGCCAGGTGCGATCCTCGGGGAACCAGCGCTTGCCGAAGCCGCGGGTGCCGAAGGCCAGGGTGACGTAGGGCTCTCCGCCCCAGCCCTCGGCCCGCAGCTTGTCCGGCCCCTGGTGGCCGCCCAGCAGGGCCGGTGTCAGGGGCAGCCAGAGGGCCCGGCCGTCGCCCGTGAGGGCTTCGAGCAGGGGCTGGATGCGGGTGGCGATGTGGAGGGGCAGGTTCCGGTAGCGGATGCTGCGGTGGTACAGCAGGCGCAGGTGGTTGTCGGCGATGCCGGCCCGGAGCGGCACCCGGCTCAGCCAGGCGGCGAAGGGCAGGCGGGCGCTCTGGGAGAGGTTCAGGAAGGCCGCGGGCGGACGCTTCCGCCAGCCGCGGACCAGGGCCCAGGGATCGGGCTTGGCCGCCCCGCCGCCCTCGATGTGGGCCTCGGCGATGAAGGCGGGATCGGCCTCGGAGAGCAGGGCCGCGCCAATGTGGTGGCCCACGGCGATCCAGCGGAGCTGCACGCCCCGCTCCGCCGCCACGGCGTTCCAGTGGTGCTGGAGGGTGCGCAGGAAGGGCAGCGTCATCACCACATCGCCCAGCTGGCGGGGGAAGCGGATCCACACCTCGGGGGCCGCGCCTCCGGCCAGGGCCCGGTCGAAGCGGGCCAGGGCCGGGTGGCGGCCGGCGCTCATGCCCCCTCCCGAGTCAGGGCTCATGCGCCCTCCCGGGCTAGTGCTCATGCGCCCTCCCGGGCCAGGGGCATAGTCATGCAGCGCGGCCCGCCGCGGGCGCGGCTCAGCTCGCTGGCCTCGATCTGGACCAGGTATTTACCTCCGTCCAGCAGGTCCAGGGAGGGATCCGACAGGACCGCCTTCGCGTTCAGCACCTGGTAGCCGGCCCGGTCGAGCGCCTCGGCGGTGGCCAGGTTGCGGCCATAGCTGGTGATGACGCCCGGCGCCAGGCAGAAGGCGTTGGCGCCGTCGGTCCACTGCTCCCGCTGCTGGAGGATGAAGTCGTTCCCGCCGCAGAAGATGGGCCTCAGGTCGATGCCCACGCCCTTCAGGGCCTTCAGCAGGCTCGGGTGGGTGCTCATGCGCAGCTCGGGATGCCGCAGGTCGATGCTGGTGACGTTCAGCAGCTCCCGGCTGCCCTCCACGAAATAGGGCGGGTAGAGCAGGCACTCGCCCTCGCTGGTGCGGGTGAAGATGGTGTCCAGGTGCATGGCGCTGCGCTTCTTGGGCATGAGCACCATGAGCAGGTGGTCGAAGCTGCTGTCGTCCTCGGCGCGATGGTCGCGAAGGCTCTCGGCCAGGAGCTGGATGGCGTCCGCCTGGGTGCGCTCGGAGCAGCCCACGACCAGCACTTTGCGGCTGAGCACGAGGATGTCGCCACCCTCCAGGCTCACGGGCGCCTTGATCTCGCCACGGATGAGGGGCGTCACCTGGTCGAACCACTTGTCGTGCTCCGTGTGATGCCGGAGCCGCGGGTGGTGCCGGAAGACATAGCTGAGGATGAGGGGTTCGCGCTCCCGGGCCCAGGTGGCCATGGAGTTCACGCTGTAGCCGTCGCCGATGACCGAGGCCGGGTCGCGCATGAACAGCAGGTTCGGGATGGGCCGCACCCGGTAGTCGAACTCCTCCTCCCAGTGGGTGTGGGCCGGCATGTCGTCCCAGGGCAGGCCGCCGATGACGCTGCGGGCCACGTCCGCCGGGGTCATGTCCCGCAGGAGGTTGCAGGTGTCGTCCGGCAGCCCCACCAGGCGCCGCAGATCCTCGACGAACGCCAGCTTCACCCCCTCGTCCTGGAGGGCCGCGATGAAGAGGTCCTGGATGTCCAGCACCTCATCGGCCACCCGGGCCAACACCTGCCGGAACTGGGCATGCTCCTGACGGGCCAGGTCGCCGTAGAGGATGTCGTCGAAGAGGAGCTTCTCCATCATCCCCGGCACCATCAGGTCCACCTCGGGCCCGGGGTTGTGGACCACCACCTGCCGGAGGCGGGCGGTCTCGGAGAACACGGAAAGGTGGATGGGCTGAATGGGCTGCATGGGGGTCCTTGGGGGGGCCGGAACCCCGCAGGGTAGCATGGAAGCCCTGTGACTTCTGCATCTGCGTGCCTCAGTTGACCCATGGGTTCGATATACTTTACCGATTTAGTCAGATTTTTTCTTGAACCCTGGGGGGGCTGGCCCTAGCCTGATTATTCCCAACGAAACCCGGGGCAAGACCCCTTCTGGAGGCTTCATGGCCGCGTTCGTCACCCAGCCCGCACCCGATTTCAAGGCCGACGCCCTGGTCAACGGCGAGTTCAAGCAGATCTCGCTGTCCGACTACAAGGGCAAGAAGGTCGTCCTCTTCTTCTACCCCCTCGACTTCACCTTCGTCTGCCCCACCGAGATCCTGGCCTTCGCCGACGCCCTCAAGGAGTTCGAGGCCCGCAACACCCAGGTCATCGGCGTCAGCGTGGACTCCAAGTTCAGCCACCACGCCTGGGTCAACACCCCCCGCAAGGAAGGCGGCATCCAGGGCGTGACTTTCCCCCTGGTGTCCGACCTGAACAAGACCATCGCCCAGGACTACAACGTCCTCCTGCCCGCCGGCATCGCCCTGCGCGGCCTGTTCATCGTGAACAAGGAGGGCATCCTCAAGCACATCACCGTGAACCACAACGACCTGGGCCGCAGCGTGGAGGAGGTTCTCCGACTCCTGGACGCCATCGACTTCACCGAGGAGCACGGCGAAGTCTGCCCCGCCAACTGGCACAAGGGCGAGAAGGCCATGAAGCCGACCTTCGACGGCCTCAAGGCCTACGCTTCCGCCAAGTAGTCCGGCAGGGAACGCACGAAGCGGGCGCCGGAAGGCGCCCGCGGCGCGTACGCAGAGGCGGAATGGCCAAGGGCCATGACCATCCGACCGAAGCACAGCGAAGGGAGGATCGGACGGAATCGCCGCAGGCGATTGCCGCCCGGAGGGCGAGGGGCGGAGCCCCGAGTCACCATCCGACCGAAGCACAGCGAAGGGAGGATAGGGCCGCATCGGCGCAGCCGATGGCGGGGGCGCAGCCCCGAGGGCCAGAGGCCCGAGCCAGGCAGACCTTCGACGGCCTCAAGGCCTACGCTTCCGCCAAGTAGTCCGGCAGGGGACGCACGAAGCGGGCGCCGGAAGGCGCCCGCGGCGCGTACGCAGAGGCGGAATGGCCGGGCCCGGTTAATCTGTGGGGCCCATCCTTTCCATGCCGCGCTCCGCTTCGCGAGGATCCCTTTGCCCCAACCCAAGGATTACCCGTCCCTTCCCCCCGCCCTCCGCCAGCCCCGGGGCTGGCTGTGGCGGGCCCTCGGGCGGGCCTACCTGCGCCTGGGCGGCTGGCGCATCGAGGGGACGTTCCCGGAGGAGCCCAAGTTCGTCACCATCGTGGCCCCCCACACCTCGAACTGGGATTTCGTGGTGGGCGTCGCCGTGGTGTTCGCCCTGGAGCTGAAGGTGTCCTGGCTGGGCAAGCACTCCCTCTTCCAGACGCCTCTCCGGCGCTTCTTCCTCTGGCTGGGCGGCATCCCCGTGAACCGCCAGGTGAGCCATGGCGTGGTGGACGCCTGCGTGAAGGCCTTTGAGGGCGTCCCCGCCCGCCTGCTGGCCCTGGCCCCGGAGGGCACCCGCAAGGGCGTGAGCCAGTGGCGGTCGGGCTTCTACTGGATCGCGACGGCGTCCGGCGTGCCCATCTGGCCCGTGGGGTTCGACTTCGGCGACCATGTGATCCGGTTGATGCCCGTGTTCAGGCCCACCGGTGACCTGGAGACGGACCTCCCCCGCATCCAGGCGATGTTCAGCGGCGTGCGGGGCCTCCGGGAGCGGTCGGCCCCCAGCATTCAGTAGCCCTCCCTGCGCGACCATCCATGTCCGCACAGGAAACTCCCCTTGGCGGGCGCCCCAGGCTGCGCATACTTGCGGGCATGCCATGGCGCCGACCCTCCTCCTGGCCCCTGCCTGCCGCCCTGATCCTGGTCCTGGCGGGATTCTCCGCCAACTCCCTCCTCTGCCGGGCGGCCCTGGGGAGCGACTTGGCCGATGCCGCGAGCTTCTCCTTCCTCCGCCTGGGCGGAGGCGCCCTGGCCCTCCTGCTGCTCCTGCACCGGGGCAGGAGCACCCTCACCGGTGCGCTCCACCCGGGACGGGCCCTGGCGCTGGCGGCCTACGCGCTGACCTTCTCCTTCGCCTACCGGGCCCTGACCGCCGGAACGGGCGCTCTCCTGCTCTTCGGGGCGGTCCAGGCCACGCTGTTCGGACTGGCGCTCGCCAGCGGGGAGCAGCTGACGCCGAGGAAGGGGACCGGGGCGGCGCTGGCCTTCGCCGGACTGCTGGTGCTCACCCTCCCCTCCGCGCATCGGCCCCAGGCCTGGGCGGCCCTGCTGATGCTGGTCGCGGGCGCCGCCTGGGGTGCCTACACCTGGCTGGGACGGGGATCCTCCCGGGCCCTGGTGGACACGGCCGCCGCGTTCCTGGGAGCCACCGCCCTGGCGCTGGGCCCCCTCCTCCTGGCGGGGAACCGGCACCTCACTCCGACGGGGGCGCTGCTCGCCCTGGCCTCGGGCACCCTGGCCTCCGGCGCCACCTACGCCCTCTGGTACACCGTCGTGCCCCGGCTGGGAGCCATCCGGGCCGCGGTGGCCCAGCTCGCCGTGCCGCCCCTCACGGCCGCCGCCGGCGCCGCCTGGCTCGGCGAAGTGCCCGGAGCGCCGTGGTTCCTCGCGGCCGCCCTCACCCTGGGAGGCATCGGCCTCGCCCTCACGGGGGCCTCGCCCGAAGCCCGCCGGGAGGAAGCCGTACCCGAGTAGGCCGCCTACTTCAGGGTGAAGGCCACGACGGCGCCCTTGACCTGGCCGGTGCGGACCTGGAAGATCCGGGCCGGATCGGCCTTGCCCGTGTCCAGCAGCCAGGCGAGCACGCCCTTGGCGCGGGCGTCCGCCAGCTGGGCCAGATCGGCGGGATCCACCTTCTGGGCGCCCAGCAGGCGCTGCTCCATCTCCGCCGGGGGCGGAGGCGGGGCGGGCTTCTCGCCCTTGGCGGGCTGGGGCGCGGGGAAGGCGGCATCAAAGGCGGCCTTGAGCCAGCGCTCCCGCTCGGCGGGCGGCACGGGAGCCTCTTCCGCCTTGAGTCCCCGTGCGCGGGTGCGGCGCAGCAGGGCTTCCAGCGAAGCCTTGCGCAGGGCGCCGCCATCCTGGCCCTCGTCCGCTGCGCCTTCTGCGTCGAGGCGCAGTTCGGGCCGTTCCTGGAGGGCCTTCGCCAGCCCCTGGAGCTTGGCCGTGGCCGCGGCGTCCAGGGCGCTGGAACCGGGCGCGAAAGCCACACTGCTGAGGTCGCCGGCATCGCCGCCGAAGAGCTTGCCGATCAGCGTGAAGGGGGAGGCGGCGATCTTCCCCAGCAGGTTGAAGATGGCCTTCCACACCAGCTTTCCGTACTTCACATCCGGATCGTCGAGGTTGCCCTCGATGGGCATGTCGAAAGCGATGACGCCCTTGCGGTCGCGGAGGATCGCCAGGCCCAGCTTCACGGGCAGGCCCGTGGCTTCGGGGCTCGGCACCTTGTCGCCCAGGTAGAACTGGTCGAGCTTCACGGCGTTCTCGGACTTCAGGTTCCGGTGGTCGATGCGCAGGCGGGCGTCCACCTCCAGCTTGCCCTTCTGCACGGTGTAGCCCAGGTACTTGCCGGTGTAGGGCGTGAAGTCCGTGAGGTCGGCGCCCTGGATCTTCAGGGCCACATCCGTGTCCAGGTCGTGGCGCAGGGGCATGGCGTGGCCCGTGATGGTGATGGGCGCCAGACCGCCGGCCCGCCCCTTGAAGTCCACCTTGGACACCGCGTCGGGGCGGCCGGAGAGGCCCAGGTAGCTGCCTTCCAGATCGCTGAGCACTAGGGCCGCATTGGGCTGCACGGAGCGGTCGATGAAGCTGAGGCGACCGCCGGTGATGGCGAGTTTCTCGATGCCCAGGTCCGGCGCGGCGGCGGGCGTGGCGGGCACTACCGCGGCGGTGACCGCCGGGGGCTTGCCCTCCGGGGCCAGGCGCAGAGCCCGGGCCACATTCGTGCTGCCGTCAGGCTGCATCACGAGCCGGCCCTCGGGCTCGGTCCAGTCCACGGCCTGGACGGCCACGGACATGGGCGCGGTGCGGATATCCGCACCCGTCAGGCGCAAGGACTTCCAGCGCACGAAGGGCTCGTTCAGGGCCGCGTCCCGGGCCTCCAGGGCCTGCACCGAGGCGGCGCCCCGGTAGGTGACGCCATCGGTCTTGCGACCTTCGAAGGCGAAGCGCACACGACCGTCGGCCCCCAGCTTCCCCGAGGCGATGCGCAGGTCCAGGGTGGTGTCCAAGTAGGGATCCCAGGGCGCCAGCTCCAGCCCCTCGGCCTTCACCTTCAGGTCGCCCGAGGGCTTGAGCGGGGCCACCCGGCCGTCCACGCGGAGGGAACCCGTGCCGAGCCTCAGGTCCAGAGACATGGGGCTGTCGGCCTTGGGATCCAGGCTAAGGTCCTTCCAGCCCAGGGCCACGTCCGTGGCCTCCACCTTCACGGGTCGCGCGGGTCCCAGGTCCTCCCAGCCCACCCGGAAGCCCTTCAGGGCCAGGTCGCGGATCAGGAGCTGGAGCGGCTTCTCGTCCTTCTTCTTCTCCTTGGGCTTGGGCGGGGCCAGCAGGCGCACCACGTTGAGGCTGCCGTCCTTGGCGGCCTGGACGCGCAGCACGCCCTGCTCCGCGGCCACCGAGCCCAGGTCCACGGAGGGCGCCAGCAGGTCCGCCCGGCCGTCGCGAACCGCCACCGACGGCAGCTCGATGGCGGGGTCGGCCACGCCGCGCTCGGCGATCTTCAGCTCCTTCACGTCCAGCTCGATCCCGGACAGTTCCACCACATGGCGGCCCTTGGACCACTCGAAGCGGTACTGGGCCCGCAGGTTGCCCACGCCGCTGCGGATCTCGCTGGAGACCTGCTCCTGCTCGTAGGGCCGGTACTTGGGCAGCGACAGGTTCTCCAGCAGCACCGAGCCCTTGGAGGCGAAGGGCTGGAGGCTGAGGTCGCCCTTCCAGCTCAGGTGCTCTTTGGCCTCGGTCCAGGCCTCCAGGGCCACGCCACTGCGGTGGCCGACCTCGGTGCGCAGGTTGTCCAGGCGGAAGGCCACGGGCCCCAGCACGGTGTGAAAGGGGGCCGAAGCCGAGCGGTCCGTGAACTCAAGGCGCCCCTCCCGCATCTGGAAGCGCCGGACGTCCAGGATCCACTTGGAGGGCGGAGCCTCCGGCGCAGCCGGTGCTGGCGCCTCCTCCTCAAGCAGATCCTGGAAGTTGAGGCGTCCCTCGGGGTCCAGGACGGTTCGGACGGTGAGGCCGTCGACCTCGATGATCGCGAACCCCACCGTGTGACGCAGGAGCCGCCAGACGTAGGGGTTCACGTAGGCGCGCCGAAGGGTGATCCAGTCGCCGCCGCTCCGCTCGGCCACCCGCAGGCCTTCGACGGTGACCCCGAAGGTGAAGGGGTTGAAGCGCAGCCGGGCCACCGTGGTGGGCCGCTTAAGGGCCTGGGTGGCCGCCCGCTCGATGCGGGGCTTCGCCAGAGCAGGAATCAGGAAGAAGCCCACCAGGATCCACAGCGCGTAGACCCCGGCCAGGACCAGGATCAACCGGCGCCACCGGCGGAAGAAGGCCGAGAGGGAGGCTGGAATGGGCATGGAAGAAGCATAGACCTTCCCGTGCGGTGTGATTCAAGCCACTTCCCCATTCTCAAGACCTGCCCGGGACGGCTATCCTCCTTCCGTCGCGGTGCCGCCAGGACTGCCACCCCCGAGCGTGTCGGCGCATCGCTGGACCGAAAGGCATAGGACCATGCCGATCCGACGCGTGGTGATCCTGGGAGCCGCCGGGCGCGACTTCCACAACTTCAACACCGTGTACCGGGACAACCCCGCGTACCAGGTGGTGGCCTTCACCGCCACCCAGATCCCGGGCATCGAGGGCCGCCGTTACCCGGCCGTGCTCGCCGGGAAGCTCTATCCCGAGGGCATCCCCATCCTCGACGAATCGGAGCTGGTGGACCTCATCCACCGCGAGAAGGTGGATGTGGCCGTCTTCTCCTACTCGGACGTGCCCCACGCCACGGTCATGCACCTGGCGAGCCTCTGCATCGCCCACGGCTGCGACTTCGAGCTGCTGGGCGCAGACAAGACCATGATCAAGTCCACGAAGCCCGTCATCGGCATCACTGCCGTGCGCACGGGCGCAGGCAAGAGCCAGACCACCCGCTACATCAGCAACATTCTCAAGAAGCTCGGCAAGAAGGTCGTGGCCATCCGCCACCCCATGCCCTACGGCGACCTGGCCAAGCAGGCCTGCCAGCGCTTCGCGGACTACGGCGACCTGGACAAGCACGAATGCACCATCGAGGAGCGCGAAGAGTACGAGCCCCACATCGACAATGGCTTCATCGTCTACGCCGGCGTGGACTACGAGCAGATCATCCGCAGCGCGGAAAAGGAGGCCGACGTCATCCTCTGGGACGGCGGCAACAACGACCTGCCCTTCTACAAGAGCGACCTCCACCTCTGCATCGCCGACCCCCTGCGCAGCGGCCACGAGATGGCCTACCACCCGGGGGAGGCCAACTTCCGCATGGCCGACATCATCGTGATCAACAAGTGCGACAGCGCCAAGGAGGCCGACATCAAGGCCATCGAGGACAACGCCGTCCGGGTGAACCCGAAGGCCCGCGTCATCCGCGCCCACAGCCCCGTCACCTGCGACAAGCCGGAGCTGGTGAAGGGGCGGCGCGCCCTCGTCATCGAGGACGGGCCGACGCTGACCCACGGCTCCATGACCTACGGCGCCGGCGTGGTGGCGGCCAAGGCCGTGGGCGCCCACGAGATCGTGGATCCCACGCCCTACGCCGTGGCCTCCATCGCCGCCACCTACCGCAAGTACCCCAACGCCCAGGGCATCCTGCCCGCCATGGGCTACGGGGACCAGCAGGTGAAGGACCTGGAAGCCACCATCGAGGCCACGCCCTGCGACGTGGTGATGAGCGGCACCCCCATCGACCTCACCCGCATCCTCAAGGTCACCAAGCCCATGACCCGCGTCCGCTACGACCTGGCGGAGATCCGCGAGGGGGTGCTGGAGGGGGAGGTGCGCAAGGCACTCGGCATGTAGGCAACGCACGGTGGGAGGGGTCATCGAACCCCTCCCACCTCAGGTAGGCTCGATCGTCCGGGAGGTCCCATGACCCGCCTCTTCCAACCCCTCACGCTCCGCGGCCTCACGCTGCCCAACCGCATCGCGGTGTCGCCCATGTGCCAGTACCAGGCCACGGACGGGCTGGCCAATGACTGGCACCTGGTCCATCTGGGAGGCCTGGCCCAGGGGGGCGCGGGGCTGGTGATCACGGAAGCCACGGCGGTGGTGCCGGAGGGCCGCATCAGTCCCGATGATCTGGGCCTCTGGAACGATGCCCAGGCCAAGGCCCTTGCCCGCATCGCGCACTTCATCGCCTCCCAGGGCGCCGTGCCGGGCATCCAGCTGGCCCACGCGGGACGCAAGGCCTCGAACCCGGCGCCCTGGAAGGGCAGCGGGAGCCTGCCCGCCCCGGCGGGCGGCTGGACCCCCGTCGCCCCCAGCCCCCTGCCCTTCGATGCGGGCTGGACGGTGCCCGAGGCCCTGGATGAGCCCGGGATCCTGGCCCTCATCGAAGCCTTCATGGACGCGGCCCGCCGCGCCGTGGCCGCGGGCTTCCGGGTCATCGAGGTCCACGCCGCCCACGGCTACCTGCTGCACCAGTTCCTGTCGCCCCTGTCGAACCACCGCACCGACGCCTACGGCGGCTCCTTCGAGAACCGGACGCGCCTGGTCCGCGAGGTGGTGGGTGCCCTGCGCAACATCCTGCCCGAGGAGGTCCCCCTCTTGGCGCGGATCTCCGCCACCGATTGGGTGGAGGGCGGCTGGACCCTCGACCAGTCCGTGGCCCTGGCCAAGGACCTGAAGGACCTCGGCGTGGACCTGGTGGACTGCTCCTCCGGCGGCCTCGTGCCCCGCGCCGAGATCCCCCTGGGCCCCGGCTACCAGGTGCCCTTCGCCGCCCGGATCCGCGCCGAGGCCGGCCTCCCCACCGGCGCCGTGGGCCTCATCACCGGCGCCGAGCAGGCGGAGCAGATCCTGGCCCAGGAATCCGCCGACCTCGTCCTCCTGGGCCGCGAGCTCCTGCGCGACCCCCGCTGGCCCCTGCACGCCGCCCAGGCCATGGGCGCCGAGATCGCCTGGCCCGCCTCCTACCTTCGGGCCGCGGGAGGCTCGGTGCCGATGCGACAGCCGCTGGCCAGCCACTGACAGCTGATAGCTGATAGCTGAAACCTACATCGCCCGGAACAGCGCCAGCACCCGCACCTCGTCCGCCCCGCTCTCCCTCAGGACCTGGGCGCAGCGCAGGAGGGTGGTGCCGGTGGTCCACACGTCATCCACCAGCAGCACGATTCCGCCCGGCAACGCACCCCGCCGCAGGGCGACGGCCTTCCGTGGCAGACGGCGACGGGCGCTCTCCGTGCGCATGGCCTGGCGCCCGCGCCACCAGCCCTTGGCCAGCAGGGGCTCATAGGGGCGGCCGGCACGGTCCGCCACCACCCGCCCGGCCTCGGCGGCCAGATCGAATCCCCGCCACAAGCGGCGCGGCAGGGCGCTGGGGGCCGAGGTCACCCGGTCCACCTCCTGCACCCAATCCGGCAGCGCCGCCAGGGTCAGGTGCCGGAGGAGGGCCCTCCGCCACCCCGTCTCGCCCCGCTTGATGCCCGGCAGCACGAGCGCCCCGAAGGGCGGACGCCCGCCGTGGTAGTCCCACAGGGCCTCGCCCAGCTCCCAGGCCACCGGCTCCGGACAGGGGCCTTCGGCGTGCGGCAGGGCGCATCGCCCGCAGCGGCCCTCGGGGAGCGGCTGCAGGCCCTGCCAGCAGCGGGCGCAGAGGCCCGCCTCGGCCTCCGCGTCCACGGACCCCAGGCAACCCCGGCACAGGAGCAGGGAACCCCGCGCCCGCGCGAGGCCGTCCAGGAAGGTCGTCGGAAGCATGGGGGGCATCTTACCGAGATCCATTCGGTGCTAGCATCGCCGGAAGCCCCCTGGCCCATCATCCTGGAATTCCCTTCCGGGCCCCCGTCCCGGATCGCATGGAGCTTTGTTCATGTCGACCGAATCCCGCCCCACCTCCCAGGTCTTCGCCCGGAAGCCCCTGGCCCTGCTCCTCGAAGAAGCCAGAGGCGAAAACCGCCTGCGCCGCATCCTCGGCCCCGTGCAGCTCACGTCCCTGGGCGTCGGCGCCATCATCGGCGCCGGCATCTTCGTGGCCACGGGCGCCGCGGCCCACAACATCGCGGGCCCGTCGCTGATGCTCTCCTACGTGGTGGCGGGCATCACCTGCATCTTCGCGGCCCTGTGCTACGCCGAGTTCGCCGCCATGGTGCCCGTGGCGGGTTCCGCCTACACCTACGCCTACGCCACCCTCGGCGAGCTGTTCGCCTGGATCATCGGCTGGGACCTCATCCTCGAGTACGGCGTCTCCAGCGCCGCCGTGGCCACGGGCTGGTCCGCCTACTTCCAGAGCGCCATCAGCAAGATCGGCATCCACATCCCCAAGCTGCTGAGCGAGAGCCCCTGGAAGTACGACCCGGCCACGGGGCATTTCGCCTCCACAGGCGCCGCCATGAACCTGCCGGCCCTGATCATCGTGGCCATCGTGACGGCGGTGCTGGTGAAGGGCATCCATGAGAGCGCCAACTTCAACGCCGCCATGGTGGCCATCAAGGTTGCCGCCGTGCTCTTCGTCATCGGCGTGGGCGCCTTCTTCATCGATCCGGCCAACTGGCATCCGTTCGCCCCCTTCGGCTGGACCGGCCTGAACGTCTTCGGCCACCACGTGGCGGGCCAGACCGATCCGGCGGGGGCGCCCATCGGAACCCTGGCCGGCGCGGCCATCATCTTCTTCGCCTACATCGGGTTCGACTCCGTCTCTACCCACACCGAGGAGGCCAAGAACCCCCAGCGGGACGTGCCCATCGGCATCGTGGTGTCCCTGATCCTCTGCACGGTGCTCTACATCGCTGTGGTGGCCGTGCTCACGGGCATGGTGAAGTACGACCAGCTCGACATCAACGCGCCGGTCTCCATCGCCTTCAGCCAGAAGGGCCTGGGCTGGGCGGAAGGCATCATCGCCGCCGCGGGCGTGGCGGGCATCACCTCCGTGCTGCTGGTGATGATGCTGAGCGGTCCCCGTGTCTTCCTCGCCATGGCCCGGGACGGCCTGCTGCCCAAGGCCACTTTCGGCGACGTGCACCCCAAGTTCCGCACCCCCTGGAAGTCCACCATCCTCATCGGCATCTTCGTGGGCACCCTGGCGGGCTTCCTGCCCATCGACGCCCTGCTGCACCTGGCGAACATCGGCACGCTGCTGGCCTTTGTCATCGTCTGCGCCGCCGTGCTGATCATGCGCAAGAAGCATCCCGAGGCCGAGCGGCCCTTCCGCTGCCCCTGGGTGCCCTTCGTGCCCGTCATGGGCGTGCTCACCTGCCTCCTGCTGATGTTCTCCCTGCCCACGGCCAACTGGTGGCGGCTCATCACCTGGCTGGCCCTCGGCTTCGTCATCTACTTCCTCTACGGGAAGAAGCACAGCGTCATGAGGCAGCAGGCCAGCTAGGAATCGTCTATGTCCATCTGGGATGACCTGACCCCGTCGAAGCGCTGCGACTGGATCGACCAGCTGCGGGGCTGGGCCGTGATCGTGATGATCGAGGTCCATGCGGTCAACGTCTGGCTGCACGCCGGTCTCCGGCCGGACTGGCTGAACTACCTGAACGGCCTGGTGGCGCCCAGCTTCACCCTGGCCGCCGGCTACAGCCTGGTGATCTCCACCTTCCGCACGGACGGCACGCTGCGCCCCTTCTGGCCGGACACGGCCCGGCGCCTGGGCTTCATCCTCCTCTGCGCCTACGCCCTGCACGCCCCGGGCATCACGGCCGCGGACTGGACGGTGCTCAACACCGCCCAGAAGGCCCGGGAGCTCTTCAAGATCGACGTGCTCCAGTGCATCGTGTTCTCGCTGCTCGTCCTCCAGGGCCTCGCACGGCTGGTGCGGAACCCGCGGGTCTTCACGGTCCTGGCCCTGGCCCTCGCCATCTTCGTGCCCCTGGTCTCGCCCTCCCTCTGGGCCACCGGCGTGGCGGACGGCCTGTGGCTGCCCATCCGCGGACTCTTCAACGGCAACCCCGACCGCGGCGTGCAGGCCCTGTTCCCCCTGTTCCCCTGGTTCGCCTTCCCGGCCTTCGGCGCCTTCCTGGGAGGGCTCTACCGGCACTTCCGCGTGATGCAAGCGGAAGGGAAGGCCCGCTGGAGCGAGGCGCGCTTCCTCGCCGGCCTGGCCGTCCTCGGCGCCATGCTGCTGGCCTGGGGCGCCTCGGCCCAGCACGCCTGGCTCTGGGGCGGCACCTGGCTCCAGCACAACGGTGTCTGGATGCTGCACAGCAAGTCGGGGGCCTTCACGTACGCGGAGCTGGGGGCCATCTCCAACGCCACCCTGCCCAGCGTGGCGGCCCGCCTGGGCTGGATCCTCCTGGGCGGCGCCCTCATGGGTGCCGTGGACCTGCTGCGTCCGCGCTGGAGGGGCCCCAATCCCATCGACGCCGCCAGCCGGGAATCGCTGCTGCTCTACATGCTGCACCTCAACCTGATCTTCAGCGTCCTCCTGGCCCCCGCGGTGGTGGCCCTCACAGGCTGGGGCTGGGGCGGCCTGGGCTGGGCGGGCACCCTGTCGATGACGGCCCTCATCATCGCCCTCAACCTCGCCGTGGGCGTCTGGTGGCAGAAGGTGCGGAAGACGCCGGACCTCATGCGCCGCCTCCAGCACCGCGCCGTGGCCGTGCTGGGAGTCTGGTTCGTGCTGGGCGGCTGGTGGACCTTCCGCCACTTCCTCCAGAGCCCCGAGCTGGCCAAGGAACCCTACGGCTTCCTGAACGCCGCCCGGGCCCGCAAGGGCCTGCCGCCCACGCCGGATGGCCTCTGCCGCGACCCGGAGGAATACTTCCGCGAGGCCGGGCGCCGGAAGCTCCATCTCAGCGACGAAGCCAAGGCCGACCTGGCCCGGCAGATCCTGGCCCGCGGCGGGAGCCGATAGCGGCCGACGGCGGAAGCCGCTGGTCCTCGGCGACTGAAGCCGCTAGCGGCCACGGAAACCCGTTAGAATCAATCCAATCATGGCTGAATCCGGCGGCAGCGCCCCCACATCCTGGCTCCTTCTGGCCGCCCTGGCGGTGCTCCTCTACCGGGGAACCACCATGGCGCTGCAATCGGCCTTCCACGCCCTGCCCTCGCTCCAGCGCCGCCGGCTCCTGGAGGAGGACACCATCCGCGACCCGCACCTGGCGGCGCTCCTGGAGCGGCCCCGGACCCTGGGCCTGGGCCTGGAGTTCTGGAACAAGGCCCTCTTCCTGGTCCTGCTGGGCCTCCTCTGGCCCTTCCGGTCCATCCTTCCCGGCGGCGGCTGGACCCTGGGCCTCCTGGTGCTGGCGGGGCTCTGGGGCATGGACCTGGCCCTGCCCGCCCTCCTCACCTCCGCCGATCCGGGCCGCTGGCTGATCCGCCTCTTCCCCTTCTACGCGCCCATCCAGCCCCTCCTGGCCCCCCTGGTGGACCCCGTGGCCCGGTTCATCGAGCGGCGCTCCCAGGAGCGCGCGAAGGACGCCGATCCCGAGGACGCCACGGAGGAGGCCGTCACCGCGCTCCTCGAGGAAGGCGAGGCCGAAGGCATCCTGGAAGCCGGCGACCGGGAGCTCATCCGCAACGTCGTCACCTTCGGCGACACCCTCGTGCGGGAGGTGATGACGCCGCGCACCCGCATCGCCGCCGTTCCCCTGGAGGCCAGCATCCAGGAGGCCTGGCAGACCTTCACGCGGACCCGCCACTCGCGGCTGCCCGTCTACGAAGGCAGCATCGACCACATCCGCGGCGTGCTCCTGCTCAAGGACCTCATCCAGCTTCCGGATGGCGACCAGCCCCCCCTCGCCACGCTCATCAAGCCCCCCCGTTTCGTGCCCGAGAGCAAGCCCGTGATGGACCTGCTGCGGGAGATGCAGCGCACCCGCACCCAGCTGGCCATCGTGGTGGACGAGTTCGGCGGCCTCTCGGGGCTGGCCACCATGGAGGACCTGCTGGAGGAGGTCTTCGGCGAGATCCAGGATGAGCACGAGGCCCCCTCGGGCCTCGTGGTGCAGGCCCCCGGTGTCTACGTCGTCTCGGGCCAGGCCCATGTGGATGACGTGGCCCAACGGCTGGGCCTCGCCTGGGAGCGGGACGGCTTCGACACCCTGGCCGGCCTCGTCCTCGCCCGCCTGGGCCGCGTGCCCCGCCCCCAGGAAGCCGTGGACGTCGAAGGCGCCCGCCTCACGGTGCTCCGGATGGAGGGGACGCGGATCGTGCAGGTGCGGGTGGAACGGACCTAGCCGACCGTCGGATCGCGGAACGCCCTGCGGGCAGGGCGGTGAAGCGAGGATCCGGCGAGGAGGCTGCGCCATGTGGCCCGCTCTCGGAGCTTCGCTCCGCGAGTGGAAGAAAAACGCGTAATTGCGTAGCAGTTCCGTACTCCAAGCCCCAGCCGCTAGGCTGGAGATTGGAGCAACTGCATGATCCGTCGCACCCTCGTCCTCCTGGCCATCCTCGGCCTGCCCGTCACCCTGCTGCTCGTCCGCCGCATGCAGCGGAAGGCCCTGGTGCCCCAGCCCCGGGGGATGGTGCTGGGGCTCTACGCCGGCATGCCGGACTACGACTACCACGAGGAGCTGGACCGCATCGCGGCCACGGGCGCCACCTGCGTGAGCCTCCAGGCCATCTACCGCATGGACACGGGCCACAGCAACGAGATCAGGCGCCATCCCACCTCCAGCCCCACGGAAGAGAGCCTGCGCCGCACCTTCCACGAGGCGAAGGTCCGGGGCCTGCGCATGATGTTCTTCCCCACCATCAACCTGCGCGACGAGGCGGACAACGCCGACTGGTGGCGCGGCAACATCGAGCCATCCGACTGGGACCTGTGGTGGCGGAACTACACGGACTTCAACGTGCGCCTGGCGGCCCTGGCCCAGGAGGGCGGCGTGGAGTGGTACAGCCTCGGCACCGAGATGGCCTCCACCCACCGCTTTCCGGACCGCTGGCGGGCCCTGGCCGCCGAGGTGCGCAAGGTCTTCAAGGGGAAGCTGGTCTACAGCGTGAACTTCGACAGCCATGACAGCTTCACCTTCGGCGACTGCCTGGATGTCATCGGCATCAACACCTACGACCCCATCGCCAAGTACGACGAGTACCCCACCCACGACCAGATCCGCGACGCCTGGTGGTGGATCGTCTACAAGGCCCGCACGCTCTCGGCCCGCTTCGCGGATGCCAAGGGCCCCAAGCCCGTGATGATCACCGAGGTGGGCTACCCGAGCGTGGCCCATGCCCACGTGGGCCCCTGGGACTTCCGCACGGACAAGCCCGTGGACCTGGCCCTCCAGAATGAGCTGCTCAAGGGGGCCTTCGGCGTGCTTCGGCACTGGAGCGACGGCGACGCGGTGTTCTACTACCTCTACGGGGAGAACCTCAACCGGAAGCCCATCGGCGGCCCCCTGGACCGCACCTATGCCGTGTGGGGCAAGCCCGTCGAGGCCACCCTGCGGACGTACTTCCACGAGCCCATCTGGGAGGGCCACATCCCGCCCAAGGCCGAGAACCTCCATGAAGCCATGGTGCAGTCCCTCGTGAGCTGGCACCGCAAGGTGCGGGACTACGAGGACGCTGAGCTGCCCCCCTGGGTGATGGACTGGGAGGCCCGGCACCCCGTGGACGCCGCCGAGGCCCTGGCCATCCTCGCCAAGGAGCCCACGCCGGCGCGTAAAATTCCCAAGGGAGAGGCCCGGTGACGGTATCCTGAATGTAGGTGCCATGAACCCAGCCGCCCATTCCCGCCTCCGTCCCGACCTCGACGCCCCTGGGCGCACCCTGCTTGTCGTGGAGGACGACCGGGCCACGCTCAGCCTCTACCGGGCTGGCCTGAAGGGCCTCCAGGGCTTCCGGATCCTCGCGGCCTCGAACGGCCAGGAGGCCCTGGAAGTGCTCCGCCAGGAGGCGGTCCACGTGCTGGTCACCGACCTTGACATGCCCGTCATGGACGGCTTCAACCTCATCACCAAGGTGGGCCGGCTCTACCCCCAGATCCCCGTCATCGTCATGACGGGGCTGGACGAGGGCCAGCACCTGAACACCCCCCTGGACCTGGGGGCCGTCCGCATCCTCTCCAAGCCGCTCCGCCTGGGGCACCTCATGGAGGTGATCCGCACGGCGGTCCAGGCCGAGCCCGTGGGCGTGATCCGGGGCCTCACCCTCGGCAGCATCCTCCAGCTCTTGGCCTGGGAGCAGAAGTCCTGCACCCTCACGGTCAGGTCCCAGGCCGGCATGGGGCTCCTCTACCTCAAGCGCGGCGAGGTGATCCACGCCGCCTACCGCGACCAGAGCGGCTTCCCTGCGGTCTACGAAATCCTCACCTGGGACCGCCCGGACATCGAGTTCGTGGAGACCTGCCGGGTGGAGCGGACCATCGACACCCCCCTCACCGAGCTGCTCCTGAACGTGGCCCTGATCAGCGATTCCCTGGGGCCCGAGGGCGATCCGGACCCGTCTGCGGGCCGCCCCGGAATTTGACAGTTCGCGCCTCCCGGGGTGCAGGTATGGGACTTTCGTCAAAACCGGCCGGCCGGGGGAGCCAAAGGGCACCCACCGGGGAATAATGGCGCGTGTGCGGCCCCGAGGGGCCCCCTTCCCAGGCAGGTGTCCATGTCCCAGCTGAAGCCCTTCCGCGCCTACCGCCCCCGGCCCGAGCTCGCCGCCCAGGTCGCCGCCGTGCCCTACGACGTGGTGAACACCCAGGAGGCCGCCGAGCTGGCGAAGGGGAACCCGCATTCCTTCCTCCACGTGGGCCGGCCCGAGATCGACCTGCCCGCGGGCACGGACGTCCACGCCGACGAGGTCTACGCCAAGGGCGTGGCCAACCTCATGGCCATGATCGAGAAGGGCACCCTCATGCACGAGGGCCTGCCCAGCCTCTACGTCTACCAGCAGCGCATGGGCGACCACGTGCAGGCGGGCCTGGTGGGCCTCTGCTCCGTGCAGGAGTACGAGAACGGCACCATCAAGCGGCACGAGTTCACCCGCAAGGACAAGGAGGACGACCGCACCCGGCACGTCACCGAGCAGAACGCCAACGCCGAGCCCGTCTTCCTCACCTACAAGGCCGTCCCCTACATCGATCACATCGTCAATGACATCCGGAAGCTGCCGCCGGTCTACGACGTGGTCACGCCGGACGGCATCGGCCACACCGTGTGGGTCGTCACCGGCGAGCCCGTGATCTGCGAGCTGGTGAACCTCTTCAACGGCGTGCCCGCCCTCTACATCGCCGACGGCCACCACCGCACCGCCGCCGCGATCCGCTACGGCCAGGCCCGCCGCGCCGCCGCAGGATCCGCCGCCACCGGCGACGAGCCCTTCGAGAGCTTCATGGCCGTGGTCTTCCCCCACGACCAGCTCAAGATCATGGACTACAACCGCGTGGTGAAGGACCTCAACGGCCTCAGCCAGGAGGCCTTCCTGGCCAAGGTGCGCGAGACCTTCGACGTCGCCCCCGCCGCCCACCGCAGCCCCAAGGCCCCCACCACCTTCGGCATGTATCTGGGCGGCGCCTGGTACGAGCTGAAGGCCAAGCCCGGCACCTACCCCGCCAGCGATCCCGTCCGCGGCCTGGACGTGAGCATCCTCCAGGAGAACCTGCTGGGGCCCATCCTCGCCATCGACGATCCCCGCACCAACACCCGCATCGACTTCGTGGGCGGCATCCGCGGCATGGACGAGCTGGAGCGCCGCGTGAAGGAGGGCTACGCCGTGGCCTTCTCCCTGTATCCCACCTCCCTCGACCAGCTCATGAGCGTGGCCGACGCCGGCGAAGTGATGCCCCCCAAGTCCACCTGGTTCGAACCCAAGCTGCGCTCCGGGCTGCTGGTCCGGATGTACGAAGGCTGAACGGAGATCCGCATGCACACCCTCATCGCCGACGCCTTTGACGCCAAGCTGCCGGAGCGCCTCGCCGCCTTCGGCACCGTCAGCTCCGACATGGCCACCCTCGGGCAGGCCCATGTCCTCCTCGTCCGCTCCAAGACCAAGGTGGACGCCGACCTCCTGGCCAAGGCCCCCGCGCTCAAGCTCGTCATCCGCGGCGGCGTGGGCATGGACAACGTGGACAAGAAGCTCTGCGCCGAGAAGGGCGTCAAGGCCATGAACACGCCCCGGGCCAGCAGCGTGGCCGTGGCGGAGATGGCCATGGCTTTCATGGTGGCCATCCCGGCCCGCCTCATCGAGGCCCACACCTCCATGAAGGAAGGCAAGTTCCTCAAGAGCGAGCTGAAGCGCACGGAGCTCTTCAAGAAGACCCTGGGCCTCGTCGGCGCCGGCAACATCGCCACGGAGGTGGCCAAGCGCGCCCAGGCCTTCGGCATGGAGGTGATCGCCTACGATCCCTACCTCAAGGAGCACCCCATCGCGAAGCTGGTGAGCCTCGACGAGCTGGCCGCCAAGTCAGATGTCATCAGCCTGCACCTGCCCCTCACGGATGAGACCCGGGGCATGGTCAACACCGCCTTCCTGGCCAAGGTGAAGGATGGCGTCGTCCTCATCAACACCGGCCGCGGCAAGTGCGTGGTGGATGCCGACCTGGCCGCCGCCCTGCACAGCGGCAAGGTGCGCGCCTACGGCACGGACGTGTGGCCCAGCGACCCGCCCCCGGCGGACTGCCCCCTGCTCCACGCCCCCAACGTCTTCATGGCCCCCCACCTCGGCGCCAGCTCCAAGGAGAACCTCGGCCGCATCGGCGACGAGGTCGTGGCCATCCTCCAGGATTTCAAAGCGTAAAGGCGAACCGCGAAGGGCGCGAATGGACGCGAATGGCGAACTCATCCTGAAGGACGAGGCCTATGCCATCGTGGGCGCCGCCATGGAGGTTCATTCGGTGCTGGGCCCCGGTTTCCTGGAAGGAGTCTATGGGGACGCCCTGGCGATCGAGTTCACCCAGCGTGGGATCCCCTTTCAGCGTGAAGCCCCCATCGATCTGCGTTACAAGGGCATCCTCCTTCCCCACACCTACCGGGCTGATTTCCTGGCATTCGGACAGATCATCATCAAGCTGAAAGCCATCAAATGCCTTGGGGATCTTGAGCAGGCGCAGACCATCCACTACTTGAAGGCGACAGGTCACCCGCTCGCCATCCTGGCCAACTTCGGAGCGCCAAAGCTGGACTGGAAACGCATGGTCCTCGCTGGCTGATTTTCCCTTCGCGCTCATTCGCGCCATTCGCGGTTCAATTCTTTTGGAGGTTTCCCATGACCCATCGCGTGATCAACTTCTACGCCGGCCCCGCGGGGCTTCCCCTGCCCGCGCTGGAGCGCGCCCAGGAGGAGCTGCTGGACTTCGCCGGCACCGGCATGTCCGTCATGGAGGTCAGCCACCGGTCGAAGGAATACGACGCGGTGCACGAGGAGGCCATCGCCCTCACCAAGGAGCTGATGGGCCTGCCCAGCAACTACAAGGTGCTGCTGCTCCAGGGCGGCGCGCACCTGTCTTTCGGCATGATCCCCCTGAACCTGCTGCGCGGCGGCCGCAAGGCCGACTACATCAACACCGGCAACTGGGCGGAGAAGGCCACCAAGGAGGCCAAGCTCGTGGGCGGCGACAACGTCCGCGTGGCCGCCAGCACCAAGGAGCTGAAGTACAGCCGCCTGCCCTTCGCCGACGAGATCAAGGTGGGCCCCGACAGCGCCTTCGTGCACTTCACGTCGAACAACACCGTGGAAGGCACCCAGTGGCATGACTTCCCGAAGGTCGGCGACGTGCCCTACATCTGCGACATGAGCAGCGACATCATGTGGCGCCCGTTCGACGTGAGCCCCTTCGGCCTCATCTACGGCGGCGCCCAGAAGAACCTCGGCCCCTCGGGCGTGACGCTGACCATCATCCGCGAGGACTTCCTCGAGATGTGCGAGGCCCAGGACCTGCCCAGCTACCTGCGCTACAAGATCCACGCCGAGAAGAACTCGCTCTACAACACCCCACCCACCTTCGGCATCTACATCCTGCGCAACGTGCTGGCCTACAACAAGAGCATCGGCGGCCTGAAGGCCATCGAGGCCAGCAACAAGCAGAAGGCCGAGCTGCTCTACGGCTGCATCGACAAGCACAGCGGCTTCTACAAGGGCTTCGTCACCGAGAAGGCCCACCGCAGCGTCATGAACGTGGACTTCTTCCTGCCCACTCCCGAGCTGGACGACCAGTTCGTGAAGGAGGCCAAGAAGGCCGGCATGGTGGGCCTGAAGGGCTACCGCGACATCGGCGGCATCCGCGTCAGCACCTACAACGCCGTCACCGTCGAGAACGTGAAGACCCTCGTGGACTTCATGGAGCAGTTCGTGAAGGTGAACGGATAGCTCCGGGGCGAAGCCCCTCTGCGAAACAAGAGGCGCCCTCCGGCGCCTCTTGTTCGTCAGGAACGGGCCTCCGAGCGGGGCTGCATCCCCACCACGATCTCCTCGATCCTCCGGTCCTTCTCGGCCCAGATCTCGTGCAGCCAGGCCTGCATGCGGGCGCGGAAGGCGGGATCGCCCTCGTAGTCGCCGCCCAGCAGGTCCTTGGGGATTTCCAGTTCCCGCACCCGCACCACCACCTGCTTCACCTTGCCCGAGAGGAAGTCCCAGAAGCTGGGCACGCCCTCGGGGTAGACGATGGTGACGTCCAGCAGGGCGTCGAAGCGCTCGCCCATGGCGCTCAGCGCCGTGGCCAGGCCGCCCGTCTTGGGCTTCAGTAGATGCCGGTAGGGCGAGCCCTGGGCCGCGTGCTTGGCCCGGTTGAACCGGGTGCCCTCCAGGAAGTTCATCACCGAGGTGGGGATCTGCCGGAACTTCTCGCAGGCCTTCCGCGCCGTGGCCAGGTCCTTCGAGCGGCTCCCGCTGCGGCGGCGCATGAAGGGGAAGTCCAGGGCCCACCAGGCCAGGCCCATCACCGGCACGTAGAGCAGCTGGCGCTTGAGGAAGAACTTCAGGAAGGGCACCTTCCGGTGGAACACCTTCTGCAGCACCAGGATGTCCACCCAGCTCTGGTGGTTGCTGCTCACCAGGTACCAGCCCTTGCGCCGCAGCCCCTCGTGGCCCTTCACATCCCAGCGGATGCGGTGCACCAGGGCCATCCACCACCCGTTCACGGCGATCCAGCCCTCGGCCAGGCCGTTCAGCAGCCGGTCCGTGCCCCGGCGGACCGCCCCGAAGGGCAGGGCGAGCTTCACCAGGGCCACGGGGATCATGCCCGAGAAAATGGCCAGGACATTGGCCACCAGCATGGAACCGGCCACGCTGCCCTTGAAGGTGGACCACAGACGCTTGAGCATTCCGAACTCCGACCTTCCAGTTTACCGGACCTTCCCGCACGTCCAGGGCGCCCGGCAGAACGTCGGCCCGAGATCGGAACCCGGACTTGTTTCACCTCTGGTTTCAGTGATTTAAGTCGTTGAGCGCGTGATGACCAGGAACGCAGAGATCGCAGATACGCCCTTTGGGTGCTCCGTGTTCTCTGCGGATCCAGCTTTTCCAGCCTGTGGCTTGGCGATAGACGGAAATGCTTCAACGATCGGCGGGCCTCAGCCCCAGCCCAGCTCCTCCAGCCGGTCCTCGCCGATGCCGAAGTGGTGGGCGATCTCGTGGATGACGGTGGTGGCGATCTCCAGCCGCAGGTCGTCCTCGTCCAGGCAGTCTTCCAGCAGCGGCCCCCGGTAGATCGTGATGCGGGGCGGCAGGTCGCCGGATTGCGCCGGCCCCTCCGTCAGGGCCCGGCCCGAGTAGAGGCCGTAGAGCGTCTCGTCCTCGGGCACGCCCAGGTCATCCAGCAGCGCGTCCGGCGCCCAGTCCTCAAGAACCACCGCCACGCCCTCCAGGTAGGGCCGGAACTCCTCCGGGACGAGCGCCAGCGCTTCATCCACCAGCTTGCGGAACGCCTGGTCAGACATGTGCATGAGGACGAGGCTACTCCTTCCGGAAAAGATGAAGTCAGCCACGGATGAACACAGATCAACACGGATGGGGGCCTGAGCTTAGTCGTGCTTATCTGTGTTCATCTGTGGCAAAGCACACATTACAGCCCGTCCAGCGGGCTCGCCACGCCGCGGCCGCCGCGGTTGAGCACATGGGTGTAGATCATCGTCGTCGCGACATCCTTGTGCCCCAGCAGCTCCTGCACCGTGCGGATGTCATGGCCCGCCGCCAGCAGGTGGGTCGCGAAGCTGTGGCGCAGCACGTGTGGCGTGACGGGCTTCACCAGCTCCGCGGTCCGACCCGCCAGGCGCACCGCCTTCTGCACACTCTCGGGGTGGAGGTGGTGGCGCCGGACGACGCCGGAGCGTGGATCCGCCGAGTGCTGGGCCGAAGGGAAGACCCACTGCCAGCCCCAGGCGCGCGCCGCGCTGGGCGCCTTGAGGCCCAGCGCGTCCGGCAGGGCCACCTCTCCCGCCCCGTCTTCCAGGTCCCTGGTGTGCAGGGCACGCACCCGCTCCAGGTGGGCCCGGAGGGGCTCGATCAATCGATCCGGAAGCATGGTGACGCGGTCCCGCCCCCCCTTCCCGTCCCGGACCACGATCTCCCGCCGTTCGAAGTCCAGGTCCTTCACCCGCAGGCGCAGCCCCTCCATCAGCCTCATGCCCGTGCCGTAGAGCACCTGGGCCACCAGGCCCATCCCGCCCGACATCTGGTCGAGCAGCGCGCGCACCTCTCCAGGGGTGAGCACCACCGGGAGGCGCGCCTGGCGCTTGGCCTGGACGACCTCCGACAGCCACGGGAGGTCCACCTTGAGCAGGTCCTGGTAGAGGAAGAGCAGGGCGGACTTCGCCTGGTTCTGCGTGGAGGGCGAGACATGCCGCTCCACGGCCAGGTGGCTCAGGAAGGCCTGGACCTCCGCCGCCCCCATCTCCCGCGGATGGCGCTTCCCGTGAAAGAGGATGAAGCGCCGCACCCAGTCCACATAGGCATCTTCCGTCCGCAGGCTGTAGTGCCGAACCCGCAGGCGCTCCCGCAGCTGGTCCAGGAGCCGAGGAGGCTGCCCCCCCGCCCCTTCGTTCCGTCCCCCACCCGTCTGCCTAACACCTCCCAACATCACCACCACCCCCATCGCCCTCGTTCGCCTATTGCGCTAATCTTGCCCAGCCCCCATTCCCCGAATGCTCCAATGTCTCCTGAATTTATCGCCTTTTTTTCGCTTCGCAACCCCATCCCGCAAGTACGCCTAACCCCCCAAGACCCAACCCCCACCCGCCCAGCCCACCCAGGACTAGACGAACCCCCAACCACCGACTCCCCACCGTCCAAATCTAGTTAGGCCGCCCAACCAGCGGAGTACGCTCTAAATTTTAGGCCTGCATCGAATCAATAGGCTTCAGTTGCTCCAAAACCCGTTTCATCCGTGGTTTTCCGGTCTGCCCATTCAAATTGCGCCGATCAATAGCTCCACGGTAAAATCAGCAATTACATCCTTCTCAAACCGGATTAGGCGGATTACGAACCTCTTCGTCCTCGCCGTCCAAGTCTAGTTAGGCCGACGTGGGCGGGCTCGGCCAAATCTGCTTCTGGTATGACTTCACCAAGGTCCCGTCGCGCTAAAGTGGGTTATTCAATCACCGTCACTTCCCGCTGGTCCTGGCTTTCCGTTCGTCCGC
>NZ_JAKZFR010000008.1 GCF_022808935.1 Geothrix sp. SG200
GCGGACGAACGGAAAGCCAGGACCAGCGGGAAGTGACGGTGATTGAATAACCCACTTTAGCGCGACGGGACCTTGGTGAAGTCATACCAGAAGCAGATTTGGCCGAGCCCGCCCACGTCGGCCTAACTTTGAATTGGACGATGAGGGGGGATGGGGTTGAGGTTCGTCTAGTCCTGGGGGTGGGGGTGGTAAGTGTTGAAAATCCCGCGGGACTACAGAGGCAGGGTGACTGATTAGGCAGACTAAAAAAAGGCGGATGGGGGTGGGGGCTAGCGGGCGGCTTTGAAGGTGGGTTTGGTGGGGGCGTTGGCGACGGCTTGGCCGAGGTCGAAGGTGAACTGGGCCTGCTGGAGCATGCCGCGCAGGTCCCAGGTGGGGTCGTATTCGTCGGTGACCTGGTGGTAGCGCTTGCCATAGGCTGCGGCTTTGGCTTTGAGGGTGGCTGGGTCGGCGCCCAGGTAGTCGCGGCCGCCGCCCACGGAAAGCGCAGGCACGCCCGCCTGGACGAAGCTGAAGTGGTCGGAGCGGAAGTAGCCGCCGGCGGTGTCGGGTCGGCTGGAGGCGACGGCGAGGCCCGAGGCCTTGGCCACGGCGGCGCCCAGGTCGCCGAGGGTGCTGCGGTTGCCGAAGGGCAGGCCGATGTCCCGCGCGGGGGCCACGAAGTTGAGGCTGTCCAGGTTCAGGTCCGCGGCGGTCTTCGCCAGGGGCCAGAGGGGGCTGGCGGCGTAAGCCTTGGAACCCAGCAGCCCCTGCTCCTCCCCGCAGACGAAGAGGAACATCTGGCTGCGCCGGGCGGGGGTGTGGACGGCGGCCTGGGCCATGGCGAGCAGGGCCGCGCAGCCCGAGGCGTTGTCCACGGCGCCGTTGTAGATGCCGTCGCCCTCGTGGCCTGGGTGGCTGTCCGGGGCCGGGGCGGAGCCCTTGCCCAGGTGGTCCCAGTGGGCGGAATAGATGACGACCTCTTCCTTCAGGGCCGGGTCGGAGCCGGGGATCACGCCGGCCACGTTGAACTGGTCGAGGGTGCGCACCGCGCTGGCGAGGGTGCCCTTGAGGCGCAGGTCCAGGGGCACGGGACGGAAGTCGCGGCGCTGGGCGGCGACCCGGAGGGCGTCGAGGTCCCCTCCCCCCTGCTTCACCAGGGCCCGGGCCACGTCCTCGGTGACCCAGCCCTCGAGCGGCGCCCCCTCGGGGCCCTTGGCCAGCCGGAAGCGCTCCGCGTCCCAGCCGTTGCGCACCACGGGCCAGCCATAGCTGGCGGAGGGGGTGGTATGGACCAGCAGGATGCCGACGGCGCCCTGGCGGGCGGCCTCCTCGAACTTGTAGGTCCAGCGGCCGAAGTAGCTGAGGTCTGGGCCCTCGAACCGTCCCGGCTCCTCGGGGGTGGGGGCGGGTTCGTTCACGAGCACCAGCAGGACCTTGCCCTTCAGATCCATGCCCTTGAAGTCATCCCAGCGGTCCGCGGGCGAATGGATGCCGAAGCCGGCGAAGACCACGGGCGCATCGAAGGCCTGCTCGGCCCTGGCGACGCCGGAACCGTAGACGATGGCCGGGCCGAAGGCGGGCGTGGCGCAGGCCCCGCCGCCCATGAAGCTGAGGACGCTGCGCTCGGGGAGGGTGCGGAGCCCCAGCAGGGGGACGGCCTGCCGGTATGACGTTCCCTGGGCGGGCTTCAGGCCCAGGGCCTGCAGCTGGGTCTCCAGGTAGCGCACGGTCAGCTCGGCCCCCCGCTGCCCGGTGCCGCGGCCCTCCAGCAGGTCGTCCGCCAGGAAGGCCAGGTGGGCGCGAAGGGGCGCCTCCGGCACGGGGGGCGCCGCCTGGGCAAGAAGAGAAACCGTGGCCAGGAGGAACGGCAGCACGCGCATGAAGACTCCGGAGGGAGCCTTCAGCTTACCTCGCAAGATGGGGTTTGTCGGGGGACCTTCCCAGCTCGAACTGCACGGCCCCCAGCAGGGCCACGGGGGCGGTGACGGCGCGGAGGATGCTGCGGCCCAGGCTCACGGGGCACCAGCCGGCGGCGGACAGGGCCGCATACTCGGCCTCCGTGATGCCCCCTTCGGGCCCGCAGGTGAAGGCCAGGGCCTCCCGGCGCAGGTCCGGGTTGGCCTGGTCCGTGGCCAGCTCGTAGGCCACCCACTTCTGGGGCGCGTCCCAGGCCGGTAGCGCCGGGAAGGGGATGGTCGGGCGGAGCTCGGGCAGACGGCTGCGGTGGCTCTGCTCGCAGGCGGACTGGAGGATCCGCGCCCAGCGCTCGGCGCGGGCGGCGGTCTTGGCGGCATCGAACTCGCTGCGGGCGTAGGCCACGGGCTGGATGAGCGTGACGCCGAGCTCCACCAGCGGCGCCAGCCAGTCGTCGAAGAGGCTGAGCTGCGCGGGGATCGGCAGGCAGGCCTGAAGGGGGATGGGCGGCTCGCGGTCCTCGTGCAGGGGGGCCACCAGGCGGGCCACCGCCCGGCCCCGGTCCAGCTCGGCCAGGTCCGCCTTCCAGGGCTGATCCCCCAGGACCAGCTCCAGGGCATCGCCGGGCTGGAGGCGCAGGGCGCGCAGGTGACGCGCGGCCTCGGCGCCCAAGGGCAGGGTGAGGTTCTCGGCGGCGTCAGACGGGGGGGCGAGGAAGAGTCGGGGGAGGCTCACGGGCATCATCATCCCATGGGCATCCCCTGGGAGAGCGCCCCCTCTGACTGGGGGCTTCCGGCATTCGATAAGCTGGATGTCCTGGAGGACTCCTTGGTCGACGCCCTGCTGCAAGCCGCTCCCTGGTGGGCCTGGGGGGGCTTCCACGCCTTCGTGTTCCTGATGCTCACGTTGGATCTGGGCGTGTTCAACCGGAAGATCCACGCGCCCAGCATGCGGGAGGCCGGGATCTGGAGCGCGGTCTGGATCACGCTGGCCCTCATCTTCAACGCGGTGATCTTCCAGACGGAGGGCACCCAGAAGGGGCTGGAGTGGTTCACAGGCTACGTGCTGGAGAAGTCCCTCAGTGTCGACAACCTCTTCGTGTTCGTCCTGGTGTTCCAGAGCTTCCAGGTGGACCTGCGGCACCAGCACCGGGTGCTGTTCTGGGGTGTGCTGGGGGCCCTGCTCATGCGGGCCGCGATGATCCTCGCGGGCACGGCCCTGCTGAACCGCTTCGAGTGGATGATGTATGTCTTCGGGGGCTTCCTCCTCTACACCGGCGTGAAGATGCTGCTGGTGAAGGGCGAGGATCCCGATCCCACCCAGAATCCCATGGTGCGGGCCTTCCGCCGCTTCGTGCCCTACGACGAGCGGGGCGGCCACGAGCACTTCTGGTCGTACAGAGAAGGCCGTCGCTTCGCCACGCCCATGCTGCTGGTGCTCATCACCATCGAGGTGACGGACCTGGTCTTCGCGGTGGATTCCATCCCGGCGGTGCTGGCGGTGAGCCGCGATCCCTTCGTGGTCTACACCTCGAACATCTTCGCCATCCTGGGCCTGCGGAGCCTCTACTTCCTGCTGGCCAAGATGATGGACCGCTTCCACCGCCTGAAGACCGGGTTGGCCATGGTGCTGGCCTTCGTGGGCGTGAAGATGTGCGTCGCCAACTGGGTGCACATCCCCGTGCAGTACAGCCTGCTGATCATCGCCGCGATCCTGGCCGGCAGCGTGGTGGCCAGCCTGGCCTGGCCCGCGGAGCAGGACGGCGCCGAATGATGCAGGTCTGGCGCCACACCCTGGAGGCGGCCCCCGCCGCGGGGCCCTCCATCGTCACCCTGGGGACCTTCGATGGCGTCCACGCGGGCCACCGGGAGCTGCTGCGCATCGCCGCCAGCCGGGCGCGGTCCGCGGGCCTGCGCGCGGCCGTGGTCACCTTCGACCCGCACCCCGCGGTGGTGGTGGCGCCCCAGCGCAAGCCGAAGCTGCTGATGACCTTGGAGCAGCGCCTGGAGGCCTTCGAATCCGAAGGGATGGATCTGGCCTGGGTGATCCCCTTCAGCCGCGCCTTCTCGGAGCTGAGTCCCGCTGCCTTCCTGGGCGGCGTGCGCCGGGCCCTCTCGCCCGTGGAGCTGCACGTGGGGCGGGCCTTCTGCTTCGGGCGGGACCGCAGTGGCAATGTCGACACCCTGGAGGCCTGGGGCGCCGAGCACGGCTGCGCCGTGCACACCCTGGCCCTACGCGCCCCGGATGGCGGGCGCCTCTCCAGCACCCGCATCCGGGAGGCCCTGGATCGGGGCGAGGTGGAGGCCGCCACGGAGCTGCTCGGGCATCCCTACACCCTCACGGGCGTGGTGGTGGAGGGCGACCGCCGGGGCCGCCACCTGGGCTTCCCCACGGCGAACCTGGCCTGGGACCAGGAGCAGCTGCCGGCCTACGGCGTCTACGTGACCGAAGCCTTCCTGCCGCACCACCATCCTTCGTTGGGGGGGCCTCACCTGGGGCTCACCAACGTGGGCGAGAAGCCCACCTTCGAGGGCCGCCGTCTCACCGTGGAAACCCACCTGCCGGGCTTCGAGGGCGACCTCTACGGCGCCCGCCTCCACCTGCGCTTCCTCCACCGCCTCCGCGGTGAGGCCCGGTTCGCCTCCGTGGACGAGCTCCGGGCCCAGATCACGCAGGACGTGGCCGAAGGCACCGCCTGGTGGAAGGCCCGTCGGGCCTGAATCAGCTGGCGGCGGCCACCCGCCAGCGGGTGAGGGGGCGCTCGGAGAGGTCCCAGACCTGGAAGCCCAGGGGGAGGCGGCTCACGCCCAGGCGCTGGCGGATCTGGGCCTTGGCCGCCTCGAGGCTTTCGGCCTCGATGGGGCCGTACTCCATGAAGTAGCCGCTGAACTTGTAGCCGAAACTGCGAAAAGAGGTCCGCATGGGGGCTCCGTCAATCCCGTTTCCAAAATGTTCGTCTTTTATTCGCTTTCGTCAAGGCGGAATCACGAAAAAAGTTTGGAAGAGGGGGAGGAACCCTTCCAGCTTGGGCCCACCCATGGGACAAGGACTGTCGAATCCGCGGGCGGCTGGATCACCCGGCTCAGCGGAACCAGAGCTCCACACGGGCCTGGAAGGGGGCGGCCAGGGGGCGAGGCAGAGGCCGGGGCAGCGGCCGGAGGACCACGCGGCCCTCATCGCAGTCCTCGTCGCGATAGGGCCGGACGTAGGTTTCGGGGCAGTCGCCCCGGCGTTCCCAACGGTCGTCGTCCCAGCGGCGGTAGGAATCCCGGCAGGCATCCCGTTCCACGATCACCACGCGGCGGGAGGGGCGGCGCCAGGGGCTGTGGGCCGAGAGGGGGAAGGCGGCGAGGGTGGCGAGGGCGAGCAGGGCCAGACGGCGCATGGGACCTCCTTGCGGGGACGGGGCGGGTTGCCCGCGACGAAGGAGGTTCACGACCCGTGCCAGATGGGGAAGTGGAGCGATCAGGGTGGTTGGCGGCCTGCAGTTGCCGGGGCGCAGCGCGAAATGCAACATCGGAACCCACGGGCGTGGCAGGGGACGACGCAATCAGCGCTGGCGGCGATCCCCCACCACCACCGCGGGCACCCCGGCGACGATGGCCCATTCGGGCACGTCCTTCGTGACCACGGCCCCCATGGCCACCACGGCGTGGTCGCCGATGGTGACGCCATCCGTGACGCCGGCGTTGGCGCCGATCCAGACATCGCGACCGAGGCGGATGCCGCGGGAGCGCACGGGCTGGTCCTTGAGGTCGCGGTCCGGCTTCATCCCGTGATCGAAGGCGTAGATCGCCGCCCCGCTGGCGATGCGCGTGCCATCGCCGATGGTGATGCCCTTGCGGCCGCCGTCCAGCCGCGCCCCGGCGTTCACGCTGACATCGGTTCCCAGGGTGAGGGGGCCGTGCAGGAAGGCCTGGGCGGCGATGGCGCAGCGGTCGCCCATCACGATGCCGCGCCCGGGCTCGCCGAAGATGGCGGCATCGGGCGCGATGAAGCAGCCCGCGCCGAGGGTCACGGTCTCCTGGGCCACGAGGCGCGCCTGCACGTCGGCCTGCCAGGCCTCGGCCCAGGCCCGGTGCCGGGGCTTGAGGGCGAAGTACAGCCAGGGCATCCAGGCCAGGCGGCGCTGGTGCTGCTCCCGCAGGGCCTCGAGGTCGCGCATGGGGTCATGGTAGCGGGTACAGTGGGCCATGCCCCACCTCGGCCCCCTGCCCACCTTGTCCTTCGCCCTCGGCGTGGCCACGTCGCTGTTCTCGGTGCTGAACCCCATCAGCGCCGCGGCCATCTTCGCCAGCGCCACCACGGGCATGGAGCAGCCGGCCCTGCGCCGCAGCGCGAAGAAGGCCGCCCTCACGGCGGGCGCGGCCATGCTGGCCTTCGCCCTGGTGGGCCAGTTCATCTTCAGCCTCTTCGGCTTCACGGCCCTGGCCATGCGCTTCGTGGGCGGGGTGCTGGTGCTCTACCGCGCCATCGCCATGCTCTACGGCGAGGATCCCCGCGAGCGCAGCACCGAGGACGAGAAGGCCGAGGCCAGCCGCAAGCTGCCGGAGGACTTCGCCATCATCCCCTTCGGCATCCCGCTGGTGGCGGGCCCCGGCACGCTGTCCACCGTGATGGGCATGATCGCGGGCATCGGCTGGCTGGAGTACGGCGTGGTGCTGCTGGCCATCCTGCTGAACACCTGGATCGTCTACCTCTTCCTGCGCAAGGCGCCGGCCGTCTTCGCCCGCCTGGGCGCCATCGGCACCAAGGTGGTGAACAAGCTCATGGGCCTCATCCTGGCCGCCGTGGCCATGCAGTTCCTCATCAACGGCGTGAAGGCCCTCTACGTCGAGATGCGCGAGACGCCGCCGGCGGCCGTCATCTCGACGAAGTAGCTACTTCAGGGCCGCCTCGATGGCGGCGCGAAGGTCGGGGCTGTCGGGGGCGACCTTGCTGGGGAAGGCCTGGAGCACCTGGCCATCCTTGCCCACGAGGTACTTGTGGAAGTTCCAGGCGGGCTCGCCGTGCTTGGCCGTGAGGAACTGGTACACGGGGGCCTGGTGCGCGCCCTTCACGTCCAGCTTCTCGAAGAGGGGGAAGGTCACGCCGTAGTTCTTCTGGCAGAAGCTCTCGATCTGGGCCGCGGTGCCGGGCTCCTGGGCGCCGAACTGGTTGCAGGGGAAGCCGAGCACCACCAGGCCGCGGTCCTTGTAGTCCGCGTAGAGCTTCTGCAGCCCCGCGTACTGGGGCGTGAACCCGCACTCGCTGGCCACGTTCACGGCCAGCACGACCTTGTCTTGGTAGGCGGCCAGGGACTGGGGCTTTCCGTCCAGGGTGCGGAGGGTGATCTCGTGCAGGGACATGGGGACCTTCCTTTCGGCGGCGGGCAGGGTCAGGGCGAGGAAGAGGGCGAGGGCGGCGCGCAAGGAACCTCCGGGGACACCGGTTGGATGCCCCCGCGGGAGACGCCGTGCCGGGCTGGGGAAAAAGATTGAAGAGCCACGGTCTCCGGCGAGGATCTGCGTTAGCCTTTGAACCGACTGGACCTTCCCATGCCCGAATCCAGCCCGTTCCGCCCGACACCACCGGAGGCCGCCGTCACCGGCGCAGCCCGGATTGCGCTGACCTACGCGATCCTCTCGGCCGCCTGGATCCTGTTCTCGGACCGCCTGGTGCAGGCCCTCACGGCGGATCCGGCCTGGATGACCGTCCTGAGCATCCTCAAGGGCTGGGCCTTCGTGGCCGTCACCGCCACGATGCTGTTCCTCATGGTGCGGCGCCTGGTGGCCCGCGTGGCCCACCGGGAGGCCCAGTTCCGCACGCTGATCCACGCCATTCCCGACATGGTGTGGCTGAAGGATCCGCAAGGCGTCTACCTCGCCTGCAACCCGGCCTTCGAGCGGTTCTTCGGGGTCCCGGAGGCCGCCATCCAGGGGAGGACCGACCATGACTTCCTCCCCAAGGAGGAGGCGGACTTCTTCCGGCAGAAGGACCGGGAGGCCATGGACGCGGGGGGCCCCCGGGCCAACGAGGAGTGGGTCACCCTGGCGGACGGCGGCGGCCGCATCCTGCTCGAGACCCTGAAGACGCCCATGCGGGACCGCTCCGGCGCCCTCATCGGCGTGCTGGGCATCGCGCGGGACATCACGGAGCAGGACAGCCACACCCGGGAGCGGGCGAAGCTCCAGGCCCAGCTCTTCGAGGCGCAGAAGCTGGAATCCATCGGGCGCTTCGCGGGGGGCGTGGCCCACGACTACAACAACATGCTGGGGGTGATCCTCGCGAACGCCGACCTGGCCCTGGACCGGATGGGGACGGACCGGCCCGAGCGGAGGTACCTGGAGGAGATCATCAAGGCGGCCCGCCACTCGGCGGACCTCACCTCCCGGATGCTGGGCTTCGCCCGGCGGCGGGCGCTGGAGGCGAAGGAGGTGGATCTCAACCGGGCCGTGGCGGAGCTCCTGCCCGTCCTGGGCCGGCTGGCGGGCGAGCGCATCCGGATCGACTGGGAGCCGGCCGCGAACCTGTGGCCCGCGCTGGCGGACTCCACCCAGCTCGAGCAGGTGCTGACGAACCTGGTGGCCAACGCCCGGGATGCCATCGAGGGGACGGGCCGGATCCGGCTCGAGACCGCCAACTGGACGCTGGTGGATGGGGATTGCGCGGCCTGGATCGAGGCGGAGCCGGGCGAGTACGTGGGCATCCACGTGGCGGACACCGGCGCCGGCATGGCGCCCGGCCTGGTACCCGACATCTTCGAGCCCTTCTTCACCACCAAGGCTTCGGGCCACGGCACCGGCCTGGGCCTGGCCATGGTCCACAACATCGTCCGGCAGCACCGGGGAACCCTGCAGGTGGACACGGCCCCCGGGCGGGGCACCACCTTCCGCGTGCTGCTGCCGCGGGCCGGGGGCGCGCGGGGCGAGGCTTCCGCTACTTCCGCAGCTTCATCAGGTCCAGGAAGATCACCAGCGCCATGAGGGAGGCCAGGAGGATGAAGCCGCCCGTGAGGATCTTCTCCTTCAGCTCGATGGTGAGATCCTTGCGCCGCGCCCGCTCGAAGGCCAGCAGGGCCATGTGGCCGCCGTCCAGGGCCGGGATGGGCAGGGCGTTGAGGATGGCGAGCTGGAGGCTGATGGCCCCGCACATGAAGAGGAAGGTCTCCCAGCCATGCTGGGCGGCCTTGCTGCCCTGCTTGATGATGCCGATGGGACCGGCAACCTCGGCGCTCTTGGCCTGGAAGGTGACCAGGCGCTTGAGGAAGCCGAAGACCTGGCCCGTGAGGCGCCATGAGGTCTCCACGGCATAGCGGCTGCCGGTCCACAGGTCGCCCGCCTGGAAGGGGCGGAATTCCAGGGGGGTGGCCACGGGCAGGGGCATGAAGCCCAGGCGGCCCTTGCCGCCCTCGGCCCTGGGCGTGAGCGGGAATTCCATGGGCTTGCCGTCCCGGGTGAGGCGGAAGGGCACGGGCTGGTCCGGGTGGGCCTGGATGTAGGCCACGGCCGCCTCCCACTGGGCGCCGGGGAAGCTCAGGTCGCCGATGCCGCGCAGCTCGTCGCCCACCTTGAGGCCGCCCTGCTCCGCGGCGCTGCCGGGCACCACCTCCACCACGGTCCAGGTCTCCTGCACCTTGGTGACGCGGGCCTGGTGGACGCCCACGAGGCCGAAGAGCACCAGCGTGGTGGCCAGGTTGGCCAGGATGCCCCCGCTGTAGAAGAGCATGCGCTTGCCGAAGGGCTGCTGGAGGAAGCCGTAGGGGTCCTCGGCGCCAGGTTCCTCGGGGTTGAAGCCGGCCAGCTTCACGTAGCCCCCCAGGGGCAGCAGGGAGAGGCGCACATCGGTCTCCCGCCACTTGAAGCCGATCAGGCGGGGGCCGAAGCCCAGGGAGAAGACTTCGACCGGCATGCCCATCCACTTGGCCGCCAGGAAGTGGCCGCCCTCGTGGAGGAAGATGAGGCCGCCCAGCATGAGCACGGGGCCCCAGAACCCGGCTCCGGGCAGCTTGAAGGCGAAGAGGAAGGCGGCAACGAAAGCGAAGCTGAACGACAAGGGCAGGCGGAAACGGTTCATGGACGTCCGAAAGGTCAGGCCCGGGCTTGGACCCATCCTTCAGCATGACGCCTCGCGGCCCGATCCGCATCCAGCACCTGGCCCAGGGAGGCCAGGGGCGCGGCGGGAATCCGGGCCAGGGTGTCCCGGTTGCAGGCCTGGATGTCCCAGAACCCCAGCTGACCTTGGAGGAAAGCGGCCACGGCCACCTCGTTGGCGGCATTCAGCAGGGCCGGGGCCGTGCCGCCCTCCCGCAGGGCCTCGAAGGCCAGGCCCAGGCAGGGGAAGCGCGCAAGATCCGGGGCCTCGAAGGTCCAGGCGCGGGCTTCTTCCCAAGGGTACGGGGCCACGGGACCGGGCTGCTTCTCCGGGTAGAGCAGGCAGTACTGGATGGGCAGCTTCATGTCGTTGGCGCAGACCTGGAGCTGGTAGCTGCCGTCGTGGAAGCCCACCATGGCGTGGACCTGGCTCTGGGGATGCACAGTGACGGCCACCTGGTCCGCCGTGAGGCCGAACAGCACCGAGGCCTCGATGACTTCCAGGCCCTTGTTCATGAGCGTGGCGCTGTCGATGGTGATCTTGGGGCCCATCTTCCAGGTGGGATGGTTGAGGGCCTCCTGGATGGTGGCGGCCTGAATGCGGGCCAGGGGCCAATCGCGGAAGGGCCCGCCGCTGGCGGTGATGCGCACCTCGCGGATGGAGGCCCGGTCGCGGCCGTCGAGCAGCTGGTGCAGGGCCGCGTGCTCGCTGTCCACAGGCAGCAGCTCGCCGCCGCCGGCGCGCGCCGCCTCGTGCATGAGGGCACCGCCCACCACCAGGGACTCCTTGTTGGCCACGCAGACCCGGCGGCCCGCGCGCAGGGCGGCCTCGGTGCTGGCCAGCCCGGCGCTGCCCACGATGGCGGCCACCACCGTGTCGGCGTCGGCATGGAGGGCGCAGGCCAGGAGGCCGTCGTCCCCCCAGTGGACCTCGGGCCGGTAGGCCAGGTTCGCCCGCAGCCACTCCGCATCCTCCCGCGAGCCCACGGACACGCACCGGGGCCGGAAGGTGTCGCACTGCTCCTTCAGCAGCTCCCGGTTCCGTCCCCCGGCCAAGGCCACCACGGACAGCCGCTCCGGGTGGGCTCGCACCACATCGAGCGTGGAGGTGCCGATGCTCCCCGTGGAGCCGAGGAGGGCGAGGTGTCTCACGTCAGTTGAACCCATGGACGAAGTGGACATAAGCGAACAGCACCGGGGCCGCGAACACCAGGCTGTCCACGCGGTCCAGCACGCCGCCGTGGCCGGGGATGCTCACGCCCACGCAGGAGTCCTTCACGCCAGCGCTGCGCTTCCAGGTGCTCTCCACCAGGTCGCCCAGCTGCCCGACGAGGCCCAGCAGGAGGCCCAGGGCCACGGCGTCCACCACGGACCATTCGGAGCAGACCGTGGCCTTCATGAGGAAGGCGCCGAGCAGGTTGCCGCCCAGGTTGCCGAGGGCTCCCTCCCAGCTCTTCTTGGGGCTCACCCGGGGGGCGAGCTTGTGCTTGCCGAGGAAGGTGCCCACGAAGTAGGCGGCGCTGTCGCCGAACCAGGTGATGATGAACAGGGCGAGGATGAGGCGGCTGCCGGTCCTGGGCAGGGTGCCCTCCAGCATGAACAGCTTCTGCTGGAAGCCCAGGCCGAAGCCCATGTAGAGCGCCCCGAGCCAGGTGATGGCCTGGCTGGGCAGGGCCTCCTCCAGCTTCCGGTCGAAGAACAGGGCGCCGAAGTGGATCACCAGGCCCCCGATCGTGAGGACCAGCCAGAGCGGCAGGGGATCCTGGCCCCCCGTGGCCAGGAAGAAATGGGCGAGAATGCCCCAGCCCAGCAGGGTTCCCGCGGCCAGGGAGGGGTTGAAGCCCCGCACCCGGGCCATGAGGGTCATCTCGCGGACGCCCCCGAGGATGGCGAGGGCCATGAGGGCCAGGTAGGTCCAGGGGGCCCAGGGCTGGTCGCCGAACCAGAGGAGGCTGAAGAAGAAGACTCCGAAGACCAGGGCCGTGGTGATGCGCACGGTCATGTTCTTCCTGTCGACCTTGGGCGTGGTCCGTTCCATCAGATCCCCCCGAAGCGCCGTTCGCGTTGGGCGTAGTCCTCAAGCGCTTCCTTCAGCTCCGCGGGGCCGAAGTCCGGCCACAGGAGGTCGGTCATGTAGAGTTCTGCATAGGCGGACTGCCAGAGCAGGAAGTTCGAGATGCGATGCTCGCCGCTGGTGCGGATGAGCAGGTCCACGTCCGGCACGCCGGCGGTCCAGAGGCGGGCGTCCAGGGCGGTCTCGTCCACCTGGTCGGGCCGGAGGCCGTCCTCCACGCAGCGCCGGGCGGCCTGGGCCAGTTCCAGGCGGGACCCGTAGTTCACGGCCAGGTGGAAGGTCATGCCCGGATTCCCGGCGGTGGCCTTCTCCAGGGACCGCATGTCCGCCTGGATGCCGTCGGGCATTCCCTCGAGGGCGCCCAGGTGATGGAAGCGGATGCCCTTGCGGGCCAGCTGGTGGACGAACATGCGGAGGTACATGCGCAGGAGGGCCATGAGGGCGGCCACCTCCTGGGGGGGGCGCTTCCAGTTCTCCGTGGAGAAGGCATAGAGGCTCAGGTGCCGGATGCCCGCGTCCGAGGCGGCCTCCAGGATCCGCTCCACCGCCTGCACCCCGGCCTTGTGGCCCTTGATGCGGGGCCAGCCCCGCTGCGCCGCCCAACGGCCGTTGCCGTCCATGATGATCGCCACATGGGTCGGGACGGTCATCGTGGGCCCCCGGTTGGGTGGAGGCCCGCCCCTTCCGCGTGGCCGGCCTCGCGTATGCCCAAAGGGCATACCGAGAAGATGATCGCCACATGGGTCGGGACGGTCATCGTGGGCCCCCGGTTGGGTGGAAGCCCGCCCCTTCCGCCTGGCCGGCCTCGCGCATCCCCAGCGGGGATGCCGGGATGATCACGGCGACATAGGTCGGGACGGTCATCGCGCCGGAAACCTCGGAAAGGTGAAAAAGGTCATGCTATCACGGGGCCTGCCGTAAAGCTGGGGAGCGGCTTGTCTTCCGAAGGCCCGTGTTAGGCTTGACTCCACTTTTTCCCTGGCGAACCCATGGTTCAGTTCAATACCCGCGCCAATGAGATCCTGCTCAAGCTGGTCTATTACGGGCCGGGCCTCTCGGGCAAGACGACCAACCTGCAGTCCCTGCACGCCATGTGTTCGGACCGCCAGCGCGGCGAGCTCTTTTCCGTCAACACGCAGGAAGACCGCACCCTCTTCTTCGACCTGCTGCCCATCAACCTGGGCTATGTCTACGGCAACTCCATCCACCTGCAGATCTACACCGTGCCGGGCCAGGTGCAGTACGACGCCAGCCGGCGGGTGGTGCTGGGCGGCGCGGACGGCGTGGTCTTCGTGGCGGATTCCAGCGAAGCCAAGATGCAGGACAACGTGGACTCGCTGTCGAACCTGTACCACAACCTCAATGCCAACCGCTTGAACATCAAGCAGATCCCCTTTGTGCTCCAGTACAACAAGCGGGACCTGCCGGATGCCATGGCCGTGGGCGTCATGAACCGCCGCCTGAACTTCCGCAACGTCCCCTACTTCGAATCCGTGGCCAACCGCGGCCCCGGGGTGCTGGACACCTTCCTGGCCATCACCCGGGAGACGGTGGATTACACCTTCCGCAAGTACCACCTGGACAAGAAGATCAAGGACTTCGACGGGATGCTCGCCCTCATCGAATCCAACGTGCGCTCGACCCTGCGGGAGCTCCCGCCCCCGCCGGAACCGGCCGGGACGGAATCCGCGCCGATGGCGGATGTGACGGTCCTGAAGCAGGGCAACGTGACCGTGGCCGACCTCCAGCCCGGCCGGGCGGCGGATCCCCAGGAGCTGCTGGAGAGCGCCCTCCAGTCGAACATGGAGACCGCCCGGCTCTATTCCGAGCTGAAGCAGGCCAAGGAGTCCCTGGAGAAGAAGAACGAGGAGATGACCCAGCTCTATGCCCAGCTGGAGCGGGTGAACCAGGACAACCAGAAGACCCGGAAGTACCTGGAAGGCCTCATCCAGAACATGGGCGAGGCCCTGGTGTCCTTCTCCGCCGAGGGGAAGATCCTCACCTGGAACGCCGCCGCCGAGCGCATCTTCGGCTATTCCCGGCCGGAAATCGTGGGCCACAGCATCTGCAAATTGACCCCCGGGGGCGAGCGGGGCGACCTGGACCAGGTCATCCAGCAGGTGAGCCGGGGTCAGGTGGTTCGCGACATCGACACGGTGCGGGTCCGGAAGGCGGGGGAGACCTTCCCCGCCAGCGTCACCTACGCCCCGGTGCGGGGCGCCGATGACCGCGTCCTGGCGATATCGGCGCTGGTGCGGGACACGAGCGAGACCCAGGCCCTGGAGACGCAGCTGGTCCGTTCCCAGAAGCACGAGGCCCTGGGGCGGCTGGTCCCGGCCCTCTTCCACGAGGCCTCGAACCGCCTCACCCCCGTGCTGCTGGAGGCCCGGCTCATCTCCGAATCCGCCCTGGATCCTCATCAGGCGGAGCAGGCCGCGCGGCTGGTGAAGGCCGTGGACTCGGTGCAGAGCCTGCTGGATCCCCTCCAGACGGTGCTGAACCCGCCCTCCCCCACCCGGGTGCGGACCCAGCTCAACCAGGTCATCCAGGAGGCGGTGGACCTCGTGGAACTGAAGGCCCGGCGCATGGAGGTCGACCTGGACCTGAGCCTGGACCCCGCCCTGCCCGAGGCGCCTTTGGATCCGGTCCTCATGCGCCAGGCCCTGACGAACCTGATGCTGAACGGCCTCCAGGCCCTGGCCGCCAGCCCGGTCAGGCGCCTGCGCGTGGCCACCCGCGCGGTGGACGGCCACATCCAGGTGGTGGTCCAGGATTCAGGCACCCCGCTGCCAGAGGCCGAACTTCCGGCCTTGTTCGATCCCGCCTCCGCCTCGACCCCGGAGGCCCTGGGCCTGCCGGTGGCCCACCTCATCGCCCGCCAGCACGGCGGGCAGCTCACGGTGCGGAGCCAGGCCGGCCTGGGGAACGCCTTCCTGTTGGAGCTGCCCCTCGCGGGGATGGCGGAGGCGGCAGGGACCCCCGCGGCCGGGATCACGGGGCTCCAGGGGCGACGCGCCCTGGTGGTGGACGACGAAGCCTTCCTGCTGGAGTGCCTGGTGGACGCCCTCCAGGTCTGGGGATTGGAGGTCACCCCGGCCGCGCGGGGCGATGAGGCGGTCGAGCGCCTCAAGGCCGCGACCTTCGATCTGATCGTTTCCGACATCCGCATGCCGGGGCTGTCGGGCGTGGACCTCTTCGAGTGGCTGCGGACCCAGCAGCCGGCCCTGACCCGCCGCATCCTCTACACCACGGGCGATTCCTTCGACGCGAAGACCCGGGACTTCCTGGAAACCAACCAGGTGCCCCACCTGGGTAAGCCTTTCGATCTAAAACAATTGAAACGAAGCCTGGAGCAATTGCTAGAGACTCCAATCGAGGCGTGAGCCCCCCTGCTGCGGCATAATGGGGACTCTCATCGCACCCTCAACGAGGAGCCTCCTATGCAGCGCCGCTGGGTCTTGGCAGTCATCGTGGGTTCGGGCCTCCTGGCCCAGACGCCCCAACCCGTCCCCCCTCCTGCGCCCGCCCCTGCACCGGCCCCCGCGCCGGCGCCAGCCCCTGCGCCCGCTCCCGCGCCGGCACCGACCCAGGCGCCCGAGCCCAAGCCCGAACCCAGGCCCACCGAGGTGAAGGCCGAGGCCCCGGCCGCGCCCCAAGCCGAAGCGAAGCCTGAGGCGAAGCCCGAACCCAAGGCCTTCGACCAGCTCCGCCCCAGCCAGCGGAAGCTGGCCTACACCCTGCAGCGCGCCGCCCTGTCCGCCCACGAGCTGGGCTACTACCGGAGCCACCCCAAGGCCGTCGAGGTCCGCGACGCCCTAGGCGCCCTCCTGGCCGTGAAGGCCATCCTCCCGGAGAAGGCCTCGGCCGCCCTCCCCGCCGTGGAGACGTACCTGGCCAAGGTGCGCGCCCAGCACGGGCTCTATGACGCCGACGGGAAGAAGCTCCTCCTCGAGACCACCTGGAAGAACCTGCAGGTCGCCGCCCGGGCCGCCGCGAAGGCCGATGCCAAGGGGCTGGAGCCGCGCCTCGCCAAGCTGCGGGGCCTCCTGCTCGATCCCAAGGTGGACGCCGCCGCTCCCACCTGGACCGCGCCCGAGCCGCCGGCCAAGGGCAAGAAGGCCAAAGCCGCCAAGGGCCCCAAGGCACCCGAGGGCTTCGCCAACCAGAAGGCCATCACGGCCCTGTGGGTGAAGCGGGCCCAGGCCTGGATCGACAACACCCGCCAGGAGGTGGACGTCAAGGGCGAGAAGAAGATGCGCAGCGTGCCCGATCCCGCGCAGACCAAGGCCCTGAACGCGCTGATGATCTGGCTGGAGAACGAGGACCTGGACCTGCTGCGCGATCCCGGGTTCGGCTGGCTGGACCTGCGCCGCCTGGGTGCCACGCCCGGCGCCGCCCTGCTGGCCCACGCCAACGACATCGCCACCTCCAAGGCCCCCGAAGGGCCGGCGGGCGAGCTGACCCTGCTGCCGACCCTCGAGCCCATGATGGCCGAGAGCAAGTTCAGCAAGGGCGACGAGAAGCGCCTGGTGCTGTCCGACGTGAAGCAGGGCGCCCCCGCCGCGGACCTCGCCGCGCAGATGACGGCCTTCGAGAAGCAGGGCCGCAGCCGGGAGTTCGACGTCAAGTAGGCCCAAAGCTGGCCGCAGAAAGGGAGGGGGCGCCTCGGCGCCCCCTCCCTTTCTGCATGAACCGGGATCGCGAACGCCGGACCCCTCAGAATCGGAACGTCATCCCGATCTGGATGGCGTTGGCCTTCGGGTCCCAGGCCGTCTGGTTCGCGTAGCTGCTCCCGACGTACCGCAGTTCGGCTCCCAGGGTGGCATTGAAGGTGTACCCAAGCCCGGCCGAGTATCCGAAGCGGGTCGAGGTCTGGGACGCCGACGTTGCCGGGAAGGAACCGATGGCGGGGATCGTGGTGTCCACGCTCCAGCGATGGAGGCCGAGCCCGGCAGTCAGGTAAAGGCCATCCGGCATCCCGCCCGGGAAGTACAGGTAGTCCGCGCCGAGGCTGAGATCGTTCGCCTTGGTCTTGAATCCGTCGACCGTGCCTTCGGGATAGAACACCGCATCAAACCTCGGCCTGATCACGTGGCCCGCGCCCAGGTCGAAGGTGACGTGGGCGCCGAGCCCGGCACCGGGCTTGTTGTCGACCGCGGTCTTCAGGTCGCCGGTCGGAACGTTCGCGTGGAGCTGAAGGCCGAAGCGCGGCCCCTCGGCCCGGGCCTGGGCCGCCCCGAAGGCGAGGGCCACGGCCAGCGCGATGGACAAACGAGGACAAACGGGCATGAAGCCTCCGGATGGCATCCATTGAGGATGAGTGGGTAAAAGACACCCATTGAATGAAGCCATCCCGCCCGAAGTTTCAGGCGATCGAATCAGCTGGGCCGATTCACTCCTCGCCCTTCCGCTGCTTCCCTTCCGGATCGAACTGGTAGCCCACGCTGCGGATGGTGTGGACCCAGCGGGGATGGTGGGCATCCAGCTCCATCACGCGGCGGATGCGGACGATGAAGTTGTCCACGGTGCGGCTGGTGGGGTAGGCGTCCTCGCCCCAGACCTTGTCCAGGATGTCCGTGCGGCTCACCACCTGGCCGGGCCGCTCCATGAGCAGGCGGAGGATCATGCACTCCTTCATGCCCAGCTGGAAGGGGCCGTTGGGCCCCTCGCCGCAGTAGTTGTCGAAGTCCACCCAGTGGGCGCCGAAGGCCTGCCGGCTGCTCATCTCGCGGTTCTTGTACCAGGCCTCCCGCCGCAGGATGGCCCGCACCCGCAGCAGCAGCTCCTTCACCTGGAAGGGCTTGCCCAGGTAGTCGTCGGCGCCGGTCTCGAAGCCGTGCACGCGGTCGTCGTCCGTGTTCTTGGCCGTGAGGAAGAGGATGGGCGTGAAGTTCTTCGCCTCGCGCACCTTCTGGCAGATGGTGAAGCCGTCCATGCCCGGCAGCATCACGTCGAGGATCACCAGATCGTAAGCCTCCGCCAGGATCTGCTTCAGGGCCTGGTCGCCGCGGGGAATCCAGGTGCAGGCGAGGCCCTCCAGCTCGAGGTTGAGCTTGATGCCCTCGGCGAGGCTGAGTTCGTCTTCCACCAGCAGGATCTTGGGCTCGGGCATGGCAAACTCCGGCAACTCGTTGATCCTACTAGAATAGGGGCCTGGAGCGCCCATGGACCCGTATCTCAGCATCGTCATCCCCATCTACAACGAGGAGGAGAACATCCCCACGTTGTGGGCGCGCCTGTCCAAGGTGATGGCGGAGTCCTTCACGGACCCCTCGAAACCCTGGGAGGTCATCTTCACGGATGACGGCAGCCGCGACCGCAGCCTGGTCCTGCTGGTGGCCATCGCCAGGGAGGAACCCCGCGTGAAGGTCGTGGAGTTCAACCGGAACTATGGCCAGCACAGCGCCATCTTCGGCGCCTTCGCCGAGGTGCAAGGCCAGGTCGTCGTCACCCTGGACGCGGACCTCCAGAACCCGCCCGAGGAGATCCCCAAGCTCGTGGCCAAAGTGGAGGAGGGCTACGACGTGGTGGGCGGCTGGCGCCAGGGCCGCCAGGCCAACGACAGCTTCTTCCGCACCATGCCCAGCAAGATCGTCAACGCCGTCACCCGCAAGACCACGGGCGTGAAGCTCCACGACTACGGCTGCATGCTGCGGGCCTACAGCCGCGAGGTGGTGGACGCCATGCTGCTCTGCAAGGAGCGCTCGAGCTTCATCCCCGCCCTGGCCAACAGCTTCGCCAAGCGCATCACCGAGGTGCCCGTGGCCCATGCCGAGCGCGCCGCCGGCGAGAGCAAGTACGGCCTCTGGAAGCTCATCAACCTCCAGTTCGACCTGCTCACCAGCTTCAGCCTCATCCCCCTCCAGGCCCTCAGCGTCTTCGGCGTCGTCACGGCCGGCTTCGGCTTCATCCTCTTCCTGGGCCTGGTGGTCTACCGCTTCCTGCACCCCGAGGGCACGGCCCAGGGCGTGTTCACCCTGTTCGCCATCCTCTTCTTCTTCGTGGGCTGCCAGTTCATCGCGTTCGGCCTGCTGGGCGAGTACATCGGCCGCATCTACCAGGAAGTGCGCGACCGGCCCCGCTACATGGTGAAGAAGGTCCACCAGGCCAAGTAGGCCATGCCCTGGGACCCGGCCCAGTACCTCAGCTTCGGCTCCGAGCGCCTGCGTCCGGCCCTGGACCTGCTGGCGCAGGTGCCCCTGGAGGCTCCCCGCCTCGTGGTGGACCTGGGCTGCGGCCCCGGCCACGTCACGCGGATCCTCCAGGCCCGCTGGCCTTCGGCCCGGGTGCTCGGGGTGGACCGGTCGCCGGACATGCTGTCCCGCGCTTCGACCGATGTCCCTGGGCCGGCCTGGCGGCAGGCGGACCTGGCCACGTGGGCGCCGGAAGCGCCGGTGGACCTGCTCTTTGCCAACGCCTCCCTGCATTGGCTGGAAGACCATGCGGCCCTCTTCCCTCGCCTGATGGGCTTTCTGAGCCCCGGTGGCTGTCTGGCGGTGCAGATGCCCCGCAACCATGACCGACCCTCCCACCAGGCGGCCTTCGCGGTGGCCGAGGAGGGCCCCTGGCGGGAGCGCCTCGTGCCGCGCCTCCGTCGCCAACCCGTGTCAGAACCCGAGACCTACCTGGAATGGCTCGCCCCGCGGGCCGCCACCCTCGACATCTGGGAGACCGACTACGTCCACCGCCTGGAGGGGCCCGAGCCTGTGGTCGCCTGGACGCGGGGCAGCCTGCTCGTGCCCCTGCTGGAGGCCCTGGAACCGGACGAGCGCGAGGCCTTTCTCGCGGCGTACCGGGACCGGCTGAGAAGGGCCTACCCGCCGGACGCCTCGGGTCGGACCACCTTCCGGTTCCGCCGGCTCTTCATCGTGGCCCGGCCTTCGGCTCTGGCCTAAACGCCCTCTTCCCCTTCGCCGCTCCAGCCTTCGCCGTCCTCCTCCTGGGGCTTCTCCGGGACGCGGTAGCTCTCGCTGGCCCAGGCACCCAGATCGCGGAGCCGGCAGCGCTCGGAGCAGAAGGGCTTGAAGGGGTTGCCCTCCCAGGCGGTGGGGGTGCGGCAGATGGGGCAGGGGCGAAGCGTCATGATGTCAGCATATCTCTTTGGAGTTCTCGATCAAACGCGAAGAAAATATGAGTGAAATTTTGAAGATCATGTTGACAAGAAACGTCCATCTCCTATCCTCATAGGGTCAGGGTGGGCGCAACCCAGTCTGACCCCCAAGAGCAGACCCCCCAGGAGGCACGACATGGGCAAGATCATCGGCATCGACCTCGGCACCACCAACAGCTGCGTGGCCGTCATGGAAGGCGGGCAGCCCAAGGTGATCCCGAACCCCGAGGGCGCGGACACCACGCCGTCCGTGGTGGGCTTCAACCCCAAGACCAGCGAGCGGCTCGTGGGCGCCCCGGCCAAGCGCCAGGCCGTGGCCCAGCCCAAGAGCACCATCTACTCCATCAAGCGCTTCATGGGCCTGCCCTACGCCGACTCCGACAAGGAGCAGAAGCTCGTCCCCTACACGGTGGAGCGGGCCGACAAGGGCGGCTGCGCCGTGGTGGTGAACGACAAGCACCTCAGCCCCGAGGAGATCAGCGCCGCCGTGCTGACCAAGATGAAGGAGGCCGCCGAGGCCTACCTGGGCGAGAAGGTCACGGAAGCCGTCATCACCGTGCCGGCCTACTTCAACGACGCGCAGCGCCAGGCCACCAAGGACGCCGGCGCCATCGCGGGTCTGGACGTGAAGCGCATCGTCAACGAGCCCACGGCCGCCGCGCTGGCCTACGGCCTCGACAAGAAGAAGGACGGCACCATCGCCGTCTTCGACTTCGGCGGTGGCACCTTCGACATCTCGATCCTCGAGGTATCCGAGGGCGTGGTCGAGGTGAAGTCCACCAACGGCGACACTCACCTGGGCGGCGACAACATCGACCAGGCCGTCATCGACTGGCTGGCCGACGAGTTCCAGAAGGCCGAGGGCATCGACCTCCGCAAGCAGGCCGACGCCATGCAGCGCCTGAAGGAAGCCGCCGAGAAGGCCAAGATCGAGCTCTCCAGCACGACCCAGACCGACATCAGCCTGCCCTACATCACCGCGGACGCCAGCGGCCCCAAGCACGTGAACCAGACGCTCTCGCGCGCCAAGTTCGAGCTGATGATCGAGCCCATCCTGCAGAAGCTGAAGGGCCCCTGCGAGAACGCGGTGCGGGACGCCAAGCTGGCCCACCACGAGATCGACGAAGTGGTGATGGTGGGCGGCTCCACCCGCATCCCCAAGGTGCTGGAGATGGTGAAGTCCATCTTCGGCAAGGAGCCCAACCACAGCGTGAACCCCGACGAGGTCGTGGCCCTGGGCGCCGCCGTGCAGGCCGGCGTGCTGGCGGGCGACGTGAAGGGCGTGCTGCTCCTCGACGTGACGCCGCTCAGCCTCGGCATCAACGCCAACGGCGGGCAGATGAGCGTCATCATCCCGCGGAACACCACCATCCCGACCAAGCGCTCGGAGATCTACACCACCGCCGTGGACAACCAGCCAGGCGTGGACATCGAGGTCTTCCAGGGTGAGCGGCCCGTGGTGGAAGGCAACAAGCTCCTGGGCCAGTTCCACCTGGGCAACATCGCGCCCGCGCCCCGCGGCATGCCGCAGATCGAGGTCACCTTCGACATCGACGCCAACGGCATCGTGCATGTGACCGCCAAGGACAAGGGCACGGGCAAGGACGCCAGCATCACGCTGACGGGCAGCACGGGCCTCTCCAAGGAGGAGATCGACGCCAAGGTGAAGGACGCCGAGGCCCACAAGGCCGACGACGAGGCCCGCAAGGCCCTGCTGGAGGAGAAGAACCACCTCGACCAGATGGTCTACCAGGTGGAGAAGCTCCTGAAGGACAGCGGCGACAAGCTGCCCGAGGCCGACAAGAAGGAGGCCGAGGAGGCCATCACCGAGGCCAAGGCCGCCCTGGCCAGCCTGGACAAGGACCGCATCAAGAAGGCCCTGGAGACCCTCACGGCCAAGAGCCACAAGCTGGCCGAGACCCTCTACAAGCAGGAGCCTCCCGCGGATGGCGGTCAGGCTCCCGGGGCGCCTGGCGCACCTGGAGGCGAGAAGAAGGGCGGCGATGACAATGTGATCGACGCCGAAGTCGTGAGTTAGTCCGCCGTACAACATGGGGGGAGCTGCGGCTCCCCCTTTTTGTGGCTAGAAAAAATCTTAGTGACATACACTAAAGCCATGTCCCACCCCGACTACTACCAGATCCTGGGCGTGCCCCGGACGGCCTCCGACGAGGAGATCAAGCGGGCGTACCGGAAGCTGGCCCGCAAGCACCACCCGGACCTGAACCCGGGCGATGCCAAGGCGGAAGCCGAGTTCAAGAAGCTCTCCGAAGCCAACGAGGTGCTGTCGGACCCCGAGAAGCGGAAGAACTACGACACCTACGGCGATCCCAGCGGCCCCGGGGCCCAGGTGCCGCCGGGCTTCGAGCAGGGCGGGAGCTTTTCCTTCGAGGACATCTTCGGGGGCTTCGCGGGGGGCGGCTTCGGCGGGCGGCCCATGCGCCATGGCCCCGAGCGGGGCGAGGACCTGGTCCATACCGTGCGCCTGGGCTTCCGCGAGGCCTTCGAGGGCACGCGCCTGAGCCTGCGCGTGAACCGCTCCGAGCCCTGCCTGGCCTGCCGCGGCACCGGCGAGAGCTCCCGGAAGCAGGAGGTCTGCCGCACCTGCAACGGCAAGGGCAAGCTGGGCGGCGGCGGCGGCTTCCTTTCCTTCGGCCGCACCTGCCCCGACTGCCAGGGCCGCGGCACGCGGGCCCCGGCCTGTCCCGAGTGCGGGGGCGCGGGCCGGCATCCCCGCCAGGAGACCGTCACCATCGCCATCCCGGCCGGCGTGGAGGACGGTGCGAAGCTGCGCGTGGCGGGCAAAGGCGAGGCGGGCCGCCGCGGCGGCGGACCCGGCGACCTCTACCTGCAGATCAGCATGGAAGCGGACGCCCGCTTCGAGCGCAAGGGGCCCAACCTCTACGTGAAGCTGCCCGTCAGTTTCTCCGAGGCCGCCCTGGGGGCCAAGGTGGAGGTCCCTACGCCGGAGGGCCACCAGACCATCAAGGTGCCCCCGGGCACCCAGACCGGCGCCAGGCTGCGGCTCAAGGGCCAGGGCATGCCCATCCCGCGAGGCACCCAGCGGGGCGACCTCATCGCGGAGGTGGCCGTGGTGACGCCCCAGATCCAGGATGAGCGCAGCAAGGAGCTCCTCCGCGAGCTGGCGGAGCTGAACGACGCGGACGTGCGCAAGCAGCGAGGACATCATGGCTAAAGATCCGCGCCTCGGCGCCTACATGATCGGCGTGGTGTCCATGCGGTACGGCGTGCATCCCCAGACCCTGCGCCTCTACGAGCGGGAGGGCCTGCTCACGCCCAGCCGCACCGAAGGCAAGACCCGCCTCTACAGCGACGAGGACCTCGAGCGCCTGGAGTTCATCCTCAACCTCACGCGGGACCTGGGTGTCAACCTGGCCGGCGTGGAAGTGGTGCTCACCCTGCGGGACCGCCTCAATCGCATGCAGGAGGACCTGGAGCGCCTGGCCCAGGCCCTGGAGGCCGCGGGCGTGAAGGACGTGCCCCGGCCGGCGAGCGGCACGGGCCTGGTGAAGCTCACGCCCCACGGGCTGCGCAAGCGCTGAAGCCGATCGCAGTTGCCCTGGGGGCGCGGATCGCTTGCTATGCTGGTTCCTCCCCCAAGGTGTTCCGTGCCCCTCCGGCATCTCGAAGAGCGTTCGCTCGACAAGTACTTCGACTCCATCCGCCACCTGCCCCTGCTGACGGCGGAGGAGGAGCGGATCAACGGGCGCCTGTGGCAGAACGACCGCAACCCGGAGGGCCTCCGCAAGCTCGTCGAGGGCAACCTCCGCTTCGTGGTGAAGGAGGCGCGGAAGTTCGAGGGCATGGGACTGGACCTGCTGGACCTCATCAGCGAGGGCAACCTGGGCCTCATCGAGGCCGCCAAGCGCTTCGATCCCGAGCGGCAGAACAAGTTCCTCACCTACGCCTCCTGGTGGGTGCGGCAGGCCATCTTCCACGCGCTGGCCGAGCACGGGAACAAGATCCGCCTGCCCCAGAAGGTGGCGGGCCACCTGGTGCACCTGAACCGCGTCACCCAGCGGCTGAGCCAGTCCCTGGGCCGGGTGCCCATGCTCCAGGAGATCGCGGACGCCGCCAACCTCACGGTGGAAGAGGTGGAGCGCCTCCAGCTCCTCCAGCAGACCACGTCCACGGTCTCCACCGAGCAGGGCCTGGGCGACTCCGACCTCACCGTGGGCGACAGCCTGGAGCAGGAGGTGGAGCCCTCCGCCATGCACACGCTGGACCAGGAGGCCTTCCTGGAGCAGATCGAGGCCAGCCTCCAGACCCTCAGCGAGAAGGAGCGCAAGATCATCTCCCTGCACTTCGGGCTGGGGGGCCAGGAGCCCCTGACCCTCGAGCAGATCGGCAAGCAGTTCAACCCGCCCATCTCCCGGGAGCGGGTGCGGCAGCTGGAGGAGCGGGCCTTCTCCCGCATCCGCGAGCGGCGCCGCGAGGTCCTGGGAGGCTTCCTGCGCGGCGGGGACGGGCCATGACGGGGAGCCGGACATGGTGAAGGGCCGCCCCGACTGCCCCCACTGCCAGGGGCAGGGCCTCATCTTCGATCCGGATCCCCAGAAGCCGGTGCGGGTCTGCGGCTGCACGGCCGACCTGGCGCCGGACGCGGAGACCCTGGGCCTTCCCGCCCGCTACCGCGAGGCGGATTTCACCCGCTTCTGGAAGTGGTGGAACAACGCCCAGGCCAGCGGGGCCCGGTCCATGCTGGAGCGCGTGCCGGACCTGGAGGAGTGGCTGGCCCGGCCCGAGGAGGAGGTGGGGCCCATCCCCTTCCGGGACGACTTGGCCCGGCTCCTCGCGGCCCTCCGCAAGCGCCCCGAGCACGGCATCCGCCCCGCGGGCGCCGAGGCCCTGTCCCAGTGGGCCACCACCGGCAAGCACAAGTTCCGCCACGGCTGGGAGCTGTGGTGGATCCATGGGTCCGCCCAGAGCGGCCGAAGCACCCTGGCCGCCGCCGCCCTGAGGGCCTGGACCGAGCGCACGGGCCGGGGCGGGCGCTTCGTCTCCGTGCGGACCCTCAGCCAGAGCATCAAGGACGCCTACTACGACATCCGCAGCTTCCAGAACCAGGCCTTCCAGAGCGTGCGCGACCTCATCGAGCCCCTCCAGGACCCGCCCCTCCTGGTGCTGGACGACTGGGACCGCATGGACTCGGACCTCCGCGTGGCCGCGGCCCTGGCGCAGCTGCTCGACCACCGCTACAGCGAAGAGCTGCCCACCGTCCTCACGGCGGCCGGCCCGCCTGAGGCCCTGGACCGCCGGGAGAACCACCCCCTGGCCCGGCTGGAGGATGGCAGCCTGATGGAGCGGCTGCGGGGCGCCGAGCGCGTGGAGATGGTGCCGGCCCTGAAGCCATGGATCGATCGCGCGGGCGCGGACAGGTGATGAAGACCCTGCTGCGCGGCCTGCTCCGCCTGCACCTGTCCCGGTCCCGGGGACTCTGGATCCTCACGGCGGGCCTGACGCTGGCCCTGGGCTGGGGCACCCTGCGCGTGGAGCGGGCCCTCGACCTGATGAGCCTGCTGCCCTCGGAGCATCCCGCCGTGCGGGCCAACCTGGAGGCCGGTGTCGGCCAGCAGGAGCTGATCTGGCTGGTGGCCGAGGGGAACTCGGCCGACCTGGAGGCCCGGCGCGCCTGGGCCGAGGGCCTGGTGGACCGCCTGCTCACCAAGGGCGACCTGCCCCTCAACGGGCTGGCCGCCGAGGGCCGCCTGTCCGATCCCATCCCCGTGCCCGGGCCGGGCGGCGTGAGCCCCTGGCCCGCGCTCCTGGCCGTGGGGGCCATCACCGAAGGTGATGCGGCCGTGAGCCGGCTCACCACGGAAACCCTCTATTCCCTGGCCCCGGCCTGGCTGGGCGACCGCCTGGAGCCCCTCCGGGATCCGGCGGAAGTGAAGCGCCGCCTGGAAGCCACCGCCCGGGCCCTGGGCTCGCCGGAGCCGCTCGCGGCGGCCCTGGCGCGGCTGGATCCGCTGGGCCTGCGGACCCTCGCCCCCCAGAACGGCGAGGGCATGGCCAAGGCCGTGCAGCTGGGCCGCGCCTTCACCCTGCGCATGCGGACCGGCTACCTGGAGACGAAGGATGGCCGCTTCGTCCTGGTGCCCCTGGTGGCGAGCTTTCCCGCCTCGGACGTGAAGGCCACCACCCGGGTCCTGGCCTGGCTGGGACGGGGCGCCGAGGGGCCCCTGCCTCCGGCCGCGGCCCTGAAGGCGGTGGAGGCGGCCCTGACCCCCCGGGCCGACCGGCCCTTCGCCCTCCAGGTGACGGGCGCCCATGCCATCACCGCCTGGGAGTCCCACCGGCTCACGGGCGAGGTGCTCCTCAGCCTGGCCCTCAGCTTCGTCCTCATCGGCCTCGTGTACTGGCTGGGCTTCCGCACCCTTGCCGGCTACGGCTTCGTCATGGGGCCCCTGCTCGTGGGCATGGTGTGGGCCCTGGGTCTCACGGGCTGGATCCTGGGGCGCGTCAACCTCATGGCCGCGGGCTTCGGCGCGGTGCTGCTGGGCGTGGGCGACGACGTGGGCATCATGCTCTTCAGCCGCTACCGCGAGGAGCGCCGGGCGGGACGGGCCAAGGCGCGGGCCCTGCGGGCCGCGATGCTGGGCACGGGCCCCGGCGTGGTGGCCGGCGCCCTGGCGACGGCCCTGGCCTTCCTAGCCCTGGCCTTCGCGCCCTTCCCAGGCATCCGGGACCTGGGGCTCACCACGGGCCTCGGCCTGCTGGCCTGCCTGGCCGCCACCTTCCTGGTGATGCCCCCCATGCTGATGGGGCTGGACCGGGGCCGGGGCACCTTCGCCCCGGGGCCGCCCCCGCCCCGGCCCCGCCGCCGAGTCTGGGCCCCCTGGGCCGCCCTGGCCCTGCTGGTCCTGGCGCTGGCGGGCGCGCCCCGTACCCGCTGGGAGGAGGACCTCCGGCGCTTCCGGGCCCAGGGGAACCCGGCCCTCACCCTCCAGGCGCGGCTGACGAAGACCCTCGGCGCCAGCCTCCAGCCCCTGGCCCTCCAGATTCCGCTGGATGACCCGGACCGGCTCCCGGCCCGGTGGAACCGGCTGAGCCCCATCCTCCGCGAGGCGGGCCTGCCCGTGCCCGACTGGCAGAGCCTCGACCCGGAGCTGCAGCACGCCCTGGGTTCGGAGACCTGGCGGCACCAGGTGCTGGAGGCCGCCGCCAAGGCGGGACTGGACCCGGCGGGGCTGGAGGGGCCCCTGTCGGCCCTGGCCGTTGCCGCGGTGGATCCTTCCCAGCCCGTGCGGGCGCTCCAGGTCCTGCTGCCCCGGTCCACGCCCACCCCGGAGGGCCACCATCCCTGGACCCTCTGGGACCACCTGCGCCAGGGATCGGCGCCCGCTCCCCTGGCCCCGGCCCTGACGGTCCCCATCCGGCTGGATGAGGCCTCCCTGCTCCGGCTCACGCCGGAGGTCGAAGCGGCCGGCGGGCGCTTCGTGGGCACCCAGCCCCTCTTCCGCGTGGTGAAGGGCATCGCCCGCGATACCGTGCGGGAGGCCGTGTTTCTGGCCCTGGCGGGGATTTTCGCCGTCATCGCCTTCTTCGGCCGCAGCCTGCGCTTCGCCCTGCTGGCTCTGGTGCCCCTGGCGGCCAGCCAGGCGGGGGCCCTGGGCGCCCTGGGCTGGACCGGGGAGCCCCTGACCTTCCTGTCGCTCATGGCCATCCCCATCGCCCTGGGCGTGAGCGTGGACACGGCCTTCAACCTCCTGCACCGGGCCCGGGGCGAAGCCGACGCCCCGGAGCGCGTGGCCCGCGTGAACGCCGTCTGCGCCGGCACCACCCTGGCGGGCTTCGGCGGCATGGTCTTCAGCGGCTACCGCGGCCTTCGGGGCCTGGGCCTGGCCTGCCTGGGCGGCGTGGCCCTGGCCCTGGTCCTCACCCAGTGGCTGCTGCCGGTGCTGCTGGAGAAGTGGCCCCTGGGGGCTGGGGGAAGGAAATGAAGAAACTGAACACCGGAGATGGACGGAGATGAACGGAGATCAGGCGGATCTTTTTATCTCTGTTCATCTCCGTTCATCCCTGGCTTTTTTCTCGTCGAGGTAATCCTTGGCTGACCTGAATCCCCTGCAGGATCTCCTCCAAAGCCGCCTCGCCCTAGGCCCCGTGCCCGCCTCGGAGGTCATGGCCCTGGGCCTCTACCATCCGGAGCATGGCTACTACCGCCGCCCGACGGGCCCCTGGGGCTTCGAGGGCAAGGACTACTACACGGCCCTGGACCTTGGGCCCCTGCTGGGCCAGACGATTGCCCTGAGGCTGGAGGCTGCCTGGGAACGGCTGGGCCGCCCGGCGCGCTTCACGGCCCTGGAGCCCGGCGCCGGCCGCGGCTGGCTGGGCCGGGATGTCCTGAGCGCCGTCGCCGGGCCTTTCGCCGAGGCCCTGGTCTACGTCCACCGCGACGACAACCCCGCCGCGAAAAAGGCTGCCGAGGAAGCCCTTTCGCCGTTCCTTGCGGCCAACCGCGCGCGGTTCGCCGCAGAACATGAACCTTTGGAACCGTTCACCGGCGCGGTGTTCAGCAATGAGCTCTTCGACGCCCTGCCCGCCCAACCCTGGCGCTGGGACGGCGGGCGCTGGACGCGCGAGGTGCTGACGGCGGCCGGCCCCGAATGGCAGGCGGCGGATCCCGGCGAGGCCGGCGCCTGGTTCGCCGAGCAGACCGACGGCCTGGAGCCCCGAGACGGCAGCATCTGGTGCGAGGCCCTGCCGGGCCTGGTGCACGACCTGGCGGCGCCCCTGGAGGCGGGCCTCTTCCTGGCCGTGGACTACGGCGAGTCCGCGGACCGGCTGCTGGCCAAGGGCGCGGACCTGCGTCGCTTCAAGGCCCACACCGTCGACGGCAACTGGCACGAGGACCTGGGCGAGGCGGACCTGACCGCCGATGTCGACTTCACGCGCCTGACGCGCCTGCTGGAGGGCGAGGACTTCACGGGCCTGGGCCACATGGAGCTCAGCAAGTGGATCCGCACCCACGCCCCCCTGGAGCAGTGGGCCCCCGGCTGGATGGCCCTGCCCCCGGCCGAGCGCGTCAAGCGCACCGAGAACCTCCTCCAGCTCACCCTGCCGGACCGCATGGGCAGCCGCTTCCGGGTGCTGGAGGGATGGAAGGAAAAGCCTCTTTAACCACCGATGAACACCGATAAAAGCTGATGAACACCGAAAAATGAATTTCATGGCTCGAGCTTCGACCGTACCGGTTCCAAAGGTTTGACTGAAAGTCAGATCAAAATGGGGCGTTTGAATTTCCTGTTCATTCAATTAGGACAAGGAATTTATAAGTTGCAAAGTACGAACGCGCACGACAGTTTCTCTACAGTCGAAATTACCAGGCCCGCATTCTGAATAACCGACCACTCTCATCCTCGTCGTGAAGTCGGAGGATTACTTCCGAGTCCTGGAAGAATGGCGCTTCACCCTCAAGGCTCGCGGGTAGGTCAGAATCAATCAGCGTGATTAAGTGCTGAATGCCCAGGCTTGAGTAGGACCGAATGACCTCCATGAGGTTCTGTTTTTTTCGGTCGTCCAATGACTCGAATACACCGTCGTGATACAGGAACCTCGGGTACCGACCATCGACATGGACCCTAGCTAGCGCAAGGTCAAAAGCGACGCACAAGAGTTTTCTGTAGGTAAACCCCAGATCCGCGCTGGTGCTATTCCCAGAGTCATCAAGAATCTCGGCCTTGAACTCGAGGTGCCCCTGTTGGTTTGGGGCAACACTTAGCAAAGCTTTTCGATTGATCACTTCTTCGACGATCTCGCTGAAGAACACTCGGATCGTCGAAAATTGACTTGTTTTCTCGGCATTCTGTTGTTCCACGTCCGCTTCAATCCGCATTTGTAGATGGCTCTTCTCTTCTGCAAGTGCTCGGATCGAAGCGCGCAGATCTTGAAGGCGCCGCAAAAACTCACGCTGACGTTCAAGGGAGGTAATGTCCGCTCGAAGGGCGACAAGCTCGTTTGATACCTGCTTGTATTTCGCAAAGTGATCCGACTCGCCGAGGAAGGACAGTGTTTCCATTCGGCGTTTGTTGAGCTCTAAAATTTCAGCATTTATTCGCTTCAACTCTCCTTCGACTTCAGCCAGTTCTTCCTTTAAATAGCCTCGCCGCTCCTCAGTAATCGCACGATTAAAATCGAGGAGCTGCTCGAATTCTCTTTTAATCTGACCGGCAAAAAGAATCCCAGCTTCAGCAAAAAGCTCAGCGGCGCTTTTTGGGTCGAAAAGTATTTCATCGTCCTCAATCGAGACTGTAATTTTTTTCTTATTTTGTAGAAGTGAGTACCGTTCCGAGTTGAGTCGGGCGATCTTCGTATCAAGCTCATCTACGACGACCTTTGTTTTCTGTTTGTCGGATTGGCGAAAATCAAACGCATCGAGCAAACGTTGTTTTTTTTCAGCTTCCGTTTGTTTGAGATGCAACATTCCTTCAATCTTGCTTACATCGACGACGGACCCGCCAAGTTCACGCTTGATTACGTCCTCCTCCCCCTTTTTCCTCGAAAGCTCATCTTCCTTGTCGTAGTGCAGGGAAATTATCGAAGAATTGAATCCCAGGAGATGTGCAAGGAACGGCTTCCAGTCGGAATGGCCAGAGGCAAATTTTTTCAGGTGGAAGACCTCACGAAAATCGTCCTGTGAGCGCACCAAGTAACCAACCACTTTTCGGTATGTCCATGGTTTTAAATCTCGGAGATCGAGTAAACCATCAAGTAGGTCTCTAGCTTTTTCAAATGCAAGAGATGTGTGATCCCAGGAAGTTTCAGGCAGATCTGTGAAATCTCTCTCGCCTTGAGTGTGCCTCTTAAAACTAATCTTCGTTGCCTCTTCGACGGATCGACGGATGGTGACGTATGAACCATCCAGAAGTTTTATCTCAAGAAAGAAGACAAAGGCTTTGAAAAGGTCTTCGTGCTTGAACAGGAAGAAATCTGGATCACGCCCTGCGAGCAGGCAAAAATCTATGACCCGCCCAAGGGTCGTCTTTCCTAAATTATGGGTGTCCTTGCTTCTGTTCTCGGGCAGCCGAATTTCCGCAAGCACGACATTGAGCCCTTCTGCAAAGGAAATAGGCGCAAACCTCTTCGGCTTGTTGGTGTAGAGCTTAGATAGTTTCATTGGAACCCAGATATTCAAAGGCGTCAGTCTTCGGGCGGTATTCGACCAACCCAAGAAGGAAAAGTAGGTTCAAGGCCGGAAGCAGGAGAACATCGCCACCCGAGACATTTTTCTTCACCAACCTTTTAAGTGCTCCATAGTCCTCGAGCCGTCGATTTTTCAAGCGCGAAAGGAGGATCGCCGCAACGTTGATGACCGTGCGATCTGGGTGGGAATGCTTGCTAGGACTCAACATCATGATTCAGCCCCACGTCACAGTTCCAATACATATAGAAGATCATCGTTCGTGTGAGCCGTTTTTGGGCCCGAAGAATCGGGTCTCGATCCAGAAGAAGCGTGATCAAGTAGTTTATAACCTCCTCGAAGGGCTGATGACTTTTCCGTTTTGCTAATATAGTCAGCTGAAATTCATCCACTACTGATTCATAGAGGTCAAGAAGGCGTAGGTTCTCCGGCGAAGCTAGGAACGTCTTGATCTGTTGCGTGTCCTTCAGGTATCGACGCCGCAAGGCGATCGCATATTCTTTACCCATATTGTTTAACTCATTCTTCTTCTCGTAAGAAACTCTCTCAGTTGGGGGATAAGGTACCGCCGAGCCAGCGTTCTTTAGATGCATGGCGAGGTGCTCAACAATCTCAGCAAGATCATCAGGGCTTACAATGAGTGGAGAATCGATAGGATCGATGTCTGCCATACGAGCTGCATCTGGAAACCTCTTGAGCCAGAGCTCAAGCTGCTCGACCCCACAGAGGAAGATGGAGACTTCTGGAAGACCACATTCCTTTGAAATGACCCCTCGGAGCTTCGATTCCGCGTTACCCGTCAATCTCCGGTTTGAAAAGAGCATGTAATGATCTAATTCCTTCGATCCCCGGAGCCCTTTGATGCGTGGCAATTCCTCGCCAAGCACAGTTTCATCGCTGGTATCGCTATAAAAATTTGAATCTGAAAATGTTGTGTTGTAACCATTGGTGTGTTTTGCCTGAACGATAACAGTTCCCTTCCACGGAGCCGCCTTACTTGGATGCAACTCCGCCGTCCCAATAAATTTGGCGTCTCTACCACCATCAGGCCCCGTGGCAAAACTTTGAACCCCGGCACCAAGCACGAATTGACAGATAGAGACAACGAGATCCTCGAACTGACCTGGGCTCAGATCTTCGTACGCGAATTTCATCTCTAGATCTCCAGGGCCCGCTGCTTGTCTCGAGAGTGTACTGATGCCAAGCAGAAAAGCGTTAGGGTTGTGGCGCCGTTATGTCACTCCCCTTGCTCTGGCTGTAGGCATCTCATCGCAAGTTCATTCACTATTAAATAAACATGACTGTTTCCAGGCGAATGAGCAAGCTAGGTTGCGATAGGACGGTTAACCATTAACCCACCAGCCACGATGCCCCATTTGGCGGAGGACTCACCTGTCTTCGCCCTCATCCGCTATTTATCGGTGCTTCATCTTGGCTTTTCCGACCACACGCCAACGCCCAGTGAACTCGGCCGCGCGGCGTCGTGGAAGACCGTGTGGGTGGCCTTCTGATAGTCCCCCGGCTTCGCGTCGTTGATGTTCATGAACACCTGCGGGTTGCGGTCCATGAGGGGGAACCAGGTGCTCTGGATCTGGATCATCACCCGGTGGCCCTGCTTGAAGGTGTGGAAGATGTCGTTCATGGACCAGGCCACGCGGGTGGGCTGGCCGGGGACGAAGGGCGCCGGCGCCGAGAGGCTTTCCCGGAACTTGCCGCGCATGACCTCGCCCCGCACCAGCTGCTGGTAGCCGCCCATGGGGTTGGGCGTGCGGTCCCAGGGGGAGCCGCCCTCCTTGAAATCCGGGTTCCTGAAGTCGTCGGGATAGACGTCGATGAGCTTCACCACCCAGTCGGCGTCCGTGCCCGTGGTGGCCACGAAGAGCTCGGGTCGGAGGGGACCGGCCAGGGTCAGGTCCTCGGCGAGGGGCCCGGTCTGGAACACCAGCACGTCCGGGCGCCGGCCGGCGAAGCGCTGGTCCGCGGTCATGTAGTCCTTGGGCATGCCGATGGCGACCTTCTCGATGAAGGGTACGGGTTTCGACGGGTCGGAGAGGAAGGTGTCAGCGCCGCCGTTTGGCGGCGGCGCCGTCAAGGAAAGGCCGCCGTTGGGCTGGAGGTAGAGCTTCGCGTCCCGGGCCTGCGCCGGCGGCCAGGCGTCCAGCCGCCGCCAGCGGTTGGCGCCGGTCTCGAAGACCGTGGCCTTGGGCAGGGCGGGCTCCTTCGCGCCCTTCAGGTGCTGCATGAAGAAGGGGAAAAGGACTTCGGTCTGGAACCAGGTGGCGGTGTCGGCCTCGAACTGCACGGGGCCCAGGTGGTCGCCCTTGCTGCGCTCCCAGCCTCCGTGGAACCAGGGGCCCATGACCAGGTGGCTGTCGGTGGCGGGGCTCTGGCGGCCCAGAGCCTTGAACACCTGCAGGGTGCCGAAGAGGTTCTCCGCGTCGAACCACCCGCCCACGGTGAGCACCGCGGGCTTCACGTCCTTGATGTGGGGGCGCAGGTTGCGGGCCTGCCAGAATGCGTCGTAGTTCGGGTGGTCCAGCATCTCGTTCCAGAAGGCCACCTCCTTCGTGTACTGTCGGGTGGCGCCCGTGGATCCCAGCCGCAGGAACCATTCGTAGCCGTCCGAGGTGGTGCGGCGGAACGGCGTGCCCCACTCCGAGGTCGGCTTGGGCCGGGGCTTGCCGAAGTTCACCATGAAATTGAAGGCATGGGGCAGCCACAGGGCGCCGTTGCGGTGGAAATCATCGCCCTGGAACCAGTCCACGATGGGTGCCTGGGGGGAGACGGCCTTGAGGGCCGGGTGACCCGACAGCATGCCCGTCGCCGTGTAGAAGGCGGGATAGCTGATGCCCCACTGGCCCACCTTCCCGTTGTTGCGGTCCACGTGCTTCACCAGCCAGTCGATGGTGTCGTAGGTGTCCGTGCTCTCGTCCACGGCCGCGCCGCTGGCGGCGCGCTGGGGCCGCATGTTCACGAAGTCGCCCTCGGACATCTTCTGCCCGCGTACGTCCTGGTAGACGAAGATGAAGCCCTCCTTCTGGAAGGGGGCCGAGGGTCCCAGGCGGGACGGATAGGCATTGGGGCCGTAGGGATAGACGCTGTAGGGGGTGCGCTGAAGGAGGATGGGGTAGGTCCGGCCGGTGGCCCTGGGCGTGTAGATGGCCGTGAACAGCTTCACCCCGTCGCGCATGGGAATGAGCACCTCACGCTTGTCGTACTGGTCGCGGACCGAGGCGGCGGCCGCCGATTCCACCGCCGGCCCCTCCGCCCACGTAGCTCCCGACGCTGCTCCTGGTGATGCTCCTGGCGCTGCCCCCGGCGCGGCAGCGGGCGCGCCCGGGGCGCCGAGAAGAAGGACCGGGAGGAGCGCGGCGCGAAGGGCGCGGATCAGGGACATGGAGGCTCCGGGGCGAGGCCTCATGATATGCGGCATGAAGCGCACTCGGGGGATTCCTGTCCTTGCATCAATTAGGACCTGCCTTCCCGCAATAAACCTCGACGGAAGAAGGCCCTTTTGATGAACTGGAGGGTGCTCCCGTCCGGGGCCGCATCCAATCCAGAGGTTCCGCACCATGTCCCATCCGACCTGCCGCCAACCCGCCGAGTGGGAACTCCATAGCGCCTGCTGGCTGGCTTGGCCCGGCCACGGCCACCTCTGGCGGGAGAACCTGGCCCCGGCCCAGGCGGAGTGGACGGCCCTCTGCCTCGCCATCGCCGGGGAGGGCGGCGAGGCCCTGGACATCCTGGTGGGGGACGAAGGCTCTGAAGCGGCGGCCCGGCACGCCCTGGCCCCGGTGGCGGACCGGGTGCGCTTCCACCGGGTGCCCGTGGGCGACATCTGGCTGCGGGACACGGCGCCCATCTTCGTTCGGGATGGCGCGGGCGCCCTGCAGGCCGCCTGCTTCGGGTTCAACGGCTGGGGCGGGAAGTACGTCCTGCCCGGCGATGACCGGGTGGCGGGCCGCGTGGCGGCCCTCAGCGGCGCGCCCCGCCGCGACCACGCCTTCATCCTCGAGGGGGGATCCGTGGAGGTGGACGGCGAGGGCACGGTGCTCACCACGCGCCAGTGCCTGCTGAACCCCAACCGCAACCCGGGCCTGGACCAGGCGGAGCTGGAAGCGGCCCTGGCCGACGGCCTCGGCGCCGAGAAGGTGCTGTGGCTGGACGAGGGCCTCCTGAACGACCATACGGACGGCCACATCGACACCCTGGCCCGCTTCGTGGCGCCGGGCGTGGTGGTCTGCATGGAAGCCCGGGACCCGGCCGATCCCAACGCCGCGACCCTGGACCGTCTTGCTGCCGACCTCGCCGCCATGACCGACGCCCGGGGGCGGAAGCTCCGGGTCGAGCGCATCCCCTCGCCCGGTGTGATGCGGGACGAGGAGGGCGAGCTGATGCCCGCCAGTTTCGTGAACTTCTACATCGGGAACCGCAGCGTGGTGGTGCCCACCTACGGCACGCCCTACGATGAAGAGGCCGTGGCCGCCCTGGCGCGGCTCTTCCCGAACCATCGCGTGGTGGGCCGCTCCGCCCGCGCCATCCTCAGCGGCGGCGGCGCCTTCCACTGCATCACCCAGCAGCAGCCGGAGGTCCGATGAGCGCCGAGTCCCGCCCCGAGTCCCGCGTCATCCGAGTCGCCGCCACCCAGTGCGCCTTCACGGGAAGCCTCGACGAGAACGTGGCCCGGGTGGAGGGCCTCGTCCGCGAGGCCGCCGCCACGGGGGCCCAGGTGATCCTGCCCTCCGAGCTCTTCGAGGGCCCCTACTTCTGCCGCGAGGAGAAGGACGCCTTCTTCGACTGGGCCCGGCCCGCGGAGGGCCATCCCACCATCGCGCGGTTCCAGGCCTTGGCAAGGGAACTGGGCGTGGTGATTCCGGTCTCCTTCTTCGAGAAGGACGGGCCCCACCACTACAACAGCCTGGCCATGGTGGACGCCGACGGCTCCGTGCTCGGCATCTACCGCAAGAGCCACATCCCCGACGGCCCCGGCTACGAGGAGAAGTTCTACTTCCGCCCCGGCAACACGGGCTTCAAGGTCTGGGAGACCCGCTTCGGGAAGCTGGGCGTGGGGATCTGCTGGGACCAGTGGTACCCCGAGTGCGCCCGGGCCATGATGCTCATGGGCGCGGAGGTCCTGTTCTACCCGACCGCCATCGGCACCGAGCCGGAGAACCCCGAGCTGGACACCAAGGATCTGTGGCAGCGGGCCATGATCGGCCACGCCGTGTCCAACGTGGTGCCGGTGGTGGCCGCGAACCGGGTGGGAGCCGAGGGCGGCCAGACCTTCTACGGCCACTCCTTCATCGCCAACCACCGCGGCGACAAGGTGGCCGAGCTGGGCCGCACGGACACCGGCGTCATCACCGCCGACGTCGACCTCGAAGAGATCCGCCGGAATCGAGCATCCTTCGGATTCTTCCGGGACCGCCGGCCGGAGCTCTACGGGATCCTCTCCAGGGCCTGAGAATCTCTAGCCTTCGCCGAGGATGTCCGCCACGGCGGTGTAGGGGTCCTGGGCGTGATCGGCGATGGCCTGGATGGCGGCCTCCAGGCGGTCGGGGCCAGCATGCTCCCGCACGCGGCGCAGGGCGGCCTCGGCCAGCAGCGACTCGAAGCGCAGGCGGGCCCGCTCCCGGGCCTTGCGGGCCAGTCCGCCGTGGGCCCGCAGCCAGGCACCATGCTGCCGGACCTGCGCCAGCAGCTCCGGCACGCCTTCGCCCCGCTGGGCCACGGTGCGGAGCACCGGCGGATCCCAGGGCCGCGCGGCCGCCATGGACTTCATGGCCACCAGCTCCTGCTCCACCTGGTCGGCGCCGTCGCGGTCGGCCTTGTTGATCACGAAGAGGTCCGCCACCTCCATGATGCCGGCCTTGATGGCCTGGATCTCGTCGCCCATGCCCGGCACGAGCACCACGCAGCAGGTCTGGACGCAGCTCACGACATCCACCTCGTCCTGCCCCACGCCCACGGTCTCCACGATCACCGTGTCGAAGCCCGCGGCGTCCAGCAGGTCGATGGCGTCCTGGGTGGCCCGGGCCAGGCCGCCCAGGGCCCCGCGCGTGGCCATGCTGCGGATGAAGATGCCGGGATCGGCGGCGATGCGCTGCATGCGGATGCGGTCGCCCAGGATGGCCCCGCCGCTGAAGGGCGAGGTGGGGTCCACGGCCAGGATGCCGACCCGCTGACCTTCCGCGCGCAGGGCGCGGGCGAGTTGGTCCGTGAGGGTGCTCTTGCCGGCACCGGGGGATCCCGTGATGCCGATCACGACTGCCCCGCCCAGGTGGGGCCAGAGGCGGGCCATGAGGGCCCGGGCCCCGGGGTGGCCATTTTCCATCCAGGAGATGGCCCGGCCCAGCGCCCGCGGCTCCCCGCGGCGCAGGGGCTCCAGGAGATCGGCGGCAGAAGGCATGGGCCCAGGATGCCATCACCCCGCCGGGACCGGAACTCGCCCCGGAAAACCCGATGGGGTACCCTAAACCTTCCGGCCCGCGCCGCAGTAGGACCATACAACGATGATCAAAGGGCTGAAACCCTCGATAGACCCCGCCTCCGGGGACGCGGCGCCGGAGGCGACGCGCGGGCCTGGCCAGGCCCCGGTGCGGCTGACCAAGCGGGCGCCCGTGGCGCCTCCGGACCCCAAGTCGCCTCGGGAGAAGATCTGCGCCGAGTGTGGCATGCGCTTCAAGGTGGAGACCGGCCAGAAGTTCTACCTCTGCCCGGACTGCTACCGCCGCTCCTTCACTTACAAGCGGAAAGGGGGGAAGGAGGCCACCCGGGTGCTCACGCACATCACTTGCGCCACCTGCGGGGCCCAGGAGTACCTGCCCTTCGTGCCCGAGGATCCCGCCAAGGCCCTCTGCCGGGCCTGCTATGCCAAGGACCGGCCGGAACCCAAGGCCGCTCCCCGGCACTCCCGTTCATGAGTCAGGAGATCTGATGCGCTACACCGTTCTGCCTCTGCTGCTCACCGCGTCGCTGCTGCCCGCCCAGGGCCCGGCCCCGGCAAAGCCTGCTCCCAAACCCACCCTGAAGACCACCCCGAAGGCAGAACCCACTTCCGAAGCCGCCCGCCGGGCGTTCCTCCAGGTGCTCGACGCCGTGGATGCCGGGTGGTTCGGCCAGCCCTACCAGGGCATCACCTCCGTGGAGATGCAGGGCACCCTCGGCGTGGCCCTCAGCGGCGCCGCCGTGAACCAGAAGGTGGACAGCCTCAGCCAGGGCCAGGTGAAGGGCAACAGCCAGGGCGGCCAGGCCAACCTCCGCCTCAGGGGTACCTACTTCGCCAACGGGGACTTCCGCACGGACCTGGCCGGGGACTTCGGCAACCTGCTCTACACCCGCCGCGGCACCCGGGGCTTCCTGTACAGCAAGGAACAGAACGCCTACACCACCCGGGTGGAGCCGCCCCCGTCCGACGCGCCGCGAACCTACATGTCCTGGTTCCGGCAGACCCTGAATGACATCAAGGCCGTCTACATCGACGCCCCCACCTTCAAGGCCAGCCTGGCCGGCGAGGAGACCAGTGGCGGCCGGACCCTCCAGCACCTTGTCTTCAACGCCCCCACCAAGCCCTGGGATGCCAAGCGCCGCGAGCAGAGCATGGCCCAGAGCCTGGGCTTCTGGAAGCGGGGCCGTCTGGAGGTGACCGTGGACAAGGCCACCCAGATGCCCCAGCGCCTGGAGTTCCGGAACGACGAGCAGGGCATCCACACCCGCATGGACTTCGCCTACGGGGCCGGGAACAAGCTCCAGGCCGTGAACCTCGCCAACAGCAGCCGCGGCTTCGAGGGCCCGGGCTGGCTCCGCCTCGGCTACGGCGGGGACGGCCTCATGTCCCACATCGCCGGCGAGCTGGCCAGCCAGGACAAGAAGATCTCCTTCGCCATGGACCTGGCGTGGTCCAAGACCCGCACCCCCAACGACCTCATCGCCATCCCCCCCGCCGGCGCCACCAAGCGCGGCCGGGAGGACATGGAGATCCAGCTCATGGTGGGCCTCGCCTCCAAGATCTTCGACCTCCAGCGCGCCGGTCTCAACCTCCGCAGCGTCGCCATCGGCGGAAAGTAAGTAGACTGGATCCATCGGAGCGTGGCGCAGCCTGGTAGCGCATCTGCTTTGGGAGCAGAGGGTCGCGAGTTCGAATCTCGCCGCTCCGACCAATGGGTTCAACAATCGCCTGTCGGCGAGATTCGAACTCGCCCTGGCCACGCAGGCGTGGCCAGGATCCAGCGTCGAGTGGACTTTCGGAGGCAGGACTAGATGTCCTGCCGGAGAAGGGCCGGCGGCTGGCAAAGCCAGGCGCAGTTCGAATCAGCCAGTGTGGGTCGCCGAGACCGTCGGAGCCTGCCGGCGGGTTCGAATGGCATTGTGGCGTCGGGGCCTCTGTCGCGCCGGAGCAAGACCAAGCCACCCTTCAGGCCGATTCGGATTCCCCGGAAGGCGCCTCTGATCCGGCCCCGGGCGCCCGGGACGACCCCCGTATCGGGGACTTCAGCAGGAAGGCCTTCTTGTCCCGCTGGTACTCCGCCGGGTCGTAGTCCGGCGTCGCGGCCAGGCACCACTCCGCGTATTGATGGATGGACATGACGGGCTTGGCGGGGTTCCCGCTGGCCAGGACATTCGGGGGGATGTTCCGCGTCACGACGGATCCCGCAGCGATCACGGAGTTGGGGCCGATGGTCACGCCGGGAAGGATGATGGCCCGCTGACCGATCACGCAGTTGTCCAGCACCGTGATCCGGCCGTACTTGATGACCTTCTTGTAGCGCTCCTGGTCGCGGAAGACATGGGTGCCGCCGTCATGCGTGAGAAAGCAGACTTCCGCGGCCATGGCCACATGGTGCCCGATGGTGACCAGGTAGGGTTCTGAGCCGAAGTCAGGAAGTCCCCCCAGCTTGCAATCGCCCGGAAGGGTCAGGCCGGCCCTCCGGAGCTGCCAGAGCCGGAGGCGATTGTAGAATTTCCGCACGGAACTGACGATGAGCATGGATCCCCCTGGGGGCGCCCAGGATCGCGAAGAAGGTCCGATCGGGGCGGGGCTTGCAGTTTGGCAACTCCTCCAGAATCTGGAGGGAAAAGAACTGGCACATTCACGTGGATGATAAATAGTGGAACCGTTTTTTCAATAGTCAAATCTATTGAATAACTGTAAAACAAGCATACATTCTGTGAATGCTGATGCCAGGAACGAATTGCCCCGAGCATCCCAATCCAAGGACACCGAAGGCAAGGAGAAAGACCATGGTCGCGGACCCCAATGCTGTCGCCCCTGAGCTCCGCGAGTTCATCTCGCGGAACTTCCTGTTCAGCGACCAGGGCTTCAAGTACGGAGATGACGCCTCCTTCCTGCGGGAAGGCATCATCGATTCGCTGGGGGTCATGGAACTGGTGACCTTCGTGGAGAAGCAGTACGGCATCGCGGTGGCCGACCATGAGCTCCTGCCGAGCAACTTCGATTCCGTGAGCCGGCTGAGCTCGTTCATCACCAGCAAGCTGGCGGGCCATTCATGAGGGGTTCCGGGTGCTTGTCCACGAATTCCTGACCCGCTCGGCCGCCAGCTTCCCACAGAAGGTCGCCCTGGTGTGTGATGGCCGGCGGCTGACCTACGCGGAGCTGGACGACATGACGGACCGGCTCGGGAACGCCCTCGTCCGGGGGGGCGTGGGCCGTGGCGACCGGGTCGCCCTCCACCTGCCCAACTCGGTGGAGGCGGTGGTCGGGATCTTCGCCGCGCTGAAGGCGGGCGGGACCTTCGTGTGCATCAACGCCTCCACCAAGGCGGAGAAGCTGGCCTACATCCTGAACGATTGCCGTGCCAAGGCGCTGTTGATGCAGGAGCGAACCGGAGGCTGGGAGGCCGTCCCCTCGCTCTCCCTCGGCATCCTCTGCGGCGCGCAGGAGACGCCTGCGGATCCGCGCCTGCGGCGCTTCGAGGAGATCCTGGCGGAAGCGCCGGCGACTCCCCTGCCCCTGTGCAACATCGACCTGGACCTGGCCTGCCTGGTCTACACCTCGGGAAGCACCGGCGAACCCAAGGGCGTGATGTGCGATCACAGCAACGTGGATTTCGCCAGCACCGCCATCATGACCTACCTGGAGAACCGGGCGGAGGACGTCATCCTCAGCGCCCTGCCCCTGTCCTTCGACTACGGCCTGTACCAGCTCCTGATGGCGTTCAAGATGGGCGGGACGCTGGTGCTGGAGCGGTCCTTCATGTACCCGACCGTGATCCTCCAGCAGATCCAGGAGGAGCGCCCCACCGGATTTCCCGGGGTTCCGACCATCTTCGCCATGCTGGTCCAGAAGGACCTTCGCGCCTACGACACCTCCAGCCTCCGCTACCTCACCAACACGGCGGCCTCCCTGCCGCCCAACCGGATCCTCGAGCTGCAGGCCGCCTTCCCGGGCGTGGCGCTCTATTCGATGTACGGCCTCACCGAGACCAAGCGCACCCTCTACCTGCCCCCGGACCAGCTCGCCCTCCGGCCCGGCTCCGTCGGCATCCCCATTCCCGGCACCGAGGCCTGGATCGAGGACGAATCGGGGCGGCGCCTGGGACCGGGCGAGACGGGGGAGCTGGTGGTGCGCGGCCGGCATGTGATGCGCGGCTACTGGGAGGCCCCGGAGGCGACGGCCCAGCGGTTCCGTCCGGGCCCCATCCCGGGCGAGCGGCTCTGCTACTCCGGAGACCTGTTCCGCCAGGACGCCGAAGGGTACTTCTACTTCCTCAGCCGGAAGGACGACATCATCAAGAGCCGCGGGGAGAAGGTGGCTCCCAAGGAAGTGGAGAACGTCCTTCACATGCTCCCCGGCGTCACCGCCGTGGTGGTGGGCGTTCCCGACCCGACGGCCGGAGAGGTCGTGAAGGCCTTCGTCGTGGCCAACGGGACGCCGCTGACGGAAGCCCAGGTGATCGCCCATTGCCGGGCGCACCTGGAGGATTTCATGGTTCCGAAATACGTCGAATTCAGGACCGATCTGCCCATGACCTCCTCCGGGAAGGTCAGCCGGCTCGGACTTCAGTAGGAGCGTCCATGTGCGGCATCGTGGGCATCTGCGCGCTCAACGGGGAACCCCCGGCCGAGGCCTCGATCCTGCGTCGCATGCTGGGGATGATCCGCCACCGGGGGCCGGACCAGTTCGGGATCTACGTGGACGACCACGCGGCCCTCGGCAGCGCGCGGCTCAGCATCATCGACCTGAGCACCGGCCAGCAGCCCATCTCCAACGAGGACGGCAGCCTCTGGATCGTGTTCAACGGGGAGATCTTCAACCACCCGGAGCTCCGCCAGGAGCTGGAGCGGCGGGGGCACCGGTTCGCCACCGCCTGCGATACGGAAACGGTCCTTCACGCCTACGAAGAGTACGGTCCGGGATGCCTGGCGAAGTTCAACGGCCAGTTCGCCATCGCCATCTGGGATACGCGGAACCGCGCCTTGTTCCTGGCCCGGGACCGGCTGGGCGTACGGCCCCTGTTCTACACCGTTGCCGACGGCCGCCTGGTGTTCGGCTCCGAGATCAAGGCGCTCCTGGCCGCCCCCGGCGTGGTGGCCGCCGCGGATCCCCTGGCGCTGGACCAGATCTTCACGTTCTGGAGCCCCCTCTCGCCGCGCTCCTTCTTCCAGGGGATCGAGGAGGTCCCGCCGGGCCATTACCTGCGGCTGCGGGAGGGCCGAGTGGCCCTGGAACCCTACTGGCAGCTGACCTTCCCGGAAGGCCGGCCGGAGCCCGCACGTTCCAAGGACGAGTACGCCGCGGAACTGCGGGAGCTCCTCATCGATGCCACGCGCATCCGGCTGCGGGCGGACGTGCCCGTGGGCGCCTACCTGAGCGGGGGGCTGGATTCCTCCACCATCACCGCGATCATCCGCCACCACACGGCGAGCCCGCTGGAGACCTTCTCAATCTCCTTCTCGGACGCGGACTACGACGAAAGCGGGTTTCAGACCCGGATGGCCCGGCATCTGGGCACCGATCACCACGTGGTTCACGCCTCCGATGCCGACATCGGGAGGGTGTTCCCGGAGGTGGTCTGGCACGCGGAGACCCCGCTTCTCAGGACCTCTCCGGCGCCGATGTTCCTCCTGTCCGGGTTGGTCCGGGAGAAGGGGTTCAAGGTGGTCCTCACGGGCGAGGGGGCCGATGAGTTCCTGGCGGGCTACGACCTGTTCAAGGAAGCCAAGATCCGCCGGTTCTGGGCGGCCCAGCCCGACTCCAAGCTCCGTCCGGCCCTGTTCAGCCGGATCTACCCCTGGATCTCCGGGCTGACCCAGGGCGGGTCGGCCTATGCGACGGCCTTCTTCGGCCTGGGACTGGAGGAAACCGCCTCCTCCAGCTATTCCCACAGCCTCCGCTGGCGCACCACCAGCCGGGCCAAGCGCTTCTTCAGCGACGACCTGGCGGATCGAATCCGCGCCGCCGGCTCCGGCGACCATCTGGATCCCGCCCTCCCCGCCGGCTTCGACGGCTGGGATCCCCTTCACCGGGCCCAGTACCTGGAGATCTCCATCTTCTTGTCCCAGTACCTGCTGTCCTCCCAGAGCGACCGGGTGGCCATGGGGCATTCGGTGGAGGGACGGTTCCCTTTCCTGGATCATCGGGTGGTTGATTTCTGCAACCGGCTCCCCCCGGACCTGAAGCTTCGTGGCCTCAAGGAGAAGTACCTGCTGAAGGAGGTCAGCCGCGAGTGGCTGCCCGCCGAGATCACCGACCGGCCCAAGCAGCCCTACCGCGCCCCGATCCATCGGGCCTTCTTCAACGACTCGCCTCCGGACTACCTCGAGGAGCTGCTCTCGCCCTCCGCCATCCGCGCCTCGGGCTTCTTCAATCCCGCGGCCGTGGACCATCTAGTCGCCAAGGCCCGGCGGGGCCAGGGCCTGGGCGAGACCGACGACATGGCCCTGGCCGGCATCATCTCCACCCAGCTCGTGGACGCGCAGTTCCTGTCCGGATTCGTACCGGCCCACCCCCTGGACGATGGCGACGACGTGAAGGTCGTGATCGGTCGGGGCGTCTGTTCCTGAGGAATGCCCATGCCCATGAACCCGCGAGTCCTGGATATCGATGCTGCCGCCGAGACGGATCGGATCGTGCAGTGGCTGAGGGAGAACATGCGGGGTCTCCACCGCATGGGCGCCGTGCTCGGCATCAGCGGGGGGATCGATTCCTCCGTGTGCCTGGCGCTCTGCGTCAAGGCCTTCGGGCCCGAGCGGGTGGTGCCCCTCCTGCTGCCGGAGAAGGACTCGGATCCAGCCTCGGAGGATCTTGCCCGGATGCTGGCGGCCCACTTCGGCGTCACCCCCGTGCTGGAGGTCATCACGCCGGCGCTGGATGGGTATGCCTGCTACCAGCGGCGGGACGAGGCCATCGCACGGGTCTTCCCCGAGTACGACGCCAGCGCCGGCTACAAGGCCAAGATCGTCCTGCCCCCGGGGCTCCTGGACCAGGGCACGCTGAACGTCTTCTCCCTGACGATCATCACCCCCGAAGGCGAGGAGAGGAGCGCGCGGCTGCGCCCCGCGGAGCTGGCCCAGATCGTGGCTGCGTCCAATTTCAAGCAGCGAACCCGCACGGCGATGCTCTACTACCACGCCGAACTGAGGAACTACGCGGTCATCGGGACGCCCAACAAGAACGAGCACGACCAGGGGTTCTTCGTGAAATACGGCGATGGCGGCGTGGACCTGATGCCCATCGTCCACCTCTACAAGACGCAGGTGTACCAGCTCGCCCGCCACTTGGATGTCCCCGAGGTCATCCAGAAACGCACCCCGACCTCGGATACGTACAGCGCCCCCTCGACCCAGGAGGAGTTCTTCTTCCGCATCCCGTTCAGGATCATGGACCTGCTCTGGTACGCCCTGGAGAACCAGGTTTCCGTGGAGGAGACGGCCGCGGCCCTGGACATGACGTCCGACCAGGTGCAGCGCGCCTTCGACGACTTCACCCAGAAGAAGCGGTCGACGTACTACCTGCGGACCCCTCCCCTCGACATGACCTCCCTTGGAACGCCGGCCTTCGCGGGCCGCTGATTCGGCTACCGCCTCCTTGGAGGGCTCCCCATGACCGCGATGCCCGGACTCCCGCCCCCGCAACCCATCCTGGTGTGGATCAGGAGGAGCTTCCTTCCCGTGGTGGCGGCCCTCCTCCTGACCTGCTCCCCCGGGGCGGGGACCTCCGGAGCCGCCCAACCCAAGGAGCGCGCCGTGCCGCACGAACCTGCCTCAAGGATCCTCTTCCTGCACCACAGCACCGGCGAGGCCATCTGGGATGCGGGTCTGCCCCAGTTCTTCCAGACCTGGAACGCGACCCACGGCACCCGTTACGCCATCACCAAGATGACGTATCCGATGGCCAACGGCGGGCACACCCGGCTGGACCGGATGCTCCCCACCCGGGTGTTCCGGCTCCTGGTGCACGACCGCTATCCCTGGGAGAACAACCCCTACGACTACTGGAACCTTTGGGTGGCCCACGCCGGGGCCGCGAGGGACCGGCAGGAGCCGAACCTGGACGACCTCGTCGCGTCCCACGACGTCATCGTCTTCAAGCACTGCTTCCCCATCAGCCGGGTCCTGCCCGAGGACGGAGCCCCCAACGTGGCTTCTCCGAAGAAGACCCTCGCCAACTACCGCCTGCAGTACGAGGCCCTCAAGACCCGCATGCACCAGTTCCCCCGCACGACCTTCATCGTGTGGACGGGGCCGGCGCTGACGGAGGCCTCCACCACCCCGGAAGAGGCCGAGCGCGCCCGGCAGTTCGCCACCTGGGTGAAGGAGACCTGGGACGAGAAGGGCGACAACATCTTCGTGTGGGACTTCCGCGACCTGGAGACCGAGGGAGGCTTGTACCTGAAGCCGGCCCATGCCGACGGGCCCACCAATGCCCATCCCTCCCGGACCTTCGCCGTGAAGGCCGCTCCGCTCCTGGGGCGGCGCATCGTGGACGTCCTCGAGGGGCGGGGAGACCAGTCCAGCCTGACCGGAGGCTGAGGCCCGCCACCCGCGACGACACAAAGCTTCTGGCATGGCCAGGGAGGAAGCGATGAAAGACGACAAGACGGGTGAAAGCGCCAGCTCCGCGAACCCCGCAGGGGACCAGACCCCCGCCGCCCTGCTTGCGGCCGGCCATCACCGCTTTCTGGGAGTCGACCTGCTGGTGGGCGAGGATGTCCTGGTCCCGCGAGAGGAGACGGAGATCCTGGGACGGGAAGTCCTGGCCCTCCTCCGCGCTCGGTCGGCCGAGGCACCGGAGCGGGAGCTGCGGATGATCGACATGGGGTGCGGGGCGGGGAATCTGGCCTGCATTGCGGCGCTGGGGGTGCCCTCCGTGAGGGCGTGGGCCGCGGACATATCGGACGCCTGTGTCCGCCTGACTCGGGCGAACGTGGCTCGACTCGGCCTGGAAGATCGGGTCATGGTCGCCCAGGGGGATCTCTTCGCGGCCCTCGCGGGCGAAGGCCTGGAAGGCACCATGGACCTGGTGGTGATGAACCCGCCCTACATTCCTTCCCATGTGCTGGAGGCCACCCTGGCCGGCCTCCTTGAGCATGAACCGAGGGCGGCCTTCGACGGCGGCCCGTACGGGATCACGATCTTCACGCGGCTCCTGCAGGAGGCGCCGGCCTTCCTGAAACCAGGGGGGCACCTCCTGTTCGAGTTCGGGTTGGGACAGGCCAAGATGGTGCAGGCGCTGGCGGAGCGAAACCATCGCCACTCCACCATCCGGTTCGTCGCGGATGCCCAGGACCATCCGCGGGTGGCCGTCCTCGGGCTGTAGCCCTCACCAGATGGGCGCCGCCTCCAAGGTTCGTGCCACCAGCTGCCGGGCCGCCGCGGCGATGGCGTCGGCCTGCGGCGCGAAGGCCTGCTCCAGGGGGTAGCTGGAGGGGGCCGGGGCGTCCGGGCCCGTGAGGCGGACGATGGGAGCCTTGAGGGCCTCGAAGGCCTGCTCGGCGATCAGAGCCGCCACCTCGGCACCCACACCGCAGAGACGGCTGGCCTCGTGGACGAGGACGGCGCGGCCCGTCTTCCGCACCGAGGCGAGGATGGTGGCCTCGTCCAGGGGCTTGAGGGTGCGCAGGTCCACCACCTCGGCGGAGACACCCTCGGCCGCCAGGGCCTCGGCGGCGGCCAGGCAGGTGTGGACGGTCTTGGCGTAGGAGATGAGGGTGACGTCCGAGCCCTCGCGGCGGATGGCGGCCTTCCCGAGGGGGACGACCTCGTCGGCCTCCGGCACTTCGCCCGGCGCGAAGGCCAGGCCGATGTCCATGAAGAAGAGCACGGGGTTCTCGTCGCGGATGGCGGCCTTCATGAGGCCCTTGGCGTCCGCGGGCGTGGCGGGCATCACCACCTGGAGGCCTGGAGCGTGGACGAACCAGGCCTCCAGGTTGTGGTTGTGCTGGGCGCCCACGCTCCAGCCCCCGCCGGTCATGGCCAGCGCCACCATGGGGAAGGAGAACTGGCCGCCGGACATGTAGCGCAGCTTGCCCGCGCTGTTCACCAGCTCGTCCATGGCGAAGCAGAGGAAGGGCGCGAAGAGCAGGTCCACCACCGGGCGCAGGCCCGTGGCGGCGGCCCCGGCGGCGGTGCCGGCGATGATGCCCTCGGCCAGGGGCGTGTTGCGCACGCGCTGGGGCCCGAAGGCCTTGAGCAGGCCCTTGCGCTTGGTGGCGGTGCCCTCGCCGAACATGAGCACGCGGGAGTCGCGGGCCATCTCCTCGTGGAGGGCGGCTTCGACGGCGTCGTGGAAGGTCATCTGAATCATCTGGGTCATGGGTCGGCTCCTCAGGCGTAGACGCCGGTGGCGAGGTCGGCGGGATCGGGATAGGGGGAGGCGGCGGCGAAGGCGGCGGCCTCCTCGATGGCCTGGCGGGCCTGGGCATGGAGGGCCTCCAGGCCGTCCGTTGTGAGCTCGCCGGCCTCCAGCAGGCGGGCCTCCAGGCGGGCGATGGGATCCTTGGCCATCCAGGCCTCGAGCTCCGCGGGATCCACGTAGGACTGGTCGTGGGGCTCCATGTGGCCGCGCTGACGGTAGGTCCAGGCCTCCAGCAGGAAGGGCCGGCGCGTCTCGCGCACCTGGGCGGCGGCGTGCAGGGCGGCCTTGCGCACGGCCTCCACGTCGTTGCCGTCCACGGTGAGGCTGTCGATGCCGTAGGGGGCGGCCCACGGGGCCACGTGGTCGCCCACCATGGTCTCCTTGCGGTGGACGAAGGCCTGCCACTGGTTGTTCTCGCAGACATACAGCACGGGCAGGTTCCAGACCGAGGCCAGGTTCAGCGACTCGTGGAAGATGCCCTCGCAGGCGGCCCCGTCGCCAAAGAAGCAGACGACGATGCCTTCGCCGCCGAGCATGGCCCGCGACAGGGCGACGCCCGGGGCCAGGGACAGCTCGCCGCCCACGATGGTGGAGGTGAGCACCACGCCCAGCTCCTTCACGGAGATGTGCAAGGTGCCGCTACGGCCCTGGCAGTAGCCGGTGCTGCGGCCCATGACCTCGGCCAGCATGCGGCCGGGTTCAGCCCCGCGGGCCAGCAGGTGGCCCGCGCTGCGGTGGTTGGTGAGGATCTGGTCCTCGGCGCGCAGGGCGGAGACCACGCCCACGGCGGCGGCCTCCTGGCCCACAGAGGTGCAGACATTGGGGAAGGGGCCCGCGGCGTGGAAGGCCACGATCTTCTCTTCGTAGGCCCGGATGCGCAGCATGGCCGCGAGCAGGTCCAGGCGGTTGGGCGCAGGAAGAGGTACAGGTGTGGAAGGGGTCATGGGACCTCGCGTCGGAAAGGGGTTCTGGGGGTCAGTGGGACGAGGCGAAGGGGGCGTCGGCGATCCAGCGGTGGAGGTGGTCCACGGCGGCCTGGTCCACGCGCACGGTGCCGAGGGGCGGCATCTGGGCGATGGGATCCCGGCTGCCCATGCGGTGCAGAAGGGCGCTGCGCTCCGGGTGGCCGGGGCTGAGGATGCGGCTCTCGGGCTGGCCGGGCACGGGGAAGCTGCCAGTGCCGGCCGTCGTGCGGAGGGCGTGGGCGGGGCGCAGATCCAGCTCCAGGCCCGGGATGGGCCGGTCCGCCCGGTGGCAGGTGGCGCAGTTGGCCTGGAGGTAGCCCAGGGCCGACCGCGTGGGGGGATCGCCCGCGATGCGGGGCGGGCGGGCCAGGAGGTCCGGCCGGGCGCCCCGGAGCAGACCCCGGGCCACCAGGTCCTTCAGGGTGATCAGGCCGGGCCGGAGGGGCTCGGCGTGGAGGGCGCCGGGATCGCGGTCCGGCGAGAGCTGGAGGGCCGTGAAGCCAAGGACCTCCACCTGCTCCTGGCCGTGGCAGTCGCGGCAGTCCGAGCGGGAGGGGATGGCGTGGCGCAGGCCCGGGGCCACCTCGGCGGCATCCGGCAGGCCGCCCTCGGGCACGAGGATGGCGTCGGTCTGGGCCTCGTTCCAGGCGTAGCTGGCGAAGACCCAGGTGGCGGGCCCGGTCTTCCAGAGCAGGCGCGTCTCCACCTTCCGTCCCCCGAAGGAGAATTCCTTCCAGGCCTTGGTGCCCACGGGAAACACCCAGCCCGCCTCGTCGCGGCCGTCGATGGCCGCCGGCAGGTGGATCCACCGGGCCTTGGCCGCACCGTCCGTCCACAGCGGGTACTGGGGCGCGTAGGCCAGGTTCCGGGCCGCCACCACGCCCGGCGCGGCGTAGAGGCCGGTCTGGGAGAGCAGGCGGGGCGGGGCGGGCGGCTTCGCGAGCCCCGGCGTCAAGCCGAGGCCCACGAGGGCGGCGAGGAGGGCGCGCATGGCGGGCTCCGGTTCAGTGCATGGGGATGGGCGTGGGCGCGGGCGCTTCGGGCGCGGGCACCTTGTTCTTCACGGCCGGGATGGACTGCAGGTAGGCGAAGATCGCCTTCAGGTCAGCCTCGTTGACCTTCTGGAGGTTCTGGATGGGCATGGGGGGCAGGATGGCGCGGCCCTGGCCCAGGTGGCGGGCCGAGCGCACCATCCGGAGGAACTGGGCCTCGGTCCAGCTGCCCAGGCCCGTCTCCTTGTCCGGCGTCAGGTTGGCGGCGTAGCTCACGCCCCAGGGGCCGCTGAAGGCCGTCATGGTTAGGGAGCCCGCCCAGCCCCAGGGGGCCTCGGTCAGCTTCGGGGCCGGGGGCATCTTCAGGCCCTCGGGGTGGCCGGAGAGCATGCGCGTCATGTCCGGCTCGGGGCCCTTGGGGCCCATCTTCAGGGGCGTGTGGCAGTCGTGGCAGCCCGCGATGGTGACCAGGTAGCCCCCATGCTGGATCTGCTTGGTCTGGGAGGGTGTGCCGGCCTGAGCCAGGGCTAGGCCCAGAAGGGCATAGGGGAGAGCGCGAAACAGGGTCATGGATCACCTCAACAGGGAAGGGGTCGGGTCGAATCCCGATGAGGTGTTTATCGCACTTTCGAACGAAGGTTTATATGTTTTTTCCACCTTTAAGAAAGAATTAGCAAGGCTTTAAGAAGGTTTTAAGAAAGGCAGGTCTGGGTCAGGCGCCGGTGTCCATGTCCTCCAGCTCCAGGGGCCGGGCCACCAGCAGCCGGAAGCGTCCGCGGCCCGTCTTCTCCAGCCGCACACAGGCCTCCCGCTCCGCCAGGCGGCGGTGCAGGAGCACCAGCCGGGCCTCCAGGTTGTCGCTCTGGTCCGGCAGGCGCACCCGGGGGTCGGCCCGCAGCTCCCGGTTGCTGAAGTGGGTGCGGCCCAGGGCCTGGTGGTCCTGGAGGAGGGTCCAGAGGATGTTGCCCGCCACGCCCTTGATGAGGTAGTCGTCGCCCAGGAAGACGCTGTCATTGGCGGCGTAGTGCCGCACCCGAAGGGGCGGCCCCTGGGGTCGGGGCTCCCGGGCGACGCCGGGCTGGGCCTCGTCGCCCAGCTCCAGCTCCGCCAGGAAGAGCCGGAAGAGGCCGCCCACTTGCGTGGCCAGGGCCACCAGGGCGTCCTCCTCCGCATGGGTGAAGCGCATCTCCGTGGGGCTCTCCACGAAGAGCACGCCCAGGGGTTCGTGGGCCCCGGGGATGGGCACGGCCAGCTGGCTGCCGGGCGAGACCAGGCCCGGGAAGGGGATCTCGGTCTCCAGCAGGTCGCCCATGCCCTGCCGCTCGGCCCCCTCGCGCATGGCCAGGCCGTAGGCGTACTCGGAGGTGACATGCGAGATGCGGATGGGCGTGCGCTCCCGGGCGGCCACGCCGATGACGCCCTCGCCCACATGGATCTCCGAGCCCACGCCCGAAGTGGCGTACCCGCGGCTGGCCACGGTGTAGAGCCGGTCCCGGCGGGGATCCAGCATCATCACCAGGGCGTGCTCGATGGCGAAGTGGGTCTGGAGTCCGTCCAGCAGCGCATCCAGGAGGGACTCCGCATCGGGGCTGGTGGGCAGCCGCGCCATGCAGGTGCGCAGGGCCAGAAGCGGATCCACCAGGGGGGACGGGGCGGGCAGCGTGCTTCCCGGCACCACCTCCACCCGCTCGATGCGGTAGATGTCGGAGCCCAGCAGCCGGAACACGCCGCTCATCCCAGTGTGGGACGCGATGCCCGCAAGCTTGGCCTTCATGGACTCGAAGACGGGACCCCGGGTCTCCGTGCGCTCGTAGACGAGGTGGAGCCGGTACTGCTGGGCGGTCTTGGGGTGGATGAGGCCCAGGGTGACCCGCGGATTCGCGAGCAGGTTCTGGTGGGTGCGGTTGAAGAACTGGTAGGAGAGGGCCAGGTGCCCATCGTCCAGGTACTGGCCCTGGGACATGTAGGCCACATTGGGGGTGCCGTCCGCGGCGCAGGTGGAGACCACGCCGGGGATGACGCCATCCAGGCAGTCGCGGAGGGCGCGGACGGGGATCATGGGCCCCCCGGAGCCCGAGGCGGGGGCGGGGCCGAGGTCAGCGGCGTCCCGGCCTGAGCCCCCGGCGTCGAGTTGAAGAGCGCCGAGGGCGTGAAGCTCAGGCCCACCAGCGCCTCGTCGGGGCAGTCGAGCAGGGTCCGGACCATGCCTTCGGTGAAACCGAGGAAGACCAGGCATTGGGCGAAGGCCGCCCGGTACGCCGTGACGCAGGCGAGGTCTCCGTCGGTAAGCGCCTCGAGGCGGGCGTCCTCTCCTTTGATCTGGATGGTGCGGTGCGTGGGGGGCTCGCTGAAGACCACGGCCAGGGCCCCGCTCCGCGTTGCGTCCCGGACGAGGTCCACGGCCTGGGGCGCGGCGAAGAACAGCTTGAGGCGGCCTGCGTCGGGGGCCACACGGCAGCCGAAGGCGCGGCAGAGACTGGGGACGCCCGCGGCACTCGCCGAACCCGCATTGATGGAGAGGCCTCCCGTGAGGAAGCGAGTCAGCTCCGGATCGAGGAGGAGGGAGGGAGCGGTCGGCATGGGCGGATGATTTTATCCAATCTCCTTCGGCCGGTGGGGCCGACCAGCCGAGGCTGGATTCGCACCCTGGCACGGAGCTTCCCGATGCTCTGGTATTCTTTGCCCGTGCACCCCGCCCCTGCCACCCGGACCGCGCCCCCCATTGCGCGCTGGCGCCCGCAGCTCGAAACCGAGCTGGAGGCCATCGACCAGCAGCACCGGGAGCTCTTGCAGGACCTGGCCCGACTGGCTGTCGCCCTCGGGGCCGGATCGCCGGGCGACCTCCCGGACGAGCCCCTGGCCACCCTGGCCCGGCACCTCATCAAGCACTGCCAGACGGAGGAGAGCCTCATGAAGGAGGCGGGGTTCCCTGAACGCGTCGCCCACGCGAACCAGCACCAGGAGGTGGTCCTCCGGGTGCGCGACCTCCAGTACCGGCGGATGAAGGGCCAGCCCGTCGGCCGGGAGGCGCTGGCCGAGCTGGGAGCCTGGCTCGAGCAGCACATCAGCCAAGCGGATCGGGCCATGGCGGGATACCTGAAGGCGCTGCAGACGGTTTGAGCCCAGCTGGGCCCACAGGCGGGCGCCGACCCACTTCACGCTGGACTCGAACTGCCATCGGCTGGCCCCGGCCATGACGGCTTCAGGCCGACATCAAGTCGGCCCTTCGCCTATGGCCTACCGGGCCGCCGATGTTTCTCGCTGGTCCGAGTCCAGCTAGGCGCTGGTGCGCCTAGCTGGACTCGAACCAGCGACCTGCGGCTTAGAAGGCCGCTGCTCTATCCACCTGAGCTATAGGCGCGCTGGGATAGTCTAGCGGGTCTCAGAAGTGGATCTGCAGCTGGGCCATGGGCGCGGTGACGCGCTTGTTGGTGGCGGGGGCGGGGCCGTCGTTGTTCGGGCCGCCGAACTTGTTGTTCCAGTACTCGAAGCCGGGGCCCACGTAGACCTTCTTCTTGGTGCCGAAGAGGGGGCTGATGTCGAAGAGGAGGGAGAGGTTCGCCAGGGTCTCGGGCTTGGTCTCCACGCCGAAGCCGTCCTTGCCCTTGGCGCCCTCGTAGTTGGCGTAGCCCTTGAATTCGGCGCCCACCTGGCCCATCTGGAAGGGGATGCCCCAGGCGGCGGTGACGTAGTACGTGGTCTTGAAGTCCACGGACCGGCCCACGATGCCGTTGTAGTTCTGCTCGTGGCAGGCCAGGAGGCCCAGGTCGAAGAAGCCGTCCGTCACCTTGAAGTTGAAGGTGGCCCCGGCGACGAGGAAGCGCTTCTTGGAGGCGAAGGCGTTGTCCTTGGCATTGAAGTCAAAGCCGGCGGTGAGGGAGATGTCGCGCACGGGGCCGAAGCTAAGGTCGGTCTTGGTAAGCTTGCCCAGGCTCAGGGAGCCGCGGTAGAGGGCGTAGACCTCGTTGGCCCCGCTGTTCCCGCTGGCGGTGGGGTCGTTCCGGTCGGACATGAGCATGTCCACGTTGAAGAAGTTCGTGCCGTAGGCCCAGCCGCTGACGTGGCCCAGCTGGAGGATGTTCTTCTTCACGGTGCCGTCGATGCCGGGCTCGCGGAACTGGGTGCCGGTGCGGTAGCCGATGAAGGTGTCGCTCCAGTCGGCGGCGCCGAGAGGCAGGGCGGCCGCCACGAGGAGGGCGAGGGCGAGCTTGGTCATGGAGTCTCCGGGGTGGGGCTGGGGTCCTAGGCGGACAGGAAGAGGAGCTTGAGGAGGAAGATGACCGAGAGCACGAGGATGATCGGGTTGATCTCCTTGAAGCGCCCGGTGGCGGCCTTCAGCACGGTGTAGGCGATCATGCCGAGGGCGATGCCGTTGACGATGGAGAAGGTGAAGGGCATGACCACCACGGCCAGGTAGGCGGGGATGGCGTCGGTGACATCGTCGAAGCGGATCTCCTTGATCTCCGACAGCATGAAGAAGCCGATCATCATGAGCGCCGGGGCCGTGGCCTGGAGCGGCACCATGAGGAAGAGGGGCGAGAGGAAGAGGGCGAGCGCCAGCCAGCCCGCCACCACCAGGGCCGTGAGGCCCGTCTTGCCGCCCTCGGCCACGCCCGACGCGCTCTCGATGTAGGCCGTAATGGCCGTGGTGCCGAACATGGAGGCGAAGGTGGTGCCCACGGCGTCGGCCATGAAGGCCTTGGACGCGCCCGGGAACTTGCCCTCCTTGTCCAGCAGCTTGCCCTGGGCGCCGATGCCCATGAGGGTGCCGATGGTGTCGAACATGTCCACGAAGAGCAGGGTGAACAGGATGATGAAGATGTTGATCATGCCGCCCAGGGACTTGGTCCAGCTCCAGTCGTACTGGAACATCTTCGGCCAGCTGGGGATCTGGAAGAGGGTGCCCTTGGGCAGGTGGGTGAAGCCGCCGCCGAAGGATACGGGCAGGAGGCCCGCCAGGGTGATGGCGAGGATGCCCAGGAGGATGGCGCCCTTCACGCGCTTGGCTACCAGCACGGCGATGAGGAAGAGACCCACCACGGACCAGAAGGCCGGGGTGAGGTGGCCGTGGTCCCAGAACTTCGCGATGAAGAGGTTGTTCACGTCGTGCAGGCCGAAGAGGGCCGAGGGATCGTTCTTCAGCACCGGGAAGATCGTGTCGGGCTCGAACTTCAGGCCCACCTGGGTGACGCCGGAATCCACGAAGCCGATGATGGCGATGAAGAGGCCGATGCCCACGGAGATCCCCTTCTTCAGTGAGAAGGGGATGGCGTCCATGAACGCCTCGCGGACCTTCATGGCGCTGAGGGCGATGAAGACCAGGCCCTCCAGCAGCAGGGCCGTGAGGGCCACCTGGATGGTGTAGCCCATGCCGCCCTGGTTGGCCGGCGCGCAGACCGTGAAGGCGAAGAAGGCCGAGAGGCCGATGCCCGAGGCGAAGGCGATGGGCAGGTTCGCGTAGAAGGCGCCGATGAGCGTCGAGAGGATGGCGCAGATCACGAAGGCCGTGAAGCCCTGCGCCGGCGCGATGCCCGCCACCTTGAGGAAGGCGTTGGGGATCAGCGAGATCACGTAGGCCATCGAGATGAAGGTGGTGGTGCCCGCGAGCACCTCAGTGGCCACCGTGGTGCCCTTGGCCTTCAGGCCAAAAAACCGTTCCATGCGGTACTCCTCGAAAGGGGTGGAGGGATCAGGATTGCGTTTCGGTGTCGTTGCTGAGGCCGAGGTGGTCGAGGCCCCAGAAGAGCAGGCTGAGGATGATGGCCACCACCGTCCCGAGGGCCATGCCCTTGAGCTCCACGGTGCCCAGCTTCACGGCCGCGCCGCTGATGCCGCTGATGAGCACCACCGAGGTGAGGATCAGGTTGCGGGACTGGGTGTAGTCCACCTGCTTCTCGATGAGCATGCGGATGCCCGCGGCGGCGATGACGCCGAAGAGAAGGGTGCAGACGCCGCCCATGACGGGCACGGGGATGCTCCGGATGAGGGCCGCCAGCTTGCCAGAGAAGGAGACCAGGATGGCGATCACGGCCGTGCCGCCGATGACCCACACGCTGTAGACCTTGGTGATGGCCATGACGCCGATGTTCTCGCCGTAGGTGGTGTTGGGCGTGGCCCCCACGAGGCCCGACAGCACGTTCGAAATGCCGTCCCCCAGGAGGGAGCGGTGCAGGCCAGGATCCTTCATCAGGTCCTTGCCCACGATGTTCCCCGTCACCACCAGGTGCCCCACGTGCTCCGCCAGCACCACCAGCGCGGCGGGCAGGATGATGAGGATGGCCTGGAGGTTGTAGGTGGGCGCGTAGAGCGTGGGCACCTGGAACCAGGGCGCCAGGCGCACGGACTGGAGGTCCACCACACCGAGCCCCAGCGAGATCAGGTAGCCCGCGATGACGCCCAGCAGCACGGGGATCACCGCCAGGAACCCACGCAGGAGGATGGAGGCCAGGATGGTCACCGCCAGGGTGGACAGCGAGACCACCAGGGCCAGGCGCAGCGGCATGCCCAGCACCGCGGGGCCGGCCGTGAGCCCGGCCATGTTGGTGGCCACGGGGGCCAGCTCCAGGCCGATGATGGCCACGATGGCGCCCATGGCGGCCGGGGGGAAGATGATGTCGATCCACCGGGTGCCCGCCACGCGCACGACCTGCGAGAGCAGCATGAAGATGAGGCCGAAGACGATGAAGCCGCCCTGGGCGGCCGAGTAGCTGAGGCCCGCCGCCAGCACGGCGAAGACCGGCGAGAGGAACGCGAAGCTCGAGCCCAGGTAGGCGGGGATGCGGCCCTTGGCCACGACCAGGTAGATCAGCGTGCCCACGCCGTTCATCAGCAGGCAGGTGGCCGGGTTCACCTTGAAGAGGAAGGGCACCAGCACCGTGGCGCCGAACATGGCGAACAGGTGCTGGAGGCTCAGGGGCGCGGTCTGCAGCAGGGGCAGGCGTTCGTCGACGTCGATGGTGCGGCGCTGCATGGGGGCCTCGGCGGGTGTGGACCTTGTGAAGGCACCGCGGGGTGGCGCCTGGCTCCGGGGCCCGGGGAGGGTCCCTTCGGTCCGGAGGCACAAGGACCGGTCGATTGTCCCCTGCCAGGGCGTTTGCAGCCGTCACATTATGTTTTTTCCAGGCGCCGTGCGCGATGGGCCCCGTGCGGTGGCCCGCGGAGACGGGAGCAGGGCGGCCCTAGCGGGAGCCCCGTCCGCGGCCGGTCGGGGCCCCCTGGGGAACCTTTGCTTCCTCCCGGGGCCGCCCGGCGGCCTTCCTCAGGAACTGCTTCGTGGACATGAACTCCAGCATGGCCTCGAAGGCGTCCGCCGGCTGGGGCCGCCCCAGCAGGAAGCCCTGGAGGCAGTCGCAGCCGAGCAGCTCCAGCGCGTCGCGCTGGACCTCGGTCTCCACGCCCTCGGCCACCACCGTGAGGTTGAGGCTGTGGGCGAGCTGGATCACCGCGCGCACGATGGCGTCGGAGGAGAGGGCCGGATCCTCGGATTGCAGAGCCGCGATGAAGGACTGGTCCAGCTTCAGGGTGGTGATGGGCAGGCGCTGGAGGTAGCCCAGGGAGCTGTAGCCCGTGCCGAAATCATCGATGGCGATCCGCGTGCCGATCTCCCGCAGCCGGTGGAGCGGCGCCAGGTCCTCGTGGCCCTGCCGCATGACGAGGCTCTCGGTGAGTTCCAGCTCGAGGCAGCCCGGTTCGAGGCCCGTATCCGCCAGCGCCCGGGCCACGCAGGCATCCCAATCTCCGTTGGCGAACTGGAGGACGGAGACGTTCACGGCGAGGATCAGCGGAGAGGGGCTGATGGCCTGCCAGCGGGCCATCTGGCCGCAGGCCTCGCGGAGCGCCCACTCGCCGATGGGCAGGATGAGGCGGCTCTCCTCGGCCAGGGGGATGAACTTCACGGGGGGCACGGCGCCCAGCAGCGGGTGGTTCCAGCGCATCAGCGCCTCGGCGCCCGCGAGGCGGCCGTCCATGAAGAACTGGGGCTGGTAGTACATCTGCAGCTCGCCGTTCTGCAGGGCGCTCCGCAGGCAGCTCTCCAGCTCCTGCCGCTCGAGGGAGACCTCGTTGAGCGTGCTGGTGAAGCACTCGATGCGGTTGCCGCCGCGCTCCTTGGCGCGGACCAGGGCGGATTCCGCGTGGGCCTCCAGGATGTGGGCGTCCATGCCGTCGTTGGGGAAGACGCAGACGCCGATGCTGGCGGTGAGGTCGATCTCCCGGGATCCCGCGCGGAAGGGCACCTGGAGGGCCTCCAGGAGCTTCTGGCCCACCCGGGCCGCGGCCACCACATCCTTGATCTCCTGGAGCAGGACCAGGAACCGGTCGCCACCCATGCAGGCGAGCGTGTCGCCCTGGCGCAGGGCTTCCTGGAGGCGCTGGCCGAGGAGCCGCAGCACCTCATCGCCCCCCGGGTGTCCCAGCAGGTCGTTCACGCGCTTGAAGCGGTCCACGTCCAGGAGGAGGACGGCGACGATGTGCCCGTGCCGCTGGGCCACCAGCAGGGCCTGGGACAGCCGGTCCGCGAAGTGCCGATGGTTGGGCAGGCCTGTGACCCCGTCCAGCAGACTCAGCTCAGACACCCGCTGCTCCAGGGCCTGGATGCGCCGTTCGGCGTTCCGGAGGCGGCCGATCGCATCGAGACGGTCGATCTTGAGCATGAAGCCCTTGAGATCCAGACCGTGGGAACGCTCGTTCGGCAAATGCACTCCGGATGGCATTCAAATCCTAAGGCACCCGTTCGGATGGCGCCATGGAGAAAGACTTTTCCGAGGAAAAAAGCGTCGATGCGATCAAGGAAAGATGTGCCGGCCCGGCACCTCCGGAGGGGTCGCTTTCCTCGAACCGGATCTGACCCCCCGGTCGCGGGCGGCCCATGGTGGGGTCCGCGGGAGACCCCGCGGAGGAGTTGCCCATGCGAACCCCCGACCCGGAAGGCCGGTCCCGGCCTTTCACCCTCCTGGCCCTTTCCGCCCTGCTCCTCCTGGCCGCGGCCTGCGGCGGGGGCGGGGGCGGTGGGGGTGGCGCTGCGGCGATGCCACCGCCCCCGCCGCCCTATGTCCGGTACGCCGCGCTGTCCGGGGCCGACGAGGTGCCCGCCAACGCCTCCACGGCCACGGGTGCGGCCGCCTTCTCCGTGAACCCCACCACCAAGGTCCTTACGGGCACCGTGACCACCTCGGGGATCGCCGGGGTGGCCGCCCACATCCACGAGGGCGCCCCCGGCGTGGCGGGCCCCATCATCATCCCGCTCAGCGGCGGGGCTGCCGGCGTCTGGACCGTCCCCGCCAACACGGTGCTGACGGACGCGCAGTACGCCAAGCTCCAGACCAACGGCTACTACGTGAACGTCCATAGCGCGGCCTTCGCCGCCGGGGAGATCCGCGGCCAGATCGAACTCCAGGTGAGCTTCGCCGTCCTCACGGGCGGCCAGGAGACTCCCACCAACACCAGCACCGCCACGGGCTTCGCCTCCCTGGCCGTGAACGCGACGACTGGGGCCATCCAGGGCACCGTGACCACCTCAGGGATCACCGGGACCGGCGCCCACATCCACGAGGCGGCCGCCGGCACCGCGGGGCCCATCCTCATTCCCCTGACGGACGCGGGCGGCGGCGTCTGGACCGTGCCGGCGGGGGCCACCCTCACCAGCGCCCAGGTGGCCAGCTGGCAGGCGGGCAACCTCTACGTGAACGTCCATTCGGCGGCCTTCCCCAGCGGCGAGATCCGCGGTCAGCTGAACGTGGCCGCCCCCGTGACGCAAACGGCCACCCTCTCCGGCGCCAGCGAAACCCCGGCCAACGCCTCGACCGCCACGGGCACCGGGGCCTTCAGCCTCAACCCCGCCACCCTGGAGCTGATCGGCGGCGTGGCCACGACCGGGATCACGGGGACCGGGGCCCACATCCACGAGGCACCGGCGGGGACCGCCGGGCCCATCATCGTGCCCCTGGCGGACGCGGGCGGCGGCATCTGGACCGTGCCGGCGGGGACCCGCCTCACCAGCAGCCAGTTCACCAGCTGGCGGACGGGGAACCTCTACGTGAACGTCCACAGTACCGCCTATCCCAGCGGCGAGATCCGGGGCCAGCTGGGCGGTTCCTCCGGCGGAGGGACCGGAGGAGGCACCGGAGGCGGAGGGTACTGAGCGCCCTCCGGTGGGGCCCGGCGTCGCAGAGGGACGCCGGGCCTTTTTCGCTTGGACGGATCAGCCGCCCACCAGGGGGCCGACCCAGGGATGGACGTGGATGCCGAGGTTGCGCGGGTCCACCTGGTAGCCGAGCTGCAGCTCGCAGCGATCGGGTCCATCAGGGGCGGGATCGGGGTCCTGCCGTTCCCGCGGCTCACCGAACCGGACGAAGGTCCCACCGCCCTCCTGGGGCCTGGCTAGGGTCGGGGCGGATCATGGGGGCACCCCGTTGCCGGAGAGGGTGTTGTCCGTGATGCTGTTGCCCGAGGACAGGTACTCGAGAATGCCGTTCCGACCGTTGCTGGTCACGGTGTTGCGGGTGACGGTGGTGCCCGCGACGCCGTTCCTCAGGTAGATGCCGTACCCCACGTTGCTCTGGACGGTGTTGTTCTTCACGGCATGGCCGCCGGTGTTGGAGACCTCGAGGCCGCTGCGGGCGCCCGAGCTGAGGCTGTTCTCGCCATTGCCGCTCATGGTGTTGCCGTCGATCACCACGTTGTAGATGAAGGCCAGGCCGGAATAGGCGATGGGGACCCCCACCTCGATGCCGTCGCCCGCGTTGTTCGTGAAGACGCAACCCGTGATCAGCACGTTGCTGACCGTCTGGCCGCTGTTCGGCTCGATGTCGAGGCCGTCCTCGGGAAGGGTGCCTCCGGTGTTGGCGAAGCGGGAATCCCGGACGACGATGCCGCTCCCCCCGGTGATGGAGAGCCCCTGGCGGCGATTGTGGTCCGCGGTGACGCGGCAGAGGGTCACGTCGCTGGCATCGGTCACCGTGAACCCGTCGCCCCAGCATTCCCTCGCGGTGACCCCCACCACGGCGATGTGCTGGGCGCCGCCCGTGATCCGGAGTCCCATGCCCTGCTCGCCGGTGGTGCCCGTGTGGGCGCTGCGCTCGCCCAGGAGGGTGCCGCCCAGGATGTTCACGTTCGAGACCCCGGACACCCGCAGGATGGTGTAGTTGTCCGCGCCGTTCGGGATGGCCGCCAGGACGGCGCCGCTGTCGAGGGAGAGGGTCATGCCGCTCCGCAGGAGCAGGGAGGTGAGGGCATTCACGCGGTAGGTTCCCGCCGGGACCGAGACCGTACCCCCGGTGCCGCCGACGGCATCGATGGCCTTCTGCAGGGCGGCCGTGTCATCCGTGGTCCCGTCGCCCTTGGCGCCGTAGGGCGCATCCTTCACGTTCACGACCCGGGAGGAGGTGGGTGTGGGGGCGCAGTTCGCCGCCGGGGGCTCGACCCCTCCCGCCGCGCCGGATCCACCTCCGTGGCAGGTGCACAGGAGGAGTCCCCCGCCGACCGCCAGGCCCCCGAACATCCCCTTCCACCTTGCTGGCAGGTCGGCTTCTCGGGGAGGGGATCCGGCTAGGCGGCGCCGTCGGATCCCGGGGTCTGGGGGAGGAAGGGGGAGGGGCGGCATGGAGGGTCTCCGGACGGGAACCATATCATCCACAAGCTTGCGCAAGCATGCTGATTTTCCTTGCGGGCTTGTGGTAAATAGCGATATATCTATCAGCTCCTCTCGGAGACTGCCGTGTGTCCACAAGACCCGTCTAGTGCTCGGATTCAAACCCCCGGTTCTGCACTCTCCGCGCCGCGCCAATCCGCGGTTCCAGGCCGAGAGATGGGGATGCGTCCCCGGGCCAAAGCCGCTCCGGGGGCCGCCCGGACGGTCGCCTTGGGGGCCGCCCTTGGCGCGGTCCTGCTGCTCGGCGCGTGCAGGGCGCCGGGCATGAAGCTGCGGGAGCAGCCCTCCCGGCCGGAAACCACCCGGGTCGACGGGCTGACGGTCTCCCTGCAGCCGCTGAACCTCACGACCGTCCAGGCCCAGGAGCGGCCGGCCGGCGAGACGTTCTCACTGGAGGGCCTGCTCGCACAGAATCCTCCGGTCTACCTGGTCGGCCCCCAGGACATCCTGCTGGTCACCGTTTGGGACCACCCCGAGATCACCCTGCCCCTGGGCCAGTACCGGCAGGACACCGCCGCCGGCACCGTGGTGGACGAGCACGGCGATCTGTTCTTCCCCTACGTCGGTAAGTTCCATGTCGCGGGACTTTCCGTGGGCCAGGTCCGGGACAAGCTCGCCGCGCTTCTGAACAAGGTGCTGCAGAATCCGCAAGTGGACGTGAAGGTGATCGCCTACCGGTCGCAGAAGGTCTATCTGGGCGGGGAGGTCCGGAACCCGGGCGTCTATCCCGTGAACGATGTGCCGCTCTCCCTGACCGAGGCCCTGAACCGCGCCGGCGGGCTCCTGCCGACGGCCGACGACAGCCGCATTCTCCTCTCGCGGGGCCAGAAGACCTGGACCCTGAATTTCCAGGCCCTGCTTTCCCAGGGCAACCGGGTGGGTCAGATCCTGCTGCAGAACGGCGATTCACTCCAGGTTCCGCACCTGAACGACGCCCCCATCTACATGATGGGCGAGCTTCTGCGGCCCGGGACGACGCCCCTGGTCCACGGCCAGCTCTCGCTGGCGAAGGCCATCCAGGACTCCGGCGGCATCCAGGGGCAGACCGCGGACCCCAGGTGCATCTACGTGATCCGCCAGGGCTCCTCGCTCAATGCCGTGGATGTCTTCCACCTCGACGCCCGCAACCCGACAGCCATGATCCTCGCAGACCGGTTCCCGCTGCGGCCCCGGGACATCGTCTACGTGGACAAGGGCACGGTGGTGCGCTGGGGCCAGGTCGTGAATCTCGTCCTGCCGGCCTACAGCGGCCTGCTGCAGACTGCCGTCAGCGCCAAGTACCTGGGCTCCTCGTCGAACTCAAGACCATGAAGACTGGCTGTACCCCCGCCATTCACCGCATCCTCGTCATTTGTGAAGGCAACCACTGCCGAGGCCCCATGGCCGAGGCGATGCTGCGCGCAGCCCTGCCTCCCGGCATCCAGGTGGCGTCCGCAGGGCTGAACGCCCTGGAGGGCCTCCCGGTGGATCCCGAGGTGTCCCGGTTGATGGCGGAGGCCGGCCTGGACGTCTCCGGGCACGCGGGCCGGCAGCTGACCGAGGAACTGCTCCTGGCGGCCGATCTCGTCCTGGTGATGGATCTTCCCCAGAAAGCCTGGTGCGAGGCGACGACCCCCAGCCTCCTGGGTCGGATCTTCCTCCTCGGGCACTGGCGCCCGGAGGGGGCCCGGGAGATTCCAGATCCCTTCCGCCAGGGGGCTGAGGCCTTCCGCACAGCCTTCGAGAACATCCACCTATCCGTGTCAGACTGGCTGCCCCGCTTGGCACACGAGCAGAGGTCTGCATGAACAGCCCCCTCGCCACCGGCATTCGACCCTCCCGGCTGGATCCGGAGGAACCCCGCCCCCGCCCCTTGAAGCGGTTTCACGAGCCGGAGGAGATCGGGCTCACCGAGTGGCTTGCCAACCTCTGGGAGGGGAAGCACCTCATCCTCGCGGCGCTCGTCGTGTTCGTCGGGCTGGGTGGCCTGTACGTCTGGCAGGCGGCCCCGGTCTACCAGGTCCAGGCCCTGCTGCAGGTCCAGGCCAAGCGGACGGGCCCGTCGGACCCGGCCTTCGCGAAGATGGAGGGCCTGCTCTCGGCGCCCTCGGATACGCCGAGCGAGGTCGAGATCCTCCAGAGCAACCTGGTGCTGGGCCGGACGGTGGAGGCGCTCAGCCTCGATCTTCGCGCCCGCCCGAAGCTGTTCCCCGTCTTCGGCGCCGCCCTGAACCGCGGGAACCCGGAGGCGCCCAAGGTCGACCTGGAGTCGTTCGAGGTGCCGGACGATCTGCGCGGGACGGTGTTCAGCCTCCGCGCCCTGGGGGGCGGGGCCTTCCAGTTGGATTCCCCGAAGGGCGCCCCCCTGGGCAAGGGCGAGGTGGGCCAGCCTCTGTCCGTGTCCTACGTGGGGGAACCCCTCAAGCTGGTCGTCCGCTACATGCAGGCCAAGCCCGGGCAGGTCTTCACGGTCGAGCGGAGCTCGGTGACCGACGGGATCGCCTCGCTTCGCGCCAACCTCGACGTGGCGGAAAAGGGCAAGCTCACGAACGTGCTGGGGCTGACCCTCACCAGCACCAATCCGGCTCTCGGCGCGAAGATCCTGAACGAGATCATCGACCAGTACATCCACCACAAGGTCGAGGGGAAGAACTCCACGACCATGAAGACCCTGGAGATCCTCAAGGAGCAGCTGCCCCAAGTGAAGGCCAAGCTGGACGAGTCGGAGAACCGGCTCAACCAGTTCCGGACCCGGACCGGATCCGTGGATCTCGCCCGCGAGGCGGACTCCTACCTCCAGCAGAGCGCCAACCTCAAGACGCAGATGTCCTCCCTTCAGCAGAGGCGCCAGGAGCTCCTTCGGACCTATCGGGAGGACGCCGACGTGGTGGCCACCCTCGACAAGCAGATCGCCCAGCTCAGAGCCGAGAATGGGCGGATCGAATCGAAGGTCCGCACCCTGCCGGGGGCCCAGCAGGAAGTGGTGCGCCTGTCCCGCGAGGTGGCGGTCAACACGGAGCTCTACACCGCGATCCTGAACAACATCCAGCAGCTCCGGATCGCCAGTGCGGGCGAGGTGGGAGGCATCACGGTGGTGGATTCCGCCACGGCGGATCCCAAGCCCGTGGCGCCCCGGAAGACGCTGCTCATGGGCCTGTTCACCTTCCTCGGCCTCCTGGTCGGCATCGGCCTCGCCATCCTCCGCAAGGCCCTCAATCCGCGCATCGAGGATCATCGCCTCCTCGAATCCAAGCTCGGGCTGCCGGTGCTGGTGACCATCCCCCACAGCAAGGCCCAGGAGGCCCACAGCCAGGCCATCCGGAACGGCGAGGACGGCCTGCACCTGCTGGCGACCCTCAACCCGGACGACCTCGCCACGGAGAGCCTCCGCAGCCTTCGCACCAGCCTCCATTTCTCCAGGAAGCACGCGGCCGTGAGGACGATCATGGTGACCGGGCCCTCGCCGAACATCGGGAAATCCTTCGTGGCGGGGAACCTCGCCGCGGTGCTGGCCCGGTCCGGAAGCCGGGTGCTGGTGGTGGACGCCGACCTCCGGAAGGGGTCGCTGCACCGGCACTTCTGGTCGAAGGACCGGACAGGCGGGCTGTCGGACGTCCTGGCCGGGATGGCGGAATGGGAGACGGTGGTCCACAAGACGCCCGTGCCAAGGCTCTCCCTCATGATGTCCGGCTCCATCCCCATGAACCCGTCCGAGCTGCTGATGACGCAGGCCTTCGACACGTTCCTGGCCCAGGCCTCGAAGGCCTACGATTGCGTGATTCTGGACGCCCCGCCCGTGTTGGCGGTCACCGACTCCCTCCTCATTGGGGCCAAGGTCGACGGCGTCCTGCTCGTGGTGAAGTACGGTGCCCACTCCCTCGACGAGTTGCGGGCCTGCCTCACCCAGCTCGATCGCGCGGATCTTCCGTTGATGGGGTGCGTCTTCAACGATGTCGAGCCTCTCGGCGTCGTGGGGAACTACACGCACTACCGGTACGCCTACCACTACCGGTACGAGTGACGAACCCCGACGGGGCCGTCACGCGCCGGCCGGGGCCGCACGGGCCGCGCCATGCGGCGGGCATTCTCCGTGAACCAGGTCGCATGGTCCAGGGCGCTACGGGTAATTCGAAGGTTCCCGTTCAGATGACCCATCTCCCGAGCCTGATGGGATCTTCTCGAGCGCTAGGGTATCGATGGCCGTGGCGAGGGTGGATAGCCGAAGATGGTCGAACAGACCCGCGAGCTCGAGGTCCACGCCAAACGTGCTCTTGATCTGGATGAGCAGTCCAATGCCACTCATCGAGTCGCCCCCCAGGTCGAAGAAGTCATCGTCCACGCCGACCGAATCCCGCTTCAGCAGATCGCACCATATCGCCGCGAGGGCCTGCTCGGTCTGGGTGCGGGGCTTTCCGCCCTTTTCGGCGCCAGCGGTCTCGCCGGTCCAGGGCGGCAGGGCTTTCCGGTCGACCTTTCCGTTTGGCGTGAGCGGGAGGGCGTCCATGAAGACGAAATGGGCCGGAACCATGTATCCCGGAATCCGCTCCTTGAGGAACGACCGCAACTCCCCGGCATCCGGCCTAGCGTCATCGCGTGCGACCACATAGGCGAGGAGTTGCTTGGCCCCGGATTCGTCCTCGCGCGCGAGGACCGCGCAAGACCAGACCTTCGGTTGTGCCGCGAGGGCCGCTTCGATCTCGCCAAGCTCGACCCGGTAGCCGCGGATTTTCACCTGATCGTCGATCCGACCCAGGTATTCCAGGATTCCATCCGCCCGGTACCTTGAGAGGTCTCCCGTCTTGTACATGGTGGCGCCTGGAACGTCGCTGAAGGGATCGGGCAGGAAACGCTCGGCCGTGAGCTCCGGCCGGTTCAGGTAACCGCGTGCCACGCCGGCGCCACCAATGTAGAGCTCGCCCATCTCGCCGGGCGGAACCGGCCGAAGGCTGGGATCGAGCACATACAGGGAGGTGTTCGCGATCGGCCGCCCGATGGGCACGGGTCCGCTGGTCGGATCCTCTGGCCGCACTTCGTGGACACAGCAACCGACGACCGTCTCGGTGGGGCCGTATTCGTTGATGATCCGCGTGTCAGGCGCCAGATCGCGCCAGAGCTGGAGGCTTTCGGCCAACAGATTCTCGCCCCCGACCACGAAGACCCTCGCCATGCCCGGCACATGGATCGGGTTGACCTGCTTGCTCAGCAGCTCCAGGTGCGACGGCGTGATCTTGACGAGACCGTGCCCCCCGGTTCGCTGCAACGCCGCCACCAGGTTCTGCGCGCCGGCATCCTCCGGCAGGAGCTCGACCGTGCCGCCCGCCATCAGCGGGGTGTACAGGCTGGTCACCGTGAGGTCGAACGACACGGAGGAATGAACCGGAACCCTGTGGCCGGGCCCGACGGCATAGGCCTGAATCGCCCACCACAAATAATTGACCAGGCCGCTGTGGACGATCATCGCCCCTTTGGGTCGGCCGGTCGATCCAGAGGTGTACATGACATAGGCCAGATGGGACGGATGGGCGACCGGCGCAGGATTGTCGTGGGCTTGGTGTTCGAGCAGCGGCCAGCCGCTGTCCAGGTAGATCGCCTCGGCGCTCAGAGAGCCGAGCACCGGACGGCACTTCTCCTCGGTCAGCAGCCACCGCGTTCCGGCATCGCCGATCATGAACGACAGCCGCTCCGGTGGGTAGGTCGGATCCAGAGGGACATAGGCGCCTCCTGCCTTCCACACCCCCAGCAACGCCACGACCATCTCCGGGGAGCGCTCAAGACAGACGCCCACGAGCACGTTCGGACCCACGCCGCGTTCGCGGAGGTGGTGCGCCACCTTGTTCGCGCGCTCATTCAATTCCCGGTAGCTGACCTGTCGCGTTCCGAATGAGAGGGCGACGGCGTCGGGGGTCCGGGCCACCTGGCGCTCGAACAGCTCGTGTGTGCATACAGGTGGGAATTCGGCGCGCGTATCGCTGATTGTCATAAGGACCGCCCCACGATTTCTTTCATGACCTCATTGGTGCCGCCATAAATCCGCTGTGCCCGGCTATCGCGCCACATGCGCGCGATCGGGTATTCCTCCATGTACCCGTATCCCCCATGGAGCTGGACGCACTCGTCGATGACCCGGCATTGGCAGTCGGTCAGCCAGTACTTGGCCATCGCCGCGCTCACCGGGTCCAGCCGACCGGCGATGTGCTGCTGGATGCAGTTGTCCACGAATACGCGCCCGACGTGCGCCTCGGTCTTGCACTCCGCCAGCTTGAACCGCGTGTTCTGCAAGTCGATGAGCGGGTTGCCGTAAATCCGCCGCTCCTTCGCGTAGCGGGTCGTCATCTCCACCGCGCTTTCCGCGGAGGCGACGGCGGCGAGGCCGATCGACAGCCGCTCGTAGGTGAGCTGCTCCATGAGCTGCAGCAGTCCGCGGCCTTCGCCGGCGCCGAGCAGGTTCCTGGCGGGGACCCGCACCCCGTCGAAGAACAGCTCGCACGTGTCCAGAGGGTGCCGACCGACTTTTTGCAGGATCTGGCCAATCCGGTAGCCAGGCAGGTTTTCGGTCTCGACGACCAGCAAGGACAGCGCCCTCATGCCGGTGGCCTTGGGGTCCGTCCGCACGGCGAGACACACGAGACCCGCATGCCATCCATTGGTGATGAAGGTCTTGGAACCGTCGATGACATAGTCATCGCCCTCCCGGCGGGCGAGGGTCCTGAGGGACGCCAGATCGGACCCAGAGTCGGGTTCCGTCATCCCGATCGCACCAACGAGGGTTCCGCTGGCTAGGCGGGGGAGCCATGCCCGTTTCTGCGCCTCGCTGCCATAGGCCAGAATGTAGTGGGCCACGATGCTCTGGACCCCGGCGCCGAACGGAATCCCCGCACGGGCCAACTCCTCCACGACGACGGCTTCATGCGCGAAAGTCCCGCCGCCCCCGCCGTAGGCTTCAGGCACGTCTGGCAGCAGCAATCCCGCCTGGCCGGCTTTGATCCACGCGCCGGAATCCGGGCGGCCCTGCGCCGCCCAGAGGGCCTGGTGCGGGGCGAGGTCGTGCTCGACGAAGTGCCGGACCGTCCGCCGGAAGATCCGTGTATCGTCGGTCATCCACGGGGACTCGTAACCGAGTGCTGTCATCGAATGGGATCGCCTCAGAAGAATAAAGGTCATATCATGTTCGACAACGGATTGCTACAAGCTTGTCGACTGTCGGTGGGCATCACCGGGAGCCCATGACCTGCGGGCCCCCTTCCTGATCTTTCGAGATGCCGCCTCCGCTCCGGAACAGCCACCCGGTGAATTCACCCCCGGAATCAACTCATTCCTTCAAACCATCAGGTGTGGCATGCACATTGAAATCACCCCCTATACGGCTGCACACGAAGAGGCCGTGCGGGCGTTCAACACACGACTCGCCGCGGCGAACCTCGACTCCAACCTGTATACCTTTCATTTCACGGAATCTCATGTTCCCAAGTGGCTTCCCAGGCGGGAAGGATTCGATCTGTACCAGGAATATTTCGTGGCTGTCGATGAACAAGGAGGCATGCACGGCGGTTACGGCTTGAAACATCAGCCCTTTCTGCTGAAGGGGGAATATCTGGTCATGCAGGATTACCAGAACCCGATCTCCGAAGGCATTGCCGACCGAACCTACGCCATGATCGGGGCGAAATTGTACTGGGATGCCCTTCGCAGGCATCCTCACATGTGGGGGCTGGGCATTGGAGGCCTCCACATTCCCATGGCGAAATTCCTGCTTTCAGCCGGATGGCAGACGACCCCGGTCCCGTTCTGGTTCAGGGTCATTCATCCCAATGCATTTCTGCGCAACATCATCATATTGCGGAACACCCGCCTTCGGCGGATCGTCTTCGATGTCCTCAGGTCCAGTGGCCTGGGCTGGCTGGGCATCAAGACGCTCTTCGGCCTGAGACGCGGCCATCGTCCCTCGGCGGATGTGTCCTGCGAGATTGTTCCCGGGTTCTCTGAATGGGCCGATGCCGTCTGGGACAGCTGTAAAAACGACTATTCACTGATCGCGGTGCGCGATCACCGCATCTTGAATGCCCTGTACCCAGCCACCAACCCACGGTTCATACGCCTGAAGGTCATGCGGGACCGGCAGATCGTGGGCTGGGCGGTATTGCTCAATACCCAGATGTCCGGGCACAAGCAATTTGGCGACATGCGGGTGGGCACCCTGGTCGATTGCCTCGCCAAGCCCGCCGATGCCCGGGATGTCGTCGCCTGCTCCAGGAAGGTCCTCGAAGATGGCGGATCTGACCTGGTCATCTCGAACCAGGCCAGCCAGGCCTGGTGCCTGGCGTTGCGGACCACGGGCTTCCTGGAAGGCCCCTCGAACTTCCCGTTTTTCATGTCCCCCAAGCTGGCTGCCCTGCTTCAACCCCTTGAGGAGAGCGCCGCAGGCTTCCACCTCAATCGCGGCGACGGTGATGGACCTGTGCATCTCTAGACTGGACGATCAAGTCTCGGATCCCTCCGCGGGTCTCGGGTGAGGGGTGCGAACCAGCAACCGCCGGGTGGCGGGAAGGACCAGAGGCTCCGGACGCGTTATGGGTGGCTGGGGGCCAGTTCCATGAACGCCAGGATGTCCGCTGTCACCCGGCGGACGTCGTAGGTCTCCTCGGCGATCCGCCGGCCCTCAGCCCCGAAGCGGGCGATCAAGCCCCGGTCCATGGCCAGCTTCGCCATGGCCTCGGCGAGCGCGTCGCTGTTCCGCACCGGAACGAGGAAGCCGTTGCTTCCATTCCGCACGGTGGCCCGGCATCCGGGGGCGTCCGTGGTGACGACGGCCCGCCCCATGGACATGGCCTCGAGCACGGATCGGGGCGTCCCCTCCCCGTAGGAAGGCAGCACCAGGACATGGGCGGCGGCCAGGGCCGGGCGGACATCCCCGGTCTCGCCGAGGTACTCCACGATGCCTTCGCGGGTCCAGGCCTCCACCTGCCCCGCCTTGATCGCGTTCGGATTGCTGTCCAGGGGACCCAGGATCTGGAAGCGTGCGCCCAGGTGCCGGTCCGAGAGGGTCCGGCAGGCCTGGACGTACTCGTTCAGGCCCTTGTCCCGCAGCAGCCGTCCCACGAAGAGGAAGGTCACGGAGCCAGGGGGGAGCGGCGACTGGACATAGTGGTCCAGGTCCACGCCGGAGCCGTTGATGATCCGCCAGGGGTGGCCCTCCGGCAGCATCCCTTCGTTCCGGAAGAAGGCCAGGTCGTCCTCGTTCTGGAAGAGGACCCCCCGGCATTGGCGGAGGGCCCGGCGGTAGAAGGCCTTCACCAGGCGCCGGACCGCCTGGTCGCGGAGTCCCGTGGGGGTGCCCTGGAGGGTGGTTCCCCGGCCGGTGATCATGGCAAAGCGCTGGTGGACCCCCGCCTGGCGGGCGGCCAGCGTCCCGAAGGCCACGGCCTTCACCTCATAGGCCAGGAGGGCCTCGAGGCGCAGGTGGCGGAACAGGTTCCGCAGGCGGACGAGGCTGGCCAGGTCCCGGAGGGGGTTCAGGCCTGTGCGGTCGAGGGTGATGGGAACGTAGGTGGCGCCGAGCGCCGCCAGGCTCGCCTGGATCCCGGCGGTGCCGCCGGGGGCGATGCCGTAGACCTCATGCCCCGCCCGGGCCATCTCCGAGATGAGGTGGCCGCGGAAGTTCACCAGGTCCCTCGCCTCGCCTCCCAGCACTCCGATCCGCATCAGAGCCGGGCCGCTTGGGCCGAGAACCAGGGGACCAGCTCATCCAGCCCCTGGGCCACCGAGTGGGTGGGCTCGTAGCCCAGGTGGGCCCGGATCTTGGAGAGGTCCGCCTGGGAATGCCGGATGTCGCCCTCGCGGGGCGGGCCGTACAGGGGGTCGCGCCGCTCGAACCCGGGATGCACGGCGGCGAGGCGCTCCACGATCATCCAGTAGAGGTTCGTCAGGGACGTGGTGCCGCCGTAGGAGACGTTGAAGACTTCGCCCAGGGCGCTCTCGGGGGCCACGCTGGCCAGGAGGTTGGCCTGGACGGCGTTGGCCACGAAGCAGAAGTCCCGGCTGGTGTCGCCATCGCCGTGAATGGTGCAGGTCTCCCCGTCGGCCAGGGCCTGGAGCCACTTGGGCATGACCGCCGCGTAGGGCCCGTTGGGATTCTGGCGGGGACCGAAGACGTTGAAGTAGCGGAAGCCGAGGGTCTTGAACCCGTAGGTCCGGGCGAAGATGGCCGCGTACTGCTCGCCGATGACCTTGGTGAGGGCGTAGGGGGACAGAGGGTGTCCGGTGCGTTCCTCGACCTTCGGAAGCCCGGCATCATCCCCGTAGACGGAGCTGGAGGAGGCGTAGGCCATCCGCCGGACACCGGCGTCCCGGGCGGCCACGAGCATGTTCAGGAGGCCGTCCACGTTGGACTGGTGGCTGGCAATGGGATCCTTGATGGAGCGGGGCACGGAACCGAGCGCGGCCTGGTGGAGCACGACCTCGCTGCCTTCGCAGGCCTGCCGGCAGGTATCCAGATCCCGGGTGTCGCCTTCGATGAAGGTGAACCGCGCCCACGCAGCCGGGGAAACCCCCTGGCGCACGTTCTCCAGGTTCCAGGGCCTCCCCGTGGAGAAGTTGTCGAGCCCGACCACGGTCTGGTCCAGCTCCAGGAGCTTCTGGAGGACGGATGAGCCGATGAACCCGGCCACGCCGGTCACGAGCCACCGCTTCGGGCGGGCCCGGAGGTCCTCGCAGAGCGCCAGGTACAGGCTCATCACAGGCTCCAGTAGGAGATGGGGTCGGGGAAGTCCGACGGCTGGAAGCAGGACTTCACGTCCACGACCACCGAAGTCGGCTTGAGGCAGGCGCGGAGGGAGGCGGGCCCGCCGTCGAGGAAGGCCTGGTGGCTGACGGCGAAGACCAGGGCATCGAGGTCATGGAAGGTGTCGAAGGGTGAGAGGTGGATCCCGTACTCCTCGTGGGTCGCCTCGTGGTCGGCCAGTGGATCATGGACCAGGGGATGGACCCCGAACTGGCGGAGCTCCTCGACGATGTCGGGCACCTTGCTGTTCCGGATGTCGTGCACGTTCTCCTTGAAGGTGAGACCGAGGATGCCGACCTTCGCGGTCTTCACCGGGATCTGCTGCTGGATGAGCAGCTTCACGAGCTTCTGGGCCACGTAGGCGCCCATGGTGTCGTTGATGCGCCGGCCCGCGAGGATGACCTGCGGCTGGTAGCCCAGCTCCTCGGCCTTGGTGGTGAGGTAGTAGGGATCCACGCCGATGCAGTGGCCGCCCACGAGGCCGGGGCTGAAGGGGAGGAAGTTCCACTTGGTGCGGGCCGCGGCCAGCACCTCCGCGGTGCGGATGCCCACCTTCTCGCAGATGATGGCCAGTTCGTTCATGAGCGCGATGTTGATGTCCCGCTGGGTGTTCTCGATGACCTTGGCGGTCTCGGCCACCTTGATGGAGCTGGCCTGGTGGATGCCCGCGCGGATGACGGCCCCGTAGACGCCGGCGATGGTCCGGAGGGAGGCCTCGTCCTGGCCGGACACCACCTTCACGATCTGGTCCACGGTGTGGATCTTGTCACCTGGGTTGATGCGCTCCGGCGAGTAGCCCAGCTTGAAGTCCACGCCGCTCTTGAGCCCCGAGTGTTTCTCCAGCACGGGGCCGCAGATCTCCTCCGTCACGCCGGGGAAGACCGTGGATTCGTACACCACGATGGCACCCGGACCGATCACCTTGCCCACGGTCTCGCTGGCCTTGAGCATGGGCGTGAGATCGGGGCGGTTCCAGCCGTCGATGGGCGTGGGCACGGCCACGATGATGAAGTCGCAGCCCCGCATGTCCTCGGGGTCCGCCGTCATCTTCAGCGTTGTGCCGCGGAGGGCCGCCGGGTCCGCCTCCTTGGTGCGGTCCACGCCGCCCTTGAGTTCCGCGACCTTCTCGGCGTGGATGTCAAACCCCACTGTGCCGGGGAACTTCTTCGCCAGCTCCAATGCGAGGGGAAGTCCGACATATCCGAGACCCACGACTGCGATGCGCATGATGCTCCACTCCTGGTGAGCTAGATGGTTGATCTTTCGAGGCGTCCATTGGTTGGTGCGACGAGGCGATTATTTCTCAATCGGATGCTGGTGGCTAATGGATTTTTGATGAGCTCTTGGATGGTCAGGTCCCCTGTCCGTGGATCTCCTGGCTCCGGCCGGGGCAGTAGGCGTACGTCCCGTCCGGGAGGTCCGTGCATTCGCGGGTGCGAAGGACCAGTGTCATCCGCGACCTCCCCCGACGACTTCGTGGAAGGGTGGGTGCGGCAGGCCGGTGCGGGTCCGGGCCGCCAGCTCGCCCATGGTCATGGGCACCACGCCGTAGCGGTCCCGGAGTGCCACATGGCACCGCAGCAGGTCTTCGAGGTTGGCCAGGTTTTCCTGAAGCCGGGTTCCGAAATTGTGGGGGTGCCACCAGAGGTGGAAGCTCTCCCCGGCCCGGGCCGCCGCGGTCATGGCGCTCTTGATGCGCCGGAGGCGCAGGCCCTCCAGGCGTTCCAGGGAGGGGTGGATCGGGCGCAGGAAGCGGCTGGAGGGACAGTTGACCAGGCCGGCCTCTTCGCCGGGGATGAACCCGTTGGAGCCCGAGAGATTGACATAGTGGTCCACCAGGCGCGCCATGCGCCGGGGGGCGGAGTTCCCCTCGTCCTGTGACCCTCGGTACATCCAGGCCTTCTCGTTGCCGCGGAAGCAGGTGAACCCGGCCTCGGCGCAAACGGGCAGGTAGTCCGAGTTGTACTGGTTCCGCGGGAACACGAAGCTGACGGGGTGGACCGTGAGGCGCTGGATGGCGGCGATGGATGCCTCCAGGTCTGCCCGGAACTGGGCCTTGGTCTGCCCCTTCTCGAGACAGTAGAAATGGGAGAACGTGTGGCTGCCGAGCTCCTGGCCCTCGCAGTCGAGGATCTGGCGGGCCATGGAGAGACCGTAGTGGTAGGGATCGGAGCGCTCATCCGCTCCGATCTCATCCAGGGCCAGGTAGGGGTTCAATCCCTCGCGGTCGTAGGTGGGTCGCAGGTCGGGCAAGTACTCGAGGAGCTCCTCGCGGCGATCGAAGAGCGACATGCCCACCGCTGCCCAGGTGGCCTTGATGCCATACCGCCTGAACAATCCCAGCATGGCCGGGATGGCTTCGCGTTCCCCCAGGATGTGGTCCCCGTAGGTCTGGATGGATTGCTTGTCGCGGAGGCCCCAGAGGAGCTCGAAGTCCAAGGAGATGACAAAGGCGGGTGCCTGCTTGGGCAGGAGCTTCCGGGTCGTCGCCGAGGTACGGCGGACCAGGTCCTCCCACCGCTCGATGATGCGTTCCTGGTCGTAGCGGGTGACCATGTGTTCCCGGCCGACCTCACCCATCCGGTCACGCACGGGGGCATCCAGGACCATCACGGCCAGCATCTGGTTCGCCAGCGCCTCCGGATCGCGCGGGGGAACGATCCACCCAGAGCGGCCCGGGGCGACCAGTTCCCGGACCCCCCCGACATCCGTCGCCACGACAGGAAGGCCTGATGCCAGTGCCTCCATCACGGCATTGGGAAGGCCCTCCCAGGCCGAAGAAAGCACGAAGGCATCCGCCGCCTTCATGAGCCTCGCCACGTCGGCGCGCTTCCCGAGGAAGCGCACGACCTGCCCCACCCCGCGCCTCTCCGCCTCCGCCCGGAGGGCGTAGATCTGCTCACCCCCTCCGGCGATGTGCAAGCGGAACCGGGGATTGGCCGCTGCGCACAGCGCCGCCGCCTCGAGCATGGTGGGGTAGTCCTTCGCCGGATTGAGGGTGCCGACGGCGAGCCACAGGAAGGCCTCCGGGGCGACGCCCAGGTCGGCCCTCACCTCTTCCCGGGGAACGGGTGAGGGGTAGTCCGAGGTGAACATCCCATTCGGAATCACCAGGGTCTTCTTCGGCGTGAGGACTTTCCGCGAGACCATGTAATTGATTCCCGCCTGGGAGTTCGAGACGGTCAGGTCGACCAGCGGTTCCGTGATCCGGTAGACCTTTGCGCGAAGCGAGGTCTTGGTGAAGGCGGTCCGGAGGGAGCCGATGATGACCGGGATGCCCGCCAATCGACCGCACACGCGGCCGATGACGTCGGAATGGTAGCTGAAGCAGATCAGCACCGAAGGCTTCCAGGCGCGCAGGTGCCGGAGGAGCCGCAGTGTCATGCGAATCGGAATGAGTGGATGGTCCTTGGGCATTCGGTGGAGCTCGCAGGACAGGTGGGGGATGCCATCGGCCTGGAGCTCCTCCTCGAAATCACCGCCGGGAAAGAGGGAGAGGATGCCCACCTTCCACCCCCTTCGGTGAAGGGATGTGCAGATCCGGACCAGTTGGGTTTCGGCTCCCCCACGGCCCAATTGATCGGTGAGAAACACGATGTCGTACATTCAGGCACCGGCGGGGAAAGGACGGGTCGATGGGACGCGGCGCAGGGAGGCCAGCGCGGCTTCCGTGCGGCGGACGAGAATCTCGGTGCTGAACTCCGAGCACATCCGCGCGCGCTGGGCCATGCCCTTCGCGGTTCGGGATGCTGGGGGTTCCCTCAAGAGATGGGAGATGGCCGCTGCCAGCGCCTGATCATCGCCAGGGTCCACCATTGCCTCAGGGTCGCCCACCAGGCGCTCGGAATCGCCCGCCCGGGTCGAGACACAGGGGATGCCGCAAGCCATGGCCTCTCCCAGGACATTGGGAAAGCCCTCGTCGGTCGAGGACAGGGCCATGACGGTCAGGGCGTTATAGACGGCAGGCATCTCGGCACAGGCACCGGGCCACAACACGCGATCCCCGAGACCAAGGGTCTCCGCCTGCCGCTTCAGGGACGCCGAATAGCCCGACGGCCCGCTTCCCACACAGACGAAGCGCGCTTCAGGCCAATCCGCAGCGATCCGTGCGGCGGCGCGCAGGAAGGTTGGATGGTCCTTCACCGGCTCCAGACGGCCCACGATGCCGATGAGCGGCGCCTCTGCGGGCACGTTCCAGGCCCGGCGTTGCTCCAGGCCGCTGGGCGGGGCCGGCGCGAACCGGATGACATCGAATCCGTTGGGGATGACCAGCATCCGGGGGCCCCGCATGCCCATGGCTTGGTGACTGGCCTGCCCCGCCTCAGAGTTGAAGATGATCAAATCCGTGAATCGGGCCAGGCGCGCCGAGATCCTAAGCAGCCAACGGGACCGGCCATCCAACAGCGAAACGTCGCTGCTGGTGCGGCGGATGCCCCAGGCCACGGGCCTGCCAAGCAGGCGCCCCAGCAGCAGGGCCGGCAGGTTGGCGTCCATGTACCCATGGAGAACGTCCGGCTGGATCCGCCTCAGCAGGGCCAGCAGGCGGGGAAGCGCGGTCAGGTACCCGGCACCGCCCCTCCGTTTGTGGAGGCAATGCCAGGTGCTCTCCGGGATCCCCTCCGTCTCGCCCCACAGGTGGTTCTCGCCGTGTGCCTCGGGGCCATAGAACACCACGACGTGTACCTCGAACCGGCGCTTGTCCATCCCCCGCACCAGCTCGCACAGCTGACGCTCGGCCCCGTGCGCGATCAGGGAAGGGATGAGGAACGCGACGCGGGTCCGGATCACGACGCCCCCCTCGTCCGCTGCCTCCGGGTCATGGTGAGGATCTTCCGCGAGAGGCCCACCATCCGGTCCAACGGGGAGAGGCGGCGGCCGCCAAGAGCCCTCGCCTCGTCGAGGGAGATCATTCTTGGTCCCAGCTGCTCCAGCCGCTTCCGGAAGCGGGTCAGCTCTCCGCCAGAGAGAAGACCGAGGTGGTAGCAGAAGGTCCACACCCCCCAAGGCATGGGCCGCATCATCGCGTACTGCTGTGGAATCCACACGGTGCCCTGGTTGTCCTGATAGGGACCGAAGGCCATGCCATCGCTGATGGTCCAGACCCCGAGCTCCCTCAGCGCAGCCACGGTGACCAGATCGAAGGAATGGGAAGGCGCGATCCATGCGTCTGGCCGGACCCCTTCGCGGGCGAAGATCTCCATGCCGAGTTTCAGCTTGCGAAGCTGTTCCTCGTGGGGAAGGCCGGCGAATTCGCTCTTCGACGGAAAACCCAGGATGCCCGACTCGGAATTCACGCTGAGGTGCTGATACCCGTGGAGGCCGATGGCCCACCCCCGCGCCTGCCAGCCACGCACCCGCTCCCAGAAGTCGGGCGCCGGCGGATCGACCATCAGCTTCGGATCCTGATTGTCGGGAACCACCGCCAGGATCGGCTTCACCCCCTGTGCGACCAGGACCTCTTCGACGGCGTTCCAGGTCGACCAGTCCATGGTCGGGCAGATGTCGTCGAAGCGGAGCAGGTAGCGTGGGCCGTCGAAGTGGCTGCTCATCGAGGGAGCTCCGGCAGGCTGGACGGGGAGGAAGTCCCTCGATGGGAGGCCATGCCAGGTCTGTTCGGCATCCCGGGACGGGGCTTGGCCGCTGCACCGTGTCGAGGTTCAGGCCCGGCAGGCTGGCCGGCGGGCCGAGCGAGCTCCCGGTGCCTCTCGGAGGAGGTCCAAGACCGCCGAGGCCGGGGCCTTCCGTTGCATAAGCCCCGCCCGGGATCCGGGTTGAACCGGGAGACGTCCCAGCCGTTCGGGATGATCTGCCGGCGCCGCGCGGCGCCGCAGGCCGCCAGAGCATTGATGAGAAACAGCACACGGGGTTTCCGGGTCATTGGGCCATTGCCCTTCGTTCGCGCAGGCGCCGCCGGGCGGTCCAGAGGGGCCCCATGATGCGGTGGGTCCAGACGAATTCTGAAAACCCTTGCCAACGGTCGGACAGAGAGAGCCTGCGCCCCGCGTAATCCTGGAGCACGGAGGGGACATCCGTCAGGCGAGATGCATAGGTTCGGAGGGATTCGACAAACATCTCCAGCCGCTGGGGGGTCCAGTGGTTGTGGTGGTTGCACACGGTCCAGATGCCCGCGGACCTGGGCTGGAAATCCCAAAGCTGCTGGGGTATCCAGGTGATGCCGTTGGCCTCGGTGAAAGGCCGTGGCCAGAGGCCGTCACTGATGCGGGTCAAGCCGAGGTCCGCGAGGATCTCCACGGTGGTGCGGTCGAAGGAGTGGGAAGGCGCCACCCAGGCTTCGGCGCGGACGCCCTGCTGATCGAAGATTGCCAGCCCGGATCTCAGCTTGGCCTCCTGCTCCGCCCGCGGAAGACCGGCGAACTCGCTCTGAGGGGTCAGCTTCAACATCCCAGGGTTCCTGTTCACGTAGACGTGCTGGTACCCGTGGATCGCGATGGTGTAGCCCATGGCTTGCCAGCGGCGGACACGGGCCCAGAAGTCCGCCTGGGGGGGGTCGACCATCAACTTGCGGTCGCGGTTATCGGGCACCACCGCCAGGATGGGCTTCACCCCGAACTGGACCAGGCGGGCCTCGATGGCCTCCCACATGGCCCAGTTCATGGTCGGACAGATGTCGTCGAAACGCACCAGGTAGCGGCTATCGGTCATGCGGATCGTCTCCTTCACCACGGATTCGATGGCCAAGACGGAAGCGGCAATCGGTTGGGAAGGCTGCCGATGTCCATAGAACAGGATTCTCCAACAAGACTTCATCTACAATACATTCAGATGTCAAAAATCGATAGAATGTCGTTTCATGATCGTGTCTATCCCTGGCACCCTTCATCACCCGCCGCGCGAGGTAAGGAACACATGAAGATCTGCTTTTTCATCTGGGGCCTTCGAGCCGCCGGTGCGGAGCGGGTGCTCTCTTTTCTCGCGAATGACTGGTCGGCGGGGGGAAGGCGGGTCGTGGTCCTGACCATGGAGGATGAGGGGAAGGCGCCTTTCTACCACCTGGGCCGCGCCATCGAGGTGCGGCCCCTGAACCTGCTGGGAGAAAGCCACAACCTGCTTTCCGGGCTCGTCAACAACCTCCGCCGGCTCCGCAGCATTCGCAAGGCGATCCGCGAGGAACAGCCCGACGTGCTGATCGCCTTCATCGACAAGGCCAACATCCTGGCGGTCCTGGCGTCTCGAGGCCTGGGCATCCCCGTCATCATCTCGGAGCGCACCGATCCCTCCAGGCGATCGCTCGGATGGCGCTGGGGTCTCCTGCGCGATCTGGCCTACCCCCGAGCCGACACCGTCGTCTTCCAGTCGCAAGCCGTGCTGGAGTGGTTTCCCGCCGGGGTCCGCCGAAAAGGAGTGGTCATTCCCAACCCGGTGCCCCCGCCACCACCCATTCAGGGGGGCGATCCCGGGAACGCGTCACCCCACCGCCTCGTGGCCATCGGAAGGTTGTTCCCCGTCAAGGGGTTCGATCTCCTCCTGCGGGCCTTCGCCCTGATCCGGGAGCGGGCGCCTGGATGGACGCTGGAGATCTGGGGCGAGGGGCCTGAACGAAAGGCGCTGGAGGCCCAGGTCCTGAGCCTGGGCCTGTCCGGGTGCATCCGCCTTCCGGGCTTGACCGAGGATCCCTACGCGGTCCTGCGCGGGGCGGACCTGTTTGTCATGTCGTCCCGGGCCGAAGGGTTCCCGAATGCCCTGGCGGAGGCGATGGCCTGCGGGCTTCCCGTGGTGTGCACGGATTTCGGGGGCGCCGCGAGGGAGATCATTCTGGACGGCGTGAATGGGCGCCTGGTGCCGCCCGAGGACCCCTCGGCCCTGGCCGAGGCTCTTGTTGACCTGATGTCGGACCCCGCGGGCCGGGCACGCCTCTCGGCGCGAGCCGCCGAAGTGGTGCAGCGGTTTTCGGGCGAGCGGGTCCTGGCCCTGTGGGAGGACGCCATCCAGCAGGCCAGAGGCCGGAAGGTCGCCGCGGGAGGTATCGCATGTCCAATGTGATCTTTGCCTGTTGGCGTGGCCCCCAGGGCGCGCTCAGCGAGGGTGACCTGAGGCGTGTGGCGGACCGGATCACGCCCTCCAACGTGGCCGGCCACCCCCATCAGGTGGCGATGGGGACCCTGGAGGGACTGTGCCTCACGGGACCGGTGGGGGCGGCCACGGCGAGGGAAACCTCGGCTCACCTGGGTGCTTTCGCGGGTTCCTGGCCGGCTTGGCACGAGCCAGGGTCCCCGGTGCCGGATGGGACCTTCGCCCTGGTCCGGTCCGATGGCGGGCGGGTGGAGCTGTGCAGCGATTTCGCGGGATCCAGGACGCTCTGGTACGTCCTCACGGAGACCCGCTTTCTCGCCTCGACGTCCCAGCGGGCGCTGGTCGCTCTCATGGAAGGCCTGGAGTTCAACCGGGCGGCCTTCGCGTGGTTCTTGTCGTCGAGCACGCTCGGCCCTTCGGACGGCTGGGACCGGCGCATTCACCGCCTGCCCCAGAACGCCCGCCTGGTGCTGGACCGCCAGCGGTGGACCCTGGACCTTCGCACCACCCCGATCGAGTTCAGCCCCAGGCCGATGAACGCCGCGGCCTGCCGGGAGGAGCTGCTGGGGATCATGCGGGCGGCCATCCAGCGATTCGATTTCACCTCCGCGCGCTGGGCCCTGCCCCTGTCGGGAGGCTATGACAGCCGGTTCATCCTAGGGGTCCTGGTGGAAGCCGGGGTTCGGCCTCCCACCATGACCTGGGGACTCGCGTCCTCCCTCCACCAGCCAGGCAACGATGCCTTCATCGCCCGGAGGATCGCCTCGCACTATGGCCTTGCCCACGACTACCTGCTCTCGGAGCGATCGGAGGATCCGCCTGCGGCGGTCGTGGATCAGTTCCTGGCCGCCAGCGGGGGCGCCACCGACCAGCTCTTTCCCTACCTGGATGGCCTGCGCATGTGGGCATCCTTCGCGGCGAGCGGAATCTCGGGGGTGATCCGGGGTGATGAGGGCTTCGGCTGGATCCCTGTGAGGACTGTGCAGCACGCGAGAACCTCCGTGGGCCTGACCATGCTGAGGGATTTCCTGATGGAGGCCGAGGCCGAGGAACTCGCGGATGGCGCGCAGCGCCTCCCGGAAGCGCTGGAACACCGGGCCGGCGAGTCCATCCCCGCCTACCGGGACCGCCTCTACCATGGCCACCGGATTCCCGTTGGCCTCGCCGCATTGAATGACGTGAAGGCGCCCTTCGTGGAGATCGCGAGCCCGCTCCTGTCTCGCGAGGTGCTCTCCTTCGTCCGCCAGATGCCCGACGACCTGCGCACCAGCAAGGCGGCATTCAGCCAGATCGCGAAGGCCGCAGGCCCGCCGGTGCCCTATGCGACCATGGGTGCCGACGACGACCGCAGCGACTTCATCCATTCGGAACCCTACCTGCGCTGGCTCCGTGAGGAACTCGAAAGCGGGACCGTCGAAGCCCTGCTGCCGGATGCCTGGAGGGCCCGCCTCCTGGGCCACCTCTCGGAGACTGCCTTTACGCCGACCTCCAGCCGGACGGTGAGGGCCGCCCTCAAGCGGGTCATCCCTACCTCCTGGATCCGGGCCGTCAAAGCGCGGATGGGGCCCGAGCTTCCGTCGTGGGGGTTCCTCGCGCTCCGCACGGGGCTCGCCAGCCGCCTGGTGCGCCTGCTCGAATCGGATGCCAAGGCGATGAGAGAGGGTTCTCGGTAAACCATCGAGCCATGTGGGGAACGCTTTTGGGCAAAAACATGTAAATAATGAAATTGTAAAATGTTATTAACACGCGGATGCCTTGACAGGAAACGAGAACATGGAACCATGACGAAAACCAGTGGAACTGGTCAGCTGGCTGAGCATTCGACGGGGTTCGTCACCCTGCCGAATCAGAACCTGAGATCCCTGAGACGCCCAATCTAGAGGTGGATTCCTACATGGTGGTGGTCGCATTGCGACGAGTCTGGGCCCGCCTCCCCTTGATCGCGGCCAACCGGGGTGTGTTGCGGGCGGTGCTGACCGTCGGGTTCTTCGCGGTGGGCGTCAAGGTGGTGTCCGTCGTGAAGGAATCGGTGGTCGCGGCCGCCTTCGGGACTTCCAACGCCTTGGACGCCTTCGTGATCGCCACCCTGGCGCCTACGGTGGCCGTCAGCCTCATCTCCAATTCCTTGAATGCAGCCCTGATTCCCACCTACATCGAGGTCCGGACCAAGGAGGGGTCCGCCTCGGCCGGGCGTCTCTATGCCACAGTGCTGCTGCTCAATCTCGCGCTGCTGACGGTCCTCTCCCTGGGGGTGGCCCTGACCTCCCCCCGGTGGCTGCCCGTCATCGCCTCGGGGTACTCCCCCGAGAAGCTGGCCCTGGCTCAGCAGCTGGTCTACTGGTCCATGCCCATGGTGGTGGCAACGGGGTTGTCCACGACTTGGGGGGCGATCCTCAATGCGCACGAGAAGTTCGGCATCGTGGCCATGGCTCCGGCGCTGAATCCGCTCGCGATCCTGGTCGCTCTGGCGGTGGCCTACAAGGCCTGGGGCATTGGCGCCCTGGTGGCCGGAACCCTTCTCGGAGCCGCCTTGGAGGCGGGAGTGGTCGGCGCCAGCCTGTTTCGGAGAGGGCACTCCCTCCTGCCCCACTGGCATGGGATGACAGGGCACGTCAGGACTGTCCTCGCGCAGTATGGGGCCACCATCAGCGGGGCATTCTTGATTACCTCCATGTCGCTGGTGGACCAGGGCATGGCTTCGATGCTCGGCCCCGGGAGCAACAGCGCACTGAGCTATGGGATGAAGATCCCCACGGCCTTCGCCGGCCTGGGCATGGCGGCCCTGGGTACCGCGGTGCTTCCGCGGTTCTCGCAGTTCGCGAGCGAGGAAAACTGGCTGGAATTCCGACGGACCCTCTGGAAGTACCTGCTCATCGTAGGGGCCCTGAGCATCCTCGGGGCCTGCCTGCTCGCGGCCGGGTCCACCCTGATCACGACCATCCTGTACGAGCGGGGCCGGTTCTCGGCCCAAGACACGGGGCTTGTGTCCCGAATCCAGATGTTCTACCTGCTGCGCCTGCCGATCCCGATCACCGCGACCTTGCTGGTGCGGGCCCTCAATGCCATGCGCGCCAACCAGATCCTGGCCGCGATCGCGGTCCTGCAGGCGATCCTGAACGCGGTCCTCGACTGGGTCTTCATGCAGCGGATGGGTGCTCCGGGGATCGCAGCCTCCTCCCTGGGAGTGTCCATGGTGGCCTTCACCTGTGTCTCGGTGTCCGTCTGGTGGCTGCTGGACAAGCGGTGCAAAGGAGTCGCGAGCCATGGCTGAAGGGGGCGTGCGGATCTTCGTCGGTGGTGACATCTGCCCGATCGGGCGCATGTCCGGTCCCTTTGGCAGGGGTGAATCCGACCTCATCTTCGGCGATGTGCTCGACCTCATCCGAGGGTGCGACTTCGCCGTGGCGAACCTGGAGTGCCCGCTCGCCGATGGGAGCCGACGGCCGGTCCCGAAATCCGGGCCCAACCTCCGTGCGCTTCCCAGGGCCGCAGAGACCCTGCGTCGGAGCGGGTTCGGCGCCGTGGGTCTCGCCAACAACCACATCATGGACTTCGGGGAGGCCGGCCTGAAGGACACCCTGACCGCCTGTGCTTCGGCGGATCTCGACACCTTCGGAGCCGGCATGACCTTGCCGGAGGCCCGCAAGCCCCTCATCGTCACGCGGAAGGGTCTCCGCATCGCCTTCCTGGCCGTGGCGGAGGATGAACGCTGCCTGGCGACGAGCTCGCGTCCGGGGGCGAACCCGGCGGACCCGATCTGGGTGGTCCGCACCCTGGCCGAGCATCGGGATCAGTTCGATCGGCTGGTGGTCCTCCTGCATGGGGGAAACGAAGGCTTCCCGTACCCGGCGCCCTGGTTGAGGGAGGCCTGCCGGTTCGTGGTGGAGCAGGGGGCCGATGTCGTGGTCTGCCAGCACTCCCACTGCGTCGGCTCCATGGAGGTCCATCAAGGCGGAACGATCCTCTATGGCCAGGGAAACTTCATCTTCGATTACGCCGATCATGGTCCCCTGGGCGACCAGGGGCTGGGGCTGGTCATCACCTTCCACGAGGGACAACCCGCGCAGGTGTCGCTGCATCCGATCGAGCAGGTCGCCGGTGGGGGTGGCATCCGGCGGTCCTCCGAACGGGAGGCCCAGGCCCTCCTCGAGACGTTGCGAATCCAGTCGGAAGTGCTGGGGGACCCGGAACGGTACCGCCAGGTGTGGAACGCCTTCTGTGACCAGCGGCGCGCTGGGTTCCTGACGCGGCTATTCGGGTTTGGAAGATGGCTCCAGCGATTGAACCGTCGCGGTTGGCTGTTCCGCCACTTGACCCCGGCTGATCTGCTCAGGATCTACAACCTGGTCAGCTGCGAAAGCCACCGAAGTGCCCTTCGGACCTCCCTCGATCACCTGATTGATCAGACCATTCCGCCGGAGGAGGGGCGAGGATGACGGAACGTCGCGCGACCGGGTTCCCAGAACCGGGCCCGACCCGATCCTGGGCCACAGAGCTGCTCCAGGATGGGGGGGAGCAGAACTATGAATTGCGCGGGACCTGGGCCTTCGTGACCTGGGGGACGATGGTTACCATCGCCCTCGTTCCCTTCACGAACGTGTTCGTTCCGATGACGAGCCGTCAGTATTCGATGATGAGCGTGACCCAGCTGTTCTTCTGGGTCTGTCTCCTGCTCTCGCCGAGGGTCCTCAGGCGGGGGTTTTCACCCGTGCTCGCCTGGTTGGGGGTCCTGTTCGGCACCCGGTACGTCTACGGTTCACTGCTTTCGACCCTCCCGGCGCAGATGACCGATTCGACTCGCAACATGATTCGGCCCATGCTCTGGGCCTGGATCCTGGCAGCCGTCATGAGGGATGACCGGCTGAGGAAGCGGGCCTGCGACGTCTTCCTTCTGGGTTGTACCCTGGCGGGAATCCTCCATCTGATGGGCATCGGGACCGCGGCTCCGATCGTCGAAGCGCTCGGGGAGCAGCGCATCTCAGCCTTCGAGCAGAACGCGAACGTGCTTGGCGTCATCTACGCAACGGCCTTCGTCATCGCCATCGCCCGGGTGATCCAACCCCGCACGGGCTACGGATGGGCGATGCGGCTGCTGTTCCTCGGGGCGGGAATCATCGTGGTCCTGGGCCTTCTCCTGACAGGCTCACGCACGGCGGCCATCTTCGCCGCCATCGGCGTCGTGACGGTGGTGGCCATCGAGACGCGGCGTGCGCGATGGTCCCTGCCCGCGGTTCTGGTGTCGATGATCTTCATGGGCCTGGTCGTGGGCGGAGGCCTGGCCAAATCGATCATCGAGAAGCGGTCCGAACGCGTGGTGAGCGCCGACATCAGCGGCGAGGACCGGGCCCGGATGGCGCCGGTGCTCATCGAGCAGTTCCTCCGCTCCCCGCTGTATGGCTTGGGTCCCGAGAATTACCGTGTGGAACTCGGGCATCGGTCCAGGACCGGGGACTCCGATGTCGGCATCGTGGCCCACAATCAGATGGCCATGTTCGCGGTGGAGATGGGACTCTTCGGCCTCATTCCGTTCCTGATCATGTGCGGCCTGCTCCTCAGCCAGGCCTGGCGTGTCCGTGCGATGGAGGGGGGCCTGCCCTTCGCCCTGGCCCTTCCCTGCGTCATCACGGCCTGCACCACCGCGAACATCGTCTTTCATTGGCATTTCTACTTCATCGTGGGGCTGGTGTCGGGTGCCCATGGCGCTCACCGGATGCTCCAGGCCTCACGCCAGGAATCCCCTGCCATGGAGGACGAGCCATGATCGTCGGATTGAGTGGTCGGATGCGCCGGACTCCCGCGAATTGGCGAGGGGAGTTCGAAAAAGCCTGCGCAGCGCTAGGCCTGGAGGCGCGCGACGTGCCGGTGGATGGCCATGCCTGGATAGAGGCGGTGAAAGGCGTCGATCTCTTCGTATGGCGCCCGACGATGGCCGACCCGAGCGAAATGGCGGAGATCCGGACCAAGATCCCGCTCATTGAGGCGATGGGAATCCCCTGTTTCCCCAATTCCCTCATGCTCTGGCTCTACGACGACAAGATCCGGGAGACGCTGTTCCTGAGGGCCCACGGCCATCCGGTACCGGAGACCTTCATCAGCTTCAACGAGGAGGAAGCACGAAGGTTTTTGGAGGAGGCGATCTACCCGTTGATCACCAAGACGCACATGGGCGCCTCGGCCAGCGGTGTGGTCAGCCTCCCGAATCGCGCAGCGGCCCTGGCGCTGCTGAAGGGCATCTTCCGGCCCCAGAGCCTCATGGAAAAGGCGATGGCGAAGTACCATTACATGCCGCGCCTGGAGAAAGGGGATCTCCTGCTGGCGAGGAAGCTCCGGTACCAGGACGCCTGTCCCAGGTACATCTACGCCCAGGAATTCATCAAGGCCGATTCGGACTGGCGCATCACGACCCTCGGCACCGATCTCCTGTCAGTCTTCGTCCGGAGGAACCGGCCCGATGATTTCCGGGCCAGCGGAAGCGGCTTGTGGGAGATGGTCGAGCCTGAGGATCTGCCCGCGGAGGCCTGCGATCTCGCCCTGGAGATCAGCAACCGGCATGGTTTCACCTCCATGGCCTACGATTTCATGCGGGGGCCGAAGGGCTGGGTCATCGGAGAGATCTCCATGACCTTCGTGTTGAACGATGTCTACACCACCACGCTGTTCCGCCGAACTCCGGCGGGGTATGCAAGGCAGGCGCCGATCCCCATCGGAGTCATGCACCTGTCCGCCCTGATGGAAGCCAGGGAGCGGGGAACGGCGATCCCGCACTGGCCCATGACCTGAGGGGACGATCCGGTGCGCATCAATCCGGTTGGATGCGAACCGGGGTCAGACCCGCTTGGGGGCGAGGAGGCCGAGGGTGGCCAGGATCACCTTGAGGTTGCGCCAGACGCCCGCCTTCGCGGCATAGTCGAGGTTGATCCGGATCTTGTCGGGAAGGATCGTCCCGATGTAGTGGGCTTCCGGATCCTCGTGGCCCTCCAGCAGATCGCTTTCGTTCCGGTAGGCGATCGAGGCCAGGTCGGTGATGCCCGGCCGGAGGTCCAGCACCCGCCGCTGGGCTTCGGTGTAGAGCGCGACGAATCGCGGGACTTCGGGCCGGGGACCCACGAACCCCATCTCGCCGGTGACCACGTTGATCAGCTGCGGGAGCTCATCGAGCTTCCAGCGCCGCAGCCACGCGCCCGTCCGCGTCACCCGGGGGTCTCCGCTCACGGTGAGGGGGCGCCCGATGCGGTCCGCGTCGACGACCATCGTCCGGAATTTCCAGATCCGGAACAGACGCCCCTTCCGCCCCACCCGCACCTGCCGGTAGAAGACCGGGGGGCCATCCACGAGCCTGATGAGGGCCGCCAGGAAGAACAGCCCGGGAGACAGCAGAACCAGCCCGAGGATCGCGCCCAGGAAGTCGAAGAGCCGCGTCATGGTCAGGGCCTGTCTTCAAAGTGGATGCGAGCCGCGGCGGGTCCAGCCGCGTGATCCAGGAAGGCGGCGGCCGCAGGGCGATGCGGGACATCGTTCAAGGCCACCAACGCACCTGGGCGCGCGGCTGGGCCCGTCCCCCTCTCCCTATCGCAGGCCCCAGGCGGGGCCTGCTCCTGCCCGGCGTTCCGCCGGGCAGAGGGCGGAACCGGCGAGGGGCGGCGCCCGGCGCGATACTGCGTCAAGCTCCTCGTCAATAGTGCCGCTATTGCCATCGTCGCTTTCCTTGTCTCGCTTGGGCGGCGCCCCTCGCGCGGCCACACCCCACTTTGAAGACAGGCCCTAGGCCTGGTTCGAACCGAGGAGGTCCTCCAGGGCCTCGCAGACGTCTGAGACATCCCGATCAGTCATCCCTGGATGCAGGGGGAGGCTCAGCATCCGGCTGAAGGCCTCCGCGGCCACGGGGCAATCCTCGGCCCGGTAGCCGTACTTCTCCCGGTAGTACGGGTGCATGTGCACCGGGAGGTAGTGCACCGAGGTCCCGATGTTGCGTGCCTTGAGGCCTTCGATGAGGGCGTTCCGGTCGATTCTGAGTTGATCCGGCCGCAGGCGGAGCACATAGAGGTGCCAGCTCGACTCCACCTCCGGGCGCTCGACGGGGAGCTCCAGGCAGGCGAGCCGCCCAAGCCGGTCCCCGTAGGCGGCCACCACTTCCCGCCGCCGCCGCTGGAACCCCTGCAGCCGGTCCAGCTGATGGAGGCCGAGCGCCGCCTGGATATCCGTCATGTTGTACTTGAACCCCGGCAGGATGACCTCGTAGTACCAGGAGCCGCTCCGGTCGAAGCGCTTCCAGGCGTCGCGGTTCATCCCGTGGTGGCCGTAGATGTGCGCCTTCTCGACCAGCGCTGCATCCCCCGTCAGGCAGCCGCCCTCCGAGGTGGTGATGTTCTTCGTGGCGTAGAAACTGAAGGCCGCAAGGTTGGACCGGGAGCCCACCAGGCGGCCCCGGTAGCGGGCGGAGATGGCGTGGGCGGCGTCCTCCAGGACCTGGAGGCCATGGCGGTCGGCCAGCGCGAAGATGGCGTCCAGATCCGCTGGGTGCCCGGCGTAATGGACCGGGAGGATGGCCTTCGTCCGGGGTGTGACGGCCCGGGCCGCGGCTTCCGGGTCCAGATTGAGGGTGTCCGGAGACACGTCCACGAGGATCGGCTTCGCCCCGACGTGTTCGACCACGTTCGCCGTGGCGCAGAAGGTCATGGAGGGGACGAGCACCTCGTCACCGGGCCCGATGCCCAGGGCCAGCAGGCCCACATGGAGGCCCGCCGTGCAGGAATTGAGGCCCACCACGGCCGGCGCGCCGAAGTAGCCCTTCAGCTTGGTCTCGAACGCCTTGGTCTTCGGACCCGTGGTGATCCAGTCGGACCTCAGCGTGTCCATCACCTCGTCGCGCTCTTCGTTCCCGATGGCAGGCGGGCTGAAGGGCAGGAATACATCCCTCATAAAATCCCCATAGAATGCGGTTTCAGTATCGGATTATTCTGGCTCCGTGCATAGATAAATAAGGCAATCTAGACTAGGAGCCAGGCTTGATGGGTTCCCGGGGCGGAGCTACCATGCGCACAGACACGCCACAGGTCGCCGCCGTGCATGCGATGAACGTTCCTTCTCTCCTGCTCCGAATCCTGCTGGCTGGGCTTCTAGGTGCCAGCAGCGCCACTGCGGGCGGACCCAGTCGACGAATCGCAGGCCCCCCCGGCCAAGGGTGTGTGCCCCCTCCGAGATCCGCCCAGGTCATCAACGTCCGGGGTGGTCGGGGAGGGGCCCGGGGCGACGGGATCACCGACGATACCCAGGCCATCCAACGGGCCGTGGACGTGGTGGCCGGCACGGGTGGGACCGTGAGCATCCCGAAGGGCACCTACCTTATCAACGCACTCGTGTCGGTGCGCCTAAGGAGCGACATGACGCTGGCCCTTGCGCCCGGGGCCGTGCTGAAGGCCATCCCGAATGGTTCGGCGCATTCCGCCATCCTCCTGGTCTCCAGGGCGGAACGGGTGACCATCACCGGCGGCACGCTCCTGGGCGAGCGGGCGGGCCACACCGGCCAGGGGGGTGAGTGGGGCCACGGGCTGTCCCTCGCGCAGGCCCGGCAGGTGGTGGTGGCGGGAGTCACCGCCAAGGAGTGCTGGGGAGACGGTTTTTATGTGTCCTCCAGCCGTGAGGTGACTTTCTGCGGCGTGATCGCGGACCACAACCGGCGTCAGGGGATGTCGATCACCAGCGGGAAGGGCATCGTGGTCCGGGACTCCACCTTCAAGAACACCGCCGGAACGCTCCCGGAGGACGGCCTGGACATCGAGCCCAACGCCGGCGACACGGTGGACGACGTCCTCATCACGGGTTGCACGTTCGCGGACAACGCCGGATACGGCCTCGAGATCGGCGTGCCCCAGGCCCACACGGGCCGTGCCTGGATCTCTCACGTCGTGGTGGATGGCAATACCAGCACGGGCAATGGGGCGCACACGCTCAGCCCCTCGCCACGCGCCGGCATCGAGGTCTCCAATTGTGCCGAAGTGCGGATCACCAACAATCGGGTGGTGAAGAACGGCCTTGGCATCCTCCTGCGGAATGGGGCGGACCGCTGCACCGTGACCGGGAACGCCATCACGGGCAATGCCGGGGACGGCATCCTCCAGTACCTTTGCAAGGGGAACACCATCAGCGGAAACACCGTGACGGGCAACTTGGGCCGGGGGATCAACTCTTCCGACTCGTCCGTGGAGGGCGTCTCTCGCAACACCTTGTCGGGGAACGGACAGCCGCGCTGACCTGGCCCAGGGCGGACCTGGGGCCCTGCTGTTCCCTGCGGTGCGGCAAATGGAAGGCCGCCGCGATTCGCAACACTGGAACGTCCTTCCGTACGCAGCAACTCCTTGGTCATCTGGCGGAACAACTGCACCGCGATGACCAAGGAGGCTGGTTCCCGACTTGCCTAGAAACTCAGGTCGTTGATGAGGGCCTGATCATAGGCATCAAGTCCACCCACGCGACATCCGGCGTTCGCCTTCACGTAGTTGGCTCCATCCAGGGCGCTGGTCGCCGTGATCCGGGCCGCGGTGGGAACGGAGAATGGAGAGGACATGTTGTTGCCAATGCTGGACCCATCCTTTGAGAAGTTTCCGCTCGAGTAGCACTGGGCCGGAGCGCCACTGCTCGTGTCGACGTGAACGGCGGCCGTATTGCCAGGATTGACTGCGTTATACATGTAGTTCCCGAGCACATTGGCCTTCGCGCCCCAGTAGATTTCAATGCCGTAGTTGGATGAGTACTTCCACCCGACGTTGTTGATGACTTCCGCGCAGACCCCGGGAGCGGCGGTTCCGTTGGCGTCGTCCCAACCAATGGCAGGGATGCGGTAGTAGCCGTTCGAAATCAGGTTGTGGTAGAAGGTGATGTTGTAATTGCCACCGCCGATCAGGCAAGGGTAGTTCGGGCTCCCCGCCATTCCTGCTCCGATGATGCAGTTCTGGATCGTGAAGTCATGGTTCCCGTGCCAGATGTCGATCCCTTCATCGCCGTAGTTCGAGAAGGAGCAGTGATCGATCACCACGTTGTAGTTGTCAGGCTGGAATTGGATGCCCTCACCATTGCTTCCGGCGATTCCGCAGCGATTCCGTATCCCTTTGACAATAATATTGTTGCAGCTGGAGAACACCATCTGGTAACCAGTGAAGGTGATGCCCGGAGCTGGGGCTGAAGTCCCGTCAACAGTGACATTGGAGCAGGAACTGAAGTTGATGGGACTCGATACGGGAAGCGTCCCCGCCACGTCGAACACGATGGTCCGGTTTGAACCTGCCGCGGCGCGGAAGCTTCCAGGCCCCGAGTCGTTGAGGTTGGTGACGTGGACCACCTGCTGCCCAGCGCCACCGGTGGTGGCGTAGCCGAACCCGGCCCACCCCGTCTGGACGCCATTCACTGCGTTCACCGTGAGCGTCGCCGCGCTGGAGGTCACGCTGCCAGAGGTATTGGTCACCACCACAGTGAACGCTGCGCCGCTGTCCGCCGTGCTGGTGGCCGGCGTGGTGTAGCTGGCGGAGGTGGCGCCGCTGATCGCGGTCCCATTCTTGCTCCACTGATAGCTCAGAGTGGCGGTGCCGGTGGCGACCACGCTGAAGGTGGCCGTTTGGCCCGCGTTCACGGCAAGGCTCAGGGGCTGGGTCGTGATGGAGGGCGGCGCGGAAGGCGTGAGGGTTCCCTGCACCGTGACGGTGGTGGATCCGCTTACGCTGGCGTTGGATGCGTTGGTGGCCACGGCCTTGATCGTGTGCGTGCCGCCGGTTGCCGGGGCCGTGTAGAGCATGTGGGCCCCGTCACCGTTGGGCGTGAGGGCGCCAACCGTGGCATTGCCGTTGGAGACGTTATCCACGAACCAGGTGATCGTCTGGCTTTCGGTGCCAGACACCGCGGCGTAGTAGGCCTGGGCGGCACCGGTGCTGATGGTCGCGCCGGCAGGGCTCAGCGTCACGGTGGCGGTATTGGTGGCTTTGCGGACATGCACCTGGGTCTTGGCAGACTTGGTGGTGTCCATGACGCTGGTGGCGGCCAGCACGTAGTTGCCTTCGGTCGTGGGGGCCGTGTAAGTGACGGTGTTTCCACTGCCGGCGATCGTACCCACATCGCTGCTGCCGTTCGGGATGCCGTCTACCGTCCAGGTCACGGCCATGTCGGCGGTGCCCTTGACCTGGGCCGTGACGGGCACGGTGTCGCTGGCAGTGATATCGGCTGGGACACCGACCAGGGCGACAGTCACGGCATCCGCCGGGGCAGTCGCGCCTGCATTTCCTGAACCATTGCTGCCACCACCCCCGGAGCAGGCCGCCGTCAGAATCAGCATTCCGACAATGGCCGTCCCCTGAAGCGTGGTGAAAAATTTTCTGACCTGCATTAGAACCTCCGCAGCTAAGGAACAGCAACGGAGGTGCCACCATGAACCACCCGGATCACAACTTGTTAAATCGCGTGTTGCAAGGATTAATAACAACCACTCAGCGCAGACGCGGTCCCCCTGGAAAGGGCCAAGTCTGAACTTTGGATCTGAATTCTAGAATCTGGACGGTTCAGGCCCGTAAGTCTTGAGTTTTTGGTAGAGGGTGCTTCGAGGGATATTGAGTCGCTTGGCAGCCCGATCCACATGGCCCCCCTCTTCATGGAGGATCTGGATGATGTAGTGCTGCTCCATCTCCTTCAGGGTCAAGTTGGTGGGCCCCACGGATCCCTTGCCGTCCGGGCTGGAGGCGAAATCCAGGTCCAGCGCTTCGATCGTGGACGACTTGGCGCCCATCAAGGCCCTCTCCAAGACGTTGCGCAGCTCGCGGATATTCCCCGGCCAGGCATGGTGCTTGAGCTTCATCAGCGCGCCCTGGGAGAGACGCATCTGCTCCCGGCCGCAATCATGGGTCAGCCGGTTCAGGAGGATCTGGCCGAAGGCGGGAATGTCCTCGGCACGCTCGCGCAATGGGGGCACGTGGATCTGAATGGCGCTGATGCGGTAGAAGAGGTCCGAGCGGAAGAGCTGCTCCTGGACGAGCCGATCCAGCGGCTGATGGGTGGCAGCGATCAAGCGGAAGTCCACTTTCCGGTCCTGGAGCCCGCCCAGCCGGCGGAAACGTTTTTCTTCCAGTGCTTTAAGAACCTTTGGCTGGATCTGCAGGTCCATGTCCCCGATTTCATCCAGGAACACGGTCCCGCGGTGGGCGGCCTCAAGCAGGCCGACCTTGACCCCGACCGCCCCCGTGAAGGCCCCCTTCTCGTGCCCAAAGAGCTCTGACTCCAGGAAATCCTTGCTGAGCCCTCCACAATTGAGCTCGAGCATCGGCTCTGAAGCCCTGGAACTGTTCCGGTGGATCCACCGGGCCAGCTCGCTCTTCCCTGTGCCCGTCTCGCCCAGAATGAGGATGGGGCTCTCGGTCGCAGCCGCGAGGCGGGACTGCCCCTCCAGCTCATGGATGGCAGGACTCTCCCCGATGAAGGGATCGACCGCGCGCTGGGGTTGGTCCGCCGAGTCGCGAGCCAGCTGCTTTCGACGGTTCTTCTGGTTTTCAAGCGCCCGCTCGATCACCACGAGCAGCGCAGGAAGATCCAAGGGCTTCACCAGGAATTGCTCGGCGCCAAGCTGGATGGCCCGGACGGCGAGTTCGATGCTCGCATACCCGGTGAGAAGGATGATGGGGACTCCGGCATCGATGGCCTTGAGCTTCGGAAGCAGCTCGATGGCGTTCCCGTCCGGCAGCGAGTAATCCAGGGTGACGGCATCGTAAACGTCCGCGCGGTACCTGATCTCAGCTTCAGCGCAGGTCTCCGCCTCATCCACCGTGAAGCCGCGGAGCTCCAGGTAATCCCGAATCGCAAAGACAATGACTTCGTCATCGTCCACGACCAGAATCTTCGCCTTCGCCATGGAACCCTCAAGGTGGAATGGCTGCTCGCAAAGGATAGGACAATTCCGATGGCAACATGAAGCTGATCCTCATCCTTCCTTCGGCTCCGGGCCCCGCGGTCAGGGTCCCTCCGTGCGCCTCGAACACCCGCCGGGCTCCCGGCAGCGTGAGCCGGCCCATTCCAGAAACCCGGAAGTAGAAGGGTTCGAACAGACGGACCATATCGACATTTTTCATCTTGGCGTCTGAGAAATCCAGGTGCCCGGAGACCGCACTCCTGCCTTTCGGGTGGCTGCTTGCGACATTGAGCACCACGTGGCCGCCTGGCTCCTCCTGCTGCAGCGCGAGGCCAATCATGCGGGTGAAGGCCGACTGCAGACCCTGCTTATCGGCATTGACCGCCGGCAAGGACCCTTCGATGTGGAGTTGAAGATCAAGGCCGTTTTTCGCGGCCAAGGGAAGGTTGTGCTCGATGGCTTCCCGCAGCAAAGGCTCGAGCGCGAGCATGGTCCAGGAGAGTCCCTGAGGGTATCCGTATTCCCTCAACTCCACGATGAAGGAGCTCATCCGGTCCAGGCTTCTCCGGATGTTGGCTCCGTACTTGCTCATCCCGCCCACGTCCGCGAACCTCGCCTCAAAGGCATCCAGGCTCGCCGAGATACCGAAGATGAAGCTGCCGAGTTCGTGGACGAGTCCCGGCACAAATGACGCGGCCAAAGGTGAGCGTGGCGTGGCGCGCGATTCGGATTTTTGACGATCCATGCTCACGATGGTCCGGATATGTTCACCCAGCAATCTCAAACCTTCCCGTTGAGCCTCGGAGAGGGTGAGCGGGTCCGGTGACAGCACGCAGAGGGTTCCAACGACCAGGTGCCGATCATCGACCAGGGGCAGGGCCTCGGCGACCAGAAGGCCGTGTTTCTCCAGCAGTCGGGCCCTCGATTCGGGGTCGGGTCCCTGGGACAGGTTTGGTTCGAGATCCGCAAGCTGTTCGCTCGTGAGACCGCTGCCATCACGGTACCAAGCGCCGATGTCGTCCTGCATGACCAGAGCCACCTGCGCGCCCGTGAAGGCCGCCCCGATGAGCAGCGAATCCCGCAGCAGGTTCTCGGAATGGGATTCGGTGAAACCATGCCGAGGCGGGGTATTGGACCGGGATTGGATCGGAAATGGACCGCCGGAATTCACACGGCCTCCCTTCGGGATCGCTTCAGGGGACAGATTGGCACCCCTCGATACTGTTTGGAATGCTCTGAATGGGTTCAAGGGGTGGATCCAGGGCCGCAGGCAAAGGAGACCCTCGGCGCCATCCGCGTGCCCGTGATGGACCCCCACTCCGGGATCGCGCCCAAGTACCGCGGACAGGCCGGCGGACACGGGGGCCCTCGTCAACGGCGATCCCGACCACGCGGGCGGGAGGATCCATCTCGCAGGCGAGGTGTCGACACAGGCGATGTGGTCTCCCAGGCCCGGTTTGAGCCCGACCGCCGGAACACCTTCGCGACCAGCTTCTACCTGCAGGCGCCCGTCGGGGCGGAAGGGGATCCCAGAGGGTCAGTTGAACAGGGGGACTTCCTCGAGCACGGGCGGGGAGGGGCCCGAGGCGGCCTCGGCATACCGCCCGAGGCCCTGCGAGGAGGGCTGGTAGCTGGGCACGAGCTGCTTGAAGCAGCGGAGCATTTCCCGCTGGCGCTGGCCCTCGGGCAGGTGGATGGCCTCCCGAAGCTTGTGCAGAGAGACATCCAGGAGCCAAGGGTCTGGAGGGGGTTGCATGGCCTCGAACACCTTGGCCTGGGGGTCCCCATTCCCGTGTTCACTATCCATGAAGAGCTCTTCATAGAGCTTCTCCCCGGGCCGCATGCCGGTGAACTGGATGTCGATGTCGATGCCCGGGTTCAGGCCGGAGAGGCGGGCCATGTCCATGGCCATGTCCACGATCCGCACGGGCTCGCCCATGTTGAGGACGAAGACCTTTCCCGTCTCCCCGAGGACGCCCGCCTGGAGGACCAGCTGGCTGGCTTCGGGGATGGTCATGAAATACCTCGTCATGTCCGGATGGGTCACCGTGAGGGGCCCGCCGGTCCGGATCTGGTCGCGGAAGAGGGGGATCACGCTGCCCCGGCTGCCGAGGACGTTCCCGAAACGGACGCTCACGAACCGGCGGTCCGCCGGGGCTTCGTCCGCCGCCTGCATGACCAGGGACTCCGCGATCCGCTTGGACACGCCCAGCACGTTCGTGGGGTTCACCGCCTTGTCCGTGGAGATGTTGACGAAGATCCGGACGTTGCCGGCCAGGGCCGCCTTCAGGACGTTGAGGGTGCCGAAGATGTTGTTCTCGATGGCTTCTTCGGGATTCCGCTCGAGGAAGGGGACATGCTTGTGGGCCGCCGCGTGGAAGACGATGGCCGGGTTGCACGACTCGAAGGCGCGCTGGAGCCTGAGGGAATTCCGAATGTCGCAGAGCTCCACGGCGAGGTTCATGCCGGGGAACTGCCTGCGCAGATCCCGCTCCACCTCCCAGAGGCTGTTCTCCCCCCGTCCCAGGAGCACCAGGCGCCCGGGCCGGAAGGGGGCCACCTGCCGGGCCAGCTCGCTGCCGATGGAGCCGCCCGCGCCCGTGATGAGCACCACGGAACCCTCCACCTCCTGGCTGATGGCCGTGAGGTCCAGGGTCACGGGCTCCCGCCGGAGCAGATCCTCGATGGCGATATCCCGCAACTCGGGCTTCCAGGGGCGGTCCCCGATGAGGTTCGAGATGCCGGGGACGGTCTTCACCCGCACGCCCTGGATCTGGAGCAGCTCGCTCAGCTGCTTCAGCTTGGCCCCGGGCACGCGGGGCATGGCCAGGATCACCTGGGTGGCCTGGCACTCCTTGATGAAGATCGGCAGGAGGTGGCTGTGGCCGAGGACGGGGATGCCGTGGATCCGGACCCCCTGCTTTTCGAGGGCATCGTCCACGAAGCCGACCACCTCGCACTGGAGCTGGGGATTCGCGCGAAGCTCCTGGCAGAGCAGGGCGCCCGCCCGGCCCGCCCCGACGATGAGGGTCCGGTGGACGGACTGACCGTGGTTCCCGACCGGGTTCAGCCGATCCCGCGTGGCGAACCTGCGCTGTGACAGGCGATGGTAGCCGGCCACGAAGACGAGCCGGAGGGCGAGCCACATGGGGCAGGTGATGAGCCCCGCCACCAGGAGCAGGTTGCGCGAATCAAGGTCGAGGCCCAGGCGATCCTGGAAGACGGAGGCCAGGAGGAGGATGGACACCATGACGATGGTGCCGAAGATGAAGGATTCGGCCTCCTCGATGCCCAGCAGGCGGAAGTGCTGGCTGGTGTACCGGAAGGCGAGGTTCACGGCCATGGCGAAGGCCACCCACGAGGCGACGCCGTACAGGGTCGGCAGTTCCTGGCGCACCAGGCTGGTCGCCACGACCCAGGAGAGCGCCGCCACCCCGGTGTCCAGGACCAGCTTGCAGGCCTGCCGGATGGCGGGTCGCTTCAGGAGACCAAGGGGTCCAAGCGCCTCGTTGGCCTCGTTGTCAGGGGACTGCAGAGTGTTTTCATGCATGACGCACTCAGAATGAAGGAATTTAACAATAATACCTCTTGAGCCGTAAGCAATAGGCTAAAAAAAATGTTTATACCTTCTCCTCCAAGCTGGGGCTTCGAGCGGGCGCGGCCAGCGGGGGCAACCAACGGGGTGGATCCGGGCCAGGCAGGCCCGGGGCCTCGCTTCAGGCGGTCCAGTCGGGGCCGGGACCCATCAGGCGCCTCGCCCGGGCCTTCGACCCACCGGAGCGGACTCGAACCGCATCCCACTTTGCGGTTTGCCGGTCCCGTTGACGGTGGACTCCGGCCATACGTGTGTGGCTGGGGTGGGTCTGAGTCTCACCACGCAACCCGCCGGGGGCTTCGACCCACTCGGTCGGACTCGAACCGCACCCCGCTGCGCGGTCTGCCGGTCCCGCTCCCGACAGCCCAACGGGCTGTCTCCGCGGTCCCATTCGCGGGTCCGAGTCCCATCAGCCACCCGATATGAAGGCGCCCCGCTTCGCGGGGCGCTGATCTGGGGCGGCTGATGGGACTCGAACCCGGCCAACGGCTGGCCCCGGCCCCCGGGCGCTGCGGAGGCTCCACTGGAGCCTCCTCGCTGGGGCCTACCGGGCCGCCGTTGTTTCTGTCGTGGGTTCGGGCCCGGTTCTCCCCCAATGAAAAACCCCCCTGGCGGGGGGCTTTCGATCTGGGGCGGCTGATGGGACTCGAACCCGGCCAACGGCTGGCCCCGGCCCCCGGGCGTTGCGGAGGCTCCACTGGAGCCTCCTCGCTGGGGCCTACCGGGCAGCCGTTGTTTCTGTCGTGGGTTCGAGCCCGGTTCTCCCCCAATGAAAAACCCCCCTGGCGGGGGGCTTTCGATCTGGGGCGGCTGATGGGACTCGAACCCACGACACCTGGAATCACAAGAAAGGTATCGAAACTCGGGGAGTGAGTGTCCATGCGGGTCTGCGGGGTGACCCGGGAGGCCACCCCACAGATACACCACAATCTATTGGCTTTCAGCGCCGTTCACAGTCTTCGGCTTGCCCACCCAGGCATAGAAGCTGGGCAGGGCCAGCAAGGTGAACAGGGTGCTGGTGATGAGGCCGCCCACCATGACGATGGCCAGGGGTCGCTCCAGTTCACTGCCACCGATGCCGAGCAGCATGGGCATGAGACCGAGGATGGCGCTCCCGGCGGTCATGAGCTTGGGGCGCACGCGACCAAGGCTGGCCTCCTTGAGGGCCTCTTGGAACGGCATTCCGGCATCCACCAGATGCTTGGCCTGGGAGATGAGCACGAGGCTGTTCTGCACCGCGACGCCGAACAGCCCGATCACCCCCACGATGGAGCTGATGTTCCAGGTCTCCCCCGCCAGCCAGAGCGCGATGAGGCCTCCGGCGAGGGCGTTGGGCAGGGTGAGGACGACCACGAGGACTTCCCGCCAGCGCCCCAGCGCGAGGTAGAGCAGGCCGACGACGAGGGCCAGGGCGGCCCCGATGGCGACCATCAGGCGCTTCTGGGTCTCCCGGGCATCCTCGACCTTGCCGCCCAGCTTCACGACCGTGCCCTTGGGCAGGGTCAAGCCTTTGAGGGCCTTCTCCAGGCGGTCCGCCGTGCCCCCCAGGTCGCCCGTGGTGCGGACGTTCAGGGCCAGGCGCCGCTGGGCCGCCTCGCGGCGAATCAGGCTGGGGGTGCTCGCCTCGTCGAAGCGGGCCACCTGGCCCAGCTCGACCACGCGGCCATCATCGAGCACCATGGGCAGACGCTTGAGGGTCTCGGGGCTGGTGCGGCCATCGTCCGGGAAGCGGACGATCCGTTCGATCCGTTGGGGACCGTCGAAGCGGGGCGTGGTGTCGAGGCCCTGTAAGGCGGTCTTCAGGGTCTTCACGATGAGTGGTCGCGGAACATCGAGACGACGCAGCGCGTCCTCGTCGGGCACCACGATCCACTTCGGCAAGGATCCGGCGCCCTCGGGGGTGACGGATGCCACGCCCGGCACCTTGGCCAAGACTTCCTGGATGCCGGGGAGCTGGGTCTGAAGGGCCCCCAGATCCGGGTGGAAGAGCTTGATCTGGATGTCCGCCGGAGTGCCTCCGATGCCTTCAGCGATCCGCATCTGCATGGGTGTGGTCAGCTCCACCGGATAGGGCAAGCTCTCGGCGATCTCGGCGACCTCCTTCTGCACTTCGGGGGTTCTCATGGACCCGTCGAGCACCACCAGCACGTCGGAGATCGTGTGGGGCATGGGGTCTTCGGTCAGCTCCGAACGCCCGGTCCGGCGGTAGACAGACGAGACACCAGGGAGCTTGACCAGCTTCTGCTCAAGCTGGAAGTTGGCCTCATCCACGGCGGCCAGGCTGGTCTCGGCAGGGAGGATGCTGTTCAACAGCAGAGCGCCCTCGTCCAGGGTGGGTAGGAAGTTGCTCCCCAGGTTGATGGCCAGCCACAGGCTCGGGATGGTCAAGCCCAGGAACAACACCTGCACCAGCACCCCGTGCTTCATGGCCCAGTCCAGGCCGGGCTTGTAGATGGACTTGATTGCCTTCACGGGCTTCGGCTCTTCCAGCAGGGAACCTGGAGGGAGGAACCGTTCGACCAGGGCGGGGACGAGCGTGAAGCTCAAGATCAAACTGAGGGTCATGGCCGTGGCGATGGCTACGGCCAGCGGCGCGTAGAGCCTGCCCGCCAAGCCTCCGATGGCCAGCAAGGGGATGAAGACGGCCAGGATGACCAGCACCGCAGTGAGGACAGGACCCCCCACTTCGGCGGCGGCCCGCGTAAGGGCCACCCGTCTAGGCTCGATGTGATCCCGGTGCTCATGCAGCCGATGGGCGAGGTTCTCGACCATGATCACGGCGGCGTCCACCAACAGGCCCACAGCGATGGCGAGGCCACCCAGGGTCATGGCGTTGAGGCCCATTCCCGCCGCGTTCAGGGGGATCGCCGCCCCGAGGGTGGCCAGGGGGAGCACGGCGATGACGATCAGGGCGGCCCGGAAGTTCCCCAGCAGGAGCACGAGCACCAGGGCGACGAAGAGCCCGCCGAGAAGGAGCGCCAACGTCACGCCGTTCAGGGCGTGGGTGACGAGGTTCCCCTGGTCATACATCAGGGTCAGCTCCATCCCGTCGGGCAGGCTCTGGCGCAGTTCATCCAGGGCCTTCCGGGTCTCACGAGAGACCGTCAGGGTCTCTGCCGTGGGCTGGCGGACTACCCGCAGGCTCACGTCCTCGTGGCCCTGGTGGCGGGCGAGCCCACGTCGAAACCCAGCACCTTCACGGACTTCAGCCAGGTCGCCCAGAAGGATCGTCCCCCGAGGTGTCTTCAGCCGGAGCTTCTTCACGTCCTCGGGCTGGGCCGCCAGGCTGCCCACGGTGATGAACCAGCCCTTGTCCTGGATCTCCATCACCCCGGCGGCGCTGTCCTGGTGGCTGCCGTCCAGGGCTTCAAGGATCTGGGTGAGGCTCACCCCCTGGAGGCGCATCCGTTCGGGCTGGACGATCACCTGGAGCTGGCGCTCCTCACCCCCGAGCCGTTCCACGCGGGCGACGCCGGGGACCGCCTGGAGGCGGGGGATGACCACCTTCTCCGTGTGGTCCCGTAGCTTCATGGGGTCCGTGGTAGGCCCTTCCAGCACGATCTCCATGATCTCCTGGAGGCGCCCGGCGGCACTGGAGACCAGCGGAGCCCGGGTCCCTTCCGGGAAGTTGCCGAGGATGCCCGCGAGGCGTTCGGCCACGAGCTGACGGGCCCGCCAGGGGTCCGTGTCGCCCTCGAAGGACACCACCACCTGGACGACCTCGGCCTGCACGGTGCTCACTACGCGCTTGACGCCGGGGAGGCCGCCGATGGCCTGCTCCACCGGCTGGGCCACGGTAAGCTCCAGCTCCGTGGCGGCGCGTCCCGGGCTCTGGATGAGGAGGTTGAGGCTGGGGAGGGAGAGATCGGGGAAGAGATCACGCTTCAGCGTGGCGAAGCTGGCGAGCCCCGCGACTCCCCACACCATGGCCAGGGCGAAGACCCAACCCTTGCGGGGGAGCATCCAGTCGAACCAGCGGCGGATCAGAGATCGGTGATGTGAGGATGAGACATCAGTGGTCATGGTCTTCCCCTCCGCTCTTGCGCTTGATCTGGAGGGACTTCAGCAGGTAGGCCCCCTCGCCCACCACGGTCTCGCCGGGCTTCACCCCATCGAGCACCATCACGTCGGTGCCCAGCTCGGGGCCCCGGCGGACGGGCCGGAACTCGGCCTCCTCGCCTTCCTTGACGAAGACGCCCCAGGTCCCTTCCACCTGCTGCAAGGCGCTCTGGGGGAGAACGACGGTCTTCGCCAGGGGCACGTGCACCTCCAGCGGCGTGCCGGGGATGGGGAGCGGACCCCCCAACAGGCGTAGGCGGTAACTGAGGCGCCGGGTGTCCGTGGTGAGGGTCATGGGGGTGCCCTCCAGACGGGCCTTCCACCGCTGTCCGTCGCCCTTGCGGACCTCGGTCACGGCGCCGGTCTGCCACTTCTCCGGGGCGGGGAGTGGCAGCTCCAGGCGGGCGATGGCGGCTGAAGCGGCCTGGAAGCTACCCAGCTCCTGCCCGGCCTCGACCCCTTGGCCGAGCTGGATCTTGTAGGCGGTGACGGTGCCAGCCTTCGGAGCCTTCACGGTCAGGACGGCACCCGCCGTCTCGGGGTTCTGGCCCCGGGCCTCCAGGGCGAGCCGGGCGGCCTCCTCCTCCGCCCTGGCTGTGGCGGCTTCGCTCCGGGCGGCTTCCAGCTCGCGCCGGGAGCCTGCTTGGGCGTCGAAGAGCCGCTGTTCGCGGGCCAGTTCGCCCTCGGCACGGTCACGCTTGGCCCGGGTGGACAGCCAGTCGGCCTTGAGGCGGGCCAGCTCGGGGCTCTGGACGGTGAACAACCCGGCCCCGGCGGCGACGTGCTGTCCGGGTGGGACCTGGATTGCCGAGACGATGCCCTTCACCGGGCTGCTGAGGATGGCCTGGGCGGACTCGTCCCCGATGGCCTCGGCGGGATACCACGCGCCCTCGGCCTTGGGCTCGGGAACCACCAGGAAGCGGAGGCCTCGGATGTCCTTCAGCGGGAGGTGCATGGGCTCGTCGCCCCGGGTGGCCTCATCCTTGTGGGCCTCCTTGGATTCAGCGGGCGTGGCCTTGCGGTCGCACGCCGTGGTGGCGATCAGCACAAGGGATAAGAGGGACAGTCGAAGGACATGGTTCATGGGTTCACCCCGTTGGTGAGGGCCTGGACTTCGGCGGACAGAAGGTGGGCGGCGTGGAGGCGGCGGAAGGAAGCGGCCTTCGCCTCCAGGAGCTGGCGGCGGATGGGCAGGGCCTCGGAAGGGCGTTCCTTGCCCTCGCTGAGGCGCAAGCTGATGGCCTTGAGGGACTGCTCGAAGCCCGTGAAGGGCAAGGGCGGCGTGGCGGTCTGAAGCCTTGCCAGCGCGGATTGGAAGCGGGCATCCAGTTCCAGTAGGGCGGTCTCCAGCTCACGCTTGGTGGCCTGGATAGTGGCCTCCGTCTCCCGCCGGACGGCCTGACCTTCACCCGGGCGGGGGAAGCGATACGCAAAGCCAACCTTGCCGATGCGGTCTTCCCCTTCCTTGCCGTAGCTGCCTCGGAGACTCCACCGGCTGGTGGCGATGGCTTCCTGATGCCGAAGGGCCTGCTCTTCCAGATCCAGACGCTCCTGGATGGCCCGGCGCAGGGTGCTGGCCTCGAACCTGGGTTGGAGGTCGTCGGAGGGTGGCAGGGAAGCCTCCCCCGGGGCCGCCAAAGCGGCAGGCACGGGGGGCACATCAGCCAGGGATCGCAGCACGGCCCAGGCGTTCAGCCGCTGGCGGCGGGCCTCGTCCAGATCAGCCTGGGCGCGGAGCCGCTCGCCTTCGACCAGGGTCACCTGGAACGCGGGGTCCGCTCCGGTCTCCAGCCGCACCTGGGCGGCTTTGAACCACGCTTGCACCGTCGCGAGATCCGTCTCCCGAAGGTGCAGGACCTCCTCGGCCAGCCAGGCGTCCAGATAGGCTTGGCGGAGACGGAAACGTGCCTCGATCTTGGCGGCGTCACGAAGCGCCGGGTCGGCCTTGCCGAGGGATGCCTCCAGGCGACTCCGGGTGCCTTGCGACAAGAACAACGGCAAGTCCAGATCCACGGTCTGGTCCGTTGTCGTCGGAGCGATAGGGTTCGTGCGAGGCCCGGCGGCGATGCCAAGGGCTGGTCCCTCGCGCAGGAATCCGCGTGTGCTGGCCAGGGCTCGATGCCGTTCAGCGAGCAGGGCCTCGGTCCGGAATTGCTCGGGGCTGGTCCGGGCCCGCTGGATGATGTCGTCGTAGGAGAGGGGCGGCGCCTGCGCGAAGAGCAGGCAGGGCATCGCCCCAAGAAGGAGAGATCGCATGGGAGCCTCAATCGGTTCGAGTGGATGGCGCGGCAAGGCGAGGCCCAGCCGTGGCTTCGGAGCTGGGATCGCTCAGGCCCGGGGGGGACCCTTCTCGGGTTCGATGACCATGCTGACGAGGTGCTCGGCCCGCTCGGCCTCGTAGTGTGTGCGCGGCAGCGGATCAGGGGCAGGTGGGACGGGAGCCTCTGGAACGGGGACTGTGGCACAGCCATCGACGCAGAAGATGTGGCAGATGGGGGCACAGTCGTCGTTCACGCCCTCGGCGCACTGATCCAGGCTCGTCGCGCCCAAGTAGACGGAGGCCAGGCAGAGCAGGAGGATCGCAACCCAGCGCCTCATGAGGCGGTCACGTGGGCGTGTGTGTGGGTTTCCTCGTTGAGGCAGAGCCCGTGATACATGAGCTTGGTCACGCAGGGGTCCACGATGCTGTAGTGGATGTGGGTCCCATGGCGGCGGGTGCTGAGGATGCCGAGATCCACCAGGCGCCGGAGCTGATTGGAGACGGCCTGGGGCTTCATGCCCACGGCTTCGGCCAGATCACTCATGCAGGGGTCGCCCAGGAGCACTAGGGCGTGGAGTAGCCGCAGACGTGTGTCCGACGCCAGCACCTCGAAGACCTGGGCCAACTCCGAGGCCATTGCCACGCCCAAGAGCGGACGCTCCGTCAGGGGCGCCTTGGGGGGGCAAGCGGGGAGCTGGAGGAGCGACTTCGCCATCGAATGAATATTACACGGACCGATGTAATATGATGTTGAGTAAATCAATTCATGTGGCCTGATTCACTCAGCCGTGAACCTGCATCCACGACGCTTGGAATCACAAGAAAGGTATCGAAGCAAGCAGAGGTAGTCGTGGTGCGGGTTGGCTCAAGTTCCCGATAGAGCGCCCCACAGATGCACCACACAGCAGCAGCTAGGGTGTAGCCGGAGAGCCTGGAACAGGCACTCCAGGTATTGCAGTCGATGTCCCGGTATTTATTCCCTTGATCTCATTGATCAACGCTGTCTCCGCCGCGTTGATTTTTTCGAGGTGTTCCCCGATGTCGGTGTCTGAAGCGGATTGAACAGTTGGTAGGTCCCCTGGTTTCGATGGAAGAGGAAGGATGGCCATCTGGATCCCTCCACCAACGCCACCAGGGTTTGTTCGTTTTACGTGATCTATGGTCCAAGCTGCCACCAGCCGTCCTTCACTTAATGAAGGTTCGGAATCGGACCAGAGCAGGCGTTTTGTGTAAGCCAGAAAAGGATCCGCAATTGCCTGACCACTTCCTAGTGCGACAAAGGGAAGGTCCTTCGTGCACATCTCCGGTGATCCATTTACGTCAAATTGAAACAGATGTGGCTTTTTATTTACTGGAATTGCGACTAATGATTTGCAAATCGATGAACCAGCTTCTCCTGTAAGTGACCTTTGGTATTGTGCGGTATGCAAGTAGGGATTAAGGAATTGGGCGATTTCTTTTCCGATCTTGTCCATTACTTGTTCTGGCTCTGTCAACCCGCTAAAACCGTTGGTTTTCCAGAGCCTAAGAATCTGATTTGAAAGTATTTGCGAAATACCAACGGCCCCTGTAGCAGCGTAAATTATATGATCACCAAGGGTTTTGACCTTTTGAACTTGTTGTTGGCCAATGGTGAACATACCACCGGCTCCAAAAGTGGCGGCACTATCAGAGGCAATCAAAATTCCGTCTTTACACCGTATTCCAACCAAGACAGTCATGGTCTATCCTTGAAATACACTGTTGGCCTTCATCTCTGGGAAAGCCGCATAAATTGACGAGACCAATTGATTAAATGTCAATGATTGTGTCCAGTTAACAATTGTTTCTAGATATTCTTTAACTTCTGGATCCAACCGGTCTTTTAGTGATTTAGCTAATTCTCTGCCTTTTTCTGTGATTTGATATTGTCTATAACGCGAAATCGGAGGACGTGTAATTGTTATCAAACCTTCAAATTCTAAACGCTCAGCATCTGAATATACTTCACCGCAAAATGGGCCATAATCATACGGATCAAACGGATAAAATGAACTTGATTTAAGTTTATCTGCATCAAATTTTTTACTGATGATGAAGAGGCTCTTTTGTAGCTGAACAGGTTGCAGTGGACCTTCTCCCGACGAAATTGTCATCAGTGTCCAATCTCTTGGGGTCATAGATGCCTCACTCTACGAATCTTATGATGACTAAATAGTGCCTTGAGTTTCCGAGATGTGGATGGCCGAGCATCAGAATCTGATGGATTCCAATTTGTCTGTGATCAAAATCTGTGCCTCTTGAGCGAAATCAGTTGAATCTGGGCATACAGGCCAGTCGGTCGCTAGAGTATGAGCCCAGAACTGTCGACCTGGGGCCGAAATCCCGACAGGTTTCAGAGCAACTGGGCAATTTCATGCCAAAGGTCTTCAGAAAGGGCTTTCCCGTTCCGTCCCCTCGGACAGCACCTGCAAGACCTGGCTGTAGGCGAACAGCCGGTTACGCTGGCCCCCGGTAATCTCCCGGACGATACCCATCTCCGTCAGGGCCTTCAGGGCCTTATTGACGGTGGCGGGGGAGAGGTTCTCGGCGTCGCCGATGGCCGAGGCGGAGGCAATGGGCCGCCCTTGTAGGTAGTGGTGGACCTGTAGGACGGACCCCGCGATCTTGCCGTAAGCCTGGATGCGCTTCCGGTCGTCGGAGAATAGCTGGAGTAGCCGCTGGGCGGTCGAGACCGCGCTGTCGGAGGTCTCGGTAACGCCCTGGAAGAAGAAGTCGAGCCAAGCCTCCCAGTCGCCCTCGATGCGGACCTTTTGCAGCAGCTCGTAGTAGGTCTCCCGGTGCTGCTTCAGGAAAAGGCTGAGGTATAGGAGGGGTTCGCGCAGCACGCCTTCCACGCTGAGGAGCAGGGTGATGAGCAGGCGCCCCACGCGCCCGTTGCCGTCCAGGAAGGGGTGCAAGGTCTCGAACTGCACATGTGCCAGGGCCGCCCGGGTCAGGGGGTCGGCGATGGTGGCGTCCCCATGCAGGAAGGTCTCCCAGGTCTTCAGGCACTCGGGGAGTTCCTCATGGGGCGGCGGGACGAACTTGGCGTTGCCGGGGCGGCTGCCGCCAATCCAGTTCTGGCTGGTCCTGAACTCCCCGGGCTGCTTCCCGCTGCCCCGGCCCGAGGTGAGCAGCACCTCGTGAATCTCGCGGATGAGCCGCAAGCAGAGGGGGAAGCCCTCCTTGAGACGCTTCAGCCCGTGGTTCAGGGCTGCGACGTAGTTGGACACCTCGACCACGTCGTCCAGGGGGACCCCGGGGGCGTGCTGGTTCTCGTAGGCCAGCAGGTCAGAGAGGGAGGACTGTGTTCCCTCGATCTGGCTGGAGAGCACGGCCTCCTTGCGGACGTAGCTGTAGAGGAACAGGGCCGGGTCCGGCAGCAGGGCCGTGACCCCATCTAGGCGACCCAGGGCCAGGGCGGCCCGCTGTTGGGCGGCCAGCAGTCCTGGGGTCCACTGGATGGGGGGATCAGGTGGCAGGGGGTGTGGAACGAATGCCCGGACGGGTTCGCCCTGGGTCGTCTGCACGACGTAGCGGCCTGTGATGTCCCGCTTCATGGCGCCCCCGGAAAGTAAAACAAGGATGATCCTTGTTTTAGAAAAGGGCAAACAACTAAAACAAGACATCACCTTGTTTTACGTCTTGATGGGGGCCAGCGGTGTCCACCAGGTCGGCTCCGAAAGACGTATCTACCTAGCGTTGCGTGTATTTCCAGAATATTTCGACGCTATGCCCGCCGTCCCCACCAGGGCTTCGCCACCTGGATCCACTTTGGGGTGCATTCCAGGATGTGAACGACCTACTCGGCAGTGGACGGGGTCACCCCGCCATCACCGAGGGGTTCATGGCGCAGTCCGGCTACAAGAACGGGTTGAAGAAGACCCCCAAGGGTTTCTGGGCATTCAAAATCCGGGTGGGCCGCCAGACCAAGGAAGGGACGTTTCCCACCACCCAGTTGCAGACGGCGAGAAAACTGCTCGAACGGGTCCGCGATGACCTCCTTCGCCAGCAGGAGGGCCTGGAAGTCGAGCTGACCGTCAGCGAAGCCATGGACTACTGGCTGGATAGCAGCTACGCCAGAGCCAAGCATCTGGATCGCGCCAACTATGCCTTCGACCGCGCCCGCCCGGTGCTGGGCAGCGTGCAGGTCCGCCGCCTCACCCAGGCGACCATCATCGCCTTCAAGCGCACCCTCCTCGAATCCGACGACCCAGACCGGCGCCCGCTCGCTCCGACGACCGTGAACATCGTGCTCCGCTACCTGGCGGTGGCCATCAACTGGGCCGTGAAAAACAAGAAAATTGCTGAGAACCCCTTGAAGCAGATGCCTTACGAGCCCGTGCCGGAGGACAACCGACCTTTCCTCGTCCGGGACGACCTGATCCCCTTCCTGATGAAGGTGGACGCCCTAGGCAACGCCCACCAGCAGGTGGCCATCCGGGCCATGCTCCTTATGGGGCTACGCGAGTCCGAGGCCCTGCGGCTCCGCTGGGACGGCTTCACCGGCGACTGGGCGTTCTACGCTCCGGCCCGTGCGAAGAACGGGAAGGCTCAGCCTATCCCTGTCCAAGCCGAGGTGCTCCGGGCGGTCAGGGCGTTGCCGCAGAAGTCTGAGTGGGTCCTCCCAGGGAGGGCCGGGTCCCTGCACCTGAAGGGCTACACCCGCAAGGTCGTGGAGGAGGCCGGGGTCGAGATCGGCAAGCCCGGGCTGACCCCCCACCGCCTCCGAGCCTCGTGCGCGACCATCCACGCGGCCAGGGGAGCCAACGCCTTCCAGATCCGTGACCTGCTCCGCCATGAGCGGATTGCGACCAGTCAGAAGTATGTGAACAAGGTCCCATGCAACCTCCAGGTCGTGGTCCAGACCACGTTCGATGGGATCACCGAGATGTTCACCCGAGTTGTCCCTATCACGCCCCAAGCGATGCCCGGCGGTGTGGGTCAGATCGACCCATCCGACGACCCAACCGGAGAACCGAACCGATGACCACCACCAGCACGAAGGCCACCCCCACGACGGTGGCCACCGAAGCCGACACCACCACCATGACCTTCAAGCGCCTGCTCGGCACCGACGAGCTTGTGCTCCGGCTCCGGGAGCTGATGCCCGGCGGGATCTCCAAGCGAACGATCTACCTGTGGTGTGACATGGGGTGCCCGCACGTCCCTGTTCCCGGCGCCAGGAAGAAGCTGGGCTTCGTATTCACCGAGGTCATGGAGTGGGTCCTGTCCCACAAGGTCGAGCGGAACGTCTTCGCAAGCCCCCGGCGGGTGGCGTGATGAAGAAGAAGGCGCAGGAGAAAACCTCCCAGGCGACGCCTCGGGTGAAGCCCCCCGACGACCATCGCCTCGTCGAGGTCAACCCAGAGGTCCCCCGAAAAGTCCGTCCGGACCCCGACCTTGTCACCCCGGACTTGGTCGTCCGGATGCCCGCCGCCAAGGTTCCGATAACAAGAGTTATCAGCACCACCACCTCACCGGCGGGGATCCAGGTCATCCCCGGCGCGACCCCTGTCCAGATGGTGATCGCCTCCTTCATCAGTGGGGGCCTCGACAGCGAGGACACCCGGCGTGCTTACCGTCGTCACCTTCACGATGCTGTTGCCATTCTTGGTGTAGAGGATGTCCGTGACCTGACCGGGGCGCGGCTCGCGGGTTACCGGGCCCGCCTTTTGGCCGATGGGCGTGGACCTGCCACCCACGCCCAGGCCCTCGCGGCAGTCCGGGCCTTCCTTCGCTGGGTTGGCGGGGTCTTCCACCTCCGCCAATTCGACGGCGAGGTTCTCCGGGCAACCCTCCGGGCCCCACGCGTCTCCGTGATCAAGCCCTACTTGGTGCTCACCGAGGCGGAGACCGCCAGGATGATCAAGGCGGCGGCGGACCGCCGGGACCGGGCCATCGTGATGACCCTCCTCGGCGCTGGGCCACGAGTCTCCGAGCTGACCGGCCTTGATGTTCGGGACCTCCGCCAGGATGCAGACGGCGGAGACATCCTCCACATCCGGGCAGGCAAGGGCGCGAAGGACCGGATGGTCCCCATCCACGAGGAGGTCACCCGGGCCATCCACGCCTACTTGTCAAGCTCGGGGCGCACGACCACCGACTCGGGGCCCCTGTTCCTTGCCCAGGATCGCGGGCGTCACCTTCGAACCCAGACCAGGGTCGGAGCGCGGGCGGTCCGGGACCTCATCTATCTTCTGCATGATCTGGCTGAGATCGCGAAGCCCATCAGCCCCCACAGCCTCCGCCACAGCTTCGCGATCAGGGCCTTGCGCTACAGCGGGAACATCCTCGCCGTCTCGAAGATGCTCGGCCACGCCAACGTGGCCACGACCCAGACCTACCTGGACCACCTCGGCCTGGGTGAGCTTCGGCGGGCGGTCCCACATCTTCCTGTAGCGGATGGGGGACGTGATGAAGACGGCACGGCGATGACGATGTTGCCGTGAACGGGAAACCCGACTTCCGAGATCAAGGGTGAACCCTCTTGATCCCTGGAGGCCCCACATGACCCCAACCGATCTCATCACGGCCAGAGAGACCGCCCAGCGCCTCCACGTCGCCGTCGGCACCCTCAAGCGATGGCGCCGATGCCATGCCGGTCCTCCCTGGTGCCGGGTTGGGAGCCGGGCCGTCCGCTACTCGGTGGCCCTCCTGGAAGTCTGGCTGGGCAGGGAGAACGCGGGGGCCGGTTTCGACACGGGGAACAGCTCCGAGGGGCGCGGTCGGACCGACGATCTCGCGGGTATCATCCCTTCGCCAGCAGCCGACCAGGGCCCGCACCCCCGGCGCTGGAACTTCCTCGCCAACATCCGCCCCCAAGGCGGGTAGGAGTCCCCATGCTCGTCCAACCCTCGAACCGTGGCCCTCCTGGCGGCCGACCCCGTTCGCGGCTTCGCCGCGCCCGGGGTCGGGCCCAGACCCGACCAACACCCGGATCGACCATCGTCTTCAGAACTTCCCCGAGGCCAACGGCATGACCAAGCTAGCCATGAACACCATGTCTGTCACTCGGCGGGGCCGGGGTCGATCCCGCGCGAGTTTCGAGAACACTACCACCGAGAACATCATCACCATGGAGGACCTCCAGCAGGCGGTCCACAGGATCAACCGAGAGGCGAAGCCCGGGATCGACGGTGTCACCGCCAAGGACTACCTAAAGGACGCCAACCAGAACCTCCGGCGAGTCTTCAGGGACATCCACAGCGGCCACTGGAGACCCAGGCCCGTGCGCAAGGCCCCGATCTACAAGGGCCCCGGGGAGAAACGCATCCTGGGTATCCCCTGTATAGAGGACAAGGTCGTGCAGTGGGCCATGGTCTTCCACCTAGAACCGTGGATGGAGGGCATCTTCCTCCCCTGCTCCTTCGGGTTCAGACCCCACGTGGGGACCATCGACGCCTGCAAGAGGATCCGGGATAACCTCGCCACTTGGCAGGGAGCCTGGATCATCGACGCCGACATCCGGAAGTTCTTCGACTCCATCCCCCACGGGGTGCTCATGAGCATCTTGAAGAGGATGGGCCTCTCGAAGTTCTACCGGCGCCTGATCTTCCAGTTCCTGAAGGCTGGGACCCAGGACGGGCGGCAGTGGGAAGCGACGACCAAGGGAACCCCCCAGGGCGGCGTGATCTCACCCTTGCTGGCGAACGTCGTCCTCCACGTTGCCCTGGACACGTGGTTCTACGAGACGGTTCTCCCCGGCCTCACCGGACGGGCTGACCTGATCAGATACGCGGACGATTACGTGGCGATGTTCGAGGACGAGGCGGAAGCCCGGACCTTTCTTCAGGCAGTCACTGCACGCCTGAATGAGTTCGGCCTGGACATCCACCCCGAGAAGACCAGGATCGTCAACTGCCACGGCACCTCCACGGACATGCCCTCCTCGGACATGGCCACAGCGGAGCCGACGGCGCTGAACTTCCTGGGCTTCACACTCTCCATGGCGCCGGGGCAGGACTCGTCTTCGATCCAGGTCACCACCTCTCCGATCAGCATCTCCAGATCGGTGGGGAAGTGGCGCCGCTACATGGAGAAGTGGCAATTCCTCTCTGACCAATGGCAAGCCCATCCTGATCGCCGTGGGGAGCTTGAGGAACCCCTCGACGCCAATGGACTCCTGGACAAGATCCAGAAGAGCGTAGGCGGCTTCCTCGCCTACCAGAGCCACCTCAGTGACCTCGATGGCCATCTCCACTACTTGGAGGCCGTGAGGCCCGTTCTCGAAGCCCTGATGCGCAGGGCACAGGCCACTAACACCCACCTGACACGTCTCAAGATGATGCTCTCCCCGGGGAACATCCAGACCCTCATCGACGAAGCACGTCAGCGTGGGCGTTACTTTAAGTCTCTATCCGGCGACTGGCGAACCTACCTGCATGGCTACCAGGTTGTTCGCCCGGGCATGGGAGAAGCCGTCTGATCAGCGGTTTCGACTCGGCGTCAAACGGGGGGACGCCCCCGACGGCGACCAAGGCTGGTAACAGCCGTGCCCGCTCACACGCGCATGTTTCAAGGCTATACCTACTGTAATTCTGACTCTGCACTTTCTCACGACAACATGAGAGGGCGAGCACGCGGCGCCCCGCCATAAAATCCGCGACGGCACTGGCCGGAATCCAGGAGACGGGCCCGTGCACGGGCCCGTCGTCATTTTGGGCTGACCTCAGCAGGGTCAGCCCTGGCGGGCCGGAGCAATTGATCAGGCACTCTGGCGGCTATACCGGGGTATCTGCCTTCTCCTTCTTGAGGGCGCCGTAGACCTTGTGAAGCATGTGCTCCAGGGCCATCTTCCGGAACTCTCCGTCGCCCATGAGCCTGCTGAAGATCTCCTCGTTGCCCTCCATGCGGTCGATGACCAAGCCCTCGAAGGCCTTCTCGAAGACGTAGCGGAAATCGTCCTTGGTGTTGGTCGCCGCCGCCTTCTGGAGAGCGTCATTCTCGACGGCCTCCTCCTGGATCTGATCGAAGAACAACTGGTCGGCCAGGGTGAAGTCCGTCCCGAAGCGCTCGTTCAGGATGTCGATGAGTTCCGACAGGCGGATCTTCTGGTCCTGCTGGCCGGTGCCCACATCACTCGGCCCCTTCAAGGGTTTCCCGTCCCCGGTATCCAGGTCGATTCGCCCTTCGCTGATCTTTTGCAGCCGGTAGTATTGCAGCCCGATTTCATCTTCCAGGTGCAGGGCTGGTCCCGCCTCCCGCTTCGGCAGCTTGGTCAGCAGGAACCGGAGGTAGGTGTAGAGGCGCTCCAGATCCGAGTCCAGGTAAGGGATCACCTGGGAGAGGAAGGCATACATGTTGCGGAAGTTGACCAGCAGGGTCTTCGCCTCCTCCCGCTCCTCCTCCGGGCGACCCTTGAATCGCTCCACCGCCTTGTCCAGGATGCCGTTCATCTCGGCGCTGTCCTGGAAGGTCTCCTGGCGGTGCGGCCTGAAGTAAACGTCTGCGAACGTCTTGACCTCCTCCTCGAAGATCAGGTTGGTCTCCTCGATCTGGTGCTGGAGCCGATAGAGATGCTGAGGGTCTGTCAGCGGCTCCGTCGGTGTGTCCTCGTAGTAGGGCTTGAACGCCTTGAAGATCTCCTCGGGCTTGTTCCGGAAGTCCAGGATGAAGGTGTCCTCCTTCCCGGCGCAGGTGCGGTTCAGCCGGGATAGGGTTTGGACGGCCTGAAGGCCCGTCAACTTCTTGTCCACATACATGGTGTGGAGCAGGGGCTGGTCGAAGCCCGTCTGATACTTCTCAGCCACCAGGAGGACTTGATACTCCTGGGTGTCAAACTTCCCCGGAAGTTCGCTCTCCTTGATGCCGCCGTTCATGCCCACTTCTGTGTAGTTCTTCCCGGGGACCTTGGGGTCCACCACCGTGCCCGAGAAGGCCACCAAGGTCTTCACGTCCTGGTAGCCCTTCTTATTGATGTATTTGTCGAAGGCCAGCTTGTAGCGCACGGCATGTAGCCGGGAGTCGGTTACGACCATGGCCTTAGCCCTTCCCCCGATCTTGTGCCGGATGTGGGTCCGGAAATGCTCCACCATCACCTCGGTCTTGGTGGCCAGGTTGTGGGGGTGGAGCGTCAGGACACGGGCCAGGGCCCGGGCGGCCTTCTTCCGCTCAACATGCACGTCTTCCTCGGTGGCCTGGATGATGCGGAAGTAGGCCTCGTAGGTGACGTAGTGCTTGAGAACGTCGTGGATGAACCTCTCTTCGATGGCCTGCCGCATGGTGTAGAGGTGGAAGGGGGATTCCCCCGTGGGGCCGGGCTCGTCGAACACCTTCTTCGTTTTGTATTTAGGGGTGGCGGTGAAGGCGAAGTAGCTCAAGTTCGGCTGCTTCCCCCGCTTCATCATCTCCCGCACGACCCCGGCGAGGCGGTCGGGGTCCTCATCCTCCTCCGGTCCGTGCTCGGCGGCGTAGGCTGCCGCCTCTTCGGCCAGACGATCGGCATTGAGGACCCCCTTCAGCTCCGTGGCGCTCTCGCCGGACTGGGAGCTGTGGGCCTCGTCCACGATGACGGCAAACTGCTTGTCCTTCGTGGCGATGCTCAGGCCGTGGAAGCCTTCCTCCCGGAGTTTCTCCAGGGTCTCGGCGATGAAGGGGAACTTCTGCAAGGTGGTGATGACGATCGGCGTCCCATTGGCGAGCGCCTGCACCAACTGGCGGGTGTCCTCATCGACCTTCTGGACCACGCCGTCCTTGTGATCGAATTGGTGGATCGTGTTCTGAAGCTGCTGGTCCAGCACCCGGCGGTCTGTGACCACCACCACGCTGTCGAAGACCTTCTTGTCCTGGGCGTCGTGGAGGCTCGACAGGCGGTAGGCCAGCCAGGCGATGGAGTTGGACTTGCCGGAACCAGCGGAGTGCTGCACCAGATAGTTCCTGCCGGGGCCATGCTCCTGGGCGTGATGCACCAGACGGCGGACACAGTCGAGCTGGTGGTAGCGGGGGAAGATCATCGTCTCCTTGGTGATCTTCTTGATCCCCTCGTCGGTCAGGATCCGCTTCTCTTCCTCCTGGAGATGCAGGTAGCGGCCCAGGATGTCCATCAGGCTGTCCCGCTGCCACACCTCCCGCCAGAGGTAGGCGGTGCGGAACCCGCCATCGGTAGCAGGGGGGTTCCCCGCATGGCCGTGGTTGCCGAGGTTGAAGGGCAAGAAGAAGGTCTTGTCCCCGCTGAGCCGGGTGGTCATGAAGACCTGATCCGGGTCCACGGCGAAGTGGACCAGGGTGCGCCGCTTGAACTCGAAGATCAGCTCCCGGGGGTCCCGCTCGGTCTTGTATTGCTTCTTGGCGTGGTCCACCGTCTGGCCCGACATGGGGTTCTTCAACTCCGCCGTGGCGATGGGCAGGCCGTTGAGGAAGAGCACAAGGTCCAGGGACTTCGTGTGGGTCTCGCCATAGAAGAGCTGCCGGGTCACGCTCAGGACGTTCTTCCCGAAGAGGGCCAGCATGTCTGGGTTCATCCGGTTGGCGGGGGCAAAGGAGGCCACCCGCAGCTTCTTGCCGTAGCACTTGAACCCCTGCCTCAGCACCTTGAGGATGCCCTTGGTCTCCAGCTCCTTCCCGAGGTGGTCCAGGACGACCTTCTCGGTCTCGGCCTTGTGAATGGCCTTCAGGCTGTCCCAGGCCTTCGCCTGAGTGGACTGGATGAACCCCAGCACGAGAACGGGATCCAGCGCCCGGGCCTTGTCGTAGCGCCCGGGGGCGTTTCCCTTCTCCCGGTAGTCAACGAAGGTGTATCCCCCTTGTGTGGTCAGGTGGTCCACGATGGCGTCTTCGAGACGGGCTTCGGTGTGCTTTTTCATGACTGGGCCGGGGTGGGAATCGCCACATGACGCACATCGATCTGGCCGGTGGTGGCGGCGGTGATCAATGCAGTGCGGTAATCCGTGAGTTTTGTGACGGTCTTTCCGGCGGTCTCAACCAATCGGTCGAGATACTCCAGACGGCCTTCAAGGAACCGGACAATCACTCGTTGCTCAGCAATGGGTGGCACAGGGAAGGCGAATTTCTTGAGCGTGTCTGACTCCACCTTGAGGGTTCCGTGGGCGGACTCTTGGGCGAGGCTTGACAGGATTTTGGAGAATCCGGTCAGGCACCAGAAGAGGAAACGGGCGTCCAACTCGCCCCCGCAACGGAGAGCCTTCATGTCCTGGTTCACCGTCACCGGACGCTCCGTAATGCCCACTGGAAAGGAATGAGCGAGGATCATCCCTCGAACAACTACGAGAACAGCACCGTCCGGGATCAACGCAAGGCCAGTTTCCTCCAGGGCTTTCTCCGTGATGTGATCAATCGAGTCGGAGATCCTCTCTTGCTTCATGTCCTTGGGGGTGACCCATGGAATGTCACCCTCCCAATACTCTGCCTTCGACGTGCTTGGGGTCATACCCCCTGACATCGTCATCAAGAAGCCGAGGGGGACGATGTCCCAATGCCTTGGCACCCAACCAAGCCAATCGATGCAAGAGTCCCTCATGGGGGCGGACAGGTCCAATCCCTTGGTGGCGGCTCGGGTGATGATCGCCGTTCGCTTCTCCTTGAGCTTCTCGACCAGATCCGTCTTCTTGGTGATCAGGGCATCGATCTGACTTGTCTTCCAATCCAAGAAGGCTGCGATCTGCCTTTGCTCATCCAGCTGTGGAATGGGGAGATAGAGATCTTTGTATTTTTCGGCGCTGAAGTTCTCGATGGTGGCTTGGATCGATGTGGAACGAATGCAAGCCCAGTAACACGCTGTCTGACAGTAATAAAAAGCATACCTAGGAAGAATGACCGTCTGATCAGTTCGATATCGGATCAAATAGCCCGCATAGGCCGCTCTTCCCCAACTAGCAAAATACTGAAAACTCTTGCCGACGGTCCCGCTACGTGCAAGAAGGATGTCTCCATCTTGCAGTAAATAAGGTTCTGCAACGTGTTCTTCGAGGGAGCGGAAGGTGTCTTCATGAAGGGTGCCGTCTTCCTTCACATCAGTGATCCGAATGTAGCGAGGAAGTTGAGGATCATCTAGAACTGCGGCTTCATTCGCGCCATACATCAGAGTTTCCGATGCCGTGAACCGTAGCCGCCTAGATGACCAATGTCGAGGTAGGGCTCCCAGCCAGCCCGTCCAGCAGTCGGCGTATTCGGGGTAGGCCGGATACCTCACGCCCCACCTTCCTTCCCCTTCGCCTGCTTCTCAATGGCTTCCAGGGTCTTGATGTCCTCCGTGTCCGCATCAAGCGCCTCGGCTTGGCGGCGGTTCTGGTCGAAGGCCTCGTAGCGGTCGTGGGCGATAGCCTTCATGTCCTCGGTGCTGATGGACCCGGCGTGGGTCAGCACGGGGCGGTCGTTGAAGACCAGCAACCTGTCCACGTTCTCCCGCCAGTAGGCCAGGGTGAGGCTCTTCCGCTCCTTCACCCGGAGTTCGGCCTGCTCCAGGAAGATCACGACCAGGCGGTTCAGGGTGTCGACTTCCTCGGCGGAGAGGTAGTTCTTGGCGACGATGACATCCTGCTTGCGGACCCTGGACCCGCTCCAGGTGGTGAGGGCCATGTTGGGGGCGTCGGGGTTCGCCCGAGTGACCACGATCTCCGCCGCCGTCTTCTGGCACACGGCATAGAGGAGCTTGTTCTGCACCTCCGCGAAGAAGAGGTGGGCGTGGGTGTCGTCGGCCCGGTAGTCGTCGCTGAGGGCGAAGAGGTCCCGGACCTTCTGGTAGAAGCGCTTCTCGGAGGCCCGGATCTCCCGGATGCGGGCCAGCAACTCGTCGAAGTAGTCCCAGCCGCCGGGGTTCTTGAGGCGTTCGTCGTCCATGACGAAGCCCTTCACCAGGTATTCCGTCAGGTGGCTCGTGGCCCACTGGCGGAACTGGGTGCCCCGGGGGGACCGCACCCGGTAGCCGATGGCCAGGATCATCTCGATGCGATAAACCTTGACCTTGTAGTTCTTGCCATCCGAGGCAGTCGTCAAGGATTCCTTTACAACTGCCCCTTCCGGCAGCTCACCCTCCTCCAGGATGTGCTTGGCGTGGATGCTGACGTTCTGCTTGGTGGTATCGAACAGCTCGGCGATCTCCCCCTGGGATAGCCACACGGTGCCGTCCATGGCCCGGAACTGCACCTGGGCTTTGCCGTCCTCGCTCCGGTAGAGCACGACCTCGCCGCTCATGCCGTGACCCCTTCCAGCATGGCCATGATCTCCTTCTCAAGCGTCTTGATGTCGGCCTCGATCGCCTCCAGGGGGCGTGGCGGCTCATATTGGTAGAAGTGGCGGGTAAATGGGATCTCGTAGCCGACCTTCACCTTCTTGTGGTCGATCCAGGCGTCCGCCCGGTAGGGCAGCACCTCGGCCTTGAGGTAGGCCTCGCAGTGGTCCTTCACCAAGGCGATGAGCTTCGTGAGGTCCACCTTCCCCTTGTTCTTCTTGCCCTCGTAGTCCAAGGGGAGGGGCAGGGCGATGCCCGGAGGCAAGGGGACGTTCTCCGTGTCCCGAAGGTCCGCATCCGGCTCCTGGTTCCCCTTGGCGTCCAGGCAGGGCTTCGCCGTGGGGTCCTTCTCTCCGAGGCTCCCAGGGGAAACCAGGGCTGTTTTCAGGGTGCCTTCCAGCTCGGTCTCCGCCTGCTCGAAGGCCAAGGAGAGCTGTTTGAGGAAGGCCTTCCGGTCCTTCACCACGTGGCCATCCGTGAAGTCCGCCTTCATGCCTTCGAGGACCTCCAGGATGGCAGCCTGGGCGGCCTTCCCCTGTAACTCCTCCTCGGCCTTCTTTTTCTTGTTCTTCCGCTTGAGGGAGATCGCCAGATCCATGAAGGCGCTGGTCGCCTTGAACCGGGCGATGCGCTCATCGGTCACGGCGAAGTTCAGGCGCAGGGGGCGTTCGACGGTGATTCTCAGGAACCCGAGGTCCCGGTTGTCGAGCACTTTGCTGACGATCAGACCCTTGGTCTGGTCTCGCTTGGGATCGATGTTGGTCTGAATCTCTCCAACGGTCATTTGCACGTCGTGCTGGAAATCCCCGTAGAGCTTGGTGATCACCCCGATGTGATCGGGAGAACCATCCTGGCCATCCCCGATCTTCTTCCGCTTGTCGCCCAGGCTCTTCTTCATCTTCCAGGCGAAGTCCGTAGCATTGATGAGCTGGACCTTGCCCTTCCGGTGCTCCGGCTTTCGGTTGGTCACGAGCCAGATGTAGGTCGAGATGCCCGTGTTGTAGAAGAGCTGGTCCGGCAGGCCGACCACTGCTTCAAGCATGTCGTTCTCGATGATCCACCTGCGGATGTTGCTCTCCCCGCCTCCAGCGTCTCCGGTGAACAGAGGCGAGCCGTTGAAGACGATGGCGATGCGGGAGCCCTCGTCGTCCCCGGCGGGCCGCATCTTGGAGATCATGTGGAGCAGGAACAGGAGGGCTCCGTCGTTGATACGGGGCAGACCGGGGCCAAAGCGTCCGTTGAATCCGAACTCGTTGTGCTCCCGGGTGACGTGGTCCTTCTCCGGCTTCCACTCCACGCCGAAGGGAGGGTTCGCCAGCATGTAATGGAACTGCTCGTTGGGATGGCCGTCGCCATCCACGAAGCCTTCCTTGGTCTTCCCCGTGCCCAGGGTGTCCCCGAAGGCAATGTTCTGGGCATCTTCGCCCTTGATCATGAGGTCGGAGCCGCAGATGGCGAACGACTCGGGGTTGTATTCCTGGCCGTAGAGCCCAAGGGTGGCGCTGGGGTTCAGCCCCTTCTCCGGATCTTTGATCAGCTTCTCGGACTCTGAGAGCATCCCGCCCGTGCCACAGGTCGGGTCGTAGATCTTGATGACCTTCCCCTGGGTGTAGACCAGATCGTCGTGGGTGAAGAGGAGCTTCACCATGAGGTTGATGACTTCACGGGGAGTGAAGTGGTCCCCGGCCTCCTCGTTGGCCTGCTCGTTGAACCGCCGGACCAGGTCCTCGAACAAATAGCCCATGGCGATGTTTGGGATGGTGTCCGGATGCAGGTCCACAGCCGCCACCTGCTTGACGACCTCGAAGAGGCGGTTGGCCTCCTCCAGCTTCTCGATCTCCTCCTCGAACTTGAACTTTTCGATGATCTTCCGGGCCCGGGAGGAAAACCCGGCCATGAAGTTCACCAGGTTGGCGGCGAGCTTGTCCGGGTCCCCCAGGAGCTTCTGGAACGTGAAGTCGCTGGTGTTGTGGAAGGTCAGCTTGAACCTGTGGTTGATGGTCTTCTCGATGGTGTCCGGGTCCGACTTGCCGTCCGCCTGCAACTTCTTGTGCAGGGCGATGACGGCCTCCTTGCTGCTCTCCAGGACGCAGTCCAGGCGCCGGAGGACGACCAGGGGGATCATCACCCGTCGGTATTGGGGTGGCCGGTAGGGGCCCCGAAGGAGGTTGGCGATGTTCCAGATGACATCGCCCTGCTGCTTGATGGTGTCGAGGTTGGCCATGGATTTGTTTTCCGTGCGGCCTATGGCCGAAACTGGAGAGGATGAGGTCGGCGGAATGTATTTGAGCCTGGGCGGGGCAAGCCTGGAGACGCTGCATGACCCTTTAGGTAGATGACCTTCAGGTTAACGCAGGGCCTTGGGCATTCCTTGGCCGGAATCCCGGAGGGGGCGTTCTCGGCGGGGCAGTTTTGGTGGCGGGTGCATTACTTCCCTCCGATCCCCCTACTAGGCCCAGGGGCCCTGCCTGACGGCGAAGGTGACGAGCACGAGGCCCCTACCAAGCGGGGGGTCGTTGCGAGAGGGCTTCTGGATCCACGCCAAGACAGGTTCGTTCAAGCTCGTCGATGAACATGCCCGCTGGATCCAGCGACCCGAAAACGCCCAGGAGTTCGAGCTTCCCGACGAAGTCGTCCTGGCTCTTGGGGATCTGCGCTGGGACTTCAACGGGAAGGGTCGCCGGGACATCCTGCTGCTCGCCATGGACCAGGGGCTGATCCGCACCCGGGGGCACGGACCCGGGGCGGTGACGTTCGAGGCCACCTTGCCCATCGAGGAGATCATCCGGGGCAGCGCGAAGTTCATGCAGCTGAACTGCGGTCCGGCCACCCGGTGCACCGTCTCAGACCTCCGCCGGGGCGAGACCGTCGTCTTCACCTACGGCGACGCCAAGCCGGTCATCGAGGCCAGGGACTACCGGTTCCTCCTGCCGGTCTGGATGCGCCCGACCCAGGTCCTGCCCATGCCGCGCCCTTTTGTTCTGCTGGATGGGTGGGTAGCCAACGGGATCTGGACTTGCTCCGCGTTGCCGGGCGCTACCACCCCCAGCCAGCTCGTGGTCCTCCTGGGCGAGATGGGCATCGAGGGGTCCGGGTGGCTGGCCCTGAAGGACGGGCGGACCTGGAAGATGTCCCCATCGGCCCCGCCCTTGACCCCGGTTGACCCTGAGCGCTTGCCCAAGCACGTCCGGGTCTGTTCGGACTGCGGCTGGCCTACCACGGGACCGTCGTCCCCCTGCCAGTGCGGGAACACCCTCCACTGTCGTGCCTGCGGGCTGCCCAGGTTCTGGCCGGTGCCAGGGAAAGACATGGTGACCCTCGGTGGAGACTCTCTCCACGTCCCTCTCGTGGCCGGATATGGGCATCGGTGCCTCCGCTGGGGCTCTGTGAGTGTGATGCCTTTGGACGAGCTGATCCGGCGGGGGCGTTGAAGCCTATCTGGTTCGCGGTGGTCGCCCTCTGGGCTCTCGCCTGCCTTGGCATCCGGCTTCGACTCCATGGCCGTCTCCTTGTCGCCGGAACCTCGCTGAGGACCTCGGACTGGGTGCTTCGGGCCCTGGGCGCCCGGTGGCTGCCCAGGGTCAGCCTTGGCCTGCTGATCGTTCAGGGGATCCGGGAGCCCGGCGCCGTCGTCCACGCTCTCCGGGGCCTCGATGGGCGCAATGTAATTGCCGTTGTGGTGGGCGGGGCGTTCCGCTTGTTCGCAACGGCCACGCTCTGGGCCGAGTTCCGGGTTGTGGAAGAGCATCGGCTTCACCGCCTTGATCTTCGGGCCTCCCTGGTCTGGGAAGCTGCGTTCTGGGCCCATGCCTGGTTGACACTCCTTCCGACCGCGCTGTGGAGCTGACGTGGGCATCAACCTGATCCAGAACGACGAGCAGCACCCCGAAGGGAACCCCCCGTCCGCGACCATGCGGATCGAGGAGACCATCCTGCTCGACGAGCGCGTCCAGACCCTCCAGGGGCCTTTGGTCGACGCGGGCTTCGAGGTCACGCTCCTCCCGGTCTCCCAGAGGGGCACAATCCCCCAGCGTCGCCCAGGCATGGCCCCGCGCCCGCCGATCCTGATCACTGGGAAGGTCCGGGACTGGCTGGACCGGAACCCCGACCCGATGACCCTCGGGGTCAGCCTGATCAACGTGGCGGCCATCGTGGGCCATCCGGAGGGGTGCGCCGCCGTCCTGCTCCGGGCCCTGGCCGACCCGACCGTTCCCACCTACACCCTCTTCTGGATGGACTTCTCCCCGGACGGTCGGCGCCACCTGATGCTCTTCGTGCGGGAGTAGACCCTGATCCGCGTGACCGTGGACTACGGATTCGACCTGCACTCCATCAGCCTCATGGAGCCCGTCTTCGCCCAGATCCAGGTGGGTCTACCCGTGGTCGTCGAGGGGCAGGGTTTCCCGGTCGAAGGCGTCCTGGAGCAGGACCTGTGGGCCTTCAACTACGGCGCCGTAGGGGCCGTCCACGTGACGACCGACACGGGCCGCGAGGTGTTCGAGGGGGGTCTCGGGGACGCCGAGGTGGCAGTTCACTGGGACTGAAGGGGTGACCGTGGACGCCTCCACCTCGTCCAGGCCCACCACTGCCGCACCACCCCGGGTGGTGCGCTGCCCGGAACCGCCCCACAAATACACCACAACGGGTGGGTCTCGGGGGCCAAACAAAGGACTTACGAGCACCCGGGAGCACCGAACTGCACCCAGTTGCACTGGTGGTCCCGGACGCGAAAAAGCCCCGGAGATGCAGCATCCACGGGGCTTTCGATCTGGGGCGGCTGATGGGACTCGAACCCACGACACCTGGAATCACAATCCAGTACTCTAACCAACTGAGCTACAGCCGCCGTCGGACCATTCAGATTATCCGGGGCGGTCCCGGATGGCCAGCGGGAACCTTCGGGGGAGTGCGGTCATCGAAAGAAGCAGGCCGGAATTCGGCAAAGCGAGGAGTCTATGAATCGTCAGATGAAGCAGGTCCTGGGGTTGTCCGCGTTCGCGGCCGGCTGCATGGCCCTGGGGATGGGCCTCAGCTACGGTTGGCAGGCCCAGGCGCAGGAGGAAAAGCCGGTGACGGTGGAAGCGCGGGGTGCGGATCGCCTCCCGCCCATCGCGGAGGTGGCCGAGAAGCTGAACCCCACCGTGGTGGCCATCACCAACACCAGTTTCGTGAAGAATCAGCGCTTCCAGCACCCCCAGATCGGGGGCGATGACTTCTTCGACTTCTTCTTCGGCCCCGGCGGGCCGCAGCAGCGGCGGTCCCCGCGGGGCGGCGAGGACGAACAGCGTGCCGTTTCCGGCGGCTCAGGCGTGATCATCAGCCCCCAGGGCGAGATCCTCACCAACTACCACGTCATCGCCAGCATGGGCGGCGCCGCGGACAATTCCCTGGAGGTGAAGACCAGCGACGGGAAGAGCTACAAGGCCACGGTCCTGGGCAAGGACAAGGAGCTGGACATCGCCCTCATCAAGATCGACGCGGCCCACCTGCCCTTCGCCAAGCTGGGCGAATCGGATTCCCTCAAGATCGGCGAGTGGGTGGTGGCCATCGGCAACCCCTTCGGCCTCGAGCACACCGTCACCCAGGGCATCATCAGCGCCAAGGGCCGCAAGCTCGACACCGGCGTCAGCTCCTTCCTCCAGACCGACGCCGCCATCAACCGCGGCAACTCCGGCGGGCCCCTGCTGAATCTCAAGGGCGAGGTCATCGGCATCAACACCGCCATCAACCCCGCGGGCCAGAACATCGGCTTCGCCGTGCCCATCAGCCAGGTGAACCGCATCATCAAGGACCTCCGCAGCGGCAAGCCGGTGAGCCGGGGCTACCTTGGCGTGGGGCCGCAGGATCTGGACCAGGCCTACCAGGACGCCCTGGGCGCCAAGGAAGGCGTGGTGGTGAGCACCGTGGAGAAGGGCCAGGCGGCGGACAAGGCGGGCGTTCAGCGCCTGGATGTCATCACCGCGGTGGACGGCCAGCCCGTGCGCAGCCAGGACGAGCTGGTGAGCGCGATCTCCAGCCGCCGGGCGGGCGATTCCGTGAAGCTCAGCATCTGGCGTGACGGCAAGACCCTCACCCTGACCGCCACGCTGGGGGATCGGAAGGCCCTGGAAGAGCAGCGCCGACGCGATTCCGGCGAGGAATCCGACGAGGAAGGCGGCCAGGGCGCCCAGGGTGAGGTGAAGGGCGTGAACCTGGAGAAGCTCTACGGGTTCACGGTCGAGCCCCTCGACGTGAAGCGACGGCTCAAGGGCGTGGTGGTGACCTCCGTGGACCCCCGTTCCCCGGCGGCCGAGCGCGGCCTGGCCCCCGGCCTGGTCATTACCGAGGTGGGCCGGCAGCCCGTGAACAACCTGGCCGAGTTCAACGCCCAGGTGAAGAAGGCCGGCGGCAAGACCCTGCTGCTCTTCATCCAGAGCCCCAACGGGGCCCAGAAGATCACCCTGGCCATTCCGCCCCGCTGAACCTGGCCATGACCCGATCCGGAGCCCCGGTCCCCCCGGGGCTCCGGCCGTTCAGGGTAAACTCGAAGGTTCAACCAGGGTAAGGATCAATCATGGGCCTGCGCCTCCTTCTTGTGGACAGCGACCGGAGCTTCCTCAAGGAGCACAAGGTCAGCCTGGAGGCGGCCTTCGATCTGGAGGTGGCCAGCTCGCCGGACGGCGTGGTGGAGCGCCTGGAGCGGGGCGACTACGCGGCCGCGCTCATCTGCGTCGAGGTGGCGGACAACAAGGGCTACGCGCTCTGCTCGACCCTCCGGAGGCAGCCGGCCCTGGCCGCGCTGAAGATCGCCCTCATCAGCGCCAAGGCCACGGAAGAGGAGTACCGCAGGCACCAGAGCCTCAAGGGCCGGGCGGACCTCTATCTGCGAAAGCCCATCGCCCCCAGCGCCCTGGTGGCGGCCCTCTCGCCCCTGGTGCCCGCCCGCGCGGTGGATCCGGATAATCCCCTGGGCGACCTGGCGGACGTGGAGGGGGGTGACGACTGGCTGGACAACCTGCGGGGCGCGATGGCCCCGCCCGCCCCGGCACCAGCCCCGGCACCAACCAATGCGCCAACCCCGGCACCGACGTCTGTGTCGACGCCCAGCCCCGAACCGCCGCCGACCCCTCCCGTCCCCGCCGCCGCGAAACAAGGCCGGTCCACGCGGCCGCCGGACACCACCCGCGCCCATCTGCTGGAGGAGCAGGTCGTCGCCCTCCGGGAGGAGCTGCGGGTGAGGGACCAGCAGCTCCGGGAGGCCGAGGATTATCTCCACGAGCGCATCGGGGCCGCCACCCTGAACCTCGATGAAATCGCGGCCAGGGATCGCGATCTCGCCGCGGCCCGGCAGGAGGCCGAGGATGCCCGGGCGGTTTCGGACCGGCTCGAGAAGGACCTGGCAGCGCTGAAGTCCGCCATGCAGGTCCAGGAACGGGAACAGGCTGATCTCAAGGCCCGGCTGAAGCAGGCGGAGGCCAAGCTCGCCGCCAGCGTCGCCGGCGCCCAGGAGCGGGAGCAGGAGCTGCAGTCCAGCCAGGAGACGCTCCAGCAGCGCGAGAAGGAGGCCCTCCGGCTCACGTCCCAGGTGGCAGCGCTGCGTCAGCAGCTCGACGAGGCCCTCGTCCAGCACGATGGCGAGCGGTTGGAGCTGATGAACGGGATGGACCAGAAGGAGACGGAACTGGCCCGCCTGAAGCAGGAGCTGGCGGAACAGCGGGAGGCCCACGCGGTGCTCGAACGCGAGAAGCAGGCTGCCTATGGGCAGCTCTCCGAGCACCGGGACCGCCTCCGGAACCTGGATAACCTCCTCCGGGAGGTCCAGGATCACCTGCGGCGGGGATCCGACCTCGCCAAGGGCTGAGGATCCCGATGTCCCTCCTCGCAGCCCTCGTCTGCGTCGCCCTCCTCCTGCTCAGCGCGTTTTTCGTGATGGCGGAGTTCGCGGCCGTGCGCGTGCGCCCCACCCAGCTGGAGGCCCTGGCGGACACCGACTCCCGCGCCGCCTCCGCGCTGGAGGTCCATCGCGCGCTGGGCCACCATCTGTCCTCGATCCAGGCTGGCATCGTGCTTTGCGCTTTGGCCCTGGGCGCCGTCGGGGAGGAACTGTTCAGCCACCTCTTCCGGGCCTTGTTCGGCCACCTGCCCTGGCCCGCACTGGTGGCGCCCGTGAGTTCCGGTTTCGCCCTGCTGGTGATGACCACCCTGGACGTGGTGCTGGCGGAGCTGGTGCCCCGAAGCCTGGCCATCCGCGCCGCCCTGCCCTGGGCCCTCCGCACCGCCGCCCCCCTGCTGGCCTGGTCGCGCCTGGTGCGTCCCCTGACCTGGGTCCTCATCCGCCTGAGCCATCTGGTGCTGCGGGCCGTGGGCCTCCATCCCGAATCCAGCGCGGAGGATCTGGTGCCTTCCGAGGCCGAGTTCCGGCGCATGCTCGAGCGCAGCCAGGCGGAAGGCCGCCTGGACCTCGACCGCAAGGAGCTCATCGAGAACCTCTTCGACTTCAGTCGCCGCACCGTGAAGGAGATTGCCGTGCCCCGGGCGCAGGTCGTGTCCTTCGACCTCCACCAGGACCTGGAGGCCAACCTGGCCCTGGCCCGCACCACCGTCCACACCCGCATCCCGCTGGTGGAGGGCGACCTGGATCGGGTGGTGGGGGTCGTGCACCTCAAGGAGCTGCTCTGGGCCATGCAGGATGGGCCGGCGCCCGTGGATCTGCGGGCCCTGGCGCGGCCTGCCTTCTTCGTGCCGGAGATGAAGCCCATCCAGGGTCTGCTGCTGGAGTTCCAGCAGCGCAAGCAGCACCTGGCCCTGGTGGTGAACGAGCACGGCGGCGTGGACGGCCTGGTGACGCTGGAGGACGTGCTGGAGGAGCTGGTGGGCGAGATCCAGGACGAGTTCGACCGCGAGGCGATCCAGCTTCGGAAGACCCGGGGCGGGGCCTGGCTGGCCCAGGGCGACGTCATGCTGGAGCAGCTGGTGGATCACCTGGGGCTGGACCTCCAGGCCGAGGCGGGCTCCGTGAGCCTGGGCGGCTACTTCCAGGAACGCCTGGGCCGGGTGCTGCGTCCGGGCGACGAGCTGCGGCTCGAGGGCTGGCGCATCCGCGTGCTGTCCATGCGCGGCCTGGCTCCCGGCCAGTTCCTCCTGAAGCCCCTGCCGGCGGAGTCCGGCGCCACGGAAGACACTGATGCTTGAGCCCCTTGATGGGTTCCTCCTGGCCGCGGGCCTGGGCACGCGCATGGGGCCCCTGAGCGCCTGCCTGCCCAAGCCGGCTTGGACCCTGCGGGGGAGGGCGCTCCTGCAATGGGGGGCCGAGGCCTTGCGCCGATCCGGGGTCGCCCGGATCGCCTGCAACGCGCACCTGCACCCGGAACGCCTGCGCGCCGTGGCCGACGGGATCGAAGTCTGCGACGAGCCAGAGCTGCTGGGCAGCGCCGGCGGCCTGCGCCATGCCCTGGGGCGCGTGGCGGCCGAGCTGCTGGTGTGGAACGCCGACATCTGGGCTGATGAGGTGCCTTTCGACCTCTTGCGGACCCGGCATCGCGAAGCCAGGGCCACCCTCAGCTGGCTGCTGGTACCCCATCCCGGCGGCGACTGGAACCCCGTATGGATGGACCACGAGGGCCGGGTATTGCCGAAGGGCGTGACCGGCCCCTGGGGTCCCTACCACTTCACGGGGGCCGCCGCCTGGTCGCCGGAGGCGCTGGACCTCCTGCCCGAGGGCCCCAGCGAGATGAACGACCTGCGCCCTCGCCTGGCTTTCCACCAGGGGGTGGTGGCGGAGCCCTTCCCCTGGCGGGAGGTGGGGACTCCCGGCGCCCTCATCGAGGCCGCAGCGGACCTGGCGCCCGCCCAGGAGGGCCGCCTCCCCGGCTGCTACCTCCATGCCACCGCCCGGGTCTCCACCCAGGCCGAAGGCCGGCTCGCCCGGTGCATCCTGGGTCCCGGCGCTGCCCCGCCCTCCTCCATCACCGATGCGGACGCCCTCTGGTTCGAGGAGGGCGGCAACCAGGTGCGGCTGGGATTACCCTGAAGGGATGGACCCTCGTCTCGCCCGCGCCCTGGCGCGCTGGAACCTGTCGGATCCGCACTCCTTGGCGGGGGACGCGGGCGCGCGGCAGTACACGCGCGTGGCCCATCCCCAGCTGGGCACGGCGCTGGTGGTGCTGCATCCCCTGGACACCCCCGACAAGCCCGACGACAGCTACTTCGAGTTCCGGGCCCTGCAGGCCTACCTGGATCCGGTGCTGCGGGTGCCCACCATCCTCCAGTGCGACGATGGGGACCGCTGCCTGCTGGTGGAGGACCTGGGCGACACCTCCCTGGAGCGCCGCCTGATGGAGCATCCCGAGGAGGAGCTGCGCTGGGCCGAGCAGGCGGGCTGGCTGCTGGCCACCCTGGCGGGCCCCCTCACCCTGGGGGCGCCGGCCCATGCCTTCTTCATGGGGCGCTCCTTCGATCAGGCCAAGTTCGCCTTCGAGTGGGAGTACTGCCGGGTCAACTTCTTCCGCGACTTCCTCCAGAAGGATCCCCCCCGCTGGCTGGACCGCATGATGGAGGAGGCCCACGCCAGCCTGGAGACCCGGGCCCACTTCTTCGCCCACCGCGACTTCCACGTGCGCAACCTCATGGTCCACGGGGACCGGCTGGTGGTCATCGACTTCCAGGACGCCCGCCGGGGCGCCGCCACCTACGACCTGGCCAGCATCCTCTACGACGGCTACTGGGACTGGTCCCGGGAGGCCGGACGCGCCCTGGTGGGGCCCCTCCAGACCGAGCTGGGCTGGAACCACGAGGCCCTTCTGGAGGAGCTGAACCTCAGTGCCCTCCAGCGGAACCTCAAGGCCCTGGGCACCTTCGGCCACCAGCTCGTGCACCGCCACAAGTGCCACTTCGCCCCGGCCATCCCGCGCACGCTGCGCCACCTGCGCGGCCACTTCCAGCGCATGAACCACCAGGATGGCGTCCTGGCCGCCGAACACATGCTGCGCCTGGCCGAGGACCGGCTGCTGAAAGGTTAGGTCACAAGCCGCCGCCGGCGCGCTGGGAGGCTGGTGAAGCGGGTTATGCTCTTGGCCATGTCCTCCGTGGAGCGCGAGTCCAACCCCCTGATGCAGGCCCGGAAACTGGTCAGGGGCAAGGCGCTCTCCCAGCAGGATCTCCAGCTGCTGAAGGAGATCCTCCAGTTCACCGAAGGGGAGCTGGGCCCCCTGCTCGACTCGGGGCCCAGCCAGGCGGCGCCCGCGCTGGCAGCGCCCCAGCAGGCGAAGCTCCAGCGCTCCCTGGGCCTGTTCCTGGTCTTCCTCAACCAGCTCTCCGGCCCGAAGCAGGGGAAGGATCGCGTGGCCATGGGGCTGGTCCTGTCCCATGCCCTGAACGAGCTGAAGGCCCTGGCCCAGGAGGCCCACCTCGAGGTCCTCCAGACCCACAAGGAACCGGGCTGGGTGGTCTACCTCCTCGACCTGGTCGCCTCCCTCCGGACCATGGCCACCTCCTTCGGGCCGGAGGATCCCTACCAGCTCCTGGACGACTGGGCCGCCTTCCTGCAGGAGCGCCGGGACAGCTTCAAGGAGCTGCTGGTGGTCCTCGTGGATGGGCCCCGGGGTGAGGAGCGGGTATCCCAGCTCAACAGCCGCATGAAGGCCCTCAACCGGGCCCTCCAGGGTGCGGAGGGCCGGCCCATCGAGGCCATCCACCGGCTGGTGGACCTCCTGGAGACCTTCGTGCCCCGGGAGACCCTCTCGCGGGTCGAGCCCCTGCTGCTGGTCCAGCATGTGCTCGACACCCTCCGCCTGATCCTCCTGTGGCCCCTGGACCAGGGGATCAACTGGGGGGCCCTGGAGCAGATCCGCGGCAGCCTCACCTGGCTCTGGAACCACCTTGGCTGGTCGCTGCCCCGCTATGACAGCGGGCGCCTGGAATCCATGCTGACCCAGGAGGTCCGGGCCACCCTCAAGGGGGTGCGGGGTTCCCAGCCCAAGGCCTTCCGTGTGCTCGCCCACAGCCTGGCCTCCCATCTGACCATCCTGGGCCTCGTGGACCCGATCCCCCCCGCGGGGAACATGACGGAGCAGGAGCGCTACGCGGCGGTGCCCATCTATTTCGTCGTGGAACGGGAGCTGGCGCGGCTCGGAGATCAGCTTGGCCGGAGCAAGATCCTAGAGGGCCTCCCGAAGGGGACGGAAGAGACCCTGCTGCTGTCGGCCTTCCTCCAGCAGGCGGTGTTCACCCTGAGCCAGGACCTGACCAGCATCCACGAGCTGCTGCACGAGGCCCTGGCCCAGGCGGACGCCGACCACCTCGCGCTCACCCTGGACCACCTGAAGAGCGGGCTCATCAACCACCAGCGGCAGCTGATGGCCGATCTGGTGAGGACCTTCTCGGCGGAACTGCGGCAGAGCATGTTCCCGAATTCCCCCACGCTGAAGGACGAGGGCGACCAGCTGCGCCAGCGCCTCTACCGCTTGTGGGAGCAGCTCGCCCGGCTCCTGCCCAGGCTCCGGACCCAGGTCCGCGAGAAGGACTACCTGCGGCTTTCGCTCACCCTCTTCCAGGCCCACAACCACGTGAACGCCTTTCGCCGGAGCCCGGAGTTCTTCCTCATCCGGGCCCGGGACCGCTCGGAGATGGACCGGCTGACCGCGGCCTTCGGCCGCATCCTGGACGCCCAGAGCGACCTGGAGTTCGCCCTGGTGAGCGGGACCGAGCTGGTGGAGGAGCTGTTCGGCTACCTGGAGGAGTTCCTGGGCCGGATCAACGCCCGGATGCCCCTCATCAGCCATGACCTCATGGTGGCGAAGGAGGCCTTCCGGCTCAGCCAGCAGCTGCAGGAATCCCAGGGAGCGGGCCCGGGCCGGACGCGGCTGACCAAGATCCTCATCCAGTCCACCAAGAAGCTGGGCGTCCGCGACCCCCAGACCCTGTCCCTGCTGCGACGCTGGGTGCGCTCGGAGCGGGGCCGGCGGGAGACGCCGGATCCCATCGACGCCCTCAGCTCCCACCTGGAGCGCCTGGTCACACGCCTGGAAGCGGCGATGGGCTGAATGCCCCCTCGGGAGCGATAGGGCCAGGCTTCCTGACCGGTCAATCATTGACCGCCATGGACAGATTCTGATCTAAGGCCGGGATTCCGGATTCACCGACCCTTAATGTATAAACTCCATTATATGTGTTGATATATGTATGGGCCGGGATTGGCCGCCGATTTGCAATCCCGGCTGTAGTAGATGCCGGTTTTCGAACAGCACCGGGACGCGCTGACGCCCCGGTCCTTCTCGTGTTGAGGGCCCCCATGACCCAAAGGAAAAAAATCCTGCTCGTCGACGACTCCAGCACGGTGCTCATGGTCGAGCAGATGATCCTCAAGAACAGCCCCTTCGACATCCTGATCGCGCGGGACGGGGAGGCCGGGTTCGAGACGGCGCTGAAGGAGCGGCCCGACCTGATCCTCATGGACGTGATGATGCCGCGCATGGACGGCTTCGACGCCCTGCGGGAGATCCGCGCCCATGAGGAGATCAAGGACATCCCCGTGATCATGGTGACCACCCGCGGCGAGGGCGTGAACATCGAGACCGGCTACACGGTCGGCTGCAACGACTATGTCACCAAGCCGATCAACGGATCCGAGCTGCTGAGCAAGATCAACAACCTCATCGGTTCCTGACGCCTGGTGTCTTCCCGGTCCCGAACAACCGCAGCCGATAGCTGGAGCCTTCCGTGGCCAACGAACCCAATCAAGAATCCTACGTCCGCCGCGTTCTGGAGGAGACGCGCGAGTACGAGCGCCGCCTCCGCGAGGACAACGAGGGGCTGAGGGAGCTCGTCGCCACCCTCGAATGCGAGCGGGTGGCGCTCCAGAAGCGGGTCGAGGAGCTGGAGGCCGGCGCCAACCAGCAGATGAGTGAGCTGAGTGCCCTGCGGGAGCGGCTGACCGCCCAGGTGAACGCGAACCAGAAGTCCACCGAGCAGCAGCTGGCCATCGAGCAGCAGAACACCAACCTGGCGAACCTCTACGTGGCGAGCTACCGGCTCAACAGCGCCCTGGACCGGGCGGAGCTCGTGGACGCCATCCGGGAGATCGTCATCAACCTGGTGGGCTGCGAGGAGTTCGCGCTGCTCGAGCCGAACGGTGGCGGCGGATGGCAGGTCTGCGATTCCATGGGGCTGCCCGATGACTTCCTGGCCAGCATGACCCGTCCCGACGGGGTTCTGGCCGGCCACCTGAAGTCCCGGAAGATGCACGTGACGGATCCGGCGGTCCTCAGCATGGACGAACTGGACGTCTCCAGGCCCTCGGCCAGCATCGTGATGAGCGTCGGGGACGAAACGGTGGGCGCCGTCGCCATGTACCGCCTGCTGCCCCAGAAGTCCGGGCTCGAGCCCCTCGACCGGGAACTCTTCGACCTGCTGGCCGCGAACGCAGCCATGGCCCTCTACCGGCTGAAGCTTCAGGAATTCGTGAAGGGCGGGAAGTAGCCACCCGCCGGCGCTTGACCGCACCAAGGAGACCCATGCCCCACTTGCCCGCCCCTGGCTGGATCCCGGCTGATGCCGCCAGCGGTGGTGTATCGGTCTACCTGCATCCCGGGCACCTGCACGTGTCCCTCGTGCCCTGCACCATGACCACGATCCTGGGTTCCTGCGTGGCGGTCTGCCTCTGGGACCCCGTCTCGCGGGTCGGAGGCATGAACCACTTCCTGCTCGCCCATCATCCAGCGGGAGAGCCCGATTCCGCGCGCTACGGCGACTCGGCCACGGACCTGCTGATCAGCGCCGCGGCCCGGGCGGGCGGGTCCCTCGGGCGCCTCCAGGCCAAACTCTTCGGCGGGGCCTGCGTGCTGGGATCGGCGGCCCCCGGCGCCAACCACCTCGGGCTCAAGAACGTGCAGGTGGCCCGGGAACGGCTCGCTGCCCACGGCATTCGCGTGGTGAGCGAGGACGTGGAGGGCGCCCGCGGCCGGAAGATCCACTTCCAGACCCTGGATGGCGCGGTGTTGGTGAGGACGCTCTAGGAGGCCGCATGGACATCGATCTCAATGCCATCCGTGCGACGTTCTTCGCCGAGACCGGCGAACACCTGAACGAGTTCGAGGGGGCTCTGATCGAGTTGGAGCGTCAGCCCGGGGACAAGGCCCTGGCCAAGACCATCTTCCGGATCGCGCACACCATCAAGGGGGACGCCTCCATGGTGGGCTACACCGCCATGACGGAATTCGCCCATGGGCTGGAGAGCCTGCTGGAGAAGATCTCCGGGGGGGTGCAGCCCTTCACGCCCGCCCTGGCCACCATTCTCCTGCGCTCGGTGGACGCCCTTCGGGCCCTGGCGGGAGCCGAGGATCCGAGCCTGATGCCGGCCGGCATCCGGGAACTCCTGAACGAACTGGAAGGCGCTTCGCAGGGGGGCGGAACGCCGCAGCAGGAGCCCCAGGCCGGAGCCGAGCGGCGATCCCGGGCCCGCGACACGGCCAAGACCCTCCGGGTGAAGGTGGCCAAGCTGGACCGGATGCTGGACCTGGTCGGGGAGCTGGCCATCAGCCGCGGCCGCCTGGACACCCAGATCGCCACGCTCGCCGGCGCCAGGGCTTCCGCCATCCAGGACGCCCACCGTGACATGGACCGCCTCTTCATCGAGCTCCAGGAGCATGTGATGCAGGCCCGGCTCGTGCCGGTCGGCACCCTCTTCCAGGGGTACACGCGGGCGGTCAGGGACCTGGCTCTGCACACGGGCAAGGAGATCGACCTCGCCATCGAGGGAAGCGATGTGGAAGTGGACAACGCTGTGGTCGAGCAGCTGCGGGAGCCCCTCATCCACCTCCTCAGGAACGCCATCGACCACGGCATCGAGAACGGGGTGGAACGGCGCGCCGCGGGCAAGTCCCCCTGCGGGCACGTGAACCTGAGGGCCCGGCACGAGTCGGCTTTCGTGATCATCGAAGTCGCCGACGACGGCGGCGGGATGGCGCGGGAGAAGCTGTTGGCGCAGGCCCGGAAGTGGGGCGGCGTGGAAGACGTCGACCGGCTCAGCGACGCCGACCTCCAGGCCCTGATCTTCGAGCCTGGGTTCTCCACGGCCACCCGGGTGACGGACCTCTCCGGCCGGGGCATCGGCATGGACATCGTGCGGCGCGCCGTGGAGCGGCTGCGGGGGACCATCTCGGTGAAGAGCCTTCCGGGCCAGGGCACCACGTTCACGCTCCGGTTCCCGCTGACGCTCGCCATCATCGAGGGGTTCGGGGTCACCGCCGGGGATGAGTCCTACGTCATCCCGCTGGATGCGGTGGTCGAATGCGTCGACCTCCCCGCCGAGCAGCGCAGCGAGGTGGAAGGTTCCGGCGTGCTCAGCCTGAGGGGCGAACCGCTGCCCTACCTGGGCCTCCAGGAGCTCTTCCGCTTCGGGACGGGCGGCGAGGGCCGCCGGAAGATCGTCGTGGTCCACCATGGCGAGGGCCGCGCGGGGATCGCCGTGGACGACCTCCAGGGCGAGTGCCAGGCGGTGATCAAGCCGCTGGGCAACCTGTTCAAGCAGACCATCGGCATCTCGGGCTCCACCATACTGGGCAGCGGCCGGGTCGCCATGATCCTCGACGTCCCGGCCCTCCTGCGCGAGGCGGTGGCCCGCACCGCAGCCCGCGGCGAGGCGCCCTGAGCCGGCTCCGGCCGGAAGTCCCCCCATTTCCGCTTCAGACCCTGACCGTTTCATCCGTTTGTTAAGTAGAAAGGAGTCCCCATGTTCTCGATCCGAGACCTGAAGATCAGGACGAAGCTGTTCCTGGCGTTCGGGATCATCGCCGCCCTCCTCGTGGCCGTGGCCCTGGTGGGCAACAACGCCGTCGACCAGCTCAGCCGGGAAGCCAACAACATCCTGAGCCACGAGTACGTCCTCGCCGAGGCCTTCACGAACATCGGCACCGATACCCTCAACCTCCGCCGCTACGAGAAGGATGTGTTCCTCAACTTCGAGGACGCGGCCAAGCGGGAGGGCTATGTCCGGAAGTGGAAGGAGACCCACGCCTCCCTGGTCGAGAACCTCGATCAGATCGAGAAGCGGCTCGAGACCAGCGAGGACAAGGATGCCGTCCGGGCGATCCGCCTGGACCTCGGCACCTACAGCACGGAGTTCGAACGAGTCCTCCCCCAGATCGACATGGGCCTGTTCAAGACCTCGCAGGAGCTGAACAAGGCGGAGGATCCCTTCAAGGACGCCGTCCATCGCCTCGAGGCCACCGCGGAAAAGGCCATGGTCAGGCACGAGAAGGAGATGACCGCGAAGGCCCAGCAGATGCAGGGCTTCTCCCAGACCGTGCTCCGGATGGTCATGGTGGTCACGATCGCCTCGGTGGTCGCGGCGCTGGTGGTGGCGTGGCGGATCTCCCGGGGCATCTCCGTGCCCCTGCTCCGGGTGGCCGAGGGCATGCGGAAGATGGCCGACGGCGACCTGAGGGACAAGGTCGATGTGTCGGGCAAGGACGAGCTGGCCGAGATGGGCGCCGCGTTCAACCGCATGGTGGAGAACCTGTCCCAGACCATCGGGGAGGTGAGGACGGGCGCCAACGCGCTGGCCTCGGCGGCCCAGCAGGTGTCCTCCACCTCGCAGGGGCTCTCCCAGGGGACCAGCGAGCAGGCCTCTTCCGTGGAGGAGACCACCGCCAGCCTGGAGGAGCTGAGCAGCTCCATCGAGCAGAACGCCGACAACAGCCGCCAGACCGAGCAGATGGCCATGCAGAGCGCCCGGGACGCGGACGAGAGCGGCCAGAGTGTGGAAAAGACCGTCGAGGCCATGAAGATGATCGCCGAGCGCATCTCGATCATCGAGGAGATCGCCTACCAGACCAACCTGCTGGCCCTGAACGCGGCCATCGAGGCGGCGCGGGCCGGCGAGCACGGCCGGGGCTTCGCCGTGGTGGCCACCGAGGTCCGCAAGCTGGCGGAGCGGAGCCAGGGCGCGGCCAAGGAGATCAACGAAGTGGCTGGTGGCAGCGTGGGGGTGGCCATAAAGTCGGGCGAGCAGCTCAAGGAGCTCGTCCCCGCCATCCGCAAGACCGCCGAGCTGGTCCAGGAGGTCGCGGCCACATCGCGCGAGCAGGCCAGCGGCGTGAAGCAGATGAACAAGGCCATGACCCAGGTGGACCAGGTCACCCAGCGGAACGCCTCGGCGGCGGAGGAGCTCTCCTCCACGGCGGAGGAGCTCGCCTCCCAGGCGGAGGCCCTCCAGCAGCTGGTGGCCTTCTTCAAGGTGACGGGGGACGAGGCGGTTGCACGGCATGCCCCCGCCGTCCCCTTCATGCGTCCGGAACCCGCCCCGCTGGCGGGCAGGGCCATGAAGCCCGCGGTCGGCCTCGGCCAAGACCAGCACTTCAAGCGGTTCTGAGGGAGGCGGCGATGGACACGAGCGTTCTGGCCGACCTGGCCAACCACGACCAAAGCCAGTACCTGTCGTTCTTCATCGCGGACGAGGAGTTCGCGGTGAGGATTTTGAAGGCCCGGGAGATTCTGGAGTACGGGACGGTCACCAAGGTGCCCGGGGCCCCTCCGACGGTGCGCGGGGTGATCAACCTGCGCGGCGCGGTGGTGCCCGTGGTGGACCTGGCGCTGAAGTTCGGGCTTCCTGAGCGGGAAGTCACGAAGCGGACCTGTGTCGTGATCGTCGAAGTGGGCGCGGGCGAGGACAAGACGACCATGGGGGTGATCGTGGATTCGATCAGCCAGGTGGTCGACCTTCCGGAGGAGCAGATCGAGCCTGCGCCGGACTTCGGGACCAAGGTCAAGCTGGAGTACCTGCTCGGGATGGGGCGCTCCGGCAAGAAGTTCGTGATGGTCCTGGACATCGACAAGGCCCTCTCCCCGTCCGAGCTCTCTTCGGTCGCCGCCATCGCCGGGCAGGCCGCGGAGGCGCCGCAGGGCGCGGAACCCGGGTCGGGCGACTGAAAGGCCACCCTCAGCTATGGACCGACCGCGGCGTCCCGCCTCCCCCGCGTCTGAGGCCGTGGGGGACTACGCGATCCGGAAGGAGGAGTTCCGGGCCTTCCAGGACCTGATCCACCGGGAATCCGGGATCTTCCTCGCGGACCACAAGCTGGCCCTCCTGGGGGGCCGCCTCCACGCGCGGCTTCGCGCCCTGGGCCTGACGAGCTACGGGGAGTACTTCCAGGCCGTCCAGAAGGACGAGGCCGAGCGCATCGAGATGCTCGACCGGATCTCGACCAACGAGACCCACTTCTTCCGGGAGCCCCACCAGTTCGAATTCCTGAAGACCCAGGTGCTGCCCAGGTGGGTGGAGGATGCGCGGGCCGGAAGGCGGTCCAAGTCCATCCGGGTCTGGAGCGCCGCCTGCTCGACGGGAGAGGAGCCCTACTCCATCGCCATGCTCCTGCTGGACCAGCTGCCGTCGGCGGAGGGCTGGTCCATCGAGATCCTGGGCACCGACATCTCCACCCGGGTGCTGCAGAAGGCCAAGGATGCGCTGTGGCGCATCGAGAAGGCCGAAGAGATCCCCACGCCCTACCTCAAGGCCTTCATGCTCGAAGGGACGGGCCCCGAAAAAGGCAAAATGAAGGCCGGGCCCGAGATCCGATCGCTGGTGTCCTTCTCCCGGATGAACCTGAACAGCCGGCCCTACCCCGTGCCTGGCGGGTTCGACATCATCTTCTGCCGGAATGTCCTGATCTACTTCAACACGGCCACCAAGGCGGGGGTGGTGGAGGAGCTGCTGGCGCATCTGGCGCCGAGCGGCCTGCTGCTCCTGGGTCACGCCGAAAGCCTCCACGGCCTCACCGAACAGGCGCGCAGCGTGGGACCCACCATCTACGCGCCGCTCCAGTCCACCTACTTCAGCGGGCAGAAGCTGCCACGGCTGCGCTGACCGTGATTTCAAGGGCCGGGTCCGGCCGCCGATAAGATCCCTGACGTACGTATTCTCTTGTCTCGCGGCATCGGGCCACGTACTTCTTTAGCCAGGCCAGGACCACGCAGGCAGGTGGAGCGCGATGCCAGAACTCCAGCGGAACCCCGGACAGCCCCCGATCCAGGTCCTGGTCGTGGACGATTCGGCCGTGGTCCGGCAGGCGCTTACGGCCGTCCTGGGCCAGGAGCGGGACATGCGGGTGGTGACCGCGCAGGATCCCATCTTCGCCCTCCAGAAGATGCAGACGCTGAGACCGGACGTCATCGTCCTGGACCTCGAGATGCCCCGCATGGACGGCATCACCTTCCTGCGCCGGCTGATGAAGGACGATCCCCTGCCCGTGGTGATCTGCTCGAGCCTCGCCGCGCGGGGAGCGGAAGCGGCCATGCTGGCCCTCGAGGAAGGGGCCCTCTCGGTCATCACCAAGCCCCAGCTCGGGGTCCGGGACTTCCTGCACGAGTCGGCCATGCAGATCATCGACACGGTGCGCGCCGCCGCCCACTCCCGCCTGCGCCGGAGGCGGGCCGCGCCCCTTCACCGGCCCCCCATCGAAACCGGCGCGCCGGTGCTGGGGACCACCACGGACCAAGTGGTGGTGGTGGGGGCGTCCACGGGGGGAACGGAGGCGCTCCGGGAGCTGCTGTCGGCCATGCCAGTGGATTGCGCGGGCATCGTGGTCGTCCAGCACATGCCAGAGCTGTTCACCGCGGCCTTCGCCAAGCGGCTCAACGAGGTCTGCCGGATCGAGGTGAAGGAGGCCGAGGACGGGGACGGGATCCTCGTGGGACGCGCCCTGATCGCGCCTGGGAACCGCCACACGGAGGTGGCGCGGTCGGGCGGCCGCTACGTGGTCCGCGTGAGCGACGGGCCCCTGGTCTCCCGCCACCGCCCGAGCGTGGACGTCCTGTTCCACTCCGCCGCCCGCGCCGCCGGGTCCAACGGGGTGGGCGTGATCATGACGGGGATGGGGGATGACGGCGCCAATGGCATGCTGGAGATGAGGCGGGCCGGCGCCTACAACCTGGCCCAGGACGAAGCCTCCTGCGTGGTGTACGGCATGCCCAAGGAGGCGGTGGAGCGGGGCGGAGTGGATGCCGTGGTGCCGCTCCAGGCGCTGCCGAAGGCCATCCTCGACGCCGTGCGGCGGGGGCGGCGGGGCTGATACGCCCCTTCGGCCCCTATTCAGCTTTGATGCGCACCGAGAAGGAATACATCTTCGAGTTGGAGTACCGCGTGACCACGCGGAAGTTCCGCAGCAGGTACCAGCACCGGGCCTTCACGTTGCCGTCCGGGGTGGAGGACCAGAGGTTGGATTCGTCGTCCGGATTCAGGAAGTCGCCGTACGGGTTCCGGTGACCCACGAAGGGGATCTGGAGGATGGCCTGGCCGTTCGCCAGGCGGCTGTTGTCGCTCAGCCCCGGGATGGCTTCGAAGATCGTGCCCCACTCGTCGTCCGAGGGGATGCGGGATCCGAACAGCTTCATGGCGGCGTGCCAGGTGAACAGGATGTTCCCGTTGAACTCGTAGATGCCCTCGCGGTGGTCCGGAGCGGCGGCTTCGTTGTGGCGCCGGAGCCTGATGCCCCCCACCTCGACGGAATCCGGGTGGACGGTGATGGCATGGACCTTGGCCAGCTCTTCCGGGGTGCTGGCGTAGCGCTCCTCCAGCTCCTGGAGGAACTGGACCACGGGGTCGTCCGCCGGGGCGGTGTGGCGCGCGGGAGAGGGCGCCGAGGCGGGCCTGTCCGGCTGGAGGCGGACGGTCCCCAGCAGGAGGTCCGCCTCCTGCTGGAAAGTGGACAGGGGCACCTGGATGCCCGCCTCGATCAGCTTGGCGGCCCGGGCGATGCGTTCGGTCAGCACGCCGTGGATCAGGAGCGCCTCCTCGTGGAGGCGAAGGATCTCCGGGGTGTCCAGGGGGGGCGGAGGGCTGGGGGCCGGGTGGAACAGGAGCTGGGCGCCTGCGGGGGTCAGCTCCCTCTCCCTGGATGGCTCGACGCTGGGGTGCGTGTCTTCGTGGAGCAGCTCTGGCGGGAAGGTCCTGGGGGGCGGTTGGATGACGGGGGGGATCCGGCCGGAAGTCAGGGAAGGGGCCGAGCCCTCGACCGGCGAGCGCAGGGCCTCATCCCGCAGCCTCAGGCCCTCCAGGAGCACCATGGCCGTGCTCTCCCGGATGGAGTGCATGGGAGCCTCGATGCCCTCCTGCATGTCGAAGTTGCCGCCCTTCCAGGCGATGAGGTCGTAGACCGCCTGGGCCCCCGTGATCTGGTCCCGGACCGCGTGGACCACCTGGCCGTCCTTGAGCCAGACGCGGCCCGTCTGCCGGCCCAGCCGCACGGTCAGGCAGCCCGTGTTCCGGGTGGCGGAGTACAGCTGGACGAGGTCCACGAACCCCAGGCTCAGGGAACCGGTGAAGCCGCCCTGGTTGGACTGGATGGCGAGGTCGACCTCTTCGATGAGGGCCTTGGGGGCGAACGGCTTCTCGACGAAGCCGAAGGCGCCCCGCTGATCGATCTCCTTGCGCATCTGGGGGCTGCCGAAGGCCGTGATGAAGATGATGGAGAGGTCCGGCTGGATCTTCTGGGCCTGGATCATCAGGTCGATGCCGTTCACCACGGGCATCTGGAAATCGGTGATCAGGACATCGACCTTCTCCCGATGGAGGAGGGACAGGGCCTCCATCGGGTTGGAGCAGATCTTGAAATCCACGGTCGGGCGCTCGCGCGCGAAGTGCTGAGACACCGACCAGAGGAGATCCTCTTCGTCATCCACCATCAGGACACTGGCCATGGTCGAATGGAATGCAACGGGGACGCCAAGTGTTTGCATGCTGCTAATCGAATATATAATTTGGCTTAATGGTTGGATAGGTCGGGCCTGGGACGGCGATCCGGATCATTTATTAACCAGGTGATCAGTCTTTGACCGGGTAGGCGCCGGCCTTCCGGAGCCAGGACCGGAGGGTCACCCGGGTCACGCCCAGGGTCCTCGCGGTCTGGCTGAGGTTGCGTCCGGAGGCCTCCCAGGCGTCCACCATCCGGCTCCGCATCGTGTCCTCCAGGCGCTCCTGGGGCGCGGGCGGCAGGGGACCGGCGGAGGAGCCCGCGATCTCGGGGGGCAGGTCCGCCAGCTGGATCTCGGCCCTGGGCGTGAGGATGGTGGCGCGCTCGAGGACATTGCGCAGCTCGCGGATGTTCCCGGGCCACCGGTAGCGAGTCAGGGCCGCCATGGCCTCGGCGGAGCAGCCCGAAGGAGCGGTGCCCATGCTCTCCCGGAACTTCGCCAGGAAGCAGTCCACCAGGAGCGGAATGTCCTCCAGCCGCTCCCGCAGCGGTGGCAGGTGGACGGCCAGGACCTTCAGGCGGAAGTAGAGATCCTCCCGGAACCGGCCGGCCTCCACGAAGGCGGAGAGCTCCCGGTGGGTCGCGGCCACGATGCGGACGTCCACCTGGATCTCCCGCTCGCCGCCCACCCGGCGGAAGGGGTGCCCTTCCAGCACCCGCAGCAGCTTGGGCTGGAGGTCGAGGGGAAGCTCCCCGATTTCATCCAGGAAGAGCGTGCCCCGGGAGGCCAGCTCGAACAGGCCCCGGCGGGCCGACTTGGCGCCGGTGAAGGCGCCGGCCTCGTGCCCGAACAGCTCGGATTCCACCAGCTCCTTGGGCATGCAGGCCGCGTTGACCACCACGAAGGGGCCATCCTTCCGGGGACTGGCGCGGTGGACGAAGCGGGCGGCCAGCTCCTTGCCGGTGCCCGTTTCTCCCGTGATGAGCACGGGGGCATGCACGGCCCCGGCCGCCTGGGTGAGGGCCCGCATGGCCCGCTGGAAGGCCGGGGCCGAGCCCACGATCCCCTCGCCCGCCATGGACTGGCGCCGCATGGCCTCGAGGCTCCGACGGAGGGTGCTCTGCTCGAGGGCGGCCGAGAGGCTCGAGAAGAGCGTCTCGGCTCCCACCGGCTTGGTGAGGTAGTCCGCGGCGCCGAGGCGGAGGGCCCGGATGGCGGAAGCTGCTTCGTCGCGGGCGGTGAGGACGAGGACGGGCGTGGTGGGGTCCTGGGCCAGGAGGCCCTTGAGCAGGTCGTGACCGTCCTCGTCGGGCAGGCCGAGGTCCATCACCACCAGGTCGTGGAGGGCCCGGGCGGCCAGGCTCCGCGCCTGGGCGGCCGTGGCGGCGCGCTCGACTTCGTACCCCTGGCGGCTCAGCAGCCCGCCGAGGGCGAAGGCCAGGTCATCGTCATCTTCCGTCAGCAGCACCCTGGGCACGAGGGGCCTCCCGTGGGAGCGAGAGCAGGAGGCAGGTCTCCTGCTGGGGGATGGAGGTGGCCACCAGGCTGCCCTGGTTCTCCAGGGCCAGGCGATGGGCGATGGCCAGCCCGATCCCGGTCCCCTTGGGCTTGGTGGAGAAGAAGGGCGAGAAGATCTTGGTCAGCAGCTGGGGCGGGATGCCGGGGCCGTCGTCGCAGATGCGAATGTGGGTCATGGTCTGGCCCCGGAGGGTTCCCGCGGAGGCCGCCTCGATCCGGATGCGGGTGGGATCCTTCACGGCGTCCAGGGCGTTCTCCAGGAGCGCCACGAGGATGCTCACGGTCTGCACCTCGTCCGCGTAGACCGTGAGGCCACCGGGCGGAACGGAGAGGGTGGGGCTGGTGCCGAAGGGGCGCAGGCGGCCCTCGAGGCTCTCCATGGAGCGGAGCACCATGGACTTCACGTCGAGCACCTTGGGGGTGGGCACGGATGGGCGGCTGAAGTCGAGGAAGACCTTCATGAGCGATTCGATGCGCAGGGCCAGCTTCTGGAGGCGCTCCACGCACTCCAGCTGGGGGCCGGGCTGGAGGTCCTGGTTCAGGAGCTCGCAGAGGGTCCGGATGGAGGCGAGGGGGTTCCGGACTTCGTGGGCGAAGGAGGCCGCCAGCTGCCCCAGGTCCGAGTAGCGTTGGCGCTGGCGCTCGTTCTCCTGGAGGTTCCAGAACTCCGCCTTCTGCCGGATGGCGGCCGAGAGCCCTTCAAAGAGGACATCGGGCGTGACGGGCTTGGTGAGGTAGTCCGTGGCGCCATACCGGAGGCCCCGGATGGCGGAAGCCGCGTCGTCGCGGGTGGTCATGACGAGGATGGGCAGGCTGGGGTGCTGGTAGGACAGCCCGCGCAGCAGCTCGAACCCGTCCTCGTCCGGGAGGCCCAGGTCCATGATCAGCGCATCGTAGGCCGTCCGCGAGAGGCAGTCCCTCGTCTCCGAGGCGTTGGCGGCCCACTGGACCGAACAGCCGCGGGTCCTCAGGATCTCCTCGGCCATCATCGCCGTGACCGGATCGTCTTCGGTGAGCAGAATCGAGTACATGGGATCCAAGAGTGGGCCGGGCGGGCCGATGGCGCGCGTGGCCTGACGCGGGTTTCTCCAGGGTACCGCAAAGGCGGGGCCGGGCCCCGGGTTTCCGGGCCGGGGAAAACAGGGGATCATGTCTTTCGGCCACCGCCATGCAACCGCCCTCCCTGCCTCCCGATGAAGCCTTCCGTCTGGAGGTGGTGCGGAGCCTCGGCCTCCTGGACACCCCGGCGGAAGCGCGCTTCGACCGCATCGCCCGGGCGGCGGCCCGGTTCTTCCGGATGCCCGTCGCCTTCGTGGGCCTGGTGGACGCCACCCGCCTGTGGCTCAAAGCCAGGCAGGGGCTCGACCAGGCCGAGGCGCCGCGGGACCTGTCCTTCTGCGGCCACGCCATCCTGGCCTGGGAGCCCTTCGTCGTGGAGGATGCCCGCCTGGATGAACGGTTCGCCGACAACCCCCTGGTCGTCGGCCCTCCCTACATCCGGTTCTACGCGGGCATGCCCCTGCGAGGCCCCGGGAACGCCCTGGTGGGAACCCTCTGCGTGATCGATCGGCTTCCCCGCACCTTCTCGCGCTCGGATCGGGAGTACCTGCTGGATCTGGCTGCCTGGGCGGAGCTGGAGCTGATCCATCCCCCCGCGGGGGCCGGGAATGCCGTGGCACCCGCGGGAGCGGCCGCCCATGCCCCGCAGGCGCTGGACCGGGACGCCCACCTGAAGCTCATGCTCCAGGCCCTGCCGGACTTCCTGTTCCGCCAGGATCGCCAGGGGACGTACCTGGAGGTCGTGGCGCGCTCCACGGGTGACCTGGTCAAGCCTCCCGAGCAGCTCCTGGGTCACACCATTTCAGAGGTCCTGCCTCCGGAGGAGGCCATGGCCTTCCTTCAGGGCATCGGCGAGGTGCTCGACACCGGGGAGACGCGCACCATCGAATACCACCTCACCATCGATGGGCGCGGGGAGGATTTCGAGGCGCGCATCGTGCCCTGCGAACCCGGCCAGGTCCTCAGCATCGTCCGCAACATCTCGGCCCGGCGCGATCACGAGCGCATGCAGGAACGGTTCCTGCGCACGGTCATCCACGAGCTGCGGACGCCCCTCTCCAGCATCAGGAGCAGCCTGGAGCTGATGCTCGAACAGGAACGCGTCGACGGCCTGTCCGGGAAGGCCCGGGATTTCGCAGCCATGGCCCACACCAACACCGTGCGCCTCGCCCGCATCGTGGACGAGATCCTCGGGCAGGCGAAGCGAGGCTACCTGTCCGTCTCCCTGCGGCGCTGCGACCTCCGGGACCTCGCCCGCCAGGCCGTGGAGATGGTCCAGGCCTACAGCGATTCCTTCGGCGTGCGCCTGCCCTTGCAGCTCTGCCCGCAGGAGGCCGACGTCCGCGCGGACCCCGACCGGGTGATCCAGATCCTGGTGAACCTGCTGTCGAACGCGGTGAAGTACAGCCCTCCGGGGGAATCCGTGGTCACGCGCGTCGTGTCTTCCGGGTCCGGCTGGGCGGTGGAGGTGGAGGACCACGGTCCCGGCATCCCGGCGGCCTTCCAGCCCAGGGTCTTCCAGGAGTTCTCCCAGGCCGGCGGTCCCCACCAGCAGCCTGGAAGCGGGCTCGGCCTATCCATCTCCCGGTCCTTCGCCCAGTCCATGGGGGGCGCCATGGCCTTCGAGTCCGAGCCCGGGCGCACCATCTTCCGCCTGGAGCTTCCGGTGCCGCTCCGCCCCTCCGTACCGGACGATGGTGGGCCCGAGGGGCCCACTGCCATCCTGCATGTGGAGGACGACGATGTGGTGAGCGAGCTTCTGGCCAGCGCCCTGGAAGGCGTGGCGAGCGTCGATCACGTCAGCACGCTGGAGGCGGCCCGGCGGCGGATCCCGGAGGGCCGCTGGGGCCTGGCGGTCCTGGACGGCATGCTGCCCGACGGGGCCGGCGTCGACCTGCTGCCCTTCTTGCGCGAAGCCTATGGCGCCGACTTTCCGGTGGTCCTCTACACCGGGGACAGCCAGTCGGTGGAATCGGACGGGGAGTTCGTCCATGTGCTCATGAAAGGGCGTTGCGGGCCCGACGAGATCCGTCGGGTCGTCCAGGGAGCCCTGGAAAGCCGCCAGCGGCGCTGAGGGAGCCGGCCCGCCCGGGTCCCCGGATCACTGCGGCGCGTGGGCCCTGAGGTGGTCGCGGAAGGCCTGGATGGAAGCGGCGCCGACCTCCTGGAATCCTGCCAGGGCTGACCGGCAGGCCGTCGGATCGCCGCCCTTCGCGGCTGTTTCGATGGCCGCGGCGCGGGACCGGAGCGTCGCCAGTCCGATGCTCCCCGAGGAGCCCTTCAGGCGGTGGGCGGAGGCGCGCACCCGCCCAAAATCAGCGGCCTCGAGGGCCTCCCGCAGGTGGCGGCCCTCCTCGGCGAAGCGGCACTCGAACAGATCGACCATCTGGAGGAGGCGCGCCTCGGGGATCCCGTGCTGGAGGCAGGTGTCCAGGTAGGCGCAGTCCAGGAGGGGGGACCGGGGACGAGCCCCTTCCGCCTCCTGACCTGAAGGGCGCTGTCGATCGGACATGCCCGCCTCCTCAAGGAATAGTCTAGGCCGTTCAAGCCATTTCCCGGCGGCACGATCAGATGACTCAGGAATCTTCTATATTCAATGAACCGCCTCGAGATCTGCGCACCCGGTGCGGCGTCCGACCCCGGGGGCCGACGGATGTCGCACCCGGCAAAAAATGTCGCAACTGCTTCCCCCACCCTGCGGGTTCCGCCCAGGCTAGACTGGCCGATCTCCTTCCACCGCCGACCCGCTCCTCCGCGCCTTCGCGCCGGGCCCCCGGCGACGGCGGGAGGCGCTGGAGGCATCCATGTCCATCACGCGATCCCTGGGGTCATCGGCCCTCACGCCGGCCCTCAGGCTGGCCCTCACGCTGGCTCCGGCCGCGGGGCTCATGGCCCAAGGCCCGGGCCTGCCGAGCGAGATGCCGGCCGAATTCAAGGAGGCCTCGGGGAGCTGGGACCACACGCGCCGGGAGGTGATGATCCCCATGCGGGACGGGGTGAAGCTGAAGACCATCATCCTGATCCCCAAGGGCGCCAAGGACGCGCCCATCCTCCTGACCCGCACGCCCTACAGCGCCGCCGTGCAGACCAGCCACGCCGCCAGCGCCCACCTGGGGCCGGTGCTCCAGGGCTATGACAACGTGACGGACCTCATCGTGGAAGGCGGCTACATCCGCGTGATCCAGGACATCCGCGGCAAGTACGGCTCCGAAGGCGACTACGTCATGAACCGGCCCCTGCGCGGGCCCCTCAACCCCTCGGAGGTGGACCACAGCACGGACACCTGGGACACCATCGACTGGCTGGTGAAGCACCTGCCGGAGAGCAATGGCCGCGTGGGCATCCTGGGCATCTCGTACGACGGCTTCCTGCCCCTCATGGCGCTGGTGGACCCGCACCCGGCCCTGAAGGCGGTCGTGCCCATGAATCCCATGGTGGACGGCTGGCGGGGGGACGACTGGTTCCACCACGGCGCCTTCCGCGCCCAGAACCTCAGCTACATCTACGAGCAGCAGGCCACCCGCGGGAACGACCTGAAGTGGTGGACCGACGTCTTCGACGACTACGACCTGTTCCTGCGGGCGGGCTCCACGGGGGCCCTGGCCGCCAGCCGGGGCATGGAGCAGCTGGGCTTCTGGCGCAAGATCACCGAGCATCCGGCCTACGACGCCTTCTGGCAGCAGCAGGCCATGGACAAGGTGCTGGCGAGCCGGCCCCTCCGAGTGCCCACGCTCCTGGTGCACAGCCTCTACGACGCCGAGGACATCTACGGCGCGCTGGCGGTGTGGAAGGCGCTCAAGCCCAAGGACACGACGGGCGACCGCCTCTTCCTGGCCATGGGCCCCTGGAGCCACGGCGGCGAGATCGGGGAGGGCAGCAGCCTGGGCCCCCTGAAGTTCGGCCAGGACACGGCCCTGCAGTTCCGTCGCGAGGTCCTGAAGCCCTTCCTCGACCAGCACCTGAAGGGCGCCGCGAAGGCGGACCTACCTCCCGTGAGCGCCTTCGAGACGGGCACCAACACGTGGCGGAAGCTCCCGGCCTGGCCCGTGGCCGGCGAGGGCAGCGCGGTGCGCGGAACGCCCTTCTACCTCGAGGCGGGGCTGAAGGTGTCCACCACTGCCCCGAAGGCCGGCGGCGCCTCGTACGAAGCCTATGTATCCGACCCGGCCAAGCCCGTGCCCTTCCGGGCCCGGCCCATCCAGCCCGTGGGCTACGATCCGGCGCACACCTGGTCCCAGTGGCTCACGGACGACCAGCGGGAGGCCTCCGGCCGGCCCGATGTGCTGGCCTTCGTGTCCGAGCCCCTGAAGGAGCCCCTCCGCATCGCCGGCGAGCCCGTGGCGAACCTGGTGGCTTCCACCACCGGCACCGACGCGGACTGGGTGGTGAAGGTCATCGACGTCTACCCGGACGAGGTCGCGGGCCAGCCGCAGATGGGCGGCTACCAGCTCATGGTGTCGGCAGACATCTTCCGGGGCCGCTACCGCGAGGGCTGGGACAGCCCGAAGGCCCTGAAGCCCGACGAGCCGCTGACCTACCGCTTCGCCCTGCCGGCGGCGAACCACGTGTTTCTGCCGGGGCACCGCGTCATGGTGCAGGTGCAGTCCACCTGGTTCCCCCTCTACGAGCGCAATCCTCAGACCTTCGTGCCCAACATCTTCTTCGCGAACCCCGGAGACTACCGGAAGGCCACCCAGCGCGTCTGGCACACGCCAGGCCGGGCCAGCTTCGTGGAGCTGCCGGTGGCGAAGTAGGAGGGAATTTTTGCCCTGCCCGGGAGTAGGATGGGCGCAGGATCCCCTCCTGAACCAGGCCCTTGGACGGAGACGCCCCGTGTCGTTTCGATCGCTGCTGAGTCGACTGCTGCCCCGGAAGCCCGCGCCCACCGCCGGCACCTGGGAGCGGCCGAGGGCCCTGGACCGGGGCCGGGTGGGTCGGCCGCAGATCGCCATGGACGACCAGGGGAACGCCCTGGCGGCCTGGCATCACCGGAGCGCGGACCACGAAGGCGTCTACATCTGCCGCTACCACGCGGACCAGCGGAGCTGGGACGTGGTGCCCCGGCGCCTCGACAGCGCCCGCACCCAGGCCCAGGCGCCGGAGATCGCCATGAACTGCCGCAGCGAACTGGCGGTGGTCTGGCACGAGCAGGAGGGGGACCAAGTCCGGGTCTGCGCCCGCCACATGCTGGGGAGCCAGGAAACCTGGGTGCCCTACCCCATGACCCTCCAGGCCGCCCCCGGCGAGGTGCACAGCCTGCACACGGCCATGGACCTCCAGGGGAACATCCACGTCGTCTGGTGCCATGGGACCCCCGGGGCCTACCGCGTCTACACCAGCGGGTACCGGGCCGATGACGGGGGATGGGACCCGCAGCCCATCCCGCTGGGAGATCCCTCCTCCGAGCCCATGTTCCCCCAGCTGGCGGTCAATGACGCGGGCCAGGGCCTGGTGGCCTGGGATGCTGGCGGGAACCGCATCGTGGCCTGCCACTACGATCCCGGAGGCCGCTGCTGGAGCGATCGCCCCACGCGAGTGGCCGAGGGCCGCTCCATCTACCTCCGGATGGCCGTGGACGCGCGGGGAAACGCCATCGTGCTGTGGGTGGAGGAGGGGGATGCCGGCATCCGCACCCTGCAGGCCAGCCACCTGGACGCCCGCCGGATCGAGTGGACGCGGGCCCCGCGCCTCAGCTCGGGCCGCGCCATCCTCTGGCCCCAGGTGGGCATGGATGCCCGGGGCGGCGCCCACCTGGTGTGGCGACAGGAGGCGGCGGGCCTGATGAAGCTCTACGCCAAGCGCTTTGCCGAGGGGCGCTGGGACGAGCAGCGCACCCTGCTGGTGGAGGATGCCGGCCACAGCCAGGCCCACGCCCTGGCCGTCAATCCCGAGGGTCACGCCGTGGTCCTCTGGCTCCAGCGCCAGGCCGCCCAGGCCATGGTCTGCGTCCGGCGCTTCGATGGCCGGGCCTGGAGCGCCCGGCCCCTCCTCCTGGGCACGCCCAGCCGCAAGGACATCCAGAACCCCGGCGCCGTGCTGGCTCCCGGCGGCCACGTGGCCGTCATCTGGCGCCAGGGCGACCCCCAGGACGGATTCATCCTGAGCGCCATGGGCCAGGCCTAGGTCCGCAGGAGCTCCTCCACGAAGGCCGGCACGAGGTCCGTGGCCCGGCCCGCGCGATGCTCCCGGAAGGCGTCCACCACGCGGCTGGGCTCGAGGTTGAGCTCCACCGTGCGGGCCCCGGGACGCACGGCCGCCACGAAACCCGCGGCGGGGTAGACGTGGCCGCTGGTGCCGATGGCCGCGAAGAGGTCGCAGCGCTCCAGGGCGCCGAAGATGCGGTCCATTTCCAGCGGCACCTCGCCGAACCAGACGATGTGGGGGCGCATCCCTCCGCGCCGGCAGACGGGGCAGCGGCTGTCGGCATCCATGTCGCCGGGCCAGTCCAGGACCGCCCGGCAGGCCAGGCAGCGGCCCTTGAGCAGCTCGCCGTGCATGTGGAGCAGGTTCCTCGATCCGGCGCGATCGTGGAGGTCGTCCACGTTCTGCGTGACCACCAGCACCTCGCCGGGCCACTCGCGCTCCAGGCGCGCCAGGGCCGCGTGGGCCGCATTGGGCCGAACGCCCGGCAGGCTCCGCCGCCGCTCGTTGTAAAAGCGGTGCACCAGGGCGGGGTTGCGCTGGAAGGCCTCGGGGGTGGCCACGTCCTCCACCCGGTGGTTCTCCCAGAGGCCGTCGGCGTCCCGGAAGGTGCGCAGGCCGCTCTCCGCGGAGATCCCCGCGCCGGTGAGGATCACGAGGGAGGCATCGCGGGTGAGGGCCATGCCGGAATCCTAGCGCCTCGGCAGCAGGTCCAGCGCCCGGCCGTCCACGGGGCCGGGCTTCAGGCCCAGTTCCCGGGCGAGGGTGGGGGCGAGGTCGACGGTGCGGACGGGCTCGGGTCGCTCGCCGGCCTTCCAGGGGCCCCAGAAGATCAGCGGGACCCGCCGGTCATAGGCATAGGGGGTCCCATGGCCCGTGGGCCATTCCGTGGGGGGCACGCCGAAGACCGTCCAGGGCTTGAAGGCCACGAGCACGTCGCCGCTGCGCCCGGCGGCGAAGCTGCGACGCAGGAGGACGCGGAGGCTGGAGTCCCGCGGGCTGCCCGTGGCAGCAGGATCCGTGACGGCCAGCTCCTCGGCGGTGAAGGCGTCGGCCACCTCGGGCCGGGCACGCAGCCAGGCCTGGACCTTCGCAATCACGGCCTTCCGGTCCAGCCCGGCGGCCTTGAGGGCAGCCTCCCGCAGGTAGAGATCGTTCGGCTCGGGCGAGTCCTCCACGAGGTCGGCGTCCACCTTGAAGGCGGCCTTCAGCGCCTCCCGGAGTTCCTTCAGGAAGGCGGGCACATCGATGCGCCGGGCGGGGAACCCGTTGTCGGACAGGGCCTCGGGAATGTCCATGCCGCCGTGATCGGCGCAGAGCACCACCCAGGCGCCCGGGTCCCGGCGCCGCACGGCCTCCAGCAGCCGGGCCAGGGTGCGGTCCAGGCGATGGATCTGGTCGCGCATCTCCGTGCCCAGGATCCCGTAGCTGTGGCCGATGTAGTCCGTGGCCGAGAAGCTCACGGTCAGCAGGTCCGTGGCCGGGCCCCGGCCCAGGTGCTCCGCCTCCATCAGGGTTTCCGCAGCCTCCAGGGTGACCTCATCGAGGAAGGGCGACTTGCGGAACCGGGTCTCGAAGCGCTTGTCGAGGGGCATGCCCGCGCCCTGGACGAGGCGGGGCAGGGCGCCATTGCGGATGACCTGGCCGGGGAAGGTCCAGGTGGCCACGCGGCCTTCGGGGGTCGACGGCTCCTTCCTCCAAAGCCAGCTGCGCGTGGCGAAGCGCTCCTTCAGGCCAGCGTCGAAGGTCATCATCCACGCGGGGAGCCGCTCGGCGTAGGCCGGAGACGTGATGAAGCCGGCGGTTCCGGAGAACCAGTAGACCGCCGTGGGCCGGCGGCCCGCCATGAGGATGGCCGCGCGGTCCTTGCCCGACACCGAGAAGGCGCGGCTGCCGGGGGCCTGGGCCTGGAGCCAGTCGCCCAGCGTCTCGCCCAGGAAGCGCGCGTTGGTGGAGGTGGCGGAGCCGCCGCCCTCCCCGTTCTCCACGCAGTAGACGAAGCGGCCGGACGCGCGCTCGAACCAGCGGTTCTCGACGATGCCCGTGTGCGCCGGGAACCGGCCCGACAGCAGCACGGAGTGGCCCGGACCGGTCTCGGTGAAACCGTGGTCGTGGTAGGCCTCGGTGAAATAAGTCCCTTCGCGCATGAGGCGGGCCAGGCCGCCGGTCAGCTCGGGCCCGTAGGTCTGCATCAGCTCGGCGGAGAGCTGGTCCACGGAGACGGCCACCACCAGCCGGGGGCGCTCGGCGGCGGTGAGCGTAAGGGTGAGGGTCGCGGCCAGGATGCCGGCGAGATTGGGCAGTCGCCGCATCAGAAGGTCACTCCCACGCCGAAGGTCCACATCCGCTCGAACTCCTGGCCGCTGCCCTGGGCGGTGAAGTAGGCGCCCAGGTCCGAGGCGCTGCCGAGCTGCACCGGATGATCCTTGCTGACCGGCTGCTGGTAGCTGGCGGCCAGATAGGGATGGACCAGCACGCTGGGAATGCGCCAGCGGGCCCCCACCCGCAGCCAGGTGCGGCTTAGGTCCTTGGCGCTGGAAGCCCCCGCCGTGTCCACGGTGTAGCGCTGGAAGCGCTGGATGAGGCCAATCTCGCCGGCCAGGCCCACGAAGGGCACCCACACCTGAGCGTTGAGACCCACCCCCACGCCCTGCTGCTTCAGGGCGGTGCCCTGGGCGGTGGTGCCCGTGGCCAGGCTGCCGTCCGCCTTGAACTGCGAGTATTCCAGGCCGCCCTCCAGCTTCAGCAGGGGGCCCACCTGGAAGATCTGGTGGTTCACGGTGGCGATGAAGCCCTTGCCCGTGTCGAAGTCCCCGGCCACCAGCTGGCCCGTGCCCGAGATCAGGGTCTGGGGCAGGTTCTGGCCCGAGGGCCGCGGCAACTCCAGGCGCAGGTCCCACTGGGCCGAGAGGGGCAGGGCGGTGGCAAGCAGGGCGGGCAGGACGGCAAGGCGCATCGGGGCTCCGGCAAAACCTCGATCATACCGTCCGCAGATTCCAGGCCCGCAGGGGCGTGTAACTTCCCTGCGGGCCGCTCTCGAAAAGCACCAGCCGATCCGCCGTGAAGCTGACGGGAGGTGGCGCGTCGACCCCCCCCAGGGGCCGGGGCCGCCGGAGCCGCGCCAGCGTGAGGTGCGCCCGGAAGGGTTTGGCGTCGAAGGCCTCGCCCGCCGCCGCCAGGGCTCCGCGCAGGTCCGCGGCCAGGGCCTCGAGGGCGGGGCTGGGAGCCAGCGCCAGCCAGAGCACCCGCGCCCGGGGGCCTGCCATGAAAGGGGGGACCGCCCGCTCGCCAAGGCTCACTCTGCGTCCCCCCTTTGACCCCCACGTGATGCCTGAGCCAAGCCCAGGCATCACGTCTGCAGGGAAGGTGCCCAGCCCGGCCGTGGCCAGGAGGAAGGCCCGATGGCGGCCGGCGACCTCGGCGCCAAGGGCTTCCAGAGCGGACAGGCCTTCCATCGGGCGCTCGCCCAGGAAGGCCAGGGTCAGGTGCAGGCCCTCCGGTCGGGACCAGCGGTCGATCCCCGGGTGTGCGGCCTGCCAGCGCCCCAGGGATGCCTGCAGCACTGGCGGGAGCGGCAGGGCGAAGAAGAGCCTCAGCGATGATTCCGCCATTTGATGCTGCACCCCATGCTCGGATGCTGGACCTCCAGGGGCTCCTGGCCCGCCAGCACGCGGTCGATGGCGGCCTTCAGCTCCCGCCGGGTCACGTGGGCCGCGTCCTTCCAGTTGTCGTCCAGGCGGCCGCGGTAGACCAGGTGGCGGTGCTGGTCGTAGAGGAAGAAGTCCGGCGTGCACACGGCGCCGAAGCTGCGTGCCACCGCCTGCTCCTCGTCCCAGAGGTAGGGGAAGACGTAGCCCTTGGCCGCCGACCGGGCCCGCATGGCCTCGAAGCTGTCCTCCGGGTAGGTCTCCGCGTCGTTGGCATTGATCCCCACCACCGCGCAGCGCCCCTGGTAGGCCTTCGCCAGCGCGTTGAGGCGGTCGTCCACGGCCTGGACGTAGGGGCAGTGGTTGCACATGACCACCACCAGCAGGGCGGGGCAGTGGAAGTCGCGCAGCGACCAGAGCCGCCCGTCCACCCCGGGCAGCGTGAAGTCCGGACAGGTTGTGCCGAGCGGGACCATGGTGGATTCCGTCAGGGCCATGGGGACCTCCGGGGTGCTCCTCCAATGTACGCCCAGGGGCAAGCAGACCATGCCGAGGTCATTTTTTTGACTTGACCCGGCGTTCCCTGCCTCTAGGCTGAATCCAACCCAGGAGCCCATGACCCAGCTGCCGCGCCTTCACTGGTCCACCCTCGGCGAAGACACGGGGGGGCTGGAGCATCGGTGGGCGGGCCTTTGGGATGTGACGGTGGACCACAGCTCCTCGCCGGCCCTGCCGCCCAGGGATACGGACCTGTGGGTGATCAGCGCCAAGGGCGCCTGGCCGCCGCCGGAGATGACGCGCCTCATGGCCGAGGTGATGGCCCTGCCCATCCTCCTCGGCTTGAAGCCGGATGCGCCGCCCATGGATTCCAAGGCCCTCGCCGAGTGGGGCGCCCTGGGCAGCGTGCGCTGGGGCCTGCTGGGCCCCGAGCCGCCCATGCCGGGCCTGCGGCCGCGCTCGGGCAACACCACGCAGCTCAGTGCCTCCCAGGCCCTGGCCTTCGGCCTCATCGGCACCAGCCCCGCCATGCAGGAGGTGCTGGCCCGGGCCCGCAACGCCGCCGCCACGCGGGCCACGGTCCTTCTGCTGGGGGAGAGCGGCACGGGCAAGGAGGTCATCGCCCGGGCCATCCACCGCATGAGCGCCGATGCCGCGGAGCCCTTCGTGGCCGTGCACTGCGGCGCCATCCCCGAGAACCTCCTGGAGTCGGAGCTCTTCGGCTACAACAAGGGCGCCTTCACGGATGCCCGAAAGGACACGCCCGGCAAGTTCCGCGAAGCCCAGGGCGGGACCATTTTTCTCGATGAAGTCGGGACCATGCCCCTGGCGGCCCAGGTGCGCCTCCTGCGGGTGCTCCAGGAACGCGAGGTGCAACCCCTGGGCGGCGGCGCACCCGTGAAGGTGGACCTGCGGGTGGTGACGGCCTCCAACGTGGACCTGTGGAAGAAGGTGCAGGACGGCAGCTTCCGCGAGGACCTGTTCTATCGCCTGGAAGTGGTGCCCATCCTCATGCCGCCCCTGCGGACGAGGGTGGAGGAGATCCCCTTCCTGGCCCAGCACTTCCTCAACCGCAAGGCCCGCGAGCACCGCCTCTATCCCAAAGCATTGCATCCCAGCGTGGATCCCCTGCTGATGTCCCTGCCCTGGCCCGGCAACGTGCGTCAGCTGGAGAACGCCATCGAGCGGGCCATCGTGCTCTCGGGCACCCGGCCGGTGCTCACGCGGGAGGACTTCACCTTCCTCGCGGACCGGATGGGGCTGCCTTCGAATGGCGCCGAACCGCCGGCCCCGAACGTGGTGCCGGCCACCTTCGTACCTCCGGCCTTCGTGCCCCCAGCCTTCGTACCTCCGGCCTCGGCCTCGTTCCCGCCCCCGGCGGCGGCCTTCGGGGTGGACCTGCCGCCCGAGGGCATGGACCTGAACCAGGTGGTGTCGGACATGGAGAAGACCCTCATGCTCCAGAGCCTCGCCATCACCCGGGGCAACAAGAAGCGCGCGGCCGACCTGCTGGGCCTGAAGCGCACGACCTTCCTGGAAAAGATGAAGCGGCTGGATCTGGAGGATGCGGACGGGGCCGAAGCGGAGGCCTGAGGCGCCCCTGTTAACCTGAGGGCATGACGGACGCGACGCATCTGAGGTGGAAGCTGGAGGTGCCCGACCCCCAGGAAGAGGCGCTCTGCGCCTGGCTGGAGGAGCGGGGATCCTCTGCCTTCTACCGCGAGGCCGATCCGCCGCGGGCCTGCTTCGCCTATTTCCCCCCGGACCAGAAGCCGCCGGATGCGGCGGGCCTGGCGGCCTTCCCCGGTGTGCGCCTGCTGGAGGCCGAGGCCTTCGGCGACGAGGACTGGCTGGCCAAGAGCCGGGAGGGCTTCGGCGCCTTCGAGGTGGGCACGCGCTTCCACGTGCGGCCCCTCTGGGACGCGGCGCCCGGTCCGGCGGATCGCCTGGACCTGGTGGTGAACCCGGGCCTCGCCTTCGGCACCGGCGGGCACGAGACCACGCGCCTCTGCATGGAGCTGCTGGAGGAGCTGGCCGCCGCGGGCCGCCTGAAGGGGCCGGTGCTCGACATCGGCGCGGGCACGGGCATCCTCTCCCTGGCGGCCTTCCTGCTGGGCGGGCGCGGCCTCACGGCCTTCGACATCGATCCCGACTGCGGTCCCGCCATGACCGAGCTGATGGAGCTGAACGCCCACCTGCTGAAGGGGATGGCAGCCGGAATCCGGCCCTACGAGAGCTTCGTAGGCACCCTGGACCACCCGCAGGTGCAGGGCCCCTACGCGGGCCTCCTGGCCAACATCCTGCTGGAGACCATCCAGGAGCTGCTGCCCCGCATGGCGGAGGTGGCCGCCCCCGGCGGCTGGCTCGTGGCCAGCGGCATCCTGGCCGAGCGCACGGACGAGGCCCTGGTGAGCCTCGTCTCGCACGGCTTCAAGCCGGAGAAGGTGCTGAAGGAAGGCGAGTGGATCGCGGTGCTGGCGACGCGGGAACCTTCATGAGCCGTGCGGATCGCCCGATTGGCGTCTTCGACTCGGGCATCGGGGGCCTGACGGTCATCCACGCCCTCCGCCAGCTCGTGCCCCAGGAGGAGCTGATCTACCTGGGCGACACGGCGCGGCTGCCCTACGGCAGCAAGAGCCACCACACCATCGAGCGCTACACGCTCCAAATGGGCGAGCTGCTCCAGCGCCACGACCCCAAGCTCATCGTCATCGCCTGCAACACGGCCAGCGCCCATGGCCTGCCCGCCCTCCAGGCCGTGAGCCCCTGCCCGGTCATCGGGGTCATCGAGCCCGGCGCGGAGGCCGCGGCGGAGGCACCCGGCGCTGTGGGCGTCATCGGCACCCTGGCCACCGTGGGCAGCGGGGCCTACGAGGCGGCCATCCGCCGCCGGGACCCGGTAAAAATCATCCACAGCGTGGCCTGCCCCCTGCTGGTGCCCCTGGCGGAAGAGGGCTGGTTCGACGATCCCGTCACCGACAGCGTCTGCCGCCGCTACCTGGACCTGCTGCCATCCGATGTGAAGACCGTGGTGCTGGGCTGCACCCACTACCCCACCCTGCTGCCCAGCCTGGAGCGCTGCCGCCCTGGCACCCACTGGATCGACAGCGGCCGGGTCACCGCCAAGGTGGTGGACCGCCTGCTCCAGGGCAGCCTGGGCTACCGCACGCAAAGCGCCCGAGGCAGCCTCCGCGTCCAGCTCACGGACGCCAGCAGCCGCCTGAAGGAGGTGGGAAGCCGCTTCCTGGAAGAGGCGCTGGGGGACGTGGAAGTGGTGGACATCTGACGGCGGGGAGGGCGGGGATGGACCAGGACCTGTGCATCCGTGAGCTCCGGGAAGACGAGTCCGAACGGCTCGGCCGGCTGATGGTCGAGGTCTATTCGGGCCTGGCGGGCTTCCCCACGCCGGAAGAGCAGCCCGGCTACTACGCGATGCTGGCCCGGATTGGAGAATTCGCGGACAGGAAGGACGCCAAGGTGCTCGTGGCCGTCTCGTCCTCGGGCGAGCTGTTGGGCGGTGTCGTCTATTTCGGGGACATGGCTGAGTACGGCTCCGGCGGAACCGCCACGGCGGTCACGAACGCCTCTGGCATCCGCCTGCTCGGCGTGGGCCCGAAGTTCCGGGGCATGGGGATCGGCCGGGCCCTCACCCAGGCCTGCATCGGGTTGGCGAGAGAGCGGGGGCACGCCGAGGTGGTCCTGCACACGACCGAGGCCATGGGGATCGCGTGGGGGCTCTACGAGCGGATGGGATTCGAGCGCTCGCAGGACCTCGACTTCATGCAGGGCGCGCTGCCGGTCTTCGGGTTCAGGCTCCGTCTGAACGCTTAGGCCGCGCCCGGAAGGGTAAACACCACGCAGGTGCCCTTCCCCTCCACGCTGTCGATGCGGATGTCGCCGCCGTGGCCGCGGACGATCTCGCGGCAGATGCTGAGTCCCAGGCCCGTGCCCTTGCCTTCGGGCTTGGTGGTGAACATGGGGCGGAAGACCTGGCTCAGGAGCTCGGCGGGGATCCCCTGGCCCGTGTCCTGGAAGCGGATCTCCCACCACAGGCCGTTGGGCGTGCTCTCTTCGGCGGGCCTGGCGGACACCCTGATCGCGCCGCCCCCGGGCATCGCGTCCACGGCGTTTTTCATGAGGTTCAGGAAGAGCTGCTCCATCTGCTTGCGGTCCACATTCAGGCGGCAGCCGGCGGGCAGGTCGACGTCCAAGGTGATGCCATGCGAGGTGAGGGTAGGCGCCCAAAGCTGATGGAGGTCCTCCAGCAGCTCCCCGAACGCCTGGGCCACCTGGTGCAGCTGGGGCCGGCGGGTGAGGTCGAGCATGCGGCGGACGATGCCGCTCACGCGCTGGATCTGGGCCTGGATGACGCCGAGGCGCTCGCGCACCTTGTCGGGCAGGTCCTTCTGGCCCTCCATGAGCTGCAGGTGGCCATTCACCAGGTTGAGCGGGGTGCCCACCTCATGCGCGAAGGTGGCCGCCAGCTGGCCCGCCACCGCCAGGCGCTCCTGGCCGCCCAGCTCCTCCCGCAGGAGGGCGTTGCGCTCGGCCATGGCGGCCAGCTCGACGTTCTTGGCCTGGAGCTCTGACAGGGCGGCGTCGATGCGGTCCTGGAGGTTGGCGTTGAGGCCGCGGATCTCGCGGATGAGGGATTCGCGTTCCTCGCCGGCCCGCTGGAGCTGGACCGCCATGCCGTTGAACTGGGCCGCGATCAGGCCCAGCTCGTCGCTGCGCCGGATCGGGATGCGGGCCCCGGACTCGCCCCGCTCCAGCTGCTCCATGGCCAGGACGGTGGCCTCGATGGGATCGCTGATGAGCACCCGCAGGATGAGCCAGAGGAGGATGAATTCGCCGAGCAGGACCCCCGGAAGGGTGCGGTAGGTCCGCTTGAGGTTGGCGTCCCAGACCACCTCCCAGCGCTCCAGGTCGCAGTAGACCCGGATGAGGCCCAGGGTTGGCTGGCCGGGCCGGTGAAGGCGGATGGGCTGGTAGACCTTCCAGGCCCGCCCGCCGGTGTTCAGGTCCACCAGCTCCGCCTGGGGTTTGGTGAGCGTCAGATAGGAGCCGATTTCCGGCCCCCATTCCACGGTCGCCTCGTCCCCGGAGGAGCGCACCAGCTCCACCTCGTTGCTCCTGCCCACCCGCCTGAAGACATCAATCTGGAAGATGCTGCGGTCGGGGCCCGCGATGCTCTCCAGCAGCTGGTCGAGCTTGTCCGCGTCCCGGAAGGAGGGATCCCGCTCCACGATGTCCGTCTCCACCGTGCCCGCGGTGTCGATGGTGAGCTGGCGGGAATAGCTCTCCAGCTCGCGGCGACTGTTGCGGGTGATGGAGTAGGCCACCGCCACGGTGAGCACGCTGGTGACGAGGCCCAGCAGCAGGAACAGCTTGGCGTGCACACTGCGCAGCCAGGCCAGGGGGCGGATCCTCACGCGCCAGAAGCTCATGGGTGCGTTCCCTCCAGCCCAGGCAGGCCCAGGGCCGGGCGCACGGCCCCAGCGAAGGCGGCGGGGCCCTGGCTTCCGGCGAAGGCCTTGAAGCGGTCAAAGGCGGCCTCCCGCAGGCGGCCGGTCTCCTCCAGCAGGGCCCTCACGCCACTCGCCAGGAGGTGACGGCCTCGGGTCTGAAGCTGTTCCTCCTCCGCCCTCAGCAGGGTCTCCAGGGCCGCGAGGTCGTGGTACTCCCCCAGGATGGTCTGGAGCGCCCGCAGATCCTTGAGCACGGACTCGGGCAGGGCCGAGAAGGCCCCCTCCAGGGCTTCCACGGTGTAGCGCAGCTTCTTGATGCGGATGCGGGCCTTGTGGAGGGCGGGGGCGTCCTCGAGGGCGGCCAGGGCTGTCAGGCCTCCGAGGGCGGTTTCGGCGCGGGGCGCGAGGCAGGCCCAGGCGGCCTCCTGCAGGGAGGCCCGCTGGAAGGGGGCCGGAAGGCTCGGCACCTCCAGGAGCCGGTCCAGATCCGGCAGGCGCAAGTCCTCCAGCTCCCGGTGCATGGTCCGCCGGGCTCGGGTCCGGGCCCGGTCCACCCGCTCCTGCAGGTGCTCGATCACGGCAACCTGGACGGGGTCCGAGGCGGTGTGCCGGCGCGTCTCCAGCCAGGCGGCGTGGACATCCAGCTCCCGGGGGAGGCCCAGGGTGTCCACGAGCCGCTTCAGGGCCCGCCGCTGCCGCTTGTGGCCGGGGTAGGCCTCGGGGTCCAGCAGGTCGAGCACGGCCCCCAGGCGCCGGGTCGCCACGCGCACCTGGTGCAGGGGCTCTTCCTCCGAGGCCCACCCCTCGACGGCCAGGAGCGCCTGGAGCGCCGCCAGCCGCACCTCCAGGGCGCGGTGGAGCAGGATCGCCAGCTCGGCCGGATGCATCAGACGATTCTAGACGCACTCCGCGAAAGCGAAAAAATGGCGTAAACTGGGAGGCCTATGGAACACATCCACATCAAGGGCGCCAGGGAGCACAACCTCAAGAACCTCGATTTGTCCCTGCCGCGCAATCAGCTGGTGGTGATCACGGGCCTGTCGGGCTCGGGCAAGTCCAGCCTGGCCTTCGACACCCTCTATGCCGAAGGCCAGCGCCGCTACGTGGAGAGCCTCTCGGCCTACGCGCGGCAGTTCCTGGACCGAGGCTCCGTCTCTGCGATCGCGCCCTAGGGCGCGGGAGCAGGAGGACAGCGCGGGGCGCTGTCCGATAGACGGAGTGGAGAAGCCCAACGATTGATCATTCAGGAAGTCAGGTTGCTGCCATGGAACACATTCACATCAAGGGCGCGAGGGAGCACAACCTCAAGAACTTGGATCTCTCGCTGCCGCGCAACCAGCTGGTGGTGATCACGGGCCTGTCGGGCTCGGGCAAGTCCAGCCTGGCCTTCGACACCCTGTACGCGGAAGGCCAGCGCCGCTACGTCGAGAGCCTCTCGGCCTACGCGCGGCAGTTTCTCGACCAGATGGAAAAGCCCGATGTGGACAGCATCGACGGCCTCTCCCCGGCCATCTCCATCGAGCAGAAGACCACCAGCAAGAACCCCCGCTCCACCGTGGCCACGGTGACGGAGATCTACGACTACCTGCGCCTGCTCTTCGCCCGCACGGGCCGGCCCACCTGCGTGGCCTGCGGCGAGGCCATCGCCAGCCAGACCATCCAGGAGATGGCGGACCAGATCCTGGCGAAGCCCGAGGGGACGAAGCTGCAGATCCTGGCCCCCGTCGTGCGGGGCCGGAAGGGCGAGTACAAGAAGCTGCTCCAGGACCTCATGAAGCGCGGTTACATCCGGGCCCGCGTCAACGGCCAGATGCTCGACCTCACCGAGGGCATCCCCGACCTGGACAAGCAGAAGAAGCACACGCTGGAGGTGGTCATCGACCGCCTGAAGGTGAGCCCCGCCATCCAGTCGCGGCTGGCGGACAGCCTGGAGATCGCCTGCAACCTCGCCGAGGGATCGGCCCTGGTGGACCTGGACGGCACCGAGCGGCTCTTCTCCAGCAAGCTGGCCTGCAACAACGCGAAGTGCGCGAAGTTCGGGCTGGGGCTGCCGGAGCTGGAGCCGCGCTCCTTCTCCTTCAACACGCCCTACGGCGCCTGCCCCACCTGCGACGGCCTGGGCTTCAAGCGCCAGTTCGCCGAGGAGCTGATCGTCCCCAACCCGGCCCTCTCCATCAACGCGGGCGCCATCCAGGCCAGCGGCTGGAAGAGCGTGAGCGACGACGGCTGGCGCTCCCAGATGCTGGACCAGCTGGCCCGGAAGCTGAAGTTCAGCCTCGACACCCCCTGGAAGAAGCTGCCCGCGGACATCCGCCGCCTGCTCCTCCACGGCACCGAGAAGGAGATGCGGTTCACCTACGAGGGCAAGAAGAGCCGCTACGACTTCGTGCACCACTTCGAGGGCATCATCGGCAACCTGGAGCGCCGCTACCGGGAGACCACCAGCGAGGAGATCCAGGCGGAGCTCGAGGAGTCCATGCAGGTCATCCCCTGCGAGGCCTGCGAAGGGCAGCGCCTCCGGCCGGAGGTTCTGGCGGTCTACGTGAGCGGCCTGAACATCGCCCAGGTCGTGACCCAGAGCGTGCGCGAGGCCCGGACCTGGTTCGCCGACCTGGCCCTGGAGGGCAAGGACGCTGTCATCGCCGAGAAGGTGCTGAAGGAGATCCGCGAGCGTCTGGGCTTCCTGGACGACGTGGGCCTGGGCTACCTCACCCTGGACCGCAGCGCGGCCACGCTTTCGGGCGGCGAGGGCCAGCGCATCCGCCTGGCCACGCAGATCGGCAGCAAGCTCCAGGGCGTGCTCTACGTGCTGGATGAGCCCAGCATCGGCCTCCACCAACGGGACAACCTGCAGCTCATCCGCACCCTCAAGGAGATGCGGGACCTGGGCAACACGGTCCTGGTGGTGGAGCACGACCTGGAGACCATCCTCGCGGCCGATCACGTGGTGGACATGGGCCCCGGCGCCGGCGAGCACGGCGGCCTCGTGGTGGCCCAGGGCACGCCGGAGGACATCAGCCGCACGCCGGGATCCATCACGGGCGACTTCCTGTCGGGCCGCGACACCATCCCCGTGCCCAGGACCCGCCGCAAGGCCAAGCGCGGCCAGCTCTCCGTGGTGGGGGCCGAGGAGAACAACCTCAAGCAGGTGGACGCGGACTTCCCCATCGGCCTCTTCACCTGCGTCACGGGCGTCTCGGGATCGGGCAAGAGCACCCTGGTGAACGAGATCCTCTACAAGGCCCTGGCCAACCAGCTGCACCAGGGCGTCCACATCGTCGGCAAGCACAAGGCCATCAAGGGCCTCGAGGCCGTGGACAAGGTCATCGACATCGACCAGGCGCCCATCGGCCGCACGCCTAGAAGCAACCCCGCCACCTACACCGGGCTCTTTACGCCGCTGCGCGAGCTGTTCGCCCAGCTGCCGGAGAGCAAGGCCCGCGGCTACGCGCCGGGCCGCTACAGCTTCAACGTGAAGGGCGGCCGCTGCGAGAAGTGCGAGGGCGCCGGCGTCCTCAAGATCGAGATGCACTTCCTCCCGGACGTCTACGTCACCTGCGAGCAGTGCAAGGGCAAGCGCTACAACCGCGAGACCCTGGAGATCCACTACAAGGGCAAGAGCATCTCCGAGGTGCTGGACATGACCGTGGAGGAGGCGCTGGAGCTCTTCGCGCCCATTCCCGTGCTGGCCAACAAGCTGCAGACCCTCGTGGACGTGGGCCTGGGCTACGTGCGCCTGGGCCAGAGCGCCACCACGCTCTCGGGCGGCGAGGCCCAGCGCGTGAAGCTGGCCAAGGAACTGAGCAAGCGCCCCACGGGCCGCACGGTCTACATCCTGGACGAGCCCACCACGGGCCTGCACCTCAAGGACATCCAGAAGCTGCTGGAGGTGGTCAACCGCCTCGTGGAGACGGGCAACACCGTCATCGTCATCGAGCACAACCTCGACGTCATCAAGACCGCCGACTGGGTCCTGGACCTGGGCCCCGAGGGCGGCGGCGAGGGCGGCCGCGTCATCGCCGTGGGCACCCCCGAGGACATCGCCAAGCGGAAGGTCAGCGTGACGGGGAAGTACCTGGCGCCGTATCTGAAGTAGACGCCGGCCTCAGCGCCGCCCGCTCGCCCAGATGATCTCGTCGGAGGCGTCGCCGTTCTCCACCGCCTGGTGGGCGCCCTCCTCGAACACGGCCCAGAGGGCGTCCAGCCGCTTGCGGCGGAAGCGCGGGTTGGGAATGGTGCGCTCCAGGGCTTCCTTGGTGGCGGGCGGGTGCTCCAGGCGGGCCATGAGCCATCGGTTGCCAAGCTCCATGACGGCGGCCACGTCCCCTTCGTTGCCCCAGGCCCAGCGCAGGGCCGTGAGCTTCCGGGCGCGTTCCACCGCCAGGTCGCCCAGGTGCTTCACCTTCTCCACCACCGGGTCGTGCTTGGGGGGGGCATAGGCCCGCACCCGCTTCAGCAGGTGGCGCATCTCCTTGGGCAGGGCCGCCAGGCGCGGTCCGATCTCCGGGTGATCCCGCTTGGCGTCGGCCTCGTCGGCCAGGATGCGCAGCAGGGGCAGCAGCAGGGCCGCGTCCCGGCTGGCGTAGCTGATCTGCGTGTCCCGCAGGGGGCGCAGCATCCAGTTGGAATCCTGCTCCTCCTTGGGGATGTCCAGGCCGAGCTTGAGCTTGGCCATGGTCTTGAGGCCGGGCTGGGGGTAGCCCAGGGCGCGGGAGAGCAGCATGGTGTCGAAGATGCTGGCGGGCACCACGTCGTAGAGGCGCTTGAACACGATGCCGTCCCCGGAGAAGTCGTGGACGATCCAGGGCACCTGGGCCATGGCCTGCAGGGCCGGTCGCATGAGGCCACCGAGGGGGATCGGATCCACCAGCCAGGCCTGATCGTGGGTGGCCACCTGCAGCAGCGCGAGCAGGCAGTGGTGCATGCCCGTGAGGCTGCACTCGATGTCCACCGACAGCACACCCGCCGCGTGCCACAGGGGCAGCGCCTCCTGGAGCTTCTCGGGCGTATCCACGTAGGTCGTGGGAAGGTCGAAGTGGTCGAGCACCATCCGATCAGTATGGCAGTCCGGTACCATGATCCTTCGTCACGATCTGCGAGGACTCATGAACCGCTCCCTCTTCTGGACCACCTTCGCCACCGTCTTCCTCGCCGAGGTGGGCGACAAGACGCAGCTCGCGGCCATGACGGCGACGGTGCGCAGTGGGCAGATCTGGACCGTGTTCCTGGCCGCCAGCGCCGCCCTTGTCTGCGCCACGGCCATCGGCGTGGCCCTGGGTGGCGTGCTGTTCAAGTACATTCCCGAGGCCGCCATCAGGTGGGTGGCGGGGGCGGCCTTCATCGGGGTGGGCCTGTGGGTGCTGATCAAGGGCTGAGCCCGGGCCAGAACCCGGGCCAGAACCCGGGCCAGAACCCGGGGCCGGCCCGTGTCTTCTACGACGGTGGCTGCGGCCTCTGCCAGGGGGCGGTGCGCTTCGCGGCCCGGCGCGACACCTTCGGGCGCCTCCGCTTCGCCCCCCTGGACGGCCCGACCTTCCGGCGGACCGTGCCCGCCGAGGCGCGCCGGGATCTGCCGGACAGCCTGGTGGTCCTCACGGTCGAGGGCGCGGTGCTGTCCCGCTCGGGAGCCATCCTCCACCTGCTGGGGCGGCTGGGATCGCCTTGGCCCGCGGTGGCCGCCGCCCTGGCTTGGGTGCCCGTTCCGCTGCGGGACGGGATCTATCGCCTGGCGGCCCGCCTCCGGCGTCGCCGGACTGCCTGTGATCTCGCCCCGGCCGGAGATGACCGGTTCGAGCCATAGAAATTTTTAAGTGTCACAAAGCCCCCCGGACAGGCACTCCAAAGGCTGACGACAGCACCACAGTCCCAATCCCCCAAAACCGGGGGAGGGACTTCGTCCCACCAGCGGGGCCGCTCGGCCCCAGGCGCGGCCCTGGCCGCAAGGAGGATTCATGATCACCAAACTCATCGGGGCGGCCACCCTGTTCGCAGCGGGCTCCCTGGTCGCCGGCGCGCCGGCCACCCTGGGCGCCGCGTCCGTCGAACCTTTCGGCGCGGACGCCGCCCTCAGCACCGCCGCCGGTTGCGGCGCCAAGGACGCCAAGGACGCGGGCAAGGCCCCCGCCAAGGATGCGAAGGCCAAGGAGGGCTCCTGCGGCAAGGGCTCCTGCGGCAGCAAGGACGCCAAGGCGAAGAAGGGGTCGAAGGACGGCTCCTGCGGCAAGGGCTCCTGCGGCAGCAAGGACCCCAAGAAGGACGCCCCCGCGGACAAGAAGTAGCGGGGCGACGCGTGGCTCAGGGCAGATCTCCCGGATCCTTCCAGGGCGTGGGCCTGGGACTCCGGCGCGCCCACCTCGAGGAGGTGGCGGGCCAGGAGGGCCACGGCGTCCCCTTCTGGGAGACCTGCCCGGAGAACCTGATCGGGGATGGCGGCCGCCACCACCGGCTGGCTTCCGCCATCCTCGACCGGGATCCGGTCCTCACCCACGGCCTGGCCATCTCTCTCGGCGGCTTCGATCCCTGGGATGGGGACTACCTGCGGGAACTGGACCGCTTCCTGGTCCGCACGGGGACGCCCTGGCACTCCGAGCACCTCTGTTTCACGGGCGTGGACGGCAGCTGCCTCCACGAGCTGCTGCCCCTGCCCTTCACCCGCGAGGCGGCCCGGCACGCCATCGCCCGGGCCAGGGACCTCCAGGGCCGGCTGTCCGTTCCGCTCCTGCTGGAGAACATCACCTACTACGCCCACCTTGGCGAGCCCGAGATGGATGAGGCGGCGTTCATCGCGGAGGTGCTTGAGGGCGCGGACGTGGGCTGGCTGCTGGACGTGAACAATGTCTACGTGAACGCCCTCAACTTCGGCTTCGATCCCAAGGCCTGGCTGGCCCGCATGCCCCTGGACCGCGTCGCCCAGATCCACATCGCCGGCCACAGGAAGTTCGGATCCATCACCGTGGACACCCACGGGGCGGACGTGATCGACCCCGTCATCGAGCTCATGCAGTGGACCCTCGCCCGCCTGGGGCGGCCCGTCCCGGTGCTGCTGGAGCGGGACAACCACATCCCGGACTTCGGGGACCTCCTGGCGGAGCGGGCCCGGATTCAGGTCGCCTACGATGCGGCGCTGGCTCCAACGGAGACCGCGCCGGCGGAGGCCGTCCATGCCTGAGTCCCCTACCTTCCGTCTCCAGCGGGCCATGGCTTCCCTGATTCTGGACGAGGAGCCGGAAGACTTCGGCGCGCCGGCGGAACGCCTGGGGCTCCCGGCGGCGGACCAGCAGGCCTTCCGCGAGCAGCCCGAGGCCATGGACCTGTACCGGGAGCTGGCCCGCCTGAGCCTCACGGAACCCCTGGACACCACCTTCCCCGTGCTGAAGGCCCTGCTCGAGGGAGCGGAGGTCTGGGCGTCGTGCGTGCAGGCCTTCCTGTCGGCCCGGGTGGTGCGGAGCACCCACTACCGCGACATCGCCCCCAGCTTCCTGGGCTGGCTCGTGGATACGGGCTGGGGCCAGGACCGCTGGCCCTTCCTGGCGGAGCTGGCCCACGCGGAGCTCCTGGAGGTGCTGGTGGCCCGCTTCCCGGAGGCCGACCCGCGCCAGGATCTCCATGATGACCCGAGGCCCGGGGATACTGTGTGGCTTGACCCCGGAACCCAGGTGGTGGCCTACGCCCACGCCGTGCATCGGGCCACCGAGGCGGCTCCCGTGCCCGAGGCGCGGCCCACCCACCTCCTGGCGTTCCGGGACGCGGAAGGGGAGGCCCGCGTCATGGAGCTCACGGCGGCCACCGCCGCCTTGCTTCTCCAAGCCCGCACGCGCCCCCTGGCCGAATCCGCGGCGGCCCTGGGCTTCGCCGATCCGGCCCCGGCGCTCGACCTCCTCCGGGACCTGCGCCGGCAGGGCGCCGTCCTGGGTTTCCGCGCGCCCCACTGATTCTTGTCCCCCCTGTCATCCCCCAGCCATCGAGGTCCCCATGCGACTCCGCGCCTTCGCGCCCCTGCTTCTGCTGACCCTTTCCCTCACGGCCCAGGGCCGGACTTTCCGGGTGGACACCACGCACACGGTGCTGGGCTTCAAGGCGTCCACCCTGCTCTTCGACGTGCCGGGCCGCTTCACGCGCTACAAGGCCGACATCCAGGGCGATCCGGCCACGCTGGAGGGCGCGAAGGTCCGCCTGGACATCGACGCCCGCTCCGTGGACACCGCCAACGGCACGCGTGACGAGCACCTGCGCTCACCGGATTTCTTCGACGTGGCGAAGCACCCCGCCATCACCTTCGTGTCGCGGGAGGTGAAGCGGGACGGGGACAAGGTGGTGGTGCGCGGCACGCTCTCGATGCATGGGGTGAGCCGGGAGCTGAGCCTGCCCTTCACGCCCGCGGAGGGCACGAACGGGGCCGGGGCCCACACATGGGCGTACCGGGCCACGGTGCCGCTGGATCGCCTCGACTACGGCCTGGGAGCCGACAGCGTGGCCGCCAAGATCAGCCTGAAGCGGCAGGTGGAGCTGGACCTGATGCTGGTGGGCTTCTTCGACCCGCCGGGAAAGAAGTAGATCAGGCCCGCCTCAGCGTGAAGATCGCGATCTCCGGCGGGGCGGCGATGCGCAGCGGGAGGCCCACCACGCCCAGGCCGCGGCTCACGTAGAGCACATCCTCGCCCTGGCGGTAGAAGCCCTGGGTGCGGGGGCCGATGAGGTGGGCGCTGCTGACGCCGGGGATGGGATTGATCTGGCCGCCATGGGTGTGCCCGGACAAGGTCAAGCGGGCGCCCGCGGTCAGGGCCTCCTCCCATTCGCTGGGGCGGTGGTTCAGGCAGAGGCGGAAGGCGTCGACGGGCACGTCGCGGGTGGCCTCCGCGGGCCGGGGACCGGGCCCGAAGACCATGCGCCGGAACCGGCCGTTCCGGGCCATCGGGTCCTGGAGGCCCATCACCGCCAGGGTGCTGCCATTCCGGCGGACCAGGGCGGAGGCATTCTCCACGCAGCGGATGCCGGCGGCCTCCAGGTCCCGCCAGATGGGCCGGGGATCATCGAAGTAGTCGTGGTTGCCGAGCACGGCGAAGGTTCCGAAGGCCGCCGGGAAGCCCGCGAAGGCGTCGACCACCGGCCCCAGCTCGTCGGGCCGGCTGTCCACCAGGTCGCCGGTGATGAGGAGCAGGTCCGGCCGCTCCCGGGCCGTGAGGTCCCGCCACCGGCGCACCAGCTCCGGGCCCACCAGGGGGCCGGAATGCAGGTCGCTGAGCTGGGCGAGGCGGAGACCCTCGAGCCCCGGCGGGAGGTTCGTGAAGGCCAGCTCGTGGCGGGTGATGACCGGATCGCCATAGGCCTCCCGCGCGCCCCGGGCGCCGAAGGCCACCGCGGCTCCCGTGCTCGCCAGGGCAGCGGTCCGAAGGAAGGCGCGCCGTCCGGGGTCCAGGGCCTCGCCCGGGGGCTCGGGCTTGTGGCGGCTCCACAGGTGCCAGAGGCCTTCGGCCGCCATGCCAGCCAGCAGGTGGAGGACCGTGAAGGCCTGGAAGTAGAACCCCCCTCGGGCCATGCCCCGCAGGAGGGGCAGGGCGCCATGGCCGCCCAGGCCGATGATGCGGAGCCCGGCGAAGAGGATCAGGGGGATGTGGATGAGCCCCAGGATCCAGGGCAGCGCCCGATGGTACCGGCTCGGCAGTTCCAGTCGCAGCAGGCGCAGGTGCAGCCACTGGACGAGGAAGATGAGGACGAGGCCGGTGAGGAAGAGCATCAGGATTCCCAGGATGACATCACGGCCGCACGATCACGCTGAGGGTTCCCACGGTACGACCCTTCATGGCGCCGTCCAAGGGGCGATGCAGGCCCAGGGCGAAGGACAGGTTCCCGGCGAGGCGGCGCACCACGTCCATGGGCAGTCCCAGGTTCCGGCTGTCCAGCTCCAGGCCCGCCACCCGCCGGGCCGAGGGCCGGGGATCGGGATCCTGCCACACGGCCGCGTGCTCCACGTAGACCGTGAGAGGGCCGAGTCCCAGGTCGCCGCGCAGGCGACGCAGCCGGTCGCCCGTGGCCGTGTAGGCGGGCAGGGCCGCCTGGACCACGCGGTTGGCGTCCAGGGAGGTGGGCAGCAGTGAGGTCCCCACGCCGCCCAGGTGGAAGCGGTCCAGGGCCGAAGGGTCGCCGCCCTGGCGGCCCTCTTCCAGCCGCACCGTCAGCGGGGACCAGGGGTTGATCCAGCGCAGCGTGAGGGTGGCGCGCGCCAGGGTCCAGGTCTGGCCGTCCGTGCGGCCGCGCTGTTCCCGGGCCGCCAGGGCGGCACGGAGACCCTGCCGGTCCCGGCTCCAGGAGCTGCCCAGGCCGGCCTCCACGCCCCAGAGGGCCCGGCTGATCGAGGCCCCGCCCTGGAGCGCGACCCGCTCGTAGGCCAGGATGGGCCGGATGTGGGAGTGAGGCCGGCCCAGGTCCTCCCGGTCGAAGGCCAGCTCTACGCCCCGGCGCTCGCGGTCGAAGCCTGCCACGGGCTCGAACCGCTGGCTGGAGGGGCGCTCCAGGAGAGAGAAGACCTGGAGCGAAGGCGCCCAGCGCCAGCCGCGCCAGGCCGCGCCGGCCATGCCGCCCCGGGGGCCCGCGCCGTCCCCCAGCCCTGCCAGCGCCTGCCAGTTCAGGCGGCCCAGGATGTCGTTGCCTCCGGCGCCAAGCTGGATGACTTCTCCCGATGGAGTGAAGCTGTAGCCCGCCAGGGAGAAGGCTTCGTGGCTCTCCCCGACGCGGTAGGGGTGGGGCGCCACGGGGACCGGCGGCGGCAGGGGGCTCGGCTCGTCGGGCCGGGGGAGAACCTGGTCCTTGATCAGTGCGGCGGGATCCTTGGGCAGGTCGCGGGGCTCAAGGGGCGGCAGGGTGGCGTCGAGGCGGCGGATCTGGACGCCCGTGGCGCTGAGCTGGGTGTAGTAGATCCACTTGCCGTCCGGCGTGGCCACCGGGTTCCAGGCGGCGGCCAGGGTGCGCGTGAGGGGCCTTCCTGCGGCATCCACCACGTTCCAGACACCGCCCACCTCCTTCCACGAGGGGCCGGCCGCGGCGGTGGGCTTCGCCGCGGCGGGCTTTGCCGCGATGGCGGAGGCGCGACGCACGCCCTGGCCCAAGGTCCAGATCCGGGCCTGGGGCCTCAGCACCCCCTCTTCGTCCGGCAGGCGCAGCTGGAAGGCGATGGCGTCCGGGGCCGTCCAGACAGGCTTCCATGGGAGGGCGCCATCGATGGGCCCCAGCCGCCGCATTGGAGGCAACACCGGCACGAGGGAGGCGCGGTCGGGGGGCTCTCCGGGCTGGGGCTTGGCGGCCTTGGGCGTGGCCTTCAGGTCCCAGACGTAGAGGCCGGGCTTCTTGGCGGACTGCACCCGGGCCAGGAGCTTGGTGCCGTCGGGACTCACGGCCAGGTCCGTGGCCCAGCCGGGCAGCTGGGTGACCAGGTCTCCCTCGCGCAGGCCCTGGGCCTTGGCGAAGCGCTCCAGCTCCAGGGCGGTGTGGGTCAGCTCGGCGCAAAAGCGCTGGTAGCCGTCCTTGGGCGCGAAGCCGAAGGTGGCGGTGAAGGCCGCGTCGAAGTCGCGCTTCCCCGCCAGGTGGATCCAGAGGGTCTGGAGCACCTTCGGGTCGCCGGAGGTGGTCTCCAGCCACGCCAGGTAGGCGCTGCCGCCCAGGTAGGCCAGGCTCCCGCCCAGGAAGCCCTGGGTGCCGCTCAGGTCCTCGTAGGTGGGGAGCTTGCCTTCGAGGGCCCACTGCCGCAGCACCGCCGCGCGGAAGGCGCTGTGGGGGCGGCCGCTGCCCGTGAGCTTGCCCTCGATGAGGGTGGCGTAGCCCTCGGTGACCCATCGGGGGGACTTCTCCGCCAGGGGCCCCAGCACCTCGGTCCAGCGCCGCCAGAGGCTGGGCTTCAGGGCCGGACGCAGCAGGTGGTGCATGTGGCCCAGCTCGTGGGCCAGCAGCAGCTCGGCCCAGCCCCGGTGGTGACCGATGGGCGAGTCGGGTGCCGGTTCCGTCTTCCACAGCACCACGTGGGGACGAGGGAGGATGGGGAAGGCCAGGCCGTTGGCCTCCATCACGGGATCCAGGATCAGGATGTCGATGGGTTTCCCCGGCTTCTCGTAGGCGAAGCCGACCAGCCCCAGGTATTGGGAATGAATCCCTTCCACGCGGGAGGCCACGTCCCAGCCGAAAGCCTCGAAGGCCGCCGGGCAGTGGATCCGGTAGTGCGCCGTGGCGAAGGTGAGCCAGCGCGCGTCGGGCGCCTGGACCCGGGCCGGGGCCGCCTGGATCAGGGCGGGAAAGAGGGCCAGGGCGGGTGTCAGGGTCCGGAGGCGCATGGCCCCAGTGTGAACCCAGGGTGTGATGGGGATCATAATTTGAGAATTCATCTCAAATTTGGGTTGAAATGTGGAATCAGTTGTTGTGAGACTCATTCTCATGTTTGTGATGCCCCCCCTCTCCCTTCCGGCGACCGCTTTGGTTGGGCCGGCTCCGGTTGTCTCTGCTTTGGTCGCTCCGGAGCGGCCGGCCCTGGATCGCCGCGTACTCGCCATGGGGACGGAGCTGAGCCTGCACCTGGAGGGCCCCGGGGACCTCGGCCGGGCCTCGGGGGCGGCGCTGGCGGAGGCTGCCCGCCTTGAGGCCGCGTGTTCCACCTGGGACCCGGCCTCCCCCTGGAGCCGCCTGAACGCGGCCCAGGGCCGCCCCGTGGCGCTGGACCGCGAGTGGCTTGACCTGCTGGCGCGGATGAAGGCCTGGCAGGCGCGCACGGACGGGGCCTTCGACCCCGTCCTGATGGCCCTGGTGCGGGCCTGGGGCATCCGGGAAGGGGGCCGGACGCCGACGCCGGTGGTCCTGGCGGCCGCACGTCGCGCCTCGGGCGCCGCCCTCCTGATCCTCGATCGAGCCGCAGGCACGGCCCGATTGGCCCTTCCCGGGGCGGGGGTGGAAGAAGGCGGCTTCCTCAAGGGCTACGCTCTGGACCGCCTGCGCCAGGCGGCGGGCACGCCCGCGGGCCTGCTGGATTTCGGCGGCCAGCTGCTGGCCTGGGGTGTGCCGGTGGAGGCCTCCGTGGCCGATCCCCGGGATCGTCGTCAGGCCCGCCTCACCCTCTCCCTGAGCGAGGCGTCGCTCTCCAGCAGCGGCACCTCCGAGCGGGGTCGCCACATCCTCGATCCCCGTACGGGCGAGCCGTGTCCCGCCTGGGGCAGCACTGCGGTGGTGGCCGCGGATGCTCTCACGGCCGACGTGTTGTCCACGGCCCTCGACGTGATGGGCCCCGATGCGGGCCTTGCCTGGGCCGAGCGCCAGGGCGTGGCCGCCGCCTTCCTCCTCCACGACGGCTCGGTGCGGATGACACCGGCCTTCCGATCCCTCCACCCCACCCTGATTTCCCAGGAGACCCGATGAAGTCCCTCCTCACCCCCCTCATGTGCGCGCTGCTGGCCGCGCCCGCCTTCGCCCAGGAAAAGCCGGACACGGAGAAGCGCCCCAGTGCCGACCAGCGGATCGCCGACCTGGAGCGCCGCCTGGACGCCATGTCCCGGGAGCTCGAGAGCCAGAAGGCCGGCAGCGCGATGCCAGTCGTGGCGGAAGAGGGCCGCTTCGGCCTGGGCGCAGGCGCCAGCAAGGTCTACGCGGTGCCGTCGGGCCTAAGCATCGGCGGCTACGGTGAGTTCCTCTACGAGAACAAGGCCGCGACCCTCCAGGACGGCAGCCACGTCGGCACGGAGAAGAAGCTCGACGCCCTTCGCCTCGTGCTCTACACCGGCTACAAGTTCACGGACCGCATCGTGTTCAACTCCGAGATCGAGTTCGAGCACGGCGGCTACAGCGACGACAAGCCCGAGGGGGAAGTGGTCGTCGAGTTCGCCTACCTGGACTTCCTGATCAACAAGGCGTTCAACATCCGCGCGGGACAGATGCTGGTGCCCATGGGCTTCATCAACGAGTTGCACGAGCCTCCGGCCTTCCTGGGCGCCCGGCGGCCCATGGTCGAGCGCACGCTCATTCCCGCCACCTGGCACGAGAATGGGGTGGGTGTCCACGGTGACCTGCCCGGCAACCTCACCTACCGCGTCTATCTCATGAACGGCCTGGACGCCTCGGGATTCGGCGCCTCGGGCATCCGCGGTGGCCGCCAGGCCGGCAAGGAGGCCAACGCCCAGAGCCTGGCCTGGACAGGCCGCCTGGACTGGACGCCCATCCCCGGCGTGCTGGCGGGTGCGAGCTTCTACACCGGCAACAGCAACCAGACGGGCCTCGGCGAAGCACTCACCACCACCGTGTGGGACGCCCACGCCGAATACCGGGCCCGGGGCTTCCAGGTCCGCGGCCTCTACACCCGCGCCTCCAACACCGCCGGGGCCGTGGCGGCCCTGGATGTCGCGGACCCGGCCCGCGAAGTGGGCACGAAGCAGTGGGGCGGCTACCTGGAGGCGGGCTATGACCTCCTCCGCGGCTCGCGGCAGGCCCTCATCCCCTATGTCCGCTACGAGCGTCTCGACGCCCAGCAGCAGGTGGCGGCGGGCGTCTTCGCGGACGGCAGCCGGGACCGCACGCTCCTGACCACTGGCGTGGCCTACAAGCCCATCCCCCAGGTGGCCGTGAAGGCCGACTGGACCCGCGACGAGAACCGCGCCCACACGGGCCGGGACCAGTTCAGCCTGGCCCTGGGCTACACCTTCTGAGGCCCTCCATGATCCGCATCCTGGCCCCCCTCGCCTTCTCCCTGCCGCTCTTCGCCGCCCTGCCCACCACGCAGGAGGCCCTGGCCCTTGCCTTCCCCGGCGCCCAGTTCGCCCGGAAGGAATTCGCGCTGAGCGAAACCCAGGCGGGCCGCGCGAAGGCCCTGGCGCAGATCGAGGTGCCGGGGCGCTGGCTCGTGGCCTACGAGGCGCGGCGGAACGGAACCCTGGTGGGTGTCGGATTCTTCGACACCCACCGGGTCCGCACCTTGAACGAGACGCTGCTGGTGGCGATCTCCCCCGAAGGCCGCATCCTCCGCGTGGAGGCCGTGGCCTTCCACGAGCCCGCCGAATACATGGCCAAGGAGGCCTGGGTGAAGCAGTTCGAGGGGAAGGGCCTCGACCCGCAGCTCACCCTCAAGGGCGCCATCCACCCGCTGTCGGGCGCCACGCTCACCGCGAACGCCATGACGGACGCGGCCCGCCGCTGCCTGGCCCTGCACCAGGTGCTCTACAAGGAGGCGAAATGAGCGCCTGGGAGCGCTGGAGCCTGCATCTGGCCGCCCTGGCCACGGCAGGCACGGGTCTCATGGACGGCCTGCTGCGCTGGTTCGGGCAGCGGGCCGGGGAGTTCGGCCCTGAGCCCCACCCCTGGCTGCCCGCGGCCCAGCACCTTCACGTGCTCACGGCGCCCCTCCTCCTCTTCGCCCTGGGCATGACCGTGCGCGGCCATCTCCAGGCACGGTTGAGGAAGGGGTCGGAGGGCCGCCGCACGGGCCTGGGCGCGGCCTTCCTCATCGCGCCCATGGTGCTGAGCGGCTACGGCATCCAGGTGGTGACCGATCCTGCCTGGCGCACGGCCCTGGCCTGGGTCCACGGGATCAGCGCCGGCCTCTTCCTGCTGGCCTACCTGGGCCACCTCCTCCTCCGGACGAAGCGGGCGCCCGAGGCGTCGCCAGCTCGGGTCGTCGCCCTGACCTGACAGGGGAGGTGCTAGCGTCTAGGCCATGGCCAAGATCCGCGTGCTCCCCGACCAGGTCGCGAACCAGATCGCGGCGGGCGAGGTTGTCGAGCGGCCCAGCTCGGTGCTGAAGGAGCTGGTGGAGAACGCCCTGGACGCCGGGGCCCGGCGCCTGGAGATCGCCTGGGAGGAGGGCGGCAAGCGCCTGCTGGAGGTGGCCGACGACGGCTCGGGCATGGCCCGGGACGACCTGTACCTGGCCCTGGAGCGCCACGCCACCAGCAAGGTGCGCACGGCCGATGATCTGGGGCACCTGGGCACCTTCGGCTTCCGCGGCGAGGCCCTTCCCAGCATCGCCAGCGTGAGCCGCTTCGACCTCGCCAGCGCCGAATCGGATGGCGCGGGCCACCGGCTGCGCTGCGAGTTCGGCGTCATCAGGGAAGTCTCGCCCGTCTCCCGCAGCCGGGGCACGACGGTCGCCGTGCGCGACCTCTTCGCCCAGCTGCCGGCGCGGCGGCGCTTTCTGAAGTCCACGGACACGGAGCACGCCCAGCTCTGGGGCACCGTGGCGCGCCTGGCGCTGAGTTCCCCCGGCGTCCACTGGACCGTGCGCCCGGACCGCGGCGCGCCCCTGGTGCTGCCGCCCGTGGAGGACGCGGGCCAGCGCCTGGCGCCCCTGCTGGGCGAGAAGCTGGGCCGCCTCGTGCCCTTCGTGAACGGCGAGCCCCCCTGGCGCCTGCGGGGCTTCGTCTCGCCGCCGGACCTCAGCTTCCGCGACCGCAACCACCTCTACCTCTTCGTGAACGGCCGTGCGGTGCGGGACCGCCTGCTGCTGGCGGCCCTCAGCGAGGCCTGGTCCGGCACCTTCGCCAGGGGCTCGTACCCGGCGGCCGTGCTCTTCCTGGAACTGCCTCCGGAGGCGGTGGACGTGAATGTGCATCCCACCAAGGCCGAGGTCCGCTTCCGCGAGCCCCAGCGGATCTTCGCCTGGGTGCGGGGCGGGGCCGAGGAGGCCTGGGCGCAACTCCGGGGCGGCCTGGCTTCCGTGCTGGAGCTCCCGCCGAAACCGCTCGAGGCCGAGTTCGAGCTGGATCCTTCGCGCCGGGCCGCAGCCCAGCATCCCCGCCTCTGGTCCGATCATTCCGTCGGGGCCCCGGGGGCCTACCAGGCCCTCGATGCGGCGTTCAGCACACGGCCCCTGGAGACGATCTACGCCTACGAACCGAGGTCTCCAGGGGTCGCCGAGAACTTGGATCCCAGCGGTGCCATCCGCTACCTGGGTTCGTTCCAGCAGACGTATCTTCTGGCGGAAATCGAAGGGGACCGGGGGCCCGAGCTGTGGATCGTGGACCAGCACGTGGCCCACGAGCGGGTGCTCTTCGAGCGGCTCTTCCTGCGCCGTCACGCCCCCGCCATCCAGGCCCTGATGCCGCCCCAGGTGGTGCAGATCGGGCCGGAGGCCCTGGCGCGGCTCGTACCCTTCCTCTCGGAGCTGGCGGCGGCGGGCGTGGAGGCGGAGCCCTTCGGAGATGGCGCCCTGGTGGTGCGCGGCCTGCCGGACTTCCTGGCGGACCGCGATCCCCAGGCCCTGCTGGAGGACCTGCTGGCCCGGCTCGAGCGCGAGGGCCGCGTGGATCTGGACGTGTTCCGTCGGGACCTCAACGCCGAGCTGGCCTGCCGCGCGGCCATCAAGAAGCACCACGCCCTGCCCCCGGAGCTGGCCCTGGGCCTCATCCGGGACCTGCTGGCCTGCGAGGTGCCCAACACGTGTCCCCACGGAAGGCCCATCCTCAAGAAGCTCACCCTCGAGGATCTGGAGCGGAGCTTCGGGCGGCGGCTGTAGGTCCTTCCGAGCGGCTCCGCTCGGCCACCAGGTCCACGCCCAGGCGCTTGGCGGTGGCGTAGAGGGCCGGACGGGCCAGGCCCAGGGTCTCGGCGGCTTCGGCCACCCGGAACCCGCAGGCCTGGAGGGTGTCCAGCAGGAGTCGCCGCTGGAAGGCCTGGGTGGCCTCCTCCCAGCTTCGCGCCTGGACGGCCGGTGCGCTCAACTCCGGCAGGTGCGCCGGTCTCAGTGTGCCGCCCTCGCAGCGGAGGAGGCCGCGCTCCAGTGCGTGCAGCAGCTCCCGCACGTTCCCCGCCCAGGGCAGGCGGGCCAGGGCCTGGGGCAGGCCGGGCGCCAGGGCGGGCACCGGCCGCCGGGCCGAGGCCGCCGCCTTCACCACCAGGCGGGGCAGCAGGAACGGGAACTCGTGGCGGCGGGCTGAGAGGGACGGCAGACGCAAAGTCGCGCCCTGGAGGCGATAGAGCAGGTCACGCCGGAAGGACTCCGCCGTGGCCAGGGCCTCGATGTCCCGATGGGTGGCGGCGACGAAGCGCACGTCCACGCGGATGACCTGGTCCGAGCCCACCCGCCGGATCTCTCGTTCCTGGAGCACCCGCAGCAGCAGGGACTGGAGGCGTGGGGAGAGGTCCGCCACCTCGTCCAGGAACAGGGTCCCGCCCCGGGCGGCTTCGATGGCGCCGCGCCGGTCACGATCGGCCCCGGTGAAGGCGCCCTTCACGTGGCCGAAGAGCTCGGATTCCAGCAGGCCCTCGGCGAAGGCGGAGCAGTTCACAGCCACCAGGGGGCCCGAGCGGCCCGAGCGCCGGTGCAGCTCGCGGGCCGCCAGCTCCTTGCCCGTGCCCGTGGCCCCGAGGATCAGCACCGGCAGATCCGAGGCGGCCACGCGGTCCAGCTCCCGCAGCACCGAAGCCATGGGTTCGCTGCCATCCGTGAGCAGCAGGCCGCCATCCTCCAGAGAGTCCAGGGGCCGGATCTCCTGAAGCCGGGCCAGCCAGGGGGCCAGGAGCAGGGGCTCCACCGGGGCCGCGGGGGCGGTTTCCGGCGCCTGGGCGAGCAGGATGCCACCCACGGGACAGCCGTCCCACCGCAAGGCGTGGCCTCGCCAGACCCAGCCGTCCTGCCGGAAGGGGGCAAGGCCGCCCTCCCGGGCCAGCCGGCCCAGGGCCCCTTCGGGAGGCGAATCGCCGGCGCCCAGCGTACGAACCTCGGCCCCGGCACCCCAGACCAGCCAGGTGGGGGTGGATCGCTGCGCCAGCCATCGATCCAGCACGGCTTCGGCGTCCTGGGCCGGAACGGCCTCCACTGGGGGCCAGAGGACCGCCAGGCGCTCCTGGTGGCGGGGCGCATGGGCGCGATCCGCGATGGCCTGGAGCGCCAGCAGATGCTCGGCCCGGCGGAGGTCCGGCCGCCGCTCCAGCACCTGCAGGCCCAGCTCCAGGCGCATGATCTGGGTGGGGCAGCCTCGCCAGGCCGCCCAGAAGGCCGGAGGATCACCGGTACCCCGGAAGAGCCGGTGGGCCTCCCAGCTGAGACGGGTCTCGGGATCCGCGCCCGCCGGGGGCGGATCCGTCAGCGGACCCAAAGCGGCTTCCAGGAATCGGGCGTAGGGGTGGGTCCGGACCTGGGGCAGGGCCTCCCGGACCAGATCCCAGCGCTCCCGATCCGCTCCGTGCAGGGCCAGGAGGCCCCAGGCCGCGGGAACCTCCGGATGCGCCGCCACCAGGCGGCGGATCCGCACCAGGGCCGCGTCCGGGTCGAGGTTCACGTCCGCGAGCTGGGCCTCCTCCAGGTCCTGCCAGGGCTGGGGAAGGGGTCCGCGCAGGGCGGCCCAGCGAGCGTGGGCAGGGAGGTCCGCCCACTTGAGGGCCAGGTGCGCGGCGTTGGAGGCGGCCCGCTCCGCCCAGCCTGGCGCCCCCAGCCGCAGGAAGTGGGCGTGGGCCAGGGTGAAGGCCCGCAGGGAGCCCTCTGGATCGCAGGCCGAGTCCGCCCGCAGGCCCTCGGCCATCCAGTGGAAGGGGTCGGCGCAGGGATGGGCCGAGGTGCCCCAGTCCGGGTAGCCCGGTGCCGGCGGGGCCGCCTCGCCGCCCCAGCGCATGCGGATCCGGTCCCAGGCGGGGTCGCCTGAGGGCGTGGGTGGCGCAGGCCGGTGGAGGGCTTCCTGGATGTCAGCCTCCAGGGCACTGCGCCAGCCCTTCGGCTGATCCTCGGTCAGCTCCAGGCGCAGGAAGGCCGTCAGGGACGCGTCCGGAAGCCCGCCGCCCGCGAGGTCGCCGGAAGCCAAGGGGGCGAGACCCGACGGGGAGGCGCCCGCGCCCCGGGCCCAGGCCCGCAGGCGGGGATCCAGCACAAGCCGTCCCGAGGCGAGCTCCGCCAGCCAGGGCGCACCGGGATGCGGGGCCAGTTCTTCGCAGGACCCCTCGAGGGCCAGGGGGCCGGCCAAGGCCTGCAGGAGCGGCCAGGGCAGCGACGGATCCAGGGTGCCTTCCGGCAGCAGGCGTCCCTCGGCGTCCTGGCTCCGGAGCAGGAACATCCACCACTCCGGCGGCAGGGGGTGGAGGTCGGACGGCACCAGGATCTCCAGGAAGGGCGGGAGCACCAGGCGGCCGCCCTCTTCCACGGCCCCCAGGACCGCGATCCAGCGCAGGCGCTGGGACCGGTCGAGGAGGACGGATCCCGCCGCCATCCACGGGCCGCCATCTCCCTCCAGCAAGGCTTCCCAGGCCCAAGCAGACAGTTCGCTCTCCCGGGCGCCCCGCCGGTCCGCCGGTACGGCGGGGCTGCCGTGGCGCAGGAGGGCCACCCAGGCAGGGTCGGGGCGGGGGCCAAAGGCCGTGGGTGGCGCCGTCACCTGGGGACCGAAGGGGCGCCGGGCCTCCTGGGCGAGCCGGGGCCAGCGGCCCTCGCGCCCCCCCAGCATCCAGGCCTGGGCGATGGCGGCCAGGGCCCAGGCCGGGTCTCCCCAGCGCCGTCCCCGGTCCAGGCCCCAGGGGGCCTTCCAATGGCCCAGCCAGGAGGCCTTCAGCACCCCAGCATCCCGCGCCAGACCTCCCAGAAATCCGGGAAGGTCTTCGCCACACAGTGGGGATCCCGGACCTCGCCGCCGCAGTGCAGGCCGCCCACGGCGGCGGCGAAGGCCATGCGGTGATCGTTCCGGGGATCGAAGGGCGGCCGGGCTCCAGGTCGGGGACCGGGCCGGGGCCCAGGCTGGACGCGCAGGGTGTGATCGCCGATCACCTCGGCGCGGCCCCCCAGCCAGCGCACCAGCTCCGCCGAGGCGTCCAGGCGGTCGCACTCCTTGAGGGGAAGCGTGTGCAGTCCGCGCAGCTCCGAGGGACCCGGTGCCAGGGCCGCCAGGGCCGCCAGCACGGGGCCCAGGTCCGGGCAGTCCGTGAGATCCGCCTCCAACCCGCGCTGGAGCGGCCCTTCCAGTTCCAGATCCTGGGGCCCGGTCCAGCGGGCGCGGCATCCCGCGGCCTGGAGGATGGCCACCATGGCGCGGTCGCCCTGGGCGTCGTCGGGGTCCAGGGGCGCCAGGCGGAGGGTCCGGCCCGTGGCGGCGGCGGCGGCCAGGAAGGCGGCAGCGCCGCTCCAGTCGCCGGGCAGAACAAGGTCCTGCGGGACCAGGGCGCCGCCGGGGATGAGCCACTGCCCCGGTTCCAGCCGCGCTTCGCAGCCGAAGCGCCGAAGCCACTGGGTGGTGAGGGCCAGGTAGCTGGGGCTGGCCACCTCCATCCAGCGCAGGATCCCGCCGCCGGGCAGGGCCGCCGCGGCCAGGGCCAGCCCCGTGAGGAACTGGCTGCTGAGGCGGGCATCCACCTCTAGGTCCAGGCGCTCCGGGGCGCTCGCCGCGGGGCGCAGCCAGGCGCCCTTCGCATTGGGTTCCCAGGCGGCGCCCAGGGCTTCCAGGGGGGCCAGCAGGGGCCCCAGGGGGCGCTCGAAGAGGCGGGGATCTCCCTCGAGCCGCACGGGGCCTTCGGCCTTCAGGGCCAGCCAGGGCAGGAGGAAGCGCAGGGTGGTGCCGGAGGCGCCGAGCCAGAGGGGGGCATCCGCGTGGGGGCGACGGCCCCCCTCGACGCGCCACAGGTCGCCGTCCTCCTGGATCTCCAGCCTGAGTCCCGCCAGGGCCCGCCGCATCCAGCGGGTGTCCTCGGCCTCCAATCCCCCGCGGAACCGGCTGGTGCCCGGCGCCAGCGCCGCGAGCAGGAGGGCCCGGTTGGTGACGGACTTCGATCCGGGCACCCGGACCGGGTGCAGCGCCGCTCCCCGGGGCAGGGAGGTGTCTTCAGGAAGTGACAGGAGCATATGGCAGGGTGCCGCGCCCGGCCCCCCGCCGCAAGCCCATCGAAGGAGGGATCAGCCGATGTTCTCGAAGATCGGCTTGGAGATGCGCTTGTTCGTCTCCTTGGTCCACTGGTAGGTGCCGTAGAAGTCGATGGTGCGCTTGTAGCGGAGGGTGATGGTGCAGGTACCGGCCTCGCCGCTGCCGCTCTTGACGACCCGGATGGCATTCTTGTCCGTCAGCACCTCTGGGATCTGCAGTTCCCGGGCCTTATCCCGGACTTCCCGCTCGACGGTCTCGATGGGCTTCTTGGCGGCACTGCTGGCGATGAAGTCGCAGGCGTCCACCAGTTCGCTGTCGCTGTAGTAGACCGGAACGGCCTTGTAGCCGGCGGCGGCCAGGGTGCCGAACACGAGCAGGGAGACGATGCAGCCGATCTTGCCTTCGCCGCGCTGACGCTTCATGGGTTCCTCCAAACTACTTCAGGTCTTCAAGGGCCTGTCGGGCCAGGGGGGCGACCAGGGGGCCATCGGGGCCGAGCAGGGTTGCCTGAGGATACTTCAGTGCCTGCCGGAATGCCTGCGTTGCTTCGGCCTGGTAGGCGCTGCCCAGGCGGAGGAAGCACCGGCCTGTGTGGTAGTCGAGGGTGCCCTGGCTCACGCCGCTCGTGGTGCCGAGCCGGGCGTCCCGCAGGAGCTCGATGGCCTTGTCATACCGCCGGAAGTGCATGAGGCCCAGGCCGAGGTTCATCCGGATGAGGTTCGCCTCGTCCCCCGCCTTCGCCCCAGCGTAGTCCAGCCGCAGGCGGGCCAGGACGGCCGGGTAGCAGAGGGCCGGGGAGCCCAGGGGAAGCTCCAAGGCCTCGTCCTGGACCGGAAGGCTCACGGGGGAACCCCCCTGGCTGAGGGTCACGGACCCCTTCGCGGAAGCCAGCACCTGGCGCAGGGCCTGGACCGATGCCACGGGTTTGCCGTTGGCCAGGGTGAGGGCCCTGCCGACCTGGATGCCCGCTTTCTGATCGGCCTCGGAGGCGGACAGGACCCAGGGGCCCGGCTCTCCGGGGAGATCGAGGAGGGACAGGCCCAGACCGGGCTCATGAAGCGGGGGCATGGCGTTGAGACGGGCCACGAGGGGCCCCAGGGGATCCTCCTCCAGGGGCTTCACCAGCAGCCGCTCCTCCTCGCCCTCGAGGGTCGAGATCCGAAGCTCCACCTGGTGGACCACCTTCCCCGGCATCGGAATGGCGGAGAGGATGAGTTCAGCCTCCCGCGAGGCCCTCACCCGCGCCAGGGCCTCCTGGGGTGTCTCGCCAGGATGGGCGGGCAGGTAGGCCACCTGCTGAAGGCGTTCGCCAAGGCCCTCCAGCTGCGACAGGAGCCGGGCCCGGCCGGTGAATTCCAGGTCTCCCTCCAGGCCCAGGAAGGCGAGGCGCGGCTTCGGCCGGGCCTCCACCGCGAGGGCCTTGCCCTCCTCCACGGTGATGCGCCGGTAGAAGCCACCGGCCGGGAAGCGGACGAGCAGATCATAGGAACCTGAGCAGACCGGCAGCTGTGCCACGGGCAGGGGGCCTTGGCTCTGGCCGGAGAGGAAGAGCTCGCCGCCGGGCCAGGCGGATTGGACGGATAGGATGCCTTTGGAAGGGTCCAGGCGGATGGGCTCCAGGATGTGGTCGGCGAAGGGGGTGGCCAGATCCGCCTGCATCTCGAGCACCTTGGTCCGGTGGCAGGGAGCCCGCAGCTCCAGCTGGTGCTTGCCCGGGGCCAGCTCGCCGATGATGAAGGGCTCGGAGACCTCCTCCGGGCGCAGGCCCAGGGGCGCCACCAGGGGGGCGGCATCCGGGCCCGCCTGGCCTTTGGCATGGCCCAGGCTGCGGCCGTCCAGAAGCACCTCCGCACCGCTCGGCCGCACGTACAGGGCCACGGTGGAGGAGATGCGCGTGAGCTTGAAGTCCGCGGACTTGGCGTCCCCGGAGACGAGGTCGAGGATCAGGTCGACGGGCGCATAGCCCGGGCGACTGTAGGTCAGCTTGTGCGAGCCGAAGGGGAGGAAGCGACGGGCCTGGGGAGACCCCGGACGGCCGTCCACGATCAAAGTCCCCCCTTCGGGTGCGTAGCTGAGCCGCACGGGGGCGTAGTTCTCCGCCCTCAGACGGTCGAAGAGGGCCATCAGGCGCTGGGAAGTGAGGGTCCGATCCACCTCGAAGTCCGGGTTCAGGTCGATGAGCGCCTGGAGGCGGGCCTGGGCCCGGGGCTTGGTCTGGGGGCTGCGGTCGTCCAGCACCGCCAGCCAGTTGTAGCTTTCGCAGAGCACCTGGGCCCAGGTGGGATCAAGGGCGGCGGCCTTGGGCGACAGGGATGCGACCACCTGCTCGAAGCGGGTCGTGGCGCCCTCGCGATCTCCCTGGGTGGCCCAGAGGGCCTTGGCCTGGAGGAAGGTGTCCTTGAGGGCCGCATCCTGGGCGCCGAGGCCCAGGCTCAGCAGGAAGACAAAGGGGAGGAGTCGGCGCAGGCGCATGTCAGTTCAACCGGTACAGGAGGTCGTTGCGGCGGTCGCAGAGGATGAGGCCGCCGGAGCGGTCCAGGGCGAGCGACGTGATGCGGCCGCTGATGCCCAGGCTCTTGAAGGTGGCCTGGCGAAGCACCGCGCCATGGGGATCGAGGACCAGGACGCCCTCCCCGAAGTCGCCGCCATCCACCAGGACCGCCACCTGCCCTGCCCCATCCGAGGCCAGGGCGATCACGTTCCGGAAGGGGGCCGGGAGATCCTTGCCGTAGGGGACCACCACGCGCGGCTGGCCATCGGCATCCAGGAAGAGCAGCTTGCGATCCGCGTCCGAGGCGATGGCCATGCCGCCCGTGGGCAGGGTGGTCAGGGCGTTGGCGGTGGGGGAGGCCACGGTGCGGGAGGTGCCATCCAGGTTGAAGACGGTCAGGGCCGGGGTTTTCGCATCCGCCACCCAGAGCGACCCCCAGCGGTCCAGGGCGGCCCCGCTGGGAGCGCCGAGGTTGTTCAGCGGCATGGGGGCCGCCTGCTCCCGCGCGAGGCTGCCCTTGGAAAGAAGCCAGACCTCGCCGGTGGGCGAGACGACCATGGCCTTGGCTCCGGCTGCGGCAGGACCGGTGGGGGCCAACTCACCCCCGTGGAGCCGGAAGGCATGGTCCAGGTCGTTCTGGTAGATCAGGAGATCCCCGTCCGGTGCGGTGGCCAGGAGGATCGGCGTCCGCAGCCACTTCACCCGCCCTGCGGGCCAGGATCCTTCGTTGGTCAGGGGCGGCTTCTGGAGCCGATGCCTCACCCTCACGGTCGTGCGCCAGGCGGCTTCCTCCGCTTCGGGCGTGTGGGGGGCCAGGGTTCGCAGCCGCTGGAGCATCCGGAGGCAGCCCGGCAGATCGTCCAGGAGGTCCATGGTCTCCGCGGCCTCCAGCATGGCCCGGGGGGCCATGGCGGCGTCCGGATGAAGGCGGAAGGCCTCCACGAAGCATTGGAGGGCCCGGCCCCACTGCCCCTGGTCCCGCCAGGCGCGGCCCAGCCGGAACCGGGCCTCGGGCACGGCCGGGGACTCCGGGAAGAGGTCGATGACGCGGTTGAACTCGGCCATGGCGTCCTTGAGCTCCGCCGGGCGGCGGGCCTGCCGGGCGAGCAGGGTCCCCCTCAGCAGCAGGCCTTCCGCGGCTTCGGGGGTCCGGATGTGGTCGGCCTTGAGCCGGTCCAGGAAGGGCATGGCGGCCTCGGGCTTGTGGTTCACCTCCACCTGGAGCCGGGCAAGCCCCAGGAGGGCTCGCGGGGCGAACACGCTTCCAGGGGCGGACTGGAGCAGCTGGCCCCAGGTGTCCGCGGCCTCCTGGTAGGCCTTGGCCGCGTAGGCGCGTTCGCCGCTCTGGTACAGGCGTTCGGCCAAGTCGGCTCCCTGGGCTCGCCCGGCCACCTGGACCAGGACCAGGAGGGCGCAGAGCAGGGCGACCGGGACGCGGGACCAGACGCGGGACCTGGAGGGGACGGGCAGCATGGAAGCCTCGGGACAGAGGAAAAGCATAGCCGCGACCCGGGATCCGGTCCGGGGCCAACCGGTGGCGCCGTTGGAGCCCCGGCGGCCACGGGGAGGTGCTAGCGTCTTGGGTATGCGTGCCGCGATCTTCGCCCTCCTGGCCGTCTGCCTCCAGGCCCAGCCGCCGGCCTTCCTGGCCCAGCTCCCCCCGGCGGCCCAGGCCGAGGCCCTGGACATCATCGATCGGGCCGATTTCATCTTCGAGACCCAGACCCAACCCAAGCATGTGCGGCTGGCGAGCATGGAGAAGCTCTTCGACCACCCCCGGCTGGCCTCGGCCATGTGGCGGCACTGCCAGTTCGTGCCCGGCTTCTACGCCTTCATCCATCCAGACGGGTCCTGGAGCATCGATGACGCGCATGGGCTGAAGGGCACGCTCCGCCTGGTGTACCGGCGACCTGGGCATCGGGTCTACCTCGTGGAGGGCGTGGCCGAGAAAGGCCGTCTGAAGACACCCTTCGCCGTGAAGGCGAAGATGCTCACCTCGTACCGCTACTGGGAGGGGAAGAACGGCTTCGAGACCCACCTCCAGACCTGGACGGCTTTGGACTCCGCCCTGCTGGGGGCCATCGCCCGACCCTTCAGGGGCTACATCAAGCACCGGCAGGATGAGTTCATCGCCTACATCAACGGGAACGTCGCCACCTTCGGCGAGTTCGCCGACCTGAGCCCCCAGGACTTCCACGGCCCCCTCAAGCGGGACGGCGATGCCATCGCCCTCCGCGAGTTCGAGACCCTGTTCCTGAGGAAGTGATGGGGGTTCCCTTCACGGAGGCGATCGGGGGTCCTTTTCGGACTCTCTTCCGGGCTTTGGTCCGACCCTCCGAGGCGTTCACCGATCCGCCGCCCACCCTTGGCCGGGCCCTGGCCCGGATGCTGGCGGTGTGGGTGCCGCTGTCCCTGGCCAACACCGGCCTGACGGTCTGGCGAGCGCTCGAGTCCTATGATCAGCTTCGGCGCAGCGCCCCGCCAACCTGGCTGGAGCAGGCCCTGGGCGCCGATCCGGACGTGCTGCGGGAACTGCTCCGGTCCCTCCCGCCCTCACCGGCATTCGGCCACGTCTGGCCCTGGCTGCTGCTGGTCGTGCCCCTGGGCGTGCTGGGGACCTGGATCCATGACGCCGTCTGGGACCACGCCGGGCTGTGGCTGGTGGGGGGGCTGAAGGCGAAGCGCGGCTTCCGGGCCACCCTGGTGGCCGAGGCCGAGGCCCTGCGCATTACGGCCCTGGGCACGCTGATCGGCCTGCTGGGCTTCCTGCCCGTCTTCGGCCCACTGCTGTTCCTCCCGCTGCTGGCCCTGGATGGCTACCTGTGGCTCTTCCGCGGCTTCGCCCTGGGGGCCAGGCACGGCTGTGGCGTCTGGCGGGGAATGGCCGCCACCGTGGTCCATGCCGCCCTGCTGGGAACCTGTGCGCTCGGCTTGGCGGTGGTCCTGCTGGCGATGCTGCGGGTGGGCCCGTGAGGCGGGTGCCCTGGATCGCGCTGGTGGCCCTGGCCCTGGGGCTGACCGTCCGGCTGGCGGGCTTCCTGGCCCCCTGGGCCGGTCTGCTTCCCGGCTGCGCCTTCAAGCGCGTCACGGGGGTCGCCTGCGCCACCTGCGGGCTGACACGCGGCACCCTGGCCCTGGGTCAGGGCCAGTGGGGAGCGGCCCTTCATTGGTACCCGGCCCTGGCGATCCTCGCCGCCGCGGCGCCCGTCGCGATCCTCTGGGACCTCCGCCGGGCCTGGCGGGGCGATCCCTATCCGCCGCTTCCGGATTCCCGGGGCCTCCGGGTCGGGGCCTGGCTCCTGCTGGCCGGGATCTGGGCGCTCCAGGCGGCCCGGGGGATCTAGAGGCCCGGGTTTTGCCATGGCCCGCCAGTGCGGTCATGCTGTCAGCACGCATTGCCGGAGTCCCATCATGTTCCAGAAACTCCTGGATCGGCTCATCGAACAGGTGCCCGAGGCCTTGGCCGCGACCTTCAACGATCGCGACGGGGATCCCATCTGCTCCCGCACCATCCAGGTCTCCAACGAGGGGCTGCAGCTTCTCGGGGCCTACCAGCATGTGGTGAAGCGGCACCTCCAGCAGGCGGTGGAGGAGTTCGACCGCGGCGAGGTCAAGCAGGTGGCCTTCGCCACGGAGCAGCACTGGATCCTCATGATGGGCGCCAAGGAGCAGTGCACGCTGGTGCTGGTGATGCAGCGGGACGGCCTGCTTGGCCGGGCCCGCTTCTACATGGAGAAGGCCGTCGAGGCCCTGAACGCCGAACTGTAGGGAGCCCCGATGGAACGCCTCATGGGTCTGGCCGGAATCGTGGCCTTCATGGCCATTGCGTACGCGCTGTCGCACAAGCGCAGCGCCATCCACTGGCGGACCATCGCCTGGGGGCTCGCCCTCCAGTGGGTCTTCGCCCTGATCGTCCTCAAGGGTTCGGCCATCGCGGGGCTGCTGTCCTTCCTGCCCTTCCCGAAAGGGGCCGGGTGGGTGGTGCTGCTGCTGATGTTCACGCCCATGCTGCTCCGGAGGTTCGCGTCCTACGAGAACAGGCCCCTCAACTGGGGCCTCTTCGGCGTCATCGTCCTGGGCCTGCTCCGGGGCAACCTGGTGGGCTCCACCTTCGACAAGATGCGCGTGGTGGTCGAGCACCTCATGGCCTACGCCCACGAGGGCGCCAGCTTCGTCTTCGGCTCGCTCTCCGACGGGCCAGGCGGCAAGGTGGGCATGGTGTTCGCCTTCGCCGTGCTGCCCACCATCATCTTCGTGGCCTCCATCTTCGCGGTGCTCTACTACATGGGCGTCATGCAGTGGGTGGTGGGCGCGGCGGCCCGGGCCATGGGGCGCTTCCTCAAGGTTTCGGGGGCCGAGAGCGTGAGCGTGGCCGCCAGCATCCTCATGGGACAGACCGAGGCACCCCTCACCATCCGACCCTTCCTGGCGCGCATGACCCGCAGCGAGCTCATGGTGATCATGACGGCGGGCATGGCCCACGTGTCCGGCAGCATCATGGTGGCTTACGTGCAGGTGGCCCACGTGGACATCGTCCACCTGCTCACGGCCGTGATCATGACGGCCCCCGGCGCGGTGATGATGGCCAAGCTCCTGGAGCCCGAGACCGAGGTGCCCGAGACCGCCGGCGAGGTGAAGGTCGACATCCCCACCCATGATGCCAACGTGCTGGACGCGGCCGCCCGCGGCGCCTTCGAGGGTGGCCAGTTGGCCTTCAATGTGGCGGTCATGCTCATCGCCTTCATCGCCCTGATCTATCTGATCAACGGGCTGATGAAGGCCATCCATCCGGGCTTCAGCCTGGAGGTGGTGCTGGGCACGGTGTTCAAGCCCTTCGCCTACCTCATGGGCGTGCCCTGGATCGAGGCCGGCCAGGTGGGGTCCCTCCTGGGCAAGCGCATGGTGGTGAACGAGTTCGTGGCCTTCCTGGACCTGGGAGCCATGACCAACCTCTCCGCCAAGGCCCGGCTGATTTCGACCTTCGCCCTGTGCGGCTTCGCGAACTTCAGCAGCATCGCCATCCAGGTGGGGGGCATCGGGGCCCTGGTGCCCGAGCGCCGGGGCGACCTGGCCCGCCTGGGCCTGCGGGCCATGCTGGCTGGCACCCTGGCCAACTTCCTGAGTGCGTGTATCGCAGGGATCTTGACCTAGAAAAAAACAGTACGAAAAAATCGATATTCCAACAACTGTTATCCAGGGATAGAGTGGAAGGGCTGGAGGTGGTTTGGATGGCCCGTTTCAGGACCCTGGTGTGCTCGTGCGCCCTCGTTTCTCTGCCGCTCGCGGCTGGAGACTATGACGCTCTCGTCGGGACCATGGGGAAGGCCTGGCCCCAGGTGAAGACCCTCGCGGTGGTCTGCGACGCGGCGGGCAGCAAGAAGGCCGTCGCCGCCCTGACCGCGGCCGGGGACGGCTTCAAGGTCCTGGTCGTGGATATCAAGGGGCCCCAGGATGTGGGCCGGGCGGTCGCCGCCCTGTCGGGCCGGAAGCCGGACGCGGTCGTGCTCCTGGCAGGTGATCATGTGGCCGGGGACGGCACCTCCGTGGCCAGCTTCATCATCCAGCGCATGGCGATCCAGAAGATCCCCACCGTGGCCACCACCGAGGCGGCCGTGAAGCAGGGGGCCGTGTTGGCCATCGGACCGGGGACCGGGGGCCGATTGCTGGCCAACGTCAAGGTCGCCAACGTGGTGGGCGTGCCTGTGCCCCCGGGCGCGACCACCTTCTGACGTCCTGGCTGAACACCAGCGGAAAGGGGCTGCCTGGCAGCCCCTTTCCGCTGGTACCGATCAGTGGACGTGCGCCAGATCCTCGGCTCCGTCCCTCGGCGGCTCGATCCCGCGCCAGCCGGCCTTCCAGGCCAGGTTCAGCATGAGGCCCAGGGTGATGTAGGCGGCGAAGAAGCCCACGAAAAACCGCTGCTGAAGAAGGATCATCAACGCGAAGATCAACACGATGGTGAAGCTGGTCAGCATGGCGGCGCGGGGGCTGCCAGCGCGCTTCTTGAAGCTTGGGAATCGGATCGTGGAGACCATCAGGAGGCCGACCAGGAACAGCTCCGCGGCGAACGCGTAGGCATGAAGGGCCATTGCCGGGGGCGTGGGCCTCCAGATGATCACGGAGGCCACGCAGGCCGCTCCGGCCGGGATGGGAAGGCCCACGAAGTAGCGGGGATCCACGGCGCCCACTTGCACGTTGAAGCGCGCCAGGCGCAGCGCGCCGCACGCCGTGAAGACGAAGCAGGCCGCCCAGCCCACGGCCCGCAGGTGGGAATCCTGGATGCCCAGGTGGAAGAATCCGTACCGGTAGGCGAGGATGGCCGGGGCCATGCCGAAACTGACCACGTCCGCCAGGCTGTCCAGCTGCACGCCGAATTCCGTGGCCGTGTTGGTGGCCCGGGCCACCCGGCCGTCCAGGCCGTCGAAAACCCCTGCCAGCACCAGCAGGCCCGCGGCCCAGAGGAAATAGCGCTCGGGGGTGGCGCCGGCGGCGTTGATGGACATGACCACGCTGGAGAAGCCGCAGAAGATGGAGGCCATGGTGATGCTGGAGGGCAGCACGAACATGGACCGACGCATGGCGCGCTTCCGGCGGTCGCGGCGTTCCTCTGGGCTCAAACGGGGTCGCATGGGGCCATTTTCTCACATCCCGCAGAGTCCCGTGGCCGGAGATCGGGGCGGGTATCCTGTCACCCTTCGGAGGCCCGGGTGAAGCAGGTGGTGGTGATTGGCGGGGGACATGCGGGCATAGAAGCTGCGCACATCGCCGCCCGGCTGGGGGCGGCCACGACCCTCCTCACCATGAACCTGGACCAGATTGGCCAGATGAGCTGCAACCCCAGCATCGGCGGGGTGGGCAAGGGCCACATGGTGCGCGAGCTGGATGCCCTGGGTGGCGCCATGGGGCGCCTCATCGACGCCACGGGCATCCACTTCCGCATCCTCAACGAGAGCCGGGGCGTGGCCGTGCGCGGCCCCCGGGCCCAGGCGGACAAAGTGAAGTACCGCATCGCCGCCCGCGCCCTGCTGGAGCACACGCCGAACCTGCACCTCCGCCAAGGCATCGCGGCGGCTCTCCTCTGGTCCGAGGGCACCCGTGGCCTCCGCGGGGTGGAGCTGCTGGACGGTTCTGTGCTGCCCTGCGACGCCGTGGTCGTCACCAGCGGAACCTTCCTCCACGGGCGCATCCTCATCGGCGAGCGCCGCATCGAGGCGGGCCGGGCCGGGGAGCCCGCCAGCACACATCTGGCGGAGCAGCTGCGAAGCCTGGGGCTGCGCCACCGGCGCCTGAAGACCGGCACCAGCCCGCGCCTGGCGAAGGCCAGCATCGACTTTGCGCGCCTGGAGGTCCAGCCCGGCGACGACCCGCCCCGCCCCTTCAGCTTCTTCAGCCCGGGCATCCCCCAGCCCCAGGTGCCCTGCCACATCGTGCACACCACGGCGGAGACAGAGGCCATCGTGCGGGAGAACCTTCCGAAGTCGAGCCTCTACGGCGGGCACATCGAAGGCGTCGGGCCCCGGTACTGTCCCTCCATCGAGGACAAGTTCGTGAAGTTCCCGGACAAGGGACGGCACCAGATCTTCGTGGAGCCCGAGAGCCTGGAGACCGAGGAGATCTACCTGGCGGGCCTCTCCACCTCCATGCCGCCGGACGTGCAGCTCCGCATGGTGCGGAGCCTCCCGGGCTTCGAAGCCGCCGAGATCCTGCGCCCCGGCTACGCCATCGAGTACGACAGCTTTGATCCCCTGCAGCTTCGACGGGATCTCTCCGTGACGGGCCTGGAAGGCGTCTGGTTCGCGGGCCAGATCAACGGCACCACGGGCTACGAGGAGGCCGCCGGCCAGGGCCTGCTGGCGGGCATCAACGCCGCGCGCTGGCTGGAAGACAGGGAACCGGTGGTGCTCGGCCGGGACCAGGCCTACCTGGGCGTGATGATCGATGACCTCGTCACCAAGGGCACGGACGAGCCCTACCGCATGCTCACGGCCCGGGCCGAGCACCGCCTGGGCCTGGCCTGCGACCTGGCGGACGCCCGTCTTCTTGACGTCGCCCGGGACCTGGGGGCCCTCCAGCCCGGGGAACTGGCCCTGGTGGAGGCCAAGGTGGCGCGGCGGGAACGGCTGCGGGCCCAGTGCGAGGCCGCCTGGGTGACCCAGACCAGCCCCTTCGGGCCCGTGGCCGCGTCCGCCGGGCTGGGATTGGAGGCCGGGCTGTCTCTGTCGGACCTGCTCCGCCGGCAGCAGATGGGACCTGAGCAGGCCGGAGCCTGCCTGGCCCTGCTGGACGGGTGGGCCGCCCCTGGGCCCGGCTGGGATCCGGACCGGGAGCGGGACCTGCTGCTCTTCGAGCTGCGCTACGCCCCCTACCGCGAGCGGGAGGCCCGCCTCCTCGAGGGCCACCGGGCCTGGGACCACGTGAGGATCCCCGCGGACTTCCGCATCGAGCACCTTCACGGCCTGTCGAAGGAAGTATTGGAAAAGCTAATCTTGCACCGGCCCGAAACCCTGGGGCAGGCCAGCCGGATCCCCGGCATCACCCCGGCCGCCGTGACCCTGCTGCACCTGCATATTCATCGTTCCTCGCGCATATAGTTTTTTGTGATTTTATCCTTGATCTTCCATGTAACTGGAATCTTAGACTGGGGGTGTTCGTCTTCGGGAGGGTCCCATGTCGACCGTCATTGACCTCCACCCCGCACCTGCTCCGGCCCCTGCCCCGGCTTCTGCTGCGCCACGCATGCTGAAGATTGGCCAGCTCGCCGCCCGTTCGGGCCTGACAGCCAGGAACCTGCGCTTCTATGCCGACGCCGGGGTCTTCGGCGAGCTGCCGCGGTCTCCGAAGGGCTACCGCCTGTTCCCCCCCCAGGCCGTCCAGTGGGTGCGGATCCTGAAGGCCTCCCAGGCGGCGGGGTTCACCCTCGACGAGGTGCAGGAACTGCTCCGGGCCCTGCGGCAGGACAGCGCCCCCTGCGCCCATGTGCGCGATGCCCTCGGCGGCAAGCTCAGGGCCCTCGAAAGCAAGCTGGCCGAGATCCAGCTGCTGGTCGAGATCCTCCGCGTCACCCTGGGCACCCCCGACGGACAGAGCAGCGACCTCGGCTGCAACCTGATGGAAACCCTGCTCGCTGAAGCCAAGCGCCTGCCAGCCCTGATGGAACTGCGGGCCTGACCCCCCGGGAGAACCCATGAACACCCAGACCTATCGTGTGACCGGCATGACTTGCGGGGGCTGTGTCCGTCACGTGGACAAGGCGTTGCGCGCCACGCCCGGCGTCACGGACGTGGTGGTGGACCTTTCCAAAAGCTCCGCCACCGTGAGCGGCACCGCGACCTTCGAGGCCCTGTCGGCGGCGGTGGCCGAGGCCGGCTACCAGATGTCGGAACAGGCCTAGGCCCCGTCCGGAAGGCATATGAGCGTCGAGACCTACACCGTCACAGGCATGACCTGTGCGTCCTGCGTGCGCCATGTGGAAAAGGCCCTGGCCACATCACCCGGCGTCCGGGCCGCCTCCGTCAACCTGGCCACCGCCACCGCCACGGTGGAAGGCGAGGCCAGCTTCGAGACTCTGGCGGCGCAGGTCGAGGATGCGGGCTATGGCCTGGGCCGGCCCCGGGCCGACCAGCTCGTCGCCCAGGCAGACGACGATCCGGCACCCGCCCGGAACCGGATGCTCGTGGCCCTCATCCTCACGGCTCCGCTCCTGCTCGCCATGGTCCCCGGCCTGGGGCTCCACCTGCCGGGCTGGCTCCAGGCGGTCCTTTCGGCGCCCGTGGTCTTCTGGGCGGGCTGGGGCTTCTTCGTCCGGGCGGGACGTCAGGCGCGGCATGGCCAAGCCTCCATGGACACGCTCATCGCCCTGGGCTCGGGCGTCGCCTGGCTGTTCGCCGTGGCGGAATGGCTGAATGGCGTCCACCACCTCAGCTTCGAGACGGCAGCCGCCCTGGTGGCCTTCCTGCTGACGGGCAAGTACCTGGAGGCCCGCGCCAAGGCCAAGGCCGCGGACGCACTGAAGGAGCTGCTGGCCCTCGCGCCGCCCACGGCCCTGCGCCTCGGTGCCGATGGCTCCGTGGCGGAGGTCCCGGTGGGGGACCTGCATCCCGGCGACCGGGTGCGGGTGCTCCCGGGTCACGCGGTGCCGGCCGATGGCCGCGTGATCGCCGGCCAGGCAGAGGTGGATGAATCCATGCTCACCGGCGAGCCCCTTCCCGTGCCCAAGGGAGTTGGCGAAGGCCTGGTGGCAGGGACCGTGGTGCACGGTTCCATGCTCGAGATGGAGATCCAGGCCGTGGGAGCACAGACCCAACTCGCCCGCATGGCCGCACTGGTGGCGCAGGCGCAAGGCTCCAAGGCCCCGGCCCAGGATCTGGCGGACCGCATCAGCGCCGTCTTCGTACCCGCCATCCTGGTTCTTGCCATGCTGACCCTGTCGGGATGGTGGATGGCTACGGGGGCCCTGGCCGAGGCTTGGCGACCGGCCGTCACCCTCCTGGTGATCGCCTGCCCCTGTGCCCTCGGCCTCGCCACGCCGGTGGCGGTCATGGTGGGCCTGGGCTCCGCGGCGCGGAAGGGTGTGCTGGTGCGGGACGCCGCCGCCCTCGAGGCCCTGGGGCAGGCCACGGACCTGGCGTTCGACAAGACCGGGACCATCACGGAAGGGCGGCCCCGCCTGCGCCGGATCGTGGGGACCTCGGCCATGGCCGAAGCGGACCTGCTGCGGCTCGCGGCGAGCCTGGAGCGGGATTCCGAGCACCCCATCGCCCGGGGGCTGGTCGTGGCCCATGGGGCTCATGGCGGCGCCTTGAAGGAGGTGTCCTCCTTCCGGGCCCATCCCGGCGGGGGCGTCAGCGGCGAGATTGAAGGGACGGCCTGGCGGCTGGGCAGCGCCGCGTTCCTCGGGGTGACCTTCCCCAGGGTGGATGAGGATGGAATCGCCGTGGGCCTGGCGGACGGCTCGGGCCTGAAGGGCGTGTTCATCCTGGGCGACCGGCTCCGGAGCGAGAGCTCCGCGGTGGTCGGGCAGCTCAAGCAGCAGGGCCTGCGCCTCCATCTGTTCACCGGAGACCGCCCCGAGCCGGCCGCCCGCATGGCGGAGGCCGTCGGCATCTCCTCCGTTTCCGCGGGCCTGCGTCCCGAGGACAAGCTCACGCAGATCCGGGACCTCCAGGTCCAGGGCGCCGTGGTCGGCTTCGTGGGTGATGGGGTGAACGATGCGCCGGCCCTCGCCCAGGCGGACTGCGGCATCGCCATGGGCTCGGGCGCGGGCGAGCAGGGCACGGGCGCGGCCATGGCGGCAGCTCCCCTGGTGCTGCTGCGGCCGGGGCTCGATCCCATCCTGGCCGCACGGCGGCTCGCTCTGCGGACTCACCGCATCATCCGGCAGAACCTCGGCTGGGCCTTCGGCTACAACCTGGTGCTGGTGCCCCTGGCGGCCTCCGGCCAGCTGGAGCGGTTCGGCGGGCCCATGCTGGCGGGGCTGGCCATGGGCCTCAGCTCCCTCACCGTGGTCCTGAACGCGCTGCGCCTGCGGCGGTAAAGCGGCAGACGCGCTAGAGGCGCTTCGCCAGCTCCTTGAGGTAGGTGGCGAAGTCGTCCCGCAGATCCTCTCGCTTGAGGGCGAACTCCACATTGGCCTTCAGGTAGTCGAGCTTGTTCCCGGTGTCGAAGCGCTGCGCGGGGATCGGGGCGGCCACCAGGCGGTCCTCCTTGGCGAGGAGAGCCAGGGCATCCGTGAGCTGGTACTCGCCGCCGACCCCTGGCTTGAGGGCGGCCAGATGGTCGAAAACGCGGGGCTCCAGCACATAGCGCCCCACCACGGCCCACCGGCTGGGCGCGTCTTCGGGTTTCGGCTTTTCGACAATCGCTGTCACGTCCCACATGGACTCGCGGTCGCGGGGAGCGCTGACGATGCCGTACCGCGAGACGTGATCCTCCGGAACCTCCTGGACGCCCACCACGGACTTCCCCGTGGCGTGATAGGCGGTGATGAGGGCCTCGAGGGCCGAATCGCGCTCGTCGAAGACATCGTCGCCCAGGAGCAGCGCGAAGGGCTCATCGCCCACGGCATGGCGGGCGCAGAGCACCGCGTGGCCCAGACCCAGCGGCTCGCCCTGGCGCACGTAGGCGAACTGCGCGAGGTGGGTGATGTCCCGCACGAGGTCGAGGTCGTCATGCTTCCCGCGCCGGCGGAGGGTGTCCTCGAGTTCGTAGGCGACGTCGAAATGATTCTCGATGGCGCCCTTTCCGCGCCCGGTCACCAGCACGATGCTCTCCACCCCGGCGCGGATGGCCTCCTCCACCACGTACTGGATCACGGGCGTGTCGACCAGCGGCAGCATCTCTTTGGGCTGGGCCTTGGTGGCGGGCAGGAAGCGCGTGCCCAGGCCGGCCACGGGAATAACGGCTTTCCGGAGGGTTCGCATAGGGGCTCCGTGGATCATGATGGCCTAAGATGGCTGCGATGGGAGGACCCTGAATGGACCCGAAGGCGTTGTGGAGACAGATGGTTGGACATCCCATGTCGGGATGGCGGTCGGTGGAGGGCCCGGCCCTGCCTGCGTCCCTGGGGCCCGGCCGCCTGCTCTGGTGCGGGATCGGAGGCTCCGTGCTGCCGGCGGACGCGCTCATCCAGGCCCTGGCCGAGGCGCCGTTCCGCCGTCGCTGGCACCCGCTGACCTCGCCCGAGCCCAATGACCTGCGCCTGGAGCCTGAGGATCAGCTGGTGTTCGCCTCCAAGAGCGGACGCACGCTGGAGCTCTGGAGCTGGATCGGGCGGTTGCGCGCCCAGGAGGGCTGGGGACGCTGGCATCGGGCGCCCATCGCCATCACCCAGGACGATGAGAATCCGCTGGCGCAGCTGGCCCGGGCCGAAGGGTGGACGCTGCTGCCGATCCCGGTGGAGGTGGGCGGGCGCTACTCGGCCTTCACGCCCATCGGGACGCTTCCGCTGCACTGGGCTGGTCGGGATGCCGGCCGCTTCCTCGCTGGCGCCCGCGAGGCGCTGACGCAGGCGGAGCAAGGACATGGCCCCTGGGGCGAGCGCGTGTGGGACATGGTCGGAACCCTGACCAAGGGCTATCTGAGCGGCGTGGATCAGTGGGTGATCATGCCCTACGCCACGCGCCTGGAGACCGTGGGCGGATGGTGGGTGCAGTTGATCGCGGAAAGCCTCGGCAAGCAGGCGAAGGACGGCAGCCGACGCGGCTTCACGCCCATCCGAGCCGTGGGTCCCCAGGACCAGCACGCCCAGCTGCAGCGCTGGCTCGACGGCCCGCGCAACGTCGGCGTGGTGATGGTCACCGTCGGTTCCGGGGAAGGGGTGGAGCCTTCTGATCCGCCGGTCCAATGCCCCTTCCCGGGGCTGGGTCGCCGGGGCGGCGCGGAGGTGGTCCGCGCCCAGGCGGAGGGAACCCGCGAGGCGCTCGAAGACGCTGGTGTGCCGGTCATCCATTGGCACCTGGAGGCGCTCGACGAAGCATCGCTGGGCGCCTTCCTCATGGCCTGGCAGCTGGTGGTCGGGTTGTGCGGCATGGCGCTCGAAGTGGACCCCTTCGATCAGCCCGCAGTGGAATCAGGCAAGCGGCGCACCCTTCTGAAACTGGGGATTTCCTAGGCGCCAGCTGGCGTTTTCCCCAGAGACGCAACATTGGCGCGCCCCTTCTGAAAAATTTCCGCTTGCGTCGAAGCGCTCCCCTGGTAATCTAAACGTCCTGCGCAGTTGAGGCTGCGGGGTGCCGGGAAGGGCTGGAAGGTTCTTCCGGACCGTGCGAGAGCGCGGAGGGCGTCTTTGAAAACCGGATAGAAGATAGGAAGCCTTTGAGGGTTCCGCGGGAC
>NZ_JAKZFR010000009.1 GCF_022808935.1 Geothrix sp. SG200
GTACGGCCTAACCTTACGCTCAACCTTGACCCCGCCTGCATTGCCTTCCGCTCTCTCTCAGCATTTCGCTATCTCGGCTCCGCTCGTCGCCTCGGTGCAGGCGGGGCCGGTTAGCTTCATTCGTTAGGCCGCCCTCTTGGACGGAAATGCTAAGTGAGCGATGTTCACGGCGATGCAGGCGAACCAGAACTGCCAGGTGGTCACGCCGTACCCAATGACCCCAAGCACAGCTCCAAGAATTCCGCCGAACATCACGGTTTTAAGAAACTTCCACATCCTTCTTCTCCTTTCCGAGCGGCCTAACCGGCTCGCTCAACGCCGGACGCGGTAGCCCGCGCCGGGTTAGCTCGGGGCGTTAGGGCTCTCGCCGGTCGATACGGTCGTCGATGCGGCGGTAGTAGAGCTTCGGGAATCGCTCCCGCCATGCCCTTACTTCTGCCGTCAACGACTTCATCTTCTCGTCTTCACAGTGAGGGCAATCAAACCCATCGTCTGGGTTGAACTGGTGCTTGGTGCAGTATTCGCTCATATTCCTCCATTCATCGCCCTAACCCACTCGCTCAACCCGGACGCCTGACGGCGCCGGTTAGCTCGAAAGTTAGGCGCCACCACATGCTGACTGAAGCACCTGGTTCAGATGAGATTCGAATTCTGATCGAGGCTCTGCACTCGCACGCTTCTGAGCTTCGCTCGCGTCACGAAACTGAATTTGCGAACTACTTTGACAAGGTCGCTTCAAATTTGGTGATAGGCCCAGGCGGCGAAACCCCACTTCGGGACTTCGTTACTTATATCAACCACCCGAAAGGGTTCATTGATGAACAGCCATCCACCTTCTCACGCTCAGAATGGCGGACGATCGGTAGCTCTCTTCGAAAAAAGGCCCATGCTGCGCTTACTTCAAATGGTTGGTCACCGGGTATCCTGATCAAAATCAAACAGGCGCTATGGCCTTTCTAGGCTCGGCAATTCCTTTCAGGGGTTCCCGTGTGCGCCTAACCCTCCGCTCAACTCGGACCCCGCCTGCATTGCCTTCTGCTCTCTCTCAACGTCATGCTTCCTCGGCTCCGCTCATCGCCTCGGTGCAGGCGGGGCCCGGTTAGCTTCATTCGTTAGGCAGCTGCACCATCGGAGATACCCCTTTGCCACGGTTTCTCAAGGTCCTTCTTCGGTTTGTTACCTTCCTGGTGGCGGCATTGGGTGCACTTTTCCTCGCTGGATACGCAAAGTATCGAATTCCCAATGGGCCAGTCATCGAAGGTAAGGCTCAAATTCGAGATCAAGTGATTGATCTTGGGTGGGGAGATGAGGATTTCAGAAATTGGGTGATTGAACCCATGCTCAGGAACTCTCGGCTCTGGCTTTACGGTGGGCCTATCGAGGTTGTCTATATCCCAACCAGCATCCGTGCTGGCCTATTCCCGAACCATTACAACGGCACGGGCCATCAAGACTTCACATTTGAAATCACCTACCAGGTTCGGAGGCTGCGATTCGCTAAAGGCTTCACCATTGCCAAGGCTACTTCCATCCGGAAAATCGCTGGCTCTCCAATCAAAACCAAGTGAAGCATGTGTCTACGCTGCCTAACCCACCGCTCAACTCGGACCCCGCCTGCATTGCCTTTCGCTCTTTCTCTTCGTCTCGCTTTCTCGGCTCCGCTCAGCATCTCGGTGCAGGCGGGGCCCGGTTAGCTTCATTCGTTAGGCCATCACCCATCGCTCATCTTCATTGATGGCGTTTTCGCCTGGAGTTCACGCATGTCGAAGGTTCGCACCAAATCACAAGTCGAGCTGAGACGAGGCGCTGCCTGGTTCTTCGGCGGTCTTGCCGTAACCATCCTTACCTACACATTTGCAACCAACGGTGGTGGCGGCCCATACATGGTCGCTTGGGGTCCAGTCGTCTTTGGCCTATTCCTATTACTCAAGGGCCTGATTGGGGTGCTGTCGGGTGATTCAGAACTTGCTCCCGTCCTCGAAGAACGAACGCCGGCATCACCAGATGGCAAGTGTCCAAGCTGCAATTCAATGAATCCGCCCAAACGGCAGTATTGCCAAACCTGTGGCCGGTACATGCTGGCCTAACCCTTAGCTCAACTCGGACCCCGCCTGCATTGCCTTCCGTTCTCTCTCAACACTTCGCTTCCTCGGCTTCGCTCAGCGCCTCGGTGCAGGCGGGTCCGGTTAGCTTCATTCGTTAGGCTTCCTCATGCTCTCCATCTTCAAACCATTACCGCGGCCAATCCTGGAAGGGGTTTCCCTGGTCGCGATTGCATTTTCGACCGGGATGCTTCTACAAAAACACTTCACACCAGTCATCGCGTTTGCGCTTGCCATTGTGTTTTCACTTTTGTTCTATTTGCTTTTGGGCTTGGTCATTTCACTTCACAAAAATCGTGGCTCAGCCTAACCCTTAGCTCAACTCGGACCCCGCCTGCATTGTCTTCCGCTCTCTCTCAACGTCACGCTTCCTCGGCTCCGTTCAGCGTCTCGGCGCAGGCGGGTCCGGTTAGCTTCATTCGTTAGGCGCTAAGAGCCCATCACATGGCCATCCCATTACTTCTCCCTCTTTTGCTTGTCTCGCAGAGCAAATCTGTTGGCTGCAATGAAGAGGTCCCTCGGTTACATCCGATTGTCCTTGAAATGAAGCCCCCTGTTTGCCCGCCGATGGTTCGCTTGTCCGGAATCAGTGGCACGGCAAAGTTCTTGGTCAAGACCGACGGCCACAAGATTCAGGAAATCCTGAAGTCTGAAGGCCCGCCAATGCTGCAAAGGCAAATACCACCGCAACTCATGACTTGGCGATTTGAAGACCATGCCCCAACAGAGTTCACGATCACTTTCAAAATCACCGTTGTCTTCAGAGATCCTTGCGCTTCAAAGCGTCCTGAAGTAGTGAAAATGGCCCTGCCCTCGTCCGTAGATATCACAACCTACTCTGTCGGCGAATGTGACCCTGTCGTAACTCAAAGCAAAGCGCAGTGAACGCCTCTGTCGCGCGCCTAACCTCTCGCTCAACTCGGACCCCGCCTGCATTGCCACACGCTCTCTCTCAATTTCTCGCTTTCTCGGCTCCGCTCAGCGCCTCGGCGCAGGCGTGGCCGGTTAGCTTCCTTCGTTAGGGCGCATATCAAAGGAGCGTCATGCACGCCAAATCACTCATCCTAAGTTTGGTCCTATTCCTGCCAACACAGCTGACGGCTTCTTCTCCCCGAATCACACAGGAGGGCCAGCGTGTTCTCTCAGGGTTAAACAAAGACGACAACTCCGCGTGGCTGATTTACAGAGGAGCATTAAAATCAATGCTTAATCTCTATAACGACAACCCAAAGGATGGCTCAGATTTTTTTGAAATCCTCCTCCTTCGCGAAAACGAGAGAAAGTCATATCAAGCACAAGCCAGAAAACCGGTTCCACTGGCTGCGGCCTTAATAGGTAATTGCTTCACAATGATGCAAACTTATCAAGCGCACTTGAATGAAGGGTCACGTCAAGAACGAGAAAAGGCTACGGCTGCGTATGTCATTTGGAAAACCGCGCTTCAGCAAATTCGCAAATATGATCCAGAATCACCCAATTACCACGAATAATTAGCAAGCAGATTTCACAACAATCGTGGAGAAAACATGTCCCTTCCTAGATGCAAACGCTGTGATACGGAAACAATCTCGAAATCAGAGAAACAAATCGCAGATAAGGGAATTTCAATCCAAATACTGCAGTGTCCAAATTGTGATCTTTTTGATTTGGCAATTTATGCACCTGCGAATTCTGAATTTGCACTTCACGGCTTAGAAGGTGCCTCCTCCAAATCAACAACTGCAAACGAGATTGCTCTCATCTTGCTTAAACGCATGTAACAGTCGCTCTGCCGTGCGCCCTAACCCTCCGCTCAACTCGGACCCCGCCTGCATTGCCTTCCGCTCTCTCTCAACTTCTCGCTTCCCCGGCTCTGCTCAGCGCCTCGGTGCAGGCGGGGCCGGTTAGCTTCATTCGTTAGGCGTTCAACTATGGCCTCTTCAAAACCCATGATCTCGCCAAATCGAAAACGCTTGATTGTGGCTTTGTTCATCGCTTTTCTCATTTGCACTATATTCCTTGATCTCCTTGGCATGAAGTCGCGCCGAGCTCTCTCAATTTGGCCTAGGCTCGCCATTGAACTCATAGCAATGGGCCTCCTCTCATGCTTTGTTTACGCCGTCCTTGGCCTAATCAAAATCCCCTGGTCCAAAATCAGATGACTTCCTCACGCCTAACCCTCAGCTCAACTCGGACCCCGCCTGCATTGCCTTCCGCTCTTTCTCTTCTTCTCACTTCCTCGGCTCCGCTCAATGCCTCGGTGCAGGCGGGTCCGGTTAGCTTCATTCGTTAGGCCTCTTTCCGAAGGCTCCCCGCTCATGAAGTTGGAACTTCACCCCCTCCTAACCATTCACCTAGGCAGTAAGCCAGGCACTTGGCTCGTCTCGCATCTACTGCTACTCCTTCGATGCGCCATGCTGTCTTTGTTTGTTTACGTTTCAGCACTTAAATCCTGGTCGCAATTCCCTGGCGATACGGTAATCAATTGGTCAGCCAAGTGCCTGGCCTATCCCGTATTTCTGATCGAGAAACCCCTGCTTCGAAATTCCACATTCGCAAATTACTTCCACCAAGTCCCGAACGGGCTTGGTCTCGCGCATGTTTACAACTTTCCAAAAGCTACAACTATCACCGATGGCAATTCAGCACCGTCGGGTTTTTTTATCTATGACATCCATTTCGAGCATCCACATTTCGCTCTTCACATGACCTTTTTTGCATTCTGGTACTATCTTTTAGCTCTCCTTGTTCAAAAAATCGTCCGTAAGCTCAGGCCTAACCCCTAGCTCAACTCGGACCCCGCCTGCATTGTCTTCCGCTCTCTCTCAGCTTCCCGCTTCCTCGGCTTCGTTCAGCGCCTCGGTGCAGGCGGGGCCGGTTAGCTTCATTCGTTAGGCGTCAACATGGCTGGTCGACTTCGACATCTGGTAATCCTGTTCGCTGCCACTCTTCTGGCGTTTTGTCTGCACGCAGATGGATTGCCAATCAAGGACGGCAGGTACGCCGGCGGCCCAGTGATTCTGATCCGGCTAACCTCTTCCCAGGTTTCCCAGATCCAACGGCACTACATTCCCTGGATGAAGCTGGACCTAACATCGGACCAGCGTAAAGCCCTGAAGCAGAAGTCTTCTCTAGTCGATCCCCCTACCAAGGTGAATGTTCTTCTCCCGAAAGATTCTCAGGACGAGTGTACTTGCGGTGCTTCCAACATCGCTCTGGTCTACCAGCCAGGTTGGATTGAGTTGCCGATAAAATTTCTTTGCTCTGATAAGCAAGCTGAAGAGGGCCTTATTGGCGATTAAGATAACGCCTAACCTCTCGCTCAACTCGGACCCCGCCTGCATTGCCTTTCGCTCTCTCTCAACGTTCCGCTTCCTCGGCTCCGCTCAGCGCCTCGGTGCAGGCGGGGCCGGTTAGCTTCATTCGTTAGGCCGCTCAATGCCAATTCACCTCCGAGTCTTTGCCAAAGCTGCCAACATCGAGTCTGCTGAGGCAATCGCGGACAAGCTCCTTCGCACGCTCGAAGAGTTCCATCCAAGGGTTGTGCAATCGCCAAGGAAATACTGGAAACTTGAAGGCCACTTCGAGTTCGCGTGCTCTCTCAGTCCAGTTACACCCGAACGGATGGCGTTAGATACGATTATCCAGCTGGCGGAAAATGGCTGGGAATTACTCGGGTCGAAACAAGAACCCGAGGCCATCTGGAACAAGAAACCCGATTCAACCTTCATATGCCCCGAGGTTGCGTGGGCACACCTTGAGTTGCTTTCGTCGCGGCCTAACCCTTAGCTCAACTCGGACCCCGCCTGCATTGTCTTCCGCTCTATCTCAACATCCCGCTATCCCGGCTCCGCTCATCGCCTCGGTGCAGGCGGGGCCGGTTAGCTTCTTCCGTTAGGCCTCAATCAGGAACCAGCAACATGCCCAGTCTCGTCGCCACCCTTCGGGGTTTCCTCACCAAGGAGAGGCTATTATTGAGCCCAAGTTGGAGCCAGCCATGAAGCTTGCGCCAGGAACCCCAGGCCCCCCAAAAAAGGCCCTTCGCAACTCAGCCATTTTGGTCGGTACCCTCTGCCTCTCGGCGGCAATAAAGAGTTTTTGGGGATACACCGATGACCATGCCGGTAATGGTAATCCAGTGAGTGTTGCGTCACCCGAAGCACACGGAACGATTGATGATTCCTCTCAGATCGATTTGGTAAACCAACTCAGTACGAATCCACCGTCAAACGCGAGTACTAAAACCCCCCCCACAACCAAGGCTTTCAAGATCAAGCCACTCACTAGCGCAGATCCATCGCAAATCCAAGCTTGGGCCATGAATGGGATGAGGCTCCTGTCCGAGGCCTCAAAATCACTTCAGAAGGAAATCGCCGAAGTTGGTTGGTCGGACTCCGCTAGCAACATCGGACTAGACATTCCTGGTGAAATTGAGAGACGAATTGCCTATGAGGACAATGCCATTCGTATCTTCAACAAATATGAACAACATGAACTCAAACTCTTAAACAACTGGCGCGAAACCATTCCTACCCTGAATCTCAACCTGGAGGATCAGCAGAGTGTGCTTGCTTGGTTGAACAGACTTTTCAGTCCTGATTCTCTTAGCAGGAACTTTAACTCCAAAACTAAGCTTTGCGAAATCAGCAAGAAGAGATTGCAACTCCTACACAAAACAAGAGGGCATTGGAGTATCCAGAACAATCAGATCATGTTCATGCGAGATAAGGACTACAAGGCGGACCTTCAATTACATAAAGCCCAGGAAAGTGTCAGCAATAGCTTGCTGAAGGACAAGATGGAATTCGAAACAATTTTTAAGGAAGACGGGAATAAACTCGGTATCAAGATTTTTTGACTAGGCTATCGCTCAACCCAAGCCTGGTACCCAGATCTGACAGAGCACTCGTCGAATGGTTTCCTTCTTTCGTTAGGGCTAACACGGCCTAAAGAAATTCTCGACATTCTTGGAGTTCCTCATGAATGAAAAGCTTCACGGGGCGATGTTCAACGTTCAATATCTCGAACTTATGCTTCGAGAAGCGCTGAGGACATTCGAGAGCCTGATTGAATTCAAGATGAAGGGTATTTTGAACTATCAAGTTGATGATCTTGCAATAGATAAACTAGCCTTAGGGCGTTTGGCTGATCAGTATGCGAAATACACCGCCAACACGTTATTCAAGTCAGAGGTCGAGAAGGTCATTAAGGCTCGAAATCGATTGGCTCATAGGTTGTTCATTTCGGTCGAAGTACACAAAGATTCCCTCCCAGAGGAAATTGACAAAGATGTTGAAGAGGCGGTATTGCATGGCGAGACTGCTGCACGGCTGGGAGATGAAGTGTTTGCTCTGATGCAGCATTATTACTTCGATCCTGTGTTGCAAGATTGGCATATTCCTAGTTGATCAACGGCCTAACCCTCCGCTCAACTCGGACCCCGCCTGCATTGCCTTCCGTTCTCTCTCAGCTTCCTGCTTCCTCGGCTCCGTTCGTCGCCTCGGCGCAGGCAGGGCCGGTTAGCTTCATTCGTTAGGCTGCTCATGCACACCCGATTCGTCCAGGTTGTGGCTTTCTCGGTCTTGGCCGCCAGAACAGCCATGGCAACTGGTTCGCTTGATTTCAAGGCGGGCGAATATGGGCTCAGCATGGCCGTTTCACTTGAATCCCATGCCGTCGTGGGGCCTATCCGATTCAGCTCGTCGGCGTCCAAAGAGCCGACTCTTCTTCAGCAACGGCAGTTCAAGTTCCTCAAGTGCGATACCAACAAGCAGCAATTCCAGGCTGAGTATGTGAATCCAGGTGATCCAGCCCTTCCAAAGTCATTTAAGGTCTCCGTCAAAGGTGGCCAGGGCACCCTCTCAATCGGAGGCAGGCGGATTTCATTTTCCGCAGATTGGGTGATCCAATGACAACCGGCAGCCTAACCCTCGGCTCAACTCGGACCCCGCCTGCATTGCCTCCCGCACTCTCTCATCTCCCTGCTACCTCGGCTCCGCTCAGCGCCTCGGCGCAGGCGGTGCCGGTTAGCCTGGTTCGTTAGCCCGCATCCCGATCAGGCAGAGAAGGCCTTGACATGTGTGAACCATGGGATACGCTTTCCTCATGGTCGCGATCCTCACCACCGAACCATTCGACACCTGGTTTGCAGGCCTACGCGATCTGCAAGCCAAACATCGTATTCAGGCCAGGATACGTCGCGCGGAATTAGGCAACCTCGGAGATTGCGAGCCGATTGGCGAGGGGGTTTCTGAGATGCGCATCCATGCAGGGGCTGGTTATCGGGTGTATTTCATTCAAAAGGGGCTCGAATTCATCGTCCTATTGGGCGGGGGCGACAAGGGCACTCAATCGAAAGATATCAAGGCCGCCCTCAAATTGGCTCGGGAGCTCTAGGAGGTCAACATGAGCAAAATCAACCTCAAAAAATGGGATGCCGTTGATCATCTCAACAGCGAAGAGGAAATCACTGGCTACTTCGAGGCCTGTCTTGAAGAAGATCCTGGTGACGGTAGTTTGGTTCGCGCTGCCTTGGGCGACATTGCCCGTGCGCGAGGCATGGCCCAACTTTCCCGCGATACCGGCCTAAGCCGTGAAGGCCTGTACAAGGCTCTTTCCCCCGAGGGGAATCCGGAATTCACTACTGTGATGAAGGTCATGAAAGCTCTTGGGTTGCGACTTCATGCAGTAGCCGCTCTTTGAGCTTCGTTAAGCCCTAGGCATCTCCATCGGTGTCCACATGCGGTCTAACCCTCCGCTCAACTCGGACCCCGCCTGCATTGTCTTTCGCTCTCTCTCAACTTCTCGCTTCCTCGGCTTCGTTCATCGCCTCGGCGCAGGCGGGGCCGGTTAGCTTCGTTCGTTAGGCCGACGTGGGCGGGCTCGGCCAAATCTGCTTCTGGTATGACTTCACCAAGGTCCCGTCGCGCTAAAGTGGGTTATTCAATCACCGTCACTTCCCGCTGGTCCTGGCTTTCCGTTCGTCCGC